>CBDDTF010000004.1:7500-714055 GCA_965233705.1 Algihabitans sp. | reverse complement strand
ACGCCGCCGCAGCCGTAGTGGCCGCAGACGATGACATGGCGCACCGCCAGCATCTCCACCGCGAACTGCAGCACCGAGAGCAGGTTGAGGTCGGAGGGCACCACCAGGTTGGCGACGTTGCGGTGGACGAAGAGCTCGCCGGGATCGAGCCCGACGATGTCGTTGGCCGGCACGCGGCTGTCCGAGCAGCCGATCCATAGGTAGTCCGGCGCCTGCTGGGCGGCCAGGCGGTGAAAGAAGTCCGGGTCCTGCGCCGTCTTGCGCTCCACCCAGGTGGCGTTGTTCGCGAACAGGCGGGTGACGGTCATGGGCGCGCTCCTTCGGCCGCCTCGTGACGCTGGCGCAGGCGCTGGCTCAGCGCCTCCAGGTCGGCCCGGCGCAGCCGGCGGCGGGCGAGCGGCAGCAGGATGCCGTTGCAATAGGCGATGTGCAGACGCAAAAGCCGGGTGTAGCGCCGGGCCGCGTCGGCCAGCTGCGCCGGCGCCTGCGCGCAGCGCCCCTCGGCGCACGCCGACAGGGCCTCGACGAGGTGGCCGTCCAGGCGCTCGCGCTCGGGGAAGGTCAGACGCCCGATCAGCCCCTCGATACCGTCGCCGGCGCGGCAGCGCCGGCGCAGCAACTGGTAAAGCTCCTCCTCCTCGTCGCCGGCGTGGACCGCCAGGTCGCGGCGCAGGAAGACGACGAGGGCCGCCAGGATCTCGCAGGCGGCGCCGGCCTCGACGGCCTGCTCGAGCAGACGGCAGAACGCGCGCTGCCGGTGATGCTCGGCGACCAGATAGTCGAGCGGCCGCGCCAGCAACTCCGGCGGCAAGGCCGGCCGCAGATCAGTCGGCGGCAGATCAGTCGGCGGCAGATCGGCCGCCTGGAGCTGCGGGCGGGCGGCAGCCGGCGGCACGGCTCACGCTCCCAGCGCGGCGAGATGCCGCCGCAGCATCAGCTCGACGCAGGCCACGCCCGGCGCCTCGGCCTGCTCCAGACGGGCGATCAGCGTCGCCCAGTCCTCGTCCCCGGCGCGCGCGACGAAGTCGTCGATCGCGGCGCGCAGGATCTCGGCCGAGCTGCTCTGCTGGCGCCGCGCCAGGCCCTCCAGGCGCCCCAGCAGCACCAGATCGAAGCGGCCGTCGAGCGTGGCGAGCAAGTCGTAGGCCGGCCCGCCGCCCCGGCTGAGGGCGCTCAGCAGCTCGCCCAGGGTCGCCGGCGCGCTCATTGCACCAGCGGGCTTTCGGCCGCGGCCATCGCGAAGCCCTCGATGCGCGCCCGGCCGGCCAGGATGCGCAGATACTGGGCGACCGCCCGGTTCCAGGCCCGCTCCGTCAGGTAGTCGGCGATGCGCCTCTGCACGGCCTCGAAAGGCAGTTGCGCGCCGGCCGCGCGCTGGTCCAGGCGGACCACATGGAAGCCGTAGCGCGTGGGCACCGGCACGGGGCTGATCTGGCCCGGCTCCAGATTGTCGAGGAAACTTTCGAACTCCGGCAGGGTCTGGCCGCGGGCGAATTGGCCCAGGCTGCCGCCGACGTGCGCCGAGGAGCAGGCGGAGAGCTCCGCGGCCAGGCGGGCGAAGGCGGCGGGCTCGCGGGTCAGGCGGGCGATCGCCGCCTCGGCCTGGCGCCGCGCCTCGGCATAGGCGGCCCGGTCCTCCGGGTGGGCGGGAAAGAAGATGTGCGCGGCCTCGAAGAGGTCGGGGCTGCGAAAGCGGCGCAGGTTGTTCTCGTAGTAGCGCCGGCAGGCCGCCGCGTCCGCCGTCGGGATGGCGATTTCGCGCGCCAGGAGCTGACGGACCAGGGCGTCCTCCTCGGTCTCGCGCTTGCCCGCCCCCAGGCGCCGGGGCTCCGGGCGCAGGCCCTGGCGCGCCGCCTCCTGCAGCAGCAGTTCGCGCACCACCAGGGCCTCGGCCGCCGCCTTCTCGGCCGCCGCGAAGTCGGGGGCGGGATGGTTCTGCACCTCGGCGGCCAGGGCCGCGTCGCTGATTTCCCGCGCGTTGACGTAGATGCTCATGACGAGTCTCCCGGGTCTGCGTGGGCCGGCCTCATGCCGGCGAGCGGCCGGCCAGGCGGCGCTGGCGCTTGCGGGTGCGCACCACCTGCCAGCCGCGCCGGCCGAGGAACCAGACCGGGGCGGACCAGATGTGGACGAGCCGCGAGAAGGGGAACAGCAGGAACACGGTCAGCCCCAGGAAGATGTGCAGCTTCATCACCCAGTGGGCCGTCTCCAGCAGCTCCGGGTTGACCGGCTGGAAGGTGAAGACGCCGACCGCCCAGTTCATGAACAGCACCATCATGTGGCCGTCCAGGTGGCCCAGCGAGATCGGGATGGTCGCCAGCCCGACCGCGAGCTGGGCCCACAGCAGGATCAGGATGACATGGTCCATCGCCGCGCTGGTCCGGCGGATGCGCGGATCGAACAGGCGGCGGTGCAGCAGCAGGCTGGCGCCGACGAAGCCGAGAATCGCGGCGCCGCCGCCGACCACGATGGCCGCGATCTGCTTGAAGGCGTGCTGGACGCCGAAGGCGTCGAACACCTCGATCGGGGTCAGCAGGCCGAAGAGGTGGCCGAAGAAGACGATGATGATGCCGACGTGGAAGAGGTTGCTGCCCCAGCGGAGCTGCCGGCGTCGCAACAACTGGCTCGACCCGCTGCGCCAGGTGAACTGCTCGCGGTCGAAGCGCACCAGACTGCCGAGGAAGAAGACGGCCAGCGCGATGTAGGGGTAGTAGCCGAAAAGGAAGCTGTTCAAGGTCTCGACCATGGTGGCGGTCTCCCCGCCCGGCCCGGCGGCCGGACTCTCCAGGTGATGGTCCTCAGGGCTGATGGTCCTCAGGGGGGGGGGGGGGGATGGCCCTCAGGCGGCGGAGCCGCCGCCGGGCCGCAGCCCCTCGGCGATCCGCGTCATGCGGCGGCAGGGTGCCTCGCCGCCAGGCGTGCCGGGGCCGAAGGTGACCGGCTCCTCGGCCCAGTCGGCGTCGAGCCGGGCGCCGTCGTCGGGCTCGTCGTCGCCCTGTTCGAGCAGGGTGGCCAGCGCCTCGGCGTCGGGCTTCTCGGCCGAGAGCTGCTCCAGCAGCGCGAAGACGGGGGCGTAGGCCGAGCCGCGGGCCTCCAGGCGGCGCGCCAGCGTGGCGATGATGTGGACCGGCTGGGCCAGGCGCCGGCGCGCCTCCTCGGGGTCCAGCCGCGAGAGGTACTCGAGGAAGAGCGGCAGGTAGTCGGGCAGCTCCTTCTCGGCCACCTCCAGGCCCGCCGCCGCGTACATGCGGGTCAGGTCGACCATCGCCTGGCCGCGGTCGCGGGACTCCCCGTGGACATGCTCGAACAGATAGAGCGAGCGGGCGTTGGAGCGGTCGAACAGCCCGACGTAGCGCTCCTGCAGGTCGAGCTCGTCGGTCTCGGCCAGCTCGCGCAGCAGCGGGCGCAGACGCTCGACCTGGCGCCGGCCGAACAGCGGCTCGCGCTCCAGGATGGCGGCCAGCTCGCCGGAGCGCGCCGCGGCGCGCAACCCGGGACCCGGATAGGTCAGCAGCGCCGCCAGAACCTTGTAGCTTTGCATCACTCCACCTCCGCCGTGGACTTCGACAGCCGGCGCGGCTGTCCGCCGTTGCTGCGCACCGGCCCGAAGAGGTTGACCTCGCTCTCGCCGCCCGAGCAGCCGTTGCCGAAGGAGAAGCCGCAGCTCCCGCGCAGCCCGTAGGCGTCCTCGGCGGACTCCCGGTGGGTGGTGGGGATGACGAAGCGGTCCTCGTAGTTGGCGATCGCCATGACGCGGTACATCTCGTCGATCTCGTTGCCGGTCAGGCCGACCGCCTCGGCGATGCCCTCGTCGATCACGCCCTCGACGGTCTTGCCGCGCATGTACTGGCGCATCGCCATCATCCGCTTGAGGCCGAGCACGACCGGCGCCTCCTTGCCGGCGGTCAGCAGGTTGGCGAGGTAGCGCACGGGGATGCGGAGCTGGCTGACGTCGGGCATGCCGTCGGCCAGGGCCAGGTGGCCGGACTCGGCCGCCTGCTGCACCGGCGAGAGCGGCGGCACGTACCAGACCATGGGCAGGGTGCGGTACTCGGGATGCAGCGGGAAGGCGACCTTCCACTCCATCGCCATCTTCCAGACCGGCGAGCGCTTGGCCGCGTCGATCCAGGCCTGCGGCACGCCGTCGGCCAGCGCCTGGGCCTGGACCTCGGGGTCGAAGGGGTCGAGGAAGACGTCGAGCTGGGCGTCGTAAAGCTCCTGCGGGTCGGCGACCGAGGCCGCCGCCTCGATCTTGTCGGCGTCGTAGAGCAGCACGCCGAGGTAGCGGATGCGCCCGACGCAGGTCTCCGAGCAGACCGTCGGCATGCCGTTCTCGATCCGCGGGTAGCAGAAGGTGCATTTCTCCGACTTCCCGGTGGACCAGTTGTAGTAGATCTTCTTGTAGGGGCAGCCGGACACGCACATCCGCCAGCCGCGGCACTTGTCCTGGTCGATCAGGACGATGCCGTCCTCCTCGCGCTTGTAGATCGCGCCCGAGGGGCAGGAGGCCACGCAGCTCGGGTTGAGGCAGTGCTCGCACAGCCGTGGCAGGTACATCATGAAGGTGTTCTCGAACTGCCCGTAGATCTCCTTCTCGACGCCCTCGAAGTTGACGTCGGCGGAGCGCTTCGAGAACTCGCCGCCCAGGATCTCCTCCCAGTTCGGCCCCCACTCGATCTTCTCCATGCGCTCGCCGGTGATCAGGGAGACCGGGCGCGCGGTCGGCGCCGCCTTCATGTCCGGCGCGGTGTGCAGATGCTCGTAGTCGAAGGTGAAGGGCTCGTAGTAGTCGTCGATCTCCGGCAGGTCGGGGTTGGCAAAGATCTTCGCCAGGATCCGCCACTTGCCGCCCTGCTTCGGCTCGATGCGGCCGTTGGCCTTGCGGGTCCAGCCACCGTTCCAGCGGGTCTGGTTCTCCCAGTCCTTGGGATAGCCGATGCCGGGCTTGGTCTCGACGTTGTTGAACCAGGCGTATTCCATGCCCTCGCGGCTGGTCCAGACGTTCTTGCAGGTCACCGAACAGGTGTGGCAGCCGATGCACTTGTCGAGGTTCAGGACCTTGCCGATCTGCGCTCTGATCTTCATCTCGTCGCTCTCCTGATCTGACCGGCTCTACTCGGCCGCCTTCGAGGGACGGAAGGCGTCGGCCCGGGCGGCGGACGCCCCCGCCGATTGAGGCGTCTGGACCTCGGTCCCGCTGAGCGGGTCCTCCAGCCAGTCGACCACCTTCATCTTGCGCACCACGATGAACTCGTCGCGGTTGGCGCCGACCGTCCCGTAGTAGTTGAAGCCGTAGGACTGCTGGGCGTAGCCGCCGATCATGTGCGTCGGCTTGACGATCGTGCGGGTCACCGAGTTGTGGATGCCGCCGCGCGTGCCGGTGACCTCCGAGCCGGGCACGTTCAGGATCTTCTCCTGGGCGTGGTACATCAGCACCATGCCCTCCTTGATCCGCTGCGAGACCACGGCCCGCGCGGTCAGGGCGCCGTTGTGGTTGAAGGCCTCGATCCAGTCGTTGTCGGCGATCCCGGCCCGGGCGGCGTCCACCTCGCTGATCCAGACGATCGGGCCGCCGCGCGACAGGGTCTGCATGATCAGGTTGTCGGTGTAGGTGGAGTGGATGCCCCACTTCTGGTGCGGCGTGATGAAGTTGAGCACCACCGCGGGGTTGCCGTTCTCGTCGACGTCCAGCTTCTCGGTGATCGAGCGGGTGTCGATCGGCGGCTTGTAGACCGCGAGCTGCTCGCCGAAGGCGCGCATCCAGGGGTGATCCTGGAAAAGCTGCTGACGGCCCGACAGGGTGCGCCAGGGGATCAGCTCGTGCACGTTGGTGTAGCCGGCGTTGTAGCTGACCTCCTCGCTTTCGATCCCCGACCAGGTCGGCGAGGAGATGATCTTGCGCGGCTGCGCCTGGATGTCGCGGTACATGACGTGGTCGTCTTCGCGCGGGCGCGCCAGGTGGGTGTGGTCGCGGCCGGTGATCCTGCCGAGCGCCTCCCAGGAGCGCACCGCGACCTTGCCGTTGGTCTCGGGCGCCAGGGTCATGATCACCTCGCAGGCGTCGATGTCGCTCTCGATCCGCGCCAGCCCCTCGGTCGGGCCGGCCTCGCGCACCACGCCGTTCAGCTTGCGCAGGACCTCGACCTCCCGCCCGGTCTTCCAGGCGATCCCCTTGCCGCCGTTGCCGGCCTCTTCCATCAGCGGGCCGAGCGCGGTGAAGCGTTTGTAGACGTTGGGGTAGTCGCGCTCGATCACCTTGACCGCGGGCATGGTCTTGCCGGGGAGCGGCTCCACCTCGCCGCGCTTCCACTCCTTGACGTCCAGCGCCTGGGCCAGCTCGCCCGGGCTGTCGTGCAGGATCGGCACCAGCACCGTGTCGCGCTCGCGGCCCAGCACCTCCGGCGCCACCTCGGAGAACTTTCGGGCGATGGTCTTGTAGATCTCCCAGTCGCTGCGCGACTCCCACACCGGGTCGACCGCCGCCGACAGCGGGTGGATGAAGGGGTGCATGTCGGAGGTGTTGAGGTCGTTCTTCTCGTACCAGCTCGCCGTCGGCAGCACGACGTCGGAGTAGAGCCCGTTGGTCGACATCCGGAAGTCGAGGGTGACCAGCAGGTCGAGCTTGCCCTCGGGCGCGCTGTCGTGCCAGGCGACCTCCCGCGGCTTCTGGCCGCCCATCTCGCCCAGGTCCTTGCCGTGGACGCCGTGGGTGGTGCCGAGCAGGTGCTTGAGGAAGTACTCGTGTCCCTTGCCGCTGGCGCCCAGCAGGTTGGAGCGCCAGACGAAGAGGTTGCGCGGGAAGTTGACCGGATTGTCCGGGTCCTCGCAGGCGAAGTTGATCGCGCCGCTCTTGAGGCCCTCGACGAGATGCGCCTCGACGCTCTGGCCGGCCGCCTCGGCCGCCGCCGCCAGGCCCAGCGGGTTGCGGTCGAGCTGCGGCGCGGAGGGCAGCCAGCCCATCCGCTCGGCCCGCACGTTGAAGTCGATCAGGCTGTTGTCCGCCCAGTCGCCCTGCTGCGCCAACGGCGAGAGGATGTCGGAGACCGGCAGCCGCTCGTAGCGCCACTGGTCGGTGTGGGCGTAGAAGAAGCTGGTCGAGTTCATGTGACGCGGCGGCCGCGCCCAGTCCAGCGCGAAGGCCAGGTTGGTCCAGCCGGTCTGCGGGCGCAGCTTCTCCTGCCCCACGTAGTGCGACCAGCCGCCGCCCGACTTGCCGACGCAGCCGCACATCACCAACAGGTTGATGATGCCGCGGTAGGTCATGTCCATGTGGTACCAGTGGTTCAGGCCGGCGCCGAGGATCACCATGGAGCGGCCCTCGGTCTTGTCGGCGTTCTCGGCGAAGGCGCGCGCCACCTCGATCACCCGCTCGGCCTTCACGCCGGTGATGCGCTCCTGCCAGGCCGGGGTGTAGGGCAGGTCCTCCTGGTAGCTGGTCGCGGCGTTCGCGCCGCCCAGGCCGCGGTCGATGCCGTAGTTGGCGGCCATCAGGTCGAACACCGTGACCGCCAGCGCCTCGCTGCCGTCGGCCAGGGTCACCCGGGTCGCCGGGACGTTGCGCTCCAGCACCTCGGCATGGTCGGTGCCGGTGAAGTAGTCGTGGTGCCGGCTGCCGAAGTAGGGGAAGGCGACGCTGGCCACCTCGTCATGGGCGCCGAGCGAGCTGAGGCGCAGGCGCGCCTCGCGGCCCTGCCCGTCCTTCTGCTCCAGGTTCCACTTGCCCTCCTCGCCCCAGCGGAAGCCGATCGCGCCCTGCGGCGCGACCAGCCGGCCGGACTCCTCGTAGGCCAGCGTCTTCCAGTCGGGGTTGTTGGTCTCGCCCAGGCCGTCGGCCAGATCGCTGGCGCGCAGCAGGCGTCCCGCCACCAGACGGCCGTCCTGGCGCTCCAGGCGGACCAGCATCGGCATGTCGGTGTAGCGTCGGGCGTAGTCTTGGAAGTAGTCGCTGGTCTTCTCGAGGTGGAATTCCCGCATGATCACGTGGCCGAGCGCCATCGCCAGGGCCGCGTCGGTGCCCTGCTTGGGGTCGAGCCAGAGATCGGCGAACTTGGAAGCCTCGGAGTAGTCGGGGCTGACCACCACCGACTTGGCGCCCTTGTAGCGGACCTCGGTGTAGAAGTGGGCGTCGGGCGTGCGCGTCTGGGGCACGTTGGAGCCCCAGATCATCAGGAAGCTGGAGTTGTACCAGTCGGCGCTCTCCGGCACGTCGGTCTGCTCGCCCCAGGTCTGCGGCGAGGCCGGCGGCAGGTCGCAGTACCAGTCGTAGAAGGACATGCAGGTGCCGCCGAGCAGCGACAGATAGCGGGTCCCGGCGGCGTAGGAGACCATCGACATGGCCGGGATCGGCGAGAAGCCGATGATGCGGTCGGGCCCGTAGGTCTTGATCGTGTAGGCGTTGGCCGCCGCGACGATCTCGCTGGCCTCCTCCCAGTCGGAGCGCACGAAGCCGCCGAGGCCGCGGCGCGACTGGTAGCTGCGCGCCGCCTCCCGGTCCTCGACGATCGCGGCCCAGGCGGCCACCGGGCTCTTGGTCTTGCGCGCCTCGCGCCACAGGCGGATCAGCGCCTTGCGCACCATGGGGTACTTCAGGCGGTTGCCGGAGTAGAGGTACCAGGAGTAGCTGGCCCCGCGCGAGCAGCCGCGCGGCTCGTGGTTGGGCATGTCCGGGCGGGTGCGCGGGTAGTCGGTCTGCTGGGTCTCCCAGGTGACGATCCCGCCCTTGACGTGGATCCGCCAGCTACAGGCCCCGGTGCAGTTCACGCCGTGGGTGGAGCGCACCACCTTGTCGTGCGCCCAGCGGTTCCGGTAGGCGTCCTCCCAGGCGCGATTCTCGCGGGTGACGATGCCGTGGCCGTCGGCGAAGGTGTCGGCGGTCTTGCGGAAGAAGGTCAGCCGGTCGAGGAAGTGGCTCATGCGATCTCTCCTATGGGTCTCGCGTCCGGGCCGGCGTCAGCAGCGGATCTCGGCGCCGCGGCGCACGTAGCACCACCAGGTCACAGCCAGGCAGAGCGCGTAGAAGACGATGAAGGCGACCAGCGCGGCCTGCGGCGTGCCGGTCAGGTCGATCGAGCTGCCGTAGGCCTTGGGGATGAAGAAGGCGCCGTAGGCGGCGATCGCCGAGGTGAAGCCGATGGTCGCCGCCGACTCCTTCTCGGCCTGGCGCAGCCGCTGGCTCTCGTCCAGCTCGGGCATCAGCCGGGTGACCTCCTGCCGGAAGATCACCGGGATCATCTGGAAGGTGCTGGCGTTGCCCACGCCGGTGGCGAAGAACAGCACCATGAACATGGCGAAGAAGCCCCAGAAGGCGCCCGGCTGCTGCTTGATGCCCAGGAAGAACAGCACGCCGGCGACCGCGGCGATCATCACCAGGAAGGTCCAGAAGGTGACCCGGCCGCCGCCGAAGCGGTCGGAGATCCAGCCCGTCGCCGCGCGGCTGAGGGCGCCGACCAGCGGGCCGAGGAAGACGTACTGCAGGGCGTTGGCCTCGGGGAACTGGGTGGTCGCCAGCAGCGGGAAGCCGGCCGAGTAGCCGATGAAGGAGCCGAAGGTGCCGGTGTAGAGCAGGCACATGATCCAGTTGTGCCGGCGCCGGAAGATCACCGCCTGCTCGGCGAAGGAGGCGCGCGCCGAGGCGATGTCGTTCATCCCGAACCAGGCCGCCAGGGTCGCCAGCGCGATGAAGGGCACCCAGACGAAACCGGCGTTCTGCAGCCAGATCTCGCCGCCGCCCTCCAGACTCTGCGGCGCGCCGCCAAGCCCGCCGAACACGCCGGCGGTGATCACCAGCGGCACCACGAACTGCATCACCGAGACGCCGGCGTTGCCCAAGCCGGCGTTGAGCGCCAGGGCGTTGCCCTTCGACTTGCGGGGAAAGAAGAAGGAGATGTTGGCCATCGAGCTGGCGAAGTTGCCGCCGCCGAAGCCGCAGAGCAGGGCCAGGCCGAGGAACTGCCAGTAGGGGGTCGTGGGGTCCTGCACCGCGAAGCCGATGCCCAGCGCCGGCAGCAGCAGCGAGGCGGTGGAGATCGCCGTCCACTTGCGGCCGCCGAAGATCGGCACCATGAAGCTGTAGAAGATGCGCAGCGTCGCCCCCGACAGGCCCGGCAGCGCCGCCAGCCAGAAGAGCTGGTTGGTGCTGTAGGCGAAGCCGATCGCCGGCAGCTTGGCCACCACCACCGACCAGACCAGCCAGACCGCGAAGGCCAGCAGCAGGGCCGGGATGGAGATCCAGAGGTTGCGCCGGGCGACGCGCCGGCCCTGCTGTGCCCAGAAGGTCTCCTCGTCGGGCCGCCAGTCGGTCAGGACCCGACCGCTGGCGGAAAGGGGTGCGCTCTGCGTGCTCATCTCGATCGCCTCGTCAGGGGACTCGCCTCGTCGGGAAAGGGGCCGCGCACCGTGTGTCGGGCGCGCGGCCGATGGCGGGGGCTCTGCCGGGGGCTCAGCGGGCGCCGGCGGCCGGCCGGGCGTAGCCGGGCTCGGCCGCCTCCTTGGCCGCGTCCTTGACCGCGTCCTTGGCCGCCGTCTCGCGGCCGGCCGGCAGCGGCTGCTCGGGCACGTCGCTGAGGTAGCGCTCCTCGCGCAGCGCCGGGTGACGGCGGCGCTCCATCCGGCGGATCGCCACGTGCATCCACACGAAGCTGACCGCCACCAGCGCGAAGAGCAGCATGAAACTGGAGGTCCAGACCCCGGTCAGGTCGTTGAGCAGGCCGAAGACGATCGGCAGGACGAAACCGCCCAGGCCGCCGATCATGCCGACCAGCCCGCCGACGGACCCGACGTGGTGCGGGTAGTAGACCGGGATGTGCTTGTAGACCGCGGCCTTGCCGAGCGACATCACGAAGCCCAGCAGCACCGTCAGACCGACGAAGACCGGCAGGCTGACGCCGAAGGAAAAGGTGATCGGCCCCTCGATGCCGGAGACCACGTACTGGGTCTGCGGGTAGCTCATCACGAAGAGCGCGCCCAGCGAGACCGCGAAGGTCAGGTACATCACGGCGCGCGCGCCCCAGCGGTCGGACATCCAGCCGCCCAGCGCGCGGAACACCGAGCCCGGCATGGAGTAGGCCGCCGCCAGCATGCCGGCGCTCGCCAGCTCCAGGCCATAGGCGCCGACGTAGAAGCGCGGCAGGTAGGAGGCCAGCGCCACGAAGGCGCCGAAGACGAAGAAGTAGTAGGTGGCGAAGCGCCAGACCTGCAGGTTCTTCAGCGGCGCGAGCTGCATCAACGCGGAGGCCGGCTTTTCGCCGCTGACCTTGCGCGCCCGCGTGGTCGGGTCCTCCTTGGCCAGCAGGAAGAAGAGGATCGCGACCGCCGCCAGCGCCACGGCGTAGACCTGGGCCGCGCCCTGCCAGCCCAGCGCGACCACCAGGAAGGGGGCGCCGAAGTTGGTCACCGCCGCGCCGACGTTGCCGGCCCCGAAGATGCCGAGCGCGGTGCCCTGGCGCTCCTTCTCGAACCACTGCGAGGTGTAGGCGACACCGACGATGAAGGAGCCGCCGGCCAGGCCGACGCCCAGCGCGGCCAGGAGGAAGACCTCGTAGGTCCGCACCTCGGCCAGCAGCCAGCAGGCCACGGCGGTGGCGAGCATCTGGATGGTGAACATCAGCCGCCCGCCGTACTGCTCGGTCAGCACGCCGAGGAAGATGCGGCTGATCGAGCCGGTCAGCACCGGCGTGGCGACAAGAATGCCGAACTCGGTCTCGCTGAGGCCCAGCTCCTGCTTGATGCGCACGCCGATGATCGAAAAGATCGTCCAGACGGCGAAGCAGGCGGTGAACGCGAAGGTCGACAGGCCCAGAGCCCGATACTGGTCGGGCCGCCGCACGCCCTCGAGATGATTCATGGCTTCCGCCCCCGTTTGACCGGGCCGCGGGGCGTGCGACGGTGTCGTCGGCGCGTCCAGGGCCCCAAGACATCTCTGTCCTACGGCCGGGGATTTAGGCGCAGCGTTGCCCGCACCTGTTGAGCCAGATCAAATACATCCGCTCTATTCGCCCCCTGAAGACGAACTCTCGACAAGATCACGAGAGACACGGGAAAAAGCCACGTCTTCTTGTGAGATACCGCAGCCGAAAAACCGTTTGTGGTCACGCCAAAACTTGATAAAAGTCACATCTAACCTTGGGGCAAGGCGGGCAGAGGGAGTCTTCGCATGCGCCACGGTCGCGAGATCGAGTTGGTCCGCAGCCTCGAGCCCTTCACCTCCATGTCGGGGGCGAGCTTCGAGAAGCTGACCCGCTGGGCCTACCTGCAGCCATTCCCCGCCGACGTGCAGCTCATCGAGCAGGGCCAGCCGCCCGACATGCTGCACGTGGTCGTCGAAGGCACCGTCGAGCTCTATGCCGAGCACCAGAAGCGGCGCAGCACCATCGCCCTGTTCCAGCCGGTCAGCGTCTTCATCCTGGCCGCCGTGGTGCGCGACCTGCCCTACCTCATGTCGGCGCGCACCATCGAGCCGAGCCGGCTGGTGCTGATCCCCTCCCAACTCATCCAGGAGCTGCTGCGCGAGGACCACGCCTTCGCCCTGGCGATGATCGACGAGCTCGCCAAGGGCTTCCGGCGCATGGTCAAGACGGTGAAGCCCCTGAAACTGCGCTCGGCCAACCAGCGCATCGGCGCCTACCTGCTCGGCCAGCGCGCGCTGCAGGGCTGCGACAGCTTCACCCTGCCGCACGACAAGACGCTGATCGCCTCGCTGCTGGGGATGACCCGCGAGAGCCTCTCGCGCGGTTTCAACGCGCTGCGGGCGCAGGGCGTGCGCGTGCGCGGGCGCACGGTGATCTTCGACGATGCGGCCAAGCTGGAGGCCTTTACACAGCCGGATGCGCTGATCGACAGTCCCGAGTGATCCGCCCCTCTCCCGCAGCCCGCAAGGAGCCAGCTCATGTCGCAAGAGCTTCCCGCCGCCGCCGCCCGCGTCGCCCAGGATCACCCCGACGTCTGGGAGGCCTTTACCGCGCTGGGCCGGGCCTGCGGCGAGGCGGGACCGCTGGATGCGAAGACGCGCCACCTGGTCAAGCTGGCGATCGCGCTGGCCGGCCGCAGCGAAGGCGCCACCCACTCCCATGTCCGCCGCGCCCTCGACGCCGGCCTGTCGGTCGAGGAGCTGCGCCACGTCGCGCTGCTGGCCGCCCCCACCCTGGGCTTCCAGACCGCGGTCGCCGCGCTCACCTGGATCGACGACGAGGCCGCCCGGCGCGGCTGACGGCGCCGCGCGGGGCCAGCGTCAAGGCCGGCGCCAAGGCCGGGGACGGTGCGTGAGCGGGTCGTGACCGTCCGGCCCGACTGCAGGGGCCGCCGACCACAAGAAACCTGCGCTCCATCACAGGGTTAGAGGGCGTTCTCGCGACCGGCGGACCCGCTGCGCGGGTCCAGACGGTCGCAAATCGCTCTAGAGCGATGCCCGACCTGATCGAATCGCATTTGCGATTCGCCAGGTCGGACAGCATCACTCTAACACTATGGTTTAGGGCGGTTTTGGGCCGATCGGCGGACCCACGTCGTGGTTCCACTCGATCGGAAACCGCCCTAGAAGATCTTGTAGATCCGCGGGTCGAGCAGGCCGGACAGGGCGATCGCCTTCTCCAGCTTGGTGTCGTGCGAGCTGCGCAGGATGGCGTAGGGCAGCCCGTCGCCCAGGGTGCGCAGATCGGTGATCTGCCAGGTCACCATGGTCGCCAGCGCCGGATCGTTCACCCGGCGCACCCGCTTGCCGAGCAGACCGTCCTGCGCGGGCCGTCCCGCCGGGCGCACCGCGCGGCCCGTATCGCTCTTTCCGTGACGGCCCTTGGCGCCGGCCGTCTTGGCTCTCGTCATCCACGCCATCATCGTTTCACTTCGCTCTCTCAGCTCGGCACCGCGCCCGGGCGCGCCGCCTCAGTTGGCCTCCCGCGCGCTGCTGTCGCCGTCGCGCGTCTGCGCGACCCGGACGGAGCCGGGCTGCGGGGCCAGCCCCAGGGCCGCCGTGTAGTCGTCGGCCAGCCCGCGCAGGGCGGGCGTCAGGCGATTGAGGGCGGCGTGCGCCCGATCCACCTCGCCGGCCAGCCCGGCCACCCGTTCGCGCTGAGCCTCGTCGGCATAGCGCAGGCCGCCGGGGTCGGCCGCCAGCTCGGGGTCCATCGCCTGCAGGGCGCCGGCAAGGTCGGCCACCGCCATCAGGTAGTCCGCCTGGCGCGACAGGATTTCCTGGCCCAGCGCCAGTCCGGCCTGCTGCCGCTTGGCCTGGCGGGCGCGAAGCTGGCGCGGCACCGCCCCGTCCTGCCCCAGGTCGAGCGCCGTCAGCGTCTCGCTGAAACGGCGGTCGGCGCGCTGCAGCACCCGCTCGAGGTCGCCCGCCGCAGTGAAGGAGCGCTCCACCAGGTCGAGCGCCGTCTCCTCCACCGCGCGGCCCCGCTTTTCGCCGAGCAGCCGTCGGGGCTCGCGGATCAGCCGCAGGACGGGGTCGTCCAGGTCGGTGACGATCTCCAGCACCCCCTGGGCCAGTGCCTCGGCGGTGCGCGCGTCCTCGCGCAGCAGCGCCTCGCGCAGCCGGGGCGGCAGCGCGAGGTCTGCGTCGGCCGCCGCCGGCGCCAACGCGGCCAACCAGCGCTCCGCCTCGGTCGGCGCCGCCGCCTGCGACCAGTCGAGGGTCAGGTCCAGCCGGCGCGCCCGGCGCGGCCCGGTTGCCGGCGCATCGCTGGCCGAGGCGGCGACCGGGGTGGGCTCCGGGCGGTCGGCGGCGAGCGAGGGTCGGCGCGGCGGCAGAGGCGGGGTCCAGGCGGCCTGCCGCCGGTCCGCCTGCGCCCGTTCTGCCTGGGCCCATTCTGCCTGGGCCCATTCTGCCTGGCCCCGTCCCGCCTGCGCCCATCCCGCGCCCGCCGGCAGCACCGGGCGGACCGGCGCCGCCAGATCCGGCTGCACCGAGACCTCGCCCCGCGGCAGGGTCCGGACCGGCGCAAAGCCCTGGGATCGCGGCGCGGCCATCGTGCGTTCGCCCGGCTGCGGCGGCGCCGCCACGAGTTCGCCCGACTGCGGCGCGGGTGCCGCCGGCCGGCGCGGCGTCGCCGGTGCCGGGCGCGAGAGCCTGCTTGCCCCCTCTGCCTCGTCCCGACCGCTCTGGACCGGCGCCGGGCGGCGCGGCGGTAGCGGCGGCAGGCCCGCGTCGCCCCCGGAGGCGTCGGCGGCGGCGCGCGCGGACAGCACCTCGATGCTGGGCAGGGCGTCGAGCCCGGGGGGCCTCCAGACGGCGAGGTCGCCGGCCGGCGCGGCCACGCGCGCCGCGGCTTCGGCCGGCGCCGGCGCCTGCGGGCCGGCGCCGGCGGCGCCATCCGACTCCAGGCTGCGCAGCAGGGGATCGGCGATCAGGGTGCCCAGACCGGCGGCCAGCACGAGCCAGGCGAGGCGGTGATACCCGGTGCCCCCGGCCGCCGTGCCCGCCGTGCCCGCCGTGCCCGACGTGCCCGACGTACCCGACGTGCCCGCCGCGCGAGCCCGCGGCGCCGCCGCCGTGCCGGTCGAACTGAAGGAGATGGTCTCGTGTTCGCCCATGGATCAGCCCTCGCGCAGGGAACGCGCCACGAAGTCCATCAGCGGCGACAGCAGATAGGACAGCAGGCTGCGCGAACGGGTCTCGACGAAAAGCACGACCGGCAGCCCGGCGCGAAGCTGCTCGGCCAGTTCCCCCTCCGCCGCGAAGCTGGCCTGGACGCGCATCATTCCCTCTCCCGCAGCCGGGCCCGCGCCCGCCGCCTGGCTTGCACCGCGCCCGACAGCGGGGACCTGGGCATCGGCATCGACGTAGGTCAGCACCCCTTGCAGCCGCTCGGCACCGTAGGCGGGCTGCGAGAGGATGCGCAGCGTCACCGTCTGGCCGGGACGAAGCTGGTCGGCCTCGCGCGCCGGCACGCTGGCCTCGGCGACCAGGCCGCCGCGCTCCGGCACGATCTCCAGCAGCGTCTCGCCGCTGCCGACCACGGCGCCTTCGCTGGTCAGCGCCAGGTTCATCACCCGGCCGCCGACCGGCGCCGTCACCATGGTTCGCTCCAGCGCCAGATCGGCCTCGACCAGCGCCTCGCGCAGGGCGTCGGCCTGCTCGGTCAGCGTCGCCAGCTCGCTGGCGATCTCCCTGTCGCGCTCCGCCGTGAGACGCCGAGCGGCGACCTGCTCGGCCTCGATCTGCTCGCGCAGCTCGGTGATGGCCGCGCCGGCTCCGTCGCGCGCGGAGACCAGTTCGAGCTGCAGCCGCTCCATCTCCAGCAGACGCGACTTGGCGGCATAGCCCTTGGCGAAGAGCTGGCGCAGGCCGACCAGCTCGTCGGCGACCAGCGCCGCCTGCTGCGCCTTGTTGTCCTGGCGCGCCGCCTCGCGCTGCAGGCCGGCGCGCAGGCGCGCGATCTCCTGGGCGCGCTCGGCCAGCGCCAGGCGCAGCGAGACCCGGCGGCTTTGGAACAGCGACTGCTGCTCGGCGAAGATCGCCTCGACCGCCGGCGGCAGGTCCGACTCGTCCATGAACGCCGGCCGAGTCAGCGCCTCGGCCCCGGCCGCCTCGCTACGCAGTCGGTGGATCCGCAGCAGCACACCATAGTATTCGCCCAGACGCTTCTGCCACTGCGCCTGCTGCGCCGCCGGGTCCATCTCGACCAGCGGCGCGCCGGCGGCCACCAGGCTGCCGTCCTCGACCAGGATGCGCCGCGCGATGCCCTGGGCCGGCGCCTGGACCAGCCGGCGGTCGCCCTCCGCGATCAGGCGTCCCTGCCCGACCACCGCCGCGGTCAGCGGCGCGGCCGCGCTCCACAGCAGGAAGACGCCCAGCAGCAACAGGATGGTCGCCCCGCCGAAGCGCAGCGCGGCGCGGATCTCCGGGTCCCAATGGTGCACCGGGGTGTCCGGCACCGACAGGCGCACACGGGTCTGCCGCCCGCTCTGGCGCTTGCGGGCCAGAGCCTGGCGGAGCTCGTCGCGGGCGTTGGTGTGGGTCGTCAGGGACATGACACTACTCTCCCGGCACCGGCATGGTGGCCGCACCGCCGCCGGCCTCGCCACCGGCCTCGGACGTCAGGCGCCGGCCGGACCGCGCGGCCAGGCGGCTGCGCAACTCCTCGGCGCCGGAGAACAGCTCGTGCCGGCCCTCGGGATGCAGCAGCAGCAGTTGGGTGGCGAGCGCAGCGACGCGGTCGGAATGGGTCGCCACGACGACCAGGGCACCGCCGGCCCGCGCCCGGCCGAGCGCCTGGATCACCGCCAGCTCGTGCCGCGCGTCCAGGGCCGAGGTCGGCTCGTCGAGGATGTAGACCGCCGGCTCGTGATAGAACGCGCGGGCCAGGGCGATGGCCTGGCGCTGACCGCGCGACAGGCGGGCCGGCTCGGCGATCTCGCTGTCCAGCTCGAGGCCGGCCTCGGCCAGCAGGCCGCCCACGCCGGCGGCGGCGATGGCCGCCTCGCAGGCCGCCGGGTCCGGCGCGCCGAAACCGGCGACGTTCTGGGCCAGCGTGCCGGGGTAGACCACCGGGTCCTGGCCGCAGTAGCCGATCGCCGGCCAGCCCTCGCGCCCCTGGGAGTCGAGGTAGCGCAGGCCGCCGACCAGCGGCGGGCGCACCCCGCCGAGCAGCTCCAGCAGGCTGCTCTTGCCGCTGCCGACCATGCCGGCGACGACCAGCAGTTCGCCGGGGCCGACGGAGAGCGAAAGGTTGCGCAGCAGCCACTGCGCCTGCCCGGCCGGCCGGTGTGCCAGGCGGTCGACCTCCAGCCGCCAGTCGGCCTCGGCGCGGGGCGGCACAAGGCCGACCGGCGCCGTGCACAGCGCGTCGAGGTCCTGAAAGGCCTGCCAGGCCCGCCGCACCGAGCGCCAGGAGGCCAGACTGTTCTCGATCGGCGCCAGGGCGCGAGCCATCAGAATCGAGGAGGCGACGATGGCGCCGGCCGAGATCGCCTCCTGCAGGGCGAGCCAGGCGCCCAGGCCCAGCAAGGTGATCTGGATGAGCTGGCGCAGGCTGCGCGCGGCCGAGACGGACAGGCTCTGCACCGCGGAGAGCGCGCGCCGCGCCTCCAGCGTGCCCTCCTCCAGCCGCTCGTAATGGGACAGGCGGTCGCGTCCGTCGGCCGCCGAGAGAACGGCGGCCCGGTCGGCCAGGACCGCCTGGCGGAAGGCCTGGCTGACGTCATGGGCGCCCTCCAGCTCGCCCGCCACGACCTCCGTGCGGCGGTCGGTCAGCAGGGTCACCGCCAGGAGCAGCAGGATGCCGACGAGCGACACCAGGCCCAGCAGGGGATGCACCAGGAAGACGATCAACGCGAAGAGCGGCACCCAAAGCAGCTCGACGAACCAGGCCGGGCGCGGGCCGGTCAGCACGGCGCGCAGGTTGGCCAGCGCCCAGGCGGCGCGGTGGCCGCCGCTGACCAGGTCGGCGCGCAGCGCGAGCGGCATGAAAAGCCGCTCCAGCGAGAGGCCGAGCGCCGCGAAGGTCCGGCGCACCGACCAGTCGAGCAGCCCGTAGCCGCCGATCATCACGCTGGCCAGCAGCGCCAGCATCACCAGGGTTTCGACCGAGCCGCTGGTCAGCACCCGGTCGTAGATCTGCAGCATGAACAGGGGGACCGTGAGCAGCAGCAGATTGCTGCAGAAACTCAACCCCAGCACGAAGCTCAAGGTCGTGCCAGCCAGCCGCCGCGCCGGGTTCGACGCGCCCTCCGCCTCCTGCGGAGACCTTCGCTCGGCTTTGGCGCGGCCGATCATCGCTCTGCTCCTTCGCTTGCCTGCGAGCCCGCGAAGCGGGCGGTGGTCCCGAACCGCCTGGGGCGGACGCCGTCGCCGCGGCGCCCGCCCCGCCCCCGACCAGCCACTGCCTGGCTCTTTCCCTGGGGCTGGCGGCGGTTCGCGGGGTTACCCGAGCTGGTCGAACGGCAGGTCGTCCACCGCGCCGTCGCCCGGAGGGCCTGCGGGACCTTCCGGACCTTCCGGCCCCGGAGGGCCCGCGGGACCGGGCGTCCCCTCGGGGTCGAGCAGGTTGCCCAGCGCGCCGCCGTCGCCGTCGTCGGGGCCGCTGAGAACGCTGCCCAGCATGCTCTCCTCGCCGACCAGCCCGTCGACCAGGTTGCCGACCAGGTCGACCCCCAGCAGGTCGGCCACCAGCCCGTCATCGCCGTTGAGGCCGAGGCCGCCGGTGAGCAGGGTATTGACCGTGGAGTCCTCCAACGGATCGCCGGGGCCGTCGAGACCGCCCAGCAGCCCACCGACGAGGCCGCCTTCGCCGCCGAGCCCGCCGAGCAGCGAGCCGAGCAGGCCGTCGACCGGGGAGTCCGCGCCGGCGACCTGGCCGAGCAGGCCGTCTTCGCCGGTCACCGGGTCGAGCAGGCTGCCGAGCAGACCGTCGTTGCCGCCGCCGGTCACCGCGTTGAGCGGCTGCGAGCCGGGCTCGCCGCTGCCGAGCGTGTTGTCGAGCGCTTGGCCCAGCGGGTCGTTGGGCTCCATGCCCTCTTCGTCGTTGGCGTCCCCCAGCAGGTCGGCGACCAGACCGCCGCTGCCGGTCAGGCCGAGCAGACCGCTGCTGCTGCCGTCGCCGCCGCCGAGCAGACCGTCGCCCAGCAAGCCACCGAGCAGGCCGTCGCCCTCGCCGCCCAGCACACCGCCGAGCAGCCCCCCGGTATCGCCACCGAGCAGACCGCCGAGCAGGCCACCATTGTCGCCGCCGAGCAGACCGCCCAGCAGGCCGCCCTCGCCGCCGAGCACACCGCCAAGCAGACCGTCCTCACCGCCAAGCAGGCCGCCCTCGCCACCGAGCACGCCGCCAAGCAGACCGTCCTCACCGCCAAGCAGGCCGCCGCCTTCGCCACCCAGCACGCCGCCGAGCAGGCCGTCCAGCGGGCCGCCGCCGTCACCGCCAAGCGGCAGGTTGGAGACGGTCGAGAGCAGCGAGCCCACCAGCCCCTGGCTGCCCAGAAGCTGCGCCGCCAGGCCGTCCGGCCCGGTCACGCCGAGGCCGGTCAGCAGCCCCTCGCTGCCGATCACCGGGTCGAGCAGGCCATCGAGCAGGCCGTTCTCGCCACCGCCGGTCACCGCATTGAGCGGCTGCGAGCCGGGCTCGCCGTTGCCGAGCAGGTTGTCGAGCGTCTGGCCGACCAGATCGTTCTCCCCCTCCTCGGTCGCCGGGCCGAGCAGGTCCGCCAGCACGCCGCCCGTGCCGGTCAGGCCGAGCGTGCCGGCCAGCGAGGCGTCATCGCCGTTGGCCGGCGCATCGCCGCCGCCGCCGGGCAGCAGGCCGTCGAGGCCGAGGAGGCCGCCGAGCAGCCCCTCGTCGCCGAGCACGGGGTCAAGCAGACCGCCGAGCAGGCCGTCGTCCCCGAGAACGGGGTCGAGCAGGCCGAGTTGTGAAGGTAGTGCAACCATTTTGCTAATCTCCCCCTGGCTGCAGCCGGCGTTGCGGCCGGCCTCGCATCGGTGGTGGAAAGGTCAGAAGCGATAGCTCGCGGCCAGCCCGAAGACATGCCGGTCGAGATTGATGGACTCCGAAACGCGCTGGTTCGGATTGGCCGAGCTGCTGTAGGTGATGTCCTGCTCGCCGTAGAAGGTGCCGCGGTATTCGATGCGCGTGCTGATGTTGTCGGTCAGCCCGACCTCCAGCCCGACGCCGCCGCGGATGCCGTGCAGATCCTTCTCGACCGAGGCGGTTCCCATGGCGCCGAAGTCGGCCTCGATCGAGGCCGGGCTGTACTCGTAGCCGACCCGGCCATAGAGCAGCGTGTTCTCGGCGACCAGGTAGCCCAGGATGGCGTCGATGCCGGCGTAGAAGTCGGTCTCGACCGTGGTGGAGACCTGCTGTTCGGCACCGCCCATCACGGCCGGCAGCGTCTGCGAGTACTCGACCTCGCCGAAGTCGACGCCGATGTCCGCCTCCGCGCCCACGTAAACCCGCTCGATGCGCGTCCCGTAGCCGACGAAACCGCGGCCGTCGACGTTCACGTCGGAGTGGTCGTTGGCCTTGCCGGTGTCCTTCCGCTCGGCCTCCAGAGTGTCGTAGGCCGCGGCCACACTACCGCCGGCGTAGAACCCCTCGAACTCCATGCCGGCCTGGGCTGGCGCCCCCGCCAGCACCACGGCCGCCAGAGCCGCCGCGAAACCAAGCGTCTTCTTCATCTCGCCCCCTCAGAAGCTGTCTCGGCCGCCCTCGGCCAGTTCACTGCCCTGAGTAGCGCCGAACCCTTCAAGATCGCAGTCAGAAGAAGTTCCAATATGGATGTATCCGCGCGGGAGTTGCGCAGATACGGAGATTTCCGCCAATTCTCACAAGCGCCCACCGTGCTGCGGCGGTCTTGCGGCGGCGTTGCGGCGGGGTGAGACGGGGGTCAGCTCCGCATACGGTCGTAGTCGCACACTGCGGGCGCCGAGCGCCCCGGGCGCGCCGGGCGTCTCCGCCCGGGTCGGCATCAAATCGGATGGTTTAGCGGGGTGATTTCCCCAATCCCGCCGCAAAAAGCCTCCAGAGTGCCGGCGTCTCGGCTTATCGCCTTAGCGCAGCGACTCTAGAGCGACAGTCTGCGGAGGGGTGATGAAGGCGAGGATGAGCTATGCGGTGCTGATGGCGATCGGCGTCTCGGCCTGCGCGCCGTTGGGTCTGGGCGGCGCGGACGAGAGCGGGTCGAGCGCCTCGGCGCCGCCCCTGTCGCGCAGCAGTGGCAATGCCTTTTCGAGCTACGGCAACCTGATCGCCCTGCGCAGCGCCGAACCGCAAGGCAGCGCCTTCCAGAAGCGTCTGGCGCAGGAGTACCTGCTGTTCGCCGAGGAGGAATCGGGGATCTTCCGCGATTTCATCGACGCCGACTACTTCGCCCGCAAGGGGCTGCGCGCCGGGCGCGGCTCGCCCGAGCTGCCGGAGGAACCGCGGACCTGGCCGCGCACCGCCGCCGCGATCGGGCCGCTGAGCGACGGCCGCGCCGCGCTGATGACGGCGCTCGACGGCGGCGGCCGCGATCGCACGCCGGTCGAGGCGGCGCGCGCCCAGCGGCTCTACGACTGCTGGGTCGAGCAGGAATCGGAGGGCTTCCAGCCCGACGACATCGCCGACTGCCAACAGCGCTTTGGCGATGCGCTCACCTCGCTTCAAGCCGCCCTGGCCGACGATGGCGACGGCGGCCAGGAGCCGATGGCGACCGACGCCGTCCCGCCCTTCACCTACCTGGCCTACTTCGACTTCGACGAGAGCGAGCTGACCGAGCAGGGGCGCCTGGCCATCGACCTGGCCGCCACCGACTACACCGACAGCAGCGAGGCGCGGATCACCGTGATCGGCCATACCGACCGCGCCGGGCCGGAGACCTACAACACCGGGCTGTCGCAGCGCCGCGCCCTGACGGTGCAGCGGGCCCTGGTCGAGCGCGGCGTGCCGGCCGGCGACATTGCCGTGTCCTGGCGGGGCGAGACCGAGCCGGCGGTGCCGACGGCCGACGGCGTGGCCGAGCGCCGCAACCGGCGGGTCCAGATCCTGCTCGACGGCATGCGCCGGCCGCAGCCCGAGAGCGAGCCGGGCCCCATGAGCGAGCCGGGCCCCCTGAGCGAGCCGGGCCCCATGAGCGAGCCGGCGCCCACCACCCAGCCGGCCCCGAACGCCCTGTCGGAACTCTCCAGCGAGTAGAGGGCGGCGCCGCCTCGGCGGCCGCCTGTGCCGCCGAGGGGGCGCTCACCGCTGCGCGAAGAGAGAGGCCGAGCGGCCGGGCCGGACGCCCTCGCGCTCCGGCTCGCCGGGGCGGCTGAACAGCAGCGACTCCGCCTCCGCGATGGCGCGGCGAAAGAACAGCTCGGCCTGCTCCAGGCACTCTTCCGACGGCGTCAGTAGGACGCGGCGGCGGTCGATCTCGTCGGGCGCCTTGCGCAGCACGCCCGCCTCGACCAGCTCCTCGATCTTGCGCATCGCCGTGGTCTGCGGCAAGGCGGTGGCGTGGCAGGCGCTGGTCACCGGGGCGCGGCGCTGCAGCAGCTTCTGCTCGAGGACGTAGAGGACGATCTCCCAGGCACCGTCGTCGTAGCTGCAGGCCGGAAAGAAGCGGTCGCGCAGCCGGCGGAAGCTCTGCTGCCACTTGATGCAGGAAATCAGCCAGTCCTCGGATTCCAGCAGCCGCCCATCGCTCGGGCGCACCTCCGGCTCGCGCGGCTCGAGCCGCGCCAGCGAGCTGTTCAGCAGGTCCGCCATCTCGCGCGCGCTGGCCATGGTGCGGGCCAGATCGTTCAGGCCGCTCTGGGCCCGGCCGCGCGCGCAGTCCTCCAGGTGATCGAAGGCCCGCAGCAGAGCCAGGTGAAGCTGCTCCAGGTCGAACGGCTTGATCAGGAAGTCGAGCACGCCCATGCGCAAGGCCCGCACCGCCCGGTCGATGTCGGCATGGGCGGTGAAGAGGATGCAGGCGAAGTCGGCCGCGGGGTGATGGTCGTGCTGCAGCCGATCGACCAGGTCCAGGCCGTCCATCACCGGCATCTTGATGTCGCTCAACAGGACGAAGGGCCCTTCGTGCCGCCGCAGGTGTGAGAAGGCGGCGGTCGGGTGGGTGAAACCCGTCGCCCGCATCTGCAGGCCGTCGAGGAACTCGGCGATGTTGCTGACGATTTCCGGCTCGTCGTCGAGAACGACGATGCTTGGCAGTGCTTTGCTGTCCTGCGCCATTACAAGGGTAGCCTTTCCTTCGTGTCCGAGTCTCCCGCGTCGTCCCCGAGCTCCTGCGACCACTCGGTCAGCAGGGCGGCCGCCCGGGCCCGGTCGTCCGGCAGGTGGAGGCTGGCCATGATCGACTCGGCGGTCTCGCGCCGGCCGGAGAACCAGGCGGCCACCATCAGATTCATGGCGACCCGGTCGTTGCCGGGGTCCAGCTCGCGCGCCCGCAGCAGCCAGCGGTGCGCCTCGTCGGGCAGGCCGAGCTTGAGCAGGGCGTAGCCGTAGTTGTTCAGGGCCCGGGCGTTGGCGGGCTCCAGCTCGAGCGCGCGGGAGAAGCGCTCCTGGGCCACCATCCAGTCGCCGCCGGCGGCGGCCACATGGCCCAGCCCCACCCAGGCGTCGGCCGTGGGCTCCAGGGCGATCGCCCGCCGGAAGGCCTCCTCGGCCGGGCGCGGCTCGCCGGTCGCGAGCAGAGCCCGCCCCTGCAGCGTGAAGGCCCGGCGATCATCGGGCCAGCGATTCTGGTAGTCCTCGAGGAAGGCCAGCGCGGCCTGCGGGCGCGCGGTGTCGAGCAGGCCGGCGATCGAGGAGAGGTAGAGCGCCCGGTCCTGCGCCTCCTGCCCGCTGATCGAGGCGGTCTGCGCCTTCTGCGGCAGTCCGGTCACCTGACAGCCGGCGAGCAGCAGGACGGCCGCCCCCAGCACGGCGCGGCGAAGGGCGCGCGCCGGGCGGCGCGCGGAGTTGCGGATCGTCACCATTGGGCGGTTCCTTGCGCGATGGCCCCGATCCCCTTGATCAGGGCGTCTACACCGGGGCCGGCGATGGTCAGGATGAGCGGCGGGACGAAGAACAGCATGGCGGTCACCGTCAGCTGGGTGATGCGGCGGCCGCCGCGCTCGCGGGCGTCGAGCAGCCGCTGCTCGACGAAAAGCTCGGCGAACTGCTTGAGACGCCGGGCGATCTCGGAGCCGGCCTGGAGGTGCAGGATGAACATCTGGGCCAGCTCGTGGACGGCATCGCCGCCCAGACGGTCGGCCCAGCGCTCCATCGCCTCGTCGTGGCCCAGGCCGTTCTCCAGGTCTTCGACCAGGGACCGGGTGGCGCGGCCGATCTCGGGAAAGGCCGCCTCGTCCTGCTGCGCCAGGGTGCGCAGCGCCTGGTCCAGGCTGGCGCCGCTGCGCAGCATCAGCACCAGCGTGTCGATGAACACCGGCAGCTCCTTGTGGATGCGCCGGCTGCGCGCCGCGCCCAGCCAGCCGAGGAGCAGGCGCGGCACCAGGAAGCCGAACAGGCCGCCGGCGAGCAGCAGCAGCAACGGCAGGCCGCGCAGCCAGCCACCCCAGTAGCCCAGGCCGGCGACGCTCGCCACGGCCACCGCGAAGCCGGCGCGCGCCAGCAGGAACCAGGCCGCCGTGCGCACCCCGCCGCCCAGGCCGGCGCGCGAGACCAGGCGCCCGGTCTCCGCCAGGTCCGCCTCCGAAAACCGCAGGGCGCGGCAGACCGCCTCCGCGCCGCGCCCGGACGGGCGCGCTTCGGCCCAGCGCCCGGCCACCCGCACGCTCCCCAGGCGATGGCGGATGCGGCGCTCGGCGCTCAGGCGGTGGCCGAGACCGGCGACGAGCAGCGCCGCGGCGGCGAAGAGCGCCAGCGCGGCGAGCAGGAGAGGATCGACCAGGAACGGCGGCATGGCGGGCGTCTCCCTCAGTAGTCCGCGCGGGCGAGCCAGCCGGAGATGACCAGCCCGCTGCCGTAGAGGCCCAGAATGGCCAGGCCGTGGCCGAATCCGGCTTCGGAGAAGAAGAAGTCGAAGTGCTCGGGCTGGACCAGCCAGATGGCGAAGGCGACGAAGAGCGGCACGAGCTGCACCACCCGCGTCGACATGCGGATCTCGCTGGAGGCCGCCTTGAACTCGCGGGCGGTGCGCTGGCGATCGCGCAGCGTCTTGATGAGGCTCTCCAGCATCTCGTTAAAGGAGCCGCCGTAGACCTGATGCACGCGGAAGAGGATCGCCAGCAGCCGCAGCTCGTGGAACTGCAGCCGCTCGACGCAGGGGGCGAAGGCCTCGGGCAGGGAGGCGCCGAGCTGCAGGCGCCGCTCGATCGAGCGCAGCTCCGCGCGCACCTCGCCGCGCTGGCTGCGCAGGGCGCGCACGAAGGCGACCGCCGGCGCGTTGCCCGCCATCACCGCCTGGCGCATGGACTCCAGCAACTCGGGCAGTGCCGCCAGCAACCGCTCGCTGCGCCGGCGGCTGAGCCGACCCAGCAGCCAGGCGCCCAGAAGCAGCCCGGCGGCGAAGAGCGCGACGGCCACGCGCGGCCCCGCCAGGCTGAGCAGACTCACGAACACGGCGCTCGCCAGCAACAGCCCCAGGGCGGCCCGGCGCGGCGTCACGGCGAAGCCCGCCCGCTCGAAGGGCACGGCCAGGCGGCGCAGCCGCGCGCGCAGGGGCGAGGCCTCGGCGAAGGGGTCCTCCGCCCCGCCGTGCAGCCCGACCGCGATACCCTCGAGCCGCATGTCGATCCGGGCACGCGCGCGGTCCTGGCGCAGCGCCAGGGCCAGCAGCAGGCCGGCCGAGAGAAGACAGGCGGCGGCGAGCAGCAGCATCATAACCCGATGCCCTCCCGGCTCTGCCCGTGCAGGCTGTTGCGCGCGCGCTGCAACCGCCGCTCGAAGCGGCTGCGCCGCGTCTCGCGCAGGAAGCCGTCGGGTGCCGGCTCGTCCGGCTCGGCGGCCCGGAAGATCGTCTGCATCGAGACCGCCTCCTCCTCCAGGCCGCAGACCTCGGCGATCTCGACCACCCGGCGCCGGCCGTTCTCCCCCCTCTGGAGCTGGACCAGAAGATTGATCGCGCCGGCGATCTGGCGGCGCAGCATGCGGGTGTCGACGTTCAGGCCGCCGAAGGCCAGCAGCAGCTCCAGCCGGTCCAGCGCGTCGCGCGCGGAGTTGGCGTGGATCGTGGTCATCGAGCCGTCGTGGCCGGTGGTCATCGCCTGCAGCATCTCGATCGCCTCGTCGCCGCGCACCTCGCCGACGATGATGCGGTCGGGTCGCATGCGCAGCGTGTTGCGCAGGATCGCCCGGGCCGGCACCTCCTGGGTGCCGTCGGCGTTGGGCATGCGGGTCTCCATGCGCACCACGTGCGGCTGGCGTAGCTGCAGCTCGGCGGCGTCCTCGATGGTGACCAGCCGCTCGGAGGGCGAGACGAAGCCGGACAGGGCGTTGAGCAGCGTCGACTTGCCCGAGCCGGTGCCGCCGGAGATCACGATGTTGAGCCGCGCCCGCACGGCGCTCGCCAGATAGTCCAGCATGTCGCGCGACAGCGTGCCCAGCTTGACCAGGTCGTGGCCGGTCAGGGGAATCCGCTTGAACTTGCGGATCGAGATGGTGGCCCCGTCGACCGAGATCGGCGGCACCACCACGTTGACGCGGCTGCCGTCCGGCAGGCGGGCGTCGACGAAGGGCGAACTCTCGTCGACGCGCCGCCCCAGCGGCCCGACGATGCGCTGCGCGATGCGCATCAGGTGGGCGTGATCGCGAAAGCGCGCGGCCTCGCGGTAAAGGGTGCCGCCCCGCTCGACGTAGATGCGCTCCGGGCCGTTGACGATGATGTCGTCCACCTCGGCGTCGTCGAGGTAGCGCTGCAGCGGCCCGTAGCCGCGCAGCTCGTGCATCACCTCCTGATGCAGCCGCTCGCGCTCGGGCCCGTTGAGGCCCATCTGCGTGCCGGACAGGGCCGCCGCGACGGCGCGCGTCACCGCTTGGCGCAGCGCCTCCGGGTCCAGGTCGTCGGGGTCGCTGGACTGGTCGTCGAGCAGGCGCTGCACGATGTCGACCGCGCGGAACTTGGCGTTCTGGTAGCTGTCCGACAGATTCAGGTCGCTGCGGATGCGAAAGCCGGGATCGTTCTGCAGACCGAGACTCATGGCAGGCTCCTCATCAGCCGGGCGACCAGACCGGAGCCGCCGGCGGCCAGACGCGCTGCCCCGACCTTGCCCGCATCCAGCGCGCGCACCCGCCGGGCCAGCTCGCGCAGGCGCCCGACGTAGTCGGAGCGCGGGGCGTAGCTGCCGATCGGCAGGCCGGCGTTGCCCGCGGTCTCCAACTCCAGGCGGGCGTCGGGAAAGACCAACGCGCTGGGAAAGTCGAACTTCTCGATCAGTTGCTGCGGGCTGGGCGAAAGGCGCTTGTTGGCGCGGGTGACGACGAAGTGCGCCCGCCCCGCCGGCATGCCCTCGGCACCCAGGGAGTTGAGGTAGCCGGCCAGCGCCTGCACGTTGCCCAGCCGCTGGTCGCAGGCCAGCACCACCTCCTCCGCCTCGCGGTGGAGCCGGCGGAAGACGCCGCCGCCGAAGTCGTAGTGGGCGGCCACCACCGTCCAGGCGAACCAGCGACGCAGGACCGACAGCAGGGTCATGAAGTCGTAGTCGTGCCAGGCTTGCGCGGTGGCGCGCTCGGGATCGCGCTCCAGCAGGAAGACCCGCTCGGCATGGGCGCGGGCAAAGGCCGTCTCGATCAGGCTGTCGTCGAGGCGGCCGATGTCGCCCAGCGCATCGTCCAGGGTGTAGGGCTTCTGCCCGCTTTCCAGCATCTGGCTGAGCGCCCGGCCGGAGGTCAGGTCGATCAGCAGCACCCGCTGATCCGGCTCGGCCGCGGCCAGCTCGCCGGCCAGCCCCTCGGCCAGGGCGGTGACCCCGGTGCCGGGCAGCATGCCCAGCGTGGCCAGCAGGTTGCCGCGCCGCGCCGCCTGGCCGCGCCGGCCGTCAATCCAGCGCTGGAGCTGGCCGATCAGCGTCTCGTCGATGCCGGTCTTGTCGAGGAAGTCGCTGGCCCCGGCGCGCATGGCGGCCAGCACCTGGCTGCCGCTGAAGTCGGCGGAGATGGCGACGACCGGCCGCTCCAGCGCGACCTCCTGAACCCGCGGCAGCAGCTCGACGCTGGCGCTGCCGGCGGGCCCCGCCTCGTCCAGATCGACCAGCCAAAGGTCGGGTTGCGTGCTCTCGGCGACTGCGGCCATGGCCTCGGCCTCGGGGCGGCTGCGCTCCAGGTCGAAGGCCGGGTCCAGCACGATGGCGATGCGCTCGGCCAGCAGCTCGTCGTAGGAGACGAGGCAGACCAGGGGCTTGGCTTGATTGAGGTTCATGGCAGCAGTCCGTGGCGAAGCTGGCGGGTCTCGACGCGCTCCTCGCCGAGCAGCATGTCGGCGGCGTTGCGGCCCTGGCCGAGGCTGCCCTCGCCGGGCAGGTTGGGGAGCTGGCCGGGCTGCAGGGGCGCGACGAGCCGCGGCGTGGCGACGATGATGAGCTCCTGACGCTCGCGGTTCTCGGCCGAGTTGCCGAAGAAGTAGCCGAGCACCGGCAGCTCGGAGAGGCCCGGCACGCCGTCGTCGGTGGCGCGCGCCGAGGAGGAGACCAGGCCGGCCAGCACCAGCGACTGACCGTCGCCCAGCTCGACGGTGGTCGAGGCGCCGCGCCGCGCGATGCTGGGCACGGTCACGCCGCCGATCGACACGCCGCGCGCGAAGTCCGGCTCCGAGACCTCGGGGTTGAGGCTCATCAGGATGCGGCGGTCGTTGAGCACCTTGGCCTGGAGCTTCAGGCGGATGCCGAAGCTGCGGAACTCGATGCCGATGGAGTCCTCGTCCTGGGGCACGGGAATGGGGATGTCGCCGCCGACCAGGAAGTCCGCCTCCTCGCCGCTACGCACCGTCAGCGTCGGCTCGGCCAGGATCTGGGCGAGCTGGTTGCGGCTGAGCGCGCCCAGGACGGCGGTGAAGCTGACGTCGGGCACCGAGAGGAAGAGGTTGAAGGCCTCGCTGATCGGCGGCGAGCGCTCGCCCAGGCTCAAGCCCCCGGCATTCGGCGCGAAGCTGTAGCCCTGCAGCGCGTTGGGGCCGGTCAGCGCATACTGCACCGAGCTCGACAGGAAGCTCCAGTCGAAGCCGAGCCGCTCCAGGGCGGTGCTGGAGACCGCCGCGAAGCGCACCTCGACGCTGACGAGCTGGGTCTGCAGCACCCGCGTCAGGTCGGTCACCGCCGCGCCGGCGAAGGCGGCGGCGAGCTGGGTCAGCCGGCGATGCTCCTCGACGCTGGGCACGCTCCCCTTGAGGATCACCCCCTCGGCGCTGCGCTCGACCCGCACCTCACTGAGCGCCGGCACCCGCTTGATGGCGCGGCGCAGCTCGCCGACGTCGCCGACCACCCGCAGCGCCAGCCGTTCCGGTTCCTCGGCGCCCTCGCGCCAGATCAGCAGATCGGTGGCGCCGGCCGCCTTGGCCGTGACCAGCGCCTCGCGCGGGCCGACCACGGCGACGTCGGCCACGCCGGGGTCGCCGACCGAGACCTGGGTGATGGGGGTGTCGCGCGACACCACCTCCTGGCGCCCGACCACCAGGGTCAGGCCGGCGGCCTGGGCCGCCGTGGACCAGAGGAAGAGCGCGGCGACGAAGACAAACGCGGTCCAACGCATCAGGGCTTGGCTCCAGAGGTTCCGGTAACGGCTTCGATGGTGGGCACACCGGCCCGGATCACGACGACGCGGTGCGGCTCCGGCCGGGCGCGCCCGGCGGTCTGGGCGGGTGCCGGCTCGGCGGTCGCGGTGGCGGCGGCGAGGGCTTCGGCCTCCTCCGGCGTGCGCACCAGGTCCTCCAGGGAGAGGAACTCGGACTCCAGGCGCTGGTCGTCGCTCGGGTGGCGCAGCGCCAGGTAGAAGGAGCCCAGCTCGGCCAGCAGGTTGAGGGTGTTGGCCTGCTCCGCCGCGACCGCCAGGGTGACCGTCTGGGCGCGCACCGCCTCGCCTTCGGTGTTGACCCGCAGCGCCTCGCCGAAGGAGAGCACCTCGATGTCCTGCAGCACCGCGAAGGAGCGGCGCTCGGCGGTCAGGCTGGTCGGCGCCGCCGCCTCGCCCTCGCGGCTCGGGGTCAGGCGCACGAAGACGTCGACCCGGTCGCCGGCGACCAGGAAGTTGCCGACCGCGATCTCGTCGGTGATGCGCAGGGCCACCGCGCGCTTGCCCGGCGGCACCAGCAGCGCCAGGCCGCCGCGCCCGTCGGGGGACTCGGCCACCAGGTCGCGGGTGACGAGCTGGCCGTCCGAGATGGCCGCCAGCGCGGTGCGACCGACCGCCAGGTCGGGGCTCGGCAGGGCCGCGGCGGGGGCCGGCGCCTGCATCTTGACGGTGGTCACCTGCGCCGCCGTAACCAGGCTGCCACGCTCGATCGGCTCGGCGGCGACGACCACCGACTGCAACTCGACCGCCGGCTCCGCCGGCCGGGCCTGGAGGCCGGAGCCCGGCTCCTCCCCGCCCGAGCTGAGCAGCCCGAGCGCGCCGAAGGCGAGCCCGACCAGCACCAGCAGCGCGACGAGGAAAGGCAGACTCTTCGAGAACATGGCTCAGGACTCCGCGATGGCCGCCAGCAGACCCCGGATCTGCGCGGGATCGAGCGGCTTTGTGAGAATCGTCACCACCGGCAGGCGGCCCTGGCCGGCCCGCGCGATGGCGCCTTCGTCGCCGCTCATCAGCACGATCCGCGCGTCGGGGCGCAGCGATCCCATCGCTTCCGCCGCGCGCGTGCCGTCCCAGAGCGGCATGTTGATGTCCATCAGGATCAGGTCGAAGGCTTCGCCGTGAAACGCGGCGAAGGCCGCCTGCCCGTCGTGGTCGACGGCCGCACGGTGGCCGTAAGCGGTCACCAGGGCGGCCAGCTCCTCCGCCAGGTCGCGGTCGTCGTCGACCACCAGCACTTCCAGTCTGCGCCCGCTCATCGGTCCAGGCCCCCGTCACGCCCGCCCGGTTGGTCGGGCATCGCCGCCTCGGCCCGCGTCTCGGCCAGCGGCAGTTCCAGGGTGAAGACGGCGCCGGCCGCGGCGTTCTCGACGGCGATGCGGCCGCCCATCTCGGCCACCAGTTCCTGCACGATGCTGAGGCCCAGGCCGCTGCCCCGGCCGCTTTCCTTCAGGGTGAAGAAGCGCTCGAAGATCCGCTCGCGCAGCTCCTCGGGGATGCCGCCGCCGTTGTCGCTCACCCGCACGCGGGCGCGGCCGGCTTCGGCGTCGACCTCGGCATCGACGGCGACCCAGCCCTCCGCCTCCAGCCGGCCGTCGTGCAGGGCCTGCACCACCGCGTCGCGGCCGTTGCTGATCAGGTTGATCAGCACCTGCTGCAGGCTGACCGGATGGGCGGCGAGGTAGCCGTCCGGGCCGCTGCGGCCGACGCGCAGCTTGACGCCGCTGCGCGCCAGGCTGCCGTCCATGAACTCGGCGACGCCGCTGACCGCCTGGCCGAGGCGGGCGCGCGGCACGCCCTGGCGGTCGTAGCCGGGGTGCGCCAGCCGCCGGATCGAGTTGATGATCTGGCCGACCTTGTCGACGTTCTGCTGGACGCGCCGCAGCCGCTGCTTGACGGCCTGGCGCTGCTCGTCGGTCTCGATCCGGTCGATCGCCACCCGCGCGTTCTCCGCCGCCATGCTGATCACGGTGAGCGGCTGGTTCACCTCGTGGGCGATGATGCTCATCAGTTCGCCCATGGAGGCGAACTTGGCGAGGTTGGTGATGGTGCGGCGCCGCTCCTCCCCCTCGAAGGCATGGCGCGCGATCAGGGCGAGACGCTCCAGCAGCAGGCTGGCCCGGTCGGGAAACGGCCGGTCCGGCTGCGCGACCAGCAGGAAGAAGGCGGTTTCCTGCCGGATCTGCAGGCGCGTGACCAAGGCAGCCTCGCCCAGCGTCGTACCCACGCGGCCGAGCAAACCGGCCGCACGGCGGTCGGTGGCCGCGAGTACCGCCGGGAGCGAGGCCAGGCGGGCGACGCTCTGCTCGGCGGCCAGCAGGTCGCTGCGCTGGCGGAACACCAGGCCCAGGCAGTCGCCGTCGCTGGCCGCCGTGACCGCCAGGCTGCCGTCGCCCTGGCGCTGCAGCACCAGGCCCAGCGCGTGGGGAATGATCCTGGCGAACTCGGCGATGATGCGCCCGCAGATCTGCTGCAGCCCCGCCTCTTCGAGCAGGGCCCTGAGACTGGCGAGCAGCACCTCCGCCTCCAGGCGCAGCCGCTGCTCCGTCTCGGCCATCAGAATCTGCTCGCGGATTTGGCGCGCCGCCCAGGCGCTGTGGCCGAAGGACAGACCGCTGCCGTCCCGCCCGAAGCCGTAGACCAGCACGCCGCCCCCCGGCGCTTGCGGCAGGGCGAAGAACACGACCGCCTGCTCGGCGTCGGGCAGGCGCAACCACCCCTCGAAACAGCGCAGCGGCGGCGCCGGACTGTCGCCCCAGTCGGTGGCGAGCTCGGGCGTGTCGGCCGCGACCACGTCCGACCAACGCCGGCCGCGCAGACGGGCCAGCGGCAGGCCGCGCGCCCAGGCGCTGAGCGCCACGGCCCGGCCGAGACGGCCGTCCCGGTCCAGCTCGACCAACAGGTCGGGCGTCACGGCGGCCGGCAGGCCGGCCGCCGCGTGACGGCCGTCCGGCCCCTCGGTCATGGTCGCGCGCGTCGACACGTCCGCTCTCATCCTCCGTTCGACGCGCGTCAGCTCGGGCAGGTGATCGACACGCCGGACACGCCGGCGATCTCGTCGCAGACCGAGCCGAGCACCTGCGAGACACCGGTGCCGACGGGATCGAGCACGGCGATGGCGGCGACCGAGATGAGGGCGGCGATCAGGGCGTACTCGACCGCGGCCGCCCCCTCGCAGTCGCGGTGGAGCCGTTGCAGAAGGGTCTTGAGCGTGTGCGTCATGGTCTCAGTTCCTTTCACTGCTGGTGGAAACATCGAGCTCGGGACTCTCGATGTCGGCTTCGTAGATCTCGCTCGCCTCCTCGCCGGTCGGCCCCTGGGACAGGGCCTCGGGCAAGGCGGGTCGCGAGTCCCACTGCAAGCGCAGGATCTCTTTCGCCCTGCTGGGGGGCTGCGCTGGGGAATCGGCGGGCGCCGCGGCGCTGCCGCCGTTCTCCTGGGCGGCGGCCGGAGCCGCCGACAGGAGCAGGAGGACCGGCACCAGGCCGGCCAGAAGACGGGGCTTCAGGGCTCTCATGGGACACTCACTAGGATTTCGCGCTGGGATTCGAAGGCGCTGGGGGCCGGCACGAAGGGCAGCGCCGGCACGAAGCGGCAGGTCTCGGCCCGCGCCATGTCGTAGGTCACGGTCACCGTGACCCGCTCGGCGGTCTCGGCGAAGGCCGCCTCGGCGCAGGCGGGAAAGAAGAAGGTCGCGAGCACCTGGTCGGCCAGCGCGTCGAACAGCGCCTCGCGGTCGTCGGGGGCCTCGCCGACGCCGGCGGTGCGCGCCAGCTCGGCCGAGGCCCAGCTCACCTGCTGCTGGATGAACAGGCTCTCGCCCCACAGCAGCAGCCCGAAGAAGAGGGTCAGCAGCAGCGGCAGCACGAGCACGAACTCGACCATCGCGCCGCCCTCGCGGTCGGCCCAAAGGCGCCGCGACAGGCGCAGCGGCGGCAGGACGCGCAAGGCGCGCAAGGCACGCAGGGGGCGCGGGGCGCGGCGACCGGCGGGCGCGCTCATGACGCCACCAGCCGGACCTGGCCGCAGGACAGGCCGCCCACCGCCACGTCGGCGCTGCCGACCTGGATGCCCAGCGCCGTCAGCAGACCGTCGAGCAGCGGATCGAGGATCGGCCCCAGCACGTTGCCCAGGAGAAGCTGCAGCGCCGGCAGGACGGCCGACAGCAGCGTGTTGATCAGGGCATCGAGCAGGCCGTTGATGAGCAGCGGCAGGCCGGGCAGCACCTGGATGCGCAGGTCCAGATCCTGGATCAGCTCGCTGCCCAGGTTGCCGACCAGGCCGGTCGAGCCGACGGTGCGCTCCTGCGGCGGCGCGAAGGGCGCGAAGAAGCGCTCGCGGCCGCCGGCGCCGTTGACCGTCAGGTCGGCGACGGCGTTGACCCGCACCGCCGGGATGCCCAGCAGCGAGAGCTGCAGCAGCGTCGCCTCCTCCACCGCGGGCGTGGCCGGCAGCGACAGGGCCGACTCCTCGACGTCGCCGAGACCGACGCGCGCCAGACCGGGGGTGACGTCGAGGTCGACGTAGCGCGGCTGATCGCCGGTGTTGCAGCCCAGGGCCGCGACCTCGGCCCGGGCCGGCGCCAGGTCCACCAGCAGCTCCAGGTCGACCTGCAGCAGGCTGCCGACCAGACCGGCCAGGGCCGGCGCGGTCGAGGTGTCGAGCCCGACGCCCAGGTCGAGCAGGACGCGGAGCTGCGAGGTCGCCACCTGCGCGCCCTCCGGCGCGATCGCGATCGGCTGCGGCCCGGAGACGGCGAAGGCGCGCAGGGCGATGTCGGCGCCCGGCAGCGGCACCGCCACCTCGGCGGTCAGGCCATGCCGGCCGTTGGCCAGCTCGGCGGCCAGGCGCACCAGGTCGAAGACGTTGACCAGCGTGTCCGCCGGCGCCATGCCGTAGGTCGTCTCCCCGGCCTCCAGCGCCACCAGGTCGCCGACCCGCAGCAGCGGGTCCACGGCCAGGTCGCCGGCGAGCTGCGCGGCGCCGCTGGCCGCCGCCGCCAGCGCCCCCTGGCCTTCGCCGGCCTCCAGGCTGTCGCCGAGCAGCCGCAGCCAGTCCGACAGGGCCAGGCTGGCGTCCAGGATCTCGTCGGTCTCGATCACCGAGACGCCGGCCTCGACGGCAAGCCGTTCGAGGAAGCTCAGCAGCTCCAGATTGGTCGTCAGCAGGCCTTCCCAGGCCACCGCCGAAAGGTTGACGCTGGTGCCCAGCAGCGAACCGAGCAAGGAGTTGAGGACGACGCTCTGTTCGGTGTCGACGCTGGCCAGCGAGCTGGCAATGGCCAGGCTGGCGAACTCCGCCGAGCGGGCCGCGACCGCCGAGGCGCCGACCTGCGGCGGGCCGAAGTCGACCAGCGTGCCGAACAGGGTGTCGCTGCGCCGCTCGACCTCGACCCGCAGGCTGTTGGCCTGACCGGCGCCGCCCTGGAAGCGCGTGGCCGCCGGATAGCGGAAATCTCCCGCCTCGGTGCGGCTGCCGTAGGCGCCGAAGGTCACCGCGGCGTCATAGGTCACGCCGTCGAGCTGGCGGGCGAGGCTGTCCAGCGCGCGAGCGCGGGCCAGGTCGGTGTCCGGCAGGGCGCGGGCCGCCTCCAAGGCGGCAAGGTCCGCCACGGCCTGAAGCTGCTGGCGCTGCGTGAAGACCTGCCCGTAGTCGAGCGCCAGGGCCGAGACCCCGAAGAGCGCCGGCAGACTGGCCACGAGCCAGACAATCGCCGACCCTGCGCGGTCGCCCCAAAGTCGCGCCAGGATTTCGCCCAGTAATCGTCGCGCCCCGGACGGCCTCATGCCAGGCACAGCCCCTACTCCTCATGGCATTCACATCCTGTGGTGGAGTTGAGGCTGACCGACCCGAAAACCCGCTGCAACTTGGGTTAAACCCAGACCGGCACGAACTCCATCCACTGTGGGGCAGGTTTCGCCTTGAGAATTAAAAAAGTCTGAATCGACAAATCGCATGATGAATACATTGGTTACGATAACCTTACATGCGGAATTTTTCCTAGTATATCAGAGAATTTCTCATGCATCGACATGCATTCGTCCTAGATTTTCTCAATTTGTATACTTGTTAGAACACAAACGCTGGATACACAGCCGACACGCGCAGAGGGGAGCTAACGCCCTGACGAATCGGACATTGCGGAGTCGCCGAAGAGACCCCGCAGAAAACGCGCCAGCAAATCGATCGGAACCGGCTTCTCTATGACGAAGAGGTCGTCTGGCATCCGACTGCCAAACTGCTGCAGCGCGGAAAGGTTCCCGCTCATGAGAACACTGCGGGTCCCCGCAGACAGCGCCTGCACGCGCTCGACGAATACCAGTCCGGACTCTTGCCCCAAGGCGAGGTCGACCAGGGCAACGGCCGGCCGGTAGGCCTCCAGACAGGCCTCGGCGTCGGCCAGGGAGCGCGCGGCCACCACCGACAGGCCGCGGCCGCGCAGCACGTCGCTCAGTTCCAAGAGGATGTCCGGGTCGTCGTCGACGACCAGAACGTCGATGGGGAGCGTGGTTTCGCCCAGAGTCATCGTCAGCCCCCGCCGCCCGAACAGGTGGCGCACCGGGCCCGCAAGGCCCAAGCAGCCTCGGGCCCCGGAGCGTGCCGTCCCTATACTCCAGTATTCAGAGGCCCGCTGAGCAAGAAGCCCCAAAATGGCAGCATTCGGCCGCGCCGCGCCGAAGGCGGCCGGTCGCCCGCGCCCAGCGCGCCGAGGCTATCGGGCTACCCGCCCCCGGCCGGGTCGCGGACGACCAGCAGGACGACGAGCGCCAGATTGGCCGCTCCGATGGCCAGGCCGAGCGGAAGGCGACGCCGCTTCTTCGGCCCGCGCGCCCAGGGCCACCAGACCAGGGCCTGACCGGCGACCAGCAGCGACAGCGCCAGGAGATAGAGCGCCAGGTCGCCGACGAAGAGCAGGAAGGACGCGGCCAGCAGCTTGACGTCGCCGCCGCCCAGCAGGCCGCGTAGCCAGGCGAGCAGCAGCAGCGCGATCAGGGCAAGGGCCACGAGGACGTTCGCCAACGGTGGCAGGCCGACCAGCCAGAGCCGCACGACGCCGAGCAGGGCCAGCGCGAGCCAGAAGAGGTTGGAGATGCGCCGGCGGCGCAGATCCTCGACGATGGCCAGCAGGCTGGGCAGGGCGGCCAGCCCCAACACGGCCGTCTCCGTCTGCACGAGCTCCGTTTGCACGCCCTGGCCTCTGCTCCCCGCCGCCCGCCCCGCCCCGCCGCTCTCGGCCAAGGCGACCGCAGGGCCGTCCCGAAGTCAGCCCTGCCTTGCCGCCGGCGGCTTCGGCGGCAAGGCGAAGCGCGCCACCGTAGCGGCCAGCTCGGTCTCCGAGAAGGGCTTGAGCAGAAGCCCACGCGCGCCGAGCGCGGGCAAACGCTGCAGGAAGTCCATCGGCCATTCCAGGCGCCCGCGCCCGCTCATCAGGACCACCGGCAGCTTCGGATTGCGGGTCCGCAGGGCGCGCAGCACCTCGATACCGTCGCACTCCGGCATGAAGACATCGATCAGCGCCAGCCGGCAGTCGACGCTGCCCTCCTCGCCCCGCAGGCTGCGCGGCGTCCGGTAGTCGGCGACGCTGTAGCCCCAGCCGGTGAGCAGGTCGCGCAGCTCCTGCCACAGCTCGAGGTCGTCGTCGACCAGCAGGATGTCGGCGCTTAACGCCCCCGCACGCGGCGCTTGATGGGTCGGGACGGCGCGCGGTTGCAGCATCGTCGTCAATCCCGGATCACCAGGCAGTCCTGCCCGGCGGCCGCCTGCTTGATTTGCGCGCACAGGCGCGCGGCCGCGGCGCGGCTGGGCTGCGCTTCGCTGTAGAGGCGATAGGCGGTTTGCCCCTCCGGCCGGCGACGGTGGATCTGCAGATCCATCCGCGCCGCCAGCGTGCCGAAGCCGGCCTGCAACTCGTCGACCAGGCGGCGCGCGCCCCGCTCGGTCTTCATCGACCCCACCCAGGCGCGCCAGGCGGGCGACGACGCCGCGGCGGCAGCCGACCCGGCCGGCTCGGGACCGCCTGGCTCGAGGTTGGCTGACTGGGGCTCGGCTGACTGGGGGGCGGCTGACTGGGGGGCGGCTGACGGGGGGGCGGTCGGCTCGGGCGCGGCGGCGGGACGGCGCACGGCAACCTGCACCAACGGCGCCTCGAGGGGCCGTTCGCCCGCCTGCGGAGACTCGCCCTGCCGCAGCTTGCTGGCGGCCCCGCTCATCGCCGACCGGTCCGGGCGCCGCGCCTCGGCGGGCCGGAGACGGCCAAGGCGCGTTTCGGCCGCCAGTTCCCCCCGGGTCCAGCCCCGTTCGGCCAGCAGCGCGCGCGCCCGCGCCTCGCCCCGCCGCGCCGCCGCAACCAGCAGCGCCCGGGCGATCTGGGGATCGACCGGGCCGAAGCTGCCCGCCAGGATGTGCTCGGCGACGATCACCTGGGCCTTCGGCTGCCCCAGCTCGGCGGCGCGCTGGTAGGCGCGCAACGCCAATTCGGGATTGCGCGGCGTGCCGCGATGCCCGGTCTCCAGCAGCACGCCGATGGCAAAGAGCGCATCGGGATCGCCCTGCCGGCTGGCCCGCTCCAGCCGGGCCAGCGCCGAATCCGGCTGGTCCTCGCCCAGCAGGCGCAAGCTCGCCGCCAAGGCATCCCGGTCTGCGGGCGAGAGATCGACGCGCGGCCCCGCTGAGGGCGTCTCGGCCTCCACCGCCGGGGCGGGCTCCGTCGCTGCGGCCCCCGGCGACTGGACGAGCGCCGCCCCCGCCAGCAGCAGCGCGGCCAATCCAACGGCCACCCGCGACAGCACGGCGGCCGCCGTTGCCCCGCGCCTTGCTCTCGCAGCTCGCAGCCGCCGCATGCCCCTCTCCTCTCGAACGCAATCCGGACCGGCGCAGCGCCGGCCTCCGACCTGCCGCACAGACTTCGCGGGCGGGCCGCCGCTGCCAACTGCCTTCTCGTCCGGATTGACGTCAAAATGGGTAGGATTGCCCCCGGAGTCTCCGGACCGCCGGTCGCTCAGAACCGACTGTCTGCCGGGGCCACGCGCGCTTGGAGCGATCCGCGACCCTCTGGGCGCGCCTCGGCGCGTCCGCCGGTCGCCAAAAAATCACTCTAGCCCTTTGGTGTAGAGCAGGTGTCTTGTGATCGGCGGACCCACGCTGTGGGGCCAAACGATCACAGTCTGCTCTAGGCCCGGCCGGCGCGCGGCAGCGGCTGCTCGTAGCTCTCGGCGACGCGCTCCGCCATCTCCTGAAGCTGGCGGGCCAGGCAGGTCCCGCCGGGCGCCCCGCCCGCAGCAACGGCGGCGCCGCAGCTTTCGCACTGCTCGCGCACGAGGTCGCGGAAATCTTCGTGCAGGGCCTGCAAGGTACAGGGCCGCAGCGGCACGGCACGCAGAGGAGCTGTCATGGCCGATCCTTCTCCACCCCGAAGGCGATTGCCCGACAGCCTCCCTACACGGTCATGCAGCACGATACGAGCGCGACTTGTGCCAGATTTGCGGGATTCCGGGGCCGTCGGCCTCGCCTCCCGGCATCCCGGCCGGCCAGACCTAACGCAGGTTGTGCGCGGCGGACGCGCGCGCATCACACCAACGCCCCGATTCCGGTATGCCCCGACTCCGGTATGCCCCGACTCCGGTATGCCTCGACTCCGGCCTGCGATGCATCGCGTTCCAGCTCCAGCGGGACACTCGGCATTTGATTTGCGCGCGCTTCAGGTTGCGACGGTCGGCGCCGGTCGCGAGACATCGCTCTCCCTTTAATGTGGAAGAGCAGCTTCAGCCGACCTGAAGGGAGCGCGTCGCGCGTCCTTCAGGTCGGCCTCTGCTCTAGGCCATGACGCGCAGCCCCTGCGGAGTGACCCGGTAGGGGGTCAGGCTCCGGTCGGCATGGCGCAGCCGATGGGTCAGCAGACGCTGCGCATAGTCCGCCACCACGCCGGCATAGGCGGGGTCCTCGGCCAGATTACGGGTTTCCTGCGGGTCCGCGCGCAGATCGTAGAGGGCCGGAGGCAGACCGGCGAAATGCAGGTAGGCATAGGCGGTGTCGCGCAGGCCGGCGAAGCTCGCCTGCTCCGGCGGCAGGTCGAGCGGCACCTCGCCGCCCAGGATATCGCGGAAGTCCTGCTCGTAGACCGCGCAGTCGCGCCAGTCCTGCGGCGTCTCGCCGCGCAGGAAGGGCAGCAGCGAGCGGCCGTCGGCGTGCAGCGGCGCCGGTTCGCCCAGCCACTCCAGCAGGGTCGGCAGCAGATCCACCGATTCGGTGAAGCTGTCGACCCGCCGCCCCGCCGGCAGCCCCGGCGCCCGCACGATCAGCGGCACGTGGAAGGCGCTGCCGTCGAGGCCGCGCTTGCCGAACAGGCCCTGGTCGCCCAGGTGCTCGCCGTGGTCGCCGGTGAAGACCACCAGCGTCTCCTCCAGCTCGCCGCGCGCCTCCAGCAGTCCCAGTATCCGGCCGATCTGCGCATCGACCTCGCTGCAGAGCGCGTAGTAGGCCCGGCGCAGCTCGGCCACCTGCGCCGGCGCAATCTCGGCCGCCAGGCCGGGCAGCGCCGGATGCGCCGTGGTGGCGCGCACGCCCGCGCGCAGCGCGCGCATATAGGGGTGCAGCCCCGACTCCTCGGCCGCCGCCGCGGCCGGCGGCGTGCAGTCGGCGTAGTCGGCGAGGAAGGGCGCGGGCGCGGCCAGCGGCGGGTGCGGCCGGAAGAAGCCCAGATGCAGCAGCCAATCGCCGGCCGGCGGTTGCGCCAGGAAATGCGCGCCCGCCTCGGCCAGCCAGGCGGTGTCGTGGTCGGCCGCGGCGATCGGGGAGGTGGCGAGCGCCGCCGGGTCGGTGTCGGCGTCGGCGAACTGCGCCTCGTAGCTGTCGCGGGCCGGGTAGCCCTGCTCCGCCAGATGCCGCAGGTAGGCGCCGCGCTCCGCCTCGAAGGGGCGCACCACGTCCCAGCCCTCGGCGATGCTCCAGTGCCGGAAGCGCGGGTCCTCGTGCGGCGTCACCCGGGGATCGGGAATGCTGGTCGTGTAGCCGATCAGATGCGGCGCCACGCCGGCCGCGCGCAGCAGCTTCGGCAGGGTCGGCAGGCTGGCCGAGGTCGGCGTCCAGTTGGTCGCGACCCGGTGGTTCATGACGTACTGGCCGCTCAGGATCGAGGCCCGGCTGGGCCCGCAGGGCGTGCTCTGGGCATAGTGGCGGGCGAACAGCGTGCCCTCGCGCGCCAGCCGGTCGAGGTTCGGCGTGGCGACGCAGGGATGCCCCAGGCAACCGAGGTGGTCGCCGCGCCACTGGTCGACGACGATCAGCAGGATCTTGCGCGTCTTGGCGGCCATGACCAGTCAGCTCCCCTGCGACAGCACGCACCGCTCGGCGATGCGCCGGTAGTGCGCCAGGTCCGGCGTCTGCCGGCCGGGCACCTTGCCGGCCTCGTCCCAGCGACGCAGCCGCACCGCGGCCTCCGCCCCCGGCTCGGCCCGGAAGGCCGCCGCCTCCTCGGCGCTCATCGGCCCGCCCTGCAGGCGCAGCGACATCTGCGAGGTGGGGGACAGCCCGGCATGATAGGCCGGGTCGGCGAAGCAGAGGTAGCGCTTGGCCGCCACGTGCAGGCGGATCGGCTCGACCACCTCCGGCCCGAACAGCCCGGCCAGCGCCTTGGCGGCCAGGACCTCGTGCCGGTCGTCGGCGCCGCGGTCGTAGCTGGCCTGGGTGTCGCGATGCAGCAGGTGGCCGACGTCGTGCAGCACCGCCGCTGTCACCAGGGCGTCGCCCGCGCCCTCCTCCTCGGCGCAGAGGCCGCACTGCAGGGCATGCTCGCGCTGGGTGATCGCCTCGCCGTAGCGCTCGTCGCCGCGGGCGTCGTACAGCGCGAAGACCCGGTCCAGATCCATCATCTCGCTCCTCTTCTCCGGGATATCTCGCGCTATAAATGCTTCTAATTCTCCAATTCGCAAAAAGAAATTTTTGTTATAACTCACCGGCGTTCCGCCACTCGCCCCCCATGTTCCGCCACTCGGCCCCCACGTTCCGCCACTCGGCCAGCGACGGCGATGGCGGCGGCGGCAGCGCTCAGGTGGCCGCCGCGGTCTCCTCGGCCGCCAGGCGGATCAACGCGCCGACCGAGCCGAGCTCCGCCAGTTCCGACCGGCAGGTCAGGAAGACCTCGGCCCCCAGGTCGGCGTCGCAGTCCAGACGCAGGGTCGCCAGCCGCGCGTCCTCGCCGACCTCGCCGTCGAACACCACGCCGAGGCCGAGGCCGGCGGCCGCCGCCTCCTTGACCATCTCGCGGCTGCCCAGGCTGGCGACCGGCCGCGGCGCGACCTTGGCCGCGTGCAGCGCCGCCAGGAAGACCGAGCGGGTGACCGAGCCCTCCTCGCGCAGAACGATGGGCTGGTCGGCGAGCTCCTGCGGCGTGACCGCGCCGCGCCCGGCCAGGGGATGGTCGCGCGCGGCGACCAGCACGATCCGCTGGCGGCCGAGCGAGACGTTGAAGAACTGACGCTTGCAGGTGAGCTGCGAGGCCACGATCACGTCGACCCGGTTGCCCTCCAGCGCGCGCTGCAGCTCGCTGGTGTTGCCCGCCTGCAAGCTGAGCTCGATCCCCGGATAACGGTCGGCGAAGCGCCGCAGCAGCCCCAGGATGGTCGCCGGCGTGGAGATCCCCACGCGCAGGGTGCCGCGCTTCAGCGCCCGGGTCTCGGCGACGCTCTGCTGCACCTCCTCCATCAGATGCAGCACCTGCTGGACCGGTGCCAGCAGCCGCTGGCCCTCGGCCGTCAGCTCGGCCCGGGCGCCGCCGCGCAGGAACAGCGGCGTGCCGAGCGAGTCCTCCAGGCCCTTGATCTGCACCGTGACCGCGGGTTGAGTGACCCCCAGACGCTGGGCCGCCTGGGAAAAGCTGCCGGTCTGCGCCACGGCGTGGAAGGCCCGCATCTGGTTGAAATTCAACACCAACCTCCTGCAACGGGATTTTCATAAGTGAATTTCATAAGACCGTCACTGCAATTAAGTATCACTTATTTCGCCGTCACACGACGGTCAACGCTTCCCGGGCGCCGCCGGCGCCCCCTGTTTCGGACCCACCAATAGAGGCCCCACGCCATGTCCCTGCGCTCTTTGAGCCTTGTCACCGCCGGCGCGCTGGTCGCGCTGACCTCCACCTCGGCGCTGGCCGCGACCGAGGTGCACTTCTGGCACGCCTTCTCGCCCGACATCAAAAACGGCAAGGTGCTGACCCGCTACGCCGAGGAGTTCAACGCCAGCCAGGACGACTACGAGGTCGTACTGACCTACAAGGGCACCTACGACGACACGATCAACGCAACGATCGCCGCCTACCGCGCCGGCAAGCAGCCGGCCATCGTGCAGACCCACGCCCCGGCGGCGCCGACCCTGATCTTCTCCGACGCCATCGTGCCGGTCGAGGACATCATGGCCGAGGCCGGCTACGAGATCGACTGGTCCGGCTTCATCGAGCCGGTCATGGCCATGTACCAGTTCGAGGGGCAGCAGATGGCCATGCCCTTCAACACCTCGACGCCGCTGATGTGGTACAACGCCGAGGCCTTCGCGGCGGCCGGCGTGGACGAGGTGCCGGCGACCTGGAGCGCGCTGGAAGAGGCCGCGGGCAAGCTCAAGAACGCCGGCTATAGCTGCCCGGTCACCTCCGCCTGGCAGGAATGGGTGCTGCTGAAGAACTACAGCTTCATCGAGGACCAGCCGATCGCCACCCAGGCCAACGGCATGCAGAGCCCGAACGCCGAGCTGATCTTCAACGAGACCGGCTTCGTCGACCACCTGGCGCGCATCCAGCGCTGGATCGAGGAGGGGCTCTACACCTACCAGGGCCGCCAGTGGACCGGCGCCCACCAGGCCTTCTACGCCGAGGACTGCGCCGTGCTGCTGGAAAGCTCGGCCGGCTACGGCGGCATCTCCCAGAACGCCGACTTCGACTTCGGCGCCGCGCTGCTGCCGGTCGAGGCGGACAACACGCAGCCGCGCAACTCCTTCATCGGCGGCGGCGGCCTCTTCGTGATGAAGGGTCTGGACAAGCCGGCCTACGACGGCGCCGCGGCCTTCTTCAACTTCCTCGCCAGCCCCGAGCTGCAGGTCGACTGGCACAAGAACTCGGGCTACGTGCCGATCACCCTGGCCGCCTACGACCTGGCCAAGGAACAGGGCTACTACGAGGCGTTCCCGCACCAGGAGCTGGCCATCCAGCAGCTCCTGCGCGAGCCCAGCGAGAACACCCGCGGCATCCGCCTCGGCTACCTGGTGCAGATCGACGAGATCATCAACGAGGAGCTGGAGAACGTCTGGTCGATGGACAAGACCGCCCAGGAGGCGGCCGACGACATGGTCCGGCGCGGCAACCCGCTGCTCGAGCGCTTCGCCAAGACCATCCAGGACTGAGCTAGCCAAGACTGGGCCGGCGCGCAGCCTCCGCCCGCGCCGCCGCCGCGGTTCGCCCCGCGGCGGCGGTTGCGGCCGCGGGGGCCGCGTTGCCTGCCCCCTTTCCTCTCTTCCAGTCGAAACGGAACCGCCATGGCAAGCCGCCATAAACAGGTCGTCTTCCGCGGCCGCCTCCTGCCCTGGCTGCTGCTCGCCCCGCAGCTTGTGATCCTGGCGGTCTTCTTCTTCTGGCCGGCCGGCGAAGGCATCGTGCAGGCCTTCTTCATCTCCGACCCCTTTCTGGCCGCCATGACCTTCGTCGGGCTGGACAATTTCCGCGCGCTCTTCAGCTCGCCGGAATACTGGGACTCGGTCTGGGTGACGCTGGTGTTCTCGCTGGCCACCACCGCCACCTCCATGACCCTGGCGCTGGCCCTGGCGGTGGCCGCCGACCGGGTGCTGCGCGGCTCGATGATCCTGCGCTCGCTGGTGATCTGGCCCTACGCCGTGGCCCCGGCCATCGCCGGCATGCTCTGGCTGTTCCTGTTCCACCCGGCCTTCGGCGTGCTGGCCCGCGCGCTGCAGGAGCTGGGCGTGCCCTGGAACCCGCTGCTCAACGGCACCGACGCGATGACGCTGATCGTCGCCGCGGCGGCCTGGAAGCAGGTGTCCTACAACTTCGTCTTCTTCTTCGCCGGGCTGCAGGCGATCCCGCGCAGCCTGACCGAGGCGGCGGCGATCGACGGCGCCGGCCCGCTGCGCCGGCTGCGCGACATCGTGCTGCCCCTGCTCAGCCCGACCAGCTTCTTCCTGCTGGTGATGAACGTGATCTACGCCTTCTTCGACACCTTCGGCATCGTCGACGCGATCACCGCCGGTGGCCCGGGCGGCGCCACCCGGATCCTGGTCTACAAGGTCTACAAGGACGGCTTCCAGGCGCAGGACTTCGGCTCCTCCGCCGCCCAGTCCCTGGTCCTCATGGCTATCGTCATCGCCCTAACCATCCTGCAGTTCCGCTTCGTCGAGCGGCGCGTAACCTACGGCTGACCCGAGATGATCGAGCGCACCCCCCGCTTCGACCTGGCCTGCTACCTGCTGCTGGCGGCCGGCCTGATCGTGATCTTCCTGCCCATCTACTATGCCCTGGTGATCGCCTCGCAGCCGGAGGAGACGACCCGGCTGGGCCTGTTCACCCTGCCCGACGTCTATCTCTGGGACAATCTGGTGGCGGCTTGGCGCAAGGACGACCTGCAGCGCCAGCTCGTCAACTCGGCGATCATGGCGCTGGGGATCACCACCGGGAAGCTGGCGATCTCGCTGCTGTCGGCCTTCGCCATCACCTATTTCCGCTTCCGCTTCCGCATGGCGGCCTTCTGGGCGATCTTCGTCACCCTGATGCTGCCGGTCGAGGTGCGCATCGTCCCGACCTTCGAGGTGGTGGCCGACGTGACCAGCCCGCTGTCGGCCCTGGCCGCGCTGGTCGGCTGGGACATCGGGCTCAACTTCTCCCTGCTCGACTCCTACGGCGGGCTGATCCTGCCGCTGATCGCCTCGGCCACCGCCACCTTCCTGTTCCGCCAGTTCTTCCTGGTCGTCCCCGACGAGCTCTGCGAGGCCGCCAAGGTCGATGGCGCGGGGCCGCTGCGCTTCTTCCGCGACGTGCTGCTGCCCATGTCGGTCACCTCGATCGCCGCGCTCTTCGTCATCCTGTTCATCTACGGCTGGAACCAGTACCTCTGGCCGCTGCTGGTCACCACCGAGGCGGAGATGACCACCGTGGTGATCGGCGTCGCGCGCACCCTGCCGACCGACAACGCCGACACCCAGTGGAACCTGACCATGGCCACCACGCTGCTGGCCATGCTGCCGCCGGTGCTGGTGGTCATCCTGCTGCAGCGCTGGTTCGTGCGCGGCCTGGTCGATCACGAGAAGTGAGGCCGCCGCCCGGCGGGCGACCGGCCGCGGCGGTGGCGCGGTGGACCACGGCCAGGCCCGCCAGGGCCGAGAGCAGCGAGCCGAGCAGGACCGCGACCTTGGCCGCCGCCGCCGGGGCCGACGCGTCGAAGGCCAGCGCGGTGACGAAGAGGCTCATGGTGAAGCCGATCCCGGCCAGCAGCGCGGCGCCGTAGAGCTGGCGCCAATCCAGGCCGGCCGGCAAGGCACCGAGGCCGAGCCGCACGGCCAGCCAGGCGCTGGCGAAGACGCCGAGCTGCTTGCCGAGGACCAGGCCGCCGAGGACGCCGAGCGCCACCGGCGACCCCAGCGACGCCAGGGTCTCCGGCCCCAGCGCCACGCCGGCGTTGAAGAAGGCGAAGAGCGGCACCACGACCAGCGCGCCCCAGGGCTGCAGGCTGCGCTCGGCGGAGCGCAGCGGCGAGGGGCAGGGCCGGTCGGTCCGGCGCAGCGGCACCGCCAGGGCGATCAGCACGCCACTCAGCGCCGCCTCAACCCCGGCCTCCAGCAGTCCGCCCCAGAGCAGCAGGCCGAGCGCGGTGTAGGCGGTCGGATGGGTGGCGCCCAGACGGTTCAGCCCGATCAGCCCCAGCAGCGCGAAGCCGGCCAGCGCCAGCGGCGGGGCCGAGACCAGCTCGCCGTAGAACAGCCCGATCAGCAGCACCGCCCCGATGTCGTCGAAGATCGCCAGGGCGGTCAGGAAGACCCGCAACGCCGTCGGCACCCGCGCGCCAAGCAGGGACAGCACGCCCAGGGCCAGAACGATGTCGGTGGCGGTCGGGATCGCCCAGCCGGCCAGGGCCGCCGGCTCGCCCCAGTTGATCGCGGCATAGACCCCCGCCGGCACCGCCATGCCGCCGAGGGCGGCGAAGCCGGGCAGCAGAGCGCACTTCGGCGTCGCCAGGTGGCCTTCCAGAAGCTGGCGCTTGATCTCCAGCCCGACCAGCAGGAAGAAGATCACCATCAGGCCTTCGTTGATCCACCGGACCAGCGGCTCGTCGATCGCCAACGGCCCGATCCGCAGGTGGGTCGGCGTGTGGTGGAGCTGATCGTAGAGACCGGCCAGGGGCGAGTTCGCGGCCAGCAGGCCCAGCCCCATGGCCGCCAGCATCAGCAGGCCGGAGGTCCGCTCGTGCCGGAAGAGCCGGCGCAGGCGCATCAGAGGCCGGCCCGGCCCCGTCGGGCGACTCGCCAAGGCGCTGCGTCCGGATCGCGGGCGACGCTAGCCAAGGCGCAGCAGCGCGTCGTCGAGGAATTGATAGGGCGGCAGCCAGAGGTTGAGCGGCGCCGGTCCCTTGCGGATGCGCCCGGCGGTGTCGTAGTGCGAGCCGTGGCAGGGGCAGAACCAGCCGCCCCAGCCGCCGCGCGGGTCGCTCATCTTCTGGCCCAGGGGAATGCAGCCCAGGTGGGTGCAGATGCCGATCACCACCAGCCACTCGGGCCGCTCGACCCGCGCGGCGTCGGTCGCCGGGTCGATCAGGTCGGGCGCGTCGTCGTCGGCGCGCGCCCGCGCGATCTGCTCCGGCGTGCGGTGGTCGATGAACACCGGCTTGCCCTGCCACATCACGGTGATCCGCTGGCCCGGCGCGATCGGCGCCAGGTCCACGTCGACCGTTGCGACGGCGCGGATGTCGGCGGCCGGGTTCATGCTGTCGATCAGCGGCCAGACGGCGGCGCCGGCGCCGACGGCGCCGACCGCCCCCGTGAGCAGATAGAGAAAGTCGCGCCGCGCGCTGCCGGCACGCTCGGCGCCGCGGGCCGCGCCGACGGCTTCTGGGGCCGCTGCGACCGGCCGTGTCCCGTTGGTCTCGTCCGCCGACATCGCCTCTTCTCCTCGGGGTCCACCGGAGTCCGCGCCACCGCGCGCCCGGACTAAAGTGATTTGCGACCGTTTGGACGCGCGTCAGCGCCTCCGCCGGTCGCGAAGAATCACTCTAACTCTTTGGTGTAGAGCCGGTTTCTTGTGATCGGCAGACCCACGCCGTGGGTCCAAACGATCACAATCGGCTCTAGTCCTGCACCTCTTCGTCTTCGTGCGCGTCCTCCTCCTCGCCTTCGTCGTCGAGATGCTCCATCAACTCGGCGATGCGCGGCGGGATGTCCGCGGGGGAGAAGCGCTGCTGCTCCTCGGCGTCGTGGGTGAAGGCGATGAGGTCGGCCAGCTCGTCGCCGGTGAAGCTGATCTGCTCGCCCAGCTCCTCGCGCTGCAAGTAGATCATCGCCTCGGCGCCGCGCCACATGCGCGCGGCGAACTGGAAGGGGTTCATCGGTTCGGGCATGGTGGCGGCGTCCAGCGGCTGCGCATCCTGCCCGCCGACGCCGTTGATCGCGTGGCAGACGACGCAGCCCTTGGTGGCAAAGAGCCGGCGCCCGCGCGCGGCGTCCATCCGCGGCATCATCAGCCCCTCGCCCATGCGCGTCCGTCCCTCGGCCGGCATCTCGCCGGGCGGCATCTGCGCGGGTTGCCTGCCCGCCTCTTCGTCGGCCGCGCCGTGCATGGCCGCCAGGGCCGGCGCGGCGAACAGGGGCGCGGCGAACAGGGGCAGAGCCGAAACGGCGAGGACGGCCGTCAGGCCGCGGAACAGGGCTCGTGGCATGGCGCGTCTCCCTTGCTGGTGCCACCGGACGGCGGCGGGTCTCGTGACATCTCGCGCGGGCGGCCTCACAGCGTCAGCCGGCGCCCGCGCGCAGGCCGCGCGGCCGGGGCAGGATCGCCGGCACCCGGGCGGCGTAGGCGCGATAGGCGCCCCCCATCTCGGCGCGCAGCTCGCGCTCCTCGCGCCGCGCCAGGCGCCAGTACATGACCAGCAGCACCGGGAACATCGCCAGGGTCAGCAGGGTCGGCCACTGCACCAGGAAGCCCAGCAGGATCAGGACGAAGGCCAGGTACTGCGGGTGGCGGACCCGGGCGTAGGGCCCCTCGGTCGCCAGCGTGCCGAGACGCTGGGCGCGATAGAGCACCCGCCAGGCGCTCGCCAGCAGCAGGAAGCCGCCGCCGATCAGGGCGAAGCTGAGCAGGTGGAAGGGACCGAAGTGCGGGTTGGCGCGCCAGCCGAACAGCATCTCCAGCAGGTGGCCGGACTCGTGCGCCAGCCAGTCCACCTCGGGCAGGCGAGTCTCCAGCCAGCCGGACAGCAGGAAGATGGTCAGGGGGAAGCCGTACATCTCCGTGAAGAGCGCCACCAGGAAGGCGCCGAAAACGCCGAAGGAACGCCAGTCCCGCCGCGTGCGCGGCCTGGCGAAGCTGAAGGCGAAGAGGATGAAGACCGCCGCGTTGACGGCGGCCAGCCCCCACAGGCCGTAGGCGGCGCCCTCCATGGTCAGCCGGCCCGCCCATGGCCCGCCTCCCCCGCGCCGCGCGCGCCCTCACCGGCCTGGCCGCCGCCATCGCTGCCTCCACCGTGGCCGCCGCCATGCATCAGCCCATGGAACAGCAGGCAGGCGAGCAGCAGCCCGCCGAGCAGCAGGTAGTCGCCGGGAATGTGGGCCCGGTGCTCGTAGACGAGCAGGAAGCCGGCGACGCCCAGAAAGACCAGCAGGGCCAGTCCGCCGCGCGACCGCCAGAACGCCGGGAAGAAGCGCGGGAAGAGGCGCGCCATGGCTCACTCCACCACCAGCTTGCCGCGGAACATGCCCATGGCACAGGCGAACTCGTACTCGCCGGGTCGCTCGGGGAGGAACTCGACGGGAACGGTCTCGCCGGTGGGCAGCTCGGCGCTTTTGTTGAAGTCGGCGAGGATCACCTTCTCCGAGCAGGCGGCCGTCTCCTCGCGCCGGAAGTTGAGGCGGACCGGCTTGCCGGCGCGCACGACGATGGTGTCGGGGGTGTAGCCGCCCTTGACCAGGATCATCGCCTCCTGATGGCCGCTGCTGGACTCGGCGGCGCGCACGCCGGCGCTGCGCTTGAGCCAGAAGAACCAGACGATGAGCGCGACCAGCAGCAGGCCGCCGAGCAGGACGATCCAGCGATCCAAGGTCATTCCGCGACCCTCCGCGGCTGGAAGAAGCGCAGGCGGTTGGCGTTGCTGACCACCGTGACCGAGCTGAAGGCCATGGCCGCCGCCGCGATCAGCGGCGAGAGCAGCAGCCCGAAGAAGGGGTAGAGCAGGCCCATGGCGACCGGGATGCCGGCGGTGTTGTAGCCGAAGGCGCCGACCAGGTTCTGGCGCACGTTGCGCATGGTCGCCCGGCTGATCTCGATGGCCGTGACCACGCCGACCAGGCTGCCCTTGATCAGGGCGACGTCGCTGGCCTCGATGGCCACGTCGGTGCCGGTGCCGATGGCGAAGCCGACGTCGGCCTGGGCCAAGGCGGGGGCGTCGTTGATGCCGTCGCCGACCATGCCGACCTTCTTGCCCTCGAGCTGCAGCTTCTGGACCTCGTGGGCCTTGTCGTCGGGCAGCACCTCGGCGAGCACCCGGTCGACGCCGACCTGGCGGGCGATGGCCTCGGCCGTGCGCCGATTGTCGCCGGTCAGCATCACCACCTCCAGCCCGCGCTGCTTGAGCAGCGTGATGGCCTCGCGGGAGTCCGGCTTGACCGTGTCGGCCACGGCCACCAGGCCGGCGGCGGCGCCGTCGAGGGCGACGTACATCGGCGTCTTGCCCTCCTCCGCCAGCCGCTCCCAGTCGGCCGTCAGGCCTTCGATGGCGATGCCGCGCTCACGCATCAGCTTGGCGTTGCCCAGCAGCACGTCGCGCCCGGCGATCCGCCCGCCGACGCCGTGGCCGGGGATCGCCGCGAATCCCTCCGCCGCCGCCAGGCGCAGCCCCCTGGCCTCGGCGCCGCCGACGATCGCCTCGCCGAGCGGATGCTCGGAGCCGCGCTCGAGCGCCGCGGCGAGGCCCAGGACCTCGTCCGCGTCGCCCCCTGCCACCGGCACCACGTCTGTCAGCGCCGGCTCGCCGCGGGTGATCGTGCCGGTCTTGTCGAGGATCAGGGCGTCCAGCTTCTCGGCGTTCTGCAAGGCATCGCCGGAGCGGATCAGGATGCCGTTCTCCGCCCCCTTGCCGATGCCGACTGTCAGCGAGGTGGGCGTCGCCAGGCCCAGGGCGCAGGGGCAGGCGATGATCAGCGTGGTGACCAGTACGATGGTGGCGTAGATCACCCGCGGCTCCGGCCCGATCAGGTACCAGGCGACGAAGGCGAGCACCGCCAGGATCATGACCGTCGGCACGAAGTAGCCGGAGACCAGATCGACGATCCGCTGGATCGGCGCCTTCGAGCCCTGGGCGTCCTTGACCATGCGGATGATGCTGGCCAGCGCCGTGTCCTTGCCGACCTTGGTGGCGCGGAAGCGGAAGCTGCCGGTCTTGTTGAGCGTGCCGCCGATCACCTCGGCGCCGACCTGCTTTTCGACCGGAATCGACTCGCCGGTGATCATCGACTCGTCGACGGCGCTCGACCCCTCGGTCACGGCGCCGTCCACCGGGATCTTCTCGCCCGGTCGCACGACCAGCAGGTCGCCGACCACCACCTCCTCGACCGGCAGGTCGACCTCGCGGCCGTCGCGCAGCACGCGGGCGGTCTTGGCCTGCAGGCTCATCAGCTTCTTGATCGCCTCGGAGGTGCGGCCCTTGGCCTTGAGCTCCAGCGCCAGGCCCAGCACCACCAGGGCGATCACCACCGTGGTGACGTCCCAGAAGACCTCGGCCAGCTCGACGCGGGGGAACATGCCGGGATAGGCGACGGCGACCACCGAATAGACGAAGGCCGCCGTCACGCCGATCGCGATCAGCGTGTGCATGTTGGCCGAGCGATGCTTGAGGCCGTCCCACATGCCGGAGAAAAACTGCGAGCCGGACCAGAGCAGCACCGGTAGGGTCAGGACGCCGAGCAGGGCCCAGACGAGGCGCCGGGTCTCGCTGCCCATCGGCATCCAGTCGCGCAAGCCCGGGATCAGGTCGGGATAGCTCAGCCCCATGACGGGGATGGAGACGGCGGCGGCGAACCAGAACTTGCGCATCAGCCGGCGGTACTCGCTCTCGCGCGCCACCTCCTCGGGGTCGACGTCCTGCGCGACCGCGGCCTTGACCTCGGCCGCCTCGCCGCTGCGCAGGCGATGGCCGGCGGACTCGATGGCGCGGCGGATGGCGGCGAAGTCCACCCGCTCCGGCTGATACTCCACATCGACCGCGGCGGGCCCCAGGCTGGCGCGGGCGGCAACCACGCCCTCGACCCGGTCGAGCGCGCGCTCGATCCGCTCGACGCAGGAGGCGCAGTGCATGTTCGCGATCGACAGGCGAAGCCGCGCGGTCCCGGCCGTGAAGCCGGCCGCCCGCAGGGCCCGCAGGAAATCGGCCACCTCCACCCGCTCGGCGTCGTAGTCGATGCTGGCCCGATGGTTCGCCGGGCTGACATGGGCCGCCGCGACGCCGTCGAGACGCTTCAACGCGGCCTCGGCATTGGGCGCGCAGCGCGGGCAGGTCATCCCGCCCACGCCGAGTTCGACATGTTCCAGGCCCTCGGCCCCGCCCGGCATCGGCGCCGGCGCGCGCATGGCCACCACACTCTGCTCCACTCCGCACCTCCCAGGCGCTCGCTGTGCAACCGCGACGGGCCCGCCGCTCCGCTGCGCCGGCCCTCCGACACGAAAGACGGGCCCGCCGCCGCCGCGTTACAGGGCGCGCCGCGCCTCAGGCCGCGCGCGCCGGCGGAGCGGCGACGCCGCAGCGCAGACAGTCCCGCGTCGCGCAGCTCCGGCAGGAGTCCTCCAGGCTGCGCTTGAGCGCATGGCGCGCGCGGTGCAGGCGGACCCGGGCGTTGCCCGGCGTGATGCCGAGGGCCCGGCAGGCCTCCGCGCGGGACTGACCTTGCAGGTCGAGCCGGCGCAGGATGTCGCGATAGTCGGCGCGCAGGCCCGCCACCGCCGCCTCCAGGCTGGGGCAGGCACAGTCGCCGCCCGGCGCGGGCGGGCTGTCCAGCCGGCTCTGCCCGGCCGTCAGTACCGACAGCTCGGTCTGCGCGGCGTGTTCGGCCCGGCGCGCGGCGGCGCGGCGGCGGATGTGATCGACGGCCACCGACTTCAGCACCCGGCGCAGCCAGGGCATCGGCGCGGCGGGGTCGCGGATCTGCCCCGCCTTGAGCAGGACGCGCAGGTAGAACTCCTGCAGCACGTCCTCCGCCTCGTCGCGGTCGCCGAGCCGCAGGCTGAGGTAGCGCAGGAAGCCGCCGTGCCCCTCGGCCAGCGCGGCCGTGAGCTGGGGACAGCCCGCGGCGGCCGGGAGAGACGAAGCGGCGGCGCGGGCCGGTCGCCGGCCACCGGCCGCCAGGGCCGCGCGCGGCCGGGCGGCGAGCTGCTCCAAATCGTCCAGCTCCCGCAGACGGGCGGCGCTGGCCGTGGTCAATCCTTCGAGTGTCCGGGGCCTCATCGTGGAACTCCCGTCCGGCCGGCGGCCGGATCTCCAAATCCTGAAAAGCGGGCGGAATCAGCGCCGGGCCCTGCTGTCGCGCGGCGAGACGCGGCGCGCCGTCGGCGTCCGCGGTCAGCCCGCGACAGGGGCCGGACGGATCAGGCCCGGGATCTGGGGGGAGGCGGAATGAGGGAGGGACTGCGGCCGAGGACCCGCTGCGACGTCCGGCGCGGCACGCCCGCCCCGATGTCGCCGGCGAGCGCCGCCGGCGGCTCCGGCGCCATGGCTGTGCAGGCGCCGGTCGCCGGACCGCAGGGGTGCGGCATCGGCGCCGCGACAAGCTGTGCCGCGCCGCTGGCGGGCGGTTGGGCGAGGATCGACTTGGAAAGGCGCAAGGGCGCAGCCGCCGGCGAGGCGGCAACCTCGCGGCTGGAAACCCCGGCGGTGGGGGCGCCAAGCGTCGAGAGCTCGGCGGCCAGCGCAGCCGCGGTGCCCGCGCCCGGGGCGCCGGAGGCGGTCGCCGGCTGCACCGGCGAAGCGACGAGTGCCGCCAACACCAGGGGGAACAGCAGACGGATCAAGACCATCAGCATATCAGCGCCCCGAAGCCTCCGGCCTGCCGCCAGGTTGCTCCCGAGCGTTACTTTGCAGACGACCCGTCGTCCGCGCATTGTCCCAAATCAATGGGACCTGAGACCCCCGGGCGGGTGCGGTGCGCCTGTCGACGCGACAAGCCGCCGTCATCTGCCGCCGGCGCGGGCCGCGAAGAGATTGTAGAGCGGCGCGAAGACCAGGGCGACATACCAGCCGTAGACGAAGCTCTCGCTCAGGCCCAGGAAGAAGCTCGACCAGCTCAGCCAGGTGAAGCCGGGGAAGAGCTGCAGCCAGGTCTGGTACATGGCCTGCCCCGGAAACAGCAGGTCGAAGCCGACGCAAAGCGCGAAGGTGATCATCAGAAAGAGACTGAGACTCCCGCCCAGGGCCAGGACGGGAATGCGCCCGGCGCCGGCCGGGGCACGCAGGGGCGCCGCGCGTTGCGCCGTCGCCTGCGAAGTTGGAGGCGGGGTTCGGATGTCAGCCATGGCTGCGCTCCAATCTGGCGGGAGGAAGCGGCGCCTCGGGGGCGAGGTAGAGGTGCGGCGCAGCCTCGAAGCGCTCGCGGCACTCCCGCGAGCAGAAGTAATGGACCTGTCCGTCGTGCACGTTGGATCGGGCCCGCTCCGGCCGCACCGTTTGGCCGCAGACCGGATCCCGGTCCCGCGCGGGCGCGATCCACCTCATCTCTCTCCCCTCTCCGCCCGCCTGGGCCGCGCCCCCGTCGCGCCAGGCCTGGGGGTAGCTCTGACGCAGGCGATGGGCGCCGCAGCCGAAGCGGATCAGCAGGAAGATGACCAGCAGCCAAAGCAGGAAGTAGAGGAGCGTGCTCATGGGTGCCTCCCAAGCCGAAGAGACATCGCGGCCCGGTGCCGCACGCCTCCGCAGTAGACCTCCGGGGGCCGGGCCTGGAGACTGCGCTGCCATCCGTCGGAACGGCCCCCGGAGATCGGCCAGGCTGCGCTGCACCTGACAGTCTCTCAGACGCGCCGAGCCGCCGGGCGTTACAGCCCGGCCCGTGGAGCGGTTCGGGCGAAGGCCGCGCGGAGGGCCCTGGCCGGCCTCAGTCCAGGCCTCGGCCCAGGCCTCAGCCCAGGCCGGCGCGCAGCCGGGTTTCGTCGGGGCAGTCGCAGTCGAGGAAGCCGTGGACGGGACAGCTCCGGCAGGTCTCCTCCAGCCGCCGGCGCAGTGCCTGGCGCGCCCGGTGCAGGCGCACCCGCAGGTTGCCCTCCGTGATCCCCAGCAGGGCCGCGACCTCGGCGCGCGCTTCGCCGACCAGGTCGAGGCGCCAGATCAGGTCGGCATCGGACGGCTTGAGGGTCGGCAACAGCTTGTAGAGACACGCACAGATCACGCCGTCCAGCGTGTCGTCGTCGCTGCCCAGCAGGCCGCTCGCCTGCAGCTCGCCATATTCGGCCTCGGAGCGCCGGCGCCGGCCCTGGGCGCGATAGTGATCGACCAGGGTTGTCGCCAGCACCCGCCGCATCCAGGCCCGGAGCTTGTCGCTCTCGCGCAGGTCGCCGAGGCGGGTCAGCACCCGGACGTAGAACTCGTGAAGCACGTCGAGGGCCTCGTCGCGGTTGCCCAGGCGCCCGACCAGAAAGCGCAGCAGGTCGCGCTGGACCTCGACCAGCACGGCCTGGACCGCGTGGTCGTCCGGGCCGCCGGTCGCTTCGTCTGGCTCCCCTTCGCTCATAATCCCGCCGCTCATGTCCCCGCCGCTCACGAATCCGGCGCTCGTGTGGCCGGCGCTCGTATGGCCGTCGCTCGTGTGGCCGTCGCGCACGCCCCCGTCCCGTGCCGCCGACCGCTCATCCCGCCAGCCTGCCAGCGCGGCAAGTCAAGCCGCCCGAGGCTGCTGCGCCGGCGCTGCGGCGTAACGCGGGCCGCCGGCGACCGTCTCTTTTCCCGAAGGTCTCAACCGTCCGGACCGCAGCAGGATTTCTCGCGCTCCTGACACAGCTCAATGGCCGCGGCCGCACAGAATGGTATTCGCCGACCCTGCTTCCCCCGGAACCAGGACGGTCCCGGCGGCTGCGCGGCTTCGGGCGTGCGACGGCACCCCCGACGGCATTCAGGTAGAGCGGCTCGCGTGGCGGGCCACAACGACAGACTGAGGGGAGGTCGGCATGGCGACCAGCGAGCCAGAAACGCCCAAAAAGAGATTCCAGTTTCCCACCGCCTTCACCATCCTTTTCGCCCTGATCATCCTGGTCGCCGGGCTGACCTGGGTGATCCCGGCCGGGCAGTACGAGACGACCTACAGCGAGGCGCTGGAGCGCGAGGTACCGGTGCCGGGCACCTACCAGCAGGTGGAGCCGGCGCCCCAGGGCCTGGTCGACATCATCCTGGCGCCGATCGCCGGCTTCTACGACCCCGACAGCTATGCGGCCAACGCCATCGACGTGGCGCTCTTCGTGCTGGTGCTGGGCGGCTTCATCGGCGTGGTCACCCACACCGGCGCCATCAACGCCGGCATCGCCTCGGCGATGCGTGCGCTCAAGGGGCACGAGAAGTGGATGATCCCGGTGCTGATGGCGCTCTTCGCGGCCGGCGGCACGACCTACGGCATGGCCGAGGAGACCCTGGCCTTCTACACCATCATCATCCCGGTGATGATCGCCGCCGGCTATGACGCCGTGACCGGCGTGGCGGTGATCCTGGTCGGCGCCGGGGTCGGCGTGCTCGGCTCGACGATCAACCCCTTCGCCACGGTGATCGCCTCGGACGCCGCCGGGATTCCCTTCACCGACGGCATCTGGCTGCGCGCCGCCCTGCTCGGCCTGGGCTGGCTGGCCTGCGTGATCTTCGTCATGCGCTACGCCGAGCGGGTCAAGCGCGACCCCAGCGCCTCGATCGTCGCCGACCGCCGCGAGGCGAACGAGCGCCACTTCCTGCGCGGCGGCCACCCGGCCGAGCAGGATCTCGCCTTCACGCCGAAGCACAAGGTGATCCTGATCATCTTCGCCCTGACCTTCGCGGTGATGATCTGGGGCGTGTCGGCCGGCGGCTGGTGGATGGCGCGCATGGCCGGGCTCTTCCTCGCCTCGGCCATCCTGATCGGGCTGATCGCGCGCATGGGCGAGCACGAGTTCACCGACACCTTCGTCGACGGCGCCCGCGAGCTCCTCGGCGTGGCGCTGATCATCGGCGTGGCCCGCGGCATCGTCGTGGTGATGGACTCCGGCCGGATCACCGACACGATCCTGTTCTGGTCCGAGCAGGCGGTCGAGGGGCTGCCGACCATCGCCTTCATCAACGCCATCTACTGGCTGGAGGTCGTGCTCTCCTTCTTCGTGCCCTCCTCCTCCGGCCTGGCCGTGCTGAGCATGCCGATCCTGGCGCCGCTGTCGGAGTTCGCCGGGGTCGGGCGCGAGCTCGCGGTGACTGCCTTCCAGTCCGCCAGCGGCCTGGTCAACCTGGTCAACCCCACCTTCGCCGTGGTCATGGGCGGCATCGCGCTCGGCCGGGTGCCCTACGAACGCTGGCTGAAGTTCATGTGGCCGCTGCTGGTGATCCTGACGCTGATCATCATGGGCGGGCTTAGCCTCGGCGCGGCCCTGGCCTGACCCGGCCCCTCGCAAGTCCCTGACTCACCCCCCCCCCGACTCACGGCCAAGTCCCCGACTCGAAGGCCAAGTCCCTGACCGAAGGAGTGTCGCAATGGCACGCTATGGCGTTCATTCGGAGATCGGCAAGCTGCGCAAGGTGATCGTGCATCGCCCGGGCCTGGCGCTCAGCCGTCTCACCCCCTCCAACCGCGAGGCCCTGCTGTTCGACGACGTCATCTGGGTCAAGCAGGCCCGCGTCGAGCATCACGCCTTCGTCGACGTCATGCGCCACCACGGCGTCGAGGTGCTGTTCCTGCGCGAGCTGCTGGAGGAGGTGCTGCGCGACCCCGCGGCGCGCAAGTGGCTGCTCGACCGGCGCCTGCGGCCCGAGAACGTCGGCGTCGGCCTGGCCGAAGAGCTGCAGGCCGCGCTGATGGAGATGGACGCGGAGACCCTGTCCAACCACCTGATCGGCGGCATGAACCTGGCCGAACTGCCGTTCAAGCCGGGGCCGCTGGTCGACCTGATGCTGCTGCCGCACGACTTCGTGCTGCCGCCGCTGCCCAACCAGCTCTTCACCCGCGATCCCTCGGCCTGGGTCTACGGCGGCGTCACGCTGCACCCGATGTACTGGCCGGCGCGGCGTCAGGAGACGCTGAACATGGCCGCGATCTATCAGTTCCACCCGGAGTTCCGCGACGCGGACTTCCAGATCTGGTGGGGCGAGGACGTCGACAGCGATCACGGCCTGGCCACCGTCGAAGGCGGCGACATCATGCCGATCGGCAACGGCACAGTGCTGATCGGCATGGGCGAACGGACCAGCCGCCAGGGCCTGGGGCTGGTCGCGCGCAACCTCTTCGCCAAGGGCGCGGCGCAGCGGGTGATCGCCTGCGCCATGCCGCGCGAGCGCTCCTACATGCACCTGGACACCGTCTTCACCCACTGCGACCACGACCTGGTCAACATCTTCCCCGAGGTGGTCGACCGCATCCGCGCCTTCAGCCTGCGGCCCGGCGACCGCGAGGGCGAGATCGAGGTGACCGAGGAGCAAGGCGGCCTGCTGCCGGCGGTGGCCGACGCCCTGGGCCTGAAGAGCCTGCGCACGGTGGCGACCGGCGGCGACAGCTACGAGCAGGAGCGCGAGCAGTGGGACGACGGCAACAACGTCGTCGCTCTCGAGCCCGGCGTGGTCATCGCCTACGACCGCAACGTCTACACCAACACCCTGCTGCGCAAGGCCGGGGTCGAGGTGATCACCATCGCCGGCAACGAGCTGGGACGCGGGCGCGGCGGCGGTCACTGCATGACCTGCCCGGTGCTGCGCGACCCCGCAGCCTAGAGCAGATGCCGGCCTGAAGGACTCGCGACGCGCTCCCTTCAGGCCGGCTGACTCTGCTCTAACAGATTAAAGGGAGAGCGATGTCTCGCGTCCGCCGGAACCGCCGCGCGGGTCCATACGGTCGCAAATCGCCCTAGGGCGCGGCCGCAGCGCCACGCCCCCGTCATCCGCCTCGACACCGAAGGAACGGCTTCCATGCCCCTCAACCTGCACGGCCGCAGCTTCCTCAAGCTGCTCGACTTCACGCCCGACGAGATCCGCCACCTGCTGCGCCTGGCCGCCGAGCTGAAGGCGGCCAAGCTGGGCGGCTACGAACAGCCCCGGCTGACCGGCAAGAACATCGCCCTGATCTTCGAGAAGGCCTCGACCCGCACGCGCAGCGGCTTCGAGGTGGCGGCCTTCGACCAAGGCGCCAACGTCACCTACATCGGCCCGACCGGCTCGCACATCGGCAAGAAGGAGACGGCCAAGGACACCGCACGGGTGCTGGGCCGCATGTACGACGCCATCGAGTACCGCGGCTTCGCCCAGCGCGAGGCCGAGGAGCTGGCCGCCCACGCCGGCGTGCCGGTCTACAACGGCCTGACGGACGAGTTCCACCCGACCCAGATCCTGGCCGACTTCCTGACCATGCGGGAGTTCACCCACAAGCACCTGTCGGACGTCACCTTCTGCTACCTGGGCGACGCGCGCAGCAACATGGGCGACTCCTACCTGGTGGGCGCCGCCAAGGTCGGCCTGAACCTGCGCATCGCCGCACCCAAGCCGCTCTGGCCCTCCGGCGAGCTGGTCGAGCGCTGCCGCGCGATCGCCGCCGAGACCGGCGCCGAGATCGTCTTCACCGAGGACGTGGCCGAGGCGGTGCGCGGCTGCGACTACGTCACCACCGACGTCTGGGTGTCGATGGGCGAGCCGGAGAGCGTCTGGGCCGAGCGGATCGAGCTGCTCACCCCCTACCGGGTCACCCGCGAGGTGATGGCGGCGACCGGCAACCCCCACGCCAAGTTCCTGCACTGCCTGCCCTCCTTCCACAACGCCGAGACCGAGGTCGGGCGGCAGATTCAGGAGACCTACGGCATCGACTGCATGGAGGTGACCGACGAGGTCTTCGAGTCCGAGGCCTCGGTGGTCTTCGACCAGGCGGAGAACCGCATGCACACCATCAAGGCCCTGCTGGTCGCGACGATCGGGAGCTGAGCCATGCGTCTGGTGGTGGCCCTGGGCGGCAACGCCCTGCTGCAGCGCGGCGAGCCGATGACCGCCGAGGTGCAGCGGCGCAACGTGCGCACCGCGGCGGCGGCCCTGGCGCCGCTGGCCGCGGCGCACGAACTGGTGGTCTCGCACGGCAACGGCCCGCAGGTCGGCCTGCTGGCCCTGCAGGGCGCGGCCTACCAGCAGGTCGAGACCTATCCCCTCGACGTGCTGGGCGCCGAGACCGAGGGGATGATCGGCTACATGATCGAGCAGGAGCTGGGCAACCTGCTGCCGGGCGACACCGCCCTGGCGACCCTGCTGACCATGGTCGAGGTCGACCCGGCCGACCCGGCCTTCGCCGCGCCCAGCAAGTTCGTCGGCCCGGTCTACGAACAGGCCGAGGCCGAGCGCCTGGCCGCCGAGAAGGGCTGGAGCATCAAGCCCGACGGCAAGCACTGGCGCCGCGTCGTCGCCTCGCCCGAGCCGCAGCGGATCTTCCAGGTGCGCCCGGTGCAGTGGCTGCTGGACAAGGGCACGGTGGTGATCTGCACCGGCGGCGGCGGCATTCCCACGGCCTATGACGCCGAGGGACGGCTGCACGGCGTCGAGGCGGTGATCGACAAGGACCGCGCCAGCGGCCTGCTGGCCCGCGAGGTTGGGGCCCAGGCCTTCCTGATGCTGACCGACGTGACCGCCGTCTACCGCGACTGGGACAGCCCGGAGCAGCGCGAGATCCGCCGCGCCACCCCCCAGGCCCTGCGCGCCCTGCCCTTCCCGGCGGGGTCGATGGGGCCGAAGGTGGAGGCCGCCTGCGCCTTCGTCGAGGCGACCGGCTGCCCGGCCGGGATCGGCCGCCTGGCCGACGCCGGCGCCATTCTGGAAGGCCGCGCCGGCACCCTGGTGACGCCGCAGGCCGAGGGGGTGGAACTGGCCTGAGCTGCGGCCTGGCCGCCGGGCGGGCCGGCCTCACGGACGCCGATCCCGGCCGCCCGCCCGCCTGAAGTGATTTGCGACCGTTCGGACGCGCTGCGGCGGGTCCGGACGGTCGCGAAACCTCCCTCTCCCCCTGTGAGGGGGTGCCGGTGTCTTGTGATCGGCGGCCCCGCGGGAGCGGTTCCAGACGATCACACGCTGCTCGAAGGCTCCGCGCCCTGCACCGCGGCGACGCCAAGGGCGGCGACCAGCTCGTCCAGGCTCTCCTGCGCGCCCTTGCCGGCCGTGTCGATCGCCAGGTCGGCCTTGGAGTAGAGCGGCGTGCGGGCGGTCAGGATCGCCTTGAGATCCGCCATCGCCTCGCTGTTGTCGGCCATCGGGCGGTAGTCGCCCTGGGCGATCACCCGCCCCATGTGCTCCTCCGGGCGGGCCCGCACCCAGACGGTGAAGCAGGCCGAGAGCAGCAGCTCGTAGGTCGCCGCCTCGGTCACCAGGCTGCCGCCGGTGGCGATCACGGCGCGGGCATGCTGCTTGACCACGCTTTCCAGGCAGCGCCGCTCCTGCCGGCGGTAGCCGCCCTGGCCGTAGAGCGCGAAGATCTCACTCAGCGCCATCCCGCTCTGTCGCTCGATCTCGCGGTCGAGCTCGATGAAGGGCACGTTCATCCGTTCCGCCAGGCCGCGGCCGAGGGTCGACTTGCCGGCGCCGCGCAGGCCGACCAAGGCCACCCGCTCGCGCGCCTCGCGGGCGCCCGACAGTCCGAAGTGCTGCACCAGCAGGCGGCGCGCCTTGGCCAGCTCCTCCGGCGAGAGGCGCTCGAGGAGCTGCATCACCAGCAGCAGGTCGACCGGCCGCTCCGGCCCCTCGGCCACCAGCTCGGTGACCGGCAGGCTCATCGCCTCGGCCACCTGGCGCAGCAGCACGATGGAGATGTTGCCCTGGCCGCCCTCCAACTGCGCCAGATAGCGCTCCGAAACACCCGACGCCTGGGACAGGATCTTGCGCGACATGCCCCGCTTGGCACGCGCCGTGCGCACGCGCTGCCCCAGCGCCTCGAGAAAGGCCGTCTCCTCGGCCCGCGGCACGTGGAGCTGGCCCTTGGCTGCGTTGCGTCTCGTCATGCTAGCTGCCCGCCGAAATCTGCTGCATTATAGATCTTGATAATGCACTATTGTTCCTATGGTCGAAGTGACGCATTATAGTGCACCGAAGCGGATCGAGCATGAAGAAGGAGCTGCGCTTGATGTCGGACGCCATCACGATCCTCGTCGGCACGATGACCGGCACGGCGGAGATGGTCGCCGAGGCCGTCGGCGACCAACTGCAGGCCAGTGGATATGAAGTCAAGATCGCGCTGATGGACGCGCTGGACGCCGACGTCTTCGCGCAGCCGGGCCTCTTCCTGCTCTGCACCTCGACCTACGGCCAGGGCGACGTGCCGGACAACGCCCAGGCCTTCTTCAGTGCATTGGAGGAGAGCCAGCCGGACCTTTCGGGCGTGGCCTACGGCCTGGTGGCGCTGGGCGACAGCACCTACAAGGAGACCTTCTGCTTCGGCGGCCGCCGCTTCGACGCCCTGCTCAGCCGCCTGGGCGCCCGCCGCCTGGGCGCGGCCTTCGAGCACGACGCCAGCAGCGGCACCCTGGCCGAAGACGCGGCCGAGAGCTGGGCCGCCGACTGGGCCGAGAGCCTGTCCGACCTGCGCAGCGCCGCCTGAGGCATGCCTGGGACGCAAGAGCAGAGCATGGGCCTGGACCGCCTGCGCCGCCAGATCGCCGAGATCACCGGCGCCATCGCCGGCGCGCCGCTGGATGCCGCCTTGGCCGCGCGCCTCAACCGCACGCTGCCCCCCGGCAGCCCCGCCTTCGAGGACCTGGCCGCCACCTGCCGACAGGGCATCGCCGAGGGCTGGCTGTGCCAGCGCGCGGCGGGCGGCCTGCGCTTCGGCCGCGCGCTCAAGCCGGGGCCGGAGACCCACGGCTTCAGCGTCGACGTGGTCGAGATGGACTCCCTGGCCGGCCCGCATCACCGCCACCCCAAGGGCGAGATCGACCTGGTCATCCCGCTCGACCCGCAGGCCCGCTTCGACGGCGCCGGGGCCGGCTGGGTGGTCTACGGTCCCGACAGCGCGCATAGCCCCACCGTCACCGGCGGCAAGGCGATCGTGCTCTACCTCCTGCCGGACGGCGAGATCGACTTCACGCGCAGCTAGGCCCGGAGGCCGGGAGACAAGACGAACCAGCACGCGAAACGAGAAAGGCGCGCCGCCCGCGGACGGATCGGCCGACCGCAAACCACCCCCGCGACCCAAAAACGCGAACCAGAAAAGGGGCCGATCGGGCGCGCGCCGCACACGGGAAAAGGGAGGAAAGGCTATGACTGCGCCGACCTCAGCCGAAGGGCTGTACAACGCGGCCGACGACCTGCTCGGCCGCAACCTGGCGGCCGGCCGCGCCGACAAGGTGGCGGTGCGCGACCAGAATGGCGACTGGACCTACGGCCAGCTCGACCAGCGGGTCAGCCGCTGCGCCAACGTGCTGCGCACGCTGGGCGTGGAGATGGAGAACCGGGTGGCGCTGGCGCTGCTCGACACGGTCGATTTTCCCACCGCCTTCCTGGGCGCCATGCGCGCCGGGGCGGTGCCGGTGCCGATCAACACCCTGCTGCCCAGCGCCGACTACAGCTACATCCTGCGCGACTGCCGCGCCAAGGTGCTGCTGGTCTCGGCGCCGCTGCTGGAGAAGCTGCAGCCGGCGATCGAGGCCTCGCCCTACCTCAAGCAGGTGATCGTCGTCGGCGGGCCGAGCGAGAGCCACGCCCAGTTCGACCGTCTGCTGGAGGCGGCGGCGCCGGAGACCCGCACGGCCCCGACCCACGCCGACGACGTCGGCTTCTGGCTCTATACCTCCGGCTCGACCGGCCGGCCGAAGGGCGCGGTGCACCTGCACAGCCACCTGGTCAAGACGGCCGAACTCTACGCCGAGCCGATCCTCGGCCTGCGCGAGGACGACGTGGTCTTCTCGGCCGCCAAGCTGTTCTTCGCCTACGGCCTGGGCAACGCCCTGACCTTTCCCTTCGCGGTCGGCGCGACGGTCTGCCTGCTGGCCGAGCGGCCGACGGCCGCCGCCGTCGGCGCGACGTTGCGCCGGCACCGGCCGACGGTCTTCTACGGCGTGCCGACGCTCTACGGCATGCTGCTGGCGGGCGAGGACCTGCCGCCGCGCGAGGAGCTGGCGCTGCGGCTGTGCACCTCGGCCGGCGAGGCGCTACCCGGCGAGATCCTCAAGCGCTGGCGCGAGCGGGTCGGCTGCGACATCCTCGACGGCATCGGCTCGACCGAGATGCTGCACATCTTCATCTCCAACCGCCCCGGCGAAATCCGCCCCGGCAGCTCCGGCAAGCCGGTGCCGGGCTACGAGGTGCGCCTGGTCGACGACAGCGGGACGCCGGTGGCCCCGGGCGAGGTCGGGGAGCTGCAGATCAAGGGGCCGACCAGCGCAGTGATGTACTGGAACCAGAGGGCGAAGAGCCGCGACACCTTTCTCGGAACCTGGACCCGCAGCGGCGACAAGTATATGCAGACAGACGATGGCTACTACGTCTACTGCGGGCGCAGCGACGACATGATGAAGGTCGGCGGGATCTACGTCTCCCCCTTCGAGGTGGAGGAGGCGCTGGTCGGGCATGCGGCGGTGCTGGAGGCCGCCGTGATCGGCAGCCCGGACCATGACGGCCTGATCAAGCCCAAGGCCTACGTGGTGCCGCGCGCCGGCACGCAGCCGGGACCGGCCCTGGCCGAGTCGCTGGTCGCGCACGTGCGCCAGCATCTGGCCGAGTACAAGCGGCCGCGCTGGGTCGAGTTCGTCGAGGAACTGCCGAAGACGGCGACCGGCAAGATCCAGCGCTTCAAGCTGCGCGAGCTGAACCGGCCCAGCAAGGTCGCATGAGGTCGCAAGGTCGCATGAGGTCGCGCGCGCACCACGCCGCCGAGCCTGGGGACGCCGCGGTCCCGCCGGTCGAGGGCGTCGCCGAGCTCGGCGACCAGCGACTGGAGTATCGCTGGCTGCCGCCGCGCCGGCCCGGCCGGCCGAGCCTGGTCTTCCTGCACGAGGGGCTGGGCGCGCTGGCCCTGTGGCGCGATTTCCCGGCCCGCGTGGCGGCGGCCAGCGGCTGCGCCACGCTGGTCTACTCGCGCCGGGGCTACGGCCGCTCCAGCCCGCTGCCGGGGCCGCGCGACGTCGACTACATGCACCGCGAGGGCCAGGTCGTGCTGCCGGCGCTGCTCGCCGCTCTCGACATCGACGATCCGCTGCTCATCGGCCACAGCGACGGCGCCTCCATCGCCCTGCTCTACGCCGGCACGCCGGCGGCGCGCGCCGCGCGCCCGCCGCGCGGCCTGGTGCTGATGGCGCCGCACCTCTTCGTCGAGGACCTGACCGTGGCCAGCATCGCCGAGGCCAAGCGGGCCTATGCCGAGACCGATCTGCGCCAGCGACTGGCGCGCCATCACGCCGACGTGGACGGGGCCTTTCGCGGCTGGAACGACATCTGGCTGCACCCCGACTTCCGCGCCTGGAACATCGAGGCGGTGCTGCCGCAGGTGACCTGCCCCATCCTGGCGATCCAGGGTCTGGACGACCAGTACGGCACCCTCGCACAGCTCGACGCGCTGGAGCGCGGCGCCACCGGGCCGGTCGCGCGGCTCGAGCTGCCCGACTGCCGGCACAGCCCGCAGCGCGACCAAGCGGCGGCCACCGAGGCCGCCATCCTCGACTTCATCTCGGAGGTTACGGCGTGAGTCATCGTGGCAAGGACGGATTGGACTACCCCTGGGACGGCCCGCCGCAGGGCGGCGAACTGCGCGAGGTCGCGCCCGGCGTCCACTGGCTGCGCATGCCGCTGCCCTTCCGCCTGGACCACATCAATCTCTGGCTGCTGGAGGACGGCGAGGGCTGGACCCTGGTCGACAGCGGCTTCGCCGACCCGCCGACCCGCGCGCTCTGGGACGCGCTGCGGGCCGGCCCCGCCGCCGGCCGGCCGATCCGCCGGCTGATCTGCACCCACTACCACCCCGACCACTTCGGCCTGGCCGGCTGGTTCACCCACGAGCTGGGCGCCGCGCTGCTGATGACCCAGGGCGAGTACCTGACCGGCCAGTTCCTGGGAAGCTGCTCCGACGCGCGCTTTTCCGAGGGGCAGCAGGGCCTGTTCCGCCGCCACGGCCTGCCGCATGCCCAGAGCGACCGCCTGGCCGCCAAGGGCAACGCCTACGCCGGTCGGATCGGCCGCCTGCCGACCGGCTACCACCGGCTGCGCGACGGCCAGGAGGTCGAGATCGGCGGCCGCGCCTGGCGCGTCCTGATCGGCGAGGGCCACGCGCCGGAGCACGCCACCCTGTTCTGCCCCGCGCTCGGCGTGCTGATCTCCGGCGACCAGATCCTGCCGCAGATCACCCCCAACATCTCCGCCCAGTGGTACGAGCCGGAGGCCAACCCGCTCGGCGCCTACCTGGACTCGCTGGCGCACTTCCGCGACCTGCCGGCGGAGACCCTGGTGCTGCCGTCGCACCGCCTGCCCTTCCACGGCCTGCACGCGCGGCTCGACAGCCTGGCGCACCACCACGACCAGCGCCTGGACGAAGCCTGCGCCGCCTGCCGCGAGGGCGCCCGCTCGGCCGCCGAGCTGCTGCCGGTGCTGTTCCGCCGCGACCTCGACGACCACCAGCTCAGTTTCGCCATGGGCGAGGCGATCGCCCACCTGGACCATCTGGTCGGCCAGGGCCGCCTGGACGCCCGCGCCGAGCGCGACGGCGTGATCCGCTACCGCGCCGCCGCGGCGGCCTGAGCGCTGGGCCTGAGCGCTGGGCCGGGAAACGCGGCCTGGGGGCGCGGCCCGGCCACCCTCTCGCCGCGCCACCTCGCCGCGCTACACCCCCAGGTGACGCTGCAACAGGTCGGGCTGGCGGCGCAGGCTGGTGCCGGAGCCGGTGAAGACCACCCGCCCCTTGGCCAGGATCACGTGGCGGTCGGCCAGGTCGAGCAGCTTGCCGACGTTCTTGTCGACCACCACGCAGGCCACGCCGGCGGTCTTGATGCGGCGGATCACCTGCCAGATCTCCTCGCGGATCAGCGGCGCCAGCCCCTCGGTCGCCTCGTCCAGCAGCAGCAGCTCCGGATTGGTCATCAGCGCGCGGCCGATGGTCAGCATCTGCTGCTCGCCGCCCGACAGGTGGTTGCCCCAGTTGCCCAGCCGCTCGGCCAGGCGGGGGAAGAGCTCGAGCACCGCCTCCAGGGTCCAGTCGCACTGGCCCTGGCGGCCGGGGCGCGCGGCCACCAGCAGGTTCTCGCGCACCGTCAGGTTGGCGAAGATGCCGCGCCCCTCGGGCACGTAGGCGATGCCGGCACGCGCCACGCCGTAGGGCCGCAGGCCGCGCGCCGGACGGCCGCGCAGGCTGACCGTGCCGCCGCGCGGCTGCAGGATGCCCATCATCGTCTTCAGCGTGGTGGTCTTGCCCATGCCGTTGCGGCCCAGCAGGCTGACCGTCTCGCCCCGGCCGACCGCGAAGTCGACGCCGTGCAGCACGTGGCTGTTGCCGTAGAAGACCTGCACCCCCTCCAGCGCGACCAGCGGCGCCGCGCCGGACGCGGCCGGGCCGTGGGCAGGCGCGGGGGCAGGCGCAGGGCCAGGTGCAGGGCCAGGGGCAGGTGCGGGCGGGGCCGAGCGCGCGGCGGCGGCGGCGGCGGCTGGCATCATCATGCGGCGTCCTCGCTCAGCTCCGTCTCTCCCAGGTAGGCCTCGCGCACCGCGCGGTCGCGGCGGATCTCCGCCGGCGCGCCGCTGGCCAGCACGCGGCCGTTGACCATCACCGTGACCTGCGCGGCGACGGCGAAGACCGCGTCCATGTCGTGCTCGATCAGCACCAGGGTATGCGCCTGCGCCAGCTCGCGGATCAGCGCCACCACCCGCTCGCTCTCCTCCGGGCCCATGCCCGCCATCGGCTCGTCGAGCAGCAGCACCTGCGGGCGCGTGGCCAGCATCATGGCGATCTCGAGCTGGCGCTGGGCGCCGTGGCTCAGCTCGCCGGCGACGGTCTCGCCCCGCTCCGCCAGCCCGGCCAGCGCCAGGGCGCGCTCCACCTCCTCGGCGACGCCGCGGTAGCGCCGTGCCGGACGCAGGAAGCGCAGGCAGCTCGGCAGCCGCGACTGGGCCGCCAGCCAGACGTTGCGCCGGCAGGTGAAGGCCGGGAAGATGTTGGTGCGCTGGTAGCTGCGGCCGATGCCCAGGTGCGAGACGCGCCAGGCCGGCAGGCCGGTGATGTCGCGGCCGTCCAGCAGGATCTGCCCCGAGGACGGCGGCAGATCGCCGGACAGCAGGTTGGTCAGCGTCGTCTTGCCGGCCCCGTTGGGCCCGATCACCGCATGTACCTCGCCCGGCCGGAAGGCCAGAGAGACCTCGCGGATCGCCGCCAGGCCGCCGAACCACTTGCCGAGCTGCCGGGTCTCCAGCAGCGCGCCGCCGCGCGCCGCCGCCGGCGCACCCATCGCCGTCTCCGGCCCGCGTCCACCGCTCGTTCCGCCGCTCATTCCGCCGCTCATTCCGCCACTCATTCCGCCGCCTCCCGTCCTACCGGGGCCTGGCCGACCGGGGGCAGCGGCCGGCCGCGCGGCCGCGCCGTCAGGTCGCGCAGCAGCCCGGCGAGGCCGGCGCGCAGCAGCAGCACCACCGCGATGATGAAGCCGCCCTTGAGCAACTGCCAGTGCTCGGCCAGCGGGCCGAAGAGCGCCGGCTCGCGCAGCAGCTCCTCGACGCCGACGTAGGCCAGCGCGCCCAGCATCGGACCGAACAGCGTGCCCATGCCGCCCAGGATCACCATCACCAGCACCAGGCCCGACTGGTGCCAGGCCAGGTACTGGGGCGCGACGAAGCCGTCGACCGCGGCGAAGAGGAAGCCGGCCAGGCCGGCCAGCGTCCCGGCGATCACGAAGGCCACCAGCTTGTAGACGTAGGTGCGGTAGCCCAGCGCGCGCATGCGGTGCTCGTTGAGCTTGATGCCCTGGATCGCCTCGCCGAAGGGCGAGCGCAGCAGCAGCAGCAGGAAGCCGTAGCTGGCGACCAGCGCAGCCAGGCAGGCGTAGTAGAACTGGGTGCGGTCCTCGAAGTCGAGCAGCGTCACGCCGAACAGCGAGAGCGCCGGCTTGACGAAGATGAAGGCGCCGTCGGAGCCGCCGGCCAGATCGCTGTCGTGGAACAGGAAGTAGAGCATCTGGGCGAAGGCCAGGGTGACCATGATGAAGTAGATGCCCCGGGTGCGCACCGAGAGCGCGCCCACCGCCGCCGCGACCAGGGCGGTGACAGCCAGGCTGGCCGGCAGGATCCACAGCAGGTTGGCGGCCTCGTACTCCGGCGAGAGGATCTGCAGCGCGTAGCCGGCGACGCCGAAGAAGGCGGCGTGCCCCAGGCTGACCAGCCCGGTGTAGCCGACCAGCAGGTCGAGGCTGAGCGCGAACAGCGCCAGGATCAGGATGCGGGTCAGCAGCTTGAGGTAGTAGGTCTCGGCCAGCAGCGGCGCCAGCAGGAAGAGGCCCAGCAGCAGCAGCAGGATCAGGGCGATCGGGCGGCTCGGCAGGACGGTCATCGCACGCGCTCCCTCACGCCCGCCCGAACAGTCCGGCCGGGCGCCAGACCAGCACCGCGGCCATCAGGGCATAGACCAGCACGGAGGCCAGGTCGGGCAGCAGCACCTGGCCGAAGACGTCCGCCAGGCCGATCGCCAGCGCCCCGACGAAGGCGCCGCGCACCGAGCCGATGCCGCCGATCACCACCACCACGAAACAGATGATCAGCACCTGCTCGCCGATCCCCGGATAGACCGACTCGATCGGCGCGGCGAGCATCCCGGCGACCGCCGCCAGGGTGATGCCGGCGGCGAAGATCACGGCGTTGAGCAGGCCGATGTTGATGCCCAGGGCCTCGGTCATGGCGCGGTCGGACTCACCGGCGCGGATGCGCCAGCCCAGCCGCGTGCGCTGGATCACCAGCATCATGCCGAGAGCCAGCAGCAGGCAGAGGCCGGCGACGAAGAGGCGATAGGCCGGGTAGCTCAGCGTCGGCGTCATGGCGATGGAGAAGTCGAGGACGTCCGGCACCGGCACGCTGTGCGGATCGTCGCCCCACAGCAGGCTTTGCACCTCGTTGGCGATCAGGATCACCCCGAAGGTCAGCAGCACCTGGTCCAGGTGGTCGCGGTCGTAGAGGTGGACGATGAACAGCCGCTCGAACAGGAAGCCGACCACCACCGCCACGGGGATGCCGAGCAGCAGCGCCAGGAAAAGATCGCCGGTCACCTGGGTGAAGGAAAGCGCGAGGTAGGCACCCAGCATGTAGAAGGACCCATGGGCGAGGTTGATCACCCCCATGATCCCGAAGATCAGGGTCAGGCCGCTGGCGATCAGAAACAGCAGCAGCCCGTACTGGATGCCGTTGAGCAACTGGATGCCCAAGAGCAGCGGGTCCATGTGGCGTCCCCCGAGAAGAGATCCCGCGCGGCCGCCGCGCCCGGCGACGGCCGCGCCACGCTCAGGCCAGGCGGCAGCCCGTGCCCGGATCGGCCAGCCCCTCGTGCACCACGTCGAGCACCTGGTTGATCCCGTCGCGCACCTCGCGCAGGTAGATGTTCTGCACCGGATTGCGCGACGGCGAGAGGCTGAAGGGCCCGCGCGGGCTGGCGAACTCGGCGCCGGCCAGGGCGGCCAGCAGCTCCTCGCGCGCGCCGGTATCGCCGCCGACCGCGCCGAGACCGGCTTCGATCAGCTGCGCGGCGTCGTAGCCCTGGACGGCGTAGACGTCCGGCGCCTCGCCGAAGGCCTCGTTGTAGGCGCTGCGGAACGCCTGGTTCTCCGGCAGGTCCAGTGTGTCCGCGTAATGCAGGGTGGTCTGCACGCCCTCGGCGGCCGCGCCCTGGGCCGGAATCACCCCCTCGGTCAGGAAGCCCGAGCCGAACAGCGGGATCGAGTCCTTCAGCCCCATGGCGGCGTAGTCGGTGACGAACTTCACCGCGCCGCCGCCGGCGAAGAAGGTGAAGACCGCGTCCGGGCCGATCGAGGCGATCTTGGTCAGCACCGCCTGGAACTCCACCTCCGGGAAGGGCACGCCGATGTCCTCGACGATGGTCCCGCCGAGCGGCTCGAAGCCCTCGCGGAAGCCCTCGGCCGACTGCTGGCCGCCGCCGTAGTCCCAGTAGCAGAGCACCACGTTCTTCAGGCCCCGCTCCAGCAGCACCTTGCCCATGGGATAGGCCGGCTGCCACAGGCTGAAGGAGGTGCGGAAGATGTTCGGCGCGCAGAACTGCCGGGTGATCTGGTTCGCCCCGGCATTGGGGACGATCATCACCGTCTGCTCGTCGCGCGCCACCTTGGCCATGCCCATGGCGACGCCCGAGTGGACCGGTCCGACCAGGAAGTCGACCTTATCGGCGTTGATCAACTTGGTGGCGAGCTGCGTCGCCTTGGGCGGCGCGGCCTCGCTGTCCTGGCGCACGAACTCCACGGGCCGGCCGCCGAGGCGGCCGCCGGCCTCGGCCAGACGCAGCTCGATCCCCTGGGTGATCGCCGCGCCGAGCCGGGCATAGGTGCCGCTGTAGGGCAGCATCAGGCCGATCCGCACCGGCGCCGCGTCGGCGCGCACGAAGGGTGCGGGAAAGGCGGTGGCGAGGCCGGCCGCGCCGGCCGTGGCGGCCAGCCCACGCAGCGCCGCGCGCCGCGTCAGACCGCGACTTCGGATCCCTGTCACGATGGCGTTCCTCCCTCTCGGCCCGCTGGCGGCGGGCGGCGATAGCGTCTTGTGTTTTCTGCATTGTAGTGCAGTTTGAGAATTATTATGCACTTCGAGGCGGCGGCATCAAGCAATTTATTGCGTGAAACGCGTTATTGTGCATTGCAGCGGAGACGCCTGGCGCTTACAGCTTGACGGTCTGCCGGGCCCCTGGCGCCGCGGAGCCCGGGGGCGCCTGCTCGGTCTCGTGCGGGGCCGGGCCCTCCGCCGCGGCCGCCTGCAGCAGCGCGGCGCGCGTCGCCAGCTTGCGGCGGACCCGCTGCGGCGGCGCGGCGGCCTGCTCGGCCGCGTCGATGCGCTGCCAGCCGGCGAGGTCGACCGGGTGGACGCCGCGCGCCTGCAGCAGCGCCGCCAGACCCCGACGGCCCGGCCGGTCGGTCGGGCTCAGCTCCGCCGCCAACCGCGCGGCCACGGCATGGCTGTCGGCCCGGTTGGTCGCGATGGTGCCCGAGGGGCCGCGCCCGGCCCAGCCGACGACGAAGAGCCCGGGCTCGATCCGCCCCGCGCTGTTGGCGAAGACGCCGGCCTCGGGCCGCAGCTCGCCGCAGGCGCGCGCCTCGTAGCCGATGCAGGTCACCGCGAGCTCGGCCGCCAGGGTCAGACGCGCCGCGCTGTCGAGCCAGCGCCCGTCCCGCGCCACCCGGCGCCGCAGACGCACCTGCGCGAGCCGACCGTCGCCGACAAAGGCTTCGACCCGGGCGCCAAAGACGAAGCGCAGGCGCAGCGGCTTGGCGCCGCTCTCGGGCGCGGCGGCCGCCAGCTTGCGCAGGGCCGCCAGGGCCGGGGCCTCGCCGCCCCCGTCGCCGGACTCCGCCGGCAGGTCCTCGGCGGCGATCTCGACGCCGGCCCGCGCCAGCCCCCCCAGCTCGGCCAGCTCGGCGGGTCCGAAGCGCGCGGCGGCGGCATCGCGCCGGCCGACCAGCACGATCTCGCGCAGCGGCGCGCGCGCGATCCGCGCGGCGATCTCCGGCGGCAGGTCGGAGCCGGCCATCTCCTCCGGCGTCTTGGCCAGCACCCGCGCCACGTCGAGCGCCACGTTGCCGTTGCCGATCACCACGGCCCGGCGCAGGCCAGCCAGGTCCGGCGCCAGCGCGGCCTGATCCGGGTGGCCGTTGTACCAGCCGACGAAACGCGCCGAGCCGTAGACACCGGGCAGGCCCTCGCCCGGCACCGTGAGGCGGCGATCCTGCGGCGCACCGACCGCGAGGACGACGCCGTCGTAGAGCGCGCGCAGCTCGGCCAGGGTGAGGTCGCGCCCGACCTCGACATTGCCGAGAAAGCGCACCTGCGGCCGGGCGAGCGCGCGCGCCAGCACGCGGGTCACGGCCTTGGTGCCCTGGTGGTCCGGCGCGACGCCGAAGCGGACCAGCCCGAAGGGCGTCGGCAGGCGGTCGAGCAGATCGATCTCGGCCTCCGGCAACAGCCGGGCCAGCCGCTCGACGCAGTAGCAGCCGGCCGGGCCGCCGCCGACGACGGCGATGCGCGCGGTCATGGCTCGCAGGGTCTCCCGGGACTGAAGATGACGGGACGGGCGGCAAGCGCGCGCGGCACCGGCCCGGCGCCGCGCGCGCCGTCGCTCACTGCAGCCGCACGTAGGCGTAGTCGACCGGCAGGTTGTTGATGCCGCGGTCCGGCGGCGCCAGCCAGCCGGCCATCTTGCCCGGCTCGGTGACCTGCTGCATCAGGCTGTGGACGAAGGCGCGGTCCGCCTCGGAGGGCAGGAACTCGGGCCAGCGCGCCGCCCACTGCTCGTCGCTCAGCGGCGTGCCATCCGGGGCGTAGCGGCCGCCCGACCAGACGCCGATGCCGCGGCGGAAGCGAATGCTCGGCAGGCGCAGCTCCAGGTCGAAGCCGGCCTTGCGGATCAGCCGGTTCCAGCGCTTGAGCCCGACCTCGCAATCGCGCACGTAGGCGTCGCGGGTGATCTTGTTCATCGCCGCGCGGGTGGAGACGGCTTCGCTGACGATCGCGCCGCTCTCGTCCCGCCGCTCGATCTCCACCTGGGTGTCCGCCTCCACATGGTCGGCGAAGCTCTCCTCGTCCGGGCGGCCCTTGAGGCCGTTGGCGAAGTAGCTGCCGGCGTTGGAGGAGACCTCGGCGCCGAAGAGGTCGAGCGAGGAGGAGAACCAGAAGTTCAGGTAGCGCTGCACCGTCGGCAGGTCGATCGCCCCGGCCCGGCGGATCGCCTCCGGGTCGTCGGTCTTCAACTCCTGCATCACCTCCAGGCTGCGCTTGATGACCCGCGCGATGCCGGTCTCGCCGACGAACATGTGGTGCGCTTCCTCGGTCAGCATGAAGCGGCAGGTGCGCGACAGCGGATCGAAGGCGCTCTCGGCCAGGCTCTTGAGCTGGAACTTGCCGTCGCGGTCGGTGAAGTAGGTGAACATGAAGAAGGACAGCCACTCGCTGATCGGCTCGTTGAAGGTGCCGAGGATGCGCGGGTTGTCCTCGTCGCCGGAGTGGCGGTGCAGCATCTCCTCCGCCTCCTCGCGGCCGTCGCGGCCGAAGTAGGCGTGCAGCAGATAGACCATAGCCCAGAGATGGCGCCCCTCCTCGACGTTGACCTGGAAGAGGTTGCGCAGGTCGTAGAGCGAGGGGCAGGTCTGGCCGAGCAGCCGCTGCTGCTCGACCGAGGCCGGCTCGGTGTCGCCCTGGGTGACGATCAGGCGGCGCAGGGTGGACCGGTGCTCGCCCGGCACCTGCTGCCAGACCGGCTTGCCGAAGTCGTCGCCGAAGCCGATGGTGCGTTCGGGGTCCCGGTCAGCCAGGAAGATGCCCCAGCGGTAGTCGGGCATCTTGACCTTGCCGTAGGTGGCCCAGCCCTTGGCGTCGACCGAGGTGGCGGTGCGCAGGTAGACGTCGGCCGCCTGGAAGCCCTCCGGCCCGAGATCGCGCCACCACTGCAGGAAGCGCGGCTGCCAATGCTCCAGGGCCCGTTGCAGGGTGCGGTTGGTGCTCAGCTCGACGTTGTTCGGAATGCGGTCCTGGTACGTCAGCGTCGACATCAGACTCTCTCCCAGTTGAACTTCGCCTTGCGGCCGCTGCCGAAGATCTTGAGCGCACCGGACTCGCCGACGGCGTTGGGGCGGTTGAAGATCCAGTTCTGCCAGGCCGACAGGCGGCCGAAGATGCGGGTGTCCTGGGTTTCGCGGCCGGGGAAGCGCAGGCTGGCCTCCATGCCGGTCAGCGCGTCGGGCGAGAGGCCGGCGCGCTCCTCCAGCGCCAGGCGCACCTCGTCCTCCCAATCCAGCTCGTCGGGGGCGAGGGTGATCAGCCCCAGCTCCAGCGCCCGCGCCGGCTCAAGCCGCAGGCCGAGCTGCTGCTTCAGCGCGGACAGCCGGGCCTCGTCCTCGTGGAAACGGGTCGCCAGGCGGGTCAGGCCGTTGACCATGGCCAGGGGACCGAAGTTCATCGGCGAGAGCGCCACCGCCGGCGGCGGGCCCAGGTCGCTCGGCAGGTCCAGCATGTACGAGCGGTCGGCCGCCAGCGCGAGCTCGAAGAGGGTGCCGGCGAAGCAGGACCCCTCGTCGATCAGGGCGAAGAGGCTGCGCGAGGAGACGTCCACCCGCGCCAGGGTGCGGCGGAGCAGGTTGACCGTCTCGCGCACGAACCAGTCGTCGGCCAGGGTCGCCAGGCTGCGGTCGATCCGCAGCGCCGCCTCGACGTCGCCCCGGCTGGCGAACACCAGCGTGCCCAGCTCCGGCTGGTTGTGCCGCAGCAGCAGCAGCGCGTCGTCCAGCTCGCGCGCCATGGCCAGCGGCCACCAGGCGGCCCCGGCCGCCTTGATTTCGGCCAGGGTCTCGGGCTGCGGCTCGTCGGGAACGCGGATCGTGATCCGGGCGACGCGCTGGGCGGCGTCGAGCGCGACCTCGACCCAGTCGTAGTGGTAGCCGCTTTCGTCGATCCTGCGATTCAGCGGCGTGAGCGTGACGCCCGCCTCGCCCTCGGGCCGGTCGCTCTGGGCGGCCAGCGCAAGCGCGCGTTCGCGCACGTGGGCCGCCATGCGCGCCGGCGGCACGGCGGCGTCCACCAGCCCCCAGTCGACCGCGCGCTGGCCCTTGACCCCGTCGGCGTTGGTGCAGAAGAGGTCGGCCAGATCGCGGCGCACCCGGCGCTTGTCGACCAGCCGCGTCAGGCCGCCGGTGCCCGGCAGCACGCCCAGCAGCGGCACCTCCGGCAGGCTGACCACGCTGGAGCGGTCGTCGACCAGCACGATCTCGTCGCAGGCCAGCGCCAGCTCGTAGCCACCGCCGGCGCAGACGCCGTTGACCGCGGCGAGGAACTTCAGGCCGGAGTGGCGCGAGGAGTCCTCGATGCCGTTGCGCGTCTCGTTGGTGAACTTGCAGAAGTTCACCTTCCAGGCGTGGCTGGAGGTGCCGAGCATGTAGATGTTGGCGCCGGAGCAGAAGATCCGCTCCTTGCCGCCGGTGAGCACGACCGAACGCACCTCGGGATGCTCGAAGCGCAGGCGCTGCAGCGCATCGTGCAGCTCGATGTCGACTCCCAGGTCATAGGAATTGAGTTTCAGCTTGTAGCCCGGCGCCAGGCCGGCGTCCTCGTCGACATCGAGGGTCAGCGTCGCCACCGGCCCGTCGAGGTCGAGCCGCCAGTGGCGGTAGCTGTCCGGATGGGTATCGAAGGTCACATGCTGCATCGGGTCGTCCGCCCCCTTTCCGCTAGACCGGACCGCGACCGCCCCGGCTCCCATCGCGCGCGGCCGGCCGCATGAATCCGCTCTAGATCCGATTTCTTAGAGCAGGTCGCCTGGGACCGCCGGACCGCCGCACCGGGCCGCGACCGTCACAGTCCGCTCTCGGGTCTGTTGTCTGCCAGACGCGTGAAAGGCAATTTATTGCACTTTATCTTGTCGAGCAAGAACGATAATGCATTTTCTCGCAGCGCAGCCGGACGCCCCGGTTGCCGGGAACAGAGGAGGTCGCCCCGCCATGCCCGACAGCCCCCGCCCCGCCCCTTCTAAGCCCGGCCCGTCTGAGCAGTCCTCGTCTGAGCAGTCCTCGTCTGAGCAGTCCTCGTCTGCGCAGGCACCGCTGGTGCGCCGCCATCGCGTCCGCTTCGGCGAGAGCGACGCCGCGCGCATCGCCTACACCGGCCGCTTTCCGCTCTGGGCGCTGGAGGCGGTGGAGGACTGGTTCGACCTCTGGGCCAACCACGACTGGTACGAGATCAACGTGGCGCGTGGCTTCGGCACGCCCTTCGTGCGGCTGGAGCTGGACATCGCGGCGCCGCTGCGTCCGCGCGAGACCCTGGCGATGACCGTCCTGATCGCGCGGGTCGGGCGCGCGTCGATCACCTTTCAGGTCGAGGGGCGACGCGACGACGGCCGGCTCTGCTTTACCAGCAAGCTCACCTGCGTCACCGCGGCCACGCGGGAGATGCGCGCGATTCCGATTCCCGCCGCCCTGCGCGCGCGGATCGAGGCCTACCGCGCGGCCTGCGCGGCGGCCGGCGCCACGGCCGGTGCGGCGCCCGCGGCGGCGGAAGAAACGCCGAACGGCCCGGCAGGGCCGTCAGGCGTGGCGGCCCGGCGCTAGGGCGGTTTCCGATCGAGTGGAACCACGACGTGGGTCCGCCGATCGGCCCAAAGCCGCCCTAAACCATAGTGTTAGAGTGATGCTGTCCGACCTGGCGAATCGCAAATGCGATTCGATCAGGTCGGGCATCGCTCTAGAGTGATTTGCGACCGTTCAGACGCGCGTCAGCGCGTCCGCCGGTCGCGAAAAATCACTCTAACCCTTTGGTGTAGAGCAGATGCCGACCTGAAGGACTCGCGACGCGCTCCCTTCAGGCCGGCTGAAGCTGCTCTAACAAATCAAAGGGAGAGCGATGTCTCGCGACCGGTCTGCTCAGACGCGGGTCGCCTCGCTCAACTCCAGTACCACCTCGAAGCCCTCGAACTGCGGGCCGCCGAGGTAGAGGTGCTTCGACTTGCCGCCGTCCTTGTGGGCCTGACGGAAGGCTTCGGACTTGGTCCAGGCCTCGAAGTCGGCGCGGCTGCGCCAGATGGTGTGGCTGGCGTAGAGCACATGGTCCTCCTGCTCCGGCCCCTTGAGCAGATGGAACTCGACGAAGCCCGGCAGGCCCTTCAGGCGGCTGTCGCGGCTGCGCCAGACCTCCTCGAACTCCGCCTCCTTGCCCTTGAGCACGCGAAAGCGGTTCATGGCGATGAACATGATCGTCACTCCTTACCTGGTCTTTGAGAGATGGTTTCGGGACTACAGCGGCACCACCTGGGGCGCGCCGCGGGTGGGATGGCGCTGGATCGCGACCGGCAGGCCGAAGACGCGCGACACGGTCGCCGCGGTCAGCACGACCTCGACCGGCCCCAGCGCCTCCAGCCGGCCGGCGCGCAGCACCGCCAGGCGGTCGGCATAGAGGGCCGCCAGGTTGGGGTCGTGCAGCACGGCCAGTACGCCCAGCCCCTGGTCGGCCAGCCCGCGCGCGAAGCGCAGGAGCTGATGCTGGTGCGCCAGGTCGAGGTTGTTGGTCGGCTCGTCCAACAGCAGCAGGCGCCCGCCGGGCTCCGCATCCGGGGGCGGCGCCTCCGGCCAGATCTGCGCCAGCACGCGGGCGAGCTGCACCCGCTGGCGCTCGCCGCCGGACAGGGTCGCATAGAGCCGTTCCGCCAGCGCCCCGGCATCCACCGCCGCCAGCGCCGCGGCGGCGATCTCGCGGTCACGCGCCGGGCCGCTCAGGCCGGCATGGGCGCTGCGCCCCATCAGCACCACCTCCAGGGCGCGGAACGGGAAGGACAGCTCGCTCGACTGCGGCAACACGGCACGGCACCGCGCCAGGGCCGCGCGCGGCCAGGCCTCCAGCGGCCGGCCGGCCAGGCGCACCACGCCGGCCGCCGGTCTCAGAGCGCCCGAGAGCAGGTGCAGCAGCGTCGACTTGCCGGCCCCGTTCGGCCCGATCAGGGCCAGCAGCTCGCCGCCGCGCAGCGTCAGGTCGATCCCGTCGAGCACCGGCCGGCGCCCGCGCGCGAAGCCCAGGGCCTCCGCCGCCAGCACGGCCGGGGAGGACGAGGCCGGGGAGGACGAGGCCGGGGAAGACGACGTTGGGGAAGACAAGGCCGGGGAAGACGACGTTGGGGAAGATGTGGTCATGCGCACCGACTCCCGCGCGTGTCCCGCTACCACAGGCCCAGGCCGCGCCGGCGCTGCAGCAGCCAGAGGAAGAAGGGGCCGCCGACGCAGGCGGTCAGGATGCCGATCGGCAGTTCGGCCGGCAGCACCAGGGTGCGCGCCAGCAGGTCGGCCAGCAGCAGCAGCGCCCCGCCGAGCAGCAGGCAGGCGGGCAGCAGCAGGCGGTGGTCCGGCCCCAGACTGAGCCGAATCAGATGCGGCACCACCAGCCCGACGAAGCCGATCACGCCGGTCAGCGCCACCGCCGCGCCGACCGTCAGCGCGCCCAGCACCACCACCAGCCGCTTGACCCGCTCCACCTCGAAGCCGAGATGCAGCGCCTCGGTCTCGCCGAACAGCAGGGCGTTGAGCGGCCGCGCCAGGGCCAGCAGGGCCAGCGCCGGGCCGGCGATCAGCGGCAGCGCCGGCAGCAGCCGCTCCCAGGTCACGCCACCCAGGCTGCCGAGCAGCCAGAAGTTCAGGTCGCGCAGCGCCTGGTCGTCGCTGAGGAAGACCAGAACCCCGATGGCCGCGCCGGCCACGGCGTTGAGCGCCACGCCGGCCAGCAGCATGGTCGCCACCTCGGTGCGGCCCTCGCGGCTGGCGATGCGGTAGACCAGCGCCGTGGTGGCTAGGCCGCCGAGAAAGGCGGCGAGCGGCAGCAGGGCGTCGCCGGCAAGCCCGGCGAGCAGACCGGCCGGCAGCAGGCCGCCGAGCACGATCACCAGCGCCGCCGCCAGGCCGGCGCCGGTCGACACGCCGATCAGGCCGGGGTCGGCCAGCGGGTTGCGAAACAGCCCCTGCATGGCGGCGCCGGCGACCGCCAGGCCGCCGCCCACCACCAGCGCCAGCAGCGCGCGCGGCAGCCGGATGGCCAGCAGCACGCTGGCCTGCACCGGCTCATGCGCGACCGGCAGCGCCACGCCCAGCCGCGCCAGCCCCAGCCGCTCGGCCAGGATCGAGAGCACCTGCGGCGGCCCGATGGCGACCGCGCCCAGGCCGACCGACAGAAGAAAGCAGGCCAGCAGCAGGCCGGCCAGCCCGAGCAGGGCGAGCCGGCCGCGCGCCGCCCGCCGGGCGAGGAGGGCACAGCCCTCGCCGCGCGTCGACGCCCGCTCGGCCACCGCGATCTCACCGAGTGACATGGCGGCCTAGTCCGCGCGCCGCTGCGCCGGCGCCGGCGCCGGGCGGGCGGCCTGGAGCTGCGGGTGCAGCGCCGCGGCCAGCTCGGCCACCGCCTGGGGCGTGCGCGGGCCGAAGCCCAGTAGCAGCAGGGCGTCCATGGCGACCAGCCGACCGGCCGCGGCGGCCGGACTGGCTGCCAGTTCCGGTCGGGCGAGCAGCGCGTCGCGCCCGCCCAGGCGCTGCAGCGTCGCCTCGGTCACCAGGATCACCTCGGGCCGCGCACCGACCGCCGCCTCGGGCGACAGCGGCTTGTAGCCCTCGACCCCCTGCAAGGCGTTGCGGCCGCCGGCCAGCGCGATGACGCTGTCCGCCGCGGTCCCCTGCCCGGCCGCCAGCGGCGCCCCCCGGCCGACCGACAGGACGAAGAGGACGCGCGGCCGCGCTTCGATGGGCGCCAGCCGGGCCGCGACCTCGCGCTGCGTGGCGGCGATGCGCGCGGCCAGCGCCCGCCCCTCGGCCTCCAGGCCCAGGGCCGCCGCGACCCGCCGCACCTTGTCGCCGACGCCCGCCGGGCTTTCGCTGTCCGGCACCCGCAGCATCGCCACGCCGGCCTCGCGGAGCTGCGCGATCACCGCCGGCGGGCCGGCCTCCTCGGCCAGCAGCAGCAGGTCGGGGTCGAGCGCCAGGATCGGCTCGGCCGCGAGCTGGCGCAGATAACCGACATCGGGCAGCGCCTCGGCCGCCGGCGGATAGCTGCTGGTGCTGTCGACCGCCACCAGGCGGTCTTGCGCGCCCAAGGCGTAGACGATCTCGGTCAAGTCGCCGCCGACCGAGACCACGCGGCGCGGCGGCTCGCCGGCGCCGGCGGCGGCCTGCGACACCGCAAGCGCCAGAAGCAGGAGGGGGAAGAGCAGAGATCGCATGGTCGCGAACCTCACCAGTTCAGGCTGTAGCTGATCTGCGCCTTGAAGTTGCGCCCCGACTCCGCCGCGTCGGTGAAGACGCGCGCGTAGTCCTCGTCGAAGGCGTTGTCGACGCCGAGGTCGAGGCGCAGCCCCTCCAGCGGCCCCGCGACCGGCTGGTAGGCGAAGTAGAAGTCGTGCACGTCGTAGGCATCGCGCTTCTCGCTGGGGTCGTTGACCTTGTCGAACTCGCGCGCCACCACCGCCCGCCAGCCGATCAGGGAGTCGATCTCGGGCAGCTTGACGCCGGTGTCGAAGGTGAAGGTGGTCGGCGTCAGCACGCCCAACTTGTCGCCGGTGTCCTCGTTCTCCCCGTCGAGCATCGAGAGGCCGAAGCCGAGCCGCAGCCGGTCGTTCTCGTAACTGGCCTCGACCTCCGTGCCCCAGAGCCGCGCGTTGGGCACGTTGCTCGACCGGGTCGTGCCGTCGCAGCTTCCGGGCACGAAGGGATTGCAGTCCACGAAGGGCGAGGGCTGGTCGACCGCCAGGTCGATGAAGTCCTCCCCCCAGATGCGGAAGTGGGTGGCCTTCAGGCTGAAGCTGTCGTTGGCGAAGGCGACATCGTCGAAGTCGACGCCGGCGCCGAACTCCACGGTCCGCGTGGTCTGCGGCTTGAGGTCGGGGTTGGGCACGAAGCGGTTGACGACGCCGGGGCCGATCGGGATCTGGAAGTGTGTCCCGGTCAGATAGAGTTCGTCGAAGGTCGGCGCCCGGAAGGCCTCGGCGTAGTTGGCGAAGACCATCAGCCAGTCCTGCGGCAGGTAGCTGACGCCGAGACGCGGCGAGAGGCGGCTGTCGACCGTCGCGTCGCTGGCCAGGTCGCTCTCCAGCTCGTAGCGGTCGAAGCGCGCGCCCGGCAGGATCAGCAGGTCGCCCGGCAGCCCGAAGGGCTGCGCCAGGTTGAACTCGGCCTGGGCGAAGGCGCCAGTGAACAGGGCCTCGGCATCGGGCACGCCGTCGCGCGCGCCGCCGCCGGCGGCCCCGTCCTGTTCGTCGCGGTAGGCCTCGGCTCCGTAGGTCAGGGTCAGCCGCGTGTCGGCCCCGAGGTCGAAGCGGCTGCGGTTGTCGAGGCGAAAGCCCAGGGTGTCGACGTCGCGCTTGAGCAGCTCGCCGCGCGGACCCGCGCCCTGGTCGTCGAGCCGCAGCTCGTCGGCGGCGAAGGCCGTGTAGTAGGCCACGGCGTCGAGGTCGAGCCAGGCGTTGTCGGACTCGTCGAAGCTGTAGGCCAGGCGGAAGTTGTCGCTGGAGATTTCCTTGTCGACGACATCGCTGCCTCCCAGCCCCTGCGGGTTGTTCGGCTCCTCGGCGTCGTTGGAGAAGCGCTGATAGGAGGCCTCGATGCGGTGGTGCTCGCCGAGGTCGATGCCGCCCTTGATCAGGCCCGAGAGGATGGAGTCGTCGACGTTGTCCAGGCTGTTGCCGTCGCCCAGCTCGATCTCGCCCGAGGTGCGCCGGGTGACGCTGCCCAGCAGATCCACGCCCGCGACCGGCTTGCCGTAGGCCGTGAGGGTGCCGACCCGCTCCTCGTTCACCGTCTGCAGGCCGCCGCCGACACGCACGCCGAAGGTCTCGCCCGGCGCCAGGAAGTCGTCGGCCTCCACCGTGCGGAACTCCAGCACGCCGCCGGTGCCGCCACTGCCGTAGAGGGAGGAGGCGGGGCCGCGCAGCACCTCGACGCTGCGCAGCAGGCTGGGGTCGAGGAAGAAGCGGCCGTCGTGTGCGGAGCCGAAGTTCTGCCGCGCGCCGTCGAGCAGCACCACCACGTCGGCGCCGGAGAAGCCGCGCACCGAGGGCGCCTCGCCGCTGCGCCGCGGCCCGCCGGTGAACTCGACGTTGGGCACCAGCTTCAAGAGGTCGTCCGGGCTGGAGGGCTGCAGGCGGTCGATCTCCTCGCGCCCGATCACCGAGACCATGCCCGGATAGACGAAGGGATCGATGGCGTTGCGGGTGGCGGTCACCGAGACCGGACCGAGGTAGAGCTGGCCATCATCCGGCTGCCCGAGCGTGAGGACCGGCGCGGCGGCGGCGCCCTCTGTCGCCCCCGTATCGCCCGGGGGCGTGTCGCGCGGGGGCGTGTCGCGCGGGGCCGTGCCCCCCTCCTGCCCCGCCGTCGCCGCCGGCGCTTGCTGGGCCTGCGCGGGCGTCGCCCCCGCCACCGCAATCCCGGCCGCCGCAATCCCCGCCGCCGCAATCCCCGCCGCCGAAATCCCGGCCGCCGCTATCCTGGCCGTCGCCGTCCCCGCCATCAAGGCGATGGCCGCCGTCGCCGGCCAGCCGACCCGAGCCGTCTTGGTCATTCTGCAACCCTCTTCACAAAGCGCATGTTCATGGTCTGGAACACGCGTCCTGGCGGGCTGCCCGGCCCCGCCTAGGCGGGACCTTCGGTGGCTGGCTTGGACGCCGTCTGTCGTCTGCGCCCCAAGCCGCCTGATCTCCTGCGGCCGGGCGCTCTATCGTTACGCGCGAAAGCGGTTCGACTACTTGGTCAAGATCAGCTTCCCCTTGCTGGTCCGCCGCAGCCGATAGCACTCCCCCTCGTGCGCGATCAGCAGCTCGCGCGCCGCGCCGAACAGGGCGGCGCTGTCGATCTGCGCCACGCCTTGCGCCCCGGTGGCCGGACGCTCCGGCCGGCGCGGTGCCGGCGACGGCCCCTGCGGTTCGTTCTCATCCTCCGGCTGAACCATCGCGTGACTGGCTCGACTTCCGCTCTCCGACATCGCCGCGCAGCCGGCGCCGCCGGGCGTGCGAACCGGGGGAGCGCGGGCCTGGGCGGCGCGGGCCTGGGCAAGGCCTGACCTCTTCGCTTTCACTGCGGCTGCTATACATGCAAATGGTTCTCATTTGCAACATCTGCTGACAGCATGGCCGCCTTTCGCCTGGCGACCTTGCCTTGGACGGGAAGCGATGCTATTGCGACTTATTCGCAAAAACAAGCCACAGGCCGCATACCACCGGCCCCGCCGGGGCGCTGCGCCCCTGGCGAGCCCGGCTTGCCATCGCACACGTCCGTGCGCGGCGGGGCCGCCCGCAGAAGCGCCCGCCGCGGCAGCCTCGGGGCGGCAGCCTCGCGGCAGCCTCGCGGCGGCCTCGGGGCGGCGTCAGCGGCCCTGGCCGGACCCGGCCGCGGTCGCGCCGGACAGGCGGCCTTCGCGCGCCTTGTAGAAGTACTGGCTGGCCACCAGCCAGCCCTTCAGCGGGCGCAGCGGCGGGATGCAGGTCGCCAGCATGAACGGCAAGCTGGTCACCAGATGCACCCAATAGGGCGCGCCGAAGGCGATCTCGATCCAGACCGCCAGCACGACGCTGGGCACGCAGGCGAAGCAGATCACGAAGAAGGCGGGCCCGTCGGCCGGATCGGCAAAGCCGTAGTCCAGGCCGCAGTGCTCGCAGGCCGCGCGCAGCTGCAGGAAGCCGGAGAACAGCCGCCCCTGGCCGCAGCGCGGGCAGCGCCCCCGGATCCCGGTGCGCATCGGCGGCAACGCCGGCCAGTCCTGTTGAGTCGCCATCGCCCGCCCCTCGCCGCGTTGAGAGTGGCTGCGCCGGTCTCGCCGCCGGACGCAGGCCATACATTTCCGTATTGACTGGATAGTGTATGGAGACATCACCCTCGGGCTGTCAAGCGGGACGGCCGCCGGAGGCGGCGCGAGTTGGAGCGATGCTCACCGACCTGAGTGGCTCGCCTCGGCGAGCCGCCTGGTCGGTGAGCATCGCTCCAAGCCTCTGGGTTCAGGCGGTTTTGGTTCGACCGGCGGCCCCACCAAAGTGGGTTCACTCGGTCGAAAACCGCCCTAGGCTCCGGACTCATAACCAATAGCAGACGATTGCGCCGATGAGGACGGCGGCTTCGAACGTTGCGGCCAGGCGGTCGTAGCGCGTGGCGATGCGTCGCCAGTCCTTGAGCCTGCAGAAGGTGCGTTCGATCGCGTTGCGTGCCCGGTAGGCGGCGGCATCGAAGGCGTGTTTTCGCTTGCGCGTCGGGTTGTTCGGCACGACCGGTTCGGTGCCGCGCTCGCTCAGGAACCGGCGCAGGCCGTCGCTGTCGTAGGCGGCGTCGGCGATCAGTCTGCGCGGTGGCGGCAGAGCGCCAACGAGCGCGAGCGCCACAGGGCTGTCGCCGCGCTGGCCTGGCGTGAGGATCACGGCGCGCGGCCGCCCCAGTTCGTCTGTCGCAACGTGGATCTTGGTGGTCCGGCCGCCGCGCGAGCGGCCTATGGCGTGGACGGCGCCCCCCCTTTACCGCCGGCCGCGCAGCGGTGCGCCTTGACGTGCGAACTGTCGAGCAGCAGCTCGGCCGGTGGACCGCCGCTGTCGGCCAAGGCGCGGAACACCTCGGCCCAGACGCCGGCCTTGGCCCAGCGGACATAGCGGTTGTACAGCGTCTTGCGCGGGCCGTAGACCGCCGGTGCGTCGGCCCATCGGCACCCCGTCCTGAGGACGTGGACGATCCCGCTAATCACACGCCGGTCGTCCACCCGCGGCACACCGCGCGGCTTGTTCGGCAGCAGCGGCTGAAGGCGCGCAAACTGCGCCTCGCTCAGCCAGAAATGGCTCTCCGACATCGCAAGCTCCCTACCGTTTGGAAGCTTGAATCAAACCTGCCCTCGCGCCGGCAAGCCTTTTATGGGTCCGGAGCCTAGACCACCAGGCTGGACAGCGAGGGCGGCTGCGCCAGCAGCTCCGCCACCGCCTGCAACCCCTGGCGCAGCGCCGTGCAGTCGCCCGGCGCGCCGAGTCCGAGGCGCACCGCCTCCGGCGGCTTGCCGAGGGCGAAGGCATCGCTGGCGACGGCCCCGATCCCTGCGGCCTGAAGCCGCGCCGCGAACTCGCCCCGCGTCCAGGGGGCCGGCAGGCGCAGCCACAGATGGAAGCCCTCCGGATCGGCCTGCAGGCTCTCGGCCGGCAGCAGCGCCGCCGCGATCGCCTGGCGCCGCCGCGTCTCGGCGCGCAGCGCCCGCAGCACCGCGTCGGCCGCCCCCGCCTCGATCCAGCGGGTGGCGATCGCCGCGGTCAACGGCGAGGCCATGGTCGCGGTCGCCCGCAGGCCGCCGGCCAGGCGCAGGGCCGCACGGGCGTCCGGCGCCACCAGATAGGCGATGCGCAGCGCCGGCGAGAGGCACTTGGACAGACCGGCCACATGGTAGACCAGGTCCGGCGCCAGCGCGGCCAGGGGCGGTGCCGGGTCGGTCGGCAGCGCGCCGTAGGCGGCATCCTCGATGATCGCGACGCCGTAGCGGCGGGCGATCGCCACCAGGGCGGCGCGACGCGCGCGCGGCAGGCTGGCCGTGGTCGGGTTGTGCAGGGTCGGCGTGCAGTAGAGCGCGCGCGGCGGCCGCCTCCGGCAAACCGCCTCGAAGGCTTCGGGCTTCAGCCCCTCGGCGTCCATCTCCAGGCCGATCAGCTCGACCCCCAGGTGCGCCGCCAGGCTGCGCAGCCCGGGGTAGGTCAGCGCCTCGGTGCAGATCGTCTCGCCCGGCCCGGCCAGGGCGTTGACCAGCACCAGCAGCGCCCCCTGCACCCCCGGACAGAGCAGCAGCCGCTCGCTCGTGACCTCGGGTAGCCGCGCCCGCAGCCAGGCCAGCCCGGCGGCGCGGTCGCGCGCCGTCCCGCCGGGCTCCTGATAGCGCAGCAGCAGCTCGTCGCCGCCCTCGGTCTCCAGCCGCGCAATGTCGGACCAAAGGCGTGCCGACAGCGCCGCGTCCTCGAAACGCGGCGGCAGATTCATGCTGAGGTCGACCCAGCTCTCCCCTTCGCGGCGGGCGGCCGGGCCGACCTCGGGCGTGGCGGCGACGACGCGGGCCGCGGCGGGCCGCACGAAGGTGCCCTGCCCCACGCGCCCCTCCAGCAGCCCGCGCCGCCGCGCCTCGGCGTAGGCCCGGCTGACAGTGGTGAAGTCGATGCCCAGCGCCGCCGCCAGGGCGCGCTGCGGCGGCAGCCGCGTGCCCGGCCGCAGGCGCCCGGCGGCGATGTCCTCGGCCAGCGCCTCGGCGATCGCCAGGTAGAGTGGCCGGGCGCCGGCCGGCAGCGCGGGCCGCCAGGCGCCGGCCCCCTCGCCGCTCTCTTCCGCGCCCGCCGCGCCAGACATCTCGCCCCTCGCCATATTGTATGGATATTGTCTGGTCTTACCGCCCGTCGCGACCGGAAGCAAGCCTGCCGGCCGCGCGCCGCCGCGTCAGCCGCGCGGCTGACGCCGCGGCGGCGCGCAGAGCTCGCCCTCGCCCGACCAGCGGGTCCAGGTCTGCGACTGGCCGAGCAGCGGCGCCAGCAGATAGCCGCGCACCTGCAGCCGGTCGGGGCCGGTGAGCCGCGCGCGGGCGCTGTAGTGCCGCTGGGTGCGCGGGTCGACGATCACCGCGTCGCGCCAGCGCCGCGGCCCGTCGGGCCGCAGCCGGCGGATCAACGCGAAGCCGCAGTGCGCCGGATCGTGGTCTTCGTCGGCCAGGGGGTAGAGACGGCCGCAGAAGCTCTCGCCGTCGGGGCCGGCGCAGGGGGCAATGCGCACCACCGCGCTGCCCTCCTCGACCAGCCAGTCGCCGGCGATCCCCGGCATCGCCGCCGCGCCGCCGGCCTCGGCGAGGCCGAGCCCCCAGGCGACCAGTCCCCAGGCGACCAGTTCCCAGGCCGCCAGGCGCCGGACCGGACGGCCCCACCGCCGAGACAGCGCAAGACAAGCCGGCCCGGACCGCCGTTCGGCGGCCGCCTCAGGCGCCTTGCCCATGGTCCGCCGCCCCGGCCTCGCCGTCGCTCACGGCGACGACCGTCAGGCGATGCGTCCGGCCGTTGCGCGTGCGCCAGTCGATCGACTGCTCCGGGCGCAGGCCGAGCAGGGCCGTGCCGACCGGCGTCAGGATGGACACGCGGCCGCGCGCGATGTCGGCCTCGCCGGGGAACACCAGCGTGACCGCGCGGGTCTCGCCGGTCTCCGTGCGGTAGGTCACGCGCGAGCCCATGCGCACGGCCTCCGGCTCCACCGCCTCGTCGGCGACCACCGTGGCACGGTCGAGCTCGCCGGCCAGTTCGTCGGACACCTCGGGGTCCGACTCGGCCACGGCGTCGGCCAGATCGAGCAGACGGCGATAGTCGCTCTGGCCCATGACGATCTGCGGTTTGCGAAAGCTGTCTCGTTCCTGTCCCATACCCGGACGACCTCATGTGCGGCGACCGCCCGGCGCCAGAGGCGCCAGGGGCGGCCGAGATGTCTCGATAAAACGCTATAGCTGTCGTGCGGACGTTCCGGCTACCGGATGGCCGCGGATCGCGGCGCCTGCGCGCGGTCGCTCCCCTCGACTCGGGGCACGACGCGGCCGAGCCGGGGGCTAGGACCCTGCGACGGGGCGGGTCCGGAGCGAAAATCGCGGAACGGAGATGAAGTCGCTGTTCATGGACACAAGGTCGGCGCCGCGGCGGCCGCTGTCAATCGGGCCGCTCTCAACCCAGCCATCCCGCCCCGGCATGCGGCGCGCCGGGCGGGGTCCGACCGGGAGTCCGGCCGGGGGGCAGCCAGGGGTTGGCCTGGGGTCGGCCTGGGGTCGGCCTGGGGTCCGGGGCGTATCCAGATTTGTCAGATCGCCTTACAAATCAGTTGACGCTGCTTTGCGGCGCTCCCTAACCTTCGCTCAACGCGCACGGGCGCTGACCGGCCAGCGCACGCCGATGCCGCGAGCGGCGCCAGGCGGCGCCGGCGGGCCGGCCCCGGGCGCGACGCGCCCCGCAAGGTGGACGAGCGCCACACGATGGCGGGCGCCGGACGAGAGCGGGTGCCAGACGAGAGCGGGTGCCAGACGACGGGAGGACGGCGGTGACGCGGTCCAGGAAGACGCCCGAGCAGCTTCGCAGTCACCGCTGGTACGGCGCCGAGGACCTGCGCGCCTTCGGCCACCGCTCGCGCACCTTCCAGATGGGCTACGGGCGCGAGGAGTTCGCCGGCAAGCCGGTGATCGCGATCCTCAACACCTGGAGCGACATCAACCCCTGCCACACCCACTTCCGCCAGCGCGCCGAGGAGGTCAAGCGCGGGGTCTGGCAGGCGGGCGGCTTCCCGGTCGAGCTGCCGGCCGTCTCGCTGAGCGAGCCCTTCCAGAAGCCGACCACGATGCTCTACCGCAACCTGCTGGCGATGGAGGCGGAGGAGCTGCTGCGCTCCTACCCGATCGACGGCTGCGTGCTGCTCGGCGGCTGCGACAAGACCCTGCCGGCGCTGGTCATGGGCGCCACCTCGATGGACCTGCCGACGCTGGCCGTGCCGGCCGGGCCGATGCTGCGCGGCAACTGGCACGGCCGGGTGCTGGGCAGCGGCTCCGATAGCTGGAAGTACTGGGCCGAGCTGCGCGCCGGCACCATCGGCCAGCGCGACTGGGAGGAGATCGAGGAGGGCATCGCCCGCTCGCCCGGCACCTGCATGACCATGGGCACGGCCTCGACCATGGCCGCCGCCGTCGAGGCGCTGGGCCTCGCCCTGCCCGGCGCCTCCTCGATCCCGGCGGCCGATTCCAACCACGCCCGCATGGCCGCGGCCGCGGGCCGGCGCAGCGTCGAGCTGGTGTGGGAGGACCGGCGCCCCTCGGAGCTGCTGACCCCGGCGGCCTTCGACAACGCGCTGGTCACCGTGCTGGCCCTCAGCGGCTCGACCAACGCCGTGGTCCACCTGATCGCCATGGCCGGCCGCGCCGGCGTCGCGCTGCCGCTCGAGCGCTTCGACGCCCTGGCCCGGCGCGTGCCGGTGCTGGCCGACATCCGCCCGGCCGGACGCTTCCTGATGGAGGACTTCTACTACGCCGGCGGATTGCGCGCCCTGCTGGCGCAGCTCGAGGACCTGCTGACCCTCGACTGCCCCACCGTGGCCGGGGTCAGCCTGGGCGCGGCGATCGCCGGCGCGCGAATCTACGACGCGGAGGTGATCCGCCCGCGCGCCCGGCCCCTGGCCGAAGCCGGCGGCCTGGCCGTGCTGCGCGGCAACCTGGCGCCCGACGGCGCGGTGATCAAGCCGCTGGCCGCCGACCCGAAGCTGCTGCGCCACCGCGGACCGGCGCTGGTCTTCGAGGACTACAACGACATGGCCGCGCGGATCGACCACCCCGACCTGCCGGCCACCGCCGACAGCGTCCTGGTGCTGCGCAGCGCCGGCCCCAAGGGCGGGCCGGGGATGCCGGAATGGGGCATGCTGCCGATCCCGCAGAAGCTGCTGCGCCAGGGCGTGCGCGACATGGTGCGCCTGTCGGACGCGCGCATGAGCGGCACCAGCTACGGCACCTGCGTGCTGCACGTGGCGCCGGAGTCCGCCGTCGGCGGCCCGCTGGCGCTGGTGCGCGACGGCGACGAGATCGAGCTGGACGTCGAAAGCCGCCGCCTCTGGCTGCATGTCGAGGACGCGGAACTGGCGCGTCGGCGCGCCGCCTGGCAGGCGCCGGCGCCGCATCATCCGCGCGGCTACGGCGCCCTGTTCGCCGCCCACATCACCCAGGCCGACAAGGGCTGCGACTTCGACTTCCTGCACGCCGGCGCGCCGGTGCCGGAGCCGGAGATCCACTGAGCCGGCGCCGGCCGAGGCCGGGGCGGCACGACACCACCGGGGAGGGACACGCGACGATGCAGATGCCGGTCAACCGCTTCAAGCAGGGCCTGCGCGACGGGCCCGCCCAGATCGGCCTCTGGTGCAGCCTGGCCAACCACGTCTCCACCGAGGTGGTGGCGGAGGCCGGCTTCGACTGGCTGCTGCTCGACACCGAGCACGCACCGAGCGACCTGGCCACGGTGCACCACCAGCTCCAGGCCGTGGCCGCCGGCCCGGCCCATCCCATCGTGCGCCCGCCCTGGAACGACGCCGTGGTGATCAAGCGGCTGCTCGACCTGGGGGTGCAGACCCTGCTGGTCCCCTTCGTGCAGACCGCCGAGGAGGCGCGCGCGGCCGTCGCCGCCACCCGCTATCCGCCGCAGGGCCTGCGCGGCGTCGCCGTCACCACCCGGGCCAACCGCTTCGGCCGGGTGCCCGACTACTTCGCCCAGGCAAACCGGGAGATCTGCGTCCTGGTCCAACTCGAAAGCCGTCTGGCGCTGGCCAATCTGGAGGAGATCGCCGCGGTCGAGGGGGTCGACGGCCTGTTCATCGGACCCTCCGACCTCTCGGCCGACCTCGGCCATCTGGGCAATCCGGGCCATCCCGAGGCCAAGGCGGCGATCGCCGACGCCGTCGCGCGCATCCGCGCCAGCGGCAAGGCGGCGGGCATCCTGACGCCGGTGGAGGCCGACGCCCGGCGCTGGCTGGAGGCCGGCTGCCGCTTCGTCGCGGTCGGCGCCGACGTCGGCCTGCTGGCCCGCCAGGCCGACGCCCTGGCCCGCAGCTTCAAGGCGCAAGGCGGCAGCGCACCATGACCGGCGACGCCCCCACCGACAGGCCCGCCCACTGCCCCGCCGACTGCCCCCCCGACTGGCCCGCCCACCCCCCGTCCGCGGCGGCGACACGGCCCCCAGACACCGGCCCGGCCGAGCCCCCCGGCGGCCAGGACGCGCAGGCGGACAGGCTCCGCATCCCGCAGGCGCGGCTGGCCGCGCAGCTCGACGCCATCTTCACGCGCTGGGGCATGCCGCAGGCGCCGCGCGCGGCCACGGTGCGGGCGATGCTGGCCAGCGACCTGCGCGGCATCGACTCCCACGGCATCGGCATGCTGCCGCTCTACGACGAGCTGCGCCGGGCCGGGAAGCTGGAAATGGCGCCGCAGCTCCGCCGCGAACGCGAGCGCGGCGTAACGGCGGTGATCGACGCCGACGGCGGCCTCGGCCACTACCCGGCCGAGGCGGCGATGCGCCTGGCCATCGAGAAATGCCGCGCCAACGGCCTGGCCGCCGTGGCGGTGCGCAACTCCAACCACTTCGGCGCCGCCGGCGTCTACGCCCTGCAGGCCGCCGAGGCCGGCTTCGTCGGGCTGGTCGCCAGCAACGTCTGGAAGCGGGCCGTGGTGCCGACGCGCGGGCGGGCGCCGGTATTCGGCACCAACCCGCTGGCCTTCGCCGCGCCGGCCGGGCGCAACCCGCCGCTCTGCCTGGACATGGCGACCAGCACCGTGGCGATCGGCAAGCTGCGTCTGGCCTGGTTCGACGGCCGGGCGCTGCCGCCGGGCTGGGCGGTCGACCGCGCCGGCGCGCCGATCTCCGACGCCACCGCCGCGCTCGACCTGCGCCTGCTGACGCCGCTGGGCGGCACGCCGGAGATGAGCAGCCACAAGGGCTACGGCCTGGCCGCCATGGTGGAGGTGCTCTCCGCCCTGCTGGCCGGCGCGCGGGTGGCGCTGCTCGACGACGCGGACGATCCCGACCCGCAGCGCCTCAACGTCGGGCACTTCTTTCTGGTGATCGACCCGGGCGCCTTTCGCGATCCGAGCGCCTTTTGCGGCGAGATGGACGCCCTGATCGACGCGCTGCGCGCCAGCGCGCCGGCCGACCCGGCGCAGCCGGTGCTGGTCCCCGGCGACCCGGAGACCGCCGCCGAGGCGGAGCGACGCCGCGCCGGCATCCCGGTCTCGCGCAAGCTGCTGGCGATGCTCCGCGAGATCGCCGCCGGCTGCGGCGCCGAGGACCTGCTGGCCGAGGACCTGCTGGCCGCGCATCCGCCGGCCGGCCCCTAGCCCCGGCAGAGCCGCTTGCCCCCACCTCCAGCCGCAAAGGAGAGCCGCCACGTACCAGCCCCAGGAACCGCAGGCAGACTGCGGCACGAACGAACCAAGGGCCGGGCGCGCGGTCCGCGCTCCCGCGCCGAAGACTCGGGAGGAAACGATGAACAAGACCCTTCGCAACGGGATGCTGGGCCTCGCCCTGACGGCGGGGCTCGGCCTCGCCGCCGGCGGTGCCGCCGCGGAACAGCTCCGCCTGATGACCGGGCCGCAGGGCGGCTCCTGGTATCCCCTGGGCGGCGCGATCCAGAATATCGTCGAAACGAACGTCGAGGGCGCCAGCGTCCAGGTCCTGCCCGGCGCCGGCATCGCCAACGTCAAGGCCGTGCAGTCGGGGCGCGCCCAGATGGGCTTCGCCAACTCCGTGTCCACCGTCGACGGCATCAATGGCAACCCGCCGTTCGACGCGGCCGCCGACAACGTCTGCAACGTCGCCACGCTCTATCCGCAGTACTTCCAGGTCGTCGCGCTGGCGGACTCCGGCCTGGAGAGCCCGGCCGACTTCAAGGGCAAGTCGGCCGCGGTGCAGCCCAAGGGCAACACCGGCGAGGCCATCACCGCCCACATGCTGAAGGCCTACGGCATGAGCTACGACGACATGACCCGGGTCAACCACGGCTCCTACACCGACTCCGTGGCGCTGATGAAGGACGGCAACGCCGACTTCTTCACCCTGGGCACCACCGTGCCGGCCGGCTCCATCATGGACCTGGCCAGCGCCCGCGACATCCGCATGGTACCGATCGACGACGCGGGGCTGGCCCGCATGCAGGAGCTCAACCCCGGCTACAAGCGGATCTTCGTGCCGGCCGGCAGCTACCCGGGCCAGGACGAGGAGGTGGCGACGATCGGCTACGCCACGCACCTCATCGCCCAGTGCTCCCTGGACGAGGAGCTGGTCTATCAGACCCTCAAGAGCATCTACGCCAACGTCGAGGACCTGGCGGCCATCGCCAAGGCGATGCAGGGCATCACGCCGGAGGTGATGGGGGCCGACATCGGCGTGCCCCTGCATCCCGGCGCGGCGCGCTTCTTCGAAGAGCAGGGCGTGATGTAGCCACTCCGGCCGGGGCCGCGCCGCCGGCCGGGCGGACGCGGCCCCACCCCCTGGCGCGCGCGGCGCGCCGGGACCCGAGCCGCGGCACGCGTGATTTGCGACCGCCTGGACTCGCGTCGGCGCGTCCGCCGGCCGCGAAGTATCGCCCCAAGGTTTTGTTACGGGACGGTTCCTGCCCGAGCGGCGGCCCCACGCAGTGGGGCCAGAGGGTCGGAAACCGCCCGAAGGAAGGACGACGATGCTCGCCGGCACCTCCCTGGTCTCGCGGACGATCGCCCTGGTCGGCCTGGCGATGTCCGTCTTCCACCTCTTCGTGGCCTTCTTCGGGCCGCCGGACGCCTACATCTTCCGCAGCACCCACCTGGGCTTCGCCCTGACGCTGGCCTTCCTGATCCTGCCCTGGCGCAGCTCGGGGGAGTTGGAGCGGCCGCGCTGGTTCGACCTGCTGCTGCTGCTCGGCGCGCTGGCCGCCAGCGCCTACCCCATCGTGTTCAACGACTACATCGTCAACCGGATGTACTACGTCGACCCGCTGCGCACGGCCGACTTCGTGCTGGGCAGCGCGATGGTCGTGCTGCTGCTGGAGGCGACGCGCCGCGCGGTCGGACTGGCCCTGCCGCTGACCGCCGCGGCCTTTCTGGTCTACGCCTTCTTCTTCGCCGGCTTCGGCCTCGAGATGCTGCTCGACCAGCTCTACATGACCACCGAGGGCATCTTCGGCATCCCGACCAGCGTGTCGGCCACCTACGTGGTGCTGTTCATCCTGTTCGGCACGCTGGTCGAGCGCACCGGCACCGGGCGGCTGTTCATGGACTTCGCCATGAGCCTGACCGGTCATACCGCCGGCGGCCCGGCCAAGGTCTCCTGCATCACCAGCGGCCTGTTCGGCTCGGTCTCGGGCAGCGCGGTGGCCAACGTGATGACCACCGGCACCTTCACCATCCCGCTGATGAAGCGCATCGGCTACCGCCCGGGCTTCGCCGGCGCCGTCGAGGCGGTGGCCTCCACCGGCGGCCAGATCATGCCGCCGATCATGGGCGCGGCGGCCTTCGTGATGGCCGAGTTCCTGGGGGTCAGCTACCTCAGCGTGGCGGCCTTCGCGCTGCTGCCGGCGCTGCTGTTCTACGTGGCGCTGTTCGCCGCCGTGCACTTCGAGGCCAAGCGCACCGGCATGCAGGGCCTGCCGCGCGCCGACCTGCCGCACCTGGGCCAGGTGCTGGTCGAGCGCGGCCACCTCTTCACGCCGCTGCTGGTCATCATCGGCGTGCTGCTGGCCGGCTACAGTGCACCCTTCGCCGCGCTCTGCGGCATCGTCTCGGTGATCCCGACCGCTCTGCTGCGCCGCACCACCCGCGGCTACGTGCGGCTCGGCAACATCCTGGAAGCACTGATCGCCGGCGCGCGCAACGCCGTGTCGGTGGCGCTGGCCTGCGCCTGCGCCGGTATCGTGATCGGGGTGATCACTCTGACCGGCCTGGGCATCGACTTCACCGGCGTCGTGCTCGGCGCCTCGCGCGACAGCCTGGTGCTGGCGCTGATCCTGACCATGGTGGCCGGCATCATCCTGGGCATGGGCATGCCGACCACGCCGGCCTACATCGTCCAGGTCGCGCTGCTGGTGCCCGCCATCGTCAAACTGGGCATCGCGGTCGAGGCGGCGCACATGTTCGTCTTCTACTACGCGATCCTCTCGGCCATCACGCCGCCGGTGGCCATGGCGGTCTACGCCGCCAACGGCATCTCGCGGGCCAGCCTGTGGGATTCCGGCCTGACCGCCCTGAAGCTGGGGGCGACCGGCTACATCGTGCCCTTCATGTTCGTCTTCGGCCCCTCGCTGCTGCTGATCGGGCCCTGGCCGACGGTCGCCCTGTCGGTGCTGACCGCCACCACCGGAGTGATCTGCCTGGCCGGCGGGCTGACCGGCTACCTGCTGGGCCCGGCGGCGCTCTGGCAGCGGCTGCTGCTGATCGGCGCCGCGCTGGTGCTGATCAAGCCGGGGCTGCTCACCGACAGCCTGGGCGCCGCCTTCCTGGGCCTGGTCCTGGCGAGCCAGATCTGGGCGAGCCAGCGCGGCCGCGCCGAGCCGCGTCCGGCGCCGCAGGCCGCCGGCCCGCCGCCGGACGAGATCGAGCGGTAGCACCGGCCCGCACGGGGCGCCCGCTTGGCGGGCCCGCCGATCGCGACCGTCTCACTGCCCGCCCTACGGCTCGGCGCGCTCGTTGAGGATGCGGCTGCGCGAGTTGTCCAGGTGGCGGCGCATGGCGGCGCGCGCCGCCTCGGGGTCGCGCCGCTCGATCGCCTCCAGCACGGCCACGTGCTCGCGCTGGACGCGGGCCAGCCGCTCGCTGTTCTTGAGCAGCGACAGGCGCCGGCCGAGGGTGATGGCGTTCTCGATATGGCGGTTGAGGCTGCGCATCATGCTCTCGAACCAGGCGTTGCCGCTGGCCGCGGCCACGGCGATGTGGAACTCCAGGTCCGCCTCGGTGCCGACCGCGCCGCTGTCCACCGCCTGCGCCAGCTCGGTCAGCGCCGCGCGCAGCGCGGCGAGCTGTGCCGAGCTGCGCCGTTCGGCGGCCAGCGCCGCCGCCTCGCTCTCCAGCGCGATGCGCACCTCGTAGCAGCGCAGCAGGTCGGCCACGCCGCCGATCGGCGCCAGCCGCATGAAGTCGCGCGGCGGGCGGCGGCGCACGTAGCTGCCCGAGCCCTGGCGGGAGACCACCAGGCCGTCGGCGCGCAGGCGGCTGAGCGCCTCGCGCACCACCGGCCGCGACACGCCGAACAGGCGCGACAGCTCGGCCTCGGTGGGCAGGCGCGCCGCCTCCGGAAGCTGGCCGGCGACGATCTGCCCGAGGATCTGCTCGTAGAGCTGATCGGCCAGGTTGCTCTGGCGCAGCGGCGGGACGACGTCGAGGCTGGCCGCCTCCTCGGGCCTGGCTCGGTCGGTGTTTGCCATGATCGATCCGTTTTTCCCCTGAGATAGCTGCGGACGCCCCAGCCCGCCGCTTTTCCGAGTCGCTCAAGTCTACAATCCCGGCGACGCGATTGCGCGTCCGCGTTGCTAACGCCGATGGAAAGCGGCCAGGGCCGGGGGGCAAAGGGGCGGGCATGCAAAGGGCTGGGCATGCAAAGGGCTGGGCATGCAAAGGGCTGGGCGCGCAAAGGACCCGGCGCCAAGCGTCAGGACGGTCCGCCGGATCTGCGCAGGCTGAGGGCCGCCTGGCCGACCAGCAGCGGCACCAGGCTGCCCGCCAGCACCAGCAGCCAGCCGGTGGCGTCCGGCGGGCTGAGCCCGAGGATCGCGTTCAGGCCGGGCAGCCAGACGGCGGCGGCCAGCAGCGCCAGGCAGAGCAGGATCGCGCCCCAGACCCAGAGGTTGCCGGTGATCTCGTTGCGCAGCACCCGCGCGCCGGGATCGCGCATGTTGAAGACGTGCCACAGCCGCGCCAGGCCGAAGGTGAGGAAGGAGAGGGTCACCGCCTCGGCCTCGCTCAGGCCGAGCGGGCCAAGCGCGGCGGCGAAGACGGCCCCGACCGAGAGCGCGATCAGCACGCCCCACAGACCAGTGGCGATCCAGCTTCGCCGCGGCAGGATCGCCTCGCGCGGGTCGCGCGGCGGGCGCCGCATGATGTCCGGCGCGCCGGCACAGACGCCCAGTGCCAGCGCCGGAAAGACGTCGAGCACCAGGTTGATGAAGAGAATCTGCAAGGGCAGCAGCGGCAGCGGCGCCCCCAGAAGGCCGGCCGCCCCGACCGCCAAAATCTCGGCCAGGTTGCCGGACAGCAGGAAGACGATGAAGCGGCGGATGTTGTCGAAGATGGCGCGGCCCTGCTCGATCGCCGCGACGATGGTCGGAAAGGCGTCGTCGCGCAGCACGATGTCGGCCGCCTCCCGCGCCACGTTGGTGCCGCGCCGGCCCATGGCGATGCCCACGTCGGCCTTCTTCAGCGCCGGCGCGTCGTTGACGCCGTCGCCGGTCATCGCCACCACCGCCCCGGTCTCCTGGTAGAGACGGATCAGCTCCAGCTTCTGCTCGGGCGAGACGCGGGCGAAGACGCGGACGTCGCGCAGCCGCTCGTGCTCCTGCGGCTCCAGCCGGTCCAGGTCGGGCAGCGCGCCGCCGGCCATCGCCGGCACCTCCGGCCCCTCGGCCAGCCCCACCTGGCGGGCGATCGCGGCCGCGGTGGTCGGCTGGTCGCCGGTCACCATGACCACGCGCACGCCGGCTTCGCGGCAGCGCGCCAAGGCGTCGCGGACGTCGCCGCGCGGCGGGTCGGCCAGGCCGATCAGGCCGAGCAGGACGAGATCCTCGTAGGGCTCGGCCTCGGCCTCGGCGACCTGGCGCTCGGCGACGGCGAGGATGCGCAGCCCTTCGGCCGCCATCTGCTCGACCGCCGCCGCCCAGTCGTCGCGGCCGGCCGCGTCCAGCGCGACCGCCCCTTCGGCCGAGCGTACCTGGCGCGCCGCCTGCAGCACCGCCTCCGGCGCGCCCTTGACCGCCAGGCGGTAGCCGTCCTGCAGCGCATGGACCGTCGCCATCATGTTGGTCTCGGCGGAAAAGCTGACCTCGCGCTCCTCCGGCTGCGCCTCCAGCAGCGCGCCGCGCTCGACCCCGGCGTCGCGCCCGGCCTGCAGCAACGCCACCTCCATGGGATCGCCGTTGCCGCCCACACCGGCGGCGCCGGCCTCGGAGTCAGACTCGGCGCCGAGGCTGGCATTGTTGCAGAGCACGGCCACCTCCAGCAGCCGCGTCGCCGCCTCGGACGGCGCCCCAGCGCCGGGCTCCGGCGGCCAGGCCAGCTCCGCCTCTTCCGGCAGGCGCAGGGCGGCGACCCGCATGCGGTTCTCGGTCAGGGTCCCGGTCTTGTCGGTGAAGACCACGTTGGTCGAGCCCAGGGTCTCCACCGCCGCCAGGCGCTCGACCAACGCGTTGCGCCGGGCCATGCGCCACATGCCCCGCGCCAGGGCCACGGTGGCGACGATCGGCAGGCCCTCGGGCACGGCCGCGACGGCCAGGGCGAGCCCGGTCTCGACCATGGTCACCAGGTCCTTGCCGCCGAGCCAACCGATCGCGGCGACCGCGACGGCGACGAAGATCGCAAGGACGACGATGCGGCGCGCCAGACGGTCGAGGCGGCGCTCCAGCGGCGTGACCGCCTCTTCCGCCTCCTCGGCCAGGCGGGCGATGCGGCCCAGCTCGCTGGCCATGCCGGTGGCGACCACCACGCCGCTGCCGCTGCCGGCGGTCACCGCCGTCCCCTTGAAGGCGAGCGAGCTGCGCTCGGCCAGCGGCGCCGCCTCGTCGACCGGATCGCTGCCCTTGGTCACCGGCACCGATTCGCCGGTCAGCGCCGACTCGTCGAGGGTCAGCCCGTTCGCCTCGATCAGGCGCAGGTCCGCGGCGATCACGTCGCCGGCCTCCAGCAGCACCAGATCGCCCGGCACCAGCCGCCCGGCCGGCAGGGTGCGGTCGGCGCCGTCGCGGCGCACGCGGCTGCGCAGCGTGCCCAGCCGGCGCAGCGCCTCCATCGAGCGGGTCGCCTTCCACTCGGTGGCGAAGCCGATCGCCGCGTTGACCAGGATGGCGGCGAAGATGGCGCCAGCCTGTACCGTCTCGCCCATCACGAAGGAGACGAGGGTGGCCGCCGCCAGGATGCCGATCACCAGGGTCTTGAACTGCTCGGCGAGAATCGCCCAGGCGCTGCGGCGGGACGCCTCCTTCAGCCGGTTGGGCCCGTAGCGGCGCAGGCGCCGCGCCGCCTCGCGGCGGGACAGGCCCGTGGCAGGATCGACGGCCAGCGCCGAGAGCAGCTCCGCGCGGCTGCGGGCGTGGGCGGCCGGCAGCACCGGCTGGCCGGCGGCCGCGCCCTCGGGGACCTCGGAAGCGGAATCGCGGGGCATCGCAGTCATCGAAAAGGCACTCGTGAGTCGGCCGGCCCCCGGTCTGGCGGGCCGTCGGGAACAGCTTGCGCGGCCCCTCGTCGCGCCGCCGCCACCAGGCGCGGCGCCGACGAAGTCGTCGGCGAAGCCGCCGGCAGAGTCGTCGGCCGCCCGCGCCAGTGCAAGCCCCGACAGAGCCCCGCCGCGTCCCCGCGCGCAGATCGCAGCCTCCCCCGCCGACCCGGCCTCAATCGCCGCCCCTGCGCGCGCGCCGTCTCATGCGATTCCTATTTTGCTATTGCGACAGCTTCGGCTATAGTCGCCGCCAGATTGCACAGGCAACGTCGCAATCCCGAATAACGAGGCGTCGAGACGAAAAGACGCCCTAGGGGAGGACTGTTCTTGACGACGCAGGACCCTAAAGGGTCGGGCGAGCCTGCACTCGTCTGTCGGGAGGTGACCCGCTGGTTCGGCGGGCTACAGGCGCTCAAAGGGGTTTCGCTGTCGATTGCCCAGGGCGAGATCTTCGGCCTGGTCGGCCCCAACGGGTCCGGCAAGACCACCCTGGTCAACGCCGTCACCGGCTTCTACCCGCCGCAGGACGGCCGCATCGAGTTCCACGGCGCGCGCATCGACGGCATGAAGCCGCATCGCGTGGCCCGCCAGGGGATCGCCCGAACCTTCCAGAACGTCGCGCTGTTCCGCGGTATGAGCGTGCTCGACAACATCCTGATGGGTCGGCACATCTTCATGCGGCCCAGCGCGCTGGCCTCGCTGTTCTACTGGTGGTGGGCGCAGCGCGAGGAGGTCGCCAACCGCGTCAAGGTCGAGGAGATCATCGACCTGCTGCAGCTCGAGAGCGTGCGCGACGAGCCGGTCGACGTGATCCCGCTGGGCCTGCAGAAGCGCGTCGAGCTGGCGCGCGCGCTGGCGGCCGAGCCGCGCTTCCTGGTGCTCGACGAGCCGATGGCCGGCATGAACCAGGAAGAAAAGGAATACATGGTCCGCTTCATCCTGGACGCCCGCGACGCGCTGGGCCTGACCATCCTGCTGATCGAGCATCACATGGACGTGGTCACCGCCATCTGCGACCGCCTGGTGGTGCTGAACAACGGCGCCATGATCGCCGAGGGGCCGCCGCGCCAGGCGATCAACGACCCCGACGTGGTCGCCGCCTACATCGGACGGGCCCGCGATGCGGCCTGAAACCCTGGAGACGCAACCGACCGCCGGGGCAGACGCGGCGCGCGACGCGACGCCGGGCGCGCCCGCCAACCGCGACTGGCCGCGCGACGACCACCTGCTCGCCCTCTTGGCCGAGAACGCGCGCGCCCACCCCCAGGCCACCGCCCTGCGCGAGCGCGACCACGGCATCTGGCAGGAGTACTCCTGGACCGACTACCGCGAGCGGGTGCTGGCCTTCGCCGCCGGCCTGGAGTCCTTCGGCGTCGGGGCGCGCGACATCCTGCTGGTGCTGGGCGACAACCGGCCGGCGCTCTACTTCGGCATGGTCGGCGCCATCGCCCTGCGCGCCATCCCCTCGCCGGCCTACCCCGACACCACGCCCGACGAGATCGCCGGCCAGCTCCGGCGCGAGCGCATCCGCGTGGCCCTGGCCGAGGATCAGGAGCAGGTCGACAAGCTGCTGCAGATCCGCGAGACCTACCCCGAGCTGGAGCTGATCCTCTACGACGACCCGCGCGGCCTGGCCGGCAAGGAGCCCGAGGGCGTGGTCGCCTTCGAGGCGGTGGTCGCGCGCGGCCGCCAGCGCCTGGAGGCGGAGCCGGGACTGGCGGAGGAGCTGTCGGCGCGCCCGCACGCCGAGGACGTGGCGGTGCTGCTGCACTCCTCGGGCACCACCGGCGCGCCCAAGGGCATCCCGCTCAAGCACGGCCACATCCTGGCCGGGGTGCGCAACGCCGCGGCGGCCGGCTACTTCCGCGAGGGCGAGATCCACATGGCCTACCTGCCGATGGCCTGGGTGGGCGACTTCATCTTCTCGGTCGGCGCCGGCATCGCGCTGCGCTTCCTGGTCAACATTCCCGAGCGCCAGGAGACGGCGCTGCACGACCTGCGCGAGATCGCGCCGACGCTCTACTTCTCTTCGCCGCGGGCCTGGTCGAACATGCTGACCCGCATCCAGGTCGGCATGGACGAGGCGCCCGGCCTGAAGCGCGGCCTCTACCGCCACTTCATGCCCTTCGCCGTGGAGCTGGAGCGCCGGCGCCTGTCGGGTCAGCAGCCGAGCCTGGGCGAGCGGCTGTGGCGCGCGCTGGGCGAGCTGCTGGTCTACGGGCCGATCAAGGATCAGCTCGGCCTGTCGCGGGTCGAGCGGCCCTACACCGCCGGCGAGGCGATCGGCGAGGAGGTCTTCCTCTTCTTCCGGGCCCTCGGCCTGGACCTGCGGCAGTTCTACGGCCAGACCGAGAACTGCGCGCTGGCCGCCGCGCAGGAGGCCGGCGACATCAAGCTGCACACCGTCGGCCGCGCCTTTCCCGGCGTGGAGATCCGGATCGACGAGAGCGGCGAGATCCTGATGCGCGGCGACAACGTCTTCGACGGCTACTTCGAGGACCCCAAGGCGAGCGCCGAGAGCCTGCGCGACGGCTGGCTGCACACCGGCGACGCCGGGCTGATGGAGGAGGACGGCGAGATCGTCGTGCTCGGCCGCGTCTCGGAGGTGGTGCACACCGCCGACGGCACGCGCTTCATCCCCACCTACATCGAGAACCGGCTGAAGTTCAGCCAGTACGTCAAGGACGTCTGCGTGCTCGGCAAGGACCGCCCCGAGCTGACCGCGATCGTGTGCATCGACATCGAGGCGGCCGGCCACTGGGCCGAGGAGCGCGGCGTCAGCTACACCTCCTACGCCGACCTGTCGCAGAAGCCGGAGATCTACGGCCTGATCGCCGGGGTGATCGCGCATGTCAATGCGGTGCTGCCCGAGGCCCTGCGCATCGTCCGCTTCGTCAACCTGCACAAGGAATTCGACCCCGACGACGGCGAGGTGACCCGGACCCGCAAGCTGCGCCGCGACGTCATCGACCGGCACTACCACCCGATCATCGCCGCCCTCTACGACGGCCGCCGGGAGATCGAGTTCGAGGCGCAGATAACCTACGAAAGCGGCGAAGCCGGCAGCCTGACCCGCAGCCTGCGGATCGCCGAGACCGACGAGACCAGCCGCGCCGAGGCCGGCGCCGGGAAAGGGTAAGCGCGGTGGCCTACTTCCTCGAACTCCTCGTCAACGGTGCCCTGACCGGGCTGATGTACAGCCTGGCGGCGCTGGGCATCGTGCTGATCTACAAGTCCTCGGGCGTGCCCAACCTGGCCCAGGGCGCGATGGTGATGCTGGGCGCCTACGCCGTCTGGCTGATCGCCTCGGCCGCCGGCTTGTCGCTGTGGATCGCCGTGCCGCTGGCGCTGCTCGCCATGTTCGCCTTCGGCCTGCTGGCCGAGCGCCTGCTGCTGCGCCACATGGTCGGCCAGCCGATCATCATGATTGTCATGCTGACCCTGGGCCTGGAAATCTTCCTGCGCGGGGTGGCGCCGGGCTTCCTGGGCGCCGCGCCGAAATCGATCGACCTGGGCATCGGCCTGGCGCCGCTGATCGTCGGCGACGTCTTCATCAACCGCGCCTACCTGGTCGGCGCCGCCGTGGCGCTGGCGCTGATCGGCGCGGCGCTGCTGTTCTTCCGCACCCATCTGGGCACCAAGCTGCGCGCCGTCTCCGACGACCACGTCTCGAGCTGGTCGGTCGGCATCTCGGTGGAGCGGGCGATCGGCGTCTCTTGGGGCCTGGCCGGCATCTCGGCGGTCGCCGCCGGGGTGCTCTGGGGCTCGGTCCAGGGCGTCGACTGGACCCTGTCCACCCTGCTGTTCCCCGCCATCGCCGTGGTCATCCTGGGCGGCCTGGACTCCCTCTGGGGGGTGCTGGTCGGCGGCCTGCTGGTCGGCATCCTGGGCAGCGTCATCCCCGGCTACGTCGACCCCCTCGTCGGCGGCGGCACCCGCGACGTGGTCACCTCCCTGACCATCCTGCTGACCATCCTGGTCCGCCCGCACGGCATCTTCGGCCGCGAAGACATCGAGAGGGTCTGACGCGATGTTCTACCGCCTCGCCGGCGTCTACCACACGCGCTACCAGACCACGCGCCGGCTCTGGCCGGTGCCGGCCGACCGCTGGATCGTGGCGCTGCTGCTGCTGCTCGCGCTGGCCGCGCCGGCCTACCTGTCGAACCTCTACCTCTTCAGCTATGTGCTGCCCTGGCTGATCTGGACCGCCGCGGCGCTGTCGCTGACCCTGCTGATGGGCATGGCCGGGCAGCTCCACTTCGGCTTCGCCGCGGTGATGGCGATCGGCGCCTACACCTCGATCCACCTGACCCGCGCCGGCGTGCCGCTGGAGTTGGCGCTGATCGGCGCCGGCCTGATGGCCGCCGTGATCGGCTGCCTGTTCGGCGCCGCGGCGCTGCGCGTCAAGGGGCTCTACCTGGTGATGGCCACCCTCGCCATGCAGTATCTGGTCGACTGGGTCATCATCAACGTGCCGGCGATCTCCGGCGGCGCCCAGGCGACGCTGCAGGCGACCGGCAGCAGCTTCCTGTTCCTGCCGCTCGACGCGCCGCTGACCCGCTTCTATCTGGCGCTCGGCTGGGTGCTGCTGGTCACCCTGCTGCTGCTCAACATCCGCCGCTCCAGCCTCGGGCGCGCCCTGGTCGCGGTGCGCGAGAAGGACTACGCCGCCGCCGTGATCGGCGTCGACACCTTCCGCTTCAAGCTGACGGCCTTCTTCACCTCCTCCTTCCTGGGCGGGGTGACCGGCGCCGTGCTGGCCTTCTGCTACTACCGCGCGGTGACGCCGGAACAGTTCGGCTTCGACGTCTCGATCCAGCTCGTCGCCATGGTGCTGGTCGGCGGGCTGGGCAGCGTCGTCGGGGCCTACCTGGGCGCGGCCTTCGTGCTGCTGATCCCGCTGTTCCTGACCAACGCCGTGGCGGAGCTGTCGTCCGCCGGGGTCCTGAGCGTGTCGACCAACCTGCTCGCGCACATCCCGCTGATGATCTACGGCGCGCTGATCATCGGCTTTCTGCTGTTCGAGCCGCTCGGGCTCGCCAAAATCTACGACAACGCGCGCAACTACCTGCTGGTGTGGCCCTTCCGCCACTCCAGAAGCTGAGGCCCGGGCGAACGGGCCCGTCCGAACAAGGAGGAACCCTCATGGCAAGATGGACATCCGGCCTCGCCGCCGCGGCCGTGGCCACCACCACCCTGGCCGGCCTGGCCGCCGCGCCGACGGCGCAGGCCCAGGAGGACACGGTCAAGTTCGCGCTGCTGCAGGACTTCACCGCCGTCTACACCTTCCTCACCGAGGAGTACAATCAGGGCCAGCAGGACTACCTGACCTACGTCAACGAGACCGGCGGCATCGACGGCGTGACCTTCGAGGCCATCGTGCGCGACACCGGCAACGAGCCGCAGCGCGGGATCGAGGCCTACAACCGGGCCAAGGAAGAGGGCGCGATCCTGGTCGACTTCCTCTCCACCCCGGTCTCGCGCGCCAACGTCACCCGCGTGCTCGAGGACGAGATCGTCATGATCACGCCGGTGCACGGCCGCGGCGACGCCAGCGACGGGACGACCTTTCCCTACATCTTCCCGATGATGGCCACCTACTGGTCGCAGGCGACGATCCTGGCCAAGTACATCGACGAGCACGAGGGCGGCCTGGAGGGCAAGCGCATCGCCCACGTCTTCATCGACTCGCCCTTCGGGCGCGAGCCGATCCCCACCCTCGAGGCTCTGGCCGAGCGCGAGGGCTTCGAGCTGCGCACCTTCCCCTACCCCAGCCCGGGCAACGAGCAGTCTTCCACCTGGTCGGACGTGCGGCGCTTCGGCCCTGACTTCGCGATCCTCTGGGGCGCCGGCGGCGGCCAGCCCGTGGCGGTGCGCGAGGCGATCCGCAACGGCATCTCGCCGGAGAACCTGCTGTCGGTGGTCTGGATGGCCGAGACCGACGCGCGCACCGTGGGCGAGGAGACCATGACCGGGGTCAAGCGCTACGAGGCGGTGGCCACCGGCACCGACAACCCGATCCTGCAGGGCATCCTGGAGAAGGTGGTCGAGCCCGGCCTGAGCGCCGGCGATGCCGACGCGGTCGGCACCAGCTACTACAACATCGGCGTCGCCACCATGGCGGTGTCGGTCGAGGCGGCCCGCCTGGCGCTGGCCGAGTTCGGCGCGCCGCTGACCGGGCCCAAGCTGAAGCAGGGCTTCGAGATGATCCGCGACTTCGACGCCCAGGGCCTGATGCCGCCGATCACCATCACCGAGGAGGACCACCAGGGCGGCGGCTACGGCCGGGTGTCTCGCTGGACCGGCGAGCGGTGGGAGCCGCTGACCGACTGGTACGCGGCCTACCAGGACCTGGTCTGGGAGGAGATCGAAGCGGGCGCGCAGGGCTTCAAGGAAGGGCGCTGACGCCATGCCGATCCTCGCCCTGAACAATGTCGAGGTGGTCTACGACAAGGTCTTCCTCGCCATCAAGGGCGTGTCGCTCGAGATCGAGGAGGGCGAGACCGTCGCCCTCCTCGGCGCGAACGGCGCGGGCAAGAGCACCACGCTCAAGACCATCTCCGGCCTGCTCGCGCCGGAACGCGGCGCCATCACCCGCGGCACGGTGACCTTCCGCGACGCGGAGATCGCCGGCCTGGGCGCGCCGCAGCGGGTCGAGCGCGGCCTGGTGCACGTGCTGGAAGGCCGGCGGATCTTCGAGCACCTGACGCCCGACGAGAACCTGCGGGCGGCCTACCCCCTGGGCGGCTCGCGCCAACGCCTGCACGAGCTGCGCGAGCGCATCTACGGCTACTTCCCGCGGCTCGGCGAGCGGGCCCGCACCAAGGCCGGCTACCTCTCGGGCGGCGAGCAGCAGATGCTGGCGATCGGCCGCGCGCTGATGACCGAGCCGACGCTGCTGATGCTGGACGAGCCCAGCCTGGGCCTGGCACCGGTGCTGGTGCAGGAGATCTTCGCCATCATCCGCGAGATCAACCGCCAGGAGGGGGTTAGCGTCCTGCTGGTCGAGCAGAACGCCGCCGCCGCCCTGGAGATCGTCTCCCAGGCCTATCTGATCGAGAACGGCCACGTGGTGATGAGCGGCCCGGCCGAGGTGCTCAAGGCCAACCCGGACGTGCAGGAGTTCTACCTGGGCGGCAGCGACCGGGTGGACTACCACGAGGTCAAGCACTACCGCCGCCGCAAGCGCTGGCTGGCCTGACCCGGACCGGCGCCGCCGGCCCGGGCCCGGCCGCCGCCTACGCGCCGGCCAGCGCCGAGAGACGAATCCCCGGAGAGATGTGGTCGAGGCTGCTGCGCACATGCAGCAGCGCCGGCCCGCGCACCGCCAGCGCCCGCTCGACCGCGGCCGGAACCGCGTCCTGCTCGGCCACCGGGACGACCTCCAGGCCGAAGGCGCGGGCGAAGAGCGCGAAGTCGGGGTTGGCCAGGTCGGTCGCCACCGGCCGGCCGGGAAAACGCTTTTCCTGGTGCAGGCGGATCGTGCCGTAGGCGCCGTTGTCCGAGACCACGACCAGCGGCGCGGCGCCGTAAGCGGCGGCGGTCGCCAGCTCGGTGCCGGTCATCAGCAGCCCGCCGTCGCCGACGAAGCAGACCACCTTGCGCGTCGGCGCGCGCAGCGCCGCGGCCACCGCCGCCGGCACCCCGTAGCCCATGGCGCCGGACAGCGGCCCGAGCAGCCGGCGCGTCCCGGTCAGCGGCAGGTGGCGATTGAGCCAGCCGCCGAAGTTGCCGGCGTCGGAGGTGACGATGGCATCCGCGGGAAGCTGGGCGTGCAGCGCGGCGACCACTGCGCCGAAGGGTACGCCGTCGCTGGCGGGCAGCGGCTGCCACTCGGTCCAGGCCGCCTGCTGCCCGTGCAGGTGGTCGCGCCAGGCCTGCCAGGGATCGACCGCGGGCGCCTGGGCGGCGAGCGCGTCGCAGAAGTCGCGCCCGCCCGACACCACCCCCTGGGCGACGCGGCGGATGCGGCCGATCTCCCCCGCCTCGGGATGCACCTGGATCACCGGCTGCGCCGGCTCCGGCGCGGCCGGGAAGCTGTAGCCCTGGGTGGTCACGTCGCCCAGGCGCGTGCCGATCGCCAGCACCAGGTCGCTCTCCGCCAGCCGCGCCACCATCTCGCGGTTGGCCGCGTAGGAGAGGTGACCGGCGAAGCCGGGATGCGCGTTGTCGAGCAGGTCGGACTGCCGCGAGCTGACGGCCACCGGCACGCCCCAGGCATCGGCGAGGCGCCGCAGGCTGGCGCGCCCCGCCTCGGTCGCCAGCTCGACGCCGGCGATCACCAGCGGGCGCTCGGCCGCCGCCAGGCGCTCGGCCACCGCAGCCACCTCGCGCGGCGCCGGTCCCGGCCGGCCGACCGGGAAGCGGGGCGCGGCGGCCTCCGGCGGCACCTCGGCTTCGAAGACGTCCTCGGGCACCACCAGGATCACCGGTCCCGGCAGCCCACTGAGCGCGACATGGCAGGCCTGGGCCATCAGCTCACCGAGGCGGTGGGGCGCCTCGACCTCGATCACGGCCTTGGCCATGCCGCCGTACATCTGCCGGTAGTCGACCTCCTGGAAGGCGCCGCGCTGCAGGTCGGCGCGCTCCACCTGCCCGACCACCAGCAGCAGCGGCTGCGCGTCCTGCTGGGCGGTGTGCACCGCGATGGTCGCGTTGCTGGCGCCGGGGCCGCGGCTGACCATGGCCACGCCCAGCCCCTCGCGCAGCCGCGCGTCGGCCACGGCCATGAAGCCGGCCCCGCTTTCGTGCCGGGTGGTCACCACCTGGATCTGCCGGCTGTCGCGCAGCGCGTCCAGCGCACCGAGAAAACTCTCGCCCGGCACGCAGAAGACCCGGTCCACGCCGTGGGTCTCCAGGGCGCGCACGAAAAGATGGCCGGCGGTGGTCATGAAGTCTCGTCCTCCCGTTTGTCTGGCGTCGCCCCCTGCTCCTGCAGGGCGGCCGGAAACGCGCTGTCGATGAGATGGTCGATGGCGCCGCGAAAGCGCTCCCAGCCCTCGGGGTCGCGCAGCGACACGCCGAGGAACTGGTCCTCCGTCTTGGAGCGCAGCACCAGGTAGAGCAGGCCGGCCAGGATCAGGCCGGTGGTGGCCGGAATGTCGACGGCGTCGGCCCCGTCACCGCCGCTCTCGGCATCGCGCGCGGCGATGCGGGCGATGAAGTCCTGGGCCACGGCCTCGCGCCGCTTGGCGAGCTTCTGGCGCGTCTCGTCCGGCTCGATCAGCTCCCAGCGGCGCACCTCCTGAACGATCGGGTTGGCCAGCAGCAGGTCGAGCTGGTCGCGCAGCATCTTGCGCACCTCCTGCGCCGGCGGCAGCTCGCCCTCGTCGCTTCCTCTCGGAATGCCGCGCGAACGCGTCCAGTAGTCCTGGCGGGACATCATTTCCAGGATCAGGCCGTCCATGCCGCCGAAATAGCGGTAGATCAGCTCCTTGCTGACGCCGGCGCGCGCGGCGACCGAGTTGATCCCGCTGCGCAGGATTCCCTCCTCGCGGATCTGCGCCTCCAGCGCCTCCAGCAGGGCTTCTTGCGTGCGTTCGCGATTGCGCATGCCGCGCCTTGGCTTTCCGTCCGTCATGCTGTCAGCGGCCGATAGGCGATCTCGGCCGGCGCGTCGAAGCCGACCAGACGCCCTTGCGCGCAGTGGCCTCGCACCTCCCCCACGGTATAGCCGATCAGGCGCCCTTCGTGCAGGACTTGCGAGCCGGGATAGACGGCCGAGGCCGCGAAGCCCGCCGGCGGCGGAAAGGCGGGGTTGGCGCTCTCGACCCGCAGGACGACCCCGGCGCGGTCGACCAGCACGCGGTCCGCCGGGCCCGGCGCCACCGGCGTGCCGGGGCGCAGCCGCAGGCTGGGCAGAGGCGGGCTCGCGGCGGCCAGGCGCTCGCCCGCCGTCGCCGCGGCGAGCGCGGCCAGGCCGCCCTGCGGCCGGATGGAGTTGTGCAGGCAGGCGACCGCCCAGCCCGCGGCGTCGCGCAGCAGCGCCTGGCCCAGGTCCGGCCGCCGCGCGACGCGCGTGGAATTGGCCAGGGCGATGTCACGGTCCGTCACCGCGATCATCCCGGCATCGACCTCCGGATTGGCGGCCAGGACGCGTTGCACGGCGGCGGCCGGCGCGGCGCCCGCGCGAAGCGCCGCCAGCACCGCCTGGTTCACCGGCCGGCCGTCGGCGCCGGGGCTGTTCGGCAGGCGATGGCCCGTCACCAGTCCGACCGCCGGGTCGGCGGCCAGGAACTGCGACAGCGGCGTCGGCCGGTCGGGCCCGCTGGAGATCACCGCCGCGATGCCGGCACCGGATAGCGCGGCCGCCCCGCCGCTGCGCTCGAGCGCGGCATGCAGGGCGTCACAGCCGCCGCGCTGGGTCTCGGCCGCGATCGCGCGCCCCGCCGCCGCCGCCACGAAGACGCCGAAGCCGCCGATGGCGCCGCGGCCGACCGCCTCGACCGCGGCCAGGGCGTCGAGCACGGCCCGGCCCGCACCGGGCCCCAGGGCTGCGAGACCGATTGTCATCTCTCCTCCTGCGCCCGCTGCTTGGGCTCGCTCCCTGGCGCCAAAGGATTGGCCGCCCTGCCCTAGAGTGATGTGCGACCGTTTGGACGCGCGTCAGCGCGTCCAAACGGTCGCAAGCTGCGCTAATGCGGCCGCGTGGTGACGGGGTCGGAGATGTTGAGACCGGTGATGAAGCGCTGGAAGACCAGCGCCAGCAGCAACGGCGGGATGGTGGACAGCACGCTGGCCGCCGCGAAGAGCACCAGCTCCGTGCGGAAGCCGGGCATCAGCGGCGACAGGCCGAGCAGCGCCGGCGAGAGGGTCTGCGCCCCGGTGCCGCCGGTCAGCACGATGCCGAACAGCAGGTCGTTCCAGGCCACCAGGAAGCCGATGATGAAGGCGGCGGCGATGCCGGGCGCCGCCATCGGGAAGGTGACGTAGAACAGCACCTGCAGGCGCGAGCAGCCGTCGATCCGCGCGGCCCGCTCCACCTCGATCGGCAGCGAGGCGAAGTAGCCCATCAGCATCCAGCTCAACAGCGGCACCACCGCCGTCAGATAGGTCATGCCGAGCCCGAAGAGATTGCCGATCAGCCCGACCGCCGAGAAGAAGACGAAGTAGGGAATCAGCATCGTGATCGGCGGCAGGACCCGCGAGACCAGCAGGGTGAAGAGCAGCGCGTTCTTGCCGGGAAAGTCGAAGCGGGCGAAGGCGTAGCCGGCGAAGGCCGCGATCAGCGCCGCCACGGCCGCGGTCGGCAGGGCGACCAGCAGCGAGTTGAAGAAGCCGTCGACCACGGCGCGGGTCTGGCCGCCGAAAATGGAGTCGGAGCTGACCAGCCCGAGCACCCGCAGGTAGTTGTCCAGGGTCAGGCTCGGCGGCGCGCCCACCAGGTGGGAGAGCACGTCGATCTCGCGCAGCAGCGAGGCCTTGACCGTCCAGTAGAAGGGGAACAGCGTCCAGAACAGGACGAACAGCACCCCCAGACCGACGAGCAGCGGCCGCCACCGCTCGCCGGCGACACGGCGCCGGACTTCAGCCATCTTGCTCTCCCTGGCTTCGCCGGTTGCGGCGCAGGATCATGAAGTAGGCCACCGCCAGCAGCACCGAGAGGGCCGACAAGAGGAAGGCCGTCGCCGAGGCATAGCCGTACTGCGAGAACTCGAAGTTGTAGCGGAACACCAGCAGCGGCAGGATCTGGCTGGAGGTTCCGGGCCCACCGCGGGTCAGCGAGAAGACCAGGTCGAACTGGCGCACCGCCTCGACCGTCATAACCACCAGCACGATCAGCGTGGTGTGCCGCAGGTGCGGCAGGGTCACGTGACGGAAGCGCAGCAGCGGCCCGGCCCGGTCGATCCGCGCCGCGTTGTAGAGATCGTCGGGGATCGTCTGCAACGCCGCCAGGAAGAAGAACATGCCAAGCGGCGCGATGTGCCAGACGAAGGCGATCGCCACCCACAGCAACGCCCAGTCCGGCGACAGCCACTCGAAGGAGGGCCCGACCAGGCCGAGCGGCGCCAGCAGGTCGTTCAGCGCCCCGTAGCTGGGATTGAGCATGAAGGAGAAGACCGTCGCGGTGACCACCTGGGAGATCGCCCAGGGCAGCAGCACCAGAGCGCGCAGCAGACCGCGGCCGGGGAAGTTCTCGTTCAGGATCACCGCGAAGCCCAGCGAGACCGCCAGCGACAGCACCACGGCGATGACCGAGAACAGCAGCGTCCGCCAGGTCGCGCGCAACACCTCGGGACTGGTCACGGCGTCGGCGTAGTGCTGCAGCCCGACGAACTCCACGGTCCGTAGGATCACGTTGGACTCGTGCAGACTGAGCCAGACCGCATAGCCCACCGGCACGAAGATGATCAGCGCGTTGAGCAGGGACACGGCGAGAATGATCGTCAGCGCGAACTGCGTGTCGCTCATGCGCCGCGGCGCCGCCCCGCCGCCCAGCCGCCGCCTGGGAAGCACCACCGCCTCGCTCATGCCGCCGCCTCCGAGCGGGTGCCCGGATGCAGCCGGCTGCCGTCCGGACCGAACAGGTAGAGATCGGCCTCCGGCAGGCGCAGGTCGAGGCGGTCGCCGGTCGCGATCTCGCGGTCGGGATGGGTGCGCAGCTTGAGCGCGCTGGCCTCCGGCGCGCCGGCCAGTCCGACGTCGACGAAGAGGTCGGACCCCACCGGCTCGGTCGCCACGACCTCGCCATCGAAGGCCACGGCGGGCGCGTCGGTCTCGCCGGCCAGGCGCACCGCCTCGGGCCGGATGCCCAGGGTGACGCGCCCCTCGCCCGGCAGGCCGTCGAGCTGGCGCTGCAACGGCGGCGGCAGGGCGATGCGGAGGCCGCCGGCCTGCAGGCAGAGCGCGTCGGCGGCGCCGCTGACCCGGCCCTCGATCATGTTCATCGCCGGGCTGCCGACGAAGGCGGCGACCCAGCTATTGGCCGGCCGCCGGTAGATCTCGCGCGGCGCCGCGAACTGCATGACCCGGCCGCCGTTCATCACGGCGATGCGGTCGGCCATGGTCATGGCCTCGACCTGGTCGTGGGTGACATAGACGAAGGTCGTGCCCAGCCGCTCGTGCAGCCGCTTCAACTCGACGCGCATGTCGACCCGCAGCTTGGCGTCCAGGCTGGACAGCGGCTCGTCGAACAGGAAGACCGCCGGCTCGCGCACCGCCGCCCGGCCGATGGCGACACGCTGGCGCTGGCCGCCGGAGAGCTGGTGGGGGCGCCGCTGCAGCAGCTCCTCCACTTTCAGCATCGCCGCCACGCGGCGCACGCGGGCGTCCAGCTCGGCCCGCGCCACGCCGGCCCGGCGCAGCGGGAAGGCGATGTTCTCGTAAGCGCTCAGGTGGGGGTAGAGCGCGATCGACTGGAACACCATCGCGATGTCGCGGTGATCGGGCGGAAGCTGCTCCACCTCCCGCCCGGCGATGGTGATCGTGCCCGCCGTCGGCGTGTCCAGCCCGGCGATCATGTTGAGCGTGGTGGTCTTGCCGCACCCCGAGGGTCCGAGCAGCACCACGAACTCGCCGCTGTCGATCTGCAGCGAGATATCGTCCGCCGCGAGATGACTGCCGTAGCGCCGGCTGACGCCGTGAAGGCCCACTGCACCCATGGTCGCCCTGCTCCTTACATGTACTTGTCGTAGAGACGGTTCCAGTCGTCGCGCAGCCGCGCGGCGGCCTCGCCCGGCGAGAGGCTGCCGCCGATCAGCATCTCGTCGCTGACCGTGTCGAGCATCCGGGCGTCCCACTCCTGGTACCAGGGCGCCTTCAGCATCAGCGGGCCGAGCGCCCGCTCGCGCCCGGCGAAGAGCCAGTCGTAGGCTGTCTCGGCGTAGGGCGCGTACATCCACTTCATGATCTCCGCCTTGACCTGCGGGTCGCGGTAGATCGCCGGGAACGGCACCGGCAGGTTGGCCTTCTCCACCCACTTCTTGTGCACCGCGAAGGCCCCGGCGGTGTCCTGGTAGCCGTAGAACTTGAGCAGCTCCCAGGCCGCTTCGAGCTCGGCGTCGCTGCGCGGGCGGTTGGATAGGGCCAGCAGGGCGTGGCCGACCAGGACCGTGTCGTTGGTGGCGCCCGGCATCACCGGGTTCTGGCAGTTGTGGGCCGCCACCGCGCTCTTCTCCGGGTCGTTGTAGTTGAAGCTCTGGTAGTCCATGTTGGTGTGGAAGGCGTGCAGCCCCTGCATCCACGAGCTGGAAGCCTCGGTGCTCGACCAGGAGAGCACGGCGCGCGGCAGCAGCTCCTCGTCCCACCACAGCTTCCAGTCCGCCAGCACCTTGGCCAGCGGCGTCTCCGGCCCGAAGGTGGCGCGTAGCTCGTCGTCGACGAAGCGCTCCCCCTCGGCGAAGGCCTGGGACAGCAGGCCCCAGGGCAGCCCGGTCCAGGCGTTGTACATGTTCGGCAGGATCGGATGCTCGACCAGGCCGGCCTTCTTGATCTCGCGCGCCTGGCGGGTGACCTCCTCCCAGGTGCTCGGGTAGTCGGTCGGTTCGCCGGTGCCGCCGAAGCCGGCCTCGCCGAGCACCTTCTCGTTGCGGAAGAGGCACATCGGGCCGCCGTTGTAGTAGGTCAGCCCGAGGTAGTCGCCGTTCAGCGCGTGAGCGTCGGCGACGATGCCGTCGAACATCTGCGACTGGATGTCCTGCAGCCCGGGCATGTCGTTGACCGGCCGGATCCAGCCGGCGGCATGCCAGCGCGACGCCTGGCCGCGCTGGGCGTAGAACATGTCGATGTCGGCGCCGCCCGCCAGCTTGGTCTCCACCACCGCCGCGTAGTCGCCGGGAATCGGAGAGAGATCGAGGTGGCGACCGGTCTGCGCGCGGAAGGCCGCGGCGTTGGTCTCCACGATCTCGCTGCCCCAGGGCCAGAAGGCCATGCGCAGCGAGGGCGCCGCCGCGGCCGGGCGAGCCAGCCCGGCCGGCAAGGCCGCCGCCGCCAAAGCTGCCCCCAAGGTTACCCCCGACTTGAGAATCGATCGGCGCGTGATCGCGCCCTGCACCAGGCTCGTCATTCTGCTTCTCCCAGACGCTTATGTGACCGCCTGGTCACATTGGGCCATGGGTTATGGAGAACTGTCAATCCCCTTGCGGACAGCCGCGACGGCCGTGGCCGACCGGCGGGATGCGGGGTCGGAGCACACAGGGCAACGGCTGGAGCGGGTGACGGTCGGACGGAGTCGCCCCGCGACGCCGCGTCTTCGCGACGAGTCACCTCGTCTCGGAAGGCCGGAGCCGGCTTCTTGAGAGCGTCGAACCCAGACAGAGAGTCCGCGCAGGCACCGCCTACAGCAGCGCCGCCACGGGCGTTCGGTAGCGCTCGTGCGCATGCCAGGCCCAGTAGGTGTCGCGGATGCGGGTGGTCAGCGGGCCGGGGCGGTCGTTCGACAGGATGCGGCCGTCGATGCGCGAGACCGGGACGATGCCGCCGGCCGTGGTCGAGGCGAAGAGCTCGTCGGCGCCTTGCAGGTCGGCCCGCCGCAGGCGGCAGGGCTGCGCCGGCACGCCCAGCTCGGCGCAGATCTCCAGCACGGTCTGGCGCGTCACCCCCTCGAGCACGCCGCGCTCCGGCGTCAGCACCCGGCCGTCGCGCACCGCGAAGAGGTTGAAGCCGGGCCCCTCCGTCACCTCGCCCTGCCGGTCGAGCAGCAGCACGCTGTCGGCCTCGGCCGCCTCGGCCGTGAACAGCCCCTGCACCAGGTCGCCCCAGTGGTAGTTCTTGACCGTCGGGTCGATGCTGTCCGGCGGGATGCGGTGCGGCGCCTCGGCGACCACCAGGTGCGCGCCGCGGGTCTGCGCCTCGGGCGGCAGGGCGTCGACCCAGGGGATGGCGTAGGCGAGAAAGCGGTTGGTCATCAGGCTCGGCCGGCGCGGCATGCCCGGCAGCGGCACGCCGCGGGTCGCGACCAGCGCGACATAGGCCTCGCTCAGCCCGGCCCGCTGCACGCAGCCCGCCAGGATCCGGGCCTGCTGCGTCGCATCGTAGGGGATCTCCAGCCGCAACGCCGCCAGCGAGCGGGCGAAGCGGGCGAGGTGCGCGTCGAGCCGGAAGAAGCCGTCGCGCCAGACGTGGACCACGTCGTAGGTCGCGTCGGACTTGGTGAAGCCCCAGTCGAGGACGGACACGCAGGCCTGCCCGACGGGCACGAAGGCGCCGTCCACGAAGGCGGCGCCGGCGGCGAAGGCATCTGGCGGTGACACGGCATACTCCGGCAAGGTTGGCGCGTACATCGTCCCGCCCATTCCGGCATGGATTGACGCCGCACGCCAGCCGCGCCGCGCGCTGCGCCGCAGGCCGCGCCGGCAGCCGCCTTTTCCCGACCCGGCGGCTTGCCCTACAAGGGGAGCGACCGCGCGGGCCGCAACCTCGGCGGCCCCTCGCGCCCTGCCACCGCAGCGAGGCGTCACATGACCGTCACGACCGACCGACTGACCCTGACCGCCGCCGACGGACATCGGCTCGCCGCCTTTCAGGCGCGGCCCGCCGGCGCACCGCTGGGCGGTGTCGTCGTCCTGCAGGAGATCTTCGGCGTCAACAGCCACATTCAGGCCGTCTGCCACCGTCTGGCGGAGGCCGGCTGGGCGGCACTGGCGCCGGCGCTGTTCGACCGCGCGGCCCGCGAGGTGACGCTGGGCTACGAGGCCGCCGACGTTGAGCAAGGCAAGGCGCTCAAGCAGCAGATCGCCCCCGACACCGCCCTGCAGGACGTCGCGGCGGCCCGTGCGGCCCTGGCCGAGCACACGGCGGCGGTGGCCGTGATCGGCTTCTGCTGGGGCGGTAGTCTGGCCTGGGCCGCAGCGACCCGCCTGGAGGGCTTCGCCGCCAGCCTCTCCTACTACGGCGGCGAGGTGCCGCGCCTGGCCGAGGAGACGCCCGGCTGCCCCGTGCTGCTGCACTTCGGCCAAGAGGATGCAGGCATCCCGCTCGACGGCGTCGCCGCCTTCCACCGCCGCCATCCGGCCTTGCCGCTGCATCTCTACCCGGCCGGCCACGGCTTCAACTGCGACCAGCGGGCCAGCTACGCGCCGGACAGCGCCGCCCGGGCCTGGCGCCGCAGCCTGGCCTTTCTGGACGCCGTCATGCCCGAAGCCTGAGCCCGCCGCCCGCGCGACAAGGTCGGGCGCGGCGAAGGTGCCCCCTGGCCCCTGCGGATGTCTCTGCTCGACTGCGCGTATCGCCGGTGCGTCGGCGACCGGGGACAAGGCGCCGAGAGGCGGCGTGTGACGCGCCGGGCCGCCCCGAGCTGCGCAGGCTCACGCGCCGCCGCGGCGCGCGCGCGCGAGGCAGCGCCGGAAGGCCGGCAGGTGGCGGCTCTGCGAGGCCCGCATCAGGTTGGCCAGCACCCGCCGCACGGCCGCGTGCGCCACCTGGCCCAACAGCCGCGCGTACATCTCGGCGTTCTCGACCTCCGCGGCGATGGCCTGGGCGCAGGCCGCGGCCAGGCTCTCCGGGGCCGCGACGCGGCCGGCGTGGCGGTCCTCCGGCGGCGCCACGCCGAAGCGCTCGAACAGCCGCAGGAGGGCTTGGGCATGCCGTTCCTCGGCCTCGACGATGTTGACGAAGGGCCGCACCGGACCGAAGGCCTCGATCACCGCGCGATAGGTGGCCCGGGCCTTGTACTCGTCGTCCAGCGCCTCGCACAGCGCATCCAGGGTGGCCGCATCGGGCGGATCGACCGGGGCGGCGGCATGGCCGAGGGGCTCGGCGGACCGGTTCATCGCGCATCCTTTCGCTTTGCGGCGCCGGCGCCAGGGAAGTCCCGGCGGGCCCGGTGGTCGCGCGCGCCAGTCTGCCGGCCCCGGCCGGCGGCGCCTTGATGCGTGTCAGTCGGCCGCGCCTACATCGATGTCCAGTCCCCGGCCCCCTCGAAGGCGGCGGCGGCCCGATAGATCGTCGCCTCGTCGAAGCTCTTGCCCACCAGCATCATGCTGACCGGCAGACCGTCGGACAGGCCGCAGGGCACCGCCATGGCCGGATGGCCGGTGACGTCGAAGGGCGCGGTGTTGGGCAGCATCTCGAAGGCGCGAGCCAGGATGTCGCCCTTCGGCGCGTCGGGCTCCGGCAGCTTGGTCGCCGTCAACGGCAGGGTCGGCATCAGCAGCAGGTCGTAGTCGGCGAGCGCCGCGTCGTAGGCGGCCTTCAGCTTGCGCGCCAGGTTCTGACTCTTGGCGTAGAAGTGGCCGCGGTGGTGGCGGATGGCGTACTCGCCTACCAGCATCGAGATCTTCAGCGTGTCCGACAGCTCGTCGGCGCGGCTGCGCCAGTTGGCGACGGCGTCGAGCAGCGAGGTGGTGTAAAGTCCCTTCCAGTTCATCCCCATGCCGTTGCCATGCATCATCTGCCACTGCAGGCCCTCCAGGGCGATCGGCGTCCAGATCGCCGGCCCGAGGCGATGCATCTCGATCGAGACCTCCTCGACCGTGGCGCCGAGGCCGCCCAGCGTCTGCGCCGCCGCCCGCACCTTCGCGTCGACCTCCGCCTGGGAGACCGGATGGCCGAAGCCTTCCGTCAGCACGCCGATCTTCAGCCCCTGCGCGCCCTTGTCCAACGCCTCGGTATAGCGCGCCGTCTTCACGTCGTACTGGCGCGGATCGAGCCCGTCGGGCCCCGCCAGCACCTCCAGCAGCAGCGCGTTGTCGGCCACGTTGGCGGTCATCGGGCCGGTATGGTCGATGGTGTTCTCGATCGGCATCACGCCGGTGTAGGGCACCAGGCCGTGGGTCGGCTTCATGCCGTAGATGCCGCAGTAGGCGGCCGGGATGCGGATCGAACCGCCCTGGTCGCCGCCGATCGCCATGTCGACCTCGCCGGCCGCCACCAGTGCGCCGCTGCCCGAGGAGGAGCCGCCGGCCGAGTAGCCGGGGCGGCGCGGATTCTGCACCGGCCCCGGCTGCGAGGTATGGCTGCCCCCCGACAGGCAGAAATATTCGCAGACCGCCTTGCCGACGATGGTCGCGCCCGCATCGAGCATGCGCGTGACGATCGTGGCGTCGAGATTGGGCACGTAGCCCTCCAATACGTTCGAGCCGTTGCGCATCGGCACGCCGGCCAGGCAGACGTTGTCCTTGAGCACCACGCGCTTGCCCTTCAGCGGCCCGCTGTCGGCGCCCTTGACCTCGCTCTTCCAGGCCCAGGCCCGCAGCGGGTTCTCCTCCGGACCCGGGTGGTAGCCGGGGCTGCGCGGGTAGGTCGCCTCCGGCAGGTTGTCCGGCAGCGCGTCGATCAGGTCGTAGGGAGCCATAGTGGCGTCCAGCGCCTCGTGGAAGAAGGCGAGATCGGCCGCCGAGAAGGACATGCCGAGGTCCTGGGCGATCTCGAGAAGCTGCTCGGGCGTCGGGCGGGTCACCGTCATGGCATTGTCTCCTTGTCTTTTTTCTGTGAGTCTCGTTTTCCACACGCAAGGCGGAGGGTGCACCCTGCCCCGCCCCGCCGCAAGTTGCCGCCCGGGAAGCCGCGCGCCGGCCGCGGCCGGGGCGGGTGACCGCCTCCGCTCGGCTGACGGAAGCGTCGACTACTTTTTGTTGTGATTTTTCCCGCGCCTCTCTACCATTTATCCGAGTGCCGGCACCCCCGGGGCCTCGAGGCCCGCGCGCGGAACGGAAAGGAGCGCCAGCACGTGGCCGCGATTGCCGAGAGCGACTGGCTGCCGGCGCCGGGCTCCCTGCCCGACGGCGCGCTGCTGCTGGCCGTGGGCGACGTGCACGGACGGCTCGATCTGCTCGCGCCCCTGCTCGACGCGCTGCAGGACCTGGCCGCCGGCCTGACCGACCGGTCGCGGGCGACGCTGGTCATGCTGGGCGACTATGTCGACCGCGGCCGCGACTCCGCCGGCGTCGTCGAGCGCCTGGCCGGCGGCGCGTGGAGCGCGGTCACGCCCATCTTTCTCAGCGGCAACCACGAGGACTTCATGCTGCAGTTCCTCGACGAGCCGCTGGCCGCGCTGAACTGGCTGCCCTGCGGCGGCTTCGCCTGCCTGGAGAGCTACGGCGTGCCGCCGCCGCGCCTGTTCGACATCGACGGCGCGCTGGAGGCCAGCGCCGCGCTGAAGCGCGCCCTGCCGCCCGCCCACCGCCGGTTCCTGCGCGGGCTGGCCCTGTCGCACCGCCAGGGCGACTACTTCCTCTGCCATGCCGGCGTGCGCCCCGACGTGCCGCTCGCCGCCCAGAGCGCCAAGGATCTGCGCTGGATCCGCTGGCCCTTCCTCGCGCACGAGGGCGCCCACGAGGCGGTGATCGTGCACGGCCACACCCCGGTGGCCGAGGCCGAGGTGCTGCCGGCGCGCATCAACCTGGACACCGGCGCCTACAGCAGCGGACGCCTGACCGGCGTCCTGCTGTGCGAGGACCGCTGCAAGCTGGTCACCGCCTCGCTCGCCTGACTCGGTGCCGCGCGCACAACGCCAAGGAGCCCGGCCATGCGCTACACCCTGGTCCGCACCATCGGCCTCTGCGAGGGCGTCAACCGCGGCACCCTGGCCTTTCCCTCCATCGGCACCGGCATTCTGGCCGCCCACCTGCGCGGGCTGGGCTACGAGGTCGCGCAGGACGACCTGCACGCGCGCTGGTATGCCCGGGCGGAGCAGACCGCGCACAGGCGCCTGAGCGCCCTCTCGGCCGACGTCCAGCGGCTCTGGGCGCATCTGGCCGGCCCCTCCGACCCGGAATGGCTGGAGTTCTGCACCTGGGCCTGCGCCGAGGCCGAGCTGGAGACCTGCGACACGGCGCTGATTTCCCTGATCTCGGCCGACAGCCAGTGCGTGGTGCTGAGCCTGGCGCTCTCGCACTACCTGCGCACGCGCCTGGGCAAGACCACGGTGGTCGGCGGCGAGTACTTCGCCTACAGCCCCATCCTCTACGAGATCGAGCGGGTGCTGCGCGCCGGCGCGCTGGACTACTACGTCGGCGGCTACGGTGAGACGCCGCTGGCGCGCCTGCTGCCGGTGCTCGAAGGCCGCGCCGGGCCGGAAACCCGCGCCGCCATCCCCGGCCTGCACTACCTGGATTCCGCCGGCGCGCTGCAGGCCAATCCCTTCGTCGCCGAGCACGACCTGGTGCTGCCCGACTTCGACGGCCTGCCGCTGGAGCTCTATCGCTGGACCCCGCGCTCGCCGCCGCCCCGAGAAGCGCTGCCCCGAGAAGCGCTGTCCCGAGAAGCGCTGCCCCGGCCGGAGGGCGAGCTGACCCTGCCGTACCACACCAGCACGGGCTGCCCCTACAACTGCGCCTTTTGCGAATGTTCGCTGATGCGCAAGGTCAAGTTCGTCTCCGGCAGCGAGGCGGCGGCCCGCATGGCGGAAACGGCGCGCCGCACCGGCGCCGGCACCTTCTTCATGCTCGACAACACCTTCAACTTCTCCAAGCGCTTCGTGGTGGAGTTCTGCGAGGAGCTGCTCCGCCAGAACAGCGGGCTGCACTGGATGAACTGCGCCAGCGCGCGCAACATGGACGCGCAGACGCTGCGGCTGATGCGCCGGGCCGGCGCGGTGCGCCTGGTCTGGGGGCTGGAGAGCGGCAGCCGGCGCATTCTGGAGTTCATCAACAAGCCGACCGACCTGGACGAGGTCGAGGCGGTGCTGGCCGCCGCGCACGAGGCCGGGATCTTCAACGGGATCGAGATCATCGTCGGGCTGCCCACCGAAAGCGAGGCCGAGTTCGCCGAGACGCTGGACTTCATCGACCGCAATGCCGCCCATATCGACGAGGTCTGGCCCAACGCCTTCTACCTCAACAGCCACAGCGCCATGCGCGTCGACGGCGCCCGCTACGGCATCGCCGAGACGCGCGACGTCAACCGCAGCCTGATGAAGGACCAGGTGCCCGGCTCCTTCGCCGCCACCTATACCTTCGACGAGGCCGACGGTCTGTCCTGGGCCGACAAGCAGCGCCAGCTCGAGGATCGCATGGGCCGCATCGTCGCCTTCATCGCCGCGCGCGGGCTCTACCCCATGGCCTGGGAGCACGAGCAGCAGCCCAACCTGCTGTCCTGGTGCTACCGCCAGGCCGGCCACAAGGCCGAGGCCGTCGCGCTCTACCGCGCCTACTGGGAGCGGCTGGCACTGGAGCCCTGGCAGGATCGCGGCTTCCGGGCCGAGAGCCTCTCCGGCCTGGCCGAGGAGCTGCGGCGGCGCTTTCCGCCGGCGGTCGCCCGGGCCCTGGTGCGGGGCGACTTCACGCCGACCTACGCCGGGCTGGAGACCGAGACCAGCCTGATGATCGACGGCCGGCTGCACGATGCCCGCCTGCTGTCTCTGCTGGAGGCGGCGGAGCGGCCGCCCGCCACCCCCTTGACGGAACGGCCGCCGGCGCCGGCCGCTACCAATAGGGAAAGCGCGCATTGAGGCCGGCGGCGGCGCGCTCGACGGCTTCGATCTCGGCCGCGCTCAGCGTGCCGCGGTAGGTGCCCAGCGCGGCAGCCGAGGGCCCGCGCGCGTAGTGCGGCGACCAGTAGGCGCGGGCGAAGGCGTCGGCGCGCGCCGGGCTGAAGGCGCGCGCGTCGGCCGGCCGTGCGCCGCCGCCAGCGAAGGCCGCCGGGTCGCAAGTCAGGCCCAGCCAGGCGGCGATCCGCGCGCCCTCGGCCCGCGGCCGGGTCACCAGGTCCTCCAGACGCACGGTCAGCAGGCGCGCGGCCGGCACCGCCTCCAGGCCGGCATAGTAGGACTCGATGAAGTGCACCAGGCCGGCCGGGTCGCGGCCGAGCCGGCGCAGGTCGGAGTCCTGGCCCAGCGCCCGTAGCCGCGCCTGGACCCGGATCAGCGCGGCCACGGTGTCGCGCGGGTCGCGCAGGCAGACCAGGAAGCGTGCCTGCGGGTCCCAGTCCGCGAGGCGCGCGAAGTGCGGCGTCAGCTCCGGATTCTTCAGCACCAGCGGCCGGTCGCCGCCCTGCTGACGCTCGGCCGCCTCCAGCACCCCGCCGGCGGTCGCGCGCATGAAGTCCTCGAAGGCGGCCGGCGCGCCGAAGTAGTCGGCCAGGTAGATGGCGAACTCGCGCTGCGCCGCGCTGCAGAGGTCCAGCAGCTCGCTGAGGAACTGGCATTCGGCGATCATCGGGCCGACCGGCATGGACCCGCAGATCAGGGCCTGGAGCAGCGTCGTCCCGGTGCGCTGGCAGCCACCGAGGAAGATCCGGCCCGCCACCGCCACCCCGGCTAGACCGAGGGGACCCGGGCGGCGCCACCGCCCTTGGCCGCCTGCCGCTTCTCCTCGGCCAGGCTCAGGGCGCGCAGGCGCGCGAAGAAGTCCTCCGGCCCCTCGACCTCCAGCAGGCGGCCGTCGCGAATCTCCAGGTAGCGGTTGGGCACGCCGCGCAGCAGGCGCCGGTCGTGGGAGACCAGCAGGCAGGACTTGCTGTCGTCGTCCAGCACCTCCTCGAGCTGGTAGCGGCCGGGAATGTCCAGGTGGTTGGTCGGCTCGTCGAGCACGAAGACGTTGGGTTTGAGCAGCTTCATGATCAGGAAGGACAGGCGCGCGCGCTCGCCGTAGCTGAGATCGCCCAGCCGCTGGTCCTGGCGGTGCACCGGAATGCCGATGTTGCTCAGCTCGCGCACCAGGCCGGTGCGGTCGATCGAGACCCGCGCCTGCACCGCCCGGCCGATGCGCAGGTCGGCCGGCAGATCGCGCAGGTGCTGGTCCATGTAACCGAACGCCACCTGCGGGTTGACGAGGAGCTTGGAGTCCGGTGCGGGCGCGGCGTCCAGCCCCGGCGTGCAGGCGATCAGCCGCGCCAGGAACACCGACTTGCCGCAGCCGTTGGGGCCCAGGATCGCCACCCGGTCGCCCTTGCCGATGTAGAGCCGGTCGATGCGGAACAGCGTGCGGCCGTCGGGCGCGGCGACCGCCAGGTTCTCGATCCGGATCAGCGTGTGGGGATCGACCCGCTGGCCCTCCAGGTCCAGGTCGCGCCGCCGCTCGCGGTGCGCCAGGGTCTGGCGCTCGCGGAGCTGGCGCGCGCGCGAGCCGACCGCCTTGGCCCGGCGCGCCAGCTTGGGGTTGGGACCCTTCTGGGTCGCCCAGACCCGCAGGCGCTTGGCCGCGGTTTCCAGCCGGCGGATCTCGGCCTCCTCCTTCTGCTGCTTGCGCAGCGCTTCGGCGTCCTCGCGCAGCCGCTCGGCCCAGGCCTCGGAGAAGGCGGCGCGGTAGCTGTGCACCCCGTCCTCGCGCACGATCAGCGTCTTGTCGGTGCAGTCGTCGAGGAACTCGCGGTCGTGGGAGGTGACCAGGTAGGGCACCTCGACCGCCTCCAGCAGCCAGCGCTCCAGCCGGAAGATGCGGCTGAGGTCCAGGTGGTTGGTCGGCTCGTCGAGCAGCAGCAGGTCGGGCTGCGCCAGGCCGCTGGCCGCCGCCAGGATCAGCCGCTGCCAGCCGCCCGAGAGCGCGCCCATCGGCAGCGACCAGGACTCCGCGTCGATGCCCAGCGACTCCAGCGCCACCTCGACCTTCCAGGTGGCCCAGTCGGCCTCGTCGGCCGGCAGCGCGGCCTGCAGGTAGGCGTAGAGGCTCTCCTCCAGCCGCGCCGGCTCCACCGCCTGGGGCATCACGCCGATCACCAGCCCGCGCTTGCGCACGATCTCGCCGTGGTCGGGCTGGAGGCGTCCCTCCAGCAGGGCCAGCAGGGTCGACTTGCCCGAGCCGTTGGCGCCGACCACGCCGATGCGGTCGCGCTCGCCGACCGAGAAGGAGACGTCGCGCAGGATCGGCCGGCCGGCGTAGGAGAAGCTGAGGCGGTCGACCTGGATCAGCGACATGGCGGTGCGCCGGTGCCGGGGGCGGAGGCGGCCGGCGACTCAGGCCAGCCGCGGCCAGTCCCGGTCCACGTTGGCCAGGAAGGCCTGGTAGCTGTTGCAATCGTCGACGTGGGCGAACTCCTCGGCGTCGCTGGTGGTCAGGAAGTCGATCGCCTCGACCAGGTTGGCGAAGTCGAAGGCGGTCTTCAGGTGCGCCATGTCGGGGCGGATCTCCGGCTGCTCTGCCAGGTAGGCCTCGACCGCGATCGCCAGCCGGTCGAAGTCCAGCAGACGCGTATCGGGGTCGCAGCAGGCGTAGTGGCCGAGGCGCGAGACCTCCAGGATGTAGGGCGCCCGGCGCACCTCGCCGAAGTCCAGCACCGCGACGATCTCCTCGCCCTCGAACAGCAGGTTCCAGCGGTGCAGGTCGTGGTGGATGGCGCCGCTGCGGCAGGCGAAGTAGCGCCGGATCGCCGTCTGGTTCCGCTCCCAGTAGCGCGCCACGTCGGCGCGAAAGCGCGCCCAGTCCTGGCGCGGCTGCGCCGGTCCCTCCAGCGCCTGGGCCACCAGCGCGCGCCCCACCTGCTCGGCCGACAGCGCCGGCGCCCGCCCGAAGGCCGCCGTCAGCCGGTGCAGCCGGCCGGCGGTGGCCGCGATCGTGGCGATGTTCGCCGGCGAATAGTCCTCCAGGTGGCGGCCGGCGCGGAAGTCGAAGAGCGCCACGAGCTCGCCCTCGACCTCGCCGCTCAGCGCCCCCGCGGCCGTGGCGTGCGGCGGCGGGGTGGGAAAGCCGCGCGCGGCGAGGAAGCGGGCCAAGGCGAGCTCGTAGGCGATGTGCTCGCGCGTGCCCTCCTTGTAGATGCGCAGCACGCAGCGCTCGCCAGACGCCAGCGTCACGGCATAGTTGTGGTTGTCCTCGCCATGCTCCAGCGGCTCGGCGGCCTCCGCCTGCGCCAGGGCCGGAAACAGACTCTGCAGCGCCGGCAGCTTGGCGTAGAAGGCCGCGACCGAAGCCTCGCCGGCGTCGGCAGGGTCGCCAGCGCGGGCAGCCTCTGCGCGGGCAGCCTCTGCGCGGGCAGCCTCCGCGCGGGCGGAGACCGTTTCGGAAGGCGCGGCGCCGGGCGGGAGCGGCTCGGGCGATCTACTCGTCATAATGGAGAAACATCCTGTAAATCCCTAGACGGACGATATACACTCGCCAGAGGTGCGACAACCGCGGATATGTGCCATGGCCCCTTCGCCGTCCGACACCGGCCAGGACCGCCTCGCGATTCACGGCGGCCCGCCCGCGCGCCCCGCGCCGCTGCGCCCGCTGGTCGCCCTGCCCGCAGCGGCCAAGCGCGAGGCCCTGGCGGTGCTCGACGACGGCGAGCTGTCGCGCTGGTACGGCGGCCCGCAGGCCCTGCGCTTCGAGCGGGCCTTCGCCGCCTTCCACGGGGTCGGGCACGCGCTGGCGGTCAACTCCGGCACCTCGGCGCTGCACGTCGCCTATGCCGCCGCCGGTCTGGGGCCGGGCGACGAGGTGATCCTGCCGGTCGCCGGCTATGTCAGCGTCGCCATCGCCGCCGTGCAGCAGGGCGCGGTGCCGGTCTTCTGCGACGTGCAGCCCGGCACGCTGAACATGGACCCGGCCGACCTGGCGGAGCGGATCACGCCATCCACAAAGCTGATCGTACCGGTGCACTTCTGGGGCCGCCCGGCCGAGATGCCCGCGATCATGGCGCTGGCCGAGCGCCACGGCCTCCAGGTGATCGAGGATTGCGGCCAGTCCCACGGCGCGCGCATCGCCGGGCGCCGCGTCGGCAGCTTCGGGCGGCTGGCCGCCTTCAGCTTCGCGCCGCGCAAGCACATCTCCACCGGCCAGGGCGGCATGGTGCTGGCCCGCGACGCCGCCGCGGCCGAGGCGGCGCGGCGCATCGCCAACAAGGGCAAGGGCGACGGCTGGCTGGACTACCGCGAGCTGGGCTTCAGCTACGCCATGCCGGAGCTGGACGCCCTGGTCGGCCTACACCAGATCGACGGGCTGGACGCGCAGCTCGCTTTGCGCCGGCGGCTGGCGGCGATCTACCGCAACGTGCTGGCGGACACCGACCTCGGCCTGCCGGAGGAGACGCCGGAGGTCGAACATGCCTACTTCAAGATGCCGCTGCGCCTGCCCGCGCGGCTGGTGGCCGACAAGGACGCCATCGTCGCCGCCATCGGCGCCGAGAACGTCTCCTGCCGCCCCTCCCACCCGCCGATGCACCAGATCGTCTGGGTGGCGGCCGAGCTGGCGCGCCGCCGACCGGCCCATCCGGCGCTGGCGCGGCCGCTGCCGGTCGGCGAGCGCGAGATCCCGCGCTACATCGAGGTGGAGTGCGGCCCCAACATGAGCGAGGAGGACGCCCGGGTCTCGGCCCGCGCGGTGCGCAAGGTCTTCCGTCACTTCGACCGGGCGGCCGGCGCGGGGGCGAGCGCCGGGACTGGCCCGGACGAGCGGCCCGACGCCGGCCCGGCCGCAGCGCTGTAGCAGCGCTCCAGGTCCTCCAGCACCGCCAGGCCGGCCTCGGCCGGCACCGCCGGGGCGCGGCCCGCCGCGAAGGCCGCCAGCTCCGCCACCAGGCCGCCGCGGTAGCCGTCGGCGTCGTCGCCCGGGGCCAGGGCGATGCGCCGGAGCTGGCCGCCCTCGGGCCGCACCTCCACAACCCCGGCCTCCTCGTCCAGGACCAGCGCCCCGCGGGTGCAGGCGATGCGGTGGCGCGAGCGCGGCGGCCCGGCGGCGGCCCAGCTCAGGGACAGGCGGCAGACCCGGTCGCCGGCGTAGCTCAAGGTCACCTCCGCCGCGTCGTCCAGGTCGCCGCCGTAGGTGCCGTGGCGCTGCAGCCGCGCCTCGCAGGCCAGCGGCCCGCCCCCGAACAGGTGCCGCGCCAGATAGAGGAAGTGGTAGCCCTGATCGAGCAGACAGCCGCGCCCCGCCCAGCGCCGCTCCAGCCGCCAGAGCCCGCCCCGCCCCCACACGCCGGGGAGCGGCCCGGGGGCGCGCACCTCGACCTCCAGGGCCGTGGCGGGGCCCAGCTCGTCGGCCGCGACCAGCGCCAGCGCCGCGGCCCAGAGCCGGGCGGCCAGGTAGTTGTGCACCACCGCCAGACGGCGCCCGCGCCGCGCCGCCTCGCCCGCCAGCCCGGCGGCCTCGGCCAGGCGCGGCGCCAGCGGCTTCTCGCAGAGCACCTCGGCGCCGGCGGCCAGCGCGGCGCGCACCGCCGCGCCGTGCAGCGCCGTCGGCAGGGCGACGACCACCGCCTGCGGCCGCACCGCCGCCAGCATCTCGCCGGTCTCGGCAAAGCGCCGCGCCGGCGCCACGTCCAGGGCGGCGCCGACCCGTGCGCGGGCCGCCTCTGTCGGGTCGGCCAGCGCGCAGACCTCCAGGCCGCCGGTCGGCGCCAGCGCGCCGGACGCCGTCAGCGCGGGGACGTGACCGGCCGCGACCACCCCACCGCAGCCGATCCAGGCGACGCGGAAGGGCGCGCCGAGGGGCTTGGCGCCCGATCCGGCGCCGCCGCTCACGCGACCGCTCCCCCTTCACGCAACGCCTCGGCGTCCCGGGTCAGCCCGGCCCAGCAGGAGCGGCGCCGGCCCGAGCGGAGCGCCGCCAGGGGGTCGGCGGGGGCGCCGCGGTAGCGCGCGCGCAGGGCGTCGCGCCGCGCCGCCGGACCGGCCAGCGCCGCGATCCGCACCCCGCCCGCCTGCCCGGCGTCCGTCATTTCCGGCTCCGGCAGAAGGCTTGCCTCGCCCGGGCGGAAGCCCAGGGCGGAAAGCACCCGGGCGTAGACCGCGCGCGCCCGGATCGCGTCGCCCAGAACCTGTGCGGCGACGGCCAGGTCTTTGCTCAGCATCTCCGACAGCAGCGCCAGGCTGGCCGGCGCCCGCTCCAGGCCGTCGGCATAGCCCGCCGCCAGTTCCTCCAGGCTGGAGAACTTGACCACCCGCTCGTGCCGCGCATTGAAGAAGTTGTCGTAGTCGTCGCGGTCCAGGTAGGGTTCGATGCCGCTGCTCAGGCGGTAGAGCCAGCGGCGCGGCGAGCCTTCCGAGCGGGTCGGGATCCAGCCGGTGGTGTTGACCTGGGCCACCCGCCGGCCGCCGGCCTCGAAGCTGCGCAGCACCGAGATCTTCTCGCCGATGTCCATGTCCTCCTCGAAGGGCCGGTGCCAGGTGTAGCCGCCGATGGCGGCGTAGACCTCGGCGGTGAAGGCGGTGTTCCAGCCGCTGGTGACGAAGCGGTTCCAGTTGAAGTCGGCGCGCGGGTTGCGGTCGGGCCGCAGCGAGCGGCGGGCGAAGTAGGTCTCCAGAAAGTTCCACGAGCGCCGCATGATCAGCAGCGGCAGGTAGTCGAGCATGATCCAGGGGCAACGGTCCTGCTGGCCGCGCAGGGCGTCCAGCCCGGGCTCGGCGTCCAGTCGGGTGATCATCAGCCAGAGCTGCAGCGGATCGAGCCAGAGAATGTCGCAGTCCTCGCAGGCGAGATAGAGCGGCCCCGCCTGCTCCGTCCGCGCCGCCCCGCGCTGCAGCGCGATGTCGGCCAGCAGCTTGCGCGCCATGGTCAGCGGCGGCTCGCCCTCCGGGTGGGTGTAGTCGATCACGTGGGTCGGCGGGCCGGCGCCGGCGTACCGCCGCGCCCAGTCGCGGGCCAACGCCGCGGTGTCGTCGCGCGGCTCCCCGGCGACCCCGTTGCACAGCAGCAGGATCTCGTAATGCGCAGGGTCGAGCGGTCGGCCGAGGCCGTCGCGCTGCCCGGCCAGCAGGTCGAGCATCCGCTCGACATGCTGCGCCTCGTTGCGGCAGGGCAGCAGCACCGAGAGGCGGCACTCGGGCCGCATCGGCGGCAGGGACGCCGCGATGGCCCGGGCGCGCGCGTCGAAGCCGGCGGGCTCCAGGCTGCGGTAACGCGCGATCGCCGCCCGCTCGCGCGCCAGACTGCGCCGCGGCCGGCTGCCATCGGGCGCCCGAAAGGGGGCGCCGGGGCTGCCGTCGCCCAGCCGCGGGTCGGGCGTCACGCCGTAGGCCTGCATCAGCTCGGCGTGCTGGTGGAAGGAATAGTGGGCCATGGCGGTCTGTCCCGAAGCGAGGAGGACGCGGTGGCGGACTTGGCGGCGGACTCGGCAGTGGACTCGGCAGTGGACTCGGCAGTGGACTCGGGGGGGGCGGACTCGGGGGGGGCGGTCAGGCCGGCTGCAGGTACTCCCAGGCGACGCTGCCGGCGGGCGGCACGGGCGGCTGCCAGGCGGTGGCGGCCAGGGTCTCGACCTCGAGCGCGGCCCGCCCGGCGGCGACGGCGGCGTCGAGCTCCGGCGCCTCGGCCAGCACGGCCTCGCGCAGGCCGGCCGCGAGACCGTCGGGAGCCGACTGGCGGGCGGCAGTGTCCTCCAGCCCCGCTTGCAGGACGATGCGCAGCGGCGCCCCCGGCCGGGGCCGCGGGCGCACCCGGAAGCGCACCATCGGCCGGCCGATGGCGCGGACGATGCCGGGCGTTTCGAACTGCCGGCGGCGGGTCCAGAAGGCGACCTCCGGGCGCTCCTCCACCGCCTCGCGCCACTCCATCGGAGTCAGCAGCACGCGGCCGTCGTCGGGATCGGCGATGCACTCGCCCAGCCGCCCCAGCAGCCGCACCGCCAGGGTCGGCGTCGGCGGGTCCGGCTGGACGATCTCCACCAGGTCGCCGGTCCAGTAGCGGATCAGCGGCATCATCTGGACGAAGGGATAGAGCGAGGTGAGCACCAGCACCCCGCGCCCGGATGTGCAGGGCGCGCCGGAGACGGGGTCCACCACCTCCGCCACGATGTGCGGATCGAACAGGTAGAGGTCGCGGCCCGGCACACGGCTGGCACCGCCGAACTGCTCGACCAGGCTGTAGCGGTCGATCAGCACCGCGCCCCAGGCCCGCTCCAGGCGCCGGCGCGTGGCGGGCGGCAGCAGATCGCCGTGGGTGTGCAGCGCCGCGACCCCGAAGCCGGAGAGGTCCCCCGCCTCGCGCTCCGCCACATGGGTGAAGGCGCGCAGGGCCGTGTCGGTCCCGGCGATCGCCTCGACCGGCGGCACCACGTCGGGGTTGGCCTGCAGCTTGCGCATGAGGTTGAGGCTGGTGACCAGCGAGCGGTCGTCGAACAGCGTGCCCTGGACCACGAAGACCGGCGTGGGGATGCGTGTCGGCGTGCCGTGGATCGCCTCGGCGAACTTCAGGCAGGTGGTGATCCGCCCGCCGGGCTCGTGCAGGTCGGCGAAGAAGCCGGAGATGAAGTCGCTTTCCTCCTGCGAGCGGCAGACGAAGAGGCTGTCGCCCGTGGTGCCCGAGGTGTACTGCAGGCTGGCCAAGCGGTGGCCCGGCGCCAGGAAGGCGCGCCAGCGCTCGATCACCAGAGCCTTGGAGGTGAAGGGCAGCGCCGAAAGCTCCGCCGGCTCGCGCACCGCCTGCCAGGGCACCTCCGCGTAGAGGTCGCGATAGACGGGCACCTCGCGCACCGCATGGGCGAGCGTGACCGGCAGCAGCTTGCGCTGGATGGCCGCGGCCGCTTCGGCCGGCTCCACCCCTTCAGTCGTCACGCAGCAGCTTTCCGGCGTCCATCAGCCCGGCGCGCGGCAGCGTCTCGCTCAGCTCCATCAGCGCCTCGGCCTGGGCAATCTGCACCGTCTCGGCCGCCTCGGCCACCACCACGCGCAGGGCGGCGGCCTCCATCGCCTCGGCCGCCAGGGTCGTCAGGGCCTCCTTGTTGCCCTCGCTGGCGCTCTTGAACAGGTCCTTCAGCTCGGCGATCTCTTCCTTGGAAACCAACGTTTTCGGGTCCATGGGATCCTCCCCCGGGCGAGTCCAACCGACTGCAACGCCAGGAATAATGGCACAACTCAGCATTGCGGGAAACCGGATTTCATTACTATCAGAAGAACCCGCGCGCGCCCGCCTCCCGTAACCGCCGGCGCAACGCCGCCAGACGGTCGGCGACGGCGAACTCGGCGAGGCAGGTGGCCGCCCCCAGACCGGCCGGCAGATCGGCCGGGGCCACCCGGCAGCGCGGCGGCAGGGGCAGCGGCAGGGACGCCCGCGCCGCATCCAGCAGGTCGTTGTAGCGTGAGCCCGGACCGACCGCCTGCCCGTCGCAGAAGAGCCCCAGCACCGGCACCCGGGCGGTCGAGCGCAGCGCCACCTGGAGCGCGCCGGCGCGCAAGGCCGCGGTCAGCTCGTCGGGAGTCAGGGCCGCGCCGTCCTCCAGCCATAGCCGCCGGCCGTCGAAGCGCGCGCGCAGCCGCCCGGCGGCCCCGGGGCGCAGGATCCAGAAGGGCGCGACCTCGGGCGGGGCAGGCCGCAGAACCCCGCCCCCAGCCCCGCCCCCAGCCCCGGCCCCAGTCCCGGCCCCAACCCCGGCCCCCTGCGCCGCAAGCTCCCGGCCTCCGGCCAAGGCGTTCAGCGCCACCTGGGCCGCCGGCCAGCCGTCGAGCAGCCGCGCCAGCAGGTCGGGCCCGAGCAACGCGGTTTCCGTCTCCCGGTCGACCAGCCAACGATCGGGCGTCACGCCCAGCCGCTCGGCCAGTTCGCGCAGCACGGCGATGTTGCGCGCCGCCAAGGAGCCCTGCGGCCTGGCGTCCAGGTAGGCGGCGCGCAGCCACCCGGGCACCTCGCTGGCGCCGAAGGCGGCGGCGATGCGCGCCAGGGCCGCCGCGTAGAGCTCCGGCGCCACGACGACGCGATCCGCCGGCACGCCGCTGGGCAGGTGCTTGCGGTTGAGGCCCTGCTTGCGCGGCTGCGGCCCCGGCGTCACCGGCACCCGGTGGAACTCGTCGTTCGAGGTCGCCGCGTCCGAGGCCGCCAGGTAGAAGAGCGTGCGGCAGGCCGGCTCGACGCGTCGGCAGTGGGCCAGGGCGACCAGCTTCGCCAGAGTGCCGAGGCCGCCGCCGCAAAAGCCGGGCTGCCCGCCGGCCACCAGCATGATCGCGCCGTGCGGGAGGCCGAGGGTCGTGCGCGCCCGCCGACGCAGAGCCCGCACCTCCGGGCACACCGGCGCCTCATGGAAGCGGCGCGCCGCCGCCGGCAGCTCGGCCAGGCTGGCGACCAGCGTCGCCTCGCCGCCAGGCGGAACGGCCGGCCGCACGGCGCGCGTGCCGCGCTCAGGCCGGCTTCAGCGCGGCCTGCGCCTCGCGCACCGCCTCGGCCCGGGCGACCGCCTCGCGCACCACCCGCACCACCTCTGCCGCCCAGGCGGTGGGACCCAGCAGGAACCACTGCATGATGCTGAGATAGCGCTCGCGCGCCAGCTCCTCGGTGACGGAGCAGCCGGGGTTGAGCTGCGGCAGGTCGGGATTGTCGCGGTACAGCGGGCGCAGGTAGATCGGCTCGACATGCCCCTCGAAGACCGGCACGCCCTCGGCGCGCAGCACCGCCAGCAGGTCGTCGCGGGTCAGCCCGCCCGCCGCCTCCGGGCGGAAATGGAACGGCAGGCTGTAGATGGACCAGCGGTCGACGCCGGGCAGCGGGCGCGCCGGCACCAACGCGTCGTCGGGCTCGGCCAGCGCCGCGAAGGCCTCGCGCATCGCCAGGCGCCGGGCGATCTGCGAGTCCAGCTTCTTCATCTGGCTGCCCAGCAGCGCGCCCTGGAAGGCCGAGATGCGGCCGTTGGTGCTCAGGCGATGCCGTTCGAAGGCCGGCGCCCCGGGGACGGAGAAGCCCTGATGATGGGCGAAGAGCTCGCCGAACAGGCGGGCGTCGCCGCAGGCCACGCCGCCGCCCTCGCCGCTGTTGAGCGGCTTGTCCTGCTGGAAGCTGAAGGTGCCGAACTCGCCGAAGGTGCCGAGCCGGCGCCCCTTCCAGGTGGTGCCGATGGCCTGGGCGCAGTCCTCCACCAGCCAGAGGCCGTGGCGGTCGCACAGCGCGCGCAGGGCCTCCATGTCCGGGCAGAGGCCCGAGAGGTGGGCGACGATGACCCCGACGCTGCGCTCGGTCAGGCGGGACTCGAGGTTGTCCAGGTCGATGCAGAGCGTCTCGGGCGAGAGCTCGACGAAGACCGGCCGACCTCCCGCCTTCAGGATCGGCGTCACCGTGCCGAAGTAGGTGCCGGCCTGGACCAGCACGTCGTCGCCGGGGCGCAGGCCCAGCGCGGCGAAGGCCAGCTCGATGGCCACCGTGCCGTTGGCCACCGCCAGGAAATGCGGGCTGCCCAGGAAGTCGGCGAAGGCCCGCTCGAACGCGCCGGTCGGCCCCTCGTCCCACTGCCCGGTCTTCAGGCGGCACCAGTGGGTGGAGCGCAGCACGCCGGCCAGCGCGGCCAGGTCCTGGTCGTCGTGTTCCGGCCAGAGACCGTCGATCTCCGCCTTGCTGAAACAGGGCGCGCGTTCGTCGAGCAGGGCGAGACCGAGCGACATGGCTGTGAACCTCTCTTGTTTCAGGCGCGGCAAACCCTCTGCCGCGGACCGGGAGCCCGCGCGGGCATCACGGCGCGGTCGCCGCCAACGCGGCGGTCTGCCGGCCGAGCAGCGCCTGGGCCGCGGCGACGATGCGCTCCGGCGCCTCCTGGCTGGCCCGGAAGCCGACCGCGCGGGTGGTCGCCACCGCGCCCAGGCCGCGAATCAGGTGGCTGTGGCGCTCCCAGCCGTCGAACACCAGCACCACCGGCTTGCCGAGCGCCGAGGCCCAGCCGAGCTCGACGCAGGTGCCGTCGCTGCGCAGCGGCGCACCGTCGCGGCCGTCCGGCAGCAGCGCCACGAAGCAGTCGCAGGCCTGCATCCAGCCGAAGTCGCGCTGCGTGACCTCCAGGTGCAGCCCGTCGGTGTCGAGCGCGCCGAAGCCCTCGAAGCGGTGGGCGGAGAGCACCGTGAAGCCGGCGGCCTCGAAGGCGGCGAGCACGGCCTCGATATGCCGGCGGAAGGCGCCGTCGAAGCCCTCGGCCGTCAGGGCGTGCTGGATCGGGCCGCCGACGAAGACCGTCGGCCGCGGCCCGACTCGCAAGCGGTCGCGTGACAGCCGCTCCGGCTGGAGACGGTCCGGCTGGAGACGGTCCGGCTGGAGACGGTCCGGCTGGAGACGGTCCGGCTGGCAGCGATCTGGCGGCCGGCGATCTTGCTGCGGAGAATCGGGCACGCGGCGCTCCCCCTCTTTGCCCCTCGTCGTTAGCTCGCCGCCGGCACGGCCGGGCGCGGCGGCGCGGTCTCGGCCGGGGCTCGTGCGTCCAGATCGGCCAGCACCTGCGCCGCGACCTGTTGCGCGCCCTCGGGCCCGATCCAGCGCGGCAGCGGCCGCGGATCGGCCGCCGCGGCGCGCAGCAGGTCCAGGTAGGCGCGGCGCGCGGCCGGTTCGGCGAAGACGCGCGCGCCGGCCGCCTGCACCCGCGCCACGCCCTCGGGCTCCGGCAGGCCCGGCGGCAGCGCATAGGCCGCGCTCAGCCAGCGCCAGATCTCCGGCGCCTCCGGCCAGGCCTCGGCCACCTTGGCGACGATCAGGGCCTGGCTGAGGTTCTGCGGCGGCAGGGGCAGCAGCGGCCGGCCCAGCGCGGCGAGCTCCAGCAGGGTGGTCAGGCCGGGCGAACTGGCCACCGCCTTGGCCTCGGCAAAGCGGCGCAGCAGCGCGCCGTGGCCGAGCTGGCGCGCGCCCAGCGCGGCCAGGCACGGCAGTCGCGCGCCCTGGGCGCTGGTGGCCAGCCGCGCCAGCGGCAGGCCGCTGTCGCGCAGCAGTCCGGACACCCCCTCGGCATAGGCCTCCACCGGCGCCGGGTCGAAGATGTTGAACAGCCCGCCGAGATGCCCCACCAGCCCGCCGGCCGCGTCCCGCCCCGTCGGCGCGGCTGACGGGGCGTCGTCCAGGTCGATGACCGCCGCCACCGGACGCAGGTTGGCGACCCCCCTGGCCCGCAGCGCCGTCGCCGCGCCGAAGAGGTCCTGCACGAAGTAGCCGTCCAGGCGGCGCAGCCAGGGGTGCTCGGCGAAGTGGGCCTCGGTCCACATGAAGCCGAGGCTGTCGACCAGATAGCGCCGGCAGCCGGGCGGCGCGCGCTCCAGCCAGAGCGGATCGAGCGCCGAGACCAGAGCGTCGCAGTCGGCCAGGACCGCGTCGATCGCCGGCGCGTCCCGCGGATCGGCCGGATCGAGCGGGTCCCCCCGGGCGAGTCCCTCGCGCGCGAAGAAGGCGTGGGCCACGCCGCAGCCCAGGGCCACAACCGAGATGCGAGGATCGCGCCGTAGCCGGCGGGCGATGGAGACGGCCTTGCTCGCCGGTCCGAAGCCGAAGGACTGGGCCGCGATTGCCACCGTAAGCCGATCCATCGTAAGCTCCATTCGACCGACGCGGTAAAATTCTAAGCATCTTTGGGCGAAGGGGTACACCCTTAAGTTGGATTCCCCGGCCAGCCATATGAACGCGCAGGGCGATCCCGCGCCGGCGCTCGACCGCCCCTCGATCCTGATCGTGCGGGTGCTCGAGGCCTGCGACGCCAACTGCTTCATGTGCGCCTTTCGCCGCTCGGCCGACGGCTACCGCTTCCCGCCGGACGAGGCGGCGGCGCTGGCCGAGGCGGCGGCGGCGGCCGGCGTGCGCCTGGTTCGCCTGACCGGCGGCGAGCCGCTGCTGCACGCGGAGCTCGCGGAGGTGATCGCCGCCTTTCGCAGCCACGGCCTGGCGGTGTCGGTGATCACCAACGGCTCGCGCCTGGCCGCGCTGGCGCCGGCGCTGATCGCGGCGGGGCTGGGCCAGGCGGTGGTCAGCCTGGACGGGCTGGAGCGCACCCACGACCGGGCGCGCGGCACGCCCGGCCTGTTCCGCGCGGCGGCCGCGGGCATCGCCCGGCTGCGGCAGGTGGCGCCGAGCTGCGCGCTGCGGGTCAACACGGTGGTCGGCCCGCACAACATGGCCGAGCTGGGCGACCTCTACGACAGGCTGGCCGCCTGGGGCGTGGACGACTGGTCGATCATCCCGCTCAAGCGCGCGCGCCGGGCCTGGGAGCACGGCAACCCGGAGGGCGCGCGCGCCGCCTTCCGCAGCTTCCAGGCCCGGGTGGACAGCCGCCCCGGCCCCCGTCTGCTGGGCGCCTCGCGCGAGTGGATGGGGCGCGACGCGGCGGAGGTCGAGGCCTTTCTGGACTCCCAGCGGAGCCTGACGCCGCGCGGCCGCTGCCGGGTGCCGGAGCTGGTGCGCTACTACACGCCCAAGGACGGCCGGCTGTACGACTGCAACTGCGTGCCGCACCGGCTGGCCGAGCGCGACCTGGGCCGCGCCTGGCGGCCCGGCCAGGGCCCGCTGGCGGCCGAGAGCGAGCCCGGCGCCTGGCTGAAGCGGCACGGCCCGGCCCGCTGCACCGGCTGCGAGCCGGTCAACGCCGCCCTCGGCGAGGGGGGCACGGCCTTTCAGGGCGCGGCACCGCTGTTCTGACTCTCACGGCCAAGCACGCAAGGGCAGGCGCGCGCCTCAAGAGCGCCCCTGCCGCGCCGTCGGCCGGAAGGCGCGCGCCTCGACCGTTTTCCAGTAGCGGGTGAAGCGCCGCAGATCCGGCGCGTCCGGAGGCACGACGAAGGGATCGGGGGCCAGCCGCTCCACCGCGATCGCACCGGCCAGCCGCGCGGTCAGCTCCGTGAGCTGCGGACAGGGCGTCGCCAGGGTCGCCACCCGGCGACACCCCGTCTCGGCGGCGGCGGCCAGCACCTGCGCGACCGTCTCGCCCCGGCGCAGCCGGCTGCCCAGCTCGAGCGCGCATTCGGCCAGGAAGGTCAGGCGCTTCACGCCGTAGCGCCGCGCCTCGATCACCGCCGGGTCGAAGACGTAGACGCGCGGCGCCCCGGGATAGGCGCGCACCACCGGCTGGCCCGGGCCGAGCGCGTCGTCGTGCAGCCAGATCAGCGTCTCGCCGGGCGCGTCCGTCATGCCGGCTCGCCCCGCCAGGGAAACAGCTCCGCCGCCAGCGCGTCGTAGCTGCCCTCGAAGGGGCAGCGCCCGGCCTGGGGGCAGACCTGGCAGAAGCGGCCGTCGCTGTTCTTTTCCAGATTCTCGCGGTTCCAGATGTAGGGCTTGCCGCCGAAGCTGCTCGCCACCCACTGCCAGGAGAGGTTGTTGCTGGCCGGGTCGCCGTCGAGCAGATGGACCAGGAACCAGGCCGCCCCCGCCTGCCAGGCGACGCGGCGCCAGTGCACGACGTAGGCGGCGAGGTACAGGCGGGCGCGGTTGTGCAGGTAGCCGGTCTCGACCAGCTCCGCGACGAAGGAGTCGACGCACACCAGCCCGGTCTCCCCGGCCGCGACGTCGGCGGGCAGCTCCGGCGCATAGGTCTCGGCCGGCCAGCCGGTCTTGATGGGCTCGCGGTCCTGCCAGACCCCGGCTCCGATCTCGGCGTAGACCCGCTGCCAGTAGTCGCGCCAGGCCAGCTCGAAAACGAACTTGTAGGCTGCGCCGGGCGAGTCGAGCTGGGCGATCACGCGGTCGCGCACCTCGGCCAGGGAGATCACGCCGTGGCGGATGTAGGGCGACAGGCGGCTGACCGCGCCGTCCAGGTGATTGCGGCTGCGCGCGTAGGCCCGCGGATCGAGCGCCGCCAGCCGCGCCTCGGCGGCGGCCCGGCCGCCCGGCGTGGCCGAAACCCGTGGGTCGCGCGCGGCGGCGGCCGGAAAGCTCTCCGCGAGATAGGCGGCGAGCGCGGCGCGGTCGGCGAAGGCGCGCGATACCGGCCCGTCCGCAGGCGCGTCCCCGGGCCCGTCGCCGGGGCCGTCGCCGGGGCCGTCGGCTGGCGCCGCCTTGTCCTCTGCGTCCGAGGGTCCATGTGCCATGGCGGACCAGATAGAGCGATCGGAGGAATGACAAGACCATGGCCGACACCCTCGCCTACACCGCCACGACCCGCAGCGGCGAGACGCTGCACTTCGACTTCCCGCTGCACCCTCAGACGGTCTCGGAGCAGGAGGTCGCGCACCTGGTCGGCGCCCTGCTGGAGGGCCTGACCCAGGCCATCGGCAACCGCGGCGACGTCAGCGACGGCGACGTGCTGCAGGCGCTGGCCATGGCCATGGCGATCCGCGCGGAGATGGTCAAGGCGCCCAAGGGCGCGGCCCAGAGCCTTGCCAAGCAGCTCGTCGAGACGGCCATGGAGGCGAGCGACCGGGTGGCCCGCACGCCCGGCGGCACGGCCTGAGCCGCCCGCCCGGCGGCCGCGCCGCGGCGCGTCCCCACGGTGGCAGCGCCTCCTATCGGGGGTTGAGGCGGCCCACCGGCAGGCCGTCCGACCGCCCCTCGCTCAGGCGGACGCGCACCGCGTCGCGGCGGCCCACGGCGTCGACCACCACGATCTCCGCGAAGCCGGCCCCGCGCGGGCGCCACAGCCCCTTTCGGCCGAGCGAGTCGAGCGGCACCGGCACGCCGTCGACCAGCCAGGTCAGCGGCCGGCGCCCGCCGCTCGCCTCCAGCGCCAGGACCGGCGGCAGCGCATCCAGACGCAGCCGCAACCCGGCGTCGGGAAAGCGGATCTCGGGCGCCGGCTCGGCCGCGGCCGCCCCCTGCGGGCCGAGGCGCGCCAGGCCGGCCGGCGCGCGCTCCGGCGGGCGCGGCGCCAGCGGCGCGGCGGGCAGCAGGTCGAAGACCTGGAACAGCAGCGGCGCGGCCGTCGCCATGCCGCTGGCCTCGGGCAGCGGCGTGCCGTCCGGCCGGCCGAGCCAGACGCCGACCAGATGCTCCGCGTCGAAACCGAGGGCCCAGGCGTCGCGGAAGCCGTAGGAAGTGCCGGTCTTGAAAGCGATCCCGCCGCGCCCCAGGGCGCTGGCCGGTCGGGGCGCGCCGCGCAGGATCTCGGCCACCTGCGCGCGGGCGCGCGGTCCCAGCAGCGGCGCGACCTCGCGCGCCGCCGGCGCCGTCGCCGCCAGATAGCGCAGCGGCGCCGCCTGCCCCTCCTCGGCCAGGGCGCCGTAGAGCCGCGTCAGCTCTTCCAGCGACAGCGCGGCGCCGCCCAGCGCGATGGCCAGGCCCGGCCAGCCCTGGGCCGCCGCGCCGCCGGCGAAGTCCAGCGTGAGCCCCTGCTGCTCCAGGCGCGCGACGAAGACCGCCGGGCCGACGCGCTGCATCAGCTTCACCGTCGGGATGTTGAGGGAAAGCTGCAGCGCGCGCCGCAGGCTCAGCTCGCCATGGAAGCGGCCGTCGAAGTTCTGCGGCCGATAGGGGCCGAACCGGGTCGGGGCGTCGACCACCAGGGTTTCGGGATGGGCCAGGCCCAGCTCGAAGGCCAGGCCGTAGATCAGCGGCTTCAGGGTCGAGCCCGGCGAGCGGGCGGCGGTCACCATGTCCACCTGCCCCTGCCGCGCGGCGGCCAGGAAGTCCGGCGCGCCGACGTAGGCGCGCACCGCGCGGCCGGCCCGCTCGACCACCAGCACGGCCGCGCCGGCGCGCGGGTGCAGCCGCGCCGCCGCCTGGCGGGCCAGCGCCGTGGCGCGGCGTTGCAGGCCGGCGTCCAGCGTGGTGGTCAACGCCCCCTCTCCGGCGGCGCCCTGGGGCGTCTGCCCGAGCAGACGGCGCGCCAGGTGCGGCGCCAGCAGCGGAAAGGGGCGCTGGCGCCGGGGCGGCTGCGCCGCGCCGGCGCGCTGCGCCTGCGCGGGCGTCAGCAGGTTGCGGGCGACGCCGCGCGCCAGCACCTTGGCCCGGGCCGCCTGCGCGGCCGCCGGGAAGCGGTCGGGGCGCAGCCGCTCCGGCGCCTGGGGCAGGGCCACCAGCAGCGCCGCCTCGGCCGGGCTCAGGCGGCCCGGTGGCTTGCCGAACCAGGTCAGGCTGGCCGCCCGCACCCCCTCGATCCGGCCACCGTAGGGCGCCAGGGTGAGGTAGAGGTCCAGGATCTCGCGCTTGGAGAAGCGGCGTTCGAGCTGCCACGCGCGAAAGGCCTCGATCAGCTTGGCGCGCAGGCGGCGCGGCCGCGGCTCCAGCAGGCGCGCGACCTGCATGGTCAGGGTCGAGGCGCCGGAGACGATGCGCCCGTGCCGCACCGCCTGGGCCGCGGCGCGCAGCACGGCCAGCGGGTCGACGCCGCCGTGCCGCCAGAAGCGCTTGTCCTCCACCGCCACCAGGAGCTTCAGGAACAGCGGGTCGACCTCCGAGAGCGCCCCCCCCGGGAGCGCTCCCCCCGAGAGCGGCCCCGCCGAGCTGCGCCCTGCGGCAAGCCCCGCCGCCCCGTCGCCCGGCGGGCCGAGGCGGATCTTCTCGTCGGGCGTGGCGAAGACCCGCAGCACCTCGCCCTCGGCGCCGGCGACCAGCGTCGAGGTGGCGGCGGCCCGGCTCAGGTCCGGCGGGAAGGCGCGGTCGAGCTGGAGCAGCCCGACCCGTCCCCCGGCGACCAGCAGCAGGACCGCCGAGACCAGCAGGCAGAGACCGCGCCCGTGCCGCATCGCCGCCGCGCCCGGCTCAGCGCCGCCGCGAGACCGTCAGGCGGCCCAGGCTGCCGCGGGCGTAGACCTCCGGCGCGTACATGTCCTCGACGAAGGGCGCCGGCAGCACGAAGTCGCCCGGCGTCACCGCCCGCACCACATAGGCCAGGACGAAGCGCCCCTCCGGCGCCAGGTCCAGCGCCGCGACATAGCGGTCGTCGCGCCGCGCCTCGTAGAGCGGCGCCGTCAGCTCCGGCAGGAAGCCGAAGCCGTCGTTCGCCGTGCCGCGCCCGGCCAGCACGGACTCCAGCTCGACGCCGGCCGGCAGCAGGTCGACCACCAGGGCCTGATGGGCGCGGCCGTCCGTCACCCGGCCGGTCAGCACCACCACGGCCTGGTCGTTCTGCTCCAGCGTCCCGGGGTCGATCTCGCGGCCCTGGAAGTCCAGCAGGCGCCGCGCGACGGTCAGCCCCTCGCTGGCCGCCGGCAGCGGCGCGTCGGGCACGCCCACGCGGGTCGTGGTGACCCGCAGGCCGGCCTCGCCCCGGTTGGTCAGCGTCACGCCCTCGGCCAGGGCCGCCGCATCGGGCCGCAGGGTCAGCGGCGCGGCCGCCTCCACCGGCGCTCCGTCCACGCTCAGGGCCAGGTCGCCGGTGCCCGCCGGCGTCAGCGCGCGCGCCGCCAGCAGCATCCAGAGCTGCTCCTGGGTGCTCAGCCGCTGACGGCGGGCCTCCAGCGCGGCGACCCGCTCGGCCGCCGCCCAGGCCTCGGCCTCGAAGCCGGTCTCGGCCAGCAGCGCCGCCGCCAGGGCCGCGTCGCGCAGCGGCGAGCCGTAGTCCCAGGCCGCCAGCGCCGCGCGGTCGCGCCGCCAATCGGGCTCGGCCAGGGCGAAGAGGGTGCGGGCCCGCTCGCGCTCGCCCACCGCCGCCAGCGCGGCCGCGAGCTGCAGGCGCGCGGCCGGGGTCGGCAGCGCCGCCGCCTGCTGCTCGGCGAAGTAGCGCAGGTCGCCGGGCTCGGCCCGGCCGGCCCGGGCCAGCACCTGCCAGGCGTAGGCGCGGCCGGCCAGGTCGTCGTTCCAAGTGGCGCCAGCCTGGCCCGCCAGGTAGCCGTAGGCCCGATCGAGCGCCACCACGGGCACGGCGAAGCCCGCCGCCGCCGCGCGCGCCAGGAAGTCGGCCGCATAGGCCGAGACCCAGAGGTCGGCGCCGCCGCCCGCGGTCCACAGCCCGAAGCCGCCGGCCGGCGTCTGCCGCGCCAGGACCGAGGCCACGGCCTCGCGCACCGCCCGGCGCAGCCGCTCCGGCGACCAGTCGAGCGCGACCTCGCGCTGCGCCGCCAGCTCGGGCAGGTAGACCAGCGGCAGCGCGCGGCTGACCGTCTGCTCGGCGCAGCCGTAGGGGTAGCGCTGCAGGGCGGACAGCAGGCCGGCGACGCCGAAGTCGACCCGGTCGCTGACGCTGACGGCCAGGTCCAGGCTGTCGGGCCGGAAGCCCTCGGCCAGCGCCGCGTCCAGGCGCCGGCTCTCGCCCGGCTCCAGGCGGTCGAGGCTGCGCCGGGTGACCAGCGGCTGGCCGGCGCGCACCTCCAGGTCCCAGTCCCGCTCCAGCGCGAAGCCGTCCGGGCCGGTGACCACGAGCTGCACCCGCTCGCCGCCCAGGCCGGTCGCCGTCAGCGGCACCGGCAGGCTGGTCCGCTCGCCGGCGGCCAGACGCAGGCGCTCCGCGGTCTTGGCGGCGACCGCCGATCCGCCGGAGACCTCGACCCGGTAGGTGCCGGCGGCGCCGTCGAGGTTGTGCAGCTCCAGCGTCGCCTCGGCCCGGTCGCCGAGGGCGAGGAAGCGCGGCAGCACCAGGTCGGCGACCAGCGGGTCACGCACCGTCACCGGCACCGAGGCCGCGCCCAGCCCGCCGAGCGACCAGGCCATGGCCATGACGCGCAGGCGGCCGTTGAAGTCGGGCACCTGCAGCTCGACCTCGGCGGTGCCGTCGGGACCGAGACTGACCGGACCGCTGAACAGCGAGACCACCTCCGTGCTGCGCAGGTTCACCCCGGCGAGGTTGACCGGCGCGCCGCCGCCGCTGCGCGGCCGGCCGCGCGGCCCGTCGGCCGGGTCGATCAGCTTGCCGTAGAGATCGCGCAGATCGAGGCCGAGGCGCCGCTGCGCGAAGACATGCGCGAGCGGATCGGGCGTGGCGAAGTCGGTGACCTGCAGCACGCCCTCGTCGACCGCCGCCACCACCAGATGCGCCCGCTGCCCGCCGGCAGCGAGGTCGGCGCCGCGCACCGTCACCGGCACGCTCAGCTCGCGGCGCGGCCGGATCTCGGCCGGCGGCGACAGCTCGACCTGGAGCCGCCGCGCCGGCTTGTCGACGGTGAACCAGGCCGCCCCCATGGCGCGGGCCGGCGCGCGCCGCGTCGCGGCGCCCGCGGCCTGCGGGTCGCGCGGCCGGTAGGCGGTGACGGCCAGGTAGGCGCCCGGCCCCCAGTCGGCGGCGACCGGCAGGGAGACGGTCGTGCCCTCGGCCGGCAGGTCGATCTCCTGGCTGTGCAGCACCCGGTCGCGCAGCACCGTCACCAGGGCGCGGCCGGCGAAGGGCGCCTTGACGAAGGCCTCCAGCGTCTCGCCCGCCCGCAGCGCGCCGCGCGCCGGGGTCACCTCCAGGGCGTCGGGCACCTCGCTGCGCCCGGCCGAGGCGCGCCAGCCGGCGCGGATCGGCACCGCCGTGGCCGCGCCGCCGGCGTCGACCACCCGCAGCTTGTAGTCGCCCCACTCGAGCGGGCGTTGCAGCAGGGCGCGCCCCTCGGCGTCGGTGGTCACGGTCTCTTGCGCCAGCGGCACCTCGCGCACCAGACGGCGCCAGCGGGTGCCGTTCTGCCAGTAGGGAATCCAGTCGCTCTGCACCTCGATCCACTCGACCCGGACCTCGCGGCCGGCCAGCGGCCCGCCGTCCGGGCCCAGCGCGACCAGGTCGACGGCGGCCGTCTGCCCGGCCTCGACGCTGCCCTCGGAAAAGCGCGGCTTCAGGCCCAGCTCGGCGGCGCGCGGGCGCAGCGGCAGCTCGAGCCGGCGGGTGACCGGCCGGCCGCCGGCATCGAACAGGCTGACGCTGAGCGTGGCGGCGAGCGGACCGGCGGTGTCCGGCAGGCGCGGCAGGGCGACCTCGACACGGGCCCGCCCCTGCGCGTCGGTCCGGCCGGCCGGCAGGGTCTCGCGCAGCGGGCTGACCTCCTCCTCCGGCAGGCCGAAGGTCCAGTCGGCGTAGTCGGCGAAGGGCGTCGGGTCGAGGTCGACCACCGCCTCGGCCTCGATCGGCAGGTCGGCCGCCGGCGCGCCGAACAGCCAGCGCCCCTCCAGCGTGACGGCCGCCGTCTCGCCGGCGCCCAGGCGGTCGCGGTCGGCGCTCAGCTCCAGCTCCAGGCGCTGCGGCACGAAGTCCTCGACCACGAACTCGGCCGCACCGACCGGCGCGCCGTCGGGATCGAGGTAGACCTCCGCCCGCCACAGGCCGGTCGGCACGGCCTCGGCCACAGGCACCGCGAAGCTGTAGCCGCCCAGGCCGTCGTCGCGGCCGGTGGTGCGGTGGGCCTCGACCCCGTCGGGACGTCGCACGCTAAGGGTCAGCGGCGCGTCGGGCAGCGCCAGGCCGCTGTCGCGGCGCAGCAGCACGGTCAGCCGCACCGTCTCGCCGGGGCGGTAGATGCCGCGCTCGGGCGTGACGAAGGCGTCGACCGCCCCCGGCGCGGCGCGGCCGGCCACCCCGCGCTCGGAGAGGTCCAGTGCCGGGCCTTCCAGGTCGATGAAGGTGAAGTCGCCGTCCGGGCCGGTCGCGTAGAGCGCCGCCGGACGGTTGCCGCCCTCGCCGCGCAGCAGGCCGGCGGCGAAGCGCGCCCGGCCGTCGGGGCCGCTGGTGACCCGGCCCAGCACCTCGTTGTTGCGCGCGACGAGCTGCAGCTCGACCGAGTCCAGCGGCCGCGCGTCGGCGAAGGAGCGCACGAAGACGCTCAGGCCGTCCGCCCCCTCGAAGAGCGAAAGCCCCAGGTCGGAGACGACCAGCCACTGGGTCGCCTGCGCCGTCCAGGGCTGGGTCTCGCGCGCCGGCTCGGCCACGCCGGCGGTCAGCACATAAATCCCCGGCGCGCGCCGGGGCACGATCTCGTCGAAGGGAATCAGCGTGGTCTGCTCGGCGTTGGCCGGCCCGTCCGGCACCGCCATGCGGCCCTGCCAGACCGCCTCGCCCTCGCGCTCGGCCAGGGCTTCCAGGTCGTAGCCGCTGAGCTGCCGGCCGAGATCGTCGTAGCGCAACTGGCTCAGCAGGTTGCGGGCGCCGACCCGGTAGAGATTCAGGCTCAGCGCCTGGGCGTTGACGCTGGTCACCGGCACCAGCGGATCGTCGGTGACCGGCAGCACGTAGGCCCCGGTCTGGAAGCCGACGCTGGGCGTGCGGTCGCCGACCGCGACCTCCAGCTCCGCCTGCCCCGGCAGCGACTCGCCGCGCGCCGACAGCAACCCCGCGCGCAGGTTCAGCCGGTAGTCGCCGCCGTGCTGCAGCCCGCTCAGGCAGAGCCGCTCGCCGCGCAGGCTGGCATCGACCGGCACCTCCGGCGCCAGCTCCAGGTAGTCGGTCAGCGGCAGCGGCTGGCGTTGGGCCAGCCGCCCGGTGAAGACCAGGCAGACCTCCGGCCGCGGCCGGTCCAGGTCGACCTCGACCTGCTGGAACCGGGTCGCATAGCGGTCGCTCAGGGTCTCGCGCCGCTCGGCCAGCTCCCCCGTCACCAGCGCGTCCGGCAGGCCCTCCAGCCACGCCACGGTCATGCCGCCGCCGCGCGACATCTCCAGGATCTCGGCCAGTCGCAGCAGGGCGCGAGTCTCGACCTCCGGCGCGGCGCCGCGCGTGGCGGCCAGCCAGGCCGCCGCCTCGGCCTGGGCCAGCTTGCGCTGCTCCAGGTAGATCCCGGCCAGGCTCAGCCAGTCCTGCGGCTGGGCCAGACCGGCGGCCGCCAGCATCTCCAGCCCCTCTTCCCGGCGCGCGACCTCCTCCTGGCCGCGCAGCTCCGCCAGCAGGGCCGCGCGGTCGCGCGGCGCCTCGGCGCCGGCGGCTTGGGCGAACTCCAGGTCGGCGGCCAGGCGGCGCTGCAGCCGCTCGGCCGCCGCGGCCGTCTCGGGCAGGCCGAGCTGCTCGGGCGTGGCCGCAAAGCTCGGCGCGGTCAGAGCCGGCGCGGCGAGCAGCAAAACCAGGAGACAAAGTCCCAGGCGGCGCAGTCGGGACATGTTGGCTTCCCCCTCGATGAATGTCCGGCCCCTCTATCTCACGCGAAGCCTGGTGCGAGAAAGTGGCGGCGCGGAGACGGTGTCGCGGTGGCGGCGCGACACCCGGTCGCGCCGGCCGCCCCTCGGCTTTGCTCTCGGAAGCCCGCCGCGCTCGCGGCTCAGAGCACCCGGCCGCCGACCTCGCGGCAGGTCGCCGCCGTGGCCCGCACCCGGCCCGAACCGAGATCGCAGTCGACCAGGCCGGCGGCGGTCTTGCCGGGCGCCGGTCCGTCCGGTGCCCCCGCGTTCGGTGCCCCCGCGTCCGGTGCCCCCGCGTCCGGTGCCCCCGCGTCCGGTGCCCCGTCCGGTGCCTCGCCCGGGCCCGCGTTGCGGCGGTAGACCTCCAGGGCGCCGGGCAGCAGCCCCTCGATCTGGCGGATGCGGCTGCGGTCGGAGGGATGGGTGGAGAGGAATTCCGGCGGCGCGTCGCCCTCGCGCTCGGCGATGCGCTCGACCCAGAAATCGCGGGCCTCGCGCGGGTCGTAGCCGCTCTGCGCCATGTAGGTGACACCCAGGCGGTCGGCCTCCAGCTCGTGCTGGCGCGAATAGGGCAACAGCACGCCGAAGGTGGCGCCGGCGCCCAACGCGCCGACCGCGATGCGCGTCGCCGTGCGGTCGGTGCCGATGCCGGCCAGGATCGCGCCGGCGCTGCCGACCACCAGCGAGGCAAGGAGCTGCTGGCTGACCCGCTCGGCCGAGTGGCGCGCCGCGACGTGGCCGACCTCGTGGCCGACCACCGCGGCCATCTGCGCGTCGTTGTCGAAGTCCTCGAGGATGCCGGTGAAGACCGCCACCTGGCCGCCGGGCAGCACGAAGGCGTTGGAGGGGCCCTCGAAGACCTCGAACTGCCAGTCGCGGGTGCCACCCAGACCGGAGGCGTCGACCATGTCGCGCCCGACCCGGCGCACCGCGCTGCGCTGGCGGGCGCTGCCGCCGCGCGGGTACTTCTTCCGAACCTGCTCCCAGGTCTGGAAGCTCATGGCCGCGAGCTGGTCGTCGCTGACCAGCATGAGCTGGTCGCGGCCGGTCAGCGGGTTGGTCGAGCAGCCGGAGACCAGCAGCGCGCCGCCGGCCGCCGCGCCGAGCAGGAAGCGGCGGCGGTCGAGCCAGGGATCTGCCGAACTGCCGGCGCGGTCGCGCCGGACCGCGCCGGCATGCTTGGGGCAACAGGCCATCGCGCCTCGCTCCGCCGGGACGTCACCTGCCTATTCTACGGTGACGGCGCGGGCTTGTCCCCCCGGCGGTGCGCGGCCGGCCAGCGGCGGTGGCGCGGCTCAGCGGCGCGCGCCGCGCATCAGGTGCATGACCAGCGAGATCGCCAGCAGCACCAGGAAGACGAAGAAGAGGATCTTGGCGATCCCGGCGGAGGCCGTGGCGATGCCGCCGAAGCCGAAGACCGCGGCGACGATCGCGACGATGAAGAAGACCAGCGCCCATCCGAGCATGACATCTCTCCCTTGCGGGGCGGTGAAGACCGCCGAGTTCAGGGCAGGCGCCGCGGCGGGGCACCCGCTGGGACAGACAACGGCCGGCCCGGCCAGGGCGTTCCCCGCGGCCGGCCGAGCCGGATTCAGGCGGCCGTCACCACCAGCCCCATGCCGCCCAGATAGACCAGCAGCACGAGGACGCTTTCGAAGCCGATGTTGGCGATGCCGTGACGCTCGCGCCGCAGCATGCCGAGCAGCAGGATGCCGGTCATCGCCAGGGTCATGGTCAGCAGCAGCCCCTGGCCGGCGCCCAGCGCGTGATAGATCGAGCCGTCGCGGTAGGCGAAGTCCGAGACCGCGAGAAACAGCACGTCGAAGCAGTTGCCGCCGAGGATGTCGCCCACCGCCAGGGCCAGCGCCCCGCGTCGCACCGCGGCGACGGTGGTGACCAGCTCCGGCAGGGAGGTGGTGGTGGCGGTCAGCAGCGAGCCGACGGTGGTCTGGCCGAGGCCGGTCTCTTCGGCGATGACCGTGCCGGCCCGGGACAGCAGGTAGCCGGCCAGCGCCACCGTCAGGCCGGCAGCCAGAATCCGCAGCAGCAGCGGCGTCAGCTCGCGCGGGCCGGCGCGGCGCGGCGCCTTCTTCTCGCGCTGGGTGGCGTCGGTCATCACGGGCCGCCACTGCGGGCGGTCGGCCGAGCGGGCGGTCAGGTGGAGCCCGCCGAGATAGCCGGCGATCAACAGGGGGCTGAGCGGATGCACCGCGAAGACCGCCATGTCCGGCGCCAGCAGGGCGAAGAGCGGCAGGCTGAGCAGACAGATCAGCAGCACGCCCTGCAGCAGGTTCGCCTCGGCCGCCGCGGCATGCTCCAGGTTGGCCTTGCGGTAGGCCAGGTCGGCGATCACCAGGAACACGGTCTGGGCGGCGATGCCGCCGACGCCGTTGGCCACCGCGAGGTCGGCGTCGCCGGCGGCCGCCGCCGCGACGCTGGTCACCAGCCCCGACAGGGAGGTCATGCCGCCGAGCACCAGAGCGCCAACCGGCGCCTGGCCGACGCCCAGCAGCTCGGCCAGGCGCTCCGCCTCGCGGGCCAGGCGCACGCCGAGCACGCCGATCACCAGCGCGGCGAGACCGAGCAGGATCAGGGCGCCGGACAGGTCGTCGGGAAGCGGCAAGGGCATGGAACGGCTCTCCACGGCAGCGGCGGGCAAACCGAGGTCGGGCGTGGGCGGAGGGAGTGGCGGACGGTACGCAGGACGGCACGACAACGCCCGCTCACGCAAGCCGGTTCCGCGCCGCAGGACGCCGGCGGCGATCTCCGGACCGGGCGGGCACCGGCGATACCTTGCCGGTCTCGCTCGCCCTCGACACGGATTCCCGTCCTATTGACACAGATCAACGCGAGCACGGACCTCGCATCGACTTAAGGTTGCTTATATTTAATACGAAACAGTCAGCGGTGACTTGAAGAAACACCGGCAATATGGAGAGTTTTACAATAAGTTTACGAAAAGCAGCGCAATTTGGCACGGAACGCTCGGCCGGCTTTCTCCAGAGGACCCAAGGCAGATGACCGCCTCCAGTATCGAGGATCGACTCCGCTTCATCGAGATTGATGCGGAAACCCGCGCCCGCCTGCGCGCGTTGCGGCCCTGGCTGCAGGCGGAGCTGCCGGGCATCCTGGATGCTTTCTACGCGCACCTCTGGCAGTTCCCCGAGATGCAGGCGATGTTCGCCAGCGAGGCGGTGCGCCAGCATGCCCGCGACGCCCAGCTCCGTCACTGGCTGCTGATCGCGGAGGGCAACTACGACCAGAGCTACGTGGACTCGGTCCGCCGCATCGGCCAGGCGCATCATCGGCTGGGGCTGTCGCCGCAGTGGTACATCGGCGGCTATGCGCGGGTGATGACGCATCTGCAGATGCGGATCGTCGAAGCCCTGCGGACCCGGTGGCCCGCTCGCGCCAAAACGGCCGACTGCGCCGCCGACGTGGCGGCGATCGGCAAGGCGGCGCTGCTCGACATGGACTTCGCGATCTCCATCTACCTGGAGGAGGGCGAGCGGGCCAAGGAGGACTCGCTGACCCAACTGGCGACCGCCTTCAAGAAGAACGTGGCCGGCATCGTCGAAGAGGTCGCGCAGGCCAGCGGCGCGCTGGACGGCACGGCCAAGGGCATGCTGGCGAATGCCGACGAGACCCGGCAGCAGGCGACGACGGTGGCGGCCGCGGCGGAGGAGGCGACCAGCAATGTCGCCACGGTGGCGGCGGCCACCGAGGAGCTGGGCCGTTCCGTGCAGGAGATCTCCGCCCAGGTCCAGCAGGCCTCCGAGGTGGCGGATCAGGCAGTCTCGCGCACCCGGAACAGCACCGAGAAGGTGCAGCTCCTGGTCGATACGGGCGAGCGGATCGGAACCGTCGTCACCCTGATCCGGGAGATTGCCGAGCAGACCAATCTGCTGGCGCTCAACGCGACGATCGAGGCGGCGCGCGCCGGCGAGGCCGGCAAGGGCTTCGCCGTGGTCGCCAGCGAGGTGAAGTCCCTGGCGACCCAGACCGCCAAGGCGACCGAGGAGATCAGCCAGCAGATCGCGGCGATGCAGTCAGCGACCGGCGAGGCCGCCGGGGCGATCGACTCCATCTCCGAGGCGATCCATCGCATCAGCGAGGTGTCCGCCTCGATCGCCTCGGCCGTCGAGCAGCAATCCTCGGCAACGGCCGAAATCTCCCGCAACACGCAGGAGGCCTCGGTCGGAACGCGCGAAGTCTCGGCCAACATCGCCTCGGTCCAGGCCGGGTCTTCCCAGACCGGCGAAGCGGCGCAGCAGGTGGTGACGGCCGCCAGCTCCCTCTCGACCCAGGCCGAGCAACTGACGGCGCAGGTCGAGCGTTTCCTGAAGCAGATACACGCGGCCTGATGCAGGCTCCGGCACCGACACGCTCGCTTGCGAACACCGGGCCGCACGCATAAGTCTGCCCGCATGCCAACGGGTCCGAGCGACGTATCAGCACATACGGGACGCCGGCGTCTGCCGCTCGTCCTGTCGCCGCGCCTTGCCCCCATCCGCCATCCGCTGCTGCGCCGCTTCTTCGACGTCTGGCGGACGCGCTACGAAGCCGGCGCCTGCGGGCGCCGGGACTTCGACCCCGCCGAGCTGGTGCCGCTGCTGCCCCATATCTGGCTCTACGACCGCTGCGACGGCCGCTGGTTCTGCCGGCTGGCCGGCGAAGAGGTGCGCTATCAAAACGGCCGTGAACTGCACCGGCAGTGGCTGGAGAGCTTCATCCCCCCGGCCAGCCTGCCGGATGTGCAGAGCTATTTCGACGCCGTTGCCGACCTGCCCGGCGTCGGCTACGTCCATGGCCAGGTCTGGCCCAGCTTCGACCGGCCGACCCAGGGCGAGCGCCTGGTCATGCCGCTGTGGAACGAGGGCGCGACCGTCGGGGGCGCGCCGGCCAACGGCCTGATCGGCGTGACCCTCGCCAACCAGGGCCCGCCCCAGGCCGCCGAGCGGGACTGCCGCATCGTCGTGCCGCTCGAACACGCCCTGCGCCAAGCTCCCGGCTGAGCGCCGCCCGGGCCGCCCGCCCCGCCTCCGGCGGCGTGCGCTCAGCCCTGCTGCAGCGCCAGCTCGTGGCCGCGGATGGCGTATTGCGGGTGCATGCGGAAGCCGAGCACGTCCTTGGTATAGCCGGTTGTCAAGGCGCGCCACAGCGGTTGGGCGATCGGCCCGCGCTGCTGCATGATGACCTCCAGCTCCTCCATCAGCGCGCGCCGCTCGTCGACGTCCAGGGTGCCCTCCGCCTGGGTCACCAGCGCGTCGAACTCGGCATCGGCGAAGCCGGTCGGATTCCAGGGCACGCCCGAGCGGAAGCCGAGCGAGAGGACCATGAAGCCGAGCGGCCGGTGGGCCCACTCCACGAAGCCCATGGGGAACTTGTCCCACACGTCCCAGAACTGCGCCGTCGGCAGCACGTTGATGCTGGCGCGGATGCCGCACTCGCCCCACTGCTGAGCGATCTCCTGCACCGCGTTGAGCTCCCAGGAGGGGTCCTTCTTGCAGTTGAACTCGATGTCGATGCCGTCGGGATAGCCCGCCTCGGCCAGGAGCTGCCTGGCCTTGGCGACGTCGCGGGTCATCTCCGGCAGCGGCGCGTAGTCCGGGTGGATCGGGCTGACGAAGTGATGCTCCGCCGGCAGGCCGTAGCCGCGCTGGGCGAACTCCAGCACGCGCTTGCAGTCCATGCCGTAGCGCATCGCCAGGCGCACCTTGGGGTCGTCGTAGGGCTTTTCCGTCAGCATCATCTGCACCACCGCGGTGGCGGCGGTCGGCACCTGGTAGACCTCCACGTTGTCCAGGCGCTCGATCAGCTCGATCTGGCTGACGTCGATCTGGTAGAGGCCGTTGATCTGGCCCGAGGCCAGAGCGGCCACCTGGGCCGCCGCCTCCTCGCCCAGGTCGATGAACTCCAGACGGTCGACATGGGGGCCGCCCTTGAAGAAGGGCCGGTCGACCGCCTCCAGCACCGACTTCTCGCCGACCACGTGCTCGACCAGGCGGAAGGCGCCGAGGCCGTTGGAGCCGACCCCGAAGGTGCCGCCCTCCTCGGGGTCGAGGATGATGTTGGTGTAGGCGTCGAGGTGCTCGGGGATGGCGACCTGCGGGACCTTCAGATTGAAGCGCACCGTGCGCTCGTCGACCTTCTCGATGGCGTTGGCGTCCCAGAGCTCGGTCTTGCCGTCCTCCGTCTCCGTCAGCATGTAGCCCTTCATCAGGCCGATCGAGGAGCTGCCGGTAGCCGGATCGAGGATATGCTTGAAGTTCCAGATCACATCGTCGGCGGTGAACTTGCGGCCGTTGTGCCAGGTCAGGTCGCGCAGCCGGAAGGTCCAGCTCCGCAGGTCGTCGCTCGCCTCCCAGGACTCGGCCAGCCAGGGCTCGGAGATGTTGTCCTGGTTGATCTGCGCCAGGCAGCCGCTGACCTGTCGCGCCACATTGGACGGCTGGACCCAGTTGAAGGCATGCGGATTGGTGACCTCCTGCACCCCCATCCCGATGCGCAGGGTGCCGCCCTTGGGCATCTCGGCGGCACGGGCCGCCGGCGCGGCGGCCTCGCCGGTGATCTTGCCGGCCAGCGCGTAGGCCGAGGCGGCCGACATGCCCAGCAGCGTCGCGTAGCGCAGGAAGCCGCGGCGGTCGATCTTGCGCTGCTCCAGGTCCGCGACCAGCTTGGGAATGTGCGGATGGGCGGGTCTTTCGTCCGTCACCTGACGATCTCCTCTGTTGATATTGGTTTGATTGTAGTCTCACCGCGACATGATGTGTCGTAAAGCCGATAATGCCCCCGGCACCGAAGAGCGTGGGCCGGCCCGCTTCGCCCAGGTGGGCGCGGGAAAGCTCAGGTGGGCGCGGGAAAGCTCAGGCGGCGCAGGGAAAGGTCAGATGGGCGCGGGGAAAGTCAGGCGGGCGCAGGTGCCGACCCCGCTATCGCTTTCCAGCTCGAAGCGCGCGCCCTGCAGCTCGGCGAGCTGACGCACGATGGGCAGTCCCAGGCCCAGGCCGCCGGCGACCAGGGCCTTGGCCTGCTCGCTGCGCTCGAAGGGCTGCAACAGGGTCTCGATCTGTTCGTGGGGAATGCCGGGCCCGTCGTCGCGGACCTCCAGCCGCACGCCGGCTTCCGCCGCCTCGCCGATGATCCGGATCATGCCGCCGGAGCGGCCGTAGCGCGCCGCATTGCTGGTCAGGTTGATCAGGATCTGCTTGAGCGCCCGCAGGTCGGCCTGCACCCGGAACCCCTCGGCAATCTCCAGAGCGACCTGGCAGCCATGCTGCTCGCCCACGGCCGACAGGAGGTGCGCGAAACTCACGATGTCGCCCCGGCCGACCGGCTGCAGGCTGATCTCCCAGCGCCCCGCCTCGATACGCGACATGTCGAGAATATCGGAGAGAATGTCCAGCAGGTGGCGGGCGGACTGCACGATGTCGCCCACATAGGCCTCGTAGCGCGAATTGCCGATCGGCCCGAAGACGCTGTGCTGCATGACCTCGGCGAAACCGATGATGGCGTTGAGCGGCGTGCGCAGCTCGTGGCTCATGGTCGCCAGGAAGTTGCTCTTCGCCCGGTTGGCCCGCTCGGCCTCGCTGCGCGCTTCGCGCAGGCGGGACTGGGTGTAGGCATGCTCGATCGCCAGGCGGGCGACGTCGCTCAACTCGCCGAGCACCACGTCGTCGGCCGGCCGCGGCGCGCTGGATTGCGGCAGGTACACGCCCAGCACGCCGAGCACGCGCCCCTGGCCGGAGACGATGGGCTCGAGCCAGGCGGCCTGGATTCCCGCCTTGCGCATGACATCCGAGGGGGCCTGCCCCGGCGCCGGCGGCGTGCCGGCCTGATGGATCACGCGCATCGCCTGGGCGGCGGCGCGTCCGGCGCAGCCGCCGGCCGCGCCGAGCGGCAGCCGGTGCAGATGGGTGCGCAGCGTTTCGGGCAGGTGCGGCCCGCTGGCCAGGCTCAGCCCCTCCCCCTCGCGGCGCAGAATGGCGGCGGCGCTGCCGTCGATCGCCTGCTCGGCGGTCACCACGATCTGGCGCAGCACCGGCTCGAGCGCCGCGCCGGCGGTGATCGCCGACAGCGCCGCGGCACGCCCGTCACGCAGGATCTGTTCGCGCTTCTCCGCCGTGATGTCGGTGTCGATGCCCAGCGCGCGCAGCGGCTGCCCCGCCTCGTCCAGCATGATCCGGGCCCGTGAACGCACCCAGATGTAGGTGCCGTCGGCGCGGCGCAGACGGTGCTCGGTGAGGACCTCGCGCTGCCCGGCCGGCCGGTTCCAGGTCAGTCGCCCCTCCACCCGCGCACGATCCTCGGGATGGACGAGATCCATCACCGTCCCGCTGAACTCGGCGTAGCTCTGCGAATAGCCCAGCAGGCGCAGGACCTCGTCGCACTCGCTCAGCCGGCCGCCGGTGTAGTCGTAGACCCAGGTCGCCCCGCCGATCATGTTGATGGCCAGCGTCAGGCGTTCGCGGGCTTCCCGTTCCGCCGCCTCCCTGGCCCGTCGCTCCGTCACGTCGGTCAGGCGCACGAAGACGGCCTGCTGCCCCTCGTACTCGATCGGATAGCCGGCGACCTCGACCTGCTTGACCGCACCGTCGGCGCAGACCAGGCGCGCATCGCGCACCGGCAGGTGCTCCTGCGCCCGCAGCCGGCGGACGCGCTCGCGCACCAGATGATGGTCCTCGGGGACGTTGAGGTCCCACATGGTCTTGCCGGCCAGGTCCTGGGGGTCAGGATAGCCGAGCATGTCGGCCGCCACCTTGTTGGCGAAGAGGACCTTCAGACCGTCGGTCACCAGCATGGGAGCCGGCGACTCTTGCAGCAGCCAGCGCCACCTCGCCTCGTTTCCGGACAACGGTGCTGAAGTCCGTGTGGCACTCATCGGCCCCACTCACCCCTCTGCCCAACAGACGATAGATTACCTCGCCCTTCTTATCCGACGGAACCGCTTGCATTTGCGTTAATCAGGTTTTTTAGCCTCTATTTAAAGATATGCGCCTGTCGTCTTCGCCTCATAGATGTCGCAAAGGCGGGCCTATCCTTTTGCCCGGAACGACTTAGAGTGATTTGCGACCGTTTGGGCGCGCGTCAGCGCGTCCGCCGGTCGCGAAAAATCACTCTAACCCTCTGGTGTAGAGCAGGTTTCTTGTGATCGGCGGACCCAGGCCGTGGGTCCAAACGATCACAATCCGCTCTAGATTCCGGCTGCGTTTTCAACGGATTGGCAACGGTAAGCAACAGCATGACAGTACGGTCGCGCCCCCCCGTCCTCCGCCCCCCCGTCCTCCGCCCCGCCGTCCTCCACCCCACGCGGCGCCAGCTCCTCGCCGGGCTGACCGGCCTCGGCGCGCTCTCGGCCCTCGGGCTGCCCGCCTCCTCCGCCCAGGCGGAGGAGGCCAGGATTCCCCTGGCGGAGCCCCAGCCCTACGACTTCGAGAAGGTGATCGCCCGCGCCCGCGCCCTCGCCCGCCGTGCCTGGACGCCGCCGCGCCGCCAGGCGACCGAGGCGCTGGCCGCGGTCGACTACGACGCCTATCAGAAGATCCGCTTCCGCGAAGCGGCGGCGGTGTCGACCGGGCCCGAGGGCGCCTGGCCGCTGGCGCCCTTTCATCTGCACCGCTTCGCCGACACCCCCGTGACGCTGCACCTGGTGACCGACGACGGTGCGCGGCGGCTGCTCTACGCCCCCGAGGCCTTCGACTACACCGGCGCGCTGCAGGCCGAGGACTTTCCCGAGGACCTCGGCTACGCCGGCTTCCGGCTGCTCAACAGCGACGGGCGGCCGGGCGACTGGCTGGCCCTGATGGGCGCCAGCTACTTCCGCAGCTCCGACCCGATGAACCAGTACGGCCTGTCGGCGCGCGGCCTGGCGATCGACACCAGTGCGCCCGGCCAGGCCGAGGAGTTCCCCCGCTTCACCACCTTCTGGCTGGATCAGCGCGACCCCGAGCGGCTGACGCTCGACGCCCTGCTGGACAGCCCCAGCGTGACCGGCGCCTACCGCCTGGAGATCGGGCGCGGCGACAGCACGGTGATGGCGGTGACCTCGCGGCTGTTCTTCCGCGAGGGCGTGACCCAGCTCGGCGTCGCGCCGCTGACCTCCATGTACTGGTACTCGGAGACCAACCGCCACGCGGCCAGCGACTGGCGCCCGGAGGTGCACGACAGCGACGGCCTGGCACTGTGGACCGGCGCCGGCGAGCGCCTCTGGCGGCCGCTCAACAACCCGCCGCAGGTGGTGACCAGCAGCTTTCTGGACACGGACCCCCGGGGCTTCGGCCTGGCCCAGCGCGACCGGGCCTTCGCCAACTACCAGGACGACGGCGTGTTCTACGAGCGCCGCCCGGCGGCCTGGATCGAGCCGCGCGGCGACTGGGGCGAAGGCGCCGTCCAGCTCGTCGAGATCCCGACCGACGACGAGATCCACGACAACATCGTCTGTTTCTGGACGCCGAAGCGCGCGCCGGCGGCAGGCGAGGAGATGAGCTGGGACTACCGGCTGGTCTGGACCGCCGAGCCGCTGGCGCCGGAGGCCCTGGGCTACGCGGTGGCGACCCGCCTCGGCCGCGCCGGGGTGCCCGGCCAGCCGCGGCCGGAGGGGGGCAACAAGTACGCCGTCGACTTCCTCGGCGGCCAGCTCGGCGCCTTCGCCTCCACCGACCCGGTCGAGCCGGTGGTCACCGCCAGCGCCGGCCGGGTCGCGGACGCCTATGCCCTGCGCGTGGTGGGCAGCGAGCGCTGGCGCCTGGTCTTCGACGTCTTCGCCGAGGAGGGCGCTCCGGTCGAGCTGCGCGCCTACCTGGCCCACGCCGGCGAAGCGCTGACCGAGACCTGGGCGATGCAGCACCGGCCGGTGGTCTTCTGAGCGGCCGGGCCCCCTGGTCTCAGGTCTTGCCGGTCTCAGGTCTTGGTGAGCGTGCGCCGGACCGCGTCGTGCCACAGGTCGATGCGGCGCTGGCGCACCTCGGCAGGCATCTGCGGCTCGAAGCGGCGGTCGAGCCGCCAGGTGCGTGCGAACTCCTCGCGCCCCGGCCAGGCGCCGACCGCCTGACCGGCCAGCCAGGCGGCGCCCAGCGCGGTGGTCTCCAGCACCTTCGGCCGGTCGACCGGTGCACCGAGGATGTCGGCCAGGCGCTGCAGGGTCCAGTCGCTGGCGGTCATGCCGCCGTCGACGCGCAGCACCAGGTCTTCGCCCAGCGCGCCGTCGGCGCGGATCGCCTCGATCAGGTCGCGGGTCTGGAAGGCCACCGACTCCAGCGCCGCCAGGGCGAACTCCTTGGGCCCGGAGCTGCGCGTCAGGCCGAAGATCGCGCCGCGCGCCTCGGCGTCCCAGTGGGGCGCGCCCAGGCCGACGAAGGCGGGCACCAGCACCACCTGCTGCTCGGGATCGGCGGTGTCGGCCAGCGCGCCGCTTTCCGCCGCCTGCTGAATGATCCCCAGGCCGTCGCGCAGCCACTGCACCGCGGCGCCGGCGATGAAGATCGAGCCCTCCAGCGCGTAGGTCGGCCGGCCGTCCAGCCGGTAGGCGATGGTGGTCAGCAGCCGGTGGGTCGAGGTCACCGGCGTCTCGCCGGTGTTGACCAGGGCGAAGCAGCCGGTGCCGTAGGTCGACTTCATCATGCCCCGGTCGAAGCAGGCCTGGCCGACCGTCGCCGCCTGCTGGTCGCCGGCGACGCCGCGGATCGGGACCCCGGCCCCGAAGAGGGCGGGATCGCAGGCGCCGAAGTCGTCGGCGCAGTCCTTCACCTCCGGCATCATCGCCGCCGGAATGCCCAGCAGGTCCAGCAGCTCCCGGTCCCAGGCCTGGCGGTGGATGTCGAACAGCAGGGTGCGCGCGGCGTTGGTGGCGTCGGTGACGTGGTGGCGTCCGCCGGTCAGGCGCCAGATCAGGAAGCTGTCGATCGTGCCGAAGGCCAGGTGCCCAGCCTCTGCCGCCGCGCGCGCGCCGGCCACGTTGTCGAGCAGCCAGGCGAGCTTGGTGCCGGAGAAGTAGGGGTCGAGCAGCAGGCCGGTGCTGGCCGCGAAGCGCGGCTCGTGGCCGGCCGCCTTCAGCTCCTGGCACTTGGCGGCGGTGCGGCGGTCCTGCCAAACGATGGCGCGGTGGATCGGCTTGCCGTCGCGCCGGTCCCACACCACCACGGTCTCGCGCTGGTTGGTGATGCCCAGGGCCGCGACCTGTCCGGCCGCGACGCCGGCCGCCTCCAGCGCGCCGCGCGCGGTGGCGACGGTCGAGGCCCAGATCTCCTCCGCGTCGTGCTCCACCCAGCCGGCGTGGGGAAAGTACTGCGGAAACTCCTGCTGCGCCTGGCCGAGGACGCTGCAGTCCTCCTCGAACAGCATGGCGCGCGTCGACGTGGTGCCCTGGTCGATGGCCAGGACAGGAGCGCGGACGGTCACTGGGTCCTCCCTTTCAGCCGCATTTGTACGCCGCGGCTTTGTCACGCCTGGCGAGCGGGAGTCGCGCTCGTCGGAACTCACGCGGCGAGGCCGTACGCGCCCCGGGACTCACTCTCGCTGACAGTCGTAGAGCAGATGAAATCGCGCCGCCGGGACCGCGCAGCGATTCCTGCGGCACGGCCTCTGCTCTAGCGCGGAACCGCACGCCGAGGCAACCGGCGGGCCGGAGGCCCGGTCAGGGGCCGGGTCAGGGGCACGGTCAGGGGCCCGGTCAGGGGCCCGGTCAGGGGCCACGTCCGCAGCCCGATCAGGGGGAACCGTAAAGGTCGCGGCGCCGGTCGCGCAGGTAGGGATTGGCGGCCCGGACCGCGGCGTAGGCCGCCGGCTCGACCGCCGCAACCAACAGCGCCTCCTCGTCCGGGCCGGCGCGCAGCAGCGCCTGGCCGTCGGGCGCGATCAGACAGGAACGGCCGACGTAGGCAAGCGCCCCCTCCTCCCCGACCCGGTTGACGTAGGCCAGGAAGACGCCGTTCTCGTAGGCCCGCGTCGGCACCAGCGTCTCGGCCACGAAGCGCATCGGCGCCATCAAGGCGGTCGGCACGGCGATCAGCTCGGCCCCGGCGAGCACGGCGGCGCGCACGGCCTCGGGGAACTCCACGTCGTAACAGATCAGCGGCGCCAGCCGCAGGCCGTCGAGGTCGAGCAGGGGCGGCCGGGTCTCGCCGGGGCGGAACAGCCGCGTCTCCGCGGTGCCGAACAGGTGGGTCTTGCGGTAGACGGCGCGCCGACCGTCGCGGTCGACGAACAGCGCCGCGTTGTAGACCGCAGCCCCCGCCCGCTCGGGAAAGCCGAACAGCAGGGCCAGGCCGTGATCGGCGGCGATCGCCGCCGCCCGCCGCGCCGCCGCGCCGTCGGCCGGCTCGGCCAGGCGCCAGGCCGCCTCGCCGATGTTGTAGCCGGTCAGGAACATCTCCGGCGCGATCAGCAGGCGCGCGCCTTGTGCCGCCGCCGCCGCGGCCCGCGCCGCCAGCAGCTCCAGATTGGCCGCGACCGAGCCGGCGCCGGCGGTCTGCAGCAGCGCGACGCGCGGCGCGCTCACCGCTCCGGTCCGCCCAGGGCGCCGAGCAGCCTCGGCAGGTCGCCGAAGCGCGCGATCAGGCCGAAGACCAGCAGGGCGACGGCGACGAAGACCACCGCGACCGCCGCCATCACCGGGGTGTAGCCGTAGCGCAGGGCGTTAAAGATCTTGATCGGCAGGGTCTCCACCGTGAAGCCGGCCACCATGTAGGCGACGATGTACTCGTTGAGGCTGAGCACGAAGGCGAAGGCGAAGCCGGACACGATGTAGGGCCGCACCAGCGGGAAGACGACGCCGCGGAAGACCTGGCGCGGCGTCGCGCCCAGGGTGGTGGCCGCCTCGACAAGCTGCCGGTCGACCGACTGGAACCCCAGGGTGATGGTGACCATCGGCAGGGTGACGAAGAAGATCGCGTGGCTGATCACCACCGTCAGATAGTCCCCATAGACCCCGAGCGTCGCCCAGAAGGCCAGGAAGCCCAGGGCCGAGATCACCGGCGGCAGCACGAAGGGCGCCGTGCCCAGGGTGTAGAGCGCCGCCGCGTAGCGCAGCCGCCAGCGCCAGAGGAAGTAGGCCAGCGGCAGCGCGACCGAGACAGCCAGGCTGGCCGAGAGCAGCGCGACCGACAGGGAGTTGCCCAGCGCGTTGACCCAGCCGCTGTCGCGGAAGATCTCGGCGTACCACTGCAGCGACAGGCCCCGCGGCGGGAAGTAGAGCACCTTGGTCGCGTTCAGCGCGACCCCGGCGATCACCACCAGCGGCGCCGCCAGCACCAGCCCGAGGGCGCCCATGAAGGCGCGCACGCCCCACCTGGCCGCGCGGGACCCGCTCATGGCGCCGCCCTCCGCCGTCCGAGCAGCAGGGTCAGGCCGATCAGCGCCAGGCTGACCAGCATCAGGAAGATCGCCATGGCCGCGCCGAACGGCAGGTTGGACTGGTAGACCGCCTGGTCGGTGATCATCACGGAAATGGTCCAGTGCTGCGGCCGGCCGAGAAGCTGCGGCAGCAGGTAGATGCCCAGGGTGAAGACGAAGGCCAGGATCAGGCCCGAGAGAATGGCGTTGCGCGCCGCGCCCAGCACCACGGTGAGGAAGGCGCGCAGCGGCGAGGCGCCCAGGGTGAGCGCGGCCTCCACCAGCTCGCGGTCGAGGCGGATCAGCGTCGGGTAGAGCAGCAGCACGGTGTAGGGAAAGGCCAGGTAGCACATGCCGATCAGCAGTGCCGCGAAGCCGGGAGACCAGCTCGCCGGCTCGCTCATCAGGCCCAGGGCGACCAGCAGGTTGGACAGGCCGGCCGAGCGGCTGAGCAGGGTCGACCAGGCGAAGCCGACGATCACCTCCGACAGGCTCAGCACCGACAGCAGGAAGACCAGCCAGACCACCTGGCGCCGCCGCGTCAGGCGCGTCAGCAGGTAGGTGAAGGGAAAGCCCAGCCCGACGCAGATCACCGCCGCCAGGGCCGAGAGCCCGAGGGAGAAGGCCAGCACGTCGCCGAAGAAGGCGCTGAGGAAGCGGGCGTAGTTCTCCAGGGTGAACAGCGGCTGGTAGAAGCCGCCCGGCACGCGCTGGAAGAAGCTGACCGCCAGCATGATGGCGAAGGGGATCACGAAGAACACCAGCAGCATGGCCGCCGGGTAGATCAGCGGCGCCTGCTCGGCCAGGCCGCGCGGCTTGCCCCCTCTCATCGCGCGAAGACCGTGCAGGCCTCGGCCGGCAGGGTCACGGTGACCCGCTGGCCGGTCTCGAAATCGGGCTCGCCGCTGGGGATCGCCACGGCGATCAGGCGCTGGCCGGCGCAGTCGACATGGGTCTCCACCGTCTGGCCGACGTCGCGCACGAAGACCACCTCGCCCGACAGGCGGTTTTCGCCGCCCGCCGCCGCCGTGCTGTGCGCGCCCCCGGCGCCGGCCTCCAGGCGCAGCTCCTCCGGCCGGATCGAGAGGGTCAGCGCGCCGCCCTCCGGCGCGCCCGGCACCCGCAGCTCGCCGCCCGGCAAGGCGATGCGCCCGTCGCCGCGGGCCTCGCCGTCGAGCAGGTTGCTGGTGCCGATGAAGTCGGCGACGAAGGCGTTGGCGGGGCGGCGATAGATCTCCAACGGGCTGCCGACCTGCTGCACCCGGCCGCCCTGCATCACCACGATGGTGTCGGCCATGGTCATGGCCTCGCGCTGGTCGTGGGTCACCAGAATGGTGGTCACCCCCAGGCGGCGCTGCAGCAGCCGCAATTCCACCTGCAGCGCCTCACGCAGCTTGGCGTCGAGCGCGCTCAGCGGCTCGTCGAGCAGGAACAGCCGCGGATCGACCGCCAGGGCGCGGGCGATGGCGACCCGCTGGCGCTGGCCGCCGGAGAGCTGCGCGACCTGCCGCTCGGCGATGTCGGGAAGCTGGATCAGCTCCAGCAGCTCGGTCACGCGGGCCTGGCGCGCCGGCCTGTCGACGCCGCGGATGGCCAGCGCATAGGCGATGTTCTCCGCCACCGTCATGTGCGGGAAGAGCGCCAGGGACTGGAAGACCATGCCGAAGTCGCGCTTGTGCGCCGGCAGGCCGGTGATGTCCGCGCCGTCGAGCAGCACCCGCCCGGCCGAGGGCGCCTCCAGCCCGGCGATCATGCGCAGCAGGGTGGTCTTGCCGCAGCCCGAGGGGCCCAGCAGGCAGACAAAGCGGCCCTGCGGCACGGCCAGGTCGACCGCATCGACCGCGGCGAGGGAGCCGAAGCGCTTGGAAACGGCGTCGAGACGGAGTTCGGACATGGACGAGACTGCCTGGTGGGGCCGGCGCCCGCTCCGGGCGGCGGGCCGGGGCGCCGGCCGCGCCGGAGCGGGCAAACGGGATGGCGGCGAAACGCGAGGCCGGCGAAACGCGAGGCCGGCGGGGCGGGCGATCAGCCGGTGATCGTCTCGATCCACTTCTGCTCCAGCCAGTCGCCCCGCTCCAGGTACATCCGGTAGTTCGGGATGATCGGCGGGATCTCGCTGGCCACCGCGGCGAACTCCGCATCGCTGAGGTCCAGCAGCTCGCGCCGCAGGGTCGGCGCCGTGCCGACGTTGCGCGAGAGCGCGGCCTGCACCGCCGGCTGGCACATGTAGTCGATGAAGACGTGGGCCTGCTCGGCCTTGCCGGAGGCCTTGCTGACCGCCCAGGAGCCGGAGTCGTTGACCCCGCCCTCCTTCGGGAAGGTGGAGCGCACCGGGAAGCCGTCCGCCGCGGCCAGGCCGGCGACGTCGTGGTAGTACTGGCCCATGGGGATCTCACCGGTCTGCAGCGCCTGCTGGAACTGCCCCTCGTCGCGGTACCAGAGCTTCACGTTGGGCTTGATCTCCTCCAGCTTGGCGAGCACCTCGCGGATGCCCGCCTCGCTGCCCAGGATGTCCTGACCGCCGAAGAAGGTCTCGGCGGTGATCTCCAGCAGGAAGGAGTTGGTGGCGAGCGCCAGCAGTCCCAGGCTGTCGCGCCTGTCCTCGGCCCACATGTCGGCCCAGGAACTCGGCGCCTCGGCGATCACGTCGGTGTTGCTGACCAGGGTGATGTACCAGGCCACCGCCCCGACGCCGGCCAGTCGGCCGTCGGGATAGCGGTGGACGAACTGGTCCAGCAGGCCGTCGAGGTTGGACAGCTTGGCCTCGTCCAGCGGCGTCCAGAGCTCGGTCGCCTGCCCCTTCAGCAGCGGCGTGACCGCCATCATGCTGACGTCGGCCGGCGCCTGGCCGGCGCGCGCCGCCTGTTCGAGCTGCACCAGCCAGGCCTCGCCGGTCGGCTCGGCGACGGACTCCACCGCGATGCCGGTGGCGGCGGTGAACTCGGGGAAGATGTACTGGTCGAAGGAGTCCTTGAAGTAGCCGCCGTAGACGCCGACCTTCAGCGGCTCCGCGGCGCGGACCTGCACCGCCGGCAGCCCGACCGCGGCGACGCCGGCCGCGGCCCCCAGGCCGCCCAGGACGGTGCGGCGGGTGACCGTGCGGCGGGTGACCGTGCGGCGGGTAACCGCGCGGCGCGCGGACGGACGGCGGTTCGGGGCCCGGCGCGCGGGCCCGCTCGTCTTGCTGGTCATGGTCTTTCGCTTTCCCTGTTCGCGTCGGTTTTTCTTCTTCGCCCCGCTTGGCGCGGGTGTTCCGAGCGAGATTACGGATAAATCTGCACCGCCTCAAGATGCTGCACCGCACATAAAGCGGCTTGAACGCCGCCGCCGACCTACAGCGGCTCGCGGCGCAGCGGCATGGTCATGCAGTGGACGCCGCCGCCGCCGCGGGTGAAGAGGTCGAGCGGCAGCTCGGTCACGTCGATCCCCTCGGCCCGCAGCGCCGCGTTGACGCGCGTGGCGTGGGCCGCCGAGATCACCCGCCCCTCGCCCAGCGCCAGCACGTTGCAGGCCATGGTCATGGCGTCCTTGTAGCCGACCGGGATCAGGCGGATCTGCCGCGCCGCCAGCCAATCGAGCAGGGCGTCGTCCAGCACCTCGGTGCAGGCCAGCGCCAGGTTCGGCGCGACCATGGAGAAGAGCACGTCGAGGTGCAGGAAGTGCTCCGGGAAGGGCTGCAGCCGTACCTCCCAGCCTTCGGCCGCGAACCAGTCGGCGAACTGCCGCGCGCCGGCCTCGGTCGTGCGCTCGCCGGAATGGCCGACCAGCAAAAGGCCGGGGCGGATGATGTGGATGTCGCCGCCTTCCAGCGTCCCGCGGGTCGAATAGCGCCAGGGGCCGCCGCCGCTGCGCTGGTAGAAGTCGATGACGCTGGCGTATTCGCCGCGGCGCTGCGGCCGGTAGAGCTGGGTGATCACCGGCCCCCAGGGCGTCACCTGGGAGGAGTCGCGGGTATAGACCTGATAGGGCAGGTGCGGCTCCGGCACGGTGTAGTGGCAGACGACGCCGGCGGCCTCCAGCGCCCGGACCAGGCCGTCGTACTGCGCCTCCAGCGCGCTCTGCTCCGGCCGGGCGGGGCCGGCGGCCAGGGTCTCGCGCGCGATCGCGTTGGTCGGCTGCCAGGCATAGTGATCCGGCCGGCAGAGCAGCACCTCGCGCAGCCGTCCGGTCTCGCTGTCCACCCGCCAAGTCTGGGTCATGCGCCGCTTCGCCTCCCGCTCGAAAAGCCGGGCGATGCCCTGCGGCCGGGCAACACGCCGAGGCGAGTCACGCGGGCCGGGCAGCGCTCCGGGTCGCGGCCGGAGGCCGCAGCGGCGCGGCCTTCAGCCTTCCTCCCCCACCTCGTAGCCGAAGCGGCGGGCGCGGCCAAGCACCCAATCCCACAGGCTTTCCGCGAAGCCGCGCGCAACCAGCAGGTCGAACGCCGGCGCCGCCGAGCGCAGGTGCAGGGTCACCGCGATCGGGCCGAGCTGGGTCGCCGCGCAGGCGCCGGGCGCGAAGCGCTCGGGCGCCAGGTCGACGGCCGTGCCGCAGGCCAGCAGGGCCCGCGCCTCGGGCCCGCCCAGGCGGATCAGGCTGCGGCCGTGGCTGAGATCGAGCAACGCGGCCGTGTCCCCCACCAGGTCGCGCAGCTCGGCCGCCAGCGCGCCCTCGCCGTGCCCCTCGGCCAGCACCAGCAGCGTATCGGGCGCGGTGTGCAGCACGCGCGGGTTCTCGCCGCGGCTCTGCCCGGGGGCGGGCATGGCGCCGAAGCGCGCGGCGATGCGCGCACCCAGCGCCGCCGCCTGACCGCGCCCCGCCTCCAGGCTGACGAGCGAAGGCGCGGGCGGCACCGTCAGGTGGATGCCGACCTGGCCCTCCGCCGGCCGCCGCTCGGGCAGGGCGATGCCGGCCAGCGGGCCGAGGCGGCGGGCGGATTGGGGACCGGCCTGGGAACCGGCCTGGGAACCGGCCTGGGGGGCGGCCTGGGGGGCGGCTTGGCGTGGCTCAGGCATGCAGACGCTCGTGCTCGGGGTCGACGAAGACCGGCGCGCAGATCCGGGCGCGGAACAGCCCCTCGCGCAGGGGGTCGTAGACTGTCACCTCCTCGCCCAGACGGTCGCGGCCGTGCTTGAGAAAGGCCAGACCGAGGTAGGAGCCGAGGATCGGCGAGTAGCAGCTCGAGGAGATCCAGCCCTGGTCCGCCTCGACAGAGGGGCTGTCGCCCGGCGTCAGCAGATGGGCCCCGGCCCGCAGCGGCGTCTCGGCCGAGGTCGGCCGAATGCCCACCAGCACCGGCCGGTCGTCCGCCTCCAGCGCCGGGCGGCGGCTCATCGCGCGGCCGATGTAGTCCTTCTTGCCCGACAGCAGCTTGCCCATGCCCAGATCCTGGGCGGTGGTGCGGCCGTCCAGCTCGCCGCCGGCCGGGTGGCCCTTCTCGATGCGCAGGGTCGACAGCGCCTCGCCGCCGTAGGGCACCAGGCCGACCTCGGCGCCGTAGCGCAGCAGCGCGTCGGCCAGCTCCTCGCCGTAGTCGGCCGGCACCGCGATCTCGTAGGCCAGCTCGCCGGAGAAGGAGATACGGAAGATCCGCGCCGGCACCCCGCCCAGCACCGTGGTCTCGGCCACGGCCAGGAAGGGGAAGGCCGCGTTGGAGAGGTCGAGATCGTCGACCACGCGCTCCAGCACGCGCCGCGCCTGGGGTCCGGCCAGCGCGACCTGCGCCCACTGGTCGGTGACGCTGGCGACCTGCACGTCCAGCTCCGGCCAGAGCGCCTGCAGGCAGAACTCCAGGTGCGCCAGCACCGGCCCGGCGTTGGCCGTGGTGGTGGTCATCAGGTAGTGCTGCTCGCCCAGCCGGCTGGTGGTGCCGTCGTCGAACACGAAGCCGTCCTCGCGCAGCATCAGACCGTAGCGCGCCTTGCCCACCGGCAGGGTCTTCCAGCCGTTGCTGTAGACCCGGTTGAGCAGGGCGACCGCGTCGGGGCCCTGGATGTCGATCTTGCCCAGGGTGGAGACGTCGCAGATCCCGGCGCGGCCGCGCACCGTCTCGACCTCGCGGCACATGGCGGCGAACCAGTCCTCGCCGCCGCGCGGATAGTGCGAGGGGCGCATCCAGGCGCCGGCCTCGATCATCTCCGCGCCCTGGCGCAGCATCCAGCGGTGCAGCGGCGAGCGGCGCACCGGCCGATACGCCGGGCCGACCTGCGGCCCGGCCAGCGCACCCAGCGGGATCGGCACGTAGGTCGGCCGGTAAGTGGTGGTGCCGACCTCGGGAATCGGCCGTCCGGTCGCCTCGGCCAGGATGGCCAGGCCGTTGACGCCGGACAGCTTGCCCTGGTCGGTCGCCATGCCCAGCGTGGTGTAGCGCTTCATCAGCTCGACCGAGCTGTAGCCCTCGGCGGCGGCCAGGGGGATGTCCTTGGTGGTCACGTCGTTCTGGAAGTCGACGAAGGCGCGGCGCCGGGACTCCTTGACCCACCAGAGCGGCGCGAGCGCGCAGGGCTCCTCCGGGCAGGCCGGCGCCTCGACCGCCGGCACCTCGCAGCCCAGATCGGCCCCGATGGCGGCCACCGCCGCCAGGGCCGAGGCAAAGCAGTCGGCGGTGGAGAGGTGGCCGGCCGCCGCGCCGGCGACGCGGAAGGCGGCGCCCACCTCGCCCGGCACGAAGGCGGCGAGCGCCTCGCGCCAGACCGGCTTGGTGCCGCGATGGCAGGTCAGGTGCAGGATCGGGTTCCAGCCGCCCGACACGAGCAGCGTGTCGCAGTCCAGCGTGACGCGCCGGTCGTGCGCGCGGTCCACCACCTCCAGCCCGCCCAGGCCGCCACCCAGGCCGCCACCCAGGCCGGCCCTGGTGTCGGCCACCACCGAACGGCGGCGCACCTGGCACTCCAGCCCCTTGCTCTCCGGCCCGGCCTGGCCGTCCGGGCCCGGCGCGCGCGGATCGATCACCGCGGCCAGGGCGACGCCCGCGGCCTGCAGGTCGCGCGCCACCGCGTAGCCGCTGTCGGTGGTGGTGAAGAGCGCGACCTTGCGGCCCGGCGCCACGCCGTAGCGGTTGACCAGCGACTGGCCGGCCGAGGCCAGCATCACGCCGGGGCGGTCGTTGCCGCCGAACACCAGCGGGCGCTCCTCGGCGCCGGCGCAGAGCAGCGCCCGCCTGGCATGGATGCGCCAGTAGATCAGACGCGGCAGATGGGCCGGCGGCTCCGGCAGGTGATCGGCCACCCGCTCCAGGGCGCCGAAGAGATTGTCGTCGTACCAGCCGAAGACCGTGGTGCGCGAAAGCCGCCGGACGTTGGGCGCCGCGTCCAGCTCGGCCACCACCCGGTCGCGCCAGACCTCGGGCGCCTCCTCGTCGAGCGGCGCCCGGCGCGAGAGCAGGCGGCCGCCGGCCTCGGGCTGGTCGTCGGCCAGGATCACCCGTAGGCCGGCGCGCGCCGCCGCCAGGGCGGCAAGCAGGCCGGACGGCCCGGCGCCGACGACCAGCAGGTCGCAGTGCAGGTTGCCCTTCTCGTAGCTGTCCGGGTCGGGCGCGTGGGTGCCGCGGCCGAGCCCGGCGGCGCGGCGGATCAGCGGCTCGTAGACCCGCTCCCAGAAGGCGGCCGGCCACATGAAGGTCTTGTAGTAGAAGCCGGCCGGCAGGAAGGGCGCGAGGAGCTGGTTGGCCGCGCTCAGGTCGAAGCGCAGCGAGGGCCAGGCGTTCTGGCTGGCCGCCTCCAGGCCGTCGTAGAGCTCGACCGTGGTGGCCCGGCTGTTGGGCTCGCGCCGGGCGCCGCCGCGCAGCTCGACCAGGGCGTTCGGCTCGGCCGGGCCGTCGGTCACCAGGCCGCGCGGGCGGTGGTACTTGAAGCTGCGGCCCAGCAGCCGCACGCCGTTGGCGGTCAGCGCGCTGGCCAGGGTGTCGCCGGGATGGCCGGCGAAGCGCGCGCCATCGAAGGTGAAGCGCAGGCGCCGGCTGCGGTCGATCCGCCCGCCGCTGTCGAGCCGATAGCCGCTCACGCCTTGCCCTCGCCTGTCTCGGACCCGCCGGTCCCCTGCTGCCCCACGGCCTCCCGGCCCGCGGCGTTCCGCCCGGCGGCGGCGCGCGCCGTCTCGACCGCATGGATCTCGTGGGTCGCGGTGTCGCGGGTCACCACCAGCCACTGCCGGCAGCCGCCCAGATGATGCCAGTACTCACGGTGCCGCCCGCGCGGATTGGCGCGCAGGTAGACGTAGGCGTACCAGGCCTCGGGGTCGGCCTCGGGGCTGTCGGGCCGCTGCGGCGCGGCATCGCCGAGCTGGCCGAACTCCTCGCTCGGGCGGGGGCCGCAGAAGGGGCAGTCGACGATCATCCTCCGGGCTCCGTCTAGTGCACGTTGGGGCGAGCGCCGCCGCCCTTCTCGTCGATCACGGCGCCGCTGCGGAAGCGGTCGAGCCGGAACTTGGCGTTGAGCGGGTGCGGCGCGTCGCGGGCGATGGTGTGGGCGAAGCACCAGCCGGAGGCCGGCGTCGCCTTGAAGCCGCCGTAGCACCAGCCGCAGTTGAGGTAGAGGCCGGCGATGTCGGTCTTGTCGATGATCGGGCTGCCGTCCATCGACATGTCCATGACGCCGCCCCAGGAGCGCAGCAGGCGCAGGCGCGACAGGCCCGGCGCCATGGCCAGGCCGGCCTCGACCACATGCTCGACGGTCGGCAGGTTGCCGCGCTGGGCGTAGGAGTTGTAGCCGTCGATGTCGCCGCCGAAGACCAGCCCGCCCTTGTCCGACTGACTAAGATAGAAGTGGCCGGCGCCGAAGGTCACCACCTGGTCGATGTAGGGCTTGATCGCCTCCGACACGAAGGCCTGCAGCACATGGCTCTCGATCGGCAGCCGCAGGCCGGCCAGGGCGGCGGTGCGCGAGGAGTTGCCGGCGGTGGCCAGGGCCAGCTTCTTGCAGGCGATGCGCCCGCGCGTGGTCTCGACGCCGCACACCCGGCCGCCCTCGACGACGATGCCGGTGACCTCGCAGTTCTGGATGAGGTCGACGCCGCGCAAGTCGGCGCCGCGCGCGTAGCCCCAGGCGACCGCGTCGTGGCGCACCGTGCCGCCGCGGCGCTGCAGCAGGCCGCCGTAGATCGGGAAGCGCGCGTTGGTGAAATCGAGGAAGGGCACCAGGTCGCGCACCTGGGCGCGGTTCAGCAGCTCGGCGTCGATGCCGTGCAGGCGCATCGCCGTGCCGCGCCGCGCCGCGGCGTCGCGCTGGGCGTCGGAGTGCACCAGGTTGAGCACGCCGCGCTGGCTGACCATGGCGTTGAAGTTGAGGTCCTGCTCCAGCCCCTCCCAGAGCTGCATGGACTTCTCGTAGAACTGCACGTTGCCGTCGAGGCCGTAGTTCGAGCGCACGATGGTGGTGTTGCGCCCGACGTTGCCGGAGCCGAGATAGCCCTTCTCCAGCACCGCGACGTTGGTGATCCCGTGCTCCTTGGCCAGGTAGTAGGCGGTGGCCAGGCCGTGGCCGCCGCCGCCGACGATCACCACGTCGTAGGCCGGCTTGGGCTCCGGCGCGCGCCAGGCCGGCGCGACCGCGGACAGGCCGCCAAAGGCCTGCCGGACCAGGCTCAGCCAGCTATAGCGCATCGACATCTCCCTTCCCCGGCCGCCTGGCGGCGGGTGTCCCGATCAGCGCCCGCCTTGATAGGGCCTGGCCCGCCGGCCGCGCGAGTCTTCAGAGAAATTGCAGATCATATGAAGCAAAGCTTATGATCCGTCCATGGACCTCAGCAGCCTGCAGCGTTTCGCCGCCGTCGTCGAGGCCGGCTCCCTCGCCCGCGCCGCCGCCCGCCTGGGCCTCAGCCAGTCCGCCGTGTCCCAATCGCTGCGGGCGCTGGAGCGCGAGCTGGCGGCCGAGTTGCTCGACCGCGGCCGCAAGCCGCTGCGCCCCACCGCGGCCGGCGAGGCGCTCTACCGCGAGAGCAGCGGCCTGCTGGCCGAGGCGCAGCGCCTGCGCGCCCTGGTCGCGCGCAGCGCTGGCGGCGGTCTGGCGCGCCTGCAGGTGGCGCTGGTCGACTCGATCTGCGCCGCGGTCGGTCCGGGTATCGTCCCCACGCTCGACGGGCTGGCGCGGGTCTGGTCGCTGCAGGCGGGACTCAGCCACGAGCTGCTGGCGGCCTTTCTCGACGGCGGCCTCGACCTGGCGGTGGTCTCCGAGGGCTCGGTGCCGCGCGGCCCGGCGGCGCAGCCTCCGCTGGAGGCGCAGGAGATCTGCCGCGAGACCTTCCTCCTGGCGGTGCCGGCGAGCTATGCCGGCCCGCTCGACCGGCTCGACCGCCTCTGCGCCGAGGTCGACCTGATCCGCTACTCGGCGCGCTCGGCGATCGGCCAGCAGGTCGAGCGCCATCTCGCCCGCCTGCGCCTGGCGCCGCCGCGGCGCATGGAGTTCGACGACGCCGAGCCGACCCTGGCGATGGTGGCCGCCGCGCGGGGCTTCGCCATCACCACGCCGCTCTGCGTGCTGCAGGGACAGACCTGGCTGCCCAAGATCCGCCTGGCGCCGCTGCCCGGCCCGGCCCTGACCAAGGCCTTCGTGCTGCTCGCCCGGCCCGGCCGCTGCGAGGCCGAGGCGGCCGCCCTGGCCGCCGCCTGCCGCCACGCCCTGCGCAGCGAGGCCCTGCCGCGCCTGGAGCGCCTCTCGCCTCTGCTGCCGCCCCGCCTCGCCCTTCCGCCGCCGGCGGCGGCCTGAGGCGCGGGTCGCGGCAGAGTCCAAGTCGGGACGTCCAAGTCGGGACGTCCAAGTCGGAAAGTCCAGGTCGGAAAGTCCAGGTCGCAAAGTCCAAGCCCAAGCGGCAGCGGCGCGCGCCGGCCTCAGGCCTCGCCGCGCTCCTCGGCGCGGGCGCGGGCCAGGGCGCGCTGATAGGCCGCCATCACCTCGTGCTCGTGCACGAAGCCGAGCAGGCGGCGGGTCTCGCGGTTGTCCACCACCGCGATGTGCGGCTCGCCCGAGGCGGTGAAGACGCGCACCGCCGTCTGCAGGTCCTCGTCGGCCGTCAGCAGCGCCGGATCGCGCGCCAGCTTGGCGGCGGGCAGCTCGGCATGCGGCTTGCCGTCGAAGGCCACCGCGGCGATGTCGGAGAAGGTGATGACCCCGTGCAGCCCGCCTTCGCCGTCGACCACCAGCAGCTCGCCGTAGGGCGCCCGCGCCAGCTCGCGCTTGACCGCGTCGAGCGAGGCCTCGGGCGTCACCGCGGCATAGGCGCGGTCGAGCAGGGAGCGCACCTTGACCTGGGCGAGCAGCGTCGCCTCCTGGCCGCGGCCGACGTCGACCCCGCGGCAGGCGAGCTGCCACTGGAAGTAGGAGCGGCCGAAGGTGCCCTTGATGACCACGCCGGCGATGGCCGTGGCGACCATCAGGGCGATGGTGATCTCGTAGTCGCCGGTCAGCTCGAACACCATCAGGATGGTGGAGATCGGGGCGCCCAGCACGGCGCCGGCCACCGCCCCCATGCCGACGATGGTGTAGGCGCCGTGGTCGCTGGCCAGGTGGGGGAAGACGCCGGCGGCGATCAGGCCGAAGGCGCCGCCGGTCATGGCCCCGAGGAAGAGCGAGGGGGAGAAGACGCCGCCGCCGAAGCCGCCGCCGTGCGAAACGGCCGTGGCCGCCACCTTGGCGACCGCCAGGGTGATCAGCAGCTCCAGGGTGTAGTGCTGGCCGAGCGCCATGTCGGTGGCCTCGTAGCCCACGCCCAGCACCTGGGGCAGCGGCAGGGCGATGACGCCGACCAGCAGGCCGGCCAGCGCCGGGCGCAGCCAGGCCGGCCCCGGCACGCGCGCGAAGCCGCGCTGGCTGACCGCCACCGACTGGATGAAGATGATCGCGACCACCGCCGAGACGGCGCCGAGCAGGGCGAAGGCGGGGAACTCCCAGAAGGAGACGATCTGGTAGTGCTGGTCGAGCACGAAGGCCGGGTAATCGCCGAAGTGCATGCGGCTGACCAGGGTGCCGACCACGCCGGCGATCACGATCGGCGCGAAGGCGGAGAGCGCGTAGTGGCCGATCACCACCTCCAGCGCGAAGAAGACCCCGGCGATCGGCGCGTTGAAGGAGGCGGCGACCGCCGCCGCCACGCCACAGCCCAGCAGCGTGCGGGTCAGCCGCCGGCCGAGGTGGAAGCGGCGCGCCAGCCAGGAGCCGAGCGCGGCGCCCAGGTGCACCACCGGCCCCTCGCGGCCGACCGAGGCGCCGCAGCCGATCGAGGCGGCCGAGGCGACGGCCGCCTTGGCCCCGGTGCCCAGGGTCATGCGCCCGCCGTAGAGCGCCGTCGCCTCGATCACGTCGGCCACGCCCTGGGGCCGGCGCTCGGGCAGGAAGTGATGGATGAACAGGCCGACCAGCAGGCCGCCCAGGGTCGGCACCGCCAGCAGCATCCACCAGGGCAGCGCCGCGGCGTGGCTGGCCAGCGCCTCGCCGCCGTAGCCGAAGCCCAGCCACTGCACGGCGTCGATGGCGTAGCGGAAGCCGATCGCGGCGCCGCCGCCGGCGGCGCCGATCAGCACGGCCATGAGGAAGAGGACGACCTGGTCGTTCCGCCCGAATCGCCGCAGCGAAACCAGAAGGCGGCGACGGTCGGACAGCGCGCGCGCGAGGGACATGTCGCTCCGGCGCGGGCGGCCTGCCGTTCCGCGCCGCGCCCCTGCTCGAGGATTGCCTGACTTTGCACTGTAATCCCAAGGAGTTGAGGAAGTCCAAAGCTGCGAGCGCCGGCGCGCCGGCGGCGGCGCGCGCGGCCGGCCGCGTCTGCCTGTTCCTCTGCCGGCGCCTTTCGGCTAGCCTCGCGCGACTCCGGCGCCCGGCTAGGCGGCCGCTTTCCCATGCGACCTCAGGGGTTTGTCGCCGAACCCATGCTCGACCTGCGTCCCGTCCTCTTCGTCGTCGGCCTGCTGCTCTCGGTCCTGGCGGTCGCCATGATCGTGCCGGCGGTCGTCGATCTGGTCGCCGGCCACCCCGACTGGCAGGTCTTCGTGGCGAGCTTCGCCGTGACCCTCTTCGTCGGGGTCTCCCTGGTGCTGACCACGCGCAGCGGCTGGAGCGGCTTCAATCTGCGCCAGGGCTTCCTGATGACCACCCTGGCCTGGCTGGTCACCGCCACCTTCGGCGCCCTGCCCTTCGCCTTTTCCGAGCTGCAGCTCGACCTCACCGACGCCTTCTTCGAGTCCATGTCGGGGGTGACCACGACCGGCGCGACGGTGATCGTCGGCCTGGACGCAGCGCCGCCCGGGATTCTCCTCTGGCGCGCGATCCTGCAGTGGCTGGGCGGGATCGGCATCATCGTCATGGCCGTGGCCGTGCTGCCGATGCTGCAGGTCGGCGGCATGCAGCTCTTCCGGGTCGAAGCCTTCGAGACCGACAAGGTGATGCCGCGCGCCGCCGCCATCGCCGGCGGCATCGCCCTGGTCTACGTCGGCCTGACGGCGGTGGCGGCGCTGCTCCTTGGCTATCTCGGCATGAGCGCGTTCGACGCCGTCGCCCATGCCATGACCTCGATCGCCACCGGCGGCTACTCGACGCGCGACGCCTCGATCGGCCACTTCAACTCGGTGTCGATCGACTATGCCGTCAGCCTCTTCATGATCCTGGGCAGCGTGCCCTTCGTGCTCTACCTGCGGGCGGTGCGCGGCGACCTGCTGGCGCTGCTGCGCGACACCCAGGTGCGCTGGATGCTCTCGATCATGGCCGCGGCCATCGCGATCCTGGTCATCGAGCTGACCCGCAACGGCATCATGGGGGCCGACCAGAGCCTGCGCTACGCCGTGTTCAACGCCATCTCCGTGATGACCGGCACCGGCTACGCCACTGCCGCCTTCGACGCCTGGGGCGGCTTCGCCATGAGCCTCTTCTTCATGCTGATGTTCATCGGCGGCTGCGCCGGCTCGACCACCTGCGGCATTAAGATCTTCCGCTTCCAGATCCTGGCCGCCATCGCCAGCGCCCAGCTCAAGCGGCTGATGCAGCCGCACGGCGTGTTCATCCCCTACTACAACGGCCGGCGCATCCCCGAGGGCGTGTCGATCTCGGTGATGAGCTTCTTCTTCTTCTTCGCCGCCACCTTCGGGCTGCTGGCCGTCGGCCTCGGCCTGATCGGGTTGGACTTCGTCACCGCGCTGTCGGGTGCCGCCTCGGCGATCGCCAACGTCGGCCCCGGCCTGGGCGAGATCATCGGCCCGGCCGGCACCTACGCCAGCCTGCCCGACGCCGCCAAGTGGCTGCTCTCCGCCGGCATGCTGCTCGGGCGCTTGGAGCTGTTCACCGTGCTGGTGCTGCTCACGCCGCACTTCTGGCGGAGCTGACGCGACAGACCGCGCGGCGCGGCCGCGCCCGAGGCTGTTCCCTGGGGTCGCAAATCATTCTAGGCTGACCGCCATGACGGACACCGGCGCGCAGAGCTACACCGCACGCGAGATGCTGGCCGAGCTGATCGGCTTCGACACCACCTCGCGCCGCTCCAACCTGGACCTGATCGACTGGGTGGAGGCCTACCTGGCGCGCCACGGCGCGGTCAGCAAGCGCAGCTACGACGCCAGCGGCAAGAAGGCCAACCTCTTCGCCACACTGGGGCCGGTGGGCGACGGCGGCGGCGACGCCAGCGGCGATGGCGGCATCGTGCTGTCCGGCCACACCGACGTGGTGCCGGTCGACGGCCAGGACTGGCAGAGCGACCCCTTCACCCTGGTCGCGCGCGACGGCCGGCTCTACGGCCGCGGCACCAGCGACATGAAGGGCTTCATCGCCTGCGCGCTCAGCCTGGTGCCGCAGATCGCCGCCCGCGAGCTGAAGCGCCCGGTCCACTTCGCGCTGTCCTACGACGAGGAGGTCGGCTGCCTGGGGGTGCGCGAGCTGCTGGCGGACCTGACGGCCAACGGGCCGCACCCTGCCCTGGTCATGGTCGGCGAGCCGACGGAGATGCGCATCGTCACCGCCCACAAGGGCTGTTCGGGCTTTCGCACCCGCTTCCACGGCAAGGCCGCCCACTCGGCCCTGCCGCACCACGGCGCCAACGCCGTCCTGGCCGCCGGCCGGCTGGTCGGCTTCCTCGGAGACCTGGCGCGCGAGAAGCGCGCAGAGCGCGCCGGCGCCGAGCTGGGCTTCGATCCGCCCTACACCAGCTTCGGCATCGGCCGCATCCACGGCGGCGTGCAGCTCAACATCGTGCCGCAGGACTGCGAGCTGCTCTGGGAGTTCCGCGCCGTGCCCGGCGAGGACCAGCAGGCCATCGTCGAGCGGGTCGAGCGCTTCCTGCAGGAGGAGGTGCTGCCGGAGTTCCGCAGCTTCCATCCCGACGCCCGGATCGAGACCGAACGGCTGGCCGAGATCGTGCCGCTCGGCCGCGAGGAGGCCGGCGAGATGGAGGCGTTGCTGCGCCAGGTGACCGGCGCCAACGCCACCTCCGTGGTCTCCTACGCCACCGAGGGCGGGCTGTTCCAGCAGGCCGGCCTGTCCGCCGTGGTCTGCGGGCCGGGCTCGATCGCGCAGGCGCATCAGCCGGACGAGTTCATCGATCCGGCCCAACTCGACCTCTGCACCGAGGTGCTGGAGCGCCTGGTCGACTGGGCGGCCGCGCCGGAGCGGGGCCTGCAATTCCCCGCCGCCACGTAGTCTGGGACGGTTTCCGACGCCTGGGACGGTTTCCGACGCCTGGGACGGTTTCCGACCGGGCTCAGGCGAACATGTCGGCCGTGATGGAGTCGTACCAGCCGTCGGCGTAGACCGATTCCAGCTTGCGCGTGGCGTCGTCGGCGTCCATCGGGCTGACCCCGCCGGAGCCCTCGACCGACACGATCCCCGCCTCGCTGGCGCGGTAGACCCCGGCCACCGAGATGGCGTAGTCGGGCGCCACGTGGCTGTAGCAGGTGTTGACCCAGGCGGGGTGGGCCGGCTCCTGCTCGGCCAGCAGCGCCAGCACCGCCGCGGCCGCCGTCTTGCCCTGGCTGTTGGCGGCGAAGCCCGACTTGGGCATCGGCGAGGCGACCGCGGCGTCGCCGACCACGTGCACGCCGGGCACCAGCGTCGACTCAAAGGTCCGCCCCTCGACCGGACACCAGCCGGACTCGTCCGCCAGGCCGCTGGTGCGGGCGATCGCCTTGGCGTACTGCGCCGGCACCACGTTGGCGACGTCGGCCACGTGCTCCATGCCGAACTCGGTGATCAGCGTGCGGGTCGCCGGGTCGACCTCCACCACCTTGCCGTCATTGGTCAGGTTCACCCACTCGATCATGCCGGGGTAGAAGCGCGCCCAGCCCTGTTCGAACAGACCCTGCTTGGAAAAGCGCTCCTTGGCGTCGAGGATCAGGATCTTCGACTTCGGCTTGTGCTTGGTGAAGTAGTCCGCGACCATCGAGGCGCGCTCGTAGGGCCCCGGCGGACAGCGGAAGGGATTGGGCGGGGCGGCCAGCACGAAGGTGCCGCCGTCCTCCATCGCCTCCAGTTGGCGGCGCAGCAGCAGCGTCTGCGCGCCCGGCTTCCAGGCATGCGGCATGGCCTCGTGCGCCGCCGTGTCGTAGCCGGCGATGCCGCCCTCTTCGGGCGGGCGCAGGTCGACGCCGGGGGAGACGATCAGGCGGTCCCAGCTCAGGCTGTCGCCGCCGGCCAGGCTCACGCGCCGCGCCTCGGCGTCGATCCCGGTCACCGCATCGCGGCGCAGCTCGACCCCCCAGCGCTCGCCCAGCGCGTCGTAGCTGTGGGTGATGGACTCCAGGTCGCGCCAGCCGGCCAGCACCAGGTTGCTGTAGGGACAGGTGATGAAGCGCGCGTTCGGCTCGACCAGGGTGACGCGCAGGTCCGGCGCGCCCTTCTTCAGGTACTTGGCCGCGGTGGCACCGCCGAAGCCGCCGCCGACCACCACCACGTGCGCCGCAGCTTGGCCGCGCGCCAGGCGCGGCGCGGCCACGAGGGGGGCCGCGGCCAGCGGCGCGGCGGCCGCCATCTGGGTGAAACGGCGCCGCGTCAGGGCGCGGCCTTTGGTTCTTGTCATGGCTGCGCCCTCCTACTGCAACTGGCTGAGATAGTCGGCCAGGGCGTCGATCTCCGCGTCGGAGTAGCCCGCCGCCAGCCGGTTCATCACCGTCGCCTGGCGTTCGCCCGACTTCAGCGCCGTGAGCTGGAAGCGGATGTATTCGGCACTGTGGCCGCGCAGGGTGGGAATCCCGCCGGAGCCGCCGAGCTCCGCGCCGTGGCAGCCGGCGCAGGTGCCGGCGAGGATGGCGGTATCGGCCATGGCTTGGGCGCCGTCTTGGGCGCCGTCCTGGGCGCCAGATTGCGCGCCGGCGGCGCCCGGCATCGCGGCCAGCAGGACGGCCGCCAGGACGGCCGCTAGGCCTGCCGGCAGGCCGGCGGCACAGACTCCTCTCCGCATGACGTTTCCCCCTCCCCTTCCATGTCTCGTTTAAGAATTATGGAATATGGAAAGGGTGAGGCCGGCCGCCGACCCTGTCAATCTTCAGCTAAGCCATTCGGCGATTTTCCGCGCGCAAATTCTATTACAAGTGAATCGCCGTGAAAGCGTCCTATTTACGCTTGGGGTTGCGGAAATCCAGCCCGGCCGCCGCCCGCCGGCCGCGCCTCAGGCGCGGCCGAAGACCGGCGCGAAGGGAATGCCCGCCTCGTCCATCGCCTGCTGCACCACCGGCTCTGGCTTGCCGTCGAAGAGCTGGCGCAGCAGCTCGTCGACCGCCGGGTCCTCGGTCGCGCTGTTGGCGCCGAAGACGCGCGCCAAGGCGCGCACCTGGAAGGCCCGGCGCTGCTGCTCGTCCGCCTCGCCGTAGTCCATCTCGTTGACCACCTCGACGGCGGAGTGGAAGGGCGGCAGCAGCGCGACCGGGATGCCGGCCTTCTCGAAGGCCGCGCGCAGCCCCAGAGCGCCGCCCTGCAAGGCCAGCCGCCGCGCGTTGTCCGGCGCGATGCGGCAGAGCCGGGCCAGCGCGGCGACGAAGAAGCCGACGTCGCCGGCGCAGAGCGCGCGCAGCATCAGGCTGGGCGAGAGACGATTGTTGACGCAGAGATGCTCGACGAAGAGGCCGAGGTCCTCGCGCCGCCCGGCCACCGGCTTGACCAGCAGGCTGGTGACCGACTCGCGGGCATGATCGACCAGGCCGCGCAACAGCACCGGCGAGAGCTTGTGGCGCGCGACCAGGGTGCGCCGCATCTCCTCGGCGACGCGGTGGACCAGCTTTTCCGCCACATGCGCGGGCAGGCTCGCCCGGCCGGCGACGGCATGGGCGACGCTGGCGACCCCGTCGAAGCGGTCGAGCGCGCGGTCGTAGGCCGGCTCGGGGATCTCGGCACCGGCATTGCCCATCAGCGCGACCACCGCCGCCTCGCTGCCCTGGTCGACCAGGGCGTCGGAGACGCGCGGCGAGACCGCCGGCCGCTGCGCCACGGCGATCTGCTTGCGGTCGTCCCCCTCGGCGACGATCTCCAGCAGCAGACTCTCGTCGAGCGCCTCGGCATGGCGCAGCACCGGGAAGGCCACCGAAGCGATGTCCTGAGACAGGCGCGTGGCCAGCTCGCGGCTGAGCAGCGGCGAATGGGCGACCTGCCAGGCCAGGGCCTCGCGCACGGCCTGCTCGGCATGGCGGCTGTAGGCCTCGACCACGCCTTCGGCCAGGCGCCGCGCCTCGTAGGACAGCCCCCCGCCCTCGAGCTGGCCGACCACCTTCTGCATCGTCTCGATCTGCGCACCGGCGGAGCGGTCCGACAGCAGCCGCTCGACATCGCGGTAGGACAGGGAGCGGCGGGGGACATCCATGGCTTCGACCCTCCTGGTCGACGAGACGAGAGCGCGGCGGAGTCCGGGGCTGCCGGCCCCGGCTCTCCGCCCAGTCTCGTCAACCAACAGTAATCAAACCGTGAAAGATAAAATCCCGGCGACCCGCGATTACTTCGAGTTTTCGACAAACCCGCCGCGTGGCCCGAAGTCGGCGCCGCGCAAGACGTGCAGCGCGGTCAGAGGAACTGTCGGTCGTCGTAGCGGATCGCATCCGACCAGCTCATCTCCAACTGCCGCAGCACCCGGAAGGCGCCCTCGAAGGCCTGCCGCTCGGCGGCATCGGGCATCAGCCGGCCGGCCTGGAAGGTCTCCAGCTCGGCCAGCGCCGCGCAGAGCTCCAAGCCCTTGGCCGACAGGCGGATGCGGGCCGCGCGCTTGTCCCGCGCCGCCGTGGCGCGGTGGATGTAGCCGGCCTCGAGCAGGGCGCGGAGATTGTAGGAGGCGTTGGATGCGAGGTAGTAGCCGCGCTCGATCAGATCGCGCACCGACACCTCCTCGCTGCCGATGTTGAGCAACATCAGCACCTGCACCGGGCTGACGTCGTCGATGCCACGCCGGGTCAGTTCGATCCGCACCACGTCGAGCAGCCGCCGATGCATGCGTTCCACCAGGCGGGTGAGCTCTCGATAGAGTTGGGCGGCCGGATCCTGCGGCGTCGCCGCCTCCGGGCCCGTCGCGGCCGCATCGGTCGACTTGCTGCGGCGGGCGCCGCGCGCTGCCGCCTGTCGCGTCTGCTCGTGCCCGAGCGTCATGCCTTCGTCCCCTGATTCTTCGCCATCGCCGGCCCGGGCCGCTCGCTGGCGACCTTCTTCCTCCGCCGGTTCCGCTGTCTCCGAAGCGCCGACTCAAACCCGCGAAGCTTTAATATATCTTAAAGGGACAAAGGTTACTGTCGGCCAGTTCCGCAAAGTGATCGACGCGGATTACAAGGTCCTGCCGCAAACGGAGGCTGCCTCGATGGCCGCAACTTCGAATTGCTCGAAGACGAGGACTTCGCGTTGCCGCGGTCTTGCCGGCAGCACTGCCACCGCGATACTCGCGCTCTTCCTGGCCGGCTGTGCGACACCCGGCGACGAAGGTGCGGCACCGATCGCTCAGATCGAAACCGAGGGCTGGCGCAAGCTGATCGAGCTGGGCGATGCCAGCCGCGTCAAGGGCGAGCCGACCACCGCCATCCAGTTCTACCGCCAGGCGCATCTCCAGGCGCCGGACGAGCCGCTGCCGCTGGTGCTGCTCGGCGAGACGCTGGTCGCCGTCGAGGACCCGCGCGAGGCGGCCGGCGCCTTCCGCGCCGCGCTCGACCTGCAGCCGGGCAACACCCGGGCGCTGCTCGGCCTGGGCGGCGCCCTGGTCCGGCTCGACCAGCCGCTGGCCGCGCTGCAGCAGTTCGAGGTCGCGCTGAACCAGAACCCCGACAACCTGCAGGCCCTGAGCGGCGCCGGGATCGCCGCCGATCTGGCCGGCGAGACCCGGCGCGCACAGGACTACCTGCGCCGCGGCCTGGAGCGCCAGCCCGACAACGTCAAGCTGCTCAACAACCTGGCCTACTCCCTGATTCTCTCGGGCGACTACGGCGAGGCCATCGCCCTGCTGGAAATGGCCACCGCCCTGCCCGACGCCACCGCCCGACACCGCCAGAACCTGGCGCTGGCCTACGGCCTCGCGGGCCGCGAGGAGGAGGCGGCGCGCATGGTGCGCATGGACTTCGACGACACGGCGGTGGCCCGCAACCTGGCCTACTACCGCAGCCGCCGCGCCGGCGCGCCGCTGGCGCCGGCGCAAAGCCAGGCGCCGCTGCCGCTGCGCAAACCGCTCGCCGGCAATCCCGACGTCGCACCGCCCGCGTTGCCCGAAGCCGCGCCGCTGGAAGCCGCGCCGCGCGCGGCCGTCGACGCCGAGGCGGCGGCGGCGCCGCAGACGCAGCCCGCTGCGACACTCAACCTCAGCGGTTTCCTCGCCGACTGAACGGAAAGGCCCGAGGCGCGCGCCGCATCGGGCCGGGGTCCGACTTCCACCTTTTCGCCGCCCCGTCCGACGCGCCCTGCGGCGCGGGACCGTGCGCGCGCCCTCCGCCGCGCGAAGGCCGCGAAAACGACGCTACATGGCGATCAACTGGTCGATCACCCGCAGGCCGGCGGGGCCGACCAGCACGATGAACAGCGGCGGCAGGATGAAGATGATCATCGGCACGGTCATCACCGCCGGCAGGCGGGCCGCCTTCTCCTCGGCGCGCATCAGCCGCTCGTGGCGCAGCTCGGCCGCCAGCACCCGCAGCGAGCTGGCCAGCGGCGTGCCGTAGCGCTCGGTCTGGACCAGGGTGTTCACCAGGGCGCGCATCTGCGACAGCGGCACGCGCTCGGCCAACCCTTCCAGCGCCTTGTGGCGGTCGGGCAGGAAGCTCAGCTCCAGCGAGGTCAGGCCCAGCTCGTCGGTCAGCGCCGGGCAGCTTCGCCCCATCTCGCGCGCCACCCGGTCGAGCGAAGCATCGAGACTGAGGCCGGCCTCGGCGCAGATCACCATCAGGTCGAAGGCGTCCGGCAGGGCCTTGCGGATGGTCTGCACCCGCTTCTGCGCCATGTTCTTGACGAAGAGCTCCGGCGCGAAGGCCCCGGCGACGACCAGAGTCAGGCTGGCGGTCATCGCCCCCAGGTCCGGCAGGTCGAACAGCCCCAGTCCCTGGAACAGCAGCAGGCCGAGCGCGCCGCAGACCAGCGGCAGGGCGACCTTGGCGAAGAGGTAGACGACCAGCGCGTCGCGCGAGCGATAGCCGGCGCGCGCCAGGTTCAACGTCAGCTTGGCGGTGCTCTGGCCCTTCATCAGCTTGAGGCGCTGCACCACCTCGCGCATCAGCGAGCGGCTGGCGATCAGCGACTTGCGCCGGCCCGGCCGCGCGAGACCGGCGCGCAGCGCCTGGCGCCGGGCCTCCAGCGCCTTCAGCCGGCCGGGCAGCGGATCGCGCTCGATCAGCGAATACCAGACGAAGAGCACCATGGAGACGGCCGAGATCGCCGCCGTCACCGAGGCGAGGTCGCCGAGGTCCAGACCGAAGGGCAGCAGCGCGTTCATATCTCGAACTTCACCATCTTCCACATCACGCCGACGCCGACGGCGATGAAGGCCAGGCCGATGCCGATCATGACGTGGCCGCGAGGATCTTCGAGCAGGGTCATCACGTAGCCGGCGTTGAGCACCAGCAGCAGGGCGAACATGACGAAGGGCAGGCTGCCGATGATCCAGGCGCTCGCCTTGGCCTCGGAGCTCATGGCCTTGATCTTCAGCTTCATCTGCCGGCGCTTGCGCAGCAGGTCGGACAGGTTGCTCAGCGTCTCCGCCAGATTGCCGCCGGTCTCGCGCTGGATCGACAGGGTGACGATCAGGTACTTGAACTCCGGCACGTCGATACGCCGGGCGACCGCCCACATGGCCTCTTCCAGGTTGGCCCCGACGCGCACGGCGTCGGCGACGCGGCGGAACTCGATGCCGACGGGGTCGCCCATCTCCTGGCCGACCGTGGCGATCGACTCGGTGACCGGCAGGCCGGAGCGCAGGCCGCGCACGATCAGGTCGATGGCATCGGGGAACAGCTCGATGAAGCGGTTGAGCCGGCGGCGGGCGAGATAGCCGACCGCCAGGTGGGGCAGAATTGCGCCGGCGGAAATACCCTGCGCGACCGCCGCCCAGGGCGGCAGCGCGAGGCCGAAGCGGGCCAGCAGGCCGAAGACCAGCGCCACCGCCAGGCTGCCCAGCAGGTACTGGCCGATGGTCAGGTTGTAGCCGGTGCGCTGCAGCCGCGCGCGCAGCTTGCCCGGCGCCGGCAGCACCGCCTTGATGAGACGGTCGAGCCAGGGGTTGGTGCTGTCCTGCTCGCTGCGGCGCAGGCGGTTGACCGCCACCGGCCTGGCCCGCAGCGCGCCCGGCGAGACCCGCGCCAGCCGCCGCTTGAGCGTGCGCCCGCCGGCCGGCTCGTCGCCGGCCAGGCCGAGGCCGAGCAGCAGCACCGTCAGCAGCGCGCCGCCGCCGAGCAGCCAGACGAGCTGGTCCGGCGTCACCGCCATCACACCGCCTCCAGCAGGGCCCGCTCCAGCCCGAAGTAGCCCGCCTTCTCGGCGAAGTGCGGCCGGATGCCGTGGGACCGGAAGTTGCCCTGCAGCTTGCCGTCGCTCCCCTCTCCGGTGAACTCGAAGGTGAAGAGGTCCTGCATGGTGATGATGTCGCCCTCCATGCCGACCACCTCGGAGATATGGGTGACCCGGCGCACGCCGTCGCGCATGCGGCTGATCTGGACGATCACGTCGATGGCCGAGGCGATCAGCGCGCGCACCGCGCTGGTCGGCAGCTTGAAACCGGACATGGAGACCATGTTCTCCAGCCGCATCAGCGCCTCGCGCGGGCGGTTGGCGTGGATGGTCGAGAGCGAGCCGTCGTGGCCGGTGTTCATCGCCTGCAGCATGTCGATCGCCTCGGCGCCGCGGGTCTCGCCGAGGATGATGCGGTCGGGCCGCATGCGCAGCGCGTTCTTGACCAGGTCGCGCATGGAGATCTCGCCGCGGCCCTCCAGGTTGGCCGGACGGGTCTCCAGCCGGACCACGTGCGGCTGCTGGAGCTGCAGCTCGGCCGCATCCTCGATGGTGACCACCCGCTCACCCGGATCGATCATCTGCGACAGGGCATTGAGCAGGGTCGTCTTGCCCGAGCCGGTGCCCCCGGAGATCAGGATGTTGAGGCGCGCGCGCGCGGCGATGCGCAGCACCGTGGCCATGTCGGGCGAGATGTTGGCCTGGCGGGCCATCACCTCGAGGGTGATCTTCTTCTTGGCGAACTTGCGGATCGAGATGGAGGGGCCGTCGATCGCCAGCGGCGGGATGATGATGTTGACGCGGCTGCCGTCGGCCAGGCGGGCGTCGACCAGCGGCACCGACTCGTCGACGCGCCGGCCGACGGCGGTGACGATGCGGGTCGCCACCTGCAGCACGTGGGCGTCGTCGCGGAAGGTCGCCTCGGCCAGCTCCAGCTTGCCCTTGCGCTCGACGTAGATCTGCTTCGGCCCGTTGACCATGATGTCGGTGATCGACTCGTCGGCCAGCAGCGGCTCCAGCGGCCCCAGGCCGAGCATGTCGTCGAGCAGCTCCTCGATTAGCCCCGCCCGCTCCTGGCCGTTGAGCTGCAGCTTCTCCTCGGCCAGGAGCTCGGCCACGATCGGCGTCATCTCGCGCACCAGGTCCTCGCGCGCCATGCTGGCGGCGGTGGTGGCGTCGATGCGGTCGAGCAGGCGCGGCTGCACCTTGCGCTTGGCCTCGCCCACGCGCGTCTTGGCCCCGGCGGAGAGCGGCTGGCGCTCGGCGGCGCAGGGCGGCGGCGCGGCGGCGGCCGGCTTGGCCTTGAAGGGGCTGCAAGGCCCGCTGACCGGGGCGAAAACCGCCGGCGCCCCGGTCTGTGGTCCACCGGCCGGGGTGGCGGCAGTCTGCGTGTCGCCGGTCTGCGTGTCGCCGGTCTGCGTGTTGCCGGTCTGCGTGTCGGCAGGCTGTGGACCGGCAGGCTGGGGGTCGGCGGCGGCGGACGCGGGCGGCCATTGCAGGGCGCGCGCGTCGCGCCTCTCGGCCGTCGGCGGCGTGGCCGCCGGCGGCGCCGGCCTGGGCTCCGGCTTCGGCGCCCGGGCCAGGATGGCGTTGATCAACTGGGTGACCAGGTCGCGCTGCTCCAGCAGGTTCAGTGCCGCCCAGCGCGGGCCCAGCAGCTCCGGCAGCGCGGCCTTGATGCGCTTGGCCAGCTCGCCGCGCGGCATGGCGGCCGCACTGGCCGGCTCGATGCGCTCGACCAGACGGGCCAGCAGCTCACCGGTCAGCTCCGAGAGATCGCTGCCGCTGCGCCCCGGCCCGGCCGCCTCCGCCGGGCGGAGCAGCGGCGCCTGCGCGCCCGGTTCGCTATCGGGCCGTCCGCCACGTCCGTTCAACCACCCCATCGCGCGCTCCCTTCGCTCAGGTCCATCGCCCGGCGCCGCATCGTCCGGCGCCTCACAGGGAGGCCGCGATGCGGCGCAGCTTGCCGAACAGGCCCGGCTTGCCGACCGCGCCGCGCCCGCTCAACTCGCCGGCCAGATGGCGCAGCACCTGGGCGATCGGCTGCTTGTCGGCCAGCGCGCCGACGGCCTTGCCGGCGTTGGCGCAGGCGGCCAGGGTCTTGGCGTCCTCCGGCACCACGCAGGCCAGCTTGGCGCCGAGCGAGCGCTCGAAGGTGGCGCGGTCGATCTGGCAGGGGCGGTCCTTGCCGACGCGGCTGGCGACGGTGGTCAGGCGGGCCCGGGCGCCGGCCGATTCCAGCGCGCCCTTGATCCGGCCGCAGTCGCGGATGCCGGCCAGCGAGAGATCGGTGACCAGCAGCAGCTCGTCGGCGCGGGCGAGCAGCTCGCCCTGGCTGGGCAGCAGGCTGCGCGGCAGGTCGACGATCACCGCCTCGAAGCTGCCGCTCAGCTCGTCGATGAGTTGCCCCACCGCGGCCGGGTCCAGGCGCACGCCGGTCTCGATCGGCTCCTCGGCGCCGAGCACGCAGAGGTGCTCGCTCTCCTTGACCATGGAGGAGACCAGCATCAGCGAGTCCATGCGCTCCGGGCTCTCCAGCGCCTCGCGCAGGCCGAAGCCGGGCTCCAGGTCCAGCGCCAGGGCCGAGATGCCGAAGTGCAGGTCGAGGTCGAGCAGGCAGGTCTTCACCTGCTGCTCGTGCGCCAACATCCAGGCCAGGTTGACCGCCAGGGTGCTCGCCCCGACGCCGCCGCGCGCGCCGGTGACCAGGGTCAGCTTGCCCTGGGCCGGCGCGCCGGCCGCCTGCGCCGGGCCGCGGAGCTGCCCGGCCATGCGCGTCACCTCGGCGGCGGTGGCGATCAGCGTCTCGGCGTCCAGCGGCTTGAGCAGGTAGTCGGCCGCGCCGGCGGTCAGCAGGTGGCGGTAGAGCGTCACGTCGTTCATCGAGCCGATCGCCACCAGGGCGCCGCCCTGGGCGATACGCTGGGCGAGCAGCGGCAGCAGCGTGGCGATCTCGCCGGCGCCGTCCAGGTCGACCACCAGCAGCTTGGGAAGCTGCGGCGCGTCGAGCAGCGGCTGGATGGCGTCGAGGTTGCCCGCACAGATCGCCCGGCGCGGCCAGCCGTTGACCTCGGCCAGCTTTTCGCAGGCCGCCTGGCTGGCGGCGTCGGTGACCAGGGCGGCGAAATGCGGGTTCAGCTCCAGGGAGTCGAGCCCGCCCACCGTCGGCGCGGTCCCGGCCTGCGGCTGCGTAGCGCGCCCGCGCGGCGGCATCTGGAGGACCGGGTCGGCCATCACTCGTCTCCCATGCTGGCGGGCAGCGGCTCGAACGGCAGGTTCTTGCCCTGCCGGTAGGCGCGCAGGCCCAGGGTCAGGCGCTCGGCATCCGCCGGGCCCAGCGGCCGCCCCTCCACCGCGTCGCGCGGATTGGCCAGCATGGCGGCGAAGTTGTTGGCGTCGGCGCAGCCGAAATTGGGCAGGCTGTCGTTGACGAAGGCGCCGAAGTCGCGCGCCTCGGGCCAGTCGGGGCAGTCGGCCGGCGCGTTGACCGCGACCCGCTCGACCCCGACGCGCAGCACCCGGCCGCCCGCCTCAGTCATGGCGAAGGGCTCGGCGGCGATGCCCGCGCGCGCCAGGAGCTGCATCACCGCGAGCGCCCGCCGTCCGGCCACGTCGCCACCGGCCACCTCGCCACCGGCCACGTCGCCATCGGCCACCTCGCCACCGGCCACCTCGCCGCCCTCCGCGGCCGGCGGCAGCTCCACCATCACCCGGTCGCCCTGGCGCAGGCCGAGCCGGGCCAAGAAGTCGAGCAGCCGCTGGCGCTCGGCCGGCGAGACCTGGAAGCCCTCCGGCGCGAAGCGCACGGCGTGCAGGCTGGTGACCTGGGTGACCTGCGGCTGCTTCGGCTGATAGGGCTCGGGCAGGCTGTCGCTGCAGGCCGCCAGCGTCGACAGGGCGGCGGCGGCGAGCAGGGCGGTGAGGGTCTGGCGAACCATGGCGGCGGCTCCTTGGGCGCGCGAAGGAAAGCGGGGTCCGGCGATCAATCGAGGATGAAGCCGACCGGGCCGATCGGGCCGGCCTCGCTGCCGGGGGCGACGGCACCCCGGCGAGCCATGCCGGCCGGCTTGTCCGCCGGCCCGGTCTGGCTCCAGAGGCTGCCGGAGAGGATGCGCTCCTCATCGTTCGGCGCCACGAAGCCGTCGACCGGCGTGGCCAGGCGGTTGGCGGAGACCGGCTTGACCAGGTAGGGCGTGACGATGATCACCAGCTCGCTCTCGTCCTGCTGGAAGGTGGTCGAGCGGAAGAGCGCGCCGAGCACGGGGATGTCGCCCAGGAAGGGGTACTTGGAGATGCCCTGGTTGGAGGAGCTCTCGAGCAGGCCGGCGATCGCGAAGGACTGGCCGCTGGCCAGCTCCACCGTGGTCTCGGCGCGCCGGGTGACCACGGCGGGGATCTCCACCGTGCCGCTGCGCAGCGCGCCGGCCGAGGAGAGCTCGCTCACCTCCGGGCGGACGCGCAGGTTGATGCGCTGGTCGCCGAGCACCGTCGGATTGAACGCCAGGCTGACGCCGAAGCTGCGGTAATCGACGGTGAAGGCGCCGCCCTCGTCCTCCTGCGGGATGAAGATCGGAAACTCGCCGCCGGCCAGGAAGGTGGCGGTCTCGCCCGACAGCGCGGTCAGGTTCGGCTCGGCCAGCAGGGTGATCAGCCCGTCGTCGGCCAGAGCGTCGATCATGTTGTTGAGGTTGAGGCTGTCGGAGCGCCAGCTCCCGAACAGCACCTGGCGCCCCTCCGGCCGGATCACCTGGCCGGCGTCGCCGAAGACGATGTCCTCGCCCAGCCCGTAGAGGAAGCTGAAGTTGCCGAACTGCGCCGCCCCCTCCCAGTTGAAGCCGAGCTGCTTGCTGACCGAGCGCGAGACCTCGGCGACGCGCACCTTGAGCATCACCTGGGCGGGCGCCGCCACCGACAGGCGGTTGAGCACCTCGCCGTTCTCGCCGATGAAGCGGGCGGCCAGCCGCATGGCGTCCTCCGCCTCGGCGCCGTTGGCGACCTCTCCGGTCAGCAGGATGCCGCCGCTGACCGTCTGCACCCGGATGGCGCGGCCCGGCAGCAGCTCGTTCAGCGCCGACTCCAGGGTGGTCAGGTCGTGACTGACCGAGACCCGGCGGTCGAGCAGCAGGCGCTCGTCCTCGGCGATGGCGAAGAGCCGCGTCGCCCCGGTCTGGCGGCCGTAGACGTAGACCAGCGTCGGCGACATCACCTGCACGTCGGCGATCGCCGGATTGGCCACGAAGATCGAGGCGGCCGGCTGGGGCAGGCGCACCACCTCGCCCTGGTCGACCTCGAGCGCCAGCGGATCGCCCGGGGCGGCCTGGGCGGCGGGCAGCGGCAGCCCGGTGGTCACCAGGATCATCGCAAGGCCGGCGGCCCGCAGCGACAGAAACAGGGACAGGGCGCGAAGCATGGGTCTGGCGTCCGATCAGCGCTGGAAGGGGACGAGGGCGGCTTCGGGACCGCGGATCACCTGCACCTTGCGCACCGCCGCCTTGGCGTCGGCCGGGTCGGGCAGCAGCAGGCTGACGTCGCTGTCCCAGCTATAGGGGTTGTCGTTCAGGCTGCGCAGCACGGCCGCGCGCTCGCCCGGGGTCATCTCGGCCATGGCCGCGGCCAGCTCCGGCGACAGCCGGCGGTCCGCCACCCCCGCGCCCGGATCGGACGCCGCGGCCGCGTCCGGGCCGCCCGCCGCTTCGGCCAGCGGCGCCGAGAGCGTGCTGGCGCTGGCCAGGCGGTTGATCGCGCCGGCCGACTGCGCCGCGCTCAACCCGTAGCCGAGCGCCCCGTGTAGCTGCACGCCCGCGCTGCCCGGCGAACCGGCCGGCGGCGCAGTCTCGGCCTGGGCCAGGAGCTGCTGCTCCGGCGCACCCTGCAGCGCGCGCAGCGACAGGGAGAGCTGGCCCAGCTCGGACATGAGGGTGACCAGCTCGGCCTGCTTCGGAGTGACCTCCAGGGTGACCACCTCCGCCTCGGTCGGCGTCGCCGTCTGGTCGTTGGTCGACTGGTCGATGGCCAGCACCCGCAGGTTGGTCAGCACCGTCTCGCTGGCGAAGCGTTCGGCGCGCTCGGGGTCGGTGGGGCGCTGGATGCGCTGGGTCAGCAGCAGGTCGACCCGGTCGCCGGGGAACACCAGGCCGGCAATGCCGGTCACCGGGTTGATCCGCACGGACACGGCGCGCAGGCCCGGCTCCATCACCGCCGCCAGGAAGCCCTGTTCGCCGGGCTTGACCACGCGGCCCCGCAGGATCGGGGCGTCGCCGGCGATCCCGCGGCGCACCACCGCACCGTGCAGCGCGGCGGGCTTCTCCTCGCCCTCCAGAAAATAGCTGGGCAGGCGTTCGTCGTCGCGGTCCCAGACCCGCCAGACCAGATCGTCGGCGACGATCAGGTGGCCGGCCGGCAGCCCGCGCGCGGCCACCAGGATGCGCAGCTCCGGCTCGGGCTCCGGCGCGGCCACCTGCTGCGGCGCGGGCGCCGGCGGCGGAGGCGGCGGCTGCAGGATCTGCCGCGCCAGGGTGACCGTGCCGAGGCCGGCGGCAAGCGCGATGCCGAGGAGCAGGAGTTTCTTCGGGCTCATGGCGGACCCTCCTCAGGCGGCGGTCAGGCGAGCAGGCCGGCGCGCTGGGCCAGCACGAAGAGGCCGCCGGCCGCGATCGCGACGCCGTAGGGCAGCGGCAGGCGGGCGAGTGGCGTGGGAGCCCGGGTCGGCGCGCCGGCGCCGCCGCCCTGCCCCGCCGCGGCGAGGCGGCGCAGCAGCCAGACGCGGCCGGCGACGACGACGACCAGCAACCCGCCGGCCAGCGCCATGGTCAAGGTGAGCGTGGCGAGCAGGTCGAGACCGGCCCAGATCGAGGTGGCGGCGAACAGCTTGACGTCGCCACCGCCGGCCAGGCCGGCCGCAAACAGGCCGACGCCGAGCAGGAAGACCAGCGTTGCCGTGGCCAGGTGCAGCGGCCAGGCGCCGTCGGTGGCGCCGCCCAGGGCATAGAGGGCGAAGGCGGCGAGCAGCACCAGGCTGCAGCTATCGGGAATGAGATAGCGCCGCGCGTCGCTGCCAGCGGCCACGAGCAGCGCCGCGGCGGCGGCGAGCAGGCTGAGCTGGGCGAGGAGCGGCGTCATGGCGTGAAAGATCCCAAAAGTTGTCGGCTGCGAAATCTCGTCGAAATGCCGTCCGGGGCGTGGCTCTCCGCCGGTCCGGGCGCCGGGCCTTGTGGCGATCGCAGACCCGGTGGAAATGCGGGCCGGACGGGGTCCGGCCGGCGGCCGGGGCACGGGTCTGCCCCGGTCGCCGACGCGGAAGTGGACGTATGGGCCTCTCGAAGGTCGGACCGGGACCGGTCAGTTGGTGCCGGTCTCCGTGCCGGTGCCGGTGCCGGAGGTCGTGTTGGCGGAATCGATGGCGCCCTGCAGCTCGTCGCCGACCACGCCGAACATCTCGCCCAGCTTGTCGCCCATGGTGGTCAGGGCGGTGATGCCGGCGACCGAGACGAGGGCGGCAATCAGGCCGTACTCGATGGCGGTGGCCCCGGACTTGCTCTTCATGAGCAGAGCAACGATGCGACGCATGATTACCTCCATTGGCTGTTGCGTTGCGGCGCGGTTTCGATGCCAGAATTCCAAACTAAAAAAATAAACGAGCAGTTAATTGCCGAAATATTTATTTGGCATTGCTTTGTTTTTATTTTTGAAATGACTTTCTTTCGATTTCACCCCGGAAGTGCGCGAACTTTGCTTCGAAATTCGAACCAAACCCCGCCGGCTTTTCGTCAAAATAAAAAACAGAATGAAAAATAAATAAAGCGCACTCGTCTACTTTTGTTTTCACCGATTATTTACCGAACAGCTCTTTATATGAAACCGCTGCGCGCACCCGCGCGGACGGCAGAAAGACGAGAGAAAAAGGCAGACGCGACATGCCCGCGCCGCTCGACGTGATCCGCCCCCGCCTTGCCCGGCTGCGCCGGCGCCTCGCCCTCCGGGGCCGTGCGCTGGCGCCGCTGCTGCGCAGCCTGCCGCGCGACCGCCGCGGCATCATCGCCGTGTTCCTCGCCGCCGGCATCATCCCGCTGGTCGGGGTGGCCGGCCTGGCGATCGACACGACCCGCGGCTACCTGGTCAAGGCGCGCCTCAACCAGGCGCTCGACGCCGCCGCCCTGGCCGGCGGGCGGGTCTTCTTCGATCCCGACCGCGACGCCGACATCCGCGCGTTCTTCGACGCCAACTTCCCGCCGGGCTTCCTGGGCGCCCAGGTGAGCGACCTCAGCATTGCCGAGGAGGCAGAGACCGGGCGCCTGACCGTCGCCGCCTCGGCGCAGGTCAACACCTCCTTCACGCGGGTGCTCGGCTACGAGGTGATGACGGTCAACGCCCGCTCGGTGGTGCAGCGCGCCGACCGTGGCATGGAGCTGGTGCTGGTGATGGACAACACCGGCTCCATGCGCTCGAGCAACAAGATCGGCGAGATGCGCGCCGCCGCGCACGAGCTGATCGACATCCTCTACGGCGACCGCCAGGTGGTGCCGAACTTCTGGGTCAGCCTGGTCCCCTACACCGCCACGGTGAACGTCGGCCAGGCCAACGCCGGGTGGCTGGCGCCCGGTTCGCTGGAGACCCGGGTCTACGAGCTGGACAGCAGCGAGGTGGACCAGGAGGACTGCCGCGGCACCGACGTCGCCTGGGATTCCAGCCGCGACGTCTGCACGATCGGCAACGCCGTGGTCCACGACGACTGGACCGAGGCGGCCTGCACCGGCCGCGGGGTCTGGGTCCCCGGGTCCGGCGAGTGCGTCGTCGCCACCGCCTGGAAGGGCTGCGTCGAGGCGCGCTACGACCCCTCGGGCAATCCGGGCGACGACGTCACCGACGCCACGCCCGCCGCCGCCGCCTTTCAGCCCTACTACTGGCCGCGCTGGCGCAACGGCAACGACATCGAGAGCCGCTACAACTCCTGGCTGTTCGACAACGAGGCGCTCGGGCAGAACGAGAACACCGAGGTCGACGAGAGCGAGTCGACCAACACCTCGGGCAACAACGGCCTCGGCCCCAACCTCGGCTGCGGCCCGGCGATCACGCCCTGGACCGACCAGCGCGCCGAGGTCGAGGCGGCGATCGACGAGATGGACTCCTGGCACCGCGGCGGCACCACCACCAACCTGGGCGCGGTCTGGGGCTGGCGGCTGCTGTCGCCGGCCTGGCGCGGGCTGTGGGGCGAGCCGGACCTGCCGCTCGACTACGACGAGCCGCTGATGCAGAAGGTGGCCGTCATCCTGACCGACGGCGACAACCAGTTCTACGGCGGCCACGCGCCCTCGGGCGACACCGACTACACGGCCTACCAGCGCCTGTCGGACGGGCGGATCGGCACGACCAACCTGGACTCCGCCCGCCTGGAGCTGAACGCCCGCACGCTGCAGGTCTGCAACGCCATGAAGGCGCAGGGGATCATCGTCTACACGATCACCTTCGACGTCTCGACCAACAGCCGCGGCAACGCCATCCGCGAGACCTTCCGGCAGTGCGCCACCACGCCGGGGCACTTCTTCGACTCCTACGGCGGCGCGGGGCTGAGCCAGACCTTCCGGGTGATCGCCGCGCAGCTCTCCAACCTGCGCATCGCGGAGTAGCCGCCAGCGGCGGCCCGGCAAGCCCGCGCCGCGCGGAGGGTTGCGCCCCGGCGGGCAATCCGATAGCTGAGGGCCGCCGCCGCCTGCCAGAGACCCGGCGGCGGGATCGGAATCAGCAGCAGCGGGGTCGCCGACCGGCCGTCATGAGCAAAGCGATTCAGGAAGAGACGGTGCTCTCGGTCCAGCACTGGACCGACGAGCTGTTCAGTTTCCGCACCAGCCGCGACCCGGCCTTCCGGTTTCTCAACGGCCAGTTCACCATGATCGGGCTGACCGTCGACGGCAAGCCGCTGATGCGCGCCTACTCCATGACCAGCGCGAACTACGAGGAGCACCTGGAGTTCTTCTCGATCAAGGTGCAGGACGGGCCGCTGACCTCGCGCCTGCAGCACATCCGCGAGGGCGACAAGCTGCTGGTCAGCCAGAAGCCGACCGGCACGCTGGTGCAGGACAGCCTGATCCCCGGGCGCAACCTCTACCTCTTCAGCACCGGGACCGGCATCGCGCCCTTCTGCAGCATCATCAAGGACCCGGAGGTCTACGAGCGCTTCGAGAAGATCGTGCTGGTGCACGGCTGCCGGCGCGTCGCCGATCTGGCCTACGGCGAATTGGTGGTCGAGCAGGCGCAGAACCACGAGCTGATCGGCGATATCGTGCGTCCGCAGCTCCTCTACTACCCCACCACCACCCGCGAGCCCTACCGCTACACCGGCCGCATCACCGATCTGGTCGACAGCGGCAAGCTCTTCGCGGATCTCGAGATCCCGGCGCTGGAGGCGGCCGACGACCGGGTGATGCTGTGCGGCAGCCCGATGATGCTGACCGACTGCGTGGCCCTGCTCAAGCAGCGCGGCTTCGCCGAAGGCAGCCAGTCGCAGCCGGCGCAGTTCGTGATCGAAAAGGCCTTCGTCGAGAAGTAGCCCGCGCTCAGTTGAGCGTGATCACCTGGTCCGACAGTCGGGCGCGGAACACCGACCAGTGATACAGCCGGGCCGGGTCGACGAAGCCGTCGAAGATCAGCGGCTCGTAGTCGTAGTAGACCTCGGCGACATAGAGGCTCTCGTTCTCGCGCGGCTGCAGGTCCTGCGGCAGGCTGGCGGTGCCGCCCGGGCTCCCGACGCGGCTGCTCTCGGTCAGGCTGCCGGCGCCGGTCTGCTGCCAGGCGACCTCGGGCGGATCGCCGGCGCTGCGGGTGACCGCCGAGATCAGCACCACGCCGCGCTCGGGAAAGACGAAGGGCTGCATCAGGTGGCCGACCGAGTCGAAGATGTTGGCCAGATCCTGGGCGGTGACCTGAGCGCCGCGCGAGACCAGGTCGCCGACCGACATGGCGGCGCGATCCAGCTTCTGCATGATCAGCACATAGCGGGCCAACTCCATCGCCCCCATCAGCAGCAGCAGCAGGATCGGCGCGGCGAAGGCCATTTCGATGAGCACCGAGCCGCGCCGGCTGCGGCGCAGCCGCGCGACCAGGCCCGGCTGCCCCAGGCCCGGCTGCCCCAGGCCCGGCCGCCCCAGCCCCGTCCACCGCGGGGCTGCCCCACCTGGGGCCGTCGGCGCGCTCACGAGCCGGCCCCGGCGGTGCCGGGCGCGCTGCCGAAGGGCTCGTTGCGCACCACGATGGAGGCGGTCAGGCCCAGCCGGCCGTCGGCGTCGCCCATCAGCGGGTCGAGCAGGCCGGTCATCAGCTCCCAGTCGTACTCCAGGGTATAGAGCACGATGTCGCCGGAGCCGCCCAGCCCGGCGGCCCCCATGTCCGGGTCCCACTGCCCGTTGCCGTTGATGTCGCTGTAGGCCTCGCCGCTGTCGTAGCTGCCGTTGCCGTTCTCGTCGGCGAAGGGCTCCGGCTGGCCGACGTCGTTGAAGCTGGGATAGACCAGGAAGCTGATACCGACCTGGTCCATGTCGACCAGACCCTGCATGTGGTCCTCGACGATGGCCAGGATGCGCTCGACCCGGGTCTGGTCGCCCGGCAGGAAGCCGGTGATCCCGAAGCGCGCCGCCTCGCGCAGGCCGCCCTCCATCAGCGAGGTGACGAAGAGCACCATCGCCACCTCGATCAGGCCGACCACCAGCAGCACGAAGATCGGAAAGGCGATGGCGAACTGGACCATGGTCGAGCCCCGGCGCGCCCGTCCCAGGCGGCGGAGCGTCGCGCTCAGCGCCAGGGCGACCGGCAGGGGCAGGCAAAGCGAGGGACGGCGAGCGACCATGCCGCCCAGCCTGCGCCGAAAGGGTAAAGGAGTGCTTAGCAACGCATAAGCCAACAGATTGATTTTTATGCGTTTTTAAAACAATTGCCGCGCCTCGCCCGGGACGGCCGCAAGGCTCTTGACTTTCGCCGCGCGCTGCACGATCTACTTGCCGGCTGGCACTCGCTGGCAAGGAGTGCTAACAGCCGCACCCCTACTGTTCTCAACGGTCATTCGAGAAGGATGGAGGAAGATCCGATGCAGTTTCGGCCGTTGCACGACCGCGTGGTCGTCCGTCGCTTGGAAGAGGACGAGAAGACCGCTGGCGGCATCATCATTCCGGACACCGCCAAGGAAAAGCCGATGCAGGGCGAGGTGGTCGCCGTCGGGCCCGGCGGGCGCGACGAGAAGACCGGCCAGCTCAACGCCCTGGACGTCACGCCGGGCGACCGGGTGCTCTTCGGCAAGTGGTCGGGCACCGAAGTCAAGATCGACGGCGAGGAGCTGTTGATCATGCGCGAGTCGGACATCATGGGCGTGCTCGAGGACGCGAAGTCCTCGAAGAAGGCCGCCTGACACAGGGGCTAGACGAAAATGGCAGCCAAGGACGTCAAGTTCTCCAGCGATGCCCGCCAGCGGATGCTGCGCGGCGTCGACATCCTCGCCGACGCGGTGAAGGTCACCCTGGGCCCCAAGGGCCGCAACGTGGTGATCGACAAGGCCTTCGGCGCGCCGCGCATCACCAAGGACGGCGTCACCGTCGCCAAGGAGATCGAGCTCTCCGACAAGTTCGAGAACATGGGCGCGCAGATGGTGCGCGAGGTGGCCTCGAAGACCAACGACCTCGCCGGTGACGGCACCACCACGGCGACCGTGCTGGCCCAGTCGATCGTGCGCGAGGGCGCCAAGGCGGTGGCCGCGGGCATGAACCCGATGGACCTCAAGCGCGGCGTCGACATGGCCGTCGAGGCGGTGGTCGCCGACCTCAAGAAGCGCTCCAGACAGATCGCCGACAACAGCGAGATCGCGCAGGTCGGCACGATCTCGGCCAACGGCGACAAGGAAGTCGGCGCGATGATCGCCGAGGCCATGCAGAAGGTCGGCAACGACGGCGTGATCACGGTCGAGGAGGCCAAGAGCCTGGAGACCGAGCTGGACGTGGTCGAGGGCATGCAGTTCGACCGCGGCTACCTCAGCCCCTACTTCGTCACCGACGCGGACAAGATGCAAGTGGTCCTGGAAGACCCCTACATCCTGATCCACGAGAAGAAGCTGTCCAACCTGCAGTCGCTGCTGCCGGTGCTGGAGGGCGTCGTCCAGTCGGGCAAGCCGCTGCTGATCGTGGCCGAGGACGTCGAGGGCGAGGCGCTGGCCACCCTGGTGGTCAACAAGCTGCGCGGCGGCCTCAAGGTCGCGGCCGTCAAGGCGCCGGGCTTCGGCGACCGCCGCAAGGCCATGCTGCAGGACATCGCCATCCTGACCGCGGGCACCGCGATCAGCGAGGACCTGGGCATCAAGCTCGAGAACGTGACGCTCGACATGCTGGGCCGCGCCAAGAAGGTGACCATCACCAAGGAGGAGACCACGATCGTCGAGGGCGCGGGCAAGAAGGCGGACATCGAGGCCCGCTGCGGCCAGATCCGCGCCCAGGTCGAGGAGACCACGAGCGACTACGACCGTGAGAAGCTGCAGGAGCGGCTGGCCAAGCTGGCCGGCGGCGTGGCGGTGATCCGCGTCGGCGGCGCCACCGAGGTCGAGGTGAAGGAGAAGAAGGACCGCGTCGACGACGCGCTGCACGCCACCCGTGCGGCGGTCGAGGAGGGCATTCTGCCCGGCGGCGGCACCGCCCTACTCTACGCCACCAAGGTGCTGGGCAAGCTGAGCCCCGCCAACGACGACCAGCGCGTCGGCGTGGAGATCGTGCGCAAGGCCCTGCAGGCGCCGGTGCGGCAGATCGCGGCCAACGCCGGCCACGACTCCTCCGTGATCGCCGGCAAGCTGCTGGAGTCGAAGGAGGCCAACTACGGCTTCGACGCCTACAGCGGCCAGTACTGCGACCTGGTCAAGGCCGGCATCATCGACCCGACCAAGGTGGTGCGCACCGCCCTGCAGGACGCCGCCTCCGTGGCCGGCCTGCTGATCACCACCGAGGCCATGGTCGCCGAGAAGCCGGAGAAGAAGCCGGCGGCCGGCGCCGGCATGCCCGGCGGCATGGGCGACATGGACTTCTAGAGCGATGCCCGACCTGATCGAATCGCATTTGCGATTCGCCAGGTCGGACAGCATCACTCTAACACTATGGTTTAGGGCGGTTTTGGGCCGATCGGCAGACCCACGTCGTGGTTCCACTCGATCGGAAACCGCCCTAGGCCGGTTTGCGACCGTGTGGCCCCGCTTTGGTGGGGCCGCCGGTCGCAAATCACTCGTCGCAAATCACGCCAAGACTCGAAGCGGTTCGCCCGGCCGTGGCCGGCGGACGCGAAGGGGCCGCAGCGCAAGCTGCGGCCCCTTTTGCTTGCGCCGCCCCTTTCAGCTTTGCCCGACGCTCACGCCACGCTCACCCCCATGACCGGCGCCGCCAACGCCAGGCACGGTCCCTGCGTGTCGGTGTCGGGATCGGTGTCGGCGTCGGCGAGCCGGACAAGCCCCTGCGCGCTCAGCGCCCACTCCGGCCGGCCGCGCAGGAAGCTGGCGACCCTTGCCGTGCCGGCCGGCGCCAGCCCCCGGCGGTCGCCCTGCCAGAGAGTCGCGTCGGCGCAGGCCGCGTGCAGCCGCCCGGCGGCATCGAAGGCCAGGTCGCGCAAGGGCGCGGAGACCGCCAGCGGCGGGTACCAGACCAGCCGCTCGGCATCGATCACCGTGACCTCCGCCCGCTCGGCGCCGCCGACCACCAGCCAGCGCCCGCAAGGGCTGAGCGCCATGCAGCCGGGCGCCGGCCCCACCGGCAGCGGCACGATGCGCGCCAGGCCGTCGGGGTCAAGCGGCTGGGCAATCACCTGCGCCCCGGCCGGGTCGAGCACGAAGACGTCGCGCCCGTCGCCGCGCGGCAGCAGGCGCAGCGGCCGCGACGACGGCAGCGGCTGGCCGACCTCGTAGCCGCCGCTGTTCGGCTGGGTCGAGCGCAGCAGGGTCGGCGGCTCGGCGGTCAGCAGATGCAGCCGCGCCCGGACGTCGAACGCCAGATCGAGCGGCCGCCTAAGCGCGCCCAGGTCCTGCCCGGCGACCGCCGCGCCACGCGCCAGGTCGACGATGCTGAGCAACGCGCCGGGCGGCCCGACCTCCTCCTGCGGATCGGCGCCGTCGTGCGCCACGTAGGCGAAGCGGCGGTCGGCCCGCACCGCCACGGCGCGCGGGAAGGGCTGCAAAGCGATGCGCGCCACCAGGTCGAGCGGCGCCAGCCGGATCAGCGCCAGCGCCGGCGGGTCGCGCTCGACCACGGCGAGATCGAAGGAAGGCTCGGGGCGCGGCTCGACCATGACGCGAAGGTGCCCGGAGGCCGCGCCCGGGGCAAGCGATTCGCGGCCTTAGGAGCGAGGCGTCGCCGCCGTTTCCCTTCGCCGCCGCCAGGCCTTAAGGTCGCGGGCGGCACAAGAGAAAAGGAGAGCCGCGCGATGGAGGCACCCCGCAGCGTCGCCCTGCTGGGCATCGGCCTGATGGGCCGGCCCATGGCCGAGAACCTGATCGCCGCCGGCTTCGAGCTGCGCGTCTGGAACCGCACCCGGGCCAAGGCCGAGCCGCTGGCCGCACTGGGCGCCACGGTCTGCGACTCGCCCGGCGCGGCGGCGGACGGCGCCGAGGCGGTGGTGACCATGCTGGAGAGCGGCCCGGTGGTGACCGAGGTGCTGTTCGCCAGCGACCTGCTGGCCCGGGCCGCGCCCGGCAGCCTGGTGATCGACATGTCCTCGATCCCGCCCTCGCTGGCACGCGACCATGCCGCGCGCCTGGCCGAGCGGGGGCTGGCCCACCTCGATGCGCCGGTGTCCGGCGGCACCGCCGGCGCGGCGGCCGGCAGCCTGGCGATCATGGCCGGCGGCGCGGCCGCCGACTTCGCCCGGGCGGCGCCGCTCTTCGCGCCGCTCGGCCGCGCCACCCACGTGGGCCCCAGCGGCGCCGGCCAGATGACCAAGCTGGCCAACCAGGCGATCGTCGGCATCACCATCGCCGCCGTCTCCGAGGGGCTGTTGCTGGCATCCGCCGGCGGCGCCGACCCGGCCGCGGTGCGCGAGGCCATCGCCGGCGGCTTCTGCGACAGCCGCATTCTGGAGCTGCACGGCCAGCGGATGATCGCGCGCGACTGGGTGCCCGGCGGCAAGAGCCGGATCCACCTGAAGGACATGGACACGGTGCTGGCCACGGCCGCCGAACTGGAGCTCGACCTGCCGCTGACCAAGGCGGTGCGCGAGGAGTTCGCCGCCCTGGTCGCCGCCGGCAAGGGCGAGGCCGATCACGCGGCCCTGCTGCTCTGGCTGGAGGCGCGCAATGCGCCGCACCGCGTCGGCCGCCGGCCCGACCGCCTGCCCGAAGGAACGCCCGACGGCGCGCCGGCGTAGTCCGGCCGCCGCGCGTGAATTGCGCGCGTCCGGGCTCACTTGAATGAGCCCAGCGGTCGCGCCCCCCCCCTGCCCCTATGTCCCTGCTCCTATGCCCCCTGCCGCTATGACGGAGAGCGGGGTGTGATGCGAGCACGGCGCCCGGCACTCAGCCGCAAAGCGCCGCGCGCCAGTCCAGCCCCGCCTCGGTGCGCCCGCGCGGCCGATACTCGCAGCCGACCCAGCCCCGGTAGCCGAGACGGTCGAGCAGCGCGAAGAGATGGGCGTAGTTCACCTCGCCGGCGTCCGGCTCGTTGCGCTCGGGCACGCCGGAGATCTGCACGTGGCCGATGTGCGGCAGCAGCCGCTCGATCCGCCGGGTCAGATCGCCCTCCATGATCTGCACGTGGTAGACGTCGAACTGCAGGCCCAGGTTGGGGCGGTCGACGGCGCGCAGGATGTGCTCGGCCATCTGGGTCGTCGGCAGCAGGTAGCCCGGGACGTCGCGCAGGTTCAGCGGCTCGATCAGGATCTGCAGGTCGCGCTTGGCCGCCGCGTCGCAGGCGCTGCGCAGGTTGGCGGCGTAGGTCTCCAGCGCCTTGCCCGCATCCTCGGACTCCGCCACCACGCCGGCCATGACGTGCAGCCGCCGGGTCGGCAGCAGCTCGGCATAGGACAGCGCCGTCGCCAGGCTCGCCTCGAAGTCGTCGCGGCGGCCCGGCAGGCCCGCCACCCCCCGCTCGCCCGCCGCCCAGTCGCCCGGCGGCAGGTTGAACAGCGCCAGCTCCAGGCCGCTGGCCGCCAGGGCCTCGGCCACCGCCTCGCGCGGCGCCTCGTAGGGAAAGAGAAACTCGACCGCCTCGAAGCCCGCTGCGGCCGCCGCCTGGAAGCGCTCGAGAAAGGGTCGCTCGGTGAAGAGGAAGCTCAGGTTGGCGGCGAAGCGGGGCATGGCGGTCTCCTCGGATCGGGCGGAGGGGGCTCACGCCTGCTGCGGCCGCCGCGCCCCGGCCGCGACCGCGGATCGCACTATTCCAGATTTTTGCCACGCGCGCAGCCACCCCGGCGCCCGCCTCACCGTGCAGGCGTCGCGGCGGCCCGGCGTCAGGCCTGGACCACGCTCTGGCGTTGCGCGCCCAGGCCGTCGATCCCGACCTCGACCACGTCGCCGGCCTTCAGGAAGACCTGCGGCTTGCGGCCCATGCCAACGCCCGGCGGCGTGCCGGTGGCGATCACGTCGCCCGGCATCAGGGTCATGAAGCGGCTGATGAAGCTGATCAGGGTGCGCACCGGGAAGATCATCGTGCCGGTGCTGCCGTCCTGCATGGTCTGGCCGTTGACCCGGGCCCAGAGGTGCAGGGCCTGCGGATCGGGCACCTCGTCGGCGGTGACCAGCCAGGGGCCGAGCGGCCCGAAGCCGTCGCAAGACTTGCCCTTCAGCCACTGGCCGGTGCCTTCGATCTGGTAGGCCCGCTCGGAGACGTCGTCGATCACGGCGTAGCCGGCGACATGCTCCAGCGCCTCGGCCTCGCTCACCCGGCGGGCCGGCGTGCCGATCACCACCGCCAGCTCGACCTCCCAGTCGGTCTTGGTCGAGCCGGGCGGCAGCGGCAGGTCGTCGCAGGGCCCGGCGATCGAGGTGTTGGCCTTCATGAAGAGGATCGGCTCTTCCGGTGCCGGCAGACCCGATTCCGCAGCGTGATCTGCGTAATTGAGCCCCACCCCGACGCACTTGCCGACGAAGCCGACCGGCGGCCCGAGCCGCGGCGTCCCAGGCACGGCGGGCAGTCCCGCCGGGTCCAGCGCCGCCAGGCGGGCGAGCTCCGGCGACGACAGGGTCGCATCGGCGATGTCCTCGACCTCGGCCGAGAGATCGCGCAGGCCGCCGTCGGCGGCGAGGAGACCGGGCTTCTCAGCCCCCGGTTGGCCATAGCGCACAAGCTTCATATCTCTCCGTTAGGCGATCTGTCGCGGCGGGGCAAGCCGCCCTCCGCGCCGGCGGAGCGCCTGTGTCCGACAAGCCGGGAATGCGCGCGACCCAAGCGTGCGGTTCGCCTCGTCCGATTCACTTTCGGCACGAGAAATTACACCCGGTTTACATGGAATGGTTTGCGCGGTTACCAAATGCGGATAGCTTCCCCTGCATACGCGCAGGCCGGGAAGAGGCGGAGACGTGAACACGAATCGTCGAGGACTTATTAAGGGCGACTCGGCTAGTTCCGTCATCTTGACCATGCCGCCCGCGTGACATGCAAACGAAGTCAGGCTGCAAGGAGAAAAAGAAGATGTATCATAAGACCGACGTTCATATCGGTCGCCGTGTGCGCGAGCGCCGAGTCGCCATGGGGCTGAGCCAGTCGGAGCTGGCCGAGGGTCTCGGCATCAGCTTCCAGCAGGTGCAGAAGTACGAAAGCGGGGCCAACCGCATCAGCGGCAGCCGCCTGTGGGACATTGCCAGTCTATTGCAGGTCCCCGTCGGCCATTTCTTCGAGGGGCTGGACGCGAGCCTGGAGCCGGTCGCCGAGGGCGACGGCGAACAGCCGATCGACCGGCAGACCCTGGAGATCGCCCGTGCGGTCAACAAGATCGAGGACGATCAGCTCAAGAACCAGCTCGTCCGTCTGGTCAAGGCCTGCGCCAAGAGCGCCTGAAGACGCCTGCGGCACGGTCTTTTTTCGAAGGGCCCGGCGACGCCTCGTCGACGGGCCCTTCGCCGTTTCCGGCCGCCGCTATAGCGCCGACCCCGTGCAGGAATCTCATTTGAGGCTTTGATATTGAGCAGATGCCGCCCCGAAGGAAGCGCCTTAGCGAGTCGCCAGGTCGGAGAGCATCGCTCTAAGCCTCTGGGTTAGGGCGGTTTTTGCCCAACCGGCGGACCCAGCACAGTGGGTCCTCACGGTCGGAAACCGCCCTAGGCAGGGCGCGCGCGGGCGTGTAGCGTTCGCGCCATGTCGAGCCTCCCGTCCAGCCCCCGAGTCCCCTGCCTCGCCCCGGCTCCGGCCCGCCCGCCGCATCGCACGTGCTGACATGGCGGCGCGCGGACTGATCATCGCCGCCCCGGCCTCGGGCTGCGGCAAGACCACCTTGACCCTGGCGCTGCTGCGCGCCTACCGCGAGGCGGGCACCAAGGTGACCTCTGCCAAGGTCGGGCCCGACTACGTCGACCCCGCCTTCCACGCCGCCGCCAGTGGCCGCGACTGCCTCAACCTGGATGCCTGGGGCATGCGCCCGGAGCTTTTGACCGCGCTGGCCCACCGCCTCGGCGAGAGCGGCGAGCTGCTGCTGATCGAAGGCGTCATGGGGCTGTTCGACGGCGCGCCGGACGGCCGCGGCAGCACGGCGGACCTGGCCGAACGCCTGAGCCTGCCGGTGATCCTTGTGATCGACGCCAGTGCCCAGGCGCAATCGGCCGCCGCCCTGTTACAGGGGTTCGTCACCTACCGTCCGGAGATCCGCATCGCCGGCGTCGTGCTCAACCGGGTCGGCGGCCCCGGCCACGTCGAGCTGCTCAAGCGGGTGCTCAGTCCGATCGGCGTGCCGGTGGTCGGCGCCCTGCCCGAGACCCCGGCGCTGGCACGGCCGGAACGCCACCTCGGACTGGTGCCCGCCGGCGAACAGGGCGACCTGGACGCCTTCCTGGGCGCAGCGGCGGCCACGGTCGGCCAGCAGCTCGACCTGGCCAAGCTGCAAGCGCTCGCCGCCCCGCTGCCGCACCAGCCGGAGGCGACCGACGCGCCCGTGCCTGCGCCGCTCACGCCGCCGGGACAGCGCATCGCGCTGGCCCGCGACACCGCCTTCGCCTTCGCCTACCCGCACCTGCTGGCCGGCTGGCGGCAGGCGGGCGCCGAGCTACTGCCCTTCTCGCCGCTGGCCGACGAGGCCCCGGACCCGCAGGCCGACGCGGTCTATCTGCCCGGCGGCTACCCGGAGCTGCACGCCGGCCGCCTGGCCGGCAACGCCGGCTTCCTCGACGGCCTGCGCGCGGCGGCCGCGCGCGATGCCACGGTCTACGGCGAGTGCGGCGGCTACATGGTGCTGGGCGCGGGCCTGGTCGACAGCGAGGGGCACCGCCACGCCCTGGCCGGTCTGCTGCCGCTGGAGGCCAGCTTCGCCGAGCCGCGGCTGCACATCGGCTACCGCCACGCCCGGGCCGCGGCCGGCCCCCTCGCCGGCGCCTATGCCGGCCACGAGTTCCACTTCGCCCGCGCCCTCGCGGAGGCCCAGGACACGGACGCCGAGCCGCTGTTCGCCCTGAGCGACGCCGAAGGCGCCGCCCTACCGCCCGCCGGCTTGCGGCGCGGCAAGGTCTGCGGCTCCTTCGTCCACATCATCGACCGTTTGTAAAGACTACGCGCCTGTCGCACCGCGGCGGTCCCAGCAGAAAGGACACTCCCATGCGCTTTGCGCCGCTCCGCCTCGCCCCCCTCATCGCGGGCCTCGCTGGCCTCGCCGCCCTGCTGGCCCAGCCCGTCCTGGCGAACGAGCTGCCGCCGCTGGGCCAGGCCTCCTATTCCGCCGACTTCGCGATGACCGCCCAGGGCAACAGACTGCGCGGCCAGGTCAACCACACGCCGGCCGGCGAACGCCGCGAGGTGACCTTCGAGGGCGAGCGCCAGGTGATGATCCTCAAGCCCGAGGCGCGCGAGATGCTCATGGTCATGCCGGCGATGAATGCCGCCATGCGCATGCCGCTGCAGGAGGACCCCACGGTGACGGCGCGCGAGACCTTCGCCGAGATGCAGCCCGAGTCCCTGGGCCGCGAGACGGTCAACGGTCAGGAGACGACGGTCTACCGCGTCGCCGGCGACTATCAGGGGCGCTTCTGGATCACCGACGACGGCATCGTCATGCGCAGCGACCTCGCGACCCCCGAGGGGCGCTTCGAGATGGAGCTGTCGAACGTCGCGCGCGGCCCCCAGGACCCGGCGCTCTTCGCGCTGCCGGCCGGGATCGAGGTGATGGACATGGGGGCCGTCCCGCAGCCGCAGCAGTAGAGCGGTCCGCGCGGCTGGTCTTGGGGCGGCGTCACCCGCCGCGCCGCTCACAGCAGGGTCGCCACCGCCGCGATCGACGGGATCTGGTCGACGCGGAAATCCGCGGCGGCCAGGGCCAGGGCCGCCGCCTGCTCCCTGGCGTCCGCGCCGTGCCCGGTGGCGACGATCAGGCCCCGGCGCAGGCCGGCGGCGCGCGCCGCCTGCAGATCGATGGCGCGGTCGCCGACCATCAGGCTGGCGGCGGGATCGAGCGCCAGGCGCTCCAGCGCCTCGCGCAGCATGCCCGGGTTCGGCTTGCGGCAGGGCGGATCGGCGTGACGATAGGGCGGCTGCCCCTCGGGATGATGCGGACAGGCCAGCACCAGGTCGAAGCCGCCGCCGGCCGGCGCCCCCTCCGCCGCCAGCGCGGCGTAGATCGCCGCCTGGGTGGCGGCGAACGCGGACCAGCCGTAGTAGCCGCGGCCGATCCCGGCCTGGTTGGTCACCAGCACCACGGCCCAGCCCCTGGCCTTGGCAGCGCCCACCACGGCCGCCGCGCCGGGGACGAGGCGCACGTCCTCGGGCCGGTGCAGGTAGTGCACCTCCTCCACCAGCACGCCGTCGCGGTCGAGGAACAGCGCCGCGCGCCGGTCGTTCCCGCCGCGCCCGCCGGGGGGCTGCCCGCCGGCGCGCGGCTCGACCCACAGGCCGTCGGCGCGCAAGGGCGGAACGCCGAGCGGGAAGCCGGTCATGCCGCCGTCTCCAGCGGCAGGAAGATGAAGTCGTCGACGAAATCGGCGGTGCCGGGCCGGTGGTGGCGGTCGGGATCGAAAACGGCGAGCGGATGCAGTACGCCCGCGTGCAGGAACAGCCCGGCGTAGCCCGCCGCCGTGATCTCGGCCAGGGACTCCTGCACCGGCCGGCCGGTGTGGCTCTCGTTGATCTCGACCAGCAGGTGCGGGCGGCAGCGCCGCAGGGTCTCCTGCGCCCCCTCCAGCACCGCGGCCTCGAAGCCCTCGACGTCGATCTTGATGAAGCCGACGTCGTCGAAGCCGTAGGAATCCAGGCTGCGCAGCTCGACCTCCAGGCCCAGGCTGTCGGCCACCTCGCGGTGCCGCACCAGCGAGCCCGAGACATGGCTGAGCGTGCCGGAGCGGCGTTGCGGTACGCGCAGCTCCGCCCGGCCCGGCCGGTCGGACAGGGCGACGGCCTCGACCCGCACGTTGCCGGCGGCGACGCGGCGCAGGATGCGGGTCATCCAGGGGTTCGGCTCGAAGGCGACGACCTGGGGCGCCAGCCAGGACAGCACCTCGGTGTAGATGCCCTTGTTGGCGCCGATGTCCAGCGCCCGGCGCCCCGGCGGGACCAGAGCCGGCAGCAGCCGCAGTTCGCCGCGCGAGCGGGCGAAGTGCCGGCGTGTCTTGAAGCGGTGGTAGGGCCGGGCGACCAGCGGATTGTACTTGGCCCAGGCCTCCAGCGCGCGCAGACGCAGCTTCAGCGAGGTCATGGCGAGGGGTCCTGTCGGCTGCGGGCGGGAAACGACGGCCAGAAACGACGGCCAGAAACGACGGCCGGAAACGACGGCCGGAAACGACGGCGCGAAGCCGGCCGGCCCCGCAGGGACCGGAAAATCGCAGATCGCCGGGCGCGCGGCAAGACAGCGGCGGTTGTCAGGCCGCGCGGCGGGACTCGGCGAAGGCGGCCAGGCCGGCCCGCAGCCCGCGCTGCGGCCGCCAGCCCAAGCAGCGGTCGCGCTCCGCCGGGTCGATCTCCAGGTTGCCGACGAGCTGCGCGACGCTGCCCGCCCGCCCGGTCAGACGGCCGGCCAGACGCAACAGCGACACGGGCAGCGGCAGCAGGCGCGCCGGGCGGCCCAGCGCGGTGGCGAGGGCGCGGATCAGCTCCGGCGTCGACACCGGCTCGGCATCGGCCGGCAGCAGGACCCGGCCGGGGGCGTCGGGGTGGCGGGCGACCAGGCTCAGCAGCTCTGCCAGATCCGCCGCGTTGACCAGCGAACGGCGGTTGCGCACCGCGGCCAAGGGCAGCGGCAGGCCCCGCTCGAGCGCCCGCGCCAGGCGCGCCAGGTTGCCCGGCGCGCCGGCGCCGTAGATCAGCGGCGGACGCAGGATCACCGGCTCCAGCCCCCGGCTGCGGGCCAGCTCCCAAAGCGCCTGCTCGGCCTCCAGCTTGGAGCGGGCGTAGGGACTCCAGGGCGCCGGCGGCGTCGCGGCGGTGAAGGGCCGCGCACCGCTGCCGCGGCCGAGCACGCCGATGCTGGAGAGGAAGACGAAGCGGCGGATGCCGTGGTCCAGCGCCGCCTCGGCCAGGGCGCGGGTCAGCGCCACGTTGTCGCGGCGGTAGCGCTCCAACGCCTCCGGCGCCTGGGCATCGCCCCGGTGGGCGCGGCCACCGAGGTGCACCACGGCGGCCGCCGGCCGCCCCGCCAGCGCGTCCGCCAGCTTGTCGGCCACCGCGTCGCCGGCGCGCAGCGACAGCCGCCGGCAGGCCGGCTCGGCGGCCAGCAGGTGACGGCCGAGGAAGCCGCCGGCGCCGGTGACCAGCAGGGGCGTGTGGGGATCGCAAGCGGCAGCACTCATCGGGGCGGGCCTTGGGCCAGAGGGAAGCGCCAACTTAGGGCAGATGGCGACGCGACGGAATCGCCGGGGCGAAGCGGCGCCGGCGCGGCGCGCTCAGAAAGCGGTTGAGCCGCGTGCCGGCGCCTGCCATCCATGCCAGGGTCGAGACCAACGAGGAGAGTTGTCCCGTGAGCGACGCCAGCGAGCCCGGCCTGGCCGACTACCTGGAGCGCGCCGCCACGCTGCTGCGCGAGAGCAACACCGCCGAGCGGCGCGCACGCACCGACAAGGCGGTGGCCCGAATCGCCGAGGCGCTGCAGGCCGACCGGCCGCTGCTGGTCTGCGGCAACGGCGGCTCGGCGGCCGACGCCATGCACATCACCGGCGAGCTGGTCGGGCGCTTCCTGGTCGAGCGGCGCGCCCTCAACGTCATCTGCCTGGCCGACAACCCGGCGGTGCTGACCGCCTGGTCGAACGACTACAGCTACGACACGGTCTTCGCCCGCCAGGTCGAGGCCTACGGGCGGCCCGGCGGCGTGCTGCTGGGCATCAGCACCTCGGGCAACTCGCAGAACGTGGTCGCGGCCCTGGAGGCGGCGCGCGCCCGCGAGATGACCACCATCGGCCTGACCGGCGCCGGCGGCGGGCGCATGGCCGGGCTCTGCGACCTGCTGCTCGACGTGCCCTCGCGCCACACGCCGGAGATCCAGCAGGTGCACCTCTGCCTCTATCACTACCTCTGCCAGCGGGTGGAAGCGCTCTGCGCCTGAACCGGCGCGCCGGCCGCGGCCCGGCGGGTCAGTAGACGCCGCTGCGCAGGCAGTCGTGCAGGTGCAGGAAGCCGCTCGGCTTGGGGTCGCCCGGCTTGTGCACGAAGAGCGCGTTGATGCGGGTCTCGTGCATCACGCTCAGCGCCTCGGCCGCCAGGGCGTCGGGGGCGATCGCCTTGGGCGAGGGGGTCATCACCCGCTCCACCGGCTCGTCCAGAATCTCCGGCGAGAGGTGGCGCCGCAGGTCGCCGTCGGTGACGATCCCGATCAGCGCGCCCGCCGCGTCGACCACCCCGACGCAGCCGAAGCCGCGCGCCGACATCTCGATCAGCACCTTGGACATGGACGTGCCGCTGGCCACCAGCGGCATGGCCGCGCCGCTGTGCATGATGTCGCGCACCCGGCGCAGCACGTTGCCCAGGCGGCCGCCGGGGTGGAACTCGCGGAAGTCCTCGTGGCTGAAGCCCTTCAGGCGCAGCAGCGCCACCGCCAGGGCGTCGCCCAGCACCAGCGTCAGCGTGGTCGAGGTGGTCGGCGCCAGGCCCAGCGGGCAGGCCTCCTCCGCCGCCGGCAGGACCAGCGCCACGTCGGCCTCGCGCGCCAGGCTGCTGTCGGTGCCGGAGGTGATGGCGATCAGCGGGATGCGAAAGCGCCGCGTGTAGATCAGCAGGTCGGAGAGCTCGGAGGTCTCGCCGGAGTTGGAGATCGCCAGCACCACGTTGGCCTGGGTGATCATGCCGAGGTCGCCGTGACTGGCCTCGCCCGGATGGACAAAGAAGGCCGGCGTGCCGGTGGACGCCAGGGTGGCGGCGATCTTGCGCCCGATGTGCCCGCTCTTGCCCATGCCGGTGACCACGACGTGCCCCGAGGCCTCGGCGATCAGGCGGCTGGCGGCGACGAAGGGCGCGCCCAGCGCGCCGTCGAAGCTGCGGTCGAGCGCGGCGATCGCGCTGCCCTCGAGCTGGGCGACGCTGCGCGCCGCCTCCAGGATGCCGATGTCCGCCGCCTGCGGTTGTGCCGCCGCTGCATCGGCGGTGGTGAGACTGCCTCGTGCCATTCCAAAACTCCGAAAAGCGGCCCGCGCGGTGCCGGGGCCATGCCGGCCGGCGCGCGCCGCACCATAGCCGGGCCGCGCGGCGGCGGCCAAGCCCGCGTCCGTTCCCGCCTCCCGACCCTGGCCGCTCAGGCGCCGCGCCCGTAGTTGTCGGCGAGGCGCACGATGTCGTCCTCGCCCAGATAGGCGCCGCACTGCACCTCGATCATCACCAGCGGATCGGCGCCGCGGTTGCGCAGGCGGTGGCGCGTGCCCTGGGGCACGTAGGTCGACTGGTCCTGGGCCAGCACGCAGACCTCGTCGCCGACGGTCACCTCGGCCGCACCCGAGACCACCACCCAGTGTTCCGAGCGCTGTTCATGGTACTGCAGAGACAGGGCGCCGCCGGGCGCGACGACGATACGCTTGACCTTGAAACCCGGCGCCTCGACCAGGGTCTGATAGCTGCCCCAGGGGCGATGCACCACGGGCGGGTCGCTGGCCTCCGGCCGGCCGTCGGCGGCCAGGGTCTTGGCCAGCCCGCCGACGTCCGCGGCCCGGGCGCGCGGCGCGACGAACACGGCGTCCTGGGTCGAGACGACCACCATGTCGCGCAGGCCGATGGCGGCGATCAGGCGCCCGTCGTCGGCCCGCAGATAGCTGCCGGACACGTCGTTCAGTTCCGCCTCGCCGCGCACGACGTTGCCCGCCGCGTCCTTCTCGGCCGCGGTCCAGAGCGCCGGCCAGGCGCCGAGATCCTGCCAGCCGACCTCGGCCGGGATCACCGCCGCCCGCTCGGTCCGCTCCATCACCGCGTAGTCGAGCGAGATCGAGGGCGCCGCGGCAAAGGCTTCGGCGTCCAGGCGCGAGAAGGTCAGGTCGCGCTCCGCGCCCGCCAGGGCCCGCTCGGCCGCGCGCACCACCTCCGGGCAGTGGCGGCGCATCTCCGCCAGAAGCTGCGCGGCGCCGGCGACGAACATGCCACTGTTCCATAGGTAGTCGCCGGCCGCCAGGTAGGTCTCGGCGGTGGCGGCATCGGGCTTCTCGACGAAGGCGGCCACCGCCTGCCCCGGGGCGTCGGGCAGCGGCGCGCCCTGACGGATGTAACCGTAACCGGTCTCCGGGCGCTCCGGAACGATCCCGAAGGTGACCAGATAGCCTTGCCGGGCGGCCGCCTCGGCCCGCGCCAGCAGCGCCGCCATGGCCTCGACCTCCTCGATCAGGTGGTCGGCCGGCAGCAGGGCGATGACCGCGTCGGGCTCCGTTTCGACGGCGACCAGCGCCGCCAGGGCGGCCGCCGGCGCGGTGTTGCGGGCGCAGGGCTCGAGCAGGATCGCGGCCGGCTCCACCCCCGCCTCGCGGAGCTGCTCGGCGACGAGGAAACGGTGCTCAAGGTTGCAGACCACCAGCGGCGGCGCGAAGCGGGCCGGATCGGCCACCCGTGTCAGCGTGCGCCGGAACAGGGACTCGCCGCCCACCAGATCGGCGAACTGCTTGGGAAAGTTGCCCCGCGAAAGCGGCCAGAGGCGCGTTCCCGCTCCTCCCGAAAGAATGACTGGCTGCAGCACGTCTCGCCTCGACTCTAGACCTCGCCCTCGGAAGCGGACGGCGGGCAAGGGAAGCGGCGGACACGCGCGCGCCCCTTCGACCGGCGCCGGCTCGAAAGCCCTCGGCGCAATCTGAGGCTTGCTTTCGCCAAGGTCCAGCCGGAGTTGCCCCCCGGTCAGCCCCCCTGGATGCGCTGCGGCATAACGCAAGCACAGCAGCCGGCCATGATATTTAACGCCCCCTCAAATCGCAAGCTTGCAAAGAGAAATCATTCTAAGCGATCTAGTCACTCATCCAAACTGATGGCTTCTGACTTTTTTGCATCGCGGCGAATTTCGGATACATCCGAGAATTACAGGGGTTACGCCGCATTTCTTCTCGCACCTAAAGCGCGTTGACGGTGCGGCGACCGAAGAAAGAGGCCGGGACACGGATTGGGAGCGAACCGACTTATGAAACCACTTGGCGACGTCGAACGGATCTCCGGAATCGCATTCGGCTTCATGGCCTCCAAGGCGCTCTTCGCGGCGCTGCACCTGGGCGTCTTCGACGCCCTCGCCGAGCGGCCGCAGAGCCTGGAGGAACTGGCCGAAACCAGCGAGCTGGAGCGCGACGCCCTGCAGACCCTGCTGACCAGTCTGGTCTCGCTCGCGCTGATCGAGCGGGAGGGCGGGCGCTACCGCAACGCGCCGGACGCCGCGACCTACCTGGTCACGAGTTCGCCGAACTACTACGGCGACTATCTGCGCATGCAGATCGACCAGCAGATGTACCCCTTCATGCAGCACCTGCCAAAGGTCGTCGAGGGCAAGGCCGACGAGGTGCCCTACGAGGACTACGAGAGCTGGATGGGCGACGCCGAGCAGGCGCGCATCTTCTCCGAGAGCCAGCACGGCGGCTCGCTCGGACCCGGCGCGGTGCTGGCCAAGCGGGTCGACATGACCGGCCGCGAGACCCTGCTCGACGTCGGCGGCGGCACCGGCGCCTTCTCCATCATGATGTGCAAGCGCCACCCGGCGTTGCGCGCCGAGGTGCTGGACTTCCCCAACGTGACCCGCCTGGGCGAGGGCTTCGTGGCCGAGGCCGGCCTGTCCGCGCGCATCGGCTTCCTGCCGGGCAACGCGCTGAAGCGCGACTGGCCGGGCGAACGGGACGCGGTGCTGATGTCCTACCTCTGCTCGGGCGTGCCGGGCCGGGCGATCCCCGAGCTGATGCGCCGGGCCCTCGCGGCGCTGAAGCCCGGCGGCCTGCTGATCGTGCACGACTTCATGGTGGACGACGACCGCAGCGGCCCGCCGCTGGCCGCGCTCTGGGCCCTGCAGCACATAGTCTTCACGCCGCGCGCCGCCTCGCTGACCGGGGCGCAGCTCGCCGCGCAGATGGAGGCGGCCGGCTTCACCGGCGCCGAGACGGTCCCGCTGATCCCCGGCATGACCAAGGTGGTCACCGCCCGCAAGCCGGGCCAGTGAACCGGGCCGCCCCTGCGGAGCGGCGCGCCGCGTCCCGCGCGTGGCGCCGCGCGCCTACTCGGCCTTGACCATGTAGACGATGAAGTCGGAGCGCGGCGCGTAGGTGTCGTAGAGCCGCCGGCCGGCGTAGTTGTCCTCCTGCGTCAGCCAGCGCAGCAGCGGCCAGCCGCGCTGCCGGCAGACCTCCAGGGTGGCGTCGATCAGCGCGCGCCCGATGCCCTGGCCGCGCAGGGCCGGGTCGGTGAAGAGGTCGGAGAGATAGCCGACCTCGTTGGCCCCGAGGCTGCGCGCCATCGGCTGGTAGTGAGCGAGGCCGACGACCCGGCCGTCGAGCTCGGCGACCAGCCCGTCGACCTCGTGCGCCGGGTCGAACAGCCAGCCCCAGACGCGGTCCACCACGGCCGCGTCGGGGGGCACCTGGTAGAACGCCATGTAGCCGCAAAACAGCTCGGCCCAGCGCGCCTTGTCGGCGGCGACCGGCGGACGGCAGAGGATCTGGCTCATCGGGGAGACTCCCGGCTGGTTGGCGTCTGGGACGCGGCGGCGACCGGCGGCGTGGCGCGGCGCGCCTTCAGGCCGGGCACGATCAGGACGAGCGCCACGGCGGCGACCACCAGGCCGAGCGCGACGAACTTCTGCGGCAGAGCCGGCTCGCCCAGCAGCAGGATGGCGCTGACCACGCCGACCACGGGGATCATCAGCGTACCGATCGCCGCCACCGGCGCCGGCAGCCGGGCAACCAGCGTGACCCAGGCGTAGTAGCACCAGACCATCGGCAAGAGGATGTGGTAGGCGAGCACCGCCAGCACGCCGGGCGAGGGCGCCGGCAGGGCCCAGGGCCGCTCGATCAGCAGCGCGCAGACGACGCCCGGCACGGCCGAGAGCGCGAGCATCCAGCCGGCCAGCGCCAGCGGCGGCAGAGACCAGGTCCGCAGCTTGAGCAGCACCGTGCCGCCGGCCCAGGACAGCGCCGCCCCCAGGGTCAGCAGCGAGCCAAGCGGCGAGCGGCCCACGGCCAGCAGGTCCTCGCCCAGCAGCAGCGCCAGGCCGAGCATGCCGAGCAGCAGCGCCCCCGCCCGCTCCCAGGTCAGGCGGTCGCCCAGGAAGGCGATCGACAGCAGCGTCGCCCAGACCGGCATGGTGAAGGCGATGATCGCCGCCCGCGAGGTCTCGGTATGGAGCTGGCCGAAGGCGGTCAGCACGTTGAAGCCGAAGATGGACAGCAGCGAGACCAGCAGCAGCGGCCCCCATTCGGTCCGCGCCGGGCGCAGCCGCTCGCCCCGCAGCCGCGCCAGCGCGAAGAGAATGGCCGCCGCCGCGGTGAAGGCGATCATGCGGATGGAAAAAGGCGGAATCTCCGTCAGGATCGTGCGCACGGCCGGCCAGTTGAGCCCCCAGAAGAGGCCGATCGAGACCAGCAGGGCCAGCTCCTTCCAGCCGACATGGCTGCGCGCCACGCCCATCATCCGCTCTCCCCCCGACGCCGTCCGCCGCCGCAGCGGCCAGCGCCGCGCGCGCCCTTGCCCCGCGGCGTGGCCCCTGCCCTGAGTCGCCTAAGCGTTTCCGTCCGCCGACGATCCGGTCTAGCCTGACAGCCATGAGCCGCCTGCGCCCTGCCGTTTCGGAAGACCTGCCCCGCGTGCGCGAGATCGTCGACGCGGCCTACAGCCCCTACGTCGCGCGCATGGGCCGGCCGCCGCAGCCGATGCTGGACGACTACGCCGCCCGCCTGGCCGCCGGCGAGCTGCAGGTGCTGGAGGTCGCCGGCCGGGTCGAGGGGCTGCTGGTGCTGGTCGAGCGGCCCGAGGGGCTGCTGCTGCACAACGTCGCCGTCGACCCGGCGGTCAAAGGGCGCGGCTACGGCAGCCTGCTGCTGGCCGCCGCCGAGCGCCAGGCGCGGGCGCGCGGCTTCGCGCGCCTGACCCTCTACACCCACGCCACCATGACCGAGAACCAGGCGCTCTACCGCCGCAAGGGCTGGCGCCTGGCCGACCGCATCACCGAAGACGGCTTCGAGCGTTTCTACTTCGTCAAGGACCTGGAGGACTGATCCATGACCGACACCGCCACCCCCGGCGCCACCCCCGGCGCCAGCGAGCGTCCGGCCGCCGAGGGCATCGTCAAGCTGGAGAACGAGCGCATGCGCGTCATGGAGTGGCGCTTCGCCCCCGGTGCGGCGACCGGCTGGCACCGCCACGAGTACGACTATGTGGTCGTGCCCCTGGCGACCGGCCGCCTCAGGATCGTCGGCCCCGACGGTGCCGAGACGATCGCCGAGTTGACCCACGGCGAGCCCTACAGCCGCGGCGCCGGGACCGAGCATGACGTGATCAACGCCAACGACGGCCCCTTCGCCTTCATCGAGGTGGAGTTGAAGTAGCCGCGGCATCGCGCGATCCGGCCGGGGCGGCCCTCAGCGGGCCGCCTCGAAGCCCTGGAGGAAGCTGACGAGATTGTCGCCCAGCTCGGGCGCGAGATACCCGCCCTCCTGAATCAACAAGGTCGGCAGGCCGAGTTCGGCGATGGCCGCGCCGATCCGCGCGAAGCCCGGCGTCGAGATCGACAGCCCCCTGAGCGGGTCGCCCTCGTAGGCGTCGAGGCCGAGCGCGACCACCAGCGCGCCCGGCGCGAAGGTGCGGATGCTCGCCAGCGCCGGCCGCAGCGCCGCCAGCCACCCTTCGTCGCCGGTGCCCAGCGGCAGCGGGACGTTGAGATTGTAGCCCTCGCCGTCGCCCTCGCCCCGCTCGGCGGCGTGGCCCCAGAAGAAGGGATAGAAGGTCAGCGGGTCGGCATGCAGCGAGACGGTCAGCACGTCGGCGCGGCGCCAGAAGATGCCCTGGGTGCCGTTGCCGTGGTGCACGTCGACGTCGAGGATCGCGATGCGGTCGTGCGCCTGGCGCAGGTGCTGGGCGGCGATCGCCGCGTTGTTCAGGAAGCAGAAGCCGCCGGCCATGTCGGCGTAGGCGTGATGGCCGGGCGGACGGCACAGGCCGTAGATCTGGTCGGCGCCGTCGAGCAGGTGCTCGGCCGCGGTGACCGCCACGTCGGCCGCCGCGCAGGCCGCCGCGAAGGTGCCGGGGCCAAGCGGGCAGGCGGTGTCCGCCATGTGCCAGCCGGCTTGGCCGACGATCGACTGCGGATAGGTCGCGCCGTAGCGGCTGGGGTGGACGTTGGCGATGATCTCCCCGGCCGAATCGCCCTGCGCCTGCCAGGCCGCGTAGGCCTCCTCCAGAAAGCGCAGGTACTCCGGCGTATGGACGGCGGCGCGCGGCCCCGGCCCGAAGTCCTCGGCCGCCAGGCTCTCGTGGCCGGCGGCCCGCGCCGCCGCGCTCAGGCGCTCGGCCCGCTCGGGCTGCTCGGCGCTGGGCTTGACCTGGCCGCGCACCAGGAAGAACTGCGGGTCGTGCTGCCTGTGACGGTCCGTCTCGACGATCTTCATGTCGTACCTTCTCGCGGTTTCGGGGCGGAGGGTGGTCAGTCTGCGGGGCGGCTGTCGGCCCGCGACTGCGGGGCGCCGCGCTCGGCGAAGAAGCGCCGCACCTCGTGCCAGGCGACCCGGATGTGGTGGTCGATTTCCGAGTCGAGCCGCACCGCGTCGCGCGCCGCCAGCGCCTCGATCAGCGGTGCGTGGGTCTCGGCGATGCCCTGGGGGTCGTCGAAGAGCTGGCCGATCAGGGCGATGATCATGCGCACCTCGCCGGCGATGTCGGTGAAGAGATGCAGCAGCTTGCGGTTGCCCGAGATGTCGCAGAGCAGCAGATGGAAGCCCAGGTCCTGCTCGACCAGCTCGGCCACCCGCCCCTCGCCGGCCAGGCGGCGCTGCAGGTCGAGCTGCGCGCGCAGGCGCTCCAGGTCGTCGGCCGAGGCGCGCGTGCAGGCCAGGGAACAGGCATAGCGCTCCAGCGCGATGCGCAGGCCGTAGATGTCGTCGATCTCCTCCAGGGAGAAGTCGCGCACGAAGAAGCCGCGCCGGGGGTGCGCCACCAACAGCCCGCGTTGTTCCAGCCGTCGCGCCGCCTCGCGCACCGGCGCGCGGGAGATGCCCATCTGGCGGGCCACCGCCGCCTCGACCAGCCGCTGGCCGGGCGCCAGCCGCCCCTCGCAGATCGCCGCCGCCAACTGCGCGGTCACCTGCCCCGTCAGGTCGCTGGCGCGGAGCTGCGCGAAGGTCGCGCCGCCCCCGGCCGGCGAGGGCGCCTCACCTGCCCCGGCGTCCGGATCTGTCCCGCCAAGAGGGCTCGGCGTGCGGCGCGTCTGCGTCATGGCTGCCCGTCCAGTCCTCGCGACAGAGCGGCGCGGCCGGCCGCCCCGCAAGGCGGGGCCTTTCGGCCCCCGATCCGCTCTCGTGTCCGCGTGTTTCATCAACCGTAGGCGGCTAACTGCCGACTGTCGACTGTTTTGGCTTTATCCAGAGGCGAAGGCTGTGGCACGCTTATTGGTGACACAGCGTCGCAGTCGCTTTGCTGGCCGCGGGTCCGGCCGCGCGGCGACGGCGATCCTCTAGCGAACAGTCGGGAGACGCTCGATGACCCTGGCATCCAGCAGCGCGCGCGGCACCGCGCGCTTCGGCGAGGCGGAGTGGCAGACCCGCGTCGACCTGGCCGCCGCCTACCGGCTGGTCGAGCTGTTCGGCATGAGCGATTCGATCTACACCCACATTTCGGCGCGGGTGCCGGGGGAAGAGGGGCACTTCCTGATCAACCCCTACGGCCTCTGGTTCGACGAGGTCAGCGCCTCGACGCTGGTCAAGATCGACGTCAACGGCGCGGTGGTCGACGACCCGGCCGACCTGGGGGTCAATCCGGCCGGCTTCACCATCCACTCGGCGGTGCACATGGCGCGTCACGATGCCGGCTGCGTGCTGCACACCCACACCGAGGCCGGCGTCGCCGTCTCCTGCCAGGTCGAGGGCATTCTGCCGGTCAACCAGTGGGCGCTGCAGTACTACGGCAAGGTCGCCTACCACGCCTACGAGGCCATCGCCCTGGACCTGGACGAGCGCCAGCGCCTGATCGCCGACCTGGGCGACAAGCCGGTGATGGTGCTGCGCAACCACGGCCTGATGACGGTCGGCCGCTCGGTCTCCGAGGCCTGGAAGCTGATGTTCAACCTGGAGCGCACCTGCAAGGCCCAGCTCCAGCTCCAGGCCAGCGGCGCCGAGATCGTCCCGGTGCCCGAGGCGGTCCGCGAGAAGACCGTGGGGCAGTACTGGAAATCCTACGACAAACAGGCGGCCGGACAGGAAGAAGACATCGAGTGGACGGCCTTCCGCCGCCTGCTCGATCGCAAGAGCCCGGGCTACAAGGACTGAAGACGACAAGACAACAAGCGGCCCGGGGACAAGAGGCTAGCGTTTGAAACGGAGACAGGGAGACTTCACATGCTGAAGCGGTTCTGTGCGCTCGCGGCCCTGGCCGCGGCGACGGCGCTGTCGGCTCCGGCGAGCTTCGCCGAGGAGCCGAAGTCGGGCGGCGTCATGAACGTGGTCATCCAGCCCGAGCCGCCGGGCCTGATGCTGGGCCTGACCCAGAACGGCCCGACGCAGATGGTGGCCGGCAACATCTACGAAAGCCTGCTGCGCTACGACACCGAGCTGAACCCCATGCCGAGCCTGGCCACCGACTGGGAGGTCAACGACGACGGCACGGTCTACACCTTCACGCTGAAGGAGGGGGTGACCTGGCACGACGGCGAGCCCTTCACCGCCGCCGACGTGGTCTTCTCGGCCGATGTCTTCCTGCGCGAAACCCATCCGCGCCTACGCGTCTCGCTCGAGCATGTCGAGGAGATCGAGGCGCTGGACGACACCACCGTGCGCTTCACCCTGAAGCAGCCCTTCGGCCCCTTCCTCGGCATCTTCGAGGTCGGCACCATGCCGATGGTGCCCAAGCACATCTACGCGGGCACCGACTACAAGAACAACCCGATGAACAACACCCCGATCGGCACGGGACCGTTCAAGTTCGCCGAGTGGGAGAAGGGCTCCTACATCCGCCTGGTCAAGAACGAGGACTATCACGTCGAGGGCCAGCCCTATCTCGACGAGATCTACTGGCACGTGATCCCCGACGCGGCCAGCCGCGCGGTCGCCTACGAGACCGGCAAGGTCGACGTGCTGCCCGGCGGCTCGGTCGAGAACTTCGACGTGCAGCGCCTGGTCGACCTCGACAACTCCTGCGTCACCGGCAAGGGCTGGGAGTACTTCGCGCCGCACGCCTGGATGTGGATCAACAACCGCAACGGCCCGATGCAGGACAAGCGGTTCCGCCAGGCGATCATGTACGCGCTCGACCGCGGCTTCGCCAAGGACGTGATCTGGAACGGCCTGGGCAAGGTGCCGACCGGCCCGGTCAGCTCCAAGACCCGCTTCTACACCGACGACGTCCAGAAGTATCCCCACGACCCCGAGCAGGCCGAGGCCCTGCTCGAGGAGATGGGCTACGACGGCACCCCGATCCGCCTGCTGCCGCTGCCCTACGGCGAGACCTGGCAGCGCTGGGCCGAGGCGGTGCGCCAGAACCTGCAGGAGGTCGGCATCGAGGTCGAGATGGTCGCCACCGACGTCGCCGGCTGGAACCAGAAGCTGGCCGAGTGGGACTACGACCTGGCCTTCACCTACCTCTACCAGTACGGCGATCCGGCCCTGGGCGTGGCGCGCACCTATCTCTCGTCCAACATCGCCAAGGGCAGCCAGTGGAACAACGTCGAGGGTTACCGCAACGAGCGCGTCGACGAGCTGTTCGAACAGGCGGCCGTGGCCTTTCCGGACGACAAGCGCCAGGAGCTCTACACCGAGGTGCAGCAGATCCTGGTCGAGGAGGTGCCGGTCGCCTGGCTGCTGGAGATCGAGTTCCCGACGATCTACCGCTGCGACGTGAAGAACCTCGTCGGCACGGCGATCGGCGTGAACGACGGCTTCAAGGACGCCTGGCTCGACCGCTAGGCCGGGCGGGCCGCGCCTGAAGGTCCCCTTCCCCGCGCCGCGCCGACCGGGTGGCCGGCGCGGGGGAGCGGGCCGGCCGTTCTTCCGGACCCGGACCGGACCTCCTCTTCCTCCTTCTCACAGGGTCGTCGGGGCGACGTGCAGAAACTCTCGTTCATCGCCAAGCGTCTGATCAAAGCGGTCTTCGTGCTGCTGGCGATCGTGGTGCTCAACTTCTTCCTGATCCGCGCGGCGCCGGGCGATCCGGCCCAGGTCATGGCCGGCGAGGCCGGCGCGGCCGACGAGATCTTCATCGCCCAGCTTCGCGAGCGCTTCGGGCTCGACAAGCCGCTGCACGAGCAGCTCGCGATCTACGTCGGCGGCATCGTCACGCTCGACATGGGCTACAGCTACCGCCAGCAGGAGCCGGTCTCCAAGCTGATCTTCGAGCGGTTGCCCGCCACCCTGCTGCTGACCGGCACCGCCTTCGTGATCTCGATCCTGCTTGGCGTGCTGCTGGGGGCCCTGGCCGCCGCGCGGGTCGGGCAGTGGACCGACTCGCTGATAACCGTGGTGGCGCTGGTGTTCTATGCCACGCCGCTGTTCTGGATCGCGCTGATGGCGATCCTGCTGTTCTCGGTCCAGCTCGGCTGGCTGCCCGGCTTCGGCATGGAATCCGTGGGCGCCGGCTACACCGGGCTCGACCGGACCCTCGACGTGCTTCAGCACCTGGTGCTGCCGGCGGCGACGCTGGGCCTCTTCTTCATGGCGATCTACGCGCGCCTGACCCGCGCCTCGATGCTCGAGGTGATGGACATGGACTTCGTCAAGACGGCCCGGGCCAAGGGCCTGGCGCCGGCGCGCATCACCCGCCTGCACGTGCTGCGCAACGCCATCCTGCCGGTCATCACCCTGGCCGGCATCCAGGCCGGACAGCTCGTCGGCGGCGCCGTGCTGACCGAGACGGTCTTCGCCTGGCCGGGCATCGGCCGGCTGATGTTCGATGCGCTGCTGCAGCGCGACTACAACCTGCTGCTGGGGGTCTTCTTCGTCTCCTCGGCCATGGTGATCCTGTTCAACCTGGTGACCGACGTGGTCTACACGCTGGTCGACCCCAGGATCGAGCTGAAGTGAGCGGATGCAAGGGATCGAGCTGACCTGATGTCGACAGCCACCGCCTCCCTGGGATCGGCCCGACGCCGGGCCGTCCTCGACTTCTGGAAGCGCTTCGCGCGCAACAAGGGCGCCGTGGTCGGCGTGGCGATCCTGCTGGCGGTCGTGGTGATCGCCCTGATCGCGCCGCTGCTCTACCCCGCCAGCCCCTGGTCGATGGTGCAGCGCCCCTTCCTGCCGCCGCTGGCGGTCGACGGCTTCCTGTTCGGCACCGACACGCTGGGCCGCGACATCGGCGCCGGCCTGGTCTACGGCGCGCGCATCTCGCTGCTGGTCGGGGTCGTCTCGACCGTGGTGGCGCTGACCATCGGCGTCAGCCTGGGCGCCCTGGCCGGCTACTACGGCGGCTATCTGGACGACGCGCTGATGCGCTTCACCGAGTTCTTCCAGACCATCCCCAACTTCGCCCTTGCGATCGTGCTGGTGGCCATCTTCCAGCCCTCCACCACCTCGGTGATCATCGCCATCGGCGTGGTCTCCTGGCCGCCGGTGGCCCGCCTGGTGCGCGGCGAGTTCCTCTCCCTGCGCAGCCGCGAGTTCGTCCAGGCCTCGGTGGTGCTGGGCCAGTCGAACACGCACATCATCACCCGCCAGATCCTGCCCAACACCCTGTCGCCGGTCATCGTCATGGCCTCGCTGATGATCGCCCAGGCGATCCTGCTGGAGTCCTCCCTCTCCTTCCTCGGGCTGGGCGACCCCAACACCATGTCCTGGGGCTACATGATCGGCGCCGCGCGCACGGTGATCCGCCAGGCCTGGTGGATGTCCTTCTTTCCCGGCGTGGCGATCCTGCTGACGGTGCTGGCGCTCAACCTCGTCGGCGAGGGGCTGAACGACGCGCTCAACCCGCGCCTGGCCCGGAAGGGGCGCTGAGACCATGAGCCAGACCGGCACGTCGCGCGAGACCGCCGCCCAGCCGCTGCTGGAGGTCGACAAGCTGTCGATCTCGCTGCCCAGCGGCGCCGACCGCCCGCTGGCGGTGGAGGAGATCAGCTTCGCCCTGGAGCCCAACGAGATCCTCTGCGTCGTCGGCGAGTCCGGCTCGGGCAAGTCGATGTGCGCCAACGCCATCATGGGCCTGCTGCCGCGCCCGCACGTGCAGCCGGTGGCCGGCGCCATCCGCTTTGAGGGCGAAGACCTGCTGCAACTGCCCGAAGCGCGCCTGCGCGACCTGCGCGGCAGCCGCATCGGCATGATCTTCCAGGAGCCGATGACGGCGCTGAACCCGCTGATGCGCATCGGCGAGCAGATCGCCGAGGTCTTCGACGCCCACGGCGCCCTGACCAAGAGCGAGCGCAAGGCCCGGGTGGTCGAGCTGCTGCGCGACGTCGGCCTGCCCGACCCGGAACACCTGGGCGAGTCCTATCCCTTCCGCCTGTCGGGCGGCCAGCGCCAGCGGGTGATGATCGCCATGGCGCTGGCGCTGGAGCCGGCGATCCTGATCGCCGACGAGCCGACCACGGCGCTGGACGTCACCACCCAGGCGCAGATCCTGCAACTCATCAAGAAGCTGCAGGCCGAGCACCACATGGCGGTGATGTTCATCACCCACGACTTCGGCGTGGTCGCCGAGATCGCCGACCGGGTCGCGGTCATGCAGCTCGGCAAGATCGTCGAGATGGGCCCGGCCGACGAGGTGCTGAACGCCCCGCGGCACGACTACACCCGCCGCCTGATCGCCGCCGTGCCGCAGTTCGAGCCGCCCGAGCGGACGAAGCTGGACGGTGCGCCGCTGCTGTCGGTCAAGGGGCTGGAGAAGACCTACGTCACCGAGCGCGGGCTCTTCACCAAGGGCCGGCGCGTGCCGGCGGCGCAGGACATCACCTTCGACATCCGCAAGGGCGAGACCCTGGGCCTGGTCGGCGAGTCCGGCTCCGGCAAGTCCACCGTCGGCCGCTGCATCGTGCGGCTGCTGGACAGCGACGGCGGCGAGATCCGCTTCGGCGAACTCGACCTCGCCAGCCTCCGGGGCAAGGCGCTGCGCCCGCACCGGCGCCACGTGCAGATGATCTTTCAGGACCCCTACGCCTCGCTCAACCCGCGCAGCAAGGTGGGCACGATCATCGCCGAGGGACCGATCGCCCACGGCACCGACCGGGCCGAGGCCGTGGCCCGGGCCGAGGAGCTGCTGAGCCTGGTCGGGCTCGACGCCTCGGCCGCCGAGCGCTACCCGCACGAGTTCTCCGGCGGCCAGCGCCAGCGCATCGGCATCGCCCGCGCGCTGGCGCTGGAGCCCGAGCTGCTGGTCGCCGACGAGCCGGTCTCGGCGCTCGACGTCTCGGTGCAGGCCCAGGTGCTCGACCTGCTGGCCGAGATCAAGCAGCGCCTGCAGCTCTCCATGCTGTTCATCACCCACGACCTGCGCGTGGCCGCCCAGATCTGCGACAACATCGCGGTGATGAAGCTCGGCCGCATCGTCGAGTACGGCGCCACCCGCACGGTCTTCAACGCCCCGCAGCACGACTACACCAAAGAGCTGCTGGCCGCCGTGCCCGGCCGCCACTGGTCGGTGCCGGAGATCGCGCTGCGCCACCAGCAGGAGGCCGCCGCGCCATGACCGCCAACCACCCGCCGGAGGGCGCGCCGCCCGATCCCAAGCTCGCCGAGGAGATCCTGGCCTCGGTCGCCGAAGGCTTCGCGGAGCAGGTCGCCTTCACCGAGGAGCTGATCCGCCTGCCCTCCCTGCGCGGCCAGGAGCAGACGGCACAGGACTTCATGCACCGCGCCCTGGCCGAGCGCGGCTACGCCCTCGACCGCTGGGTGATCGACGTGGAGGAGATCAAGCACCACCCCGGCTTCTCGCCGGTCAAGGTGGACTACGGCCAGGCGCTCAACGTGGTCGGGACCCATCGCCCGCGTACGGAGCGGGGCCGCTCGCTGATCCTCAACGGCCACATGGACGTGGTGCCCACCGGGCCGCTGGAGATGTGGTCGACGCCGCCCTTCGCGCCACACCGCGAGGGCGACTGGCTCTACGGGCGCGGCGCCGGCGACATGAAGGCGGGGCTGGCCGCCAACCTCTTCGCGCTCGACGCGCTGCGGCGGCTGGGCTACCGGCCGGCGGCCACCACCTACCTGCAGTCGGTGGTCGAGGAGGAGTGCACCGGCAACGGCGCGCTGGCCTGCCTGCTGCGCGGCTACAAGGCCGACGCGGCGCTGATTCCGGAGCCGGAGGACGACAAGCTGGTGCGCGCCAACACCGGCGTCATCTGGTTTCAGGTCAAGGTGCGCGGCGTGCCGGTGCACGTGCGCGAGGCCGGCAGCGGCGCCAACGCCATCGAGGCCGCCTACGCCCTGATCCAGGGTCTGCGCGAGCTGGAGGCCGCCTGGAACGCCCGCCAGGGCCAGCACCGCCACTTCGAGGCGCTGGACCACCCGATCAACTTCAACGTCGGCAAGATCGCCGGCGGCGACTGGGCCTCCTCGGTCCCGGCCTGGTGCACCTTCGACTGCCGCATCGCCCTCTACCCCGGGGTCGACCCGGCCGCGGCGGCGCGCGAAATCGAGGACTGCCTGCGCCGCACCGCCGCGCGGGTGCCCTTCCTGGCGAACAATCCGCCGGAGGTGGTCTACAACGGCTTCTTCGCCGAGGGCTACGTGCTGCAGGAGGGCTCGGCCGCCGAGCTGGCGCTGGGGCGCGCCCACGCGGCCAGCTACGGGCGCGCGCTGGAGTCCTTCGTCACGCCCGGCTATCTCGACGCCCGCGTGTTCGTGCTGTATCAGGACACGCCCTGCCTGGTCTACGGGCCCTACGCCGAGGCGATCCACGGCTTCGACGAGCGCGTCAGCCTGGCCTCGGTCCAGCGCGTGACCGGCACCATCGCGCTCTTCGTGGCGGAGTGGTGCGGGCTGGAGCCGGTCTAACCGGCGAAGCCGTCCCCGCCCGCGGCCGCGGGCGGGGGACATCGAAAACGACGCGACAAACGCGACAAAGAGGAAGCCCCCGGCATGAAAGGCGTGCTGGTCAGCGCCAGTCTCGACTTGAAGAAGATCTTCGCCCCGGCCTTCGCGGCGTGCGATCCCGCCGTCGAGCTGCTGACGCCTGAGCAGGTCGCGGCGCCGGAGGAGATCGACTTCGCGCTGGCCTGGCGGCCGCCGCACGGCCTGCTCAAGCGCTTTCCCAACCTGCAGGTCGTCTGCTCCATCGCCGCCGGGGTGGACAACATCCTGGCCGACCCGGAGCTGCCCGACGTGCCGGTGGTGCGCATGGTCGACCCGGGCCAGGCCCAGTCGATGGCGCTGTTCGTGATCTGGCACGTGATCTGGTACCAGCGCCGCTTCGACCGCTACCTGGAGCAGCAGGCCGCGCGGGTCTGGCGCCGCCAGCCCCAGCGCAGCGCAGCGCAGACCTGCGTCGGCGTGCTCGGCCTCGGCCGCATGGGCCGGGTGACCGCGCAGAAGCTGGCCGGGCTCGGCTACCCGGTGATCGGCTGGGCGCGCAGTGCCAAGACGCTGGACGGCGTCGAGGTGGCCAGCGGGCCGCAGGGTCTGGAGGCGGTGCTGGCGCGCGCCGACGCCCTGGTCAACCTGCTGCCGCTGACGGCCGAGACCGAGGGGCTGCTGGACGCCGGCTTGTTCGCCCGTATGAAGCCGGACTCCTACCTGATCCAGATGGGCCGCGGCCCGCAGCTCGTCGAGGCCGACCTGATCCCGGCCATCGAGGCGGGGCCGCTGCAGGGCGCCTCCCTCGACGTCTTCGCGGAGGAGCCGCTGCCGGCGGAGCACCCCTTCTGGGCGCATCCGCGCATCCTGGTCACGCCGCACTGCGCCAGCGACGTGAGCACCGCCCTGGTGGCCGAGCAGACGCTGGCCGCCGCGCGGGCCGCGCTGTCCGGCGCACCGGTGCCCAACCGGGTGGACCGGGACAACGGCTACTGAGCGGCGCGGCCTGTGAGGGCGCCGATCCGGCGGCTTGCCCCCTGCGGCGTCGCCTCCTTATCCTGTCGGCGCCCGGGTCTGGCCATCACGGTGGCCGGCCCGCGCCAGAACCGGGGCATCGGACAGGGAGATCTCCACAGATGAACCGCCGCAAGTTTCTCGGCAGCGCCGGCGCGCTCGGCGCCGCCGGCGTCGTCGCCGCCGCCACCGACTTCCCGACACCGGCGATCGCGCAGGACGTGATCGAATGGAAGATGGTCACCGCCTGGCCGAAGAACCTGCCGGGGCCGGGCGTCGCCGCGCGCATGCTGGCCGAGCGCATCACCGCCCTGTCCGGCGGCCGCATGAAGGTCACGCTCCACGCAGCGGGCGAGCTGGTGCCCGGGCGCGGCGTGTTCGACGCCGTCTCCGACGGTACGGCCGAGCTTTACCACGCCGTGCCCTCCTACTGGGGTTCCAAGTCCAAGGGCATCCTGCTGTTCGGCTCGCAGCCCTTCGGCCTGACCGCCGACGAGCAGTTCGGCTGGATGGCCCACGGCGGCGGCCAGGCGCTCTACGACGAGATGTACGCCCGCTTCAACCTCAAGCCCTTCCTCTGCGGCAACTCCGGGCCGCAGTGGGCCGGCTGGTTCCGCGAGGAGATCACCAGCATCGACGACCTGCGCGGGCTGCGCTTCCGCACCACCGGCCTGGCCAGCGAGATGTTCGCCAAGGTCGGCGTCGCGGTGCAGGCCATGGGCGGCGGCGACATGTTCCAGGCGCTGCAGTCGGGCACCCTGGACGCCGGCGAGTTCATCGGCCCCTGGACCGACAGCGCGCTGGGCTTCCACCAGATCGCCAAGAACTACTACTGGCCGGGCGTCGGCGAGCCCTCCTCGGCGGAGGAGGCCGCGGTCAATCTGGAGGCCTTCGCGGCGCTGCCCGACGACCTCAAGCAAGCGGTGCAGTACGCCTGCGAATCGCTCTATTACGTGGTCACCAGCGAGTACAACACCAACCACGCCAAGGCCCTCAAGCTGCTGGTCGAGGAAGAGGGCGTGCAGGTCAGGAAGCTGCCCGACGAGGTCATGGTCGCGCTGGGCAACGCGGCCGGCGAGGTGATCGCCGACCTGCGGGGCGACGAGGACGAGCTGGTCACCCGCATCGTCGAATCCTTCCTTGCCTACCGGGCCTCGATGGCGGACTACAAGCCCTACGCCGACCAGGGGCAGATGGCCGCGCGCGGGCTCGACTTCGACTACGGCGGCTGAGCGGCCGAGCCGCCGGGGCGGCCGCCCCGCTTGAAAGCGGCCGGCGGCGGCGGATCGCGATTGCCGCCGCCGGCCGTCCGCGCCTGTCCTGGTGCCCGGAGACCGCCGGGCCGCAACTTCAAAGAGCTCAGTCTCCGGGGGGCTGAACCGCCATGCTGAAGCTGGCCGCAGGTCTGGAGGCGGTGAACCGCACGCTCGGCCGCTGGGTGCGCTGGGCCGCGCTGGCGATGCTGCTGCTGCAGTTCGCCATCGTGGTGCTGCGCTACGTCTTCGGCATGGCCTTCATCTTCGCCCACGAAGGGGTGCTCTACCTACACGCCACGCTCTTCATGCTGGGCGCCGGCTACACCCTGCTGGCCGACGGCCACGTGCGGGTCGACATCTTCTATTCCGAGATGGGCGCGCGTAAACGCGCCCTGGTCGACCTGCTGGGCAGCCTCTTCCTGCTGATCCCCACCTGCCTGGTGCTGCTGGTCTTCACCTGGGGCTTCGCGGCCAAGTCCTGGGCCATTCTGGAGGGGCCGATCTCGGTCGGCGGCATCCCCGCCTCCTTCCTGCTCAAGAGCCTGATCCCGGCCTTCGCCCTGCTGCTGCTGGTCCAGGGCCTGGCCCAGGCGCTGAGCAGCGCGGCGCGCCTGGTCGGCGCCGGCCCCGAGGAGCGCTAGACCGCACCATGCTGGACAGCCTCGACCTGGTCATGATCGCCGCGCTCTGCCTGGGCATCCTGGCCGGCTACCCGGTGGTCTTCACCCTGTCCGGCAGCGCCGTGCTGTTCGCCCTGCTGGGCCTGGCGGTCGGCGCCTTCGACATCGGGCTGCTGGGTGCGCTCAGCACCCGCGTCTTCGCGATCCTGACCAACGAGGTGCTGGTCGCCATCCCGCTGTTCGTGCTGATGGGGCTGCTGCTGGAGCGCTCGCGCATTGCCGAGGAGCTGCTGGAGGAGATGGGCCGCCTGTTCGGCGCCCTGCGCGGCGGCCTGGCGGTCTCGGTGATCGCGGTCGGCGCGCTGCTGGCCGCCTCGACCGGCATCGTCGGCGCGACGGTGACCACCATGGGCCTCATCGCCCTGCCGACCATGCTGCGGCTGGGCTACGACAAGCGCCTGGCGGCCGGCACGGTCTGCACCGCCGGCACGCTGGGCCAGATCATCCCGCCCTCGACCCTGCTGATCATCCTGGCCGAGGTGATGTCGAGCGGCTACCAGCAGGCGCAGTACGCCCAGGGCAAGTTCTCGGTCGAGACCATCTCGGTCGGCCAGGTCTTCGCCGCCGCCCTGCTACCGGGGCTGCTGCTGGTCGGCCTCTACCTCGGCTACGTGCTGCTGCTGGCGCTGCTGCGGCCGCAGGACGCGCCGGCGCTGGCGCAAACCGACGCGCCGGCCGAGGGCCGGCGCATCGACTGGCCGCGGGTGCTGCGGGTGCTGATTCCGCCGATCGCGCTGATCGTCGCCGTGCTCGGCTCCATCCTCGGCGGCGTCGCCACGCCGACCGAGGCGGCCGCCGTCGGCGCCATGGGCGCGCTGGTGCTCAGCGGCCTGAAGCTCGCGCAGGGGCGCAGCAACCTGCCGATCTGGCTCGGCCTGGCCGCCACCCTCGCCATGCTGGTGATGACCCGCTACCTGGATCTCCGGCTCGGCCGGGCGCAGGCCAGCGCGCTCGACCAGGCCGGCATCTGGCTGGCGGTCGGGCTCTGCGCGCTGCTGGTCTGGGGCCTCGCGGTCTGCCTGCGCCGCGCCTGGCGGGCGGGCGTGCTGGCGCCGGTGATGACCGGCACCATGACGGTCACCTCGATGATCTTCGCCATGCTGATCGGGGCCAGCCTCTTCGCGCTGGTGTTCCGCGGCCTGGGCGGCGGCCTGCGGGTCGAGGCCTTCCTGGGCGAGATGCCGGGCGGCGAGCTGGCCGCCTTCGTCTTCGTCATGGCGTTGATCTTCGTGATGGGCTTCTTCCTCGACTTCGTCGAGATCTCGGTGATCGTGCTGCCCATCGTGGTCCCGGTGCTGCTGCTGATGGGGATGGACCCGCTGTGGCTGGCGGTGATGATCGCCATCAACCTGCAAACCTCCTTCCTGACGCCGCCGTTCGGCTTCTCGCTGTTCTACCTGCGCGGTGCGGCGCCCAAGGAGGTGCGGACCCTCGACATCTACCGCGGGGTGCTGCCCTTCATCCTGCTGCAGGCCATCGGCATCGCCCTGGTCTTCGCCCTGCCGGAAATCGGCACCTGGCTGCCCGGCCTCCTGTTCTGAGCGGGCGGCGCGGGCGGTGCGCAACGAAACAGGGCCGGCTCCCGGGGGGGAGCCGGCCCTGTCGCCGTTCCGGTCGGAGACCGCTCTGGAGCAGATGCCGACCTGAAGGACTCGCAACGCGATCCCTTCAGGTCGGCTGACTCTGCTCTAGTTCTTCGACTTGTCGACCAGGGCGTTCTCGGCGATCCAGGGCATCATGCCGCGCAGGCGCTGGCCGACCTCCTCGATGGAGTGCTCGGCGTGGCGCCGGCGGGTCGCCTTGAAGGACGGCTGGCCGGCCTTGCACTCCTGCACCCAGTCGCGGGTGAAGCGGCCGGACTGGATGTCGTCGAGCACCCGCTTCATTTCGGCCTTGGTCTCGTCGGTGATGATGCGCGGGCCGGTCTGGTAGTCGCCGAACTCGGCCGTGTTCGAGATCGAGTAGCGCATGTTGGCCAGCCCGCCCTCGTACATCAGGTCGACGATCAGCTTCACCTCGTGCAGGCACTCGAAGTAGGCCATCTCCGGGGCGTAACCGGCCTCGACCAGGGTCTCGTAGCCGGCGACGATCAGCGCCGAGAGGCCGCCGCAGAGCACAGTCTGCTCGCCGAAGAGGTCGGTCTCGCACTCCTCGCGGAAGCTGGTCTCGATGATGCCGGCGCGCCCGCCGCCGATGGCGCAGGCGTAGGACAGGCCGAGCTCCTGGGCGTTGCCGCTGGAGTCCTGGTGCACCGCGATCAGGCAGGGCACGCCGGCGCCGCGCACGTACTCGCTGCGCACCGTATGGCCCGGGCCCTTCGGCGCGATCATGAAGACGTCCAGGTCGGGGCGCGGCTCGATCAGGTTGAAGTGGATGTTGAGGCCGTGGGCGAAGGCGATGGCCGCGCCCTCCTTCAGGTTGGCCTCCAGGGAGTCCTTGTAGAGGTCGGCCTGCAGTTCGTCGGGGGTGAGGATCATCACCACGTCGGCCCAGGCCGCCGCCGCGTCCGGCGTCATCACGGTGAAGCCGGCGCCCTCGGCCTTGGCGGCGGTCTTCGAGCCGGCGCGCAGGGCGATGCGCACGTCGGCGACGCCGCTGTCACGCAGGTTCATGGCGTGGGCGTGGCCCTGGCTGCCGTAGCCGACGACGACCACCTTCTTGCCCTTGATCAGGTTCACGTCGGCGTCGCGATCGTAGTAGACGCGCATCGTCTCTCTTCCCTCTCGTTTCCTCGTGACGCGGGCGCCGCCGCCTGCGGCCGGCCCGCCGGTTTCGCTAAATGCTGTCCTTGCCGCGGGCGATGGCGACGACGCCGGTGCGGCTCATCTCGACCAGCCCCAGGGGCTTCATCAGCTCGATGAAGCGGTCCAGCTTGTCGGGACGGTGGGTCGCCTCGAAGATGAAGTAGTCGAGGCCGGCGTCGACCACCTCGGCCTTGAAGATGCCGGCGATGCGCAGCGCCTCGACCCGCTTGTCGCCGGTGCCGGAGACCTTCACCAACGCCAGCTCGCGCTCCACGTAGGGCCCCTGCTGGCTGAGGTCGGCGACGCGGTGCACCGGCACCAGGCGGTCGAGCTGCGCCTTGATCTGCTCGAGCACCTGCGGCGTGCCGGTGGTCACCACGGTGATGCGCGACAGGCCCATCTCGCGCTCCACCTCGGTCACCGTCAGGCTCTCGATGTTGTAGCCGCGGCCGGAAAAGAGGCCGATGACGCGCGCGAGCACGCCGGGTTCGTTGTCGACCAGCACGGCGATGGTGCGCCGCTCGACGATGTCCTGCAGGGGTGACACTGGGGGGGCTGGCCTCGGGGGTTGCGGCCCCCGCTCGCGGGGGGACCTGAAGATGACGATCGGATAGATAGCTTGCGCAGGGTTTGTCGCGCAGGGTTCCTAGCGGCTGGCGGGGGCCAGGGCAAGCCCGCCGGGGCGCATGCCCGGCCTGCGCCGGCCCCGCCGCCGCCGGCGGGCGGCGGCCGCTAGACCAGGACCATGCCCTCTTCGCTGATCGGCTTGGCCGCGCGGTCGTCGGGACCCAGCAGCATCTCGTAGTGGGCCGCACCGGAGGGGATCATGGGGAAGCAGTTCTCCTCCTGCGTCACGCAGCAGTCGAAGATCACCGGCCGGGGCGTCTCCAGCATCTCCATGATCTTGTCGTCCAGCTCGCTGGCCTTGGTGGCGCGAAGGCCGACCGCGCCGAAGGCCTCGGCCAGGGCGACGAAGTCGGGCAGGCTGGCGCTGTAGCTCTCGGAGTAGCGGGCGCCGTGCAGCAGCTCCTGCCACTGGCGCACCATGCCCATCCACTGGTTGTTGACGATGAAGATCTTCACCGGCAGGCCGTACTGGGCCAGCGTCGACATCTCCTGGATGTTCATCATGATCGAGGCCTCGCCGGCGACGTCGATCACCAGCGCGTCGGGATGCGCGATCTGCACGCCCATGGCCGAGGGCAGGCCGTAGCCCATGGTGCCCAGGCCGCCGGAGGTCATCCAGCGGTTCGGCCGCTCGAACTTGAAGAACTGGGCGGCCCACATCTGGTGCTGGCCGACCTCGGTGGTGATGTAGGTCTCGCGCCCCGACTTGGCCTCCTGCGCGGCGGTGAGCTGGTAGAGGCGCTGGATCGCGTACTGCGGCTTGATCTGCTCGCCCTTCTGCTCGTAGCGCAGGCAGTCGCGCCCCCGCCAGGCCTCGATCTGCTGCCACCAGGCGTCCTGCGCCTTGCGGTCGACGCGCGGCTGGCGCCGCTTCCACTCGGCGACCAGGGCGCGCAGCGCCGCCTCGGCGTCGGCCACCACCGGCAGGTCGACCACCACGTTCTTGTTGATCGAGGAGGGGTCGATGTCGACGTGGATCTTGGTCGAGTTGGGCGAAAAGTCGGACAGGCGGCCGGTTACCCGGTCGTCGAAGCGCGCGCCGATGTTGAGCATGACGTCGCAGGAGTACATGGCCAGGTTGGCCTCGTAGGTCCCGTGCATGCCCAGCATGCCCAGGAACTGCGGGTCGCTGCCCGGCACCGCGCCCAGGCCCATCAGCGTGTTGGTCACCGGCGCGCCGGTCAGGTGCACCAGCTCGGTCAGCAGGCGGCAGGCCTCCGGCCCGGCGTTGATGACGCCGCCGCCGGCGTAGATGATCGGCCGCTTGGCCTCGGCCAGCAGCTCCACCGTCTTGACGATGGCCGCGCCCTCGGGCTCGGTCTGCGGCCGGTAGCTGCGGTGGACCACCTGCTCCTTCTCGACGTAGCCGCCCTTGGTCTGCAGCACGTCCTTGGGCAGGTCGACCACCACCGGCCCGGGCCGGCCGTTGGTCGCCACGTAGAAGGCCTCGTGCAGGATGCGCGGCAGGTCGCCGACCGCCTTGACCAGGTAGTTGTGCTTGGTGCAGGGCCGGGTGATGCCGGTCGTGTCCGCCTCCTGAAAGGCGTCGTTGCCGATCAGGTGGGTGGGCACCTGACCGGTCAGGCAGACCACCGGGATCGAGTCCATCAGCGCGTCGGTCAGGCCGGTCACCGCGTTGGTGGCGCCCGGACCGGAGGTCACCAGCACCACGCCCGGCTTGCCGGTCGAGCGGGCGTAGCCCTCGGCGGCGTGCACCGCCGCCTGCTCGTGCCGCACCAGCACGTGGCGCAGGTTGTTCTGCTGGAACAAGGCATCGTAGATCGGCAGGACCGCGCCGCCGGGATAGCCGAAGACGACCTCGACACCCTGATCCACCAGCGCCTTGATGACCATCTCGGCGCCGGAGTAGGCGTCGCTCGGGGTCGGGGCCGGCGCGGCCTCGGAGGCCTGGTCGCCGGCGCGGGGGCTGGTGGCGGACATGGTGTCTGGTTCCTCACACAATAAGCGTTCGCGGGCGCAGCAAGCCCCACGTCTGTTTAGGGTTTTTCGGTACCGCGCGCACGGTATGGGCGGCCATCCGGCGGCGCAGGCGGCACCCTATCGCCTGGGCCGGTCCAGGGTCAACAAAAACCCGTCAATTTTCGAAAAGATTTCCGACACGTCCTTTTCCGAAAATTGCGTTTCCATAACAGAGACACTTTCATTATGTCGCAGCACCTGAGTGCGCAGCCAGGTGGCCTGCCGCTTGGCGTACCGTCGCGTCGCCTGCTGCGCCGCGGCAACCGCCTGCTCCAGCGTGGTTTCCCCGGCCAGGTGGGCGGCCAGTTCGGGCACCCCCAGGGCCTTCATGGCCGGCAGGCGCGGGTCCAGGTCGCGCGCCGCCAGGGCGCGCACCTCCTCCAGGGCCCCGGCCGCGATCATGGCGCGGAAGCGGGCGTCGCAGGCGGCCTGCAGCCGGTCGCGCGGCGGCAACAGCACCAGCCAACGGAAGCTGGCCGGGGCCGGCCCCTCGGCCGGCGGCGCCGCCTGCCAGGCCGCCAGGCCGCGGCCGCTCGCCTCCAGCACCTCCCAGGCCCGCTGCAGCCGCTGGCTGTCGTTCGGATGCAACCGCTCGGCGGTGTCGGGATCGCGGCGGCGCAGCGCGGCATGCAGCCCGGCCGGCCCCAGCTCGCGCAGCCGCGCCGCCGCCGCCGCACGGACCTCGGCCGGCACCGGCGGGATCGCCGCGATGCCCTCGGTCAGGGCCTTGAGGTAGAGGCCGGTGCCGCCGCAGAAGATCGGCAGCCGCCCGGCGGCCCGGCTGGCGGCCAGCGCCTCCAGGGCAAGCGCGCGCCAGCGCCCGGCCGAGCAGCGTTCGGTCGCGTCCAGCACGCCGTAGAGCCGGTGCGGCACCCGCGCCCGGGCGGCGGCGTCGGGCTGCGCCGTCAGGATCGGCAGGTCGCGGTAGACCTGCAGGGCGTCGGCGTTGATCACCGTGCCGGCGAAGCGCTCGGCCAGCGCCAGCGCCAGCGCCGACTTGCCGCTGGCGGTCGGCCCGGCGACGATCACGGCCGGCGGCTGCGGCGCAGAGGCGCCGGCCGCCGGGTCTTGGCAAACGCGGGGCTGGGAGGGAGCTGGAGCCGTCATGGCGGGCGGGGTGTTCGGTGGGCGGGGTGTTCGGCGGGCGGGGCTGCGGCGGGTGCTGCGTCTCTGGGGGCTTGTCTGGCTCTGGTGGCTTGTCTGGCTCTGGTGGCTTGTCTGGCGCCGGCGCGCTCGCTAAGAGGGGCGCGCCATGTCCAGCGTCCTCACCCTGATCGCCGATCCCGCCCGGCGCAAGCTCTGCGCCGAGACCGTCGAGACCGCCAGTGCCGCGCTGCGCGCCGCCGGCGCCACCCTCGCCCCCGCCGACTGGCTCGCCCCGGAGGAGGCCTGCGACCTGCCTTTCGCGGAGCTCGCGCCGCCGGCGGCCGAGCGAGCGGTGCGCGACGCGCTGGGCGCCCTGCCGCTCGACCTCGCGGCCCAGCCGGTGGCGGGCCGGCGCAAGGGGCTGCTGATCGCCGACATGGAGTCGACCATCATCGGCGAGGAGATGCTGGACGAGCTGGCCGAGGCGGTCGGCCTGCGCGCCGAGATCGCCGAGGTGACCGCCCGCGCCATGGCCGGCGAGCTGAACTTCGAGGAGGCGCTGCGCGCCCGTGTCGCCAAGCTGGCCGGGCTGCCGCTGACGACGGTCGAGCAGGCGGCCGAGCGCATGACCTTCAATCCCGGCGCGCGGGTGCTGGTGCGCACCCTGGAGGCGGCCGGCGTGCGCTGCGCCCTGGTCTCCGGCGGCTTCACCCTCTTCGCCGAGCCGGTGGCCGAGGCCTGCGGCTTCTCCAGCGTTCAGGCCAACCTTCTGGAGATCGAGGCCGGCGCGCTCACCGGCCGGGTGCGCGAGCCGATTCTGGGCCGCGAGGCCAAGCTGGCGGCGCTGCAGGCGCACTGCGCGCGCCTGGGCATCGCCCCCGAGGCCGCCTGCGCCGTGGGCGACGGCGCCAACGACCTGGCGATGCTCAACGCCGCCGGCCTGGGCGTCGCCTACCGCGGCAAGCCGAAGGTGCGCGCCGCCGCGCGCTTCGCCCTGGACGTGGCCGACCTGACGGGTCTGCTGTTCTACCAGGGCTACCGCCGCGCCGACTTCGCGGCTGTGTGAGGCGAGAGCGCCGCGCCGCAGCGCTGCCGCTCCCCTGGCCGCCACCCTCTCAGCGACCTCAGCCCTGACCGATGCGCAGCACGATCCACTGGTACTCGCCGCCGCGGTAGACCAGCAGGGTCAGGCTGCGACGCTGGGCCTCGCGCGCCTGGGCGACGAAGGCTTCGACGTCGTCCGGGGTGGCAACCCGCTCCTGGTCGACCTCGACGATCACGTCGCCGGGCTTGAGCCCCTTCTCCTCGGCGCTGCCGCCGGCGTCCACGCCGGTGATCACGACGCCGCCGACGCCGGCTTCCAGGCCGAACTCGTCGCGCCGCTCCTCGGTGAGCGCGCCCAGGGTGAGCCCCAGGGCGGGCAGGTCGCGCAGCTCCTCGGGATCGGCCGGCGGCGGCGCGGCGGCGGCCAGGGCCTCGGAGTCGCGCTGGCCCAGGTTGACCTGCACGGTCTCGCGCGCACCGTCGCGCCAGACCACCACCTCGACGTCGCGGCCGACCGAGGTCTCGGCCACCATGCGCACCAGCCCCCGGTTGTCGGGCACGGACCGGCCGTCGAAGGTGATGATGACGTCGCCCTGCTGGATGCCGGCGGATTCGGCCGGGCCACCCTCGATCACGCTGGCGACGAAGGCGCCGGTCGCCGGGTCGGGCAGCGCCAGCTCGCCGGCCAGCTCCTCGGTCACGGTCTGGATGCGCACGCCCAGCCAGCCGCGCCGCACCTCGCCGAAGCGGCGCAGGGAGTCGATCACGTTCTGGGCCATGGCCGAGGGCACGGCGAAGCCGATCCCGATGGAGCCGCCGGAGGGCGAGAAGATCGCGGTATTCACGCCGATCACGTCGCCGTCCAGGTTGAACATCGGGCCGCCGGAGTTGCCGCGGTTGATGGCCGCGTCGGTCTGGAGGAAGTCGTCGTAGGGCCCGGCGTTGATGTTGCGCCCGCGCGCCGAGACGATGCCGGCGGTGACCGAGCCGCCCAGGCCGAAGGGGTTGCCCACCGCCAGCACCCAGTCGCCCACGCGCACGCTGTTGGAATCGCCCCAGGTGGTGCTCGGCAGCCGGAAGGTCGGCTCGACCTTGAGCAGCGCCAGGTCGGTCTCGGGATCGGTGCCGATCACCTCCGCCTCGAAGGTGGTGTCGTCGAACAGCACCACCTCGACCGTGTCGGCGTCGGCGATGACGTGGTTGTTGGTCACGACATAGCCGTCGGGATCGATGATGAAGCCCGAGCCGAGCGAGTTGGCCCGCCGCCGCGGCGGCGGCGCCCCCTGCCCCCGGCGCTCGAAGAACTCGCGGAACATCTCCTCGAAGTCCTCCTGGTCGCCGCGCTCGACCACCTGGGTGGTCGAGATGTTGACCACGGTGGGCAGCAGCCGGTCGGCCAGATCGGCGAAGGAGATCGGCGCCCCCTCGGGCTGGGCGGCCGCCGGTGCCGCCCAGACGGCGGCGGCGGTGAGCAACAGGAGGGCCGCCAGCGCCTGGCCGGACAGGCGGGCTGCAAGGACGCGGGCAACGGAAGGGGCTCGGGTCACGCGGGGTCCTCTCGGCGGTCTTCGCGGTCGGTGCCCGGCCCCGGGCCGCGGCAGCGGCCCCAGGCGGCGGCACCTGTCCTGAAACATGGCACGCCGGGCGGCGCCGGCAATCCGCAGTGTGCCTCAAAGACGCGCGAGGAGGAAACGACCAAGATGCGGCCGCCCGCCCGCCGCGCCACCAGCCGCGCGGCCAGCCGCGTCGCCAGCCGTGCCGTCAGCCGCGCAGCAGCCAGACGGCGAGCACGCCCAGGGTGGCGGCGATCAGGCCGAAGACCCGCAGGGTCTCGGGCGCCAGCTCGGAAAGCTGGCGGTAGATCGCCCGCGGCGCCCCGGGAAACAGGGCCAGCAGGCAGCCCTCGATCACGAACACCAGGGCCAGCGCGGTCAGCAGGTCGGTCATGGGGCTCGATCAACCACCCCGCACAAACGCCGACGGCTGCCCACCGCTTGCTTCGGCAGGCAGCCGCCGTGTCATGTCGGGGCCGTAGGGCGCCTACTGCGCCGCCGGCCGCTCGTCCGCGGTTGCGCCGCCGGCCGCGCCGTCCGTGGCGCCCGTGCCGTTGCGCAACGGCGTGGCGGGACGCGACTCCGCGCGCTGCTCGGGATTGCGCTCGGCGTTGCGCACGCCTTCCGGCAGCGAGTTGAAGAAGCGGAAGAACTCGTTGTCCGGCGGCAGCACCAGCATGGAGTTCTCGCCGCGGATCGCCTCGGTGTAGGCCTGCATCGAGCGGTAGAAGTCGAAGAACTCCGCGTCCTGGCCGAAGGCCTCGTTGAGCAGCCGGGTCCGCTCGGCCTCGCCCTCACCGCGCAGGATGTCGGCGTCGCGCTGCGCCTCGGCCCGGATCACCGTGGCCTCGCGGTCGGCCGAGGCGGTGATCCGCTGGAACTGCTCCTGGCCCTGGGCTCGGAACTCGGCGGCGTCGCGCTCGCGCTCGGCCCGCATACGGTCGTAGACCGACTCGCTGACGTCCTTGGACAGGTCGGCCCGGCCGATGCGCACGTCGACCACGTCGATGCCGAAGCCGCCGCGGCGCTGGCTGGCCGGACGCGCGGTATCGGTCAGCTGCACGTCGCTGCTGGTCTCGGTCTCCACCGCGACGCCGCTTTCCTGCGCGGCCTGGCGCACCGCGGAGTTCACCCGGCGCCGGATCTCCTCCATCAGGTCGCGCCGCTCCTCCGACAGCACGCTGGCCAGGGTCACCTCACCCAGCGCCGAACGCACCTCGGTATTGACGATGGGGTCCAGACGATTGCGCAGGGTCCCCTCGTTGTTGACCGTCTCGTAGAAGCGCACCGGATCGGTGATGCGGTAGCGCACGAAGACGTCGACGATCAGGCGCCGCTGGTCCGAGAGAACCACGGTCAGCGGGTCGGGATCGAGGTTCAGCACCCGGCGGTCGAAGTAGACCACGTTCTGGATGAAGGGCAGCTTCACGTTGAGGCCGGGCTCCTGCACGACGCGCTTGATGGCGCCGAACTGCAAGACCAGGGCCTGCTGGGTCTGGTGCACCGTGAAGAGCGCGTTGTAGGCGACGAAGCCCAGCACCACCAGGAGGATGCCGCCGATCAGGGCGATTCGCTTCTGCATGACTTTCGTCCTCTCCGGCTACTGCTGGCTCTGCTGTGCGCTGCCGCCGCCCAGGCGCCCGCGCAGCTCGTTGAGCGGCAGGTAGGGCACCGCGCCCGAGCTGTCCTGCATGATCACCTTGTCGGTGTCGCTGAGGATGCCCTGGACCGTCTCCAGGTACATGCGCCGCGTGGTGATCGAGGGGTTCTGCAGGTAGGCCTCGTAGACGTTGAGGAAGCGCTGCGCCTCACCCTGGGCCTCGTTGATCAGCCGCTCGCGGTAGGCCTCGGCCTCCTGGATCATGCGCTGCGCCTCGCCGCGGGCCTCGGGGATCACCTTGTTGCGGTAGGCGTCGGCCTGGTTGCGCAGACGGTCGAGGTCCTGGCGCGCCCGCTGCACGTCCTCGAAGGCGTCGACCACCTGTTGCGGCGGCTGCACGTCCTGCAGGTTGATCTCGGTGATGTTGATGCCGGCGCGGTAGTCGTTGAGGATCTGCTGCAGCACCGTCTTGGTGCGGTCGGCGATCTCGGTGCGCGCGTCGGTCAGCGCCGGCTGGATGTCGGTCCGGCCGATGATCTCGCGCATCGCGCTTTCGGCAGCGATCTTGATGGTCGACTCGGGGTCGCGGATGTTGAACAGGAACTCGCCGGCGTTGCTGATCCGCCACTGCACCGTGAAGTCGATGTCGATGATGTTCTGGTCGCCGGTCAGCATCAGGCTTTCCTCGGCGACGTCGTTGGTGCGGCTGGCGTTGCCGCGATAGCCGACCTCGATCTGGCGGATCTCCTCGACGTTGGGCGTCACCGCCGTCTCGATCGGCCAGGGCAGGTGCCAGTGCAGGCCGGGGCCGGCCAGGCTGTCCTGGTTGACCCATTCGCCGAAGCGCAGCACCACGCCCTGCTGGCCCGGGCGCACCTGATAGAAGCCGGAGGCGAGCCACAGCACGAGCGCCACGGCGATCAGGATGCCCAGCCCCCGGCCGCCGCCGAGCCCGCCGGGCAGCGCGCCGCGCAGCCGTTCCTGGCCGCGCCGGATGACGTCCTCGAAGTCGGGCGGCCGGTTGCCGCCGCCGGGGCCCCAGCCGCCGGAGCCCCAACCGCCACCGTTGTTGCCGCCACCGCGGCCGCCCCACGGTCCGCCACCGCCGGACCCGCCGCCGGAACCGCCGGAGCCGCCACCCCAGGGGCCTCCGCCGCCGCCGGAGCCGCCGCTACCCGATTGCCAAGGCATGCTCGTGTGTCTCCCTGAACCTCGTCATCTGCACCGCTGCTCCGGCCGCATACCGGAAACAGGCGTAGGCTCGGCAGCCGCCAGAGGAGCCGCGCGGGCCCCGCTGCGCTGCGCGCCGCCGGCCGGCCACGCTGCCCGTGGACAAGCCGCCGCTCAGCCCCCTATATCCTGGGCCGCGACCGCAGGCCAACCCGGCCGAATTGGGTTCCGCTCGATATCGGCACAAGCGCGGAGAATTCAAGCATGAGCCGCATCACCGAAGAGCAGGTCCTGGAGGCGCTGCGGGGGGTGAAAGACCCCGACCGCGACGCCGACATCGTCAGCCTGGGGATGGTCCAGGGCCTGGTGGTCAAGGAGGGCAACGTCGGCTTCGCCATCGAGGTCGACCCCAAGCGCGGCCCCAAGCTGGAGCCGCTGCGCAAGGCGGCCGAGGCGGCCGTCGACGCGCTGGAGGGCGTGCTCTCGGTCACCGCGGTGCTGACGGCGGAGTCCAGCGGCGGCGCGGCGCAAGGCCCGGCCTCCGCGCCGAGCGGCGCTCCGGGCGGCACGTCCTCGCAGGGTGGCGCGCCGTCGCAGGGCGGCGCGTCCCCCCAAAGCGGCGGCGGCCGGGCGCTGGTGCCCGGGGTCAAGCACATCGTCGCCGTGGCCAGCGGCAAGGGCGGCGTCGGCAAGTCGACGACGGCGGCCAACCTGGCCCTGGCACTGGCCGCCGAGGGCCACCGCGTGGGCATGCTGGACGCCGACATCTACGGCCCCAGCCAGCCGCGCATGATGGGGATCTCCGGGCGGCCCACCTCGCCCGACGGCAAGACGCTGACGCCGCTGGAGAACTACGGCGTCAAGGTGATGTCGATGGGCTTCCTGGTGGCCGAGGACACGCCGATGATCTGGCGCGGTCCGATGGTGCAGTCGGCCCTGCAGCAGATGCTGCGCGACGTGGACTGGGGCGAGCTGGACGTCCTGGTGGTCGACATGCCGCCGGGCACCGGCGACGCCCAGCTCACCATGGCGCAGCAGGTGCCGCTGTCGGGCGCGGTGATCGTCTCGACGCCGCAGGACATCGCCCTGCTCGACGCCCGCAAGGGCCTCAACATGTTCCGCAAGGTCGACGTGCCGGTGCTGGGCATCGTGGAGAACATGTCGATCTACATCTGTCCCGAGTGCGGCCATGAGGCGCACGTCTTCGGCCACGGCGGCGCCAAGCGCGAGGCAGAGAAGCTGGGCATGGAGTTCCTGGGCGAGCTGCCGCTGACCATCGACATCCGCGAGACCTCGGACAGCGGCCGACCCATCGTGATCTCCCACCCCGACAGCCCCCACGCCGCCGCCTACCTGACGATCGCCCGGCGCATCTGGGAGAAGCTGAGCGGCGCCGGCGCCCAGCGCCAGGCCCCCCGGATCGTCATGCAATGACACGTTTTTCCCGCTCGCCCCTGCTGCGCCCCTCTCTCCTGCGCCCCTCTCTCCTGCGCCCCGGCGGCCTGGCGGCCCTGCTGCTCCTGGCCGCCTGCGCGCCGGACCGTACACCGCCCGCGACCGGCGGCGCATCGCCGCCCGCAGCCGCTGCGGGCGAGGCGCGGTCAAGCGCGGCCCCCGTCGAATCGCGCGGGCCCGTCGAGTCGCGCGCGCCCGCGGCCAGCAACGCCGAGCTGATCGCGCCGCTGGAGAGCTGGGGCGGCGGCCGCGGCCAGGTGGAGATCCAATCGACCATGCGGGCCACCACGGCCGAGGAGTGGGAAACGCTCTGGCGGCTGGTCGGCACCCGCCCGCCGCGCCCGCTGGCGGTCGGGCGCGAGGTCGCCGCCGGCGTATTCCTCGGCGAGCGGCCGACCGGCGGCTTTGGCGTCGAGATCGTCGGGCTGCGCCGGGATGCGGCCGGCGAGGGCAGCGCCGACGACGGCCTGATCTGGCGCGAGCAGCGCCCGCCGCCGGGCGCCGCGGTGACCCAGATCCTCACCTACCCCTGGCAGATCGCCGTCTTCCCGGCCGAGGCGATTCCCACCGGCTTCGGCCGGCTGCGCTGACCACGCGAGCCGGCGCGCCCCGGCGCCGCGGCAGGGCGGCTTCTGCGCCTTCGGCGTCGCCGTCCCGGCCCAGAAGACCCCGCGCATGAAGACCCCGCGCATGAAGACCCCGCGCGTGAAGACCCCGCCCGTGCGGGCCGGTCGATCGGCGACGGCCGGCTCGACCTCCCCTCCCACCTGTCGGCTCAGGCGCGGCCCAGGCGCGGCCCAGGCGCGGCCCAGGCGCGGCGCAGCGGGAGGACCATGCCGGCGACGGCGGGGCGGCCGACGCCGTCCCGCCGGCCCCGAAGTCGACCGCGCCGTCTCAGGTCGGGCGGGCGCGGCTCTTGCGGTAGTGCCGGGCCACCCGGGCACGGTTGCCGCAGCGCCGGCTGCTGCACCACTGGCGTCCCCGCCCCCGCGCGCGGTCGAGGAACAGCCAGCTACAGCGCCCGCACTGGCGCAGCGGCGCCGGGCGGTCCGGCCCCAGCACCTCGGCGGTGCTCAGCGCGACGCGCCACTCCAGCCGCCGCCAGACGCCGGCCCCGGCCGGCAGCGTCCAGCGATAGCCCGCCGCCGTCTGCTCCAGCCGCTGCGCCCCGCGCGCCGCCGCCACCGCGGCCGTGATCGCGGCCAGGTCCGCCGGCGCGGCCGGCTGGCCGGCCAGCTCGGCCGTCAGGCAGCGGTAGAGCGCGTCGCGCAGCTCGCGCAGCCGCGCCAGCGTCTCGGTCGCCGCCCTGCCGTCCGGGTCGGCCGCCGCCGCCTCCGTCGGCGCCAGCGCGCCGGCGGCCTGCGCCCAGTCCAGCAGGGCGCGCGGCGTGAGCAGGCCCTCACGCCGCTCGGCGCGGTGGCTGCCGCTGACACTGTTGCAGAGGTCGAGGCAGAGCGCGCCGCCGACCGGGCCCTCCGGCCCCGCCCAGGGCGCCGTCTGCGAGCTGTCATCCGTCATGGCGCATGACTAACGTACAAAAAACCTTTTGACAATTAGTCACGCCTCGGATTTCTAATGCTTTCATATATTTTTGCTCATTAGCCTGGAGTCGAGATGGAACCGCTGGCGCTCAACCGGACGGCCGAAATCGCGGGGCACCGCCTGCGCTACGGGGTGTGGGGCGAGGGGTCACCGCTGGTGCTGATCCACGGCACGCCCTTCAACGCCCAGGTCTGGCGCCGCCTGGTGCCGCTGCTGGCGCGGGGCCGGCGGGTCTTCGCTTACGACCTGCTGGGCTACGGGCAGTCGGACAAGCCGGCGGGCGACGTGTCCCTGGGCGTCCAGAACGGCCTTCTGGCGGCACTGCTGCGGCACTGGGGCCTGGAGGCCCCGGACGTGGTGGCGCACGACTTCGGCGGCGCCACGGCGCTGCGCGCGCTGCTGCTCGACGGCTGCCGCCTCCGCACGCTCAGCCTGGTCGATCCTGTCGCGCTGAGCCCCTGGGGCTCGCCGACGGTGCAGCACCTGCGCCACAACGAGGCGGCCTTCGCCGGCCTGCCGGATGCGCTGCACCGCGCCCTGGTCGGCGCCTACCTCGACGGCGCCGCCGCCCGGCCGCTGGCGCCGGAGGCGAAGGCGCTCTACCTGGCGCCCTGGTGCGGTCCCGAGGGCCAGCCGGCCTTCTACCGGCAGATCGCCCAGATGGACCAGCGCTACACCGACGAGATCGCAGAAGGTTTGGCGAGGGTGGCGCCCCCCACCCTCCTGGTCTGGGGCGCGGCGGATGCCTGGATCCCCCTCGCGCGCGGCCACGACCTGGCGGCCCGCCTGCCCGACTGCCGCTTCGAGCCGGTGGCCGGTGCCGGCCATCTGGTTCAGGAGGACGCGCCCGACGCCCTGATCGCGGCGCTGCTGCGTTTCCTGCCGCCGACCTGAGGCCGGACGGCGGCGCGCAGCAGGGTCAGCCGGCGGCCTTGAGACGGCTCACGCCGCGGCGTCCGCGCAGCGGACTCTGCGCGCGCAGCACCTCGACCGTGGTCTGGCCGCAGGTCTCGAAGTGGACCCGCAAGCGCGCGCTGGCCTCGGCCACATCGCCCTCGCGCAGCGCGTCGAGCACCGCCTCGCGCCGGCTGCGCGAGCCGTCCCGCGCCTCCTGGTCGTCGGCGATCGCGACCCAGTAGCGGTTGGTCTGGTTGTGCAGGCTGCGCACCAGCTCAAGCTGCTTGGGCTTGCCCGCCGGGGTGTAGAGCGTGGCGTAGAAGTCCCAGCCCGGCAGGATGCGTTCGGGCGAGGCCATCTTCCAACTGGCGACGAGGAAACGCTCGGCCTGCTTGAGATCGCGCTGGGTCAGGTTGGCCCCGGCCTGACGCAGCAGCTCCGGCTCGATCAGCGCGCGCAACTCGAACAGCTCGCTGAGATCCTCCGGCGTCAGGGAGGAGACCACCGCCCCGCGGTGCGCGTAGAAGGTGACCAGACCTTCCGCCTCCAACTGGCGCAGGGCCTCGCGAACCGGGATGCGGCTGACAGTGTAGTCCGACGCGATCGCGTCCTGACGCAACACCGAACCGGCCGCCAGATCGCCCGAGAGGATTTTGCGACGAAGCTGTTCCGTCACCACCTGGGTCACGGTCTGCTTGCTGTTTACGAGATTCATGGGGTTTTCCAGTTCCTGTCCGCCTGACTTCCCCCCTCGATGCGGGGTCCGCCGCGCGCGCGACGCGGAGAACGCCGGCTCCACCCCAACCAATAATAGGTTCGCGTGAAGATTTCCTGAGCTTATGCATAGGAATCGGATATCGCCAAGCGGAACACGCGAGGACTATGAGAAAACTACACGAGACAGTAGTCCCCCTCCCCGCGCGTGGTGTGCCCTGCGCTTGACGCCGCAAGGGCGTGGGAGGCAATCTGGTCTTACCAAAAGGCCAGTTTCTGTCCAGAAGCCCAGTTCCGCCCTGTCCCGAGACTGCGGGACCCGCCCAGCCGTCTCGCAAGCCTCCCAGCGACCCGCCGACCGCCGCATGCGCTCCCGAGCCACCCCCGCCCTCGCGGCCGACCCGCGCTTTCAGGAGATCCCGCGCGAACGGGTCTCGGACCGCGTGGCGCAGGAGCTGCTGCGGCTGATCGCGACGGGCGAGCTGGCGCCCGGCGAGCGCCTGCCGGGCGAGCGCCAGCTCGCCGAGATGATGAACGTCAGCCGCGTGTCGGTGCGCGCAGCGCTGCAGCAGCTCAAGGCGCGCGGCGTGGTCCGCGCCGTCCAGGGCGGCGGCACGCGGGTGGTGGCGGCCGACGACGAGCTGGAGTCCTCCCTGGCTACGCTGGTGCGGGTCAATCCGGCCAACCTGCGCGACCTGATGGAGCTGCGCGCCAGCCTGGAGGTCTGGGCCGCCCGGCGCGCCGCCGAGCGCGGCGCCCCGGCGCAGAAGGCGGAGATCGCCCGCCGGCTGGCGGCCATGCGCGACCCGCAGCGACCCGCCAGGTACAAGGCGGAGGACGACCTGAATTTTCATCTTGCGATCGCCAAGGCGACCGGCAGCGCGGTCTACCTGCACCTCATGTCGGTGCTGAGCGACATCCTGGAAGAAATGTTCGCCTACCACCGCTACACCCTCTACGTCCGGCCCGAGGACGACCGGCTGTTCCTGGACGATCATGCCCGCGTGGCCGAAGCGATCGCGGCCGGCGACGGCGCGGCCGCGGCCGCGGCGATGGCCAGCCACCTGACCCACGTCCAGGCGCGCTACCGCGAGACCGGCCCCGCCGACGCCGACGCCGCCGCCGACGCCGACGCCGCTGACGCGGCCGACGCATGAGCCGCGCACCCGCGCGCAGCGCCGGCGCGCTCGGCGGCCGGGCCTGGCTGGTCTGGGCGTTGGGCGCGGCGCTGTTCGCCTACGGCTTCTTCCACCGCAACGCGCCCAGCGTGATGATCGACGCGCTGATGCGCGACTTCATGGTCGGCGGCGCCATCCTGGGCAACCTCTCCGCCTTCTACTTCTACGCCTACGCCGGCCTGCAGATTCCGGTCGGGCTGCTGGTCGACCGCTGGGGCGCGCGCCGCATGCTGGCCCTGGGCGCGGCGCTCTGTGCCGCCGGTTCGGCGCTCTTCGCCGCCGCCGACAGCCTCACCCTGGCCTACGCCGGGCGGCTGCTGATCGGCACCGGCGCGGCCTTCAGCTTCGTCGGCACCCTGAAGCTGGCGACCAACTGGTTCCCGCCCGAGCGCTTCGCGCAGCTCACCGGCCTGACCATGATGGCCGGCATGATCGGCGGCATCGGCGGGCAGGCGCCGCTCGCCGCGCTGGTCGAGCTGACCGGCTGGCGTGCCGCGCTGTTCGGCGCGGCGGTGGCCGGCGTGCTGCTGACGCTGGCGATCTGGCTGATCGTGCGCGACCGCCCGACAGCGGCGTACGGCGCGGCGGAGCGCGGTGGAGCGGGGCGCGGTGGAGCGGGGCGCGGTGGAGCGGGGCGTGGTGGAGCAGGGCCGGCCGAGCCCGGCGGCGGCGGCCTGGTGGCGCTGCTGCGAGGGCTGGGGGTGGTGGTGCGCGAGCCGCAGAACTGGCTGGTCGCGCTGCTCTGCGCCTCGATGACGGCGCCGCTGCTGGCCTTCGCCGGCCTGTGGGGCGTCGCCTGGCTGATGCAGACCCACGGCCTGGAGCGGCCGGAGGCGGCCGGCACGGCCTCGCTGCTGCTGATCGGCTGGGCCGTCGGCTCGCCCGCCTCGGGCTGGCTGTCGGACCGCAGCGGACTGCGCCGGCCGGTGATGCAGGCCGGCGCGCTGCTCGGCCTGGTCAGCCTGTCCGCCCTGCTCTACCTGCCCGATCTGCCGGCGCTGCCGCGCGCCCTCCTGTTCCTTGCCTCGGGCGCCGGCCTCAGTTCCATGGCGATCGGCTTCGCGATCCTGCGCCGGGTCAACACGCCGGCGGTCACCGGCGCCGCCTTCGGGCTGCTCAACGGCGCCTGCGTCGGCTCCGGCGCGGTCTTCCAGCCGCTGATCGGCGGCCTGCTCGACCGCGCCTGGGACGGCACCCTGGCGGCCGGCGCGCGGGTCTATTCCGCCGCCGCCTATACCCAGGCCCTGTCGGTGCTGATCGGCTTCCTGGCCCTGGGCCTGGCGGTCAGCTTCCTGATCCGCGAGGCGCCGCGCCCGACCGCCGGCGGTGGCGCAGCAGGCTGTCGCCGGTGAAGATCGCCACCGCCGTCCAGATGCAGGCGAAGGTGACGAGCTGGGCGGTGTCGAAGGGCTCGCCGAACAGGAAGACCGCCAGCAGGAAGTGGCAGGTCGGCGCCAGGTACTGCAGGAAGCCGACGGTGGTGTAGCGCAGGCGGCGCGCGCCGGCGGCGTACCAGATCAGCGGGATCGCCGTGACCGGCCCGGCCGCCACCAGCAGCAGGCTCGTCACCCCGCCCGTCGCGGCCAGGTCGGCGGCGAAGTGCCCCGCCCCCTGCCAGCCGAGCCACAGCAGGTAGCCGAGCGCCAGCGGCGCCACCAGCGCCGTCTCCAGCAACAGACCGTCGATCGGCCCCAGCGGCGTCAGCTTGCGCACCAGGCCGTAGACGCCGAAGGAGAAGGCCAGGACCAGCGACACCCAGGGGAAGCCGGCCGTCTGCCAGGCCAGGTTGGTCACGCCGGCAGCCGCCAGCAGCACCGCCAGCGCCGCCGGCGTGGTCAGCCGCTCGCGCAGGACCAACACGCCCAGCAGCACGTTGACCAGCGGATTGATGTAGTAGCCCAGGCTGATCTCCAGCACCCGCTCCTGCCCGACGGCCCAGATGAAGACCAGCCAGTTGGTCGAGATCAGCAGGGTCGAGGCGACCAGCCGCGGCAGCACCCCCGGCGCCGCGAGCTGGTGCAGCACCGACCGCAGCCGGCCCAGCGCCAGCAGCAGCCCGGCCAGCAGGATCACCGACCAGACGACGCGGTGCGCCAGCACCTCCAGCGGCGGCACCGCGTCCACCGCCTTGAAGTAGAGCGGCCCGAAGCCCCAGAAGAGAAAGGCGCCGAGGCCGAAGGCAACCCCGGTGCGCGCCTCGCTGTCGGCCCGGCTCATGCGCTGCGCCCCGCTCATGCCGCCCCCCGCCCGGCGCTTCGCCACCCGCCCGCGCTCACTGCGCCGGCACCGCGGCCGCCCGCTCGACCGGGCGGTCGGCGATCGGCCAATGCAGCGCGGCGGCCAGCAGGCCGAGCAGGAGGGAGACGATCCACACCGGGTCGTAGGAGCCGAGCAGGTCGACCGACAGCCCGCCCAGCCAGGCCCCGAAGAAGGCGCCGACCTGGTGGCTCATCATCACGATGCCGAACAGCGTCGCCAGGTAGCGCGGGCCAAAGATCTGCCCCACCAGCCCGCTGGTCAGCGGCACGGTGGACAGCCATAGGAAACCGAAGGCCGAGGAGAAGAGCCACACCGCCCAGTCGGTCTTCGGCCCGAGCAGGAAGAGCGCGATGACCAGCGCGCGGGCCAGGTAGATGCAACTCAGCAGGTACTTCTTGCGGTAGCGCCCGCCCAGCCAGCCGGCCAGCAGCCCGCCCAGGATGTTGAAGAAGCCGATCAGGCCGAGCGCGACGGCGCCGGTCTCGGCCGAGAGGTCGCAGGAGACCAGGTAGCCCGGCAGGTGCGTCGTCAGGAAGGCGACGTGGAAGCCGCAGACGAAGAAGCCCGCCGTCAGCAGCAGGTAGCCGCGGTGCCCGCCCGCCTCGGTCAGGGCGGCCGTCAGGCTGCGCGCGCCGAGGACCGCGGCGGCCTGCTGCGCGCCCGCGCGCACCCGCCGGTCGGCGACCGAGACGCTCAGCGGCACGATCAGGAAGGCCAGCGCCGCGAGCCCCAGCAGCGCCGCCTGGTAGCCGAAGGCGGAGATCAGCGTCTGAGCGCCCGGCAGCAGCAGAAACTGCCCGGCCGAGCCGCCGGCCGAGGCGATGCCCAGCCAGGCGCTGCGCCTGTCCTCCGGCGCGGCCCGGGCGACCGCCGCCAGCACCAGCGGGAAGCCCGCGGCCGAGACGGCCAGGCCGACCAGCAGGCCGCTGCCCAGGTGCAGCAGCGCCAGGCTGTCGGCATGGGCGGTCAGGACCAGGCCGGCGGCGTAGAGCAGGCCGCCGAGCACCAGGAAGGGGCCGTTGCCGAAGCGGTCGGCGGCCATGCCGACGAAGGGGGTCGCGACCCCCCACAGCAGGTTCTGAAAGGCGATCGCCAGGGAGATGCCGGCCAGGGAGATGCCGGTGGCATCGGACAGCGGCTGCACGAACAGCCCGAAGGTCTGGCGCACGCCCATGCCCAGCCCCAGGATCATCCCGGCGGCGAGCAGAACCACGAAGGGCTGGCGATACCAGGCCTGGACAGGCAGCGACACGGACTCCCCCGAGCAACGGACGGCGCATTGGCGCAAGGCTTGCAAGCTAGCGCGCGGCACCAACGCGGCCCAGGCGCCGGCGCGTCATGGCAGCCATGCCGCGTGGGCGGCAATCGGCGCCGGCTTCCCGTCCTCGGGGGCGAGTGCTTTGCGACCGGCGAAGGCGCCTCGGCGCCTCCGCCGGTCGCGGCCAATCACTCTCGGCGCTGACTCTAGATCCGCTGACTCTTGCCGCGGATTTCCTCGACCTTGCGGCGGGCCGCCGGGAGGTGCGGATTGAGCTCCAGCGCGCGTTCGAAGGACTCCAGCTCCTGCTCCTCCAGGCCCAGCTCGCCGAAGATCAGGCCGCGGCCCTCGAGCGCGCCGAAGTGGCGCGGCTCCAGCTCCAGGGTCTTCTCGATGTCGCGCAGCGACTGGCGATAGTCGCCCATCAGGAAATGCAGGGTGGCGCGCCGGTTCCAGGCCTCGGCGTAGTCGGGCACGCGGGCGACCAGATCGTCGAAGATGACCAGCGCGGTGAAGTGGTCGCCGCGCCGCATCGCGGCCAGGCCACTTTGCATCCGCTCGACCACGCGCGGGTCCTCGTGCTCCAGCCAGATCGCCCAGATGGCGTTGGTCACCCCTTGCGCCTTGATCGGACTCTCGACGGTCTGCAGCCGCGCGAACAGCCGGTCGAGGCGCGGGTCCTCCTGGTCGGCCAGCACAGGCCGACTCGCGGCCGATACGACCCAGAGGGCCACCAGCACGGCGATCGCGGCTCTTGCTGTCCTACCCATGACGCGAATAACTATGTCGCAGACGGTGCCCGCCGCCAAGCCCGCCGCAGGTCGACTCGGCCCCTCCCGGCGGCCCGATCCTCCGGGCCGCTCCACGGTCCGCCCGCCGCGCAGGACGGAAAGGACAGTTCCCGCATGACGGATTCCGCCACCTACTTCGCCCGGAGCTACGCCGAGGCGCGCAACGCCTTTCTGGAGGCCGCGCGCGCCGCCGGCGGCACGCTGGAGAGCCTGGCCCACCCCCTTCAGGGGCCCGAGGGGGAAGCGCTGGCCACCGACCTTGCCTGGTTCGGCCCGCGCGACGCCGAGCGGCTGCTGATCACCCTCTCCGCCACCCACGGCGTCGAGGGCTACTGCGGCTCCGGCGTGCAGACCGGCACGCTGCGCAGCGGCCGCCACAAGGACCTGCCCGACGGCGTGGCGATGCTGGCGATCCACGCCATCAACCCGCACGGCTTCGCCTGGAGCCGGCGGGTGACCGAGGACAACGTCGATCTCAACCGCAACTTCGCCGACTTCGCGGCGCCGCTGCCGGAGAACCCGGGCTACGAGGCGCTGCACGAGGTGATCTGCCCGCCGACCTGGGACCAGGAGACGATCGAGCGGACCTTCGCCGAGCTGATGGCCTATGCCGAAGCACATTCCCTGGCAAGCCTGCAGCAGGCGGTCAGCGGCGGCCAGTACCGCCACACCGACGGCCTGTTCTTCGGCGGCCAGCAGCCGACCTGGTCGCACCGCACCCTGGCGCGCGTGCTGCGCGCGCAGGGCGCCCGGGCGCGCAAGATCGCCGTCATCGACTACCACACCGGCCTCGGCCCCTTCGGTCATGGCGAGCGGATCTGCCCCCACCCGGCCGGCAGCCCGGGCCGCGCCCGCGCCGAGGCCTGGTTCGGCGGCGACATCACCGCGACCGACGACGGCAGCTCCAGCTCGGCCCCGCTGGTCGGCACCAACAACTTCGGCATCGAGCGCGCCCTCGCCCACGCCGAGGTGACGCAGATCGCGCTGGAATACGGCACGCAGCCGCTGTTCGAGGTGATCAACTCCCTGCGTGGCGACAACTGGCTGCACACCCATGGCGACCCGCACGGCGCCGCAGCGCCGGCCGTGAAGGCGGAGATCCGCCGCTGCTTCTACCCCGGCTCGCCGGAATGGTGCCGCCAGGTCTGGGACCGGGCGGTGGAGACCGAAGAGCTGACCCTGCGCGCCCTGGCCGAGAGCTGAACACCACCATGACCGACTCCACGCCCCCCACCACCTCCTCCGACAAGCCCGCCGGCACGAGCGCAACCGTCCCCCCGGCCGCCACCTACTTCCCGCACGACTACGCCGAGGCCCGGGCCCGCTTCCTGGCCGCCTGCGCCGACGCCGAGATCGCCGTCGAGCAGCGCCCCAATCCCAACGCCGGCCCGCAGGGCGAGGCGCTGTTCACCGACGTCGCCTGGCTCGGCCCGCGCGACGCCGAGGCGGTGCTGGTCGTGCTCTCCGGCACCCACGGCATCGAGGGCTTCTGCGGCTCCGGCGTGCAGCTCGGCCTGTTGCAGTCGGGCCTGGCCGCCGCGCGGCCGGAGGGACTGGCGCTGCTGCTGGTGCATGCGGTCAACCCCTACGGCTTCGCCTGGCAGCGCCGGGTGACCGAGGAGAACGTCGACCTCAACCGCAACTGGCTGGATCACGCCAACGGCCATCCCGCCAACCCGGGCTACGACGAGCTGCATGCGCTGCTGTGCCCGACGGAGTGGAGCGACGCGGTGGTCGCCGCGTGCGATGCCGAACTGGACGCCTGGGCCGCGCGGCACGGTCCCGGCGCGCTGCGCGCAGCGGTCTCCGGCGGCCAGTACAGCCATGCCGACGGCATCTTCTTCGGCGGCACCGGCGACACCTGGGCCAAGACCAACCTGGAAGCCGTGCTCGACGCCCACCTCGCCCGCGCCCGGCGGGTCGGGCTGATCGACGTCCACACCGGGCTCGGTCCGCACGGCTTCGGCGACCGGCTGCTGCCCTTCGCGCCCGACGATCCGGTCAGCGAGCTGGCGCGGCAGTGGTTCGACGGCGACTGCACCGACACCCCGGCCGGCGCCCACGTCAACGTCGCCGACCTGCACGGCATCAGCCTGCCGGCCCTGCGCAGCCGCGCCGGCGCCGAAGTCTTCGTCGGCACGGCGCTGGAGTACGGCACCATCCCGACGCCGGAGGTGCGCCTGGCGGTGCGCGCCGACAACTGGCTGCACCTGCACGGCCAGATCGACAGCGCCAAGGGCCGCGCCATCAAGGACCAGATCCGCGCCGCCTTCTACCCCGACAGCACCGACTGGAAGCTGCGGGTCTGGGACCGCGCCGAGGAGACGATCCGCCTGATGTACCGCGGGTTGGCCGAGAGCTGACCGGCGGCTACTCCGCCGCCACCGCCGGCGCGGTGGCGGGCGGGCGCGTCTCGGCGAAGGCGGGCTGCCCCTCCAGGGCCTGGGGCAGCGGCCCGCCGGTGGCCCAGTCCAGCAGCTCGACCGTGTGCACCAGCGGTGTCGCGGTGCCGCCGGCGATCTGGGTCATGCAGCCGATGTTGCCGGTGGCGATTGCGGCCGCGCCGGTGCGTTCCAGGTTGGCCACCTTGCGCGCGCGCAGTTCCCCGGCGATGCGCGGCTGCATCAGGTTGTAGGTGCCGGCCGAGCCGCAGCAGAGATGTCCCTCGGCGGGCTCGGACAGATCGAACCCGGCGGCCTGCAGCAGCGCCTTGGGCGGCAGCCGAAGCTGCTGGCCGTGCTGCATCGAACAGGCGGCGTGGTAGGCGATCCGCTGCCCGGTCGCGCGCACCGGCGGCGTCAGCCCCAGCTCGTGCAGCAGTTCGCTCACGTCGCGGGTCAAGCCGGCGACCTGCGCCGCCGCCTCGGCGTAGTGCGGGTCCTCGCGCAGCATGAAGCCGTAGTCCTTGACCGTGGTGCCGCAGCCCGAGGCGTTGATCACCACGGCGTCCAGCGGCGCCTCGGCGTCGGCCGCCAGCCAGGCGTCGATGTTGGCCTTGGCCGCGCGCAGGGCCGGCGCCTCCTGGCCCATGTGGTGGACCAGCGCGCCGCAGCAGCCCGCCCCTTTCGCGACCACCACCTCGACCCCGTGGCGGGTCAGCAGGCGCACTGTGGCCTCGTTGATCTGCGGGGCCAGCACCTGCTGGGCGCAGCCGCTGAGCAGCGCCACGCGGGCACGGCGCGGCCCCTGGGCGGCAAACACCTGGGGCCGGTCGACCGGCGAGGGCGTGGGGATCGTGCCCGGCGCCAGCGCCAGCATCGCCTTCAGCCGCCCGTCGAACAGCCCGCCGGCCAGCCCGGCGAAGGGACGCGCGAACCAGGCGCCGAGCAGCGCCAGGCGGAAGCGCCCCGGCGCCGGCAGCAGCCAGGCGAGCAGCCGGCGCAGCGCCCGGTCGGCCCAGGGCCGCTCGTAGGTCGCCTCGATGTGTTTGCGGGCGTGGTCGACCAGATGCATGTAGTGCACGCCCGAAGGGCAGGTGGTCATGCAGGACAGGCAGGACAGGCAGCGGTCGATGTGCTTGACCGTCTTGGCCGTGGCCGGCCGGTCGTTCTCCAGCATGTCCTTGATCAGGTAGATGCGCCCGCGCGGCGAGTCGAGCTCGTCGCCCAGCAGCACGTAGGTCGGGCAGGTGGCGGTGCAGAAGCCGCAGTGTACGCAGGCGCGCAGGATCTTCTCCGACTCCTGCATGTCGGGATCGGCGAGTTGGGCCAGGGTGAAGTTGGTCTGCATGCCGTCGGTCTCCTGCCCCCTATCTTCACGCGCCCCGTTTCACGCGCCCCGTTTCACGCGCCCTGTTTCACGGGCTTGTCTTCACGCCTGTCTTCACGCGCCGCCGTCTCGTCTCAGCGCTTGCGCTCGCCGCCGGCGCCCCGCCTGGTGAAGGGCGCGACCTCCTCGTCCGCCTCGCGCGACGCCAGGCGCGGCGCGGCCTCGTTGCCCGGCGGCTTGGACGGGCCCGCCGGCGCGCGCTGCGCCTGCGGCCGCTCCTGCTCGGTCTGCCCCGCCCCGCTGTCCGCAGCCGGCTGTTTGGATGCCGGCTGTTTCGGCGCCGGCTGTTCGGAGGCCGTCTGTTGAGGCGCCGTGGCGCCGGCCGCCTCGGCGGCCGGCCCGCGCGGCGGCTTCGGCGGCGCGGCCGTCCCGCCGGCGCGCTCGCCCTCCACGTCCAGGCTGGGCTCGCGGCGCTGGCGCGGGGGCAGGTTCGCGAACTCGCTGACCTGGCGCTCCAGACGGGCCAGGCGGCGCCGGGTGAAGGACTGGGAGATCAGCAGCCAGAGAATGCCCAGCGGCGCCAGAAAGCCGACCAGGAAGAGGCCGAGCTCGGCCGGCAGCAGGTAGAACAGGTTGTCCTGCCCCAGGTAGACCGAGACGTAGTACCAGCCGGCCCACAGCCAGGCGACCGAGAGGACCAGTCCGAACGCGAGAAGTATCATGGCCGCCCTCCCTGGCGCCCAAGCTAGAGGCCTGCGTACATCCGGCCAGGGCTCAGCACCCGCCGCGGGTCGAAGCCGTCCTTGATCCGCGCGACCAGGGCCTGCTTGGCGGGGCCGAGCGGCTGGAACACCTCCACGCCCGCCCGCAGCTCGACCGGCGCCCGCACCAAGGTGGCGTGGCCGGCGGTCCCGCCCGTTCCCGACCCGGGCAGCGCCGCCCGCAGGGCCGCCGCGCCGGCATCGCCCGACGCCGGCAGGCCGACCCACAGCAGACCGCCGCCCCAGTCGAAATAGTACAGGGCCTCGGGCCGCGAGGCGAGCAGCGCCGCCGCAACCTCCGGTCCCTGCGACGGCGTCAGCGAGAGGCGCCAGACCGCCAGATCCGGGCGCGCGACGAAGGGCGCCAGGTCGCCGACCTCGCGCCAGAGGCGGCGTGAGTTGCGGCTGTGCAGCTCCTCGCTCTCGGCAAGCGCGCCGAGCTCGGCGCGCAGCTTGGCGCAGCGATACTCGACCGAGGGGCCGAAGCCCTCGAGCCTGAGCGCCGTCACCGCGCCGCCGGCCTCGCGCAGGTAGGAGACCTCCGAGCGGGCGGCGACCGCCGCCGGCAGGTGCGCCGCGGCCGAGACCTCGTAAGACGCGCCGAGCGCCCGGCGCATGGCGGCGCCGGCGGCGGCATCGTCCAGGCCGAGCAGCAGCAGGGTGCGCGTCTTCTCCGGCGCCGGCAGCACCTTGACGGTGACGTCGCTCATCGCCGCCAGGGTCCCGAAGGAGCCGCAGAGCAGCTTGGACAGGTCGTAGCCGGTGACGTTCTTGACCACGCGGCCGCCGGACTTGAAGGTCTCGCCGCGCCCCGAGACGCCGGAAAAGCCCAGGAAGTGGTCGCGCGCCGCGCCGGCCAGGATGCGCCGCGGACCGGCCAGGTTGGTCGCGATCAGCCCGCCCAGGCTGCCGGCGCCGGCCGGCTCGCCGTAGAGCGGCGCCAGGTCGGGCGGCTCGAAGGCGAGCTGCTGCCCCTCGGCCTCCAGCGCGGCGCGGATCTCGGCCAGCGGCGTGCCGGCGCGGGCGGAGAGCACCAGCTCGTCCGGCTCGTAGAGGGTGATGCCGCCGAGCCCGGAGAGGTCGAGCGTGTGGGCCGCCTGCACCGGCCGGCCATAGCCGCGCTTGCTGCCGCACCCGACCAGGTCGAGCGGCACCGCCTCCGCGCTGGACCAGGCCACCGCCTCGCGAAGCTGGGCGTCGGTCTCGGGCTTCAGGACGTCAGCCATCGGCCGCCTCCCGCTTTCCCGTGCTGGTGCGGCCGGGCCGCCGCCGGGCGGCGCGCAGGGGTCGAGGTCGCGCGCATCGGGCTAGAACCGCGGCAGGTCCGGAAAGGGCATCTGGCCCTTGTGGATGTGCATGCGCCCCAGCTCGGCGCAGCGGTGGAGCTGCGGGAAGACCTTGCCGGGGTTGAGCAGATGGTCAGGGTCGAAGGCGCACTTGACCCGCTGCTGGGTCTTCAGGTCGGTCTCGTCGAACATCGAGCCCATGAGGTCGCGCTTCTCGACGCCGACACCGTGCTCGCCGGTCAGCACGCCGCCGACCTCGACGCAGAGCTTCAGGATGTCGGCGCCGAAGGCCTCGGCCTTCTCCAGCTCGCCCGGCACGTTGGCGTCGTAGAGCACCAGCGGATGCAGATTGCCGTCGCCGGCGTGGAAGACGTTGGCCACGCGCAGGCCGTACTGGGTGGACAGTTCGCGCATGCGCTGCAGCACCTGCGGCAACCGGCGGCGCGGGATGGTGCCGTCCATGCAGTAGTAGTCGGGGCTGATCCGGCCGACCGCCGGGAAGGCGGCCTTGCGCCCGGCCCAGAAGTTGAGCCGCTCCTCCTCGCTCTCGCTGACCCGCGCGTAGGTCGCGCCCTTGGCCTCGCAGATCTCCTTGACCCGGGCGATCAGGTGCTCGACCTCGGCGGCCGGGCCGTCCAGCTCGACGATCAGCAGCGCCTCGACGTCGCGCGGGTAGCCGGCCTTCACGAAGTCCTCCGCAGCGTGGATCGCCGGGCGGTCCATCATCTCGATCCCGGCCGGGATCACCCCGGCACCGATGATGCCGGCCACGGCGTCGCCGGCGGCCTCGCTGGTGGGAAAACCGAGCAGCAGGGCGCGCGCCGTCTCCGGCGACTTCAGCAGGCGCACGGTCACCTCGGTCACCACCGCCAGCAGCCCCTCCGAGCCGGTCAGCAGGCCCAGCAGATCGTAGGTCTCGCTCTCCAGGTGCTTGCCGCCGATGCGCAGGACCGTGCCGTCGATCAGCACCGCCTCCAGCCCCAGCAGGTTGTTGGTGGTCAGGCCGTACTTCAGGCAGTGCACCCCGCCGGAGTTCTCCGCCACGTTGCCGCCGATCGAGCAGGCGATCTGGCTCGAGGGATCGGGCGCGTAGTAGAAGCCGGCGTGCTCCACCGCCTTGGTGATGCCGAGGTTGGTGACCCCCGGCTGCACCACGGCGCAGCGGTTCTCGAAGTCGACCTCGAGGATGCGGTTGAACTTGCCCAGGCCGAGCAGGATGCCGTCGGCCAGCGGCAGCGCGCCGCCGGACAGCGAGGTGCCGGCGCCGCGCGGCACCACCTTGACGCCCTCGGCCTGGGCCAGCTTCAGCACCGCGCTGACCTGCTGCGTGGTCTCGGGCAACACCACGATCAGCGGAAGCTGGCGGTAGGCGGTGAGGCCGTCGGTCTCGTAGGCGCGCAGCTCCTCCTCGTCGACGATCACGCCCTCGCCCGGCACGATGGCGCGCAGCTTCTCGACCAGCTCGCGCTTGCGCGCGATCACCGCTCCGTCCGGCTCCGGCATCAGCATGGCCCGACCTCCCGTGGCGCCCGGCGCTTTCCCGCCCATCGCGGGTGCGCCGTAATTGGTATTACCACTTGTTAGATATGGCGGGCGGCGCGCGGCGGGTCAACCGAAAAGCCGGGCGCGCGGCCCGGCCCCGCGGCCGCGACTCGGCCGTCGCAAGGGAGCGACCGCCGCAAGGGGGGATCGGCCATTGCTCGGGACCGGTCGTCCGCGAGGGGCGATCGACGCCAAAAAGCCGCGACCCCGGCGGGGTGCGGCTCTTCGAAGCGCTGCGGACAGCGCGCGGCCCCCGGCCAGGCCGGGGCGCGGTTCAGCCCTGGCGGGCTTTGAAACGCGGCTGCTTCTTGTTGATGACGTAGACGCGACCGCGGCGGCGGACCAGACGGCAGCCCTTCTCGCGCAGCTTGGCGGTCTTCAGCGAGTTGCGGATCTTCATCGCTCTGACTATCGCTCTTCGGTTTGGCCCAAGGCGTTGGCATCGCGGGCGCGGGCCGGTTAAGGATCGCCGCCGCGACAGCGCTTGCCCCATCTCGATCGGAGCCGGGGTTATAGGCAGGGGTCCGGTCTCCGTCAAGCGCCCCATCGGGCCGCTGCGCCGGCGCCGGGCGCGGCCCGGCTCACCAGTTGGACAGCAGCGCCTCGCGCTGGCTGCGCTGGGCGTAGACGCGCACCGCCTTGAGCGCGCCGCTGTCCAGGGCGGCGACCAGGCGGGTCCAGCGCTCCACCTCGTTGACCAGCGGCGCCTGCAACTGCGGCTCGACACCGCCGCGCGCCGCGCCGTTGAGGTAGTCCGCGAAGCCGCCGATCACCAGACGGCGCAGCTCCTCGCTGACGTCGCTGAACACGCGGATGTCGAACTTCAGCCGGTTGAGGCAGCTACGGTACTCGCGCGCGGTCCAGAGCTCCGGCGCGCCGGGCTCGCTGCCCAGCCAGGCGTCGAGGGCCCCGGTCTGCGTCACCTCCTCGTCGCGCACGTAGTCGGTCAGCACGATCTGGGCGCGCCCCTTGAGCGCCTCGGACACCGCGCCCAGCAGGCTGGACTTGGTTTCGATTCGATAGAGCGCGTCGGTGGAGATGGCGACGTCGAAGGCCCGCTGGCGGAACTCGACGTCGCTCGGCTCGAAGCCGTGGACCTGCGCCTTGCGGCCCATCCCCTCCTTCTCGGACATGAGTTTGGCCGCCTCGGCCAGCTCCCGGTCGGCCTCGATACCGGTCACCCAGGCGCCGAAGTCGCGCGCCATCAGCCGCGCCTGCCCCCCCAGACCGCAGCCGATGTCCAGCACCGACATGGATTCGTCGAGCCCCAGCGGCTTGACCAGCTCGGCCGCGCGCGTAGCCCCGCCCGGCGTCAGAAAGCCCTCGCCCCAGATGAGCTGCGGCACCTTGAGGTGCGGCACCTCCCAGGCCTGCCGCTCCGCCTCGAAGGCGACGCCGTGCTGGCGCCGCAGCGCGGCCTCCAGCCGTTGCTTGCGGATGAGTTGAAGGTCGTAGCCATGCCACCAGGCCTTCAGCCGCACGCTCAAGGGCAGCGATACGTGCTGAATGTCTCTCGCCCTGCTCGACGCGCTCATGGCCGCCATGCCTTCATCCCCGGACCGCACACCCTCCTGGCCAGCTCACCCGCTGGATCGCGTGGCGTATCTTTGCCTCCTCGGTCGACCGCGACGCCGGCATATCCGGGGCAAACCCGGCGCGCGGCCACGCGCCTCCCACCGCCGGCCGACAAGCACAGGCGGGCAGTGGAGGGGGTGTAGCCTGCGGCTCGTAAACCGGAGGTAAACCCATTGGCACTTTGTCGATTCCGGCGCACGCGCCGGTTCGGCCAGGGACCAGGGACCAGGGACCAGGGACCAGGGACCAGGGGCCAGGGGCCAGGGGCCAGGGCGCAAGGGCGCCGCCGAGCGGGCGAAAGCCGGTTGGGATCGTCTGGCCCCGCCGTGTGGGTCGGCCGATCGCGGGAAACCTGCGCTAGGCTCCGGACTCATAACCAATAGCAGACGATTGCGCCGATGAGGACGGCGGCTTCGAACGTTGCGGCCAGGCGGTCGTAGCGCGTGGCGATGCGTCGCCAGTCCTTGAGCCTGCAGAAGGTGCGTTCGATCGCGTTGCGTGCCCGGTAGGCGGCGGCATCGAAGGCGTGTTTTCGCTTGCGCGTCGGGTTGTTCGGCACGACCGGTTCGGTGCCGCGCTCGCTCAGGAACCGGCGCAGGCCGTCGCTGTCGTAGGCGGCGTCGGCGATCAGTCTGCGCGGTGGCGGCAGAGCGCCAACGAGCGCGAGCGCCACAGGGCTGTCGCCGCGCTGGCCTGGCGTGAGGATCACGGCGCGCGGCCGCCCCAGTTCGTCTGTCGCAACGTGGATCTTGGTGGTCCGGCCGCCGCGCGAGCGGCCTATGGCGTGGACGGCGCCCCCCCTTTACCGCCGGCCGCGCAGCGGTGCGCCTTGACGTGCGAACTGTCGAGCAGCAGCTCGGCCGGTGGACCGCCGCTGTCGGCCAAGGCGCGGAACACCTCGGCCCAGACGCCGGCCTTGGCCCAGCGGACATAGCGGTTGTACAGCGTCTTGCGCGGGCCGTAGACCGCCGGTGCGTCGGCCCATCGGCACCCCGTCCTGAGGACGTGGACGATCCCGCTAATCACACGCCGGTCGTCCACCCGCGGCACACCGCGCGGCTTGTTCGGCAGCAGCGGCTGAAGGCGCGCAAACTGCGCCTCGCTCAGCCAGAAATGGCTCTCCGACATCGCAAGCTCCCTACCGTTTGGAAGCTTGAATCAAACCTGCCCTCGCGCCGGCAAGCCTTTTATGGGTCCGGAGCCTAGAGCACATTAAAGTGAGGGCGATGTCTCGCGCTGACGCGCGTCCAAACGGTCGCAAATCACTCTAGTCGTCGTGCAGAACGCCGCGCTTGATCTGGTCCTGCTCCATGGCCTCGAACAGCGCCTTGAAATTGCCTTCGCCGAAGCCCTCGTCGCCGCGCCGCTGGATGATCTCGAAGAAGATCGGGCCGATCGCCAGGCCGGTGAAGATCTGCAGCAGGATACCGCCTTCGCCCCCGGGCCCGGCGCTCGGCGCGCCGTCGACCAGAATGCCCAGCTCGCGCAGCCGGCCGAGGTCCTGGCCATGGCCGGGCAGGCGCGCGTCGAGCTGCTCGTAGTAGGTCTCCGGCGGCGGGTCCATGAAGGGCAGCCCGCGCGCCTTCAGCGCGGCGACGCTGGCGAAGATGTCGTCGGTCGCCAGCGCGATGTGCTGGATGCCCTCGCCCTTGTAGGCCCGCAGGTACTCCTCGATCTGGCTCTTGTCGTCGGCCGACTCGTTGATCGGGATGCGGATCTTGCCGTCCGGACTGGTCATGGCCCGGCTGTGCAGGCCGGTCAGCTTGCCCTCGATGTCGAAGTAGCGCAGCTCGCGGAAATTGAAGAGCCGCTCGTAGAAGCCGGCCCAGCGGTCCATGCGTCCGCGATAGACGTTGTGGGTCAGGTGATCGATGTGGGTCAGGCCGACGCCCTGCGGGTGGCGCGGCGCATCCGCCGCCCAGACGAAGTCGACGTCGTAGATCGACGGCGCGCCGCCCTGGCCGTAGCGGTCGACCAGGTAGATCAGCGAGTCGCCGATCCCCCGGAGCGCCGGGATGTTCAGCTCCATCGGCCCGGCCTGGCTCGGCCCCGGCTCGGCCCCCAGCTCCAGGCAGCGCGCGTAGGTCGCGGCCGCATCCTCGACCCGGAAGGCGATGGCGCAGGCGCTGGGGCCGTGGCGGCGCGCGAAGCCCTGGGCGAAGGACTCCGGCTCGCCGTTGACCAGGAAGTTGACGTCGCCCTGGCGCCACAGGGTCACCTCCTTGGCGCGGTGGCGCGCCACCGGCTGGAAGCCCAGGGTCTCGAACAGGCCGGCCAGCGCAGCCGTGTCGGGGGCGGTGTACTCGACGAACTCGAAGCCGTCGGTGCCGGCCGGATTGTCCCAGAGACTGCGGCCGGGCCGGGCGCCCTCGGGCCGGCCGTGGGGGCGGGTCTCGGCGAACGACATGGTGGGGTCTCCTCGGGGTGACGCGGGGCCTGATCGTGCCGCCCAGGATAGGGCGAAGGCCGCGCGGCGTCCTTGCATTCGGTGCAGCCGGTTGGCTGAATGAGCGTGAATCGCGCAGAAGAATCCGAATAAACGGAGATTTCATGCAGAAAGTCGAGCTGGATGCGGCCGACCGGCGCCTGCTGGCGGCCCTGCAGGCGGACGCCCGCGCCACCGGAGTGGAGCTGGCCGAGCGGGTGCACCTCTCCCCCTCCCAATGCCAGCGCCGCCTGCGCCGGCTGGAGGCGGCGGGGCTGGTGACCGGCTACGGCGTGCGGCTCGACCGGCGCCGGCTGGGGCTGGACGTGGTGGCCTTCGTGCAGGTCAGCCTGGCCCGCCACGGCGACGACCCGGCGGCCGGCTTCCACCGCGCCCTGGCGGCCATGCCCGAGGTGCTGGAGGCCCACGCCATCACCGGCGACGCCGACTACCTGCTGCGGGTGGTGGCGCCGGACCTGGAGGCCTTCTCCGACGTGGTGCTCAAGCGCCTGCTGGCCCTGCCGGGCGTCGCCACGGTGCGCTCCAGCCTGTCGCTCGGCGAGATCAAGGCGACCGACGCGCTGCCGCTGCCGCCGGACTGAACGCGCGGCGGGCCGGGCACGGAGCACGGGCAGGCGGGGAGCGCGGGCGGGCGGGGAGCGCGGGCGGCGCGATCGGCGTTTTGCGGGTCGCATCGACCGCCCCCATATGGCAGACAGAGGCCACCTCCCCCGACCGCGGAGCGAAGAGACGTGTTCTGGAAGCTGCTGCCCTGGATCCTGCGCGGCCTGGCGCTGGCGATCGCCGCCGCCTTCCTGCATTTCTACCTGCCGCAGGGCGACGTGGTGCGCATCACCGGCACCGAGGTCAAGCGCATGGACGTCGACACCGGCGAACTGCGCGACGGCGCGCAGCCCGGCGCCACCCGCGACGTGCGCTTCATCAACGCGGTGACCGAGACCGGCGCCACCCGCGTCTATCGCAACGAGGACACCGGCTGGGGCTTCCCGCCCTACCTGAAGTTCGACTCCGCCGACATCACCGCCCAGTCCCAGGACCTGGCCGGGCGCAACGCCTGGGTCCTGGTCGAGCATTACGGCTGGCGCATCCGCTTCCTGTCGATGTTCCCCAACGCCGTCGACCTGACCGAGGTGGAGGCGGGCTACGAGTATTTCCCCTGGGCCGCGCTGATCATCCTGGCCCTGCTGCTGGCCGCCCTGGTGGCCGGCTACATCGCGGTGCTGCGCCTGGTCGCCAGCCTGCACATCGAGGAGCGCATCGCCGGCGGCGAGGAGCGGGTCGAGGATCTGCGCTCGCGCCTGCACCGCCAGCTCGTCGAGTGGCGCGCGCGCCTGCGCGACCTGCGCCGCCCCTGACCTGCGCCCCTGAAGACGGCCGCCGGCCCCGGACAGTCCCCGGACCGGCGCCCGCGCCGGCCGCGCGTTCCCCGGCCCGGCGTCACATCACAGTCGTCGTTTCGTCCAAAGGAAGGACCCTGATCCCATGCCCGACCTGATCCTGCTGCGCCACGGACAGAGCGATTGGAACAAGCAGAACCGCTTCACCGGCTGGACCGACGTCGACCTCTCCGAGGCCGGCCGCGCCGAGGCGCAGGAGGCCGGCCGCCTGATGGCCGCGCACGGCTTCGACCCGCAGGTCTGCTTCACCAGCTACCTCAAGCGCGCGATCCGCACACTCTGGATCGCGCTGGACGAGCTCGACCGCATGTGGCTGCCGGTGCACAAGCACTGGCGCCTGAACGAGCGGCACTACGGCGACCTGCAGGGTCTCAACAAGGCGGAGATGGCGGCCAAGGTGGGCGAGGAGCAGGTCCACGTCTGGCGCCGCAGCTTCGACGTGGCGCCGCCGGCGCTGCAGTCCGACGACCCGCGCCACCCCGACAACGACCGCAAGTACGCCGCCCTGAGCGCGGCCGAGCGCCCGGCCACCGAGAGCCTGAAGGACACCATCGCGCGGGTGCTGCCCTATTGGCACGAGGCCGTCGTGCCGGAGCTGAAGGCCGGCCGGCGGGTGCTGATCGCCGCCCACGGCAACTCCCTGCGCGGGCTGGTGAAGTACCTGGACGGCATCTCCGACGCCGAGATTCCCGGGGTCGAGATCCCCACCGGCACGCCGCTGGGCTACCGCCTCGACGCCGATCTCAAGCCGACCGACAAGTTCTACCTCTCCGAACGCAGCCCCGGCGCAGCGGCGGCGGCCAAGTAGTCGCGCGGAACGGGAAGGGAATAGAAGCGGAACTTTTTTACTTGGGGCTGCGCCCTCGCCTCCTGTATATTCGGTTTTTGTTCCCCTTGGCGGGGACCCGCGCTGCGGTTGGAGACCGGACGGAGACGAGGACCGCCCCATGCTTCTGGTGACCCAGGTCGAAGGCCCCGACACCGCCGCCGTCCGCCACGTCGCCCGCTACCGCTGCACCGGCTTCAACCAGTCCCGTCCCGAGGCCGGCGAGCTGAGCCGGATCAACTGGCTGGTCAGCGCCGCCGGCCGCACCATCGCGGAGTTTCCGGCACGCGGGGCGGTGCTGGAGTTCGCCCCGATGGACGACCTGGAGGGCTGCACCATCACGGTGCAGCCCTACCGCAACCGCCCGAGCGCGCAGGTCGGGGTGACCACGCGCGTGACCCGGGGCGCCCGGCCCCTGGCCCGGGAGGACGCCCGGCCACCGGCCGCCCCCGGTCCTGGCGCGCGCCCCGGTCCTGGCGCGGCTTCTGGTTCTGGCGCGGCTTCTGGCGCTGCCCCTGCGCCCGCCCGGCCCTCTCCCGCTGCCCCGGCCCCGCGGGTCGCCCTGCGCCACGCCGGCAACCGCTTCTACGCGCGCGTCAACGAGGGACCGGAGCGCTACGTCGGCACCGAGGTCACCTATCTCGACCGGCGCGGCCTGATGAACGTCGAGGCCCAGGCCGGCGCGGTCTATGCCGCCGAGGCCCACCGCCACAGCCTGGGACACTGGGCCGAGGTGATCGTCCCCACCGCCATGGCCGAGAGCCGGGGCGCCTACACCTGCCTCAACACCTACGACCGCGCGGCCTTCACCTTCGGCTTCCTGCAGTGGGCGGCGCACACCCCGAACGCCAATTTCGTGTGCCTGCTGCGCAAGCTGCTCGCCCTGCCCAGCGCGGCGACCCTGTTTCCCGAGCTGACCCTGGTCGACGGCCGGGTCGCCCTGCGCGGCGGCGGCGGTCCCCGGCTGCTGGAGAGCGATCAGTCGACCGCGCCGCTGATGGCCTGGCTCAACGACACCCCGGACAGCGTCGACCGCGACGAGGCGCAGGTCGCGGCGCGCTTCGTCGACTGGGCGCTCGGCTATGCCGAGCATCGCCAGGCCCAGGTCGACTTCGCCGTCGCCGAGGCCAAGCGCGCCATGGCCGGCTACGCCCGGCGCTACGGCCTCGACGGGGCCGGTGACGAGCTGCTCGTGGCGGTGGCGGACATCCGCCACCAGGGCCGCGCCGGCAGCGCGCAGATCCTCACCGCCCTGCGTGCCGCCGATCCGCTCGACGCGCTGCTGCGGCTCGGCGCCGAGCGCTACCCGACACGCTGCGCAACGCTGCGCAGCGAGATCGACAAGCTGCGCCGCCAGGGCCGCCTCGGCCGCCTGGTCTTCGACGCGGCCCGCACCGCCTGGGTCGCCAGGCTCGACGTGAGCTGACGCCGCCGCTCGGCGGGCGCGGGGATCAGTTCGCGGCTGCCCGCCCCGCCCCCATCTCGGCGGCCAGCGCGCGCAGCAGCTCGGCGGCCGGGCGGGCACGGATCAGCGGCGCCGCCTGCCCGGCCCAGAGGGAGAGGAATTCGGGCCGACCCTGCTCGGCGGCGGCGGTGCGAATGTCCCGGGTCAGGGCGTTCATCACCGGATAGCCCGGCAGCTCCGCCTCGTGCGCGGCCATCTCGCGCAGGAAGCGGTTGGCCAGGCCGCGCGCCAGCCGGCCGGAGAAGGCGCGAGTCAGCGCCGTCTCCGCCGCCTCGGACCGCTGCAGCGCCGCGCGGTAGGCGGCGTTGGTGCCGGCCTCGTCGCAGGCCAGGAAGGCGGTGCCCAGACAGACCGCCTGCGCCCCGGCGCGCAGCATCGCGGCGGCGGCGGCGCCGGTCATGATACCGCCGGCGGCGATCACCGGCAGGCGCAGCCGCGCCACCAGCAGGCTGACCAGCGGCAGGGTGCCGACCAGCGAGTCCGCGGGCGGCGCCAGGAAGCTGCCGCGATGCCCCCCGGCCTCGGCCCCCTGGGCCATCACGGCATCCACCCCGGCGGCCTCGAGCGCCAGCCCCTCGGCCAGGGTGGTCGCGGTGCCGATGGTGATGATGCCGGCGGCGCGGCAGGCGGCGAGCACCTCCGGCGTCGGAATGCCGAAGGTGAAGCTGAAGACCGCCGGACGCGCCGCCAGTACGGCGGCGATCTGCGCGTCGAGATCCGGCGGCGGCGTCGGCTGCGGGCCGCCAGAAGCGAGGCCGGGGTCGAGGCCGAGTTCGCGGCGATAGGGCGCCAGCAGCGCGTTGGCCCGGTCGATCTGTGCGGCACTGGCCGTCTCCGGCCGGTTGACGAAGAGGTTGAGGGCGAAGCCCCGGTCGGTCAGCCGCCGCGCGGCGGCGACCGCCGTGCCGATCGCCTCGGGCGTCAGGTAGCCGGCGCCGAAGCTGCCCAGCGCGCCGGCGTTGCTGACAGCGGCGACCAGCTCCGGCGTGGTCAGCCCGCCGGCCATCGGCGCCTGGACGACAGGCAGCTCCAGCGCAAGCCGGCGCAGCAGCGAATTATCCATCCCGATCTCGTCCTTTTCGTTCGACCGTTCGTTCGCCTGCCTAGTTTACAAGCATTCTTGCAGGGCCTAGGGCTTGGGTCATTCCACTCGGAGGCAAGGCACCTATGACCCGTCCAGTGACGGCGCTGCTGATCGCGTTGACCCTCGGCCTGATCGCGGCCACGGCAGTCCCGACCCCGTTGCAGGCGCAGCTCTCGCCCCTCACCCAGGCCGTCCAGGGCGGCGGCGACGGCGGCGGCGACAGCGGCGCGGGCCAGAGCGGGGAACAGGGCCAGAGTCCGGGTCAGGGCCAGGGTCAGGGCCAGAGTCCGGGCGAAGGACAAGCCGGCGCCCTGGCGCCGGACACGGCGCGGGCGCTGGCCGAGGCACTGAACGACCCGCAGGCACGCCAGGCGCTGATCGACGAGCTGCTGCGCGCCGCAGGCACCGCCGCGGGGACGACCGGCGGGACGACCGGCGGGGCCGCCGACGGGGCCACAGACGGGGCCACAGACGGGCCGGCGGCAGACGGCAGCGGCAGCGGCACTGGCAGCGGCACTGGCAGCGGCGCCCCGGGGGCCGGCGCCGGCGAGCCCTCCCTGGCGCGGCAGGTGGCCGAGGCGACCAAGGGCGTCGCCGAGGAGGCCTTGCGTCTGGGCCGCCGCCTGACCGGCGCCGTCACCGCGTTGACCGACCTGGCCAGCGGCAAGCGGCCGGTGAACTGGGCGCGGCTGGGCGACACCCTGGTCTCGCTGGCCATCGTCGCCGGCGCCACGCTGCTGGCCTGGTGGATCGTCGGGCGGGTGGCGCAGCGGGTCTTCGCCGCCATGGCCAACCGCGCCGCCGACCGCGGCTGGCTGCGCCGCACCCTGCTGCTGCTCGGCACCGGCCTGGTGGACGCGCTGGTGATCCTGGCGGCCTGGGGCGGCGGCTACGCCCTGGCGCTGTCCATCGGCGACGGCGGTGCGGTGGACATCAACCAGAGCCTCTTCCTCAACGCCTTCCTGCTGATCGAGACCAGCAAGGTGGTGCTGCGCCTGCTGCTGGCGCCGCGCCACGGCGCGCTGCGCCTGCTGCCGCTCGGCGACGAGACGGCGAACTACTGGTACTTCTGGGCGGCGCGCCTGGTCGGCCTGCTCGGCTACGGCTTCATGCTGGTGGTGCCGGTCGCCAACGCCACCCTGTCCTGGACGGTCGGACGCAGCCTGCAGCTCCTGATCGCCCTGGCGGCCACGCTGATCGCCATCGCCGTGATCCTGCAGAACCGCGCGCGGGTGCGCGCCGGGCTGCGCGCCCGGGCCGCCCGACTGCCCGGCGAGGTGACCGGACGCCTGCTCGGCACCCTGGCCCGGATCTGGCACCTGCTGGCGCTGGGCTACGTGCTGGCGCTCTTCGTCATCTGGCTGGCGCGCCCCTTCGACGCCCTGTCCTTCATGCTGCGCTCGACGCTGGAATCGCTGGCCGCGGTGGCGGTGGGCGTGATCATCGTCAGCCTGCTGACCCGCACGATCAGCGGCGGGATGCGGCTGCCCGACGAGGTCAAGCGCAAGCTGCCGCTGCTGGAGGGCCGGCTCAACGCCTTCGTGCCCAACATCCTGAAGGTGGTGCGCGTGCTGGTGCTGATCGGCGTGCTCATCGCCATCGGCGAGGCCTGGGAGGTGCTGGCCTTCTTCGACTGGCTGGCCAGCGAGCTGGGCCGCGAGATCGTCGCCCGCCTGGTCGGCGCGACGCTGATCCTGCTGGTCTCGGTCGCCCTCTGGATGGCGGTCTCCTCCTGGATCGAATACCGCCTGAACCCGGAGGTCGGGCGCGCGCCGACGGCGCGGCTGCGCACCCTGCTGTCGCTGTTCCGCAACGCCTTCACCATCACGCTGCTGGTGGTCGCGGTGATGCTCGCCCTGTCGGAGCTGGGCGTGAACATCGGCCCGCTGCTGGCCGGCGCCGGCGTCGTCGGCCTGGCCATCGGCTTCGGCGCCCAGAAACTGGTGCAGGACATCATCACCGGCGCCTTCATCCAGTTCGAGAACGCGCTGAACGAGGGCGACGTGGTCACCCTGGCCGGCGTCTCGGGCGTGGTCGAGAAGTTGACGGTGCGCTCGGTGGCGCTGCGCGACCTCTCGGGCGTCTACCACCTGATTCCCTTCAGCTCGGTCGACAGCGTGTCGAACTTCATGAAGGGCTTCGGCTATCACCTGGCGGAGATCGGCGTCGCCTACCGCGAGGACATCGCCGAGGTGAAGCAGGTCATGCAGGAGGCCTTCGAGGAACTGACGGAGAGCGAGCACGGGCCCAGCATCCTGGAGCCGCTGGAGATGCACGGCGTCACCCAGTTCGGCGACTCCGCCGTGGTGGTGCGCGCACGCATCAAGTGCCGGCCCGGCGACCAGTGGGCGGTGGGCCGCGCCTACAACGAGATCATCAAGCGCCGCTTCGACGCCGCCGGCATCGAGATCCCCTTCCCGCACGTCACGCTCTACATGGGCGAGGGCAAGGACGGCGCCGCCCCGCCGCTGCACCTGCAAAGCGAGGAGGCCGCCAAGCTGGTCGAGACGCGCAAGGCCAGCGAGCAAGCGCCGCCGGCAGCGGCGGAGAGCGCCGAGCGCACGCCGTCCCAGGACGGCCCCGACGCGGCCGAGCCGAGCGAGGAGTCGAAGCAGGACGGGCCCGGCTGAGCCGGCGGCCCCGGCGCGCCGACCCGTTTCGGCGCGATGGCCCGTTTCGGCGCGATGGGCCGTGTCAGCGCGGCGATCCGCCGTTCGGCCCGCCGCCCGATCGGCCGGGGTCGGCCCGAGACGGAAGCCCGGCCTGGGCATCCCGCCACAGGCCGTTCGAGGACTCGCCGGTCTTGAGAACCTGCCAGCGGCCGTCCAGCTCCGGCGCCGAACAGCTCCACTCGGCCTCGTAGGCGCCGCCGCGCGCCCGTGCCTCGGCGATCTGCCGCGCCGCCTGCCGACACTCCTCGGCCGAGGTGACCAGCAGGCCGAAGCTGTCGGCGGTGTCGAAGTGACACAAGGGCGCCGACAAGCAGGTCACGACCACCAGGCTGAAGAAGCTCATGCCGGCCTCCCGCGTTACCGTTTCATGACAGCCTACGCAGGATTCGCCATAATCACAAATAAATCCTTAAAATTTCCGTCCCCGCGCCAAGGCGCCCGGCGACAGCTCGCAGGACTCCGGCTCGACCATACCACCTCACCAAGATGAAATCGGTTCTCGGGTGAAAGAAGGCACGCCGAAAGGGCGCGCTAGCCAGACTTGTGCCTGACATGGACTGGCGGCGTCTAGAGGAAGACTGGGTCTTTCGCGGGCAACCTGCCGGAGACCTGTAAACGATTGCGCGCCGTCAGCGTCACGCGGCCACCGGGTCAGAAGCCCGGCTCCAGGTTCGCCTCGCTGCGCAGGCGCTCCAGGTACTGCATCAGGTTGTAGATGTCCTGGGAGGTCAGGCGGAACTCGGGCATCGGCCCGTGCGAGGAGGACAGCCAGGCCTCGAAACGGGTCGGTGTCCAGTAGCGCGATTCGGCGGCGATCTCGTAGAGGGTCGGCAGCGGCCCGGCATAGCTCTCGCTGGTCACCGCGTGGCAGTCGCTGCATTTCTCCGTCGCCAGCGTCTCCCCCTCGTCGGCCGGCGCGGCGAAGGCGGGCGCCACAGTCAGCAGACAGGCGGCGAGCAGGCCGGACACGAGCAGAAGCGCCAGCAGCCGCCACCCCCCGGAGTCGGACGGCGCGCCCGCAGGGCGCGCGGCGGGGGCCGCCGGTTGGGACCGCAAGAACAAGCCTGGCTTTCGCATTTCGTCCGTCCCTACCTGGCACTCCCCGCCGCGACGGCCGTCACCCTAGCGGCCGCCCGGCGCCCCGAGCCACTGCCCGGAGGAAGCATACCAAGGACGAACGAGGTAGCGCGCCTCCCCGAAGGCGTGCGGCGCCCAGAGCCACGAGGGGGCCAGAGCCACGAGGGGGCCAGAGCCACGAGGGGCCCGGGGCGCGCGGATGGTCGGAGTGCGGGCAGCCGGGGTGTGGAGAGCCGGGGCGCGGACGGCCGGACCGGCGGCGGGACGGACGACAGCCGGCCCGCCGGGCGGGGCCCGTCAGATCCGGCCCTGTCCGCCGGCGAGCGCGGACCGCCGCCTACAGCCCGTTGCGGCCGCCGAGCATGCCGACCATCGAGGTCCAGGTATCGATCGGACTGCCCGACACCCGGATGAAGCCGCTGCCGCGCGGATCGAGCTGGCTGGTCCAGCCGCCGATCGTGTTGGCCGCGCTCGAGGCGAAGCGGAAGTTGTCGACGCCGCTGCCGTTTCCGGGGATGAAGAAGCCGTTGAACGAGCCGGCGAAGTCGCCCGGCCCGCGCCAGCTCGTGCCGCGGAAGCCCGGGATCACGGTGCCGCCGGAATCGCGGAAGACCACCGAGCCGCCGGGGCCCTGCTCGACCGTGCCGAGGTTGCCCTGGGGGTCGCGCAGCAGGTTGCCGGGCCGGATGTTGTAGACCTGATGCAGGATCATCGCCTGGCGGCCGGCGGTCGACATGCCGACGCCGCCATCCGGGGTATTGAAGGAGAAGGGCTTGTTGTTGAGCTGGGCCTGGGCGGGCGCGGCCAGGGAGAAGCCGATCAACAGGGCGCCCAGGACGGTCAGCAGCTTCGCGGAGTTGGGGACGCGGATCATGCCGTAGCCTCCTGAAGGGCAGAACACGACGGCTGTCGGTCCGTTGGGGGCGGCCGACAGCGCCGCGGGCGGGATGGGGACGCCGCCCGACGGGTCCCCTTCAAGGTGAGCCCTTCGCTGGAAGGTCTCAACGGCTCACCCCAAGAGCTGTACGAATGCGGAGTTTATACCCCTTCCGTTTTGGGTATTTTCGGCGCCCTCCTACCTCTTCCGTGTTGACCGCTACCTCTCCGGCCCTGCCGCTGCCGCCTTGGGGAGAGTTGAGCTTTCCGCCGGCCGACGCCTAGCGTGCCGGAGAGTTGGGCCGGCCGCGGGGCCGTGCCCGGGTGCGAGCAGCAAGGGGAGACGCGCTCATGCGCAAGATGATCTACACCGCCGTCGCGCTGGCGGCTCTGCTGGCCGGTCCGGCGGCGGCCGAGACCCAGCAGGTGCAGGACTGGAAGGTGACCTGCAACGGCGGCGGCTGCGCCGCCCACTACGATGGCGAGGGGGTGCAGCTGGTGATCGGACAGGCCAGCGGCGACGGCGGCCGCCGCATGGCCTTCCGGGTCAGCCCCAACAGCAGCACCGGCGAGCCGCTGGCGATCCGGCTGGACAGCGGATGGCAGGCCGGCCTGACCATCTCGAACTGCACGCCCCAGGTCTGCCAGGCGGCGGTGGCGCGCGACTACCAGAGCGACATCGAGGCGGCCTTCGCCAAGGCGCGCAACGGCGTGGTCGCCTACAAGGCCGGCGATCGGATGATGATCGCGCCGATCTCCCTGATGGGCTTCTCGGCCGCGAGCAGCATGGTCAAGTAACCCGATGAAAAGAGGTAGCCGGCCCTCCGATGCGGCGGGCCCGGCCGTCCGGACAGGGCGATCCCGACCGTTCAGGCGACCGGGATCGCCCTTTTTTGCGCCCGGGGACTACCCCTTGTTAACCAGGATTCCAATCGGAAAATCAGATAGTTACCCCCTGACCTAATACCAGCGATCTAGGTGGCTTAGCCCCTGAAGTGGATAGCGCCGTTCGGGCGAGGGGATCATCCTGTGACCGTGCCTCGGACAGAAAGGTTGGCTTGCCCGACGAAGGAAGTAGCGAGGCGCGAAGGGGGAGCGGCCCGGCGCCGGACGGACGAGACCGACGGCCCGCGATGTTGGGGATCGCGATTTTGGGGACCGCGACTTTGGGGACCGCCCGGCTGGCAGCCGCCCCCCTTTTCGACGAGCAAATCAGGTGGGGACACCAGGAAGGTGGCACGGCCGCGCCGTTTGGGGATGGAGCGGCCGCAGCAAGGGAGCTAAGTCAGATGGGGACCGTTGAACGTAACGCAATCGTCGCACTCGTCAGCCAGAACACCCTGTTCCGGGCCGGCCTGGCGAGCCTGTTGATGGAAATGGAGCTGGGCGAGATCGTGCAGGCCGCCAGCCTCAACGACCTGCACAACAGCGGGCGCATCTTCGCCGACGACGCGCAGATGATCCTGCTGATCGACGCCTCCGGCCAGCATGCCAACGCCGTCGACCTGGTGGCGCGCGGGCGCGGCTTCTTCGAGAAGGCCCGCATCGTGATCATGACCGACGACATCAATATCGAGACCATGAGCCGCTGCTTCGCGGCCGGCCTCGACGGCTACCTGCTGGAGGACATCTCGCAGCAGTCGCTGGCCGACAGCCTGCGGCTGGTGCGCCTGGGCGAGAAGATCTTTCCCTCGCGCCTGGCGTCGATCATCGTCGACTACTCGCGCCAGCTCATCGAGCCGCAGATCTGCATGGACAAGATCCGGGCCCACCACCTCTCCGAGCGCGAGGCCGAGGTGCTGAAGTGCCTGGTCAACGGCGACTCCAACAAGCTGATCGCCCGCAAGCTCGACATCACCGAGTCGACCGTGAAGGTGCACCTCAAGTCGATCCTCAAGAAGACCGACGCCGGCAACCGCACCCAGGCGGCGATCTGGGCGCTGAAGCGCAGCAGCGACCTGGACGGCGCACGGCCGAGCGGCCTGACGCCGCAGCTCGCCGCCCAGTGACCGGGCAGTGACCGGGCAGTGACCGGGCCGCGATGGGGCAGTGACCGCGCACTGACCGCCCCGACGGGCGGCGGCGGGCGGCCGTACGAACAGACCTGACGGGCTGGATTGCGGGGCGGGGTCCAACGGAGCCCGCCCCTTCGCTGTCCGCGGCCGCACACTGCGCCCCGCCGTGCGACCGTCGCCGTGCCCCCCACTATGCCCCCCCACGATGCCCCCACCGCCGCGACGCCGGCCGCGATCGGCGCGCCCGGGTCGAGCCGAAAGCCGGGCCGGGCGGGACGGCGGGATCGAACGGCAAGGCGGGAGTCAGGCCGGCAGGCGATTAACCGCGTTGGCGGCGCCATCGGCGCCGAGGTGCACCGACAGCGCCATCACCGCCGCCTGGGTGCGGTTGGCCAGACCCAGGCGGGTGATGATGTCGTGGACGATCTTCTTGACCGTCGGCTCGGGCAGGCGCAGACGCTCTGCGATTTCGCGGTTGGTGTAGCCGCCGGCGAGCTGGCTGAGCACCTTGAGCTGCTCCATGTTGAGCGCGCGCACCGCCTGGCGACGGCGCAGTCCGTCGCGCTGCGGTCCGACCAGGGAGTCCGGCGCCGTCCAGTAGCCGGCCTCGGCCAGGCGCACGATGGCGGGAAGCTGGGCCAGATCCGACTCCACGAAGACCCAGCCGTCGGCCAGCGTGGCGCCGGGACGCCCGCCGGTCCAGTCGCCGAGCGACATGAGAGCGATGATCGGCATGCGCCGCGACAAGGCGGCATAGTCCTTCAGGCTGGCCCGGTCGAGCGACTCCAGCAGCTCGTGCCAGACCACGGCGGCGTCGTACGCGCCGGGCCGGCCGCGCAGGTCCCCCGTCAGGCTTCCCGACAGCCGCGACACGCAGTCGACCTCCAGGCCTGACAGCGCGCTCAGCCGCTCCCCGGCGATTCCGGCCGGGCTGCGTTCCGGCCCGATCAACAGCACCCGCATGACACTCGCGACTCCATATTATTATGCCCAGCCGAAGACAGCCCGCCGGCGGGCGCTTTTGCTTCGATGACAGTTAAGTTCCCGGGACAGGGGTGCTCCAAGTGCCTGACCGGGCAAAAGCTTTCGCCGAAATCGCCGGCCCCGGCGCAACTGGCCAGGGGCCTGCCCTAAAGGTGGCTGACCGTTCGGGTTAGAGCATTTTCCGACCTGCTGGAGTCGAAGGGGATTCCCATGCGTCGAGAAATGTGATTCACGATGTAGGCTGGTGGAGGAGGCCAGCTTGCATGACGCGACCTCTTTCGAACGACCTAAGACAGCGCGTGATCCGTGCGGTGGAAGGCGGGCTCTCCTGCCGAAGGGCCGCGGATCGGTTCGGGATTGCCCCCTCGACGGCGATCAAGTGGATGGATCGCTATCGACGGCTCGGGCACACCGAGCCCCGGCCGCTGGGCGGCGACCGCCGTTCGCACCGGATCGAAGTCTATGCCGACGAACTCCTGGCCCTGATCGACGAACGGCCGGACATCACTCTGGAGGAGATGGCGGCGCATCTCGAAGAGGCCCATGGCGCCGTCTTCTCGTTGAGCACGATCTGGCGTTTGCTGGACCGGCATGGCCTCAGCTTCAAAAAAAACCGCGCATGCATCCGAGCAGCAGCGGGCTGACGTGCTACGTCGCAGGCGCGCCTGGTTCGCACGGCAGATCGAGCTCCTGCCCGAGCGTCTTGTCTTCATCGACGAAACCGGAGCCTCCACCAAGATGGCGCGCCGCTACGGCCGCGCGCCAAGAGGCGAACGCTGTCGGGCGCCCGTCCCGCACGGCCACTGGAAGACGACCACCTTCGTCGGCGCGCTCCGTCTCGACGGCATGACCGCTCCCATGGTCCTTGATGGCCCGATGCACGGCCAAGCCTTCATCGCCTATGTCGAACAAGTTCTGATCCCGACCCTCAATCCTGGCGATGTCGTCGTCATGGACAATCTACCGGCCCACAAACCCATCGCCGTCCGCGAGGCCATTGAAGCCGCCGGAGCCGAACTGCTCTACCTCCCGCCCTACAGTCCCGACTTCAATCCGATCGAGATGGCATTCTCAAAGCTCAAGGCCTTCCTCAAGAAGATCGCAGCCCGCACCGTCGACGACCTCTGGGACGCCATCGCCGAAGCCGTCGACATCTTCACGCCGGATGAGTGTGAAAACTACTTCGCTGCTGCCGGATATGACCGTGATTGATCGGAAAATGCTCTAGCGGCTGCCCCTGGGGGCGAGGTGCGCCACCCGGTTGCGCGCGACTCCTCCGCCAAACGCTCTGCACCGACGCCCGTTTGCTACGTATCGGACCTCACGACCTCTGCCGATACTTCGCTTCACGCAAGTAGCGATGCCCGCAACGGGACGAGCGGTCTTCACCGGACAAGGCCTTCCGTTTCGGGGGACTTCGGGTCCCGCATCCAGCGGGCGACCGCTTTGGGCAAAGGGGAGGAGAGGTCATGAAACGGGCTTTTGGCAAGCTGAGGGCGACAGCTGCCGTCGCAGGCGCTCTGATCGTAGCGGGCTGTTCGACGGGCCCCTATCCGAGCAAGGGCGTGGAGCCGACCTTCTCGTTTCCGGTCACCGACAACCAGACGCCGTACAGCACCTGCCTGGCGTCGTTGCGGGACGTTCCGGGCAGCAACCTGCCGGTCTTCGCCGTGGGCGAGATTTCCGACAAGACCGGGCAGATCAACTACGACGAAAACGGCCACGCGCTGACCCAGGGCGCCACGGAGATGATGATCTCCGCGCTCTACAAGTCGGGCAAGGCGCGGATGGTCGAGCGCTTCGACCTGCGCATCCCGCTCGCCGAGGTTCGCCTGGCCGAGCAGGGGCGCCTCAGCCGCTCGGTGGAGGACTACGGGCAGCTTCCCGCCTCCGACTTCGTGCTGGTCGGCGCGCTGACCGAGCTGAACTACAACATCGTGTCCGAGGGGGCACAGCTCTTCATCAAGGGCATCGGCGGCGGCGCGCGCACGGTCGTGATCAACGTCGCGCTGGATGTGCGCGTGATCAACTCGCGCAACTTCTCGGTGCCCTACGTCACCTCCCTGCAGAAGCAGATCTACGGCTTCGAAGTCGAGGCCAACATCTTCCGCTTCTTCGGGGACACCCTGGTCGAGTTCGACGCCGGGCGGATCCAAAACGAACCGCTTCAGCTCGGCGTCCGGTCGGTGGTCGAGATGGCCGTCTTCCAGATCATGACGGACTTCCTCGGTCTGCCGTCCACCCAAGGGTGCGACCTCGTGAAGACCGACTTCATGGGCGAACACCTCAAGCGGTTCGAATCCTAAACCAACTAGGAGTAGTCGTGAGATGACCAAGTATCGTCTTCTGGCGGGCACGGCGATCATCGCCGGTTCCGCCCTGGCGGGCTCGCAGGCGATGGCCTTCGACCGGGTCGACTGGAGCTGGACCCTGGACGCCAACACCGAGATCGACACCAACGTCGACGTCGACGTCGACATCGACCCCACCGGCTACCTGGGCCTGGAGAAGTTCCAGATCCACATCGGTGACCTGACCGCGACCTCGAACGTCTCCGGCATCTACAACAACCAGCCGAGCGGCGAGGGCCAGACCATCGAGGTGCCCCTCACCCTGACCCTGGACGGCGACGTCTCGACCACCGGCATCGGTGTCGACTCCTTCGCCGGTGCCGAGGTGACCGACGAGGACGACAACGTGCTGGCCTCCGTGTCCGACACGGTCAGCGGCGCCGGCATCAACCCGGGCGGCAACTTCGACGCGACCGCGGACTTCGTGGTCTCCGTCGAGATCCCCGGCGAGGCGACCTCCTTCGACGCCCTCACCGAGCTGCCCGAGGTCGTGAGCACGGCCACCGCGGTCGCCAACAACCAGAGCATCGAGACCGAGGTCGCCACCGAGATCCACGACGGCCAGTACGCCTTCGACGCCGCCGAGGATCCCAGCCTCGTCGACGCCCTCGGCACCCTGGGCGGCGGCCTGCTGTTCGCTCACCTCGAGCACCAGGGCATCAACACCGGCCTGTCCATGGCCCTCGGCCTGACGACCGCGGCCACCCTGGGCGGCCTGGAGAAGGCCCAGATCTCGGCCACCTCGACCGTCGACGACATCCTCAACGCGTCGGTCGACAGCGCCGCGACGGCGGTCGCCAACAACATGTCGGTTGAGCTGGACGCCGTCACCTCCGACGACGCCTACCTGCTGGCCGACGTCAACCAGTTCGCCTACGCCGACCTGACGGCCATGTCGAGCGTGTCCAACGTGAACGTGAACAACTACACCAACCTGGGCGCCCTCGACCGTCCGCTGGTCAGCTCGGTCGCCACGGCGGTGGGCAACAACCTGTCCATCACCGTGGACGCCCCGCGTCCGTAACAGGTTACCGACCTGCGAGGGGGGCCGGCCCGCCGGCCTCCCTCTCCTTCTTGCGATCGTTTGTTTTCCGCTCCGATGTGAGCCAACGCCTTGTGGGGAGGCAGACAGCCATGATGAAGAACTCCAAAGTCGCCGCGGGCCTCGCGGCCTCGCTGGCCCTGATCCTGGCGGCCTCTCCGGTGGCTGCCCAGATGTTCGAGCGGGCCTACAGCTTCACCGGCCGGGACCGCGCCTCGCTGGCGGTGGTCATGAAGCAGGCGGAAAGCGGCATGTTCGACGGCAACGTCAGCTCGGGCGGCGGCGACCTCAACTACAACGTCACCAACCTGGTGTGCGGCGGCAGCGGCAGCCAGGCCAGCGCCACGGCCAACTCGGCCTGCACCATCCTGAACAACTCCGCCGGCAACACCGTCGGCTCGGATCAGGACTCGGCCGGCAACCAGGATGCCCAGGCCCAGACCAACCAGACGGTCAACGGCGCCGGCGACGACGACCTCTCCGCCGCGCTCGACGGGCTGACCGGCGACAGCACGCAATAGCCCCCCGACAGACCTCGCCGGGCCGGATGCGGCCCGACCGGAGGGCGAGACGGCCACAGCCGCCTCGCCCTCTTTGACGTCGGCGCCCCGCCAGCGCCCGGACCTGCCGGCGTCATGCGCCGGCGCTCGAAGACGGCCGGCGGGCGCCGAGGCCGCGCGGTGCCTCCACCGCTTCGCATCGCGCCCCGCCCCTCGCCCGGCGCCGCCTGCACCGGCCGCCGCACTGGCCGCCGCACTGGCCGCCGCGCTGGCCGCCCCTTGGGACTCGTCTCTTCCAGAGCGACCGGGGATGACGAGACAGCGGCGAGGCCGGCGGCGAACCGCCCCCGGAAGCGCCCGGACGCGCGGGGCCGCGCGGCCGTCAAGACCGCCAGCGCGCACGAGAGGGCGTGCAAGAGACAGGAGCGGCGAAGGTCCCGCGCCGCGCGCCGGCCGCCCCCCCGTGCCGCACAGCCAGAGCGTGGCGGCGCAGCCGGCAGGCCCCCTGGCAGGCCCCCTGGCGGGCGCTCTCTGCCGGGCGCTCTCTGGTGAGCGCTCTCTGGCGGAGCCCCGCTAGCGCGGCCAACACAGGCCGGAAAAGCGACAGGAGGCTGCTGGGCAGGCAGCCTCCTGTCTTCTCTCGCCCTTGGCGCCGATCCGGTAGGGGGCGATGGATCGCGCCGGCGCCACGGACCCTCGCGGCCGCCCGGTGTCAAAGGGGGCGGTCACCGGTCTCGGCCGGAGCTTTCCGGCCCGTGGGAAACGCCCAAAAGGAAGGTCCTTCAGGCATGATTTGAGACTAACCTTTGCGTGCAGCCGGGCGGAGACGCAAACGGACGATGGCCCTGCCGACAAGAGGTAGCGCCGGGGCCCGGCAAGGGCGTGCGCCCGGCCACGACAGCGCCGCAGCCTGGCCGCGGCCGCCGTCGCTGCCGTGGGCCACATGGCGGATCGCGGCCGCGGGCCGGGTTGGGCTATCGGGCTTGGGCACGCCAGCGGGGCCCGCGCGCGCCTTCACGGCCGACGGAAGGCGACCGGCAGGAAACACCAGAAGGCGACTGGCAGCAGGCGACTGGCAGCAGGCAACCGGGGCCCGACGCGGGGCCGCCGGGCCGCCGCTCACTCCCGGCGCGGCAGGGCGGCGTTCTGGGGATCGGCGGTGCGCGTGCCGGGGCGCGTGCCGGGGCGCGTGCCGGCCCGTGTCTCACCCGCCCGTGTCTCCTCCACCTGGGCCCCGTCCACCTGGGCCCCTCCGGCCTGGGTCCCGTCCGCCTGGGCCCCGTCCGCCTGGGCCCCGTCCGCCTGGGCCGGGTCGGCCCGCTCGCAGACCATCATCGGCACCGGCGACTGCATGCCGGGCAGGCAGGTCGGGCGCACGCTGCAGCGCTTGCCCTCGATCCGCTCCTGCCGCGCCACGGCGAGCTGCGGCGCCGAAGCCGGCGCGACCGGGCCCGGACTGGCCGCGGCTTCGCCCTGCGCCGGAGCGGCGACCAGCTCCGGCGGCACCGGACCGCGCAGGTCGCCCGCCAAGGGGCGCGAGGCGGACAGCGGCATATCGGCCGGTTTCGGGCTGTCGTCGGCGCCGTCGAAGCGCCAGCCCGCACGGCCCCAGGCGTCGCCCCCCGCGTCGCGCGGCGTCTGCGGGCGGGCGGTCTCGCCGGCCTGGGGCGGCCCGGCGTTCATCTGCGCCAGCCTGGCCGAACAGCTCGGCGACACCTGGTCGTCGACCGTCGAGAGGGCCTGCTGGATCTGCTCGCCCGGACTGGCCTCCGCGCCCGGCTGGCCCGATCCCCCGATGGCCGTGGTCACCACATCGGCGGCGATCCCGGCGATGGTGAGCGCCACGCAGCCGGAAAGGCTGAGTGCCGAGGCCGTCAGCGTCGAGGCCAACAGCAGGTGTTTGAGCCGCAGTTTCATGCCCGCCAGTGTCGCGTCGGGCCCGTCCAGGGTCACCTGCCCAGTCGGACCGGCGAAATACTCGTTGGGGACGGGGCTCTATCCCGAAAGAGGTAGACTCGCTCTCCGGGTTAGACCTTAAGAACCGGTGCAGACTCTACCCCACTTGATGAATCATAAGGTGGCCGGGGACGCACGCGCCATTGTCCATGCGCGCCAAAACGACCTGTTCGTTTAAGTAGAATGCGCTCCTCGGGAAATTCTCGCGCGCGGCGGTGCTGTAACGGTTACCAAAGATTAACGGTCATGCCGGTAAGCGAGTCTGACGAGGTGGGGGGACGATGCGAGCGATCATTGCCGACGATCATCCGGTGGTGCGCGATGCCACGGCGGCGATGCTGCGCCGGCGCTACGGCGAGACGGCGGACATGGTCTGTGTGGGCACCTACGATGCGCTGCTCCTGGCCCTGGAGATGGGGCGCACCGATCTGATCATCGCCGACCTGGACATGCCGGATCTGGGCTCGGCGCGCAATCTCTCCACGGTCGCGCGCAAGGCCGGTACGGTGCCGCTGATCGTCTTCTCCTCCTCCCAGGCCACCCCCGTGGTCCGCTCGGCCAAGCAGCAGGGCGCCAGCGGCTACGTCTGCAAGGCGGACGCCTCCGAAACCCTGCTGCAGGCGGTCGAGACGGTGCTCGCCGGCGGCCAGTTCTTCGAGGCGGGCGTTTTGGGCGAGCGCGAGGCCCTCGCTGCGCGCCCGGCGCGCAGCGAGGCGGCCCAGCGCGCCTTCCCCGGCGAGCGGCGGAGCTGCGCTCCCGCGGCGCACGCCCCCTCGGAGCTGCCGCCCCTGACGCCGCGCCAGGAACAGATCCTGCGCTTTGTCGGCCAGGGGCTGTCGAACAAGGAGATCGGGCGGCGCCTGGGCATCTCGGGCTCCACCGTCAAGGTCCACATGCACAGCCTCTTCGAGCGGCTGGGCGTGCAGAACCGCACCCAGGCGGCGCTGATCGCGCGCGGCCCGTCGGGCGCGCCGCGCCTCGACCGCGAGGTCGACCCGGACTTCTCCGAGGCCCGCCTGGTGCGCCTCTTCTCCAGCCGCTGACCCCGCCCGCGCCTCACGCTTGCCTGCCAGCAGCCGTTGCGGCGGCCATGGGCCGGGGGCAGGTCTCTTGCAATCGCCGGACCCGCGGACGCCGGTCCATACGATCGCAACCTGTTCTGGAAGCTAAGTCATTGAAAAAGGTGGTGGGCGCACAAGGACTCGAACCTTGGACCCGCTGATTAAGAGTCAGCTGCTCTACCAACTGAGCTATGCGCCCACCGGGTCCCCCTTGGGAGAGGCGGCTAGATAGCAACCGACCCCGGCCTTGTCCAGACCCAATCGCGCCGCCGCATCCGATCGGTGCCTCGGACCGCCGTCTCGGAGCGGTGCCCCGGACCAGGGCCCCGGACCAGGGCCTCGGACCAGGGCCTCGGACCAGGGCCCCGGACCGGTTTCTGGCGGGTGCGCTGACGCGCGCCGCCGCAGCGGACAGCCCCCGGACCGGCAGCTCGGCGCCGCCCGGCCCCGCTCGCGCCCGGCTCGCGCCGGGCGCCCCCAGGCCCCCGATGACGCAGCGCCTCCCCCGAAAGAAGCGCGCAATCGCCTGTGAGATGGATCACGGCGGCCGCTTCGCTTGCGTATCATTTATTATGGTGACGCTTCGGAAAGGACTTCACGGCATAGTCTGGGGTCGCCACCCCGAGCCCAGACGCGCTCCAAAGAGTATTCGCGCCATGCAAAGCGCCAGCGACCCGCCCCGGAGAGACCCGGCCGCCGCCCTGAGCAGAGCGGCGGCACGCCCGCGCGCCGCACCCCGGCCGTCCCACGGCCCGCTCGCGCAGGGCCAGCTCTCCGCCCACGGCCCCCTGGCGCCGGGCCTGCAGGCCTCCTTGCTGCGGCTGCTGCTGCTGGGATGCGCCGCCCTGCTGTGGCTGCTGCCGAGCCTGTAGACGGCAGGTCCAGCGGTCTCGCCCGGCCGGAGGTCGCCGCGCGCGCAAGCCGCCGGCGCCCCGCCGTCGGGCGGGCGCTCGGCCCGGCGCTCACTCCTCGCGCGGGCCGCGGCGGTGGATGCGCAGGTCGCGGTGCACCGAGACGCTGAGCAGCAGCCCGAAGCCGATCATCGTCGAGAGCATCACCGTGCCGCCGTAGGAGATCAGCGGCAGCGGCACGCCGACCACCGGCAGCAGCCCCATGACCATGGCGATGTTGATGAAGACGTAGAGGAAGAGGTTGACCGTCAGGCCCATGGCCAGCAGCCGGCCGAAGTGGTTGCGGCTGCGCAGCGCGATGGCGAAGCCGTAGACGAAGACCAGCAGGAACAGCCCGAGCAGCCCGAGCCCGCCGAGCATGCCCCACTCCTCGGCCAGCATGGTGAAGATGAAGTCGGTCTGCTTTTCCGGCAGGAAGTTCAGGTGACTCTGGGTGCCCTGCAGGTAGCCCTTGCCGAACAGCCCGCCGGAGCCCAGCGCGATCTTCGACTGCAGGATATGGTAGCCGGAGCCGAGCGGATCGGACTCCGGGTCGAGGAAGGTCAGCACGCGCTTCTTCTGGTAGTCGTGCAGGAAGTTCCAGGCGACCGGCACCGCCGCCGCCGCCGCCGCGCCGACCAGCAGGAACTTCCACCAGCGCACGCCGGCCACCAGGAACAGCGCCCCGGCCACCATGCCCAGCATCCCCGCGGTGCCGAGGTCGGGCTGCTTGAGCACCAGCAGCACCGGAGCGGCGACCAGCAAGAGCGGCACGATCAGGTAGGTCGGCCGGCCGATGTCCTGGTAGGTCACGCCGTGGAAGTAGCGGGCGAGCGCCAGCACCAGGGCGATCTTCATCACCTCCGAGGGCTGGAGCTGGATGACGCCCAGGTTGATCCAGCGCTGCGCGCCCATGCCGATGGTGCCCATCACCTCGACCGCGCCGAGCAGGGCCAGCGCGAGGAAGTAGATCGGATAGGCCAGGCGGAACCAGAAGCGGATGTCGATCAGCGCCGCCACGAACATCAGCAGCAGACCACCGCCGAAACGCGCCGCCTGGCGCAGGGCCCAGGGCTCCCAGGCGCCGCTGGCCGCCGAGTAGAGCATCGCGAAGCCGATCCCCGCGAGCAGCAGGACCAGCAGCACCAGGCCCCAGTTGAGGTGCCAGATCTTCTGCCCGAGCCCCAGCTCGGGATTGCGCCGCAGGGTGATCTCCTGAAGGACCGACACGCCGCCGCCCCCGCCGCTCAGGCCTGCTCGCCGCTGCGCGCGACCAGCGGCAGCGGCGTGGTGCCCAGCGGATCGCGGCGCTGCGCCTCGACCAGGATGTCCTTGGCGATCGGCGCCGCCGCGCTGGAGCCGCCGCCGCCGTGCTCGACCACCACCGAGACCACGTAGCGCGGCGCGGCGATCGGGGCGTAGCCGACGAACAGGCCGTGGTCGCGCCGGCGCCAGGGCAGATCCTCGTTCTTGATCACGCCGGCCGCCCGCTCCGCCTTGGTGATGCGCCGCACCTGACTGGTGCCGGTCTTGCCGCCCATCTCCCAGCCCTCCTGGGCGATCTTGGAGCCGCGGGCGGTGCCGCGCCGGCCGTTGACCACGTCGTCCATGGCACGCCGCACGATGTCCAGCTCGCGCCCGGCGAAGCCCAGGTCCGGCGCCTCGGCGGGGACCGGCTCGTCGCCGGCACCGGCCAGCTTGAAGCCGCGGGTCAGGCGCGGGGTGACGCCGCGACCGCCGTTGATCAGCCGCGCGGTCATGACCGCGAGCTGCAGCGGCGTGGTCAGCACGTAGCCCTGCCCGATGGCGGCGACCAGCGTCTCGCCGCCCTGCCAGGGCTCGCCGATGTTGGCCAGTTTCCAGCCCTTGGTGGGGATCACGCCGCCGCGCTCGCCCGGCAGGTCGATACCGGTCTCGCTGCCCAGCCCGAAGCGCTCGGCCATGGCCGCGATGCGCTCGATGCCCAGCTTGCGGGCGACATCGTAGAAGTAGACGTCGCAGGACTGCACCAGGGAATCGTGCATGTCCATCCAGCCGTGGCCCCAGCGCTTCCAGCAGTGGAAGCGGTGATTGCCCAGGGTGTAGTGACCCGGGCACCAGACCCGGAAGTCCGGCGCCAGCCCCTGCTCCAACGCGGCGAGGGTCACCATCATCTTGAAGGTCGAGCCCGGGGCGTAGAGGCCGGAGACCGCCTTGTTGGACAGCGGCCCCAGCGGATCGCTGGTCAACCGGTGCCACTCGGCCGAGGAGATGCCGCGGGTGAAGACGCTGGGGTCGTAGGCCGGCACCGAGGCCATGGCCACCACGTCGCCGCTCTGCGCGTCGAGCACCACGGCCGAGGCGCTGCGCTCGCCCATCAGGCGCTGATGCACGTAGTTCTGCAGGCCGGCGTCGAGGGTCAGCACCACGTCCTGCCCCGAGGTGCCCTCCTCGCGGTTCAGCTCGCGGATCACCCGGCCGTAGGCGTTGACCTCGACGTGGCTGGTCCCGGCCTCGCCGCGCAGCCGCTCGTCGTGCAGCCGCTCGATGCCGTTCTTGCCGATCCGGAAGCCCGGCAGCTCCAGCACCGGGTCGCCGGTCAGATCCTTCTCCGAGACGGCGCCGACGTAGCCGAGCACATGCGCCAGGGTGCTGCCGTAGGGGTAGGTGCGCGTCTGGCCGACGTCGATCGACACGCCCGGCAGATCCGGCGCGTTGACCTCGACGGCCCCGACCTGGTCCCAGCTCAGGTTCTCGGCGACGGTGACGGGCACGAAGTTGCGCTTGCGCTTGACCTCGCGGTGGATACGCGCGCGGTCGGCCTCCAGCAGCGGCACGATGTCGGACAGGCGGTCGAGCACCGAGTCGAGGTCCGGCGCCTGCTCCGACACCAGCAACACACGGTAGTTCTGACGGTTGGCCGCGACCGGCGCGCCGAAGCGGTCGAGAATGCGCCCGCGGGTCGGCGGCAGCAGGCGCAGGTTGATGCGGTTGTCCTCGGCCAGCATGGCGTAGCGGTCGGACTGCTCGACCTGCAGCACGTACATACGCCCGGCCAGGGTCGCCAGCATCAGCGACATGCCGCCGCCCAACAGCAGCGAGCGGCGGGTGAAGCTGCTCTGACGTAGCTGTTCCTCGTGGCGGACCTTCTGCATCGCCACCTCCTATCTCAAGAAGGCCTGCTGCGCCCGCCCGAACAGCCAGGCGAGGCAGGGGTAGGCGGCGACGGTGGCGGCATAGCGCAGCAGCGTCTCCAAGGGGTCGACCAGTCGGACCTGGAGCAGCGAGCCGAACAGCCACTCCACGGTCAGCGCCATGGCGGCCACCAGAACGAAGCCCGCCCACAGCAGCGCGAAGGTGGCATGCGCGAAGAAGCGGCGCTGCGCGGCCACCGCGAGATAGGCGGTCAACAGCATCGCCGCGCCCAGACCCAGCGGCGCCCCGGTCAACAGGTCGTGCAGCACCCCGATGCCGAAAACCAGCCAGGCGGGCATCAGGTCGGGCCGGAAGATGGCCCAGTAGTAGACCGCCGTGAGCACCAGCGCCGGCATGACCGGCGCGATCTCCTGCGCGCGCGGCGGCAGCACCGTCAGCAGCATCAGCAGGAAGGTCATGGCCAGCGGGGCGAGGCCCCGCGCCACGAGATCCAGGCGCTGCCAGAGAGAGACCCGTTCCATGCCCGTCTTATGCTCCGACCCGCCGCTGGCAGGTCCAGCTCAATCTCAAGGATTCTCCACCGCCGCCCCATTGGTCAGCGGCCGGATCAGCTCCGGCAGCTCGTAGTCGACGAGCTGCAGGAACTCCATGTGCGACCAGTCCGCGAAGGGACGTACGCGTACGCCCTTCTCCGTGACGGCGACGACGATGCCGACCGGCAGGCCGGCCGGGAAGATGCCGCCGTGGCCCGAGGTCACCACCCGGTCGCCCGGGCTGATCGAGGTGCCGGGCGCGAGATAGAGCAGCTCCGGCGTCTCCGAGTTGTCGCCGGCCAGCACCGCACGGTCGCGCGCCTGGCCCACCAGCACCGGGATACGGCTGTTGATATCGGTGATCAAGAGGATCCGCGCGGCCCGCCAGCCCACCTCGACGACCCGCCCCGCCAGGCCGGCGCCGGTCAGCGCCGCCTGGTTCTTGCGCAGACCGTCGCGCGCGCCGGCGGCCACCAGAACGGAGCGTACGTACGTGCTCCCCTGATCGCCGACCACCCGGGCGGAGATGGCCCGCCGCGTCGGATCGGGCGCCAGGTTCAACAGGTTGCGCAGACTGCGGTTCTCGCCGCTCAGACGCTGCGCCTCCTGGTACCAGCCGGACAGGCGCTGCACCTCTTCGCGCAGGGCGGCGTTCTCCTCGCGCAGGCGCGCCAGGGAGCGGGCCTCGTCGAAGGCGGTGTTGATGCTGGAGACCGGCCGCGAGGCGGCGTCGAGCAGGGGTGCGACCGCATCGAGCACCGCCACCCGCGCACGCTCGACCACCATGGTGTCGATCTTGCCCAGCAGCATCAGGGAGAAGGTCGCGCCGATCAGCAGGAAGACCGCGAAGCGCTGCGCCCACGCCTTCACGGGCGTGGCCAGGCGCACCACCGTACCGGGTCTCTGTTTCACGCACACCCTCCGAAGCCGTCACGGACCGAAAGGTCAAGTGACGAAATCTTCGTCCCGTCAAGCAATCTAAAGGATGGCCCGGAGAAGATAAAGAATTGCTTTCCGCGGCGTCCTGACTCAGTACATCGAGATCAGGACGTTCTTCAGCGTCTTCATTTCCTCCAGGCAGCGCCCGGTGCCGAGCGCGACGCAGGACAGGGGGTCGTCGGCGAGCGACACCGGCAGCCCGGTGGCCGCGCGCAGCACGAAGTCCAGGTTGCCCAGCAGCGCGCCGCCGCCGGTCAACACGATGCCCTTGTCGACGATGTCGGCGGCCAGCTCCGGCGCCGTATGCTCGAGCGCGACCTTGACCGCCTCTATGATCGCCGAGACCGGCTCGGCCAGCGCCTCGGCGATCTGCCGCTCGGAGATCACCAGCTCCTTGGGCACGCCGTTCATCAGGTCGCGTCCCTTGATCTCCAGGGTCGCCCCCTCGCCGTCCTCGGGCGGACAGGCGGAGCCGATCTCCTTCTTGATCCGCTCGGCCGAGCCCTCGCCGACCAGCAGGTTATGATTGCGGCGGATGAAGGCGATGATCGCCTCGTCCATCTTGTCGCCGCCGACCCGCACCGACCGGGAGTAGACGATGCCGCCGAGCGAGAGCACCGCCACCTCGGTGGTGCCGCCGCCGATGTCGACCACCATCGAGCCGGTCGGCTCCGTCACCGGCAGACCGGCGCCGATCGCCGCGGCCATCGGCTCCTCGATCAGGAAGACCCGGCGCGCGCCGGCCGCATCGGCCGACTCCTGGATCGCGCGGCGCTCGACGGCGGTGGAGCCGGAGGGCACACAGACGATCACCTGCGGGCTGGCGAAGGAGCGGCGGTTGTGCACCTTGCGGATGAAATGCTTGATCATCTCCTCCGCCACCTCGAAGTCGGCGATCACGCCGTCGCGCAAGGGGCGGATGGCCTGGATGTTCCCGGGCGTGCGGCCCAGCATCATCTTCGCCTCGTCGCCGACGGCGAGCACCTGCTTCTTGCCCTTGACCTCGGCGATGGCCACGACGGAGGGCTCGTTGAGCACTATGCCCCGACCCTTGACGTAGACCAGCGTGTTCGCGGTCCCGAGGTCGATGGCCATGTCGGCGGAAAGAACGCCCAGAAGGCGAGACATCATCTGGCGGGGGATCCTCGACCCGAAGGCTTGTGAATAAGGACTCGGCGGACCGGCGTTCCTCTGGACTCGACACGGCGGGACCGGCGCGGCACCGCACCCGACGCGCCCCCAGCGGATAGCCTCTGCGTCCGGCATTTGCAAGGCAAGCTATCCGCAATGTTTACCAGATTGGTTAACACCTCGCGACCGCGGCCATAAAAATGCCGCGTCTTCCACAGCTTGCCGGACGGGAGGCGCCGCCGGCCGGGGGCCAAACCGGTGCGCCGCCCCGGCCGGCCCCGAACGCCGAAGGGCCCGCGCGATGGCGGGCCCTTCTGCTTGCGATCGTATGCGCCTCCTGGGCCGCCGGGGGCCCGGACCGGCCTAATCGGCGGCCTACTCGGCAGCCGGAACGGCGCGGCCACGCTCCAGTTCGCCGGGGGTGCCGCGCTCGCGCTTGACCAGCAGCTTGTTGAGCGCGTTGACGTAGGCGCGGGCCGAGGCGACCAGGGTGTCGTAGTCGGCGCCCTGGCCGTTGACCGTCTTGCCCTGCTCCTCCAGGCGTACGGTGACCTGCGCCTGGGCGTCGGTGCCGCCGGTCACGGCGTGCACCTGGTAGAGCTGCAGGCTCGCCTCGTGCGGCACGATGGCGCGGATCGCCGCGAAGAGCGCATCGACCGGACCGTTGCCCTGGGCCGTGGCCTGGCGCGTCACGCCATCGACCTTGAGTTCCAGGTCGGCCGACTGCGGGCCGTGGCTGCCGCAGCGCACGCCCAGCGAGACGAACTGGAGATGGTCGTTGTGGCGCGTCACCGCCTCGTCGACCAGCGCCAGGATGTCCTCGTCGTAGACCTCCTTCTTGTGGTCGGCCAGGTCCTTGAAGCGGCCGAAGGCGTCCATGAGCTGGTTGTCGGCCAGCTCGATGCCCAGCTCCTTCAGCTTGGTCTTGAAGGCGTGCCGGCCGGAGTGCTTGCCCATCACCAGGTTGGACTTGGTCAGGCCGACCGACTCCGGGGTCATGATCTCGTAGGTCTCGGCGTTCTTCAGCATGCCGTCCTGATGGATGCCGGACTCGTGCGCGAAGGCGTTGGCGCCGACGATCGCCTTGTTCGGCTGCACCGAGAAGCCGGTGATGCCGGAGACCAGGCGCGAGGCCTTGGTGATCTGGGTGGTGTCGACGCCGGTGGCGTAGGGCATGACGTCCTGGCGCGTGCGCAGGGCCATCACCACCTCCTCCATGGCGCAGTTGCCGGCGCGCTCGCCGATGCCGTTGACCGTGCACTCGATCTGCCGCGCCCCGGCGCCGACCGCTGCCAGCGAGTTGGCCACCGCCAGGCCCAGGTCGTTGTGGCAGTGGACCGAGAGGATCGCCTTGTCGATGTTGGGCACGCGGTTGCGCAGCAGGGCGATCAACTCGGCGAACTCGCTGGGCACGGTGTAGCCCACGGTGTCGGGGATGTTGATCGTCGTGGCGCCGGCCTTGATCGCGGTCTCCACCACGCGGCAGAGGAAGTCCGGGTCGGTGCGGGTCGCGTCCTCGGGCGACCACTCGATATTGTCGCAGAGGTTGCGGGCATGGCCGACGCTGTCGGCGATCGCCTCGACCACCTCCTCGGGCTCCATCTGCAGCTTGAACTTCATGTGCAGCGGGCTGGTGGAGATGAAGCTGTGGATGCGCGGGCTGGCGGCGTGCTGCAGCGCCTCCCAGGCCCGGTCGATGTCCTTGCGGCTGGCGCGCGCCAGGCCGGCGACCGTCGAGGTCTTGACCAGCTTGGCGACCTCGCGTACCGCCTCGAAATCGCCGTTCGAGGCGATCGGGAATCCGGCCTCGATCACGTCGACGCCCATGGCCTCGAGCTGGCCGGCGACGGAGAGCTTCTCCTCCAGGTTCATCGAGCAGCCGGGCGACTGCTCGCCGTCGCGCAGGGTGGTGTCGAACACGATGACGCGTTGGGGGTTCTCCTGGACCTTGGCCCGTTCGCGGTGGACGGCTTCGCTTTGCACGGGGGTCTCGCCGGTCTTGCTGGTCATGGCTGTGTCTTCCTTCTCGGGTGCTGTCCCGGGCCGCGCCTCGCAAGCTGGAAGGGGCGCCGGCCCTGTCGGCTGGTCGGCTCGCTTGTCATCCCCTGAGTGCTTGCCGCGCAGGCGGCTGTGGCGCTCAGGGGCGAATAAGGAGAAGGATGTCGGCGAGGAGAATCAGAGCGGCCAGCGCAATGGGAGCGCCCGCCAACGCGGCCGGCGCGAGCAGGTCGGTCTGCCCGGTCGGCGTCGCAATCGCGGGTGTGGCGGCGCTGCTGCGCATCGGTCTCGCTCTCCGAAGGCGCGGGACGGTCGTTGGACCGGGCGCCTTGGTCTTGCCTCATTAGCTTTTAACCGTAACGCCCCCTGCTTAACAACCCCCGACCTGAGTTCCAAGCCCCGGTGATGCGACCGAGAGTCTTTCTCCTCTGCGCCCTGCTGGCGCTGATGGCGGCCCTGGCCGCCGCCCTCCTGACGGGCGCGCTGCAGCGCGCCTGGGATTCCGGGCGCCTGGTGGCCGGGCTGGCGCGCGCGCCCGACGCCCCCGCCGGCCTGGCGCTGCGCGACATCGCGGTCTGGTCGGAGGACGGCGTGCAGCGCCAGGGCACCCTCTACCGACCGGCCAACCGCCCGGCCGAGGCCGCGCTGGTGCTGGTCCCCGGGGCGGACCGGGCGGGCAAGCAGCACCCCCTGTTCGTCGCCTTCGCCGAGACCCTGGCCGCCGCCGGCTTCCTGGTGCTGGTGCCCGACATCGAAAGCCTGCGCGCCCTGCAGCTCTCCGCCGCCGATGCGGCGCGCATCGCCGGCGCCGTGGCCCACATGGCCGAACGGCCGGAGGGACAGCGCGGCGTGGTGCTGGCGGCCATCTCCTACGCCGTGGGACCGGCGGTGCTCGCGGCCCTGCGGCCGGACGTCGCCGCGCGCATTCCGGCGGTGCTGGGCATCGGCGGCTACCACGACGCCAAAGCCGCGGTGACCTTCTTCACCACCGGCGGCTTCCGCGGCCCCCAGGGCGACTGGCAGCGGCAGGCGGCGACCAACCACGGCCGCTGGGTCTTCCTGCGCGCCAACCTGCAGCGCCTCTCTTCGCCCGAAGACCGCCGGCTGCTGCTGGAGCTGGCGCGGCTGCGCGCTGCCGCGCCCCAGGCACCGGTGGCCCATCTGACGACCCGGCTCGGGCCCGAGGGCCGGGCGGTCTGGGCGCTGCTGAGCAACCGCGAGCCGGCGCGCAGCCGCGCGCTGATCGGCGCCCTGCCGGCCGGTATCCGCCGCGAGCTGGAGGCCCTGGATCTCTCCGCGCGCGACCTGTCCGACCTGCAGGCCGAGCTGATCCTGGTCCACGGCCGCGACGACCCGGTGCTGCCCTACACCGGCAGCCAGGCCCTGGCCGCGGCGGCACCGGAGGCGCGGCTCTACCTGCTGGACAGCCTGCGCCACGTCGAGCTGGACGCGGCGGGGCTCGGCGACGGCTGGCGCCTGTTCTCCGCGGCCTGGCGCCTGCTCAGCCTGCGCGACCGCCTGGCTACTGACCCGGCGTGACGATGCGATCCTCCGGCGGCAGCGCGTCCTGCCGGGCCAGGCCGCCGAACCAGGGGGCGCGGCGCTGCTCCAGCCAGCCATCGAGGCTGCGGAAGGTGATCCAGCTATCGAGAAAATCCTTCAGCGCCCGTGCGTCGCGACGCACGGCGAAAGCCTCGCCGGTGGTCACCAGCGGCTGCGCGAAGGGGACGAGGAGCTTGTCCGGATGGCCGAGGCTCTGCAGCTCGGGAAAGGGCGTGCCGGTGGCCACCGCCAGCACCCGGCGGGTCAGCACCGCCGTCGCCAGCTCCGCCTCGTTGGCCAGCAGGAAGATCTCGGCCCGCGGGAAGGCCGAGCGCGCGAGGTCCGCCGCGGTGCTGTCGCGCAGCACGGCGAGGCGGACGGCGGGGTGTCAACGGGCGAGGCAGGGACCGGGGCGGAGGGTGTTACTCCGCCGCCTCGCGCTCGTCCTCCGGCTCGGCGCGGTCGGCCGCGGGGCCGTAGCCGCCGCCGCCGGGGGTTTCGATGACGATCACGTCGCCGGGGGCCATCTCCACCTTGTCGGTGCCGCCCAGCGCCTCGACCGAGCCGTCGGCCCGCTCCACGGCGTTGCGGCCGAGCGCTCCCGGCGCGCCGCCGGCGACGCCGAAGTTGGCCACCTTGCGGTGGCTCGAGAGGATCGAGGCGGTCATCGGCTCCAGGAAGCGCAAGCGCCGCACCGTGCCGTCGCCGCCGCGGTGCCTGCCCCGGCCGCCGGAGCCGCGGCGCACGGAGAAGGACTCCAGCAGCACCGGGAAGCGCCACTCCAGCACCTCCGGGTCGGTGAGCCGCGAGTTGGTCATGTGGGTATGCACCGCGTCGGTGCCGTCGAAGTCCGGCCCGGCGCCGGAGCCGCCGGCGATGGTCTCGTAGTACTGGTAGGTGTCGTTGCCGAAGGTCAGGTTGTTCATCGTGCCCTGGGCGCCGGCCATCACGCCGGTGGCGCCGTAGAGGCAGTCGGTGATCGCCTGGCTGGTCTCCACGTTGCCGGCGACCACGGCGGCGGGATAGACCGGGTTCAGCATGCAGCCCTCGGGGATCGCGATGTCGAGCGGCTTGAGCACGCCCTCGTTCATCGGGATCTCGTCGTCGACCAGGGTGCGGAAGACGTAGAGCACCGCCGCCCGGCAGACCGCCGAGGGGGCGTTGAAGTTGCTCGGCTGCTGATCGCTGGTGCCGGCGAAGTCGATCCGCGCGCTGCGCGCCGCCTTGTCGATGCGAATGTCGACCTCGATCTGGCTGCCGTCGTCCATAGGATAGACGAAGTGGCCGTCGCTCAAGCGGTCGAGCACGCGGCGCACCTGCTCCTCGGCGTTGTCCTGCACGTGGTTCATGTAGGCGTGCACCACCTCCAGGCCGAAGTGGTCGGAGATGCGCCGCAGCTCCTGCACGCCCTTGTTGCAGGCGGCGATCTGCGCCTGCAGGTCGGCGATGTTCTGATCGGCGTTGCGCACCGGATAGGGCCCGGAGGCGAGCAGCTCGCGCAGCGCCTGCTCGCGGAAGCGGCCGCGGTCGACCAGCTTGAAGTTGTCGATCAGCACGCCCTCCTCCTCGACGCTGCGGGAGTCGGGCGGCATCGAGCCCGGCGTCAGGCCGCCGACGTCGGCGTGGTGGCCGCGGCTGGCGACGTAGAAAATGATCCGCGCGCCCGCCTCGTCGAAGACCGGGGTGATCACCGTGATGTCGGGCAGGTGGGTGCCACCGTTGTAGGGGGCGTTGAGCACGTAGACGTCGCCCGGCGCCATCTCCCCCTCGTTCTGGCGGATCACTGCGCGGATCGACTCGCTCATCGAGCCGAGGTGCACCGGCATGTGCGGCGCGTTGGCGACCAGATCGCCGCGCGGGGAGAAGAGCGCGCAGGAGAAGTCCAGCCGTTCCTTAATGTTGACCGAGTAGGCCGTGTTCTCCAGCACCGAGCCCATCTGCTCGGCGATCGACATGAACAGGTTGTTGAAGATCTCCAGCATGACCGGGTCGACCTGGGTGCCGACCGCCAGCTCGCGCTGCACCGGCTCGCTGCGCTCGAGCACCAGATGGTTGCGCTCGGTCAGCGCGGCGTGCCAGCCGGGCTCGATCACCGTGGTGGAGTTGGGCTCGATCACGATGGCCGGCCCGGCGATGCCGTCGCCCACCAGCAGGTCGGCGCGGTCGTAGACCGGCGCGTCGTGCCAGCGGCCGCCGGCGTAGATCGGGCGCAGGGCGCGCGGCTCCAGGCGCGCGCGGCGTTCGACCGCCTCCAGCACCGGGTCCTCGGCCGTGTCCATGGCGCCGATCGCCTCGACGCTGACCGCCTCGACCAGGATCGGCTTGTCGGACATGACGAAGCCGAAGCGCTGGCGGTAGGCCGCCTCGAAGCGCTCGACCAGCTCGGCGCGGCTGCCGTGCGCGACGATCAGCGCGGTGTCGGTGCCCTCGTAGCGCAGGTGCGTCTTCTCCAGCACGGTGACCCGCGCCTCCTCGACCTCCTGCTCGCGCATCTCGGCCCGCGCCTCGCCGGCCAGCCGCTCGAACAGCGCCGGCAGCTCGTCCAGCGCCGCGTCCAGCCGCGCCTCGACCGCCTGCTCCTTCATCAGCCGCACGTCGGCCAGGCCCATGCCGTAGGCCGAGAGCACGCCGGCGAAGGGGTGCACGAAGATCCGGCTCATGCCCAGCGTGTCGGCGATGTCGCAGGCGTGCTGGCCGCCGGCGCCGCCGAAGCACTGCAGGGCGTAGTCGGTGACGTCGTAGCCGCGCTGGATCGAGATCTTCTTGATGGCGTTGGCCATGTTCTCCACCGCGATGCGGCGGAAGCCGTCGGCCACCTCCTCGGGGCTGCGGGTGTCGCCGGTGGCCTGCTGGATGTCGCGGGCCAGCGCGGCGAAGCGCTCGCGCACCACCGCGCCGTCCAGCCGCGCGTCGGCCTCCGGCCCGAAGACGGCGGGGAAGAAGTCGGGCTGCACGCGGCCCAGCATGACGTTGGCGTCGGTCACCGCCAGCGGGCCGCCGCGGCGGTAGCAGGCGGGACCGGGATTGGCGCCGGCGCTGTCGGGGCCGACGCGGTAGCGGGTGCCGTCGAAATGCAGGATGGAGCCGCCGCCGGCCGCCACCGTGTGGATCTGCATCATCGGCGCGCGCATGCGCACGCCGGCGACCTGGGTCTCGAAGGCGCGCTCGTACTCGCCGTCATAATGGGCCACGTCGGTTGAGGTGCCGCCCATGTCGAAGGTGATGAGCTGGGTGAAGCCGCCCATGGCCGCGGTGCGCACCGCGCCGACGATGCCGCCGGCCGGGCCGGAGAGGATCGAGTCCTTGCCGTGGAAGGCGTGGGCGTCGGTCAGGCCGCCGTTCGACTGCATGAACATCAGCCGCACCGCCTGCCCGGCCGCCGGCCCCTCGCCGTCCTCGCCGGCGTTCAGCTCGCCGGCCACCAGGTCGACGTAGCGCCGCAGGATCGGCGAGAGGTAGGCGTCGACCACGGTGGTGTCGCCGCGGCTGACCAGCTTCATCAGCGGGCTGGCCTCGTGGCTGACGGTGACCTGGGTGAAGCCGATCTCGCGTGCGATCGCGGCCACCCGGCGCTCGTGGTCGGCGTAGCGGTAGCCGTGCATCAGCACCACCGCGCAGGCGCGGATGCCGTCGTCGTAGGCCGCCTGCAGGCCCGCACGCGTCGCCGCCTCGTCGAGCGGGGTCAGCACCGTGCCGTCGGCCTTCAGGCGCTCGGGCACCTCGACGACCCGCTCGTAGAGCAGCTCCGGCAGCTCGATGTGCTTGACGAAGAGGTGCGGCCGGTTCTGGTAGGCGATGCGCAGGGCGTCGCGGAAGCCGCGGGTGATCGCCAGCACCGTGCGGTCGCCCTTGCGCTCCAGCAGCGCATTGGTCGCCACGGTGGTGCCCATCTTGACCGCGTCGATGGCCTCGGAGGGGATGGTCGCCTCCGGCCCGATCTCCAGCAGCTTGCGGATCCCGGCGATGGCGGCGTCGGCGTACTGCTCCGGATTTTCCGAGAGCAGCTTGGCGCTCAGCAGCTCGCCGTCCGGCCGGCGCGCCACCACGTCGGTGAAGGTTCCGCCACGGTCGATCCAGAACTGCCAGCCGCGCTTGTCCTCGGGCATCGGGGCTCCTCGTCGGTGTTGGGATACGAAATCACGTCGACGCGTAATGCAGCAGGTCGCGGGGACGGCGTCAACGCGCTACCTGAATGAGAAAACGACGCCGAAAATACCCGCATTGTTGAGTCGGAAAACCGCCCTAGGCCGCCCGGCGCCGCGCCCGCTCCAGGGTCTCCAGCGTCAACTCGGCCAGGGCCAGGGAGGCGGTCAGACCGGGGCTTTCGATGCCGAAGAGGTTGACCAGTCCGGGCACGCCGTGGACCTCGGCGCCCTGGATCACGAAGTCGGCGGCCGGCGCGCCCGGCGCCTGCAGCTTCGGGCGGATGCCTGCGTAGCCCGGCTGCAGGGCGCCCTCGGGCAGCGCCGGCCAGTAGCGGCGCACCGCGGCGTAGAAGCTGTCCGCCCGGGCCGGGTCGACGTCATAGTCGTCTGGCCGCTCGACCCACTCCACGTCCGGCCCGAAGCGCGCCGCGCCGCCCAGGTCGAGGGTGAGGTGAACCCCGAGGCCGGCGGCCTCCGGCACGGGGTAGACGAGGTGCGAGAAGGGCGCGCGCCCCGCCAGGGTGTAGTAGCTGCCCTTGGCGAAGTAGGCCGGCGGAACGGCGGCGGCCGGCAGCCCCTCCAGGGTGCGGGCGGTCGCCACGGCATAGAGGCCGGCGGCGTTGACCAGGCTGTCGGCCAGCAGGGTCATGGGCGCGGCGCCGCCGACCTCCAGCACGAGGCCCTCTGGCGTGACCCGCCCGGCATCCAGGGGCGCGCGGAAGGCCACCATGGCGCCGGCCGCCTCGGCGTCGCCCAGGTAGGCCAGCATCAGGCCGTGGCTGTCGACGATGCCCGAGGAGGGCGACCAGAGCGCGCCGACGCAGGCCAGCGCCGGCTCCAGCTCGGCCACCTGCGCTGGCTGGCGCCACTCCAGATCGGTGACGCCGTTGGCCGCCGCCTTGTCCTTGAGCTTGGCCAGGGCGGCGAGCTGCGACTCCTCGGTGGCGACGATCAGCTTGCCGCAGCGCCGGTACGCCACGCCGTGCTCGGCGCAGTAGCGGTAGAGCGCCCGTTTGCCGGCGACGCAGGTGCGCGCCTTCAGGCTGCCGGTCGGGTAGTATAGTCCGGCGTGGATCACCTCGGAGTTGCGCGAGGAGGTCTCGCTGCCGATCTCGCCGGCGCGCTCCAGCACGATCACGTCGCGGCCCGCCAGCGCCAGGGCGCGTGCCACCGCCAGGCCGACCACCCCGGCCCCGATCACCACCGCGTCGACGCGCTCCATGCCCCTATCGCCGCTCCGCTGCTCCGCTGCTCCGTCCTTGCGCCGGCGCGAGACCGCCGCCGCCGGTGTCCGGGCAGCCACCCCTGCGGCCGCGGGCCGCGGCCGCGAACACGGGTGGCACGGTCAGGCGCCGGGACGCGGCGAAGCCTAGCAGCTCCGGCGCGGCCGCGTCGCGCCTGTTGACGTTTATCCAAGTGTTGCCGGACACTTTCTACACCCAGGGTCGAGGCCCCACGCAGCCGCCTCAATCCGCGAAAGACAAACGCAAAAAGCAGGGAGACTTCATCGATGCTCAAGCTGTTTGGACCGATGCGCAAGCAGTTTGGCCCGGCGCGGACCGCGACGCTGATCGCCGGTCTGGCGCTGGCGGCCTCCGCCGCGGCCTCCCCCGCCGTCGCCGAAAGCTGGGACATGCCGACGCCCTATCCGGAGGGCAACTTCCACACCCAGAACATCCTGCAGTTCGCCGAGGACGTGAAGGCCGCCACCGACGGCGCGCTGGAGATCGTGGTGCATCCGGCCGGCTCCCTGATCAAGCATCCGGAGATCAAGAACGCCGTGCGCTCGGGCCAGGTGCCGGCCGGCGAGTTCCTGCTGTCGCGCCTGTCGAACGAGAACCCGGTCTTCGGGGTCGACTCCGTGCCCTTCCTGGCCAACAGCTACGCCGCCGCCGAGCGGCTCTGGGCGGCCGCCCGCCCCAAGACGGAGGAGCTGCTGGCCGCGCAGAACCTGATGGTGCTCTTCGCCGTGCCCTGGCCGCCGCAGGGCATCTACGCCGACCGCGAGCTCGCCACCATCGAGGACATGTCGGGCCTCAAGTTCCGCACCTACAACGCGGCGACCGAGCGGCTGGCCCAGCTCGCCGGCGCGGTGCCGACCCAGGTGGAGGTGCCCGACGTCCCGCAGGCCTTCGCGACCGGCCGGGTGGAGGCGATGATCACCTCGCCCTCGACCGGCGCCAACACCAAGGCCTGGGACTTCCTCAGCCACTACTACGATACCCAGGCCTGGGTGCCGAAGAACGTCATCGTCGCCAACCGCGATGCCTTCGAGGCGCTGCCGGAGGAGGTCCGGCAGGCCGTGCGCGACGCCGCCGCCACCGCGCAGACGCGCGGCTGGGAGGCCTCGATGCAGGAGACCGAGGCGAAGACCCAGATCCTGGCCGACAACGGGATCGTGGTCTCCGAGCCCAGCGCGGCGCTGTCCGCCAGCCTGCGCGAGATCGGCGAGACCATGGCCGCCGAGTGGGCCGAAGAGGCCGGCGCCGACGGCCAGGCGATTCTCGAGGCCTACCGCGACTGAGCCCGCAACCGCGCCCGGCCGGCCCGGCGCGCCCACCGCGCGGCGCTTGACTCGCCGGCCGGCCGTCCCTTTGCTCGCCGCGCCGGGTGACCGCCCGGGCGGACGCCGCCGCCGCGCCGCAGCCTTTCCCGCCGCGCCCCTTCGTCCCGGCCGCCCCGAGAGGAGTCCCGCTCCATGCTGCGCCGCGCCCTCGACCGCCTCTACCTGGCCTCCGGCTGGATCGCCGCCGGCTTCCTCGTCGCCATCTTCCTGGTCGTGCTGGGCCAGGTGATCTTCAACATGATCGACGTGGCGATGCGCTGGACGACCGGCACGCCGATCGGCCTGCTGATCCCGTCCTACGCGGAGTTCGCCGGCTTCTTCCTGGCCGCCGCCTCCTTCTTCGCACTGGCCCACACGCTCAAGCAGGGCGCGCACATCCGCGTCACCCTGGTGGTGCAGCACCTGCCGGCGCGGCTGCGCCGCGGCGTCGAGATCTGGTGCTGCGCCGTCGCCGCCGCGCTCGCCGGCTACTTCACCTTCTGGACCGGCAACCTGACGCAGCAGTCCTGGCGCTTCGGCGACGTCTCCTACGGCCTGGTGCCGATCCCGCTGTGGCTGCCGCAGCTCGCCATGACCCTGGGCGCGCTGATCCTCACCATCGCGCTGCTGGACGAGCTGCAGCGCGTGGTCCGCGGCCGCCCGCCGGCCTACGACCGGGACCAGGGCCTTCTCAGCGCCAGCGACTGACGCCGGCATCGCCTCCACCGGCGGACGTGACGCGACATGGATCTCCTGCTGCTCTCCGGCTTCCTCGCCCTCGCCCTGCTCGCCCTGCTGGCCAGCGGCGTCTGGGTCGCCTTCGCGCTGATGGCCTCCGGCTGGCTGGCCATCGCCCTGTTCACCGGCCGCCCGGTCGGCCAGGTGCTGGCCTCAAGCGTGTGGGGCGCCTCGGCCGAATGGGCGCTGGCCGCCCTGCCGCTGTTCATCTGGATGGGCGAGATCCTGTTCCGCTCGCGCCTGTCGTCCGACCTCTTCTCCGGCCTGGCGCCCTGGATGGCGCGGCTGCCGGGGCGCCTGCTGCACACCAACATCCTGGCCTGCGGCATCTTCGCGGCCGTTTCCGGCTCCTCGGCGGCGACGGCGGCGACCATCGGCAAGATGTCGCTGCCCGAGCTGCGCCGCCGCGGCTACCACGAGCGCATGACGATCGGCACCCTGGCCGGCTCGGCGACGCTGGGCCTGCTGATCCCGCCCTCGATCATCCTGATCGTCTACGGCGTGGCGATCGAGGAGTCGATCGCGCGGCTGTTCATCGCCGGCGTGGTGCCGGGGCTGCTGCTGATGGGCCTGTTCATGGCCTATGTCGGCGTCTGGTCGCTGCTCAATCCCGACAAGGTTCCGCCGCCCGACAGCGCCGACCGCTGGCGCGACCGCCTCGCCGCGCTCAAGCGGCTGGCGCCGGTCGTGCTGCTGATCCTCGGCGTGATCGGCTCGATCTACTTCGGCATCGCCAGCCCGACCGACGCGGCGGCGGTCGGCGTGGCGCTGGCGCTGGCGCTCTCCTGGGCCTCGGGCACGCTGAGCTGGGAGAGCTTCAAGGCCTCGCTGCTGGGGGCGACGCGCACCTCCTGCATGATCGCCTTCATCCTGGCCGGCGCCGCCTTCCTGACCACCGCCATGGGCTTCACCGGCCTGCCGCGCGAACTGGCGGCCTGGATCGGCGCGTTGCAGCTCAGCCCCTATGCGCTGATCGCCGCGCTGACACTCTTCTTTATCGTACTCGGCTGCTTCCTCGACGGCATCTCGGTGGTGGTGCTGACCACGGCCATCATCCTGCCGATGATCGACGCCGCCGGCATCGACCGGATCTGGTTCGGCATCTACGTCGTGGTGGTGGTCGAGATGAGCCAGATCACCCCGCCGGTCGGCTTCAACCTCTTCGTCATCCAGGGTCTGACCGGACGCAACATCCTGCAGGTCGCGCAGGCCGCCTTGCCCTTCTTCCTGATCATGGTCTTCGCCGTGGTGCTGCTGGTGCTCTTCCCCGAGCTGGCCACCTGGCTGCCGCAGCAGATGAGCGCGGGCTGAACGGGGGCTGAACGAGGGCTGAACGGGGGCTTCGGCGCGGGTCCAGTCCGGCGGGGGTGGGCCGGCGGGGGGTGCGGCACGGCTGCGGCGAGCCCATATTGCATGGCGGCCGCGTTGCGGTAGTGTCGCCGCGAGGCCCCGACGAGACCAGCACGGAAAGATCCCGCCATGAGCGCTGCCCTGCCCCAGGCCGACCGCCCGCGCACCGACCCGGCCCCCGCCATCGCCGAGCTGCAGGCGCTGCTGGGCGAGCGGCTGTCGACCGCCGCGGCGGTGCGCGAGCAGCACGGCAAGGACGTCAGCTACCACGCCGGCGCCGCCCCCGACGCCGTGGCCTTCGCCGAGTCCACCGAGGAGGTGGCGGAGATCGTGCGCATCTGCGCCCGCCACAAGACACCGGTCGTGCCGTTCGGCACCGGCACCTCGCTGGAGGGCCACATCGCCGCGCTGAGCGGCGGCGTCAGCCTGGACGTCAGCCGCATGGACGCGATCCTGGAGGTCAACCGCGAGGACCTGGACTGCCGCGTTCAGGCCGGGGTGACCCGCAAGGCGCTGAACGAGTACCTGCGCGACACCGGCCTGTTCTTCCCGATCGACCCCGGCGCCGACGCCTCGCTGGGCGGCATGGCCGCGACCCGCGCCTCGGGCACCAACGCGGTGCGCTACGGCACCATGCGCGAGAACGTGCTGGGCCTGACGGTGGTCACCGCCGACGGGCGGATCGTGCGCACCGGCGGGCGGGCGCGCAAGTCGGCCGCCGGCTACGACCTGACCCGCCTGTTCGTCGGCTCGGAGGGCACGCTGGGCGTGATCACCGAGGTGCAGCTCCGCCTCTACGGTATTCCCGAGGCCACCTCGGCCGCCGTCTGCTCCTTCGCCGACCTGGAGGGCGCGGTCAACACGGTGATCGCCACCATCCAGTCGGGCATCCCGGTGGCCCGGATCGAGCTGCTGGACGAGGTGCAGATGCGCGCCTGCAACGCCTACTCCAAGCTCGACTTCGCCGCGCGGCCGACCCTGTTCTTCGAGTTCCACGGCACCGAGGCAGGGGTGACCGAGCAGGCCGAGACGGTCGGCGCCCTGGCCGGGGAGTTCGGCGGCACCGACTTCCAGTGGGCCAGCCGGCAGGAGGAGCGCACGCGGCTCTGGCAGGCGCGCCACGACGCCTACTGGGCGGCCAAGGCGCTGAAGCCCGGCGCCGAGGGCTGGGCGACCGACGTCTGCGTGCCGATCAGCCGGCTGGCGGAGTGCATTCTGGAGACCAAGCGGGACATTCAGGACAGCGGCATCCTGGCCCCCATCGTCGGCCACGTCGGCGACGGCAACTTCCATCTGGTCTACCTGCTCGACCCCGGCGACGCCGAGCAGCACGCCGCCGCCGAGGCGGTCAACGACCGCATGATCGCGCGCGCCCTGAAGATGGGCGGGACCTGCACCGGCGAGCACGGCATCGGCTACGGCAAGATGCACTTCCTGCAGGACGAGCACGGCGAGGCCGTCGCCCTGATGCGCCAGATCAAGCAGGCGCTCGACCCCGACAATCTCATGAACCCCGGCAAGGTGGTCCGGGTCTAGAGCGATGCCCGACCTGATCGAATCGCATTTGCGATTCGCCAGGTCGGACAGCATCACTCTAACACTATGGTTTAGGGCGGTTTTGGGCCGATCGGCGGACCCACGTCGTGGTTCCACTCGATCGGAAACCGCCCTAGGCTCCGGACTCATAACCAATAGCAGACGATTGCGCCGATGAGGACGGCGGCTTCGAACGTTGCGGCCAGGCGGTCGTAGCGCGTGGCGATGCGTCGCCAGTCCTTGAGCCTGCAGAAGGTGCGTTCGATCGCGTTGCGTGCCCGGTAGGCGGCGGCATCGAAGGCGTGTTTTCGCTTGCGCGTCGGGTTGTTCGGCACGACCGGTTCGGTGCCGCGCTCGCTCAGGAACCGGCGCAGGCCGTCGCTGTCGTAGGCGGCGTCGGCGATCAGTCTGCGCGGTGGCGGCAGAGCGCCAACGAGCGCGAGCGCCACAGGGCTGTCGCCGCGCTGGCCTGGCGTGAGGATCACGGCGCGCGGCCGCCCCAGTTCGTCTGTCGCAACGTGGATCTTGGTGGTCCGGCCGCCGCGCGAGCGGCCTATGGCGTGGACGGCGCCCCCCCTTTACCGCCGGCCGCGCAGCGGTGCGCCTTGACGTGCGAACTGTCGAGCAGCAGCTCGGCCGGTGGACCGCCGCTGTCGGCCAAGGCGCGGAACACCTCGGCCCAGACGCCGGCCTTGGCCCAGCGGACATAGCGGTTGTACAGCGTCTTGCGCGGGCCGTAGACCGCCGGTGCGTCGGCCCATCGGCACCCCGTCCTGAGGACGTGGACGATCCCGCTAATCACACGCCGGTCGTCCACCCGCGGCACACCGCGCGGCTTGTTCGGCAGCAGCGGCTGAAGGCGCGCAAACTGCGCCTCGCTCAGCCAGAAATGGCTCTCCGACATCGCAAGCTCCCTACCGTTTGGAAGCTTGAATCAAACCTGCCCTCGCGCCGGCAAGCCTTTTATGGGTCCGGAGCCTAGAGTGATTGCGACCGTTTGGACGCGCCTCAGCGCGTCCGCCGGCCGCGACACGCCGGCCTAACGCTATGACGGAGAACCGGTGTCGTGTGATCGCCGGACCCGTGGGCGCGGGTCCACAGGGTCCCACCCTGCCCTAAGCGCCGGCGTCCTGCCTTAAGCGCCGGCGTCCTGGTCGTCGTCCGGCGTGCGGCCGCGCGCATGCCCGTCGAGCTGGCGTCGCACGGCGTCCCTCTCGGCCCGCTCCAGCGCCTTTTCCGCCTTGTTGCGGCCGTGCCGGGCGCGGTTTTCCGCCGCGCGGCTCTCCTTCTCGGCCCGCTCCCTCGCCTTGCGCACCTGGCGCAGGTTGACCACCTCGCCCATGGTTGTCCGCCTTTCCTCGCTGGCCCTTCGTTGCCGGACTGCCACCTGTCATGCGGATATGGCAGACTCAGAGGCCGCCTCGGCTGCCGCGGGATCGATGGTAATCTCTTTGTGGCTGAATACCAGTCCGCTTTTCCACCGTATGGGGAGCTTTCGGTTTGCTCAGGAAGATCGTCGCCGGCCTTGTCGTGCTGCTGCTGCTGGCCGTCGCCGCGGTGCTGGTGCTGCCCTCCTTCGTCGACTGGAACGCCTACCGGGCGCGCATCGCCCAGGAGGTGGAGGCCGCCACCGGCCGGTCGCTGACCATCGCCGGCGACGTCGGCCTGTCGATCCTGCCGAGCCCGCGCCTGACGGCGGCCGAGGTGCGCCTGGCCAACCTGCCGGGCGGACAGGCGGAGAACCTGGCCGAGCTGGAGGCGCTGGAGGTCAAGGTGGCGCTGGCGCCGCTGCTGACCGGCGAGGTGGTGGTGCGCTCGGTCGTCCTGGTGGCGCCGACGGTGACCCTGGAGCGCCTGCCCGACGGGCGCGGCAACTGGCAGTTCGCCGCGCCCGGCGACGCGACCGGCACGCCGCCGCAAACCGCCGAGCCGGCCCCCGCAGAGACCGCCGCCCCGGCCGACCCGCTGGCCGCGCCCCAGCCGTCCGCCGAGAGCGCGCCCGACGCTTCCCCCAGCGAGTCCGGCAGCGCGTCCGGCAGCGGGTCCGGCCCGGCGGCCGAGGCGGGCCTGGCGATCCGCCTGGACGCCGTCAGCATCGAGCGGGGCACGGTGATCTACCGCGATCTCGCCAGCGGGACCGAGGAGCGGGTCGAGGCGCTGGACGCCGAAGTCTCCGCCGGCAGTCTGCAAGGGCCCTTCCAGGCCGAGGGCACGGCGCGGGCGCGCGGCCAGCCGCTCGCCTTCGCCGCGCGCAGCGGCCGCCTGGACGGCGGCGCCACCCCGCTCGCCCTCGACCTGAACCTGGCCGAGGCGGGCGACGCCACCGTCACCTTCAGCGGCACGCTGGACGCCGCCGCGACGGCGCTGGAGGGCGAGCTGCAGGCCGAGGGCGAGAACCTGGCGCTGCTGGCCGAGGCCCTCGCCGCCGGCCGTGCGCTGCCGAGCCAGCTCGCCGCCGACTTCGGGCTCGACGGCAACCTGCGCTACGCCGGCAGCCGGCTGACCGTCAGCGATCTCCAGCTCAGCCTGGGCGGCATCACGGCCCAGGGTGACGCGGAGCTCGACCTCGCCCCGCAGGTGGAGGGACGCAGCCTCGACGGACGCCTCGCGCTCAACGTCGCACGGCTCGACCTCGACGCCCTGCTGGCGGACCCGCTGGGCGGCGGCGGCGGCCAGACCCAGCCCCAAACCCAGCTCCAAACCCAGACGCAAACGGCGGGCGACGGCGGCGCGCCGGCCTTCGCCCTGCCGGGCGACATGGCGCTGGGCGTCGAGCTGCTGATCGACGCCCTGGTCTACCGGGGCGAGGTGGTGCGCCAGGTCCTGCTCAGCGGGCGGCTGGCCGACGGCGCCGTCACCCTGGATCAGGCGCTGGCGCTGCTGCCGGCCGGCGGCGACCTCTCGCTCGCCGGGCGGCTGACCGCCCAGGCCGGCGCGCCGCGCTTCGTCGGCAGCCTGGAGGCGGCGAGCGACAATCTGCGCGGTCTGGCCGACTGGCTGGCGCTGGAGCTGCCGCCGGTGCCCAACGACCGCCTGCGCCGCGCCTCCCTGTCCAGCGGGCTCGACGTCACGCCGGAGCGCGCGCGCTTCAGCGACCTGGTGCTGGAGATCGACTCGACGACCCTGCGCGGCGGCCTCGACCTGGCCCTCGGCCAGGCCAAGCCGGCCTTCGGCGCCGGCCTGACCGTCGACCGTCTCAATCTCGACGCCTACCTGCCGGGCTCGGGCGGCGGCGGCGGACCGCTGGCGACCCAAGTCGCGCAAAGCGACGAGGCGGCGAACGAGAGCGGCGGCGCAGCCGGCGGCAGCGCCGCCGCGCGCAACCCGCTCGACGCCTTCAACGCCAACCTGCACATCGTCGTCGGCAGCCTGACCTACCGCGGCCAGCAGGCCGGCGACATCTCCCTGCAGGCGCAGGTGCGCGACGCGGTGGTCACGGTGCAGGCGCTGGAGGTCGGCGACCTGGTCGGCGGCTCCGGCCGCTTCGCCGGCGTGCTCGCGGGGCTGCCCGACGCGCCGGAGCTGCGCGAGGGGCAGTTCCGCGTCGAGGTGCCGGATACCGCCCGGCTGGCCCGCCTGCTGGGCCAGCCCGCCGGCGGCCCGCTGGCCGGGCTGGGCCGTCTCAGCGCCGAGGGGCAGGCCAGCGGCAGCGCCGGGGCGCTGCGCGCCGACCTCTCGGCCCGCATCTCCGAAGGCAGCCTGTCCTTCGCCGGCCAGGTCGCCGACCCGCTGGGCGCGCCGGCGCTGCGCGACGGACAGGTCGCGCTCGACCTCTCGGGCACCCGGCGCCTGGCGGCGCTGGCGGGCCTGGGCGATTCGCCGCTCGCGCGGCTGGGCCCGGTCGCGCTGTCCGGGCCTCTCTCCGGCACGGCCGAGGACCTGCGCCTGGACCTCTCCGGCACGCTGCTGGGCGGGCAGGTCGGCGCCGCGGGCCGCCTGCTGACCGGCGCGCGCCTGGCGTTCGAGGACCTGCGGCTGACTGCCCGGGGCGTGGCCGGGGCGCGCCTGGCCGAGCTGATCGGCCCGGCCGCCGACCAGCTCGCCGGGCTCGGCGCCCTCGACCTCGACACCACGGTGAGCGGCAGCCCGGACGGCGAGCTGAGCTACGACACGCGCCTCGGCCTGCTCGGCGGCGAACTGCGAGGTCGCGGCACCGCCAGCGGCCTGACCGGCGCGCAGATGAGCTACGCCTTCGACGCCGCGGTCGAGCTGCCGCAGCTCCGCCGCCTGCTCGGCGCCCTGGACCTGCCGCCGAGCCTGCGCGAGGGCGTCGGCCTCAGCGCCCAGGCGCGGCTGAGCGGCACGCCGCTGCGCGTCGAGGTCGCCGACCTCAGCGGCACGCTGGGGCCCACCAGCCTGGCCGGCCGCACCACGCTCGACATGACCGGCGCACGCCCGGACCTGCAGGCCGAGCTGCAGTTCGGCCAGCTTGCGCTCGACCGGCTGCTCGACGACAGCCTGTCCGGCGGCGGCGGCCAGTCGAGCCGCTGGTCGCGCGAACCGCTGGGACTGGAGGCGCTGTCGCGCCTGACAGCGCAGGCCAACGTCACCGCCGAGTCGATCAGCCGCGGCCAGTTCGCGCTGCGCCAGGCCAGCCTGCCGCTCAGCCTGGACAACGCGGTGCTGCGCGTGGCGCCGCTGACCGGCACCGCCGCCGGCGGCAACCTGCGCCTGGAGCTGACGCTGGACGCGCGCGATCCGGCCGCCGCCGCGCTGGAGTTCGCGGCCACCGGCAGCCGGCTGGACAGCGCCCAGCTCGTGCCGGCCGACAGCCCCGCGGGCGGGCGCGTCAGCGGCCCGCTGGACATCGAGTTCAGCGGCCGCAGCCGCGGCGCCAGCGAGGCGCAGCTCGTCGGCAACCTGGCCGGCCAGGGCCGGGTCGGCGGCCAGCTCACCCTCAAGGCGCGCGGCGAGGAGGCCGTGGGCAACCTGCTGCTCGGCATCCTCGGCCAGCAGATCAAGGAGCTGCGCGGCCTGAGCGATACCGTCAACACCGTCTTCAACGCCTTCGCCGGGGCGCCGGCCGAGCTGAGCGGCAGCTTCGACATCGCCCAGGGCGTGGTGCGCACCGACGACCTGACCCTGGTCGGCCGCAACGCCGTGGCGCGCAGCCAGGGGGTCGCCGCCAATCTGCCGGACTGGGGCATCGACCTGCGCACCGACCTCTACCGCGGCGAGGAGCAGCAGCCCTACCTGACGGCGGTGCTGCGCGGCGCGCTCGACGATCCCGACGTCCGGGTCTCGGGCCAGCCCTTCCAGCGCGACCGCGCACCGGCGCCGGCCGAGGGCCAGAGCGACGACCAGCCGGCCGGCGGCCAGACGGCGCCCGAAGGGCAGCCGCAGGAGCCGCGGTCGCCGGAGGAGGTGTTGCGCGATCAGGGCAAGGAGCTGCTGCGCGGCCTGTTCAAGAACCTGCAGCAGTAGGGCGGCGGAGCGTGCCGGCGCGCCTGGCCGCCCCCTTGCCGGAGCCGACGCGCAATGCCCGGCTGTTCGCCGGCGAGGTGCTGCTGTTCCCCGCGCTGCCCGAGAGCCGCGCCCTGGTGGCGCTGGCGTTGGACCGGCTGCGCGCGGCCTTTCCGGAAAGCGACGACCCGGCGCAGGCGCAGCACGCGCTGGACGAGGCGGTGTTCCTGCACCGGGTCGCGCAGCTCACCGCCGCCTGGCGCAAGGACCCCGAGGCGGCCGCCGCCTTCGCGCGACTGCTCACGGCGCTGGGCTGCGATCCCGAAACCACCTACGTCGACGCCTTCCACCTGCGCTGTCAGCCCTCGCGGATCGGCCGGGCGCAGCGCCGCACCCGGCCGCTGCACCCGCACCGGGACTCCTGGGGCTCCAACCAGCCGGCCCAGGTGAACTGGTGGCTGCCGGTCACCCCGCTGGCGCCCGGGCGCACGCTGCTGCTGTTTCCCGACTACTGGGACCGGCCGATCGCGAACGACAGCGCCGGGTGGGATTGGGAGGCGTTGAAGACGGCGCGCCGCCAGGCCCGCCAAGCGGGGCGCGACCCCGAGGCGGCCTACCCGAACCTGCCGAGTCCGCTGACCCCGCCCGACCTCGCCAGGGCGGAACCGCTGCTGCCCGAGGTCGGGGAGGTCGTCGCCTTCTCGGCCGCGCAGCTTCATGCCAGCGCCGTCAACGCGACCGGGCTGACCCGCTTTTCCCTGGAAACGCGCACCATTGCGGCCGCGGACCTGGCCGCCGGGCGCGGCGCGCCGAACCTCGACGGGCGGGCGCCGCGCGTGCCGTGCGAATGGTTTCGCCGCCTGTCCGACCGACTCGGTCTGGACCAGGCGGCGGTTGGGCCGTGCTGAGCCGTCAGCTCCGGCTCGACATGCCGAAGTGGCTGGCGGCCGAGCGCACCGACTGGCTCAACTCGTCGAAGGCCGCCTCGACGCCCGCCTTCATATCGGTCCAGGCGTCCTCGCTGGCCTGGCGCAGCTCCTGCATGCGCTGCTCCGTCGCCTCGCGCTTGGCCTCCAGATCCTGGATCTGGCGGTTGTAGGCGACGCGCGTGTCGGCATCGGCCTGCTCGGCGCGGGCCTTCAGCTTGTCGATCTCGGCCTTCCACTCGGCAAGCTGGGCGTCGAGCTTCTGCTCGTAGGCTTCCTTCATGGACATGCGGACGGCTCCTTATCCTGTGCGTCGGAATCCTTCGCTCCCGTCAACGCAAGGACAGGCCGTTTGCTCCCTAGGGCGGTTTCCGATCGAGTGGAACCACGACGTGGGTCCGCCGATCGGCCCAAAACCGCCCTAAACCATAGTGTTAGAGTGATGCTGTCCGACCTGGCGAATCGCAAATGCGATTCGATCAGGTCGGGCATCGTTCTAGAGTGATTTGCGACCGCTTGGACGCGCATCAGCGCGTCCGCCGGTCGGGCAAAAGCCGCCCGAACTCAGAGACTTGGAGCGACGCTCTCCGACCTGGCGACTCGCCAAGGCGAGTCCCTCAGGTCGGGCATCGCTCTAGCCCGCCTGTCTCCCCCTGTCGTGCAAGCGTTCAGCGGTGTCAGACCCGCCCGGCGTCCCGCCTCACCCGCTCGAAGACCCAGACCCGCACCGCGCTGGAGAGGTTCGGCTCGCCCGCTTCGGTGCGCTCGGCGTCGATCCGCTCGACCAGGGCGCTGACCGTGGTCGCGCGGGCCTGGGCGATCTCCTTGAGCGCCTGCCAGAACGGCTCTTCCAGGGTGAGCGAGGTGGCATGCCCGGCGATCACGACGGAGCGCTTCTTCATGCCCGCCACCTGCCCGACCGACGCCTACTCGGCCTTGGACGGGCCGATCATCTGCTCCGGGCGCACCCAGGCGTCGAACTGCTCGGCGGTCAGCAGGCCGAGGTCGATTCCCGCCTGCTTGAGCGTGGTGTTCTCGGCATAGGCCTTCTTGGCGATCTTGGCGGCGTTGTCGTAGCCGATGTGCGGATTGAGCGCGGTGACCAGCATCAGCGAGTCGTTCATCAGGCTGGTGATCCGCTCGACGTTGGGCGCGATCCCGGCCACGCAGTTGTCCAGGAAGGACACGGCGGCGTCGCCCAGCAGCTTGGCCGACTGCAGCAGGTTGTAGGCGATCACCGGCTTGAAGACGTTGAGCTCGAAGTGGCCGTGGGAGCCGGCGACGGAAATGGCGCTGTGGTTGCCCATGACCTGGGCGCAGACCATGGTCAGCGCCTCGGCCTGGGTCGGGTTGACCTTGCCCGGCATGATCGAGGAGCCGGGCTCGTTGGCCGGCAGCAGCAGCTCGCCCAGGCCACAGCGCGGGCCGGAGCCGAGCAGGCGGATGTCGTTGGCGATCTTCATCAGCGAGACGGCCACGGTGTTGAGCGCGCCGGAGGCCTGCACGGCGGCGTCCTCGCTGGCCAGCGCCTCGAACTTGTTCGGCGCGGTGACGAAGCGGAAGCCGGTGATCTTGCCGACCTCCTCGGCGAAGCCCTCGGCGAAGCCCTCGACGGCGTTCAGGCCGGTGCCCACGGCGGTGCCGCCCTGGGCCAGCTCGTGCAGCCGCGGCAGCGCCTGCTCGATCCGCTCGATGCCGTACTCGAGCTGCTTGGCGTAGCCGGAGAACTCCTGGCCCAGGGTCAGCGGGGTGGCGTCCATCAGATGGGTGCGGCCGATCTTGATGATGTCCCGGAAGGCCTCGGCCTTCTCGGCCAGGCCGGCATGCAGGCGGCCCAGCTTGGGCACGGTCTGGCCGGCGATCTCGCTGACGAAGGCGATGTGCATCGCCGTGGGGAAGGTGTCGTTGGAGGATTGGCCCAGGTTGCAGTGGTCGTTGGGGTGCACCGGGCTCTTGCCGCCGCGCGTGCCGGTCAGGATCTCGTTGGCGCGGCCGGCGATCACCTCGTTGGCGTTCATGTTCGACTGGGTGCCGGAGCCGGTCTGCCAGACCACCAGCGGGAACTGGTCGGCCAGCTTGCCCTCGATCACCTCCTCGGCGGCCTGGCAGATCGCCGCGCCGAGCTCCTCGGGCAGGCGGCCCATGGCCAGGTTGACCCGCGCCGCCGCCAGCTTCTGCACGCCCAGCGCCGTGACCAGCGCCGGCGGCATGGTCTCGCCGCCGATCTCGAAGTTTTGCAGGGAGCGCTGGGTCTGGGCGCCCCAGTAGGCATCGGCCGGCACCTGGATCTCGCCCATGGTGTCGGATTCGCTGCGGGTGGCGGTCTGTGCGGTCTCGGCGGACATGGTGGCTGCGGCCCCTCGACTGTCGAAAACTGTCGGGCACGGATCTGCGCCCGAGCGGCGGCGGGGTTTTAGCATGCCGGGCGGCCTTTGAAAGAGGCCTCGCGCGCTGAGCCGGTGCCCGGCCCCGCCGCTCAGCGGCTGTGCACCGGCTGGGCGCGCCGCGGCGCCTTGGCGGCGCGGGCGCGGCGGGCCGCCTCCAGGGCCAGACGGGCCCAGGGCTCCAGGCTCACGGGATCGTCCTCGGCATGCGGCGGCGCGGTCCAGTAGGGCATTTCCACCGGCTGGCCCTTGCCCTGGTAGACGAAGGGCTCGCTGCCCTCCGAAGCCCAGCGCAGCTTGCTCTCCTCGTCGACCCGGAAGTACAGCCGGTCGCGCGCCACCAGCGCGAACATCACGCCGTCGAGATAGATCCCGAAGCCGCCGAACAGCGGCCGCGCGTGCAGCGGCCCGAGCGGGGCGAGCAACGCCAGCGCCCGGCGCACCGTCAGGTTCTCCTCGGCCTTGGTCATGGCCCGGCCTCCTTCACGACCCGACCCTATCCCCTGCCGCACACGCTGTCTGGGCCAAGTTTGCCACGACATCGACCGCCAGGGCGATGTTTTCCGCATGGCTGCGGCCGCTGGCCTTGCGCGGCTTGAGGTCGTGATCGCCGTCCGGCGCCCAGACCAGGCGGATCGCCGGTGCCAGAGCGTAGCCCTCCACCTCCGCGCGGCGGCCGAAGGGGTCGCGCTCGCCCTGAACGATCACCGTCGGGGTGCGCAGCGCCGCCAGGTGCGCGGTGCGCAGCTTGTCCGGCTTGCCCGGCGGGTGGAAGGGATAGCCCAGGCAGGCCAGACCGGCGACGCCCAGCTCGTCGGCCACCAGCGAGGCCATGCGCCCGCCCATCGACTTGCCGCCGATCACCAGCCGCTCGGGCGCGCCCAGGGCGGCCACCACCGCGCGCCAGGTCGCCAGCAGCCGCCGCTCGGGATCGGGCGGGCGCTTGCCGCCGCCGGCGCGCCGCGCGGCCATGTAGGGAAACTCGAACCGCACCACGCGCAGGTCGCGCGCCGCCAGGCCGGCCGCCATCTCCGCCAGGAAGGGGCTGTCCATCGGCGCGCCGGCGCCGTGCGCCAGCACCACGGTCGCGGCCGCTCCCTGCAGCCCGTCGCTGAGAAACTCCGGCGTCACCTCGGGCGTCATGCCTCGGCTTTACCCTCCCTTAAGCCTGTCGCCGCCAAGCTGGCGGGGTTGTCCGCAGGAGACCCCAAAGATGCAGGAAGACCTGAGCCAGCGCGACCTTTCCGACAAGCGCGTGCAGGACATGACCCGCGCCGAGCGCCTGGAGATGAAGCGCCGCTTTCAGGAGTTCGTGGCGATGGTCCGCGGCTCGGGCCAGCCCCCGGCCACGGCGGCGCCGCAGCAGCTCCAACGCTGGGACCCGCGCGCCCACGGCGCCAAGAGCCTCGGCAAGAGCGCGGGCGCGCCCCCCCGGGCCCGCCGGCGCGCCGGATAGCGCCCCGCGCGACCCGCCGTCCGGGCCGCGCGGCCCTTCAGCCCCCTCAGCCCTTCGTCTTGCGGAAGCGGTCGAGGGACACCACGGTCTCGTCGCCGGCCGCCGCCGCGGCCTCGTCGGACTCCGCTGTCGCCGAGTCCGGCTTCTCCGATTCGGGGGCATCCGGTCCCGCGGCGTCCGACTCGGGCGGCGCGGTCTCGTCGCCGGCGGCCTCGGCCGCCTCGTCCTCGCCCTCGCTCTCCTGGGCGAAGGTGAAGCCGAAGCGCACGCTGGGGTCGGCGAAGGCGCCGATCGCGCTGTAGGGAACCACCAGACGGGCCGGCACCTCGTTGAAGCTTAGCGTCACGCTGAAGCCGCTCTCGCCGACCTCCAGGTCGCGGAAGCGGTGCTGCAGCACGATGGTCATCTCCTCCGGGTAGCGCTCGCGCAGCCAGCCGGGGATCTCCACGCCCTCTGCCTCGGTGTGGAAGGTGATGTAGAAGTGATGCTCGCCGGGCAGCCCCTCGGCGGCCGTGCGCTGCAGCGCGGCACGGACCACGCCGCGCATCGCGTCTTCGACCATCCGGTCATAGCGCATCAGATCTTCGGACATGGCTGCGCGGTCCATTTCGTCTCGGCGAAGGGAAAAAGCTGGCCAGACCCTAGGGCAAGCCACGGCGGGAAGGAAGTGGGGCGCTTCTGTTGACAGGTGCGCCCCGAACCCCGCCTTGAGGTGCTTAAGCCTCAAGGGCTTGAATACGTGGTTCGTGGAACCGCTTACGCGGCAGCACGAGCCTCAGCGAAGTTGTCGTTCGCACGTATTGAACGGCCCGATAACGGCGGTACCATGCCGGGCGCCGAACCAGCCTTTACCACGCGTGTCGATCCTGTTTCGCCCCCAGGGAAGGCCGGGACGGGCGGCGGTCGCGACCGCGCCCCTGCCCCGGGCCTTGGAAACTGGTGGAGGCGCCGGGTACTGCCCCCGGGTCCACTGCGCTTATTCTGCTGGCCCGTTTAGCGCCATAGCCGGTTGCCCGGCAGGACAGGAATATAGGACCCTGGCGCCCGTCATGAAAGCCCCCCCCCCCCGAGCGGCAGCCTCCCCAGCGGCGGCCTCGCGAACGCCGGCGCGCCCGCCCGGGGGCTCCGGCCGACGCCGCCCCGCCATCCACAGCAAGCGAGACAGCCCATGCAGATCCCCTTCATCGACGCCGAGGCCGTGGAAGACAAGCTGACCTGGACCGCGGTGGCCGACGCCATCGAGGCCGGGCACCGCGGCGCCAGGGCGGAGATCGGGGACCTGCTGCTGCGCCGCGGCGCCGACTCCTCGCTGAGCCGCGCCGCCTGGATCGACGGCGTCGGCCTGGCGCTGAAGTCGGTGACCATCTTCCCCGGCAATGTCGAGCGCACCCCGCCGCTGCCCTCGATCCAGGGCGTGGTGGTGCTGTTCGACGACGACGACGGCGCCGTCAAGGCGCTGATCGAGGGCAAGCTGGTCACCAAGTGGAAGACCGCCGGCGACTCCGTGCTGGGCGCCCGCCTGCTGGCGCGGCCGGAGTCGCGGCGGCTGCTGATCCTCGGCTCCGGCACCGTGGCCCGCTCGCTGATCGCGGCCTACGGCGAGCTCTTCCCCGGGCTGGAGGAGATCGCCGTGTGGAGCCGCACCGCCGCCAACGCGGAGAAGCTGGCCGCCGCCCACCGCGACGGCCCGATCCCGGTGCGCGCGACGGCCGACCTGGCCGGCGCCGCGGCCGAGGCCGACATCATCGCCTGCGCCACCATGGCGAGCGCGCCGGTGCTGCAGGGCGCCTGGGTGACGCCCGGCACCCACGTCGACCTGATCGGCGCCTTCCGCCCCGACATGCGCGAGGCCGACGACGCCCTGCTGACCCGCGCGGAGATCTTCGTCGACAGCCGCGAGACCGCGATCCACGACATCGGCGAGCTGAACGACCCGATCCAGCGCGGCGTGATTGCCGAGTCGGACGTCCGGGGGGACCTGCACGACCTGGCGGCCGGCCGCGCCGGGCGCGGCGGCCCGCAGGCCATCACCCTCTACAAGAACGGCGGCGGCGCCCACCTGGACCTGATGACCGCCAACGCCATCCTGGCCGCGTGGAAAGAGTCCAGCTAGCCGACTCGCAGCGGCCGCGCTAGGTTGCCGCCCATCATGAGCCTGACGCCCGAACAAGACGCCGAGATCCAAGCCGCGCGCGGCGAGACGCGCCAGACCCTGCGCCCCGTCGCGCCGGCCCTGGAAGAGATCCTCTACCAGGCCATTCCCGTGCTCGACCACGGCTTCGTGCGGGTGGTCGACTACATGGGCGACGACGCCGCGGTGGTGCAGGCCGCGCGGGTGTCCTACGGGCGCGGCACCAAGTCGGTGCGCGGCGACGAGGGGCTGATCCGCTATCTGCTGCGGCATCGCCACACCACGCCCTTCGAGATGTGCGAGATCAAGTTCCACGTGAAGCTGCCGATCTTCGTCGCACGGCAGTGGATCCGGCACCGCACCGCCAACGTCAACGAGTACTCGGCGCGCTACTCGATCCTGGACCGGGAGTTCTATACGCCGGCGCCGGAGCATCTGGCCGCGCAGTCCAGCGCCAACCGCCAGGGGCGCGGCGAGGTGCTGCAGGGCGCCGAGGCCCAGGAGGTGCTGGGCTGGCTCAAGACCGACGCCGCGCAGGCCTTCGGCCACTACGAGGCCATGCTGAACGAGACGCCGGACGGCGGCCAGGTCGATCCCGCACGCCAGGGCCTGGCGCGCGAGCTGGCGCGCATGACCCTGCCGCTCAGCACCTACACCCAGTGGTACTGGAAGATCGACCTGCACAACCTGCTGCACTTCCTTTCCCTGCGCGCCGACTCCCACGCCCAGTACGAGATCCGCGCCTACGCCGAGGCCATGCTGGACGTGGTCAAGCGCTGGGTGCCGGTGACCTACCAGGCCTTCCAGGACTACGCGGTCGGCGGGGCGCAGCTCTCGGCCGCCGGCCTGGCGGTGGTCAAGCGCCTGCTGGCCGGCGAAGAGGTCAGCCAGGAGGGCTCGGGCCTCTCGCCGCGCGAATGGCGCGAGCTGATGGCGGTGCTGGAGCGCGAATAGGGCCGTGCGTCGCTGCGGGGCGGCGGCGCGCCGCGCCGGCGCACGAACGCCCCGGCGACTCCCGCCCGCGAATCCGCCTTGTCGCAATCGCGAAAAAGCGCGTCGCCCCTGGGATCCGGGGGTCGCTGCCCCTCCGCGAGGTGTCGCTCCTCGTCAAATCGGTCTGCCGGACAGACCGCATGCTCTGGGTCTGCCGGGCGCCGTGCCCGGCCCGACCGCCAGAACGTCCGCCGGCCGAGAGGAGCGCCCGCGCCATGTCCGACCAGATTGCCCACGCCGAGGGAGCCAGCCCCGGCGCCGCCCGCATGATCACCTCCGTCGACCAGTCCGACCGCAAGGTCCCGATCAACCTGCGCCAGTCCGGGCCGACCCCGGTCGAGATGCTGATCTCGACCCGCGTGCGCAAGTCGCCCTACTGGCACCTCGCCGTCGAGGCGGGCTGCTGGCGCGCCACGGTCTACAACCGCATGTACCATCCGCGCGGCTACGTGCGGCCCGAGGCCGGCGGCGCCATGGTCGAGTACGACGCGCTGGTCAACCACGTGACCATGTGGAACGTCGCGGTCGAGCGGCAGATCCAGGTGATCGGGCCCGACGCCGAGGCCTTCGTCAACTACGTGATCACCCGCGACGCCACCCGCATTCAGCCGATGCACGGCAAGTACGTGATCCTGTGCAACGACAAGGGCGGCATCCTCAACGATCCGGTGCTGCTGCGCCTGAGCGAGACCGAGTTCTGGTTCTCCCTGTCGGACAGCGACCTGATGTTCTGGCTGCAAGGGGTCAACCACGGCAAGAAGTTCGACGTGGAGATCAACGAGATCGACGTCGCCCCGGTGCAGATCCAGGGGCCGAAGTCGGAAGCGCTGATGGTCGACCTGGTCGGCGAGGCGATCCGCGAGGTCCCGGTCTACGGCCTGCTGGAGGCCAAGGTCGGCGGCCGCGACGTGGTCATCTCCCAGTCCGGCTTCTCCGGCGAGAAGGGCTACGAGATCTACCTGCGCGACGCCACGCTCTATGCCGAGGACATGTGGAACGCGGTGCTGGAGGCCGGCGAGAAGCACAACCTCATGGTCATCGCCCCGGCCCACCACCGGCGCATCGCCGCCGGCATCCTCTCCTGGGGCCAGGACCTGGACGCCGAGACCCTGCCGTTCCAGTGCAACCTCGCCTACCAGGTGCCGCGCCACAAGACCGCCGACTACATCGGCAAGGCCCGGCTGGAGGAGGTGCGCGCGCAGATCGAGGCCGGCACGCCGCCGTTCAGCCAGACCCTGGTCGGCATCAAGCTGGGCGGCAAGCCGGTCGAGGACTACGCCAACGACTTCTGGCTGGTCTCCGACGAGAGCGGCGGCGAGCCGATCGGCTATGTCACCAGCCCCTGGTACTCGCCGGAGCTGGGGACGAACATCGCCATGTGCTACGTGCCGCTGGCCCAGTCGGTGCTGGGCACGGCGCTGAAGGTGCACCTGCCCGACCTCTACGCCGAGGTGCCGGGCCAGCCGGTCGACGCCGAGGTGGTCGAGATGCCCTTCCGCCCCTCGGTCAACCCCAACGCCCGCGAGATCGCCAGGTCCCAGGGCCGCGACTTCGCCTATTAGGTCCATTCTGGACCGAACTCTCGATGACCGGGGGCGCCGATTGCGGTTCCATTTCCGTCGGGTCCCATCCGTCCGACCTTCGCGGAAGAGCCGAGCAGCAACCCCGGTCAGCTCTGGCGCCTCCCTGCACTCAGCCCCCGTCGGCCCGGCCGGCGGGGGCGCTTTGCGGCCGGGCCTCTGCCTCCCGGGCCGGCCAGCCGCAGCTCCGCTCAGTGCAGCGACCGCTCCAGCAGCAGGCGCGCGCCGTCACCGGACAGCGTCGTAAAGCCCTCGCTCTCGAACAGCCGGCGGGCGACCGCATTGTCCGCGGTCAGCGCGACGCGCACCCGGGCGTGCTTGGGATAGGTCTGCGCCATCTCCGCCAGCAGCGCGCGCAGCGCCGCCCGGCCGTAGCCGCGGCCCTGCCGCGCGGCGTCGATCAGCAACCGCGAGATCCGCGGCTGGCGGTCCTGCGGGTCCAGGGTGTAGAGGGCGAAGCCGACCACCTCTCCCGCGGCCAGCACGGCGCGCGGCACGTTGCGCTGCAGGCTGTAGCTCTCGCCCAACGCCTCGGCCGGGCTGTCGACGAAGCCGCGCTGCGCGGGTGGCAGGGTCAGCGCCGTGACCGCCGGCAGCAGGTCGGACTCGACGGGGCGGAGGGTGATCTCGCTCAGGGTTCGGCTCCCGCACACGCTTGCCCGGCGAAGATAGGCACGGCCGGCGCGCGGAAAAACAGCCGCCTGCGCGAGACACCACGGGCGGCAAACAGGCCCCGCCGGGCGGGCGCGGGGATCAGCCGTTGGCGACGCGGTCGAGCACCGTCTCCAGGCTGCGGCCGCCGGCCAGGAAGGCGCCGCGCTCATCCAGGGCATGGGCCACGCCGTTCTCGCGCACATGCGCGCTGAAGCCGCCCGTGCGCTGGCGGTCGACGAACAGCAGCGTCGTCATGCCCGGCGCGCGATCCACCCCGGCGTAGGAAAACCGGGGGTAATCGGCGGTGAAGCGATAGGCCTCGGCCAGCAGCGACTGCACGCGGTTGCGCCGGCGCGGTCCCGGAAAGCGGACGACGGTTCCGCCCATGAGCGACCTCCCAAGCGTCGTTTTCAGGCCAACAGGATATAGACAGCGGCGGCCTTCGGTCAAATTGCGCCACTTCTTTCCCGGTCGCGACACACCAGCGTCTGCGCGCCTCCGCGCGGTGCGTCCCGGTGCCGCCCGGCCCTGGCCGCTTTCTGGCGCAAAGCCGAGGGTCCAGGTCGGGTGCAGCAAAGTGCCGCAGGGCCGGCCGCGGCGATCATTTCCCTCGAGCGAGGTCCCGCGCGCCGGCTGCGCGGGGCGGGCAGCGAGCGGACGCGAAGGACGCGCAGGGCATGGCGACGCAAGGTCTGATGGAGCGGTTGCGGGACGACTACGTGGTCTGCGCCGAGGGCTATCTCTTCGCGCTGGAGGCGCGCGGCTACCTGCAGGCCGGGGCCTTCGTGCCCGAGGTGGTGCTGGAGCATCCCGAGGTGGTGCAGCAGCTCCACCGCGAGTTCGTGCGCAGCGGCTCCGACGTGGTCGAGGCCTTCACCTACTACGCCCACCGCGAGAAGCTGCGCCTGATCGGCCGCGAGGGCGACCTGGAGGCGATCAACCGCCAGGCCCTGGCCATCGCCAAGCAGGTCGCCGAAGAGAGCGGCACCCTGATGGCCGGCAACATCTGCAACACCAACGTCTACGAGCCGGATGACCCCGAGACCCACAAGGCCGTGCGCGCGATGTTCGAGGAGCAGGTCGCCTGGGCCATGGAGTTCGACCCCGACTTCGTGATCGCCGAGACCTTCTCCTGGACCGGCGAGGCGGAGATCGCGCTGGAGGTGCTGAAGGCGAGCGGCAAGCCGGCCGTGGTCACCTTCGCCGTGCACCGCGAGGGCACCACCCGCGAGGGCCAGTCGGCGGCCGAGGCCTGCCGGCGCCTGGAGCAGGCCGGCGCCGACGTGGTCGGGCTCAACTGCATCCGCGGCCCCTGGACCATGCTGCCGCTGCTCAAGGAGGTGCGCGCCGCCGTGTCCTGCCCGGTCGCGGCCCTGCCGGTGCCCTACCGCACCGACGAACTCCACCCGACCTTCCAGTCCTTGGAGGACGCGGACTGCCCCTGCCCGATCCCGCACGCGCGACCTTTCCCCGTCGCGCTCGACCCCTTCACCTGCAACCGCTACGAGCTGGGCGCCTTCGCCCGCCAGTGCGCCGAACTGGACGTGCGCTACATCGGCGTGTGCTGCGGCGCCCAGCCGCACCACATCCGCGCGGTGGCGGAAGCGCTCGGCCGCCAGCCCGAGGCCAGCCGCTTCTCGCCCGACATGTCGAAGCACTACGCCCTGGGCAGCGACCCGCGGCTCAAGACCTCGAACCAGGCCTATGTCTCGAACCTGTAAGGTGTTTTGCGACCGTCTGGACGCGCCTCGGCGCGTCCGCCGGTCGCGAGAAATCACGCTCGTCCTATGACGGAGAGCGGCGAAGGGAGGCGCGATGACGACGACCAAGCGGGGGCTGCGCGAGCGGCTGGATAGCGACGGCGTGATCTGCGCCGAAGGCTATCTCTTCGAGCTGGAGCGGCGCGGCTTCGTCCAGGCCGGCCCCTTCGTCCCCGAGGTCGTGCTGGAGCATCCCGAGGTGGTGCAGGGCCTGCACCGCGAGTTCGCCCACGCCGGCTCCGACGTGGTGCTGGCCTTCACCTACTACGGCCACCGCGAGAAGATGCGCCTGGTCGGCAAGGAGCACCTGCTCGAGCCACTCAACCGCGAGGCCCTGGCCCTGGCCCGGAGCGTGGCCGAGGACTACGGCTGCCTGCTTGCCGGCAACGTCTGCAACACCAACCACTGGAGCCCCGACGACGCCACCGCCCAGCGCGAGGTGCGCGCGATGTTCGACGAGCAGATCGGCTGGGCCGCCGACGCCGGGGTCGACTACGTGGTGTCCGAGACCAACGACTACTACGGCGAGGCGGCGGCGGCGCTGGAGGTCATCAGGGCCCACGGCCTGCCGGCGGTGGTCACCCTCTCGGCCCACCGCGACCCGACCCTGTGGGACGGCGTGCCGATCCTGGAGGCGGCCAAGCGCCTGGAGCAGGCCGGCGCCGAGGTGGTCGGCCTCAACTGCATGCGCGGCCCGGCGACGATGCTCGCGCTGGTCGAGGCGCTGCGCCGCAGCGTGTCCTGCCACGTCGCCGCGCTGCCGGTGCCCTATCGCACCGACGAGGCACACCCCACCTTCCAGTCTCTGGACGATGCCGGCTGCGCCTGCATTCCCGACGGCCGGCCCTTCCCGACCGCGCTCGACCCCTTCACCTGCAACCGCTACGAGGTCGGCGGCTTCGCCGCGGACTGCCGGGAGCTGGGGGTGCGCTACCTCGGGGTGTGCTGCGGCGGCGCGCCGCACCACGTCCGCGCCATGGCCGAGGCCTGGGGCCGCCGGCCGGCCGCCAGCCGCTATGCCCCGGACATGGAGCGCCACGCCTTCTTCGGCGGCGCCGGCAGCAGCGCCGCCGCCACCGTGGCCCGCAACCGCGCGCGCGCCGGCGAGCTCTGAGCCCGGCGTGTCTCCCGTCGACGCGCCGCCCGCCAGCGCCCCGACCGCCGGGGGGTGCCCGGCTCAGGCGCCTGGTAGGGTGACGCTGGCCTCCAGGCCGCCCAGGTCGGACTCCGCCAGCCGCAGCTCGCCGCCGTAGGCCTCGGCCAGGTCGCGCACGATCGCCAGTCCCAGACCGCTGCCCGGCGCCTGCTCGTCCAGGCGCACGCCGGGGGCGAGCACCCGCGCCCGCTCCGCCGGCGGGATGCCGGGGCCGTCGTCGGCCACCGCCAGGCACAGGTGCCCGCCGCTGCGCGTCAGGCGCACCCGCACTTGCCCCCGGGCCCACTTGGCGGCGTTGTCAAGCAGGTTGCCGGCGATCTCCTCCAGGTCCGCCCGCTCGCCGAGGAAGGCCGCCTCAGGATCGAGCGCGCGCGCGATCTCCAGCCGGCGCGGGCTCAGCCGCGCGACCACCTCGGCGACGCGGCCGACCACCTCGGCCGCCGGCACCCGCCGGCGCCGGCCGGGCGCGGCCGAGCCGGCGCGCGCGCGCGCAAGGTGACGGTCGAGCAGGCGCCGGGCGGCGGTCAGCTCCTCGTGCAGCCGCGCCGCCGCCGCGGCGTCGACCCGGGCCAGCGCCTCGGTCTCGTTGGCCGCCACCGCCAGGCGCGTCTTCAGGGCGTGGGCCAGGTCGCCGGCCTGGCGGCGGGCACGGTCGACCATGCGCTGGTTGCTCTCCAGCACCCGGTCCAGCTCGCCGGCCAGCGGCGCCACCTCGGCCGGCCAGCCGCCGCCCAGGGCCGTCGCCTCGCCGCCGGCGATCCGGGCGACCGCCCGGCGCAGACGGTCGAGCGGCTTGAGGCCGGCGGCGACCTGCAGCCAGGCGGCGACGATCAGGCCGGCCGCCAGCACTACGAGCGACACAGCCAGGGTGACGATGGCCGGGCGAGTGATTTCGGTCACCGCCGCCCGATTCGCCGCCACGGCGACGCGCAGGCGCGTGTCCAGCCCGGCCGGCACCACCGCCTGTTCGACCACGATGAGCGGCGCCCCGTCGGGCCCCGCCCCGCCGTGGCGGTGGAGCTGGCCGTCGAGCAGCGTGTCGTCAGGCAGGCGCAGCACCCCGTCCCACAGCGAGCGCGAGCGGGCGACCACGCTGTCCGGCGCGCTCAGCCGCGGCCCGCCGATCTGCCAGTAGCGCCCGGAATAGGGCTGGGCGAAGGCCGGGTCGGCCGGGCGCGGCGCGACCGTCAGCGCACCGTCGGGCGCCACGCCGATCGCCGCCACCAGGCGGTCGAGCTCGGCCTCCAGGCGGTCGTAGACCTGCGCCTCAACCGCGCGGGTCAGCAGCCAGGCGATCAGCAGCCCCGACAGCAGCAGCGCCACGGCGATCCACAGCGCCGCGCCGAGCAGCAGGCGCCGGCGCAGCGAGCCGGTGACCCGCGCCGCCTCGGGCCGCGGTGCCGCGCCCTGCGGCGCGTCGGGGTCAGTCGAAGGCATGGGGGTCCAGGCGGTAGCCCAGGCCGCGCTCGGTGACGATCAGGTCGCGGCCCAGCTTGCGGCGCAGGCGCCCGACGAAGACCTCCAGGGTGTTGCTGTCGCGGTCGAAGTCCTGGGCGTAGACGTGCTCGGTCAGCTCGCTGCGGCTGACCGTGCTGCCGGCGCGGTGCGCCAGGTAGGCCAGCACCTTGTACTCGTGCGCCGTCAGCGGCACCGGCACGCCGTCCCGGGTCACCTGGGCGCTGCGCAGGTCCAGGGTGACCGGCCCGAAGCTCAGCAGGTCGCTCGCCCGCCCGCCGGCGCGTCGCAGCACCGCGCGCAGACGCGCCAGCAGCTCCTCCATGCGAAAGGGCTTGGCCAGGTAGTCGTCGGCGCCGGCGTCGATGCCCTCGACCTTCTCGTGCCAGCCGTCGCGGGCGGTCAGCACCACCACCGGCACGGCGTTGCCCTCGGCCCGCCAGGCCCGCAGGATCGACAGGCCGTCGCGCTGCGGCAGGCCCAGGTCCAGCACCACCGCGTCGTAGGGCTCGGTCTCGCCCAGGAACTTGCCCTCCTCGCCGTCCTCGGCGCGGTCGACCGCGTGGCCGGCCGCCTCCAGCGCCTGGGCGATCTGATGCGCCAGGCGGGCGTCGTCCTCGACCACCAGAATCCTCACTCCGCGCCGCCCCTCTTCAGCATGCGTTCCAGCGACTCGCCCTCCAGCTCCAGCAGTTCGGCCGTCTCGGCATCGAACAGCGCCTCGACCACCCGCCCCTCCGGGCCGAGCAGCGTCAGCTCATAGAACCAGCGGCCGTCGTCGCGCTCCAGCTCGGCCTCGATCATGCGGCCGCGCAGGATCTCTTCGGCCCGCGCCAGGATCTCCGTCAAGGGCAGGATCTCTCCGCGCGCGACGGCGCGCAGCGCGCGTTCGTGGTCGCGCTCGTCCTCGTCGGCCAGCAGGGGCGGACCGCTCACGGACAGCGCGAGGACCGCCGCGAGCAGGCCGGCGAGCAGGGATTTCAGGTGTCGGCGCATGGCCCCAATCTAACGTCGGAAAACCTGAATGCAGCCTGAACGGCGGCTTCAGGCTCGGTTCAGCCGGCCCCTGGCAGTCTCGGCACCGGATCGGACGGCACCCCGCCGTCCCGACCGACAACAAGGAGACGATCCATGACCTTCAAGCGTATCTGGCAGGCCGGTCTCACCGGCGTTCTCGTCGCCGCCACCGCCGGCACCGTGGCAGTCGCCGCCGACAGCCTGAGCGGCCGCGACCTGACCGGCGCGCGCAGCGGGCTGGCCGAGCTCGGCAACGTCGCCGCCGTCCAGCTCGCCAGCGAGGACGAGCGGCCCCTGCGCACCCGCGACAGCGGTCCGCGCATCAGCGTGCAGGAGGCGATTGCCGCCGTCGAGGCCGCCGGCTACTCCGACATCAGCGAGGTCGAGCGCGAGGGCCCCGACTACGAGGTCAAGGCGCGCGACGCCGACGGCCGCCGCTGGGAGCTCTACGTGGACGGCCGCACCGGCGAGATCTACGAGCGCGATCGCGACTGACGGATGACGGACCGGAGGCAAAGGCCATGTCCGCAGCCGTAAACGACCGCAGCGTCGTGGTGTGGGACCCGCTCCTGCGGGTCCTGCACTGGACCCTCGCCGGCAGCGTCGCCGTCGCCTTCCTCTCGGCCGAGGAGGTGATGACCCTGCACATCTGGGCCGGCCTGTCGGCCCTGGGCGTCGTGGCGACCCGCATCGTCTGGGGCCTGCTCGGCCCCCGCACGGCGCGCTTCGGCGACTTCATTCCCACCCCGGCGGAGGTGGTGCGCCACCTCCGCGACCTGCTGCGGCGCCGGGCGGAGCGTCACGGCGGCCACAACCCGGCCGCCGGCGCGATGGCCGTCGCCCTGCTGCTCACCGTCCTGGCCACGGTGTTGACCGGCCTGCTGACCTGGGCCGGCGCGCTCGGCGGCGAGGCCGGGGAGGAAGTGCACGAGGCGCTGTCCAACCTCCTGCTGGTGCTGATCGGCCTGCATGTGGCCGGCGCCCTGCTCGGCTCCCTGGCCGAGCGGCAGAACCTGGTGCGCAGCATGATCACCGGCCGCAAGCGGGTCGACGACTGACCCCGCGGCGGCGAAGGGCGCGCGGCCCGACCGGACATCCCGCCCTTCGTGGCGCGCCACCGCCGTTTCCCGGTGGCGTGCCGCGAAGGGCGCCGGCGGCCGCCCGCTCAGCCCAGCGGCAGCTCCGTGGTGTACTTGATCTCCTCCATGGCGAAGGCGGAGGAGACGTCGCTCAGCTCGATGGCGGCGATCAGCCGCTTGTAGAAGGCGTCGTAGGCGGCGATGTCGGGCACCACCACCTTCAGCAGATAGTCGCTCTCGCCGGCCAGGCGATAGAACTCGGTCACCTCCTCGAAGCTGGACACCGTCCGGGCGAAGGCGTCGAGCCACTCGGCCGTGTGGTGGCGCGTCTTGATGGCGACGAACACGGTGGTGCCCAGCCCCAGCGCCGGGCCGTCGAGCAGCGCCACCCGCCGGCGCAGCACGCCGCCGGCCTCGAGCTGCTTGACCCGCCGCCAGCAGGGCGTCGGCGAGAGACCGACCCGCGCGGCCAGCTCCGTGTTGGACAGGCTGGCGTCGCGCTGCAGCTCCGCCAGGATCTTGCGGTCGGTCGCGTCCATATTTCACCTTATCGCGCTAAATCGGCATAATTTTTTATCAGAACGCCAATCACAGGTAAATTATTCTACCTTACCCCGAATCGACGCCAGTCATTCGCAAACACCTTCCAGCCGGCCGGCGCTAGACTCGCCGTCAGCGTCGAACCGAAGGAAAATCAGGAAGAAAAGGGCGTCGAGCATGCGAGTCTTCACCGAGCACCCCCGCGCCGTGGGGGAGAGCTATGGCACCCACGCGCGCCACGCGGCCGGCTTCGGCCTGGCCATGCTGGCCGGCGGCCTGGCCTGCCTGGTGCATGCGGTGCTGCCCTTCGCCTTCGTGACCACCGGCAGCCGCACGGTCATGGAGCTTTACGCCCGCATGGCGCCGCGCAACGCCCGCGCCACCGGCCGAACGGCGCAGGACCTCCCCAGCCCGCCGCAGCCGGCCGAGTAGCGCCGCGTCCCTGCCTGCCCCGCCTGCCCCGTCGCTGTCACCGGCTGTGCGCTTGACGGAACCGCGGGCAGGGAGTAACGCCCGGGGCCATGCGCACGCTCTATCATCTCCCGCTCGACCCCGGCTGCCGGAAGATCCGGCTCTTGCTGCACGAAAAGGGCGTCGAGGTGGAGCTGAAGGCGGAGAAGACCTGGGAGCGGCGCGAGCAGTTCCTGCGCCTCAATCCGGCCGGCGAGGTGCCGGTGCTGGTGGAGGCGGACGGCAGCATCATCCCCGACGCCTGGGTCCTGGCCGAGTACCTGAACGACGCCTACGCCGAGGTCGGCGACGACCTGATGGGCCAGACGCCGCTCGACCGGGCCGAAGTGCGCCGCCTGGTCGCCTGGTTCGACCGCAAGTTCGCCCGCGAGGTCTCCGACCTGCTGATCGAGGAGAAGGTGATGAAGCGCTTTCTCGGCGTCGGCACCCCCGATTCCTCGGCGATCCGCGCCGCCAACCAGAACATCCACTACCACCTGGACTACATCGGCTGGCTGAGCGACCGGCGGAACTGGCTGGCCGGCGACAACCTCAGCCTGGCCGACTTCGCGGCGGCCGCCCACCTCTCCTGCCTCGACTACCTGGACTGCGTGCCCTGGGACCAGCACGCCGGGGCGCGCGACTGGTACGCGCGGATCAAGTCGCGCCCCTCGATGCGGCCGCTGCTGGCCGACCTGATCCCCGGCTTCCCGCCGCCGGCCCACTACGCCGACCTGGATTTCTGACCGCCGCCGGAACGCGGCGCCGCGGGTCAACCGCCCTGGGCGGGGCCCGGCAGCGGCGCCGGGCCGCCGGTGTTCTCGGTGCGCCAGAGGTTCTCCTTGGCGGCGACGGCGGCCGGGGTGTTGGGGGCGACATCGACCACCGCCTGCCAGTCCTTGCGGGCGCCGCGAATGTCGCCCTCCTGGTAGCGCAGGATGCCCCGCTCCATCAGGGCCTCGGGATGGCTGGGGTCGAGCTCCAGCGCCTGGTTCACGTCCTCCAGCGCCAGGTCGTAAGCCTCGACGAAGCGGTAGGCGGTGGCGCGGTAGACGTAGATCTCCGGCCGTTCGCGGGCCAGGTCGCTGGCCCGGTTGAGGTCGTCGATCGCCTCCCAGAAGCGGTTGAGCCCGGCCAGGGTGATCGAGCGGTCGATCAGCAGCTCCACGTCGTTCGGCGCGAACTCCAGGGCGCGGGTCTGGGCCCGGAAGGCGCGCTCGGCGTCGTCGGCCATCAGCCAGGCCTGGCCGGCCTGGGTCAGCACGCCCGCCTTCATGCGCGTGGGCACCTCGTCGATCAGCCGCTCCAGCATCTCCGCCGCCTCGGCGAAGCGGCCCAGGCGCGCCAGCGCGACCGCACGGCAATGCCGCGCCGGGCCGGCGCCGCCCTGCTCCTCCCAGGTCTTGGCACTGGCCTCCGCCTCGGCCGGGGCGCTGCGCGCCAGCTTCAAGCAGGCGAGGTACTCCTGCTCGGCGTCGATCTGCTGCGCCGCCGCCGGGCGCGGCGGCGCCACGGCCAGCAGCGCCACGGCCAGCAGACAGGCGGCCAGCAGCAGGGCGGCCAGCAGACAGGCGGAGACGGGCAGGCGCAGCATCGCGCCCGAATAGCACACCGCCGCCGGCCTTGGCGAGACGGCTGGCCCACCCCATTGTATCGACCATGAGCGACGCCCCCGACGCCCCAGACGCCTTCGCCCAAGCGACGGCCCAAGCGACGGCCCAAGCCACGGCCCAAGCCACGGCAAAGACGGCCACAGCCGAGACGGCCGCCGCCCCGCGCCTGTTCTGCTTCGGGCTGGGCTACAGCGCCCTGGCGCTGGCCGAGGCCCTGGCCGGGCGCGGCTGGCGGATCGCCGGCACGGTGCGCAGTCCGGACAAGGCCGCAGCCCTGGCGGCGCGCGGCTTCGATAGCTTCGTCTTCGACCGCGGCCGGCCGCTGGCCGACCCGGCGGCGGCGCTGGCCGGCACCACCCACCTGCTCTCCTCCGTGCCGCCGGACGCCGAGGGCGACCCGGTGCTCGACGCCCATGCCGAGGACCTCGGCCGCCTCACCGGCCTGCGCTGGCTCGGCTACCTCTCGACCACCGGCGTCTACGGCGACCGCGATGGCGGCTGGGTCGACGAGACCTCGGCCCTGGCGCCCAGCGGCGCGCGCGGCCGCCGGCGGGTGGCGGCGGAGCGCCAGTGGCTGCACCTGTTCGAGACGCACGGCCTGCCGGTCCACCGCTTCCGCCTGGCCGGCATCTACGGACCCGGTCGCGGCCCTTTCGCCGCCCTGCGCGCCGGCCGCAGCCGACGCATCGCCAAGCCGGGCCAGGTCTTCAGCCGCATCCATGTCGAAGACATCGCCCAGGTGCTGGCCGCCTCCATGGCGCGGCCCGAACCGGGCCGCGTCTACAACCTGTGCGACGACGAGGCGGCCGATCCCGCCGAGGTGACGGCCTTCGCCGCCGCGCTGCTGGGCGTCGCGGCCCCGCCGCTGGTGCCCTTCGACCGGGCCGAATTGAGCGAGATGGCGCGCAGCTTCTACCGGGACAACAAGCGGGTCGCCAACGCCCGCATCAAGCAGGAGCTGGGGGTGCGGCTGCGCTATCCCAGCTACCGCGAGGGCCTACCCGCGATCCTGGCCGCCGAGACGGCCGGGGCGGCGGCGGCCACGGGGGCGGCGGCCACGGGGGCGGCGGCGGACTGAACCGGCCGGCGTCGCAACCGCGCGCCTCGGCCGGGGGCCGGTTGAGGAGCGCGCGAGATGCCCCCCGCGTCGCGGCGCCCCGCCTACCCGCGCAGGCGGGCGGAGATCTCGGCCACCGTGGCGCTGAGGCGCAGCAGGTCGTCCGAGCCGCTGAGGCGGTGGTCGCCGCTCTTGATCAGGTGCACCTCGACATCCGTGGCGGCCAGCCGCTCGGCCAGGCGCAGGGAGACCTGGTAGGGCACGTCGGAATCGGCCATGCCGTGCAGCAGGCGCACCGGGCAGGTCAGCGCGATCTCGCCGCCCATCAGCAGGTGGGAGCGCCCCTCCTCGATCAGTCCCTGGGTGATGGTGTAGGGCTGGTCGCCGTAGGGGCTGGGTTCGCGGTAGACGCCGTCGCGCGCCAGGGTGGCGCGCACCTCGGCGGAAAAGCGCTGCCACATCAGCTCCTCGGTGAAATCCGGCGCGGCGGCGATGCCGACCAGTCCGGCCACCCGCTGCGGCCGCGCCAGGGCGGCCAGCAGCATCAGCCAGCCACCCATGGAGGAGCCGACCAGGATCTGCGGCCCTTCGGTCAGCGCGTCGATGGCGGCCACCGCATCGGCCGCCCAGCGGCCGATCGTGCCCTCCTCGAAGCGGCCCGAGGACTGGCCGTGGCCCAGGTAGTCGAAGCGCAGGAAGGCCTGGCCGCGCGCCCGGCACTGCTCTTCCAGCCAGGTCGCCTTGGTGCCGGTCATGTCGGACATGTAACCGCTCAGGAAGACAACGCCTGGCGCCTCGCCCTCCGTCTTGTGGTAGGCAAGTCGATGGCCGCCGTCGCGCGGCAGGAACTGGGGCTCGGGTGCCTCGCGCATGGCGGCGGCGTCTCCCTCGATCAAGGCGGAAAAGGAACGGTTCGACAGGACGTGGACGAGGTGGAAGGTAGCATCGCGGACCTGACCGGCGAAAGCCGGCGGCCGGTCATCCTGCAAGTGCTGCCGGCGCTGGAGACCGGCGGCGTCGAGCGCGGCACGGTGGACATTGCCGGCGCCATCGCGGCGGCCGGCGGTCGGGCGCTGGTCGCCTCGGCCGGCGGCGCCCTGGAGCGCGCGTTGGAGCGCGTCGGAGGCGAGCACGTCACCCTGCCGCTGGCCAGCAAGAGCCCCTGGCGCATCCGGCGCAACACGGCCCGCCTGGTCGAGGTGATCGAGCGCCACGGCGTCGAGCTGGTGCATGCGCGCAGCCGCGCCCCGGCCTGGTCGGCCCTCTGGGCGGCGCGGCGCAGCGGCCGGCCCTTCGTCACCACGGTGCACGCCCCCTACTCCCTGGGCCTGCCGTTCAAGCGGCTCTACAACTCGGTGATGACGCGCGGCGCGCGGGTGATCTGCATCTCGGAGTTCATCCGGCGCCACGTTCAGGAGACCTACGGCGCCGACCCGGCGCGCCTGCGCCTGGTGCACCGCGGCGTCGACCTGGAGGTCTTCGACCCCGCGCGGGTCTCGCCCGAGCGGGTGATCCAGCTCGCCCGGCGCTGGCGTCTGCCCGACGGTGTGCCGGTGATTATGCTGCCGGGGCGCCTGACCCGCTGGAAGGGCCAGGCCGACCTGCTGCATGCGGCCGCCCGGCTGACGGATCTGGAGTTCGTGGTCGCCCTGGTCGGCGACGACCAGGGGCGCAGCGCCTACCGCGCCGAGCTGGAGGAGCTGATCGCGCGCCTGGACCTGCGCGCCAAGGCGATGATCGCCGGCCCCTGCAACGACATGGCCGCCGCTTACATGCTGAGCGACGTGGTGGTCTCGGCCTCCACCGCGCCGGAGGGCTTCGGCCGCGTGGTCGGCGAGGCGCAGGCCATGGGCCGTCCGGTGGTGGCGAGCGACCACGGCGGCGCGCCGGAGCAGCTCCTGCCCGGCGAGACGGGACTGCTCTATCCGCCCGGCGACATCGACGCCCTGGCCGCGGCCCTGCGCCAGGCCCTGGCGCTGGACGAGGCCGCGCGCGCCGCGCTGGCCGACCAGGCGATCGCACGCGTGCAGGCCGACTTCTCCAAGGCCGCCATGTGTGCGGCCACCCTGGCCGTCTACCGCGAGGTGCTGCAGGAGGCCGAGATGGCGCGCCTGAGCGCCGCCGCCTGAGCGCCGCCGCCTGACCGCCGCCGCCGACTCCGCCGGCCTCGACCGGGCGTCAGGAGACCCGGGGCCGGCACCCCGGCGGCCGCCCCGGGCCGCCCCTCCCCGACGCCGCCGGCCCAGGTGCTCCGGACTGTGCAGCCGGCCCGGATTGGGCCGGCGCCGCGTCCCACCCGATATCGTCGCCGCCGACCGGCACGGGGACCGGCTCCGGCGCGCGGGACATGGCGGCCGTCGGGGCCGACGCTTCGGCCGCAGGGGACGGCGCGGCCGCTGCCGCGCCGGACTCCGCACCGGACTCCGCGGGGGGCGCCGTGGGGGGCGCCGTGGGGGCGTCGGCCGCCGTCGGCGGCGAGGCGGGCGCACGGCCCGGGCTCGGCTCCGGCGGCTCTCGCAGCTCGTCGGGAATAGCGTTGCCGAAGACCTCCCGGTGCATGGTGGCGGCGAGCCGCACCGCCTGCGCGTAGTCGGCGCGGGCCTGCGGCGTCGGGGCCTGGCGATAGCGCTGCTCGGCCTCGCGCAGGCGCCCGACCTGCCGGTCGTAGTCGCGGAAGGTCGGCGGCGTGACCGCCTTGCCGGCGACGTAGACCCCCTGGCTCAACCCCAGCACGCCCAGCAGCGTGTCGGGAATGTCGAAGGTGCTGAGGTCGAAGCTGCCGAGCAGCCCCAAGGCGAAGGCCACCACCAGGCTGAAGGCGCCCATCTGCAGCTTGGTCACGTCCAGCGTGCCGTCGGTGGTGAAGAGCTGGCTCCAGCAGGTTTCGACCTGGCCGCTGGCCAGCCAGCCCTTCTGGCGCAGCCAGGCATAGGTCTCGGCGCTCAGCCGGTTGCGGCTCTGGTCGGCCAGCTTGCCGCCGGCGGTGCCGACCGCCGCGATGCCCAGCAGCAGCAGGATGTCGGCCGAGAGGTCGGCCAGGGTGCCGAGCCGCAGCAGAATGAACAGCACCAGCGCCGCGACCAGCAGGGAAAAGCCGAAGACCTGCAGGTTCGACAGGCTGGCCCGGCCGTTCATCTCCGCCGTCAGCACCGCCGGATTGAGCGAGCGGCGCAAGGCGCGGGCGTAGGCCGGCGCGGGCCGGCCGTCGCGCACCGCGCGGCGGCGCAGGGCCTGGGCGTTGGCCGCCGCGCAGCCGAGGTAGATCAGCGCCACCCAGGCCAGCGTCAGGGTCAGCACGCCCCGGTAGTTGCTGAACAGCTCGACGCGGTTGAAGGCCAGGGTGACCCGGTAGTCGCCCGTCCCGTCCGGCTCGTAGAGCGCCAGCATCAGCCGCGCCGCGCACCAGAGCGACGGCTTGATGAAGCGGGTCGCCGGCAGCGCGACGCGCACCTGGGTGCTGGCGCCGCTGTCGCCCACCACGACGGAGACGATGTCGGCGCGCTGGGGGTCGACGATGGCTTCCTTGTCCTGGAAGAAGCCCCGGAAGCAGGCGCCGTTGGCGGTGTTCTCGCCCCCCTCGATCGAGGCCCACTGGGCCCGCGGCCGGATCGCCCGGTCGTCCCAGATCACCCAGGCGCAGAAGATCGGCGCCGCCCCCTCGGTGAAGACGCGGTCGACGCGGAAGTCGACCGTCTCGCCGGCCGCCAGGGCGAAGCTCGCCGGCTCCAGGCTGGAAGGCGGCGCGCTGGCCATGTCGGCCAGCATCTCCAGCGGATTGCGCGCCAGGCAGCCGGTGAAGCGGCGCGCCGGCTGGGGCCCGGCCGCCGGGGCGGACGCGGCGGCATCCGTGGCCGGCGTTCCGTCCGCCGCCCCGGGGTGCGCCTGGGTCGTCTGCGCGCGCACGGCGGTGGCGGACAGCAGCAGCACAGCGACGATCATCGCGAGAGGACGGAGCACGGCCACCTCCGGCAGGAACCCGACGGGCATCCGGGGCGGCGAACGCCCCGCCTTGCGGCGAGGCTCGGCGCCGCGAAAGCCGCACCGCCCGGAAGGAGGACGCCCGCCCGGACGACCCCGTGAAGCCCTTCGGGACGCCTCTGCGCCGTCCGGCTTCCTTGACTGGCCTTCGATTCCTTCTAATGTGCGCCTCCCTGCCCTACCTTGAGGGTGGAAAGTCACGTGTCAGCCGCAGCAGAAGAGACGAGAGCCAGGCGGATGGTTGCCATTACGCTGCCCGACGGATCGGTCAAGCAGTACGACGCCGCGGTCACCGGCCGCGAGGTGGCCGGGTCGATCGGCCCGGGCCTGGCCAAGGCCGCGCTCGCCGTGAAGGTCGACGGCGAGCTGCGCGACCTCGACCGCGAGATCGAGGAGGACGCGCGCGTCGAGATCGTCACCCGCAAGTCGGAGGACGCGCTCGACCTGCTGCGGCACGACGCCGCCCACGTCATGGCCCAGGCGACCCAGGAGCTCTACCCCGACACCCAGGTGACCTTCGGGCCGGCGACCGAGACCGGCTTCTACTACGACTTCGCCCGCAAGGAGCCCTTCACGCCGGAGGACCTGGAGAAGATCGAGCAGCGCATGCACGAGATCGTCGACCGCGATCTGGCGCTGCGCCGCGAGGTCTGGGACCGCGACGAAGCGATCCGCTTCTTCATGGACCAGGGCGAGAAGTACAAGGCCGAGCACATCGAGACACTGCCGCGCGACGAGGTGATCACGGTCTACCGCCAGGGCGACTGGCTCGACCTCTGCCTCGGCCCGCACCTGCCCTCGACCAAGGACCTGGGCCACGCCTTCAAGCTGATGAAGGTCTCCGGCGCCTACTGGCGCGGCGACGCGCGCAACGAGCAGCTCCAGCGCGTCTACGGCACGGCCTGGCGCGACGAGAAGGAGCTCAAGGCCTACCTCCATATGCTGGAGGAGGCGGAAAAGCGCGATCACCGGCGGCTCGGCCGCGAGATGGACCTGTTCCATTTTCAGGAGGAGGCGCCCGGCGCGGTCTTCTGGCACCCCAAGGGCTGGACCCTGTTCAGCCAGCTCATGGACTACATGAAGCGGCGCAACGCCGAGGGCGGCTATCAGGAGGTCAACGCGCCACAGATCATGGACCGCGCGATGTGGGAGGCCTCGGGCCACTGGGAGGCCTACCACGAGCACATGTTCACCACCGACACGGAGGACGGGCGCACCTTCGCGATCAAGCCGATGAACTGCCCCGGCCACGTGCAGATCTTCAATCAGGGCCTGCGCAGCTACCGCGAGCTGCCGCTGCGCCTGGCCGAGTTCGGCAAGGTGCACCGCTACGAGCCCTCGGGCGCGCTGCACGGCCTGATGCGCGTGCGCGCCTTCACCCAGGACGACGCGCACATCTTCTGCACGCCCGAGCAGGTCAAGCAGGAGGTGCAGGACGCCAGCCGCATGATCCTGGAGATCTACCGCGACTTCGGCTTCGAGACGGTGCGCATCAAGTTCTCCGACCGGCCGGAAAAGCGCATCGGCGCAGACGCGGTCTGGGACCGGCTGGAGGGCGACCTCAAGGCGGCGCTCGACGACATGGGCGAGCCCTACGAGCTGAACCCCGGCGAGGGCGCCTTCTACGGCCCGAAGCTGGAGTTCGTGCTGCGCGACGCGATCGGCCGGGACTGGCAGTGCGGCACGGTGCAGGTCGACATGAACCTGCCCGAGCGTCTGGACGCCACCTACATCGGCCAGGACGGCGAGAAGCACCGCCCGGTCATGCTGCACATCGCCAAGCTGGGCTCGCTGGAGCGCTTCACCGGCATCCTGATCGAGCACTACGCCGGACGGCTGCCGCTCTGGCTGGCGCCGACCCAGGTGATGGTGGCCACCATCACCGGCGACGCCGATGCCTACGCCCAGGAGGTGGTGGCGGCGCTGCGCGCGGCCGGGCTGCGGGCCGAGGTCGACCTGCGCAACGAGAAGATCAACTACAAGGTCCGCGAGCACAGCCACCGGAAAACACCCGTGATCGCCGTGGTCGGCGCCCGCGAGGCGGCGGAAGGCACCGTCGCCCTGCGCCGCCTGGGCGGCCAGGCGCAAGAGGTGCTTGCGCTCCCCGAGGTGATTCATAGACTCTGTCTGGAGGCGCGCGCGCCGGACCTGGCCGAACGCGGGGTGGCCCCCGCCCCGGCCGAGGCCGCGGCCGCCGCCGGGTAGGCGCCGGGCTCGCGGGCCCGGACCGTCTACCGAGAGGGGAACAGGGGACGTGCCCTGACGATCAGGGGCTCTGACGATCAGGGGGCCTGCCGATCAGGGGCCCTGCCGATCAGGGGCCCTGCCGATCAGGGGCCCTAACGACAGTATCCCCGCCGGTTGCAGCCGTTGCGACCGGCGGAACGCCGAACCACAACGACCGAACGTCACAACGCTAGGAGAAGTCTCCATACGCAGACCACCGATGGATAGCGGGCCCACCCGCGAAGGACCGCGCGCCAACGAGCAGATCCGGGTGCCCAAGGTGCGCCTGGTCGACGAGCACGGCGAGAACGTCGGCGTCGTCAGCATCGAGGACGCGCGCGAGCGCGCCGACGAGGCCGGACTCGACCTCGTCGAGGTGGCCCCGCAGGCCGACCCGCCCGTGTGCAAGATCCTCGACTACGGCAAGTACAAGTACGAGGCGCAGAAGCGGGCGAACGAGGCACGCAAGAAACAGAAGGTCATCGAGGTCAAAGAGATCAAGATGCGCCCGAACATCGACCAGCACGACTACGACGTGAAGCTGCGGTCGATCCACAAGTTCATCGGGGAAGGCGACAAGGTCAAGGTGACCCTGCGCTTCCGCGGCCGCGAGATCGCCCACCAGGGCCTCGCCCATGACCTGCTCAACAAGGTCAAGGGCGAGGTGGAGGAGATCGCCAAGGTCGAGCAGTTCCCCAAGATGGAAGGGCGCCAGATGATCATGATCCTGGCCCCGCGCTAAAGCAGGGGGTGACCGGCGGACTCGCCGACGCGGGTCCGGACGGTCGGAAACCGCCCTGGCGCGGGCGCCGACCGGCGGCCTGCCGGGGCGCCGGTCCGACCCCTTGCAAGCCCACCGGCGTGGGGCTATAACCCGCGCTCCCGACGGCCGTGCCGACCCCGGCGCGGCCGCCGGTTTTTCGCGAGCGGCGCGGCTGCGGCATGCCCAGTCGCTCGCCGCCGGGCGCCCCGACGGGCGCCGCGGCTCTTCGCCAACGACGACACAAGAGGACGAAATGCCGAAGATGAAGACCAAGAGCGGAGCCAAGAAGCGCTTCCGCCTCACCGCCTCGGGCAAGGTGCGCGCCAGCGCCGCCTTCCGGCGCCACAACATGCGCAAGCGCTCGCAGAAGATGCTGCGGAACTCGCGCGGGACCATCATCCTTTCGGCGCCGGACGCGAAGATCGTCCGCAAGAACTTCCTGCCGAACGACTGAGCCGTCTCAGGCCACCCGAGGAGTTAGACAGACATGGCACGCATCAAGCGCGGTGTGACCGCCCATGCGCGGCACCAGAAGGTCCGCAAGCTCGCCAAGGGCTATCGCGGGCGCGGCAAGAACGTCTTCCGCGTCGCGGTCGAGCGGGTCGAGAAGGGCCTGCAGTACCAGTACCGCGACCGCCGGGCGCGCAAGCGCAACTTCCGCAGCCTGTGGATTCAGCGCATCAACGCCGCCGTGCGCGCGCACGACGAGGCGATGACCTACGCGACCTTCATCGACGGCATGACCAAGGCCGGCATCGAGGTCGACCGCAAGGTCCTGGCCGACATCGCCGTGCACGAGCCGGAAGCCTTCGGGTCCCTGGTGGCGCAGGCCAAGGCCGCCCGCGCCTCCGCGTAACCCGCGGGAGCGAGCGGCCGGCATGCTGGATCAAACCGATCTCGAGGCCCTGAAGGGCGAGCTGCTGGCCCAGATCGACTCGGCCGGCGACCTGCGCGCCCTCGAGGAGGTGCGCGTCGCCGTCCTCGGCAAGAAGGGCCGGGTCACCGAGCTGATGAAGGGGCTGGGCGGCCTCTCGCCGGATGCGCGGCGCGAGGCGGGCCAGCGGCTCAACGCGCTCAAGGACGCCCTCGCCGAGGCGATCGAGGCGCGCAAGGCCGCGCTCGCCGAGGCCGAGCTGGAAGCGCGGCTGGCGGCGGAGACGGTCGACGTCACCCTGCCCGCCCGCCCCTTCAGCGTCGGGCACATCCACCCGATCAGCCAGACGGTGGAAGAGCTGGTGGCGATCTTCGGCGAGATGGGCTTTTCCGTCGCCGAAGGCCCCCACATCGAGGACGACTTCCACAACTTCGACGCCCTCAACATCCCGCCCGAGCATCCGGCGCGCCAGGAACACGACACCTTCTTCCTGCCGCCGCGCGACGAGGGCGAGGCGCCGCTGGTGCTGCGCACCCACACCAGCCCGGTGCAGATCCGCACCATGCAGAAGGCGACGCCGCCGATCCGCGTGATCTGCCCGGGGCGCACCTTCCGCGCGGACTCCGACGCCACCCACTCGCCGATGTTCCATCAGGTCGAGGGGCTGGTGATCGACAAGAAGACCCACATGGGCCACCTGAAGGGCACGCTGATCGAGTTCTGCCGGGCCTTCTTCGGCATCGACGACCTGCCGGTGCGCTTCCGCCCCAGCTACTTCCCCTTCACCGAGCCCTCGGCCGAGGTCGACATCGGCTGCGCGCGCAAGGGCGGCACGCTGAAGATCGGCGCCGGCGCCGACTGGCTGGAGATCCTGGGCTCGGGCATGGTGCACCCCAAGGTGCTGGCCAACTGCGGCCTCGACCCGGAGGTCTACCAGGGCTACGCCTTCGGCATGGGGATCGAGCGTCTGGCCATGCTGAAGTACGGCATTCCCGACCTGCGCACCTTCTTCGACAGCGACCTGCGCTGGCTGCGCCACTACGGCTTCGTGCCGCTGGAGGCGCCCTCGCTGGTCCGCGGCCTGTAGGGAAAGCCCCGCGATGAAGTTCACCCTGTCCTGGCTCAAGGACCACCTGGAGACCGACGCTCCGCTCGACGCCATCGTCGAGAAGCTGTCGCTGATCGGCCTCGAGGTCGAGGGGGTCGAGGACCCGGCCGCCAGCCTGGCCCCCTTCACCGTGGCGCGGGTGGTCGCCGCCGAGCCGCACCCCGACGCCGACCGCCTGAAGGTCTGCCGCGTCGAGACGGCCGCGCACGGCACCGTGCAGGTGGTCTGCGGCGCGCCCAACGCGCGCAGCGGCATGATCGGCGTCTTCGCCCCCTCGGGAAGCTGGATTCCCGGGACCGAGATGGAGCTGAAGCCGGGCAGGATTCGCGGCGTCGAGTCCAACGGCATGCTGGTCTCGGAACGCGAGATGGGCCTGAGCGACAAGCACAGCGGCATCATCGACCTGAGCCCAGCCGAAGGCGCCAGGGCGCCGGCCGTCGGCACGCCGCTGTCCGCCGTGCTGGGGCTCGACGACCCGGTGATCGAGATCGCCATCACCCCCAACCGCGGCGACTGCCTGGGCGTGCGCGGCGTCGCCCGCGACCTGGCCGCCGCCGGCCTGGGCCGCCTCAAGCCGCTCGACGTCGAGCCGGTCGAGAGCCGCTACGACTCGCCGCTGGCCTGGCGCATCGACCCCGACGCGGCGAGTGCCTGCCCCTACGTCGCCGGGCGCCACTTCCGCGGCCTGACCAACGGCCCCGCCCCGGCCTGGATGCAGCGCCGCCTGACGGCGATCGGCCTGCGCCCGATCTCCGCGCTGGTCGACATCACCAACTACGTCACCCACGACCTGGGCCGGCCGCTGCACGTCTTCGACGCAGCCAAGGTCAGCGCCGACCCGACCATGCGCTTCGCGCGCGACGGCGAGGAGATCCTGGCGCTCGACGGCAAGACCTACAGCCTCGATCCCGCGATGCTGATCATCGACGACGGCGCCGGGCCGGAGGGCATCGCCGGCGTCATGGGCGGCGAGGAGAGCGGCTGCACCGAGGCCACCACGGACGTCTTCCTGGAGGTCGCCCTGTTCGACCCCGTGGCGGTCGCGACCACCGGGCGCAAGCTGGGCATCCACTCCGACGCGCGCTACCGCTTCGAGCGCAAGGTCGACCCGGAGAGCGCGGTCTGGGGCGTCGAGGTCGCCAGCCGCCTGATCGCCCAGCTCTGCGGCGGCGAGGCGAGCCAGCCGGTCAGCGCCGGCCAGCGCCCCGATCCGCGCCAGCGCATCACCCTGCGCAAGACCCGCTGCGAGACCCTGGGCGGCCTGGAGGTGCCGGGCGCGCGCCAGCAGGCGATTCTGGAGGCGCTGGGCTGCGAGGTGGCCGACGCCGGCGAGACCCTGCAGGTCACCACCCCGACCTGGCGCCCCGACCTGGAGGGCGAGGCCTGCCTGGTCGAGGAGGTGCTGCGCATCGTCGGCTACGAGCAGCTTCCCGTGATGCCGCTGGAGCTGGACACCACCCTGCCGCTGCCGGCGCTCAGCCGGCGCCAGCGGCGCGTCGCCGCGGCGCGCACGGCGCTGGCCTGGCGCGGGCTGGAGGAGGCGGTGACCTTCTCCTTCATCTCCGACCGCCAGGCGCGGCTGTTCGGCGGCGCCGACGCCCAGCTCCGGCTGATCAACCCGATCTCCAGCGAGCTCAACGTCATGCGCCCCAGCGTGCTGCCGACGCTGATCGAGGCGGCGGCGCGCAACAGCGACCGCGGCTTTGCCGACGTCGGCCTCTTCGAGGTCGGCCCGCAGTACAACGACGACACGCCCGACGGCCAGCTCCTGATCGCCGCGGGCCTGCGCAGCGGCCGGGTGCACCCGCGCCACTGGGCGGCCGAGGCGCGCAGCGTCGACCTCTTCGACGCCAAGGCCGACGCCCTGGCCGTGCTGGAGGCGGCCGGTGCGCCGGTCGACAACCTGCAGACCAGCGCCGACGCGCCGGGCTGGTACCACCCCGGCCGCTCGGGCCAGCTCCGCCTCGGCCCCAAGGTGCTGGCGGCCTTCGGCGAGCTGCATCCGCGCATCCTCGCGGCCTTCGACCTGAAGGGGCCGGCGGTCGGCTTCGAGCTCTTCCTGGAGCGCATCCCCGAGCCGAAGCGCAAGGACGGCGGCAAGGCCAAGCCGGCCCTGACCCTCTCGCCCTTCCAGCCGGTCGAGCGCGACTTCGCCTTCCTCGTCGCCGACGACGTGCCGGCGGAAAAGCTGCTGCGCGCCGCCAGGGGCGCCGACAGGGCGCTGGTCGCCGACGCCCGGATCTTCGACGTCTATCGCGGCCAGGGCGTGCCCGAGGGACAGAAGTCGATCGCCCTGGCGGTCACCCTGCAGCCGGTGGAGCGCACCCTGACCGACGAGGACCTGGAGGCGACGGGGCGGAAGATCGTCGCCGCCGTCGAGAAGCAGACCGGCGGCAGCCTGCGCGGCTGATCCCCGGCTGCCCCCGGCTGATCCCCCGGCGGCGTGCGCGCAGGGCCCGACCGCCGCTCCGGCCCTCAGTTGCGGCCCGGGCTCAACAGGCCGCGGGCGATCACGTGGGCCTGGATCTCGGCCGCGCCCTCGAAGATGTTGAGAATGCGCGCGTCACAGAGCACGCGGGAGATCTTGTACTCCAGCGCGTAGCCGTTGCCGCCGTGGATCTGTAGGGCGTTGTCGGCGTTGGCCCAGGCCACCCGCGCGGCCAGCAGCTTGGCCATCCCCGCCTCGATGTCGCAGCGCCGCTCGCTGTCCTTCTCGCGCGCGGCGAAGAGGGTGAGCTGGCGCGCCACCATGGTCTCGACCGCCATCCAGGCCAGCTTGCCGGCGACGCGCGGAAAGGCCAGCAGCGCCTTGCCGAACTGCTGGCGCTCGTTGGCGTAGACCAGCCCCAACTCCAGCGCGTTCTGGGCGACGCCGACGGCGCGCGCCGCGGTCTGCACGCGCGCCGACTCGAAGGTCGCCATGAGCTGCTTGAAGCCCTGCCCCTCGACCTCACCGAGCAGGTTGGCCGCCGGCACCTCGAAGCCGTCGAAGCCGATCTCGTACTCCTTCATGCCGCGGTAGCCGAGCACCTCGATCTCGCCGCCGCTCATGCCGGCGGCCGGGAAGGGCGCGGCGTCGGTGCCGCGCGGCTTCTCCGCCAGGAACATCGACAGGCCCTTGTAGCCGGCCTCGTCCGGGTCGGTGCGCGCCAGCAGGGTCATCAGGTCGCTGCGCGCGGCGTGGGTGATCCAGGTCTTGCTGCCGGTGATGCGGTAGGTCTCGCCCGCGCGCACCGCCCGGGTGCGCAGGCTGCCGAGGTCGGAGCCGGTGTTGGGCTCGGTGAAGACCGCCGTGGGCAGGATCTCGCCGCTGGCGATCTTCGGCAGGTATGTGCGCTTCTGCGCCTCGGTCCCGCCAAGGCGGATCAGCTCGGCGGCGATCTCCGAGCGGGTGCCGAGCGAGCCGAGGCCGATGTAGGCGCGGCTCAACTCCTCGGTGACCACGCACATGGCCGTCTTGCCCATGCCCAGGCCGCCCCAGTCCTCGGGCACCGTCAGGCCGAAGACGCCGAGCTCGGCGAGCTGCTGCACCACCTCCAGCGGGATCAGCGCGTCGGCCAGGTGCCAGGCCTGCGCGTCCTCGACATAGGCGTCGGCCACCTTGCGGAACTGCTCGGCGATCATCGCCTCGGTCTCGTCGTAGCCGCGCGCGCCGAAGCTGCCGTCGGCGATCAGCTCGGCCAGGCGCAGGCGCACCGCGGCGGTGTTGCCGCCCTCGACCAGCCGGGAGACGGCGGGGGTGCGCAGGCTCTCCAGCGCCGCCGCGTCGAGGCCCAGGTCGTTGGGGCGCAGCACCTCGACCTGGCTGAGGGCGATGCCGCCGGTCATCTGCTGCAGGTATTCGCCGAAGGCGGCCTGCAGCATCAGGCCCTCCAGCTCGCCGAGGCCGCCCTCCGCCTGCAGACGCCGGGCCCAGCGGTCCATCTCGCGCAGGCTGGCGACGTAGGTGGCGAGCCAGGCCAGGCCGTGGGCGGCGAACTGCTCGCGCTCCAGCGCGGCGCCGTCGACCTTGCCGCTGGGCGCGACCCGCCGGGCCAGCGCGGCGCGGGCGGCCGTCTCGAAGGCCTCGGCGGCGGGGATGGCCTGGGCCGTCAGCTCCAGCAGGTCGGGCAACAGCAGGCCGTCCTGCGCGGCGGCCGGCGTGGCAAGGGCGGTCTCGGTCATCGGGGGTGTTCCGTCGCTCTCTCGGCTCGGGTCGTTCGAAGCGCTGCGGCGCCGGCCCCGGGGGCGGTCCGGGGGGCGGTCCGGCGCCGGACGCCAAGACTGGAGCGCCGGGCCCCGCCTGGCAAGCCGGGCGCGCCGGCGCCGCCCTGCCTCAGCCTTCGACCGCGTCTTCCAGGGTGCGCAGGCCGGGACGCTTGGACTGCACCAGCACGGCCATGTTCCCCGGCTTGTGCTGGTTGCGCAGCATCTTCATGTGCGCCTCGGGAATCTCGTCCCAGCCGAAGACCTCGCTCATGCAGGGGTCGATGCGCCGCTCCACCACCAGGGTGTTGGCCTGGCTGGCCTGCATCAGGTTGGCGAAGTGGCTGCCCTGGATGCGCTTCTGGTGCATCCAGACGTAGCGGGCGTCGAAGGTGATGTTGTAGCCGGTGGTGCCGGCGCAGAAGACCACCATGCCGCCGCGCTTGACCACGAAGGAGGAGACCGGGAAGGTCGACTCGCCCGGGTGCTCGAAGACGAAGTCGACGTTGTTGCCCTTGCCGGTGATGTCCCAGATCGCCTTGCCGAACTTGCGCGTCTCGGCGAACCAGCGCTTGTAGTCCTCGCTGTTGACCGGCGGGAGCTGGCCCCAGCAGTCGAAATCCTTGCGGTTGATCACGCCCTTGGCGCCGAGCGAGAGCACGAAGTCGCGCTTGGACTCGTCGGAGATCACGCCGATGGCGTTGGCGCCGGCGGTGGCGATGAGCTGGATCGCCATGGAGCCCAGCCCGCCCGAGGCGCCCCAGACCAGCACGTTGTGGCCGGGCCGCAGGATGTGCGGGCGGTGACCGAAGAGCATGCGGTAGGCGGTGGCCAGCGTCAGGGTGTAGCAGGCCGACTCCTCCCAGGTCAGGTGGCGCGGCCGCGCCATGAGCTGGCGGTCCTGCACCCGGGCGAACTGGGCGAAGGAGCCGTCCGGCGTCTCGTAGCCCCAGATCCGCTGGCTGGGCGAGAACATCGGGTCGCCGCCGTTGCATTCCTCGTCGTCGCCGTCGTCCTGGTTGCAGTGGACGACCACCTCGTCGCCCACCTTCCAGCGCTTCACCTTGCTGCCGACGGCCCAGACGACGCCGGCCGCATCGGAGCCGGCGATGTGATAGTCGGCCTTGTGCACGTCGAACACCGAGATCGGCTGGCCGAGCGCCGCCCAGACGCCATTGTAGTTGACGCCGGCGGCCATCACCAGGACCAGCACGTCATGGCTGTCGAGCTCCGGCGTGTCGACCACCTCGACCTGCATGGCCGTGTCCGGATCGCCGTGGCGCTCGCGCCGGATCGCCCAGGCGTACATCTGCTTGGGCACATGCCCGAGCGGCGGGATCTCGCCCACCTCGTAGAGGTCCTTCGCGACCTGGCCGGGATGCAACTGCACCACGTCGGCCGTCTCCGCCTGGGCTGCTGTCTGCTGGGTCATGGCTCGCTCATTCCTCCGCCTGACGGCACGCTCCGCGCGCGCCGCGCCCGTCTCGCGTGCCTTCGTCCGCCGTGGCCGCGCGGCGCGCACCGCACCCTGCGGTCCGGGTCCCGCCCGTCGCCCACCGCGCCCGTCTTCCGCCGCGTTCCTTTTCGGCCGCGGCCGTCGTCGCCTCCCCGCGCCGCCGCTTTTCCGATAACCTGCCGCTCCGGCCGGGGCAGCTTCGCGCGCCGAGGGCTTGACTCTTACCGGCCGGCCATGGCTTTTGCAATGCACAAAACACATTTCTTGCGACTTGAATGCCTTTCGAGAAACTTTGCATCTCAAGAAGGGTGTCGCGAGAAATTTGGTGATACCACTGGAGGATCGCATGACCGATCAGCGGCTTGGTGCCGACGCAGCGCAGCAGACGGCCTCCCGCACGAGCGAAAGCCAGGGTCGCCAGGGCCCGGAGCGCGCAGGCCGGGGAAGCGGACAGCCAAGCAGCGACGCCCAGCGCGACAAGCCCTGGCTGATGCGCACCTACGCCGGGCATTCCACGGCCAAGGCCTCCAACGCGCTCTACCGGCGCAATCTGGCCAAGGGGCAGACCGGCCTTTCGGTGGCCTTCGACCTGCCGACCCAGACCGGCTACGACGCCGACCACCCGCTGGCCAAGGGCGAGGTCGGCAAGGTCGGCGTGCCGGTGGGGCACATCGGCGACATGGAGGCGCTGTTCGACGGCATCCCGCTGGAGCAGATGAACACCTCCATGACGATCAACGCCACCGCCCCCTGGCTGCTGGCCCTCTACATCGCCGTGGCCGAGCGCCAGGGCGTCGCCCGCGCCGCCCTGCAGGGCACGGTGCAGAACGACATCGTCAAGGAGTACCTGTCGCGCGGCACCTACATCTTTCCGCCCAAGCCCTCGCTGAAGCTGACCGCCGACGTGGTCGCCTTCACCTATACCGAGGTGCCCAAGTGGAACCCGATGAACGTCTGCAGCTATCACCTGCAGGAGGCCGGCGCGACCGAGGTGCAGGAGCTGGCCTTCGCCCTGTCGACCGCCGTGGCGATCCTCGATTCCCTGCAGGCGCGGATCGACCCGGCGGACTTCCCCAAGGCGGTCGGGCGCATCTCCTTCTTCGTCAACGCCGGCATCCGCTTCATCGGCGAGATGTGCAAGATGCGCGCCTTCACCCGCCTGTGGGACGAGATCTGCCGCACGCGCTACGGCGTCGAGGAGGCGCGCTACCGGCGCTTTCGCTACGGCGTGCAGGTCAACTCCCTGGGGCTGACCGAGCAGCAGCCGGAGAACAACGTCTACCGCATCCTGCTGGAGATGCTGGCGGTCACCCTTTCCAAGGACGCACGCGCGCGCGCCGTGCAGCTTCCGGCCTGGAACGAGGCGCTCGGCCTGCCGCGCCCCTGGGACCAGCAGTGGTCGCTGCGCCTGCAGCAGATCGTCGCCTATGAAAGCGACCTGCTGGAGTTCGGCGACATCTTCGCCGGCAATCCCGAGATCGAGGGGCGGGTCGAGCGGCTCTGCGCCGAGGCCCGCGCCGAGATGGCGCGGATCGAGGCCATGGGCGGCGCCATCGCCGCGGTGGAGTCGAGCTACATGAAGGAGCAGCTCGTCGCCGCCGCCACCGAGCGCTTCCGGCGCATCGAGGCCGGCGAGCAGGTGGTGGTCGGCGTCAACCGCTTCGTCGAGAGCGAGCCCTCGCCGCTGCTGGCCGGCGCCGACGGCGGCATCCTGACGGTCGATCCGGCCAGCGAGCGGGGCACCATCGCCGCCCTGCAGGCTTGGCGGGCGGAGCGCGACGACGCCAAGGTCGAGGCCGCGCTGAGCGCCTTGAAGGCGGCCGCCGCCGAGGGCGGCAACGTCATGGAGCCCTCGATCGCCTGCGCCCATGCCGGCGTGACCACCGGCGAGTGGGGCGACGCGCTGCGCCAAGTCTTCGGCGAGTACCGCGCGCCGACCGGCGTGGCGAAGGCGGCCGCCGCGCGCGAGGCCGGCGAGAGCCTGGCCGAACTGCGCGCGCGGGTCGCCGAGCTGTCCGAGCGGCTGGGCCGGCGGGTCAAGATGCTGGTCGGCAAGCCGGGGCTGGACGGCCACTCCAACGGCGCCGAGCAGATTGCCGTGCGCGCGCGCGACTGCGGCTTCGAAGTGGTCTACGAGGGGATTCGCCTGACGCCGCAGCAGATCGTCGGCGCCGCCCTGGAGGAGGGCGTGCACGTGATCGGCCTGTCGATCCTCTCCGGCAGCCACGTCGCGCTGGTGCAGGACACCCTGAGCGAGCTGCGTGCCCAGGGCCTGGGCGAGGTCCCCGTGGTGGTCGGCGGTATCATCCCGGCCGAGGATGCCAGGCTGCTGCGCGAGGCCGGGGTGGCAGCGGTCTATACGCCGAAGGACTACGACCTGACCGCCATCATGGCCGACATTCTGGACATCGTGGCGGGCGGCAGCCGCGAGGCGGCGTGAGCGGCCCGGCGCCGCGGGGCGACTCTACGATGGAGCGCGCGGCCGGCCGAGCTGGAAGGCGTAGGGCAGCAGCGTCGCAATGTCGCTGACCAGGACCTGGCTGAGGTCGGCGTTGGCGCAGAGCACGCGCACGCGCGCGCCGGCGGCCTGCCCGGCCTCCAGGATCATCTGCCGGCAGCGCCCGCAGGGCGTGGTCGGCGCGCCCGCCGCCAGCCCGGCCTCCGGCGCTCCCTCCGCCCCCTCCTCCGGGCCGCCGACCACGGCGATCTCGATCACCTGGAAGTCGCCGGCGGTGACGCTGGCCTGTAGTGCGCCGAGCTCGGCGCAGGCGGAGATGCCGGAGGAGGCGTTTTCCATGTTGGCGCCGGTGTGGATGCGGCCGCTGCGGGTGCGCACCGCGGCCCCGACGCGGAAGCGGGTGTAGGGCGCATAGGCCTGGCGCCGCGCCTGGGCCGCCGCTTGCAACAGCGCGCGGTCGGCCCGCGCAAGCGCGGCAGCCTCGCCGGAGACGACCGGGTCGGCCTCGCCGGGCGAAACCGCTGGGGAGTCGGAAGGATTCGTCATGCCGCGACTATGGCACCGCCGCGCGGCCAAGGCCATCGGCGGCCCGCCGCGCCGCCCTCTCCGCTCGACGGCACGACAGTTTCCTGAGGTAAACCTTCGAGAACAGAGCGTTTCCGAGACTCCGGGTGGCGAGACCGCCCACGCGGGCCATATCTCGCTCCCAGGAGCAGGAGACGCAGCCCCATGGTCCGACCGGCGCCCCCGACGCCTTCCCCCCACCCGGCCGTGCCCTACTCGGCCGGGGCCAAGCTATTCCACTGGCTGACGCTGTTGGTGATGATCGGCAGCTTCGCGCTCGCCTTCGTGATGGTCGACCTGCCGATCGGGCCGCTGAAGGTCGATCTCTACAACTGGCATAAGACCCTGGGCCTGGCGATCCTGGCCTTGGCCGTGCTGCGGCTGGCCTGGCGGCTGACCCATCCGGCGCCGCCGCTGCCCGCCGCCCTGCCGACCTGGGAGCGCCGGGCGGCCGGCGCCACTCACGTGGCGCTCTATGTCCTGCTGTTCGGCCAGCCGCTGATCGGACTGGTGATGGCCTGGGTCTCGGGCTTTCCGACCCTGCTGTTCGGCGTCCTGGCCCTGCCCAGTCCCCTGGCGGCCGACCAGGCGCTCTACGACGCCCTGGCCCGCCTGCACGGCCTGTCGGCCTGGCTCCTCCTGGCGCTGATCGCCCTGCATGCCGGCGCCGCCCTGCGCCACCACTTCGTCAAGCGGGACGAGGTGTTGCGGCGCATGCTGCCGGGCCGCCCCCGCTGATCCCATCCCGTCACCGAGCAAGGAGCCGTCTTCATGCGCGCCACCCTGTCCGCCGTCCTGTTCCTGCTGGCCGCCGCCGCGCCGGCGCCGGGCCTCGCCCAGGACACCGGCCAGACCGCGCCTACCTGGACCGTGCAGCCGGCCGACAGCCGCCTCGGCTTCGTGGCGCTGCAGTCCGGCAGCGAGATCGAGGGCCGCTTCGCCGACTGGTCGGCCGAGATCGCCTTCGACCCCGCCAGCGCCAGCGGCCGCGTGGAGGTGGTGGTGCAGACCGCCAGCGTCGAGACCGGCGCGCGCGACCGCGACGACTCCCTGCGCGGCGACGGCCTGCTGCACGTCGAGGCCTATCCCCAGGCCCGCTTCCTGGCCGAGCGCTTCGAGAAGACCGGCCCGGAGTCCTACGAGGCCCTGGGCACGCTGACCCTGCGCGACACCACCCGCGAGGTGGTGCTGCCCTTCACCCTGGCCGTCTCCGACGGGCAGGCCGAGGCCGAGGGCGCGCTGACCGTCGACCGTCTCGACTACGGCGTCGGCCAGGGGCAGTGGGCCGACACCTCCATGGTCGGCGCCGAGGTCCGCATCGTCTTCGAGATCACCGCCACCCGCCGGTAGGGCGCGGCGCCCGACCGACCCGCCGAAGCGCGCCGGCCCCGGCGCCTTCCCCCGTTTACGACCGCAAGAAGGAGATCCACCGCATGAACCGCACCACCCTGCTCGGCCTGACCGCCGCCGCCACCCTCGCCCTGCCCGCCGCCCTCGCCGTCCCGGCCGGCGCGGCGGAGACCTACAGCTTCGACCAGAGCCACACCGACGTGGTCTTCCGGGTCAGCCACTTCGGCCTCTCCGACACGCTCGGCCGCTTCAACCGAACCGAGGGCACGCTGGTGCTGGACGAGGCGGCTCCGGAGAACGCCAAGGTGGAGGTGACGATCCAGGCGGCCAGCCTCGACACCAACCACGAGGCGCGGGACGAGCATCTGCGCAGCGCCGACTTCTTCGACGTCGACAGCCACCCGACCATCACCTTCGTGTCGACCGCCATCGAGCGCACCGGCGAGGCAACCGCCGAGGTGACCGGCGACCTGACGCTGCTGGGCGTGACCCGGCCGGTGGTGCTGGAGGTCACCCTGAACGCGCTGCAGCCGCACCCGCTGCCGCAGATGAACGGCGTGATGACCGCTGGCTTCTCCGCCAGCGCCACGATCGAGCGCACCGCGTTCGGCATGGACACCTACGCGCCGGCGATCGGTGACGAGGTCGAGATCATCCTCGAGGTGGAGGCGCTCAAGCAGTAGCCACCGGGGGGGGGGGGGGGGGGGGGGGGGTCCGGAAACGCCGGCCGGCGCCGGGCCCGGCCCCAGGCTCAGGTCAGCTCCTCGCCGGCGCCGGGGTCGACGATGTGTTGCAGGGTGTAGGCGGTGCGGTCGTCGTAGGCGCTCGGCCGCAGGAAGACCTGCACCGAGAAGACCATGTCGACCCGCTCCCCGTCGCTCGACAGCGGCAGGGTGATGCGCTTGGTGTAAAGCGGGTTGGTCCCGTCGCCGCCGCCGTAGCGCGAGCTGGAGTAGAGCGGCTTCTTCTCGCGCACCGCCCGGTCGTAGAGGCCGGTGATGTAGGCGAGGTAGCCGCCGAACATCACCTCCTCCAGCGTATGCCCGGTCAGGCAGGCCCCGAAGCTGCGGTCCATCTCCGTGCCGACCAGGCGGTAGCGGTAGCGCCCGTCGGGCAGCACGTCGGTCAGCATCACGTGCGGCAGCAGGTGCGGAATGTCGGCCGGGTCGATGTCGGCGCGCGACGGCAACAGCCGCCCCTTGCGCAGGCTCTGCCAGTAGCGGAATCCGTCCCGCAGCAGCGGTTCTTCGAGCAGGAGTTCGGCCGTCATACCTGTCCGTCCTCACAAGCTGGTGCCAGGCGTCGCGCAGCCTCCCCGGCACACTGCGGCGCGGCGCGGCCGCCTTGCGCTCGCTGGCCTCGCCGCCGCACCGCCGGCGGCGGACCGCATCCCGTCCTGAGACTCGGCCCGCCTGCGCACTCCGTGGGACGCACGGCACCTTGGCGCGTCCTCGCCACGGCCGCGTTTTACGCCCACAAGAAGCGAGTTAGCGATCCCCCGCCCGGCCCGCAAGTCGAATTGACCTGCGACCGAATGGCCGCCTGGGCCTGCCTCTTCCGCCGGCCCGGCGGCGCGCGCGCCCGGCCACCCGCCACGGCAGATCAGACGCCGTCGTCCTCGTGATCGGCGAGGTGTTGCAGGGCGTGGGCGGTGCGGTCGTCGTAGGCGCCGGCGCGGCGGAAGACCTGGGCCGAGAGCACCATGTTGACCCGCTCGCCGTCGTCCGACAGCGGCAAGGTCAGGCGCCGGGTGTAGAGCGGCGTGGCGCCCTGGGCGTCGCCGTAGCGCGAGCTGGTATACAGCGGACGCTTCTCGACCACGACGCGGCGGTAGACCTCCGTGAGATAAGCCAGGTAGTCCCCGAACATCAGCTCCTCGAGCGTGCGCCCCGTCATCGGGGCGCCGAAGCGGCGCTCCACCTCGGTGCCGACCAGACGGTAGCGGTAGCGCCCATCGGGCAGCACGTCGGTCAGCATGAGGTGCGGCAGCAGGTGCGGGATATCGGTCGGGTCGAGGTCCGTGCGCGCCGGCATGGCGCGGCCCTTCAGCAGACTCTGCCAATAGGCATGTACCTCCGACAGGATCTGGTCGGCCATGCCCTCGCGCGTCTCCGCTTCCTCGCCGTGCACCGGACGCCCCTCGGGCGGGGCGCGCGCCGCCCCTGTCGGCACCAACCCTTGGCGGTAGGCGCACCGGCTTCACTGCCTCAAGTAGCCGGGAAGCGTTTTAAATCCCGTGAACTTCCTCTGCAATTCGATTTGATTTTCCGCGCCGCCACCGGCCCCGCCGCTCAGCCCTGCATCGGCCGCGAGGCCGGCGCGCCGTCGGCAAAGCCGGCCAGCGCGCGCACCTCGGCGGGGCTGCGACCGGCTTGGCGCAGGGCCGCGAGCGAAAGGGACTCGTGCCGCTTGGCCAGCCGCTGGCCCTGGGGGTCGGTCAGCAGACCGTGGTGGTGCCACTGCGGCACCGGCAGGTCGAGTAGGGCCTGCAGCAGCCGATGCAGGTGGGTGGCGTGGAAGAGGTCGGCGCCGCGCGTGACCAGGGTGATGCCCTGCTCGGCATCGTCCACCACCACCGCCAGGTGGTAGCTGGTCGGCACGTCCTTGCGCGCCAGCACGGCGTCGCCGAGCAGCTCGGGCTCGGCCCGCTGCACGCCCTTGCCGCGGTCGTACCAGGTCAGCGTGCCGAGGCTTTGCGCCGCCGCCGCCCGGGCCCGCGCGCTGTCCAGGCGCCAGGCGTGAGGCTGCCCCGCCGCCAGCCGGCGGGCCCGCTCGCCGGCGTCGAGATGGCGGCAGGTCCCGGGGTAGAGCGGCCCGTCGGGTCCATGCGGCGCCGAGTCGGCGTGCGCGATCTCGGCGGCGATCTCCTTGCGGGTGCAAAAGCAGGGGTAGACCAGGCCGCGCGCCTCCAGGCGGCGCAGCGCCGCGCCGTAGGCGGCGAAACGCTCCGACTGGCGCAGCACCGGATGTTCCCAGGACAGGCCCAGCCAGGCCAGATCCTCGTAGATCTGCGCCTCGAACTCCGGGCGGCAGCGGCCGAGGTCGATGTCCTCCATGCGCAGCACGAAGCGGCCCCGCGGTCCGGCCGCCCGCGCGGCGAAGAGCGCGGAGTGGGCGTGACCGAGGTGCAGCCGCCCGCTGGGCGAGGGCGCGAAGCGGGTCACTTCGGGCGCGGGGGCCGGCCCGGTGTCGGAGCTGTCTTGGCGGGTCTGCTGGCGCATGTTTCGGATGGGCGCGCTGGCCTCGAAGCTGGGATAGTCTGCTCGCCATGAAGACAGACAAAGCTTTCGCCGTCACGCAAGAGACGCTGCCCGAGGCGCTTGCGGCGCTGGCCCGCGCCGACCCCGACTTCGCCCGCGCGCGGGCGGAGGTAGGGCTGCCGCCCCTGCGCTACCGCCCGCCGGGCTTCGCCACCCTGCTGCGGATCATCGTGGCGCAGCAGGTCAGCCTGGCCTCGGCCCAGGCGATCGCCGATCGCCTGGCGGCGGCCTGCGAGCCCATCACGCCGGCGCGCTTCCTGGCCCTCAGTGACGAGGACCTGCGCCGGGTCGGCCTGTCGCGCCCGAAGCAGCGCTACGCCCGCGCCCTGGCCGCGCAGCTCGACAGCGGCGCCCTGGACCTGACGGCGCTCGAGGCCTTGGACGACGAAGCGGCGATCGCCGCGCTCTGCCGGGTCAAGGGCATCGGGCGCTGGTCGGCGCAGGTCTACCTGCTGTTCTCCCTGGGCCGACCCGACGTGTTTCCGGCCGACGACATCGGCCTGATGGGCGGCGCCCAGCTACTCAAACGCCTGGAGACGCGGCCGGACCGGCGTGAGCTCGAACGCCTGGCCGAGCCCTGGCGCCCCTACCGCGCGGTCGCCGCGCGGATGCTCTGGCACTACCGCCGCCAGGCCGAGGCCATTCCCGACGACTGGGGCTGACGGCCGGGGTCGCGGCGCGCGGGCCGGGGGCCCCCGCGTGGTGCCGAAAAGCCGTCCAACCGGATAAAGGGCTGACGTGCCGCGGCGCATGCAGTAAGACTCCGCGCCCGGAACCGAAGGGATGGCGATGACGACGGCAAACGCGGACATCACCCTCGACGGCCCGCGCGAGGGCCCACGCAGCGGCGGCACGCCCCGCCAGCTCGTGGTGCTGCTGCATGGCCTCGGCGCCAACGGCCAGGATCTGATCGCCCTGGCCCCGGTGCTCGGCACCGTGCTGCCGGATGCCGTCTTCGTGGCGCCCGACGCGCCCAGCCCCTGCGACATGGCGCCCTTCGGCTATCAGTGGTTCAGCCTGCAGGTGCGCACCCCGGAGTCGCTCTACGTCGGGGCCGAGGACACCCGCCCGCTGCTCGACTCCTTCCTCGACGCCGAGCTGGCCCGCTACGGCCTGGGCGACGAGGATCTGGTGCTGGTCGGCTTCAGCCAGGGCACCATGATGGCGCTGCACACCGCCTTGCGCCGGCGCCGCGCCTGCGCCGGGGTGATCGGCTACTCCGGCCTGCTGGTCGGCGGCGAGCGCCTGGAGCAGGAGATCGTCAGCCGGCCGCCGGTGCTGTTGGTCCACGGCGAGCGCGACGAGGTGGTCTCGCCGCAGGCCCTGCCAGCCGCCGTCGAGGCCCTGCACAAGGCCGGGGTGTCGGTGTCCCACGAGCTTCGCCCGGAGCTGGGCCACGGCATCGACGAGGCCGGCGTCGCTGCTGCCGCCAGCTTCCTGCAGGACCTCTTCGCGCCCGTCGAGGACTAGAGCGATGCCCGACCTGATCGAATCGCACTTGCGATTCGCCAGGTCGGACAGCATCACTCTAACACTATGGTTTAGGGCGGTTTTGGGCCGATCGGCAGACCCACGTCGTGGTTCCACTCGATCGGAAACCGCCCTAGAGCAGGTTTCTTGTGATCGTTTGGACGCGCAGCGGTTCCGCCGGTCGGAGGAGCACCGCTGTCGGTCCAAGGAAAGCGCGCCCAAGCGTGGCCGCGACGGCGTGCCGCGCGGCCCGCGCGGCAGCGGGACGCTGCCTACAAGTCGCAGCCGCTCCGGCACGAGTCCTCGCAGACGATTCGGACAATCGAATCAGCGGGCTTGAGCGCGCGCCTATGACAACTGCATGAAGTTTCCCGGCTAACCCTCACTACATCTTGTGTCGCCACCCCGCCTGTTTTATGTAGACTGACATCGGCGACTCGAGCGTTGCCACGCGGTGACCGGCGAGGAGAGAGGCCTTGGCTATAGCCGACAGGTATCCGGCTCTTGTCCTCAATGCGGACTTCCGTCCGCTGAGCTATTTCCCCCTGTCGCTCTGGTCCTGGCAGGACGCCATCAAGGCGGTCTTCCTGGATCGAGTCAATATCCTGGCCAACTACGACCAGGCGGTGCACTCCCCCTCCTACGAAATGCAGCTTCCCAGCGTGATCTCGCTGAAGGAATACGTGCATCTAGACCGCCGGCCGGCCTTCACGCGCTTCAACGTCTTTCTGCGCGACCGCTTTAGCTGCCAGTACTGCGGCGACCGCTTCCGCACCGAGGAGCTGACCTTCGACCACGTGGTGCCGCGCTCGCGCGGCGGACGCACCACCTGGGACAACATCGTGACCGCCTGCCAGGGTTGCAATCTGGTCAAGGGAAACCGCCTACCGCGGGAATCCGACATGTTCCCGCTGCACCGGGCGCAGCAACCGACCACCTGGCAACTGCAGCAGAACGGCCGGGCCTTTCCGCCCAACTTCCTGCACGAGAGCTGGTCCGACTTCCTCTACTGGGATTCCGAGCTGGAGTCCTGACCGCAGTGCCGGGCCCGGAGGGCGGCGCTGGCTTGGCTATTGCCTGGTCCGACGCCGTTCGCGCCAGGCCAGCAGCAGCGCGCCGGTGACGATCAGCAGCGCGCCGCCCAGGGCCGCCAGCTCGGGCCGCTCGCCGAACAGCGCCAGGTCGTAGAGCGCGGCGAAGATCAGCGTGGCGTAGAAGAAGGGCATGACGTAGCTGGCGTCGGCCCGCTTCATCGCCTGGATGAAGAAGGCCTGGGCGGTGACCATGGTGACGCCGAGCAGCGCCAGCAGCCCCCACTGCGCCGGCGCGGGCGCGGTCCATACGAAGGCGGCGGCGGTGGCGGCGACGCCGGCCCCGATCGCGTTGTTGATCACCAGGATGCGCACCGGCGGCTCGCGCCCCGCCAGGCGCTTGATGAAGATCGCCTCCAGGCCCATCAGCCCGGCCGCCAGCAGGGCGATCAGCGCCGCCGGCTGGAAGGCCGCGCTGCCCGGACGGATCAGCACCAGGGCGCCGACCAGGGCCAGCCCGGCCGCGCTCCAGCGCCACACGCCCACCCGCTCGCCGAGCAGCAGGATCGCCAGCAGCATGGTGCAGAGCGGCGAGAGGAAGCTGATCGCCGTGGCCTCGGCCAGGGGCATCAGCGCGGCGGCGGCGAACAGGCTGGTCACGCCCCCCCAGCCGCAGAGGCTGCGTCCCAGGTGCAGCGGCCAGGCGGCGCCGCGAAAGCCGGGGTAGCGCCAGGCCAGCACCGGCAGCAGGGCCAGGAAGGCGAAGCCGAAGCGCCCCGCGCTGACCTGCAGCGGGTGCAGCTCGGGTCCGGTCAGGCCGCGGCCCAGCACCTTGGCCAGCAGGGTGGTCACCGCGATCAGCGCCGCCGCGGCCAGCATGGCGCCGATCGCCCGCAGCGTCTCGCGCCGCGGCGCGGGCAGCCCCGGCGACCTCGGGGTGTCGCTCACCCGCCCGGCCCGCGCGGGCTCAGACCCGTTCGCTCAACCAGATCGCCAGGCGCGAGCCGGCCTTGATCACCGCCGACAGCCCCTCGTAGCCGGCGGTCTCCTCGGCGCCGTGGGCCAGGCCGGTATCGCGGTGCTCGATCTCCTCCTCGCGGAACTGCGCGATGGTCCGCTTGAGCTCGCCCTCCTCGCCGGCGTCGGAGAGCTGCTCGGCCTGGCGGGCGTAGTGCTCGTCGATCACCTCTTCCACGGCGACGGTGCAGGCCATGGCCGCCTTCTCGCCCATCATCGCGGTGACCGCGCCGAGCGCGAAGCCGGCGACATGCCAGGCCGGCTGCAACGCGGTCGGGCGCACGCGGTGCTTCGGCACGGCGGCGTCGAAGTAGTCGAGGTGCTTGGCCTCCTGCTCCCACATCCGCTTGATGGTGGGCGCCACCGGCGAGCGGCCCAGTACGGCGAGCTGGCCCTCGTAGATGCGCCGGGCCCCGTACTCGCCGGCCTGATCGACCCGCAGGAGGCGGGCCAGCCGCTCCTGCCGGTCCGGGTCGCCCGGCAGGCCGTGGCGCCGCGCCGCGGGGTCCCCGCTCCCGGCCTTCGACCCTGGACTCTTCGACTCTGCTCTCTTCGACTCTGTCGCCTTCGTCATGCCGCGCTCCCGCGTTGCGCCCGGATCACCAGAAAGACAATGGCCGCCCCCGCCAGGGCCGACAAGACCAGGTTCCAGCCCGCCATCGACAGGCCGAACAGCGACCAGGCCACCGCGTCGCAGGGCACCACCTCGGTCTGCATCAGCATCTCGCGGAGCTGGGTGACGTCCAGGTTCTGGAAGTCGGGGGCGCTGCAGCCGGGCAGCCCCTCCCACCAGCCCTGCTCGACGCCGACGTGGAAGCCGGCGATGCCGGCGCCGCCCAACAGCGCCAGGCCGCCCCCCAGCGTCAGCCAGCGCCGCGCCGCGCCGGCCAGCGGCAGCGCCGCCAGGGCCAGCACCAGCGCCGCCACATGGGCGTAGCGCTGCCAGTGGCAGAGCTGGCAGGGCGGATAGCCGCCGAGGTACTGGAAGCCGAGCGCCCCCAGCAGCGCGCCCCCCGCCACCGCCGCGGCGAACCAGGGAGCCAGACGCGGCGCCAGCCGCGTCACGCGGTCGACGACACGGTTGGGCGAACGGTCGGGGGCGGTCTCGGTCATGCGGCGGATATGGGCATGGCGGCGGCCTCAGGCCAGGAAGCGCAGGGCGAGGAAGCCGCCGAGCAGCAAGGCGAAGAACAGCCAGGCGAGCAGCGGCAGGTGGGTCTCGATGAAGCGGCGGATCGGCTGGCCGAACCACCAGAGCAGCGCGGCGGCCAGGAAGAAGCGCCCGCCGCGCGACACCACCGAGGCAAGGGTGAAGGTGCCGAGGTCGAGCTGGGTGACGCCGCTGGCGATGGTGATCACCTTGTAGGGGAAGGGCGTGAAGCCGGCCCCGGCGACGATCCAGGCGCCCCAGGCGTTGTAGGCCTCGGCGAAGGCCTCGAAGCGCTCGAGATAGCCGTAGAAGGCCAGCACCGGCTCGCCCACGCCGGCGTAGAAGAAGTAGCCGATGGCGTAGCCCAGCATGCCGCCGAGCACCGAGGCCAGGGTGCAGGCGCCGGCGATCAGCCAGGCCTTGTCCCGCGCCGCCAGGATCATCGGGATCAGCAGCACGTCGGGGGGAATCGGAAAGACCGAGGATTCGATGAAGGAAACGACGCAAAGCACCGCCAGGGCCGAGCGCCGCTCGGCCTGCGCCATGGTCCAGTCGTAGAGTCCGCGCACCCAGCGCACCGCCTGCGTCCCCCGCCCCTCGGTCCGTCGCCTTCCTTGCCGCGCTGCTATAGCCGCCGCGCCCGCGTCCCTTCAATCGCCGTCTGGTCCCGCCGTCTGGTCGCGCCGTCTGGTCTTGCCCCTAGTCTCGGCCCCGGGCCTGCTGCCGGGCTTGCCCCCGGGCTTGCCGCCGGTGTCGGCCTGCGGCGCGCGCTGGCCTGGACCGCGGGCCCGGGACGCTTCGCGCCGGCCGGCCGCGCCTGCTAGCCTGGACGCAAAGCCCCCGCAGGTCGCGCCCTGGCCGCCGCCTGGCCACGCCCGGAGCCGGCGGCCGGCGCGCCAAGAAGACGGGGGCGAAGAAGACAGGCATGAAGAGGACAGGGATGCTGCCATGAACCCCTTGGCCGAACTGCTGCAGGCGAACGAGCGCTTCTACGAGGCCTTCAACGACCGCGACCTCGCCGCGCTGGCGGCGTTGTGGGACGACGCCGGACCGGTGGCCTGCGTCCATCCCGGCTGGCGCGCGCTGACCGACCGGCACGAGATCCTGGAGTCCTGGCGGGCGATCTTCGAGGGCGGCGGGCCCAGCGCGATCGATTGCCGCGCGCCCGAGGCCTTGCTGCTGGGCGGCCACGAGACCGAGCAGCTCGGCATGGTCATCTGCTACGAGGCGATCGGCAACGCCCTGCTGGTCGCCACCAACGTCTTCCGGCCCACGCCGCACGGCTGGCGCCTGGTCCACCACCACGCCGGCCCCTGCCACGAACCGCCGGCCGAGGCCGTCACCACGCCGCCCAGCCGCCCCGTGCAGTAGCCGCGCGCGCCGGCGCGCCCACTGGCAACGCGCCACGCCATCGCCCGCTTTCCGGATCGCACCCCGGGGCCGGGACGCCGCGAAACCGACGGCCGCCCCCGACACGAACGCTGCGCGCTTGCACCGGCGGCGCGAGCGACTATTCTGCCGCTGGCCCGACCGCAGCCCGCAGTGCCCCTGTGGCGGAACCGGTAGACGCGCGCGACTCAAAATCCGGGTGTGCCGCCCGGGAAGGCGTTTCGGATCAAGGCGTTGCGCCGAGCCGGCCGTCCCGGGGCCCGGATGAGGCCCGACGGCGAGTTCCCGGGGCCCGGGCGGAGCGGGCGTGGAGGTGGATGGAGTTACAGTGCGGGCGTGGCGGAACCGGTAGACGCGCGGGTCTCAAAAACCCGTTCCCTCTGGGAGTGTGAGTTCGAGTCTCACCGCCCGCACCATCCCTCGGCACCGGAAGCGGGAAGCCAACAACGAGAGCGGCGGGCGAGCCCTCTGGGACGGAGGACTCGCGACGTGTATGGTGCGCGGTGAGATGCCCCACGACGCAAGAGAGATAGCCAACTTCTTCCTCGACCACGCCGAATCGCGGGGCGTGCCGGTGACGATCATGTCCCTGCTCAAGTTGATCTACTTCGCGCACGGCTGGCACCTCGCCCGATACGGAGACCCCCTCGTGAAGAACCGGTTCGAGGCGTGGCAGCACGGGCCCGTGGTGCGATCGGTGTACGAGTGCTTCCAGGGGGCAGGCGACAGGCCGATCCAGGACAGGGCCACCCGGTTCGACCCTCTCACGGCGACCAGCGTGCAGGCCGAATACGACCTGGGCGAGGAGGAGCGGACCTTCCTCGGCCAGATCTTCGACGCCTACGCCCACCTTCACGCCTTCCGCCTGTCCGGGCTGACGCACGAACCCGGCTCGCCCTGGGACCAGCTCTGGAACGTCGCGGACGGCTCGACGAACCCCGGAATGCGGATCACCGACGAGAGCATCCGGGATCACTTCATGCGCCGGCACCACCTCCAAGCCGAGCACTGACGGGGCGGGATTCTCCTTTCTTGACTCCGTCTGCGACTCCTCCGTAGAGTCGCAAGATGTCGTACTCGCGCCTCCCGTCGCTACCTCATGTAGCAAAATCGATCCGCCCCACGGTCAAGGGCACGGTGAAGCAACTGCACCGCCTCGACGCCGGGACGCCGCCGTTCAGCTACGACCTCTCGTGGCGCCTGGCGTTCCCGCTCTACAGCGGCGCCGTCAGTCTCGAAGCTGCCGTGGAGGCGTGCCGACGGATCAGGGTGCCGCTCGGCGCGCGGTGCAACGCGGAGGTCGTCGAAATCCTGTGGCAGGACGCGCAGCGCGCCTCGTACTTCTGCCACCCGCTCAAGGACCGGCTCTTCCCGATCCGGCGAGACCTCGTCATCCCGGTACGGCCCCGCTTCTATTTCGTGAAGGACGGCGCGGTGCACCTGTTCTGGCTCCAGCCGTGGAAGACGTTCGACCTGACCGAGGAACAGCTCGGTCTCCTCGCCTCCGTCATCAGGCAGACCTTCGCCGTCGACGACTTCGAAGGCGCCCGGCTCTACCTCCTCGACACCAGCGCGGACGAAGAGGACGGGCAGCGCAGTCCGCAGGTGTTTGGGTTCGACGACCTGCCGATGTTGGGAGACGACGCGCTCAAGGCTGCCTTCGACCGATTCGCGGCAGCGTACGACGCCTTCTCGGCGGAACGTAAACCGAAGCCGGAGCGCAAGCGGCCCGAGGGCGACGCAGAGCAGCCGCGGCTCTTCGACTGAACAAGGCTCGCTTATTGTGGGGATCGGCATTGCATAGTGATTTGGCAGTCGAAGCATTCAAGGTATTTCGGAAGGTATTCTTTGCGGAAGACGGCTCGCCCATAGATTTCAAGCTCCGCGATAAGCGGAACACTCAAGACGACCCATTCGACGAGTATCTCGCTGCGCTCCTGCACGAACGAACGCCCGACGACATCATCTGTGAGCGAGCATCGGGCCCGCTGATCACGCCGGACATGGCCCTGCTTCGGCCTGCTCTCTGTAACAAAGCCAGCCGCGCAGAGTTGAAGACGGACCTGACGCGAATTGTTGGGATCGAGGTCAAAAAGCTGGAGCGCGGCCAGAACGGTATGGTCGGCCGGTCCTCGGGACTGGATTACAACACCACGCCTCCTTGCGGAACGGTGCGCGCATACGACGGGAGCAACTCTCCACTGGACATCCGTGGCTTCTACCTGTTCGTCTGCCTTGAATGGGGGGCCGAGCCGGGAAGCTGCACTCTCACAGCGCTAACGCTGTGCGATGGCAATGCCCTGAACGCCGATTTCGACTACTACCTCTCAGTGGCGGGGCAGCGAAGCAAAGAGATTGGCGTGGGCACATACGGAGACGGCGCCAATCGTAATCGGCCCATGGTGATCTTTGCGAACCCGCTCGGAGCCAAGGTGCTCGACCATCGGGTCACGCTGCTGCACGAACGCGCTGACCTCGCGGACTACGATCCAGAACTGATCGTGGCTGGCCGAATACGGCGAACGGTGCCCGACAATGGGCCGGCCGAGTTCCACTGCTATCGATTGGCCGGTGACCCCGTTGATGAATTCGACCTCCTGGACCCGTTCCCCACTCCGAAGAACCGGTCCGAAAAGACGACAGGCCGCGGTCGCTTCCGGATCAACGTGAGGCCGTCGGGCTAGCGAGTCGGTCGATTGCCGCCTCTATCTCCTCCGCGCCGATGATCTCCTCTGGCTCATCGCGCAAGTGGGCTTGGGACTCCTGCTTTATGAGCTGGCCCATGAATATGACGCGCACATCGTTCCTGCTGAGCTTCCTACCCGAAACCCTAAACCTCTCGATTTGACGGGCCGCCGCCGCTTCCGCCGCCGGCTCGTCCAAATCGGCACGCTTCGGCGCGTGATCGCGCTTGCGACAAACGATGACGACATCGAGGTCGATGGGTTCCTTGGCTTGGTTTTTGGGCGTTGCAACCGACATCTCGGCCTTGATCGGCTGGGTCGCCGTGATGACGAAGCCCGCGTCAGCTAAGGCTCCGAGGACGCTAGTCCAACCCTCTGCCCTGGAATGGTGGTACGTGAACACCAGAAGCCCGTCGTCGCTCAGGACGCGACAACACTCTGCGAAGACTGCCTTCAATCGTGATTGGAATTCCTCCGCCTCTTGGTGCTGTACCTCGTGGTTCGAGCGCGTTGTGTGCCTGCCATCTCCACCGAGGATGTGTCTCTGCCAGACGAAGAAGAAGTCCGCGAGTTGGCTATAGTTCACGTTGTCGAAGAACGGTGGATCGGTCACAACGACATCAACCGATCCGTCTGGTAGGTCGGTTTCCGAGCTATCGCCACACGAGACGTATAGGTTCCGTCCCTCTTCGAACTGTTCGTAGCTGTCGGCTCTCGAATGGCCGATCGGGTCGGAAAGGCCATATACCTTGGTGCTCTTTCCGTTTACCAGCCGCAACTCGAAGGGGTTTTCGCAGTAATCGAGCGCGCGAAGAAGCCGGGAACGGAACATGGTCGAGAACGAACCGGAACTCTTTGGCGTGCCCCACAGGTTTGCCTCAAGTGGCATTCGCTCAGGCTTGAGTATGTGATGGTAGAACATGTGGCGGACCGCGCCCGTGCCCTCGCCCTTAAAGGACGCAAACATGTTGTTGAACTCAAGAGCACCACTGAACAAACAGGTCATCGCATCACGCATGTTGGGCGACTCAATCTCTGAAATGGCCTTTGCCAAAACGCCGAGGCACAAGAGTTGGCGCTCATTGAACATCTCGTGCCAGTAGCGGTAGCCGTAGTTGAGGACCTGGTTCGTGTTGTAGCCGGGCTCGATCCCAACCACAGGGTAGAGTCCCTTCGCTTGCTCAAGCTCGACAGCGGCAGCGCGAAAGGTCTTTAGATCGAGTTCGTCTATCGGAAGGTAGCGTTTGGTTCCATCGGCCTGTAGGACGAGTTTCGCGTACATCCGATGACTTGGCGGCTTTCCGCCCTTCTTGACCGTTGCCGCTATCGGAAATTCAGTGCTGCACGAAGGACACGTGGCCTTAGTCCCTTTCGCAGGGCCGCGTTTAGGGTTGTATGTCGCTAGGCACGAGTTGCACTGGGTTTCCTCGCAATCAAAGCGGACGGTATTGATTTGGCCGCAATGGGGACAGACAGACTGGCTTTCCGGATGCTTTCTCGGGTAGGCATGTTGCGCGAAGATGTAACTGGAAAATAGGTCTACCGGGCTGTCACATTCTGGGCAGTCGAGAGTCTTGACCCAGAAGTAATAGAGGGTGGTTGCATCTTCACCTTCGGGCGTTTTTGCCTTGTAATACGCCAGTATTCTGTCACGGACCTTGTCGGCCAGTTGTTCGAATGTCTGCTCGACCTCATGTCTCGGGTGGATTTGAAGGGCATTCCTCACAAGGAAATAGGCGACCGGGTTAATGTCCCGCCCAATGGCCTTGCAGCCAAGCTTCAGAGCTTCCCCGAGGGTGGTTCCGCTGCCCATGAACGGGTCGAAGACCACGGCGCCGGGAAATCGTGCCTGCGAATAAAATAGTTTTCCGGTGTCCGTTTGGGACGGACTGAGGGCACCAATCAGGATCGATCGAAACACCGAGCCTAGGCGTTGAGCCCACCATTTGTGCACGTGATAGATCGGCCTATTGATCTCCTTTCGCCAACTTTCTTTTTCGGCGATGTCGCTGATGGTCTCGAACGGGAAATGCTCGTCTTCGATCGCGCGCCACTCTGCGCGCGACCGAACACGTTCTTCTCCTACAAACGGAAGGGTTCTCTGATTGTCCATTTCAAGCATCTTGGTCTCGAATATGCCACGGATGTACTGACTGGGCACGAAGAGAGATGGCGGTCACGACGGTTTACCTCCACCACTGTGCCCACGCCTCAAAGATACCTCGGCGCCCCGCTTCCGCATCGCGCTCGCGACCGACGCCACGGACCGGCGGGTGGTCCGGGCCTCCGGGAACCGCTCGCGGACGGCGGCCACGATCTCGTCGTAGGCCGCGTCAGTGGTCAGCATCGCCTCGACGAGCGCGCCGACCGTCTCCCGGCGGCCGTCGACATCCTCGGCGGCTTCGGGCTTGCGCTCGGCGGACCCGGCGCCGCCGAGCGGCTCGGCATCGCGCCTCAGGCGCTCGATCCGCTCGACCAGCCTCGCCTTGCCCTTCTTCCAGGGCCTGCCGCCGATCCGGTCGGCGGGGTCGCAGATGCGGTCGTGCTCGGCCGCCAGCTCGGCGGCGGTCATATCGGTAAGGTCGTCCATGGTCCGTCTCCTGTTGCGTTGAACACGAGGACCATGCTGTCGCGGTTCGCGGGGTCCGCGAGCCCCGAAAGTGGAGCGGGGCCCGGCTTGGCGTCGGGCCCCGCGTCCTTGCCTTACCAGCGGTGGCGGTGGGCCGGGGCCGTCGCGACCAGCTTGTACAGGTCGCCGTCCCGCCGCCGTGATACCGGGCTCTCGAGGCTGGCGGTCGCCGCCGCCATCCGCAGCTGCCGGCTCAGCATCGTCGGCTGTCCGCGGGCGGCGTGTTCCAGCACCGTGGCCGAGCGCTCGCCAACCGCCGCCGCGAACGACACGTCCCGGCCGGACACGGTGGGGTGCCGGACCATCAGCCCGGTCAGTTCGAGCGCCGCGCGCACCGCCAGCCTGCCGTAGCCGTGCGTCGCCTTCACCTCCTCGATCGCCGCCATCAGGCGGTCCACCGCCGATTCGGCCGGCATCAGGGTCGTCACTTTGCCCATGTCTTCGTCCTCGTACCGTTGCCCGAGCGGCCGACCGTCGGCCGCCCTCGCAACGGCGAGCATCCCAGCCGCGGCCCTGGCGGCATACCAACGTTTCGCCCTGTTTGGAGAAATAATAGTCGGCGGCGGCGGCGCGGAAGGGGCGCCCGGATGCGCCCCTTCCGGCCATCGGCGTCATTCCTTGGCGTCGCGCGCCTTCCTCGACCTTTCGAGGAAGCCGTCGAGCACGTAGTCGGGGATCTTCCTGGCGGCGGCCTCGACCAGCTCCTCGTCGAAGTACACGCCGAAGCGGTCGACGAGTTCCAGGGCTGCGGCGCATCCCATCCGCTCGGTCTCGTCCAGGTTCATGTTCTCGGTCATCCTGAGGATGGCCTCGTCGTTCAGGCGCCCCATGGGCACGTGCACGACGACCGGGAACGTCATCGCGCTCTGCGTCACCGGCTCGGTCACAGCCGGGGCCTCTGCTGATTCGCTCATGTGTTTTCTCCGTCGCTTTTCGACCGGGCGGCCGACCGCCGGCCGCCCTCGCGACGTCGACCATCCCCGCCGAAGTTGCGGCGGTCTACCAACGTTTCGGCCTTCGGGGAGAAATAATAGTCGCGGCCGGTCGACCAGCGGCCGCCGACATTGAGGGTGTCGCGGAGGACCGCCCTGCCATAAAGTGAAGATGGCCCGACGCGATGCGCCGAGCCATCCACACTAGCTACTTAGAGGCGGCTTCGGCCGCCTTCTCTTTTTAGACGACGTAGCCGTCCTGCTTCAGCTGCCAGCGGTAGAAGCTGACGTTCTTCGCGGTGATCCGGCAGCCGTCGATCATCTGTCGGACGATCCGGACGATGTCCGCGTTGTTGAAGCCGGCGAGGATCAGGTCCTTGGCGGTCTCGCCGACTCGCCTGTTGGTGTAGCGGGTCATATTGACCTCCTGTAGTAGTTTCTAACAGCGCCGTGCGCCCTACAGGGGTCACGGCTCTATCCGCATACACAAAAACGGACCGCCGTCAAATCCTCGTTTGTGAGGGAAGGGCCGCTGCCGATATTCTCATCTGCGTACACTGGGCCTTTCTTAATTTTTCGCTCAGAAGGATGATGGCGTGGCAGGACATAGCAATGAGAAGGAAAAAACTTGTCCACTAGCGGCTGTCGATCGGCGGCTGGAGGATGCTCACCGCCTTTGGCACCAGGCGGAGCAGAGCTATTTCGACCCTGAGGCGTTTCGGTTAGAGCATTTTCCGACCTGCTGGAGTCGAAGGGGATTCCCATGCGTCGAGAAATGTGATTCACGATGTAGGCTGGTGGAGGAGGCCAGCTTGCATGACGCGACCTCTTTCGAACGACCTAAGACAGCGCGTGATCCGTGCGGTGGAAGGCGGGCTCTCCTGCCGAAGGGCCGCGGATCGGTTCGGGATTGCCCCCTCGACGGCGATCAAGTGGATGGATCGCTATCGACGGCTCGGGCACACCGAGCCCCGGCCGCTGGGCGGCGACCGCCGTTCGCACCGGATCGAAGTCTATGCCGACGAACTCCTGGCCCTGATCGACGAACGGCCGGACATCACTCTGGAGGAGATGGCGGCGCATCTCGAAGAGGCCCATGGCGCCGTCTTCTCGTTGAGCACGATCTGGCGTTTGCTGGACCGGCATGGCCTCAGCTTCAAAAAAAACCGCGCATGCATCCGAGCAGCAGCGGGCTGACGTGCTACGTCGCAGGCGCGCCTGGTTCGCACGGCAGATCGAGCTCCTGCCCGAGCGTCTTGTCTTCATCGACGAAACCGGAGCCTCCACCAAGATGGCGCGCCGCTACGGCCGCGCGCCAAGAGGCGAACGCTGTCGGGCGCCCGTCCCGCACGGCCACTGGAAGACGACCACCTTCGTCGGCGCGCTCCGTCTCGACGGCATGACCGCTCCCATGGTCCTTGATGGCCCGATGCACGGCCAAGCCTTCATCGCCTATGTCGAACAAGTTCTGATCCCGACCCTCAATCCTGGCGATGTCGTCGTCATGGACAATCTACCGGCCCACAAACCCATCGCCGTCCGCGAGGCCATTGAAGCCGCCGGAGCCGAACTGCTCTACCTCCCGCCCTACAGTCCCGACTTCAATCCGATCGAGATGGCATTCTCAAAGCTCAAGGCCTTCCTCAAGAAGATCGCAGCCCGCACCGTCGACGACCTCTGGGACGCCATCGCCGAAGCCGTCGACATCTTCACGCCGGATGAGTGTGAAAACTACTTCGCTGCTGCCGGATATGACCGTGATTGATCGGAAAATGCTCTAAAGAGGGCGAATAAATCTGGCCGGCGACTGGCCGCACCATACTTCACCCAAAACCTACCGCCGAAGTGTTGCCGCCGGGGCGCGGCGTCGGAGGGCGAGGAGGTCGCCAGCCGCGGTGCCGTTCCGCGGCGCCGCGCCCCGGCGGGCTCACCGGCCGACGACGGACCGGATGGCGACCTCCTCGTCGTGCTTCTCGACGCCGAGGCGGTACATCTCCTGCGCCCGCTCGTCTTGCGCGGCGAGCGCGTAGGCGCGGCCGCGGTCGCAGCCCTCTCGCGCCTGTATCTCGTCGACTACCTTCTCGAACAGGTCGTCGGCCGCCTTCCTGAAGTCGGCGGGCCGGGCGGACGCCCGCTTTGCGAGGTCGTCCAGGACGGCCAGGTGCCGCATGCTCTCGTCTGCCATGTCGTTCACTCCTCCTCGGGTATCTGGGGGATCAGGCGCGCGGCGCCCTCGGCCATCTCGCGACGCCGGGGCGCGGGCGCCCAGGGCACGCCGGCGAGCGTCGACGTGACGGGCGCCGACCGCCAGGCGGCCCACCTGAGCGCCGGCTCCAGGCCACGCTCGACCCGGCCGCCGTCGGACAGGCCGGCGGCCGCGAGGGCGCGCACCAAGTCGCGGGCCGCGGCGCGCTGGTCGACCACGGCGCGCTCCAGCCCGGCCAGGGCGGCGTCGACCGCCCCGCTCGTCTCCCGGAACCTGTCCGACGCCTCGCGCGCCTCGGCGCGGGCCTCGCGCAGCCGCCCGGCCCGCTCGGCCTCGCGGCGCTCCTGCTCCTTCCGTTCGGCCAGGGTCAGGGCCTCGGCCAGGTCGTCGGCCTCCTCGGCCGCGTCCCGGCGGGCGCGGCGCAGCTCGCGGGCGCGCTCCTCGTCGCCGTCGAGCAGGGCGGCAGGGATGCCGTCCTCCGCCTCCTCGTAGCGCCTCTCGGCGTCGGCGCGCCGCCTGGTCAGTGCGTCGAGCATGTCGTTCGTCCTCCGTGCGTCGTCGTGATCTGCTTCTACCGATACCGCGCGCGCCCGCGCCCGGGGTGCCAGCGTTGTGCCCCGGGGCGCGAAACGACGGCGCGACGGGCCCGCCGCCGGGCCCGTGCGGCGGGCGTCACGGACACGCGCATGGTCGGGAAGGGGAATCGGGGACGGGTGGAGGGACTTCCCGTCAGGTGCGCCGTTCGCCAAGGCGAGACGGTATTGCTATTCGAGTGAATCTACTCAAAGTTTGCCCATTACATGGGCCTCAAACCTATTGCCGAACTGTTCGGCAAAGTTGCGATAATCAGTCACCATCGTCTGACGCAATTGGACCACTCGACCGTCTACCCGCAATTCTGTTTTGCCGTGGGCGATATCGTTCCGAAGTTGATTGAGATGATTCAGTTTCCGACAAACTGTTTCGTTGTTGCACTTCTGCCAACGCAGACCACTCAAAACGTCCTCTATCCCAAGCCGCAAAAACAATCGGGTGATGTTGTTCGGGTTCGGGTTGCCGTTTCTACTATAGGATTTCTGGTATTTCGAAATGTCGCCAATTCTTCCAAGTGGCGTTAAAACCTGTCGGGACGCTTCAAGAAAGACGTCCTCAACGAATGACTGAATCACCGCGCTCATCATTACGATAGAGGCTCGTTGGACAGCTAACCCCAACGTCTCTCCGTTCTCAATGGGAGGGCGACCATGTGGCTGATTAACTAGTGCCTTTCTGGCCGCAATAAGCTCGTCAATGTGCCGAAGATCAAACGGAACAGGCATATCGCACCCTCCTATTAGTCTTTGGTCTGTCCGTCTATGCGGGCTCTACTCCTCTGCGAGCCGGGCGATCACTCCGGCCGGGTCGGCGCCGAGGGCCTCCATCACGGCGAAGAACTCGACCACGTCCAGCCGCCGCTCGCCGCCCTCGTACTTGGCGACGTAGGACTGGGGCTTGCCCAGCCGGGTCGCGACCTGCTGCTGGGTCAGGCCCGCGGCGCGCCGTTCCTCCCGAAGCAGATCGAGGAGGCGCTCATGTCGGCGCGAGTAGATCGTCTTGGTCATGGGCCACCGGCTGGAAGTACCGGCCACCCCAGTAATCCCATTTAAGGATTATCCCAAAATAGGATATGATCGAGAGGTCAGACAAAGGAGAAGTGCCGATGGCCTACGACCTCTCGATGCGCCGCTGCGACACCTGCGAGCGGGAGACCCTTCACGTCCGGGCGCGGCGGTCCCTCGCCGCACGGCTCGGCGCAATGCTGATGCCGAGCGGCAAGGACCGACCCGCCGAGTGCGTGATCTGCGGCGCCATCGCCAACCCCGAGGAGCGGCACCCGCTCAGGCTCAGGCTCGACGCTCGCGGCGGCCTGCGACACCGCCGGTCCTGAGGGCGCCGGGCCCGTCGCCGGGTCCGTTCGATTGCCGGCGGTCCAACTCCATGGAAACCTAACCCGATTTTGGGCCGATCGAGGGATACCCGATCAGGTGCGTCCCGTCGTCGTGTCCGAGCGCGGTGCAGCCGTGAAATGTGGATCAAGGGAGGGAAGAGGATGGCAGCCGAAGACCCAGCCAGCAATTACGACAAGATCAGGAAGAAGGAGCACAAGGACCGCAGCCGAAAGGAACTGTACGTCACCGTCGAGTTCGAGGGCGCCACGATGCACGACAAGGCGCTCGCCAAGGCCGAACTGGCGAGCCGCGACTTCTGGGACCGCATGAAGGTGACGGCCGCTGGGTCGTTCCTCGGCGTTCTGTTCGGGACCCTGGCCGGCTTGACGGTTGGCTCGTTCTAGGTGTTCTCTCCCTCGACCCTCACGTACGGCAGCGACTTGGCGAAGGCCAGCAGCTCGCCGTCGAGGTGCGCCAGGGCGGCCCGCTTGTGCTCCGCCGACGTCCAGGGCGTCCTGATGCCGCGGGCGAACTCGTCGTCCAGCGAGCCTTCGCCGCTGCCCACCGCGTCGCGGGTGCGGACGTTCCGGTCGTGCGCCCACAGCCGGCAGCCGTCGGGGCGCACGAAGTGGACCTCCAGGCCCTTGAGGGCCAGGGGCGCGCCGCAGTTCGGGCAACGCCGCCGCTCATCCTTCATCGTCGGCCTCCTCGAAGTCGCCGTCGTCGTGAACCAGGGTCAGGGTCGGCGGCGCCTCCTCCTCGCCGCCGCGGTCGTCGACCAGGAGGGTGCGCTGGTCGACGCGCAGCGCCTCGTCCTTCACCAGCTTGCCCAGGAGGGCGGTCAGCACCTTCGGATCGTAGTCGACCAGCCGGCGGTAGGTGACCGGCTCGAAGTCGTCGTCGAGCACGGGGTCGCCGGTGCGGGGGTCGACGGCCACGGCCTCGGCCACGTAGCCGGTCGCGGCGAGGGCCTTCTCGACGACCTCGTCGCGCATGGCGTCGCGCCTCAGCTCGAAGGCGACGTTCCAGGCCCTGTTGAAGTCCGGGTCCTCCCGCCATGCGTAGACCGTGCTCCGGTTCAGGTCGAGGCGCGCGCACGCGCGCGACACGTTGCCGTGCTCCACAATCTCGCTGAGGAAGTCCTCCTTCGCCCTGGCGGGCAGCATCGCCGATCCTCCGTCTCCACCGGGCCCCGCGACGGGCCGCGACCGGCGCCCCTCGTAAGGGGCTGAACCGGAAGGGCTTTCCGGCCCCATTTCGGGGCGCGTGACCCGTGGTCCATTGCGTCCGGCGGCGCCTCGCGCGCGCGAGCCGGCCGGCCGCTTCCGAGACCGAGAATGACGCCTGCCGGCCTCCCGGGGAGCCAGCGTTGTCCGGTTCCGCCCGGTCTCCCCTCGGTCCAGGCGGGGCCCTCCGGCACGGCGTTGAGCTTGTTGAGCGCGATGAGCTCGTTCTTAAACTTTCCGGGCCGAACGCCGCTCCCGTCCCCCTGACGACCGCCGCCTCGGCTTTCGATAACAAGCTCAACATGCTCAACACGCTCAACAGGCCAAGGAAACCAAGGCCCCGGCGCGTTGAGCGAGGCCGCCGCCACGCTCAACGCTCAACGCCGCCGGCCCCGCCTCACTGCGAGCCGCAGCGCGCCTCAGCGCCCCGGCTTCCGGTAGCCGGCCGCCGCCCTGTCGCCCACCCGGACGCCGCGGCTGTACTCCCAGCCGACCGCCGGGCCCTCCATGATCGAGCGCAGCTTCTGGCTGGCGTCCTTGCTGCGCCTGGGCACGTCGATGCCGAGGACGTCGAACAGCTCGGCGGTGTGCACCCTGTCCTCGGGCGGCGCCTTGACGCCCGCCAGGTCGCCGCCGTCCGCCCAGTCCCCGATGCCGAGCTCGGCGTCGAAGGCGTCGTTCGCCCGCCGCTCCAGGAAGTCGAGGATCGGGTCGGCCCACGGGTCCTCCGAGGTCTGGTCGGCCTGGTGTTCGGCGGCCATCGCCCACAGGTGCTTCGGCAGCACGACGCTCGCGCCGTCCGCCTCCATCCGCGCCGCCTCGGCCCAGAGCTGGTCCCGGTCCCGCCGGATCGCCTCGACGTCGACCTCGCCCCTGACGGTCAGCGGCCAGAAGCGGCGGTTGCCGGTGCCGTCCTTCAGGTAGCCGCCCTCGTTGACCGTGCCGACGAACACGCAGCGGCGGGGCATGTCCATCACGCCCTTGCCGTAGGGCGGCCTGACCCTGTCCACCGCCCTGGAGCAGAACGCCTTGAGCGTGGTGACGTCGGCGCGCCTCAGGCCGTCGAGCTCCGCGAACTCCTGTGCCCAGATGCCCTGGAGCAGCATGGCGGCGTCCTTGTTGCCGAGGTTGCCCAGGTCGGCGTCGGACGACCAGTCGGCGCCGAACAGCGCCTGGACGCCCGTCGACTTGCCCTTGCCCTGCGCCCGGCTCCTGAGCACCGGCATGGTGTCGAACTTGCAGCCGGGCTCCCGCTGCCGCCGGACGGCCGCCACCATGAAGCAGGCGGACACGGCCCTGGCGTACTCGTCGTCGTCTGTGTCGAAGTAGTCCGGGAACAGCCGACCGACCCTGGGCGTGCCGTCCCACTCCAGCCCGTCCAAGTAGTCGAGCACCGGGTTGAACTTGTGCTCGTAGGCGACCGTCATGGCCGCCTCCCAGACGTTCTCCCGGGACGGCTGGAAGTCGTTGCCCTGGTGTCGCTCGATCAGGTAGTGGCGCAGCAGCCTGGCCGTGTTGTCGTCGAGCGTGCGCCCGTACGCCTCGTCCCAGGGCAGGTCCTGGGCGGTGAAGACGGCGCGCTGCTTCAGCTCGTCGAAGGCGAGGCCGACGCCCGACCTGGCGACGGCGGAGATGGCGTTCGCGATGGTGTCGGGCGCGGTGCCCGACTTGCTCACCGACAGGCCGCGCATGGCGACGGGCTTCGGCTCGGGCAGGAAGGCGATCTCGCGCGACCCGGCCTCGTCGTCGAAGTCGTCGGCGGCCGGCGTCCTCGGGATCGCGTCCTCGCGCCCCGCCTCGATCAGCAGCCGGTGCAGCGTGCGGTGCGTCACCCTGGGCCCGTCGGCGTCGGCGTGCAGGCTGTCCCACCGCCTGCCGACCTCCTCGGACCTGTCGGCGTAGTCGGGGTCGCCCGCCGACCAGGCGACGAACTCGGTCCTGGCCGATCCGCCCGAGGCGTGGTGGCACGCCTGCATGACGGTCAGCCACTTGTCGTGGTCGCGGAAGTCGGTCGGGTCGAGGACGGACAGCATCGCCCCGACCTCCTCGGCGGTGTGCTCGCCGCCGCCGCTCGGCGTCGCCTCCGATTTGGGCCTCGCGATCAGGTCGAGCAGCGCGCCGGGCGCGGCCGGCGCTTCGGGCAGGGGCGGCGACAGCGGGTCCCACCGGTAGGGGCGCCCCGTCGTCGGGTGCACCGACCCGGCGGCGACCACCTGCCGCCCCAGCGTCTTGAACTCGACGCCGGGGTACGTCTCCAGGCGGTCGACGACCGGGACGTCCTCCGGCTTGGTCAGGTAGAGGTGGGAGCCGCCCGAGCCGGTCTCGACGCGCGGCCAGGCGCTCTGGTCCAGGCCGAGGTCGCCGAGCAGCCGGCTCAGGCCGCCCTCGCCGCCGTTCCTCGGGTCGACGTCGATCACGAGCTGGGCGGCCGTCAGCCTGACGCCGACGTTGCCGCCATCCTCCATGTGCGCGGCCTGGTCGTCCGACTTGTACGGCCGGCGCGTCCAGTTGTCGTGCAGCGGGGTCTTGCCGCGCTCTCGCCCCCTGCCGTCCCTGCGGTCCCAGCGGTGGAGCGGGATGAGCTGCCATCCGGCGTCGAGGTAGGGCCGGAGCTGTTCCGGGTCGGTGCGCGCCTCAGCCATCGGACCGCCTCCCGGCGCGCATGTGCGCCTCGACGTCCGAGCGGCGGTAGAACACGGCGTGGCCGCGCTTGTGGTAGCGCGGGCTCCGGCCCTTGGCGCGGTAGTCGCGCAGCGTGTCGGGGGTGAGTCCCATGAGCCGCGCGGCCTCGGCGTTCGTCAGCCAGTCGCGCTCCAGGTCCTCGAACGAGGGCGTCGCCGGCCCTCCGGTCGCGCTATCTTCTTCCATGACATCGGGCTCCTCGGCTTGTTGTCACCACGGCCAGGCGGCGCAGTCGTCCTCCGCAGCCGCCGGCCGGTCCTCCTCCCGGGCCCGCCGCCACCGAAGCGGCGGGCCCGGTCTCTATCTGCATGCTGCAGTGCGCGGCTCTCCCGCTGAAACCAGCGTCCGCGGGCAACGCTGTTGGCTCAGTGGTCGGCTTCGGTCCCCGTCAGGGTCCGGGCTTGGGCGAGCTCGACTTCGAGGCCCAGGTAATCCGACGGCAGCCCCTCGCGCACGAAGGTCTCGGCGTCGACGTAGCGCTGCATCGACCGGCACCAGAACAGGCCCCAGACGCCCGACAGGGCGACGTCGACCAGCCACCGGGCGTCCGCCGGCAGGTCGAGCACGTCGAACGCCCTGTGCAGAACCCGGATCGGGTGCTCGTCCCGCCCTGCGATCAGGAAGGCGCAGTCCAGCAGCGTCTGGAAGGCGAGGCCGGCCTCGGGCGGCCAGTCGTTCACGTGCCCCGGCGGCGGCAGCTCGGGCAGCTCCAGCTCCTGCACGATCACGACAGCGGCTCCCGGCGGTGCGACGCCATCCAGTCGCGCAGGTCCGACACGGCGTAGAGGACGCGCCGCCCGACCTTGTGGAAGGCCGGGCCGCCGCCCTTCATCCGGTGAATGTCGAGCTGCTGCTTGGACAGGCCGAGGAAGCCGGCGGCCTCCTCGGCGTTCAGGTACTCGCGGTCGGGCCGGCCGATCTTCGCCTCGATCGCCTCCAGCCGCTCAAGTATCTCGGTCTGCATGTTCGGCTCCTCGGTGCATTGCGCTTGCACCAGGATGCCGGCCGTCAAGTCCCCCGTAACCCATTACTTCTCACCGGGGCCTACCGGTACGCGGCGAGCCGCTCGCAGATGCGCTCCTGCTGCTCGCGCAGGTGGCCGACGAGGTGCGCCCGCGTCACGTAGCCGAACGACACGTGGGTGGCGGCGTGGTTCATCAGCATGGTCACCGACTGGAAGTCGACGCCGGCCTCGAGGGCGTGGGTGCGGTAGGTGTGCCTCATCTGGTGCGGCGCGTAGGGGAACTCCTGCGTCCGCCGCATCTGCTCGATGTGCCCCGTCTTCGAGCTCGGGCTCGGGAACACGAACGGGCTCTCCAGCGGCGCCGTCTCCTGCCGCACCCGCTCCAGCTCCTGCGTCAGCAGCCTCGGCAGCGGCGTCCGGAAGGACCGGTCCGGACCGCCCTTCGGCGAGGGCACGAACAGCACGCCGTCGGCGTCGATGTGCTCCCACTTGATCGAGCGGGCGTCGCCGCAGCGCAGGCCCGTCAGCAGCATCGTCAGCCAGCAGGCCGCCCGCGTCCTGTCCTCCAGCGCGTCGAGCCGGCGCCACAGCTCCGGCATCTCGTCGGGCCCCACCGCCCAGTCGCGCTGGCGCTCCCGGTTCAGCCGCACCGCCCTCGACACCGGGTTGGGCGGCAGGTCGTGGGTCCGGCAGACGTCGTTGTAGATCGCCTTCAGCGCCCGCATCGTCCCGTTGGCGCAGTAGGGGCCGCGCTCGCGCGTCAGCCTCTCGTGCAGCGCCCGCACCGTCTCGCGGTCGATCCTGTCCATCGGCAGCTTCCTCAGCTTCGCCAACGGGCCGTCGATCCGGCTCTGGTACCACTCGACGGTCCTCGGCCTCAGGTCGCCGCTCCGCGCGTCGCGGTAGCGCTCCCAAGCCTCGTTCAGGGTCGGCACGGACTTCTTCGGCGTCCTCGGGTCCTCGCCGCGCCTCAGCGCCAGGCGCAGCGCCGCCGCGTCCTCCCTGGCCTTCCTCAGGCCGACCTCGTCGGTCCTGCCGATCACGACCGACACGTACCGGTCGGTGCCGTCGTTGATCCTGCCCACCAGCTTGAACGAGCAGCTCCTCTTCCCCACCACCAGCCGGAGGCCGCTCACCTCCGCGTCGTAGACCTGGGTGCCGGGCTCGTGGTCCTCCATCGCCCTGTTCACCAGGGCCTGCGTCAGCTTCGTCGCCATGATAATCTCCTCTCGTTGCCCCGGGGCCCGAGGCCCGGACGCGGCCCGACGCGAAACAGTGTCCGTCAGGTGCGCATGAGGAGATCGTGTCGCGTTTTCAAGGGGTTGTACGCCCTGATTAGCCTCGACGAGGCCCTGAAAGGCGCGTATCGTCAGGCTCAAAATCGCGTTCCGAAAGGAGTGGGGGTTCGAGTCCCTCCAGGGGCACCAGGGGCGGCGCCGCCGCCGCGCCGCGGCCGGTCCGGCCGGCGAATCTCCCACCTCGAAACGAAGGCCCGTGAGAGGGATGTCGAACATGCGCAAGGCGGTTGTCTCATTCGCAGCTTTGACGGCGGCGGCGCTGCTGGCCGGCTGCGGCAGCAGCGGTCCGGAGCAGCCGCGCGGCCTGGGGCCGGCGACGACCTACGACTGCGGCGGGCTGGAGCTGGAGACGCGGCCGATCGACCGCGACCTGCTGGTCAGCGTCAGCGAGCGGGTCTACCGCCTCTCGCCGAGCCTGGCCGCCTCCGGCGCCAAGTACAGCGGCGGCACCAGCACCGCGCCGGTGGTGTTCTGGAACAAGGGCGAGGAGGCCACCTTCAGCATCGGCTGGCGCAGCCTGCCGACCTGCCGCCAGGTCGCCGGCGCGGCGGCCGACGCAGGCGACAGCGCCGGCGAAGAGGGCGACCCGGCCGGGGAGCAAGAGGCCCCGGCGAGCGGCCCGGCGCCGAGCCTGATCGGCCCCGAATGGCAGGTCGAGGAGATCGCCGGCGAGCCGCTGCTGGAGCGCTCGCGCGTCACCCTGGAGTTCCGCGACGACGGCTCGCTCGGCGGCTTCGCCTCCTGCAACAGCTACCGCAGCGGCTTCGAGACCGACGGCCAGAGCCTGAGCCTCGACGCCATCGCTGCCACCCGCAAGGCCTGCCCGGGCCCGCTGATGCGTCAGGAGCGGCGCTTCCTGCAACTCCTCGACGGGGCCAGCCGCTACGAGATCGACGCCGACGGCAAGCTGGTGATCGAGGCGGCCGACGGCACCCGCCTGCGCGCCGGCCAGGGTTAAAGCCGAGGCCGGCCGACGGGCGGCGCCCCGGCGCGCCCGTCAAGGAGGCGCCGCGAGCGCGGGTTGGTGATCGTCCGACCCGCACCCCTGGGTCCGCCGATCACGCGACACCCGCTCCGCCTCAGAGGGGCGCGCGAAATCACTCCAGGCAGTCGCGGATGGCCGCGGCGTTGCGGCGCATCAGCTCGGCATAGAGCCCGGGGCCGGCCGACAGGTCGGCGCCCAGCGGGTCGAGCACGCCGGCGCGCGCCGGCGTCCCCTCCACTACCACCCGGATCAGCCGCGGCTCGAACTGCGGCTCGGCGAACACACAGGTGGCTCCCAGCGCCTGCACCTTCGCGCGGATCTCCGCGATGCGGCGGGCGCCCGGCAGCACCTCGGGGCTGACGGTGATCGAGCCGGCGACGGTCAGGTCGAAGCGCCGCTCCAGGTACTGGTAGGCGTCGTGGAAGACCAGGAAGGGCCGCTCGGCGACCGGCGCCAGGGTCGCGGCCATCTCGGCAATCAGCGCATCGATCCCGGCGCGCGCCGCCGCGGCGTTGGCGGCATAGGTCTCGGCATGGGCCGGGTCGAGCGCGGCCAGCACGCGGGCGATCTCCCCGACCAGGACCTGCGCGTTCACCGGGTCCAGCCAGTAGTGCGGGTCGTAGGCCGGGCCCGCCCCCTGACCGTCGTGACCCCCCTCGTCGTGACCCCCCTCGTCGTGCCCCCCCTCGTCGTGCCCGTGCTCGTCGTGCCCGTGCTCGTCGTGCCCGTGCTCGTCATGTCCCTCGTCGGCGTGGTCCTCCTCGGCGTGCCCGTGAGCGTCGAAGGGGCCGCCTTCGCGAAAGGTCAGACGGCGCAGCCCGGCGGTCTCCTGCAGCGCCACGCGCCGGGCGCCCGGCGCCAGGGTTTCCAGCGGCCCGGCCAGGAAGAGCTCCAGGTCGGGGCCAATCCAGAAGACCGCCGCCGCCGCCTCCAGTGCCGCCGCGTCGGAGGGCTTGAGACTGTAGGCGTGGGGCGAGCCGCCGCCACGCATGATCAGGTAGGGCTGCTGCACCCCCTGGGTCACGGCCGCGACCAGGGAATGCAGCGGCTTGATCGAGACCACGACGCCGCCGGGGGCCGCGCCCTGCCCGGACGGCGGGGTTTGGGTCGCCGGGGTTTGGGTCGCCGGCGTTTGGGCCGCTGCCGCGCCGGCGAGCAGGACCAGGGCCAAGAGCGACGGCAAGGGGCGGAAACGGCGAAGCAGGGCGCGCAGCGGCATGAGGCGAGGTTCCTCGGTTGCGGAGCGGAACGGCGAAGGCGGCGGGCGCGGACCGAGACGCGAAAGGCCTTGGCCCGTCGACGGGCCTAATGTTATGTAATAACATAACATCAATGGCAAGAGACCGGTTCGCCTCCGCCCCTCCCGAAGGGCCAAGCCCTCGCGACCGCTTGGCCGCGCCCGAGTTTGCTGCGCGACCTTATCCCCGCGCGAGCCGGCCCGAAGCCGGCTCTTGCCCTCGGCCCCGTCAGCGGGCATGGCTTGCACACCGCACGGCCCGTCCCACTGCGTGCCCACCGCCCGCCCATCGCCCGCGCCACTGCCCCGCGAGACCGCCTGCCCGTGTCGCCCGCCGCCCCCGCTCCCCGCCGCGCCGCGCCGCCCGCCCCGGGCCGGCCGGACGCCGAGCCGCCGCTGCTGCGCCTGGAGGGCCTCGGCCTGCGGCGCGGGCCGCGCGGACGCGCCCGCTGGCTGCTGCGCGACGTCGACCTGCAGGTGCGCCGCGGCGAGATCGTCACGCTGATCGGGCCGAACGGCGCCGGCAAGTCCACCCTGGTGCGCACGGCGGTGGGCGTGCTGCGGCCCGATCGCGGGCGCGTCTGGCGGGCGCCGGGCCTGCGCCTGGGCTACGTGCCGCAGCGCCTGGAGATCGACTCCACCCTGCCGCTGACCCTGCGCCGCTTCATGACCCTGACCGGCGCGCACGACCCCCGCGCGGTGCGCGAGGCGCTGGAGGAGGTCGGCGTCGCGCAGCTCGCCGGCGAGTCGCTGCACACCCTGTCCGGCGGCGAGTTCCAGCGCGCGCTGATCGCCCGCGCCCTGGTGCGTCGGCCCGACCTGCTGGTGCTGGACGAGCCGGTGCAGGGCGTCGACTTTGCCGGCGAGATCGCGCTCTACGAGCTGATCCGGCGGCTACGCGACCGGCTGAACTGCGGCGTGCTGCTGGTCTCCCACGACCTGCACCTGGTGATGGCGGCGACCGACACGGTGGTCTGCCTCGACGGCCAGGTCTGCTGCACCGGCACGCCGCGGGCGGTGGCCGAGAGCCCCGCCTACCGCGAGCTCTTCGGCCCGCGCGCGGCCGGCGCCCTGGCGGTCTACGCCCACCACGACCATGACCACGGCGAAGGCCACGACCACGGCGAAGGCCACGACCACGGCGAAGGCCATGACGACGGCCATGACCACGACGACGGCCACGACATAGACCGCGACCGCGACGGCGGCCCCGCCACGCAAGGGGACGACTGAGGCGATGCTGGATGACTTCTTCCTGCGCGCCCTGCTGGCCGGCGCCGGCGTCGCCCTGGTGGCCGGCCCGCTCGGCTGCTTCATCGTCTGGCGGCGCATGGCCTACTTCGGCGACACCATGGCCCACTCGGCCCTGCTCGGCATCGCCCTGGCGGCGCTGCTGGAGGTCAACCTGACCCTCGGCGTCTTCCTGGTCGCCGCCGCCGTGGCGCTCGCGCTGCTGCTGCTCTCGCGCAACCGGGCGGTGCCGACCGACGCCCTGTTGGGGCTGCTCTCCCACTCCACCCTGGCGCTCGGCCTGGTGCTGATCGCCTTCCTGACCTGGCTGCGCGTCGACCTGACCGGCTTCCTGTTCGGCGACATCCTGGCGGTCTCGCGCTTCGACCTGGCGGTGATCTACGGCGGCGGACTGCTGGTGCTGGCGCTGCTGGCGCTGATCTGGCGCCCGCTGCTGGCCGGCACCGTCAGCCCGGAGCTGGCCGCGGCCGAGGGCCTGCGGCCGGAGCGCGCGCGCCTGGTCTTCATGCTGCTGATGGCGGCGGTGATCGCCAGCGCCATGAAGGTGGTGGGCATCCTGCTGATCACCGCGCTGCTGATCATCCCGGCGGCGACGGCGCGGCGCTTCGTCGCCACGCCCGAGGCCATGGCGCTGGGCGCCGGCCTGACCGGAATGCTGGCGGCCGGGCTGGGCCTGTTCGGCTCGCGCAGCTTCGACACCCCCTCGGGCCCCTCGATCGTGGTCGCCGCGCTGGCACTGTTCCTCGCCAGCCTCGTCCTCGGCGCCCTGCGTCCGAAGTAGGCCCGCCGGCGCCGCACCGCGCGGCGGCAAGTTGGGCCCGGCGGTTGCGCGGGGCCCGCCCGTCCTTTATCAAGCGCGCGGTATCCACCGCGCGTCCGACCGTCTCGTCCGGGCGCCGGCCTTCGCGTCCCGATCTCCGCAGCAGCAAACGTCCCCGGCATCCCATGAGCCTGCGCATCCAGCCGATCTCCGGCTTCCCCGAGTTCCTGCCCGAGCAGCAGATCGCCATCAACCGCGCGGTCGACGTGATCCGCGCCACCTACGAGTCCTTCGGCTTCCTGCCGATCGAGACGCCGGCGGTGGAGCGCACCGAGGTGCTGCTGGCCAAGGGCATCGCCGAGAAGGAGGTCTACGGCCTGCGCCGGGTGCAGGAGGAGGCGGGCGAGGAGGGCGCCAAGGAGCTGGCGCTGCGCTTCGACCTGACGGTGCCGCTGGCGCGCTACGTGGCGCAGCACTACGGCAAGCTGCGCTTTCCCTTCCGCCGCTACCAGATCCAGCCGGTCTGGCGCGGCGAGCGGGCCCAGGCCGGGCGTTATCGCCAGTTCGTGCAGTGCGACATCGACGTGATCGGCGAGGAGACGCTGAGCCTGGAGTACGACGCCGAGATCCCGGCGGTGATCTTCCAGCTCTTCCGCCGCCTGGGCATCGGCAAGTTCACCATCCGCGTCAACAACCGCAAGATCCTCACCGGCCTGTTCCAGGCGGTCGGACTGAGCGACGACCTGGCCGTGCGCGCGGCGCTCAACGTGGTCGACGACCTGGAGAAGATCGGCGCCGGCAAGGTGCTGCACAAGCTGGGCGAGCTGGGCCTGGCGGCGGAGCAGGCCGAGCGCATCCTGCACTTCTTCGACACCAAGGGCAGCAACGCCGAGATCCTGGCGCAGCTCAAGGCGATGGAGGTCAACGAGACCTTCGCCGAGGGCGTAGCCGAGCTGGAGGCGGTGGTCGCCGCGGCGCCCGACCACGTGCTGGCGCGCCTGGACGACGGCGAGCTGGTCGATGTGACCGACGAGCGCGCGCTCTTTCCCGACTACTTCCGCATCGACCTGTCGATCGCCCGCGGCCTCGACTACTACACCGGCACGGTCTACGAGACGCGACTGGACGACTACCCGCAGGTCGGCTCGATCTGCTCCGGCGGGCGCTACGACAACCTGGTCGGCACCTTCGTCGACAAGACCTTCCCCGGCGTCGGCATCTCCATCGGCCTGACCCGCCTGATGAGCCGCCTGTTCGATGCCGGCCTCGTCACCGCCGAGGCCGCCGCCATCGCCCCGGTGCTGGTCACCGTGCAGGACCGCGCCGCCCTGCCCGCCTACAAGGCGCTGGCCGCGCGGCTGCGCCGCGCCGGCATCGCCACCGAGGTCTTCCTCGACGACCGCAAGCTGAAGGCGCAGCTCCGCTACGCCGACCGCCGCGGCTTCCCGATCGTGATCATCGCCAGCCCCGAGGAGCTGGAGGCCGGCGAGGTCGTGGTCAAGAACATGCGCTACAACCAGGAAGACCGCGTCGCCATCGCCCAGATCGGCCCGGTCATCCGCAGCCTGATCCCGGTCGGCTTCGAATAGCCGCGCCCGGCCCGGCCAGGAAGCCGCGCCGCGTCAGCAGGGCCGCAAGCTCCTCGTCGCGCCAGCCGGACAGGGCGAGCAGGGCCCGGTAGGGGTCGCCGGGCAGCGCCAGGACCTGCGCGAAGGCCGGCTCGGTCTTCAGGCCGCGCAACCGCGCGCGCAGGACGGCCGCGCGCAACCCGGGCCCGGCCAGCTCCAGCAGCCGCCGCTCGACGCGGAAGTGCCGCCAGCCGACCTGCTCGGCGACCGGCCGCACATGCCCGAAGATCTCGAAATCCCAGGTCTCGGCCGCGAAGGTGGCGATCACCGGACGCTCGCGGCCGCTCCACTGCCGGATCGCGAAGCCGTCGAAGTGGGCGCAGGCGTCCCAGACCGCTTGCGTGAAAAGCTCGGCGTCCGGCGCATGGCACAGAAGGTCGATGTCGCTGCCGGGCAGGTCGAGCCCCAGCGGCGGCGTGCCCGCCACGCGCGGGTCGAACCGCGCGAGCTTCGTCGGGAGGCCGAGACGACGGAGGGCCTCGGCGTACTGCAAGCGCCCGCCCCCCCTGCCTTGCCGTCGGTCCTGCGTCACCGCCCGTACCTCCGAACCGGCCCCGCCGGCGCGAGAGCCGACTGTGATCGTTTGGACCCACAGCGTGGGTCCGCCGATCACAAGAAACCTGCTCTACACCAAAGGGCTAGAGTAATTTTTCGCGACCGCCGGACGCGCTGACGCGCGTCCAAACGGTCGCAAATCGCTCTAATCCAGCGCCACCTCGCCGCGCACCGCGGCGACGATCTCGCCGGCCAGGACCGCGTCGGCGAGGGCCTGCAGCTCGCCGGACAGGGCGCGGTCCTCGACCACGGTGGGCAGATAGCCGCGCACCGCCGCGACGGTGGCTTCGCCGGCGGGCGAGAGACGGCGGGCCGCCTCGGGGATCGGGTACCAGTCGACCGGCGCCTTGCCGGCGCCGGCCTCCTCGCGGCCGGCGCGCGAGGGCAGGTGGCGCATCTCGCGGCGCAGGTCGGCGGCCTGGGCGCCGTAGGCGAGCTCGATGGCCAGCGCCTCGGCCGCGCGGGGCAGCGCCTCGTAGGCGCGGATCGCCACGTTGACGCCCATGGAGACGTGATCCTCCTGCCCGCTGTCGGTCGGCAGGCTCATCAGGTGACTCGGCATAGCCTGGCCCCAGATCCAGTTGGCCAGCGCCGCGGTGGCGTACTCCGGCAGCATCATGCCCGAGCGCGTCGCCCGCTCGGCCAGCAGCTCGGGATCGCCGACGCTGTCGCGGTCGGCGCCGGGCCACTTGAGCTGCGGGCCCAGCCCCTTGTTGCGGTCGGCGTCGACGTAGCGCTGGCAGCGCGCGTTGGTCAGCGAGCCCAGGATGCCCAGCGCCTGCAGCAGGCCGTAGAGATCCACCGCCAGCGGCATGCCGTGGAAGTGGCCGCCCGAGACGATGTCCACCACCTGCCCCGCCCAGGCGCCGTCCTGGGCCGGCAGCAGGATGGGGTTGTCGGTCACGCTGTTGATCTCGGTCTCCAGCGTGGCGCGCGCCCGCTCGGCGAGCTGCCAGCAGGGGCCGAGAATCTGCGCGGCGCAGCGCAGGTTGTAGGGGTCCTGAATCTCGCCGTCGATGGCGTAGGGGCGGTGCGCCTCGCGCAGCGGCGCCTCGGCCATCAGCGCGGCGATCCAGGCGGCCAGGCGGACCGAGCCGGGGTGCGGGCGCAGCGCGTGCAGGTCGGCGCGGAAGGGCGTGTCGGCCCCCAGCATCACCTGGGCGGTCAGCGCCGTCGCCACCGCGGCGCTGCGCAGCAGGGTCTCCAGCCGCAGGGTGGCGAGCGCCCCGTAGGCGGCGGTGAACTGCACGCCGTTATTGAGCGCCAGCCCCTCCTTCATCTCCAGCGTCAGCGGCGTCAGCCCGGCGGCGGCCAGCGCCGGCGCCGTCGGCTGCCGCCGGCCGTCGACGATCACCTCGCCTTCGCCGATCAGGGCCAGGGCGACATGGCTGAGCGGCGTCAGGTCGCCCGAGGCCGAGACGCTGCCGAGCTGCGGGACCAGCGGCGTGACGCCGGCATTGAGGAAGGCGACGAGCTGCTCGACCACGACCGGCCGCACGCCCGAGTGGCCGCGCACCAGCGACTGGGCGCGCAGCAGCATGGTGGCGCGCACCACCTCCACCGGCGCCGGCGCGCCGACGCCGACCGAGTGGCTGCGGATCAGGTTGACCTGCAGGCGCTGCAGCCGCGCCGGCTCGACCTTGTCGCGCACGTTGCTGCCGAAGCCGCGGTTGAAGCCGTAGGCCGGCTGCGCGGTGGCGGCGACATAGGCCTCGATCTGGGCCCGCCGCTCGGCCAGCAGGGCGCGCGTGGCCGGCGCCAGGGTCACCGCCGCGCCGGCCGCGACGGCAGACACCTCGTCCAGGGTCAGCGCCCGCTCGTGCCCGATCTCGACCTTCTGCGCCATGGCTTGCCCGCTCCCTCACCGCTGCGAATTGCGGCGGGGACGCTACGCCAAGACCCGGCGCCGGGAAAGCCGCGGAATGGGCGCCTGCAGCACCCGCCGGGCGGCGCCGGCCGCGAACGCGCGGGGCGGGCGCGGGGCGCGGCCTCCCCCCGCCCCGCTCGCTAGGTCACCTCTCTAGCTCCGCGCGGCGTCGTGGCGCACGGCCTTCAGGGTCAGGCGCATGGCCTCGACCTGCTCGGCGGCCTGCTCGAGCAGCGCGGAGCGCTCCAGCAGCAGGCGCTCGCGCAGCTCGCGCACCTCGGCGCCGCCGGCGCCGAGCGCCTGCACGGACCCGTTCCGCTGGGCCTTTGCCTGCCGCACCATCATGCGGCGGAAGTCCAGGTAGCGCTGCAGCGACTCGTTCATTCTGGCCTCCCAAGACAGCCGACCGGAGCCTGCGTTGTCTCGCAGCCCCCGCGCAAACCCTGCGCAAGCCCCGCTTTGCCCCTGTCTACGCCGGGCGACCGGACGCTGGATCACCGACCTATGTCGCGGGCGGCGCTCGTGACGCCGGCCGGCCCGACGCCGACAGCAGGCCTTGCCTCTTGAACAAGACGCTGCGGCGCCGGCGACGTGACACGCCGCGTCGCGCACGGACAGACGCGACGCGCAAAGCACGGACTGCGACGGCGGTGCCGGGGGCCGGCCAAAGCGCCCGGCCGGGGCCCGCGCCCCTCCAGCGCAAGGGGCCAGGAAAGGGGAGACACGGCCGGGCGGCCCCATCGGCCCGCGGCAGCCCCGCACAGGCGGCGTCGCAACGGGCCGCCGGCGGGCCGCGAGTCACGCGCCGCCTCAGGGCGGACTCAACAGGCCAGCCCCGTCAGGCGAGCTCCGTCGGACGAGCTCTGTCAGGCCAGCTCCAGCGTCGCCGCCATCGGCCCCTTGTGGCCCATGCGGGTGGTCACCCGCACCCGCTGATCCGGCTCCAGGCCGGACAGGCCGCTGGCCTGCAGCGTGCGCGCCGAGATGAAGATATCCTGGGTGCCGTCGTCGGGCACGACGAAGCCGAAGCCCTTTTCCGCATTGAAGAACTTCACCGTGCCTTCGACCGGCGGTCCGGCCGGGGGCGGTGCCGGGCGGCGCGACCGGTCGCCGTACTGGCCACCGCCGTAGCCGCCACCGCCGTAGCCGCCACCACCGTAGCCGCCGCCGCCATAGCCGCGCGAGCCGCCCTCGGGCACATGCTCGATCGAGGTGATCTCCTGCACCTGCAGGCCCTTGCGGCCCTGCGCCAGGTCGCAGATCACCTCCGTCCCCTCCGGCAGGTCGGAGCGGCCGTGCCGTTCGATCACCGAGACATGGAGGAAAGCATCGGGCGAACCGTCGTCGAACTGGACGAAACCGAAGCCCTTGGTCGGGTTGAACCACTTGACCACGGCCTTGACGCCCGAGCGCGCGGGCGTCGAAGGGGCAAACTCACGCATCGTGCCTAACTTACTCCACGAGGGTTGGTCGCGCCGGCCCCCGCAAGCCGTCCCCCGGTCGAGCCTTGCCGGGGGCAGTCCCGCAGGACCAGCCAGCTCGCCGCGCCGACCGCCGCCGACCAGGGCCACACCACCCTGGGTCGAAACGCGGCCCGCAGCCCCCACACCTCGAAACGGCCCCGATCCTCGACAAGAAGCAGGTCGTTCCCAGGTCATTCGTAGGCAAGCTGCGCTACGGACACGGCAGAGGAAAGCGTACCAGAGCGCGAGAGGCGGCGCACGCGATAATCTAATGACAGACCGGCCGGGAGCCGGCCGTCGCCCGCCGGGCAGCGCGGTTCTAGATATCCGGGTGCGGCTCCAGATCGGGCGGATCGGGATTGGCGCGCTGCAGATCGCTTTCCAGGCCGGTGACGCGCTGGAGCCCCGCCATCGCGGCCTCCGCCTCGGCCGCCTCCACCGGCTGCGCCACCAGGCGGAAGCCGAGCATCCGCCAGGCGATGCCGGCCGTCACGAAGGCGCGCGCGCCCGGCGCCAGGGTCAACTCGACCACGTCGTCCTTGGCGCTGGAGAGGTACACGCGGTAGCGCCCCGGCCGCGCATCGCGATAGAAGGCCTCGCCGTTGCGCAGCGTGCCGACGCGCCGCCCGTTGACGATGACCAGCGGCGCGGCGCCCATCAGGAAGGCTTCCTCCGGCCGGTAGAAGTAGATGCGGGCCAGCTCCGCCGCCTGGGTGCGTTCCGGCGTCGGCTGCCAGTAGTCGCGGTTGGCGCCGGCGCAGCCGGCCAGCAGCGTCAGCAGGAGGCCGGCCAGGGCAAGACGCAGCATGCCGTGTCCCTTGTTCGCAAGATATCCGCGGCCAACGCTAGCAAGCGCGCGAGAGTCGGGTCCAGCGGCCGGCCGCGCCGGGAGGGCAGCGGGCGCACGCCCCGCGTTGCCGCGGCGGCGGCGGCCTGTTATGGTGCATGCGCGAAAGAATTGCCGCAGCGCAGCAAGTGCGCTGCGGCATGCTCGGGTGGGGGGAGTTCCGCGCAATGCAGGACCTGCACGGCTATTACCTGGAAGATCTTTCTGTGGGCATGTCCGCCAGCTTCGCCAAGACGGTGACCGAGGCCGACATCGTCAACTTCGCGGGCGTGTCCGGCGACACCAACCCCGTGCACCTGAACCAGGACTTCGCGGAGAGCACCCTGTTCCGCGGGCGGATCGCCCACGGCATGCTCTCGGCCTCCTTCATCTCCACCGTGCTGGGCACCCGCCTGCCCGGCCCGGGCTGCATCTACCTGTCGCAGGACCTGCGCTTCAAGGCGCCGGTCAAGATCGGCGACACGGTGACCGCCACGGTGACGATCCGCGAGATCGTGCCGGAGAAGGCGCGGGTGATCTTCGACACGGTCTGCACCGTCGGCGACAAGCCGGTGGTCGAGGGCGAGGCCAAGCTGATGGTCGACCGCCGCGCCGACCTGCAAAAGGCGGCGGAGTAGCGCAGCGCAGTGGCGCACCGGCGCGCCACCGCCTATCTTTGCGCCATGAGCTTTCGGCAGCAGGCCCAGTACCGCCGCTTCGGGCGAATTATCGGCCCGGTCCTCTAGACGAGGGCCGGGACCGCCTCGCCTGCGCCTCTTCCGGCGGCCGAGCGCGCTTCGCCGCCAGCGCAGGCTTTCCCCGAACGCCGCGATCCGTTACCACAGCCTGCCTGTCCGCCCCGCCCGCGCCGCCCCGGCGCCCGGCGGGACCGCGGCAGCCTCCGCAGCCGAAGGCCAGAGCCCGATGAGCGTCGACTACCGCGATACCGTTTTCCTGCCCAAGACCGACTTCCCCATGCGCGCCGGCCTCGCCAAGCGCGAGCCGGAGATCCTGGCCAGGTGGGAGGCGATGGACCTCTTCGCCCGCCAGCGCGAGCTCGCCCAGGGCCGCGAGAAGTTCGTGCTGCACGACGGGCCGCCCTACGCCAACGGCCACCTGCACATGGGCCACGCGCTCAACAAGGTTCTCAAGGACGTCGTCAACCGCTCGCAGCAGATGCTGGGCAAGGACGCCAACTACGTGCCCGGCTGGGACTGCCACGGCCTGCCGATCGAGTGGAAGGTGGAGGAGAGCTACCGCACGCGCGGCGCCGACAAGGACGCGGTCGACAAGGTGGAGTTCCGCCGCGAGTGCCGCGCCTTCGCCGAGAAGTGGATCGACATCCAGATCGAGGAGTTCAAGCGCCTGGGGGTGATCGGCGACTGGCAGCGCCCCTACGCCACCATGGCCTTCGACGCCGAGGCGCAGATCGTGCGCGAGATCGGCAAGTTCCTGATGAACGGCGGCCTCTACGCCGGCGCCCGCCCGGTGCTCTGGTCGGTGGTCGAGAAGACCGCCCTGGCCGACGCCGAGGTGGAGTACCACGAGCACAAGTCGACCACGGTCTGGGTCCGCTTCCCGGTGGTCGACGGGCCGGACAAGCTCAAGGGCCGCAGCGTGGTGATCTGGACCACCACGCCCTGGACCCTGCCGGGCAACCGCGCGATCGGCTACGCCGCCGAGGCCGACTATGTCTGCCTGGAGGTCGACGCGGTGACCGAGACGAGCCGCGCGCAGGTCGACGAGACGCTGATCGTCGCGGCCGATCTGGCCGAGGCCTTCTGCGAGGCGGCCGGCATCACCGAGCGTACGGTGATCTGGCAGGGCAAGGGCGAGGAGCTGGCCGGCACACGCTGCGCCCACCCCCTGCGCGGCCAGGGCTACGAGTTCGACGTGCCGCTGCTGCCCGGCGACTTCGTGACCATGGACCAGGGCACCGGCTTCGTGCACATCGCCCCGGGGCACGGCACCGACGACTGGCACCTGGGCCGCAAGCACGGGCTGGAGATCCCCCAGACGGTCGACGCCGACGGCAGCTTCTTCGAGCATGTGCCGCTGTTCGCCGGCACCCGCGTGCTGACCCCCGAGGGCAAGGAGGGCGACGCCAACGGCGCCGTCCTGCGCGCCCTGGCCGAGGCCGGGATGCTGGTGCACAAGGGCAGCCTGCGCCACAGCTACCCCCATTCCTGGCGCTCCAAGGCGCCGCTGATCTTCCGCAACACCGCGCAGTGGTTCATCTCGATGGAGGAGAACGAGCTGCGCGCCAAGGCGCTGAAGGCGATCGACAACACCCGCTTCGTGCCGGCCGCCGGCCAGGTGCGCCTGCGCACGATGATCGAGCAGCGCCCGGACTGGTGCATCTCGCGCCAGCGCCTCTGGGGCGTGCCGCTGCCGCTGTTCGTGCACAAGGCGACCGGCGAGCCGCTGCGCGACGCGGCGGTGATCGAGCGCGTCGCCGCGGCCTTCGAGGAGGAGGGCGGCGACGCCTGGTTCGCCTCGCCGCCGCAGCGCTGGCTCGGCAACGACTACGACCCGAACGACTACGAGCAGGTCTTCGACGTGGTCGAGGTCTGGTTCGACAGCGGCTCGACCCACGCCTTCGTGCTGGAGGCCCGGCCGGAGCTGAAGTGGCCCGCCTCGCTCTACCTCGAGGGCTCGGACCAGCACCGCGGCTGGTTCCACACCTCGCTGCTGGAGTCCGCCGGCACCCGCGACCGCGCGCCCTACGAGGCGGTGCTGACCCACGGCTTCGTGCTCGACGAGGACGGCCGCAAGATGTCCAAGTCGCTGGGCAACGTGGTCAGCCCGCACGACATCATCGGCCAGGACGGCGCCGACATCCTGCGGCTCTGGGTGGTCGCCTCCGACTACTCGGAGGACATCCGCATCGGCCAGCACATCCTCAAGCAGCTCAAGGACAGCTACCGGCGCTTCCGCAACACCCTGCGCTACCTGCTCGGCGCCCTGGCCGACTACCGCGAGGAGGCCGAGGCCCTGCCGGTCGAGCAGCTTCCCGAGCTGGAGCGCTGGGTGCTGCACCGCCTGTGGGAGCTCGACCGCAGCCTGCGGCGCAACGTCGACGACTTCGACTTCCACGCCGTCTATCAGGAGCTGCACAGCTTCTGCGCCGTCGACCTCTCGGCCTTCTACTTCGACGTTCGCAAGGACAGCCTCTACTGCGACCGGCCGGACGCGCGGCGCCGGCGCGCCTGCCGCACCGTCATGGATCTGGTGTTCGACCACCTGACGGCCTGGCTGGCGCCGATCCTCTGCTTCACCGCCGAGGAAGCCTGGGGCCAGCGCGGCAAGGCGCCGGACTCGGTCCACCTGCGGCTCTTCCCCGAGGTGCCCGAGGGCTGGCGCGACGACGCCCTGGCGGCCAAGTGGGCGCGCATCCGCCAGGTCCGCCGGGCGGTCACCGGGGCGCTGGAGCTGGAGCGCGCGGAAAAGCGCATCGGCGCCTCCCTGCAGGCCCACCCCAAGGTCTGGGTCGACGACGACGAGGCCAAGGCGGCGGTCGACTCCATCGACTTCGCCGAGGTCTGCATCGTCTCCGGCATCGACGTGGTGGCCGGCGACGGGCCGAGCGACGCCTACAGCCTGGAGGAGGTGCCCGGCGTGTGGGTGGTGCCGCACCTGGCCGAGGGCGAGAAGTGCCAGCGCTGCTGGAAGGTGCTGCCCGAGGTCGACGCCGTGCCCGAGGCGCCGCAGACCTGCCGGCGCTGCGCCGAGGCGGTGGCCCAGATCAAGGCGGCGGAGTAGCCGGGCGTGACCGGCGAGACCTCCAAGCCCGGCGCCCGCGGGCGGCTGCTGCCGCCCGCGACGCTCGCCCTGGCCGCGGCGGTCACCCTGGCCGACCAGATCGCCAAGGGGCTGGTTTTGGAGCGGCTGCAGCCCGGCGAGTTCCTGCCGGTGACCGGCTTCTTCAACCTGGTGCTGACCTTCAATCGCGGCGTCGCCTTCGGCCTGCTGGCCAGCGACTACTGGTGGAAGCCCTACCTGCTGGCCGGCATCGCGCTGGCCATCGTCGCCGGCCTGCTGGCCTGGCTGCGCAGTCAGACCCGCGCGCTGCCGCGTCTGAGCGCCGGGCTGATCGTCGGCGGCGCGCTGGGCAACGTGATCGACCGCTTCACCCAGCCCGGCGTGGTCGACTTTCTGGACTTCCATCTCTCCGGCTATCACTGGCCGGCCTTCAACCTGGCCGACTGCGCCATCGTGGTCGGCGTCGGCCTGCTGCTGCTTGACGGCTTGTTCGCACCGGCCCCCAAGCGGTAAAAGGTGGCGGCTGGAAACCCTAGGGGTACGAAAACGATCATGCGCAGGACGATGATGCGTCGGACCCGCCTTCTCTGCCTGGCCCTGGCCGCGGTGACGCTGGCCGGCTGCGGCGGCGTGCGCGAGCAGTTCGGCCTCGACAAGCAGTCCCCCGACGAGTTCCGCGTGGTCTCGCGCGCGCCCTTGACGGTGCCGCCGGAGTTCGCGCTGCGCCCGCCCCGGCCCGGCGCGGCGCGCCCGCAGGTGGGCACCCCGACCGACCAGGCCCGGCGCACCGTGTTCCGGCTCGGCGACCAGCAGCCGAGCGTGCGCGAGGTGATGCCCGACGACGGCCGCTCCCTGGGCGAGCGCGCCATCCTGGTCGAGGCCGGCGCCGACGAGGCCGAGCCCGACATCCGCCAGGTGGTCGACCGCGAGACCCAGCGCGTCAACGAGGAAAGCCAGGATTTCCTGGAGGCGCTGATCTTCTGGCGCGACGCCCAGCCGAGCGGCGACATCGTCGACGCCGAGGCCGAGGCGCGGCGCCTGCGCGAGAGCCGCGCCCTGGGCGAGCCGGTGACCGGCGCCGGCGCCCCGACCATCGAGCGGCGCGAGCGCGGCGTCTTCGAGGGGATCTTCTAGAGCGATTTGCGACCGTTCAGACGCGCGTCAGCGCGTCCGGCGGTCGCAGATCGCTCTCGAGCAGGCTGTCAGAGCAGGCTGTGATCGCATGGCCCCGCGCCGGCGGGCCTGCCGGCGCGGGGCAACGCTCCGAGGCGCTGCGGCGCCCGGCCGGCGGCCGCTCAACTCAGGTCCAGGGCGTGGGCCTTGAGATCGGCCAGGCGGCAGACCTCGAGGGCGCGCCTGTGGGTCGCCCGCAGGCTGACCGGCGGCGCCACGCCGGCCTCGAAGGCCTCCTGCCAGCGCGCGGCGCAGAGACACCAGCGGTCGCCCGGCCGCAGGCCGCGGAAGGCCCGCTCCGGCCGCGGCCGCGAGAGGTCGTTGCCCCGGGCCTTGGCATGGGCCAGAAAGGCTTCCGTTATTTCGGCGCAGACCGTGTGCAGGCCCCGGTCCTGGGGACCGGTATCGCAGCGGCCGTTGCGGTAGAAGCCCGTCAGGGGGTCGCTGCAGCAGCCCTCCAGCGGCTCGCCCAGCACGTTCTCGCGCGGCTCGTCCATGCGGTCCTCACCTTCCCGTCTGGGAACCCTTGATGACGCGAACGCCGATCCGGGTCAAAGGTTCACCGTGACATGCGAAAAAATGCGCGCACGCCGGCCAAGGGACGGCCGCGCCCAGCTTCGAATCTTGCGGCGGGACCACGGGCGGGTTGCGAGTCTTGCGCATGCGCGCAACGCAGGGCTCTTCCCCGGCGATCCTGCCGCATTTCCCGCAATCGCCCCTTGATTTCCGCCGGGGAAACCGTCATATCGCGCGGCTCATTCGCCGGACGCTCCGGCGGGGCTCATCTGCTGGTTGGGGAGGACGAGATGTCTCATGATGCCGCCCTCTTCCAATTGGGGATGGACTTGGATCGAGGTTCAAGCACCACCCAGGAGGAAGTACCCTCTGACGCTCTCTCCACCTCGGAGGAGCGGAAGGACCATTTCATCGTGCGCGACGGCAAGGAGTTTGCCGGCACGCATCTGATCGTCGACCTCTGGGGTGCCAAGCGCATCGACGAGCTCGATCACGTCGAGGCGGTGCTGACGCGCTGTGTCGAGCAGGCCGGCGCGACTCTGCTGCATATCCACCTGCACCACTTCACGCCGAACGACGGCATCTCCGGCGTGGCGGTGCTGGCGGAATCCCACATCTCGATCCACTCCTGGCCGGAGCGCGACTACGCCGCGCTCGACATCTTCATGTGCGGCGACGCGCAGCCGCACCAGGCCGTCGAGGTGCTGCGCGAGGGCTTCGCGCCGAGCTACGTGGCCGTCACCGAGCATCTGCGGGGCCAGTCGCTGTGAGCGAATGGTTCCGGGAAACGCTGCACCGGGATCTGGAGATCGGGCTGCGCAAGGCGGAGGTGCTGTTCGAGGAAAAATCCGCGCACCAGCACCTCCAGCTCTTCCGCAACGCCACCTTCGGGCGGGTGTTGACCCTCGACGGCGTCGTGCAGACCACCGAGGCCGACGAGTTCATCTACCACGAGATGCTGGCCCACCTGCCGATCCTGGCGCACGGCGGCGTCGCGCGCGTGCTGATCATCGGCGGCGGCGACGGCGGCATGCTGGAGGAGGTGCTCAAGCACCGCGGCGTCGAGCAGGCCGTGCAGGTGGAGATCGACGCCAGCGTGGTGGAGTTCGCCAAGACCCATCTGCGCGGCATCTGCGGCCAGGCCTACGAGGACCCGCGCACGGAGCTGGTGATCGCCGACGGCGTGAAGTTCGTCGCCGAGACCGACCGCCGCTTCGACCTGATCATCGTCGACTCGACCGATCCCATCGGCCCGGGCGAGGTGCTGTTCACCCAGCAGTTCTACGCCGACTGCCGGCGCTGCCTGGCCGAAGGCGGCATGCTGGTGACCCAGAACGGCGTGCCCTTCCTGCAAGCCGACGAGCTGCGCCAGACGCTCGGCTTCTTCCGCGCGCTGTTCGCCGACGCCACCTGCTACCTGGCCACGGTGCCGACCTACGCCGGGGGGCCCATGGCCTTCGGCTGGGCCAGCGACGATGCCAGCCTGCGCAAGGTGCCGCTGGAGACCCTGCAGGCGCGCTTCTCGGCAGCCGCCATCGACACGCGCTACTACACCCCGGCCGTGCACAAGGGCGCCTTCGCCCTGCCGCCCTACATCGCCGAGCTGATCCGCTAGAGCAGATTGTGATCGTTTGGACCCGCAGCGTGGGTCCGCCGATCACAAGAAACCTGCTCTACACCAAAGGGTTAGAGTGATTTTTCGCGACCGGCGGACGCGCTGACGCGCGTCCAAACGGTCGCAAATCACTCTAGGTCCAATCGACATTCAGGGAATCACGAGGGGGGTCGAGGTATGAGTCATAGGGCTCCAGATTCGTTTGTCTGGAGCCCTTGGATGTCCCGACCGAAGCGTTACGAGCTGAGCCCTGAACACTGGGACCGGATCAAGGATTTGCTGCCCGGCAAGCCGGGCGAGCCGGGACGGTCGGCCTCGGACAATCGGACCTTTGTGAACGGGGTGCTCTGGGTCTTGCGATCCGGGGCGCACTGGCATGACCTGCCCGAACGTTACGGCGAGTGGAAGACGGTGCACAAGCGCTTCACTCGCTGGGCCAGGGCGGGCGTGTGGGAGCGCGTGGTCGCGCATTTGATCCGCGATCCCGGCAACGATTATGTGAGCCTTGATTCCAGCCTTGTGAGGGCACACCAGCAGGCGGCCACCGGAAAGGGCGGCGGCCAACAAGGGGGGATCAGGCTCTGGGGCGTTCGCGAGGCGGACTGACCACCAAGATTCGCATGGCGGTCGACGCCCTGGGCCGGCCGCTCAAGCTGGTCCTGACGCCCGGCCAGCGCGGCGACGCGCCGCTCGCCCCGGTGCTTCTCAACGGCCTGTCGCCGCGCCGCGTGCTGGCCGACAAGGCCGACGACTCCAACGCCATCAGGGCACTGGTCGCAGACCTCGGCGCCGCGGCGGTGATCCCCTGCAATCCGACCCGAAAGCGGCTCATCGCCGACGACGCCGAAGCCTACAAGATGAGAAACACCGTCGAGCGATGCTTCAACAGACTCAAGCACTTCCGCCGTATCGCCACGCGCTTCGACCGGCGCGTCATCCACTTCCTCAGCTTCCTGCAAATCGCCGCCGCCAGGCTCTGGACGCGCTGAATGTCGATTCAACCTAGGACGGTTTGCGACCGTATGGACCCGCGCCACGGTTGCATTCAGGGGGTCCCCTCAGGTCGACTGCCTCGGCTCTAACACATTATACGCCTGTGCTTGCGGGCGACCAAATGACGCCCTCGGGCCGAGCACGCCCCGCGGTATCGTGACTCTCGGCGGAGCGAGCCGCGGGCGGTGCGGCGGCTTTCGGAGACACGCGGCATGCCCTCGTCCGACGTGTTGCTGTCGTTCTTCCTCGCCTCCGTGGCGTTCGCCTGCATCCCCGGACCGTCCATGTTCTACGCCGCGGCGCAGACCGCCGTTCTGGGCCGGCGCGGCGGCTGGCGATCTGCCGTCGGCTTTCACATCGCCGGCCTCGGGCACGTCACGGCCGCCGCCGCCGGGGCGAGCGCGCTTTTGCATGCCGAACCCGCCCTCTTCCTCGTCATGCGGCTGGCCGGCGCCCTCTACTTGGTCGCGATGGGCGTCCGCTATCTCCTGGCGCCGGCCGAGCTCCCCGACGCGGAGGCCGAACGTAGACGCGACCGGGGCGTCGGAGGGGCCCTGCGCGACAGCTTCTTGGTCGAGATCCTCAATCCGAAATCCTTCGTCTTCTTCTTCGTATTCCTTTCGCAATTCGCCGACCCCGGGGCGACATTCCCGCTCTGGATGCAGATTCTCGTCCTCGGCCTCGTCGTGAACGTTCTGTTCTCCCTGACGGACCTCGTCCTGATCGAGCTGTCGCACGCTCTGTTCCGCTCGCCGCGGAAGACGGCCCGCCGCGCGAAGGCGATCCGTCGATGCGGCGGTCTCGTCCTCGTCGGGCTCGGCGTCAAGCTTGCCCTCGAAGGTGTCTAGCGGACCGGAGGCCTGCGGACGGCCGCGGCGGTTCGACAGAGCGCGATCCGATCGCGCCCGGCGGACCCCGGCGGTCCAAGGTCTCCGGCGTGCCGGGCTGGGCCGTCCTGGGTCTGGCTTCGGGCCGGACAGGCGGGAAATGGAGCGGGTGATGGGAATCGAACCCACGACACGTAGCTTGGGAAGCTACTGCTCTACCACTGAGCTACACCCGCGCCGGGCCGGCGCCCCGGACCGGCTTCGCCGTGCCGTCGAGGCGCCCTGCGTAGGCTCCATGTAAGCCGGGCGGGGGGCGTCGCGCAAGCGCCGGATGCGCGAAACGGCAGGTCGGAGCGCACGGAGGTCGCCGGGCGCGGCGCGGTCACGCCTGCGTGAAGGCGGCGCCGGCCGGGCTGACAGGGGGACTCCGCCCCCTTAGCTTGCCGGCTGGCCCTCTTCGCCGGCTGCAGTAGACTTGCCGGCCAGCGTTTCCCCTCTGCGGAGCCCCGCCGATGCCGCTGCTGCCGATGCCGCTTTCCTCCTCCACCGGCGCCGCCCGCGCCGCGTCGTTGACGCGTCGGCGCAGCAGGGCCGGGGCCGCGCTGCTGCTGGCCGGCCTGGCCGCGCTCGGCCTGCCCGCCGCCGGCGCAGAGGCGCAGGCGCTGGCGCAGGCGCAGGCGCCGCGCGCGGTGCCCGACTTCGCCGAGGCGCTGGAGCGGGCCGAGGGGCAGACGGTCTACTTCAACGCCTGGGGCGGCGACGCGCGGATCAACGCCTACATCGACTGGGTCGGGGCGCAGGTCGCCGCGCGCTACGGCGTCGAGCTGGAGCAGGTGAAGCTGTCCGACACGGCCGACGCCGTCGCCCGCGTGCTGGCGGAAAAGGCGGCCGGCAACACCGACGCCGGCAGCGTCGATCTCATCTGGATCAACGGCGAGAACTTCGCCGCGATGAAGGAGGCGGACCTGCTGTTCGGCCCCTTCGTCGCCGAACTGCCGAACTTCGCCCTGGTCGACACCGAGGGCAAGCCGACCACCCTGATCGACTTCACCGTGCCGACCGAGGGGCTGGAGGCGCCCTGGGGCATGTCGAAGCTCACCTTCATGTACGACTCCGCGCGCATCGCCGACACGCCCGAGGACGCCGTCGCGCTGGCCGCCTGGGCGGCGGCCAATCCGGGCCGCTTCACCTACCCGGCGCCGCCGGACTTCATGGGCTCGACCTTCCTCAAGCAGGTGCTGATCGAGCTCGCGCCCGACGCCGACCGGCTGCAGCGCCCCCTGCCCGACACCGCCGCCGGCGAGGCCGCCTTCGCGGCCGCCACGCAGCCGCTGTGGGCCTACCTCGACGCGCTGCACCCGACCCTCTGGCGCGGCGGCCGGGCCTTTCCCCCCAGCGGCCCGGCCCAGCGCCGCCTGCTCGACGACGGCGAGCTCGACATCGCCCTGTCCTTCCACCCGGGCGAGGCCTCCTCGCTGATCGCCGCCGGCCAGCTCCCGGCGTCCGTGCGCACCTTCGTCTTTCCCGCGGGCACCATCGGCAACACCCACTTCGTCGCCATCCCCTTCAACGCCAGCGCGCCGTCCGCGGCCATGGTGGTGGCGAACTTCCTGATGAGTCCCGAAGCCCAGGCCCGCAAGCAGAACCCGGAGGTCTGGGGCGACGACACGGTGCTGGCGCTGGACAAGCTGCCCCCCGAGGCGCGCGCGCGCTTCGCGGCCATCCCGCGCGGCGTCGCCACCCTGGCGCCCGACGAGCTTGGCCCGGTGTTGCTGGAGCCGCACCCGAGCTGGATGACCGCGCTGGAGGATGCCTGGCGCCGGCGTTACCTGCGGTAGCGCCCCGGTGCCCGTCAGCGTCCCGCGCCCGCCGGCCCGCGCGCCGCGCGGCCCCTTCTCGCCTCTCGCCCTGGTGCCGCCGCTGACCCTGGCGCTATTCCTGCTGCCGGTCGCCGCCGGTCTGCTGGGGACCTGGCTGCCGGCCTTCGGCCTGCTGCCCAGCCTGGGCGGCGACACGCTGACCCTGGCGCCCTGGCGGCGCCTGCTGGCCGACCCGGCGCTGCCGGGCGCGCTGAGCGCGACGCTGATCTCCGGCTTCGGCGCGACCCTGCTGTCCTTCGCCCTGACCGTCGGCTTCGCCGCCGCGGCCCACGGCACCTGGGCCTACCGCCAGGCGACGCGCCTGCTGGCGCCGTTGCTGGCGGTGCCGCACGCGGCCATCGCCATCGGCATCGCCTTCCTGCTGGCGCCCAGCGGCCTGCTACTGCGCCTGGTCTCGCCCTGGGCCACCGGGCTGGAGCTGCCGCCGGACGTGGCGACGATCCAGGACCGCCACGGCCTGGCCCTGGCCCTGGCGCTGGCAGTGAAAGAGACCCCCTTCCTGCTGCTGATGCTGCTGGGCGCGCTGGGCCAGGTGCAGAGCGCCCAGCGCCTGGCCACGGCCCGCTCGCTGGGCTACGGCCCGACGGTGGCTTGGCTGAAGACCGTGCTGCCGGCGGTCTACCCGCAGCTTCGCCTGCCGCTCTACGCCGTGCTCGCCTTTTCCCTGTCGGTGATCGACATGGCGCTGATCCTCGGCCCGACGGCGCCGCCCACCCTGGCAGTGCTGGTGTTCGACTGGTTCAACGACCCGGACCTGGCGCTGCGCTTCGTCGGCGCCGCCGGGGCGACGCTGCAGCTCCTGCTGGTGGTCGTCGGCATCGCCCTGTGGCGCGGCGGCGAGCTGCTGGCCGTCCACCTCGGACGCCGTTGGATCGCCGGCGGCGCGCGCGGCGGCCGCGGCCGGGTGGTGCGCGCCGGCTGGTCGGCGGCGCTCTGGGCGCTGCTGGGACTCGGCTTCGGCGGCCTGCTGGTGATGGCGCTCTGGTCCCTGGCCGGGCGCTGGCGCTGGCCGGCGGCCTGGCCCGAGGACCTGCATCTGTCCACCTGGAGCCGGCAGCTCGCCGGCGCCGCCGAGAGCGGCTGGACCACCCTGGCGATCGGCCTGGCCGCCGCCGGGCTCGCCGTGCTGCTGGTGCTCGGCTGCCTGGAGCAGGAACAGCGCAGCGGACGGCGGCCGACCCGCGCCCTTTGGCTGCTCTACCTGCCGCTGCTGGTGCCGCAGGTCGCCTTCCTGTTCGGCGCCCAGGTGCTGGCCGTGCTGGCCGGGCTCGACGGCAGCTTCACCGCCCTGGTCTGGAGCCATCTGCTGTTCGTGCTGCCCTACGTCTTCCTGGCCCTGGCCGAGCCCTGGCGCCGGCTCGACCCACGCTACCTGCGCAGCGCGCGCTGCCTGGGCGCCGGGCCGCTGGCGGTGTTCTGGCGGGTCAAGCTGCCGATGCTGCTGCGCCCGCTGCTGTTCGCCGCGGCGGTCGGCTTCGCCGTCAGCGTGGCGCAGTATCTGCCCACCCTCTTCGCCGGCGCCGGGCGCTACGCCACCCTGACGACCGAGGCGGTGGCCCTGGCCGCCGGGGCCGACCGGCGCGTGGTCGGGGTCTACGCCTTCCTGCAGGCGGCACTGCCCCTGCTGGCCTTCGCCGCCGCGGTCGCCCTGCCGGCCTGGCGGGCGCGCCATCGCCGGGGGCTGCGATGACCCTGGAGCTTCAGGCCGTGACGCTGCGCCTGGAGGGGCGGCGGCTGTTCGCGCCGCTCAGCCTGCGCGTGCCCGACGGCGAGATCGTCACCGTCATGGGCCCCTCCGGCAGCGGCAAGTCGAGCCTGCTGGACTTTCTCTGCGGCACGCTCGACCGCGGCTTCGCCAGCGAGGGGCGCGCCCTGCTGGAGGGGGCGGACCTGGCGCCGCTGCCGCCCGAGCGGCGGCGGATCGGCATCCTGTTTCAGGACGACCTGCTGTTCCCCCACCTCAGCGTGGCGGAAAACCTGGCCTTCGGCCTGCCGCGCGACCTTCGCGGCCGTACCCGGCGGCGCCAGGCGATCGCCGCGGCCCTGGCCGAGGCCGGCCTGGAGGGCTTCGAGACCCGCGATCCGGCCACCCTGTCCGGCGGCCAGCGGGCCCGGGTGGCGCTGCTGCGCACCCTGCTGGCGCGGCCACGCGCCCTGCTGCTCGACGAGCCCTTCGCCAAGCTGGACGTCGCCCTGCGCGGGCGGATTCGCGCCTTCGTCTTCTCCCATGCCCGCGCCCGCGGCCTGCCGACCCTGCTGGTCACCCACGACCCCGACGACGCGGAGGCCGCGGGCGGAGCGGTGGTGGCGCTGGCACCGGACGAGGCGGACGCCCCGTGACCGCCTCGCGCGCAGGGACAGCGGCATCCGGCGCGGGAGTCCGGCGCCGCCGACGCGGCCGGTCGCGGCCGCCTGTCACGACGGCGCCACGGCGCCGTCCCAGCCCCCCGTCAGGGCCGTCAAATGGCGGATTCTCCGGCGAAAATTTATTCTCTCGTCACTGTATGGTCTTTTGACATCCACGTGGCGGTGAACTAAGGTTTTCGCCGAAGTTCTGACTTGGAGGGGGGCATTCCTCCAATGGTTCAGGGCCCCAATACCGTCCGGGGCGCTGTTCGCGTATCCGGGCGCTGACGACAACGCCTGAGACCTCACCGCGTATGGAGGAGTAGCTTTATGTTGCGCATGAAAGTGGTCGGCGCCTTCGCCGCCCTCGGCTTGCTGGCCGGCTGCGCCAGCCTGTCCGACATCAACGATGTGGACGCCGTTCGCGGCATGGAGGCCGCAGGCGGGACCCCGTTCAATCAGGCCCTCTTCGACGAGTACAAGGAGCTGACGCTCTACGAGGCCGACCTGATGTACGACTGGCCGGACGCCGGCCTGTTCGCGCGCAAGGCCATGGCCGCCGCGAACAACGACGTGGTCCTGCCGGAAGAGCTCGCGAACTGGGATCTGCCGGAAGACAAGATCGGCGAGATGACCGACGCCCGCGGCCGCCTGATGGCCGCGCTCGAGGCGACCGCCCGCGCGAAGGCGCCGATGGAGGCCGCGCACGCGCAGGGCCGCTTCGACTGCTGGGTCGAGCAGCAGGAAGAGAACCATCAGCCCGACCACATCGCCGCCTGCCGCGACGAGTTCTACACCGCGATCGAGGCCCTGGAAGCCGCGATGGTGCCGGAGCCGCAGCCGATGGCCGCGCCCGAGCCCTACATCGTCTACTTCGCCTTCGACAGCTCGGAGATCGACGGCGAGGGCATGAACGTGATCGACGAGGCCGTGGCCGAAGCGCAGCGCATGGGCATCATCGACTTCTCGGTGACCGGTCACGCCGACCGCGCCGGCCCGGAGGCCTACAACCTGGCTCTGTCCCTGCGCCGCGCCAACGCCGTGCGTGACGCGCTGGTGGCCCAGGGCATCCTGAGCCAGAACATCTCGGTCGCCGGCCGCGGCGAGGCCGAGCCCGCCGTGCCGACTCCGGACGGCGTGCGCGAGCCCGCCAACCGCCGCGTCGAGATCGTGATCCAGTAAGCGACCACGAGCCGGTTCGTTACGGCTGGGGCGCCGCGGGAGACCGCGGCGCCCCAAGTCGTTTCGGGGCCGCGCCCCCGTGGCGCGGCTGCCCGGCGCGGGCTATGCTCGCCGCCATGTGCGGCCGCTTCACCCTTACCTCTCCGCCGGAATCCCTGCGCGAGGCCTTCGACTTCGTCGAGCTGCCCAATCTGCCGGCGCGCGCCAACATCGCCCCCGGGCAGGAGATCCTGGCCATCCGCCTGGGCGCCGACGGCCGGCGCCATGCCGGCTGGCTGAAGTGGGGCCTGGTGCCCTTCTGGGCGGACGACGCCGGCATCGGCAACCGCATGATCAACGCCCGCGCCGAATCGGCGGCGGACAAGCCGGCCTTCCGCCAGGCCTTCGCCCGGCGTCGCTGCCTGATCCCGGCCGACGGCTTCTACGAGTGGCAAAAGCGGCCCGGCGGCGGCAAGCAGCCCTACCGCGTGGCGCGGCGCGACAGCGCCCCCTTCGCCTTCGCCGGCCTTTGGGAACGCAACGAGACGGCCGGCGACGGCCCGCTCGAGACCTGCACCATCCTGACGACCGAGGCCAACGCCGACCTCGCCCCGATCCACCCGCGCATGCCGGTGATCCTGCCGGCCGAAGCGCTGTCCACCTGGCTCGACCCCCAGGCCGGCCGTGCCGCGCTGCAGGCGCTGCTGCGGCCCCATCCGGCCGCGCCGCTGCGCGCCTATCCCGTCTCGGACCGGGTCAACGCGGTGGCCAACGATGACCTCGCCCTGCTCGAGGAGGTTGCCCCGGCCGCGTCTTCGGCCGGCGCGGGCGCGCCAGCGCCCAAGCCGGGCACCGGCCCCTCCGGCCAGGGCAGCCTGTTCTAGCCTCGGCCCGGGGGAGAGCGGCCCGAGGGAGAGCTGCCCGAGGGAGAGCTGCCCGAGGGAGAGCTGGGCAAGGGAGAGCCGCCCGGAGGAAGATGGCCCGGAGGGCTGGACCGGCGCGGCCGGCGCACGGCATCTTGCCGTCTCCGCCCCGGTCCCGCTCGGCGCCGAGGCACCGCGCGGCTACGAAAGGGACGCATTTTGCCGGAGCAACGACCCACCTCCGCACCGGGCCTGCCCGACGGCGCCGCCGCCGCCCGCCTGTTGACCGCCGGCGGGTTGGACGGCGCGGAGCTGCGCGCGACCCTGCAGCACCTCATGGCCCGCGGCGAGCTGGCTGCGGCGGAGCGGCTCTGCGCCTGCTGGCAGGCCGCCGACCCCGCATCGGAGGAGGCGGCCACGGCCCGCGCCGCGCTGCTGCACCAGACCGGCCGCGGCGCCGAGGGCGCAGCGGTGACGCAGAGCTACTTCGCCCGCCACCCGCTCAGGCGCGCGGCCGAGCCCGGCGGCCGCCTCGAGGTGCTCAAGCTGCGCTGCCTGGAGGGCGCGCGGTATATCCTGGGGCGGCACCGCGACGGCGGCCCGACGGTCAAGCTGCGCGGCGGCCACTTCTCCACCTCCTTCCTGCTCGACAGCCGGCGCATCGCCCTGCACCGCCTGACATTCCTGGGCGAGACACCGCCCGAGGTCGACCTGCCGCCGGTCCGCCTGCTGCTCAACACGGTGGGCGACGCCGACCAGGCGCCGTCGGGGCTGGCCGGTCTGGAGCGGCTGATCGAACACCACCCGGAGCTGCCGGTGATCAACCGGCCGGCGCTGGTCGCCCAGACCACGCGCGACGCCAACCACCGCCGCCTCGATCCGCTGCCCGGCTTCGCCTTCCCGCGCACCGAGCGCTTCGAGCGCGCCCCCGGCACCCCGCCGGCGGACTCCGCGGCCGCGGTCCGGCCGCGCGACTTCGGCTGGCCGCTGATCGTCCGCGAGACCGGCACCCAGACCGGGCGCAGCGTGGCGCTGCTGGCGACCGAGGAGGAGCTGGCCGCCTACTTCGCCGCCAGCCGGGCGACCAGCTTCTACCTGATCGCCTACCGCGACAGCTCCTGGCGCGGGCCGGACGGACAGCGCTGGTTCAACAAGAAGCGCATGTTCGCGATCGACGGTCGGCTCTATCCGGTGGTCTCGCACATCGACGAAGTGTGGAACGTGCACGGCTCCAACCGCCTGACGGTGATGGCCCGCAACGACTGGATGACGGCGCAGGAGCGCGCCTTCCTGGAGGACCCCGAGGCGGTGCTTGGGCGCGCGGCCTACCGCCGGCTGGAGGCGCTGGTGCGGCTGGTCGGCCTGGACTGGTTCGGTTTCGACTTCACCCAGCTCGACGACGGCACGCTGCTGATCTTCGAGCTGAACGCGGCGATGCGCCACTCCTTCGACCACGCCGCCAACTTCCCCTACATGCAGCCGCACATGCGCGCGATCAGCGCGGCCTTCCAAGAGATGGTGGAACGCCGCGCCGCCTGAGGCCGGGGCCTGACCGGGACCTGACCGGGGGACCTCAAATGCGCAGGGCGCGGACCGCCACCGCGGCCCGCGCCCTGCATCTCCGGCCCCATCGCCTGCGGGTGAGGGGCTGAGAGCTGACGGCCAGGGCGGTGTCCGAGCATGCGGCCCCGCTTTGTGGGCCCGCCGGCCAGGCAACACCCGCCCTGGACCAGAGGCTTGGAGCGATGCTCTCCGACCTGACGACTCGCCAAGGCGGTCACTCAGGTCGGGCATCGCTCTCGGCGCCTACACGCCGCCCATGCACAGGTATTTGATCTCGAGGAAGTCCTCGATGCCGTACTTGGAGCCCTCGCGGCCGACGCCGGACTCCTTGACGCCGCCGAAGGGCGCGACCTCGGTGGAGATGATCCCGGTGTTGATGCCGACGATGCCGCTCTCCAGGCCCTCGCCGACGCGCCAGATGCGGCCGAGGTCGCGGGCGTAGAAGTAGCTGGCCAGGCCGAACTCCGTGTCGTTGGCCAGGGCGATCGCCTCCTCCTCGGTCTTGAAGCGGAACAGCGGGGCGACCGGGCCGAAGGTCTCCTCGCGGGTCACCTTCATCTCCGTGGTCACCTCGGTCAGCAGGGTCGGTTGGAAGAAGGTGCCGCCCAGCTCGTGCGGCTCGCCGCCGACGGCGACGCGCGCGCCCTTGGCGGTGGCATCGGCGACATGCTCCTTCACCTTGTCCAGCGCCGACTCGTCGATCAGCGGCCCCTGGCTGACGCCCTCCTGCAGGCCGTAGCCGACCTTGAGGCCCTTGACCTTCTCGGCCAGCTTGGCGGCGAAGGCGTCGTAGACCGCGTCCTGCACGTAGATGCGGTTGGCGCACACGCAGGTCTGCCCGGTGTTGCGGAACTTGCACATCATGGCGCCCTCGACGGCCGCGTCCAGGTCGGCATCGTCGAACACCAGGAAGGGCGCGTTGCCGCCCAGCTCCATGGAGACCTTCTTCACCGTCTTGGCCGACTGCTCCATCAGCAGCTTGCCGACCTCGGTGGAGCCGGTGAAGGTAACCTTGCGCACGATCGGGTTGGAGGTCATCTCGCCGCCGATCTCGCGCGCGCTGCCGGTCACCACCGACAGCAGCCCCTTGGGCAGGCCGGCCCGCTCGGCCAGCTCGCAGAGCGCCAGCGCCGAATAGGGGGTTTGGCTGGCCGGCTTGATGACGATCGGGCAGCCGGCGGCCAGCGCCGGGCCGGCCTTGCGGGTGATCATCGCGGTCGGGAAGTTCCAGGGGGTGATCGCCGCGACCACGCCGACCGGCTGCTTGATGACCACGATGCGCTTGTCCGGCTGGTGGCCGGGGATGATGTCGCCGTAGACGCGCTTGGCCTCCTCGGCGAACCACTCGATGAAGCTGGCGCCGTAGGCGATCTCGCCCTTGGCCTCGGCCAGCGGCTTGCCCTGCTCCATCGTCATCAGCACCGCCAGGTCGTCCTGATGCGCCATCATCAGGTCGAACCACTTGCGCAGGATCTGCGAGCGCTCCTTGGCGGTCTTGGCGCGCCAGGCCGGCCAGGCGGCGTTCGCCGCCTCCAGGGCGCGCCGGGTCTCGGCGGCGCCCATGTTGGGCACGGTGCCCAGCACCTCGCCGGTCGCCGGGTTGCTCACCTCCAGCGTCTTGCCGCTGTCGGCGTCGACCCAGGCGCCGTCGACGTAGGCCTGCTGGCGGAACAGGGCGGGGTCGGCGAGCTGCGGCGCCCCCACGGGATCGATCTTCACGGACAGGCTCATGGCCTCGGTTTCCTCCTTCTCTCTTTGTCGCGCCTCGGGCGGCGTGCCGCCTCCGGCATTGGGCCGTCGCCGCGGCACGCCGGTGTCAAGGCGCGGAACGCGTCGCGGCCGATCGTCGTTGCGCGCCCGCCGGTCGCAAATCACTCTAGGCCGGGATCTCGGCGCTGGTCTCCACCACCACGGCGAAGCGGTCGCCCAGCGCCGCCAGCTCGGCGCGCTGCAGCTCGGCCGCCGGTACCACCCCGCCGCGGCCGTCGGGGAGATCGCGGGTGGCGCAGGCGCCGGCGATGACCGCCGAGCGGTAGCCCAGATCGGTGGCCGCCCGCAGGGTCGAGCTGACACACATGTGGGTCATGAAGCCGGCCACCAACAGGTTCTTGATGCCCTGCCCGCTCAGCAGCTCGGCCAGCTCGGTGCCGGCGAAGCTGTTGGGCAGCGTCTTGGTGACCACCGGCTCCCCGCCGACCGGCAGCACCGGCTCGGCGATGGCGTAGGCCGTGGTCTCGGGATCGAACAGGCCACCCACCTTGCCCCTGTGGCGCACGTGGATCACCGGACGGGCGGCCTGGCGTGCCAGGGTCAGCAGCCGCGCGGCCTCGTCCAGGGCCGCCGTGGCGCCGACCAGCGGCAGGCGGCCGTCCAGGTACTCGCGCTGCGCGTCGATCATCACCACCGCCGACTCGGACAGGGCCGGCGGCGCGGCCGGCGCACCGGCCATCGCCAGAAGGGTCTGCGGCTCGGACATGGATTCGGTTCCTCACGCGAAAGCTGGGCCGGACGGCCCGAGGACATTCCCCGCACGCTAGCAAGCCGGCCGGGTCGAACGCCAGTGCCCGAACGCGCACGCGCCGGCGTCGGCCGGCAGACGACTGGTCGCACCCGCGGCCCGCGCGCCCCGGCGGCGTGCCCCGGCGGCGTGCCCCGGCCGCGTCAGCCCAGCGGCTTCTCCCAGAACTCGGCCTGGCCCTTGGCCGGGTCGAGAGCGTAGCCGGCGAAGCCGTAGCGGCGGTAGGCCGCCTTGGCCGGCGCATTGCCGCCGAGCACCTCCAGGGTCAGCTTGCAGCAGCCGCGCGCCCGCGCCTCGGACTCCACGCCGGCCAGCAGGCGCTGCGCCAGCCCGCGGCCGCGATAGGCCGGCAGCACGGCCAGATCGTGGATGTTGACCAGCGGCGCCGCAGCGAAGGTCGAGAACCCCTCGACGCAGTTGGCGAGCCCCGCCGCCTCGCCGGCGACGTAGGCGAGCAGGCTGAAACAGTGGGGGCGCCGCGCCAGCTCGGGCAGCAGGCGGCGGCGGGCCACCTCCCCCAGCGGCGTGCCGCCGCCCATGGGATCGCGGGCGTAGGCGTCGAGCAGATGCAGCAGATCGGCGGCATGGCGCGGATCGGCGTAGTCGGCGCGCAGCACCTCCACCGCCGCGTCGGGCCCCGCCCGGCTCACTCGACGGTCACCGACTTGGCGAGATTGCGCGGCTGGTCGACGTCGGTGCCCTTGACCACCGCCGTGTGGTAGGCGAGGAGCTGCGCCGGGATGGCGTAGAGCAGCGGCGCCACCAGGGCGTCGACCCGCGGCACCTGGATCACGTGCGCCGCCTGGCCGCCGGCGCGCAGGGCGCCCTCCTCGTCGGTGATCAGGATCACCCGGCCGCCGCGCGCGGCCACCTCCGCGAGGTTGCTGGCGGTCTTCTCGAACAGCGGGCCGCTGGGCGCCATGACGATCACCGGCACGCTCTCGTCGATCAGCGCGATCGGCCCGTGCTTCATCTCGCCGGCGGCGTAGCCTTCGGCGTGGATGTAGCTGATCTCCTTCAGCTTGAGCGCGCCTTCCAGGGCCAGCGGGTACATCGCGCCGCGCCCCAGGTAGAGCACGTCGCGCGCCTCGGCCAGCTCGTGGGCGATGGTCTGGATCGCGCCGTCGTGGTTGAGCACCTCGGCGCAGCGCGCCGGCACCTCGGTCAGCGCGCTGGATAGCTCGGCCTCGCGCGCCGCGTCGATCGCGGCGCGCGCGCGCGCCGCCGCGATAGTCAGGCAGGCCAGCACGGTGAGCTGGGTGGTGAAGGCCTTGGTCGAGGCGACGCCGATCTCCGGCCCGGCCAGCGTCGGCAGCACCGCGTCGGACTCCCGCGCGATCACGCTCTCCGGCTGGTTGACCACCGAGAGGATGGTCTGGCCCTGGCTGCGGGCGTAGCGCAGCGCCGCCAGGGTGTCGATGGTCTCGCCCGACTGACTGATGAACAGCGCCGCGCCGCCGGCCGGCAGCGGCGCCTCGCGGTAGCGGAACTCGCTGGCGATATCCAGCTCGACCGGCAGGCGCGCGATCTGCTCGAACCAGTACTTGGCGACCATGCCGGCATAGAAGGCCGTGCCGCAGGCCGAAAGCGTCAGACGCGGCACCGCGGCGAAGTCGAGCGGCAGGTCGGGCAGGCTGACCGCGCGGCTCTGCGGATTGACGAAGACCTGCAGCGTGTCGCCGATCACCGCCGGCTGCTCGAAGATCTCCTTCTGCATGAAATGGCGGTATTGGCCCTTGCCGATCATCGCGCCGGACAACGCGGTCTGGGTCACCGGGCGCGCGACCGGCAGGTCGTCGGCGTCGAAGACCTCCGCCCCCTGCTCGCCGAGCACCGCCCAGTCGCCCTCCTCCAGATAGCAGATGCGGTCGGTCAGCGGCGCCAGGGCCAGCGCGTCTGAGCCGAGGAACATCTCGCCGTCGCCGTAGCCCACCGCCAGCGGGCTGCCGCGGCGCGCGCCGATCATCAGGTCGTGACGACCGGCGAAGACGATGGCCAGCGCGAAGGCGCCCTCCAGCCGCTTCAGCGCGGCGCCGACCGCCTCGCGCGGTGCCATCTGCTGGCTCAGGTAGTGGTCCAGCAGGTGGACCACCGCCTCGGTGTCGGTATCGGTCTCGAAGCGGTGGCCGGCGGCCTCCAGCTCGGCCTTCAGCTCACGGAAGTTCTCGATGATGCCGTTGTGGACGACGGCGACGCGCTCGCTGCAGTGGGGGTGGGCGTTCTGCTCGGTCGGCCGGCCGTGGGTGGCCCAGCGGGTGTGGCCGATGCCCACCGTGCCGGCCAGCGGCGCGCGCTCCAGCAGCGCGCTCAGGTTGACCAGCTTGCCCTCGGCCCGCCGCCGCTCGATCCGGCCGTTGACAAGGCTGGCCATGCCGGCGGAGTCGTAGCCGCGGTACTCCAGCCGCTTCAATCCGTCGAGCAGCAGCGGCGCCACTGGCGCCTTGCCGAGAATGCCCAGGATGCCGCACATCGCCCTACTCCTTGCCGCCGCGCCGCGTCCGGAACCGTCGGGCGCCGCCGGCGACCTGCTTCTGCGCCCCGCGCGCCACGGCCAGGGCCTCGTCGGCCACATCCTGGGTCAGGATGCTGCCGGCGCCGACGATGGCGCCGGCGCCGACCCGCAGCGGCGCCACCAGGGCCGCGTTGGAGCCGATGAAGGCGCCCGCGCCGATCTCCGTGCGGTGCTTGGAAAAGCCGTCGTAGTTGCAGGTGACGGTGCCGGCGCCCAGGTTGGCGCCCGCGCCCACCTCCGCGTCGCCGATGTAGGTCAGGTGGTTGGCCTTGGCGCCGGCGCCGAGCCGGGCGTTCTTGACCTCGACGAAATTGCCGACCCGCGCCCCCTCGCCCAGCTCGGCCCCCGGGCGCAGCCGCGCGAAGGGACCGACCACCGCGCCGGCGGCCAGGGCACAGCCCTCCAGGTGGCTGAAGGACTTGATCTCGCAGCCCGCGCCCACGCGCACGCCGGGGCCGAAGACCACGTGGGGATGCACCACCGTGTCGCGGCCCAGCTCCGTGTCCTCGCGCAGGAAGATGGTCTCCGCGCCGATCAGGGTGGCGCCGGCGGCCATCGCCCGGCGGCGCAGGCGATCCTGGGCGATGCGCTCGGCCTCGGCCAGCTCGCGGCGGTCGTTGATCCCCATGACCTCCTCCTCCGGCGCCACGTAGACCGCGGTGCGCCGGGCGTTGTGGTTGGCCAGGGCGTAGATGTCGGTCAGGTAGAACTCGCCCTTGGCGTTGTCGTTGTCGACGCGCTCCAGCAGCGCCGTGAGCGTCGGGCCGTCGGCCAGCACCACGCCGGCGTTGCACAGGCCGATCTCGCCCAGCGCCGCCTTGTCGGGATCGGCGTCGATCTCCGCCTGCTCGTAGACCTGGATCAGGTTGCCGTGGCCGTCGAGCTGCAAGCGGCCGTAGCCGGTCGGGTCCTGCGGTTCGAAGCCGAGGGCGACCAGCTTGCCGCCCTCGGGGTGGCTGCGCAGGGCGCGCAGGCCCTGCAGGGTCTGCGGCGAAATGAAGGGCGTGTCGCCGTAGAGCACCAGCAGGTCGCCGCGATCCTGCAGCTTGGTGAAGCCGGCCAGCTCGGGCAGCGCCTGCTGCACCGCGTGGGCCGTGCCCAGGCGCTCCTGCTGGACCACGGTCGCGTGCGGGCGCGCCGCCTCGGCCACCGCTTCCATGCCCGGCCCGACCACCACGACGATGCGCTCCGGCGCCAGCGCCTCGGCCGCGTCCAGCACCCAACGCAGCATCGGCTTGCCCGCGATCTCGTGCAGGACCTTCGGCGTGCGGGATTTCATGCGGGTGCCCATGCCGGCGGCCAGGACGACCACGGCAAGCGGATCAGATGTCATCACGAAGCGATCGGCTCGGCGGTTGTAGCGGAATCCGAAAAAGGCTGGGCAGGGCGGGGCCGCCCGGATTGCGCGCGACCCTGCCACAGCGCCGCCGCGCCGGGCAATTCACGTTGTATTACCGGGCCGTCCCGCTGCGCCGCTGGCCGTGGGGAGCGCCGTTCAGCGCGCCGCCGCCTGGCGCCCGACGCGCAGGTCGGTCAGGTGGGCACGCACCGCGCCGCGGGCGATCAGGTCCATCTCGACGCGCACCGGCAGGGCCGGCTGGCCCTCCGCCACCTCGGCCAGGAAGACGCGCAGCTCGCTGGGGTAGCGCTCGCGCCGCTCCTCGCCGTCCCAGAAGCCGGTGATCGGCTCCAGCGCCACGCGGCAGAGCTGCGCCGGCCCGGCATAGACGGTGTAGCCGGAGGGCTCGATTTCCGCCTGGCCCAGCGGCTCGGCGGCGATGTCGAGGCGACGCCGCCCGTCGAAGATGCGCGCCTCGCCGGCGCAGCGGCCGGCCGCGGTGCTGGCCTCGAGCAGCTTGACCACGGCGGAGACGGGGTCGAGCGTGCCGCGCCGCGCCGCCTCGGGCACCGGGCGCCGTGCGTCGGCCTCGGGCGGCGGCACCACCTCGGTCTCGATGCGGCCGTCGTCGCGGTAGGTCAGGGCGACACGACGCGGCGAGTTGTCGGCCCAGCGCGCCTCGGTCCGGAAGCGCCGCGGCGCCGGGCCGGCCGCCGTGCGCCGCCCCTCGGCCTCGGACTCCAGGCGGAAGGTGAAGAAGTTGGCCAGGAAGCCGTCGCTGCGCGCGCGCAGGCGGGCGGCGTAGCGCTCGCCCGCGGCGCCGTCGTAGCGCAGAACCAGGGTCAGCGCCTGGAAGCCGCCGGAGTAGACCTCGTAGGTCGCCTCCAGGGCCTCGGCGGGCAGCGGCTCGGCGAAGCCGCCGGCCGCCCCGGGCGCGGCCGCATCCGGCTCGGCCGCGGCCGGCGGCGCGGCGCCGAGCGCCAGCCCGGCCAGCATGGTGGCGGCGGGGCCGAACCGCGCGATGCGGCGAAGACGCCCGGACATGGCACCTGTCTCCCAGGTCGATTCAACACATTGGCCCAAAACATTGGACATTGGCCCAAAACATTGGCGGGCGACCGGCGCGGCGCGCCGCCGCACTGCGGCCTCTCGCCATAAGATAGCGCGCCGCGGCCGGCCTGCCAGCGGCTCTCGCGCGGGAGGCCGGCGCCCGCGGCGCCCGCCCCGCGCCGGGCACCCGCCCCCGCCCCGCGCCGGCCACCCGACAGCGGGCGCCGGAGCGTGCCTGACGGCTTGACAGCCATCCGACCGGGGGATATCTGTCCGCCTCTCCGCGCACGGGCCGGTCGTCACGATCGTCCGTCGCGCTGCGGGTCGGGCGGTTAGCTCAGCGGGAGAGCGCCTCGTTCACACCGAGGAGGTCGCTGGTTCAATCCCAGCACCGCCCACCATTCTCGTTGCCCACCATTCTCGTTTCGGGTCTGCGCCCGCCACCCCGACCCGCCGGGTCCGGTTCGCGGTCGGGCCTCGAACCTTCGCCATTTCCGGCCAAGCCAGACAATTCCGGCCAAGCCAGCGACGATCTCACGCCCCGCACGGCGGCTGCTGCCAGTCGGCGGCCCCAAGCAGCACGGCGACCCCGGGGCCGGCGTCGCGCAGCGGCAGCATCACCCCGCAGGCGCAGCGCACCACCTCGCCCCGGCTCAGGTAGACGAGGCGGAAATAGCGCGGCGCGGCCGCGGCGACCACCGCATCGAGGATCGCGCGGAACGAACCCGTGTCCGGGGTCGCCTGCTCGAGTTCCGACAGCCGCGTGCCGGTCAGGTCGGCGCCGTACTCCTCGAGGTGGCGCGAGCCGAACAGACGCCAGCGGTAGTCGCCGCCCCCCGCCAGCACGTCGATCAGCACGAGGGAGGGCAGCAGCGCCGCCCCGAAGCCGAGGGGATCGAGCGCCCGCCGATCCGGCAATCCCGCCACGGCCAGGTCACGCCAGACCGCATGGGCCGCGCGCGCCTTGGCAAAGCAGGGATCCTCGGCAACCGCATCGGCCGTCAGGATCTCGCTGGCCCGCTCCAGCGGGCCCCTCGCCAGGAGCTCTGCCAGTGTATTCACCGTCTCGACCCCGCCGAAGCTTGGCGCCAAAGGTAATATAGACCCCCGATGGCACCGGTGCTCAATGCAAAGCAAGCTTCCGCCACGCGGTCCCGGTCGCGATCCAGCCGGATGGAGGTTCGCCGCGCGGCTGGTCGCAGGAGCGCGCAACCGGAAGCCGGCGCTGGCCGCCCTGGCGGCTTGAAGCGGCCGCTTCCGGAGGCCGCCTGACGTCCGGGCCGACAACCTGTCCCTTTCCCTCTGTGGAACACCTGCTCTAGATTTGCGACTGTGGGGATCCGCCCGGCAGCTCCGCTCACCGCGGAAAAACCGCGCCATAACAGACGCCTACAGGCTCGCGCAGACCGGCGCGCGTGGCCGCACCAAGAGAACAGGGACGACGAGATGGCTTTTCTGAGCAGCGAGGTCTGGGCCTACCGCCGGGCCGGCATGAACGCGCTGATGGACCGCGAGGGGCTCGACGCCCTGGCCTTCACCTCGGCCGACTTCGTGCAGTTCGCCACCAACTTCAATCTCGACGTCCAGACCTGGGAGCGGCCGGTGCTGGCGGTCGTGCCGCGCCGCGGCGACCCCTTCTGCCTGCTCAACGAGCTCTCCACCCACCACTTCCGCATGGCCGGCGCGCGCGACCAGCTCTGGGTCGAGGAGGCGCAGTTCTACGACGAGCACAGGTCGCGGGCCAACGCCAACCGCCTGATCACCCACTGGCCGCAGCTCGCCGGCGCGCTGCTGCGCGACAAGGGCCTGGCCGAGGCGCGCATCGGCGTCGACGCGCTCTCCGGCCCGCTGGCGCGGGTGCCGGAGGTGCTGCCCGGGCTGGAGCTGCTGACGCGCACCGCCGCCCTGCGCGAGCTGCGCCTGGTCAAGCACCCCGAGGAACTTGAGCTGATGCGCCAGGCGGCCGCCCTCTCCGACTGGGCGCAGGAGCTCTACATGGAGGCCATCCGGCCCGGCCGCCTGGTGCAGGAGCTGGACGCCGCGATGCACGCCCGGATCTACGCCGAGGCGGCCGAGCGCTTCCCCGGCGAGCACTTGGAGATGCGCGGCTACACCCTAACCGGCCCGGCCTCCGCCTCGCCGCACGGCAACGGCGCGCTGACCGGCCTGCGCATCGAGGCGGGCCACGGCCTGGTCAACATCGTCATCCCGCGCCTCAACGGCCTGGTGATCGAGAACGAGCGCACCTTCTTCTGCGGCCCGCCGAGCGACGCCCAGGCCGCGGCCTACGAGGCGGCACTGGCGGCCAACGAGGCGGCGATCGCGGCGGCCCGCCCGGGCAACCCGGTCAGCGCCATCGAGGACGCCGCCCGCGAGACCATCGAGCAGGCCGGCTACGGCGCGGAGATCCGCCACCGCACCGGCCACGGCATGGGTCTGATCGGCCACGAGTATCCCGAGGACATGGCCTTCAACGACCGGCCGCTGATGGCCGGCGAGGTCTACTCGGCCGAGCCCGGCATCTACCTCTACGGCCTGGGCGGCTTCCGCATCGACGACACCGTCGTGGTCGGCGAGACGCCGGAGGTGCTGACCCGCGCGCCCAAGGACCTGGCCAGCATCACCCTGCCGGCCGCGTGACCCCGGCGGCCTGAGCGCGCTCCGCTGCGGGCGGCCAAGCCCGCGCGACGACCTCACGCGCGGCCGTGGAAGCGGCGGTGGAGGGCGCGGACCCGCGCCGCCAGCTCGGGCGCCGGCCCGTCCACCCGCACGCCGGGCGCCACCTCGGCGATCGGCAGCGGGCGCACCGGCGGCGGCGGCGCGCCGATCTCCGCCAGCCAGGCCGCGAGCTGCGCGGCGGAGCTGGCATAGACGATGCGGCCCAGACCGACCCAGCCGTGGGCGGCGGCGCACATGGGGCAGTGCTCGCCCGAGGTGTAGACCGTCGCCTGCGCGCGCGCCTGCGGCGTCATCTTGGCCGCGGCCCAGCGCGCCAGGGCGAATTCCGGGTGCCGGGTCCGGTCGCCCGAGGCGACGCGGTTGTGATCCTCGGCCAGGACCCTGCCGTCGGCGGCCACGAGGCAGGAGCCGAAGGGCTCGTCGCCGGCCTCCAGCGCGACTTCGGCCAGCGCCACGCAGCGCCTCAGGTATCGCAGGTCCCGCGCGTTCACCATGGCTGCCTCCCTTGCCGCAGGCGGGGGCCGCGGTCAAGCCGGCTGCGCCCCGGATCAGGGCCAAGGTCGACGCCCCCGGGCCGCTCCGGTAGAACGACGAGGGACAGGAAGGGGCGGTCGCCCCCCGCCCTCGCCCGCCCTCGCCCGCTGCGACACGGCGGGCACTGCGACACGGCGGGCACTGCGACACGGCGGGCACTGCGACACGGCGGCGCTACGACACGGCGGCGCTACGACACGGCGGCAGTGGGGCGGCGCTGGCGGCGACGGCGGCGCTGTGTTACCTGCCGATCCGAAGGCCACGACGGGAACAGCCAGTGATGAGCGACTTCGACTTCGACCTCTTCGTCATCGGCGCCGGCTCCGGCGGCGTGCGCGCGGCGCGCTTCGCCGCCAACCTGGGCGCCCGGGTCGGCATCGCCGAGGAGCGGCACCTGGGCGGGACCTGCGTCAACATCGGCTGCGTGCCGAAGAAGCTGATGGTCTACGCCAGCCACTTCGCCGAGGACTTCGAGGACGCGGCCGGCTACGGCTGGAGCGTCGGGCCGCGCAGCTTCGACTGGCCCACGCTGATCGCCAACAAGAACGCCGAGATCGCGCGGCTCAACGGCATCTACGAGCGGCTGCTGACCGGCGCCGGCGTCGAGATCGTCGAGGGCACCGCGGCGATCGAGGACGCGCACACCGTCGTGGTCGCCGGCCGCGAGATCCGCGCGCGCAACATCCTGATCGCCACCGGCGGCCTGCCGTCGCGCCCGCGCGAGCCGGGCCAGGAGCTGGGCCTGGTCTCCGACGACGTCTTCTATCTCGACAAGCAGCCCGAGCGCCTGATCGTCGCCGGCGGCGGCTACATTGCCGTGGAGTTCGCCGGGGTCTTCGCCGGTCTGGGCAGCCAGGTCACCCAACTCTACCGCGGCGACCTCTTCCTGCGCGGCTTCGACGACGACCTGCGCCGCGGCCTGGCCGAGGAGATGCCCAAGAAGGGCGTCGACCTGCGCTTCCACACCATCATCGACAAGACCGAGAAGACCGAGGCCGGCCTGCTCGCCCACCTCTCGACCGGCGAGAGGCTGGAGGTCGACCAGATCCTCTACGCCATCGGCCGCCGCCCCAACATCGCCGAGCTCGGCCTCAGCCGCCTGGGCCTGGAGCTGGGCCCGACCGGCGGCATCAAGGTCGACGCCCGCTACCGCACCTCGGTCCCCTCGATCTTCGCCATCGGCGACGTGATCGACCGGGTGCAGCTCACCCCGGTGGCGCTGGCCGAGGGCATGGTGGTGGCCCGTCACCTCTTCGCCGGCCAGGAGGGCGAGGTGGACTACACCGGCATCCCCACCGCCGTGTTCAGCCAGCCGCCGCTGGCCACCGTCGGCCTGACCGAGGCCGAGGCCCGCAGCACCCTGGGCGCCGTCGACGTCTACCGCACCCGCTTCACGCCGATGAAGCACAGCATGACCGGACGCGACGAGAAGACCCTGATGAAGCTGGTGGTCGCGCGCGACAGCCAGAAGGTGGTCGGGGCCCACATGATGGGCCAGGACGCGCCGGAAATCATCCAGGGCGTCGGCATCGCCCTGAAGGCCGGCGCCACCAAGACCGACTTCGACCGCACCATCGGCATCCACCCGACCGCGGCCGAGGAGTTCGTCACCCTGCGCGAGCCGGTGCCGGAGCCCGAGACGACACCGGACAAGCCGGACCGGGTGGCCGCCGCCGAGTAACCCGGGCGGCGCGGCGCGCGCGCTCCATCGGCGCCGAGCGGGGAGAAGCCTGGATTCGCCGGCCGGCGCGCGCTACAACCGGCGATCCCGTATGTTAACGGCAGGAGCCGAGGCGATGCCCGCCACCACGACCCCCCCCTGGACGCCCGAGAGCTGGCGCGACAAGCCGGTCCAGCAGGTGCCCGCCTATCCCGACACCGAGGCGCTGCAACGCGTCGAGGACACGCTGCGCAACTTTCCGCCGCTGGTGTTTGCCGGCGAGGCGCGCAAGCTGAAGGCGGACCTGGCGAAGGTGGCGGCCGGCGAGGCCTTCCTGCTGCAGGGCGGCGACTGCGCCGAGAGCTTCGCGGAGTTCCACCCCAACAACATCCGCGACACCTTCCGCGTGCTGCTGCAGATGGCGGTGGCGCTGACCTTCGGCGCCTCGCTGCCGGTGGTCAAGGTGGGCCGCATGGCCGGACAGTTCGCCAAGCCGCGCTCGGCGGAGACCGAGACGATCGACGGCGTCACCCTGCCCAGCTACCGCGGCGACATCGTCAACGGCATCGAGTTCGAGGCCGCGGCGCGCGAACCCGACCCCGAGCGGCTGGTGCGCGCCTACAACCAGGCGGCGGCGACCCTCAACCTGCTGCGTGCCTTCGCTCAGGGCGGCTTCGCCGACCTGCACAAGGTGCACGCCTGGAACCTGCGCTTCGTCGCCGGCAGCGCGCAGAGCGCCCGCTACGAGGAGTTGGCCACGCGCATCGACGAGGCGCTGGCCTTCATGGCCGCCTGCGGCCTGACGCCGGACACCGTGCCGCAGCTGCGCGAGACCGACTTCTACACCAGCCACGAAGCGCTGCTGCTGCACTACGAGCAGGCGCTGACCCGCGTCGACAGCCTGAGCGGCGAGTGGTACGACACCTCCGCCCACTTCCTGTGGATCGGCGACCGCACCCGCCAGCTCGACGGTGGCCACGTCGAGTTCCTCTCCGGCGTCAAGAACCCGCTCGGCCTGAAGTGCGGTCCCAGCCTGGACCCGGACGAGCTGCTGCGGCTGATCGACAAGCTGGACCCGGGCAACGAGCCGGGCCGCCTGACCCTGATCGCGCGCATGGGCCACGAGAAGGTGGCCGAGAAGCTGCCGCCGCTGGTCCGCGCCGTGGCGCGCGAGGGACGGCAGGTGATCTGGGCCTGCGACCCGATGCACGGCAACACCGTCAAGTCGGGCTCCGGCTACAAGACCCGCCCCTTCGATCGCATCCTCAAGGAGGTGCAGGGCTTCTTCGCCGTGCACCGGGCCGAGGGGACCCATGCCGGCGGCGTCCACTTCGAGATGACCGGCCAGGACGTCACCGAGTGCATCGGCGGCGCCCAGGCGATCAGCGAGGAGCGTCTCGGCGACCGCTACCACACCCACTGCGACCCGCGGCTGAACGCCGACCAGGCGCTCGAGCTGGCCTTCCTGCTGGCCGCCGAGCTGAAGGCGGAGCGGGCGACGCGGGTGCAGCCGCTGCAGCGCGCCGCCGGCGAGTAGCGGCAGGCGGCTGGAGGCGGGCCCGCAGCGAGGAACGGAACGAGGCGAAAGGGCGCGGACAGGGCGCGGCCGGCGGCGCAGTCCCGGCGACGCCCGCCCGCGGGAAACGGCGATGCCGGACGATCCCAAGACCAGCGGCGCGCTGGGCCGGCCGGCGGCTCCCGCGCCGGCCAGCGGCCCGCGCGACGAGGCCGGGGTGGCGGCCTGGACCGACACCTACTTCAAGCGCACCAAGCAGATCGTCGGGCGCTACGGCGACGCGCGGGTGACCTACGCCCTGTTCTTGCGCCGGCCGGTGGTCTGCGCCCCGCGCCTGGCCGTGGAGTGGCTGCGGGCCATGGCCGACCAGCGCGGCTTCGAGGTGGAGATCGAGCAGGTCTACCCCGAGGGCAAGTGGGTCGGCGCCGGCGAGCCGATCCTCTACGTCACCGGCTCGCTCTACCACCTCTCCGACCTGGAGACCCTGCTGCTGCAGAAGCTGGGCCCGCCCTGCGTCGCCGCCTACAACGCCTACACCATGTGCGCCGACCTGCCGAAGGTGGGCTTCCTGGCCATGGAGGCGCGGCACTGCGCCGGCACCGAGATGACCGAGGCGATGGTCTACGCCGCCGCCGTCGGCTCGGCGCGCGCCCGGCGCAAGGTGGGCGCGACCGGCTTCGTCGGCACCGCTACCGACGCCACCGCCCATTTCCTGGGCCGCGACCGCGGCATCGGCACCATGCCGCACGCGCTGATCGGCTATGCCGGCTCCACCGTGCGCGCGGCCGAGATGTTCGCCGAGACCTTCCCCGAGGAGTCGCTGGTGGTGCTGGTCGACTACTTCGCCCAGGAGATTACCGACGCCCTGGCGGTCTGCCGCCGCTTTCCCGAGCGCGCCGCCGCCGGCGAGGTGGCGCTGCGCGTCGACGTCCCGGGCAGCCGCTACCTGGAGGGCCTGGACCCGACGGTCAGCTACGCTGTGCTGGAGCGCAACGCGCCGGAGGCGATCCGCGGCTACCGCACCGACGACGAGCTGCGCAACCTGGTCGGCCCCGGCGTCTCGGCCGCCGCCATCTGGGCCCTGCGCGAGGCGCTGGACGCCGCCGGCTTCGAGCGGGTGCGCCTGGTCGGCTCCTCCGGCTTCGGCCCGCAGAAATGCCGCATCATGGCCGAGGCGCACGCCCCGCTCGACCTGGTCGGCACCGGCAGCTACCTGCCGGCCAAGTGGTCGGAGACCTACGCCACGGCGGACATCGTCGCCTACGACGGCCAGCCGCGAGTCAAGGTCGGCCGCGAGTTCCTCCTGCGCCGGCCCGATTGAGCCGCCGGCCCCGAACCGACGGCCCCCGAACCGACGGACCCCGAACCGACCCCGCCTGCCCCCGGCCCTCGCGCCCCCCCGAACGGACCCGAAAGCCCATGACCCGCACTCTTTATGAACGCGTCGCCGCCCACGACGACCACCGCCCCAGCCCCTTTTGCTGGCGCGCGCGCTACGCCATCGCCCACAAGGGCCTGAGCCTGGACGCGCGGGTCCCGGTGCACTTCCGCGACAAGGAGATCATCGCCTTCTCCGGCCAGGGCAAGGTGCCGATCCTGGTCGACGGCGACCGCGTGGTGCCCGACTCCTGGGCCATCGCCGTCTACCTGGAGGAGACCTACCCCGAGCGGCCCAGCCTGTTCGGCGGCCCCCACGCCCAGGCCCTGACCGGCTTCGTCAACTGCTGGGTCGACACGGCGCTGCTGCCGGCGATCTTCCCGCTGGTGGTCGGCGACCTCTTCGCCGCGATCGACCCCGACGACCAGCCCTATTTCCGCGAGACCCGCGAGGCGCGCCTGGGCCGCAGCCTGGAGTCCTTCGCCGAGATGCGCCCGGCCCTGGAGGAGAACCTGGCCCGGGTGCTGGCGCCCCTGCGGGCCTGGCTGAAGTCCAGCGCCTTCCTGGCCGGCGAAGCGCCGAGCTATGCCGACTACACCGTCTTCTCGGCCTTCGCGCTGGCGCGCTGCGTGCGCGCGGAGCCGTTGCTCGCCGCCGACGATCCGCTGCGCGCCTATCTCGACCGCATCGCGGACCTCTTCGACGGCCTGGGTCGCAGCGGCCGGCAACTGGAGCGGGCGGCCGGCTGACCCGGCGGCGGGGCCCGAACTGGTGATGGCGTGCTGGTGATGGCGTACTGGTGATGGCGTACTGGTGATGGCGTACTGGCGCTGGTGTGCCGGCCGGCAGCCGCGCCCCGGTCCGAGCCGCCGGCGCCTTTGAGCCAACACGCTCGATCCCCCCAAGACGCTTGATCCCCCAAGACGCTTGATCCCCCAAGACGCTTGATCCCCCTGCCGCGTGGCGTAGTCTCCCGCGCGAGTCCTGGAGACGAGGTCCGAAGCGAGCATGACCGACCGCCTGAGCATTGCGCTGGCGCAGATCAATCCCACCGTGGGCGACCTGCCGGGCAACTTGGCGCGCCTGCGCGCGGCCCGCGCCGCCGCCGCCGAGGCGGGCGCCGACCTGCTGGTCGGGCCGGAGCTCTGCCTGTCCGGCTATCCGCCCGAGGACCTGGTGCTCAAGCCCGACTTCCTAACCGCCGTGGCCAAGACGCTGCGCGAGCTGGCGGCGGAGACCGCCGACGGCGGGCCGGCGCTGCTGGTCGGCGCGCCCTGGCGCGACGATCCCGACGCCGCGCCGCCGCCGGAAGGCTCGCTGCGCGGCGAAGTCTACAACGCCGCCCTGCTGCTCGACGGCGGCGAGATCGCCGCCGTGCGCTACAAGCACGACCTGCCGAACTACGGCGTGTTCGACGAGGTCCGCGTGTTCGCCGCCGGGCCGCTGCCGGGGCCGGTGAACTTCCGCGGCGTGCGCCTGGGCGTGATGGTCTGCGAGGACATGTGGACGCCCGAGGTGACCGAGTGCCTGGAGGAATCCGGCGCCGAGATCCTGGTGGTGCCCAACGGCAGCCCCTACGAGACCGACAAGCTGGACGAACGCCAGCAGCTCGCCGTCAGGCGCGTCGGCGAGAGCGGCCTGCCGCTGCTCTACGTCAACCAGGTCGGCGGCCAGGACGAGCTGGTCTTCGACGGCGCCTCCTTCGCGCTCAACGCCGACCGCACGCTGGCCTGCCAGCTTCCGGCCTTCGAGGAGGCGGTGGCGCTGACCGCCTGGGCGCGCGGCGCCGAGGGCTGGAGCTGCACCGCCGGCGACCGGGTGGCACCGCCGGAGGGGCCGGAGGCGGTCTATCGCGCGCTGATGCTGGGGCTGCGCGACTACGTGGGCAAGTCCGGCTTTCCCGGCGTGGTGATCGGCCTGTCGGGCGGCGTCGACTCCGCGCTTTCGGCGGCGGTCGCCGTCGACGCCCTGGGCCCGGAGCAGGTGCACTGCGTCATGCTGCCCTCGCCCTACACCAGCGCCCACTCGCTGGAGGACGCCGCCGAACTGGCCCGGCTCAACGGCCTGCGCCTGGACGAGATCGGCATCCAGCCGGCCATGCAGGCCTTCGAGACCATGCTGCGCCCGCTGTTCGACGCCCTGCCGGCCGACACGACCGAGGAGAACATCCAGGCCCGCGCGCGCGGCATCACCCTGATGGCGATCTCCAACAAGCTGGGCAAGATGGTGCTCTCGACCGGCAACAAGTCGGAGATGAGCGTCGGCTACTCGACCCTCTACGGCGACATGTGCGGTGGCTTCAACGTGCTGAAGGACGTCTACAAGACCAGCGTCTACCGCCTCTGCCACTGGCGCAACCAGGTCCGCCCGGCCGGCGCCAACGGACCCGAGGGCCGGGTGATTCCCGAGCGGATCATCACCAAGGCGCCCTCGGCGGAGCTGAAGCCGGACCAGACCGACCAGGACTCCCTGCCGCCCTACGACGAGCTGGACGACATCCTCACCTGCCTGATCGAGCGGGAGATGTCGCTCGACGAGATCGCCGCACGGGGTCACGCCGCCGAGACCGTGGCGCGCACCTGGCGCATGCTGGAGAACGCGGAGTACAAGCGCCGCCAGGCGCCGCCGGGGGTGAAGATCACCCGCCGCTCCTTCGGCCGGGATCGCCGCTACCCCATCGTCAACGCCTTCAAGCGCCCGCTTTGAGCGGCCGCGCGCGCCCCGCCGGAGGCCCATGAAAGTCCGCTTCGCCCCCTCCCCGACGGGCCGCCTGCACGTCGGCAACGCCCGCATCGCCCTGCTCAACTGGCTTTGGGCGCGTCAGCAGGGCGGCCGCGTCCTGCTGCGCCTGGACGACACCGACGCCGAGCGCTCGACGGCGGCCTTCGCCGCGGGCATCGAGGAGGACCTGCGCTGGCTGGGGCTGGACTGGGACGACCTCGCCCGCCAGTCCGCGCGCAGCGCGCGCTACGCCGCGGCGGTCGCCGCGCTGAAGGCCGCCGGGCGGCTCTATCCCTGCTACGAGACGGCCGAGGAACTGGAGCTGAAACGCAAGCTGCAGCTCACGTCGGGCCGCCCGCCGATCTACGACCGCGCCGCCCTGGCGCTGACCCCCGCGGAGCGCGCCCGCTACGAGGCCGAGGGCCGGCAGCCGCACTGGCGCTTCAAGCTGGAGCCGGGCGCCATCGCCTGGCGCGACGCGGTGCAGGGCGACAAGCACTTCGAGGGCGCGCATCTCTCGGACCCAGTGCTGCTGCGCGCCGACGGGCGCCCGCTCTACACCCTGTCCAGCGTGGTCGACGACATCGAGCTGGGCGTCACCCACGTGCTGCGCGGCGAGGATCACGTCGCCAACACCGCAGTGCAGGTGCAGCTCTTCGCCGCGCTCGGCGGCGCGCTGCCGCACTTCGCCCACCTGCCGCTGCTGACCGACGCCGGCGGCCAGGGCCTGTCCAAGCGCCTCGGCGCGCTCAGCCTGGCGGCGCTGCGCCAGGACGGGCTGGAGCCGATGGCCGTCAACAGCTACCTGGCGAAGCTGGGCACGCCCGATCCCATCGCGCCGCGCCAGAGCCTGGAGGCGCTGGCGGCCGAGTTCGACATCGCCCGCTTCTCCCGCGCCACGCCGAAGTTCGACCCGGCCGAGCTGGAGCCTCTCAACGCGCGGCTGCTGCACGAGATGCCCTACGACGCGGTGCGGCCCTGGCTACAGGCGCGCGGCCTGGACGACGTGGACGCAGCGCTCTGGCTGGCGGTGCGCGGCAATCTCACCCGGCGCGGCGAGATCGGGCTCTGGCGCCAGGTGGTGCACGGCGAGGTCGCGCCGGAGATCGAGGAGCCGGACTACCTGGCCCAGGCGGCGGCGCTGCTGCCGCCCGAGCCCTGGGACGGCGAGACCTGGTCGCGCTGGACCGCGGCGCTCAAGCAGGCCACCGGGCGCAAGGGCAGGGCGCTTTTCCTGCCGCTGCGCAAGGCCCTGACGGGCCGCGCCTCCGGACCGGAGCTGGCCGCACTGTTGCCGCTGATCGGCCGCGAGACGGCGGCGCGCCGGCTGGCCGGCCAGCCGGCCTGAGGCGGCGGCCGTCGGCCGGCCGTCGGCCCGTCAGCGCTTGCTCTGCGCGATGGCCTCGACGAAGCGCTCGAAAAGGTAGTGGCTGTCCTGGGGACCGGGCGAGGCCTCGGGGTGGTACTGCACCGAGAAGACCGGCCGGTCCTTCAGGCGGATGCCCTCGTTGGAGCCGTCGAACAGGCTGACGTGGGTCGTCTCCAGGCTGTCCGGCAGGCTGGCGTCCTGCACCACGAAGCCGTGGTTCTGGCTGGTGATCTCGACCCGCCCGGTGGCCAGGTCCTTGACCGGATGGTTGGCGCCGCGATGGCCCAGGTGCATCTTCTCCGTCCTGGCGCCCAGCGCCCGGGCCAGGAGCTGGTGGCCGAGGCAGATGCCGAAGACCGGCAGACGGGTGTCGGCCAGCAGCTTCTCCAGGGTCGGCACGGCGTAGGTGCCGGTCGCCGCCGGGTCGCCCGGACCGTTGGAGAGAAACACTCCGTCCGGGTCGTGCATCAGGATGTCGTCGACGCTCGCCTCGGCCGGCACCACGGTGACCTGGCAACCCAGGTCCGCCAGGCAGCGCAGGATGTTGCGCTTGGCGCCGTAGTCGATCGCCACCACCCGGTGCTTCGGCTCGGCCAGGCGGCCGTAGCCCTGCCCCAGGCGCCAGCGCGTCTCGTCCCAGACGTAGGTCTGGGCGCAGGTCACCGTCTTGGCCAGGTCCATGCCCTCCAGTCCGGGCCAGCCCTTGGCCTTGGCGCGCAGCGCGGGCAGGTCGAAGCGGCCCTGCGGGTCGTGGGCGATCACGCCGTTGGGCGCGCCGGCGTCTCGGATGCGGTGGGTGAGCTGACGCGTGTCGACGCCGGCCAGCCCGACCAGCCCGCGGCTCTTCAGCCAGGCGTCGAGGGGCTGCATGGCGCGCCAGTTCGACGCCTCGGTGATGTCGGCGCGCAGCACCAGGCCCCGCGCCGCCGGGGTCATGGTCTCGATATCCTCGACGTTGGTGCCGACGTTGCCGACGTGCGGGAAGGTGAAGGTGATGATCTGCCCGGCGTAGGAGGGGTCGGTCAGGATCTCCTGATAGCCGGTCATCGAGGTGTTGAAGCAGACCTCGCCCTCGCTCACCCCCTCGGCGCCGATGCCGCGGCCCCAGAAGACCGTTCCGTCCGCCAGCACCAGGGCGGCGGTGGCGCCCTGCGGCGGAGTCAGATCGTCGCGCGCGTCGAGGCCCCGCGCGGCCAGTGCGCGCGCGGCCGAGGCCGTCATCTCAGTCATCAGCGAAACCCTGTGCAGCCGGTCTGCGGGCGGGCCTGCGCGGTTGCGCCGGCTGCCCGCTCGTCTATATAGGGGCGTCGTTCGGCCCGTGCGAGCGCGATTACCGCGCGGCGGAGCAGGCGGTCAAGTCCGCCCTGACAGGACCGAGGGCGCGCGGCCCGGCAAACAGCAACATGGCGAGAGACAGCAATGCTGCGCACGCAGATCAACGACGCGCTCAAACAGGCGCTGAAGGACAAGGACCAGCAGGCGCTCGGCACGGTGCGCCTGATCCTGGCCGCCCTGAAGGACCGGGACATCGCGGCGCGCGGCGCCGGCAACAGCGACGGCATCTCCGAGGAGGAGCTGCTGGAGATGCTGCAGAAGATGGTCAAGCAGCGCCGCGAGTCGATCGAGCTCTACACCAAGGGCGACCGCCAGGACCTGGTGGACAAGGAGCAGGCCGAGATCGACGTGATCCAGCGCTTCCTGCCGCAGCAGCTCGACGAGGCCGAGACCCGCGCGGCGGTGGACGGCATGATCGGCGAGCTGGAGGCCGACTCGATCAAGGATATGGGCCGGGTCATGGGCGCCCTGAAGGAGCGCTATGCCGGCCGCATGGACTTCTCGAAGGCCAGCGCCATCGCCAAGGACCAGCTTTCCTGACCGCCGCGGAGCGGACCGACGGCGCCCCCCCGGGCCAGCGGGCGCCGGGATAGGGCCCCCTAGGACAGGGGGGCCGGGACAGCGGGGCGCTGGGGAACTTGTCCCCGGGTTCCCCGTTTCTCCGCCGCCGGACGCGGGCGTGCAAGTGGGCGCGCCGCGACCTATCTGGCATAAGGTAAGGGGCGGCCGCGCCCGGCGCTCTTCCCGGCCTGTGCCGAGCGCCTTGGCCGAGACGCGCGGCCCCGCCCCGACCGCACCAAGCTGGAGCCGTCTGCGTCCGCCCCATGGCCTTCCCGCCCGACTTCCTCGACGAACTGCGCGCCAGGGTCTCGCTGGTCGATCTGGTCGGCCGGCGGGTGACCCTGAAAAAGCGCGGGCGCGAGTGGGTCGGCCTGTCGCCCTTCCAGACCGAGAAGACCCCCTCCTTCACGGTGGTGCCCGACAAGGGCTTCTTCCACTGCTTCTCCAGCGGCGAGCACGGCGACGCCATCGGCTGGGTGATGCGCATGGAGGGCCTGTCCTTCCCCGAGGCGGTGGAGAAGCTGGCCGGCGAGGTCGGCCTGGAGGTGCCGCGGTCCAGCCCCGAGGCGCAGCAGCAGGCCGAGCAGCGCAAGTCCATCCACGAGGTGCTGGAGATCGCCTGCCGCTGGTACCAGAGCCAGCTCCGCGGCGCCGCCGGCGCCGAGGCGCGCGACTACCTGAGCCGGCGCGGCTTGGACGACGCCGCCATCGAGCGCTTCCGCCTGGGCTACGCGCCCGACACCCGCGGCGCGCTGCTCAAGCACCTCAGGGCCAACAAGGTCGAGCTGGAGCTGGCGGTCGCCGCGGGTCTGGTCAAGCGGCCCGAGGGCGGCGGCGAGCCGCGCGACTACTTCTTCGGCCGGCTGCTCTTTCCGATCGCCGACCGCCAGGGCCGCATCCTCGGCTTCGGCGGGCGCACCCTGGCGCCGGACGGCAAGCCCAAGTACCTCAACACGCCGGAGACCAGCGTCTTCCACAAGGGGCGCTGCCTCTACAACCTCGACCGCGCGCGCAAGGCCGCCCGCGACAGCGGCGAGGTGGTGGTGGCCGAGGGCTACATGGACGTGATCGCGCTCGACCAGGCCGGCCTGCCCGCCGCGGTGGCACCGCTGGGCACCGCAGTCACCGAGGAGCAGATCGTCGAGCTCTGGCGCCTGGTGCCGGAGCCGATCATCTGCCTGGACGGCGACCAGGCCGGCCAGAAGGCCGGCATGCGCGTGGCCGAGCGCGCGCTGCCCGGCCTGCAGCCGGGACGCTCCCTGCGCTTCGCCACCCTGCCGGCCGGCGAGGACCCCGACAGCCTGCTGCGCGGCCAGGGCGCGCGCGCGCTGCGCCAGGTGCTCGACGCCGCCCGGCCGCTCAGCGACCTGGTCTGGCTGATGCTGACCAGCGGCCGCGACCTGGGCACGCCCGAGCGCCGCGCCGGCCTGCGCCAGGACATCTTCCGGCTGAGCGGGACGATCGCCGACGAGGGCGTGCAGCGGGCCTACCGCGACGAGCTGCTGGGCCGCTACGACGAGAGCTACGGCCCCGCCGCGCGCCGGCGCCAGCGCTGGGAGGCGCGCAAGGCCGGCGGCGAGCGCCGCGGCCGCGACTTCGGCCCGGCCCGGCCGACGCTCGACCGCCCCTCGCCGGCCCTGCTGCGCCGGCGCCCCGAGCAGGCGCTGCTGGCCTGCGCGCTCAACCACCCGGACCTGGCGGCGGAGGACTGCGAGAGCTTCGCGGAGGTGCCGCTGTCGGGTCCCGAGTTCGACCGGTTGCGCCGCGCGATGGCCGATGCCTTGGCGCAGCGGCCCGATCTTGACTCGCAATCCCTCAAAGACCACTTGACCGACCTGGGTTTTGCGCCGTTGCTGGAGGCGATCCTGACCGAGCCCGTCTATCTGCACGCCCCCTTCGCGCGGGCGCAGGCGCCCTTCGCCGAGGCGCGGCGGGGCTGGCGCGAGGTCACGGCACGGCTGCGGCAGGCCCGACAGGACCCGGAAACGGCCGAGGCGGTGCGCCAACTGGCGGCCGAACTGGACGGCGCCGCCGGCGAGGATCTCCTGCAGCGCCTGCGCGCCAGGCAGCAGCTCGTCCTGCGCGACGACCCGCGCCTGCGCAGCGCACAGCAACTGGAAGGCGCCGAAGGCGAGGCAGACATTGAACCCGCGGACAGAGGTGAATAGTTATGTGCGTCGTCATGCGCCGGGATCGTTGCTGATCGGGACACGCCGGCGCGGCCGCCGGGGCATGAGCGATTTGCGAGCGGGGAAAACCGACCTGGGGCGAGCCGGCTTGAGGCGAGTCGACAGGGACGCCGAGCGGATCGGACGGCGAGAGGCGGGACAAGCGATCGAAGACCGACAGGGCCGATAGAACGACAGAGTCGACGAGACGTCGGGTCCGCCGAGGCGACCCGGCCGATCGAACGGGAGTCGATCGGGCGAAACAGTCGATTGGGCGAGGGTCGTGCCTCGGTTGCGGGGCATGTCGTTAAGCAGGAAGACGAGCGAGCATGGCGAGCAAAGCAACCGAAGCGGAAGAGACGACCGAAACCCGGGACGAGGGCACCGACGGCCCCATGGTCGACTCCCTGACCGCCGCGGTGAAGAAGATGATCGCCCGCGCCAAGGAGCGCGGCTATGTCACCTACGATGAACTGAATCAGGTCCTGCCGCCCGATCAGGTCTCGTCCGAGCAGATCGAAGACGTCATGGCCCAGCTCTCGGAGATGGGAATCTCCGCGGTCGAGGGCGAGGAGCAGGACGACAACGAGGCCGAGGCGGCGAGCGACGAGGAGACCCCGGCCCGCGCCGCCGGCAACCTGGACGACGCCGACGTCGGCCGCACCGACGACCCGGTGCGCATGTACCTGCGCGAGATGGGCTCGGTCGAGCTGCTCAGCCGCGAGGGCGAGATCGCCATCGCCAAGCGCATCGAGGCCGGTCGCGAGAAGATGATCGGCGGCATCTGCGAAAGCCCGCTGACCATCCGCGCGCTGCTGAAGTGGCGCGAGGCCCTGCTCGACGGCCAGATCCTGCTGCGCGAGATCATCGACCTCGACGCCACCTACGGCGCCGGTCCGGACGACGCACAGGATGCCACCGGAACCGCGGCCAACGGCGCGGCGGCCGACGGCTCCGCGGCCAAGGGCGCCGCCAACGGTGGCGCGGCCGCCGAGGCGGCCAACGGCGCCGACAAGCCCAACGGCGCCGCCAAGGCCAACGGCGGCGCCAAGACCAAGGCCGCCGAGGGCGACGCCGAGGAGACCGAGACCGAAGAGGGGGACGAGGAGGACGACGAGGAGGAGGGCAACCTCTCCCTCGCCGCCATGGAGCAGCAGCTCCTGCCCCAGGTGCTCGAGACCTTCGACCAGATCGCGGCCACCTACAAGAAGCTCTACAAGGCGATGAACGAGCGCCTCGCGCTGCTGCAGCAGGGCGAGGAGGTGCCGGCCGCCACCGAGAAGCGCTACCAGCGCTACAAGGATCAGCTCGTCGAGCTGATGACCTTCGTCCACCTCAACAACGCCCGCATCGAGCAGCTCGTCGACCAGCTCTACGGCCACAACAAGCGGCTGATCGGCCTGGAGGGCCGGCTGCTGCGCCTGGCCGAGTCCACCGGCGTCAACCGCACGGCCTTCCTGCAGCAGTACCAGGGCCAGGAGCTCGATCCCAACTGGCTGCAGCGCGTCTCGCAGCTTTCGGGCAAGGGCTGGGCTCGCTTCGCCGAGCGTCACGGCGACGAGATCGTCGAGATCCGCGAGCAGATCGGCACCATCGCCGACGCCACCGGCCTGCCGATCGGCGAATTCCGCCGCATCGTCGCCACGGTGCGCAGCGGCGAGCGCGAGGCCAACAAGGCCAAGACCGAAATGGTCGAGGCCAACCTGCGCCTCGTCATCTCGATCGCCAAGAAGTACACCAACCGCGGCCTGCAGTTCCTGGACCTGATTCAGGAGGGCAACATCGGCCTGATGAAGGCGGTGGACAAGTTCGAGTACCGCCGCGGCTACAAGTTCTCGACCTATGCCACCTGGTGGATCCGCCAGGCCATCACCCGCTCGATCGCCGACCAGGCGCGCACCATCCGCATCCCGGTGCACATGATCGAGACGATCAACAAGCTGGTGCGCACCAGCCGCCAGATGCTGCACGAGATCGGCCGCGAGCCGACCCCGGAGGAGCTGGCCGAGCGCCTGGTGATGCCGCTGGAGAAGGTGCGCAAGGTCCTCAAGATCGCCAAGGAGCCGATCTCCCTGGAGACGCCGATCGGCGACGAGGAGGACAGCCACCTGGGCGACTTCATCGAGGACAAGAACGCCGTCATCCCCCTCGACGCGGCGATCCAGCACAATCTGCGCGAGACCACCACGCGCGTGCTGGCGAGCCTGACCCCGCGCGAGGAGCGGGTGCTGCGCATGCGCTTCGGCATCGGCATGAACACCGACCACACCCTGGAGGAGGTCGGCCAGCAGTTCTCCGTCACCCGCGAGCGCATCCGCCAGATCGAGGCCAAGGCGCTGCGCAAGCTCAAGCACCCCTCGCGCAGCCGCAAACTGCGCAGCTTCCTCGACACCTGAGGCGGCGCCCGACCCGGCGCAGGCGGCGCGATCCGCGCGCGCCGGCGCTGGCGGCCGGTCGCCATGCCCCTCTCGCGGCCTTGACCGACCGGCTGGCGCCCGTATCTTCGCCTTGCCCTGCCGGCCCGGAGCGGCGCCGCCGATCCGACACGGCCGAACAGCCGCGAGGGCCCGTAGTTCAGCTGGTTAGAACGCGCCGCTCATAACGGTGTTGTCGCAGGTTCGAGTCCTGCCGGGCCCACCATTCTCGGACACTCGCGGATCGCCGTCAGCCGTCGCCGGCGCGGCCGGCTTTGCCCTTCGCGGCCGCATCGCCCCTCTCCTCCCCGACCACACGCGCGGCCGGCAGGATCACGCGGGCCAGGGTGCCGCCCCGCGGCCGATGGGCGAACTCCAGCCCGCCGCCGTGCAGCTTGACGATGGAATTGACCAGGTAGAGGCCGAGGCCGAGCCCCTCGTGATTGCGCGCCAGGCCCGCCTCGCCCTGGACGAAGGGCTGGATCGGCGCCTGCACCAGCGCCAGGTCGATGCCGGGCCCCTCGTCGGCGACGCTGAGCACGACGGCGCCGTCCGCCCGGCGTGTCGCGGCGATCTCGATGCGGCTGCCGCGCGGGCTGAACTTCAGGGCGTTGCCGACCAGGTTGAACAGAACCTGGCGCAGCATCTGCTTGTCGCCGCGCAGGGTGAGCCGTGGGCCCTCGGCGAGCACGAGCGACGAGCCCCAGCGCCGCGCCTCCGCCTCCAACAGCCCGGCGGCGCCGGCCAGCAGCTCGGCCAGCGCCATCTCCTCCTCGGCCAGCTCCATCCGACCGCCCTCCAGGCGCGCGGCGTTGAGCACCGTGTTGATGACGCCGGTCAGATGCTCGCCCGCCTCCAGAATGTGGGCGGCGTACTGGTGATAGCGCGCGTCGAGCGGTCCGAGTAGCTGATCGACCAGCATCTTCGAGAAACCGTTGATGGCGTTGAGCGGCGTGCGCAGCTCGTGGCCCATGGTAGTGAGGAACTGCGACTTGGCCGCGCTCGCCGCCAGGGCCTCGTTGCGGGCCTGCAGCAGGCGCTGCTGGGTCAGCTTGTGGCGGGTGATGTCCTGAACGATGCCCTCGACGAAAACCGCCCGCCCGGCCTCGTCGCGCTCCACCTCGCCCCGCTCCATCACCGTGCGCACGGCCCCGTCGGGGCGCAGGATGCGATGCTCGATCACATAGGGCCGGCGCCCCTCGAGCGCGGCCTGGAAGCGCTGCAGCACCAGATCGCGATCGTCGGGATGCACCCGCGCCAGGAAGGCGTCCAGCGTGCCGTCGAAGTCGCCTTCGGCGATGTCGAAGATGCGGAAGACCTCGCTCGACCAGACCAGCCGGCGGCTCGCCAGGTCCAGGTCCCAGTACCCGATACCGGCGATCCGCTGGGCGCTGCGCAGGCGCCGCTCGTTCTTCTCCAGCGCTTGGCGCGCCGCGGTCTCCGCGGTCAGGTCGCGCACGATCGCGGCGTAGCCCCAGGGGCTCGGCCGCTGCGCGCGGATGATCGTCACCGCGGCCGGAAACTCCCGGCCGCTGCGGTGCAGGCCGACGACGCGGGCCCGTTCGCCCATCTGACGCGAGACGCAGCCACTTTCGAGAAAGCCGCCGACCGCCGCGCGGTGCCGCGCCCGCAGGCGGGCCGGCAGCAGCGTCTCCAACGGGCGCCCGCGTATCTCCTCCGCCGCCCAGCCGAAGATCTTCTCGGCTCCGGCATTGAAGGCGGCGATGCGGTTGTCGGGGCCGACGAGCACGATGGCGTCGACCGAAAGCGCCAGGAGCTGACCGGCCGCGCCGTCGAACGCCGACCAGTCCCCCGCGGGCGCGGCCGGGTCTCCAGGCGCCTCGGTCGCCGCCCCGATTTCCTGCGACTCCGGCGTGGCGCTGGCGAAGGTATCGGCAAAACTCATGGAAGGGCGCTGTCCTCCGGCGTCAGGGTCGCGGGCATCGTCCGACAGGGAAGCGTCAGGCCGCTTTCACCTCGGTAAAGAACCGCCCGATCTCTCCGCCCAACTCGTCGGCGTGCCGCTGCAGGTCGCTGGCGGCCTGGTGGACGGTCTTCGCCGCCACCCCGGTCTCCCCGGCCGCCGTGGTGACCTCGCCCGAGCCGCGGCGCACCTCGGCGGTGCCGCCGGCGGCCTCTTGGACATTGCGGGCGATCTCGGCGGTCGCCGCCTGCTGCTGCGCGATGGCCGCGGCGATCGAGCCGGTTGCCGCGTTCAGCTCCGCGATGGTCTCGCCGATGCCGCCGATCGCGGCCACCGCCCCCTTGGAGACAGTCTGGATCTCGCCGATCCGCCGCGCTATCTCCTCGGTCGCCTTGGCCGTCTGGGTCGCCAGGCTCTTCACCTCCGAGGCCACCACCGCGAAGCCCTTGCCGGCCTCGCCGGCGCGCGCCGCCTCGATGGTGGCGTTGAGCGCCAGCAGGTTGGTCTGCTCGGCAATCTCAGAAATCAGGGTGACGATGCGCCCGACGCCCTCGGCGCTAGCGGCCAGCTCGCGCACCGTGGCATCGGTCGCACCGGCCTGCTCGGTCGCACGGGTGGCCGCTGCGGTCGACTGCTCGACCTGGCGGGAGATCTCGGTGATCGAGCCCGCCAGCTCCTCGGCCGCCCCGGCGACGCTTTCCACGTTGGCGGCGGCCCGCTCGCTCGCTCTCGCCAGCCGTCCGGCCTGGGTGTCGGTCGCGGCGGCGGTGGTCGTCATGCCCTCGGCGATCTGCCGCAGGCTCTGCACCGCTCGGCTGGTGGCCGCCAGAAGCTCGCCAGTGCGCCCGTCGAACTGCGCGATCAGCGCATCGACGCTGCGCTGCCGTGCCGCGCGCTCGTGCAGCACCGCGTCGTTGTAGACCTCGATGGCGCAGTCCATATCCAGGAACACGGCCTTGTTGAGAGCCGTCAGCGCGCCGACGAGCGCGCGCGGCCGCCAACGATAGCGCCGCACCACCAGGGCGAGCAGCCCGTTGAGTGCGAAACAGTAGCCGCCGAGATACCAGGACGGGGTCAGGCCGTGCCTGTGGTGCGCCTCGCCGATCCGTCGGGCGCGCTCCCGGTAGTCGGCATCGAAGGCGCCGGTGAGAAGCCGCGACCAATGCTGCGCCTGAAGGCTGCGCACCCGGGCGACGTTGCTCGGCGCACCGAGCATTTCCGCAAGCTCCGGCACGGCGGTGATGTGCCGGTAGAACGCGCCCAGGATCTCCTCCAGACCCGGCTCGAGGAACGGCCCCAGGCGGCGCAGCTCGGCGCAGGTGCCGGCGTCGATCTGCAGGAAATCAAGCTTCTCATTCGTGTGATTGCATGCTTTGGACATCATGGCTATCCCGGTTCACGCGGCGAACGGCCCCCCAGGCTGGACATCCATGGTTAAATACTAGTAAAAAATGCAGAAATGTTCAGCCAAAAAACAGATTAAAACCGCAGTTGAGATGATTGATCTATGTTAAACACATAGATTATTTTAACTCAATAAGCATTACTACTTTAGAGAAAAGAGTGACGGGATGAGGCGAACGATCGAATCACAGCCATTGGACTGCCATAAGTGCAATGTTCGCAGCCTCGCCCCCTGTGAAGACCTGCTGGAATCAAGCGAAGGAAGCGCCGGGGCCACCGGCTACAAGATCACCAATTTCAAACCGCGCCACACCCTGGTGCGGTTCGGCGAGACGCCGGACGGGGTTCAGGTGCTGCGCAAGGGCTGGGCCTTTCAGTACATGATCACCCCCAACGGCTCGCGGCAGATTCTCTGGTTCGCGCTGCCGGGCGAGCCGCTGACCTCCCTGTTGGGGGAGCGGAGCAGCTACGCCGTCGAGACCCTGACCCACTGCGACCTCTGCCTGCTGCCCGCCCTCGACGCGCCGCCCGGCCGGCAGCCCGCGGCGACCTGCAGCTTCAATCTGCTGCGTCTGGTCGATGCGCAGCAGCGCGCCTGCCGCGAGCGCATCGTCGTGCTGGGACAGCTCAACGCGCTGGAGCGCGTGGCCAATCTGCTGGATCACCTGCGCAGGCGGCTGGCGGTCCGCGGCCTGGCGGTCGAGGAGTCCTTCGAGTTCCCCCTGCGCAACGCGCACGTCGCCGATGCGCTCGGGCTGACGGCGGTGCATGTCAGCCGGGTGTTCCGCGAGCTGGCCAAGCGCGGCGTCGCCGAGCGCGAGGAGGGGCGGATCCGCCTCGGCAACGCGCGTCTGCTCGGCGAGCTCGGCCGCGTCTCGGCCGACCGCGCCTTCCCCGGCCCGATCAGTTAGAGGGGATTGGGAATTGGGAATTGGGGATTGCGGCAGCGCGGCGCAGGGCCCGGCGCAGGGCCCGGCGCTGGGGGCGGCGCTTGGGGGCAGCGCGGGGGGCGGCGCCGCAACGGCTCAGCGCAGCTCCAGCCGCTCGATCTCGACCTCTTCCACCACCTCGCCATAGACCTGCCGCGCCGCCGTCTCGATGGTCGCGCGCAACTCCGGCTCCTCGCAGGGTTCGCTGGCCTGCCCGAACCCCTCGGCATGCAGCAGCAGGTTGAGCCGGTCGAGCAGCTTCGCGGCCTGGCCCGAGGTCGGGGTCAGCTCCGGCGGCCCGGCCCACGCCTCGCTCACATGCAGCTTGAGGGCGAGCACGGCGCGGCGCAGCGGCCGCCGCTCGCGCTCGGCGAAGGGCAGCGTGACCACCAGACCGGGCAGCCGAACCACGCCGGCCTCCTCCGCCGTCGCGTCGGCCTGTTCGGCGGCCACGGCCGGCGCCGGGCCGAGCGCCGGCCAGAGCACCGGCAATACGGCCAGAGCCGCCAGCAGCCCCAGATGGACCGCCCAGGCACGCCCCCGTCCGTGCCCGACATCCCGAACATCCAAGGCCACGCTCAGCTCCCCCCGCCCGGACAAAGCCCTCTCTGCCGAGCGCTTTGTATCCAATTTAACCCGCAGGGTGACTTGTGACAGCCAGGCGTAAAGGAAGCCTTATCGCCCGGCGCGCTCGACCACGGCATTGAGCAGGACGTTGAGGCCCGGAAGCTGCTCCTCGAGGGTCGTGTCCTCCTTCTCGTTGTGGGTGACGCCGCCCTTGCAGGGGGTGAAGATCAGGACCGTCGGGCAGAGCTTGGAGAGGTTGTAGGCGTCGTGGCCGGCCTGGCTGGGCAGCTCCAGCAGCGGCACCTCCAGCCGCCGGGCGGTGTCGCGCACCAGGTCGAGCAGCTCGGTGTCGAAGGCCAGGTCGCCGAAGGTCCAGTCCTCCGCCACCTCGATCCGGCACTGGCTGCGGCGCGCGGCGTCCGGCAGCGCGGCGCGGATCTCCGCCTCCATGCGCGCGGTGGTCTCGGCGTCGGGGCTGCGGAAGTCGACGAAGACCTTGGCCTCGTCGGAGAGAATGCCCGGCTTGTTCGGCCAGGCCTCCAGCCGCGCCACGGTCGACTTGGCGTCACACCAGGAATAGCGCCAGCCCACCTCGTTGACCGCGACAGCGACCATGGCGGCGCCGACGAGCGCGTTCTGGCGAAGCTGCATGGCGGTCGGCCCGGAGTGGGCGTTCTCGCCGTCGACCTTGATGACCATGCCGCGCGCCACGTAGGCGCCGGTGACCAGCCCCACCGGAAAGCCCTCGGCCTCCAGCCGCGGGCCCTGCTCGATGTGAATCTCGAAGTAGCTGTCGAGCGCACGCCCGCCGACCGGCGCCTGGCCGGCATAGCCGATGCGCGCCAGCTCCGCGCCGACGGTGACGCCGGCGTCGTCCTCGCGGGCCAGCGCCCAGTCCAGTTCGCGCAGCCCGGCGAAGACCGAGGAGGAGAGCATCGGCGGCGTGAAGCGGGCGCCCTCCTCGTTGGTCCAGTTCACCACCTCCACCGGGCGCCGGGTCTCGATGCCCAGGTCGTCCAGGCTGCGCAGCACCTCCAGCCCGCCGAGCACGCCGACGATGCCGTCGAAGCGCCCGCCCGCCGCCTGGGTGTCCAGGTGGCTGCCGATGACCACCGGCGGCAGGCTGTCGTCGGTGCCGGGCCGGCGCGCGAAGACGTTGCCCAGGCGATCGATCGTGACGCCGTAGCCCGCCGCCTCGCACCAGGCGATAAAGCGGTCGCGCATCTCGCGATCGGACTCGCCCAGCGCCAGCCGGCGCAGCCCGCCCTCGGGACCGGTGCCGATTCCGGCGGACACCTCGATCGTATCCCAGAAGCGGGAGCCATTGACGGAGAGATTGGTGCGCGCGGCGGACGAAGCGGACGTGGACACAGCCGGAAACCTCCTGAAAACCTATTGCTTTCGAAGTGTTGCAGTCTGCCCAAGCGGGCCGCCCCTCGCCAGGGCGCGATTACATGCGTTTCCTTGAATGTTTTTGATCTCGGTCAAGGCCGCCCCGGCGCGGCGGCGCCAGCCTGTCGCGGGATCGGCCCTCCGCGCCGATCCGCCTTCACCAACCCAGGAGTGCCCGCTGCATGACGAAGTTTCGCAACACGGCCGCGGCGGCGGCCGTCGCCGGCCTGATGGCCCTGCCCGCCGGCGCCCAGGCGGCCGAAAAGCTGCTCACCGTGATCACCTCGGACAACAGCGAGACCCAGGCCATGGCGCTGGTCCTGTCCAACCAGGTGGCCGGCGCCGGCAGCCAGGTCGACCTGCTGCTCTGCGGGCCCGCCGGCGACATCGCGCTGGCCGCGCCGCCGCCCGCCACGGCGGAGGTGGTCACGCCGAAGGGGATGACCGTGCGCTCGCTGCTGGACGCCCTGCTCGCCAAGGGCGCGACGGTGGAGGTCTGCGCCATCTACCTGCCCAACCGCGAGCTGGCTCCGGAGGCGCTGATGGACGGCGTGGGCGTGGCCCAGCCGCCGGCCATCGCCGACAAGATGATGGACCCGGCCACCAAGCTGTTTACCTTCTGAAGACCCTTGGGCTGGCGATCTTCGGCCGATGCCCGCAGGCCGAGGATCGCCGGCGCGGTCGGCTCCTCGGGCGGCCGGCTACTCGGACTGCGGTCCCGCCCGGGCCTGCCCCTCCTCCATCGAGGGGCAGGGCCAAGCCGCCGGCGCCGCCAGCCCCGGCGGCAGACGGGTGGCGGCGTCGCCGCAGGCCTCGGCCAACTGCTCGGCCGTCAGGTCCCGCGCTGCGCTCAGGTCGAGACCGCGCAGGTCGGCCAGAGTCAGGTGCGTCTCCTCGAAGCTCGCGCCCTCGATCCGGGCCCGGCGCAGGTCGGCCCGGATCAGCAGCGCCTCGCGCAGATCGGTCTCGACCAGGAGCGCGCCGCGCAGATCGGCGCGCTGCAAATCCGTCTTGGTCAGGTCGGTCCCGCTGAGATCGGCGCCGAGAAAACTGCTGCGCGGCAGGATCGCCTTGGAGAGATCGGCGCCGCGCAGATCGGCGTCGCCGAAGCTGGCGCGCGGCCCCTCGGCGCGGTCGAAGACGGCGTCGCGCAGGTCGGCCGTGTCAAACACGACGCGATGCAGGCGGGCCCGGGTGAAATCGGCCTCGCGCAGGTCCGCCCCGGCCAGGGTCGAACGCGACAGGTCGGCCTGCGCCAGGATCATGCCCGTCAGCTCGCGCCCGCTGAGGTCCAGCGCCTGGCGGTTGCAGCCGCTCCAGTCCACCCCCGGGCCGGGATCGCGCGAGCAGCCGGAAAACGGACTATAGCGCTGAATGGCCAGGGCCACGCCCAGCGCCACCACAAGGGCAACCAGAAATCCGATCGTCAGCGGCCGCATCGCTCACCCGTTGGCGGACCGCCGCCCCGCCGGCGGCATCCGACAGCCTTCCTTCCGGGTGCCATGGTGGAGGGGCAAGACCGCCTCGGGTCAAGCCTTTTCGCGCGGCCGCGACAGTCCGCCGGGCGCCGCCTCAGCCGCGCGTTCGGCGCCCCGGCCGCCGCGCCGGCGCCCCGTCGCCGGGCTCCTGCGTCCCGCCCCCGGAGCCGGGACGGACGGCCGGGCTCCAGGCCGGCCGCGGTCGCGGCGCCGGACGCCGGCAGACTTCGAGAGTGAGATGCTGCCGGCGGGCATGGCGGGTGCGCAGCACCGCACCGCAGTGGGGACAGGTCTCCTCCTCCCGAGCCGGCGCCTTGGCGAAGGACTCTGGGAAGTCGCGCGTGAGGTGTTTGCGCATGATCTCCTCATCCGGGTTGCAGCGAGAGGAACAGGCGGCGGCGCACCGCCCCGCCGCCTGTCCGACGCTGTCGGGTCGGCACCGAAGCCGGTGCGTCACCGCTTGAGCAGGCCGGCCTCGTCCTCGTTGCGGGCATGCTCGACAGCCTTGCGGCCGGGCACCTTCGGGTGGGCCTTCTTGATCTCCACCGCGCGCTCCATGATCCGCGCCTCGCGTTCGGCCCCGGCCCGCTCGCGCTGCGCCTCGCGCATGCCGCTGTAGCTCTCCTGAACCGGCTCGATCACCTTCTCCTGCAGGTCCTCGCCGAACTTGCGGCCCTGCTCGAGCGCCTCGCGGGCGGTCGCCCCCACCTCCTCGATCACCTCTTTCGTCACCTTGGACATGCTGCTCTCCCTCGTTGAGCGGCGGCCTTCCCCACGAGGCCGCAGCGCCGATCCGGCGGGCAGCGCGTCCCTGCTTGCGGCAGGCACTCTCCAAGTCAACACGCGGCCACCGGACCTGACGAACCTTAGATCCGCCTGCCTACGAATGAATTGATCCGGATCATTATGCGAGCATTACGCTTTGGAATTGCCATTTGTGGTTTTGTCGCTGCCTGGCTCCGTCCGGGCGGCAGCCTGGTCCGCGCCTCAGACCGTCCCGCCGACCAGGATCAGCAAGCCGCCGACCACGGCCGCAATGCCCAGCAGCTCGCCGGGCGTCGAGCGCTCCTTGAAGGCCAGCCAGGAGGCCGCGAGGGTGAAGACCAGCTCGACCTGCCCCAGGGCCCGCACGTAGGCGGCATTTTCCAGGGTCATAGCGGTGAACCAGCCGACCGAGGCCGCCATGCCGGCGAGCCCGACCCAGGCCGAGACCCGCCAGCTTCGCAGCACCGCGCGGGCCTGCGCGGGCCGCCGCCAGGCCATCCAGGCGCCCATGGCCAGGGTCTGCAGTCCCAGCACCCAGGCCAGGGTCGTCGCCGCCTGCACGGTAGCGCCGACCGGCTCCAGCGCCAGGCTGGCGGCGCGGTAGCAGACGGCGGACAAGGCGAAGCCGGCGCCGGAGGCCATGCCCAGCAGGGCCGCGGGCTGGGCCCAGCCGGTCAGGAGCTGGCGCCAGCCGGCCTGCTGGCGCTTCAGCGAGATGGCGAGAACCCCGGCCAGGCTGACCGCGATGCCGAGCCCCGCCGCCGGGCTCAGCCGGTCGCCCAGGATGACGATCCCGAACAGCGCGGCCTGCACCGTCTCGGTCTTGGAATAGGCCGTGGCGACGGCGAAGTTGCGGTAGCCGAAGGCCTCGATCAGGCAGACCGTCGCCAGGATCTGCGCCAGCCCGCCGGCCACCGCGTAGGCCAGGAAGCGGCCGTTGACGCCAGGTGCGCTCACCCCGGCCAGCTCGGCGGCGACCAGCAGGTAGGCCACCGCCAGCGGCCAGGCGTAGACGAAGCGCGCGAAGGCCGACCCCAGGGTGCCGAGGTCATCTCTCAGGCGCTTTTGCAGAGCCGAACGGAGGGTCTGGAAGGCCGCCGCGGCGAGCGTCCAGAAGATCCAGTCATCCATGGGCGGCCTGGGACGGTGGAGCGGACCCCGCCAGCTCTACCGCGATCGCCGCGCCGCGGCCAGGGCGCAACCGCGCTCACGCTGCCGGGTCCGCCCCCTGCTCGGCGCGCAAGGGCGCCCCACCACGGTGGCCCTCAAACGTTGCGATAGGTCTTGCGCTTGCCGCGCGCGTCCAGCCAGGCGGCAAAGTCCCCGGCGTCGTAGACCTCGTCGAGCCAGCGGCGCAAGGGCATCTCCGGCCCGCGCTGGTCCTGCCAGTAGGCCAGGAACTGCAGGATCCAGCGCTGCTGGGGCTTGGGAAGATGCAGATAGGGCCAGGCCCGGAGCTGCCGGCGCGCCAGCGCGAAGCTCTCGGGCCCCTGGCGGTCGACCAGGTAGAGGAAGGCGGCCAGGCCGGTGCGGTCGGCCCCGCCCGAGCACTTCATCACCGCCGGCGCGGTCAGGGCGTCGAAGGCGGCCAGCAGGGCCTGCAGCTCGGCCCGGCGGGGCAGGCGGCGCGAGTTGATCGGCACGTCGAAGACCGCGACGCCGCGCGCGCGGCAGGCCGCCACCTCGGCGTTGTACCAGCGCGAGCGCGGGTTCTCGCCACGCAGGTTGATCAGCGTGCGGAAGCCATAGACGTCGAGGACCAGGCCGGTATGGCCGCCGTAGAACTGTGCCGAGCGGGCCAGGCGGTCGTCGATCCAATGCAGGTTGGACAGCCGCGCGACCAGCCGGCCGGCGAGGCGGCGGCACAGGCTCGGGCGGTGACTGGGAAGACGATTGCTCATGCCGGCGCGAAAAGACGCCAACTGGCCGCCGAACACAAGCCCCCGCGGCGGCGCGCGGCGATCCCCCCGGTCGCGTCACAGCGATCTGCGGCCCTCGGGGCTCGCTTCAGCGTATCCGCCGACCGCACGCCCCGCCCTAGGGCGGTTTCCGATCGAGTGGAACCACGACGTGGGTCCGCCGATCGGCCCAAAACCGCCCTAAACCATAGTGTTAGAGTGATGCTGTCCGACCTGGCGAATCGCAAGTGCGATTCGATCAGGTCGGGCATCGCTCTAGAGTGATTTGCGACCGTTCAGACGCGCGTCAGCGCGTCCGCCGGTCGCGAAAAATCACTCTAACCCTTTGCTGTAGAGCAGGTTTCTTGTGATCAGCGGACCCACGCCGTGGGCCCAAACGATCACAACCGGCTCTAGACCCAGCGGCTCGGCAGCAGCGCCTCCTCGTAGGGAAAGGCCGAGAGGCGCTCGATCCCCGTCTCGGTTATCAGGAGCTGCTCTTCCAGCTTGACCCCCTCGGCGCCGCCGACCTCGCCGATGTAGCTCTCCATGCAGATGGTCATGCCCGGCTCGAAGACGCCGTCGTAGCCGCCCGAGTGGTCGTTGTCCTCCAAGTAGCCGCAGTGGGGATACTCGTCGCAGAGCCCGACCCCGTGGGCGACCACGGAGTAGCGGTTGGGCTGGCAGCGCTCGGGCAGCGTCCAGGCGCGCTCGGCCAGTTCGGAAAAACGCATCCAGGGCCGCAGCAGGGCGATGTTCGTCTCGATCTGCTCGCGCGCCAGGCCGTAAAGGCGCCGCTGCTCCGCCGTCGCCCGGCCCTCGCCGCAGAGGAAGGAGCGGGAGATGTCGGCGCAAAGGCCGTAGGGCCCGATCAGATCGGTGTCGAAGCTGACCAGCTCGCCGGCCGCGATCGGCTTGTCGGAGCACTCCTGAAACCAGGGGTTGGTGCGCTGACCGGAGGCCAGCAGCCGCGTTTCGATCCACTCGCCGCCGCGCGCGATGTTGACCTGGTGCAGATGGCTCCAGAGCTCGTTCTCGCTCATGCCGGGGGTCAGCAGGGTGCGCATCCGCGCCATGCCCTCCTCGGCGACGGCCACCGCGCGGCGCATGGCGCGCAGCTCGTCGAGCGACTTGATACGGCGGGCCCGCTCGCAGACCTCCTGCCCGTCGCAGAGCTCCACGCCCTCGGCGCGCAGCGCGTCGGCGCCGGGCGGGTCGCACTTGTCGATCGCCAGGCGCAGGTTGCCGCCGCCGTGGGCGCGCAGCAGCTCGGCGATCTCCGCCGCCCACTGAACGGCGCGGGCGCCGCTGTGCTCGCCCGACATGAAGTAGAACCAGCTAAGCGCCGGACGTACCTCGTCGACCACCTCGATGCCGTCGGAGAGGTGAAAGCCGCCGTGGAAGTCGAACAGCACCACCGGTCCCTCGGTCGCCACGAAGGCGTAGCGCACCGGGTTGTGCAGGGCCCAGACCTGCATGTTGGTGGTGCCGGTGGCGTAGCGGATGTTGATCGGGTCGTGGACCAACAGGCCGGCGCAGTCGCGCGCCACCAGCTCCGCGCGCAGCCGCGCCAGCCGATAGGCCCGCATGGCGACGAGGTCGGGCGCCGCCTGCGGGGCGTCGGCGGCGGGCCGGGCGGCGTGCGGCGGTTCGGTGTCGGACAGCAGAGACATGGCGACGACTCCCTGTTTTGTCGTGCCCGCCAGGATGGTCCCGCCCGGGCCGCCACGCTCGCCAAGGTTCGACGCCGCGGGTCGCCTTTGCACAAGTCGGCCGGTGTCGCCGGGTGTCGCCGGGTGTCGCCGCCTTCCACGACCACTCCTTCGCAGGCTAAGCTTCGTGCGGCCGTCAGCGCACGCGGCATGCCGGGAGGGGCAGATGTACCGAATTCTCTCGATCGACGGCGGTGGCATCCGGGGCACCATCCCGGCCGTGCTGCTGCAGCACCTGGAGCAGGCGAGCGGGCGGCCGATCAGCGCGCTGTTCGACCTGGTGACCGGCACCTCGACCGGCGGCATCCTGGCCGCCGGGCTGACGGCACCCGGCGACGACGGCACGCCGAAGCTCACCGCCGCCGACATGCTGGCGCTCTACGCCGAGCGGGGCGACGAGATCTTCCACCGCTCCTTCTGGGACGGCATCACCTCGGTCGGCGGGCTCACCGACGAGCAGTACAGCGCCGCGCCGCTGGAGAAGCTGCTGGCGCACTACCTGGGCGACGCGACGCTGACCGACTGCCTGAAGCCGGTGGTGATCACCAGCTACGACATCGAGCGGCGGGCGCCCTACTTCTTCAAGACCCGGCGGGCGGCCGAGAGCCCGGAGCGCAACCACCGCCTGCGCGACGCGGCCCGCGCCACCTCGGCGGCGCCGACCTATTTCGAGCCGGCCCTGGTCGAGAGCCTGGCCCGCCGCCCGACCCGGCGCGCCCTGGTCGACGGCGGAGTCTTCGTCAACAATCCGGCGCTCTGCGGCTTCATCGAGGCCATGTCGATGGGCCAGCGGCCCGACGACATTCTGGTGGTCTCGCTCGGCACCGGCGTGGCGACCCGCAAGATCGCCTACGAGAAGGCCAAGGACTGGGGCATGATCGGGTGGCTGCGCCCGATCCTCGGCGTGATGATGGACGGCCAGGCCGACGCCGCCGACCACCACCTGCGCCAGCTTCTGCCCGATGCCGGCCCGGCGCAGCGCTATTTCCGCTTCGACACCCGACTGGACCTGGCGCTGGACGACATGGACGCGGCCAATGCCGGCAACATCGCGGCCCTGAAGGCCGAGGCGGCGCAGATCCTGGAGGCCCAGGCCGCGGAGCTTGCCCGCCTGCTCGACCTGCTGGGCTGAGCCCGCCTGGACCGCCGGGGCGGCGCGGAGGGCGACGGGGCGAGGGCGACGGGGCGAGGGCGACGGGGCGAGGGCGGCGGGGCGAGGGCGGCGGGGCGAGGGCGGCGCGCCCACGCCGCAGGTTGGCCGGCCGCGGCCCCGGCCCGGCGGCGATGGCGACCGGACGGAGTCGCCCCGCCCCCGCCTCGGGCCGAGCACATCGCCCTAACTATTTGTAATCAAGATAGTTTCTCAGCGGCCGATGAAACCGCGCAGCGGTTCCCTAGGGGCGCAAATCACTCTAGGATGCGCGCCCCGAAGGGCCTAGATAGCCCCCACCACCAGTGAGCAACAGCGAAGGGCGCGCCGAATGGCCTCCTACCAGTACGTCTATTCCATGCAGGGTCTGTCGAAGACCTATCCGGGCGGCAAGACGGTCGTGAAGGACGTGCACCTGCACTTCCTGCCGGGCGCCAAGATCGGCGTGCTCGGCCTCAACGGCACCGGCAAGTCGACGCTGCTGCGGATCATGGCGGGCGTCGACACCGAGTACAACGGCGAGGCCTGGGCCGCCAAGGGCGCGCGGGTCGGCTACCTGCCGCAGGAGCCGGAGCTGGACCCCGAGGCGACGGTCGCCGAGAACGTGATGCAGGGCCTGGGCGACCTGAAGGCGCTGGTCGACCGCTTCAACGAGGTCTCCAACGCCTTCGCCGAGCCCGACGCCGACTTCGACGCGCTGATCGCCGAACAGGCCGAGCTGCAGGAGAAGATCGACGCCGCCGACGCCTGGGACCTGGACCGCCGCATCGAGATCGCCATGGACGCCCTGCGCTGCCCGCCGGGCGAGGCCGACGTGACCACCCTGTCGGGCGGCGAGCGGCGCCGCGTGGCGCTGTGCAAGCTGCTGTTGCAGAAGCCCGACCTGCTGCTGCTGGACGAGCCGACCAACCACCTGGACGCCGAGTCGGTGGCCTGGCTGGAGCGCCATCTGGAGGAGTATCCCGGCACGGTCTGCTGCGTGACCCACGACCGCTACTTCCTGGACAACGTCGCCGGCTGGATCCTCGAGCTCGACCGCGGCCGCGCCATCCCCTACGAGGGCAACTACTCCGGCTGGCTGGAGCAGAAGCGCAAGCGGCTGGCCCAGGAGGCGCGCGAGGAGAAGGCGCGCCAGCGCGAGCTGGACCACGAGGCGGAGTGGATCAAGCAGTCGCCCAAGGCCCGCCAGTCCAAGCAGAAGGCGCGCGTCCAGGCCTACGAGGAGCTGCTCAACAAGCAGGTCGACAAGGCCCCGGAGTCCGGCCAGATCGTGATCCCGCCGGGGCCGCGCCTGGGCGACCTGGTGATTGAGGCCGAGGAGCTGCGCAAGGGCTACGGCAACCAGCTCCTGATCGAGGACCTCTCCTTCAAGGTGCCGCCGGGCGCCATCGTCGGCATCATCGGCCCCAACGGCGCCGGCAAGACCACCCTGTTCAAGATGATCGTCGGCCAGGAGCAGCCCGACGCCGGCAGCCTGCGCGTCGGCGACACGGTCAAGCTCGGCTACGTCGACCAGACCCGCGAGACCCTGGACCCGAACAAGACCATCTGGGAGGAGATCTCCGAAGGCGCCGACGTGATCCCCGTCGGCAAGCGCGAGGTCAACAGCCGGGCCTACGTCGGCAGCTTCAACTTCAAGGGGCCGGACCAGCAGAAGAAGGTCGGCCAGCTCTCCGGCGGCGAGCGCAACCGGGTCAACCTGGCCAAGCTGCTCAAGTCCGGCGCCAACGTGCTGATGCTCGACGAGCCGACCAACGACCTGGACGTCGACACGCTGCGCGCGCTGGAGGAGGCGATGCTGGACTTCGCCGGCTGCGTGCTGGTGATCAGCCACGATCGCTGGTTCCTCGACCGCGTGGCGACCCACATCCTGGCCTTCGAGGGCGACAGCCAGGTGATCTGGTACGAGGGCAACTTCCAGGACTACGAGGAAGACAAGAAGCGGCGCCTGGGCGACGAGGCGGTCGAGCCGCACCGCATCAAGTACAAGCCGCTGACCCGCTGACGGCGGCCGCCAACCACGCGGCCGGGGGTGGCGCTGCGGCCACGGGCCGGCGCCCCCCGCACGCCGTCACACGGCCGGACAACGCGAAAGAGGCCGCAAGCAGCCCGGCTTGCGGCCTCTTCGTCGTTGCGGACCTCGGTCGGACGCGCCGGAACTCTGTCAGCCCTGCTGGTTGGGCGTCGTGGCGGGGCGCACCTGACCGCTGTCGATCAGCCGGCGCAGCTCCTCGACCAGCGCGTTCACGCTGCCCTTCTGGCGCACCACGGAGGTGTACTCGTCGCGCAGGGTCACGGCCAGGCTGACGCCTTCGGCCCGCACGTCGAGGATCTTGAAGTTCTCGCCCTGCTGGCGCACCCGCCAGACGGTGTTCACCGGCTCGCCGCCGCCGGCCGGCCGGAAGACCACCGGCACGTCGAAGAGGTCGTCGCGCCCCTGCAGGGCCTGGCCCTCGCCGAACTGCAGCTCGAAGTCGCTGGCGCCGTCGAACAGCGGCAGGAAGCGCTGGGTCAGGTAGTCCTTGAAGACGGCGATGAACTTCTCGCGCTCCTGCTCGGAGGCGGCGCGCCAGTAGCGGGCCAGGATGAACTGGCTGACCGCCGGCACGTCGAAGCCCCGCTCCAGCATGTCGTGGAAGCGGCTCTCGCGCTCGTTCTGGCTGATCTCCTCGCCGGTCAGCTCGCTCACGGCGCTGTCGGAGAAGTCCTTCAGGAACTCGGCCGGCGTCTCGGCCTGGGCCGTGGCCGAGGCGCCCAGCGGCCCGGCCAGCGCCAGAGCGGTCGCGAAGGCGGCAGCCCCGGCGCAGCGCGCAAGGCGCGCGATCATTGCTGTCATATCGATCCCTCTTGCGCTCGCGGCCGCACGGCCGTCTCGCCGCGGTCCGCCCGCCGGCCCTGCCGGCGCGGCCCCGCGTCCCAAGTCTAGCGGAGCCTCCCCTAACGAACGCTCACCTGGCGCGGTTCCGTCGAGGGCTGCGAAACGCCGATCGCCGGTCCGGCCGCCGCGTCGTTGCGAATCTCGCGCTCGCGCTGCTGCCGCCACAGGGAGCGGATGCGCGCGTAGTAATCGATCGAGTCGCGCCGCACCTCGTCCAGCGTGTCGATGTTCTTGGCGCGGAAGTTCACCGCCTCGGTGCCGGTGCGCGCGATCGACAGCTCCGTGGCGTCGTTGGCGCGGGCCAGGTAGCCGAAGGGATCGAGGAAGAAGTCCACGCCCTTGCCGGCCGCGTCGCGGAAGGTGGAGGGGCCGAGCAGCGGCAGCACCAGATAGGGGCCGCTCGGCAGGCCATGCACGGCCAGCGACTGGCCGAAGTCCTCGTTGCGGTGCGCCAGTCCCAGGCCGCTGGCCGGGTCGAACAGGCCGAAGCCGATCGCGCTGTTGATCAGGAAGCGGCTGCCGGTGGTCTCGGCATGCTCCCAATCGCCCTGGAACAGCGCGTTGGCGAAGGTCACCGGCTCGCTCAGATGAGTCACGAAGTTGTCCACCGACTCCTGCAGCAGCTCCGGCGCCCAGCGCCGGTAGGTCACCGCGATCGGCTTGAGCACGAAGATGTCCAGCGTGTCGTTGATGGCGAACATGAAGCGGTTGAACACCTCCAACGGATCACCGTCGGAGACGTACTCGCCTTCGCCCACGTCCGCCACGTCGGCGATGTCGCTCGCGATGTAGTCGCCATCGGCCACCGAGGCGAGCTGGAACGCCCGGTTCGGCGCCTGCGCATAGCGGTTGGTGTCTTCCAGACCCGGCGCCCAGGCGCAGCCGCTCAGCACCCCAAGGCCGACGACCAGCGCGGCCAAACGGCCCGGCACCGAGATTGAAGCCCGCGAGAAAGCCCGATTCAGCATTGTGCCCCGTCTTCTTCCTGCCACACCCGACAAAACCGACCAGGCCACCCGTGGACACTTGTCGGATAGACTCCCGCGCAGCTTTCGCGTGAAAGCCCGGCCACCGGGGCCCGACCCCGATCCGACAACCGCACCTCTGGCGCCCCCCTCTTCACCCTGCCGCCACCCTAGTCGCCGGCCCTTAACAACTGGTTCGCATCCAGCGACAGGCAGCGGCACGATGTCTTGCTGCTATCACACCTCCGGGCAAAAGGCCATAACCGCGCGGACCGGCATGATGCCCGCCTCACACAGTGTTGCAGCTTTGCCGCGGCGTCTGTGACCGCCCTCACAAGAGGGCGCGCCGGGCGCGCCGGGCGGCGCCGGCGATCACCCCTCCTCCGCCGCCACCACGCGCAGCAGCCGGCGATAGAGCGGCGTCAGCGCGAAGGGCAGCATGTACATCGGAAGCTGCGCCAGGGCGAAGAAGAGCACCACGTCGTAGTCGGCCTGGGGCGGCAGGGCGGCGAGCAGCAGGCCCATGTTGCAGTTGCCCGACATCAGGCCGATGGTCAGCGCCCGGCGCGGCCCCTGCCAGCTCCAGAAGGCCAGCGCGGCGGCGAGCTGCAGCAGGGGATTGGCGACGAAGGCGGCGAAAATCCACAGCGCGACCACATCGGGCCGCGCGAACAGCGTGGCGGTCACCCCGTCCATGATCGCCACCGCGAAGAGCAGCATCACCAGCACCACCAGACCGTCGAGGGCGGTGGCCCGGGCCCGGAACCAGGCGACTCCGAGCAGCCGGCGCAGCAGCAGCGCCACGGCGAAGGCGCCCAGCACCACCAGGGCCAGGCGCAGCATGAAGGCGCCGACGCCGACCTCCAGCTCCAAGCCCAGCAGCCAGAGCGAGAGCAGCGGCACGGTGATCGGCGTCAGCAGGGTGGCGGCCAGCCCCATGACCAGGGCCAGCGGCCCGTCGAGGCCGAGCAGCATGGCGATCGCCGTCACCCCCAGGATCGGCGGCGCCGCGGCCATCAGGACCAGCGCCACCTCCAGCGGCTCGGGTCCCGGCAGGACGCGCAGCACCGCCCAGACCGCCACCGGCGAGACCAGCATCAGCCAGACGACCAGCCCCAGCAGCAGCCCGGGCCGGCGCAGGTAGGCCGCCATCTGCCCCCACTCCACCCGCAGCAGCGTGAGCAGCAGCAGGGCCGCCACCGCCGGCCCGACCAGCGGGCGCGCCAACGCGGCCAGATCGGGCAGCGCCAGGCCGATGAAGACCCCGACGAACAGCACCTTGGGGCCGTGGCCGCCCAGGAATGCCAGCAGGCGCATGGAAATCTCGGACTCGCGAGAAACGGGTGGGACCGATCCGCGACGCTAGCCGGTTTGTCGGGTCGCGCCAATGCACTAAGCTGGCGCCCCATCCCGCCGGGCCGGCGGTGGCGCCCCGTCCCAAAGCCGCCCCCTGAACCCACCCGCCCGCGAAGGAGACCTCCCAGATGCCATTCGACGCAGCGCTCGAGCTGCACCGGACCGAGGTCCAGTCCGACTGGGTCGACTACAACGGCCACATGAACGTGGCCTATTACATCCTCGCCTTCGACCGCGCCTACGACCGTTTCATGGAGCACATCGGCCTCGACGCCGCCTACCGCGCGCGCACCGGCGGCACGATCTTCGCGGTGGAGGCGCACGTGACCTACGGGCAGGAGCTGCTGGAGGGCGCGCCGCTGGCCATCAGCCTGCAGCTCCTGGGGTGGCAGCCCAAGAAGCTCAACACCTTCCTGCGCATGTACCACGCCGAGGAGGGCTACCTGGCGGCCACGGTCGAGTGGATGAGCCTGCACGTCGACCTCAACACCCGCCGCACCGCCCCGCTGGGCGCGGAGGTGGCGGCGCGCGTCGAACAGCTCTGGCAGACCCACAAGGACCTGCCGCGCCCGCCCCAGGCCGGACGCGGCATCGCCCTGACGCCGCAGCGAGCGGGCTAGATGGCGCCGACCCGCCGGCCCCAGGGCCGCATGTCGGCGCATAGGTCCAATTCCGCCGGCGCGCTGGACCTTCGGCGCCGGGTGGCGTAGAGGCCGGAGCGCATGGAGCCCATCGTCAACGTCGTCCTGCCGGTCTTCGCCATCATGGCCGCCGGCTACGCCACCGGCCGCAGCGGCCTGCTCGGCGAGCAGGCCTCGACCGCGCTCAACGCCTTCGTCTTCTACGTGGCGCTGCCGGCCCTGTTCTTCGGCACCATGGCGCAGCTCGACCTGGCGCAGGTCTTCTACTGGCCCTTCATCGCCGCCTTCGGCGCCGGGCTGATCGGCACCTTCGGGCTGGCTTTGCTGGTCGGCGCCTTCCTCTTCCCCAACCGCCTGGCGATCCTGACCCTGCACGGGATCAGCGCCATCTTCTCGAACACCGGCTACATGGGCGTGCCGCTGCTGCTCATCGCCTACGGCGAGGCCGGACTGCCGGCCGGCATCATCAGCACGGTGATGACCGGCGTGGTGGTGATGGGCCTCGCCACGCTGCTGATCGAGCTCGACGGCAGCGGCGAGGAGACGGCCCTGCAGCTCGCCCGCGACGCCATCACGGCGGTGCTCCGCTCGCCGCTGCTGATCTCGGCCACCGCCGGCATCCTCTGGGCCGCCACCGGGCTCGGCCTGCCGGCGCCGGTGGTGCGCTTCACCGACCTGCTCGGCTCGACCGCCGGGCCCTGCGCGCTCTTCGCCATGGGGCTGTTCATGGTCGGCAAGTCGCTGACCGCCGGGCTTGGCGAGGTCGGCTGGCTGTCGCTGCTCAAGCTGATCGCGATGCCGGCGATCACCTACTGGCTGGCCTTCGAGGTCATGCCGATGGAGGAGGTCTGGGCGGAAAGCGCGGTGATCCAGGCGGCGCTGCCGACCGGCGCCCTGGTCTTCGTGCTGGCCAACCGCTACGGCCTTTACATCCAGCGCGCCACCGCCGCGATCGTGATCTCCACCCTGCTGTCGGTCGGCACGCTCTCCGCGCTGTTCATCCACTTCGGGGTGGGGTGAGGTCCCCGCCCGCCCCCGCGGTGGTGTCGGATGCCGCCGCCGCGCGGGTCGGGCCGGAGAGGAAGGCGCGCGTCTCGGCCACCGCCTCGGCCAGGCCGACGCGCTGGAAGGCGACACCCTCGGGAAAGGCGCTGGCGAAGCGCGAAGGCATCATCGGATCGAGCAGCACGAAGACGCCCTGGTCGTCGGCGCGGCGCACCAGCCGGCCGTAGGCCTGGCGCAGCTTCAGGCGGGTCAACATGTCGTCGTAGCGCTTGCCGCCGAAGGCCTGGCGCCGCGCCTTGTGGCGCAGGTCCGGGCGCGGCCAGGGGACCCGGTCGAAGACGATCAGGCGCAGCGCCCGGCCCGGCACGTCGACGCCGTCGCGCACCGCGTCGGTGCCGAGCAGGCAGGAGTCCGGCTCGGCCCGGAAGATCTCCACCAGGGTCGAGACGTCGAGCCCGTCGACATGCTGGGCGTGCAGGTCCAGCCCGGCCTGTTCCAGCGGCTGGGCTAGGCGCCGGTGGACCCCGCGCAGCCGGCTGATCGCGGTGAACAGGCCGAGCGCGCCGCCGCCGGCGGCCAGGAAGAGCTCGCGCAGCGCCGCGCCGACCTGGTCGAGGTCGTCCTTGCGCACGTCGTTGACCACGAAGATCCGCGTCTGGCCGGCGTAGTCGAAGGGCGAGGGCACCTGCGCGCGCACCGCCGGCGCGGGCAGGTGGACCGTGCCGCTGCGCCGGGCGGCGGCCAGCCAGTCCTGCTCGGGATCGCCCGACTTGTCGGTCAGGGTGGCCGAGGTGATCACCGCCCCCTGGGCCTGGGCCAGCACGGCATTGGCGAAGGGCTCGGTCGGGTCGACCCAATGGCGGAAGTAGCCGACATCCAGGTCGCGCCCCTCGATCCGCTCGACCGCCAGCCAGTCGACGAACTCCGGCGGCGCGTCCTCGGCCTCCAGCGCGCGCAGCATCTGGCGCCAGGCCCGCAACGGGCGCACGGCGCGGCGGTCGAGCGCGCGCAGCGTCGCCTCGATCCGCCGGCGGGTGTCGCTGTCCAGCTCCTCGGCCGCCGCGTCCAGCCGCGCGCCCAGACCGTCGCGCAGGGCGACCAGCGGCTGCTCCAGCTTGTCGAAGGCGGCATCGAGCGCACGCGCCGCCTCCAGCAGCCCCTCGACCGGCGGGCGCGGCTCGGTCTCCAGGCTGTAGCCCTCGCCCCGGCTGGGCGCGCGGGCATAGACCTGCTGGCGCACCAGGGCGAGGAACCGCTCGGTCGGCCCCTCGGCCGCCTCCGGCTCGGCCAGGCGCTGGTGCCAGCCCTCGGCCGCCAGTGCGCGGGCGCCGCGCAGCACCCGCTGCAGCGCCGTCTCCAGCGCCTCCTGGCCGGCGATCAGGTCCTCGCTGCGGCGCTGTAGGCCGCGCTGCCGGCTGCTGCCGCCGCGCCGCCCGCCCTCGGCACCGAGCAGCCAGCGGCGCAGCTCGAAGGTCTCCTGGCCCGAAAGGTGCGCGGCGAAGGCGCTGTCGGCCGCGTCGAACAGGTGATGCCCCTCGTCGAAGACGTAGCGCTGGGGCAGGCCGCCCTCCTCGCCGCCGCCGCCCAGCGCCGCCTGGATCATCACCAGCGCGTGGTTGGCCACCACCAGGCGGGCGCGGCGGGCGCGGCGCACCGACTTCTCGATGTAGCATTTGCGGTAGTGCGGGCAGGCCGCGTAGATGCACTCGCCGCGCCGGTCGGCCAGGCCGAAGGTGCGCCCGCGCCCGGTCAGGTCGGCCAGCCAGCCGGGCAGGTCGCCGCCGACCATGTCGCCGTCGCGGGTCGCCAGCGCCCAGCGCGCCAGCAGGCCGAGCGGCACCGCGCTGGCCGGCCGCGCGCCCAGGCCGCGCACCGCCTCCTCGTAGTTCAGCAGGCAGAGGTAGTTCTCCCGCCCCTTGCGCACGACGACATGGCGCGCCTTCTCCGCCCGCAGCGGGTAGAGCCGGTCAAGCTCGCCGTCGATCTGGTGCTGCAGGTTGCGGGTGAAGGTGGACAGCCAGACGGCGCCGCCGTTCTGCTCCGCCCAGACGCTGGCCGGCGCAATGTAGCCCAGGGTCTTGCCGACGCCGGTCCCGGCCTCGGCCAGCACCACCCGGGGCTCGCCCTCGCGCTCGCGCGGCGCGAAGGCCGGCGTCACCGCACTGGCGTAGTCGCCCTGCTGGGGCCGCGCCTCCGCCGCCTCGCCGAGCAGCTCGGCCAGGCGCCGGCGCGCCGCCTCGGGGTCGACCGGCTGGCTGCCCGGCGGCGACTCCGGGGCGTGCTCGGACCACTCGCCCAGCGCCTCCCAGACCTGGTAGCCGCCGCCCCGGCGCGGCGCGACGTCCGCGCGTGCGAAGTCGAGCGCGCGCAGCACGGCCTCGCCCCACGGCCAGCCGGCCTGGGCCATGGTGAAGGCCAGCGCGATCGTCGGCGCCCGGCCGGCCTCGCGCGCCCCCAGTTCGGCCAGCAGGCGATCGGCGGCGCGGCCCAGCGCCAGCGCCTGCGCCTCCGCCGCCCTGGGGTCGCCGAGGTCGAGCGCCTGGGCCAGGCCGCGCGGCGTCGGGGCGCAGAAGCGCGCCGGCCGCACGAAGGCGAAGAGCTCCAGCAGGTCGAAGGCGACGAAGGGCTCGACGCCCAGGCGCGTCGCCGTGGCCCGGGCGTGGCAGACCAGCGGCGGCGTCTGACGCGCCCGGCGCGCGGCATCGCCGGCCTTCAGCGACTCCACCTCGCCGTCCGGGCTCAGCCAGACGGCCCCGGTCAGACCGGCGACGAGAGCGGGCGGCGGTTCGCGCATGGGCTGCGCAGTATAGGGAGCGGCGGCGGTGCGGTCAGGCATGACGACTGGCTGGGGACTCTCTGCAGGCTGGCCTCGCGCCGCCGCAAGCTTTATTGCCTTGCGGTGCGATGCGCGGAGATCCGGATCTGATCCAGCGGCTGGTGCGCGGCGACAAGCCGAGCTGGGACCGCTTCGTCGCCGAGACGGCGGCCGTCGTCTATGCCGCCGTGCAGAAGCGTCTGGCCCCGGCCGGCCGCGGCGACGAGGCCGACGACGTGGCGCAGGAGGTCTACGTCAAGCTCTGCCGCAACGACTACAAGCTGCTGCGCGGTTTCGACGCGAAGAAGGCGAAGCTGACCACCTTCCTGACGGTGATCGCCACCACCACGGCGATCGACACGCTGCGCCGCGGCCGGCCGACCGGCGTGCACGCGGAGACGATCGACGCAGTGCCGGAAGCCCGCCTCGCGGTCGAGCCGGTCGAGCCGGTCCAGCCGGTGCGCATTCCCCCGGGCCTGCTGTCCGCGCGCCAGGCGGCCGTGCTGCGCCTGCTCTACGACGAGGAGAAGGAGGTCGGCGAGGCGGCCGCGCTGCTCGGCGTCGAAGCGCAGACCGTGCGCTCCATGCATCACAAGGCTCTGACCAAGCTGCGGCGCCATTTCGCCGATCTGGACCAGGGATGACGGTCGCGTGCGGCGCGTACAAGTTTTCGTGACAAGAGGGTGGACCGAAATGAGCAGGACGGAGGAGTTCGAGATCGGCGGCGCGGCGGCGCGCCGCCTCTGGGCGCGCGTGGCACCGGACGCCGCGCCGGCGACCCGGCCGGAGCCGGCGCTGCTGGCCGCCTGGCTGGAGGGCCGCGCCGCGGACGCGGAGGCCGCCGCCGTCGAGGCCTGGATCGCCAGAGCGCCGGAGGCGCCGGGCGAGATCGCCCTGCTGCGCGCGGCGGCCGACCCGAGCCCATCGCCGGCGCCGGCCGACTTCGTGGCCCGCGCCCGGGCGATCGTGCGAGCCCCGGCGCGGGCGGCACGCGCGCCTGCCGGCCCTGGCTGGGCGGCGGCGCTGTTCGGCCAGCCGTTGCTGCGCTGGAGCGCGGTGGCGGCGCTCGGCGTCACCCTGGCGCTCGGCGGCTTCGAGATCGGCAACCACGGCCTGGCCCCCTCGGTCGCCGGCTCCGCAGCCGCGCCGGCGGCGGCCGAGACCTCGGTGGATTTCGGCGCTCAGCCGACGCCCTTCCTCTGACCCCCTGGCCCCATGCGCTCCCAAATCCTTGCCATCGCCCTGGCCCTGTCGCTCCTGCTCAACGCCGGCCTGATCGCCGGCGCGCTCTTCGGCCTCTTCGCCGCCGAGCGCAACCGGCCGGACCCGGAGGCCCACATCGCCGCCGTGGCCGAGCGACTCGAGCTGAGCCGCGCCGAGACGGAGGGCCTGCGGGCCTTCCGGCAAAACACGCTCGACGCCCTGGCGGCGCAGCGCGAGGGCGGCGGCGCGCTGCGCCAGGAGCTGATCGAGATGCTGGACGACCCGCGCTTCGACACGGCCGCGGTCGCCCAGACCCTCAACGCCCATGCCCGCGCGCGCAACGCCGTCTGGGCCGAGGTCGGCGGCGAGCTGCACGCCTGGGTGCGCAGCCTCTCCCCGGCTCAGCAGGCGGCCTTCGTCGAGATGGCGCAGGAAAAGAGCTTCTTCCGCAAGCTCTTCGCCCGGCCCCGGTAGGGCGGCGCGCAGCCGCCCGACGGCCGGGCCCGCCGCCTAGAGTGATTTGCGACCGTTTGGACGCGCGTCAGCGCGTCCGCCGATCGTGAAGAATCACTCCAACCCTCTGCTCTAGACCGCGTGATCCGGGGTGATCATCATCATGAAGGGGATCGGGGGCAGATGCTCGAGGATGAGCTGGCCCAGGGCCGTCACGGTCCGGTGCTCGCTGTTCTTGAAGGCCGCGTTGATCTCGTAGTCGATGTGCTCGTGCGGCAGCAGGCTACGGTCGACATGGTCCATGAAGGTCTTGACGATCCGGACCGGAGTCTCGCTGAAGAGGTCGTCGGGTCCCTCGAAGGCATAGCGGCCCTCGCCGCCGGTGCTGGCGTCCATCATGCGCACGCTGTAAGTCGCCATCGTGGTGCATCCCCCAAGCCGCTGTCGCCGCGCGCCCGAAGCAGGCTGCGAGCGGACGCACTCGCGCAGCGGACCCGCGAAATCATACCTGGCGCCAGCACTACCAGCCTTGCATGACGGCTCTGTTGCAGCGCCGCATCTGCCGCGTTGACGGGCGCCGGCCGCCCGCCTAGCTTCCGCGCCGATCCCGCAGGATGGAAGTAGTGAAGCGATGACGAGCGAACGCGAGCTGGCGCAGACGGCCCGGGCCTGGCCCTTCGAGGAGGCGCGCAAGATCCTGGCGCGGCTCGGCGGTCAGACGCCGGACAAGGGCTACGTGCTGTTCGAGACGGGCTACGGCCCCTCGGGCCTGCCGCACATCGGCACCTTCGGCGAGGTGGTCCGCACCACCATGGTGCGCCGCGCGTTCCAGCGCCTGAGCGATATTCCGACCCGGCTGTTCTGCTTCTCCGACGACATGGACGGCCTGCGCAAGGTGCCGGACAACATCCCGAACAAGGAGATGGTCGCCCAGCACCTGGGCAAGCCGCTGACCCGCATTCCCGACCCCTTCGGCACCCACGAGAGCTTCGGCCACCACAACAACGCGCGCCTGCGCGCCTTCCTGGACTCCTTCGGCTTCGACTACGAGTTCCAGTCCTCGACCGAGTTCTATGCCTCGGGCCGTTTCGACCAGGCACTGCTGCGGGTGCTGCAGCGCTACGACGAGATCATGCAGGTCATGCTGCCGAGCCTACGCGAGGAGCGGCGCAAGACCTACAGCCCCTTCCTGCCGGTCTCGCCGAAGAGCGGGCGGGTGCTGCAGGTGCCGATCCTGGAGCAGGATGCCGAGGCCGGCACCATCGTCTTCGAGGACGAGGACGGCGCCAGGACGGAGCTGCCGGTCACCGGCGGCAACTGCAAGCTGCAGTGGAAGCCCGACTGGGGCATGCGCTGGTACGCGCTGGGCGTCGACTACGAGATGTCGGGCAAGGACCTGATCGACTCGGTCAAGCTGGCCTCGCGGATCTGCAAGATCCTGGGCGGGCCGCCGCCGGAGGGCTTCAACTACGAGCTCTTCCTCGACGAGAAGGGCGAGAAGATCTCCAAGTCCAAGGGCAACGGCCTGTCGGTCGACGAGTGGCTGACCTACGCGCCGCCGGAAAGCCTGTCGCTGTTCATGTACCAGAAGCCGCGCGCGGCCAAGAAGCTCTACTTCGACGTGATCCCGCGCACGGTCGACGACTACCTGACCTTCCTGGCCAAGTACGAGCAGGAGCCGGCGGACAAGCGGCTCGAGAACCCGGTCTGGCACATCCACGACGGCCAGCCGCCGCGCGAGCCGGCGCATCTGTCGTTCAGTCTGCTGCTCAATCTGGTCGGCGCCTGCAACGCCGAGGACGCCGAGACGCTGTGGGGCTTCATCAGCCGCTACGCGCCGCAGGCCAGTCCGGCGAGCGACCCGATCCTGGCCAGCCTGGTCGACTACGCCATCGTCTACTACCGGGACTTCGTCAAGCCGACCAAGCGCTACCGCGCGCCGAGCGCCGACGAGCGCCCCGCCTTCGAGGACCTGCTGGCCGAGCTGGAGGCCCTGCCCGACGACGCCGATGCCGAGACCATCCAGAACCGGGTCTACGAGATCGGCAAGCGCGAAGCCTTCCCCTCCCTGCGCGACTGGTTCAAGGCCTGCTACCAGGTGCTGCTGGGCCAGGAGCAGGGCCCGCGCCTGGGCAGCTTCTTCGCCCTCTACGGCCTGGCCGAAAGCCGCGCCCTGGTTGCCCGCGCGCTGGCGGGCGAGGACCTGGCGCAGGGGTAGCGGGCCCGGCGGTCGCGTGAAGCCCCGGACTCACCACGCGCCCCACGGCGCCTGGTCCGGCGTTTCGCTATTGCCGACAGACCGGGCAGGTCAGCCCGGAGCCGGGCGGCGGCGCCGGGTGGGATTCGTTTTCCAGGCTGCGGGTCTCGCCAAAGGTGTGGAAGCTGCGGCACTGCTTCTCGTAGGCCGCCTGCACCGAGTTGGCGTAGGAGAACTTGAAGGCGTTGGCGACCAGCTTGCTGCCGAACATGCGGCCGACCAGCCCGGGCTTGCCCACGCCGCGCCCCACCGCCTGCAGCAGCGCCGCCGCCAGGTTATGGTCGTCCCGCCCGACGAACTGAACCTGGAACCGGCCGTTCTTGTCCTTGTGGCCGATCGCGAAGGTGCCGGGCAGCGGCTCGGTCACGGTCGCCATCACCGCGCTGCGGTTCAAATCGAAAGGGCCGTCCATGTCGAGGTTGGCCACGCCGGGGCTCCCGTCTAACTGATTGCCGAATACGGGCGCACTAAAACCCGGCGGGCCTTGACCGTTGGTTAACCGCCGACGGCCGCCGCGAAGCGACCCGCCACAGGGGTCGCCGCCGGGTCAGCGGGGCGAGCCGTCGTGGGCCCAATCCCAGTAGAGCTCGCGGGCCCGGCGGTAGAGCGGGCCCGGCTGCAGCTCGCGATCCTCCACCCGGATGATCGGCATGACCTTGCCGTAGTTGCCGGTGGAGAAGACCTCGTCGGCTTCCAGAAAGTCGCGCCAAGTCAAGGTGCGCTCGAAGACCTTGATGCCGGCCTGCTCCAACAGCCTTTGGGTGCGCTGCTTGGTGATGCCGTTGAGGAAGGTGCCGTTGGGCGCCGGCGTGTGCGCGGCCCCGTCCTTGCCCAGCCAGATGTTGGCGGTGGCCAGCTCGGCGACGTTGCCGAGCGCATCGCAGAGCACCGCGTTGTCGAATCCGCGGCTCCTGGCCTCCAGCAGCGCGCGGCCGCTGTTGGGATAGAGACAGGCCGCCTTGGCGTTGGTCGGCGCCATCTCCAGGGTCGGGCGGCGAAAGGGGCTGAGGGTCACCGCGAAGCCGTTGGGCTCGGGCAGCGGCGATTCGTGCAGCGACAGGCAGAAGCGGGTGGTCTCCGGGTCGGCAGCGACGAAGCCGGACTCGGCCCAGTACATCGGCCGCACGTAGAGCTCGGCGCCCTTGGGAAACTTCTCCAGCCCCTCGGTGACCAACTCGAGCAGCTCGCCCTCGCTGTGCAGCGGCTTCAGGCCGAAGGCGCTGGCCGACGCGTTCAGGCGCGCGCAGTGCAGGTCCATGTCGGGAATCACGCCTTCGAAAGCGCGGGCGCCGTCGAACACGGTCGAGGCCATCCAGAAGCCATGGGACATCGGCCCCATGATCGCCGGATTGCCTTCGTGCCACTGTCCCTCGAAGAAATGCCAAGCGGTCATCGCCGTCCTCGCTTCTTGCCGGTTGTCTTGCGTGCGGGTGCCGGCGCCCCTACCCGCCTGCCTCGCAACTGCCGGTCAGCATAACGGCGGCGGCAGCGTACGCAACGCCGCACAGCTCGGGCGGGGAGCGGCCGGGGCGGAGAGCGGCAAGGGTTGGGAGCGGCCGGGGCGGGGAGCGGTGCGTCTGCATCGCCGACCGGGCGGGCGCCGTTCTGCCGGGCTATTGGCTGGCCCAGACAATCCGCGACATCCAGATCACGTCCTCCTGCGCCAGGCGGTGCCGGTCGGCGGCCTGGTCGAAGGCGCGCAACTCGATGCCCTCGGGGGTCTGGCGCAACAGCAGTCCGACCCACAGCCCCCGCTGCCGGGTGCGCACGACGACGCGGTCGCCCTCGCCGAGGGACGCCGCCGGCGAAACGATCAGCAGGGTGCCGCGGGGATAGAGCGGCGCCAAGCCGTCCCCATCCATCTCCAGGGCGAAGGCATGCGGGTCCTCCAGACGCGGGAACAGCATCTCGCGACTGGTCATGGGGGCCGGCCGTCCGGTCTCGTCAAAGGACGGGTCTTCCGTCGCGGCCGCGCGGGAGGCGAGCACGACCGGCAGTCGCGGGGCCAGGGTGTCCACGCTGCCGTCGCCGATCAGCCCGATGAACTCCGCCGGCGAGGCGCCGACCGCCGACAGCGCCTTGGCGATGGATTCGGTACTCGGCCAACGGCGCTTGCCCTCGGCCGTCACCCGCTTCGACCTGTTGAAGGTCGTGGGGTCGAGTCCCGCCTTGCGCGCCAGGCCCGAAGGGCTCAGCCCGTGGCGTTGCGCCAGTGCATCGAGTGCGTGCCACACATCGGAATGGCGGAGCATGGTTAAAGCATCTCCCCTCGCTGGGCCGCGCGCAGCAGGAAAGAGATCATATTCCTATTGCTGGGAAGAACATAGTGCGTACATACTCGCGCCCGACGCAAATAACAAAACCTTCTCTCGTCTAAAAATTGCAGTTCAGGAGCCAGGTATGACCCGCCAGCGTCGGGGCCCCGCACCAACCCAGGCCCGCCCAGAGCCCTTTGAGACCGTTGAAGACGTCTGGTTTTGGTTCATGGCGACCCGCCAGGCGATTCAAGACGGTGCCCACTACAGCCGCCAATTCGGCGGCGGCCCGCCGCGCCCCTGCGAGCCGGCCGACATCCTGCGCCTGCTCGACCGGCTGCTGCGCACGCGACGGATCGAGCGCGACCACCTACTGGTTCTGCGCCACTACGGCCGCCGCGGCCTGCCGCCGGACCCCTATGCCCCGCGCGAGGGCCACGCGGCGCGCCTCTGGGCCGAGGCCCTGCATGCCATGGCACCGCAGCTTCGGGCCAAAGGGATCCTGCGCAGCGCGCTGCCGGACCGGCACGCCGCCCAGGGCTGACGCGGAGCGCCTCGCCCCATGGGACTGAGACGCCGCACGCGGCCCGCGCCGCAGTCCGCCCTGGTCTGCTTCACCGGGCGCAGCGAGATCGTCTGGCTGCGCTGGCTGAAGCCGGGTTTCCGCCACTGCTTCTGCCTGCTGCCGACGGGTGGCGGCTGGCTGCTGCTCGACCCTCGCTGCAATCGTCTGGAGGTCCGCCCCCTGCCGGGGACGGACCGTGCCGGCCTGATCCGACATTTCACCCGCGCCGGCTATCGCGTGGTGGCCGCCGAGATCGCGCCCGACCAGGGGGCCGGCCGCAGCGGCCCGTGCCTCTACACCTGTGTCGAAGCGGTCAAGCGCGCGCTCGGTCTGCACGCCCCCCTGGTGGTCACGCCCTACGCCCTCTACCGGCACCTCAAGAAAATCTCCCCGGCGCGAAAAAATTTGTTGACTTTATGTTCTCTGCCGTCTACACAGGAACTCGAGCGTGCCCGAAGTGTGCCCAGGGGTCGCAGCGACCGCGTTGCGCGGCCCACGGCTTCGCCCGGCAAACCCAGATAAATCCAACGACCGCAGAGTCTTGGAGCGAAGCCTCTCGAGGCCACGCCCCCGACCCTTTCGACAGCCCGCCCGGCCTGGCCGCGGCGGGCCTTTTTGCGTTGCCGCGGCAAGCGGCAGAAGGAGACCGCAAGATATGGGAATTTTCTCTCCTCCCAAACCGCCGGCCCCGCCACCCCCGCCGCCGCTGCCCGCACCGCCACCGCCGCCGGAGCCGCAGGTCGCTCCCTCGCGCGCCGAGGAGCGGGCCCGGGCGGAAGCCGAGGCCGAGCGCCGCAGTCGCGAGCGGCGCCGTCTGGGCCGTTCGGCGACCATCGCAACCTCGCGCCGCGGGCTCCTCGCCGAAGCCGCGCGGCGACCGCGCCGCAAGACCCTGCTGGGGGAGTAGATGCCGATGTCGCCGATCCTCGCCAATGCACGCCCACCCGGCGCTGGAGCGGACCCCGTCGCGCCGGAGACGGTGCTACGGCGCTTCCGCCAGGCGAAGGACCGCCGGACGGCGTGGGAAAGCCACTGGGATCAGTGCTACGCCTACGCCCTGCCACAGCGCGACGGCGCCCTCGCCGCCCGCCCGGCGGGCGAACGCAAGACCGAGCGCCTGTTCGACTCCACCGCCGCCGACGCGGTCGAGCAGCTCGCCGCCAGCCTGCTGGCCGAGCTGACGCCGCCCTGGTCGCGCTGGTTCGGGCTGACGCCGGGGCCCGCCGTCACACAGGCGGAAAGCGGCCGGCTCGCGCCGCTTCTGGAAAGCGCCGAGCGGGTGCTGCAGGGCCACCTCGCCCGCTCCAACTTCGCGGTCGAGATGCATCAGTGCTACCTCGATCTGGTCACGGTCGGCACCGCCTGCCTGCTGTTCGAGGAGACTGCGCTGGGTGCGCCCAGCGCCTTCCGTTTCACCGCCGTGCCTCTGGGCGAGGCGGTGCTGGAGGAAGGGCCCGACGGTCGGCTCGACGCCACCTTCCGGCGCAGCAAGCTGACCCACGCGCAGCTCCGCCAGCGCTATCCCGAGGCCGAGCTGCCGCCCGCCCTGCTGGCCGCGGCCGAAGAGTCCCCGGACCGGCGCTTCGCGCTGGTCGAGGCCGTGCTGCCGGACGGTGCGGCCTACGACTATCTGGCGCTGCTGGAAGAGACGGCGGACGACGCCGGCACCGGCGAGCGATCCGTCCTCGCCCGCGGCCGCTTCGGCCACTCGCCCTTCGTGAACTTCCGCTGGATGAAGGCGCCGGGCGAGATCTACGGCCGCTCGCCGGTGATGAAGGCGCTGCCCGACATCAAGACGGCGAACAAGGTCGTCGAGCTGACGCTGAAGAATGCCTCGATCGCCGTGACCGGCATCTGGCAGGCCGACGACGACGGCGTGCTCAACCCGGCCTCGGTCCGGCTGCAGCCGGGCACCATCATCCCCAAGGCGGTCGGCTCGGCCGGCCTTACTCCGCTGCAGCCGGCCGGCAAGTTCGACGTCTCGCAGCTCATCCTGGAGGACCTGCGCCGCAGCATCCGCCACGCGCTGCTGGTCGACAAGCTGGCGCCGGTCGACTCGCCGCGCATGACCGCCACCGAGGTGCTGGAGCGGGCCGGCGAGATGAACCGGCTGCTGGGCGCCACCTTCGGGCGGCTGCAGGCGGAGCTGCTGACGCCGCTGGTCGGCCGGGCGCTGTCGATCCTGCGCCGGCGCGGCGAGATCGCGGAGATCGCGATCGACGGCCGGCTGGTCGACCTGGCGCAGCGCTCGCCGCTCGCCCAGGTGCAGGCCCGCAAGGACCTCGGCAACGTCCTGTTCTGGCTGGAGCAGGCGGCCCAGCTCGGCCCCCAGGCGCTGGCCGTGGTCGATGGCGAGCGGGCCGCCCGCTGGTCGGCCGAGATCCTGGGCGTGCCGGGCGATCTTCTGCGGCCGCCCGGCCAGGCCGCCGGGCCCATGCCGACAGGCGCCGGCCCGGCAGGCGGCCCGGTGGGCGGTCTGGTGGGCGATCCGGCAGCACTGCTGGCAGAGCTCCAGGCGCTCTTGACCGGTCAGCCCGCCGCGCCGACGGAGACGCCGGCGCCGACGTCCCCGATGCACCCCCCAACCTCGTCCCCCGAGCAGGAGCTCTGACCGCCATGACCCCAAGTCTGCTGAACGACACCTTGACCCAGACCGCCAGCGCCGGCGCGCCGTCCGCCTCGGGCTCCGGCCCCGGCGCCGCCCCCGAGATCCCGGCCAAGTTCCGCGACCCGCAGACCGGCGCTCTGCGCAGCGACCTGCTGCTGCGCAGCTACCTCGAGCTGGAGCGCAAGCTGGCCCGGATGGTCGAGGTGCCGGGCGCCGAGGCCGACGAGGGCACCCGCCGGGCCTTCCGCAAGGCGCTCGGCGTGCCCGAGAGCCCGGAGGCCTATCAGCCCCGGCTTCCCGGCAACGGCGCCATCACCGTCGACCCCGACGTGAACCGACGGCTCCACCAGGCCGGCTTCACCCCCGAACAGGTCCAGCTCGTCTACGACCTGGCCGCCGAGAAGCTGATCCCGGCGATCGAGGACCTGGCCAGCGCCTTCGAGGCCGAGCAGCAGATGGATGCCCTGGTGGGCCATTTCGGCGGCGAGGAGAAATGGGCCGAGGTGGCCAAGAGCCTCGCCGCCTGGGGCCGCAAGGCCCTCGCCCCCGAGGTCTACGAGGCCCTGTCGAGCACCGCCGAGGGCGTGCTGGCCATGCACAAGATGATGACCTCCGGCGAGCCCAGCCTGCTGCGCAGCGCCGAGCAGGCCGCCGCCCCGAACGAGGAGGAGTTGAAGAAGAAGATGGCCGACCCGCGTTACTGGCGCGACCGCGACCCCACGGTCGTGCGCGAGGTCACCGAAGGCTTCAAGCGCCTCTTCCCGCAATAGCCCGGCAGCCGGGCCGAAGGCCCCGCAGAGCGGGTCCCGGCAAGCTGCGGGGAAACGCAGCCTGCCGGGCTCGCAGGGTCCAAGATCCGCCCCGGCCGAGTACCGCCCGTCCCGAGCGCAAGGGTCCGCTTCCCGCCCTCGCGCGCGGTCTCGGCCGGGCGGGCGGGAGGCCGCTTCCAGGGTCGTCCGCCGACGCCCGACGACCCGCCCGCGCCGCGCCGCCTCGGACGCCGCCGCTCCCCTCCGGCGTCCCGAGTCCGGCCAGGCTGCGCCGCGGGCGCGGCCTCCCGCTTTTTCCCTGCGCGGTCTACCAACGACCAGCGCCGCCCGCCAGCGCGGGCCAACGTTTGCCGCGGCCCACGGAGAACCCCCGGCGCCGAACGCGCCGAGCGGGCCCGCGGGCCGCGCGGCCGCCCGACGGCCGTCCTCTCGCGGACGACAACTGCCCGGCGGCCCCTCGCACATCCCGCAAACCGACAGACACCAAGAGGTGAGACGATGTCCGAGAACGACGTCGAACAGTCGTTCATCCGCCATTTCCAGGCGGAGGTGCACCTGGCCTACCAGCGCCAGGGCTCCAAGCTGCGCCAGACGGTCCGCTCCAAGGGCGGCATCGTCGGCGCCACCACCACCTTCCAGAAGGTCGGCAAGGGCGAGGCCTCGACCAAGGCCCGCCACGGCATGGTGCCGACCATGAGCCTCGACCACGAGCCGGTGGAGTGCCGCCTCTACGACTACTACGCCGGCGACTGGGTCGACGAGATGGACGAGCTGAAGACCAACGTTGCCGAACGCGACGTGGTGGCGGCGGCCGGGGCCTACGCGCTCGGCCGCAAGACCGACGAGCTGATCGTCACCGGTCTCGACAGCTCGACCAATCTGGTCGGCGACGACACCCAGGGCCTGACCCGCGACAAGGTGCTCGCCGCCTTCGAGGCGCTCGGCGAAGCCGACGTGCCCGACGACGGCGACCGCTTCGCGGTGATCGGCTGGAAGCAGTGGTCCGAGCTGCTGAGCATCCAGGAGTTCGCCAACGCCGACTACGTCGGCAAGGAGGAGCTGCCCTGGAAGGGCACCCAGGCCAAGCGCTGGCTGGGCACCCTGTGGATCCCCCACTCCGGCCTGACCAAGACCGCGGCCGGCACGCGGCTGTGCCACTGGTACCACAAGTCGGCCGTCGGCCACGCGAGCGGCGCGGACGTGAAGACCGACATCACCTGGCACGGCGACCGCGCCGCCCACTTCGTCAACAACATGATGAGCCAGGGGGCCAGCCTGATCGACGCCACCGGCGTGGTCACCCTGCCCTGCGCCGAGGCGTAAGCGGCCGTCTCATCCACCCCCTGAAGGAGACAGGACAGCCATGGCCTTCGAGTCCAAGGGGCTGAGCGTGCTCGCCTACGCCAACGGCTTCACGCTCTGGCACTACACCACCCCCGACCTGGCCGGCGAGGTCGACACCGCCGGCTACTTTGATGCCGCCGCGGACATGATCCGGGTCGGCGACATGATCCTGGCCAACGTCGACACCGACGGCACACCGGGCGGCGGCATCTTCCTGGTGTCCTCCAACGCCGGCGGCACGGTCGATGTGGACGACCTGACGGTGTTCGGCGGCCTCGACACCGACTGACCGCCCGACCAGCCCCCGGACAACCGGGGACGAGCGAGCAGCGGCCCTGCATCGCCCCGGCGGTGCGGGGCCGTTCCTGCTCCCGCCCCCGCGCCGGGCCGCGAACCTCGTCCCCCAGCGCGGGGGGCGGCGCCGATACGATTTGCCACACAGGAGACAGGACCCATGGCCGCAACGGCTGTGCAGCTTTGCGGACGCGCCCTGGTCAAGCTGGGCGCGCGGCCGATCAGCGCGTTCGACGAGGCGACCGCCGAGGCGCAGGTCTGCGCCACCCTCTACCCGGGCCTGCGCGACGCCCTGATCTCGACACACCCCTGGAGCTTCGCCACCGCCCAGACGCGTCTGGCCCGGCTCGCCGCGCAGCCGCTGGCGGACTACGCCTATGCCTACCAGCTTCCGGCCAACTTCCTGCGGGCCATCTCGCTGGGGACCGGCATGCGCGGGCGCGGCGCCGAGTACCGCATCGCCGAACGGCGCCTGCACTGCAGCCTCGACATACCGGTGCTGACCTACCTCTTCCGTCCGGCCGAGCGCGAGTTCCCGCCCTTCTTCGACCAGGCGCTGGTGGCGCGGCTGGCGGCCGAGTTCTGCCTGCCGCTGACCGAGAGCACCGCGCGCGCCGAGGCCCTGACGAAGTTCGCCGAGCAGGAGCTGCTGCGCGCCAAGCAGATCGACGCGCAGCAGGACGCGCCGCCACGGCTCGAGGACTTCCCCCTGATCGAGGCGCGCGGCTCATGACGCGGATCGTCCAGCACAAGAACAGCTTCACCGGCGGCGAGTTGAGCCCCGAGCTCTACGGGCGCGACGACCTGCGCGCCTACGGCAACGGCGCGGCCCGGCTGCGCAACGTGCTGGTGCGCCCCACCGGCGGCGTCACCCGCCGCCCGGGGCTGCGGCACATGGCGACCCTGCCGGGCCCGGGCCGGCTGATCCCCTTCGATTTCAACGCCGAACAGGCCTACGTCGTCGTCGTGCTCGACGGCGAGATCCGGGTCTTCCTGCCGCAGGAGGGGGCGCCCGACGCCGTCATCGCCAGCCCCTTCGGCGCCGCCCACCTGGACGGACTGGACTGGACGCAGAGCGCCGACACGCTGCTGCTGGTCCATCCCGAGGTACCGCCCAAGAAGCTGGTCCGCCACGCCCCCCTCGACTGGCGGCTGGAGGACTGGAGCTTCGCCGAGGACAGCGCCGCCGGCGGCGCCACGCTGAAGCGGGTGCCCTTCGTCCGCTTCGCCAACGGCGACGCGCGGGTCACGCCCAGCGCGACCAGCGGCAGCGTCACCCTGACCAGCACGAAGGACATCTTTCGCGCCGCCCAGGTGGGCAGCCGCTTCGAGATCAAGGGCCGCCAGCTCGAGATCACCGCCGTCGCCGGGCCGCGCTCGGCCAGCGCCACTTGCCTGGAGGAGCTGGCCGATAGCGAGGCCACCGGCGACTGGGGCGAGGAGGCGCTGACCGCCGAGCACGGCTGGCCGCGCAGCGTCGTCTTCCACAAGGACCGCCTGGTGATCGGCGGCACGCGCGACCTGCCCAACCACCTGTTCCTCTCGCGCGCCGGCGCCCTCTTCGACTTCGACGTCGACGAGGGGCAGGACGACGCGGCGATCGACTTCCCGCTGCTCTCCGACCAGGTCAACGCCATCCAGGCCGTCTCCTCGGGCCGCCATCTCCAGGTCTTCACCAGCAGCGGCGAGTGGGCGGTCCGCGGCGAGCCGCTGACGCCGACGTCGGTCGAAGCCGATCCCCAGACCAAGATCGGCATGCGGCGCGACCGCCATCTCCGGCCGATCGTGGTGGACGGTGCGACCCTGTTCGCCGGTCGCGACGGCCTGGGCCTCTACGAGTTCCTCTACACCGATCTGGAACAGGCCTACACGGCCGTCGACCTGGCCCTGCTGGCGCGCCACCTCGCCGGCCAGATCCGCGACCTCGACTACGACGGCGGCCGACGGCTGCTGTTCGCCGTCACCGACGCCGGACAGCTCGCCTGCCTGACCCAGTACCGCGCGGAGCAGGTCACCGCCTGGAGCCTGTGCGAGACCGCGGGCGCGCATTTCCATGCCGTGGCCCACGCCGGCGGCCGGACCCTGCTGCTCGTCGCGCGGCCGGGCGGCCACGGTCTGGAGCTGCTGGACGAGACGCTCCAGCTCGACGCGGCGCTCACCGGCGAGAGCGAGACGCCGGTGCAGACCTGGACCGGCCTCGACCACCTGGAGGGCGAGGAGGTGGGCGTCCTCGCGGACGACCGCACGCGGGGGCGAGCGGTGGTCAGCGCCGGCGCGGTGACGCTCGACACCCCGGCCAGACGAGTGGCGATCGGGCGCTGCTTCCGCCACGAGATCGCGCCGCTGCCGCCGGTGATCCGCAACGCGACGGGGCGCGACCCGGCCGCGGCGATCCGACCGATCGAGACGACGCTGCGTCTGCAGGACTGCAGCCAACTCGCCGTCGACTTCGGCGACGGCCGGCAGACCATCCCCCTGGCCGGCTTCGCGGACCCGCTGCTCGACGCCCCGCCGCCGCGCTTCACCGGCGACAAGCGCATCCGCGGCACCGGCTGGCGGCGCGGCGATCCCCGGCCGCTGTGGCGGATCGAGGGCGAGGAGCCGCTGCCGTTGACCCTGCTTTCGGTAACCAACGAGATGAAGGTGAACGACTGATGGGCACCGCACTTCCCCTGACGCCGATCCTGACCGCCGCCTCGACGGCCTTCGGCGTGCTGCAGTCGATGCAGCAGGCCCGGTACCAGAACCAGGTCGCCAGCATGCAGGCCGCCCAGCGCCGGCGCGAGTACGCCGCGGCCGAGCAGGCCTACCAGGTGCAGCGCCAGGCACTGGACGAGCGGACGGCGCGCGACCGCCGGCAGTCCCTGCTCGAGTTCGAGCGGGAAAAGCGCGACCGGATCCGCAAGCTGCGCCTGGCCAGCGGCACGGCCGCGGCCGACGCGGCCGGGCGCGGCGTCCTCGCGGGCGGCTCGGCGGCGGCCATCCAGCGCGGTCTGGAGCGCGACAGCGACACCTTGGCCGAGCGGGCCGAAGAGGATCAGGCCGAGTTCCAGAGCAATCTGGCGTACGACCGCGCGCTCTCCGCCTACGAGCTGCAGCGCCGGCGCTACCTGCAGCTCACCGGCCAGAACAGCGCCTACCAGGCCGACCTGCTGGCGCGCCAGAACCGGCGCCGGATCAACCTGCTGAACACCGCCGACCAGCTTGCCCGCGAGCGGCTGGGCATCGTCTGAGCGCCGCCGCCGCGCCAATCCCCCTCCCCCTGCCCGGAGCCCGAACAATGACCGAGTTGATCGTGGGCGACCTGCGCCCGCGCGTGGCCTACGTCGCCGACGGCGCGGCCCAGGCCTTCGCCTTTCCCTTTCCCGTCATGGCGGCGGACCACCTGCTGGTGCGGATCGACGAGCAGCCGGCCGAGCTGCCCTACGCCGTCACCGGGCTCGGCGAGAGTCTGGGCGGCACCGTCACCTTCGACGCCGCCCCGCCGAACGGGGCCCAGATCCTGCTGCTGCGCGCCACCCCGATCGAGCGCAGCAGCGACTTCGCCCAGGCCGGCGAGCTGCGCGCGGCGGCGCTGAACGCCGAGCTCGACCGCCTGACGCTGATGCTGCAGGAGGTCTCCGCCACCCTCGGCGACTGCCTGCGCCTCAGTCCGAGCGGCGCGCCGGTCGACCTCCAGCTCTCCGCCGCCGCGCCCCGCGCGAACTCCCTGCTCGGCTTCGATGCGCAGGGGCGGCCGACCCCCGTCACCCCCGCAACGGCAGAGGGATTGGCCGACCTGATTCAAGTCAGCCAGGAGGTGGCGGCCGAGGCCGACGCCGCCGAGCAGGCCGCCACCGCCGCCGGCCTTTCGGCCACCGCCGCGCAGCAGTCCGCCGATGCGGCCGAGGGCTGGGCCGACGCCGCCCAGGCGGCCGCGGACGCGACCGCCGCCATCGCGGTCGAGGGCCGCGTGCCCGTCGGCAGTCTGCTCGACTACGCCGGCGCCGCCGCGCCGGCGGGCTGGCTGCTGTGCAACGGGCAGAACGTCAGCCGTGCGACCTACGCGGAGCTCTTCGCGGTGCTGGGCGAGACCTTCGGGGCGGGCGACGGGTCGACCACCTTCGGCCTGCCCGACCTGCGCGGGCGGGTGAGCGCCGGCGCCGACGCCATGGGCGGCGTCGCCGCCGGGCGCCTGACCCAGGCGCGTCCACAGGGCGTCGGCGGCGCGCTGGGCGAGGCCGGCGGCGCCGAGACGCATACGCTGACCGCTGCGGAACTCGCCGCTCACGCTCATGCGTTTGAGACCCCGGTCCCTTCCGTCAGCACGTTCTCGCCGGTCACAAATCGGGCCGGGGGCAACCCCGCTGGATACCTCGGCGGCACACAGCCGGCCGGCTTCGACCATCCGCACAACAACGTCCAGCCCACCCTGGTCCTCACCAAGATCATCTACGCCGGAGCCTGAGCCATGCTGCCGATCGCCCGCGCTCTTCTCGCGCGTCTGGACTTCGACTTCGCCGCCGCCGTGGCCGCCCACGAGGCCGCCGTCGCGGCCCACGCGTCCACCGTCGGCCAGCCGGCGCCGACCGCCCATCCGCTGGTCGAGGCGGCGGTGCACGCCGGCGGCTACGAGGTGATCGAGCCCGAGCCGGCGCCCGCGCCCGCGCCGGAGCCGCCGACGGCGGAGGATCTGCGCCGCGCCGTCGAGGCCGCGCGCGACCGCCGCCTGGCGGTGGGCTTCGACTACGACTTCGCCGACGCGCGCGGGGTTCACCGCTTCGGCACCACCGCCGCCGACCGCCGCGGCTGGGCCGAGGTCAAGGCGATCTCCGACGCCGCCCTGGCCGCCGGGCAGCCGGATCTCTCCATCGACGTCCGCACCGACAGCGGCGCGGTGACGCTGCGCGCCGACGAGTGGCCGGCGATCCAGCTCGCCGCCGCCCAGGCCTTCCAGCCGGTCTGGCAGGCGAGCTGGACGGTCAAGGACGCCGTCGCCGCCGGCACGGTCGCGACCCTGGACGCGGTGGAGAGCCACCCGGCCTGGCCGCCGCTGCCGTGAGGGCCGGCGCTGGCCGGGCCAAGCCCGCGAGAACGGCAAACAAGACCAAGGAGAGTCCCATCGTCATGCCGCGCGAAGTCCTCTTGCCGCGTGAGGAGCTGATCGCCGCCCTGCCCGGCGCCCTCGACCACGCGCTCGCCGCCTACCGCGAGGCGCTGGCTCAACCGGGCGCCGAGGAGCCGCGCGCCTTCGCCGCCCAGCAGGCCGCCTGCAAGGCGGCGCTGGCGCACATCGAGGCGCTGCTGAAGCTGGCGCGCGGTCTGGAGGACGAGCGCTTCCAGCAGGCCGCCGCGTCGGAAAGCTCCGGCGGCGAGGCCGGCGAGAGCCAGGAACAGGCCCTGACCCGCCTGTTGGCCGAGGCGCGCAGCGAGCTCGCCCGCAGCCAGCTCGACCCGCCCGACGAGCCGGGGCGGTGAACCATGGAGGGACTCAGCTTCGAGGAGTTCCTGATGCTCTGGTACCGCAGCCAGGGCCTGGAGATGCCGCGCCTGCACCGGCGGATCGCGCGCTGGCTGGAAGACGGCTGGCGCCAGGAGCGGCGGGCCCTGCTGCTGATGGCCTTCCGCTCCGCCGGCAAGTCCACCGTCGTGGGGCTGTTCTGCGCCTGGCTGCTGTTCGTCGACGCCAACCTGCGGATTCTGGTGCTCGCGGCCGACCAGCTCCTGGCCACCAAGATGGTGCGCAACGTCAAGCACATTCTGGAGCGCCACCCCTTCACCGGGCACATCAAGCCGGACAGGGCGGAGGAGTGGGCGGCCGGGCGCTTCACCATCAACCGCGGCCGGGAGCTGCGCGACCCCTCGATGCTCGCCGCCGGCGTGAGCAGCAACATCACCGGCGCGCGCGCCGACGTGGTGATCTGCGACGACGTGGAGGTGCCGAACACCTGCGACACCGCGGAAAAGCGCGCCGAGCTGCGCGCCCGCCTGGCCGAGATCGACTTCGTGCTCGGCCCGCACGGCCTGCAGCTCTACGTCGGCACGCCGCACAGCTACTACTCCATCTACGCCGACAGCCCGCGCCGCGAGGCCGGCGAGACCCGGCCCTTCCTGGCCGACTTCCACCGGCTGGTGCTGCCGATCGTCGACACCGAGGGCCGCAGCGCCTGGCCCGAGCGCTTCCCGCCCGCGAAGATCGCGCGGCTGCGCGCGCGCTCCGGCCCCAACCGCTTCGCCAGCCAGATGCTGCTGGAGCCGCTCTCGCCGGCCACCGCCCGCCTGGACCCAGACCGCCTGCGCCGCTACGCCGAGGAGCTGTCCTATGCCGAGGGCAACGGCGAGGCCTGGCTGACCCTGGGCGAGCGCCAGCTCGTCTCGGCCAGCGGCTGGTGGGACCCGGCCTACGGCGCCCCGGGCAAGGGCGACGGCAGCGTCGTCGCCTGCGTGTTCACCGACGCCGAGGGCCGCCACTACCTGCACCGCCTGGCTTATCTGCAGCACGACCCCGCGCTGCTCGACCGGGTCGACGAGGCCACCCAGCAGTGCCGGCAGGTCGCCGCCTTCGCGCGCGACTGCTACCTGCCCTCGGTGACGCTGGAGACCAACGGCGTCGGCCGCTTCCTGCCGAACCTGCTGCGCCGCGAGCTGGCGGAGATGCAGGTGCCGACCGCGGTGGTCGAGGCCAGCAGCCACATCCCCAAGGCCCGGCGGATCGTCGAGGCCTTCGACGCCCTGCTCGCCGCCGGCGGCCTCTGGGCGCACGAGAGCGTTTTCGCCACGCCCTTCACGCGGGAGATGCGCGAGTGGCGGCCAACAGCCGGCGGCCAGCGCGACGACGGCCTGGATGCCGTCAGCGGCTGCCTGCTGGCCGAGCCGGTGCGCCTGCCGCGCCGCCCCTTCGCCGGCCGGCGCCTATGGCGCGGACCGGCCGCCGTGGTGGCGCCGCCCGAGGGCTTCGAGGTCTGAGACCGCCTGTCACCCGCAAACCCGAGATCGGAGAGAGATGGAGACGCAGCAATCAATCGATCTGGTCTGGTGGATCGGCGTCGTCGAGGTGCCGGTGATCACGGCGCTCTTCGTGCTGATCTGGCGCATCCGGCGCGAACTGACGGATGCCATCGAGGCGTTGCGCGACCAGGCCGACGACGCCGACCAGGCGCAATCGGCAGCGCTGGCCGCCTTCAAGCTGGAGGTCGCCAAGCACTACGCCTCCAACGACACCGTGCGCGAGGTGGAGCGGCGTCTGACCGCCCACCTGCTGCGCATCGAACAGAAGATCGACGGACAGCCGCTGTTGCGGCGAGGAGGTTCCTGATGCCCGCCCCCTGCCTGCACCCCGCCGACCCGGCCCAGCGCCCGCAAGACGCCGCCGCCCGCGCCCGGGCCCTCGCCTGGCGCCTCTTCGTCGCGCACCGCCAGGCGCCGCGCGCGCTGCTCGAAGCGCTGGCCGCCGCCGACGCCGCCCGCGCCCGGGCCGGCCGCCTGATCCTGGGCAGGCCGCCGGCCTTGCCGCCCGAGACCCTGGCCGATCCGGCCTGGCCCCGCTGCCTGGCCGTCGCCGAGGCTGCCGAGGCGGGCGCGCTGTCCGGCGCCGCCCCGGGGGCCGAGCGCTATCATCCGCGCGGGGTCACGCCGGTCTGGGCCGCCGAGCGCGCGCCGCTGGCCGAGGTCGCCGGCTTCGTGTTCTACGGCGCGGAGGTCTGAGCCATGCTGCCCGCGCTGCTGGCCGGCATCGGCCTGCCTCTGCTGACCCGCCTGGTCAAGGGCGGGCTGGAGGCGATCGACAACCCCGTCGCCGACACCGCCGCCGAGGCCCTGGAGGGGGTCGACCAGGCCCTGAGCCGGGGCGAGATCGCGCCCGAGCGCCTGGCCGCGGCCAATCGCCACCTGGAGCGGTTGAGCGAGATCGAGGCGGCGCGTCAGACCGAGATCATCGCGCAGGTCAATCGCACCATGCGCGCCGAATCCGGCTCCGACGACGCCTTCGTGCGGCGCTGGCGGCCGACCTTCGGCTACATCGTGTCGCTGACCTGGGCGCTGCAATTCGGGGCCATCGCCTACGCCATGGTGGCCACGCCCGAATACGCCAAGGAGTTGGTCGAGGCGATCGTCGCCCTGACTCCCGCCTGGGGCATCGCCCTGGCGGTGCTGGGGGTCAACGTCGTCAAGCGCAGCCGCGACAAGGAGGTGGCCGCCGGCCTGCCGAGCCGGCCCGGCCTGGTGCAGCGCCTCTTCGGCGGCGGCTGAGCCTACTCCGCCAGGCGCACCATGGCCCGGTAGATGCGCGCGGCGGTGGCGCGGTCGACGCCGGCGACCGCCGCCCCGACCGCCTGCATCAGCCCGTCGGGCTCGCGCGGCACGAGGACCTGGTCGTCGTCCGCGGCTCCCGCCACCGCGTCGAGGGCGGCCGCCAGGGCCGCGGAGTCGACCACCTCGCCGAAGAGGTTCAGCTCCTCCGCGTCGATCCCGGCCACCACATCGAGCTGCGCCGCCAGATCGTGGCGGTGGCGAAGGTCTTCGCCGCCGCCGGCCTCGCTCAGACCGCCGTCGATCACACGCAAGCTGCAAACTCCGGCAAGCGGACGTCGGGATGAAACGGACATGTTCGCGAGGCTCCCAGGTGGCTCTCGGCCATAGTCAGGTGTTGCACAAAAGGGTGGAGGGCGCCGATCGCCGCGACTCTGCGATCCGCGTCCTTTCTAGTTTGGCCGTTCAAACGCGGTGAGAGCGATCCGCAACATTATGTAAATGGTCCACGCGTTGGAGAAATGCGCGCGCTTGGGCTACAACCCGGACGGCCGGGCAACACGCGCCCCGGACCACCCCCTCGGGTCCGCCCCCCGGACCGCCCCCTTCACGCCGGCTGCCAGGGTTCCATGCCGCTGATCTTCCACGTCTGCCCCCGCACCGCCTGGGCCGCCGCCGCGGCCACCGGCCGCTACGACGGCTCGGCCGACGACCGGCGCGACGGTTTCATCCACTTCTCCACGGCCGACCAGCTCGTCGAGTCGGTGGCCAAGCACCGCGCCGGCCAGGACGGCCTGGTCCTGGTCGGCGTCGAGGCCGAGGCCCTGGGCCCGGCGCTGAAGTGGGAGCCCTCGCGCGGCGGCGCCCTCTTCCCCCATCTCTACGGCCCGCTGCCGGTGGAGGCCGTGGCCTTCGTGCGCGACCTGCCGCTCGGCCCCGACGGCCGCCACGTCTTCCCGCCGCTGGCGCCATGAGCCTCTTCGCCGCCCTCCGCCCGCTGCTGTTCCGCCTGCCGCCCGAGCGCGCGCACGACCTGACGCTGCGGGCCCTGAAGTCGGGACTGCGACCGCGGCCGGGCGGCCCCGACGCCCCGGTGCTGGCCTGCCAGGTCTGGGGCCGGTCCTTCGCCAATCCGCTGGGCATTTCGGCCGGCTTCGACAAGAACGCGGAGGTCATCGCGCCGCTGCTGCGCCTGGGCTTCGGCTTCGTCGAGGTGGGCTCGATCACGCCCCGCCCGCAGCCCGGCAACCCGCGCCCGCGCGTCTTCCGCCTGGGCGCGGACCGGGCGGTGATCAACCGCCTGGGCTTCAACAACCAGGGCATCGCCGGCGCCGAGCCGCGGCTGCGCGCCTTCCGCGCCCGGCCGGTGCCGGGCGTGCTGGGCGTCAATCTCGGCAAGAACAAGACCGGCGAGGCCGAGGCCGACTATGCCGCCGGCGCCCGCGCCCTGGGCCGCTACGCCGACTACCTGGTGATCAACGTCTCCTCGCCGAACACGCCCGGCCTGCGCGCGCTGCAGGGGCGCGCGGAGCTGGAGCGCCTGATTGCCGCGGTGCGCGCCGCGCTGCCCGATCCGGCGCCGCCGCTGGTGCTGAAGATCGCCCCCGACCTGACCGGGGACGACCGGCGCGACATCGCCGCCGTGGCGCTGGACAGCCTCGACGGGCTGATCGTCTCCAACACCACCCTGGCGCGGCCCGACAGCCTGACCGACCCGGCGCGCGGCGAGGCCGGCGGTCTCTCCGGCCGGCCGCTGTTCGACCCCTCGACCCGGCTGCTGGGCGAGATGTACCGCCTGACCGAGGGCCGCCTGCCGCTGATCGGCGTCGGCGGCGTCGAGGACGGCGCCACCGCCTACGCCAAGATCCGCGCCGGCGCCAGCCTGGTGCAGCTCTACACCGCGCTGATCTACGAGGGGCCGGGCCTGGTCGCGCGCATCAAGCGCGAGCTGGCCGCGCTGCTCGAGCGCGACGGCTTCGCCCGGGTCGCCGACGCCGTGGGCGCCGACCAGAAGGCTTAGAGAATCTCCAGCACCTTCTCCGGCGGGCGGCCGAGCGCGGCCTGGTCGCCGCTGACCACGATGGGCCGCTCGATCAGGATCGGATGCGCGGCCATGGCGGCGACGATCTCCGCGTCGCTCCTGGCCGGATCGGCCAGCCCCAGCTCCTTGTAGACCGCCTCGCCCTTGCGCAGCAGCTCGCGCGGCGCCAGGCCCAGCTTGGCCAGCAGCTCGCGCAGGGTCGCCTCGTCGGGCGGCGTCTTCAGGTACTCCACCACCTGCGGCGCGATCCCGCGCTCGCCCAGCAGCGCCAGGGTCTGGCGCGACTTGGAGCAGCGGGGGTTGTGGTAGATCGTCACGGTCATGGCAGCGGTCTCCTGTGGCAAGCCGGTCTTTGGCTAGCCTTTGGTTAACGCTTGTTCAAGCCCTTGCGGCCCATCCTGGCGATCATGCGACGCGCCCTCCTCCCGCTGCTGCTTGCCGCGCTCGCCGCCGCCGGCCTCTGGCTGGCGCTGCCGACGCTGGCGCCCGGACTGCCGCCCCTTTCGCACGGCCTGCTGGCCGGCGGCCTGTTCCTGCTGCTCGCCGCCGGGCTGGCGGCGTTGCGGCGCGAGCGGGCGCTGGTCGCCCTGGGCGGCGAGATGGCCGAGCTGCGCCGGCGCGTGCACGACGCCGAGGAGGAGGTGCTCTGGGCCAGGCGCGAGTTGAAGAGCCTGGTCGAGGCGTTGCGCGCCCACGCCGCCGCCCGGACCCCGGAACCCGAGCGGGCCGTCACCGAGGCCCAGGCCGAGGTCCGCCTGCTGAAGTCGGTGGTCACCCAGCTCGACGGCACGGCCGCGGCCGCGACTGCGACTGCACAGCCCTCCCCCGCCCCCAACCACGGCCACGGCCACGACCACGCCGCCGGCCGCCCGGCGGCGGGCGACGGCGTCGCGCGGATTCCGGCCCAGGCGGCCCTGACGGCGGTGCGCGAGGCACTGAAGGAGGACCGCATCGAGCTGGTGCTGCAGCCGATCGTCAGCCTGCCCCAGCGCCGCCGCCGCTTCTACGAGTGCTTCTCGCGCCTGCGCGACGCCGAAGGGCGCCGGCTGCTGCCCGAGGCCTACATCGCGGTGGCCGAGCGCGCCGGCCTGATGGCGGCGATCGACAACATGCTGCTGCTGCGCTGCATCCAGCTCGTCCGCCGCATCCAGCGCAAGGGCGAGCGGGTCGGCTTCGTCTGCAACCTTTCCCCCCACACCCTGAAGGACGCGGAGTTCTTCGGCGACTTCGTCGACTACCTCGACGCCAACGCCGAGCTGGCCACCAGCCTGGTGTTCGAGATGACCCAGGCCGACTTCGCCGCGCTGGCGCCGGAGGCCGAGGACTACCTGGTGCGGCTCTGGCATCTGGGCGCGCGCCTGTCCCTCGACTCGGTGCGCGACCTGGAGCTCGACCCCGGCGCCCTGGCGGCCCGCCACGTCGACTTCGTCAAGGTGCCCGCCGCCGCCCTCCTGACCGAGCCGCCGGAGCGCGTCACCCGGCTGCGCCGCCGCCTGGCCCAGGCCGAGATCGACCTGGTGGCCGAGAAGATCGAGAGCGACGAGCAGCTCGTCGAGCTGCTGGAGCTGGGCATCGACTACGGCCAGGGCTACCTCTTCGGCGAGCCCCGCCCGGCCCGCCAGGCCGCCTGAGGCCGCGCCCGGCCGGCGCCCCGCACGCCGCCCGCGTCGCCCCCGGCGGCAGGGCAAGGGGCTGGAGGTGGGGGCCGGGCTGTGGCACAAGGACGCCGCCTCCTTCCCGAACGTGAACGGCTTTCCATGACCATTCCCCTGCATGCCGGCCTGGAGCCCCTGGCCGCGGCCTACGACGCCTACGTCTGCGACCTCTGGGGCGTGCTGCACGACGGCGTGCACGCCTTCCCCGAGGCCGTCGCCTGCCTGGAGCGCCTGCGCGCGCGCGGCGCGCGGATCGCCGTGCTGTCGAACGCGCCGCGCCGCGCCGCCGAGGTCGAGGCCAAGATGAACGAACTGGGCATCGCCCCGGGGCTCTACGACCTGGTGCTCTCCTCCGGCGAGGTCACCTGGCAGCATCTCAGCCGCCGCCGCGACCCCTGGTACGCCGCGCTCGGCCGGCGCTGCTTCCACATCGGCCCGGACCGCGACCACGGCATGCGCGCCGGGCTGGACTACGACTTCGTGGAGGACCTGGCGCAGGCCGACTTCCTGCTCAACACCGGCGCCCACATGACCAGCTCGACCCTGGACGACTACGCCCACGAGCTGGCCGCCGGCGCCGCGCGCGGCCTGCCGATGGTCTGCGCCAACCCCGACCTGGAGGTGATCCGCGGCGGCCGGCGCGAGATCTGCGCCGGCCTGCTGGCCCAGCGCTACGAGGAGCTGGGCGGCGAGGTGCGCTACCACGGCAAGCCCCACGCCGAGGTCTACGAGGCCTGCCTGGAGGGCCTGGGCATCCGCGACCCGCGCCGCGTCGCCGCGCTGGGCGATTCCCTGCGCACCGACGTGGCCGGCGCCCTGGCGGCCGGCATCGCCCCGATCCTGATCGCCGGCGGCATCCATGCCGAGGCGCTGGATATCGAAGAAGGCGAGACGCCCACGCCCGAGGCGGTCTGCCGCCTCTGCGCCAAGGCCGGCATGCGCCCCGTCGCCTGCCTGCCGGTGCTGCGCTGGTAGGCGGCGGCGCGCCCCCGAGGATCGCACCGCCGCGGCGCCCTGCCGCCGGGGATCGCGCTGCGCACAGCCGCCGCGTGGACAGGGCTCCCGCCTGCGTGGTTATATCCGGCGCACCGGACGGCGGTCTTATGTGGAGACCGCCGCGGCAAAACAGCGCAGACGTAGGCGAGCCATGGCGGACTTTCCCAAGAAGAGCCTCGACGACTGGCAGGCCCTGGCGGCCAAGGAACTGAAGGTCGACTCGCTCGACGGCAAGGTCTGGACCACGCCCGAGGGGATCGACGTCAAGCCGCTCTACACCGCGGCGGACCTGGAAGAGATCGGCTTCCAGGAGACCCTGCCCGGCTTCGCGCCCTTCACCCGCGGGCCGCGCGCGACGATGTACGCCGGCCGCCCCTGGACCCTGCGGCAGTACGCCGGCTTTTCCACCGCCGAGGAGTCCAACGCCTTCTACAAGGCCAACCTCAAGGCCGGCCAGAAGGGCCTGTCGGTGGCCTTCGACCTGGCCACCCACCGCGGCTACGACAGCGACCATCCGCGGGTGCTGGGCGACGTCGGCAAGGCCGGGGTGGCGATCGATTCCGTCGAGGACATGAAGATCCTGTTCGACGAGATCCCGCTCGACCAGATGAGCGTGTCGATGACCATGAACGGGGCGGTGCTGCCGGTGATGGCCGGCTACATCGTCGCCGCCGAGGAGCAGGGGGTGGGGCCCGAGAAGCTCAGCGGCACCATCCAGAACGACATCCTCAAGGAGTTCATGGTCCGCAACACCTACATCTATCCGCCCGAGCCCTCGATGCGGATCGTGGCCGACATCATCGCCTACACGGCCGAGAAGATGCCGCGCTTCAACTCCATCTCGATCTCCGGCTACCACATGCAGGAGGCCGGGGCGACGGCGGTGCAGGAGCTGGCCTTCACCCTGGCCGACGGGCTGGAGTACGTGCGCGCCGCCCGCTCCCAGGGCCTGGAGGTCGACGCCTTCGCGCCGCGCCTGTCCTTCTTCTTCGCCATCGGCATGAACTTCTTCATGGAGGTGGCCAAGCTGCGCGCCGCGCGGCTGCTGTGGGCCGAGCTGATGGCCGAGCAGTTCCAGCCCAAGGACCCGCGCTCGCTGATGCTGCGCACCCACTGCCAGACCTCGGGCGTGTCGCTGACCGAGCAGGACCCCTACAACAACGTCATCCGCACCACCATCGAGGCGCTGGCCGCGGCGCTCGGCGGCACCCAGTCGCTGCACACCAACGCGCTGGACGAGGCGGTCGCCCTGCCCACGCCCTTCTCGGCGCGGATCGCGCGCAACACCCAGCTCATCCTGCAGGAGGAGAGCGGGATCACCAACGTGGTCGACCCGCTGGGCGGCAGCTACTACGTGGAGAGTCTGACCCACGCCCTGGCGACCCACGCCCGCGCCCTGATCGGCGAGGTGGAGGAGCTGGGCGGCATGACCAAGGCGGTCGAGACCGGCATGCCGAAGATGCGCATCGAGGAGTCGGCGGCGCGCCGCCAGGCGCGCATCGACCGTGGCGAGGAGACCATTGTCGGCGTCAACAAGTACCGCTCCGAGGCGGCCGAGGAGATCGACATCCTCTCGATCGACAACGCCGAGGTGCTGGCCAAGCAGGTCGAGCGGCTCAAGGCGCTGCGCGGCCGCCGCGACGAGGCCAAGGTCAAGAGCGCCCTGGAGGCCCTGTCGAACGCCGCCGAGACGAAGCGCGGCAACCTGCTGGAGCTCTCGGTCGAGGCGACCCGCGCGCGCGCCACGGTGGGCGAGATCTCCGACGCGCTGGAGCGGGTCTTCACCCGCCACCGCGCGGTGGTGCGCTCCATCTCCGGCGTCTACGGCTCCGCCTACGAGGGCGACGCCGGCTTCGAGAAGATCCGCGGCGAGATCGAGGCCTTCGCCCAGGAGGAGGGCCGGCGCCCGCGCCTGCTGGTGGTCAAGCTGGGCCAGGACGGCCACGACCGCGGCGCCAAGGTGATCGCCACGGCCTTCGCCGACATCGGCTTCGACGTCGACATCGGGCCGCTGTTCCAGACCCCCGAGGAGGGCGCCCGCCAGGCCGTCGAGAACGACGTCCACGTGATCGGCGTCTCCAGCCAGGCGGCCGGCCACCGCACCCTGGTGCCGGCCCTGCTGGAGGAGCTGAAGGCGCAGGGGGCCGAGGACATCCTGGTGGTCTGCGGCGGCGTGATCCCGCCGCAGGACTACCAGTTCCTGATGGACGCCGGCGTCTCCGCCATCTACGGGCCGGGCACCAACATCCCCCAGGCCGCCAGCGAGATCCTGGGTCTGCTGCGCCGGGCCCGCAAGGCGGCTTGACACGGGCGATGGACAGCACGCGCGGGCCGGAGCCCGCCTGACATGGGATCCTGGTGACATGGCCGGCTGGCAGGGGCACCCCCTGAACCGTTTTTCGCGCGAGCGCGCCGGCGGCGCCCGCAGCTTCGGCCTGGGCGGCCCGGTCGCCCCGCTGCTGGGCGGCGCCGCGCTGGCCAGCCTGGCCTGGCTCGGCTTCCTCGCCTGGTACGTCGAGCGCAGCCTGGGCTGGGCCAACCTGGGCCAGCTCCTGCCCAGCGACCTGGCCGCCGGTCTGGCCGGCGCGCTGCTGCCGCCGACCCTGGTCTGGCTGGTCGCCCTGGTGCTGCTGCAGGGCCGCGGCCTGCGCGCGGAGACGCGCGAGCTGCTGGCCAGGCTGGACGCGCTGGCCTATCCGCCCGACACCGCCGCGGTGCAGGTGCGCGACATCACCGAGCAGCTCGCCGAGCAGGGCGAGATCCTGCGCCAGACCGGCGCCGAGGTGGCCGAGAAGCTGGACTCCGTCCGCCAGGCCTTCGCCAAGCAGAGCCAGGAGCTGACCGGCGCCGGCGTGCGCGCCTCCGCCCAGGCTGAGCAGCTCCGCGAGGCGCTGGGCGCGCAGCAGGCCGAACTGACCGAGGCGCGCCGGCGCCTGGCCGACCTGGTGGCCGAGAGCCGCGCGGCCAGCGAGCAGGAGATCGCCGCCTTCGACGGGGCGCTGGAGCGGGCCCGCGCCACCGCCGAGGAGATCGCCGGGGCCATGCGCAAGCCGGCCGAGGAGTTCAACGCCGCGGTCGAGCAAGCCCTGTCCGACAGCGGCCGCGCCGCCGGCCAGATGACCGAGCACGCCCGCGCCATGAAGGCCGCGACCGAGGAGGTCAAGGGCGCCGCGGCCTCGCTGCACGCCGACCTGGAAGGCGACAGCAAGGCGGTGCTCTCGGCCGCCGGCCGCCTGGCGCGCGAGGCCAAGTCCTTCTCCGACGAGGTGCAGGACTCCCTGGCGCGCCTGAGCGGCGCCTTCGAGCGCACCACCGCCCAGGCCGACTACCTCAAGGCGACGCTGGAGCAGGAAGCCGGCGCCATGGGCAGCCTGTCCGAAGAGATCGAGCGCAGCGCCGGCGGCGTGACGGAACGGCTGACCGCCGGCAGCGAGGCGGCGCGCGAGGCCTTCTCCACCGCCGAGGCGGCGGCCCGCGGCATGACCGGCAGCTTCCGCAGCCAGGGCCAGGAGTTGGCCGAGATCGCCGAGCGCTCGGCCCAGCGCCTGCGCGAGCAGATGGACCAGGCCGCGCGCGAGCTGGGCAGCCTGGCCGAGGCCAATGCCGAGAGCTTCACCGAGCTCGCCGCCTACGCCGGGCGCAAGCTGCAGCAGGCCGGCGAACAGGTGCGCCCGCACGTCGAGGCGCTCAACGCCGCCTCCGACCGCGCGGTCGAGCGGGCCGAGCGGGCCGGCCAGGGCTTCCAGGCCCGCGCCGCCGAGCTGCGCGCCGCCGCCGAGGAGAGCGGCACGCGCATCGCCGAGGTCGGCACCGGCCTGCGCGGCCTGGCCGCCGAGCTGCGCGAGGCCGCCGGGCTGGCCGAGCAGCGCGAGCTGCAGGCCGCCGCCGAGCTGCGCGCCCAGAACGAGGCCCTGGCCGCCTCCGCCGCCGGCGCCCAGAAGGCGGCCGGCGCCCTGCGCACCGCGGTCGAGGAGGAGCTGACGCGCCTGCAGGCGCTGAGCGGCGAGCTGGACCGCCTGACCCAGGGCTTGCAGGAGGAGCTGGCCGGCCAGACCCAGGCGCTGGAGACCGCCACGGCGGCCGCCAAGGCGGCCGGCGTCGACCTGCGCGAGGAGAGCCAGGCCCAGCTCGCCGACCTGCGCGAGGTCTCCGGCGAGTCGCTGGAGACCCTGACCAAGCTCGGCGACCTGGTGGCCGAGCGCGGCAAGGCGCTGGGCGGCTCGGCCGAGGCGGCGCTGGCCAAGGCCGGCGAGCTGGGCGAGCTGCTGGAGCGCCAGCGCGGCGGCTTCGACGCCTCGGTCAAGACCCTGGCCGCGCGGCTGGAGGAGATCGGTCAGCAGTTCCAGCAGCGCAGCGGCGAGCTGCGCCAGGCCGCCGACGAGGCCGGCCAGCAGGCGATCAGCCTGAAGCAGTCCGACCTGGAGACCCGGCGCGACCTCTTCCTGCGCAGCGCCACGGTGATGATCGAGGACCTGAACTCCCAGGCCATCGACCTGACCCGGCTGTTCGAGGGCGAGGTGCCCGAGGACCTCTGGAAGCGCTACCGCAAGGGCGAGCGCTCGATCTTCGCCCGCCGCCTGGCACGCGGCAAGCAGGAGAGCTACGTAGCGCCGCAGATCGCCCAGCGCTTCAAGGAGGACGAGCGCTTCCGCGAGCAGGCGACGCGCTACATGAACCAGTTCGAGAGCCTGATGAACCAGGCCGCCTCCTGCGACCCGGAGCATGTGCTCAGCGCCACCTTCCTGACCGCCGACGTCGGCAAGCTCTACCTGCTGCTGTCCCGCTCGCTCGGCCGCGGCGGCTGAGACCGGGGCCCGCGCCACGCCCGTTTGCCTTGGCCCGCCAGGGCCTATATCAGGGCGCAGTCACGCCCCGTCCGATCCGTCCGGAGTCCCTTCTTGACCGCGATTCAGGTGCTTCCCGCCGCGTCCACGTCCCGGGTGCCCGGCCGGCCGCGGCCGACGCGCCGGGCCGGCTGAGGCCAGGATGCGTCCGAGCGAGCCCGCCGCCCCGCCCCCCGGCGCGCGCAGCCAGTGGGAGACGCTGAAGGACCTGCTGCCGCAGCTCTGGCCGGCCGACCGGCCCGACCTCAAGCTGCGGGTGGTCCTGGCGGTGCTCTGCCTGGTCGCCGCCAAGGGCGCCATCGTGGTGGTGCCGCTGCTCTACAAGGAGGCGGTCGACGCCCTGTCGATCCCCAAGGGGGCGGACAGCCTGCCGCCCGAGGTGGGCGTGCCGGTCTTCATCATCCTGGCCTACGGCGCAGCACGGGTCTTCAGCCTGTCGTTCCAGGAGCTGCGCGACTTCTTCTTCGCCAAGGTCGGCCAGCGCGCCATCCGCCAGGTCGCGCTGCAGACCTTCCGCCACCTGCACGGCCTGTCGCTGCAGTTCCACCTGGACCGCCAGACCGGCGGGCTCAGCCGCGTCATCGAGCGCGGCACCAAGGCGATCGACACGCTGCTGAGCTTCGCGCTCTTCTCCATCATCCCGACCTTCGTCGAGCTGGGCCTGTCGGTCGGCATCCTCTGGGCGCTCTACGGCCTGGAGGTGGCGGCGATCACCCTGGTCACGGTGGGCGGCTACATCGCCTACACCTACCGCATCACCGAGTGGCGCCTGGCGCTGCGCCGGCAGATGAACGAGAGCGACCAGCAGGCCAACACCCGCGCCATCGACTCGCTGATCAACTACGAGACGGTGAAGTACTTCACCAACGAGGCGCACGAGGCGGCACGCTACGACATCGGCCTGCGCGCCTACGAGAAGGCGGCCACCGACTCCAAGACCTCGCTGTCGATCCTCAACATCGGCCAGGCGGCGATCATCGCCGTGGGGGTCACGGCCCTGATGCTGCTCTCGGCCAAGCGGGTGGTCGAGGGCAGCATGACGCCCGGCGACTTCGTCGCGGTCAACGCCTACATGATGCAGCTCGCCCAGCCGCTGAACCTCTTCGGCTTCGTCTATCGCGAGGTCAAGCAGGCGCTGGTCGACATGGAGACCATGTTCCAGCTCCTGAAGGTGGAGGCCGGGGTCAGCGACCGCCCCGGGGCGCCGGACCTGCGGCTCTCCGGCGGTCGCATCGATTTCACCGACGTGCGCTTCGGCTACGACGCCGAGCGCGAGATCCTGCACGGCATCGACTTCAGCGTGCCGCCCGGCCACACCGTGGCGGTGGTCGGCCCCTCCGGCGCCGGCAAGTCGACCCTCGCCCGGCTGCTGTTCCGCTTCTACGACGTCACCGGCGGGCGGATCGAGATCGACGGGCAGGACATCCGCGCGGTGACCCAGGACTCCCTGCGCCGGGCGATCGGCATCGTTCCCCAGGACACGGTGCTGTTCAACGACACCCTCGGCTACAACATCGCCTACGGCGCCCCCGGCGCCGAGCGGGCGGCGGTCGAGCGGGCCGCCGACCTGGCGCACATCGGCGACTTCGTGCGCGCCCTGCCGCAGGGCTTCGACACCCTGGTCGGCGAACGCGGCCTGAAGCTGTCGGGCGGCGAGAAGCAGCGCGTGGCCATCGCCCGCACGATCCTTAAGAACCCGGCGATCCTGCTGTTCGACGAGGCGACCAGCGCGCTCGACACCCAGACCGAGCGGGAGATCCAGACCAACCTGCGCGAGGTCAGCCGCGGGCGCACCACCCTGGTCATCGCCCACCGCCTGTCCACCGTGGTCGAGGCCGACGAGATCCTGGTGCTGGAGGCCGGGCGCGTCGTCGAGCGCGGCCGCCACGCCGCGCTGCTGGCCCGCGGCGGCGTCTACGCCGCCATGTGGCAGCGCCAGCAGGAGGCACGCGCCGCGGCGCAAGCCCCGCTCGACGGCGAACACTGAGCGCGCGGCCGAAACGGCCTTGCGACGGCGCCGGCCCTGTGCGCTATTGCCCGGCAGTCGCCGAGCCCAGCAACCGAGACGAAGAGCAGCGATGTCCTTGCCACGCCTCTGGGCCGCCGCCCTGGCGGCCGCGATCATCTTGCCGCCCCCCGCCCCGGTGCAGGCACAGAACGTCAAACGCACCATCGCCGCCGGGGTGATGCAGGCGGCGACCGCCGACGACCTGGTGGCGGCGCTGCGCGCCGCCGGGGCCTCGGACCTGGAAACGGGCACCGACCCCTACGGTGACCCGCTGGTCGACGGCAGCTACGAGGGCCTGAATTTCTCCGTGGTGTTCTACAAGTGCGACCGGGCCGAGTTGCAGGCCTGTGGGCAGCTCCAATACCGCGTCTCCTTCGACATGGGGCTGCCGGCCGCCGAGTCGGAGGCGCTGATGCAGGCGTGGAACCGGGCCTGGATCTTCGGCAAGGCCTACGTCGACGAGTCCGGCGACCTGCTGCTGGAGCACCCGACCTACCTGAGCGGCGGGGTGACCGCCGACAACCTGCGCCGCAACGCCGACCTTTGGCTGGAGATGCTGCCCGACTTCGCCGCCCACATCGGCTGGAACTGAGCGCCCCGCCCCCGCCGGCGTGACCGCGGGCCGGACTCGCGGCGACAGGGCATGTGGCGGTCGGCCCGGGCGCGGCCGACCGGCGGTTCCCTCGCCCGGCAAAACGCCCTAGCCTCTGGCCGCCATGCCCGAGTCGCGTTCTCCCCTTCCCGCCGGCCTCGCGGCCGACCTGCAAAGCGGCCAGCGCCGCGCCCTGGCGCGCGCCATCACCCTGATCGAGTCGACCCGGCCCGACCATCGCCGCGCCGCCGAGGCGCTGCTGGCCGAGGTGCTGCCGGCCACCGGGCGCGCGGTGCGCCTGGGCATCTCCGGCGTGCCCGGGGTCGGCAAGTCCACCTTCATCGAGGCCTTCGGCGGCTTCCTGATCGAGCGGGGCCACAAGGTCGCGGTGCTGGCCGTCGACCCGACCAGCCGGCGCACCGGCGGCTCGATCCTGGGCGACAAGACCCGCATGGAACAGCTTGCCCGCAGCCCCGCCGCCTTCATCCGCCCCTCGCCCACCGGCGGCTCGCTGGGCGGCGTGGCGCGGCGCACCCGCGAGGCCATGCTGGCCTGCGAGGCGGCCGGCTTCGACGTGGTGATCGTCGAGACGGTCGGCGTCGGCCAGTCGGAGACGGCGGTGGCCGACATGGTCGACCTCTTCGCGCTGCTGCTGCTGCCCAGCGGCGGCGACGAGCTGCAGGGCATCAAGAAGGGCGTGGTCGAGATCGCCGACCTGGTGGTGGTCAACAAGGCCGACGGCGACATGGTCGAGGCCGCCGCGCGCGCCGCCGCCGAGTACCAGTCGGCCCTGCGCATGCTCAGGCCGCTCAACGCCGATTGGCGGGTTCCGGTGCTGCGCTGCTCGTCGCTCAGCGGCCAGGGCATCGCGGAGATCTGGCAGGCGGTCGAGCACTACCGCACCGCCCTGGGCGAGGCCGGCCTCGCGCGCCGCCGCGCCGCGCAGGCCCGCGCCTGGCTGTGGAGCGAGATCGACGACACGCTGCTGGCCCGCTTCCGCCGCCACCCGGCGGTGGCCGAGGCGCTGCCCGAGGCCGAGCGCGCCGTGATGGCCGGCGAGACCACCCCCGGCCTGGCCGCCGAGAGCCTGCTGCTGGCCTTCGGCGTCGAGCCGGAGGCGTAGCGCCGCGGCGTAAGAGCTTGACGGCGCGGCCCGAGCTGCTTACAACCCCGGCTTCACGCGGCGGCCGTTCGGGCCGCCCGTCCCGTTTTATCGCACCCCCGCGTGCAGCCCAAACTTCGAGGAACAGACCGATGGCCCGCCGTTGCGCCTTTGTCGGCAAGTCCGTGATGTCCGGCAACAACGTCAGCCACGCGAACAACAAGACGCGCCGGCGCTTCCTGCCCAATATCCAGACCACGGCGCTCTACAGCGACGCCCTGGGCAAGATGGTGCGCCTGCGCCTGTCGACCCGCGCGATCCGCACGATCGAGCACAAGGGCGGCCTGGACGCCTTCCTGACCGGCACCGCGGCCGCCAAGCTCGGCGCCGAGGCGGTGCAGATCAAGCGCCAGATCGAAAAGGCCAAGGCCCGCCAGCAGGCGGCGGCCTGATCTAAAGGCTCTTGCCTGTTCCGTCATGAGCGCCTAGGCCGATGACGAGGCGATAGACCGACTGAGGCAGCGCCCCTCCGCCTTTCTCGTGACGGTCCTCGCGCGAGCGGGATAACCAAGTGAATGTCGGATCCAAGGGCTGCCTGCGGGCAGCCCTTCGCTTTTCCGCTCTCTTAACGAGGCGCGAACCGCACCGCTCTTTCGAGAAAGACGGTCTGGACGAGCATCGCGAAGCGGATGGCGTTCAGGCGCCTCGGCGGCGCATAGGACGAGGTCGCAAGGCGATAGGCGCTCTCGACCCGCAACACGCTATGCCTGTTTTCCTTTGCCCCACTCTTCTTGAGTTCGAAGAAGACGTGCAGGCTCTCCACAGCTACGAAAACGTAGTTGCGCCTCTCCCAGGTCTGGAACACGCGTTGGTCTGCTCGAGCAGATTGTGATCGTTTGGCCCCACAGCGTGGGTCCGCCGATCGGCCCAAAACCGCCCTAAACCATGGTGTTAGAGTGATGCTGTCCGACCTGGCGAATCGCAAATGCGATTCGATCAGGTCGGGCATCGCTCTAGACTTGAGACGATCCCCGGAAGCCGAAGCGAGTCGGCCTACCGCTGCGGACAGAACACGCGACCGTCGAAGAGGCCCCCCAGTCCTGCCCCCACGGGTGCTGCGCCGCGCGTAAAGACATGCGGCGAGTAGAGGACACGAACGCGACGGACATGGCCATCCGGCGTTGGGCAATCGAACGCGTGGCTCCGGATGCCGGAGGGAAACGGGCCGTCCAGAAACGAAGAGAGGCGACCGATATCCCTGCCCAGACATCGGATTCGGCCGCCTCAGCCCAGGCCGACCTTGCCCATGTCCAGGAATTTCTGACGGCGCTGCTGGCGCAGTTCGCCGGCGGGCACGGCCTTGCGCGCGCGCAGGGCTTCCTCCAGCGCCTCGCCGACGGCGGCAATGGCGCGCTCCGGCTCGCGGTGGGCGCCGCCCACCGGCTCCTCGATCACCTGGTCGATCACCTGCAGGCGGTGCAGGTCCTGGGCGGTCAGGCGCAGCGCCTCGGCCGCTTCCTTGGCCTGCTCGGCCGAGCGCCAGAGAATCGAGGCGCAGCCCTCCGGCGTGATCACCGAGTAGATCGCATGCTCCAGCATGATGACGCGGTCGGCCGTGGCCAGCGCCACCGCGCCGCCCGAGCCGCCCTCGCCGATCACCACGGCGATCACCGGCACGCTCAGCCCCAGCGACACCTCGATCGACTTGGCGATGGCCTCGGCCTGGCCGCGCTCCTCGGCGCCGACGCCGGGATAGGCGCCGGGCGTATCGACGAAGGTGACCACCGGCAGGCCGAAGCGGTCGGCCAGGCGCATCAGGCGCTGGGCCTTGCGATAGCCCTCCGGCCGCGCCATCCCGAAGTTGTGGGTCTGGCGGCTCTGCAGATCCTTGCCCTTCTCCTGGCCCAGGACGACGCAGGAATGGCCGGCCACCCGCCCCAGGCCGCTGAGGATCGCCGCGTCCTCGCCGAACAGGCGGTCGCCGGCCAGCGGCACGAAGTCCTCGACCAGCGTGGCGATGTAGTCGCTCGCCTGGGGGCGTTGCGGGTGGCGGGCCACCTGGGTCTTCTGCCAGGCGGTCAGCTTCGCGTAGGTGCCCCGCAGCAGCCTGTCGGCCTTGGCCTGCAGGCGGGTCACCTCCTCGGCGATGTTCAGGTCGCCGGCGTCGGAGAGGTGCTTGAGCTCCTCGACCTTGCCTTCCAGCTCGGCGACCGGTTTTTCGAAATCCAGGTAATGGCGCATGGCGCTCGGGGCATAGCACAGGCATTCCGCGTCGCCCAGATGCAAATCCGCCCGTCGCGTCAATCACCCAGCCGGGTCGCCCGGATCAGTCCCCCAGCACGCGGCGCCGCTCCTCGAACTCCTCCTTGTCGATCTCGCCGCGGGCATAGCGCTCCTTGAGGATGTCGAGCGCGGTTCGGCCCTGCGGGGTACCGGCGCCCGCGCCGCCGCCGGCCGGCCCGCCGCCCAGCCAGCGCACCACCAGCACCACGGCGCCCACCGCCACGGCGATGAAGAGGATCATCATGATCGGCCCGGCGATCCAGCCGAACCAGCCGCCGTCCATCATGTGCCGTCCGTAGCCGTAGCCATAATAGGGCTCGCCCTGCTGCTGGGCCGCGGCGCCGCCGGCCGCCAGGGCCGTCAGGGCGGCCGCACCGCCCGCGGCCGCCAAGCTGCGCCAGCGGCGCCCGAGACCGCGCACTGCCTGCTGCATAAACTCTCTCCTGCTGATGCTGCGCGGAAGGCCCGCAGGCCCGCCGCGGGTCGAAGGGTCCGTTGCGACTCCGACCCAACCCTAAGGAATAGCCGGGCCTTTTCTCGTCCGGCACGGCGCGGGGCGGAGCCATAGGCACAGGCATCACCCTAGAGCTTCCAGTTGCTAAAAGGTCAAGGAGCGGGCCTTGCCAGGGCCGCCGGTCTGCGGCAGTCTCGGCGGCAGTCGTTCCTAGGGGTGCCCCAGCCCGTCCACGCTCGGCGCGGACGGCCCGGGGGCTGAGAGACCGTCCGGCTAGACGGTGACCCTTCGAACCTGATCCGGGTCATGCCGGCGCAGGGAAAGGACCGCCATCGACGTCAGCCCGCCCCCGGGTGCAGCGCGACCGGCCTCTCCTCCCCAGCCGGCGGAAAGGAGAGACGAGACGATGGCCTCCCGATTCGCCGCCTTCACCACGCGCCTTACGGGCGCCGCCGTGGCGCTGCTGCTGCTGGCTGCGCCGGCGCGGGCGGAGCCGCTCACGCTGCTGCTCGACTGGTTCGTCAACCCCGACCATGCGCCGCTCGTGGTGGCACTGGAGAAGGGCTTCTTCGCCGACGAGGGGCTGGAGGTCGAGCTGGTCGAGCCGGCCGATCCCAACGACCCGCCCAAGCTGGTCGCCGCCGGCCGCGCGCCGCTGGCCGTCAGTTACCAGCCGCAGCTTCACCTGCAGGCGGCCGAGGGGCTGCCGGTGGCGCGCATCGCCACCCTGGTCGCCACGCCGCTCAACACCCTGCTGGCGCTGGAGGGCGGCCCGATCGAGACCCTGGCCGACCTTGAGGGGCGGCGGGTCGGCTACTCGGTCGGCGGCGTGCCCGAGGCGCTGCTCGACGGCATGCTCGCCGGCGTCGGCCTCGGCATCGAGGACGTGGAGATGATCAACGTCAACTTCGCGCTCAGCCCGGCGCTGCTGTCCGGCCAGGTCGACGCGGTGCTCGGCGCCTACCGCAACTTCGAGCTGAACCAGCTCGAGATCGAGGGGGCCCAGGGCCGTGCCTTCTATCCCGAGGAGCACGGCGTGCCGCCCTTCGACGAGCTGGTGGTGATCGCCAACCGCACGCGGCTGGACGACCCGCGCCTGCCCGCCTTCCTGCGCGCGCTGGAGCGCGGCACGATCTACACCATCAACCACCCGGAGGAGTCCTGGGAGGTCTTCAAGGGCTACAAGTCGGGCCTGGACGACGAGCTGAACCGCCGCGCCTGGTGGGATACCCTGCCGCGCTTCGCGCTGCGGCCCGCCGCCCTCGACGAGGCGCGCTACCGCCGCTTCGCCGACTTCCTGGTGGCCCAGGGCCTGATCGCCGAGAGCCCGCCGGTCGAGACCTACGCCGTCGAGCTGAAGTAGGCCGCAACGCGCGGCGGCGCCGATCCCGCCCGGGACCCGGCGCCGCCGGCTGCGACCGCTGGGAGCCGCTCTGCGGCCGCCGTCAGGCGGCGCGAATCTCGGCCAGGTACTGCTCGACCTGGGCGCCCATGTCGCCCGACAGGCTGGAGAGCTCGCCCGACAGGCCGAGCAGTTGCTGGGCCATGTCGAGGTTGGAGCGCGCCGCATTGGAAATCTCGCCGATGTTGCGCGAGGTCTCCTGGGTGCCGGCGGCCGCCTGCTGGGCGTTGCGGGCGATCTCCTGGGTCGCCGCCGACTGCTGCTCCACCGCCGCCGCGATGGCGGCCGAGATCTGCTGCATCGAGGCGTTGGTGGTGCGGATCGCCTCCATGGCCTGGGCCGCCTCCACGGCGATGCCCTGCATGGCGCCGATCTGCTGGCCGATCTCGTCGGTCGCCTTGGCGGTCTGGCTGGCCAGGTTCTTGACCTCCGAGGCGACCACGGCGAAGCCCTTGCCGGCCTCGCCGGCGCGCGCCGCCTCGATCGTCGCGTTGAGCGCCAGCAGATTGGTCTGCTCGGCAATCTCCGAGATCAGGGTGACGATGGCGCCGATCTTCTCGGCCGAGGTCTTCAGGCTGCCCACGGTCTCGCTGGTCTGCTCGGCCTTGCCGGAGGCGTCGTCGGCGATGCGCGCCGCCTCGCCCACCTGGCCGCTGACCTCGTGGATCGAGCTCGACAGCTCCTCGGCCGCGCTGGCCACGGTCTGGACGTTCTGCGCCGACTCCTCGGTGGCGGCGGCGACGCCGTTGGCACTCTGGCTGGACTGCTCGGCGCTCGAGGAGACGGTCTGCGAGAACTCCTCCATGCGCACCGCGCCCTGGGACAGGCGGGTCACCAGGCCGCCGATGCTATCCTGAAAGCGGTCGGCCAGCTCCGCGAAGGTGCGCCGCTTCTCGGCCTCGGCCGCCTTGCGCGCCTCCTCGGTCTCGGCCTCGAGACGGCGCTTCTCCGCCGCCTGGTCCTTGAAGACCTGCAGGGCCTTGGCCATGCCGCCGACCTCATCGCCGCGCCCCGCTTCGTCGATCGAGACGTCGAGGTTGCCGTCGGCGATGCGCCGCATCTTGCTCGCCAGGCCGGTGACCGAGCCGACCAGGTCGCGCTGCACCGCGAAGACCAGCGCGGCCGAGACCAGGGCGAGGATCAGGATGGCGCCGCCGACCTTGCTGGCCAGGGACATGAAGGCGGCGTCGACGTCATCCAGGTAGACGCCAGAGCCGACGTAGATGTCCCAGGGCTCGAAGGCGAGCGTGTAGGTCAGCTTCGGCTCCGGCACGTCCGAGCCGGCCCGCGGCCAGAGATAGGTGAGCGACCCGCCGCCGGCCTGCTCGGCCGCGCGCGCCATCTCCTGAACGATCGGTGTGCCCTCGGAGTCGGTCATCCCCCACATGCTCTCGCCGATCAGCTTCGGCTTGGCCGAGTTGGCGAAGCCGACGCCGTCGAAGGTGTTGGAGAAGAGGTACTCCCGGCCGCCGTCGAACCACATGGCGTCGAGCACGGCGCGGAAGCGGTCCTGTGCCTCGGCGCGGCTCAGCTCGCCGGCGCGCTCCTGCTCGTGGAACTTGGCGGCGATGCCGACGCCGGTCTCCACCAGGGCCCGCAGCTTGTCCTTGCGATCCTGCATCATTTCCGCCTGGGCGAAGTAGAGCGCGATCCCCGCCGAGATGGTCAGGGATACGATCATGAGGCCGAGCAGGCTCCAAAGCTTGGTGGCAATAGGCAGCGATTTCAGGGACATCCGCTTCCTCGACAGTGGTGGTGATGGCGCGATCCCGCGCACGCTAAGCGGAATCCCTAAACGATTCGTTATACCCCTACATCTCAGAAGGGGTATGCAGTATTTTTCACCTTTCACCCGCGCAGGCGCGATCCGAGCCGCCCGGACGCCCCCCCGGACGAACAAGGCCGGCCTCCACCTGGGAGACCGGCCCTGCGAACGTTCGATGGGACCTGACCGCCGCGGCCGCGGCGGGCGCGGCTCAGCCCGCGGCGATCTGCTCCGCCTTCTTGACCATCACCTCGGCCTGCTTGATCGAGGCGATGTCGATCAGCTTGCCGTCGAGGCTGACGGCGCCCTTGCCCTCCTTCTGGGCCTGCGCCATGGCTTCGAGGATGCGCTTGGCCTTGCCGACCTCCTCCTCGGAGGGGCTGTAGACCTCGTTGGCCAGCGCGACCTGGCTGGGGTGGATCGCCCACTTGCCCTCGCAGCCCAGCACGGCGGCGCGGTAGGCCTGCGCCTTGTAGCCGTCGGGATCGGAGAAGTCGCCGAAGGGGCCGTCGACCGGGCGCAGCCCGTAGGCCCGCGCGGCCACCACCATGCGGGCGATGGCGTAGTGCCACATGTCGCCCCAGTGGTAGGCGCGCTCGCCGCCGGCATCGGGGTCGGTCAGCACGCCGTAATTCGGGTTCGGGCCGCCGATCACCGTGGTGCGCGCGCGCGTCGAGGCGGCGTAGTCGGCGACGCCGAAGTGCAGCGACTCGTTGCGCTTGCTGGCGCCGGCGATGGCGTCGACGTTGGCCATGCCCAGCGCCGTCTCGATGATCATCTCGAAGCCGATGCGCTTGTCGCGCCCGACCGCGTCCTCGACCTGGGTGACCAGCATGTCGACGGCGTAGACGTCGGCGGCGGTGCCCACCTTGGGGATCATGATCAGGTCCAGGCGCTCGCCGCCCTGCTCGATCAGGTCGACCACGTCCCGGTACATGTAGTGGGTGTCCAGGCCGTTGATCCGCGCCGAGATGGTCTTCTTGCCGAAGTCGACCTCGTTGAGCGCCTTGACGATGTTCTTGCGCGCCTGCGCCTTGTCGTCGGGCGCCACCGCGTCCTCGAGATCGAGGAAGATGACGTCGGCGTCGGACTCGGCCGCCTTCTCGATGAAGCGGTAGTTGCTGCCCGGCACGGCCAGCTCGCTGCGGTTCAGGCGCGGCGCCGCCTGCTCGATGATCGTAAAGCTCATGCTTCTCCCCTCTGAGCGTCGGTCTCCGCCCGGCGGTTCGGCCGCCGGCGCGTTCTGGACCACGCCGCGGCGATGGGCGCGCGGCATGGGTTACGGGAAATCGCGGCTCTACTTAGCGATTGGTATTACCAATCGCAACGGGAAAGCGGCGCCGGCCTTGCCCGCGCGGCCTACTCGGCGGCGGCGGGGGGCGCCGAACGCTGCGACGCGGCCTCCTTGGAGTCCGACTTGGCGAGCGGATGGTGCTCGTCGACCAGGGTCTTCAGGCGGTCGCTCAGGACGTGGGTGTAGATCTGGGTGGTGGAGATGTCGGCGTGGCCGAGAAGCTGCTGCACCGCCCGCAGGTCGGCGCCGCGCGCCAGCATGTGGCTGGCAAAGGCGTGGCGCAGCACATGCGGCGAGACCTTGCCCGGCTCCAGCCCGGCCTCGACCGCCAGCTCCTTGAGGAGCTGGGCGACGCGGTGGCGGGTCAGGTGGCCGCCCAGGCTGCGCGAGGGGAACAGCCAGGTGTCGTCCTCGGCCCGGCGCAGGAAGCGCTCGCGCACCTCGCAGTAGGCGTCCAGCGCCTCGCGCGCCGTCCGGCTGATCGGCACCATGCGCTCCTTGCCGCCCTTGCCGCGCACCACCAGCACGCGGGGGTCGCGGGTGACGGCGGACACCGGCAGGCCGACCAGCTCCGACACGCGCAGGCCGGTGGCGTAGAGCACCTCCAGCAGGGCGGTCAGGCGCAGCCCCTCGGCGCCCTCGCGCTGGCGCGCCGCCTCCAGCAGGCGGTCGACCTCGGCCTCGGTGAGGATCTTGGGCAGGCTGCGGCCCTGGCGCGGGCTCTCCAGCGTCGCGGTGGGGTCGTCCTCGCGCACGCCCTCGGCGTAGAGGAAACGGTAGAACTGGCGCAGCGCCGACAGCCGTCGGGCGGCGGTGCGTGCGGACATGCCCGAGGCCGCGAGGTGGCCCAGATAGGCGCGCAGCGAGTCGGCGTCGGCCCCCTCCAGGGCCAGGCCCCGGTTGGCCAGAAAGGCGCCGGCATCGCGCAGGTCGCGCGCGTAGGCGTCGAGGGTGTTCTTGGCAGCCCCGCGCTCCACCACCAGCATCTCGAGGAACGCCTCGGTCTGCGGCGTCAGGGTGGCTGTGCGAGCGGGTTTGCGGCGTGCAACGGCCGTCATGGCGTCGATTCTCCGACCTTCTCCTGGGGTTTCCCCCTTCTTATGGCGTCAGAGACCGCGCGTTACCAGGGCCTCCATGGCAAAACGCCGCGCTTCGGGCGTCAAATCCACGGAAATGAGCGCCCGCACGACTGCCGCGAGCGTGAGGGGATGCAGCTCTCCCGCAAACCGGTCGCCGAGCAGGCCGGCGGCCCGCAAAAGCGTCTCGCCGACCCGTCCGGCCTCGGCCGCGGCTCGCAGCGAGTCGAGCTGCGCGCCCTCGGCCGGCGGCGTCGCCGCGCCGGGCTCGGCCCCCGCCGCACCCAGCGCGTCACGCTCGCCCAGGCCATAGAGCGCCGCGGCCAGCAGGGTCACGGTCCGGCGGTCCAGGCCCGCCGCCTCGGCCTCGCCGGCCCAGGCGTCCAGCCCGGTCCAGCCGGCGGCCGGCGTGCCGGCCAGCCGCGCGTAGGGCCAGAGCAGCCGCGCGGCCACCGCCGCCTCCGGCCACTGGCCGCCGGCGGCGCGCGCGTTCTCGAACCAGGCCAGGGCCTGCTCCAGGCGGCCGTCGTAGAACAGGCTGCGGCCAGGCGCCGCAGCCCAGCGCGCCAGGCCCGGCTCGGGCCGCAGCTCGACCGCCAGCGGCAGGGCCGCACGCAGGCCGGCCAGCCCCACCCCCGCGGCCCGCGTGCCCTCCAAGTAGCGGGCCAGCAGCTCGGCCGTCTCCGGCGCCGCCGCGCCGCGCTCGGCGGCGCGGAACAGCAACGCGCGGTCGCGCAGCTCGGCCGGGTCCAGCTCGGTGCCGACCGCGTCGGCCAGGGCCGCCTCGCCGAAATCGAAGACGTCGTAGAAGTCGGCCAGGCGGTCCCCCGGCAGCACGCCGGCCGCGGCGGCCCGCTCGGCCAGGGCGACGCGCGCGGCGCCCGGCAGGGATTGCAGGCCCAGTAGCTGCTCGCTGCGGCCCAGCGGCGCGGTCTCCAGCAGGCCGACGTCGGGCCGCGCCTGCAGCTTGGCCAGCATCGCCAGGTTCAGCGGCGTGGGCACCGGCGCATCGGGCGCCCGGCCCAGTCCCATCATCGCATTGGCGAGCTGCAGGAAGTCCTGGTCGGCGTCGTTGCGGCCCTGCTCGCGCAGCAGGTCGAGGCCGAGCATGGCGGCCTCCTCCTGCCCGGCGGCGAGCTGGCAGAAGACCAGCGCCTTCGACCACCACAGGCTGCCGTAGTCGCTGACCCCCTGGCGGCCCAGGCCGCAGGCCTGCTGCTCGCGCCCGGTGATCAGGCGCGCCTGCAGGCGCGTGCGGTCCAGCAGCTCGTCGCCCGAGCCCTCCGGCGCGACCTCCAGCAGACGGACCAGCGCCGGCGTGTCGCCCAGCGCCAGCAGCCGCTCGGCGCGCAGGCCGGCCAGGCTGGCGCCGCCCGCCTCGGCGCGCGGACCGGCGGGCGGCGCGGCGCTGGTCAGCAGCAGGCGGCGCAGCAGATCGCGGAACACCGGCGAGGCCAGGTCGGCGGGCAGGCCGCGCAGCAGCGTCGCCACCTGGCGCCGCTCCAGCCCGGCCCAGATGTCGCCGCCGAAGCCGCCGGGATCGCGCTCGGTCAGCACGCCGACCGTGGCCGGGTCGATCGGCTCCAGCGCGTCGACGAAGATCCCCTCGCGCCTGCGCGGCGACTCGTTGATCGGCGCCGGCGGCAGGGTCTCGACCTCCAGGCCCTGCGGCGCGCGCGGCCGGTCGTCGACCGCCCGATCCTCCGCCATCCCGGCGGGATCGCCGCGCTCGCCGTCGCGCGCCGCCGCGGGCGGGCGCTCGCGGCTGTCCGCGGCGCCGCTGCCGGCCCCGCCCTGCGGCGGCACCAGCGGCTTCGGCGCGCCGCTCTGGGCGGCGGCTTCGACGCTCAGCAGCAGGCCGAGCGACAGCAGCGCGGCGCCGAAAGGCCAGCGCCCCCCGGCGTCCCGGCGACGCCGGGCGCCCCCGGGCGTGGCCTCAATCGAACACGCGGTCATTCGGGATCACCTTCTCCACCGACTCGGTGGGCGCGGGAAGGTCGAGCGTCATCACGGCGACGCCGCCGGCGACCGCCAGCAGGACCAAAAGGACCAGAACTCCGGCAAAAAGCTTGCCCATCTCCTCCCTCGCACCAACATCCGTCATCGCGCCCGTCGGGCCACCCGGCGGTCCCCGCTGCGCACGGGCCGGCGGGATCTCCGCCACGCACCGCTGGACCACCCGGCGCAGGGCGCGAAAGGCAAAGGCGCCGCGCGCTTGCACCCGGCCGGGCTGTCTGTGGTAGATTTCTCGTGTGGCGAAAAGGCGGCAGTTGCGGCAAGTCTAGACGCCACCGTGAGGGCATGCAACGCCACCGGCCGGCAGGGAACGCAGGCAGGGAACGCAGGCGGGGAACGCAGGCAGGGTCGGGGGCGCGGCAGGCGTCCGCGACGACGGAGAACGACGGAGACACGTCACATCATGCCGGAGGACGGCAGTCCGGGCGCAACAGCCCGCAAAAACACACCGGGCACAGACGCCCGGACCGAGGCGCCGCGAAGCCACGAAACGCCCCGGGACGACGAAACGCCCCGGGACGACGAAACGCGCAGGGGCGACGAAACGCGCAGGGGCGAGCCTACGCGGGAGCGCGTCGACACGCGGGATCGCGGCGGCCCGGACCCCGCCGAGACCCCCGCCGAGAACCCCGCCGAGAACATCGTCCTGGTCGGCCTGATGGGCGCGGGCAAGTCCTGCATCGGACGGCGCCTGGCGCAGCGGCTGGGCCGCGGCTTCGTCGACGCCGACACGGAGATCGAGCGCGCCGCCGGCTGCGCCATCCCCGAAATCTTTGCCGAGCACGGCGAGGCCTACTTCCGGGCCGGCGAGAAGCGGGTGATCCGGCGCCTGCTGCAGACGCCGGGCCAGGTGATCGCCACCGGCGGCGGCGCCTTCATGGCCGAGGAGACCCGCGCGGCCATCGCCGACGCGGGCGTCTCGGTCTGGCTGCGCGCCGACCTGGAGCTGCTGCTCAAGCGCACCGCCCGGCGCAACACCCGCCCGCTGCTGCGCCAGGGCGACCCGCGCGAGATCCTGGCGCGCCTGATAGAGCAGCGCCACCCGGTCTACGCTTTGGCCGACGTCACGGTCGACTCCGCCGACGGCCCGCCCGAGGTCACGGTCGAGCGCGTGCTGCAGGCCCTGGCGGCGCGCGACGGCGCCGCGTGCGGGCCCATGCGGGAGCCCACGCATGCCTGAACAGCCCGCCGACAGCCAGGTGCCCCACAGCCAGTCCCCCGACAGCCAGTCCCCCGACAGCCAGCGCCCCGACAGCCAGCGCCGGGACCGCCCGCATCGGGACCGCTTGCATCGGGAGCGTCTGGGCGTGGAGCTGGGCGCGCGCAGCTACGACATCCTGATCGGCTCCGGCCTGATCGCGCGCGCCGGCGCCGAGATCGCGGCGCTGCCCGCTGCGCCGCAGCGGGTCGCGGTGATCACCGACAGCCACGTCGCGGAGCTGCACCTGGCCGCCCTGGAGCGCAGCCTGGCCGACGCCGGTCTGGCCTACGAGGCCTTCGTGGTGCCCGCCGGCGAGGCGAGCAAGTCCTTCGCCGCCTTCGAGAGGCTCTGCGAGGCGCTGCTCGCGGCCGGGTTGGAGCGCAAGACCTGGCTGGTCGCGCTGGGCGGCGGCGTGATCGGCGACCTGACCGGCTTCGCCGCCGCGGTGCTGCTGCGCGGCCTGGACTTCGTGCAGATCCCCACCAGCCTGCTGGCGCAGGTCGACTCCTCGGTCGGCGGCAAGACCGGCATCAACACGACCCAGGGCAAGAACCTGGTCGGCGCCTTCCACCAGCCCCGCCTGGTGCTGGCCGACAGCGACGCCCTGGCCAGCCTGCCGCGCCGCGAGCTGCTGGCCGGCTACGCGGAGGTGGCGAAGTACGGCGCGCTGGGCGACGCCGGCTTCTTCGGCTGGCTGGAGGAGCACGGCGCCCACGTGATCGAGGGCGACACCCGCGCCCAGATCCACGCGGTGGCCACCTCCTGTCGGGCCAAGGCGGCGCTCGTCGCCGCCGACGAGCGCGAGAGCGGGCAGCGCGCGCTGCTCAACCTCGGCCACACCTTCGGCCACGCCCTGGAGGCGGAGACCGGCTACAGCGCGGCCCTGCTGCACGGCGAGGCGGTGGCGATCGGCATGGTCATGGCCTTCGACCTCTCGGTGCGCCTCGGGCTCTGCCCGCCAGACGATGCCGATCGCCTGCGCCGCCATCTGGCCGCGGTCGGCCTGGCCACCGACCTGGCCGACCTGCCCCAGGTCGACTGGAACGCCCAGCGCCTGCTCGACCACATGCGCCGCGACAAGAAGGTGCAGGACGGCCGCCTGACCTTCATCCTGGCCCGCGGGCTGGGCCGGGCCTTCGTCACCCGCGAGGTGGCCGAGGACGAGGTCCTGGCGCTGCTGCAGGACGTCATCGCCGAGAGCGCCCAGGGACGGCGGGCGGCCGGATGACCACCCCCTCGCCCGTCCGCCTGCGACGCAGACGAGACTGACGGACATGGACGCAGACCTGCTCTTCTCCATCGGCGCCATCTTCGCGCTGCTGGTCCTCTCGGGCTTTTTCTCGGGCTCGGAGACCGCCCTCACCGCCGCCTCGCGGGCGCGCATGCACACCCTGGAACAGCAGGGCGACCGCCGCGCCGGCCTGGTCAACCGCCTGTGGCACCGCAAGGAGCGGCTGATCGGCGCCATCCTGCTGGGCAACAACGCGGTCAACATCCTGGCCTCGGCGATCGCCACCTCGGTGCTGATCCGGCTGGTCGGCGAGGCGGCCATCGCCTACGCCACCATCGGCATGACCCTGCTGGTGCTGATCTTCGCCGAGGTCTTGCCGAAGACCTACGCGCTGATGTTCGCCGACAAGGCGGCCCTGCTGGTCGCGCCGGTGATGCGGGTCGTCGTGGTGGTGTTCAATCCGGCGGTGCGCCTGGTCAACGGCATCGTCGCCGGCACCCTGCGCCTGTTCGGCACCCGCGTGTCCGTGGCCTACGGCTCGGAGGCGTGGGAGGAGGAGCTGCGCGGCGCCATCGAGCTGCACAAGGGCCCGGGCGAGGAGGTGCGCCACGAGCGCGAGATGCTGCGCTCGATCCTCGATCTCGCCGACGTCGAGGTCAGCGAGATCATGACCCATCGGCGCAACCTGACCACCACCAACGCCGGCCAGCCGCCCGAGCGGATCGTCGAGGAGGTGCTGGCCAGCCCGCACACCCGCATCCCCCTGTGGCGCGACCAGCCGGACAACATCATCGGGGTGTTGCACACCAAGGCGCTGTTCCGCGCAGTCAAGGCGGCCGGCGGCCGGCTCGACGCGCTGGACGTCGCCGAGATCGCCGCCAAGCCCTGGTTCATCCCCGACTCCACCGACCTGCTCAGCCAGCTCCACGCCTTCCGCCAGCGTCAGGAGCACTTCGCCCTGGTGGTCGACGAGTACGGCGAGCTGCTGGGCGTGGTCACCCTGGAGGACATCCTGGAGGAGATCGTCGGCGACATCTCCGACGAGCACGACATCGAGGTCGAGGGCGTCGAGGTGCTCAAGGACGGCGCCGCCATCGTCAACGGCTGGGTGACCATCCGTGACCTCAACCGCAAGTGCGACTGGCGCCTGCCGGACGAGGAGGCCGCCACGGTGGCCGGGCTGGTGCTGCACGAGGCGCGCCAGATCCCCGAGGTCGGCATGACCTTCGCCTTCCATGGCTTCCGCTTCGAGATCCTGGGCCGCCAGCGCAATCAGGTCACGCTGATCAAGGTCACCCCGCTGGAGCCCGACACGGAGGAGGACGAGGGCGCCGCCGCGAACGGCGTGGCGGCCAAGTAGACCGCGCGCGGGGCCCGGCCCCGCCGCGCGCATTCGCCTTCCCAGCTCACGCCGCGCGCTCGTGCCGCTCGAGCCTTTCGAGCACCCGCGCGTAAAGGGCGCCGTCGGACAGCCGCTGCAGCCCGGCATAGGCGTCGTCGACGGCCCTGCGGTTGTCCAGGAAGACCGCCACCATCTCGGGATCGAACTGGGTCGCGGCGCAGCGCTCGATCTCGCGCACCGCGGCCGCGTGCCCGTCCTGCCCCTTGTAGGGCCGGCGGCCGCGGATCGCGTCGTAACTGTCGGCCACCGCGATCACCCGCGCCGTGACCGGGATCTCCCCGGCGGTGAGGCCCGCCGGGTAGCCGCCCCCGTCGTAGCGCTCGTGGTGGTGCAGCGCGCCGGCCGAGATGCTCCACTGATCGAACAGCCGGTGCAGCACCGCATAGCCGAGCGCGGGATGGCGCTGCACCAGGGCGTACTCGGCGGCATCGAGCGGCCCCGGCTTCTCCAGAATCGCCGGATCGATGCCGAGCTTTCCGATGTCGTGCAGCAGACCGGCCAGCCAGATGGCCTCCGGCCCGACCACCTCCGTCCGGCCGGGCGCCGCCGCCGCGCCGGGCCGCGGCCTGCGGCCGTCGAGCAGCCGGGCGATCTCCGCCACGTTGACGGAATGCCGCAGGGTCCAGGTGTCGGCCTTGTCCAGCGCGCGCAGCAGAAAGGCGCTCAGCAGGGTATCGTTCGGACTGGTCATGGCATGCGGCCCGCAGCACCTTCACGCGCCCGGCTCCGCCCCGACACCGCCGGCCGGCCGCCGAACGGCGGCACACCCGGGCCGAGACGCCCACCCCCGACAGTTCAACCGCTAACAGGCAAAGCGGCGGAGGAAAAATCAATTCTGCATGAGGCACCGCCGCGGCGGGCCCGGCCCGGGCGCCGCGCGGCTCAGGCGTGGCCGGCGTCGCTGCTGAGCATGGCGGCATCGAAGCCCAGCTTGCGGATGGCGCGCTCCCACTTGTCGTCCAGGGCGGCGTCGAACACCAGGCGCTCATCGGCCTCGACGTGTAGCCAGCCGTTCTTCTGGATCTCCTGGTCGAGCTGTCCGGGGCCCCAGCCGGCGTAGCCCAGCGCCAGCAGCGCCTGGCGCGGGCCGGCGCCGTGCGCCATGTCGCGCAGGATGTCGACCGTGGCGGTCAGCGCAAAGGCGTCGTTCACCTGCAGACTGGAGTCCTGCAGGTACTCCGCCGAATGCAGCACGAAGCCGCGGCCGGTCTCAACCGGACCGCCGAAGTGGACACGGATGTCCTCGCGCGCCTCGGGCCCGTCGATGCCGAGCTGCTGCAGCAGATCGGGGAAGGTCAGCGAGCCCGCCAGCTTGTTCACCACCAGCCCCATGGCGCCCTCGGCGCTGTGCGCGCAGACGTAGATCACCGTGCGCTCGAAGCGGGGGTCGACCATGGTCGGCATGGCGACCAGCAACTGGCCGGTCAGGTAGCCTTCCTCGTCCTGGTCGGTCTTTGGCCTATCCATCGTTCCGACATGCCTCCTTGCACCACCCGACATAGGCCCCGCGCGTCGCGGCTGCGACCCCTGCCCGCGCCGGAGAGCCGGCCCCGCCGGCCAAGCCTTCCCGCGTAAAACCTTCCCGCGCGAAACCTTCCTGCCCTGGGGGGCTCGCCGTCTCTCCTTCCGCGTCTCTATGATACGAGGACCACACGTTCTTGTGACCGCGCGTGACACCCTGTCCCGTGGAGGCACGCCCCGCCAAGGGCTAATTTCGTGCGCACAGTTACGAAAGTTTAGCGCGGAGCGATGATCAAGGCGATGCCCGGACCCAGGCGACTGTCCCAATTCCTGCTCGGTTTCCTGCTGTTGCTGGCCGGCGCCGTGGCGGCGGCCGGCCCGGCCCTGGCGGCCGCCGGCGCGTGGGAGGCCAACGAGCAGGCGCGCGCGCGGCTGATCGCGGCCGCCGGCGGCGTCGGCGAGGCCGCCAGCCTCTCGGCCGGCCTGGAAATCGAGCTGGAGAAAGGCTGGAAGACCTACTGGCGCTCGCCGGGCGACGCCGGCTTCCCGGTCACGGTCGACTGGTCGGCCAGCGAGAACGTGGCGGCGGTCGACTTCGGCTGGCCGGTGCCGCACCGCTTCTCCCTGTTCGGCCTGGAGACCTTCGGCTACGCCGAGCGCGTCGTCTTCCCCCTGACGGTGACGCCCGAGACGCCGGGCGAGCCGGTCGCCCTGCGCGGCAGCGTCGACTACCTGGTCTGCGCGGAGATCTGCATCCCGCACAGCGCCGAAGTCGCGCTCGACCTGCCCGCCGGGCCGCAGACGCCGGCGCGCGAGGCCTTCCTGATCGAGCAGTTCCGCAGCAAGCTGCCGAGCGAGTCCTCCGGCCTGTCGCTGGAAAGCGCCCGCCTGGTCGGCGACCGCCTGGAGGTGGCGCTGACCTCGAGCCTGCCGCTCAGCGACCCCGACGTGCTGGTCGAGGCGCCGGGCGGCTGGTCCTTCGGCCCGCCGCAGACCGAGCTGGGCGGCGAGCAGCGCAGCGCGACCCTGCGCCTGCCGGTGATCGAGGGGCAGAGCCCCGAGGCGCCGCTGGCCGGCACCCCGATCACCCTGACGCTGACCGACGTCAACCGCGGCCTGGAGCGCAAGGTCACCCTGGCGCCGCCGACGGCCGAGGACCCGGCCGCCGCCGGCGCGACGGCGGGCGGCGGCCCGGGCAGCGGCGGCGTGGCAAGCGGCGGCGAGACCTCCGGCGGCGAGACCTCCAGCGGGGGGACCTCCGGCGGCGGGACGGCGGTGCTCGGCGACACCGGCCTGCTGGCCGCCCTCGGCCTGGCGCTGCTGGGCGGGCTGATCCTCAACCTCATGCCCTGCGTGCTGCCGGTGCTCTCCATGAAGCTGCTCTCGGCGGTCGGCCACGGCGGGCGCGAGCGCGGCGCGGTGCGCCTGTCCTTCCTCGCCTCCTCGGCCGGCATCCTCTTCTCCTTCCTGGTGCTGGCCGGCGGCGCCATCGCCCTGCAGCTCAGCGGCCTGGCGGTCGGTTGGGGCATCCAGTTCCAGCAGCCGATCTTCCTGGCGGTGATGGCCGCGATCGTCACGCTGTTCGCCTGCAACCTCTTCGGTTTCTTCGAGATCCCGCTGCCGGGCTGGCTGTCGGGCACGGCGCGCTTCGGCGGCGATCACAGCCTGGGTGGCCACTTCGTCACCGGCGCCTTCGCGACCCTGCTGGCCACGCCCTGCTCGGCGCCCTTCCTGGGCACCGCCGTGGGCTTCGCCCTGTCGCGCGGCCCGGGCGAGATCCTGGCGATCTTCGCCGCCCTCGGCCTCGGCCTCGCCCTGCCCTACCTGGCGGTCGCCGCCGCGCCGGGCCTGGCCACCCGGCTGCCCAAGCCGGGGCCCTGGATGGTCACCCTGCGCCGCCTGCTCGGCCTGGCGCTGGCCGGCACGGCGGTCTGGCTGCTGTCGGTGATCGCCGCCCAGCTCAGCCTGACCGCCGCCCTGGCGCTCGGCGGCCTGCTGCTGGCGCTGGGGCTCTTGCTCTTCGCCCGCCACCGCGGCTGGCTGCCGGCCCTGCCGACGCGCGCCGGCGCCCTGGGCCTGATCGCCGCCGGCATCGCGGTGGCCGCCCTGTGGCGCGGCCCGGCGCCGGTGGCCCAGGCGGAGGCGACCGACTGGGTGCCGCTCGACCGCCAGGCGATCGCCGAGCATGTCGCCGCCGGACGCACGGTCTTCGTCGACGTGACGGCCGAGTGGTGCATCACCTGCCAGGTCAACAAGACCCTGGTGCTGGACGACCCGGGGGTGCTGGAGCGGCTGGGCCGCGACGGCGTGGTGGCGATGCGCGGCGACTGGACCCGCCCCGACCCGGCGATCGCCGACTACCTCGCCGGCTTCGGGCGCTACGGCATTCCCTTCAACGCGGTCTACGGCCCCGGCGCGCCGGAGGGCGTGGTGCTGCCCGAGCTGCTGAGCCTGTCCAGCGTGATGGAGGCCTTCGCCGACGCCGGCGGACCCGGCCAGGGCGAGGAGGAGGGCGGCCCGGCCGTCGCCGTCAACGAGGAGGCGACAGGCCCGGCCCCGGCGCGCGCCGCGAACTAGAGCGATGCCCGACCTGATCGAATCGCATTTGCGATTCGCCAGGTCGGACAGCATCACTCTAACACTATGGTTTAGGGCGGTTTTGGGCCGATCGGCAGACCCACGTCGTGGTTCCACTCGATCGGAAACCGCCCTAGAGCGCTGTGCGACCGTATGGACCCGCGCAGCGGTTCCGCCGGTCGCGAGACATCGCGCTCCCTTCAATGTGTTTGGGCAGAGTCAGCCGACCTGAACGGATGGCGCCGGAGTTCGGCTGAGGTTTCTGTGCCGAACTTCGGACCCTGACTCCCACGAGCAGCGAAGCCCCCGAATCCCGGTGGCGGCAAAATGCGATGCCTCGCATGTCGCAGTCGGGACACGAGGGCCTGCGGAGATCAGGGGGCCTGCGGAGATCAGGGGGCCTGCGGAGATCAGGGGGCCTGTGGAGATCAGGCGGCCCTTATGGCGCGGCGCCGAGAGGTGCCGCCGGGCGCTTGGAGCGTCTGCTCCGGCGCCGGGCCGCGTCGGCCGCCGCCACCACCGCGGGTCGTCCGTCACGCAAGCGTCACCCGCCAGCGGCTTGGCGCCGGCGGACCGGCGTCCTATCTAAGCGGCGTCATCGCAGCGGCCTCGGCGGCGGCGGGCGCTCCGTCCGTCGTCCGGCCGCGCAAACCCCGCAGTCAGTTCCGACACTTCAAGGGAAGGGAAGCTCCGTCATGACCATCAAGGTGGGCGACAAGATCCCCAGCGCCACGCTGAAGGTGAAGACCGACAACGGCATCGAGGACCTGACCACGGACGCGCTGTTCGGCGGCAAGACCGTGGTGCTCTTCGCGCTGCCGGGCGCCTTCACGCCGACCTGCTCGGCCAAGCACCTGCCGGGCTTCGTCGCCTACGCCGACGAGATCAAGGCCAAGGGCGTCGACACCATCGCCTGCCTGTCGGTCAACGACGCCTTCGTGATGGACGCCTGGGGCAAGGACCAGAAGGTCGGCGACAAGGTGACGATGCTGGCCGACGGCAACGCCGAGCTGACCCAGAAGCTGGGCCTGGAGATGGACGGCTCGGCCTTCGGCCTGGGCACCCGCTCGCAGCGCTACGCCATGGTGGTCAAGGACGGCACCGTCAGCGCCCTGCACGTCGAGGAGCCCGGCGCCTTCGAGGTCTCCAGCGCCGAGGCGGTGCTCAAGGACCTCTAGGACGGTTTCCGATCGAGTGGAACCACGACGTGGGTCTGCCGATCGGCCCAAAACCGCCCTAAACCATAGTGTTAGAGCGATGCCCGACCTGAGTGACTCGCCTTAGCGAGTCGCCAGGTCGCAGAGCATCGCTCTAAGCCCCTGGGTTAGGGCGATTTGCGACCGCTCAGACGAACGGCGCCAGAGGCGACTCCGGCGCCGTTTTTCTTTGCCCCCGGCCCCGCTGCTGGCACCGGCCGGCGGCTCGCGTGATTTGCGACAGGCGGCCCCACACGCGTGGGCGCGGGCGCGCACAGCCTGCTAAAGCAGGCCCTGGGTGGTGGGGTTGCCGACCAGCGAGAGGAACTCGCGCCGGGTGCTGGGGTCGTCGCGGAAGCACCCCAGCATACGGCTGGTCACCATGGTGGTGCCCGCCTTGTGGATGCCGCGGGTGGTCATGCAGTGGTGCGTCGCCTCGACCACCACGGCGACGCCGGCCGGCTCCAGCACCTCGTTGACGGTATTGGCGATCTGGGCCGTCATCTTCTCCTGGATCTGCAGCCGGCGGGCGTAGGCGTCGACCACCCGCGCCAGCTTGGAGATCCCGACCACCCGGTGGGTCGGCATGTAGGCGACATGCGCCTTGCCGACGATCGGCGCCAGGTGGTGCTCGCAGTGCGACTCGAAGCGGATGTCGCGCAGCAGCACCATCTCGTCGTAGCCCTCGACCTCGCTGAAGGTGCGCTGCAGCAGCTCGAGCGGATCGATCTCGTAGCCGCCGAAGAACTCCTCGAAGGCACGCGCCACCCGCGCCGGCGTGTCGGCCAGGCCCTCGCGCGCCGGGTCGTCGCCGGCCCAGGCGAGCAGGGTGCGCACCGCCTCTTCCGCCGCCTCGCGGCTGGGGCGCGCGGCCTCGTTCCCGGCCGTCTCGGCAGCAGTCTCGGCAGCGGGCCTGGCGGCGGTCTTGGCGGCGGGCATCTGGGTCAGGGTCATGGGGCGCTCGCCCTTCGTCTTGTTGCTGACTGTCCTGCGACGGACGGATCGGTCTCAGCGCGAGATGGCGCCGGGGCGGGTGAAGTCAAGCCGGCGCGGCCGGCGCGCCGGCGGCTCAGTTCGGCTGGATCACCTCGTGCGGCGAGTCGAGCGAGAAGGCCGGCACCTCGATCTCGAAGCTCTCGCCGGCCTGCGGCCCGTCACGCCGCAGCATCTGGTAGCGCCCGACCATCATGCCGGAGGGGGTCTGCAGCGGGCAGCCGCTGGTGTACTCGAAGCGCTCGCCCGGGGCCAGGGTCGGCTGCTCGCCCACCACGCCGGCGCCGCGCACCTCCTGGATGTGGCCGCGCGCGTCGGTGATGTGCCAGTAGCGGCTGACGAGCTGCACCGTCTGCTCGCCCCGGTTCTCGATGTGCACCTGATAGGCCCAGACGTAGCGGTCGTCGGCCGGCGACGACTGGTCCTCCAGATAGATCGGCCGCACCGTCACATGGATGCCGGCCGTGGTCTTCTCGTAGATGCCGCCCTCGTGCATGCTGCCCCTTGCGTCCTCGCCCGTCGTGGGCCCCGCTCCGGCGTTCCGATCCGGCGCCCGCGTCCTGTCGTCGGGGCCAGAGTGGCACGGGCGCCGCGCCGAACCAAGCCCGGCCCGCGGCCGGGTTCAGCGGCGGGCGGGTTCAGCGGCGGCCGAACAGCTTTTCGATGTCGGCCAGCTTGAGCTCCACGTAGGTCGGGCGGCCGTGGTTGCACTGCCCGCTGTGCGGCGTCGCCTCCATCTGGCGCAGCAGGGCGTTCATCTCGGCCGCGTTGAGCTGGCGTCCGGCGCGCACCGATCCGTGGCAGGCCAGGGTGCCGCAGACCTCCTCCAGGCGCTCCTTCAGGCTGAGCGCCTGGTCCCACTCCGCCAGCTCGTCCGCCAGGTCGCGCAGCAGCCCCTGCACGTCCGGCTGACCGAGCAGCGCCGGCGTCTCGCGCACCGCCAGGGCGCCGGGGCCGAAGCCCTCGATCACCAGGCCCAACTCCGCCAGCTCCGCGGCGCGGGCCAGCAGGCGCTCGACCGCCGTCTCCTCCAGCTCGACCACCTCGGGGATCAGCAGGAGCTGGGTCTTCACCCCGCCCTCGGCGAGCTGGCGCTTCATGCGCTCGTGCACCAGCCGCTCGTGCGCGGCGTGCTGGTCGACGATGACGATCCCGTCGCCGGTCTGGGCCACCACGTAGGTGCCGTGAAGCTGGGCCCGCGCCGCGCCCAGGGGGTAGGCCAGCAGCGCCTGGTCCGCGGCGCCACCCCCCCGCGCCTCACCGTCCGCCTCGGCCCCCGACTGCGCGGTCGCCTCGGCCCGGGCCGCCGGCGCCGCCTCGAAGTCCGGCAGCGGCGCGTGGTAGTCGGCCGCCGCCTCGCGCAGGCCGGGCCCGTAGCCGCCCGCGCCTCCCGGCGCGAAGCCGGGGCGGGCGGAAAACGACGGCCGCCAGCCCGCGCTTGCGGCGGCTGCACCCTCCTGCGGCCGGAAGGCGCCCAGCGCCTGCTGCGCCACCGTGGTCGCGGCGCGGTGCCCGGCCTCTGCCAGGGCATGCTTGCAGCCGCCGACGATCAGGCCGCGCACCAGCCCCGCCTCGCGGAAGCGCACCTCGGCCTTGGCCGGATGCACGTTGACGTCGACCGCCTCGGCCGGGGCCTCCAGAAAGAGGGCGGCCACGGGGTGGCGGTCGCGCGCCAGGAAGTCGGCGAAGGCGCCGCGCAGGGCGCCGAGCAGCAGGCGGTCGCGCACCGGCCGGTCGTTGACGAAGAGGTACTGATGCTGGGCCGTGGCGCGGTTGAAGGTCGGCACGCCGATCAGCCCGGTCAGGCGGATGCCCTCGCGCTCGGCCTCGACCGCCAGGGCATTGTCGGCGAAGTCACGGCCGATCAGCAGGGACAGGCGCTTCAGGCGCGCCTCCAGCAGGCCGCGCGGGCCGGGGGCGGCGGCGACCGGGTCCAGGCGCAGCAGGGTGCGCTCGCCGTCGCCCAGGGTGAAGCCGACCTGCGGATGGGCCATGGCCAGGCGGACCAGGGTGTCGCGGCAGGCCTGCAGCTCGGCGCGCGGCGACTTCAGGAACTTCAGCCGGGCCGGCGTGGCATAGAAGAGGTCGCGCACCTCGACCCGCGTGCCCGGCGGATGCGCGGCCGGCCGCGCGGTCGCCTTGCGCCCGCCCTCGACGGCCAGGCTCCAGGCCTCGGCCGCGCCGGGCGGGCGGCTGGTCAGCGTCAGCCGCGCCACCGCGCCGATCGAGGGCAGGGCCTCGCCGCGAAAGCCCAGGCTGCGGATGTGCACCAGGTCGTCGCCCGGCAGCTTGGAGGTGACGTGCCGCTCGACCGCCAGCTCCAGCGCCGCCGGGTCCATGCCGCAGCCGTCGTCGGTCACCGCGATCAGCGCCCGGCCGCCGTCGCGCAGCAGCACCTCGATCCGCCCGGCGCCGGCGTCGAGGGCGTTCTCGACCAGCTCCTTGACGGCCGCCGCCGGCCGCTCGATCACCTCGCCGGCGGCAATGCGGTTGACCAGGGTCTCGGGCAGCCGGCGCAGCGCGCGCGGCGCCTCCGCCCCGGCCTCCGCCTGCGGCCCGCCCCCCGCGCCGGCGTCCGCCGCGGCCTGCGGCCCGGCGGGATCGGCTTCGCGATCAAACAGACTCACGGCCGGCTGCGCTCCAGGTACTCGCGGGCCAGGACCTTGCCTTCCTCGACGGCCGGCTGGTCGAAGGGATCGACGTCCAGCAGGTGGGCGGCCAGGATCGTCTCCAGCATGAAGTGCATGAACAGCCCGCCCAGCGTCTCTTCGTCGAGGGCGTCGAGCAGGATGCACCGGGTCGGCCGGCCGTTGCGGATCAGCGTGTCGGCGGTGGCCCGCGCCTCGGCATCGAGCAGGTCGCCCATGCGCCGACCGGCGAGGTAGGCCAGGCGCGGGTCGTCGAGCAGCGCCGGGTCGACCCGCCGGCCCTCGCCGCGCGTGTCCAGGCGCAGCACGGAGAACATCTTGTCCCAGGGACCGGCCAGGTAGAGCTGGAGCTGGCTGTGCTGGTCCACCGTGCCCAGGGCGCGGATCGGCGTCGTGCCCTGACCGTCCTTGCCCAGGCTCTCGGCCCAGAGCTGGCGGTACCAGAGCCCGAAGTGGGCGAGGCGATCGAGGTAGGGCAGCAGCACCGTCTGGGTGACGCCGTTGGCCCGCTGCAGGCCGACCGACACCGCCGCCCCGATCGCCGGCGCCGCGCCCTGCGTCGTGCTGGCCGAGAGGGTGGCGTCCAGCACCTGGGCGGCGCCGGCGCGCAGCGCCTCCAGGTCCAGGCCGGCCAGGCAGGCGGGCAGCAGGCCGACGTTGGTCAGCACCGAAAAGCGCCCGCCGACGCCGGGGTCGTGGTCCAGGGTCGGCAGCCGGAAGCGCTCGGCCAGGGCCTTGAGCGGCGAGTCCTTCGGCTCGGTGATCACCGCCACCCGTGCGGCCAGGCGCGACTCGTCCACCTCGCGCCGCAGGGCGTGCAGCAGGATGGCGAACTGGCAGAGCGTCTCGGCCGTGCCGCCCGACTTGGAGATCGCGATCACCCCGAGCCGCGCCAGGTCCACCGAGGTGAACAGCGCCGAGAAGCTGTCGGGGTCGATGTTGTCGAGGAAGATGAGCTGCGGCCGCCCGGCCGGCGGGCCGAAGCCGCGGTCGACCAGGGCGTTGAGCGTCTGGCCGCCGAGCGAGGAGCCGCCGGTGCCCAGCACCACGATGTGGCTGCAGGTCTCCATCAAAGTGCCGGCCACGTCGCGCACCGCGCCCAGGTCGTCGCCGCGGTCCGGCACCTGCAGCAGCGGCAGGCTGCCGTCGTCGCGTTGCACGGCCAGGCGCGCGACGGCCGGGGCGAGCGCGCTCAGCGCCTGCTCGAAGCTGGCCGCGTCGAGCCCGCCCTTGCCGACGTCCGAGGCCAGACAGGCCGAGTGATCGATGGTGAACGGCATGGGCCGAAGCCTAGCAGCCGCGCGGAGTCCCGCAAAGCGCGCACGGGCGGTCACAGCCTTGTCCTCGGGCCCGCGCGCCGGACGCTGCGCCCCCGGCGCGCGGCGGCTTCACCTCTCGGGTCCGGAGGCGTAGCATCCGGGGCGCGGACGGACGCCGCCGACAACCGGGGGGAGCAGCGGATGTCGACCATCGCGATTGCCGGCCTGTTGGCGCTGCTGGCCGCCGGCCTGATCGCCAACCTGCTGGGCTTCACCGAAGTGGGCCTGCGCGGACTGGACGGCGCCGAGGTCGGCACGCTGTTCCTGACCCTGATCTTCGTGGCGCTGGTGATCGAGCGGGCGGTCGAGGTCTACGTCGCCCTGGCCTACGGCGCGCGCGAGCGCGAGCTCGGCCGGGAGAGCGCGATCGCCGGCAAGCTGCTGCAGGTGGCCGAGGACGCGGTCTCGACCGAGACGGCGCGCCAGGCCGAGGCCGCCGCGCCCGACAGCGACCGCCTGGCGCGCGTGCGCGCCGAGGCCGACACGGCCCGCAAGGCGCTGGGCCAGGCCAAGGTCGCCGCTGTGGGCGCCGCCGTGGCGCTGCGCGATCGCAAGGCCCGGGCGGCCACCGGCCTCTCGCTCGGCCTCAGCGTCCTGGCGGCGCTGGTCGGCATCCGCCTGCTCGGGCAGTTCCTGCCGCTGGACGAGGCCGGCCGGCTGACCGGCGCCTTCGCCGAGACCTGCGCCGCCCTCGCCCGCCAGCAGGGCACGACGCCGGCCGAGCTGAGCGCCGAGGCGCGCGCCGCCTGCCGCAGCGTCGAACTGCAGCTCGCCGCCTTCCGGCTGGTCGACGTGATCCTGACCGCCCTGGTGCTGGCCGGCGGCGCCGAGGGCATCCACCAGATCGCCAAGCGCGTGAAGCCGCGGCCCGATGAAATCTAGAGCCCCGGCTGACTCTGCTCTCACACGTTAAAAGGAGAGCGATGTCTCGCGACCGGCGGACCCGCGCCGCGGGTCCAGACGGTCGCCAATCTCTCTAACGTCCGGCGCTGGCGGCGGCCGGCGATCGCGCCTAAACTCCGTCACCGAACCGCAACACTCCTGACCCGGCTCCCGCTCCGGCGGCGGCCGCTTCGCATTGTATGACACCCGCCTCCACCACCACGCTTCACCGCTATCTCGACCTTTCGGACCGCGCGCCCATCGCCGAGGGCAAGCGCCGCCTGGTCTTCGAGCACCCGGGCGACCCCCAGCTTCTGGTCAAGGTGATGAAGCCCGGGTCGCACCGCGACGACGGCCAGCCGCTGCGGCGCAAGCGCTTCAAGCTGCGCCGCCGCGAGGGGGTCTTCGCCTACTTCACCCGCGAGCTGCTGGAGTACGTGGCGGTGCGGGTGAGCAACCGGGTGCCGCCCGCCGCCCTGCCGGTCAGCGCCGTCTACGGGCTGGTCGAGACCAACCTGGGCCTGGGCCTGGTGGTCGAGAAGGTCACCGACGGCGCCGGCGCCCTGGCCCCGACCCTGGAGTCGCTGCTTGCCACCGGCCGCTTCGACCCCGAGCGGCGGGCGCTGCTGGCCGATTTCTTCGACGCCCTGGTCGGCCATCACGTGGTGGCCTACGAGCTCAACGCCGACAACATCGTGCTGGCCGGGCAGCGGGGCAACGCGCCGCGCTTCGTGTGCATCGACGGCATGGGCTCGCGTACCCTGATCCCGCTGCAGGCTTGGCTGCCGCGCCTCAACGCGCGCAAGATCCGCCGGCACCAGAAGCGCATCGAGGCGCAGCTTCCCGGCGCCGGCTGAGAGAGGCCGCGCCGAGCGGGGCCGTCGCCGCTTGCGCGGCGGGCGCCGCTGGCCTACCAGAGCCTCCATGGCCGAGCCGCATCCCCCCGTCCCCGCCTCAGGCGCCGCCCCCGGCGGCAACGACAGCGACGCGGGTGGCGACCGCCTGCCACCGCCGGCGAGCGCCCCCCCGGCCGACTGGCCGCCTGCCCAGCCGTCAGCGCCCACGAGCCCCGGCGGCTGGCTGGTCTCCTGGGGCTTCGCGCTGGCGGTGCTCGGCTACTTCGCGCTGCAGGTGGTCTTGCGCAGCCTGTCAGCCGGCAACCTGGGGCTGGACGAGGCCGAGCAGCTCGTCATGGCGCAGACCTGGCAGGCCGGCTACGGCCCGCAGCCGCCGCTCTACACCTGGCTGTTCCTGGCGCTCAAGCCGCTGACCGGCGAGAGCGTGCTGAGCCTGGCGCTGCTGAAGTTCGGCCTGCTGGCCGTCGCGCTGCTGGCGACCTTCCGCCTCTGCCGCCAGCTCTTCGGCCAGCCCCTGGTCGCGGCCGTGGCGGCGTTGACGATCCTCTACCTGCCGCAGGTCGCCTGGGAGTCGCAGCGGGCGCTGACCCATTCGGTGATCGCGCTCGCCGCCGTGGCGCTGGCGACGACGCTGTTCGTCGACCTGGTGACCCGCCGGCGCAGCCGCGACTACTGGCTGTTCGGCCTGGCGCTCGCCGCCTGCGCCCTGTCCAAGCACAACGCGGTCTTCCTGCCCTTCGGCCTGCTGCTGGCCGGCCTGCTGCTGCCGGCGAGCCGGCCGGCGCTGCTGGACCGACGCCTGGCCGGCGCGCTGGGCCTGGCGCTGCTGCTGGTGCTGCCCAACCTGGTCTGGATGGCCTTCAACGGCGAGGCGGCGCTGGCGCGCAGCGGCAAGCTGGCCATGGAGCCGGAAACCGGGCTGCTCGACAGCCTCTCGGCGATCGGGCGGGCGCTGATCAGCTTCGCCCTGCTGCCGACCCTGCTGCTGGCGCTGATCGCGCTGCTGCCCTCGTCCGGCCCGCGCCTGCCGGCGGCGCCCGACCCGCGGCTGCGCCGGCTGTTGACCCTGGCGCTCGCCCTGGCGGCGCTGACCGTCATGCTGCTGGTGATCGGCGCTTCGGCCGACCGGATGAAGGACCGCTGGCTGACGCCGCTGCTGTTTCCGGCCGTGCCGGTCGCCTTCGCCTGGCTGGCGCCGCGGCTGACCCGGCGCCGCCTGCGGCTGGCCGCCGCCGCGGCCGGGGTGATCGCCCTGGGCAGCATGGCCGCGCTCTGGACGCGCCAGCTCCTGCCCGCCGGCTGGGCCGAGGCGCCGAACATGGAGGCGCCCTTCCACGTGCTGGCGCCGAGCCTGCCGGCCGAGGGCACCCTGCTCGCCGCCTCCAACTGGGTGGCCGGCAACCTGCGCCTGCACCGCCCGGGGCTGGCCGCGGTGACGCCGGAATACCGCGGCGCCGGGCAGGACCCGCCGGCCCGCCCCCTCGTCCTGGTCTGGCAGGCGCGCAGCGGCGAGACCGTGCCGCCGGCCCTGCGCGCACTGGCCGGCGAGCTGCTGGGCGCCGAGCTGCCCGCGGACCTGCCGGTCACCGCCCTGTCCACCCCCTATCCCGGCGGCGCGCCGCAGCTCGACCTGCGGGTCGCCCGGCTGGACTGAGGACGGCGGCGCAGCGGCCGGGGCCGCACCAGGGACGGGGCGGCCCACGTGGAAAAGGGCGCCGCGGGCCGGTGTGAGCCCGCGACGCCCCTTCCGTCGGACGGCGCCTCCGGTCTGTTCCGTTGCGTCGCCCTGTGCAGCCGCGCAGCGAAGCCGCGTGCGCCCCTCGCCCCGCCCTGGCCGCCGCAAGGCCGTACTCCGCCGCCGACGAACCTGGCGCTCTCGCCGGCGGCGGCCGGCCCCGACGGGGCGGCACGGCGACGCACGCAGCGGAGGGATCCGCGGCAGTCCGCCTCGGCCGCCGGGCCCTGCAGGCAGGTCTGAGGCCTGACGGGCCGCCTGTGCGGCGCGGACCGCGCCGGCCCGCGGCGGGCGCCCCCAGGGACGCCCCCGGGGACGCCCCCGGAACGCCGCGCCGCCGCCGGCGCGCGGGGGCCCGATCGAACCGGCCGGCCGCTGCCCTCGGGCAAGGAGGACGCACCGGCGAGACCGTCGGGCGATCCCCGCCAACCGCTCGCGTGCTGCGGTCCAGTGTCTGCCGAGGCCCGATCCAAGACAAGACGAAGAAAGATAAAGACGGGCGATTTCTTGTGAAAAACAAGAGACGATCTACACAAATACTACACAAGATATCCACGATTCCATCCACAGCCCGGCATCCGGCGGCGTCGACGCGGCCGCCCCAGCCGCCGCCGCCGTCGCCGGGGAGACCTTCGAACAGATCGCGGCCCCGCGGTCCCGAATTCGCCGGCGCCGCCGCTTGCCGGCGTCCTCCCGACGCATATTTCGCAGTCGAGCGGCGGTTAATTGACTCGTATGCCGCAGCGCACTAAACCCACTGTCGAGACACCCGAGTCATCACGCGGGCGTCGCCGATCAGAGGTCTGCACCGCACGCCGCCGGGCGCCGAGGCACGGCGCCGACAGGCACGCCGCCGGGCGCGCCGTCCCCGGTGGCCGGCGCGGCGGGCGGACCGACGCAGACGCAGCCGTCGGCCAGAAGACGGCCCAGAAGACGGCAAGGAGGAGAGATCCATGTCCGCCCAGGGCTCCGCCCAAGAGCAGGCCGCCAGGCGGCCGCTGTCGCCCCACCTGCAGGTCTACCGGCCGCAGCTCACCTCGGTCCTCTCGATCCTGCACCGCATCACCGGCGTCGCGCTGGCGGTCGGTACGCTGCTGCTGGTCTGGTGGCTGGTGGCCGCCGCGGCCGGGCCCGAGGCCTATGCCGCGGCCAGCGGCTTCATCGGCTCCTGGCTGGGGCTGTTCCTGCTGCTCGGCTGGTCGGCCGCTCTCTTCTACCACCTGGCCAACGGCATCCGGCACCTGGTCTGGGACGCCGGCTACGGTTTCGAGTTGCCGACCGTCTACAAGTCGGGCTGGGCGGTGGTCGTCGCCACCGGCGCGCTGACCGCGCTGGCCTGGATCATCGGCCTGGTGGCCTGGTAAGTCGCGGGGAAGAGCGATCATGTCCAACAGCCTGCGCAGCCCGCTCGCCCGCGTCCGCGGTCTCGGTTCGGCCAAGGACGGCACCGCCCACTGGTGGGCGCAGCGCCTGACCGCCCTGGCGCTGATTCCGCTGTCGATCTGGTTCGTCGCCAGCGTGATCGGCCACGTCGGCGCCGACCACGCGGCGGTGACCGCCTGGATCGGCCAGCCGGTCACCGCCGGCCTGTTCCTGCTGCTGATCCTTGCGACCTTCTATCACGCCGCGCTCGGTTTGCAGGTGGTCATCGAGGACTACGTCCATAACGAATGGGCCAAGCTGGCCTGCCTGCTGATCATGAAGGCGGGGCTGCTGATCCTGGCGCTGGCGGCGGCGCTGGCGGTCCTGTCCATCCTGTTCGCCTAACCGGGCGCGCGTAGCAAGCAAGAGGGCGAAGAAACGCCATGGCTGAGACCTCATCGAAGACCTCCGCCTCCAAGGTCACGGCGGCCTACGAGATCGTCGACCACACCTATGACGTGGTGGTGGTCGGCGCCGGCGGCGCCGGCCTGCGGGCGACCCTGGAGCTGGCCCAGTCCGGCCTGAAGACCGCCTGCATCTCCAAGGTCTTCCCGACCCGCAGCCATACCGTCGCCGCCCAGGGCGGCATCTCGGCCGCGCTCGGCAACATGGGCGCGGACGACTGGCGCTGGCACATGTACGACACCGTCAAGGGCTCCGACTGGCTCGGCGACCAGGACGCGATCGAGTACATGACCAAGGAGGCGATCCCGGCGATCATCGAGCTGGAGCACTACGGCGTGCCCTTCTCGCGCACGACCGCGGGCAAGATCTACCAGCGCCCCTTCGGCGGCATGACCACCAACTTCGGCGAGGGCACGGCCCAGCGTACCTGCGCCGCCGCCGACCGCACCGGCCACGCCATCCTGCACACCCTCTACCAGCAGTCGCTGCGCAACAACGCCGAGTTCTTCATCGAGTACTTCGCGCTCGACCTGATGATGGAGGACGGAGTCTGCCGCGGCGTGGTCGCCTGGAACCTGGACGACGGCACCCTCCACCGCTTCCGCGCCCACCGGGTGATCCTGGCCACCGGCGGCTACGGCCGCGCCTACTTCTCCTGCACCTCGGCCCATACCTGCACCGGCGACGGCAACGCCATGGTGCTGCGCGCCGGCCTGCCGCTGCAGGACATGGAGTTCGTGCAGTTCCACCCGACCGGCATCTACGGCGCCGGCTGCCTGATCACCGAGGGCGCGCGCGGCGAGGGCGGCTACCTGACCAACAGCGAGGGCGAGCGCTTCATGGAGCGCTACGCCCCCAGCGCCAAGGACCTGGCCAGCCGCGACGTGGTCAGCCGCTCCATGACCATGGAGATCCGCGACGGCCGCGGCGTCGGCGCGAACGGCGACCACATCCACCTGCACCTGGAGCATCTGGACCCGGCGGTGCTGCACGAGCGCCTGCCCGGCATCTCCGAGACGGCGCGGATCTTCGCCGGCGTCGACGTGACCAAGGAGCCGATCCCGGTCATCCCGACCTGCCACTACAACATGGGCGGCATCCCGACCAACTATCACGGCGAGGTGCTGACCACGGTCGACGGCGACCCCGACAAGGTGGTCCCCGGCCTGATGGCGGTCGGCGAGGCCGGCTGCGTGTCGGTGCACGGCGCCAACCGCCTGGGCTCCAACTCGCTGCTCGACCTGGTGGTCTTCGGCCGGGCCGCCGGCAAGCGCTGCGCCGAGACGCTCAAGCCCGGCGAGACGCACAAGCCGCTGCCCGCCGACGCCGCCGAGCCGGCGCTGGCGCGGCTCGATCGCCTGCGCAACGCCAAGGGCGAGACGCCGACGGCCAAGCAGCGCCTGGAGATGCAGAAGATCATGCAGAACCATGCGGCGGTCTTCCGCACCGGCGAGGTACTGAAGGAGGGCGCCGACAAGCTGGAAGAGGCCTGGAAGCTGCGCGACGACATCGCGGTGTCCGACCGCTCGATGATCTGGAACTCGGACCTGGTCGAGACGCTGGAGTTCGACAACCTGATCTACCAGGCGATGGCGACGGTGCACTCGGCGCTGACCCGCGAGGAGAGCCGCGGCGCCCACGCGCGCGAGGACTTCACCGAGCGCGACGACGCCAACTGGATGAAGCACTCCGTGGTCTGGGTCGAGGAGAACGGCAAGGTGCGCCTCGACACCCGCCCGGTGCACATGAACCCGATGACCAACGAGGTGCAGGCCTTCCCGCCGAAGGCACGCGTCTACTAGGCCGCTTTCCCCGCGCCCGTTAGAATAGAGAAGGCAATTCCATGGTCGAGTTCGCGCTTCCCGCCAACTCCAAGATCGGCAAGGGCAAGTTCTGGCCGGCCGAGAAGAGCGCCAAGAACACCAAGGTGTTCAAGGTCTACCGCTGGCACCCCGAGGACGGGCAGAACCCGCGCGTCGACACCTACGAGGTCGACCTGGATAGCTGCGGCCCGATGGTTCTGGACGCGCTGATCAAGATCAAGAACGAGATCGATCCGACCCTAACCTTCCGGCGCTCCTGCCGCGAGGGGGTCTGCGGCTCCTGCGCCATGAACATCGACGGCGCCAACACCCTGGCCTGCACCAAGTACATCGCCGACATGAAGGAGGAGGTGAAGGTCTACCCCCTGCCGCACATGCCGGTGGTCAAGGACCTGGTGCCCGACCTGACCCATGCGATCACCCAGTACTCCTCGATCGAGCCCTGGCTGAAGTCCACCACGCCGGCGCCCGAGCGCGAGCGGCTGCAGAGCCCCGAGGAGCGCGCCGAGCTGGACGGCCTGTGGGAGTGCATCCTCTGCTTCTGCTGCACCACCTCCTGCCCCAGCTACTGGTGGAACGGCGACCGCTACCTGGGCCCGGCGATCCTGCTGCAGGCCTACCGCTGGATCGCCGACAGCCGCGACGAGGCGACCGGCGAGCGGCTCGACCAGCTCGAGGACCCCTTCCGGCTCTACCGCTGCCACACCATCATGAACTGCACGCGCACCTGCCCGAAGGGCCTCAACCCGGCCAAGGCCATCGCCGAGATCAAGAAGCGCATGGTCGAGCGCAAGGGCTGACCGCCCCGCAGCGCCGCCCGGCAGAGACGACGACGGCCGCCCTCGGGCGGCCGTTTTCGCGTCCGCCCTAACCGCCCGCGCCCGCCACCCGCCCGCGCACAGCAGCCGTGCCGCGGCGGCCCGGCTGGCGGCGCCCGCCAACTCGGTTAGACTCGGCCCCGCCATCCCGACGATCCGCTGCCCGGAGGCCCCATGTACGTTCCGCCCGAGTTCCGCCTCGACGACCCCGCCGCGATCGACGAACTGCTGCAGGCCCACGACTTCGGCCTGCTGGTCACCGCCGGGCCCGCGGGGCCGGAGGCCACCCACCTGCCCTTCGTCTACGATGCCGCGCGGCGGCTGGTCGAAGGCCACCTCTCGCGCGGCAATCCCCAGTGGCGCAGCCTGGAGCGCCTGGCGGCCGAGGGCGGGCAGGCGCTGCTGATCGTGCAGGGCCCGCACGCCTACGTCTCGCCGCGCTGGTACCAGCGGCCCGCCGCGGTGCCGACGTGGAACTACCTGGCCGTCCATCTCTACGGCACCCCCCGCCCGGTGGCCGAGCGCGACCGCCTGACCGCGCAGCAGCGCCGCCTGGCCGCCCGCTACGAGGACTCGGCGGCCTGGAGCCTGGAGTCGGTGGCGCCGGACGACATGGACCGGCTGATGCGCGGGATCTACGGCTTCGAGCTGCCGATCGCCCGGCTGGAAGCCAAGGCCAAGCTCAGCCAGAACAAGACCGCCGCCGACCGCGCCGGCGTGGCCGCCGCCCTGGAGGCCGAGCCTCGCCCCGAGGCCCAGGCCACCGCCGCCTGGATGCGCCGCCTCACCGAGCTTTAGGGCGGTGTCCGACCCTGGGGAACCGCGGCGCGGGTCCGCCGGTCGGGCAAGGACCGCCCTGTCACAAACTCTTGGCACGCCGGCCGCCGCTGGCGGCGCTGGCGCCGCTGGCGCCGCTCCGCAGAGACGGCTACCCTGGCCGGCATGAGCGAGTCCCCCGAAGATCCGCCGTCCGCCTTCCGGCGGCGCCGGCGCCTGTCGTCCGGCTCGCGCGGCTGGCTGCTGGTCACCCTGCTGCTGGCGGCGCTGGGGGTGGCGACGCTGTTCGCCGGCGGCGAGCGCCCGGGCCAGGCCGAGGGCATCTGGACGCCCGGCCTCGACCTGCAGGCGCATCGGGCCGGCCGCGGCCTGCGGCCGGAGAACACCCTGGCGGCGGTGCGCCACGCCCTGGAGACCGGCGTGACCACCCTGGAGCTGGACCTGGGCCTGACGGCCGACGGCGTGGCCGTGGTGCTGCACGACCGCCGCCTGAACCCGGAGATCACCCGCACCGCGGAGGGCACCTGGCTGGTCGAGCCGGGGCCGCCGGTCCACCGCCTGACCCGCCGGGCGCTGGCCGCCTACGACGTCGGCCGCGCCCACCCGGAAAGCCGCACCGCCGAGCGCTTCCCGGAGCAGCAGCCGGTCGAGGGCGCGCGCATCCCGACGCTGGCCGAGGTCTTCGCCCTGGCCGAGTCGCTGTCGGACGGGCGCATCCGCTATAACCTGGAGACCAAGATCGCGCCGGACGATCCGGCCTCGCCGGCGCCCGAGGCGATCGTCGCCGCCGTGCTGCGGGACATCGCCGCGGCCGGCGTGGCGGCGCGGACCACGATCCAGTCCTTCGACTGGCGCAGCCTGGCGCTGGTCCAGGCCGAGGCGCCGGAGATCGCCACCGCCTACCTGACCGCCGAGCGGCGCTGGCTCGACAACCTGCAGCGCGGCCACCCAGGCCCCTCGCCCTGGACCGCCGGCGTCGACCTCGACGCCTACGCCGGCTCCGTGCCGGCGGCGGTGGCCGAGGCCGGCGGCCGGATCTGGTCGCCCTACTACCGCGACCTGCGCCCGGGCGACGTGGCCGAGGCCCAGCGCCTGGGCCTGGCGGTGATCGTCTGGACGGTGAACGACCCGGCCGACATGGCGCGACTGATCGAGGCCGGGGTCGACGGCCTCATCACCGACTATCCCGACCGCCTGCGCACCGTGATGGCCGAGCAGGGGCTGGCGCTGCCGCCCGCCTTCGCGGCCGAGGCCGACGCCGGCGAGTGACCGGCCGCCACGCGGGGACCGGCGCCGGCCGCTGGGCGGCCCGTTGACCGCGCCCCCACGCCACAGAGGATGCGCGGCAGGCGGGGGCCGGGCCTCAGCTCAGCTTGATCTCGTGGTCGACCTTGTGCTCGACGCCCAGCTCTTCGATCTTCAGCACCATGCTGGCCTTGACGCTGCCGTTGGGGTCGAGCCGCCCCTCCTCCAGGGCGCCGCGCACCGCCTTCTCGATCTCGCGCTGGGAAGTGACGCCGACCTCCTTGAGGAACTTGCGTACCTGCATGTTGAATTCGTCTTCGTTCATCTCTCGACTCGTCCTTCTCGCCATGGCGCGGCTAAACTCCGACCGAGGCTAGCGACAAGGCGGAGCCGCAACAAGACGGACCGCCGGGGAGGAGACATCATGCGATTGAGTGACGCAGAGGTGGCCGAATACCGCGAGAGCGGCTGCCTTTTCTTTCCGGGGCTCTTCGCGCCGGAGGAGATCGCGGCGCTGCGCGCCGGCCTTCCGCGGCTGCTGGCGCGCGACGGCGAGGAGGTGATCCGCGAGAAGGACGGCAGCGGCGCCGCGCGGCTGGTCTACGGCGCCCACGCCTTCGAGGAGGCCTACCGGCGCATGAGCCTGCACCCGCGCGTGCTGGAGCCGGTCCGCCACCTACTGGACGAAGAGGTCTACATCCACCAGACGCGGCTCAACCCCAAGATGGGGTTCCACGGCGGCGCCTGGACCTGGCATCAGGACTTCGGCACCTGGCACCGGGTCGACGGCATGCCCGCGCCGCACTGCGTGATGACCACGGTCTTTCTGGACGACATCTCGGCGGTCAACTCGCCGCTGCTGATCATCCCCGGCTCGCAGCACTTCGGCCTGCGCGACGAGGTGGCGCCGGAGGCCGACAACGTCGGCTACGTGGTGATGGAGATCGACAAGCGCACCGTGGCCGAGCTGGCCGAGCGCATGCCGATCCGCGCGCTGGAGGGGCCGGCCGGCTCGGTCGCCTTCCTGCACTGCAACATCGTCCACGGCTCGGCGCCCAACGTCAGCCCCTACCGCCGCGCCATCTGGTACATCAACTATTCCGCCGTGACCAACGCGGCGCGCGGCACCGACCGGGCCTGGCACCTCAACAACCGCGACTTCACGCCGCTGCGTCCGCTGGCCGATGACTGTCTGCGCGAGCTGGGCGAAACGGGCGACCCGGCCGCCGCCGAGTAGGCCGCGCTGCCGCCGTCGCCGCCCCCTGGCGCCGCCCCCTGGCGCCGCCCCCTGGCGCCGCCCCCGACGCCGCCCGTCACGCCGGGCCCGTCAGCGGCGCGCCTGGAAGAAGTCCTTCAGCAGCGCGCCGCAGGCGCGCTCGCGCAGGCCGCCGATCACCTCGGGACGGTGGTGGGTGGTCGGCTGCTCGAAGATTCGCGCGCCGTGGTCGACGCCGCCGCCCTTTGGGTCGTAGGCGCCGAAGACCAGCCGGCGCAGGCGCGCGAAGGCGATCGCCTGGGCGCACATGGCGCAGGGCTCCAGGGTGACGTAGAGGTCGGCCCCGGCCAGCCGCTTGGCGCCGAGCCGCCGCGCCGCGTCGCGAATCGCCAGCAGCTCGGCATGGGCGGTCGGATCGTGCAGCGTCTCGACCCGGTTGTGTGCCCGCGCCAGCACCCGCCCCGCGGCGTCGGCCAGCACCGCGCCGACCGGAACCTCGCCGGCCGCCGCCGCCGCCCGCGCCTCCGCCAGCGCCAGCTCCATGAGATCGGGTTTTCCGGCGTGCTTCGGCCCCATGGCGCGCTCAACACCACGCCCCTTGCCCTGCGTCAAGCTTCGCGTTAAGTGCCGCACAGACATCGTCAACCCGCCAAGCCCCCGAGGAGTTGTCCATGCTGGAGATGGACGTCGACAAGGTCTGCTTCGTCGTCGTGAAAATGCGCGAGTACGAGGAAGAGGGCCTGATCCGCGCCGAAACCGACGACGAGGAGTCCAGCCTGGACGAGCAGGCCGAGGAGGAGCTCGGCTCCGCCGAGGAGTTCGGCGCCACCGACGAGGACGGCGGCGAGGAGGAGGCGCCGGCGGAGACCGCCAGCGGCGACGGCATCCTCGAGGAGCTGGCCACCTTCGTGCGCAACCTCGACGAGGAGGAGCAGATCGAGCTGGTGGCCCTGGCCTGGATGGGGCGCGGCGACTACGAGGCCGAGCAGTGGGACGAGGCCAAGCAGGCCGCCGCCGACCGCCATAACGACCGCACCGCCGAGTACCTGCTGGGCATCCCGCTGCTGCCCGACTATCTGGAGGAGGGCCTGGCCGCCTTCGACCTCTCCTGCGTCGACTTCGACGAGAGCCGGCTTTAGGTCTTGGCCGCCTCCCCCTCTCGCGCCGGCGGCCCCGCTCCCGCCGGCGAGCGCATCGCCAAGGTGATCGCCCGCTCCGGCCTCTGCTCGCGCCGCGAGGCCGAGGCGCTGATCGCCCAGGGCCGGGTCGAGCTGGACGGCGAGACGGTCACCAGCCCCGCCCTCAACGTCGGCCCGGACCAGCGCGTCACGGTCGACGGCGAGGCGCTGCCGCGGCGCGAGCCGCCGCGCCTCTGGCGCTACCACAAGCCGGCGGGGCTGTTGACGGCCGCCCGCGACCCCGAGGGGCGCGCCACCCTCTTCGAGCGTCTGCCCGCCGAATTGCCGCGAGTCATGCCGGTGGGCCGGCTGGACCTCAATTCCGAGGGGCTGCTGCTGCTGACCAACGACGGCGGGCTGAAACGCCGCCTGGAGCTGCCGGCCACCGGCTGGCGCCGCCGCTACCGCGTGCGCGTGTTCGGCAGCGTCGCCCCGAGGCAGCTCGAGAAGCTGCGCGACGGCATCGAGGTGGCCGGCGTGCGCTACGGCCCGATCGAGGCGCAGATCGACCCGCGTCCGGGCGAGGCGGCGGGGCGCGCCAACACCTGGCTGACCATGACCCTGCGCGAGGGCAAGAACCGCGAGATCCGGCGCGTCTGCGAGGCCCTGGGCCTGACGGTCAACCGGCTGATCCGCCTGGCCTTCGGCCCCTTCCAGTTAGGCAACCTCAAAGAGGGCGAGGTGGAGGAGGTGCCGGCCAAGGTGCTGAGCGAGCAGCTCGGCGCCAAGCTGTCCGCCGAGCTGGGGGTGACGCGCGATGCGCATCGTCGCCGGTAGGCTGCGCGGCAAGCGCCTGGTGGCGCCGGCCGGCGAAGGCGTGCGGCCGACCGCCGACCGGACCCGCGAGGCGCTGTTCGGCATTCTGGAGGGCGGACGCCTGACCGGCGGGGTGTCGCCGCTGCCCGGCGCCCGGGTGCTCGACGCCTTTGCCGGCACCGGCGCCCTGGGGCTGGAAGCCCTGTCGCGCGGCGCGGCGCGGGTCGACTTTCTGGAGCGCTACGCCCCCTCGCTGACCGCCTTGCGGGCCAACGTGGCCGCGCTCGGCGCGGGTGAGGCCTGTCGGGTGCACGACCGCGACGTCCTGCACCCGCCGGCCGCCGAGGCGCCGGCCGACCTGGTCTTCCTCGACCCGCCGTACAACCAGGGCTTCGCCCGGCCGGCGCTCGAGGCCCTGCGCGCGGCCGGCTGGATCGCCGCCGACACGCTGGTCTGCCTGGAGCTGCTGAAGAGCGAGGAGCCCGACCTGCCGGACGGCTTCGCCCTGCTGGACGAGCGCCGCTACGGCAAGGCCAAGCTCTGCTTCCTGCGCCTCGACGCGCCGGCCTGAGCCGCGCGGCGGCGCCGGCCGATCCGGCGCGGCGGTCAGCGCGGCTCGCCGTGGGTCTTCACGTCGCCGCGCAGACGGCGGGCATGATCCTCGAGCTGGCGCGCCGCCGCCTTGAAGGCGTCCTTGATCGCGACGTTGATGTCCGCGTGACGCGGATCGTGGGGATGGGCACGGGTCACGTCGATCGTCTTGCCGGGCGGCATCGTGAGGTGGATGCCCACCTGATAGACGTTGCCCTTGGTGTGGTGCTTGTGCGGGGCCTGGATCACCACGCGGCAAGAGGTCAGGTGGTCGAAGTAGCGCTCCAGCTTCTCGGCCTCCTGGCGCACGCGGGCTTCCACCGCGTCGGAGTGGTCGAGTTCCTTGAAGGCGATTTCCAGAGGGACCTGCATGACTTGTCTTTCACCCCGCTGTTGTCCGGTGAGGGCGTTGATGGGTGGGGGGCATCCTGGCATGGGACGAGGGGACGGGGCCTGACCTGGATCATGGCCGCCTGCCCACGGGGGCGCGACGCCGGCGTCAGGCCGGCGCCGCGTCGAGCCCCATCTGCCAGAAGCCGATCTCCAGCCGGCAGGCCGTCTCGAACAGCCGCAGGACCTGCGGCCAGCGCGGATTGGCCCGCGGGTCGCCGACCAGGCCGCGCCCCGCGGCCACCCGCTCGAGCTGAACGCGCGCGACCTCCGCGCCGTCCTGGAACTCCTGGCCGCCGTAGAGCTCGATCCAGTCGCGGTAGGGATTGCCGTCCAGCCGCGTCTGCGGGTCGGCCAGCAGGCGCCGGCCGATCTCGGCGTAGCCCAGGCTGCAGGGGATTAGCGCCACCAGCAGGTCGAGCAGATCGCCGGTCAGCCCGGCATCCATGACGAAGCGGGTGTAGAGCCGGTTGGCGTCGGCCTCCGGCGCGGCGGCCAGGTCGGCCTCGCTCAGCCCCCAACCCGCACAGTACTTCACGTGCAGCGCCAGCTCGGTGTTGAGCAGCAGGTCGACCGAGGCGGCGGCCTGGCGCAGGTCGATCACCTCCTGCGACTTCACCACCGCCAGCGCCCAGGCGCGGCTGTAGTTCAGCAGAAAGAGGTAGTCCTGCTTCAGGTAGTGGCGAAAGCAGGCCTCGGGCAGGCTGCCGTCGGCCAGGCTGCGCACGAAGGGATGCGCGACGTAGCCGTCCCAGGCCGTCGCCGCGTCGGCCTTGAGCGCCTCGTAGATCGACACGGCGCTCTCCTATTCCAGCAGCATGTTGCGGGTTTCGCTCGGCAGCCTGACGGTCAGACCGTCGAGCTCCTCGGTCAGGATGATCTGGCAGCCCAGGCGCGAGGTCCGGGTCAGCCCGAAGGCGAGGTCGAGCATGTCCTCCTCGTCCTCGCTGGTCTCCTCCAGGCGGTCGCTCCAGGCCTCATCGACGATCACGTGGCAGGTCGAGCAGGCCAGCGAGCCCTCGCAGGCGCCTTCGATGTCGATGTCGTTGCGGTGGGCGATCTCCAGGACCGACAGACCCGCCGGGGCCTCCACCGTCTTGGCGTTTCCGTCGCGTTCGATGAACGTCATCTTCGGCATCTACGACCCTCGGACTCTCACACTTCGTTGGTTCGGCAGGCCGCATCATCGGCTGCGGCCTGCATGTAGCGAATGCCGCGCCGGATTGCCAGCCGGCGCGTCCGCGCGCGGCGCTTTCGCGCGGCGCACGCCGGGCATCGCTCCAGGGACCTGGGCTATTCGGCCGCGGCGGCGCCGGCGCGCACCCGCACGACGGCCTCGGCCAGCAGCTCGGCGGCGCGCTCGGCCTCGCCCGGCGTCGTCATGCGGCCGAAGCCGATGCGCAGGGAGCAGGCGGCCTCGGCCTCGGACAGGCCCAGGGCCTGCAGCACGTAGGAGGGCTCGACCGCGGCCGAGCTGCAGGCGCTGCCGGTGGAGACGGCGACGCCGCGGGCCGCCGCCATGACCTTGTCGGCCGGCGCGTCGGCGAAGCGCAGGTTGAGGTTGCCGGCGATCCGCGCCGTGCGGCTGCCGTTGAGCGGCAGCGGGCCCAGCCGCGCCTCCAGCACCGCCAGGAAGCGGTCGCGCAGCGCGGCCAGGCGGGCCGCCTCGGCCTCCCGCTCGGCGGCGGCCAGCCGGCAGGCCGCGCCCAGGCCGACGATCAGCGGCGTCGGCAGGGTGCCGCTGCGCAGGCCGCGCTCCTGGTTGCCGCCGTCGAACAGCGGCTCGATCCGTACACGCGGTCGGCGGCGCACGTACAGCGCCCCGACGCCCTTGGGCCCGTAGAGCTTGTGACCCGACAGGCTGAGCAGGTCGATGCCGGCGGCGCGCAGGTCGAGCGGGATCTTCCCCGCCGCCTGGGCGGCGTCCACATGCAGCCAGGCGCCGGCGGCGTGCACCAGCTCGGCGATCTCGGCCAGCGGCTGAATCACTCCGATCTCGTTGTTCACCGCCATGACCGAGACCAGGGCCGTACGCGTATCGAGCGCGTCGCGCAGCGCCTCCAGGTCGAGCAGACCGTCGGGGCGTACGGGCAGGATCACCGCCTCGAAGCCCTCGCGCTCCAGGGCGCGGACGGACTCCAGCACGCACTTGTGCTCCGTCGCCAGGGTGATCACGCGCGCCCGCCCGTCGCGGCGGCGGCGGAAGCGGGCCGCGCCCTTGATCGCCAGGTTGTTGGACTCCGTCGCGCCGGAGGTGAAGACCACCTCGCGCGCCTCGACGCCGAGCAGCTCGGCGACCTCGCCGCGCGCGCGCGCGGCCGCCTCCTCGGCCTCCCAGCCGTAGCCGTGCTCGTCGCTGTGCGGGTTGCCGAAGCGCTCGGTGAACCAGGGCAGCATCAGCTCGAGCACGCGCGGGTCGGTCGGCGTGGTCGCCTGGTAGTCCAGGTAGATGCCGCGCGGCCGGTCGTTGGGGCGCTCGCGCCGTGCGCTCATGCCGGAACCCGCCCCGTTTGCGTGGCCGGCGCCTCGGCCTTGGCCGCCAGCGGCCGCCAGGCCGCCAGGAAGCGGGCGTAGTCGCCCTGCGCGCTGGCCCAGCCGGTGGACAGGCGCAGCGCCGCCTGGGCGGCCTCGGGCGCCACGCCCATGGCGGCCAGCACGTGCGACGGCGCCACCTTGCCCGACGAGCAGGCCGAGCCGGAGGAGACCGCCACCCCGGCCAGGTCGAGCGCCATGATCTGGGTCTCGGCCGCCAGCCCCGGCAGGGCGAAGCAGGTGGTGTTGGGCAGGCGCGGCGCGGCGGCGCCGAAGATCTCCACCGCCGGCGCCAGCGCACGCAGCTCGGCCTCGAAGGCGTCGCGCCAGCCGGCCAGCTCGGCCAGCCCCGCCCGCGCGTCCACGGCCGCCGCGCCGAAGCCGGCGATCGCCGCCACGTTCTCGGTCCCGGCGCGCCGCCCGCGCTCCTGCCCGCCGCCGCGCAGCAGCGCTTGCAGCTCCAGCCCCTCGCGCAGCAGCAAGGCGCCGACGCCCTGCGGGCCGCCCAGCTTGTGAGCCGAGAGGGACAGCAGGTCGACGTCGAGCGCGACGAGGTCGAGCGGGATCTTGCCGGCCGCCTGCACCGCGTCGCAGTGCACCCAGGCGCCGAACTCGCGGGCCAGCGCCGCCACGGCGGCGACCGGCTGGATCACCCCGGTCTCGTTGTTCGCGAGCTGCACCGAGACCAGCGCCGGCGCCGACGTCGCTGCCAGCAGGCTGGCCAGCTTGGCCAGGCTGACGGCGCCGTCGCGGCGCAGCGGCAGCCGCGTCGCCTCGGGCCGCGCGCGCAGCACGGAGTCGTGCTCGCCGGCCGAGACGATGACGCCGCGCGCGTCCAGGCCGCGCAGGGCCAGATTGTTCGCCTCGGTGCCGCCGCCGGTGAAGACCACCTGCTCCGGGCGCGCGCCGGCCAGCGCCGCGACCTGCTCGCGCGCGTCCTCGACCCGGCGCCGGGCGCGCCGGCCGAAGCCGTGCACCGAGGAGGCGTTGCCGACCTCCGACAGCGCGGCGAGCAGGGCTTCGCGCGCCGCCGGACGCAGCGGCGCCGTGGCGTTGTAGTCGAGGTAGACCGGGTCGTTCATGCGTCTCCCGAAGCCAAGAGAACCGAGGTCGAGACGGCCGCGCCGGCGGCGGCCGTCGCGCAGCCTATTGGGCGGCAATCGGCGGCTCGTAGTCCTTGTCCGGCGCGATCAGCCCGCTGGTCCCGAGCACCCGCCGCTCCACCACGTCGGCGACGCTAACCGAGGAGAGGTAGAGGTAGATCTGGTTGCCCAGCTCCTCCCAGAGGTCGTGGGTCATGCAGCGGGTCTGGTTGGAGCGGCAGCCGAACGGCTGGCCGGGCATGCAGCGGGTGGCCCGGATCGGCTCGTCAACCGCCAGGATGATGTCGGAGATCCGCGTGCTGCCGGCCTCGCGGGCGAGCAGATAGCCGCCGCCCGGCCCGCGCACCGACTTGACCAGCCCGCCCCGGCGCAGCTTTGCAAAGAGCTGCTCCAGGTAGGACAGGGAAATCTCCTGCCGCTCGGCGATGTCGGCCAGGGAGACCGGCCGGCCCTTGCCGTTGGCGGCCAGGTCGCAGAGGGCCATCACGGCGTAGCGGCCCTTGGTCGATAGCTTCATGGGTCCGAACCTCTCGTCTTGCACCGGCTTTGCGGCCGCCTCTGCGGATCGGCCCGCTTGTCGCCGCGGGCGTGTCGTCCCGCCGCCGGACCGGCGGCTTCACTCTCGGACTACTGGCGGCCGCGCGTCGGCGCCTCGCCGTTCGCCTCGGCCCCGCCGTTGCGCGCCTCGCTCTCCGGCGCGGCCGTCGCCGCGCCGGCGCCGCGCGCCTCCAGCTCGCGCACCCGCGCGCGCAGGGCATGAACCTCGCTCAGCAGGCCGTCGAGAGCCCGAGCCACGGGGTCGGGAATATCCCCGGTGGGGGTGCCATAGGCGACGAAGGGCGCCTCCGCCTCGGCGCGCTGCGGCGGCTGCTCGCCGACCACCTTGGCCGGCACGCCGACCACCGTGGCGCCCTCGGGCACGTCCTTGGTGACCACCGCGTTGGCGCCGACCCGCGCGCAGCGCGCCACGGTGATCGGCCCCAGCACCTGGGCGCCGGAGCCGACGATGACGCCGTCGCCCAGCGTCGGGTGGCGCTTCCGGTCGCGCTGCCGGTCGCTGTCGACCGAGGGCGCCACGCCGCCCAGCGTGACGTCGTGGTAGAGCGTGACGTCGTCGCCGATCTCCGCCGTCTCGCCGATCACGACCCCCATGCCGTGGTCGATGAAGAAGCGCCGGCCGATGGTCGCGCCAGGATGGATCTCGATGCCGGTGAAGGTGCGCGCGAACTGTGAAATCCAGCGCCCGAGCAGCCGGAAGCCGCGGCGCCAGAGCGCGCTGGACAGGCGGTAGAACAGCAGGGCCTGGAAACCGGGGTAGCAAAGCGCCACTTCCAGCCGCGAACGCGCGGCCGGATCCCGTGCCATGGTGGCGTCGATGTCCTCGCGGAGTGTCTTGAACATGGCCATGCCCGCCGGTATGGTCCGCGGCCTTTGCATCGTCGCGGCTTGCGCCCGCCCAGGCCCGCGCTCGTTTTCCGTTATCATGATATGGGTTCCCGACTCACATGGTCAACTTTGCGCTGAGCGGGGCGCCGTCCAGTCGAGGCACGACAGCGATGACGCGAGCGACAAGATGACGCGTTCGGCCGTGCCGTCCCGCCCGCGGGCGACCCACCGAAAACCGGGCCGCCACTGGCCTATCAAGGGATGGATTGCCGCGAAGCATCCAGGAACGGACCAGCATGCCTGAAGTGATTTTCAACGGCCCGGAAGGCCGCCTCGAGGGGCGCTACCAGCACGGCAAGGGGCCCAACGCGCCGATCGCGCTGCTTTTGCATCCGCATCCGCAGCACGGCGGCACGATGAACAACAAGGTGGTCTACAGCCTCTACCAGACCTTCGCCCAGCGCGGCTTTTCGGTGCTGCGCTTCAACTTCCGCGGCGTCGGGCGCAGCCAGGGGGTGTTCGACCGCGGCGAGGGCGAGCTGTCGGACGCCGCCAGCGCGCTGGACTGGCTGCAGACCTACAACGAGAACGCCAGCGCCTGCTGGATCGCCGGCTTTTCCTTCGGCGCCTGGATCGGCATGCAGCTCCTGATGCGCCGGCCGGAGATCAGCGGCTTCATCTCGGTGGCGCCGCCGGCCAACCTCTACGACTTCTCCTTCCTCGCCCCCTGCCCCTCGTCCGGCCTGGTGGTGCAGGGCGACGCCGACGAGATCGTGCCCGAGGCCTCGGTCAAGAAGCTGATCGACAAGCTGTCGAACCAGCGCGATATCGAGATCGAGTACGCGCTGATCGAGGAGGCCAACCACTTCTTCGCCAACCAGCTCGGCGAGCTCTCCGACGCGGTGCACGACTACCTGGACCGTCACACCGACACGCGCCGCGCCGGCCAGAAGGCGAGCTGAAGCGGCCGCCCGCGACCGCGCCGATCATCGCCCCGCCGGCGCCCCGCCGCAGGGCGGGCCGGGCTACGCGTCGGGCAGGTGCAGCCGCCCGCCGGTGCTGGGCGCCGGCACGCCTGTCGTGCTCGGCAGCGAAAGCGGCAGCCCGGCGCGGCTGCGCAAGGCCAGGTAGGCGAAGGCCTGGGCCTCCAGCGCATCGCCGTCCCAGCCGATCGCCTCGATCGCCTCGACCGGTACGCCGAGCCGGGCCCGCAGGGCCAGCATCATCGCCGGGTTCTTGCGCCCGCCGCCGGTGACCAGCCAGCGCTTCGGCGGCGCCGGAAGCTGCGCCACCGCGTCCGCCACGCTGGCGGCGGTGAACTCGGTCAGGGTCGCCGCGCCGTCGGCCGGCGAGAGCCCCGCCACCGGCGCCGGGTCGAAGGCGTCGCGGTCGAGCGACTTGGGCGCCGGCCGCGCGAAGTAAGGGTGAGCGCGCAGCGCCGCCAGCGCCGCCGGATCGGCCGTGCCGGCGAAGGCCAGCGCCCCGTCCAGGTCGCAGGTCAGCCCGGCGCGCGCCGCGCACCAGTCGTCCAGCAGCGCGTTGCCCGGGCCGGTGTCGAAGGCGATCGGCGGCGTGCCCTCCGGCCCGATCCAGGTAACATTGCCGACGCCGCCGAGATTGAGCACCGCGACCGGCCGCGCCGCCGGATCCGGCAGGGCCGAGGCGACCAGCGCGGCGTGGAACAGCGGCGCGAAGGGCGCGCCCTGCCCGCCGGCCGCCACGTCGGCGCTGCGGAAGTCGTTGACCACCGGCCGGCCCAGCAGGCGGGCCAGCAGCGCGCCCGCCCCGATCTGCCAGGTGCGCCGCGCCTCCGGGGCGTGCAGCAGGGTCTGACCGTGGAAGCCGACCAGGGCGACCGCCGCGGCCGCCACCCCGGCCTCGGCCAGCAGCGCCTGCACCGCGACAGAGTGACGCTCGGTCAGGGCGCGCTCGACCGCCGCGACCTCCGCGGCCAGCTCCGGGGCCGCGCCGCGCCCGGCCAGCAGGGCGCGCAGCCGGGCGCGGAAGGCCTTGTCGTAAGGCTCGCTGCGGAAGGCCAGCGGGCGCACCGCGCCGGCGCCGTCGCTGTCGATCAGGGCGGCGTCGATGCCGTCCAGGGAGGTGCCGCTCATCAGACCGACGGCCAGGGGCATGGCAGGGATGCTCCGCGCAGGCTGGTTCGCCGCGAACCAGGGGATAGAGTGAGCCCCGGCAAGCGCCCGGGGCCGGCGTTGAGGCCGGATGGGGAGTGTGCTAAGCGAGCGCCTCCCCGGCAAGTGCGCAGGCCCCGGCCGGCCGCCGGTTCCCCTTCCCCAGACAGAATGAAACCGAGACCATGACCGCATTCCGTTCCGAGTTCCTGCACACCATGCAGGCACGCGGCTTCATCCACCAGTGCACCGATCCGGAAGAGCTGGACAAGCTCGCCCTCGAGGGGGAGCTGACGGCCTATACCGGCTACGATGCCACGGCGGACTCGCTGCACGTCGGTCATCTGGTCTCGATCATGATGCTGCGCTGGCTGCAGACCACCGGCGGGCGCCCCATCGCGCTGATGGGTGGCGGCACGACGAAGATCGGCGATCCCTCCGGCAAGGACGAGATGCGCCGCGTGCTCAGCGACGCCGACATCGGCGCCAACCTGCAGGCCATCGGCCGCACCTTCGAGCGCTTCCTCGACTTCGGCGCGGACGGCGCGCGCATGGTCAACAACGCCGACTGGCTCGACCGGATCGAGTACATCCCCTTCCTGCGCGAGATCGGCCGGCACTTCACGATCAACCGCATGCTGACCTTCGACTCGGTCCGCCTGCGGCTGGAGCGCGAGCAGCCGCTCACCTTCCTCGAATTCAACTACATGATCCTACAGGCCTACGACTTCGTGGAGCTGTCGAAGCGCTACGGCTGCCGCCTGCAGCTCGGCGGCTCGGACCAGTGGGGCAACATCGTCAACGGCGTCGAGCTGGGCCGCCGCCTGGGCACGCCGGAGCTGTTCGGCCTGACCGTGCCGCTGCTGACCACCGCGTCGGGCCAGAAGATGGGCAAGACCGCCTCCGGCGCCGTCTGGCTCTCGCCGGAGCGGCTGAGCGACTACGACTACTACCAGTTCTGGCGCAACACCGACGACGCCGACGTGGAGCGCTTCCTCAAGCTCTTCACCGAGCTGCCGCTCGACGAGATCGCGCGCCTGGCCGCGCTGCAGGGCCGCGAGCTCAACGAGGCGAAGAAGATCCTGGCCTTCGAGGCGACCAAGCTGTGCCGCGGCGCGGCCGCCGCCGAGGCGGCGGCGGAGACGGCCCGGCGCACCTTCGAGGAGGGCGCGGTCGACGCCCACCTGCCGACCCTGGAGGTGCCGGCTGCGCGCTTCGAGGCGGGCATCCCGCTCTACCTGCTGCTGGCCGAGGCCGGGCTCTGCGCCAGCAACGGCGAGGCGCGGCGCCTGATCAAGGGCGGCGGCGGCCGGGTCAACGACGCGCGCGTCGACGACGAGGCGGCGACGGTCGGCCCCGACCGGCTTCTCGACGAAGGGGTGGTGAAGATCTCGGCCGGGCGCAAGAAGCACGCGCTGGTGCGGCCGGTCTGACCGCGCGCCGCGCCCCGCGGCCGGACGGGCGAAACGCCCGCCGGCCCGGGGATCAGCCCCTGGATCAGCCCCTGCATGACGGAAATTTAACCTGCCCCGCGGGTTTCTTTCCGCGCCGCCTTCGACAATATGACGGATCGGTCCTGTGCGGCCCCGTGCCGGCCGCAGTCTCGGGAGGTTGCGTCATGCGTCTGTTCGCCCGCCTGTCCACGCCGCGGCTGCTGCGCTCGGGCCTGTTCGCCCTGGCCGCCGGCGCCCTGCTGCTCGGCCTGCGTGGCCCCGCCCAGGCGGAGGTCTTCGCGCCCGAGAGCTTCACCCTCGACAACGGCCTGCAGGTGGTGGTGGTCGAGAACAGCCGCGCGCCGATCGTCACCCACATGGTCTGGTACAAGGTCGGCGCCGCGGACGAGCCGCTGGGCCAGTCGGGGATCGCCCACTTCCTTGAGCATCTGATGTTCAAGGGGACCGAGAACCTGGCGCCCGGCGAGTTCTCCGACATCATCGCGCGCAACGGCGGCCGCGAGAACGCCTTCACCTCCTACGACTACACGGCCTACTTCCAGACCGTGGCCAAGGACCGCCTCGAGCTGATGATGAAGCACGAGGCCGACCGCATGCAGAACCTGACGATCACCGACGCGCTGGTGCTGCCCGAACGCGACGTGGTGCTGGAGGAGCGGCGCAGCCGCACCGACAATGAGCCCTCCAGCCAGCTCTGGGAGATGCTGCGCGCCAGCCTCTACCTGCATCACCCCTACGGCACCCCGGTGATCGGCTGGGAGCAGGAGCTGCGGAGCCTGACCACGGCCGACGCCGAGGCCTTCTACGAACGCTGGTACGCGCCCAACAACGCCGTACTGGTGATCTCCGGCGACGTCACGCTGGAGGAGGTGCGCCCCCTGGCCGAGCGCTACTACGGCGCCGTGCCGGCCAAGGCAGTGCCCGAGCGTGTGCGCGTGAGCGAGCCGCAGCAGTGGGCCGGGCGCCGCGTCGAGCTGTCCAGTCCCCAGGCCGGCCAGCCGGCGGTCTCGATCGCCTATCTGGCGCCGGGCTACCGCAGCGCCGCCGAGGCGGGGATGGCCGAGCGGCCCTACGCCCTGCAGGTGCTCAGCGAGATCCTGGGCGGCAACACCGGGCGGCTCTACCGCGCGCTGGTGATCGACCAGGGCATCGCCGCCGGCGCCGGCAACAGCTACGACGCCACCAGCTACGACACCACCCACTACACCTTCTGGGCCTCGCCGCGCCCCGAGGTCGAGGTGGAGGCGGTCGAGGCCGCCCTGCGCGCCGAGATCGAGGCCTTCCTGGAGGCGGGCGTGACGACCGAGGAGGTCGCGCAGGCCAAGGCCCGGCTGACCGCCGAGGCGATCTACGCCCGCGACAAGGTCGGCGCGGCGCCGCGCGTGATCGGCGCGGCGCTCGCCACCGGCTCCACCCTGGCCGACGTCGAGGCCTGGCCCGAGCGCATCTCGGCCGTTACCCCCGAACAGGTCATGGCGGCGGCGCGCGCGCTGATCGACCCGGCCCGCTCGGTCACCGGCGTCCTGCGCAGCGAGCCGACCACGTGAGAAAGGCTGCCCGCATGAGCTTCCCCCGCCCGCTGTCCCGCCACCTTGCACTCCTGCTGGTCCCGGCGCTGCTGCTCCTGGCCGTCGCGGCAGGCCGTCCGGCCGGCGCCGTCGAGGTGCAGCGCGTCGTCTCGCCCGGCGGCATCGAGGCCTGGCTGATCGAAGACCACAGCAATCCCATCATCGCCGTCGAGGCGGTCTTCCGCGGCGGCGCGGTCACCGATCCGGCGGACAAGGCCGGGCGCGCCACCATGGTCGCCGCCACCCTGGACGAGGGCGCGGGCGAGCTGGACTCCAAGACCTTTCAGGAGGAGTTGGCCAACCGCTCCATCCGCCTCGGCTTCGACGCCGGGCGCGACGGCTTCCGCGGTTCGCTGCGCACCCTGACCCGCGAGCGCGACCGGGCCTTCGAGCTGCTGCGCCTGGCGCTGACCGAGCCGCGCTTCGACGCCGAGCCGGTCGAGCGGATCCGCCAGCAGCTCATCGTGCGGGCCAAGCGCCGGGCGGTCGATCCCAGCGCGCTTGCCTGGGCGACGCTGCGCGCCAGCCTGTTCCCCGAACATCCCTACGGCCGGCGCAGCGACGGCACGCCGGAGAGCCTGGCGGCGATCGAGACGGCCGACCTGGAAGCCTTCGTCGCCGAGCGTCTGGCCCGCGACAACCTCCATATCGGCGTGGCCGGCGACATCACCGCCGCCGAACTGGGGCCGCTGCTCGACCGCGTCTTCGGCGCGCTGCCGGCGCGCGCGGCGCCGCTGGAGGTCGTCGAGGTCGCGCCGGAGGCCGACGGCGGCACCGTGGTGATCGACAAGGAGGTGCCGCAGTCGGTGGTGGCGCTGGGCCACGGCGGCATCCGGCGCGACGATCCGGACTACTACACCGCCTACGCGGTCAACTACATCCTGGGCGGCGGCGGCTTCGCCTCGCGGCTCTACACCGAGGTGCGCGAGAAGCGCGGGCTGGCCTACTCGGTCTACAGCTATCTCAACCCGGGCGACTACGGTCAGGTCGTCACCGGCGGCGTCTCCACCGCCAACGCGCGCGTCGGCGAGAGCCTGGAGATCATCCGCGCGGAGTGGGCGCGCATGGCCGCCGAGGGCCCGACCGCGGAGGAGCTGGCCGACGCCAAGACCTACCTGACCGGGTCCTTCCCGCTGCGCTTCGACTCCACCGATGCCCTGGCCGAGATCCTGGCCGGCATGCAGTTCGAGGAGCTGGGCATCGACTACCTGGACAAGCGCAACGCCTATGTCGAGGCGATCACCCTGGAGGACGCGCGCCGCGTGGCCGCCGAGCTCTACCACCCCGACCGGCTGACCGCCGTGGTGGTCGGCCAGCCCGACGGCGTGGAGGCGACCCGCGAGGCCCCCGGCGGAAGCTGAGGTCCGCCGGGCGGACAGGAGCGGCAATCCGCTCGAAACGAAAGTCCGCATCGGTCCGGCGCGCCCGGCGTACCGGCCGCGCAGCAAGAAGCGGACAGCGCCGCGCGTCGGCGACCTGCTATCTCCCGTCCCGACCCGGCCGCCCCGCCCAGGGCGGCTCCTAGAGCAGGTTGTGATCGTTTGGGCCCACAGCGTGGCTCCAGCCGAGGACAACCAGCGCAAGCCCGGCGGGAGGACGACATGCGCGGCGACGGCATCCGACAAACAGACGGCCGGCAGGCCAGCCCCCGGCAACGCGCCGCGCGGAGCGACCCGCGCGCGCCGGCGCGGCAAATCGGCGCGATGGGGCCGGTCGCCTGGACGCTGCTGCTGACGCTCTCCCTGCTCTGGGGCGGCTCCTTCTTCTTCGTCGGCGTTGCGGTGACCGAGCTGCCGCCGCTGACCATCGTGACCCTGCGGGTCGGCCTGGCCGCCCTGATGCTGCTGGCGGTGCTGCGCCTGCTTGGCCAGGGCCTGCCCGCCGCGCCCCGCGTCTGGCTGGCCTTCTTCGGCATGGGACTGCTGAACAACGCCCTGCCCTTCACCCTGATCGTCTGGGGCCAGACCCAGATCGCCTCTGGCCTCGCCTCGATCCTCAACGCCACCACGCCGCTCTTCACCGTCCTGGTGGCCGGCGCGCTGCTGGCGGACGAGCGGATCAGCGCGGCGAAAGCCGTGGGCGTGCTGCTGGGCCTGGCGGGGGTGGCGACGATGATCGGCCTGTCTGCCCTGGGCGCACTCGGCGGTGCCGTCGCCGCCCAGCTCGCCTGCCTGGCGGGCGCCCTGTCCTATGCCTGCGCCGGCGTCTTCGGCCGCCGTTTCGCGCGCCTGGGCGTCAGCCCCCTGCAGACCGCGACCGGACAGGTGACGGCGTCCAGCCTGCTGCTGCTGCCGCTCGCCGCCGGGTTCGAACAGCCCTGGAGCCTTGCCGCGCCCTCGCTGCCCGTCGTTGCCGCCGTGCTCGGGCTGGCGCTGCTCTCGACCGCCTTGGCCTATGTGCTCTACTTCCGCATTCTGGCGCTCGCCGGGGCCACCAATCTGCTGCTGGTGACCTTCCTGGTCCCGGCGAGCGCCATCCTGCTCGGCTGGCTGGTGCTGGACGAACGGCTGGCGCTGGAGCAGTTCCTCGGCCTGGCGCTGATCGCCGCCGGTCTCGCCGCCATCGACGGCCGGCCCTGGCGCTGGCTGCGCCGGTGCTATCCGGCCCGGCGCGGCAGCAGCACGCTGTAGTCGAACTCCAGCACCACGTCGGGGTGGACCTTGCCCTCGGCGTCGCGGGCCTGGAAGTCGCCGGCCGGCGCGTTCTTGGTGGCGCGGGTCATCAGCCGCAGCACGCCCAGGTCCGGGTGGCCCGGCACCTCCTGCTTGTCCAGCACCTCGCTCCAGGCGAACAGCGTGTCGCCGGCGAAGGTCGGGTTGCTGTGGCGGCCGCCGTTGATGGCGACGATGCGGAAGGCGTTGGCCAGACCGTTGAAGCTGAGCGCGCGTGCCAGCGAGATGACCTGTCCGCCGTAGACGATGCGCTTGCCGAAGCGCCCGGCGTCGGCGGCGAGCTGGTCGAAGTGCACCTTGGCGGTGTTCTGGTAGAGCCGCGTCGCCATCTGGTGCTCGGCCTCCTCCAGCGTCATGCCGTCGAGGTGGTCGATCTTCTCGCCCAACCGGTAGTCGTCCCAGAGGTGCGGGCTGCCGGCGAGCTGGGTATCATAGAGCTGCAGGCGCAGGTCGTGGGGGATCAGCAGCCGCTCGACCGGCACCGCCCCGGCCAGCTCGGGCACCGTCGGCGCCGTCAGGCAGGCCTTGCCCGGGTTGCGCTTGCGCACCATCACCCAGCGCACGTACTCCAGCACCGTCTCGCGGTGGCTGGTCACCCCACGGGTGCGCACCCAGACCACGCCGGCCTTGCCGTCGGAGGTCTCGCGCAGGCCGATCACCTCGCTGGTCGCGACCAGGGTGTCGCCCGGATAGATCGGCCCGCCGAAGCGCCCCTCGGCATAGCCCAGGTTGGCCACGGCGTTGAGCGAGACGTCGGGCACGGTCTTGCCGAACACCGTGTGGAAGACCAGTAGGTCGTCGAGCGGCGCGCGCGGATAGCCGAGCGAGCGGGCGAAGTCGTCGGAGGAATGCAGCGCGAAGCGGCTGCCGGTCAACGCCGTGTAGAGCGCGGCGTCGCCCACCGTCAGGGTGCGCGGCGTGGCATGGGCCAGCGTCTCGCCGAGCCGGAAGTCCTCGAAGAAGCGACCCGGCTGGGTCTTGGTTTCAGCGCTCGCGCGGCGCGTGCGGCCCATGGCTCTCCCCCTCCCTGGCTTTCGGCACCAGAGCGGTTTCCGGTGGCGTGGCCCCAGGGTGTTGGGCCATCGGCGACAGGAAACCTGCTCTTCCTCATAGGGGTAGAATGATCTTTCACGACCGGCGGACTCGCTGACGCAAGTCCGCCGATCGCAAATCACCCTCCGGCGCGAAGCCAGCACAGGACGCCGCCTGCCGCAACGCAAAAACGCGAAAAAGGGCCGCCGGCGCCGCGGCGCCGACGGCCTCCTCCGGCCGGTCGCGGCTGCGGCGCTACTCGGCCGCGGCCCGGGCGCCCTGGTCCTTCAGCGCCTGGCGCACGCCGGCGCCGTAGTCGGGGTGGACCCGGTCGAACAGCGCGAGCTGGCGCTCGACGATCTCGCGCGGCACCTCGGCCATGTGCTCGGCGATGTTGGCGAAGAGCCGCGCACGCTGGTCGGCGTCGAACAGCTTGAAGAGCGCGCGCGGCTGGCCGAAGTCGTCGTTGCCCGCGCGGTGGTCGTAGCGCGCCGCGTCGCCGGAGATGCGCAGCGGCGGCTCGGCCACGCTGGGGTCCTGGGCCGGCCCGCCGAAGGAGTTGGGCTCGTAGTAGGCGTCCGGGTTGCCGGTGTCGTTGCGGAAGAACCGCATCGGCCCGTCCTTGTGGTAGTGGTGCACCGGGCACTTCGGCTGGTTCACCGGCAGCGCCTCGTAGTGGGTACCCAGGCGGTAGCGGTGCGCGTCGGCGTAGGCGAAGACCCGCGCCTGCAGCATCTTGTCCGGCGAATAGCCGATGCCGGGCACCACGTTCGAGGGGCTGAAGGCGGCCTGCTCGATCTCCGCGAAGTAGTTGTCCGGATTGCGGTTCAGCTCGACCTCGCCGACCTCGATCAGCGGATAGTCGCCGTGCGGCCAGACCTTGGTCAGGTCGAAGGGGTTGTAGGGCGTGGTCTCCGCCTCGGCCTCCGGCATGATCTGGACGTAGAGGGTCCACTTGGGGAACTCGCCGCGCTCCAGCGTGCCGAACAGCGCCTCCTGGTAGCTCTCGCGGCTGCGCGCGACGACCTGCGCGGCCTCGGCGTTGGTGTAGTGGCGGTGGCCCTGCTGGGTCTTGAAGTGGAACTTCACCCAGAAGCGCTCGCCGTCGTCGTTCCAGAAGCTGAAGGTGTGGCTGCCGTAGCCGTTCATGTACATCGGCGCCACCGGCAGCCCGCGGTCGGACATCAGGATGGTGACCTGGTGCAGGCTCTCCGGGCTGAGCGACCAGAAGTCCCAGGCCGCGGTGTTGGAGCGCAGATGGGTGCGCGGATGGCGCTTCTGGGTGCGGATGAAGTCGGGAAACTTCAGCGCGTCGCGGATGAAGAAGACCGGCGTGTTGTTGCCGACCAGGTCCCAGTTGCCCTCCTCGGTGTAGAACTTCACCGCGAAGCCGCGCACGTCGCGCTCGGCGTCGGCCGCGCCCAGCTCGCCGGCCACGGTGGAAAAGCGCATCAGCACCTCGGTGGTCTTGCCCACCTCGGCGAAGAGCTTGGCGCGGGTGTAGCGGCTGATGTCCCGGGTCACCGTGAAGGTGCCGTAGCCGCCCCAGCCCTTGGCGTGCACCACCCGCTCGGGAATCCGCTCCCGGTTCTGGTGCGCCAGCTTCTCGAGAAGCTGGTAGTCCTGCAGCAGGACGGGACCGCGCGGGCCGGCGGTCTGGCTGTTCTGGTTGTCGGCCACCGGCGCGCCCGCCGTGGTGGTCATGCGCGGCGCCTTGGCGCGCGGATCGCTGGTGTCGTTCATCGCTGGCTCCTCCTGTCGCGGTCTCGGGCAGCGGCCCTGCCCCGACCGTCGCCGCCACGATAGGCCGGCCCGCTTCAAAGGGAAATTCGATTGTTTCGATTGTCGCGATAGAGAGGGGCTATAGCGGCTCGACACCCTCCGGCAGGTGGGCCTTCAGGGTCTCGGCCAGGGCCTCCAGGTCGGCGGCCTTGGGGTAGCTGCGCCGCCAGACCAGGCCGATCCGCCGGCTGGCCGGCGGCGCCAGGGGGCGCAGCGCCAGGCGCGGGTCGGGCTCGCGGCAGGCCAGCGCCGGCAGCAGGGTGCAGCCCTGGCCGGCCGCGACCAGTTGGCGCAGTGTCTCCAGGGAGGCGGCGCGCAGGTCGGCGGCCCCGTCCCGCACCGCCAGGCCGCTGCCGCAGACGGCGAGCGCCTGGTCGCGCAGGCAGTGCCCCTCGCTCAGCAGCAGCAGCCGGTCCGGCGTCAGCCGCTCGGCCGGCACCGCGCCGCCGCGCAGCAGCGGGTCGTCGCGCGCGCAGGCGACCAGGAAGGGCTCGGCGAACAGCGGGCGCACCGTCAGGTCGGCGTCGGGCAGCGGCAGCGCCAGCAGGGCGGCGTCCAGCCGCCCCGCGCGCAGCCCCTCCAGCAGCGCCGCCGTCAGGTCCTCGTGGATCACCAGCCGCAGCTCGGGATGGGCGGCGGCGACGGCCGGCACCGCCCAGGGCAGCAGGTAGGGCGCCAGGGTTGGAATCAGGCCGAGCGCCAGCGGGCCGGCCAGGGGCGCGCGCTGTCCCGCGGCCTCGGCCAGCAGCAGGTCGGCCTCCTCCACCACCCGCCGGGCGCGCGCGATCAGGCGGGCGCCGGCGCGGGTCGGGTGCACGCCGCGGGCGCTGCGCTCGAACAGCTCGACGCCGAGGAAGGCTTCCAGCTTGCGGAGCTGGGCCGAGAGGGTCGGCTGGCTGACGTGGCAGGCCTCGGCGGCGCGGCCGAAGTGGCCGTGGTCGGCCACGGCGACCAGGTAGCGCAGGTCGCGCAGGTTCATCGCCAGCGCGCCTTCATTGCCGGGGCGCGTTCATCGCCGGCGCGCGCGGCCGCCGCGGCCTCTCGGGCTCACGCCGCCTCCGCCTCCAGCGCGGCGATCGCCTCGGCCAGGGCGACGGTGCGCTGGGCGTCCTCGACGTGCAGGTTCTCGATCAGCTTGCCGTCGAGCACCACCACGCCCTGGCCGGCCCGCGTCGCCTCGGCATGCGCCGCGATGATGCGCTTGGCCTCGTCCACCTCGGCCTTGGAGGGGCCGAAGGCGGCGTTCGCGGCGGCCAGGGTCTTGGGGTGGATCAGGGTCTTGCCGTCCATGCCCAGCTCGCGCCCCTGGCGGCACTGGGCGGCGAAGCCGGCGTCGTCGGAGAGGTCGAGATGCACGCCGTCGACGACGGCCAGCCCTTGCGCGCGGGCGGCCAGCACGCAAAGCCCGAGGGCGGTGAGCACCGGCAGGCGCTCGGCCGTGTGCCGGGCATTGAGGTCCTTGACCAGGTCGCTGGTGCCCATCACCAGGCAGGTCAGCCGCGGGCTGGCGCCGGCGATCTCCTCGGCGCGCAGGATGCCGCGCGGCGTCTCCATCATGCACATGAGGCCCATCTCGGCGCGCGCGCCGGCCTTGACCATCAGCCGCTCGACCTCCTGCACCATCTTGGCGCTCTCCACCTTGGGGACCAGGATGGCGTCGGCCGCGCTCGGCGCGATGGCGGCGATGTCCTCGGCGCCCCAGGGGGTGTCCAGGCCGTTGACCCGCACGACGATCTCGCGCTTGCCGTAGCCGCCCTCGGCCAGCGCGGCGACGATGTTGGCCCGCGCCTCGGCCTTGGCGTCGGGGGCGACGGCGTCCTCCAGGTCCAGGATCAGCGCGTCGGCCGGCAGGCCGCGCCCCTTGTCCAGCGCCCGGGTGTTGGAGCCCGGCATATAGAGCATGCTGCGGCGCGGCCGCGCGGTCGCCTGCGACATCGGCTGAAACCCTCCCCGTCTTCTCGTTCTGCGAACCTCGCGGCGGACTATAACGGCCGCAGGCAGTGTGGCAAGGTTGCCGCCACCTTGCGGTGCCAAGCCCCTGCCCAGCGCCAGGCCGCAGACGCCGCCAAGTCCCAGACAATGCCAAAACCCTGACAATGCCAAGACCCTGACAGCGCCAAGCTCCTGACATGTCCATTCTCTCGGTCCAGTCCCACGTCTGCTTCGGCCATGTCGGCAACCGCGCGGCGGTCTTTCCGCTGCAGCGGCTGGGCTTCGAGGTCTGGCCGGTGAACACGGTGAACTTTTCCAACCACACCGGCTACGGCACCTGGGCCGGCGAGGTGGTGCCGCCCGAGCGCGTGGCCGCGCTGATCGCCGGCGTGCTCGACCGGGTCGCCGAGATGGGCGGTGCAGGGGCCGGCGGTCCAGGGTCTCGCGATGGGGCCCCCGGGGGTGCGGACTCCAGAGGTCCGGACTCCGGGGGGCCGGACTCCGGGGGGCCGGACCCCGGGGGTGCGGACTCCGGGGGGCTGGGCGCCTGCCGCGCGGTGCTGTCGGGCTATCTCGGCGCCGCGCCGCTGGGCGCGGCCATTGTGGAGGCGGTGGCGCGGGTGCGGGCGGCCAATCCGGACCTGGTCTACTGCTGCGACCCGGTGATGGGCGACCAGGACAGCGGCCTGTTCGTGCAGCGGGACATCCCGGCCTTCCTGACCGAGACGGCCGTACCGGCCGCCGACATCGTGACCCCCAACCTCTTCGAGCTGGAGCTGCTCAGCGGCGGCCCCATCGCGACCCTGGAGGCGGCGGTCGCGGCGGCCCGGGCGCTCTGCGCGCGCGGCCCGCGCCTGGTGCTGGTCACCTCCCTGCGCCATGCCACCACGCCGGCGGATCGCATCGAGATGCTGGCGGTGACGCCGGAGGCGGCCTGGCGGGTCGCCACGCCCTACCTGACGCTCGACCCGCCGCCCGGCGGCCTGGGCGACGCCACGGCGGCGTTGTTCCTCGCCCACTGGCTGCGCGGCGCCGGGCCGCGCCGGGCGCTGGAGGCCTGCGCGGCGGCGATTCACGAGCTGGTGCTGGCGACGCAGGCGCGGGGCGGGCGCGAGCTGGCGCTGATCGAGGCGCAGGACCGCCTGGTCGCGCCACGCCGCGCCTTCGCCGCCGAGGCGGTCGGCTGAACAGATTTCCAACCGCCAGGGTCAGACCGGCAGGGTCAGACTGGCAGGGTCAGACTGGCAGGACCAAGACCGGCGGAATCAGAACGGCAGGCTCGCGCGGACCTCGGCGGGCACCGCGACCGGGTCGCCCTCGGCGATCTCGCCGTCGTCCAGCACCTCGCAGTAGACGCCCATATGGCAGTGACCGAAGCCGCGCTGCAGGGCGAGCGGCAGGTTGAGGTCGCGCTCGGCCGTGTCGGGGTTGACGTTTGTGGCGGCGCAGCGGGTGATGGGCTCGACCACGCGCAGGCGCAGCGCGGCCTCCGGCGGGCCGAGGGCGATGCTGCGCCCGACCCAGTCGAGCTCGGCCCAGGCCGGCAGCCCCTCGAGCCAGAGGTTGGCGCGGAAGCGGCGGGGATCGACCGGGCTGCGCACCACCCGCTCCAGATCGCGCACGCTGGCCAGATTGAGCAGCGAGATGTGCCGCGCCGGCGTGTCGGTGAAGGCGTGGCCCTGCGCGCCGATCAGCCGGGGCAGGCCGCGCCCGCCGTCGCCCAGGAAGGTGGCGAAGAACTGGGTCAGCACCAGGCGGCCGGTGGGATCGGTGGCGTCGCCGCGCACCACCGGCTTGCCCTTGCGCGTCAGCGTCAGCAGGCCGCTGTCCGCGTCGAAGGTCAGTCCGAGCTGCGCCAGCTTCTCGTCGCGCTTGAGCTGGTAGAACTGGCTGGGCTTGAGATAGCGCGGCGCCGCCGGGTCGAAGCGGGTCGCCCCGTGCGCCAGCGCGAAGCGGCGGTCGTGCGGCAGCAGCCCGCCGGCACGCAGACGCACCCGCGCCAGCCGCTCGCCGGCCAGCCCCTTGACGGGATAGCGCCAGATCGCCGCGATCTCGGCCACGCCTCCTCCTCTGCCCGCCGGGGCCCGGGCCGGCTGAGCCCTGGGCGCCGAAGTCTGTGTCACCTGTGTGAAGTCAAGCGCTCGCCGCCCGGCGGAGTCAACCGCTGTGCTGCGCTGCGGCAAATCCCTCGGGCGCCCGCCGGGCCAGCGGGCCGCGGCGCGGGGGCCAAGGGAAAATATCTGCGTCGCGATTGAGAATGAGTTGCATTTGCTTCCGACTCTCCCTAGCTTGGACCTGCTTCACGCGACAGGCCGGGACCGGGGCAGCCGGTCTTCCGCCCTTGACCGTGGGCATCGATCTCTCCTGACTTGACGGGTTCTTCCCGACCCCGCCGCGGCGCACCGCGGCGGGGCCTTCTTTGTCCCCCTCACCGCGCCGCCGCGTGCCCGCATCCGCGCGCCCCTTCACGTCGCGGGGCGACGGGCCGATTTCCTCGCCGCGCGATCGGTCCTACACTGACGGGCATGCTGACGATCGGGCCTCTCAACGAGCTGCCGCGGGTGCGCCACGCCTTCTTCTCGCGCGAAGGCGGCGTCTCCGACGGCCTCTATGCCTCCCTCAACTGCGGACCGGGCTCGCGCGACGCGCCCGCGGCGGTGCGCGAGAACCGGCGCCGCGCCATGGCGCAGCTCGACCTGCCCGGCGCGGCGCTGGTCACCCTGCACCAGGTGCATTCCGCCGAGGTGGTCGCGGTGGACGCGCCCTGGGAGATCGGCCAGGGACCGCGGGCCGACGGCCTGGTCACCGCGCGGCCGGGCCTCGCGCTCGGCGTGCTGGCGGCCGACTGCGCGCCGGTGCTGCTGGCCGACGCCACGGCCGGCGTGGTCGGCGCCTGCCATTCCGGCTGGAAGGGCGCGCTCGGCGGCGTGCTGGAGGCGACGGTGGCGGCGATGCGCCGCCTGGGCGCCGAGGCGGAGCGCATCCAGGCGGGGATCGGCCCCTGCATCGCCCAGCGCTCCTACGAGGTGGGCGCCGACTTCGCCGCCCCCTTCCTGGCGCAGGACCCGGAGAACGCGCAGTTCTTCTGCCCCTCGGCCAGCCGGGCCGACAAGGCCCACTTCGACCTCAAGGGCTACGTCGCGCGGCGGCTGACCCTGGCCGGCGTCGGCCGGGTGCAGGTGCTGCCATGCGACACCTGCGCCGAGCCGCACCGCTTCTTCAGCTACCGTCGCGCCACCTGGAGCGGCGAGCCCGACTACGGCCGCCAGCTCTCGGCCATCGCCCTCGAGCCGTAGGGGCGGCGTCGGCTCACGGCAACCCAGCCGTGCCCTCTGCGGGCATGGCCTTTTTTGCGCACGGCGTTATCTTCGGGGGCAAGGTCGGGCCGGCGACGTGTTGGACCGCCGTCCGCGGCGCCGCCCGACCTCTCTGTCCGCCGGGTCGCCGCGACCCGGTGCCCCGTCACCTAGTTCCCTGCCACCGGGGCGGGCGACCCCGCCGCGTCGCCCGCCCCGTCCGGATCGAGGCCCGTCGCCCCGTGCCCCACGTGATCCTCTTCGCCGCCTTCCTGACCCTCGGCCTGCTCGCCACCTGCGTGATGCTCTAGACATGCGGCCTGCCGCAGCTTCGTTCCGCCCGCTGCTCCGGGGCCTGGCGCTGGCCGTGCTGTCGGCCGCGCTGCTGAGCGCCTGCGGCCAGCTTCCCCGCCCCTTCCAGCCCGCGGGCAAGGCCGTCGATCTCAAGGCCCTGGCGGCGCGCCAGACGCTGCACGTGCTGCCGCCCCACGGCCTGGGGCCGCGCGGGGAGGATCTGGCCGTGGCGCTGGCCGCAGCCCTGGAAGCCCAGGGCCTGCGCGCGCGCCTGCGCGGCGGCCCCGGCAACCGCACATTGGTCGTCGACGGGCGCCTCGTCCCCGCCGGCGGCGCGGCCGAACGGGGGACGCCCGAAGAAGATGCGCCCGAAGTAGAGACGGCCGAAGTAGAGGAAGCGGCCGAGCTGACCCTGGTCGCCCGCGTGGCCGAGCCCGACGGCACCCCGGTCACCCGGGTCTCGCATGCGGCCCGTGTGCCGCTGGCGGACTGGCGGCGGGGTGAGTCGTCCCTGCTGGCCGACCTGGCCGACACCACCGCCGCGGCGCTGGCCGAGCGGCTGAAGCCGGCGCCGATCGAGCAGGTCGCCCTGCCCGGCTTTCCCGGCGCCCGCCTGGTGGTGCTGCCGATCTCCGGCGCGCCGGGCGACGGGCCCGACAGCCTGCCGGCCGCGCTGCGCGCCGAGCTGGAAAGGCGCGACCTGCCCCAGGCGCGCGAGCCTGGGCCCGGCGACCTGCTGATCGCCGGGCGGGTCGAGGTGGTGCCCGACGGCCCAGGCCGGGAGCGTGCGACCATCAGCTGGCGCCTGCTGGAAAGCCGCGAGAACGGCGAGCTGGGCCCCGAAATCGGCCGCGTCGCCCAGGCCAACCGGATTCCCGCCGGCCAGCTCGACGGCCGCTGGGGCCAGATCGCCCGCCAGGTCGCCGACTATGCCGCCGACGGCCTGAGCGAGCTGATCGGCCAGGCCGGACAAACCCAGGATTGAGGCGGCGAGACCGCCGCTGCACGGCCCCCGCCGCGCGGCCGCATCGGCACCCGCGCCTTGCCGGCCACACGTCGTTTACAGCCCCGTGACCGATTGATATGGTCCGCCGCGCGCGGCCCGGGGCAGGCAGTCACGGTGGCCGCGCGGCGTGCGCCCTGCTGGACCTGTGACCCGATGAAAATTCTGACCGGCAATTCCAATCGGCCCCTGGCCGAGGCCATCTCTGCGTATCTCAACCTGCCGCTCACCAAGGCCTCGATGAAGCGCTTCTCCGACATGGAGGTCTTCGTCGAGATCGAGGAGAACGTGCGCGGCGAGGACGTCTTCCTGATTCAGTCGACCTCCTACCCGGCCAACGACAACCTGCTGGAGCTGCTGGTCGCGCTCGACGCCCTGCGCCGCGGCTCGGCCCGTCGGGTGACGGCGGTGATCCCCTACTACGGCTATGCGCGCCAGGACCGGAAGTCCGGCCCGCGCACGCCGATCTCGGCCAAGCTGGTGGCCAACCTGATCACCACCGCCGGCGCCAACCGCGTGCTGACCCTCGACCTGCACGCCGGGCAGATCCAGGGCTTCTTCGACATCCCGACCGACAACCTCTTCGCCGCGCCGGTCTTCACCAACGACATCCTGCAGAAGTACGACGGCCAGGAGCTGACCGTGGTCTCGCCCGACGTCGGCGGCGTGGTGCGCGCGCGCGCCATCGCGCGGCGGCTGGACGCCGACCTGGCGATCATTGACAAGCGCCGCGAGCGCGCCGGCGTCTCCGAGGTGATGAACATCATCGGCGACGTGAAGGGCCGCGCCTGCGTGCTGGTCGACGACATCGTCGACTCCGCCGGCACCCTGTGCAACGCGGCGGTCGCGCTGATGGACGCCGGCGCCAGCTCGGTCGCCGCCTACGTCACCCACGGCGTGCTCTCCGGCGGCGCCGTCGCCCGCGTCAGCTCCTCGCCGCTGACCGAGCTGGTCACCACCGACAGCATCCCGGCGACCGAGGCGGTGCGCGTGGCGCAGAACATCCGCCAGCTCACCATCGCCCCGCTGCTGGGCGAGGCCATGCGCCGCATCAGCGACGAGCGCTCGGTCTCCAGCCTGTTCGACGATCCGCCGGCCCGCAAGTTCGCCTGAGCCGCGCGAGTCCGCTTGAAATCGCGGCCCAGCCGCTTATACAGACCGACTTCCACCGCGTCGGGCACCCCTGGAGGCCCGGCGCAGACTGCCCGGCCGGATCGCTCCGGCCGGTGCGCCTTGCACAGAGACGATAGGAGACAGCGATGAGCGACGCGCATGTGATGCCGGCTCAGCCGCGCGACCGGGCCGGGAAGGGGGCCGCCCGGGCCGCTCGGCGGGCGGGCATGGTGCCGGCCGTGGTGTACGGCGGCAAGAAGGAGCCCACCAAGATCCTGGTCGAGGAGCGACTGCTCAAGAAGGAGTCCCTGCGGGCGGCCTTCTTCGGCACGATCTACGAGGTCAAGATCGACGGCGGCGCCAACGAGAAGGTGCTGCCCCGCGACCTGCAGTTCGACCCCATCACCGACCTGCCGATCCACGCGGACTTCCTGCGCGTCACCGGCGCCTCGCGCGTCGCCGTCGCGGTCCCAGTCCACTTCGTCAACGAGGAGGAGGCGCCCGGTCTGAAGGACGGCGGCGTGCTCAACGTCGTGCGCTACGAGGTGGAGCTGAGCTGCCGCGCCGACGCGATCCCCGACAGCGTCGAGGTCGACCTGACCGGCAAGGAGATCAACGACTCCGTCCACATCAGCGAGGTCAAGCTGCCCGACGGCGTCGAGCCGACGATCACCGACCGCGACTTCACCATCGCCACCGTCGCCGCGCCCAGCGTGGTGAAGGAGGAGGCCGCCGAAGAGCAGGCCGAGGCGGAAGCCGAGGCCGAGGCCGAGGAAGCCGCCGAAGCCGAGGCGGCGCCCGAGGGCGAAGGCGGCGAGGCCGAGGGCGAGGAGTCCAAGGAGTAGCCTGCCGGTCGGCGCCCCGAGGTCGGGGCTGCCGCACGGCGGCGCGGGCGCGCGGGGACAGGAGGCTCCATGCTGCTGTTGGTCGGCCTGGGCAATCCCGGTCCCCGCTACGCCGGCAATCGCCACAACATCGGCTTCATGGCGCTGGACGAACTGGTCCGGCGCCATGGCTTTTCGGCCTGGCGCAAGGGCTTCCAGGGCGAGGTCGCGGACGGCCGCCTGGACGGCCAGAAGGTCCTGGCGCTCAAGCCGATGACCTACATGAACGAGTCCGGCCGCGCCGTCGGCGAGGCGCTGCGCTTCTACAAGCTGGTGCCGGCCGAGGTGGTGGTCTTCCACGACGAGCTGGACCTGGCGCCCGGCAAGGTGCGGGTCAAGCTGGGCGGCGGCGCGGCCGGGCACAACGGCCTGCGCTCCATCGCGCAGCACATCGGCCCCGAGTTCAAGCGGGTGCGCCTGGGCATCGGACATCCGGGCCGCAAGGAGGCGGTGCACGGCTGGGTCCTGAGCGACTTCGCCAAGGCCGAGGCCGAGGGGCTGGACCGCCTGCTGCAGGCCCTGGCGCGCCATGCCGCGCTGCTGGCCGGCGGCGAGGACGGCCTGTTCATGAGCCGGGTCAACCAGGAGGTCAGCCCGCCGAAGCCGAAGGCCCCGCCCAAGGGGGCGGACAAGGGGGCCAGCAAGCGCGCAGGCAAGGACGCGGGCAAGGACGCCGACAAGGACGCGGGCAAGGATCGCGCGGCCCGGAACGGCGACGCGGCCGCGGCCGACGCCCCGGCGGCACGCCGAGTACCCTCCGCGCAGGAGGTCTCCGACCGCGCGAACCGGCGCACTCCGGGCGGTGCGGACGGCAAGGACGGTGCGGACGGCAAGGATGAGGGGCCGCTCGCCCAGGCGCTGAAGCGCGCCCTGGGCCAGTTCGGCGGCAAGACGAGGAAATAGCGACGGTATGGGCTTCAATTGCGGGATCGTCGGGCTGCCGAACGTCGGCAAGTCCACCCTGTTCAACGCGCTGACGGAAACCCAGGCGGCCGAGTCCGCCAACTACCCCTTCTGCACCATCGATCCCAACGTCGGGCGCGTGGCGGTGCCCGACCCGCGCCTGGACGAGCTGGCGCGGCTCGCCAAGTCGGCCAAGACCATCCACACCCAGCTCGAGTTCGTCGACATCGCCGGGCTGGTCGCCGGCGCCAGCAAGGGCGAGGGCCTGGGCAACCAGTTCCTGGGCAACATCCGCGAGGTCGACGCCATCGTGCAGGTGCTGCGCTGCTTCGGCGGCGAGGTCACCCACGTCGCCGGCTCGGTCGACCCGCTGCGCGACGCCGACACGGTGGAGACCGAGCTGCTGCTGGCCGACCTGGAGTCCTGCGAGCGCCAGCGCGACGCGGCGGTCAAGCGCGCCAAGGGCGGCGACAAGGAGGCCAAGGACCGCCTGGCGGTGCTGGAGCCGACCATCGCCGCCCTGTCCGACGGCCAGCCGGCCCGCCGGGTGTCGGTGCCCAAGGAGCTGCAGCCGGTGTTCCGCCAGCTCCAGCTCCTGACCGCCAAGCCGCTGCTCTACGTCGCCAACGTCGAGGAGGAGGCGGCGGCCAGCGGCAACGCCGAGGCCGAGCGGGTGCGCCAGCGCGCCGCAGCGGAGGGCGCCGGCTTCGTCATCGTCTCCGCGGCCATCGAGGCCGAGGTGGCCGGCCTCACCGACCCCGCGGAGAAGCAGGAGTTCCTGGAGAGCCTGGGGCTGGAGACCACGGGGCTGGCCCGGGTGATCCGCGCCGGCTACGACCTGCTGGACCTGATCACCTTCTTCACGGTCGGCCCGAAGGAGGCCCGCGCCTGGACGCTGCACCGCGGCGGCACGGCGCCCGAGGCGGCCGGCGTGATCCACAGCGATTTCCAGCGCGGCTTCATCCGTGCCGAGACCATCGCCTACGCCGACTTCGTGGCGCTGGGCGGCGAGGCGGCGGCCAAGGAGGCCGGCAAGATGCGTGCCGAGGGCAAGGACTACCTGGTCCAGGACGGCGACGTCTTCCACTTCCGCTTCAACGTTTAGCCAAGGCCCCGCTCCGGCGGCGGCCTCCGCCGGAGCGGGTCACTCCGCCAGCAGCTCGGAGATGCGGGCCTGCAGCACCTCGCGGGAGATCTCCCCGACGTGCAGCCCGCGCAGGGCGCCGTCGGCGCCGAGGAACAGGGTGACCGGCAGGCCGCGGGCGTCGTAGTGCCGCGAGAGCTGGTTGACCGGGTCGAGCACCACGGTCTCCAGGTCCAGCGCCGCCTCGTCCAGGTAGGACTGGACGACCCGGCCGCTTTCGCCCTGGTTGGCGAAGACGAAATCCGCCCCCTCGGTCTGCGCCGCGACCTCGGCCATCATCGGCATCTCGCGCAGGCAGGGCGGGCACCAGCTCGCCCAGAGGTTGACCACCTGCGGGCGCCCCGCCGCCGCCAGGTCGTAGCGCTCGCCGGCCAGGGTGGCGAACTGCGCCTGCGGCGCCGGCGTCGCCGGCGCGCCGCCGGCGAGCTGCCAGGCGACGTTCCACACGAACAGACCGGCGAGCAGCGGCGCGATCGCCCAAAGCCGCTGGGTCTGGGTCTTCAGGCCGAGCAGCACCAGCGCCAGCACGGCCGCGACCGCCGCCGGCCAGAAGAAGCCGCCCTGCCAGAAGGCGAAGGCGCGCCACGGCTCCTCGGCAAAGCTGCGCCAGTAGACGGCGACATGCCCCAGCCGCGCCGCCGCCGCGCCGGCGAAGACCACCCACCAGGACCAGGCCTCGAAGCGGCCGTCGACCCGCCGCGAAAGCCCCCAGCAGACCAGCAGGAACACCGCCATGCCGAGCAGGACGGAGAAGCGCTCCGCGGAAAAGAGAAAAGGGCCGATGCTGACGGCGTTCATGGGACATCCCGAAATCGGTGGCTGGGGCGCGGGAAAGCGCAGCGGACAAGGGCGCCACGGGCGGCCCGCCCCCGTGGTTGCCCGATCCGCCGCGCCGGCTCAAGCCGCCAGGGCGGCCCCGCAGCGCTCTGTCGCAGGCCGAGCAGGATGCGGGCGGCGATGGATCCGACCGGCCCCGGTGGGCGTTGACCGCAAAGGAGACCGCTTCAGCAATCACGGGAGAGCGTAAGATGCCCACACGTTCCGCAGCGGCCACCCTGACCTCGAAGACCGCGGCCTCGAAGGCCCTGGCCGCAACAACCCTGGCCGCAACAACCCTGGCCGCAGCTACCTTGACCGCAGCCACCCTGACCGCGGCAGCGCTCGCCGCCACCGCCCCGGCCGCCTCCGCGCACGAGCTCAGCCCCGATGCCCAGGCGACCCTGCAGAGCCCCGACGGCGAGGCGCGCGGCGTGGCGCAGTTGACCCAGGGGCCGGAGACCCTGGTCGCGACCGTGACCCTGCGGGGTCTGCCCCAGGGCTGGCATGCCTTCCATATCCACCAGACCGGCGACTGCTCCGACGGCGCCGCCGGCTTCAAGGCCTCGGGCGGCCACCTCGGCGTCGACCAGGCCGCGCACGGCTTCATGAGTGAGGGCGGCCCGCACGCCGGCGACCTGCCCAACGTCTACGTCGACTCCGCCGGCCGTGCCCAGTTCCAGGTGACGACCGAGCGGACCTCGCTGGACGGCAGCCAGGGGCCGGCCCTGTTCGACGCGGACGGCGCCGCCGTGGTGGTGCACGCCAATCCCGACGATCACAGCACCGATCCGGCCGGCCAGGGCGGCACGCGCCTGGCTTGTGGCGTGGTCGAGGAACGCTGACGCGCGACTCGCGCCAGCGGGACCGCCGAGGTCCGGACCGGGCGCCGCGGCGGCCCGTCGCGCGGGGCGACGGTCGCGGCGCAAGGGGCCGCAACCTGATAGACTGCGGGAATGCACCACCTGCGGGGATGCGCCGTGGCATCCGCTGCGCCCCCCTGTGGCCCCTCCTGCGGCCTGCGACGTGAGAGAGACGAGTCAGCCCGTGCACCCCCGCCCGAACCCGCCGCGACGCGCAGCGCGCCGGCCCACCCGCCCCGGGTGGGTCCTGGCGCTGGCGGTGCTGCTGGGTGCCTGCTCCTCCCTGCAGGTGCCGCCGACGCCCTACGCGCCGGCACCGCCCGGCGGCGGCAGCGGCTACTCCGAGGTCTGGCGCGACGCGCGGCGGGCCGAGGTCCGCTTCGCCGGCAACTGGCGCACCGACCGGCAGACGGTGGAGGACGGCCTGCTCTACCGCGCCGCCGAGCTGGCCGCCCAGCGCGGCGCGCCACGCTTCGCCGTGCACGACAAGAGGATCGAGCGCAAGCGCTACGAAACGGTCGAGACGCCGCCCTTCCCCTCCTGGTGGTACCGCGACCGCTACCGCTGGCCCGGCCGCTACGGCCCCTTCCCGCCACGCACCCGGACCTGGACGGTCTACAGCGGCACGCTGGAGATCGAGCTGCTGCAGGCGGACGACACGCCGCCGGAGACGGCGCCGCTGCGCGTGACCCAGGAGGTGCTCGACGCCCTGGCGCCGCGCATCCAGCGACCGCAGGACGCGCCCTCCGCGCCCACCGCCGAGCAGTAGGCCGGCGCCGGCGCCGGAATCGGCCGGGCCGCGCCCGCCTCCCCTCCCGGAAAAGCGAACGGCCCCCGCCGGACTTGGCGGGGGCCGTCATGGGGGGCCGTGATGCGATGCGACTCGGCCGATAAGACTCGGCGAGCGGGTCAGGTCGCGGCGTTGTCGGATTCCTCCGCCTTGGCGCCCTCGTCCTCCTGCTTCTTGGTGGTGCGCCGCTTGCGCGCCGGCTTGGCGGGTTTGGCCGCCTCCGCCTTGGACTCCTCCGTCTTACCCGAGTCCGTCTTGTCCGAGTCCGTCTTGTCCGAGTCGGTCTCGGACTTCAGCGCCGCCGCACGATTCGACTCCGACTGCTCCGCCGCCGGCTCCGAGGCGGCCGGCGTGCGGCGCTGACGCGTGGCCCGGCGCGGACGCTCGCTCAGCATCTTGCGCAGGCCCTCGTCGATCTCGCTTTCCTTGGCCTCGCGGGCCTCGCCGGCGGATGGTGCGCCGCCATCCTCGCCGCGCTCCGCCGCACCGCTTTCTGCCGTACCGCTTTCTGCCGTACCGCTCTCTGCCGCCTTGCGCCCGGTCAACACGCCGCCGCGCTCGTCCTTGCGTGTCGTGGTCTCGCGGCTCTGGCGGCGGGCCCGCCGCTCGCTCAGGGGCGGCGCCGTCTCGAAGGGCTTGCCGCCGCGCTCCTCTTCGCCCGGCTCGCCGGCCTCGCCGTTCGCCTCACGCGCCGCCTCGGCCTCGCCCTTGCCTTCGGCAGCCGCGTCGCGCGGCGTCTCCTGGCGTTCCTCGCGGCCGCCACGGCGCCCCTGCGGGCGCTGACGTTCGTCGCGGCGTTGCCCGCGCTCCCGGCCGGCCCCGTTCGGCTGGCCCCCGTTCGCTTGGGTGCCCTGGCCGTCCTCGTCCTCGCCGTCCTCGTCGTAGCCCTCGTCGTAGCCGCGGGACTGGCGGGACTCGCCCCTGCCCTCGCCGCGCGCCTCGCCGTTCTGGCGTTGCCGGTCGCGCTGCTCGTCAGGGTCCGTCGAGTCGTTCAGGACGCGGAAATAGTGCTCCGCATACTGGAGGAAATTCTCGGCCAGCACCCGATCGCCGGAAGACTGCGCGTCACGGGCGAGCGCCAGGTACTTGTCGTGCACCTGCTGCGCCGTGCCGCGCACGCGCCCTTCGGGACCGTTGCTGTCGAAGGTCTGATTGCGGGAGGGCACATTGGGCCTACGCCCGGAGCGGCCACGCCCGCGCCGTTGATTGTTGCCTTGTCTCATCCGTCGCTTACGTCATGAAGCCAAAATGTTGACGGTGTCGCTCCACACAGCCACCAGCCGTCTGCCGTTGGTCTAGGCGTTCGAGGTGCGACCTCGTCGAACCGAACGCGTCTGCTGTGGGACTTGATCGGCGTCCGGACTTCTGCCCCCGCGGACGCACCGGAGCCGCACGCGGCTCACGAATTCGAAGGTAGAGACAGATGCCGCCCATTCCAACAGTTTTTTTATCGCCCGGCCGCAAGGCAGCGCGGCGTCCCCGACAGGTCGGCCCGGGCGTCGATCCTCGTGAAGCCGGCCGCGCGCGCCAGGGCCGCGACCGGTTCGGCCTGCCCGGCGCCCAGTTCGAGCAGCACCTGTCCGCCCGGCGCCAGCAGAGCCGGGAGCTGGGGCAGCAGGCGGCGATAGGCATCGAGCCCCTCGGTCCCGGCGAAGAGTGCGGGTGGCGGATCGTAGACCGCGACCTCCGGCGCCAGCTCGGCCGCGGCCTCGACGTAGGGCGGGTTGCACACGATCAGGTCGAAGCGCCCGGACAGCCCGGCCGTCCAGTCCGCCACGGCGAAGCCGGCGCGCCCCGCCAGCCCCAGCGCGCAGGCATTGGCGCGGGCCGTCGCGGCGGCCCCGGGGGAGAGGTCGACCCCCAGCCCCCAGGCGTTGGGCAGCTCGCTCAGCAGGGCCAGCAACAGGCACCCGCTGCCGGTGCCGAGGTCGAGCAGCCGCCAGGCCGCGTCGCGCGGCATCAGACGGTCGAGGCCGGCCTCGACCAGCGTCTCGCTGTCCGGACGCGGGTCGAGGGTGTCGGGCGAGAGGCGCAACGCCAGCCCCCAGAACTCGCGTCGGCCGAGGATGCGCGAGACCGGCTCGCGCGCCGCGCGGCGCGCGACCAGCGCGGCGAAGCCCGCCGCCTCCGCCGCCGTCAGCGGCCGTTCGGAGTCGATCAGCAGCGCCTCCGGCGTCGCCTCCAGCAGGGCGCCGAGCAGCAGCCGGGCGTCGCGGCGCGGCTGCTCGATGCCGGCCGCCGCCAGGCGCCGGCTCGCCGCCGCGAGGGCTTCGGCGCGGCTCGTCGCCCCCGCGTCGCGACGGGCCGGAGCCGTGGTCACTGCATGACCGCCAGGCGCGCCGCCTGGTCCTCGGAGATCAGGGCGTCGATCAGCTCCGACAGCGCCTCGCCGGCCAAGACCTTCTCCAGCTTGTAGAGGGTCAGGTTGATGCGGTGGTCGGTCACGCGCCCCTGCGGGAAGTTGTAGGTGCGGATGCGCTCCGAGCGGTCGCCCGAGCCGACCTGGCTCTTGCGCGCGGCGGCATACTCCGATTCCCGGCGGTGGCGCTCGGCGTCGTAGAGGCGGGCCAGCAGCATCTTCATGGCCTTGGCCTTGTTCTTGTGCTGGGATTTCTCGTCCTGGCACTGGGCGACCACGCCGGTCGGGATGTGGGTGATGCGCACCGCCGAGTCGGTGGTGTTGACGTGCTGGCCGCCGGCGCCCTGGGAGCGGTAGGTGTCGATGCGCAGGTCCTTGTCGTCGATCTGCACGTCGACGGCCTCGGCCTCCGGCAGCACGGCGACGGTGGCGGCCGAGGTGTGGATGCGCCCGCCCGACTCGGTGACCGGCACGCGCTGCACCCGGTGGACGCCGGATTCGTACTTCAGCTTGGCGAAGACGTCCTGGCCGGTGATCTCGGCGCTGCCGCTCTTGAGGCCGCCCAGGTCGGTCTCCTCGAACTCGAGCAGGTTGAAGCGGAAGCCCTCCAGTTCGGCCCAGCGCTGATACATGCGCAGCAGCTCCATGGCGAAGAGCGAGGCCTCCTCGCCGCCGGTGCCGGCGCGCACCTCCAGAATCGCGTTGCGCGCGTCGGCCTCGTCCTTGGGCAGCAGCAGGATCTTCACCTTCTGCTCCAGCTCGGGCAGCCGCTCCTTGACCTCCCAGAACTCCTGCTCGGCCAGCGCGCGCATCTCGGCGTCGCCCTCGGCGTCCTGGCGCAGGGCGTCGAGGTCGTCGAGCTCCTCGCGGGTGGCGCGGTAGGCGCGGATGCCCTCGACCACCGGCGTCAGGCTGGAATACTCCTTGAGCTTCTCGGTGTAATCGGCCGAGCCGGGATCGCCGTGCTCGGCGATCAGGGCCTGCAGTTCTTCATAACGCGAGACCACCCGCGCCAACTTCTCGTCCAGACTCACGCTTCGTCCTCGTTCTCGCTCTCGTCCAGCCGGAACAGCCGGGCCAGCAACACTTCCAGATCGCGGGCGTCGTTGCCCTCCGCCGCGGCCGCGCGCAGCGCCTCGCTCGGCGCATGCAGCAGGCGGTTGATCAGCAGCCGCGTCGCCTCCTCGGGGTCGCTGACACCACTGGCCAGCACCTCCGCCCGCAGGGCCTCGAAGCGCCGGCGCAACGCCGCGACGGCCGGCACCGCGGCGCGCTCGGCGTGCTGGCGCAGGAAAGCGGCCAGCTCCGCCTCGACGATCGCCCAGGCGGCGCCCGCCACCGCCTCGCGTTCCTCCTTGCCGCGCCGGGCCAACCCCTCCAGGTCGTCCAGGTCGTAAAGGAAGACGTCGTCCAGCTCGGCGGCGTCGGGGGCGACGTCGCCGGGAATGGCGGCGTCGACGACAAAGATCGGCTTGCGCCGGCGCGCCTTCAAGGCCGCGGCCAGCAGGGCGCGGTCGAGCTGGTAGTCGGTGCCACCCAAGGCGGAGACCACGATGTCGGCGCCGGCCAGGGCGTCGGCCAGCTCGCCCCAGGGCCGGCGGTGGCAGCCCAGGCGCTGCGCGGCGCGCTCGGCCCGGCGGTCGACCGGGTGCATCACCGCCAGCTCGGCCACCCCGGCGAGCTGCAGCTCCTCGGCCAGCAGCTCGCCGATCTCGCCCAGCCCGAGCAGCAGCGCCCGGCTGCGCGTCAGCTCGCCGTGAACCTGGCGGGCCACCTGCAGGGCCGAGGCCGCCAGGGTGACCGGCCGCTGGCCCAGCGCCGTCTCGCTGCGCACCCGCTTGGCGGCGGCGTAGGCCGCCTGCAGACAGCGCTCCAGCAGCCCGCCCGCGAGGCCGGCGGCGGCGGCGCGCTTGTGCGCCGCCTTGACCTGGCCCAGCACCTGCGGCTCGCCGACCACCTGGCTGTCCAGCGAGGCGGTCACCGCGAAGAGGTGGCGCGCCGCGGCCGCCCCGCGGCGCACCGTCATCAGCTCGCGCAGCGCCTCCGGCGCCGTTCCGCTCCAGGTGGCCAGCCGCGCGGCCAGCGCGGCCGGCAAGGCGCCCGGCGCGCTGGTGGCGATCTCGACCCGGTCGCAGGTGCACAGGATCAGCACCGGCGCGATCCCGGCCGCGGCCAGCTCGGCCAGGCGGGCCGGCTGCTCCTCCTCCTCGACGTAGAGGCGGTTGCGCAGCTCGGCCGAAGCGCTGCGGTGATTGACTCCGACCACCAGCAGATCGTCAAGCGGCAGGGCGGCCGCTTCGGCGCGCCCGGCGTCGGGCGGGCAGTCGGAACGGGGCAGGGACCCGGCCATAGCGGCGCCCCCGCTAAGGGCGGGCGACGGGCCGGTCGTGCCGGAAGACAGCTATGGCAGACCCCGGCGCGCCCCTCGCCGTGGGGACCGCGTGTGACAGGCCGCCGCTCACTCGGCCGCCTCGGCCTCGTCGCGGGCCTTCTGGGCCTCGATCTCGGCGGCCTTCTGCTCGACCAGCTCGACCAGATGATCGACGATGTTGGCGTCCTTCAGGCGGTGGTGCGGCACGCCGCCGACGTAGACCTGGTGGGTGCCCTTGCCGCCGCCGGTGAAGCCCAGGTCGGTCATCGTCGCCTCGCCCGGGCCGTTGACCACGCAGCCGATCACGGAAACGGTCATCGGCGTGGCGATGTGGGCCAGGCGCTGCTCCAGCACCTTGACCGTCTCGATCACGTCGAACTGCTGGCGCGCGCAGGAGGGGCAGGAGATGACGTTGACGCCGCGGTGGCGCAGGCCCAGCGCCTTAAGCATCTCGAAGCCGACCTTGACCTCCTCCTCCGGCTCGGCCGAGAGGGAGACGCGGATGGTGTCGCCGATGCCGGACCAGAGCAGCATGCCCAGGCCGATCGACGACTTCACCGTGCCCGAGCGCAGGCCGCCGGCCTCGGTCACGCCGATGTGCAGCGGGTAGTCGCAGGCTTCGGCAAGCCCCTGGTAGGCGGCCACGGCGAGGAACACATCGGAGGCCTTGACCGAAATCTTGAACTCGAAGAAATCCTCGTCTTCCAGATACTTGGCGTGATTGAGCGCGGACTCGACCATGGCCTCGGGGCAGGGCTCGCCGTAGCGCTCCAGCAGCTCGCGCTCGAGCGAGCCGGCGTTGACGCCGATACGGATCGAGCAGCCGTTGTCGCGCGCCGCCTTGACCACCTCGCGCACCCGCGCGCGGCTGCCGATGTTGCCCGGGTTGATGCGCAGGCAGGCGGCGCCGGCCTCGGCCGCCTCGATGCCGCGCTTGTAGTGGAAGTGGATGTCGGCGACCACCGGCACGGTCACCTCGGAGATGATCTCCTTGAGGGCCGCGCTGGACTCCTGATCGGGCACGGAGACGCGCACGATGTCCGCCCCCGCGACCTCCAGCCGGCGGATCTGCTCGATCGTCGCCGACACGTCGGTGGTCGGGGTGTTGGTCATCGACTGCACCGAGATCGGCGCGTCGCCGCCGACCGGCACCTTGCCGACATGGATCTGGCGCGACTTGCGCCGAAGGATCTCTCGATAGGGTCGGACCGCCGACATCGCCTGCTCCCTTGCGTTGGCAGCCGCGGCAAACCCGCGCCGCTTGCGTGCAAAATGCCGCCCCCCGCGGCTTTCTTCAAGCCGCGCCGACCTCCGCGCCGGCCGAAGCGCCCCCGGGCCTACTGCGCCGCCGGACGCCCGGCGAGCAGCGCCTGCGGCTCCAGCGCGACGCCGCGCAGCACGTCGCCGGGCCGGCCCAGCGAGGGCACCGTGCGGCCGTCGACCGCGATCTCCAGGCCGCCGGCGTTGCCGGTCTCCAGGGTCAGCCCCTCCTGGTTCGGCACGCGGTAGACGTCGCCGGCGCGCAGCACGCGGGTGATCAGCAGGTTGTCGTCGGCGCTGCGCACCTGAACCCAGGAATCGGCGGTGGCCTTCAGCGTGATGCGCGAGTCCGCGTTGCCGGCGCCGTAGACCCGGCCGGTCGCCTCGGCCACCACGCTGGGCAGCTCCGGCGCGGCGGGAATGTCGGGCTCCATCGTCTCGGTGGCGGCCGCGGCGATCTCCGCCCGGCCGTCGGCGGCGGCCGGCGCGCCGGCCGGCTCGGCCACCTCGCCCGCGGCCCGCGCGGCGGTCTCGGCGCCGGCCTCGGCGGCGCGTTCCGGCGTGGCTTCGGCCGCCGGCTCGGCCCCCGCCGGCGCCGCCGTCTCGGGCCGCGCCGGCGGTCCGACGGTCTCGGCGGTCGGAACCGACTGCGAGACCGGGGCCGTCCGCGGAGCCGCGGGTTGCGCGCCCTCCTCGGCCGGGATCAGCGGCGGCTCGGGCGTTTCGACCAGCGGCTGCTCCTCCGCCTCGACCAGCCCCTCGGTGAAGACCTGGACGTCGGCGTCGGCGGCCGACGATTGGGGCGTCGGCGGGTCCTGCGGCGTCGCGTCCTCCTGCAGCGCCTCGGCCACCTGCTCGGGCGGCGGCCCGACCGGGGCGACCTCGGATCGGGGCGCGCTCGTGCCCGGGGCCCGGGTGTCGGAGGTTTCCGGGGCGTCCGGCACCTCGGCACTGGGCAGCTCGCCCTCCTGGGGCAGCAGCGTGTCGAGCAGCCGGTTCTCGCGCGCGTAGTACCAACCGCCGTAGGCCAGTGCGATCAACAGCAGGGAGATCACCACCAGCGCGCCGCCGGGAATGCGACCCTCCGGCTTGGGCGCCGGGAACTGCAACGCCTGCTGGCGCTCCAGTCCGGCGATCTCCGACTTGAAGCGTTCGACCAGGAAGTCGGGGTCCAGCCCCAGATAGTCGGCGTAGGAGCGCACGAAACCGACGGCATAGGTGGCGCCGGGCAGCTCGGCATAGCGCCCCTCCTCGATCGCCTCCAGATAAACGCGGCGGATGCGCAGGTTGGCGGCGACGTCGGCGAGTTCCTGGCCCAGCTCCAGGCGCGCACGCGCCAGCATGGCGCCGACGCTCTCGCGCTGCGGACGCTCCTCTAGGTCAAAGCCCTCGCGGAGATCCTCTCCGCGTGCGCGTTCGGACATGTTCGATCCTTATGCGGCACCGGTTCCGACGGCCGTCGGTGCCCTGGCAAATGCGACACAGGCGGCATACGCCGCCCGCCCCTACTGTCGTCGGTCCAGAGTTAGCAAATTCTGCGTCCGCGCGGCAAATCGAACAAGACGCGCGCCACCGGCGTGCGGCGGGCTCAGATCACCACCCCGCGATCGCGCGCATAGCCCCGCAGCAGCCCGCGCACGCTGGCATGCGGCAGCCGCGTCAGATGCTCCAGGTAGGCGCGCAGCGGCGCTAGCTCGAGCGAGCGCAGCATCAGCTTGACCGGGCCGATGCCGCTGGGCGGCATCGACAGGATGCGAAAGCCGGCGCCGACCAGCGCCATGGCCTCCAGCGGATGGCCGGCCGCCTCGCCGCAGAGCGACAGGCGCACGCCGGCGGCGTCGGCCTGTCGCGTCAGGCTGAGCAGGAAGGACAGGGCCGGCGGCGAGAGGATGTCGTAGCGCCGCGCCAGCCGGGGATTGCCGCGGTCGGAGGCGAAGAGGAACTGGAACAGGTCGTTGGAGCCGACCGAGACGAAGTCGACCAGGTCGAACAGCACGGGAAGCTGCCAGGCCAGGGCCGGCACCTCCAGCATCACCCCGCTCTCGACCCGCGTCGGCACCTGGCCGCCGGCCGCCCTCTGCTGCGCCACCTCGCGCTCCAGCAGGTGCTTGGCGCGGACGAACTCGCTGACCTCGGCGATCATCGGGAACATCACCCGCAGCTCGCGACCGCCGGCCGCGCGCACCAGGGCGCGGAGCTGCTGGCGCAGCATGGCCGGCCGGTCGAGCCCGATGCGGATCGCCCGCCAGCCCATCGAGGGGTTCTCGTCCTCGGTGCCGCCCCAGTAGGGCAGCGCCTTGTCGCCGCCGATGTCGAGGGTGCGGAAGGTGACCGGCTTGCCCTCGGCCTGGTCGAGCACCCGCGCGTAGAGCTCGGTCTGCGCCGCCACGTCGGGGAAGGAGTCGCGCACCATGAAGGGCACCTCGGTGCGGTACAGCCCGATGCCCTCGGCGCCGCTGGCCTGGAGCTGCGGCAGGTCGACCAGCAGGCCGGCGTTGATCTGCAGGCTGATCCGCACGCCGTCGCTGGTCACCGCCGGCAGGTCGCGGGTGGCGGCGAAGAGCTGGCGCCGCTCCTCGGCAACGCGGATCGCCTCGAGGAAGGACTCGCGGATGCCCAGGCGCGGGCGCAGCAGCACCTGCCCGCTGACGCCGTCGACCACCACGGTGTCGCCCTGACGGGCGCGGGCCAGGATGTCGCGGCAGCGCCCGACCATGGGAATGCCGAGCGCGCGTGCGACGATCGCCACATGGGCGGTGGGCGAGCCCTCCTCCAGCACCACCGCCTTCAGCTTGGCGGTGTCGTAGTCGAGCAGGTCGGCCGGCCCCAGGCTGCGCGCCAGCAGCACCGTGTCCTCCGGCAGGTCGCCGTCCTCGGCCGTGCCGGCGCTGCCCAGCAGGTGGTGCAGCAGACGGTTGCCGAGATCCTCGAAGTCGCTGTAGCGCTCGCGCAGGTAGGGGTCCTTCGCCCGGTTCATGCGGGTGCGCAGGTCGTTCTGCACCCGCTGCACCGCCGCCTCGGCCGACAGGCCGCCACGCACCTGCTCGCGGATGCGCTCGACCCAGCCGCGGTCGGCGGCGAACATGCGATAGGTCTCCAGCACCTCCTGGTGCTCGCCGCCGTCGGACAGCTCGTCGCGCGCCAGCAGGTCGTCGAGCTGGCCCAGCATGGCGGTCAGCGCGGCGTCGACCCGCTGCAGCTCCCCCGCCGGGTCCTCGGCCACCACCTGGCGGATGACGATGCCGCGCTCGTGCAGCGCCACGCGGCCGATCGCCAGCCCCTCGTTGAGCACCACCCCGCCGAAGCGCGCCGGTAGGGTCTGGGAGCTGTCGAGCGAGCCGCTGCCGACGGCGCCGCCCAGCTCGCCCGAGCCGATCAGCTCGGCCAGCACCATGGCGACGGTCTCCAGCGTCTCCACTTCCTCCTCGCCGTAGTGGCGCGAGGTGCGGTTCTGCACCGCCAGCACGCCCAGCACGCGGCCGTCGCGCATCACCGGCACGCCGAGCATGGAGTGATAGATCTCCTCGCCGGTCTCCGGGCGGTAGGCGAAGTTCGGGTGGGCCTGGGCGTCGGGCAGGTTGAGCGGCCGGGCGTTGGCGGCGATGTCGCCGACGATGCCCTGGCCCAGGCGCAACCGCGTGCGGTGCACCGCCTCGGGGCGCAGCCCCTTGGTGGCATAGAGCTCCAGCACCTCGCCGGCGCGCAACAGGTAGAAGGAGCAGACCTCCGCCACCATGTCGTCGGCGATCAGCGCGACGGTGCGGTCGAGTCGCTCCTGCACCGTGCCGCCGGCCTTCATCAGGTCGCGCAGCTGGCGCAGGAGACGGCGCGAGCCGGCCCAGCCCACTGTCTGCGGCGGCGTCATTCCCTCTGGTTCTCCCTTCCGGACCGCCCTGCCGGATTGCCCCGCCGAACCGCCTGCCGGCGCGGCGACGCGCTGCCCCCTTCGCGACCAGCCGTTCTTGCCGACGGCTTCGGCCGCGCCTCGTTACGCGGCGTCGAGGCCGTAGGCCGTGTGCAGGCTGCGCAGCGCCAGCTCGGTGTAGGCCTCGGAAATCAGGACGCTGACCTTGATCTCCGAGGTCGAGATGACCTGGATGTTGATGCCCCTGTCGGCCAGGGTCTTGAACATTTGCTGCGCCACGCCGGCGTGGCTGCGCATGCCCACGCCGATCACCGAGACCTTGACCACGTCGGAGTCCTGCCGCAGCTCGCCGAAGCCGAGGTCGGACTGACGCCGGGTCAGCAGCTCGACGGCGCGGCCGAGGTCCTGCTTGGTCACGGTAAAGGTCATGTCGGTGCGCTCGCCGTCGCCGGAGACCGACTGCACGATCATGTCCACGTTGATCGCCGCCTCGGCCAGCGGCCCGAAGATCGAGGCCGCGAAGCCCGGCCGGTCGGGCACGCCCATCAGGGTGATCTTCGCCTCGTCGCGGCTGTAGGTGACGCCGCTCACCACTGCCTGTTCCACGATCTCGTCCTCGTCCACCACCAGGGTGCCCGGCGCCTCCGCGAAGGAGGAGCGGACCTGCACCCGCACGCGATGCTTCATCGCCATTTCGACCGACCGCGTCTGCAGCACCTTCGCGCCCAGCGAGGCCATCTCCAACATCTCTTCGTAGGTGATCCTGTCGATCTTGCGCGCCTTGGCCACGATACGCGGATCGCTGGTGTAGACGCCGTCGACGTCGGTGTAGATGTCGCAGCGCTCGGCCTCCAGCGCGGCCGCCAGGGCCACCGCCGAGGTGTCGGAGCCACCGCGCCCCAGGGTGGTGACGCGGTTGCGCTCGGGCTCGAGCCCCTGGAAGCCGGCGACCACGGCGACCTGTCCCTCGGACAGCCGGCGGTCCAGCTCCGCGGTGTCGATCCGCTGGATGCGCGCGGAGCCGTGGGCGGCGTCGGTGATCACCGGGATCTGCCAGCCCTGCCAGGAGCGCGCGGCAATCCCCTGCGCCTGCAGCACCAGGGCCAGCAGGCCGGAGGTGACGTTCTCGCCCGAGGAGACGACCGCATCGTACTCGCGCAGATCCGCCAGGGGCGCGGCCTCGCGCACCCAGCCGACCAGCTTGTTGGTCTCGCCGGCCATGGCCGAGACGACGACCGCCACCTGATGGCCGGCCTCCACCTCGCCGCGCACGCGCTCGGCCACGCTGCGAATACGCTCCAGATCGGCGACCGAGGTGCCGCCGAATTTCATGACGATGCGCGCCATCGCGAAGTCCGACTCGCGGTTCGGGAAAAGTCCCCCTCGCGCGACCGCCCACGCACGACCGCACGCAAGGCGCGGTCGAGCAGGCGGCCGGTTGCCGCGAGGAAGCGCGCTATCCATACTTGGTCAGGCGGGGAAAAAGCAAGCGACCCCCTCGCCCCCCCGGTGGCGGCCCTCGCCTTGTCACGGCGCGGTCCCCGCCCGTGCGGGGTCGGCGACAGGGATCGCGCCCAGGGACCGCGCACAGGGGTCGCGCACAGGGATCGCGCCCAGGGATTGTGCGGGGGCGCTCAACAAGGATCGCGGGATGACAGCCAACCAGGCAGAGGCAGCAGGCACGGTTCGCGACGACACGCCGCCCGGCGGCGCCGGCTCGGTGCTCGACGAGGAGGTGGCGAAGTTCGGGCGCCTGGCGGAGACCTGGTGGGACCCGGAGGGCGAGATGCGCCCGCTGCACCGCCTGAACCCGACGCGTCTGGCCTACATCCGCGACGCCGCCTGCCGCCACTTCGGGCGCGACCCCCACGCCGACCGGCCGCTGGCCGGGCTGCGGGCGGTCGACATCGGCTGCGGCGGCGGTCTGATCAGCGAGCCGCTGGCCCGTCTCGGTGCGGAGGTGCTGGGCATCGACGCCACCCCGGAGTCGCTGGAGGTCGCCCGCCGACACGCCGCGGCGGCGGGCCTGGCCGAGACCGGCTGCCGCCTGTCCTACCGCCGGACCACCGCCGAGGCGCTGCTGGCCGAGGGCGCGCGCTTCGACCTGGTGGTCAGCCTGGAGGTGGTCGAGCATGTCGCCGATCCGGCCGCCTTTCTGGAGACCTGCGGCCGACTGGTCGCCGAGCCGGCCCCCACGCGCGGCGCAAGCGGCGGCCTGCTGGTGATCTCCACCCTGAACCGCACGCTCAAGGCGCTGGCGCTGGCCAAGATCGGCGCCGAGTACGTCCTGCGCTGGCTGCCCGCCGGCACCCACGACTGGCGCAAGTTCGTCAAGCCGCACGAGGCCGCCGCCGCCCTGCGCGCCGCCGGACTGTCGGTGACCGACGCCAGCGGCCTGGTCTACAACCCGCTGACCGACGGCTGGCGGCTGGCCAAGCGCGACCTGGAGGTCAACTACATGATGACGGCCACGCGCTGACGGCCATCCGCTGACGGCCACCCGCTGATAGCCGCCCACCGGCGGCCGGGCAGGCCGGCGCGGGCGACGTGCATCACGGCCACGTGCATCACGGGCACCAGCATCGCGGAGTACGAGCATCGCGGAGTACGAGCATCGCGGGCCGGAAGGTTTGCCGCGCTCCACCCAAGGGCGTAGCATCGCGGCCGCGACAACGACCCTGCAGGCACGGCCGGACATTTCGTGGAGCGGATCGCACCAACGCAGCTCGAAAGCGACTGCTTGCGCCAGCTCTACGCCTATTGGCGGGAAAAGCAGCGCGCGCGGGGCGGCGCACTGCCGCGCCGCAGCGACATCGACCCGCTGGAGCTGCCGACCTTGGTGCTGCCGCACATCCTGCTGGCCGAGCGGCTCGCGAGCCCGGCCGGACCGCGCTGGCGCTATCGTCTGGTCGGCACGGCGGTGGTCGAGGCGGCGGGCCTGGACCCGACCTGGGGCTTCCTCGACGAGATCCTGCCGGGCGGCTACGGCGCCTACGTCCTCGAGCTCTACGACACGCTCTTTCGGCTGCGCCGGCCGATCTACTCCGAGAGCGTCTACCGGGCGCCGGGCCGCCCGGACGCGGCCGAACGGATCACCCGCCGGCTGATGCTGCCGCTCGCCGGCGAGGCGGACTCGCCGGGTGGGGCGCAGCAGGCGGTGGACTACGTGCTTTCGGGCCAGGTCTTCGAGAGCCTCACCCGCCTGCCGAGCCGGGGGGTCCTCGACGACGGCCCTTTCAGCGCCGGCATCGTGGCCCTGGTGCTGGAGGCCGGCGAAAGCGAAGACAACCCGGCTTGACCACCGCGTTTGCCGCCTGGCCGGCAAGGGCGTAGCATTGCCGCCCGGACTCAGCTTCATGGCGGGCGGCCAGATATCCCGGTGAAGACCATCTCCCCAGCGCAGCTCGAGCGCGACTGCCTGCGCCAGCTCTACACCTACTGGCGGGCCAAGCAGGACGCGCGCGACGGAGCGCTGCCGCGCCGGGCCGACATCGACCCGCTGGAGCTGCCGCCCGCCGTGCTGCCGCACATCCTGCTGGTGGAACGGATCGACGCCCCCACCGGGCCCCGGTGGCGCTACCGCCTGATCGGGCAGTCGGTGGCCACCGCGGCGGGGCTGGACCTGACCTGGTCCTTCGTCGACGAGGTCGTGCCCAACGACTACGGCGCTTACGTGGCCGAGCTCTATCGGACGCTCTGCCGGTTGCGCCGCCCCCTCTACTCCGAAAGCCTCTATCGCGCACCGGGCCGGACGGGCGCGGCGGCGCGGATGACGCGCCGACTGATGCTGCCGCTCGCCACCGACGAGCCGCCGCCCGGCGCCGCCCCGCCGGCGGGTGATGCGCCGGGTGATGCGGCAGGCGAAGCCGCGGGCAACGGAACCGCGGAGTCGGTCGGCTTCGTGCTGTCCGGCCAGGTCTTCGGCCTGCCGACCGGGCGGCCGGAAGAGGCCGGCGGCGCGGACAAGGTGGCGCTGGTCGCGGACCCGGCCTGAGCCGCCGTCACCCCGCCGCCGCGCCGCCGTCACCCCGCCGCCGTGCCGCCGTCACGCCGCGCTGGCGCCGCCCCGGCCGCCCGCGGGCCGCTCCGGCCCGCCGGTCGCGACCCCGCAGACCCGCGCGCGCGGCAGGCGGATCACCACCTGGGTGCCCTGCCCTTCGCGCGAGGTCATGACGAAGCTGCCCCCGTGCAGCTCGGCCAGCGACTTGGCCAGGGGCAGGCCGAGCCCGGTGCCCTGATCGGTCTTGCGGGTCTGACTGTCGACCTGGACGAAGGGCTCCAGCGCCTGACGGATCTGGGCGCGGGACATGCCGACCCCGGTGTCGCTCACCCTCAGCGCGATGCGCCCGTCGGCCTCCTGCTCGGCCGAGACGCGCACCTCGCCGCCGCTCTCGGTGAACTTGCAGGCGTTGGAGAGCAGATTGAGCAGGATCTGGCGCAACGCCCGCTCGTCCGCGCGCAGCGGCGGCAGGGCGACCGGCGCGCCCGGCGCGGGCAGCTCCACGCGCAGGCTCAGGCCCTTGCGCTCGGCCAGGGGCGAGACCAGGCGCACGGCCCCCTCGACCACCTCGGCCAGATCCAGCTCCTCCTCGTGCAGCTCGTACTTCTTGGCCTCGATCTTCGAGAGGTCGAGCAGGTCGTTGATCAGGCTGAGCAGGTGGTTGGCGCTGCCGTGGATGTCGCCGAGATACTCCTTGTAGCGGGCGCTGCCGAGCGCGCCGAAGGTCTCCTCGCGCATCACCTCGGAAAAGCCGATCACGGCGTTGAGCGGCGTGCGCAGCTCGTGGCTCATGGAGGCGAGGAAGTGGGACTTGGCGGCGTTGGCGTTCTCCGCCTGCTCCTTGGCCTGGCGGAAGGCGCGCACGGCCTGCTCGCGCTTGCCCGTCTCGGTCCGGAACTTCTCCAGCACCAGGTTGTACTGGGCGGCGATCTCGCCGGCCTCGCTGCCCTCGTCGACCGGCACGTTGCGCGCGAAGTCGCCCGAGGTGGACTGGCGGTTCATCTCCTCCAGCAGGGTGGTCAGCGCCGAGCTGGCGCCGTGTTCGGCGATGTTGAGGCCGACCAGCTCGTCGTGGCGCGAGGCCCGCAGCGGCCGCAGGCGGTCGGCCAGCCGGAGCAGCGGATAGGCCAGGCCGAAGGCGAGCAGACCGGCCGCCGCCGCGCCAAGGGCCTGCACCGCGAGTTGCTCCAGGCGCGTCGCGCCGGCGAAGTCGGCCGGGTCGCCGAACAGCGCCACCGCCAGGGTGCCCCAGACGCCGGCCGCCAGATGCACCGGCACGGCGTGCACGGCATCGTCGATCTCCAGCCGGTCGAGCAGCGCCACGGCGGCCAGGCAGAGGCCGCCGCCCAGCGCGCCGACCAGCAGCGCCTCGCCGGCCGACAGGGTGTGGGCGCCGGCCGTGACCGCCACCAGGCCGGCCAGGATGCCGTCCATCATGTCCTGCACCGAGGGCCGGCCGCGCCAGCGCCAGGACCAGACCATGGCCAGCAGACAACCGCCGACCGGCCCCAGCAGGGTGTTGACGGCGATGCCGGCGATCGCCGGCTCCAACGCCAGGGTCGAGCCGCCGTTGAAACCGAACCAGCCGACCCAGAGCAGCAGCACGCCGAGCATGGCCAGCGGCAGGTTGTGCCCTTCCAGGCAGCGGCCGCCGGGCCCGAAGCGGCCGAGGCGCGGGCCGATCGCCAGGACCGCGGCCAGCGCCACCCAGCCGCCGACCGAGTGCACCACCGTCGCGCCGGCGAAATCGACGAAGCCCGCCGCGGCCAGCCAGCCCGCGCCGCCGCCGAGCAGCCCGCCCCAGGCCCAATGGCCGAAGAGCGGGTAGATCACGCCGGCAACCAGGGCGGCCACCACCAGATAGCCGGCAAAGCGCATGCGCTCGGCGACGGCGCCGGAGACGATGGTCACGGCGGTGCCGCAGAACACGAGCTGGAAGAAGAAGAAGGCGAGCAGCCAGGCGCCCGCCGCCCGGTCGGGCGCGAAACCCGCCGTCCCGATCCAGCCGCCCAGGCTGGGTCCGAACATGACGGCGAAGCCGAACAGCCAGAACAGCAGGCCGGTCAGGGAGATGTCGACGACGTTCTTGACCACCACGTTGATGGTGTTCTTGGCGCGGACGAGGCCGCTTTCCAGGCAGGCAAAGCCCGCCTGCATCATCAGCACCAGCACGGCGCAGATGATCAGCCAGAGGATGTCCTGGATGTCGCCCGCGATGGTCCCGGCGCCGTCGATCGTCCACTCCCTGCGGTCTTGGGACGGGTCGCGTCGCCCCGACGCGTCCCTCCCGTCGCGTCCCCTCCTCCGGCACGTTTCCCGGGCGCGTTTCCCGGGCGCCAATGCGTTTAGAGCGACGCTCGCCGACCTGGCGACTCGCCAAGACGGGTCACGCAGCTCGGGCGCCGCTATCGAGCCGGTTGTGATCGCAGGGCCCCGCTCCCGCGGGTCCGCCGATCACACGACACCTGCTCTCCATCGTCGAGTCAGAGTGATTGGCCGCGCCCGCCGACGCGCCAACGCGCGTCCAAACGGCGGCAAATCACTCTAGCGGACCGACGGTCCGATGGAAAGATGCAAGCATTTGTTCGCCCATAAAACGATCCCGGCGCCAGGGCGCACCCAAAGGCTGGCGCCTCGGCGCAGGGTAGCTGTCCGTTTATTAAGACAAGTCTAAGCCCCCTATCGCCCCCCCCCCTGTCGCACCACCCTGTCGCACCACCCTGTCGCGCGCCGCGCCCAGGAACCGCCCCGTGCGCGGCCCCCCGGGTCGGGCGGGGGCGCCGGGTCGGGCGGGGGCGCCGGGGCGCGCCTTCCAGCCGCGGCAGCGCGCTTTAAAGCTTTGAATTTCGTCCGGATTCCCATGCCACCCCGGGTCACGGCACGATTCCCACCGGTCGCGATCCGCTCTAGGATCGGCGGCCATGCGCAGGCCACAGACTCACCGCTGCCGAGCTGCCGGCCGCTGCCCGGCGGCGCCCGGCGCCGCGCGAGCGGGCTGGCGGCGATGAGCGTGATCCACTGGCTGCTCGGGCACTGGGCGCCGGTCTCCGCCCTGCTCTACCTGGCGCTGGCGATCGCCGTGTCGGTGCATGTCCTGCTGGCCAAGCGCGACGTGCGCGCCACCGTCGCCTGGGTCGGCCTGGCCTGGCTCTCGCCGGTGATCGGTGCCGTCGCCTATCTACTGTTCGGCATCAACCGCATCAACCGCAAGGCCTCGCGGCTGCTGCCGACGGCCCCGGACGGCACGGCCCAGCGCCGGGGCTACACCCTGGACCTGGACCATCTCGACGCCTCGGCGCCGGGCGGCCGCCTGGTCGCGCTGGCGCGCCTGGGCGAGAACCTCAGCCACCTGCCGATCGTCGGCGGCAACCGGGTCGAGCCCCGGGCCAACGGCGACGACGCCTACCCGGACATGCTGGCGGCGATCCGCGACGCCCGCCACTCGATCGCGCTTTCCTCCTACATCTTCCGCGACGACGCGGCCGGCGCCCCCTTCGTCGCGGCGCTGGCCGAAGCCCAGGCGCGCGGCGTGGCCGTGCGGGTCCTGCTGGACGGCATGGGCGCCGGCTACCTGCTGGCCCCAGGCGTCGCCGCGCTGCGCCGGCGCGGCGTGCCCACCGCGCGTTTCCTGCACTCCCTGGCGCCCTGGCGGATGCCCTACCTGAATCTCCGCTCGCATCGGAAGATCCTGGTGGTCGACGGCCGCATCGGCTTCACCGGCGGGCTCAACATCGGGTCCGAGAACCTGCTGGCGCGCGCCGGGCCGGACGGCGTGCAGGACCTGCATTTCCGCATCGAGGGGCCGGTGGTGCGCCACCTGATGGACTGCTTCGCCGAGGACTGGGCCTTCACCACCGGCGAGCAGCTCGCGGGCGAGCGCTGGTTTCCGGAGCTGGCGGGACGCGGCGCGATCTACGCCCGGGGCCTGGCCAGCGGGCCCGACGAGTCGGTGGGACGCCTGGCCTGGACCATCGCCGGCGCCCTGGGCCGGGCCGAGCGCTCGGTGCGCATCGTCACGCCCTACTTCCTGCCGGAGCAGACGCTGATGGCCGCGCTGACCCTGGCCGCCCTGCGCGGGGTCGCCGTGGACATCGTGATCCCGGCCCGGGGCAACCACCGCGTCATGGACTGGGCCGCCTGGGCGCAGCACGACCAGGTGCTGGAGCCGGGCTGCCGCCTCCACCTGGCGCCGCCGCCCTTCGACCACAGCAAGCTAATGACCGTCGACGGCCGCTGGGCGCTGTTCGGCTCGGCCAACTGGGACGCGCGCAGCCTGCGCCTCAACTTCGAGTTCAACGTGGAGTGCTACAGCCCGGAGTTGGCCGGCGCGCTGGACGCGCGCATCGACAAGAAGATCGCCGCCGCCCGGCCGCTCAGCCTGGCCGAGGTGCGCGCCCGCCCGCTGCCGGTGCAGATCCGCGACGGGGTGGCGCGCCTGCTGCTGCCCTATCTGTAGGCCCGCGGCCGCGCCCTGCCTCAGGCGTCGCCGGGCGAGACCCAGGGGATCGCCGCGATCTCGATGCCCTCGTCCTGCAGGGCCTCGGCCTCCTCGGCGCTGGTCTGGCCGTAGATGCCGCGCGCCGCGCGCTCGCCGTAGTGGATCTTGCGCGCCTCCTCCGCAAAGGCCGGGCCGACGTTCTCGCAGTTGGCCTCGACGGCGCGGCGCAGCTCCAGCAGCTTGGCGCGCAGCTTGGCCTGCGCCGGCGACGGCTTGGCGGCCGCGACTTGACGCGCCGGCGCCTCGGCCTGCTTGCCCAGGCGCGGCGCCATGATGGCTTTCGAGACCTCGGTCGATCCGCAGTGCGGACAGGCGAGCTGGCCCTCGTCGGCCTGGGCGTCGAAGGCGGCGGAGTCGCGGAACCAGCCCTCGAAGGCATGGTCGCGGCGGCAACGCAGGGCGTACTTGATCATCGCGGCGGGACCCGGTTCGGCAGGATCGGCTTGTCTTGGCACTCTCGAACGGAGATTGCTAAAGCATAGATATGACCGCGTCATCAATCGGCAACAGGCGAGGGAGGGCCACGCCCATGCCCGCACCACAGGACCCGCCCGCAGCAGCAGGCGCCCCCGCCGCCCACGGCCAAGCCGCGCCGGACGACGCCGGCCCGGCCGGGCCCACGCCGCCCTCCGCCTGGATCTGCCGCTTCGCGCCGCTGATCCCGCGCGGCCCGGCGGACGAGGCCGCCCCCGCCCGGGTGCTCGACCTGGCCTGCGGCGGCGGGCGTCACACCCGCCTGTTCCTCGGCCGCGGCCAGGCGGTCACGGCGGTCGACCGCGACCTCTCGGGACTGGCCGACCTGGCCGCGCACCCCGGCCTGGAGCGGCTGGAGGTCGACCTGGAGGACGGGCGTCCCTTCCCGCTGGCCGGCCGCCGCTTCGCCGGCGTCGTGGTGACCAACTACCTGCACCGCCCGCTGCTGGCGCCGCTGGTCGCGGCGGTGGCCCCCGGCGGGCTGCTGCTCTACGAGACCTTCGCGGCCGGCAACGCAGCCTTCGGCCGGCCGCGCAACCCCGACTTCCTGCTGCAGCCCGGCGAGCTGCTGGAGGCCGTGCACGGCCGGCTGCGCGTGCTCGCCTACGAGGACCTGGAGGTCGCCGCCCCGCGGCCCGCCTGCGTGCAGCGCATCGCCGCCCGGCGGGAGCCCTGACGCGCGGCCAGACGGTCACGACGCACTCTATGGCTCACTCTATGGCGCCAGCCAGCGGCGCATGGCCGGAAAGGGGCTGGGATCGGCCGGGTCGCCGAAAGGCGGCGGCGCGGCGCAGTAGCCGAAGCGGGCCAGCCACTGGATGCCGATAAAGAAGCCCTGCTCGATCTGCGCCACCAGGGCGTCGGGTGTCTGGCCCGCGGGCATGCGGTAGGTGCCCGGCCAGAACAGACAGTCGAGCGGCGTGCCCAGCCGCCGCGCGGCGGCGTAGGACCAGGCGATCGCCATCACCTCGGTGTGCGCCAGGGCCTCGCGCTCGGCGGCGGCCGGCGGCGCCAGGCCGCCCGGCGCCGCGCCGGCCAGCAGCTCCGCGATCACCGCATCCACGTCGTCGTCGAGCCGGGCGCGGAAGCGCGCCGGCACCAGCGCGATATGCCCGGCCTCGTGCAGCAGATCACCGGGCGAGCCCAGGCGCTGCGCGTCGTAGAGCAGCGCGCCGCCCTGCAGCGCCACGCCGGGCAGGAAGCTGTCGGCCGGCACCGGACCCGGGCGGCAGGACAGGCCGAGCGCGTCGAGAAACCCGCGGATCGGCGCGAGCTGTTCGGCAAACAGCACCGCCCCGCCCGCTATTCGCCCGCCTGGCGCAAGGACGCGGCGGGCGAGGACGCGGTGGGCTGGGACGCGGTGGGCTGGGACGCGGTGGGCTGGGGCGCGGCGAAGGCCCGGTCATGGGTCAGCGCCGGCACCATGCGCCGCGCCTCGGCCACCTTGGCCGGGTCGATCTCGGCCAGCACCAGGCCCGGCGTCTCGCCGCCGTCGGCCAGCACCTCGCCCCAGGGCGCCACGATCAGGCTGTGGCCGTAGGTGCGCCGGCCGCCGGCGTGCTCGCCGCACTGGGCTGGCGCGATCACGAAGCAGCCGGTCTCGATCGCCCGCGCGCGCAGCAGCACGTGCCAGTGGGCCTGGCCGGTGAACTGGGTGAAGGCCGCCGGCACCGACAGGAAGCTGGCACCCGCCTGGGCCAGGCTGCGGTAGAGCGCGGGGAAGCGCAGGTCGTAGCAGACCGTCATCCCCAGCCCGCCCCAGGGCAGACTGGCCAGCACCGCCTCTGCGCCCGGCCGGAAGGTAGCGGATTCCCGGTAGCTCTGGCCGTCCGGAATCTCCACGTCGAACATGTGGATCTTGTCGTAGCGCGCCACGATCGCGCCGTCCGGGCCGAACAGCAGCGAGCGGTTGGCGCAGGTCTCGGCGTCCAACTTGACGGTCAGCGAGCCGATCAGCAGCCACAGCCCGTGGCGCGCGGCCAGCTCGGCGAAGACCGGGATCGCCGGATGCGTCGCCTCCGGCTGCGCGGCGGCCAGCATGCGCGCTTTCTTCGGCGCGATCAGCGTGCAGTTCTCGGGCGTGGCGACGAAGGCCGCCCCCGCGTCCGCCGCCTGCTCGATCAGCGCGCTGGCGGCGGCGATGTTGGCCTCCAGCGCGTCGCCGGAGGTCATCTGCACGCAGGCGGCGCGGAACGGGCCGGTCATGCCGGCTGGCCCTGCAGCAACGGGTCGAGCCGCCCCTCGGCCTCGAGCTGGTAGAGCTCGTCGCAGCCGCCGACATGGTGCCCGTCGATGAAGATCTGCGGGACCGAGGTGCGGCCGCCCGCGCGCTCGATCATCTCCTTCTTGCGCGCCGGATGCGCCAGCACGTCAATCTCCTCGAACTCCTGGTCCTTCTGCTTCAGCAGCTTCTTGGCGCGGAAGCAGAAGGGGCAGAAGAGGCTGGAATAGACCTCGATCTTGGCCATGGGTCCTCCGATCTGGGAAGCCTCCATGATAGGGGAGACGCCCCGGCCTTGTCAGCGGCGCTGCCGGTTAAAGCTCTGTTGCAGGCCGCCGCCGGCAGCTCAGACCTGCAGCGGGCGCACCACCCGGGCCAGCACCAGCACCTCGACGCGGGCCGCCCCGGCCCGCCGCAGCACGCGCGCGCAAGCCTCCAGCGTGGCGCCGGTGGTCAGCACGTCGTCGACCAGCAGCACCCGCGCGCCCTTGACCCGCGCCGCCCGGCGCGGCGCCAGCGCGAAGGCGCCACGTACGTTGAGCGCGCGCTGGGCGCGGCTCAACCGGCCCTGGCTGGGGGTGTTGCGCCGACGCTGCAGCAGATCGGGTACCACCGGGCGGCCGCTCAGGCGGCCGAGCTCCAGCGCCAGCAGCGCCGCCTGGTTGTAGCGGCGGCGGAACAGCCGCCAGCGGTGCAGCGGCACCGGCACGATCAGGTCGCAGGCCTCGAACTGGGCCGCGCCGGCGCGCAGCATCCAGCGTGCGAAGGCCGGCGCCGCCTCGGTCCGGTCGGCGTGCTTGAAGCGCAGGACCAGCGGACGCGCCCCCTCGTCGTAGCGCATCACCGCCCGCGCCCGGTCGTAGGCGGGCGGCGCCTTGGCGCAGGCGCCGCAGAGCGCCTCCGGCCCCAGCTCCACCTCGAAGGGCACGCCGCAGCAGGCGCAGAGCGGCGGCGCGATGAAGTCGACCGCCTGCCAGGCCGCCGGACTGAGCTGGCCGGGCCGGTCGACCGGCTCGTGCGTGACCAGGCAGCGCGGCGGCAGCAGCGCATCCAGCACCAGCCGGCCGAACCCGGCGCCGCCGGCCGCCGCCCGCGCCAGAAGAGGCTGCGCCCGCGCGGGCAGCAGCGCGCTCAGACGCCCCCCAAGGCGCGCAGCCTGCCCCGCCCCGCTCATACCTGGAGCCCGGTCATGCTGGGGCCCCGGTCATGCTTGGCTTGTCCCCCGGCCTGGGCCATATGGGCGGGCATGAGCGATGCCAGCCTCCCCGACTCCATGCAGGTCTTCGACCGCGCCGCCGTGCGGGCCCACCGCGAACGGGCCGCCGCGCGCTGGCCGGAGCACGACTTCCTCAAGCGCGAGGTGAGCGCGCGGCTGCTCGACCGCCTGCGCGACGTCACCCGCGACTTCGCCCTGGCCCTCGACCTCGGCTGCCACGGCGGCACGGTGGCCGAGCTGCTGCCCGACCTGGGCAAGGTCGGCGGGCTGGTGCAGTGCGACCTCTCGCCGGCCATGGCGCGGCGCGCCGCGGCTCACGGCCGGCCGACCCTGGTGGCCGACGAGGAGGCGCTGCCTTTCGCGCCGCGCAGCTTCGACCTGGCGCTGTCGGTGCTGGACCTGCACTGGGTCAACGACCTGCCGGGCACGCTGCTGCAGCTTCGCCAGGCCCTGGCGCCGGACGGTCTGTTCCTCGGCGCGCTGCTGGGCGGCGAGAGCCTGCACGAGCTGCGGGTGGCGCTGATGGAGGCGGAGATGGAGCTGACCGGCGGCCTGTCGCCGCGCGTCAGCCCCTTTGCCGAGGTGCGCGACTGCGGCGGCCTGCTGCAGCGCGCCGGCTTCGCCCTGCCGGTGGTGGACCAGGACGAGATCACCGTGACCTACGCCGACCCGCTGGCGCTGATGCGCGAGCTGCGCGGCATGGCCGAGAGCAACGCGGTGCGCGAGCGCCCGCGCGGCGGCGCCCGCCGGGCGCTCTTCGCCCGCATGGCGGAGATCTACGCCGCACGCTTCGCCCAGCCCGACGGGCGCATCCCGTTGACCTTCCAGGTGCTCTACCTGACCGCCTGGGCGCCGGACGCCAGTCAGCCCCAGCCGCTGCGCCCGGGCAGCGCCAAGACACGACTGGCCGAGGCCCTGGAGACGGTGGAGCACCCGGCCGGCGACCCGGCAGGGCCAGGGCCGGGCTCGGGGCCAGACACGGGACCGGGCTCGGGGCCAGACACGGGGCCAGACTCGGGACCGGGCACGGGGCCGGGCACGGGACCGGGCGGCGGCGCGTCGCGCTCCTGAGTCGCGGCCCATCGCGCGCGAAGCCCGTCAGGCCGTGCGCCGGGCGGCGCGATGCCCCTGCTCGGTCGCGGCCTGGCGGAAGTAGACGAGCAGGAAGACGCGCACCGCCGCGGTCAGCGAACTGCCGCGCCGGCGCTTGCGGTCGATCTCGCTGCAGAGCTCCGAGGCGCTGACGCCCTCGCGCCGGCAGACCTCGCCCAGCGCCTCCCACATGCTCGGCTCCAGGCGCAGCGAGGTGCGCCGGCCCGAGACCGTCACGTTCCGGCTGACCGAGCTGCTGCCGGCCCGGTGCGGGTCCAGCACCTCGACGGGGTACTCCTGCATGCGCATCCCACTGTCCGCCGCCATTTCGAGAAGAGCAGACTCGCGCGCTCGCCAAAGACGAGCAAGAGACCCGAAGTTGCATCCTTCCGCGTGAATATCGCCTGACGCGCAAAGCCCCGCCTCGCCGCCGGGCAAAGGGCCGAGGTCAAAGGGCAGAGGTCAAAGGGCAGAGGTCAAAGGGCAGAGGGCCGAGCGACGATCGCAGCGCCCGGCGCGCGGCCGCGCTACAGCAGGCCGCGCTACAGCAGGTCGCGCAGCAAGGGGATCAGCGGCAGGTCGGCCGGCGGCATGGGGTAGTCGGCCAGGCGGGCCGGCGCCACCCAGGCCAGGCGCTGCCCCTCGCGCGGCTGCGGCCGCCCCTCCCAGACCCGGCAGGCGAAGAGCGGCATCAGCAGGTGGAACGCGTCGTAGCCGTGACTGGCGAAGGCGACCGGCGCCAGGCAGGAGTTGCGCGTCTCGATCGCCAGCTCCTCGGCCAGCTCGCGCACCAGCGCCGCCTCCGGCGTCTCCCCGGCCTGGACCTTGCCGCCGGGGAACTCCCACAGGCCGGCCATGGCCTTGCCGGCCGGGCGCTCGGCGATCAGCACGCGCCCGTCGGGGTCGACCAGGGCGGCGGCCGCCACCAGCAGGATCGGCTTGCCGGCCGGCGCCCGGCCGGCGGCGTCCCAGCAACCGCCGGTGACGGGGGGCGCGTCCACGCTCGCTCAGCTCCGATAGTCGGCGTTGATGTCGATGTAGCCGTGGGTCAGGTCGCAGGTCCAGACCGTGGCGGCACCGTGGCCCAGGCCGATCTCCACCTCGATCAGGATGTCGCGGCCCTGCATGTGGGCGGCCACCGGCGCCTCGTCGTAGTCGGCCACGCGTTCGCCGTCGCGCGCGATGGTGACGCCGCCGATGGCGATGGCCAGGCGGTCGCGGTCGGCCGCCTCGCCGGACTTGCCGACCGCCATGACGATCCGGCCCCAGTTGGCGTCCTCGCCGGCCACTGCGGTCTTGACCAGCGGCGAGTTGGCGATCGCCAGGCCGATGCGCCGCGCCGCCGCGTCGTCCTCGGCGCCGCGCACGGCGACGGTGATGAACTTCTGCGCCCCCTCGCCGTCGCGCACGACGAGCTGGGCCAGCTCGATCATCAGCGAGTCCAGCGCCGCCGCGAACTCGGCCAGGCGCGGGTCGTCCGCCCCCTCGGCCGCCACCTGGCCGGCAGCGCCGGTGGCGAACAGCAGCGCGGTGTCGCTGGTCGAGGTGTCGCCGTCGACGGTGATGCAGTTGAAGGAGCGCCGGTTGGCGCGCGCCAGCAGCGCCTGCAGCACCTCGGCCGGCAGCCCCGCGTCGGTCACCACGAAGGCCAGCATGGTCGCCATGTCCGGCGCGATCATGCCGGAGCCCTTGGCGATGCCCACCAGCTCCACCGGCTTGCCGTCGAGCTGGCAGCGCCGCGCGGCGGCCTTGGGGAAGGTGTCGGTGGTCATGATGGCGCCGGCGGCGCGGGCCCAGTCGACCCCCTGTGCCTTGCTCTCGCCGAGCCGGGTCGCCGCCGCGCCGATGGCGGCGGTCATGCGCTCGTCCGGCAGCGGCTCGCCGATCACCCCGGTGGAGGCGAGGAAGACCTGCTCGGGCGGCACGCCCAGCGCCTCGGCCGCCGCGGCGGCGGCGCGCTCGACGCTGATCCGGCCGCGGGTGCCGGTGAAGGCGTTGGCGTTGCCGGCATTGACCAGCAGGGCCGCGGCCCGGCCGGCCGGCAGGTGCGCGCGGCACCAGTCGACCGGCGCGCTGGCCGTCTTGGAGCGGGTGAGCACGCCCGCCACCGCCGCCCCCTGCGGGAAGTGCAGCAGCAGCAGGTCGTCGCGCCCCTGGTAGCGCAGGCCGCCGGCGTGGGCGACACCGCGCACGCCGGCCACCTGCGACAACTCGGGCAGCCGCTCGGGCGCGAGCGGCGAACGGGCCAGGGCCATGACGCCTCTCCGCGCGGCGCTACTCGGCCGCGGGGACCGTCGCGCCGTCGGACGCGGAGGACTCCGCCGGCAGATCCTCGGGCGCGGCTTCGGGCTCGGGCTCGACCACCTCGATCTCGGCGCCCTCGCGCAGCTCGGCGAGATGGGCCTGGATCGCCTCCTGCTCAAGCTGCTGGCGGAGCTGCGGCTCCATCTCCTCGAAGCTGGGCGCCTCGGCGGTGCGCTTGTCCTCGACCAGGATGACGTGCCAGCCGAACTGGGTCTTCACCGGCTCGTCGGTGTAGGTGCCGGGCTCCAGCGCGAAGGCCGCCTCGGCGAAGGGCGCCACCATCTGGCCGCGCTTGAAGTAGCCCAGGTCGCCGCCCTTCTCGCCGGTCGGCCCGGTGGACTTCTCCTTGGCCAGCTCGGCGAAGTCGCCGCCCTCGTCGAGCTGCTCGACGATGGCCTGGGCCTCCTCCTCGCTCTCGACCAGGATGTGGCGGGCGCGCACCTCCTCCGGCGGGTTCTCCTCGACGTAGGTGTCGTAGGCCTCGCGGACCTGCGCGTCGGTGACGGCGCGCTCCACCAGGTTCTCCAGATAGGACTGGCGCAGCACGTCGCGGGCGATCACCTCGATCTGCTCCTGCACCTCGGCCTCGTCGCGCAGCCCGGCCTGGTCGGCCGCCCGCAGGATCAGCTCCAGGTCGATGGTGCGCTCGATCATCGCCGGCATGTTCGACAGCGCCTGGATCTGCACGTTCTGCGGCAGGCGGCCGATCATCTGCATCACGTCGGAGATGCGGATCTCCTCGCCGTTGACGCGGGCCACGACCTGGTTCCGCTCCGCGGACTCGGCGTCGGCGGACTCGGCGTCGGCGGACTGGGCCTGAACGGCCGGGGTCAGGGCGAGCGGGGCAGCCGTGGCGAGCAGGGTGGCCAGGGCGGGAGCCGCGGCGCGGCGGAGAAGGGACATACGAAACTCCCCGTTCGGGTCGGTTGGCGTTTCTGGGCCGGGCACGGCCTCGCGAACCTAGCGAGGAGACGAGCGCTCCCCGGCGGGCCGGCGGCACCATACAGCAGCCCAGTTGCGGCGCAAGTGTGGCAAATGCAAGGGGGAGCGCCCCAGCCGCCGCGGCGCGCCGCCGCCGCCTCGGGCGCCGTTCCCGCGCGGTCGCCGCGGGCCGCGGCGGCTTGCAGGCCGCCACCGGCGGACCGGGGGCTTTCGTTGACAGGGCTGGCGGCGACGCATATCTGTCAGCGGCGGGCAGCCGCGGGCGGCGCTGACGCGCGACGACGCGCGCCGTGGTCCGGGCGGCGGTCCGCTGTCTTGCGCGCAACCGAGGACCCCCGACCGAATGCTCCAATCGCTCGCCAAGCGGCTCTTCGGGTCCGCCAACGACCGCTTCGTCAAGTCGCTGCGCCGGGACGTCGAGCGGATCAACGCCCTCGAGCCCGAGTACGAGCAGCTCAGCGACGCCCAGCTCGCGGCCAAGACCGACGAGTTCCGCGCGCGTCTCGACCAGGGCGCCAAGCTGGACGACCTGATGGTCGAGGCTTTCGCCACGGTGCGCGAGGCGGCCAAGCGGACCCTGGGCCAGCGCCACTTCGACGTGCAGCTCATCGGCGGCATGGTGCTGCACAAGGGCCAGATCGCCGAGATGAAGACCGGCGAGGGCAAGACCCTGGTGGCCACCCTGGCGGTCTATCTCAACGCCCTGCCCGGCAAGGGCGTCCACGTGGTCACGGTCAACGACTACCTGGCCCGCCGCGACAGCGAGTGGATGGGCGAGATCTACCGCTTCCTGGGGCTGGAGGCCGGCTGCATCGTGCACGGCCTGACCGACGTCGAGCGGCGCGCGGCCTACGCCGCCGACGTGACCTACGGCACCAACAACGAGTTCGGCTTCGACTACCTGCGCGACAACATGAAGTTCAAGCTGGAGGAGATGGTCCAGCGCGACTTCAACTACGCCATCGTCGACGAGGTCGACTCGATCCTGATCGACGAGGCGCGCACGCCGCTGATCATCTCCGGCCCGGCCGAGGACTCCAGCGCCCTTTACATGGCGGTCGACACGGTGATCCCCCTGCTGGAGGAGGCGCACTGGGAGAAGGACGAGAAGGCACGCGCCGTCACCCTGACCGAGGCCGGCACCGAGCGGGTCGAGGAGATCCTGCGCGAGCGCGGCCTGATGGAGAGCGGCTCGCTCTACGACGTGCACAACATCGGCCTGCTGCACCACGTCAACCAGGCCCTGCGCGCGCACAAGCTTTTCAACCGCGACACCGACTACATCGTCAAGAACGACAAGGTCGTCATCATCGACGAGTTCACCGGCCGCATGATGGAGGGCCGGCGCTACTCCGACGGCCTGCACCAGGCGCTGGAGGCCAAGGAAGGCGTCACGGTGCAGATGGAGAACCAGACCCTGGCCTCCATCACCTTCCAGAACCTCTTCCGCGCCTACCCCAAGCTGGCCGGCATGACCGGCACGGCCATGACCGAGGCCGAGGAGTTCCAGGAGATCTACGGCCTGGAGGTGGTCGAGATCCCGACCAACAAGCCGATCGCGCGCCTCGACGCCGACGACGAGGTCTACCGCTCGGCCCGCGAGAAGTACGACGCGATCATCGCGCAAATCGAAGAGTGCAGCGCGCGCAAGCAGCCGGTGCTGGTCGGCACGGTGTCGATCGAGAAGTCCGAGTACCTCTCCGCCCTGCTGAAGAAGAAGCGCGTTCCGCACAACGTGCTGAACGCCCGCTACCACGAGCAGGAGGCCTACATCATCGCTCAGGCCGGCGCGCCGGGCGCGGTGACCATCGCCACCAACATGGCCGGCCGCGGCACCGACATCCAGCTCGGCGGCAACGTCGAGATGCGCGTGCGCCAGGAGGCCGAGCCGATCGAGGACGAGGCCAAGCGCGCCAAGAAGACCGAGCAGATCCAGGCCGAGGTGGCCGCCAACGCCGAGATCGTGCGCGAGGCCGGCGGCCTGTTCGTGCTGGCCACCGAGCGGCACGAGAGCCGGCGCATCGACAACCAGTTGCGCGGCCGGTCCGGCCGCCAGGGCGACCCCGGCGCCTCCAAGTTCTTCCTCTCCCTGGAAGACGACCTGATGCGCATCTTCGGCTCCGAGCGCATGGAGTCGATGCTCAAGCGCCTGGGTCTGGAGGAAGGCGAGGCGATCACCCACACCTGGGTCAACAAGGCGCTGGAGAAGGCCCAGTCGAAGGTGGAGGCGCGGAACTTCGAGATCCGCAAGAACCTCCTGAAGTTCGACAACGTGATGAACGACCAGCGCAAGGTGGTCTTCGAGCAGCGCCGCGAGCTGATGCGGGCCGACGACGTGCAGGAGGCCGTCGCCGAGATGCGCCAGCAGGTGCTGGACGACCTGGTCACGCGCTGCATTCCCAAGGACGCCTACGCCGAGCAGTGGGACGTGACGCAGCTCCACGAGGAGTGCCTGCGCCTGTTCGGCCTGGACCTGCCGGTGCAGGCCTGGGCGGCCGAGGAGGGCATCGCCGACCAGGAGATCCGCGAGCGGATCGGCAAGGCGGTCGACGAGCGCATGGCGGCGAAGACCGCCAACCTGGGCCCCGAGCTGATGCGCACGGCGGAAAAGCACGTGCTGCTCACGGTGCTCGACAAGCAGTGGAAGGACCACCTGCTCTCGCTCGACCACCTGCGCCAGGCGGTCGGCCTGCGCGCCTACGCCCAGCGCGACCCGCTCAACGAATACAAGCGCGAGGCCTTCGAGCTGTTCGAGGAGATGCTGGGCGAGGTGCGCGAGGAGACCGTCTCCATCCTGGCGCGCATCGAGATCCGCCCGCAGACGGCGGCCGAGCAGCTCACCCCGCAACGCCCCGACACGCCGATGACCGAGGGCCGGCAGGACCCGGCGCTGGCCGGTGCCGCGGGCCAGCCCGAGCCGGAGATGGCCATGGCCGGCGCGCCGGCCGGCGGCGACAGCGGCGCCACCCGCCCGCAGGCCGCCGGCGCCCGCCCGCCGCAGCCGGCCGCCGCGCAGCCCGATCCCGCCGACCCCGAGACCTGGGGCAAGGTGCAGCGCAACGCCCCCTGCCCCTGCGGCTCGGGCAAGAAGTACAAGCACTGCCACGGCCGCGTGAGCTGAGTCGCAAGGTCGCAGCCCGCCGCCCACGCCGACGGGTTGCCCCGGGGGCCCGCCCCGGGGATGATGCGGCACGCTGGAGGTTGGGCTCCGGCGGAGTGAGCGGAACGCGGGACGAGTCGACCTGACCATGTCGATCTGGGGCAAGATCATCGGCGCCGGCGCCGGCTTCGCCGTCGGCGGGCCGCTGGGCGCGCTGATCGGCGGCCTGGCCGGGCACGCCGTCGACGTCATGCGCACCCAGACGGCCGAGCAGGCCGCCGGCCAGGCGCAGGGCGACGCCACCAAGTCGATCGCCTTCACCATCGGGGTGATCGTGCTGGGGGCCAAGATGGCCAAGGCCGACGGCCATGTGACGCCGGACGAGGTGGCCGCCTTCAAGGAGGTGTTCCGCGTCCCGCCGGACGAGATGAAGAACGTCGGCCGGGTCTTCAATCAGGCCCGCAAGGACGCCCGCGGCTTCCAGCCCTACGCCCGCCAGCTCGGCGGCATGTTCCGCGACAACCCGGCGGTGCTGGAGGAGCTGATCGACGGCCTGTTCCACATCGCCCGCGCCGACGGCCGCGTCACCCAGGAGGAGGTCGACTACCTGGCCGAGGTGGCCCGCGAGTTCGGCTTCTCCGAGGAGGAGTGGCAGCGCATCCGCGCCGCCAACCTGGGCCCCGACCAGGGCGATCCCTATACCATCCTGGGCGTGCCGCACGACGCCGACGAGGCGACGGTCAAGGCCGCCTACCGCCGGCTGGTGCGCGAGAACCACCCGGACCGCCTGATCTCCCAGGGCATGCCCGAGGAGTTCATCGAGCTGGCCAACGAGAAGCTGGCCACGGTCAACCAGGCCTACGACCGGATCCGCAAGGCGCGCGGCTTCTAACGGCCCCGGCGCAACGGCGCCATGCGCACAGCCGGCTGGCCGAAGCCGGGGCCGCCTTGCTATCTCTGCCGGCGATGGCAGTGCAACCTCCCCTGATCGCGCTCAAGGCCGCCCGGCTCGGCTTCGGCGGCCGCCCGCTGTTCGACGGCCTCGACCTCACCCTGGCGGCCGGCGAGCGCGCCGCCCTGGTCGGGCGCAACGGCAGCGGCAAGTCGACCCTGCTGAAGGTGCTGGCCGGCCTGGTCGAGCTGGACCGCGGCGAGCGCAGCTTGCAGGCCGGCGCGCGCATCGGCTACCTGCCGCAGGCCCCGGAGCTGCCGGCTGCCCAGCGCGTCGCCGACTTCGTCGCCGCCGGCCTGCCCGCCGACGACCCGGCGGCCCGCGCCCTGGCCGACGCGGCGCTCGACCGCCTGTCGCTCGACGGCAGCGCCGCGCTCGGCACCCTGTCGGGCGGCGAGGGGCGGCGCGCCGCGCTGGCCCGCGCCCTGGTCAGCGAGCCCGACCTGCTGCTGCTGGACGAGCCGACCAACCACCTGGACCTGCCGACCATCGCATGGCTGGAGGGCGAGCTGGCGCGCTTTCGCGGTGCCCTGCTGACGATCAGCCACGACCGCACCTTCCTCGCGCAGGTGTCCAACCGCACCCTTTGGCTGGATCGGGGCCGCGCCCATCGCCTCGACAAGGGCTTCGCCCACTTCGACGCCTGGGCCGAGGAGCTGCGCGAGGCCGAGGCGCGCGAGCTGGAGCGGCTGGGCAAGACCATCGAGCGCGAGGAGCACTGGCTGCACCGCGGCGTCACCGCCCGGCGCAAGCGCAACATGGGCCGCCTGGCGCGGCTGAAGGAGCTGCGCGCCAGCCGCGCCGAGATGCTGAAGAACCAGGCCGGCCAGGTCGAGATGAGCGCCGCCGCCGCCGCGCGCAGCGGCAAGCTGGTGATCGAGGCCGAGCACCTGAGCAAGGCCTATTCCCTGCCCGAAGGCGGCCAGCGCGGCGTGCTGCACGACTTCTCCACCCGCATCCTGCGCGGCGACCGCATCGGCATCGTCGGGCGCAACGGCGCCGGCAAGACCACCCTGGTCAACCTGCTGCTCGGCCGCCTCGCGCCCGACGCCGGGACCCTGCGGCACGGCACCAACCTGGAGATCGCCGTCTTCGACCAGCGCCGCGAGAGCCTGGACCCGGACAAGAGCCTCTGGGAGACGCTGGCGCCGGGCGGCGGCGACTCCCTCATGGTCGGCGGCCGCCAGCGCCACGTGGTCTCCTACCTGCGCGACTTCCTGTTCGACGAGACCCAGGTCAAGCAGCCGGTCAAGGCTTTGTCGGGCGGCGAAGCCAACCGCCTGCTGCTGGCCCGCATCCTGGCGCAGCCCTCCAACCTGCTGGTGCTCGACGAGCCGACCAACGACCTGGACATGGACACCCTCGACCTGCTCGAGGAGGTGCTGGACGACTACCCCGGCACCCTGATCCTGGTCAGCCACGACCGCGACTTCCTCGACCGGCTGTGCACCTCGGTGATCCTGATGGACGGCGCCGGCGGCGCGCGCGAGTACCCCGGCGGCTTCACCGACGCGGTTCGCCAGGCCGGCGGCCTGCCCGGCACCGCGACCGGCAGGCCGGCCGCGAAAGGCGGGGGTAAGGCGGGCACGGGCAAGGGAAGCGGCGCCGGCGCCAAGGCCAAGCCGAAGGGCGGCGCCGCCGGCAAACTCTCCTACAAGGAGCAGCGCGAGCTGGACGGCCTGCCGGACACCATCGCCCGGCTGGAGGCCGAGATCGCCGCCCACCAGGCGACGCTGGCCGACGCTAACCTCTACGCCCGCGACCCCGCGCGCTTCCAGCGCGCCACCGATGCGTTGACGGCGGCGAGCGAGAAGCTGGCCGCCGCCGAGGAACGCTGGCTGGAGCTGGAGGACAAGCGCGAGCAACTGGCGGCGGGTGGCGCATGATCCGCTTCGCCATCGCGCCGCGCGACGTCGCCACCTTCGTTCTGGTGATGATGATCTGGGGCCTGAACTTCGCCATGGTGAAGATCGGACTGGAGACCTTCCCGCCGATCTTCATGACGGCGCTGCGCTTCACCCTGGTCGCCGCCCTGCTGCTGCCCTTCGTCAAGGTGCCGCGCGGCAACTTCCGCGGCATCCTGCTGATGGCCTTCACCCTGGGCTTCCTGCACTTCTCGCTGATGTTCACCGGCCTGAGCGGCATCGACGCCTCGACCGCCGCCATCGCCATCCAGCTCCAGGTGCCCTTCGCCGCGCTGCTGGCGGCCTTCGCCTTTGGCGACAAGCTGGGTTGGCGCCGGGCGCTGGGCATGGCCATCGCCTTCTCCGGCGTCGCCGTGATCGCCGGCCAGCCGCAGATGCAGGGCAGCTACCTCTCCCTCGGCCTGGTGGTCACGGCGGCGATGGTCTTCGCCGTCTCCAACATCCTGGCCAAGACCCTGTCCAACCTGGACGGCTGGACCATCGCCGGCTGGATGAGCTTCTTCGCCGTGCCGCAGCTCCTGACCGCCTCGCTGGTCCTGGAGGAGGGGCAGATGGCCGCCCTGCGCAGCGCCGACTGGGTGGCCTGGGCCTGCCTGCTCTACACCGCGGTGATGGCGATGATCGTCGCCTACGGCCTGTGGTACCGGCTGCTGCACCGGCACGAGGTCAACACCGCCATGCCCTTCACCCTGCTGGTGCCGCTGTTCGGCGTGATCACCGGGGTGGTGGTGCTGGGCGAGCAACCGAGCCCGGCGCTGGCGATCGGCGGCCTGCTGACGGTGGTCGGCGTCGGCATCATCATCCTGCGCCGGCCCAAGCTGGTGCAGCCGGATCTGGAGCGCCTGTGATGGTCGCCATCGTCGACCGCCCCTCGCCCAACCACGACGCCCGGCCGGAGGGCACCGACGGCGACCCGGTCGCACCCGACCTGGTGGTGCTGCACTACACCGGCATGGAGACCGGCGCGGCCGCGCTGGACCGGCTCTGCGACCCGACGGCCAAGGTCTCGGCCCACTACCTGATCGAGGACGACGGCCGCCTCTTCCGCCTGGTGCCCGAGCACCGCCGCGCCTGGCACGCGGGCCTCGCCTGCTGGGCCGGGCAGCGCGACGTCAACGGCGTCTCGCTCGGCATCGAGCTGGTCAATCCGGGCCATGAGTTCGGCTACCGCCCCTTCCCGGCGCCGCAGATGGCCGCGCTGATCGAGCTGCTGCACGTGCTCAAGGTCAAGTACCGCCTGGCGCCGGAACGGGTGGTCGGCCATTCCGACGTGGCGCCGCTGCGCAAGACCGACCCCGGCGAGCTGTTCGACTGGCCGCGCCTGGCGGCGGAGGGGCTGGCGCGGCCGACGCCGCAAGCGGACGCGCTGGCCGCGGCGGCGGCGGACGCGGGCCCGCCCGACGCGGCGACCGCCCACGCCCGCCTGGCCCGGCTCGGCTACGGCTATCTGGACGAAGACCCGGCAGCCGTCCTGCGCGCCTTCCAGCGTCGCTTCCGCCCGGCCGCCGTCACCGGCGTGCTCGACGCCGAGACCGCCGGCCTGCTCGCCGCCCTCACGGCGGGCTGACGGCCGGCCGGGGGCGGACCAGCGGAAAGGCCGGGCTGGCGACCGGGGGCTGGCGACCGGCCGGGCGCCGCCTATTCCCCGCCGCATCGCAACATGCTTATATGCTGATCTACCCGGCGGAAGGGCGTATAAGGGCGTGGAGTCCGCCAGAAGGAACGATGCGGCGGTGACCGACAAACAGGATCTCGAGGGGATGATGCGCGAGGCGCGGGCGCTGGCCGACCCGACCCGGCTGCGCATTGCCAACCTGCTGGCCCGCGCCCAGCTCAACGTCACCGAGATCTGCTCGATCGTCGCGCAGTCGCAACCGGGCGTCTCGCGCCACCTGAAGATCCTGGTCGACGCCGGCCTGGTCAGCCGCCAGCGCGAGGGCAACTGGGCGCTCTACCACCTGCCGCCGCAGCAGCTCCGCCGCACCCTGGCCGGCGACCTGATCACCCGGCTCGACCCCGCCGACACCCAGATCGCCCTCGACCTCGCGCGCCTGGCCGAGGTGCAGAGCCAGCGCGCCGCCCAGGCCCAGGCCTACTTCCGCCAGGCGGCCGGCGAGTGGGATTCCATCCGCAAGCTCTACATCGACGAGGCCAAGGTGGAGGCCGCCCTGCAGCACCAGATTCCGGCCGGGCCGCTGGGCGAGATTCTCGATATCGGCACCGGCACGGGGCGCATCCTCGGCCTGCTGGCCGGGCGCGCCGAACGCGGCGTCGGGATCGACACCAGCCGCGAGATGCTGGCGGTGGCGCGCGCCAACCTGGAGCGCCAGGGCCTGCGGAACGTCGAGGTGCGCCACGGCGACATGGCCCAGCTCCCGCTGCCCGGCGGCGCCTTCGACCTGGCGACCCTGCACATGGTGCTGCACTACGCCGCCGACCCGGCGCGCGCCATCGCCGAGGCGGCGCGGGTGCTGCGCCCCGGCGGCCGGCTGCTGATCGTCGACTTCGCGCCGCACAAGGAAGAGCGCCTGCGCGCCGAGCACGCCCACCGCTGGCTCGGCTTTCAGGAGAGCGAGGTGGCCGAGTGGCTGGACGCCGCCGGCCTCGGCGCGGCGCGGACCGAGCACCTGCCGGCCGATCCGCTGACGGTGATCGTCTGCACCGCCGTCAAGGACGAGCTCGCGCTGGCCCAGGCCTCCTGAGCGCCGGTCCGGCGCAGCCGCGGCCGCACGTCACACTTCGATCGTCGGGAAGGGGGAGGCGGGCCGGCCGCCTCACCGGCCGGGAGGGCCGTCAGCTCGCCGCGCGCAGATCCGCCGGGCCGCCGCTCCACCAGCGCACCAGATGCGCGGCATCGTCGGCGTCGAGGTCGGGATGCGCGCGCAGCAGGGCGTCGGTCATGCGCCGCAGGCGCGTGGACTGGTCCGGCGCGTTCGAGAGGCACGCGTCCAGCTCGCCCAGCTCCGCGGCGAAATCGGTCATGCGTACCATCGGCCCATCCCCATCGTCGACCGCGGCCCCGTCGACCGCGGCCCCGTCGACCGCGGCCCCGTCGACCGCGTCCCCGTCGACCGCGTCCCCACACCGCCGGGGAGGGACTCCCCAAGCGCGCATTATCCCTTGGAGGCAGACCAGGGGCGACGGAAATTCGAGCCTACCGCTTTCGTCTAGGCCAAAATCGGAAAGATACCCCTAATGGGGCAGGCGCCGGGGCTCAGCCCTCGTCGCGCGGGGCCAGGCTGCCGGTCGCCTGGCGGTGCTCCAGGTCGTGCGGCGCCAGCGCGCCGACGTGCAGCACCGGGGCGGCATCCAGCCGCTCGGCGTCGAGCAGGCCGGCCACCCGCTCGAGCGCGGCGACGATCATCGCCTGCTCCCAGTCGGGCAGCTCGAGGAACTTCTCGGTGAACCGCTCCTGCAGCGGATCGGGCTCGGCCCGCAGCGCCATGTGACCGGCCTCGGTCAGCGCGATCCAGACCTGGCGCCGGTCGGTCTCGCCGCGCCGGCGCGTCAGGTAGCCGCGCCGCTCCAGCTTGTCCAGCAGGGCCGTGGCCGTCGCCTGGGCGATGCCGGCGCGCTGCGCGATGGTCTTCGCCGTCGCCTCGCCCGCCTCCTCGACGATCTGCATGACGATGAGCTGGGGAGTCGTCAACTGGGTCCGGCGCGACAGCGCCCGCGCGGCATTCTCCGCGGCACGCAGAATGCGCCGAAGCGCGACCAGGCTGCTGTTGGCACGGTCTTCCATGGATCGAAGCGACTCGAAGGGCAAATGACGGGCTGACATGGCGAATTCCCTCGAACTTCGCGCACTCCGCGGGCGCGGGCAATGGCAAAGCATTTCACACCCCGAAGTGCTTGCACGTCGGGATATGGGGCGAAATTTCGCTGTTGTGAAGCATTTTTGTTACGCCCCAACCCACAATGCAATTCTATCTTATTGTTTTTATTGATTTTTAAAAAGATACCCCGCTTCCCGGGCCGCGCAACCACCTTCGATGTTGAAATTATCTCGAGGATGCGTATCTTACGGACAACGAAATAACGACGGAGGCAGGCATGCTCCCGACCCAGGCGAAGAAGGCGCGGCTCGCCGCCGAGCTCACTCTGCGGCAGCCCGAGCGCGAGGACGGAGCGGCCATCTGGCAGCTCATTCGCGACTGTGCGCCGCTCGATGAAAACTCGATGTACTGCAACCTGTTGCAGTGCGATCACTTTGCGGACACCTGCATCGTCGCCGAGCTCGACGGCGCCATCGTCGGCTGGATCTCCGGCTACATCGTGCCGAGCGAGCCGGACACGCTGTTCATCTGGCAGGTGGCGGTGTCCGAGAAGGCGCGCGGCCTGGGAGTCGGCAAGCGGATGCTCCGCGCGCTGCTCGACCGCGAGGTCTGCGGCGAGGTGACGCGGCTCAAGACCACGATCACCAAGGACAACCAGGCGAGCTGGGCGCTGTTCTCCTCCTTCGCCGAGCATGTGGAGGGGTCGCTCGAGCGCGCCGCCTACTTCAAGCGCGAGGACCACTTCGACGGCCACCATGACACCGAGCACATGGTGACGATCACCTTCGGGGCCGCCGAGGACCTGCGCAGCGTCGCCTGATCCGCGACCCGCCGGCCGGGCCGGCGCGGGGCCTGGAGGTGCTGAGCACGGCGCCCGCCCCCACTCGCCTCTCACCGACACAGACACCGAGGACCCCATGAAACCGACCGTTACGACGGCCGACACCGACGTCTTTGCCCGCCGCGAATCGGAAGCGCGCAGTTACTGCCGCAGCTTCCCGGTGGTGTTCACCGCCGCGCGCGGGGCGACGCTGACCGATGCCGACGGCAAGGAGTACATCGACTTCCTGGCCGGCTGCTCGTCGCTCAACTACGGGCACAACGACCCGGACATGAAGGCCGCCCTGATCGACTACCTGAGCCAGGACGGCGTGGCCCACGGCCTCGACATGTTCACCGACGCCAAGGCGCGCTTCCTGGAGACCTTTGAGCGGCTGATCCTGAAGCCGCGCGGCCTGGACTACCGCCTGCAGTTCACCGGCCCGACCGGCGCCAACGCCGTCGAGGCGGCGCTGAAGCTGGCGCGCAAGGTGACCGGCCGGCGCAACGTCATCGCCTTCACCAACGGCTTCCACGGCGTGACCATGGGCGCGCTGGCCTGCACCGGCAACGGCCACCATCGCGGCGGCGCCGGCACCGGCCCGCTGTGCGGCACCAGCCGCATGCCCTACGACCAGGCCTTCGGGCCCGACGTCGACACGCTGAAGCAGGTCGAGATGATGCTGGACAACCCCTCCAGCGGCATCGACGCGCCGGCCGCCTTCATTCTGGAGGCGGTGCAGGGCGAGGGCGGCCTGAACGCCGCCGACCCGGCGTGGGTGCGCGGCATCGAGCGCCTGGCCCGCAAGCACGGCGCGCTGCTGATCATCGACGATATCCAGGCCGGCATCGGCCGCACCGGCGGCTTCTTCTCCTTCGAGGAGATGGGCGTCTCGCCGGACCTGGTGCCGATGGCCAAGTCGCTGTCCGGCATGGGACTGCCCTTCGCCATGCTGCTGGTCAAGCCGGAGTACGACATCTGGGCCCCGGCCGAGCACAACGGCACCTTCCGCGGCAACAACCACGCCTTCGTGGCCGCCCGGGTGGCGCTGGAGAAGTTCTGGGCCGACGACAGCTTCCAGAACGAGGTTCGCGACAAGGGCCGCTACCTGGAGCAGCGCCTGGAGAAGATCGCCGGCCTGCTGCCCGACGCCCGCCTGAAGGGCCGCGGCATGATGCGCGGCATCGACGTCGGCTCGGGCGAGCTGGCCGAGGAGATCTGCAAGCGCTGCTTCGCGCAGGGCCTGATCATCGAGACCTCCGGCGCCCACGACGAGGTGGTCAAGGTGCTGGCGCCGCTGACCATCGAGCGCGAGACCTTTGCGCGCGGCCTCGACATCCTCGAGGCGGCCGTCGCCGAGATCGCCGAGAGCACCGCCCTGGCCGCCGAGTAACCCGGGCTCCGTGAGCCCCGCGCCGTCACCGGGCGCGACAAGGAGACACGAAAGACAATGATCGTTCGCGATTTCAACGAAGCCAAGCTGGGCCGCCGCCGCGTGGTGTCAGAGGGCTGGGAGTCCGTGCGCCTTCTGCTGAAGGACGACAACATGGGCTTCAGCTTCCACATCACCACGATCTACGAGGGCGCCGAGCTGCCGCTGCACTACAAGAACCACTTCGAGAGCGTCTACTGCATCTCCGGCGAAGGCTCGATCGAGGACTGCGCCACCGGCGAGGTCCATCAGATCAAGCCCGGCGTGATGTACGCGCTGGACAAGCACGACAAGCACATCCTGCGCGGCAAGACCGAGATGGTCATGGCCTGCTGCTTCAACCCGCCGGTGACCGGCCGGGAGGTGCACCAGGCCGACGGCTCCTACGCCCTGGAGGGCGAGGCGATCTGAGGTCTCCCGCAGGACCGCGAGCCCTGAGCTTCATGAAGGAAGAAAGGCCGGCCGCCGGCAAGGCGGACCGGCCGGGCGGAGAGACAGAGATGACAGGCCATACTGTCGAGAAGATCGGTGGAACCTCGATGAGCCGCTCGGACGAGCTGCTCGACACCCTGCTGATCAACGGCCACGACGAGACGAGCCTCTACAACCGGGCCTTCGTGGTCTCGGCCTACGGCGGCATCACCAACCTACTGCTGGAGGACAAGAAGTCCGGCGAGCCGGGCGTCTACGCGCTGTTCGGCGCCGCCGAGGGCGGGCGCGGCTGGAGCGACGCGCTCGACACGGTCGCCGAGGCGATGTTCGCGCACAATCAGCGCCTGCTAGAAGATCCGGCCGACCGGCGCATGGCCGACGACTTCGTGCGCGAGCGGATCGAAGGCGCGCGCAACTGCCTGATCGACCTGCAGCGCCTCTGCTCCTACGGGCACTTCCAGCTCGAGAAGCACATGCTGACGATCCGCGAGCTGCTCTCGGGTCTGGGCGAGGCGCACTCGGCGCACAACACCGTGCTGCTGCTGCGCCGGCACGGCGTCAACGCGCGCTTCGTCGACCTGACCGGCTGGCGCGACGAGAGCCAGCCGAGCCTGGCCGAGCGCATCGACCAGGCCTTCGCCGACACCGACCTGGCGCGCGAGCTGCCGATCGTCACCGGCTACGCCCAGTGCCGCGAGGGCCTGATGGCGGAGTACGACCGCGGCTACAGCGAGGTGACCTTCGCCCAGATCGCCGCCCGCACCGGCGCGCGGGAGGCGGTGATCCACAAGGAGTTCCACCTCTCCAGCGCCGACCCCAAGGTCGTCGGCGAGGCGGCGGTGCGCAAGATCGGCCGCACCAACTACGACGTGGCCGACCAGCTCTCCAACCTGGGCATGGAGGCGATCCACCCGCGCGCGGCCAAGACGCTGCGCCAGGCCGGCATCCCGCTGCGGGTCGCCAACGCCTTCGAGCCGCACGACCCCGGCACGCTGATCGACGCCGAGCCGGAGGGCGAGCCGCGCGTAGAGATGGTGACCGGCCTGCCGCTGCTGGCGCTCGAGGTCTTCGAGCAGGACATGGTCGGCGTGAAGGGCTACGACGCCAAGATCCTGCAGGCGCTGACCCGCCAGAAGGTCTGGATCGTCTCCAAGACCTCCAACGCCAACACCATCACCCACTACTGCAACGGCTCGCTGAAGGCGGTGCGCCGGGTCGAGCGCGAGGTCGCCGAGGCCTATCCCAGCGCCCAGATCCACGTGCAGAAGCTGGCCCTGGTCAGCGCCATCGGCCGCAACTTCCGCGACCTCAAGGTGGCCCTGCGCGGCCTGCAGGCGCTGGACGCCGGCGGCGTCGAGGTGATCGCCGTGCAGGAGAACGGCCGCGGTGTCGACGTGCAGTTCCTGGTGCCCGAGCGCCAGAAGGACGAGGCGGTCCGCCTGCTCCACGCCGCGCTGATCGAGCGGGCCGCGGAGTCCGAGAAGGCCGAGCCGAAGCTGCAGACCGCCGCCTGACCCGGCGCGCAGCGGTTTTCCGCCCCCAGGGGCGGCCCGACACCCCCGAACGTCGTTTGGGGGTGTCGGCGTTTGGGGGTGTCGGCCTTCGCGGCCCCGGCCGGCGGCGATGCGCCGCAAAGAAACGGGGCCGGACGGGCGCGCCGTCCGGCCCCGAGGCCCGTCGCGGGAGGTCCCTACTGCGCGGCGTTGGCGTCGCGCCAGGATTTGACCAGCTCGTCGTAGTCGACGGTGATCGGCTCGCCCTTCTCGTCGTCGAGCTTGGGCTTGGGCGCGCCGGGCTGGCTCAGCCAGTACTCGGGATCGCGCGGCTCGTTGAGCTCGGGACCGCACTCGCCCTGCACGCCGGCGCGCTCCAGGCGGGCCATCACCTGGTCCTGCGCCTCGGCCAGGGAGTCCATCGCCTCCTGCGCGGTCTTGGCGCCGGAGGAGGCGTCGCCGATCGACTGCCACCAGAGCTGCGCCAGCTTGGGGTAGTCGGGCACGTTGGTGCCGGTCGGCGTCCACTGCACGCGCGCTGGCGAGCGGTAGAACTCCACGAAGCCGCCCAGCATCGGCGCCCGCTCGGTGAAGGACTCGTGCCGGATGTCGCTGTCGCGGATGATGGTCAGGCCGACGTGGCTCTTCTTCAGCGAGACCGTCTTGGAGACGGTGAACTGAGCGTAGAGCCAGGCCGCCTTGCGCCGGTCCACCGGGGTCGACTTCATCAGGGTCCAGGAGCCGGCGTCCTGGTAGCCCAGCTTCATGCCGTCCTCCCAGTAGGCGCCGCGCGGCGAGGGCGCCATGCGCCACTTCGGCGTGCCGTCCTCGTTCACCACCGGCAGGCCGTCCTTGACCATGTCGGCGGTGAAGGCGGTGTACCAGAAGATCTGCTGCGCGACGTTGCCCTGGGCCGGCACCGGCCCGGACTCCGAGAAGGTCATGCCCGCGGCCTCGGGCGGCGCGTAGTTCTTCAGCCAGTCGACATACTTCTCGACCGAGTAGACCGCCGCCGGGCCGTTGGTGGCGCCGCCGCGCGCGACGCTGGAGCCGGCCGGCTTGCAGCCCTCGACGCGGATGCCCCACTCGTCGACCGGCAGGCCGTTGGGAATGCCCTTGTCGCCGGCGCCGGCCATCGACAGCCAGGCGTCGGTGAAGCGCCAGCCGAGCGAGGGGTCCTTCTTGCCGTAGTCCATGTGGCCGTAGACCGTCTCGCCGTCGATCTCGCCGACGTCGTTGGTGAAGAACTCGGCGATGTCCTCGTAGGCCGACCAGTTGACCGGCACGCCCAGGTCGTAGCCGTACTTCTCCTTGAACTGCGCCTTGAGGTCGGGGTCGGTGAACCAGTCGTAGCGGAACCAGTAGAGGTTGGCGAACTGCTGCGCCGGAAGCTGGTAGATCTTGCCGTCGGGCCCGGTGGTGAAGGAGATGCCGATGAAGTCCTCGATATCGAGGGTCGGCGAGGTGACGTCGGCGCCCTCGCCCTCCATCCAGTCGGACAGCGGCACCACCTGCTGATAGCGGTAGTGGGTGCCGATCAGGTCGGAGTCGTTGATCCAGGCGTCGTAGATGTTCTGGCCGGACTGCATCTGGGTCTGCAGCTTCTCGACCACGTCGCCCTCGCCGATCAGGTCGTGGTTGACCGTGATCCCGGTGATCTCGGTGAAGGCCTTGGCCAGCACCTCCGACTCGTACTGGTGGGTGGTGATGGTCTCGGAGACGACGTTGATCTCCATGCCGCGGAAGGGCTCGGCCGCCTCGATGAACCACTCCATCTCGGCCATCTGCTCTTCCTTGCTGAGCGTCGAGGGCTGGAACTCCTCGTCGATCCAGCGCTCGGCGGCGGCCATGTCCGCCTGCGCCCCGCCGGACCACTGGGCCAGCGCGACGGCCGCGGCGGCCGCCAAGAGACTGCGTTTCATCCTCGTGAGTCCTCCCGTTGAGTGACGTTTTCGACTTCGTTCCCTTGCTCCGGCGGGCCTGCCGACCCGCCGCCCCCGCGCCCCGGCCTCAGACGTAGCGGAACACCAGCACCGCGTAGACGAGGCACAGGGCGAGAGCCCACCAGAGGTTCGGCCCGACCAGGCCCAACCAAGCCAGGTTGATGAAGGCGCTGCCGAGCAGCGAGATGAACAGGCGGTCGCCGCGCGTGGTCTCGAAGCCCAGAATGCCGACGCGCGGGGCGCCGCCGGGGCGCACCGCCTCCCACACGCCCATGCCGACCAGCAGCAGCGCGATGGTGATGAAGAAGATCGCGGTCGGCCAGGTCCAGGCCATCCAGGCGAGATCCATGACCTCTCTCCCTCTCCGCTCGGCCTAGACCCGCCCGAGGGCGAAGCCCTTGGCGATGTAGTTGCGCACGAAGTAGATGACCAAGGCGCCGGGGATGATGGTCAGCGCCCCGGCCGCCGCCAGCACCCCCCAGTCGAGCCCCGAGGCGCTGACCGTGCGGGTCATGGTCGCGGCGATCGGCTTGGCGTCCACCGAGGTCAGGGTGCGGCTGAGCAGCAGCTCGACCCAGGAGAACATGAAGCAGAAGAAGGCGGCGACGCCGATGCCGCTGGCGATCAGCGGCATGAAGATCTTCACGAAGAACTTCGGGAAGGAGTAGCCGTCGATGTAGGCCGTCTCGTCGATCTCCTTCGGCACGCCCGACATGAAGCCCTCGAGGATCCACACCGCCAGCGGCACGTTGAACAGGGCGTGCGCCAGGGCCACGGCGATGTGGGTGTCGAACAGCCCGATCGAGGAGTAGAGCTGGAAGAAGGGCAGCGCGAAGACCGCCGGCGGCGCCATGCGGTTGGTCAGCAGCCAGAAGAAGAGGTGCTTGTCGCCCAGGAAGCGGTAGCGCGAGAAGGCGTAGGCCGCCGGCAGGGCGACCGCGACCGAGAGCAGCGTGTTCATCACCACGTAGGTGATGGAGTTCACGTAGCCCATGTACCAGGCCGGATTGGTGAAGATCTCGATGTAGTTGTCCAGCGTCGGGTCCTGCGGCCAGAGGCTGAAGGTCGAGAGGATCTCCTCGTTCGTCTTCAGCGACATGTTGACCAGCCAGTAGATCGGCAGCAGCAGAAAGACGATGTAGAGGGTGGGCACCAGCCACTTGAGCCGCAGGCCGCCGGCCCCGGCGCGCGCGCGCGGCCGGGCCCGCGCCGCCGGCGCACCGGAGGTGGCGGTGCCGGTGGCGCCGGTGGTGGTCGGGGTGCCGGTGGTGGTCGGGGTGCCGGTGGTGCTGGTCTGGACCATGGCTCAGCGCTCCCGCCCGGCGTTGACCATCACAGTGTAGAACACGTAGCTCAGCGCCAGGATGATCAGGAAGTAGACGATCGACATGGCCGCCGCCGGGCCCAAGTCGAACTGGCCGATGGCCATCTTCACCAGGTCGATCGACAGGAAGGTGGTGGAGTTGCCGGGCCCGCCGCCGGTCACCACGAAGGGCTCGGTGTAGATCATGAAGCTGTCCATGAAGCGCAGCAGCACCGCGATCAGCAGCACCCGGTGCATCTTCGGAAGCTGGATGTAGCGGAACACCGCCCAGCGCGAGGCGCCGTCGATCTTGGCGGCCTGGTAGTAGGCCTCGGGGATCGACACCAGGCCGGCGTAGCAGAGCAGCACCACCAGGCTGGTCCAGTGCCAGACGTCCATCACGATCACCGTGATCCAGGCGTCCAGCGGGTCCTGGGTGTAGTTGTAGTCGATGCCCAGGTTGAACAGCGTGGCGCCCAGCAGGCCGATGTCGACGCGCCCGAAGATCTGCCAGATCGTGCCGACCACGTTCCAGGGAATCAGCAGCGGCAGGGCCATCAGCACCAGACAGACCGGCACGCCCCAGCCCTTGCGCGGCATCGCCAGGGCCACCGCGATGCCCAGCGGCACCTCGATCGCCAGGATCAGGCCGGTGAAGAGGAACTGGCGCCAGAGCGCGTCGTGGAACCGCTCGGAGCGCAGCAGCTCGTAGAACCACTCCAGCCCGCCCATGCCGGCGGGAAAGAACTGGTTGTTCCCGAAGGTGTCCTGGATCGAGTAGTTGACCACGGTCATCAGCGGGATCACCGCGCTGAAGGCGACCAGCACCAGCACCGGCAGGACGAACAGCCAGCCCTTGTTGTTCCAGGTCTTCTGCATGGCCGCCTAGCTCCTCTCGGCCGCCGCGCCGGCGCCCGGGGTCCCGCCCCCGACCGGCTGTCCCCCGACCGGCTGTCCCCCGACCGGCTGCGGCTGGCCCTCCACCCGGTGGCCGTCGAGGTAGACGTTGACGCGGCTGGGTTCGAAGCGGACCCGCAGCCCCTCGGCGGGAATCTCCTCCTGCTCGCCGGCGATCGCCGCCACCTCGTGCTCGCCGATGGCGGCGCGCGCGATGCGGAAGCGGCCGACGTCCTCGACGGCGGTCAGCCGCGCCGGCACGGCCTGGGCGTCGTCGCGGCGGGCCAGGCGCAGGAACTCGGGCCGGATGCCGATCTCCACCCGCGCGCCGGCCGGCAGGCCGGCGTAGGCGGCCTCCAGCGCGATCTCGTGGCCGGCCACCACGGCGCGGCGCCCCTCGACGCTGGCCGGCAGGATGTTCATGCCGGGCGAGCCGATGAAGTAGCCGACGAAGGTGTGGGCCGGGCGCTCGAACAGCTCCTCGGGCGTGCCCATCTGCACCACCTCGCCCTCGTACATCACCACCACCTTGTCGGCGAAGGTCAGCGCCTCCGTCTGGTCGTGGGTCACGTAGATCATGGTGAAGTCGAAGCGGCGATGCAGGTGCTTGAGCTGCGAGCGCAGCAGCCACTTGAGCTGAGGGTCGATCACCGTCAGCGGCTCGTCGAACAGGATCGCCGCGGTGTCGGCGCGCACCAGGCCGCGGCCCAGCGAGATCTTCTGCTTGGCGTCGGCCGTCAGGCCGCGGGCCTTGCGCTGCAGCGAGTCGCCCAGCTCCAGCATCTGCGCGATCTCGCGCACCCGCGCGTCGACCTCGGCCTTGGGCAGCTTGCGGTTCTTCAGCGGGAAGGCCAGGTTCTCGTAGACCGTCATGGTGTCGTAGATGACGGGGAACTGGAAGACCTGGGCGATGTTGCGCTGCGCGGTCGGCAGGTGGGTGACGTCCTGCCCGTCGAACAGGATCTGCCCCTCGGTCGGGGTGATCAGGCCGGAGATGATGTTGAGCAGCGTTGTCTTGCCGCAGCCCGACGGGCCCAGCAGGGCGTAGGCGCCGCCGTCGTCCCAGACGTGGTCCATGCGCTTGAGCGCGTAGTCGTCCGGGCCGGCGGGTTGGGCGTGGTAGGAATGGGCCAGGCCCTTCAGGTCGATCCGCGCCATCGCCGCCTCTCCCTCTCGCCTCAGGCCGCCTCGGCCCGCGCCGGCGCGGCCACCAGCCGCTCGCGCGCGTCGAACACGAAGACCCGCTCCGGGTCGATCCAGACCTCGATCTCGCTGTCGATTCGCAGCTCGTGGACGCCGTGCCAGATCGCCACCCAGCGCTCGGCCCCGAAGTCGACGTGGACGAAGCTCTCCGAGCCGGTGATCTCCGTCACCGCCACGCGCGCGGTGACCGGCACGGCGCCGGGGTGCGGCGCATCGACGTGCAGGTGGTGCGGCCGGAAGCCCAGGGTGTAGCGGCCGTCGGGCAGCTCCGCCAGGCCCCGCTCGGCGGCGAAGTCGAGCGCGCCGTCCGGCGCGCGCAGCCGCCCCTCGGTCTTGGTCACCGTCACGGTGTTGAGCGGCGGGTCGGAGAAGCTGCGCGCGGTGATCAGGTCGCGGGGCTGGCGGTAGACCTCCGGCGTCGGGCCGAACTGGGTCACCCGCCCCTGGTGCAGGGTGGCGGTGTTGCCGCCCAACAGCAGCGCCTCGCCCGGCTCGGTGGTGGCGTAGACGAAGATCGCGCCGGACTCCCGGAAGATGCGCGGCAGCTCGGCGCGCAGCTCCTCGCGCAGCTTGTAGTCCAGGTTGGCCAGCGGCTCGTCGAGCAGCACCAGCTCGGCACCCTTGACCAGCGCGCGGGCGATCGCCGTGCGCTGCTGCTGGCCGCCCGACAGCTCCAGCGGCGTGCGCTCCAGCATCGGCGCCAGGCGCAGCAGCTCGGCGGCCTGGCGCACCTGGCGGTCCAGCGTGGCGCGGTCGACGCCGGCGACGCGCAGCGGCGAGGCGATGTTCTCGTAGACGCTGAGCGTCGGGTAGTTGATGAACTGCTGGTAGACCATGGCGACGTTGCGCTTGCGCACCGGCACGCCGGTGACGTCGCGCCCGTCCATCAGCACCCGCCCGCGGCTCGGCTTGTCGAGGCCGGCCATCAGGCGCATCAGGCTGGTCTTGCCCGCCAGGGTCGGGCCCAGCAGCACGTTGAGGCTGCCCTTCTCCAGGCGCAGGGAGACCTCGGCGATGTGGGTCTCGGCGCCGACTGTCTTGCTCACGTCAAGAAGCTCCAGCGCCATCGTCGCCTACTCCGCCGCCCGCGAGGGGCAGTCGAGGTCCAACTCCCGCGCCCGCGCGATCATCCACTCGTCGAGCGCGGCGATCTCCCCCTCGCTCATACGTAGGCCGAGCTTGCTGCGGCGCCAGACCACGTCGGCGGCCCGGCGCGCCCATTCCGCGCGCATCAGGTAGTCCACCTCCGCCTCGCTCAGGTCGGCGCCGAAGCGCCGGCCCAGGTCGTCCGCCCTGCGCACGCCCTCCAGCAACCGCCAGGCCCGGCTGCCGTAGGCGCGCAGCAGGCGGCGCGCCGTCGCCGCCTCCAGGAAGGGGAAGTCGGCCGCCAGCCGCTCCACCTGCGCCTCGAAGGCCGTGACCGCGAAGTCGCCGCCGGGCAGGGTGGCGCCCTCGGTCCAGGGCTTGCCCTTGACCGGCAGCGCCTCCTGCAGGCGCTCCAGCGCCGCCTCGGCCAGGCGGCGATAGGTGGTGATCTTGCCGCCGAAGACGTTGAGCAGGGCCGGCCGCTCGCCGTCCGCCGGTCCGGCCTCCCCGCTCTCCCCGCTCTCCGCGCCCTCCGGCCCGTCTTCCGGCCCGCGCTCCAGGGTCAGCACGTAGTCGCGGGTCGCCTCCTGCGCCTTGGAGGCGCCGTCGTCGTAGAGCGGCCGCACGCCGGAGTAGGTCCAGACCACCTGCTCCGGGGTGACCGGCGTGGCCAGGTATTCGCTGACCGCGCGGCAGAGGTAGGCGACCTCCTCGGGGCTGATCTTCACCGCGCCGGGGTCCTCGGTCCAGTCCCGGTCGGTGGTGCCGATCAGGGTGAAATCCCGCTCGTAGGGGATGGCGAAGACGATGCGCCCGTCGGTGTTCTGGAAGATATAGGCCCGATCGTGGTCGAACAGCCGCGGCACCACGATGTGGCTGCCCTGCACCAGGCGCACCTTGCGCGGCGCGTTGGAGCCGAGGGCGCCGCTCAGCACCTTGTCGACCCAGGGGCCGGCGGCGTTGACCAGCGCGCGCGCCTCGACCGTCTCGCGCTCGCCGGCGGCGTTCTCCAGCACCACGCGCCAGAGCGCGCCGTCGCGCCGCGCCTCGACGCAGCGGCTGCGCACCCGAACCTCGGCGCCGCGCTCGGCCGCGTCCATGGCGTTGAGCACCACCAGGCGCGAGTCCTCGACCCAGCAGTCGGAGTATTCGAAGCCCTTGCGGAAGCGGTCGGCCAGCGGCTGGCCGACGGGGTCGCGGCGCAGATCGCGCACCTTGGTCGGCGGCAGCAGCTTGCGCCCGCCCAGGTGGTCGTAGAGGAACAGGCCGAGCCGCAGCAGCCAGGCCGGGCGCAAGCCGCTGTGGTGAGGCAGCACGAAGCGCAGCGGCCAGATGATGTGCGGCGCCATGCGCAGCAGCACCTCGCGCTCGATCAGCGATTCGCGGACCAGGCGGAACTCGTAGTGCTCAAGGTAGCGCAGGCCGCCGTGGATCAGCTTGGTCGAGGCCGCCGAGGTGCCGCCGCCGAGATCGTTCTGCTCGCAGAGCAGCACGGAGTAGCCGCGCCCCACGGCGTCGCGGGCGATGCCGCAGCCGTTCACGCCGCCGCCGATGATGACGATGTCGTAGCGCGTCACGCGTCCGCTCCACTCTCCCGCGCAGCGCCGGCTTCGCCGACAATTGTCGGTCTACGGTCGGTTTCGTTTCATGCGCAGATAAGAGGCTAGGCTTTCGGAAAGCGAAAATCAATTGTCGAATCTATCGATCAGGAGGAATTGACCGAAAGCTATTTCGCAAGTGCGAAGAGCGCCCTCTCGATCGCGGGCCCCGTCCATCTTGGCCCCGACCGTAATTCCCCGTCCGCGTCGGCCGCCTCCGCGTCGGGGCGGCCTTCGGCCTCAGGCCGCGACCTGGGCCTGCGCCTCGACCAGGCGCACCCCGGCCTCGGCCAAAACCGCGCGCATGGCCGGGTCCGGCAGGTGATCGGTGACGAAGACGTCGACCGCCGCCATCGGCGCAATGCGCACCGGCGCCGTGCGCTCGAACTTGGTCGCGTCGGCGACCAGGATCACCTGGCGGGCGTTCTCCATGATCGTGCGGGCGACGCTGACCTCGCGGTAGTCGTAGTCCATCAGGTCGCCGTTGGCCTCGATGGCGGAGACGCCGATCACCGCGTAGTCGACCTTGAAGCGGCGGATGAACTCGACCGCCGCGTCGCCGACGATGCCGCCGTCGGAGCGGCGCACCACGCCGGAGGCGATGATCACCTCGTGCTTGGGATGGGTGCGCAGGATGTTGGCGACGTTGATGTTGTTGGTGATCGCCAGGATGCCGCTGTGATCCTGCAGCGCCTTGGCGACCTCCTCCGTGGTCGTCCCGATGTTGATCAGGATCGAAGCCTGGTCGGGGATCAGCCGCGCCGCGGCCTGGGCGATCGCCTGCTTGGCCTCGCGCGCGATCAGGCGGCGCGCCTCGTAGCCGACGTTCTCCACGGTGGAGCCGATGATCGCGCCGCCGTGCACCCGGTCGAGCAGGCCGCGCTCGCACAGCTCGTTGAGGTCCTTGCGGATGGTCTGGGCGGAGACGCCGAAGCGCGCGGCCAGCCCCTCGACACCGACCCGGCCGCTCTGCTTGGCGATCTCGAGGATCTGGTTCTGCCGTTCGATCAGCATGCTGCGGCCCTGCGCCCCCTCGCCTCGGCTTTCGGATTGACCTTAGGATAGCGGGCCAGATGAAAACGGAAAAGAAAGCGACGGTCATGGAGCTGCCCTTCCGCGACGATCTCTTCGCCGGCCGGCGCGCCCTGGTGACCGGAGCCGGCCGCGGCATCGGCCGGGCGGTGGCCCGCGCCCTGCTGGCCGGCGGCGCCCGCGTGCTGGTCCACACCGGCACCGCCGCACGCGCGCCGACGGAGATCTTTCCCGAGCTGCCCGCCGAGGCGGCGGCGCGCCTGGCCGTAACCCACGCCGACCTCGGCGAGGCGGCGGCGGCCGAGGCCCTGGTCGCCCGCGCCGAAGCGGAGCTCGGCGGGCTCGACCTGCTGATCAACAACGCCGGCACCATGCTGGGCCGCCGGCCGGCGGCGGAGATGACCGCGGCGCACTACGCGGCGGTGACCGACCTCAACGCGCGCGCGGTGGTCCTGCTCTCGACCGCCGCGATCCCGCTGCTGCGCGCCGCGCCGGCGGCGGCGATCGTCAACACCGTGTCGATCTCGGCGCGCACCGGCGGCAGTCCCGGCTCCTCGGTCTACTCGGCGGCCAAGGCCTTCGTCGCCACCCACACCCGCGCCCTGGCGCGCGAGCTGGCCGGCGACGGCATCCGCGTCAACGCGGTTTCGCCCGGCACCATCATGACCGACTTCCACCGCCGCTACTCGACGCCGGAAAAGCTGGCGGCCACGGCCGCGGCGATCCCGCTGAAGCGCCTGGGCACCGCCGAGGACTGCGTCGGCGCCTACCTCTTCCTGGCCGCGCCCGAGCTGTCGGGCTACATCACCGGCCAGGTGATCGAGGTCAACGGCGGCCAGCTCATGGCCTGAGGCCGCGCGCGCCGGGCCTCGTCTCGCGCCGCGGCTACCGCCCGACCCGGGCGCCGGCGCGTTGCACTCGGCCGCGCCCTCCCCCATCTTTGGGGACTCGCCGCGCGGCGTTTCGCTGCGCACGCGTTTGTTCGATGTCGAGGTCCGTCCACGCCATGCCCATCAAGATTCCCGCCAACTCGCCGGCCGAGCGCATCCTCGGCGAGGAAGGCGTCGAGCTGATCGAGACGGAGGTGGCCCTGCGCCAGGACATCCGCCCCTTGCGGATCCTGCTGCTCAACCTCATGCCCATCAAGATCGCCACCGAGGTACAGATCGCGCGCCTGCTCAGCCACACGCCGATGCAGGTCGAGCTGGGGCTGCTGACCACCAGCAGCTACACGCCGCACAACACCTCGCGCGAATACCTGCAGACCTTCTATCGCACCCTCGACGAGGTGCGCGACGAGCACTTCGACGGGCTGATCGTGACCGGCGCGCCGGTCGAGCGCCTGCCCTTCGAGGCGGTCGAGTACTGGTCCGAGCTGCTGGACATCCTGGCCTGGGCCAAGACCAACGTGTTTCGCCGCCTCTACCTCTGCTGGGGCGCGCAGGCGGCGCTCTGGGCCCAGTTCGGCATCGAGAAGCTGCTGTTCGAGGAGAAGCTGTTCGGCCTCTACGAGCAGGAGGTGCTGACGCCGCGCCACCCCGTGCTGCGCGGCTTTCCCGACGTCTTCCAGGTGCCCGTCTCGCGCTACTCCGGCGTGCGCCGCGCGGACATCCAGGCCCACCCGGAGCTGGAGCTGCTGATCGACTCGGCCGAGTCGGGCCCCTGCATGGTCGGCCACCGCGCCACCGGCGACCTCTACATGTTCAACCACCTGGAATACGACACCCGCACGCTGCACGACGAGTACCAGCGCGACCTCGACCGCGAGGCCGGCATCGCGCCGCCGCGCAACTACTTCGCCGACCCGGACCTCAGCCGGCCGCGCCCCAACGTCTGGCGGCCGCTGGCCTACCTGCTGTTCAGCAACTGGAACTACTGGCTCTACGAGGACACGCCGCACGACCTCTCGATCCTGCGCCAGGCGCAGACCAAGGAGCCGGCGGCGTAGGGCCAGCCCCGCGCCGTCAGGCGGCGTTCTGCCAGTCGGCGAGCAGCGCGCGGTAGATCTCCACCGCCTCGGGGATGCGCGCGACGCAGCAGTACTCGTCGGTCTGGTGCGCCATCGGCGCCTCGCCCGGCCCGCAGACCAGGGTCGGCACGCCGCCCAGCGCCGGCGTCAGCACCGAGGCGTCGCTGAAGTAGTTGGCGCCGGCGTCGTCGCTGGGCTGGCCGGCGATCGCGGCCGCGCAGGCTCTGGCATGGCGCAGCCAGGGCGAGCTCGCCGCCTCGCTCCAGACAGGCGCGAGGTCGACCAGCGTCTCCACCTCGGCCTCGGCGCCCAGGTAGCTGCACATCTGCGCGCGCAGCCGGTCGTTGCCCATCCCCGGCAGGGTGCGCAGGTCGATGCCGATCTCGGCCCGATCGGGCACCGAGTTGACGTTCTGCCCGGCCTCCAGAGTGCCGACGTTGAGCGTCGGCGCGCCGAGGCCGGGGTGGCGGGCGACGTTGAAGTCGAAGTCCTCGAGCGCCGCGACCAGGCGCGCGGCCTTGTAGATCGCGTTGATCCCCTCGTGCGGCATGGAGCCGTGCGCGCTCTTGCCGCTGGTGGTGGCCTTCAGCCAGAGCGCGCCCTTGTGGCCGACCAGCGGCCGGTTGGAGGTCGGCTCGGCCACCACCAGCGCGCCGGCCCGGCCCAGCTTGCCGGCCGCCGCCAGGGCCTTGGCGCCGTCGCAGCCGGTCTCCTCTCCGGCGGTCAGGATCAGCAGCGCCCCCGGCCCGGCGCGCAGCCGCTCGGCCTCGGCGAGGGCGGCGACCACGAAGGCGGCGATGCCGCTCTTCATGTCGCTGGCCCCGCGGCCGTAGAGCCGCCCCTCGGCGATCTCGCCGCCGAAGGGGTCGCGGCTCCAGGTCCGGGTGCCCAGCGGCACGGTGTCCAGGTGTCCGGTAAAGGCCAGCGGCGGCGCCGGTGCGTCCGCCGCGCCGAGGCGCGCCACCAGATTGGGCCGGCCGGGGGCCAGCTCGTGCAGCTCCACCGCGAAGCCGGCCGCCTCCAGCAGCTCGGCCAGATGCGCCGCGCAGGCCGCTTCCGCGCCCGGCGGATTGCGGCTGTCGAAGCCGATCAGTGTCTGTGTCAGGGCGACGGCGTCGTCGGTCATGGCCTGGCTCTCCTGCTGGCGGCCCGCCGGCGGGCGGACGCGGGGACCCTAGTCCAGGCCTTTCCTGAGATTCAAGAAGCTTGAATGAGCGGCGACGGCGCCGCCCGGGGCAGAAGATCGGGCGACGGCGCCGCCCGGTCAGAAGGTCGGCGGCGTATTCACCCACATGATCCGCGCCGGCCTGTCGCCCAGGTTGCGGTAGCCGTGCGGCGTCTCCGAACGGAAGCAGAAGGTGTCGCCGGCGCTGAGCGTGTAGACCGTCTCGCCGATGGTCAGCTCCAGGCTGCCCTCGATGACGTAGCCGACCTCCTCGCCGAGGTGGGAGATGTGCCCGGCGCTGGAGCCGCCGGGGCTGACCACGTGGATGTTGGCCTGCAGCATGTGGGCCTTGCTGTAGGGGATCACCCGCTCCAGCACCACGCCGGGTCCATGGCGCAGGGCGTCCAGCTCGATGATCGGGCGGGCGCCGTGGCGGGTCACCGGCCCCTCGCTTTCGCCGTCGGAGAAGAGCGCGCCGATGTTGATGTCGAGGGCGCTCGTCAGGCGCTGCAGCATGGCGAGGGAGGGGTTCACCCGCATGGTCTCGATCTTGGAGAGCATGCTCTCGGAGCAGCCGGCCTGCTCCGCCACCTCCTTCAGCGTCAGGCCGCGAGTCATGCGCGCGTGCCGCAGCTTCACCCCGAAGTTGTTGGCCAGCTCTTCCGCCATCGCCCCTACCCGTCAACGTCGTCCCGAACCGTCAGGCGCTTTATGAGGCAGCCTCGGCGGCGGCACAAGCCGGGGCCGGACGCACCACCTGCGGCTGTCGCCGGCGTCGGTCGCCCGCCCGGCGGCGTGGTACGGTCGCCGGTCCGTCCGCCCGGCGGTCCGCCCAGCCGGCCGGCCCGGCGCAGAGTCAGGCGACCCGTGCGGCCTGCAGGTAGTGATCGACGTCGCCGCGCAGATGCTCGGCTTGCCGGGCCAGCTCGGCGGCGGCGGCGGCCACGTCGCGCGAGGCCCGGTCGGTCTCGCCGGCCGAGGCGCTCACCTGCTCGGTGCTGCGGGCCACCTCCTCGGTCCCGCTGGAGGCCTCCTGCACGTTGCGGGTGATCGCGTCGGTGGCCGAGGTCTGCTGGTCGACCGCCGCGGCGATGGACCCGGACATGCCGCTGACCTCCGCGATCGAGCCGACGATGGCCTCGATCGCCGCGACCGCCTCGGTGGTGGCGCTGCGGATGGCGGCCACCTGGGTCTGGATCTGCTCGGTCGCCTGACCGGTCTGGCCGGCCAGGTTCTTGACCTCGCCGGCGACCACGGCGAAGCCCTTGCCCGCCTCGCCGGCGCGCGCCGCCTCGATCGTCGCGTTGAGCGCCAGCAGGTTGGTCTGGTCGGAGATCTCGCTGATCAGCGAGACAACGCTGCCGATCTCGTCGGCGGCGGCGTTGAGGGCACCGACCAGCTTGTTCGCCGCCTCGGCCTTCCGGCCGGCCGCCGTGGTCGCGGACTCGGCCTCGGCGACCTGGCGGGCGATCTCCGCGATCGAGGCGGCCAGCTCGCCGGTCGAGTTCGCCACTGCCTGGACGTTGGACGAGGCCTGCTCGGTCGCCGCCGCCGCCGAGGTGCTCTGCCGGGTCGCCGCGGCGGCCAGCCCGGTCAGGTGGTCGGCCGTGGACTGCAGCTCGCCGGCCGAGCCGGCGACCGCCTCGACGACCCGGCCGACCTTCTCCTCGAAGCCGTCGGTCAGCTCCGCGAAGTGGCGGACCCGACCGGAGATGCTGGCCGTCGCGGTGTTGATCCGCTCGGCCGTCTGCAGGAAGTGGCCGCTCAGGCCGCCCGGCCGGATCAGGCGGTAGTAGCGGCCCTGCTCCACCGCCTCCATGGTCGAGCCCGCCTCGCGCACGAAGGCGTCGGTGACGTCGATCAGACGATTGACCCCGCGCAGCATGCCGCCCAGCTCGCCGCCCTGGTCGAGGCGCACCAGCCGGTGCTCGAAATCGCCGGCGGCCACCGCCTCGACGGTCTGGCGCACGCGGCCGATCCAGCCGGCGACGCGCCCCAGGTGCCAGAAGGCCAGGGCGGCGGAGAGCAGCGTCAGGCCGGCGACGGCCGACAGCACCGCCGGCGGCACCGGCAGCCAGGCCAGCACGAAGACGGCAAACGAGCAGAGCCCGCCGAACAGGGCAGCGAGCCGCGCCTTAGAGAGAGAGCACAAAGCGGTCATAGGGCACGCCCTGTTCGGCAAGAAGGGACTGGAGCTTTTCCGTGGCGGCGGCCATCCCCTGCTTGCGGTTGGCCTGGCTTTCCTCGATGGCGCGCAGGTCGCGATAGAGGGCGGCAGCCTTGGCGACGGCCTCGGCCGCGGGCTTGCGGCGGTTGGAGTGATAGCCGACCAGCTCGCCACGCGGGCCGTAGCTGGGCGTGACATGGGCCAGCACCCAGTAGTGGTCGCCCGACTTCGCCATGTTGATGACGTAGGCGAAAATCTCGCCGCCGGCCTCGATGGTGTCCCACAGCAGCTTGAAGACGCAGCGCGGCATGTCCGGATGGCGGATGATGGAGTGCGGCTGGCCGAGCAGCTCCGTCTCGCGGAACCCGGCGACCCGTTGGAAGACGTCGTTGCAGTAAGTGATGCGCCCCTTCAGGTCGGTCTTCGAGACGATCAGCTCGTCCGCCTCGAAGCGCGACTCGCGCCCCGTCGGCGTGACCGCGCGCATCATGCTGGAGAGGGTTTCGGCTCTCGACATCGGGCAGTGGCAGTCCTCGGTTCGCGCCGATACTCGGCGCAGCTTTCCTCTTGCCGCCAAGCAACCCCATAGACGGTCAAGGAATCCCTAACAGGCCATCGATTCCACGCCGGCGCGGCAGCGCTGGCCGGCGCAGCGATGCCGTGGGGCATCGCCCGCACGCCGAACTCGGCGTGAGGTGTGAGGGCCTGGACGCGCCCCGGCGCCCGCCGGCGCGGCGCTACTCCGCGGCCACCGCCGCCGCCTCGCTTCGCCGCTCCTCCAGCGCCTGGCGGATGATCTGCGCCGCCGACCAGAGGAACAGCCCCGCCATCAGCGCGGCGACCAGCAGGTCCGGCCAGGCCGTGCCGGTCAGCGCGACGCCGCCGGCCGCCGCCAGCACCGCGACGTTGCCGATCGCGTCGTTGCGGCTGCACAGCCAGACCGAGCGGACGTTGGAGTCGCCGTCCTTGTAGCGCAGCAGCACCAGCACGCTGGCCAGGTTGGCCGCCAGGGCGAGCAGGCCGATCAGTCCCATCACCGGCGCGTTGGGCAGGCCGAGCACGAGCACCTGGTAGGCCGTGCTGGCGAAGACCAACAGCCCCATGGCAGCGAGACTGACCCCCTTAACAAGGGCCGCCGTCGCCCGCGCCCGCAGCGACATGCCCAGCACGAAGAGACTGAGGCCGTAGGTCAGGGTATCGCCGAGGAAGTCCAGCGCGTCGGCCTTTAGCGCCTGGGAGCCGGCCAGGGCGCCGGCCGCCATCTCGACGACGAACATCGTCGCATTGATGGCGATGACGAGCCAGAGGGCGCGGCGGAAGCCGCGCGACAACCCATCGAACTTGGGCGTTTGGTTGCAACAGCCTGCGGCCATGTGCTCCTCCGGGCGGCGCCCTTTCGTCTCGGCTGCCTTCTATCTACTCTCTACAGTCGCTGTAGGTTCAAGAGGGAGATGTCGATGCCGACCGCCCCCGCGCGCCCCACCCCGGCCTCGGCGCCGCGCCGGTCCGCCGGACTGACCATCGGCCGGGTCGCCGCCGCGACCGGCTGCAAAGTGCAGACCATCCGCTACTACGAGGAGATCGGCCTGCTGGCGCGTCCGGCCCGCTCGCGGGGCAACCAACGGCTCTACGACGCGGCCGCGGTGGAGCGCTTGACCTTCATCCGCCACGCCCGCGAGCTCGGCTTTCCGCTCGAGGCGATCCGCGACCTGCTGAGCCTGGCCGATCGGCCGGAGCAGTGCTGCGCGGCGGCTGATGCCATCGCCCGCCGGCACCTGGAGCAGGTGGAGCAGCGGATCGCGCGGCTGACCGCGCTCGAGGCCGAGCTCAAGCGCATGATCGCGCAGTGCTCCGGCGGCCGGATCTCGGACTGCCGCGTGATCGAAGCCCTGGGCGACCCGGCGGGCGGCCAGGCGACGTGCTGACCCCAGGGTCCCTGGCCGGCGAAAGCGAGCGAGCGCGCCTTCAGGCCGAGGACGCCGGCCCATCAGAGGCTTCCGGTTTCCACGGACGCCGCCGTTGGCGACTGGGGCCGGGCCACCGGGGATTGAGCAACCGGGGATTGGCCAGCCGGGGATTGGCCAGCCGGGGCCCACTCCGCTTCCGGCGCCGTGTCGGACCAACAGAACCGCAGCCCCCGGAAGCCGTCGCGCAAGGCGCGCACCCGCCGCGACACGAGGCGCGGCGGGCGCCGGTCTAGGGCGGTTTCCGATCGAGTGGAACCACGACGTGGGTCCGCCGATCGGCCCAAAACCGCCCTAAACCATAGTGTTAGAGCATTTTCCGACCTGCTGGAGTCGAAGGGGATTCCCATGCGTCGAGAAATGTGATTCACGATGTAGGCTGGTGGAGGAGGCCAGCTTGCATGACGCGACCTCTTTCGAACGACCTAAGACAGCGCGTGATCCGTGCGGTGGAAGGCGGGCTCTCCTGCCGAAGGGCCGCGGATCGGTTCGGGATTGCCCCCTCGACGGCGATCAAGTGGATGGATCGCTATCGACGGCTCGGGCACACCGAGCCCCGGCCGCTGGGCGGCGACCGCCGTTCGCACCGGATCGAAGTCTATGCCGACGAACTCCTGGCCCTGATCGACGAACGGCCGGACATCACTCTGGAGGAGATGGCGGCGCATCTCGAAGAGGCCCATGGCGCCGTCTTCTCGTTGAGCACGATCTGGCGTTTGCTGGACCGGCATGGCCTCAGCTTCAAAAAAAACCGCGCATGCATCCGAGCAGCAGCGGGCTGACGTGCTACGTCGCAGGCGCGCCTGGTTCGCACGGCAGATCGAGCTCCTGCCCGAGCGTCTTGTCTTCATCGACGAAACCGGAGCCTCCACCAAGATGGCGCGCCGCTACGGCCGCGCGCCAAGAGGCGAACGCTGTCGGGCGCCCGTCCCGCACGGCCACTGGAAGACGACCACCTTCGTCGGCGCGCTCCGTCTCGACAGCATGACCGCTCCCATGGTCCTTGATGGCCCGATGCACGGCCAAGCCTTCATCGCCTATGTCGAACAAGTTCTGATCCCGACCCTCAATCCTGGCGATGTCGTCGTCATGGACAATCTACCGGCCCACAAACCCATCGCCGTCCGCGAGGCCATTGAAGCCGCCGGAGCCGAACTGCTCTACCTCCCGCCCTACAGTCCCGACTTCAATCCGATCGAGATGGCATTCTCAAAGCTCAAGGCCTTCCTCAAGAAGATCGCAGCCCGCACCGTCGACGACCTCTGGGACGCCATCGCCGAAGCCGTCGACATCTTCACGCCGGATGAGTGTGAAAACTACTTCGCTGCTGCCGGATATGACCGTGATTGATCGGAAAATGCTCTAGAGATCCACGGCGTTCTGGGTGCCTTGCTCCAACTGTCCGGAATGGAAGAGCGGGCCGCAGCGCTTTGCGACGCTACGGCCCGCTCTTCGGGACAGTTGGTTGCGGGGGCAGGATTTGAACCTGCGACCTTCAGGTTATGAGACGGAATGACCTTATGGTAAATATTTGATATATATGACTGATTTCAAGAGATTTCAAAACATGTGTAAGATACTGTGTAAATCTAGCAGATATCCTGAATCTGATAATTCGCACGCCACACCCCTTTGTTTTCAACGGGTTACAGCGCTTGCGCCCTTCGATTTTTGTGACAAAGGGGCGCAATAGGCTGATTTGGCCGAATCCGTGCCGATTCGGTAGCTGCACGGCTCCTTTCAGCAGGTTGGCAACTGCCCCTACTCTCCTGATTAAACCAACCCAGCCAGATCGCTCGGTAACATACACCTTGCACGCTAACATCGATAGCGTTAGTATGCATCGTGATGTTAGAACAAGATCCGGACATGATGGAACACGGTTTCGCGGGAACGCTGGAGCGGTATCTCGGCGAGACACTTCACGCGCGCATTCGCGTGAAGGCATTCAACACCATATCCAGCCTACCCTCTTTTCTGGCGCGAAGCTACAAGCTCTATGAAACACGGATCGCCGGACGGCGCTGTGTCTTCGTCGCCGCCGGTGAAGTCACAGGCACACCGTCGGATATCGCCAAACATGTTGCGCTGGTGCATTCCGCCGTGAATGACGCCGTCGTTGTGTTTGCGACGCCATCGCTCAGCGCGCATAACAGGTCTCGCCTTCTGGGCCAGGGCATCGCCTTCGTCGTGCCGGGCAACCAGCTCTATATTCCCGAGCTCGCCATGGACTTGCGCGAACACTTCCGCGCGCCGAGATCGCGAACCGTGGATGGCCTGTCGCCGGCTGCGCAGGCTGTCCTATTTCTTCACCTGTTGCGCCGCGACGAAGGGGCGACGACGCCCTCGGCCATTGCAGAACGCCTGCGCTACTCGGCCATGTCGATCGGGCGTGCCTTCGACGACCTCGCCGCTGCCGGTCTTGCCGAGACGGAAAAACGGGGCAAGGAAAGACACCTCCGGTTCAGGGGCGACGGGCGCGCGCTTCTGGAAGATGCCCGCGATCTGTTGCGCAGCCCCGTCCGCGCAGTGAAATTCATACGCGATGGCCATATCGGCCCGATCCTGAAACGGGCGGGTGAAAGCGCTCTAGCGGAGCTGACCGATCTCTCGCCACCCAGGATCGACACCTGGGCAGTGGCGGCCGGTGACTGGAAAGCCGTTGCCGAAACCGGCGGCTTTGTCGAAACCGATGAATACGACGCCGCTTTCATCGTGGAAACCTGGTCTTACGATCCGGCTGGGTTGTCCGATGATCCTGTCGTGGACTCGCTGTCTCTCTACGCACAGTTCCGGGATCACGACGACGAGCGGATTGCGATGGCGGTCGAACGATTACTGGAGAAAGCATTATGGTAGCGGGTATCGAAAAGTTCCGGGAGCATTTCGCGGGGCACGAAGACCAGTATGCGGTCATCGGCGGCGCGGCTTGCGATCTGCTGTTCGACGCAGCCGGTCTGCCGTTCAGGGCGACAAAGGACATCGATATGGTGCTTTGCGTCGAGGTCGTCGATGCCGCCTTCGGAACGACTTTCAAGGCGTTTCTCGACGCTGGCGGTTACGAGGCGCGCGAGCGCAGCGGCGGGCGAAAAGAGTTTTACCGCTTCCATCGCCCGGCAGATAATAGCTTCCCGTTCATGATCGAACTGTTCGCCCGCAAGCCGGGAACGCTGAACCTGCCTGACGACGCGGAGCTGACGCCCATCCCGGTTGACGAGGATGTGCTCAGCCTTTCGGCAATTTTGCTCGACGAAGGCTACTACGAAGCGCTGCATGCCGCGAAACGCCAGTTCGACGGCGTCACGGTAATCGACGAAACGCTGCTGATCCCGTTCAAGGCGCGCGCCTTTCTCGATCTTACCGAACGGGCGCAGAGTGGCGAAAAGATCGACAGCAAGAACATTAAAAAACACCGCAACGATGTGTTCCGCCTGTTGCAGCTCCTGCCGGCAGACGCAAACATCGAAGTCCCTGAACCGATCCGCGCCGACCTGCGGCGGTTCGTCGACCTGATCGAAGGTGACGACACCCTCGACCCGAAAGCCTTCAAGGTTCAGATGACGCGCGCCGAAGGTGTTGCGCTTGTCCGATCAGCCTACGGCCTCGATTCCGAACCCGCATAGATTTAACAGCCGGTCGCATCCCTGATGTGTGCTGTCCATGACCGGGTTCAACAGATCTCCCGCCGGTCATAACTCTCTCCGTCTTCCTCTCAAGGCTCGCGTTCCGCGCGGGCCTTTTTTCCTGCGTTCTGGCGCACCGCCCTGGGTGCGCCGCAACTGGCTGCCGCGTGAGCGGCTGAAGCCAGTCCTTCTCTTTCGTTCCGGTCCTGACGGATGCGGCTCCGGGCGGCGCGCTTCTTCCGGGCGTCATCAAGGCCGCGGCGGTCGCGGCCCGAGAGACGAGAAGGAGAAGACCAATGACCTACCGGATGAGCTGCGACCAACTCCACGGCCTGTCGATCAGGGAACTCAGCGCAATGTTCAAAATGGCACGTAAGGCGGTGATCTCGACACGGCCCTGCACTCCCGAACACGCCGAAGCCGTCGCGGCCATGCGCCGGATCGCCAAGGTGATCGCATACAAGGATGCGCAGATGCGCGCCTTCGTCCCGGCCCCGCGCCGGATCAGGGCGCCCCGGATCAGGCCGCCAAAACCGGGGCTGTAAGCCCCGGCACTTCGCCCCACAGGGGGCCAAACGGGGTGCTAACGCGGTTACGAAGACGCGTACCGTCCGTTATGCTGGCGGAAAGCCTCGGATGACGGGCACATGCAATCAGGACAAGACGGGTGACGGAAAACGCGGACCAGCTCGGGACAAGACTGCGAAAGGCCGTAAAGGAAGGCGACCTGCAAAGGTGCCGTGCGCTCATCCTCGCCGGGGCCGATATGACCGCAACCGACGTGGCGGGCCGGACGCTGCTTCATGCGGCGGCCGACCTCACGGAGGATCGTCCGGAAATCGTGCGCCTGCTCATCGAAGCCGGAGCGCCGGTGAATACAGGCTACGGTGAAGGACAAACCACAGCGCTGCACCTGGCAGCCCATCACGGCCATGCAGGAACGGTCCGGGCGCTTCTGGAAGCCGGGGCGGATGTCAACGCACGGGCCGGCTACGGCAGAACACCATTACATATGGCGGCCCTGATGAACCGCCTGGGCCAGACGATCGCTGTCCTGATGACGCGCGGGGCTGACGCCCAAGCGCGTGACGATGATGACAGGACAGCGGCAGAGCTGGCGAACCACGAAGGTCATACCGGCGTCGAGGTTCAGATTATGGGGCTCGAAGCGGGCGTGCGCAGCGGCTGGATCAAGTCGAAAACGGACAGTGCAGACGATGGGTAAAGAACGGGACAGGCTGATCCGTCGCTATGGCGGCGTACCACTCTCCGAGGAACGGCCCTCGGATGCAGAGTTGATGCGCCGCTACATGGAAAGCTATGCGCGCGAAGGTCGCCTCCCGCCGGAGACTGAGACTATCCGTCGAAACAGGGATACGACGTGAGGATACCCGGAACACATGGTCAAACTCTCTTGCACATCGCGGCCCGGCGAAACCGCGCCGGAATATGTCGCTGGCTGTTGTGCCTCGGCGCGCATGTGAACCGGACAGATATCCTCGACAGAACGGCGCTTCACTATGCGGTCCGGCATGGGGCGGTGGACGCGGCCCGGCTGCTGATCGCGCACGGCGCTGATCTCGATGCAAAAGATTGGCAGGGTTGCACACCGCTCGACCTGGCCGACGCCGGTGACGGTGCAGCACTCGCGCAGGTGATCCGCGAGGAAATCAGCACGCGCCATGCGCGGAAGGTGAAAGCCGGGCACCTTGCGCAGACCGGAAAGACGACCGATGCCGGATGACAAGGCAGAGCTGAACCACGGCCTGTTCGAGGCCGCCGGCGAAGGCGATGCCGAGACCGTCGGCAACCTGCTCGAACAAGGTGCCGAGGTCGATGCGCGGGATAGCGGCGGCTGGGCGGCGCTGCACTTTGCGGCCCAACACGACAACCCGGAAACGGCGTTCGTGCTGATCCGATACGGGGCAGCTATCGACATTCGGGAAGAAGGTGTGGGCGACACACCGCTGCACCACGCGGCCATGCGGGGAAAGCAGGCGGTCGCGCAGGCACTGATCGATCACGGCGCGGATGTGAACGCGGTCAACGGCTTCGACGCAACGCCGTTGCACGAAGCGGCGACCGGGGAACATGAAGAGCTTGTGACAATGCTGATCGCCCATGGCGCAGACATCGATGCCGGGGACTGGCATGGGCGCACGCCATTGAGCATTGCCGTCGAGAAAGGCAATACGAGTGTCGCGCAAGCGTTCCTGGAAAATGGCGCCGATGTGAACGCTCGGCTGAAAAGCGGAGCGACGCTTCTGCATACGGCGGTTTACGCCGGGCAGAAAAAGATGGTGCGGTTCCTGATCGAGGCCGGCGCGGAAATCGAGGCCGGCGACGCTGACGGGCAAACCCCGCTGGAAATGGCCCGGCTGATCGGGATGCCGGAGATGGCGGGCATTCTGGAAGAAGCCATCAGCCTCAGGCACAGCGACAAGACCAAGCGCCTGAAGGTTCTGCGGGACAGAAAGCGGAAGGGAGGATAGCGGACCGAGGCAAGGTGACCGGGGCTCTCGATTGACGCCAGCGATTGGCTTATTCCGCCATCAGGTTTCCGCTTGCCACAAGCGCGGCCTCGTCTGTGAGACTTAAATACCCTCAATCAAAGCAATCTAAGGACGCTCGAAAAATGTATAGTGTCCCGATTTTTCTGATCGCTTAAAAAGCCAAAAGACAATGATTACTAGATTGACAATGGGAATTATCGCAACGTATCCGAGCCACTTTTCGATGCCTGCGTCGCGGCAACGACGAACCAAAAGCCGGTATGGGAACAGCCAGAGGATAAGGTGTGCCAGAAGAAACGCGCGCGGCAACCAGTCTGGTGGATGAGGGTGAATGGGAAAAGCAACGTAGGGGATAACAGGTACCAACGCCAGCTCCAGAACGAACCAACCTGTAATCCAAAAACAGAATTTTCGACGACTCAGGACTTTGGACGAGTTCTCTGTTGCGACTAAAGCCGCAGACCCACCCAAAAACAGCAGTAGCAAGAGCAGGAACACAACCCAGTCAATGAGTATCAAACTATCCTCCATTCTATATCATTTGGCGCAGCATGAATTAGTCGTGGTCCAAATGGTTCGCAGCAATCACTACATTAAAAGAATAGAAACCAATCAAAAAAATAAAAGGAAACACCTACATTTGCAGCGTCAACGGTATTTCATATTAAAGTTTTCAGCTACATTCACCTATTGGGCGCATGCGGGATCTCCGTACGCGACCACCTCGATGGGCATCTTCCTCGGCACCGTCGCCCGCTCCATGCCGCAGTTCGCCCTGCTGCTCATGCTGGTGCTGCTGCCCTTGCAGATGCTCTCCGGCGGCTCAACGCCGCGTGAGAGCATGCCGGAGGCCGTGCAGTACATCATGCTCGCCGCGCCCAACACACACTTCGTGATGCTGGCCCAGGCGATCCTCTATCGCGGCGCGGGCTTCGCGGCGGTCTGGCCGCAGTTTCTCGCCATCGCCGCGATCGGAGCCGCCCTGTTCAGCCTCGCCCTGATCCGCTTCCGGCGTACCATCAGCACCATGGCTTGAGCATGCAAATGAGACAGGGACAAAAGGTCAGGACACACTCGTCATTGAGAAGATGGTTGACCCCCTTGGTGGTGGCTGCCGCGGGTTCTGTAGGGTCTCTTCCGGCTGTTGCGGCCGACGAGACGGAACCCGGCACCCTGAGCCTGGTCTTCGAGAACGATCTCTTCTACGACACGGACCGCCAGCCCTGCACATCGGCCCCGAGCACGAGGATTACCGGCACCGGAAGGGGGTGCCGATGAGCCTTGAGCGGGATTTGTTGCGCGCGGCGAGGCAGGGAAAGACCGGGATGGTTATCACCCTGCTCCGGGAAGGCGCGGACATAAACGTGGCGACCGATGACGGCCGGACTCCGCTGCACCATGCCGCCGCCGGGGGACACACCGACACGGCGATTGCCCTCATAAAACGCGGCGCACGCCCGCACCCGCGCGATGAGGCGAACAGGACGCCGCTCAACACGGCGATGCGCAACGGCCACATAGAGACAGCCGATACGATCCGCGAGGAAATCACCCTCCAACAGGCGTTGCGGGCAGAGCTGCGAAGCATCATGAAGCGCCGTCAAACCTAGCCCCTCCCCCGATACTGACGACGCCATTTGCCAAGCGTCGATTTGCCAACGCCCAGATCCTCGGCAATATCCGCCATCGTCCGACCGCTTTCCTCCACAAGACGAACCGCCTCGCGCTTGAACTCTTCTGTAAATTGCTTCTGACGTGAACTCATTCCGCACCTTTCCTTGCTTGCTGCTTTTTAAACTACAGGTGCTCTCCACTTTTCCGAAGCAAGTCCAGGGTGCCGATTGACAGCCTTACCAATTCTCCGAGCCAGAGGACAGTCGCAGCCGAAACCACTATGGCTTGCCGCGCCGAAAGATGAGCATCGCTGTGGCGAAAAGAGGCGCGCCGATCACCAGGAGCGCGAGCGCCTGCGGCCAAAGCTCGGACAGGCCTATCCCTTTCAGGAATACGCCGAGGATCACGTCCATGTAATGGCGCAGCGGGCTCCCGAGAGAGAGAGTTTGCAATAACCCGGGCATGCTTTCAACGGGCGCAAGTGTCCCGGAGAGGAACATCAACGGGAACAAGCTGAAAAAGCTTAGCAAAAGGGCCTGCTGCAATGTTCGGCTCACGCTTGCAATCAGCACGCCCAGCGAAATCGCGCTCACAAGGAATACCGCAGTGAGCGCAAGGAAGAGAAGGAAGCTGCCCCGCATAGGCACGCCGAACCACCAGACGATCAAGAGGCTTGGGAATATCGAGAGGAGCCCGATAACGAGTGTCGGGAAGGTCTTGGCGACGAAGAGCTCCGCCGTGCCGATCGGCGTCACCTGGAGCTGCTCGATAGTGCCGGCTTCTTTCTCGCGGACGATGGAGGCCGCTGGATGGATCACCCCCACCATCATGGCGGCAAGCGCAATCATGGAAAGCACCACGAATGAGGTGTAGGTCTGGTCAGGGTTGTACCAGACCCGGACTACCGGCTGGACACCCCCTCCGGACGCCGCTGCGGTTGTCGAAGCCGCCTGGAAACGGTTGACGATCTCAAGCGCATAACCGCGGGCCTGTGCCGCCATGTTCGAATTGGTCCCGTCAAGGAGTACCTGCACGGTAGGCGTGTCGCCCCTCGCCAAATTATGCTGGAAGCGTTCCGGGATGACGAGCGCAACACGTGCCCGGCCCGTCTGAAGCCAATCTGTCGCCGCAGGCGCGCTAGCGGGATACCCGGCGGGCGCGAACGCGTCTGTTACCATAAAGCTTTCGACCAGGGCGCGACTAGCTGATGTCTGGTCGAGGTCGACGACGGCGAGCGGCATGTCATTGACTTCGAAGGACAGGGCGTAGGCGCAGATCACCACCTCGATCGTGTAAAGCCAGAGGATCAAGACCAGCATCACGCGGTCGCGCAGCAACTGAATCATCTCCTTTACAAGGAGGCCCGCAAGCCGCGTGCCCATCACGCCACCTTCTTGCGAAACCGCCACGCCGCGAGCGCGAAGATGATCGCCGTATAGGCGAAGAGAAGCAGGACCGAGGGCCAGAGTTCCGGCAAACCGGCGCCCTTGAGCACGACGCCCCGCGAGAAGTCCACGAAATATTGCACCGGGAACAGGCGCGTATAGAGCTGGAGGACATAAGGCATCGTGAATATTGGGAACAGGAATCCCGAGAACAGAAACGAGGGCATCAGCGTCACGATGAGCGCCAGTAACATGGCGACGAGTTGGCTTTTGGTGACTGTGGAAACCAGGAGCCCAATGCCGACGGTGCAAAAAACATAGACGAGCCCCACCAGAAGGAGGAGGCCAATGCTGCCGCGCAGCGGAACATCGAACCACAGGAAGCCCACGGCGATAACCATGACGATTTGAACAAAGGCAATAAGGCCATAAGGCACGAGCTTGCCGGTCAGAAACTCGGCCGGCGTAAGTGGTGACGCGAAGATCTGTTGAATCGAACCACTTTCCTTTTCACGGGTGATGGCAAGCGCCGTCAGAAGCGGCGGAAACGCCATCAAGATCACGCCGAACAAGCCTGAAATCACGAAAGTTACGCTGCGCAACGCCGGATTATACCAGACGCGGGCTTCGACGCGGACGCTCGGGAACGCCTTACTACGAAAATCCGAGACGATGGCTGCTGCGTAGGCTGCGACGAGGTTAGCAGTGGCGGAATAAGTGCCGTCCACGAGCACCTGGACAGGTGCCGTCCCATCGCGCGCGAGGGTGTTCTGGAACTTCGGCGGGATAACGAGCGCGAGCTTAACAGTGCCACGCTGCAGCCCCTTCTCGACATCCCGATTATCGGTAAAATCCTGTGCAAGCTGGAAGTAGCCGCTCTGAATGAAACGATCGACGAGTGCCCGGCTGTCCGGGGACCGGTCCTGGTCGAAAACCCCTATGGGAACGTTGTCCACGTCGAGCGAGATCGCATAACCAAACAGAAATAGCATCAGTAGCGGCATGAGAAGGGCGACCACGACCGTGATGGGATCGCGAACTATCTCGGTCGTTTCTTTTTCAACGATAGCGGCTATACGGGTGAATTTCATCCTGCTTCCCCGATTGGCCGAACTGCCTGCGTGCGCTCCCGCTCGATATAGGCAAGAAACACGTCCTCGATCGTTTCCAGACCATCTTGCGGCAGGCCGGCGCGCAAGGCCGCGAGGTCGCCCGCCGCGATCAGGCGGCCCTCGTACATGAGCCCGAGGCGGTGGCAGTAGGCGGCCTCCTCCAGATAATGCGTCGTAACGAGCACAGCTGTGCCGGCCGCAGCCAGCGTGTTGACGAGTCGCCAGAAGCGGGAACGCGCCTGGGGATCGACCCCGGAGGTCGGCTCGTCAAGGAACAGGACGGCCGGACGGTGCAGGATGCCGCAGGCGAGTGCAAGCCGCTGGCGCACGGCGCCGGAAAGGCCGGAGACACTTTCGTCCGCGAGGCCGTGGAGCCCGGTGACGGCGCTTGCCCAGGCGATGGCCTCTCGGGCCGGGCGGCGTTTTATCCCATAAGCGCTGGCGAAGAATGCCAGATTCTCATGCACGGTGAGATCGTGGTAAAGCGAGAAGCGCTGGGACATGTAGCCGATACGCTGGCGCAATCGGCGCGGTTGCGAAGCAATGTCGATACCCACGACACGCGCGGTCCCGTTCGAAGGCGGCAAAAGACCGCAGAGCATACGGATGAGTGTGGTCTTGCCGGCGCCGTTCGGGCCGAGCAAGCCGAAGATTTCCCCGGGGTTCACCTCGAAGGAGACATCGTCTACAGCGACAAAATCACCGAAGCGGCGGGTCAGTCGGCGCGTTTCCACACTCTCGGCCGGTTCGCGATGACCCTTCGAGGCGGCAAGCCGGGCGACTTCAGCAATGCCTGTCGGAACCTCGGTACGCTCGCCCTTGCGCAGGACAACGAAGACATCCTCCATCGAGGGCGTGGCCGGTTCCACCCGTCCGAGCTGTTCGAGCTGTTTGCGCAACTCATTCGAAAGACCCTTGGCCGGCTCCACGACAAAGCGGACATCCGTCGGCCGCCACTGGCTTCCCAGCATCTCCGGAGCTTCACTCAAGACATTCTCGACCGCGACCGGATTGTCCGTTTCCACTTGGAAGACAGCTCCCTGCGCGCGAGCACGCAGCGCGTCGGGAGACCCTTGTGCGGTTATCGAACCGCGGTCGAGGAAAGCGACGCGATCGCACATTTCCGCCTCGTCCATGTAGGATGTTGCGAAGACAATCGTCGCACCCTCGCGCCGGAAGTCTTCCAGCATCCGCCAGAGTTCGCGGCGCGAGAGCGGGTCTACCCCAAGGCCGGGCTCGTCGAGGAGAAGCAGGGGCGGCTGATGAATCAGGTTGGTGCACAGGGCGAGCTTCTTGCGCATGCCGCCCGACAGTGTGCCCTCCCGGCGATGAAGAAAGGGGGTGAGCGCGGCTATCGCGAGGAGGCGCTCGCTCCTTGCGGCGTACACAGCCTGAGGCACGGCGCGCACCTTGCCGGCGAAGGCCAGGTTCTCCGCGACAGTAAGGTGATCATAGAGCGTAAAGCCTTGCGCCATGTAGCCAATCCGGGACGTGATTTCGGAGGCTTGCCGTACCGTATCGAAGCCGAGCACCCGGCAGTTTCCCTCACTCGGATCGAGAATGGCGGCCAGGAGTTGAAGGAGTGTCGTCTTGCCCGCCCCATCAGGCCCGACGAGACCAAAGATCTCGCCCCGCGCAATTCGCAGATCGATTGCACTGATGGCCCGAGCGTGGCCGAACCGTCGGCCCAGTCCCTCGGTTTCAATCATGTTGTCGTCCGCGTCGCTCATCGCCCCCGCCTCACTGCGGAACGAAGAGTTGCGGTGGCCATCGCGTGCCGGAACCCCAAAGTATCCAGGCATCAGCAGGCATGCCGGGCTTGAGCACACCATCAGGATTGTCAAGAACAAGCGTCACGCCGAAAACCATGCGCGTCCGCTCCTCCGGCATGTGGATATCGCGGGGCGTGAACTGCGCCTGCTGATCGACCCGCGCGACCCGCCCTTCGAACAGACGGTCGGGAAAGGCGTCCACCCGGACGCGCGTGGAGGCGTCGAGCTTGACCTTGCCGATGTCCTTCTCGGGAATGAAAACCTTGAGTTCGATGCGAGAAAGGTCGGCCAGGATAGCCACCGTTCGACCCGGCTGGGCGAACTCGCCCACCTCTATCGTCTTTGCCAAAACGGTCCCGGAGACCGGTGTAAAAACACGCGTCTTTTTGACTTGGCTCGCCATAAGGGCAAGCTCCTTGCGCACGGCTTCGATCCGGCCTTCGATCGCGCCGATCTCCGCTTCCAAAGCGCCAACCCGGCCCTGGGCGTTCCGGAACGCGTTTTCCGCCTGCTCGACCCGCTGTGGCGTCACGGTACCCCGCCTGCCAAGTTCCCGGTAGCGGGAGAGCTCACGCTCGGCAGTCTCATAGTGATGGCGCCAGACCTGCAGCTCGCGCTCCGCCTGTTCGCGTTCCCGCCGTCGCGCCTCGACCTCGGCCTCGGCTTGCTCTTTCCGCAGGATGAAATCAGCATCATCGAGTCGAAGCAGGAGGTCGCCTTTGGTGACGGTTACACCTTCGGCAATCCGACTCTCGACGACCCGGCCCGCCACCTCGACGGCCACCCGCACTTCCGTACCTTCGATGTGGCCGTTGCCGTAAAGCAACTGTTCAGGAAGAGGCGCTGGCCGCAAATAGAGGAACAAACCATAAGAGCCGCCAGCAATGATAGCCAGCAACAGCGCGCTCAAGAGCCATGTTTTTCTCACGCTGGCGTCCTCCTTCATTCTCTTTGTTTATACCAGTGCTATACTGATGCCAACCCAAAACCCGAAATTTCTTATGAGTTGTGACGCGAAAATTGTCTGACGCCTGGCTTCGAAAGGTTTCTCACTCTTTTGGGATGGTTTCCCGAAAGAACCTGAGCATCTGGTCGCGAACTGTTTCCGGGTGGCCGCATCTTCGGAACACCGGCTGTCGCCGCCGCGCCGCCGCGCCGCCGGCGTCGTCGTTAAAACGCTTCCATGATCGCGCTCAATACCCGGCTTCTTTCTGGTGCCGGAAGGCCAGTATGTAAACGGCACCCTCATCCGGCTCGTAGCGGTACAGCGCCACATAGCCGGAATCCCCAAAGCCGATGACCAGCTCCCGCAACTCTGGTTCCTCCGGCAACGGGCGGCCAATCGCTGGGGCGTCTTGCAGCAACCGGAATTGGCGCGAGATCGCCTGCCCAGCCCGCCGGGCTGCTTCGGGACTCTTTTCTGCAAGGAAGCGGCGGCAGCTTTCCAACCCACGCGCTGCACCCGCCGTGATGATTACTTGCGGCACCCAGGCACCTCTGTCTCATCTTCGGTGCCCCAGGTGTTCAGCCACGCATCGGTTTCCTCCAGCGTCAGGTGCTGGCCGGTTTCCCGGTACTCCTGCCACGACTGGAGGGCTTCCTGTTTGAAGCTCTCGCGGGCTTCCTCGCGTTCGACATATTGCCGGATCGCTTCCCGCATCATCCAGTGTGCCGACCGCCGCCGCGTTCCCGCCAGCCGGTCAAGGCGGCTTTTCAGCTCGGAATCAAGTTTGACCGATGTTGCCATGTCGCAACCCCATAGTATTGAAAGGTAATACCTCTTAATACTATAGCGCTTTCCGCTCGCTGCGTCCAGCCCGCCGGGCCACCCTACCGGAGCCCCTGCCCTGCCTGAAACACTATTGGGTATTTTGTTTCACGTACCGGCTGCGATCTGATAGGATTCCTGCGGATTTAGCCCCTTGGCCCGATCCAACCGGGCTTCTTGCGTCGCCGGAGAGAAACACTTGTCGGGAATTACGTTGCAAATCTACGATTCCGCCGGTCAGCGGAAATACCTCACCAAAGAAGAACGCGCCGCCTTCCTCGCGACGGCCGAGCAGGCCAGCCGTGACGTGCGGTCGCTGTGCATGGCGCTGACCTATACCGGCTGCCGGATCAGCGAGGCGCTACAGCTCACCGCCGACCGCGTGGACCTGTCCGGCAAGGTGATCGTGTTCGAGAGCCTCAAGAAGCGCCGTAACGGCATCTACAGGGCCGTCCCGGTCCCGCAGGACGTGCTGACCACCCTGGAGCTGGTGCACGGGCTCAGGGAGGCGCAGAGGGGCCGCGACGGCGGTAAAAGCGTCCGGCTGTGGCCTTGGGCGCGTGTGACGGCCTGGCGGCGTGTGCATGAGGTTATGGACAGTGCAGGGATCAGCGGGCCGCAGGCGAGCCCGAAGGGGTTGCGGCACGGCTTCGGGGTCGCGGCCGTGCAGGCCGGAATCCCCCTCAACATGGTGCAGAAATGGCTGGGGCACGCCCAGCTATCGACCACGGCGATCTATGCCGACGCCGTGGGAGCCGAGGAAATCAGCATCGCGGCCAGGATGTGGGACTAGGTTTGACGGCGCTTCATGATGCTTCGCAGCTCCGCCCGCAACGCCTGTTGGAGGGCGATTTCCTCGCGGAGCGCATGGGCCGTCTCCATGTGGCAGTTGCGCATCGCCGTGTTGAGCGGCGTCCTGTTCGCCTCATCGCGCGGGTGCGGGCGTGCGCCGCGTTTCATGAGGGCAATTGCCGTGTCTGTGTGTCCCTCGGCGGCGGCATGGTGCAGCGGAGTCTGGCCGTCATCGGTCGCCACGTTTATGTCCGCGCCTTCCCGGAGCAGGGTGATAACCATCCCGGTCTTTCCCTGCCTCGCCGCGCGCAACAAATCCCGCTCAAGGCTCATCGGCACCCTGTTCGACGAAGGTTCGACATTTTGCGGGATCGTCGTCTGCTGCGGCATTGCACAGACGTTCGTTCAGCTCCGCTTGTGATTGCTTCCCTGCCTTCCGGCGAAACAGGTTTTTCATGACTGCCACTTGTTGGTAGCGGTCCTCATAGCCTTCACCCGATGCGCATGGCGCAAGCTGTCTGCTTCTCCAAGCGATGCAGCGTGACGCAGAGCTTTATGCGTTGATTCCACAAGGTGCATCTCTGCCAAATCCAGCGGTGTCCGTCCGACCGTGTCCTTTGCGCTCACATCCGCACTTTGTGCAATAAGCGCCTCTACCGTCTCGGTCTGCCCGCAGGTTGCAGCCCAATGAAGCGGCGTCCGTCCTACGTATCTCTCGCGGGTGTCCCTTGTGTTCACGTCTGCACCCTTCTCGATGAGGGCAATCGCCTCTTTAGTTTTACCGTGCGCTGCCGCTTCGAGAAGTTTTCTGTTAAGACGCACTTCTTGGTGCCTGTTGAACGTCTCTGATAATGTGTGAAGCAAAGTCAATATCCTTTTATTCTTGAGGTAGCGTATCAATAATTATACGTAATAATACCATTCTATGAATATACTGAGTGTTTTGTTTGTGCGAATGCGAAAAACAATTCGTCTGCTGTTATTTCCCGCGTCGTCTGCAATAATTTTCGCTATTGAAAATAGAGCGCCATCCAGACCCGCTTCGCCAGCCATGAGGCCGACTCTTGTCCAATCGGAATTGCGGTTTCCTCCGCATAGGCCCGGATCACCGGCACATGCTTCTCGGTGAAGTCATCCAGTGGCAGGAAGCGGTCAGTGTAGAACGCCGCCCGCAAGGGCTTGTTGCTCAGCAACCCATCCAGTAGCGACGAGAAAAGACCTTCCGTCGAATCCGGCAGACCTCCCGCCGTCTCTTTCTGCATCAAAGTCATTCCGCCTCCGATTCCGCCATCGCCTGCAAGATTGCTGCGACAGTTCCCAGCCGACCGTTCTCACGCGCATAATCGAGCGGCGTCTTTCGCGTCCCGTCTCCGGCATTAACGTCCGCCCCTGCCCGGATCAGGGCCACTACGGCCCTTCGATGACCGCGCCCGGCGGCTTCATGCAGCGGCGTGCGCTTGCCTCCATCCCTGACGTTGACATCTGCGCCCTGTTCCACCAGGACATCCACGACATCCGCATGGCCGCACAGCGCGGCCCAATGGAGCGGCGTGGAGTTGCATCCGTTTGTAGCGTTCGGCTCCGCGCCCGCCAGCAAAAGCACCGCCGCGACACCTGCCCACCCGTTCGTCGCCGCCCAATGCAGCGCTGTCCATCCGGCACCATTCCGTGCGTTCGGCTCCGCGCCCTGATCGAGCAACCTGTGCACGCCCCCGATATCGCCCCGTCCGGCGGCGGCACGGAGCAGCCCGGCAAGGGCGTTTTGTGGTTCCATGGTTCCCCCTTTCACCCCCGCTTATGGGAGCGGTTCGTCGCAACTGTGCGAGTGGCCACCCAGCTCCGCATAGAGCATCGCGCTGGTGCGCCAGGCCACCATGTCATCGAAATACTCCGCCTCGCCGACCTCGTTGCGCGGCCGGTCAACAAAGCCGGTGTCGCCGTCCGCGTTCTCGCTTTCCAGGGCCGACATCGCGCCCCCGTTCACCCGTGAACCATTGTCGAGGAAGGCTCCGAGGCCGTTCCGCCCGTGGCTGACCAGCACGACCGCGACCGCCGCCGTGTTTTCGCCGCCCTTGGGGCTTGGTGCGTGCACAGAGGCATAGCCGCTGAACTTGTCGTCACCCGGCACGACGCTCTCCGCCAGGCCGCCAACGCCGTTCAAAACGTTGACATGGCTCGACTTCGAGGCGTCGTGCCCCGGACAGCAGAAGACCGCCTTTCGGGGGTTCAGGTTCTCCCACGATGGCCCGTTCTTGACGACCCAGACATCCTTTTCCCGGCAGGCTTTGTGCGCTTTTGGAGGTGGGTTGGCGGTGAGGTCGGGGATGTTCGCCAGGTAGAGGTTCGCCCTGTAGGTGATGAAATTTCCCCAGCCGTCCCGCGCGGCGTCTTCGCTCAGGCCAAGCGCCCGGAACGGCACAATGCCCTCGATCTCGCCCGCACCACAGCTTCCCTTCTGGTCCCCGTTCGGGCCGCTGCCGCGCTCCGCCCCGAAGGGTTCAGGGCCGCCGCTTCGATCCGGGGTTGCCGGGCAGGGCAGCCGCAGGTGCCGTTGCCCATACACGGCAAGGGCATGGACGATTCCGTCCATCGTGTGTCTCGTTCGGGCTTCCTGGACCTCACGGTCCACCGGACGGAGCAAGCTCAGGGCACCGGCCAAAAGCAGTCCGGCTGCCATCACCAGCAATGTGGTGACGATCAGCATCGCCCCCTTCTCCCCCGGCTTTGCGGGCATTGTGTTCACGGAAATGCGCAACTGCCCTCTCCCGTTTCTGCGTAGAGTTGATCCTGTGTGCGCCACACCAGCAGGTCATCGAAATGGCTGGCGTTACCTGACGTGCTGCGGTCCCGCACGATGAAAGTCCGGTCGCCGTCGGCGTTTTCGTCCTCATCGGTGCCATGCTGGCCTGTCGTGCGGCCCCCGCTTGCGGTGAACGCGCCATAGCCGTTCGGGCCGTGGCTTACGAGCATGACCGCCGGGGCCGTGACGTTATCCGCTTTCAGGTCGAACGCCGTTGAACTGACAGCAGTATTTACCGGCGCATAGCCGCCGCCGCTTCTTTGCAGCGGCCACAAGGGGTCGCCTGCGGCGTCCTTGATCACGATATCCGTGCTGGCGCTGTACGTTGCCGTGGCCGGGCAGCAGAACCGCGCTTTCGGCGGGTTCCAGTTCAGATCGTCCGCCGGATCGAGAGGATCTCCGATCAGTATCCAGATATTTTCGGTCCTGCACCTTGCGTGTGCGTCCCTCGTCCCGTCGCCGGGGTCCAGCGTGAAGACCGGGCTTATCCTGTAGGTCAGGAAATTCCCCCAGCCGTCCCGGACCTCGGCCTCGGTAAGGCCGAGAGTCAGGAACGGCACGATGCCCTCCGCCGCACCCGTCGAGCAGCTCCCCATCTGGTCGCCGTTCGCACCGCTGCCGCGTTCCGCGCCAAACGGCTGGGAGGACACGCCTTGATCCGGTTCCCCCGGACAGGGAAGCCGGTTGTTGCGATGTGCGTAACCAGCGAGGACATCAACCACCCGCTCCATATTAGCTTTGGTGGCTTTCAGCCGGGCCTGTTCGGCGTAGGGCGCGATCATCTGGATCGCACCGGCCAGCATGACGCCCGCGATCACCAGAAACACCGCCATCTCGATCAGTGTGAAGCCGCGCTCGGAATGCCTTGTGCCCGTTGAGCTCTGGCCTTCGCTCCGCCACCAGGTCAGCCACCGCTTGTCCACGGCGATCCGGAGGCGCGCCGAAATGAGCGACAGCAGGTAAAAAGCCACCCCACCGAAGACAAACCCTGAGAGAAAGGCCGCTATAAAGGCTGCATGGTAATCTTCTAAATTAAATATCCCCGCGCTCCCCCGAAACCGAATACCCAATAATGTATCAGGCTACACGAACTATAATTAAAATTATACAAAGAAACATCTATATTATTATATACTTTCGTATATGTTGCGATAATTATGTAAATCGCTATTTTATGCTTCGGCATATACGTTTTTTTCTTTTATGGCAATTTGCGGTCACGTAAACCCGATCCACCAGACAATGCCTGCCCGGCCAAGGCGTAACGACGCGTCCCAGGCGTGAACGCCCGACCCGCCTGCCTTTAAACGACCTGGCACTTATGGGTTAATCCGGGCCTTTAGGCCCCTTGGGCCGGAAATGCAGATTGAAATTTCGCCTCAAGCTAGGCCGCTCGATGATCTGGTCCGGGTGCAAATCCATGTCGTCGGGATGAATCCGCGCATAGACGTGCACGTCCCCAACGCCGACAACGTAGTAGCTCCGTAACAGCTCTCCGGCGTCGAACGGCACCTTCTCACCGGGCCGGACATAGATGTCGTCGTCCTCCGGCTCCGGATCAGGCAGGCCGTCAGCCCAGCCCGGATTATCCTCCGCAAAGGCGTATGGGTCGCACTCATAGTCATAGGGGTCATCTTCCGGATACAGATAATCCTCAGGATCATCAGCCTCCCAATACGCCCCCGGCAATTCTGTCGCCTCCGGCTGAGCCGCAAACATCAGCTCCCATGGCGGCACCCACGGGGGATCGAACATCGCCATCCAGGGCGGCTCCCATGGCGGCAGATGCGGCTTGGGCGGCACCAGCCCCGGCGGCAGCCATTCATCAGCGGGCGCAGGTGTCGGCTGCGGCACCGGGAACCATGCCGGGTCGATCTTGATCGGCTCCGGCCGTGGGCCACGCGGCCTCGCAAACCAGTTGAACAGCGCCCGGATGCCCAACAGCCCGGTGAGCTTGTTGAACAGCGCCTTCAGGTTGAACCGCTTCGGTTTCAACCTGGCCTCGACGGGTTGTCCAACCTCGCGGTCCTGCTCCTCCCGTCGGGAAGGACCGCTTATCGGTCGTAGCCACCGCCACGGTCGGGTGGCCGGTCGCCGGATGGATCAAAGTCGGGGGGATTGGGATCGCGAGCGCGGTCCAGCTCCTGCTGTCGGGCGCGTTCCTGATCGCGGCGATGCATCTCTTCGAGTTGGCGATGCTCGCGCTCGAAGGTCTGCTCCATCTTGTCGCGATGCCGTTCCTTGTCGCGCAGCAGTTCTTCCATGCGCGCCTCGCGGCGATCTTCGTCGCGGGCGTCGCGTTCTTTTTCGCGGGCCTGGCGCTCGTCATGACGGTCCCTGACGCGCTTGCGGTCAAGCCGGTCCTTGAGCTTGTGATCGAACCGTTCGAAGCCCGACTTGCCCTCCATCGCCTTCCAGTCGGTTTTGCGCTCGATCTCGCGCCGCTCCTGAATCTGGCGTTTGACCAGATCCATCTCGCGCGCGATGCGTTTTTCCCAATCCTGCTCGAAATATTCACGCCGGCGCGCGTGGTTCTGGTCCAGTTCGGCGCTGGCTTCCATAAGCGCGGGGTCTTCCGGGGCCAGGATAGGCGGCGCGTCTTGCGCAGGCGCATCCCGCTTTTGCGACTGATCCGCACCGTCCGGCCCTTGATCGATTTCCGGAGTCTCCGCCCGCCCTTCTTCGGCGTCGGCGCGGCCCTTCGCGCTGTTGCGGGCGTCTCGGCGCTGCTCTTGCAGCTCGCGGGCGGCGTTCACGTCCGGCAACGCTGACATGTCGATATCGGCGATCTTTTCGCGGATTTCCTTTGCCTTGGCGGAGGTGATCTGGCGGTTGAGGCTGTGGACCTCGCCGGCGATATCGACCACCACCATGGCGCGGCGATCGCCCCGCGCCAGCAGGTAGCCCGCATCCTCAAGCGCGTTCTGGAACGCCTGGCCGTTATCGGCGCGCTCATACAGGCCGGTGATCTCCGCCTTGCGTTCGCGCGGGTCGAGCTGGCTGCGCTCCATCTGCTGCCATTCGGCGTGGTTCAGCTCCGCCATGGGCAGTTCTTGTTCCATGTCACGCTTGTACCATTTGCCCGGCACGTGCTCGTGGCCGAACTCTTCCTCCAGCCGGGCGCTGGCGCGCTCATGCTTGCCGTAGGTGAAGGCGTCGGAACGCAGCGTCATCGTCTCGACATCCGTGCGCGCCCACACGACATGGATATGCTCGCGGCCCTCCTTCTTGTGCAGAACGATGACGCGGGGCTGGCCCTCGAAGCCCAGCTCCTGTTCCAGCACGTCAGCGCACCGCTCCCATTGTTCGCGGGTCATCGGATAATCGGCGTGGGGGTCGATATTGGCGTGGTAAAGGCCCTTGTAGCCGCGCGTTCCGGCGGTGAGCATCTGCATGTGGCGCAGGGCGTGCTCCAGGTCTTCCAGCGGCACGTCCCGGAACTCCAGCGCCTCGACGCGCTCATTCGTATCCTCGCGCTCAAGGTGCTTCGCCAGCTTGGCCGGGGCCGCGCGGCTTGCGCCCTTGATAATCACGACGCGCCCTCCCGCCCGTCCGGCTCGGACTGCCCATCCGGCCCGGATTGCCCGTCCGGGTCCGGCTCCCGCCGGCTCGGCACGGCTTCATGGCCAAACGCGGCTTCCAGGGCGCGGGCGGCCCGCTCATGTTTGGCATAGGTGAAGCTGTCCGGGCGCAGCGTCATCGTGTCGATATCGGTGCGTCCCCAGATGACGTGGAGATGGGCGCGCTCGCCCTGCTCATGCAGCATGAGGACGCGCGGCAGGTCGTCATAGCCCAGCTCCTGCTCCAGCACGTCGGCGGCATGGAACCACTGCTCACGCGTGAGACTGTATTCGGGGGCGGGACGGATTTTGGCGTGGTAAAGGCCCTTCCGGCCCATCGTGCCGGAGGCAAGCAACTGCATATCGGAAAGGGCTTCCTTCACCTCCCACACCGCCACATGCCGAAACTCCAGCGCCTCGACGCGCGTGTTTTCCGACACGTCGTCCAGCAGCCGCGTGACGAGGTCGAGGGAGAAGCCGATACTGTTGCCCGTGATGATCATGCGTCCATCCCCGGCTTCCAACCAAGCGCATGGGCGGCGGCTGCGTGGATTTCGGCGAGGGCGACCACGGCGGCCTTGATATCGTCGGACAGGCCGTTCGGATCGTCGCCGCTGTTCACGGCGCGGGCGATCTGGTTGACGTTGGAGCCGATCTTGCCGAGCTGGCTGAGAATGCGCACCAGCTCCTCCCTGACGACGGGCGGCTTGCGTGCGGCGCGGGGGCCGGGTGAACCAAGCGCGGTGGCGCGCATATAGGCGCCAAGCGTGAGGCCGACATTATCGGCCGCGGCAAGAAGGGCCGCATGCTCCGCGTCGGTCAGGCGGATATGGACCGTCTTGTTGCGTTGCCGTTTTTCGCTTTTCTTGGTTGCCATACCGCCGTCCTCCGCCGTCGGTCTCATGCGCATCCAGGGACGCCCTCCCTGGCCGGGTCCAGCATGGCTGCTGGTGCGGGTACAGGGGGCATACCCCTGTCGCGGGGTCGAGGGGGTTGCGCTATCCCCTCGCCGGGGTCCAGGGGCGGCGTGCCCTGGTCGTCATGTCGGGCCGAAACCCGACGCCGCATCCAACCGAAGGGGTTGGCCGCCTCCAGCACGGATGCTGGTCGAAGCCGCTGCCGAAACAGGGGTCGGGATCGTCAAGGGCGAAGCGCCTTAACGCGGTGTCCAGCCCGAAGGGGGCTGGCCGGCACCGGGGCCGGAAACCCGGTCGTGATCCAGCGCCGAAACGCTGGTCTGGGTCCTGGGTGAAATACCCCCAAAGAGACCCAGAACCGGGGATGCAACGGGGCCGGAGAGCCCCTTGCCAAGCCAGGCCCGAGTCCCGCTTCGGCGGGGCCGGGCCGTCTGAACGGTGATACCGTTCACGGCTTGCCTCCAACCTTAACGGCAAATCTGGATCATCAACTCTATCATGGATATGCTTAAGACGCCATTAACACTTGCGCCGGTGAGCGGCCCTGCGGGCCGCCGCGCGGATCATAAATCCGCGCGTTCCTGGGGCCGTTATCCGGCCCCGCTTGTGTCGCGATGCGACACCGAAGGAGATGCGATTTGCTGTGCACAAATCGCATCGACTCCTTGTAGAACAAAATGGCGACAAACGGAAGGCCGTAAATGTGAACATACAAGCCCGGGAACTCCTCACGCTCTCTGCGATCGGCATCGCCGTTCCGTTTGTCGCAATCGCTCTGACCGGCGACGACATGTCCCTTGCGTGGGGGCAGGCGGCGAGGTCATCGGTGGCGGCCGGGCTCCTGTTTCTGGGGCTTGGTGTTCTGGCTCTGTTCGGCATCCCCAAATCGGCAAAAGAGCCGGAGGATGACGAGGAAGAAGACGACGAAGAGGACGAATGGCGCTGGCGGCATATCCGGCTGTGGCAGCTCTGCCTGGGCCTGGGCTTTCCCCTCCTGCTCTATGCCGATGGCGTCACCGGGGATACCGGCGACTTCGCCCGGATGCAGACCAGCGTCACCTTCTGGCCCGGCGTGGCGGCGCTCGGTTACGTCTGCCTGATAATCGGCGTGCGTGCCTACGAAATATTCTTCGGCGAGACCATCGACGAGCCGGAACTGACCAGCCACGGCACAGCCCGTTTTTCCGACGACAAGGAGATCAAGAAAGCCGGGCTGCTTGATAAGGGCGGCGTCTATCTCGGCCAGTACCCGGACCTGACCGATGAAGGGCTGTGGTTCGACGGCGACGGACACCTCATGACGGTCGCCGCCTCGGGTGCCGGGAAAGGCGTCTGCTCCGTGATCCCGAACCTGCTCACATGGCAGGGCTCGGTGATCTGCAACGATCCCAAGGGCGAGAACGCCGCCATCACCGCGCGGCATCGCCGCGACATGGGCCAGGAGGTCCATGTCCTGAACCCGTGGGGCCTGCATAGCGGCCCGCCATGGGATTTGCCCTGCTCGGCATTCAACCCGCTTGACTGGCTGGACACCAACAGCGACGACGTGGGCGATGACGCCGCCATGATGGCGAACGCCCTCGTGCTGCGCGACAAGGGCACATCCGGTGTCGAGGGGCATTTCTCGGATGAAGCGGAATCGTTGCTGACCGGCCTCATCCTCTATGTCGCCTTCATGGAAGAGCCGGCGCGGCGCAACCTGCTGACGGTCCGGGAGCTGATTACGCAGGCTCCCGATGACTGGACGGCGCTGCTGCAAAAGATGTCGCGCCTCGTTCAGGCGGACGGCCTGATCGCCCGTGCCGCGAACCGCTTCCTTTCGAAGTCGGATCGCGAAGGCCCGGCGGTACTATCTACGGCCCAACGGCACACCAACTTCCTAGATAGCAACCGCATGCGTCTGGTGCTGGGCGCGTCGGATTTTGACCTGGCGGACCTCAAGCGCGAGAAGATGACCATCTATCTCTGCCTGCCCTTCGAACATGTCAGCGGGCAGTTCGCCCGCTGGCTTCGCTTGATGATCACGCTGAGCCTGACGGCGCTCTCACGCACGCAAGGCCCGACAAGGCCCGGCGTGCTGTTTCTGCTCGACGAGTTTGCAGCACTCGGCCATATGCGCATGGCGGAACGCGGCATAGCCGAAGGCCGGGGGTACGGCATCAAGATGTGGCCGATCCTGCAAAATCTCAGCCAGCTCAAGGATACCTATGGTGACCGCTGGGAGACCTTCGTCAGTAACTCACGGATTGTGCAGTTCTTCGGCACCAACGATATGTTCACGGCCAAATACGCCTCCGACCTGCTCGGCAAGACCACGGTGTGGTCGAGCGGATCGAGCGGGGACAGGGAAAACATCAGCGAAACGGGCCGTCCGCTGATGACGCCGGACGAGATCATGCATATGGGGCCGAACGAAGAGCTGCTGTTCTTCCAGGGCGGGCTGCGTCCGATCCGGGCGCAGAAGCTGCCCTATTTCCACTCGACACTGAACGAGTTCGCCGATCCCAACCCGATGGTCGAAGAGCCCTTTACAGGTTTTCCAAGCGCAAAACGCCAATCATAATCAGCCAATAATGTTTTGATTCGGCTGTTGCGTTCTAAGCATACTAGAATGTCTTTAATGACTTAATCAGGTAGGCTGATAATACACGCCATGAACATTTCAAATAAAAGCATCATTATGAAACATGAAGTTTTGACTTTGCCCAACGCGATATCGAGCCGCCATTCTGAACGCGAGACAACACCTGATCACATTTGGGATTGGCAATCGTTTTCCTCCTGGCGAGATGCGGTTTGGGAACTGATGGCAGATGTCATTGACCCGGATGTAAAGAATGCGTTCCGGTTGAGCCCTCCAAAGAATGTCGTCTGTGATGATCTCGAATGGCTGGATGAAGTCATCTGGTCCGTTAAAGGTGAATATGTGGACTCAAAGGAACTTCTTTCGCACCGTTTGCGTCACCGTTTCAAAGCACTTCGCGCATTTCATGGATCGAGACCCAATAACGTAGAATCTTATTATTCACAGGGAATTCTTCCTTTAGAGCCAAAAATTTTCCATGAACTTGCCCAGGAGTTGTTCCTTCGTGGAAACTTTCCTGAACTGAACCATGAAATTCTTGAGCATGCGATTCAGCAGGTTGATACGGTGACGCGGAAATCGGTCGTTTATTTCGAAGCAAACGAGAGAGACCTCATCGACAATTGCGGTCATTATATGTTGTATGGAAGCGAATACCTTCTCGGTATAGCTTCCTGTTTAAAAGGCAGTCGGGACTATAGACAGGTTCTAAAGAGAATTGGAACGCCCACGGTATTTACATGTGATGTACCGCTTACTTTGTTGAGCGCTCATACGATCGGCGAGTTTGCCGGCATGTCACTTGAAATGATATTTGAAGACTTGCTGTATGATGATTATTCCCCCGCCCCTTACAGAGGCGCAGGCTTCCGCATCGCAACCAAACTACCGCCGAGTTGTATCGTGGGTCACTACCATCCCAAAGGAGTTTGCGATCCACTAGAGCAACGTTTCCAGTAAGCACATTGAACCCCAAATTTTGAAACATACAGGGCTAAGCCATGCCCGGCTCTAACTTTTTGATTGGAGGGGCGAGCGCAGGCCCATGCTAGCTGCGTTAGCAAGTCCGCTTTCCAAATCATGCACAAATGCGAGCGGACGACGACTGCAATCCTGACCGGAGCAAAACACGCTAGCCTGAAGTCACCGCTCCCCCGATAACGGACGCGACCAAAAACCATCCCTTTGGTGAGACAAGGGACCGGCATCCCTTCGGAGCCGACGCGATCGCGGCATCAACGCGCGCAAGCGAAAGGCAAGGACGTGCCGCCGGAGGCGGCGCGCTGGATCGTCCTGGTACGAACAACGCGGTGCGCGTCCTTGCCGGAGCGCGCACGTTGATACAATGATTGTGACAAAAAGAAGGGAGGGCCGCCCCCGCTTTCGCGGGGGCGAGCGCTCATGCGGCGGCCCGGTCTTCATCGTCATCGCTGTCTTCCTTCCGTTCGGCCTGACCCGCCGGGTCCTGCAAGCCGTGCAGGAAGTCCGCGGCGCGCTGCGCGTGCGCAGCCGCCGTGAAGATGGCGCGGTGATCGTTTTCGAGCACCTTGAGCCAGTTCGCGATATACGGCGCGTGATCCTCACGGATGGAAGGCTCGATATCGAGATCGGCGCAGAGGAACGCCGCGCCGATTTCCGCGACCAGTTCCTCGCGGGCATACCCGGCGTCGCCCCATTTCTCGCGGCCGAAGCTGCGGTCAAGCCGTGAGGGGTGACGAGTCCAGTGCGTCGTTTCGTGACCGAGGGTCGCGTAGTAGCTTTCGGCGGATTTGAACGCCTCGAAGGGCGGCATCTGGATGTAATCGCCGCCGACGGCGTAATACGCCTGTCCGCCCCCGGTGCGGATATCCGCGCTTGTGTTCTCAAAGAACGCCTCGACGCGGTCGATCCGCTGCACCGGGTCGGTGACCGGTTTGGGGAGCTGCGTGTAGTGTTCGGGCAGCCCGTCGATCTGGTCGGCGTTGAACACCGTGTATGCCTTCATGAAGGGGACATTCACCTCGACATCCTCGCCGGCGTCGTTCTGCTCGGTCTTGCTGATCGTGTTGGCGTAAACGACGGGTGAGCCCTTCTCGCCCTTGCGGACAAAGGCGCCGAGTTCTTTCGCCTGCCGGAAAGTGAGCCAGTACGGCGAGATGAAGCCGCGATCCTGAGCGGACCACCACAGCATCAGGACGTTGATGCCGTTGTAGCTGATACCGTTGTGACGTAGCGGCCTCGTGATGCGCCCGGCTGCGTGTTCCGCGTTCCAGGGCTTGGCCCACGGGCGCACGCCCTGTTCAAGCTCGGCGATGATGCGGTTGGTGACGTTCTCGTAAAGCTCCTTGATTTTTGACATGATCTTGTCTCCGAAATTCGTATCCTGAAAAGCGAAGGGGCCGCTGGTGAGCGGCCCCTGTTCGCGTTATTCCTCGTTGTCGTCCTTGGCCTTCGGCGCGCGGATGACCAGTTGCCCGTTGGTGGGGAAGGCTTCCAGAGAGACGTTGAAGCCCTCGCCGTCCTCGTGTTTCCAGGCCGCGCCGATCTTGGTCCAGAAGCCTTTCCTGTCCTTGCCGCCGCCCGAGACCATGTAGACGTTGAAGTCGGGTTTCCTGTTGTTCGTCTTAGCCATCTGTTTTCTCCTGTTGGTTGGTTGTGAACGAAGTACGCCTCCCGTCCGGCCGCGTCGGCGGGCGCGGCGCAAACCTGCGGACAGCGAATGGAGCGGGCGCGAAGACGCAGTCGGAGCAACACGGGAGCGACCGTCCGCACCCGGCAGGGCTCGGGATTGCGCCGCGCACGGCAGCGGCCAGGGTCCGGCGTAAATGAGTGACACCGGCCTACAGGAGTGATGGCGGGATGATCGGAAACCCCACAGACCAATGTCGGTCGGCGGCGGTAACAGGAGGACAGGAAGTTCAGGACAGTGCGCGGCCTTGAGCGACACACAAGACGGCGCGACACCGGATCAACGGCTGGAAGCCCCGTACAGGGCGGCGTTTCAGGGCATCAGCCGAAGGCAATCGGACAACGGGGAATGCAACGGGGCCGGACCCGGCAGATCAGACGGTCAGAAGGAGGGTTTCGGAGAATGAGAAAATGTCGAAGATAACGGCGTAATCAGAGTACGCCTGCGATACAACACCGGGGCACCGGGCGTGCGGCCGAGTGATGCTGGTGATCGCTCAGGCGTCGATCGGCCGGCACGCAGCGTCACCGCACAAATTGCCGCCATAGAGACCGTGTTGCGCGGCAGGCATCGACGGCATGACGATTGTGTCATGCCGCGCATATAGGCTGTCAGGTGGCCTCATCGTCGTACCAGGCCGCAATGCAGTCGGGACAAGTGAATATCTTTTCAGCCTGAGTCTGCGTGATGCGGCCGTAAGGAAAATGCGCCGTCTCGCCGCCGTTACGCAGTACGACGGTAGCCACTCTGCCACAGGCGGTGAATTCGAAATATGCGCCGGTCAACCGAATGTGCTTCGGCATGACGCCGTCTTTCGTTTCTGGAGACGGCGTGTAGCCGCTCCGTACACGGTCCAGCATGGTGAAGAATGCGGCTTCGCCGTATTCGTTCACAAACCCGTTGACGGCGGCCTCTAGAGCGGATTCATCTCATTCGCAGTCGTATCCGCATGCTTCGAAGTAGTTTTGGCACTCGTCTGGTGAGAAGGTGTCGAGAGCGTCGGCGATGCTCTGCCAAAGGTCGTCAACTGTTCGGGCCGCGGCTCTGCGCAGGAAGGCTTTCATTTTGGAGAAGGCATTTTCGATCGGGTTGAAGTCGGGGCTGTAGGGCGGCAGGTAGAGCAGCTGCGCCCCCGCCGCTTCTATGGCCTGGCGTATCGCGGTCGGCTTGTGAGCTGGCAGATTGTCCATGATGACGGTGTCGCCGGGCGAGAGTGTCGGGACCAGGACCTGCTCGACATAGGCCAGGAAGGCCGCGCCGTTCATTGGTCCGTCGAGGACCATGGGCGCGGTCATGCCCGACAGGCGGAGCGCGCCGGTGAACGTGGTTGTCTTCCAGTGGCCATGGGGAACCGGTGCCCGGCACCGCTCACCCTTCGCCGCCCGGCCATAGAGGCGCGCCATCTTGGTCGAGGCGCCGGTCTCGTCAATGAAGACCAGTTTCTCAGGATCGAGATCAGGCTGAGCCTCGAACCAGGCCTCACGCCTACGCCGCACGTCGGGACGCTGCTGCTCGCTGGCGTGTGCGGTTTTTTTTGAAGGTGATCGCGCGCCGGTCGAGCCAGTACCAGATGGTGGCGGGCACGACGCGCAGGCCGCGTTCGCTTGCCAGCTGGTCGGCGATCTCGACAAGCGTGATGTCCTTGTCGGCCTCGATCAGGGCGAGGATGAAGTCCGCATGCGGATCGAGCACCGACCCGAAGCCAGACCCCTGCGGCTTGGGCAACACATCGCCCGTCGCACGCTTCAGCCGAACCCAGGCACCAACCGCCGCCTTGCTCACCGAAAACCGCTTCGCCGCCTGACCGGTCGAAAGCCCAGCTTCCACCGCCGCAACTGCGCGGCGGCGGAGATCTGTATCCAAGGGTCTGCCCATCTCATCCTCCAAGCTATCAACTCGGAGGAATCGAATCAGTGTTCGGCCAGAATGGGAATCCCAAACCGACTCCCGTTGGGATGAATTTGCTCTAGCAGCTTGAGGTCGGTCGGACTCAGTTTGTCGCCATCGTCTGTCTTGCGGAGGATTTCCAGCGCTGCGTCCTGAATTGAGGGGCGTTGTTCAGTCATGATTTGGATTCTTTCGATATGATTGAAAAAATGCCGCCCGCCGCGTGAGCGGCGGACGGCACGCGGATCAAGCCACGTCAGGAAGGGAGTCTGCTTCCTCGTCGGAAACGACTGCCTGACCCGCAGGGGCCGCATCGGCAGCTTCGGCAGCAGCCGGATCGATGGCCGGGAAGTGCATCGCTTCAGGCAACCACGCATTGGCGCGTTGCTGATCCTCGTTCGGATCGGCCGCTTCGGCGGCCTGCGTGAAGTGACGTTCCATCAGCTTCACCAGATCCGACTTGGTGAGACGGGCGAACGGCCCTTTCTGCGCTGCTCCGGCTTCGCCGACGATTTGCGAAATCTGGTCCTTGGTGCGGCGGGACAGGAAAGCCGCATCCGGCGTCCAGTGATTACGCATGGCAACGTCGAGGTCCCGTGCAACATGGTTGAACAGGCTCTTCTCGTCCGTATCGAGCGCGTTGCAATGGATTTGACCGAATTCCAGCGCGGTCAGCAGCGCCAGCAACGCATCAAGCTCGGAATCGCTGAACTCTTTCAGCGTGTCGTACAGTGCTGCAGGGTCGCAGGAGAGATATTTCAGCCGTATCCATGCGGGCGCATCGTCCCGACCTTCGATTGGAAGGTGCGTGATACAGCTCGCTGCGGTCTCGTTGACCGTGACGTAGCTTGCCGGCGGTTCGTCCAGCTCTTCGAATGCATGGAGTGCTTCGTGAGCGTCGTGGTTACCGATCAGCCGTCCGATTGCGAGAATCTTGCAGACCCTGGGATGGGCCAGAAGCTCTGCCTGAACGGCCAGTGTCTTGTGATACGCCATGTAACGGCACAGCGGCGTGCTGTAGGCCGGTCTCGGCTTCGACGGGGCCGCCGGTGTATCGGCGGTCGCCGTCGCGGTGTCACGGTCGAGATCATAGGGAACAGCGTTCTCACGGATATCGACATGCCCCTGCGGGGACAGGTTGATGATCGTGATGCCGTCCTCGCCGTCTTCGGCGTCCCGGTACTGCCAGTTCGGGATCGAATAGGCATTGGTGACTTCCACCGTGACGCCTTCGGCTTGAAGCTGTTCGGCCCGTTCGGCAACGGCCTGTTCCTGCAATTCGAGGAACTGGTCCGTGTCGTCGAAGAAGGTCTGGTCGTCCGCCGCGAACAAATCCTTCGTGAAGGTGCCCGTATAGCGCTCGACCGGGAAGATCGCTTCGGCCACGGACGGTTTGCTGTCCAGCAGATCGTGCCTGATATCGTCGATATCGGGCGTCCAGCCCCTCTCGGTCGCATACGTGACCTCTTCGAGAATGCCGCGCTGCCGGTCATGGGAACCGAGCGTCATGACCTCGGCCACCGCCAGCGTGATGCGGTTGTCGCGAAGGGCCTGCTTGACTTCATCGCACAGACCCGCGATCGCCAGCCTGCGCTTGACCGTGCCGACCGACTTGCCGGTTTCGGCTGCAATGTCGTCAAGATTGACGCCGTTGCGGGCCAGCTCCGCGAACGCCTCGGCCTCGTCCACCGGGGCCAGGTTCTCGCGCTGCACGTTCTCGACCGTGGCAAGACGCAGCTTGTCGCGTTGGGACAGCTTGCCGCGAATTTCAACAGGGACTTGGTAGGTCTCGTCGATGTCGCCGCGCTCGCACAGCAGCTTCAGGGCGCGGAAGCGCCGTTCGCCGCTGATGACGCGGTAGGTCTTGCCGCGTGACGGTGCGACCACGAGGTTCTGCAACAGCCCGTCGCCGCGAATGCTGGCGGCCAGTTCGTCGAGGCTCGTGTCCTCGATGACACTGCGCGGGTTGTGCGCAGGCGGCCTGAGATCGGCCAGTTGGATGGATTGCATATTCATTGTGATGACTCCTTTCGTCAATTGCCGGCCGCGCCCGTCGCGGCCTTTCACGGCAGTCGCTCGGGGGACGGCAAAGGACGGAGGCGCAAGCTGTTTTTTGGTGCGCGAGGAGCCCGGATGGGCGGGGAAAAAACCGCTTGCGGCGAGGGCCGCCGGCCCCAGGCTGCCGGCAATGAAAGGCCCGGGCGCGGCCCGTGCATGGAAAGGAGCGCGATGAGCGGCATGACAGCGGCGGCGGCCAGAGCCGCCGTCACACCATCACAGGTCAGGGCAGGACTCGGGGCGCTTTAGCGGCCCGTGCGCGAAGGATCGAAGCCGGCAGGCCGAAACCCGCATCAGGCGGGGTTCGGTTCACGAGAGCCTGACCGGCCTCGCCGGGCGCGCCGATCATAATCGGACCAAAATTGAAAATCAGGGAGATTCAAAATAGGTGGCGGTGTGCTCGACGTATTAGGCTTTCTTTTGTTCCATTTCACGCAGATGGGTGCCTTTAAGTCGCTCGAAAAGGGCACCGATTTCCCAGGAACCGTCATCGCATAGCTCGCGTGTTTTTCCGGAACGCTCCAGCGGCATAAGCCGACGCAGATCACCGACCAATGCGAAGAGCTGACTACGAAGTTCGACCAAGTTTTCCGGGGGACAATTCCACATGGCGTCTGTCGGATTACCCTTGGCTTCTATGGAACCGTCAGGACCGACGAAAAACAGGCCGAGACACGCGCAATCCGGATAATTGGCGGTAATCCACGCCAGATGATCGTGTCCTTGGGATATATCCTTCTTCCAGTATGTGGCCGGATCGTCCTTGTCCGTCTTCAATTCAAAGGCGATGCAGCTCGAAGATGGGCTATCCACCCACAGAACGTCCGGCCCCGTTCCCACATCATTGTCCGGACGGGTGGCGGAGAAGCCGAGAATTTCTCCCAACACCCGAGTCGCTTCTTCCATTTGGCGGGTTGAGCCGCCATTTAAGTCCGCGAGCTGGGTACGCCACCGCTCCTGTTCGCGCTCAAACTGCTCATTCAGTGTCAGCCCGACCAGCCGGTCGATGTTGCGCGCGAACTGAGATGCGTCGTCTCCGAGAGAGGCCGTGCTTTGCGCGCCGACACCGCGCGGGAGAATAATCATACTCCCAAGGCGGCTCATTGCTCTTCGGTACGCGAGATGCGCGCTGTCAATATCACCCTCAGCCTCAAGGGCGGCCCCGACCCATACGTATTGCCAGCCGGAAAGCAGGGCATCCGCATGCCCCGTAGCCTCTGCCGCGGCGTCCAGCACATTTCTGGCCTCTGCGATGTCACCGTTCCACATGGCGGCCGCGTATGACGCTTCAGCACGCGCGGCCGCTACCATCTGCTCTTCGGCTTCTTCGGCACGCTGAACCTGATCCTGGTCAAGGTCGCCGCGTTGAATATTGTCGCCGTAGAATTCGAGCCACGAGGGCTCGCGCGACAAAACGGCGTTGATGGTTTCGAGAACGGCGTCCGCTTCCTTGATACTCATGCCCTCCTGAACGGTGCGCCCCAGCAATATCTGGCGTTGCAGCAATTCCGGCAAAAGAGCGACGTTTCGGTCGTTGTTAAGCCATGTGTTGAGATCGTTACCCGCGACCAGAAAAGCACCGTAGTCGTTCCTTCCCCGATTGATCCGTCCGAACAACTGAACGAGCCGGTTGGCGATCCGCGTGGAATGCAGATTAAGCATTCTGAGAAATTCCCACTGATAGCGTTCTATCAGCGAGGCACCGGACGGAAGGCCGTCCATCACCATGATGCGGCAGGTATCATGGGGCAGGTCGATCCCGTCGACTCGGGAGACAAGAACAAACGCCCCGGCATCGGACTGCCGGAACGCTTCAAGCTCGTCAGAGAAGTTCTGCGGAACGGGTGGAACAGCGAGATCTTCCCAGTTCTTCGCGGCCGGATAGTTGGGAACGGCGATCAACGCCTTGCGCTCCTGACTGATTCTCGAAACGAGGTCCGTCGAAATGCCGCCGAGGATCCTGCGACCGAAGAGAATCAACCTTTCACCGTTTCCGGCGTCGTTATCAGGCTCGATAGTCACATCGGGCAATCGCCCGAAGGCACGTACAATGTCCGTCTTCGACTTGAGTGTAGCTGAAAGGTACACCCTGCGGATAGGGCGCTCGAAAACGTCAAGGGCAAGAGACGGGAGAAACGGCGGCGCTAGTTCAAAAGTCCCCCTGCTAAACAGGATCGCGCAGCAATCCAGCTTGTCACGAAGATGCGCAAAGGCGAATTTGAGCTGGTCATCATCATGGATGCCGTGGTGTTGCAGCATCGCCAGGAGACGGTCTCGCCGTTCTGCAAGTCCTCCCGGTGCGGCCATCACGATACTCGGGTGCTCCCCCGTGAGGCTGTCGTCGAAACGGCCTTCCATGCGAAGATCTCGGAAATGCGGCCGGAACAGTTCGGCAACTTCATTGACCAACTCCGGATGGTCACGCCCTGATACAGTGAGCGTAAGGGAGCCGCGCAGAATCGACTCAGCAACATGCGCATCATCAAAGACAACCGCCCCCGGAAAGAACCTCCGCCGAATGGCGCTCAACCCATTAAAAAGCGCGTGATAGGTCGTGATGCAGAACCCACGCCCACTTTCGAAAAGGTCGTTATCAAAATTGGATCGGACCCGAACCGTATGTTCCAGACCGATGCGTCGCGCTTCCTGAGACGTTTGATTCACAAGGTCAATCGTTGCGCAGACGTAAATGACGTTCTCGATACCTTCATTCACAAGACTTTGCGCAACGAGCAAACCGACAAGCGTCTTGCCGGCCCCGGTATTCAGTGACACGAGAACATCATTCCGACCCCGTGCAGCGTTCCACTGGACAAGGGCCTCGGCCTGCCCGCGCCAAAGGTCATTTGGGGTACCGGGAAGATTGGGCAGTCGCTCAAATATTTTGACGGGATCGGTCGGCCTGTCCGGCCCCTTCGGTGTCCCGAGTTTAGAAAAATCCATCAGCTCGCCAATCCTGTCAGTTCGCATGTCTCAAGAGAGGGATCCGGTACGCTGGTGTGTTCTAACCTCATTCATGCGGTTCCCGCTCCACCTGCAAAGCAACGCGGCCAATCAAGGCCGTTATTCTCCGTCTCCCCCGAACGCCTTGTTTCCCGCGCTCAGGAACATTGGAAAGAAACTGGTTTGCCGCTTCAGCTTGATGACATCATTTACAGCAATTGTATTAGCCTTCCGTCGCTCGCCACCAACCGGAGTGATTACCTCCAAATCCGGGTTCTCGATGATAGCGGCATGAATGTCATCGGCGTGGGCCGGAGTGATGTTGTAAATGCTCTCATAGAAATCGTTTACCGCCATGGCATCGCCGGATTCTGTCACGAGACGTGGAATGTCACCCAAAAGCTGGTCCTTCGCAGATGCCCGGCCGTTATCATCAAAGAGATACAGCAACCCGTCATGCCGGGGATCGTAGGACAGCATATTGAGGCCGGATCGTCCGAAATGCGCCTGAAGGCTGGCGTTGTCGTGTAGAATGTTGTTGTACACCTGTCTGGCCCGACAGGCGTTGGCGAAGTGGATCAACCAGTATCGCCAGCCGTCCGGATTATTGATTGAGAACGGGCTGACATAGGGCGCACACCAACGAAAAGCATCGAAGACAATGTTCTCCGCCGTGCCAAGCCAATCATTTCTGCTCATCACTCCGTTGAGCGAATCGATGTTGGCGCTTGTCACGCCGAGGTGATTGAGCCGCGCCTGAAGCTGTTCCGGTTGGTTCTTTTGGAGAAAGGCCAGCAACGAGCTGATCATAAAAGTGTAGAAGATTTCAGCAGAAGGGTAAGAGCGCATAATGTCGAGGATGGTGTTCCGTTCGACGTGGCTGTCACCGCATTGGTCCAGGTTGAACAGGACGCTTCGATAGCGGCCTTGATCGAGTAGACCTTTGATCTTCGGATATGCGGCCTCGAAAAGTTCGTTCAAATATTCCGCACGAACATGCAGTTTCGGACAGGTCTGCGCGATATCGGCCTGTACCGGCGCAACGTGTGTTTTCAATAGCTCAATTGCGTCACGGCTTTCGTCATTGAAAATCAGAAGGCATTCGACCTCAATCGTGCCCAGACCTTGAACCGTACGCTGCGTATTCACTGCCTCGACGGCGCGCTTCAGTTCCTCTATGAAGATCAGCGGTGATCCGGCCGTACCGCACTGATACCGTCCACCACCCGAAAAGCCGTCAACAATGGCGAGCCGAAAACGCTCCTGCTGGGGAAGTTTGCAGCGCACGCTCAAATAGTCGAAGACATACTCGCGCAAGATTTTATGCTTGCGGCGGGAATGATCTTCGAGTTTGGCTCCGTCAGCCCATTCGTATCGTTTCTCTACCAAGCGTTCTCTCGTCCTGTTTATCTACGCCTGTGTAGCCGAACCCTGCGGCGCATTCGGCATTTCATCCCAGGTTTGACCTCGATATTCACGTCCGTTCGCCTTCTTTGAACGCTTTTTGTTATCCTTGCCCCACGTTCCCCATTGTTTGAAGAAAAAGGCCGTTCTTGCCGCCACGCACTGCGCGTAAACCTCATCAATCCACTCTTCCCTGATCGGGCGCGCAGATTTACCGCTTTCTCCCCCGACGATCGCCCAATGGATGCCGGAGAGATCGACGGCACCGACCGGCCCGATAAGCGGTTCGAAGGAAATGAACCGGATGGCTGCGGGAGCCTTACGCAAATGGTCGAGGCGGTGAACAACTTCCGCATCTTCAATACTGGTCCCCAACCAGACATTGGGCAGGACATCGCCGATCCGGGTGGCAACCAGTTCCGCCATGCGCTCGGGACGCTTGGTCAGTATTTGGTAGTTGTGACGAGGTGTGTCACGCATCACCTGCCAGACATCCAGAATGAACGCGTCGCTAACCCGCTCATGAAACAGGTCGCTCATCGAGTTCACAAAAATCTTCCGTGGTTTTCGCCAGCGATACGGGATTTCAAGGGCCTTGCGATCCTCCCGCACCACTCCGTTCCAAACCGTTCGCTTGCCGGTCTTCCGCGTCAGCCCCGCATATTTCTCGACGCCCATTGCTTCAAGACGCCTAGCCATCTCCATCGCATAGCAATGGGTGCAGCCTGCCGTAACAATCGAGCAACCCGCAACGGGATTCCAGGTAGCGTCCGTCCATTCAATCTGGGTTTCAGCCATTTTGTCCTTCCAAGCATTCACGAACTTGGCGTGGCATGATGTTGCCGCAGCCTTCTTCCCCGTAAACCAACGTGCTTTTGCCGCAAGAGCGCTTCGCGTTTAATGACACAAAGTCAAATCTACCGGTACCATTTATTACGTTAATATTTTGTATCATCGTTATTTACTTTGCACTTTTTAGCCTGGCCGAGTTCGGGTCATAGACAAAATCCGAAATCGTTCCATCCTTGATCTTCTCAATGACTTCATCAATTACAAACAGCGGCACCAGGAACCACTCGCGCGGAATGACCGGATTGCCGAACCGGTCCTTGATCTCGATATCGAGCTTCGCGGGCTCGAAGACCCTGTGGATGATATTTTCAAGCCGCGAACGGTTGATGTTGTAAAGCTCGTAGGTCGCGACGACCTCGACTTCAGCCAGCAGAAAGGTCGGGTCTTTCGACGCGTTGGCTATGCGCTTCTCAACGCTGCCACCGGTGACGCCGATTTTGTGCAGCACGTCGCGGTTCTCAGCGACGACGGGATGGTCGGATTTGCTGCGCAGGACATAGACCGTTCCGCTCGCCAGATCGTCGTCTTCGGCTTCGCCGGAAAACAGCGGCCCAGCGGCGGGTTCGGTGATACGCCGACCGGCTTCGTCGCGGTGAAGCGCGCGCTGCAATGACCGCAACAGCACGTCGCTTTCGGTTGCGTTGTCGTAGATGACCCGCAACCGACTGTCGCGCCGATCATACTCCGTCATGAACTCTTCGCCGACCTCCGCCACATAGGCGATCTGCCCACCAACGATGAAAAATTCGCCTTTCTTGATCTCGGCCATTGTCTGGAAACGACGCGTCTGGCGTATGCCGGATTTGAGCTCCTGTCTCACCTGGTCGAATAGCGGCTTGAATCGGTCGAAGTCCTCACAAGCGGTGCGATTGGCGATTTCCTCAGCGGCCCGCTTCTCGGCGGTCGAGCGCACATGCTTTAGTTCCGTGATGTCCGCGGTTTCGGCTTCAACCCCGAGTTCCGCGAGAAGGGCTTCATCGTCGATGTCTTCGGCATCCGGCAGCGCAGGTGCCTCACCAGCCGCCAGAACCCCCTGATGGTCGAGGGGTTCGAGCAGGTCTCGGCATTCCGTCAGGCTCCGCAGCCGGTCGAGACGGACGGCATACATACGCTCGAAAATGTCGCGATCCTCGCCATGGCGTGGAGCGTGGCCGTGCTCTTCCACAAAGCGCTGTATATCCTCGAACCCGGCGATAATGCGCTCTTCACGCGGCGTGCGCTTCGCCTTCTTCTCCGGTTCGGCCGTGACGCCAAGCGCTTCCAGCAGTTCTTCGTCCGACAGCTCAGCCATTCTTCGCCTCCGCTGTCGCGCGGGCCAGGAAGGCTACGCCTTCCGCCATGCGCTTTTCCCAGGCGTCGGCCGACGTGATCGAAGGCGCACGCCCGCGCTCCTGCTTGAATTTCAACGCACGCCGTGCCAGCTCGCGTGCTTCGTCGATTGACAGACTCACCCGCTTGCCCGCGATGATCGCCGCGACCTGCTTCAGGCTTTCCTCGCTCATCGTCTTTGCGAGGATCGCATAGGCCTCACCGAACGGATTGATGCGGTCGATCAGGTCAATGTCGAGTTCCGTGACCTCAAGTGCATACTTTCGAACGCCGTCGATTAGTGCTGTGTTAGTCTTTTGCTGACTGTCTCCTTCAACCGCAATCTCCTTGGCCTTCTGGGTCAGGTTCAATGCCGCAATCGCATGCTGGCGCACGGCCTCCTGGTCCGCCTCATCAAGCTCTGGATACTTGTCCTTGATAATCTTGCCCATACGCACCTGGGTAAGTTCTTCGGCAAGCGTTTCGCCACCCGCATGCTCACCATCAAACAGCCCGCGCTCAAGGGCTTGTTTGTCCTGCACAAAGGCTGTAATCACCTCGTTCAGGTCTTCCTGACAGATACGCGTCGCCTCCTTGCTCTTGGGCTCCGACAGCCCCTTGATCTCGATCTGGAACTGGCCGCTTTCCTCGTTGAAGCCGACATTGCACTTGTCGGGATCATATCCGCCTTCACCATAGTCGTAGCCTTCCACCGGGCCGCTGTTCGGGTTCTTGGGCATAAAGTTGAACCGCGGCGCGAGCACCTGTTCCATGAGAAGGCTGGCGGCGATCGCCTTCAGCGTATCGTTGACGGCCTCGGTGACGGCGTCCTCGGAGGCGTCAGGCTCGGCGATCAAGTTGGTGAACCTTGCACGAGTCTTGCCCTCGGCATCGCGCGTCGCCCGTCCGATGATCTGGACGATCTCGGTCAGGCTCGATCGGTAGCCGACCGTCAGCGCGTGTTCGCACCAAATCCAGTCGAATCCTTCCTTGGCCATGCCAAGCGCGATGATGATGTCGACATGATCGCGGTTGTCCTTCTGGTCCGCATCCTTCAGCGCAGCCGACACCTTGTCGCGCCTCGACGGGTCGTCATCGACAAGATCGGCGATCCTCAGCACATGTCCGTCGGATGTTTTGACGAGCTGAAAGCCGGTGGCCGGGTCCGTACCCTGCCATTCACCCAGTTCCTCGATGATGTGCTCAACTTCCTTGATCTTGTCCTTCGTGCTCTCACGGGACTGAACGCTCGGGATATGGATGATCGTCTTCTGGTCCGGGTCCAGCACTTCCAGAATATCGTCGGAATACGAGCCGCTGTAGAAGAAGTAACCGATATCAAGGGTTTTCAGATATTTGTAGCCGTTGAGCTGTTCGTAATAGGTGTAGGTGACGGTATCGAACTTCGCTTCGTCATGCGGCATAAGCACCGGTTCCGCATCGCCCCTGAAATAGGACCCGGTCATGGCGACGATGTGGACCTTGTCTCGGGCGATGAACTCGCCGAGATGCTGGCCTAGCCTGTTATCCGGGTTTGCCGAAACGTGGTGGAACTCATCAACGGCAATCAGCCTGTCGTCGAAGGCGGAAACGCCGTATTGATCCACGGCGAACCGGAAGGTGGCGTGGGTGCAAACGAGCACCTTGTCATCGCTTTCGAGGAACGCCCCGACCGACTTGACCTTGCCGCCGTTGTCCGAGCCCGGCGCATTGCAGAGGTTCCATTTCGGTTCGACCGTCCAGTCGGTCCAGAAGCCGAACTGGCTCAACGGCACGTCTTGGAAACTTGCGCCGATGGCCTTCTCGGGCACCACGATAATCGCCTGTTTGAGCCCCTGCTTGTGCAGCTTGTCGAGCGCGACGAACATCAGCGCACGGCTCTTGCCCGACGCTGGGGGAGACTTGATCAGCAGATACTGCTCGCCCCGCTTTTCGTATGCACGCTCCTGCATAGGGCGCATGCCCAGCTCGTTGGATTTGGTCGAACTGCCGGTTTGTGCGTATGAGACGGAAACAGATGGGACTTTTTTTTCCTTGCTCATTGCTTATGCCCCCACTCTTTCCTGTAAATCGCTGTGAATTTCCGCAAATGAAGCGGCTCGCTTTGCTTGCCGTTCTTCTACCTTGTTGATTTCGTTTCGAAAGTATTCTTCAGGATTCCAATCGGAATTCCATTTGCCGTAATTCTTTTCTGGAATGTTGATAGTTTTCCGCAATTCTTTCGCCAACTTCAGCGCCTCCACGCCAAGAGTTGCGTAACCCGTGCCTCGGGCTTGGAAAAGCTCTTCATAGTCGGGGGGGAATGCATGTTCGGAGCATGATGAGATGTACCGATCCGTCTCTCTCGCAGTATTCGGCAGTGCCAAAAGACGATACATCACACTGCTGTTTATACTTTTCCAGTCTACATCATCGGGGTAGTCAGGAGCATCCGGAAGCGGCACTTGCGGCTCATAGTACTCCTGTCCATTTTCATCTCTTACAGCAGCCTGTCCCATAATAGTCCCGTCATCCCCGACAACCTTGACGCACTTCTCTACATATTCGTCGAGCACGCAAACAACCCGCGCAGCCAAATACATGGCGTGCCGTTTCCGTAGCCGACTTTCATTAAATTCTTCCCTGAGCCAGGGAATACATGCCCCGATGAGAACACCCAGAAAGCCAAAAATCGCTTCGTTCATGCTGCCCCCTTCATTTTCGTCATTTTGGTGTACAGCTCGAACAGCTTTTCCAGTCGTTCGGTATCGTTTCTGAATCGGCGACCGATATAAATGCGTTCCAGAACCTCATCGTTGCGATCATGCGCAGCGCGGAGATCGTCTGGCATTTTTTCCGGATCATAGAGATCGGCGATGGTGGCGGGGAAATGCGCTTCGCGCGCTAGCAGGATGTCTTCGGCGCAGCGGGTCAGGTCGGCGCGGTTCTTCACGGTCAGCTTCGGAACGGGAAAGGTGTTCCAGCCCAGGGTATTGGAGTAGCGGTAACGAGTTTCAAGCTTGCCGCAAACCGCACTGATCCAGATCAGGTGCAAACGCGAGGCGATCAGTGCCATATTCCATAGCGGAGCGTCGTAGAGAGCAAAAGACTGATCTTGAATTATCGCGCTGCCTCCCAAAACGCCCACCGGAAGATAATTGCGGTTCTCCGAACTCACGCGCGGCACTGCTATAACCAATTTGCTCGCAGTTACCTGATCGCGAAACCTGTAGGGCGTATCGGCCAAGTTTTGTGCGGCTTTGTCCCGCTTGGCCGCTGTGCGCGCCTCAGCCACCTTAGCGATCTTGTCCGCAATTGGTGGAATGGCCACAGCGGCCAAATGATCTTCTTCCTCTATCCAAAGGCAGGCCCTTGGTGCTGCGGAAATAAACTCTTTGGAACCATAGAGGGGACGGATGAACCGCTCCGCTTCAGGATAGGCATGGACCAGCTCTCGGCCTTCCTGATGAGAAAAAATGAGCGCCGCACCGTAATATGGGTGATTACCAAACTGCATGATCGCACGATCATCAGGCGGCTTCGAACGTGTAGTAACAAAAACATTCGGCGCCGCAACGAGGTACGCGTTGATACTCTCCACCTCCTTCACCACCGTTTCCCCATCGTCAGCCAACGAAAATAGTTTCCGCACCGATCCGGCCCGGCTAGAAATTCCCACAATTACGACGGTTACACCGGCATTATTGGCTGCAAGGTTTGCCCATTTGAACGAGGTATGCGCAAAGGCGAACTCATGTCCCGTTTCAAAAACTAGCGGCCAGAGGATTGGCACCTGTTGCCCTTGGCAAATCGAGTTAGTGGACACGAAGGCCGAGATTGTTGGCGTATGCAGCCCAAAATCGGCGGCTTTCATAAACCACCCGGCTACATAATCCAGAGACTTCCAACCTTTCACACGGCCATCGAATATCTTGCCAAGGTCTTCTTTCTGCTTTGCACTCTGCCATTTGGAGCCCAGATACGGTGGGTTCCCGCATATGTATGTCTCACCACCTTCATTTTCGAAGTCTATCTCTGCTTGATCTAGTGGCGTTCCAAAGAGATCATCGGACCGGATTTTGACGGCAGTTCCCGTCGTCCCCCAGAGATCAACCCAGTCAAGTTCAAGCGCATTGCCGCAGGTGATCCAGTTCATAGCGTCAAGCGGCAAGAATTCGGCCAAAGCTTCTTTCTGTCCGCGATAGAGAACGTCGCATTGATACTCGGCTATGATAAGTGCCAGGCGCGCAATCTCGGCCGAAAAGTCGCGCAACTCGATACCGCGAAAATTCGTCAGCGGAATGTCGGTGCGGCGGTGGGGCTCCCGGCGGCGCTTGTTTATCTCGGCCTCGATCTTGCGCATTTCCTTGTAGGCGATTACGAGAAAATTCCCCGATCCGCAGGCCGGGTCGAAGACGCGGATTTTAGCCATGCGGTTTCGCAAGTTCAGAAGCTTGCGCGGGTTATCCTCGGCAGCATCAAGCTGTGCCCGCAGGTCGTCCAGAAACAGTGGATTCAGAACCTTCAGGATGTTCGTCACGCTTGTGTAGTGCATCCCGAGCGCACCGCGCTCTTCCTCATCCGCGACCGCCTGAATCATTGAACCGAAGATGTCGGGGTTGATCCGCGTCCAATCGAGGTTGCCGATATGGAGAAGATAGGTGCGCGCCATCTTGCTGAATCGCGGCACCTCCGTGCTGCCGGAAAACAGGCCGCCGTTCACGTAGGGGAACTGATCGGCCCAGGGTCGGAAATTACCCGCCGCCCGATCTTCCGGCCTGGTGTTCATCGCGCGGAACAGTTCGCCGATCACCTCGTGGGTGTTTGAGGAATCCCGCTCGGTCATTTGATCGATGGTAGCGGTGAACAAACCGCTGCCGGTGAAGATGTCGGTATCCTCGGCGAAGAAGCAGAATATCAGCCGCGCCATGAAGTGGTTCATGTCCGGGCGACGGTCGGCGGCGCTCCATTCCGGGTTTGTGCGCAGAAGCTCGATGTAAAGCTTGTTCAGGCGGCCCGTCGCCTTGATGTCGAACGCGCTTTCGCGGATTTGCTTGACGGTGCTGATCCCGGCAAGCGGCAGGAAAAACCCGAAATGATCCGGGAAATCGGAATAAGCGCAGGCGACCGTTTCACCTGTATTGAGGTCTTCAGCTTCCAGCCACTCACCGTCCGTCGCCAGCACGAACTTGGCGCGCGCCTTCGCCGTAGCCGGGCTTTCACTCAGAGCGCGAAGCGTATTGGTGACTTCGCCCGGTTCGCATACGGCGATGTGGATGTTGTTGGTCTGAAGGACGCCACCCCAAGGGCCGGAAAAGTCGGACTTATTCGATGCGCCGCTGCGCAGCCGCTTGATCGTCGTCGTCTTATTGCCGAACGCCTCCAAAAAGGCGAACGGAAACTCCTGAGCATCGAAAGGCTGCTCAGCAAGTTGTGATACGGCTTCTTCAATCTCTACGGCGTTCAACGATTAACCCCTCGATAAATGTAGCCGTGTTCGCAGATGGAAGTCGAAATTCACTCTCTGCTCCCCTGTCGCGTCCCTTCCGTCTGGCGCTTGATCCAGTTTGATATCTCCTGTCGCTCGAACCGCCACGATCCTCCGACCTTGAAGCCGGGAAGTTTGCCCTCTGCGGCAAGCCGGTAGGCGGTCTTCTCGTTGATCTTGAGAAGCTCCGAGACCTCCCGGATCGTCAGAATCTCGTCGTTCATGTGCGTGACCGGATTCGCATTGCAAGAGAAGTATAAGGAAAATTGAGGAAAATTACAGAGGGAAGGTTCAAAGGGGTACACCCTTCGGTGAATTTCAGGGGTCAGCCCCGCGCCGTTTATGCCCACCGGGCTGGCGCGGACGGCTGCTGAAGGTGCCTTTGCTGCCTGGCTGAAAAGCGGCACACCGCACAGGTCCGGGGTCGGACGCTGTTCATTGCGGTGGCCTTTATCCGTCCAGCTCCTTTGAAGTCCACCGGACAGGAGCCGACGGCGACCGGCTGCCCGATCAGCCTGACGGGACAGAAATGCGGAGGGCCGCGCCGGAGGTCTGCACCGGCGCGGCGGTCATTGACAACAGAGACGCCGGGCTTCGCCCAAGCAGTGTTCTTCGTAATCGCCAAAATACCCCCAGCACGAATCGACGTGATCGCCGTCTCGCTCGATCACGAAGCCATAGATATCGCCCCGCAGGTAGGCGTCATAGGTGCTGACTTCGGCGCGTAGAAGGTCTTCGACGGTCCGGCGCAGTTTGCGCGACACGCGCTGCACGCCGTATTCCCGGCGCACATCTTCGAGGCTGACATGGATGAATCCGATCTGGCCGGAATCCCACGGGCAGTGAAACCCCGTGGTGTTCATGGTGATGCCGCTGTGGTCGTAGAGATACAGTGGCAGGATGACGGCTTTGTCGGATATGGCGTCCAGAAGCCGGGCGCAGCTGTCGCCCGCCCATCGGTGCTCGAACCACGATTCCGAAATCCCGTACAGGTCGTCACGGGTTTCGCCGGGCACCCGGTAGAGGCGTTGCGCCTTGCAGTCGTCGTCATACAGGTCGTTGACGAGACGAGCGAGATACAGCGGCACGGAGTCACGGGGCTGTTCGTCGCCGAGATGGTAGCGGCGATGCCAGCAGGACATCGTGCCGAGATTGTCCCACGCGCGCGGGCTTTCAGGGTCGTCGTCATGATAGATGCTGACGACATAGCCGTTGTGCTGTTCTGAATGAACGGGAGCGTTTGTCATTGTCCGGCCCTCCCTCACGCGCGCACGAAGCCGTCGTGCCGCGCCTGCTCGGCATAGGCGGACAGCGTCTTGTCGGGGGTGAAGTGCAAGTCGCGTTCGGTGGGCAGGCCGAACTTGCCCCGGACGGCCGCAATCTCGGAGATGCGCACGCTGCCCAGCTCGGGGCAGCCGAGTCCGGGATCGCAGAGCCCGAAGGCGATATCCGGGTCGTCCGGGTCCAGCTCGGACAAGAGCCAGGTCGCCGCGGCGTCCGGCGTGAACAGCTTGACGACGGGTTCAGGATCGAAGTCCGGGTCTTCTGCGTTGCGAACGGCGTTCGCGAGCATCGTATCCCGCTGCGCTTTGGTAATCAGTTTCATCGTTACGTCCTCCTGTGTTCGGTTGAAGCGCGATTGCGGGGACGCAACGGGCCGCCGGTTAGACGGCGGGCGGCAAGGCGGCGCACAGCGACTGGCGCGGGTCACACGGGAGCGTCCGTGCGCCCTTGTCTTGGCCTTGCCGTGCGCTGGCCGGCGGCCACGGTCCCGCTATAAGAGCGCGCCCGAACACAGGGGACGGATGAAACGAGGCTACGCCGCAGCGGATGCGATGCGGCAGAACAGCGGGAGTTGGAACGATGAAAGATTACGTCGGGAATGAGCCCCCGCCGTTGACGCCCAACGGGCCGGCGCGGACGACTGCCGAAGGTGCCTTCACTGCCCCGTCAGAGCGTACCGCAAGCTGCGATACTGCTCCGTGGAGTAATCAACATAAGGAAGCGGCATGGCGTACGTCTCCGACGCACGCACATTCTAAAGTGCGCGAATCCTTGGGCCGCCGTCCTGAAACAGGTTGAAGACGAAGGCATGCACCGTGACTCGCCGCCCCTCATCCTCGGCACTGCGCATTTGCATCCGCCACTCCCCGGCTTCATCACAGGGGAGGTCGCGCAAAAACAGCGGGTGGGCCTTGAGCGTCTCGGGCATCGCGTCGAGGATTTTGGTGAAGTCCTTGTTCTTTGCGTTGAATATGATCAGCGCGGCTTTGCTGTCTCGCCACGTCAGGTAGCCGAGAAGCTGATCCAACGCGGCGGTGAGGCCGGCTGGCCCGGTCCACAGTTTGCACTCCCCAACGAAGGCGGCGCGATTGTCTTGCTCGATGCAGATGTCCGTCTTGCCTCTGCCCCGGAACGCTTCTCCGACGGCGTCACCCTGAAAGTGCCCATTCAACTGTGCGAGAATGATGTTACGCAGATCCTCTTCGCCATGAACGGCATAGGTGCTGGGCGTGCGCTCGAAAGTGCGTCCCTGATGGCGAATGAACCGGAGGATGTGTTCGTAGGACTCGTCCGTAATGCCCGGCTCGGGCGCGAGTCCCGTTTTGGGTGGATTGGGCAGTGCGGAGGGACGCCGGACCTCAACCTTCACCGGCGCAATCGATGGTACGCCAGGCCGTGTGGCCAATGGAATGTCCAGGAGGGCAGCGATGTTGTCGTGACGACCAAGCCGGTCACGGCGATGGTTGACCGCCTGGTGCGCCAGGTTGGGCAGGCTATCGTTGTAGCCGACCACCTGATTGTGCGAGCGCTCGACATACTCGCGAATCAGTTTCAGCTCGCGCTCGTAGATCGACTTGAACGTGGCCGGGTCGGCATCGTGTGGCTGCGAAATCGAGAGGCGCAAATGATTGCGCTGGACTTCAGCTTGCGGGAATACCGTAGACCAAGGGTTGGTCCGATACCGGAATATCCATTCCTCCCCTGTGAAGGGAATGTCGATATCCACGCGGGTTCCCGGAACATAAAACGGTCCGCTGCGACCGGGGCTGAACACCCGCATGGAATCACCCGAAACATCGACCTGAGTTTCGTTCTGCGTCATGGTCATCGCTTCTTCGCGCAGCACAAGTGGCTCGATCGTCAGACCAGAGACGACGTGTTCCACCAGTTCCTGGTCACTTGAAACCAAGAACTGGTCTTTCGGTATACCGTCAACGGCACCTGCGACCTGTTGCTGCCGAGCGCGGAGCTGGGCATCTAGGTCTTCTTCAAAAAATAGCAGATTTCGGCCTCTCATGATTGCGTTATACCATATGCGGTAGCTCGCATGTCGGAAAACGAATACTCCTCTGCGGAATGCTTCGTATAAGGGGCTATGCCTCGGGCTGCGCTTCGGCCCCATCCCGTTCCTGACGCGAACGCTTGCCGTCGCGGACAGTCATCATGTCCGCCAGGTGGGCGACATAGTGTTTCTCGATCATCTCGACGCTGGTGCGGCAGTCGCGGGCGATATCGTAGATGTCATCGCCCGACAGCAGCCGGAAACAAATATAGCTGTGCCGCAGGCTGTAGGCTGTGCGAGCCTTGCCGTTGCGGTCGAATTTGAGACCGTTCTCGGTGAGGATGCGGTTGAACATCTTCTTGTATTCCGTCGGGAACAACCGATCGCCTGGCTTCGGGCGGTTCCGGGCACGCATGCGCTCGAAGGGCGGGACCGCTTCCGGCATGCTCTTGCAAGAGGCAATGCCATTTTTGCCGCGCACTGCGATTTCAAGAATGCGCGCGGCGCTGTCCTCGTCATCAACGATTGTCACGTCGTGGTATTCGAGCTGGTTGGCTTCGTCCGGGCGTAGCCCGGTATGCGCCATAAACAGCACGAAGTCGTGCAGCTGCTCGGCATGCCACTTGTACCGGCTGTTCTTCGGCCGGGCGGCGTTCTGGCGGGTGGCTTCGCAGAGTGTCGCAAACTCGTCGGGCGTGAACCATGGCCTTGGTTGGGTTTTGGTTTTCGCCTCATACGGGTCGGAAAGATCCGGAATCGTCTCAATCCAGCCATGGCGTTGCGCGGTCTTCAGGACCATGCGCAGCGTCACGATTTCGTTTTGGATCGTGTTGCGGGCGGGCGGCTTCCAGGGATTCGCCGCGCCTTCGGCATCCTTGTTGTCGTGGCCCGGTCCGGTCAGACGGTGCGCACGATAGTCCTGCACGGTACCGGACGTGATCTCGGTTAGCAGCATTCCGCCGAAATACGGCACAAGATGCAGCCGCAAGCGGTCCTTGTGGCCCTGCACCGAGCTTGGGCTGCGGCGACCTTGCGTAGTTGCTTCGTATTCCCGTTCGAACGCCCGCGCGGCATCGGCAAAAGTCTTGCCGAGACGGGGCTTCAGCCCGAGGCGGTCGCAAAGTTCCATATACCAGTCGGTGGCGACATCCTTCGCCCTATCGAGATTCTTCTGTTTCGTCGACTTCCGGTATTCATAGCCGTCGATAAAGGTCGAGCAATGCCAGTTGCCGCCTTCGGCGCGCCGGTAAAGGCGCACCTTGTCGTCCAGTATTCTGTGTATCGTCATGCACTCTCCCTGTTGTGCTTGTTGTCGAGAGTTGCGCGGGCCGCGATCACACGGCCCGATCCTGCTGCGTCTTCGCTGATCGAAGCCGCGGCTTTTTTTCGTCCGGCTGAACGGCTGCCCTCTCAGCCTGACATGAGCGGCGCACCGCTTATCGTCAGGCTCCTGACGATGGTGACAGCGGCGGCCTTGAACCCGCCCAGGTCCATTGACGCCCCACGGGCTGAACCTGACGGCTCCTGGAAGCTGCCTTCCGGGCCTGACGGGTAGAATTGGGGTTAAGCTTCCGGCCTTTTGCCGGAATCGTCGTCCCGTTTGTCCTGGTCCCTGCGCTTTGCTCTCTCGCGCCGGACATTGACGAGGGACGTATCGATCATGTCCTTGAGATGGGCCGCGTAGTGCTTCTCGATCATCTCGACGCTGGTGCGGCAGTTCTTGGCAACCTGATAGATATCCGCGCCTTCCAGAAGGCGAAAACAGATATAGCTGTGACGCAGGCTGTAGGCCGTGCGGGCTTTGCCGTTCCTGTCGAATTTGAGCTTGGCATCCGTCAGGATGCGGTTGAACATCTTCTGGTATTCGGTCGGGAAAAGAAGATCGGTGGGCTCTGGCGGCGCCGTTGCAGGCTCGTCCGTATCGCCGCTGTCCGGGTCCGGATCAATGGGCCGTTCCCGGTCGCGCAAACGCTCGAACGGTCGCACCGCGCCCGGCATGCTCTTGCAGTAGCCGACGCCGCGCTTGCCGCGCACCTCGATTTCGAGGATGCGATCGCCACTCCACTCGTCCGTGACGATCTCCACGTCACGGAATTCCAGGTGCTTCACCTCGTCCGGGCGCAGGCCGGTGTTGGCCATAAACAGCACAAAGTCATGCAGCTGCTCGGCATGCCATTTGTAGCGCTTCTTTTTCGGCTCGGCGGCGTTCTGCCGGGTCGCCTCGTAAAGCTGCTTATACTCCTTCGGCGTAAACCACGGCCGGTGTTCCACCTTGCTTTGCCGCCGGTAGGGGTCGGACGTATCGGGCAGGGTCTCCAGCCAGCCATGACGTTTCGCCGTCTTGAGAACCAGGCTCAACGTGACAACTTCATTATGGATGGTATTGCGGGCCGGCGGTTTCCACGGGCGGCCCTGCTCTTCTTCGTTCCAGTCTTCCGGTTCCGTCATCCGGTGCACGCGATATTCCTGGATCGCGCCTTCCGTGATTCCGGAGAGGACCTTGTTGCCGAAATACGGCATCAGATGAAGGCGGATGCGGTCCTTGTGGCCCTGCACCCATTTCGGGCTGCGGTGTCCACGCGTGGACGCTTCATATTCCTTTTCGAACACCTTCGCGGCCTGGGCGAAGGTCTTGCCGGACTTCAGTGTACCGGCGCGCGCCTTGGCGCGCAGTTCAAGATACCAGTCTTCGGCAAACTCCTTGGCTTGGGCGAGGCTTTCTTCCTTCGTGCTGGTGCGGCGGTTCCTGCCTTCGAGGAAGGTCGAGCACTGCCAGAATCGGCTGTTTTCGCGTTTGTAGAGATTGAGTTTGCCGCCCATGAGCTTGTGAGTCGGCATGTGGAATTCCCTTACAGTGAATATGCGTCAAAAGTGTGTAACGAATGAGTCACTGTAAAATGGCACAAAAAAGGGGTCAAGCTTTCGCTTAACCCCTTGACTTCATTGGTTGCGGGGGCAGGATTTGAACCTGCGACCTTCAGGTTATGAGCCCTATGTCAGCCTATAAACGTCAACGACCGCCAAAATTTTTCAATCGCTAATTCAGTTACTTATACCTACCTCGCTGTTGATGGCTATTGCCTTTTGTGGCCAAATCCTGGTATCTAGTGCCCCTAAAATGCCCCCAAGGAGACGGCCTGCGACCTTCAGGTTCCCGTCAAGCTGTCCTGACCCGGTGGGCCGTTCTGACCGTTTCGACTGCCCCTGCGGCTCCTTTACTGCCCCTGTCCCATGAGGCTCCCATGGCCACTATCGAAAAGCGCGAGCGCAAGACCGGAACGGTCTATCTCGCTGACGTTCGTATCCACGGTTTCCCTCGACAGAAGAAGACGTTCAAGCGTCTGACCGATGCGAAGCTCTGGGCGCAGCAAACCGAGGCGTCCATCCGCAAGGGCGAGTTCCAGAACGTGGTCTCGGCGGCGCGGAGCAAGACCCTGAAGGATGTCATCAAGCGCTACCGCGACGATGTGTTGCCGCACAAGGCGGCGACGACGCAGCGGGCGGAAGCCACCTACATCGCCTTCTGGGAACGGGAGCTGGGCGCTTACGCCCTTTCCTACATCGAGCCGGAGAAGATCAGCGAAAAGCTCCGGGAGCTGGGCGAGGCCGGCGACGGACGCCGCAAGGCGGACGAAGACGCGGCGGAGAACGGGAGCAAACCCCCGGCCCCCACGCCCAAGCCGAAGAGCCGGAAGACGCTGAAGCACTACCGGGACACGCTGGCGCTGCTGCTCAAGCACGCTAAGCAGTGGGGCTGGACGGCAACCAACCCCATCGACGGGGTGAACAAAATCACCAAGATCAGGAACGAACGGATACGGTTCCTGAGCGACGACGAACGCACGAAGTTGCTTGCGGCCTGCAAGGCAAGCGAGAACGAGCACCTCTACCCCGTCGTTCTCGTCGCCCTGTCCACGGGAGCGCGAAAGAACGAGGTGCTCTCCCTGACCTTCGCCGACCTGGACCTGACGCGCGGCATCGCCGTGTTGCGGAATACGAAGAACGGCGAAACCCGGACGGTGCCGGTCGTGAAGAGCCTGCAAGCCCTGCTCAAGGCGCATATACAGAAGGTCGAGGCGTTCTACGACAAGCTGGACTACACCCCGCCTGCCCGCTGGGTCTTCCCGCGCCGCGACGGCATGGCGCCGATCGACATCCGCACCGCCTGGGAGAATGCCCGCGATGCGGCAGGACTGGTCGATTTCCGCTTCCACGACATCCGGCACTCGACGGCCAGCTATCTAGCCATGAACGGCGCCAGCCTGGTCGAGATTGCCGAGGTGCTCGGCCACCGGACGCTTCAGATGGTACGCCGCTACGCGCACCTCTCGGAAAGCCACGTCAAGGAGTTGGTCCAGGCCGTCAACGACAAGGTGCTGCCGGCCGAGCTTTAGGCCGTGATGTGCCGGTTAATTGTCGGAAAACACCGGTTCGGCTATAGATAAGGCTTCCTGCTGTTTATAGGCCCCGAACCATGAGGAAAACATGGTGGATTACAGGGACCTCGCTACCGTGAAGCAGGTTGCGGCGGATTCGCCGGTCATCACGGAGCACACGTTGCGCTGGTGGATCTTCCATGCGGAGACGAATGGACTGAAGCCCGCGCTGCTGAAGATCGGTGGCCGGGTCTATATCGACCGCGCCGAATTCAACAAATGGCTGGAGAGCCAGCGCATGGCTCCGAAGCCGTTGAAGCCCGCGGCCTGACCGGCCTTGATCGACGACTGGAGCCCCACCCTCGCGGTGGGGCTTCTTTGTTGTGGTCACCCGGCAGGGCAAAGGTGGTGAAAATTGCATCACATTGTTGCGACCTGATGCGCGACGGCGTATGGTTGAGCGACTCTAGAGGACACCATGGTCGAACGGCGTAAGAAAACCACTCGCCTGACGGTGAGCATCGACGACGGCGACTACGCCGCCCTGAACGCTCTTGCAGCCAAGGGAGACGTTTCGCTCTCGTGGGTGATACGGCAGGCCATCCACCGCTTCGTGCGCCAACACGAGGCCCAGCCCGAGCTTCCGCTGAACTTGGCTGAAGGTCGTCACGAACCACGCGGAAGTCGGGAGGCATTAGAGTGATGTCGAATGGCGTTGAAAATGACGCCGGAGCCTGGTCTGCCCGAGGTTGCGCGAACCTGAAGCATGGGGCAGCTCATGGAGGACGCGCGAGGCTGGATAATGTTCTTTTTTTGTTCTATTCTTGAAATGAAGCAGCAGGATCGACACAAGCGACATACCAATCAACAGGAGGCGGACATGGCACCAGAACTCGCGCTCGAAAAGTCAGATTTTGAGTCGCGCGCCGTCTCCCCGTTCCACGAGATGGGAGCGTATGAGGCGCTGTGGGCTGAACGCGACGCCTCCTTCAAGGCTCTCTCCGAGCGGTTCGCGCAGCGCCCCGGTAGCGTCCCATCCGATTTTGTGCCCCCAAAGAAGGCGCAGGAGTGCGCTACCTTCGTGAAGCAGCGTTTTGAGGAAGCGGCAATCGAACGGTTCGGCGTACGCGTTCACGGTGCGGGCGAATACCCCGAGAAGCTTCGTGATGCAGCGTACCCCATTGAGTTGCTCTATTATCAAGGTTGGTGGGACCTCGCGGCCTCGCGCTCGGTCGCCGTAGTTGGAACCAGAACACCCTCCAAGGAAGGGTTGTCGCGCACACGGAAGCTAGTGCGTGAATTGGTCGCGGATAACTTCACGGTCGTATCCGGATTGGCTGCGGGCGTTGATCGCATGGCTCATGAAACCGCCATTGAAGCAGGCGGCCGCACCATCGCCGTCATCGGTACACCTCTCTCGCATGCCTATCCAAAAGAGAACTCCGATCTTCAGCGTCATATCGCCAAGAATTTCTTGGTCATCAGTCAAGTTCCGGTCAAAAGGTACGAGTCGCAGGACTACCGGCGAAATCGATTCTTTTTCCCCGAACGCAACATCACCATGTCTGCGCTTACGGTCGCCACCATCATCGTGGAAGCGGGGGAAACATCCGGCACGCTGATCCAGGCACGCGCTGCCCTTCACCAAGGGCGAAAGCTATTCATCCTCGATAGCTGCTTCCGGAATCCACGGCTCACCTGGCCGGCGAAGTTTGCCGAGAAAGGTGCCATTCGGGTCAAGGACTACGATGACATCCGACAACACCTTTCCGCAGCGTCTAACTAAGATCGACGATCTGAATCGGCCGGATCACTGGTATCTGACCGATGCGGACGTGTGTTACTTCATTGGCGAGTACACTGCGCGCCAAGGATACGCCTACAGCGCCACAAACAATCTGGTTCTCAACTTCAAGAAGCACATGGACCGGCGCGGAAGGCCGGAGTGGCGCTACAAGGCTCGCGCAATCCAGAACGCGGCGCTCGCGTTCAGGACTGCGCTTAACGCCGATGCATTGGATCGCCTGACCTTCGTCCCTATCCCTCCTTCCAAGGCGAAGGATGACCCGCTGTATGATGATCGGTTGACGCAAATGCTGCATGCAATCCGGCCGAACCCTGGGCTGGATGTTCGTGAGCTTATCATTCAGACGCAAAGTACGGATGCGGTGCATGACAGCGACAACCGTCCGTCACCTGACCAGATTGCCGCACTTTATCGGATAGACGAGGCGCTCGCGGCTCCACCCCCGACGACTATTGCAATCGTAGATGATGTCCTTACTACGGGCTCACACTTCCGGGCCGCACAGATGGTTCTGGCGGCTCGCTTTCCGGGTGTGCCTACAGTCGGACTATTCATCGCCCGCCGAGTCCCGGACACCTCCGACTTCGAGGAGATAGTCGATATCGACTTCTGACAATGCCGGAGGAAACGCAATGGGCTGGAGAAACTGCGACGATGAAGAGGCGCGCTCATTGTGACCGATCGCCAGCTCATATTTATCAGCCATGCCAATCCGGAGGACAACGAGTTTGCTTCCTGGTTGGGCACACGTTTGACGGCCGCTGGCTACGACGTTTGGGCTGATGTTTTTCGGTTGGTCGGCGGAGAGGCGTTTTGGCGCGATATTGGCCAAGCCATTAAAGAAGACGCCGCGATTGTCATCGTCGCCCTCTCCCGCAACTCGTACCGCAAAGACGGAGTGCTCGATGAAATCGCACTTGCCGTGGGCACGGGACGGAAGCTCCAAAAATCATCCTTTGTCACCCCGGTTCGACTTGATGACCTGCCGTTCTCCGAGTTCCCCGAGCAACTCATTCGACTGAACGCCATCGACTTCGCCGGAAACTGGGCAGATGGTCTTTCTCGCGTCCTCGAAGTGCTTCAGAAGGCTGCCGTACCGCAGCGTCAAACCGAACTGGGCACAGCCCTCGACATGTGGCGACAGTTTCGCCTTCGTCAAACAGCGGCTGTCACGATGAACGCGGAAACTGTTCTATCGAACTGGTTCCCCATCACGTCGCTTCCTTCACATGTCAATTTTTCCCGCTTTAAAACGTCGCAAGACGGGATGAAAAAGGCGCTCCAAGAGTTTCGGACTCCGACGGCGCCGTATATGCGGCTCGCCGGCAGTTTTGCGGACACCGCAACCTTGCAACTGGAAACGTCACCACAGGTGGCGCTGGAGCACGCATACCGCATACCACTCGGGGATATCATCGAGGGCCAGAGGACTGGCGGACCGGGAATCACACGGCAGGACGGCCGCAACATGGTCACCAGTCTCCTGCGACAGGGGTGGGAGCGTTTTGTCGAACAGCGTGGACTCCTGAAATATGAGTTCTCCCACGGTCATGCCTGGTTCTTGCCGCTTGGGTTGGTCGAGGGAAACATCGCCCGTTTCGTTGACCAGGAAGGAAAGACCCGGCGGCGCCTGCTCGTCGGTCGAAGCGAGAAGCGAAACGTGTACTGGCACCTCGCGGTGAGCGCGAAGGTGATGATCGCCGAGCCGGCTCGCCTCATATTGCGCCCGCATGTTGTGTTCACTGCGGACGGGAAGACACCGCTGGCGAGCAAGGCTAGGTCGGCACGTCTGCGCAAGAGCTTCTGCAAGATGTGGTGGAACGACCGCTGGCGAGACCTCGTGCGGGCGTTCGCAAGCTTCCTCGCCGAAGAGAACGCGACGTTTGAGCTTCCGCTTGGAGGGGACGCCACGGCTACTGTCGCAGCGAAATCGATCACCTTTGTCGCTCCTTTGTCGCTACCCGGTGACGGCTCTGAGCCGGTTGATGACGGCATGATCACCGAAACGGAGGCCGATGCCCTGGATGATCTCGAAGACATCGGTGCCGACGAGGACGAGGACGTCCAGGACGACGGGGGGCAGCAAGATGAGTGATGTCACCCTTCGGCATTTGCAGGAACCGAAGCTCGGTTTCCGTTTTGGGCAGGAGTTGGAACATCCCAAGGACGGCCTGTTCCTCTTCGGGCCGCTTGAAGACAGGGCAAATCCGGCAGAGATGCGCATCGGCCTTATCGGCACGCCAGCAGGTCTGGATTGCTTCCGAGAGTGGGCAAGCGCAGTTCGCCGATACATCCCGGCAGTGGATGCCGACGCAGCGCATCATGCGAGCTGGCCCGGTTTCGAGGCCGTCTTCGGGGCAAGATGGCCGGAGCAACCGCTAGCGCAGCTCACGGTCTCCGAAGACGAAATCCATCAGACTCTGCGACTCGCCGATCGGCACGAAGCAATCTTCAGGACTGTTGCTCTCTTCTCCGATCCTATTCGCTCGTACCTGCGGCGAGACGAAGCATCGCCCGATATGTGGTTCGTCGTCATCCCGGAGGAGGTGCATCAGTACGGCCGGCCAAAGTCGTTTGTGCCGAAGGGCGAGCGGATCAAGGGCGAGCAATCCCTACCGGCGCGACTAGCAAGGAAATCCTTACGCGAAGGGGCACCGTTTCTTTTCCCGGAGGATCGCGAAGCGGCCGAACGGCATCGATATGAGCTGAATTTCCACCACCAGCTCAAAGCCAGGCTCCTCGATCAAAGAGCGGTCCTCCAGATCGTGCGCGAGACCACGCTCACTCCTCATCGGTTCACGGTAGACGGGCGAATGGTTCGCACCCCCCAAGACCCCGCCACGGTTGCCTGGAACCTTTGTACGACGGCTTTTTTCAAGGCGAGTGGCAAGCCGTGGAAGCTCGCATCCGTGCGACCGGGTGTCTGCTATGTGGGGCTCGTCTACAAGATGGACGGGACTGATCCCGCTGCGGGCAATGCCTGTTGTGGCGCCCAGATGTTTCTGGATTCGGGTGATGGTGTGGTGTTCCGTGGGGCCGTCGGCCCCTGGTACTCCAAGACGCTGAAGGAGTTTCATCTCTCTAAAGAGAAGGCCGCCGAGCTCATGCGTCTTGTGGTGGATGCCTACAAGGACCTACATGGCGAGCCGCCAAAGGAACTGTTCATTCACGGGAAGACCCGCTTCAATGACGATGAATGGGACGGCTTCAAATCGGTCGTGCCCGCCGGAACGAATCTGGTCGGGGTCCGCATTCGCGGCAGCAACGAATTGAAACTCTACCGTATTGGCAAGCAGCCAATCATTCGGGGCACCGCTCATGTTGTAACCAGGCGGCTTGGTTATCTTTGGACGAAAGGCTTTGTTCCTAGGCTCAACACCTATCCTGGCTGGGAAGTCCCAAATCCTCTCCTAATCGAGATTCATCGAGGGGATGCTGATATCGAGCGGGTGATGGCGGACGTAATGGGGCTAACGAAGATTAACTTCAATGCCTGCGTGTTCGCGGATGGCCTGCCCGTGACCTTGAAGTTTGCAGATGCGGTGGGCGAGATCCTCACGGCCGCGCCAGTGCCAGATTTGCCCCCTCTCCCGTTCAGGCACTACATCTGATCTCTTGCCGCCAGATGGGCATTCGGTTCATGCTGCTTGTCAGCCCTTCTCGATGTGACCTGCTAGAGCATTTTCCGATCAATCACGGTCATATCCGGCAGCAGCGAAGTAGTTTTCACACTCATCCGGCGTGAAGATGTCGACGGCTTCGGCGATGGCGTCCCAGAGGTCGTCGACGGTGCGGGCTGCGATCTTCTTGAGGAAGGCCTTGAGCTTTGAGAATGCCATCTCGATCGGATTGAAGTCGGGACTGTAGGGCGGGAGGTAGAGCAGTTCGGCTCCGGCGGCTTCAATGGCCTCGCGGACGGCGATGGGTTTGTGGGCCGGTAGATTGTCCATGACGACGACATCGCCAGGATTGAGGGTCGGGATCAGAACTTGTTCGACATAGGCGATGAAGGCTTGGCCGTGCATCGGGCCATCAAGGACCATGGGAGCGGTCATGCCGTCGAGACGGAGCGCGCCGACGAAGGTGGTCGTCTTCCAGTGGCCGTGCGGGACGGGCGCCCGACAGCGTTCGCCTCTTGGCGCGCGGCCGTAGCGGCGCGCCATCTTGGTGGAGGCTCCGGTTTCGTCGATGAAGACAAGACGCTCGGGCAGGAGCTCGATCTGCCGTGCGAACCAGGCGCGCCTGCGACGTAGCACGTCAGCCCGCTGCTGCTCGGATGCATGCGCGGTTTTTTTTGAAGCTGAGGCCATGCCGGTCCAGCAAACGCCAGATCGTGCTCAACGAGAAGACGGCGCCATGGGCCTCTTCGAGATGCGCCGCCATCTCCTCCAGAGTGATGTCCGGCCGTTCGTCGATCAGGGCCAGGAGTTCGTCGGCATAGACTTCGATCCGGTGCGAACGGCGGTCGCCGCCCAGCGGCCGGGGCTCGGTGTGCCCGAGCCGTCGATAGCGATCCATCCACTTGATCGCCGTCGAGGGGGCAATCCCGAACCGATCCGCGGCCCTTCGGCAGGAGAGCCCGCCTTCCACCGCACGGATCACGCGCTGTCTTAGGTCGTTCGAAAGAGGTCGCGTCATGCAAGCTGGCCTCCTCCACCAGCCTACATCGTGAATCACATTTCTCGACGCATGGGAATCCCCTTCGACTCCAGCAGGTCGGAAAATGCTCTAGCGGTGCGCGGCCAAGAGGTCGTGGAACCGGGTGGGTTTGTACTGGTCCCAATCTTCCTGCCGAACGAATAGTGGACTGAAAGTGCGGCCCGCTTTGTCATGGGCGGTGGCGTCCGCGCACCATTGCTGGAGCCGCTCCCATTTCAGCGGATCGTCAAGGTCTTCGCGCCCCTTGGTCTCAACGATCCAAATACGGCTTTCGCTCTGTTTGACGAGAAAGTCAGGAAGGTAGTTGGCGATGCTGCCGTCCGCGTTCTGGTACTCGATGCGGAATGACGTGCTCTGGCTGTTCTTTACGAAGGATACGATGTCGGGACAGCTATCGAGGAAAGCGGCAAACTCCAGCTCGAATCGCGAGTCCCCGACGACCTTGTTGAAGATCGATTTCTTCGGCACCAGAAAGGGCTGCTCCTTGACAAGGAAGGGCCGCGTCTTGGCGAGCCGGATAGAACCGCGAACCTCCGTCGTTCCGGTATCCTGAACGGTGAGCGCGTTGACGGCGCCCTTGATTGTTTCGACCAGCGTGCGCGTGGCCTCGATTTCGGACAGGTTGCGCAGCGTATTGAGGTCGTCCAGGTCGACAACGCGGTCGAACAGGTAGGCCTCGACAAACTCCTTGAGCTTGCCGAAGAGGATGTCGAACCCACCGACAAGCCGCAGGTCGCGCATGATGGAGCGCGCGAAGAAGCCGATCATGTTCTGGTAATTCGGCGTGAACGCGGTATCCATGGCTGTGACGTGGCTCTGCTCGTCAGTGTTCATGTCACGGAAGACGATTTCCCGCTGTTCCTCCTCCGTGAACATCCGGTAGGCCACGCGCTTGTGGCCAAGGGTGGCCACATCAAGTGCGGCCAGGTTCTTGTACTCACGGTGGATGCGCGGCGCGAGCAAGGGCAGGTCGATGTCGAGCTTGTCAATGTCCTTGCTCTTGTTGTCTTGATCGACCTCAATGACGACCGGCGATTTAGGGCCGGTCCCTCCGCCCATTGGCTGGTATTCGAGTTCGACGCCCTCTACCTTGATACCTTCGACAAAATCCATGAAGGCATCAGTGCCGATAACGCTGACTTTCTCCAGAACGTCCTGCCCGCGGAACATGCGCCGCAGGCCGCGGCCGAGCGTCTGCTCGGGCAGGATGCGCGCCGCACTGGTATACGGCCGCAGCCCGACGATCGACACGACATTCTGCACGTCCCAGCCTTCGCGCAACACCATGACCGACACGATGGCCTTGTACGGGCTGGCGGGGTCGTCGATGGTCCGGCTTGCCTCGCGCAGCTTGTCCAGTTCCTCTTTGCTCTTGCCGGAGGACGCCTCGGAAATCTCACCATTCCGCTTCGTATGGATGACTAGGACGCCTTCTTTGAGCTCGGGATAGCGGCTCTCAAGGTACTCGGCCACCTCATCGCAGTTGCGCGTATCGTCGGTCATCACGAACAGAACCGACTTCTTCCCCGTCGGCAGCAGCTCGTCATAGACTTTCTTCCATTCGAGATAGCCAAGGTGCAGGTAGTCCTCATATTGTTCGGTGAACTTCGCGCTCTTTTTCTCCTGGAGCTTGGCTCGCGATGGACCGTCCGGCAGAACTGGCGTCTTCACAACGCCTTGGCGAATGGCTTCAACCAACGGATAGTCGGCAACCGTCTGCACAAAAATCGCGCCGTTGTTATGCTTCGGCGTTGCCGAAAGGTCGAACTGCGCGGACAGCTCCGCCCCCTTCTGCCGAAGACGAAGCGCAATGTCCTCAATGGATTTGAACCAAGCACTCTGGGCGTCATGCAGATGGTGTGCTTCGTCGTTCAGCACCACGAGGTCGGGCACCTCGCGCACGATCACGCCGAGATCGACCTGGCTGGCTGTCGTCTTGCCGACAGGCTTCTTCCCTAGGAAATAGTCGGTGGCATTCTCGTCCTCGAAGGCCGGCTCGGAACCGGTCTCGTACACACGGTGGATGTTCGTCAGGAAGAGATTACCCTGCGGCTCGACCAACCCGATCTCGTCCTGGATGTGGACGTTTATCTGGAAGTCGTCCTGCCAGTTCTGGCCTTCGTAGCCGTTGTCGGGAAGCAGCGGATCTTCGTAGAAAATCCGCGCGCCATCGAAGTCGGTGCGCAGCCGGTCAAGCACGATGATGTTCGGCGCGATCAACAGAAAGTTCGTCGAAAGGTCGGAGTCTGGCTCGTACAGCTTGTGAAAATAGGACCAGGCCATGAGAAGGCTCATAACCTTGGTCTTGCCGGCGCCGGTGGCCAGTTTTATCACGTACCGGGTCCAGTCCTCGGCGAACATGCCCTTCGACACGCGACCGGAGGAGTCGAACTTCATCAGCGCGTAAGGGTCACGAGCCCGCTCGACCTCATAGAGCCAGATTGTTGACTCCACAGCTTCCCGCTGGGCGAAATACCACTGGAACGGCCTGACGGTGCCGTCGGCCTGCGGCATCATATGCTCGGCGCGAAACCAGTAGTTCAGCAGCGCCGTCGTTGTTGGCGACGCGCCGACATACCCCGATGCCCGCCATTCCGCGACTGCTTTACGGACCTTGTAGACGAGCGGCGGCAGCAGCATGGCATAGCCCATGCTGCCCAGCATTTCGTCACCCGGATACCAACGGATGTCCGGGTGCAAGACCTCATAGGGATCGGTCGGGAAGTCAGGATGCAGCGCCATATCGTCCCCCCGTCAGCCCTCAGTAGCGCTTGCCACAGGCAACTTCCAGATTGTCTTTGCCAACGCGAACAGGCTCTCTCCGCGCGCGGCGATTGTGGCCTCATCCCAGGTTTCCTGGGTTGTGATTTCGCGGTTCATGACCAGCAGCGAATGATCCTGCAAGGCGGTGCGCTTGCCTTTCACTGACTGACCCTTGTCGTTGGTCCAATCCTTATAGGGACCATTGCTCACTGCCGTGTTGAGCGGCTGCGTCAGTAGGGTCAGATTGCCGAAGCTCTGCATCAGCCGGTTGCGCCGCACGATCCGCCCCACCGGAGAATCATCCTCGACGGTATTGTAGAGGGCGGCCAAGGTTTGGTCTGACGTTGGCTTGCTGCCATCAGCCATCGGCCAATGGGCTTCCCACTGCTGCGGCATAACATGCTCAACCGTGAGCGAGGGCGCGAGGACAGTGGTTTCGTGATACTTGGTGCGCTTGACGACCTCGATCTCTTGCAGCACCGCCCTAGCACGGGCGGGTTGCAGGGTGACGTAAGCCCGCCCATTGAGCCATTTCCGCTCGAACTCGTCGTCACGCGGGAAGCGGCCAGTCTCGGATTTCTGCGTCAAGAGGAAAGCGGCGAGATTGGCCGCACTCCAACCCTTATCGTCCAGATGCGCAATCACCGTGAGGAAGAACTTGTTGTAGTTCTTGGTGGTCAGCTCGCAAACACTGCGCCGGACGATGAAGGATAGCAGCATGTCGAGAGCGGTCGTCTTATCCTCAACCTCCATCTCGCTCGCCCAAAGGCGCATCACCAGGGGATAGACGGTGGTCACATCCCAAGGCTGCAAACGACGGGAGAACGCGGCAAGCCCCGAATCCGCCTTGCGCTCGACCAGCTCGTGGTAGACTTTTCCGAACCGACCTAGATCTTGCAGCTCCGACGCCACCGTCGCGTAGCGTGGCCCCCTATTCTTGCGCGGTTTGAGAAAGGCCTTGTACTCGCTGAACAACTTCGACAGGTTCACCTCACCGGCGATATTCCCGGCGATGAAGTTGGACAGAAAGAACTCGATGCGGGGCTTCGTATAGCGCCCCTGCTTTTCCAGCACGCTCCAGAACGGGTCCTCAAACGCTTTCCAATGTGTGGCGAAGAGCTGCTCGGCCTTCTCGCCGGCTGCGTCGGCCCTATGGAAAATGTTGTTGCGCACCAGGTCCGAAGCCAGAAGCGGCTCGCCGCGCTCGTTCAGCGTCTCGAAGATGACCTGGGCGTCGTCACCGTCCTCAAGGACGATTTCGACGACTTTGAACTCTTCCACGAGCGCCTGCCAAAGGGCGTCCAGCTTTACCTCGTCTGGAGTGCCGGCATTCGCCGCCGCGGCTTCCTCGGTGTCATCCTCGGGCGCTTCCGGCGATGGCGCGAACTCGTCATCGAGGTCGTCACTTTCTACCGCGTGCTTGATCTTGTCGAAGAAGAAGCCATAGGCGGACAGCAGCGGCGGAACTGTCTTATAATCATAAATCTTGTCGCGCCTCGCGTAGAAGTGCTGGCCGTACTTCTTCCGCAAAGCCTTGCGGTCACTGCTAACGATATCGATGAACAGCGTGCGGTCATACTGCGTTGGCCACACCTTGTAGATCTCGACCTCTCGGTCCTCCATCAGGTGCGGCTTGTCGTTCAGGATGTAGTCCGTGATCTTTTCCGAACTTTTCTCGAACCCCACGGACCGCGCGTAGTCCCGCGCCGCAGCTAGAAAAATCTGAAAAGTCGTGAGGCGCTGCTGCCCATCAACGACCTGAAACGACGGCACGCGTCCCGCCGAAAAGCCACCACGCGCCTCCAGTACGACGGCGCCCATGAAATGGGAAAACCGCCGCTCGCGCCCGCTCAGGCACTCGATTGCCTTGGTGCGAACATCATTCCAGAACGGCTCCCACTGCTTCTGCCGCGTCCAGACATAGTGGCGCTGGTAAATGGGAACGCAGAAGCGTTGGCGGTTTTGAAGGAGCCGCCCGATTTCGATGGGACCGGCCTTCACAGCGATACCTCGACGACCTTCGTTGTGTCATTGCCGAAAATGTCGATGACCTTGACGCCGATCTTGTACCGCCCCTTCTTCGGGTACTCATGCTCGGCACTCGTCAGCTCCAGTTGTCGATCCTGCCGTGTGCGGAAAGCCTGCCACTCATTCTCGAAGATGTAGCCACCTGTCCAGGCTTCGCGCTCAGTGCCGTCGGCTTCGGTGATGCGCACGATCTCCTTGCGGTTCTCGAAATCGAAGTCGACCGCCCAATAGTCGATCCAGTCGCTCCAAGTTTTTGTCAGCACCTCCCGGCTAACGACGCCCTTCTTGTCCTTGGTGATCTTCACCACCTGCCCGGCATCAATCGTGACTTTGGCACCGCCGTTCTTCAGAGACTCGATTAGTGTACCGACATCATCCTGCCGATAGTAGACACCGAAATCCTTGAGCCGAACCGTTACGGAATTGCCCTTCACGACCGGCAGCACATCGACATAGGCGACGTCATAGAAGACAACTTGGCCCTTATCCACGGCCCGGCGGTCGAATACGTCTTTGGGGATGTAGCGAAGTGCAACGTTGACGCCCTTCGCGCGGGCTTCGTCCTGAGCGTGCGGTACGATCCCCATCTCGAACTCAAAGCCCAGAATGTCGAGCTTGCTGACTCGCATCTTGCGCGCGGCCTCAACAGCCTCATGAACCTGGGACTGCGTTACCGGCGCGTCGATCGGTCCAACGACCACCAACGCTCCAGCCTTCTTGCCGTGAAAGGGTGGCGAATGGAATACGCGCTCCGCCTTGTAGGCACTCAGGATGAGCGTGAGGTAATGCTCTTCCTTCTGAAGCGAGATGGCGCGGCGCTGCTCTTCGGGCAGGGTGGGGTCGATGCCAGCAAAATACTGCCGCTCGTACTTCCCGAGATTGAGAATCTCGAAGCTGCGATAGGGCTTTCCTGACTCTTGTAACGCACGCTGCACGCCGATCATGCGTTTGCGGCTGGTATGAATAGCAAAGCGACCGAGGTCGGCCCCAATCCACTTGCGGCCCAGCTTCTCCGCAACAGCCAAAGTAGTCCCGGAGCCGCAGAAGAAGTCGGCAACAAGGTCACCCTGGTTGGATGATGCCTCAATTATTCTAGTCAGTAACGATTCCGATTTCTGCGTCTCATATCCCGTATTCTCCTGCCCCCACGAGACAACGTACTGTACCGCCTTGTCGGCCCAGAGGGCCTGACAGCTTAGGCCTTTCGCCTCATCCAAGTACCTCTTGAGTCGAGGAATACCGTTTCGTGTGTAGAATATTTTCCCCGCCTCATCGAGACGCTTCATTGTTTCTGGAGGGCAACGCCAAGTCCGTTTAATGCCTTTCCATTCATAAGTGTAACCACCACCTTGTAGACCGGCTGCATTCAGGTTGTCCGACATGAAGCGACGCCCATTCGGCTCTTTGTATCGGTAATATTGATCAACATATTCTTGATCGTATTCCTGATACGTTTCGTTGAATGTGTAGGAGCCACCTTTCGTATAATAAAAGATGGTTTGCCAGTTGATACCATAACGACCGCTATCGCTGTGGGCGCTTGTGCATTTCCACGCGATCTCATTTCGGAAGCCCGGCGAACCCGGCGCACCGCCCTTCCCAAAAATCTCGTCGAGAATGACCCGGACGTATCCGCTCACCTGCCAACCGACATGCACATAGAGGCTACCATCCGGCGCCAACAGATCGCGGATCAAGCAAAGGCGCTCGTAGAGCATGTGAACGTATGATTGGGTGCCAGAACCCCATGTATCGCGATAGGCAAGTTCTTCGATGACGCTCGGCTGTTTGGTGAAATTCTCGTCGCCAATCTCTATGTCGAACGAGAAATCAGCGCCGACATCAAATGGGGGGTCGATATAAACGAGCTTCAGTCCGCCAGCGTCTTCAATCTGTCTTCGTAGCGGCCCATTCTTCAGGGATGCGATGACCAATTTGTTATCGCCCCAGATGAGCTTGTTGGCCCATCCGCCCGTCTGCCGCCCAGTGATTTGGTCGAACGCAAAGAGGTCGGTCGTTCCGGCCTGGGTTCCAGCCCTGGGCTCGTCGATCTGTTCGATCGACTGGAAGGGTAGCACGACATTGGTCACTTCCGATGTCTTGCCCGGCCAGATCAGTTCGGCTTCGTGAGGCTGGTCGAACAGCACAGCCTTGTACCTGGGCGGCAAGGGCTGCCCAGCATCAATCATTGCCTTGATCTGTTCTTTTTCCCTGTCCGTTAGACTCACTGCCTCTCCCCCATAACCAAAGCCGGCTCTATTCCTTGTCGGAAACACGACTGAACCGGCCAACCGGAACTCGCTTGCCCTGCGCCTCCAAATATTTATCCAGGGCCTGCCGGAGCACCCATGCGATCGAGGCGTCGTTCGCTCGCGCGATGTCGAGAACCCGCTTATGCTGGGCTTCGGTCAGAATGACCGTTGTCCGGAACTCTTTCTTGCCCGACTTAGGCGCCAAAGCAGCCTCCCCCTTGCAACCTGAATACGATATGCGAAATGCACCATAGTTGCCAGCGCTCTCGACCCTTGATGCAACATTTCCTGTCCGTCGTGGCGGGAATGGTTCTACTTGTCGCTGGCTTTCAAGGGATTTCGCGCGCAGCGGAGGATGCGACCTCGCTAGTTGGCGTCGCGGCCGTCATCGACGGCGATACGTTGGAAATCCATGGCCAGCGAATCAGGCTGCACGCTATCGACGCCCCTGAAAGCGACCAGACGTGCGTGCGAACTGATGGCGGCCAATGGCGATGTGGTCAGCGAGCTGCCTTGGAGCTGGCCGATAAGATTGGTCGCGGCACGGTCTCATGCCTGGGCAAAGATCGCGACCGATACCGCCGCGTCGTGGCCGTATGCCACCTTCACGGTGAGGATCTGAACCGGTGGATGGTCTCTGAAGGCTGGGCGGTCGCCTACCGCCGATATGGGCTTGACTACGTTGACGACGAAGACGCCGCGCGGTCCGCTGGTGCGGGCATTTGGTCAGGCGTCTTCACGATGCCCTGGGACTGGCGTCGCCGGAACCGGTAGACGCACGCTCGCCGATTGAACTACGCCCGCCCGGAATCAGGCGATAGAGGGTCGCGGGCGACACGCCAACGTGCCGGGCCACTTCGCCAACGCTTAGCTCGGGGTCACGCAGCAGGGTTTTGGCGATACGGAGTTTGTCCTCGGAAAGCTTCGGAGGGCGGCCGCCCTTTCGGCCGCGGGCACGAGCAGCATCAAGGCCGGCTTTGGTGCGCTCGCGGATCATGGCGCGCTCGAACTCCGCTAGGGCGCCAAAGATGTGGAAGACCAGCATGCCGCCGGCTGTCGTCGTGTCGATGGCTTCGGTCAGGGACCGGAAGCCCATGCCCTTGGATTGAAGAAGCTCCACTGTGTCGATGAGCTGCCGCATGGATCTGGCCAGACGGTCGAGTTTCCAGACGACAAGCGTGTCTCCGGGCCTCATGTAGTCGAGCGCACGTTCAAGCTCACGGCGGTCGCGCTGCGCACCGGAGGCGGTCTCGACGAAGACCCGTTCACACCCGGCCGCCTCAAGGACGTCGGTCTGGAGGGTCAGATTCTGTTCTGCGGTAGATACGCGGGCATAACCAATATTCACTCTTCTCAAAATCCGTTAATTAAAACACGATCAGTGTATCAGGTTTCACGATGGGTTTTGAGAAAAGACGAAAGGCGGAAACTCGTTCCGCCCTTCTCAAAACATTCGACCCATCAACAACGGTCGTTTTTGCGAGGTAGTTCTACAGCCTCCAGCGCCTCCGCCGTTTCCGTGAAGCCGCCGCGTCTCGCTTCATCCGCCAGATAGCGGATGCACCAGGCGAGCCGATCGGCGTCGATGCGGGACGGATGCTCACCGCCATGCGGCGAAGATGCCGGCCAATCGGTATCGTGCGTCATGCTGCCACCCTTTCCGTGCGGAGTTCGTCGAGGTTGGCGATGACCGGACCCGTCGCGCCTGCGCGGTAACGAACGCTCGCAAGATAGGCAGGCGACACCTCCAGCCACTCGGCCGCCGCCGTGTCGGTGCCGGTCTCCATGGTCCTGCCAAGGCGGATGGGGTTCCAGCCGGCACGGCGCATGATCGGCTCCATGCGGATGTCGGATACCGACACATAGGCGCGGAGCCCGGTGAACAGGCCGAACTCCAGCATCCCGGCCATGAGAACGGCCGCGATGTTCGCGGGCGCCGTAGTCTGGTCGGCACAGAAACGGGTGCTCTCCCAGATGTCATGGGCGCGCGGCATGTCGGCGTCTACCAGGTCGGGAAATACATCGGCCAGCAGATACGGGCCTGTCGTCGGTAGGAGCCGCGTGCAGGCGTTCACGCGGCCGTCCGGCGCAGTGTGAACCAGGTAATGCGCGTCCGGCAGGTCGAACTGGTCGAGCTCCAGCCCGTTGACGACGGTGACATCCCAGCCAAGCCGCTCCTTGAAGACGCTCCGGCGGAGCTGGTGCATGGACGCAAGCGCATCCCAATGCAGGTGTGCGTTCTCTTTCGATATGATGTGAAGCAATGGCTTCCCTCCCAAGTTGTTTGGGAGCATTCAGCCAGAGATCGCACGCCCTGCCATCCTGTGAACCGTCACAGGTTACCGGCGAGTAAAGCGGTTTCAGGGAGAGATCATGCCCTCCATGATGGCCTTGACGACTGCATGGTAGACATTGGTCACGCCCATCTTGGCACGGACATTGTCGAGGTGGAAATAGACCGTCCGGGCAGAGATACCGAGGATGCGGGAGATTTCCCAAGCGGACTTCCCGGCCGCAATCCACAGAAGGCATTCGCGCTCCCGCCGCGTCAGGCTGACGGTGGTCCGGCCGGAGCGCCCAAGGGCCAGAAGCTCGCGGGCGTGATTGTGGAAGGCAAGCGACATCAGGTGAACGTCCTTACCGACGGTGGACATCAGTCGAGCGAGGCCCTTCGTGCCATGGTCGGACACCATGGATGCCATCGCGAGAGAACCGCGGGCGCCATGGATCGGGATGCCGACACCCTCCCCCAACCCGAACTCGGTCGCTTCTGCGAAGAGCCTGCGCTGTTCGGGCGACGGCTCGATACCGAAGGACATGGCGCTCCAGGTGAAGGGCTCGACCTGCGATGGTCCGTTCAGGATGACCGGATCGACGCGGTGATAGCCGATGTCGATGTAGTGGCTGTACCAGGCGTCGGGGAAGGTGGTCAGGATAAGCGGCTTCTCGTCCGGCAGCGCGTCCGTGCGAATGACCTGATAGGCCCATTCACGGAACCCAAGATCCCAGAGCGATTTGGAGAACGCGACTTCAAGCGACGCAACGTCCTCCACGTCGCGGATATGGTCCAGAAAGCCGATGACGGTGGATCGAATGTCCTGACGTTCCTCTCATGTGAATAGATGAATACTTATGAGGCTCACCGAAAATTCGTGAATTAACGAAATGCGTATGTCATCATTTCTGTAATTCGTCATTCCACAAAAACAAGAAGAAGAAAGAATGGACATGACTCTTTTCATTGGAACCATCTCCCAGAAAGGCGGCGTCGGCAAAAGCACGCTGGCGCGGCTGATCGCCCGCGAATACGCGCTCGCCGGATGGAACGTGAAGATCGCGGACCTCGATATCCAGCAGGGCACCAGCTTCAGCTGGCAGGCGAGGCGCCTTCAGCGCAGCGTCGAGCCGGTGGTCGCGGTCGAACGCTTCGGCACCGTCGGCCAGGCCGTGAAGGCGGCGGCCGGATACGACCTGATGATCCTCGACGGCCCGCCGCATGCCACCATGGGCACGCACCAGATTGCCGAGGCCAGCACGCTCGTCGTGCTGCCGACCGGACTCGCGCTGGACGATCTCGAACCGACCGTGCTTCTCGCCCATGAGCTGACCAAGAAAGGCGTGCCCGCCGACAGGATCGCCGTGGCCTTCTGCCGCGTCGGCGACAGCGAGGCCGAGCTTGCGGAGGCCAGCGCCTATGTACGGCAGGCCGGATACCGGCATCTGACGAACGTGCTGCCGGAAAAGACCGGCTTCCGCCGGGCCAGCGACGAAGGCCGCGCACCGACGGAAACGCGCTTTCCCTCTCTGAACGAACGCGCGGCGGCCATCGCCCAGGAACTGGCCGACATCATCCAGACGCGCACCGATAGGGAGGCGGCATAGGATGACGAAGATTCTCCCTCCCCGTCGCAATGGCAAAGGTCTGCCGCCCGCGCCGATGCAGGTCGTGCACAATCTCGACCGCGCGGAAAGCGGCGCCCAGAAGCCGCTCAACTTCAAGGTCAGCCCGGAGTTTCACCGCGAGTTCAAAGCGTACGCGGCTGTGCACGGCGTCTCGATGGTGGACCTGCTGCGCGAAGGCTTCGATCTGGTGAAGCAGCGGCGCGGATGACGAAATAACGCAAGGACGATTTCGCCATATAGAGAAATGATGACCGACTACAACCTGTGAAGGTTCACAGGTTATGTAAGCCGCTTGCGATTCCGATATGAAATACAGGAAGGCGTTGCCGACCCCCTGGGAACAGTACACCGTTGGAATGTGCTGAAAGGGTCGGCAACACTTCCATTATTGTCTTAATCGAGACGAATTACCACACGTCAGCCAAACAAATCGGCACCCGTTCCATAAGCCCTTGGGAACAGTAAACACCAAGGAGTGTGCTATGGGACATTTTCGTCTGCTATGGCGTCTCGCCAGATTCGCCCTATTCGAGCTACCCATCTGCCTGCTGATCGCGGCGCTGATGTGGGCTCTCATCGACAACCTGACCGTCGGAACCGACAGGCTGCTTGTGCTGGGGACGGCGGGAGGCATCGCCGCCGGCGGCATTCTCTTCTTCGCCTATCGCCTCTTCCGCCGACCGAGCGATGCGCACGGCACGGCCACGTTCGCCACGCCGGCCGACATCGGCCGCGCTGGCCTGCGGTCACGCGGCGTCATCCTCGGCAAGAAAGGCGGACGCTTCGTCCGCTTCTACCGGCCGGGCCACCTGCTGACCTTCGCGCCGACCCGCTCGGGCAAGGGCGTCGGTGTCGTCATCCCGAACCTGCTCGACCATCCGGGCTCGGTGGTAGTCACCGACATCAAGGGAGAGAACTACCGCATCACGGCGCGGCACCGCGGCACGCTCGGGCCGGTGCATGCGTTCGCGCCTTTCGATCTGGATATCGAAAGCGCCTGCTACAACCCGGTCGAGTTCATCCGCACGGGCACGGTCAACGACGTGGACGATGCGCGGCTGATTGCCGAGATGATCGTCGCGCCAGAGAATCACGAGCCGAACCACTGGGAGCGCGAGGCGCGGGTGCTCGTCACCGGCCTGCTGCTCCACATTGCCCATGATCTGCCGCCTGGCCGCCGGAACCTGCGCGAGCTGCGGGTGCTGCTGATGCGGTCGCGCGAAGGCTTCGACGGCGTGCTCGCCGGCATGGCCAATGCCAAACACCCTATCGTGCAACGCATCGCGCAAGGGTTCTCGCAGAAGGAGGACAAGGAGCGCTCGGCCGTCATCTCGACGGCGCAGACGCGGACGGAGGTGTTCGACAGCCCGCAGCTCGGGGCGATCACTAGCCGCTCCACCTTCCGGCTCGAAGACCTGAAGAACGGCGTCATGTCGGTCTTTCTGATCATCCCGCCGGAGTACGTCTCCGTGTACCAGCCGTTCCTGCGTCTGATGGTGGGTCTCACCACGGCCGCGATGACACGGAACAAGCGGATACCCCGGCATCCGGTGCTGTTCCTGCTCGATGAGCTTCCGGCGCTCGGGCCGATGCGGCCGATCGAGGACGGTATCGGCTACCTAGCCGGCTACGGGGCGCACCTCTGGCTGTTCGTCCAGGACCTCGACCAGCTCCAGAAGACCTATCGAAAATGGCGCTCGATGATCGCCAACTGTGCGGTACGGCAAGCCTTCAACGTCCAGGACGATGAGACGGCGCTGTTGCTCTCGCTCATGCTCGGCCAGCGCACCGTGAAGGTCTCCAGCGGCGGCAAGAGCGGGCGGTTCCCATGGCTCGGGCTGGCATCGAACTACAGCGAACAGCACAGCGAGATCGGGCGGCCGCTGCTGGCGCCGTCCGAAATCATGCTGCTGCCGGAGAGCTGTCAGCTCCTGTTCGTGCAGGGCTGCCGCCCGATCCTGGCGCAGAAGCTCCGATATTTCGAGGAGCGCGCCTTCAAGGGACGCTGGACGCCCTGGCGGATGGAGGCGGCCGAGGACGATCCCGGCGCGCTCATATCCGCCGACATGATGAAATAACGAAAGGATGAAAGAATGAAATCGTTCAATCACGATATCGGCGGATATGCCTTCCTCGGCCTGCTCATCGCCACAGTCTGGGCCATCCCGCTCGCCGTGTTCCTGCACCGCGACGCTCATGGCAGCCCGATGGAACTGCCGCATTGCGACGAAGCGCGCTCCTTGGATCAGGTTCGCGCCGCGCTCGAAGAGCAAAACGGCAGCGTCATTCTCGGCTTCTACAACGCGACCGAACGAAGAGACTGTAGAAGCACCGACATCCGGCGCTGTACCGCGATAGCGGTCACGGCCGAACGTGAGACCGTCATCGGCTTCTCAATCGGCTGGTACGACCGCCGGGACGGCCTGCCGTTCTGGACGGGGGACGGGCTGTAGCCGGCCTCTCCGAACACACCCCTTGAAATGTGCTCCATTTGTGAGTACATTAAAGGGAGAATTCGGATAAGGAGAACGGCCATGCCCCGAGCGGCGGAAACCAAGGATGACCGGCTACAGGTGCGCCTCGACGCTGAGTCGAAGAGCGTACTCCAGCGCGCTGCCAGTTACCGGCACAAGACGGTCAGCCAGTTCGTCCTCGCGACGGCGCTGGAGGAAGCTGAGAAAGTCATCCGCGAGAACGAGATTGTCACCCTGTCCAGCCCGGACTGGAAGGTGTTCTATGACGCGCTGACCAACCCGCCGGCGCCCAATGCGGCACTGCGCAAGGCATTCGCCAAGTACAAGAAGGCTGCCGGATGAGGCAGGCGAGTCCGCCTTGGCATATAGCGCCGCTCAACAGCAAGATCCACGACCGAGCGACCTTCTCGTGTGGTGCTCGTGAGCTTGACCTCTACATCCGAGAACACGCCTCGCAGGACGTGAAGCGGGATGTCGCCCGCGTCTTCGTGGCCATACCTGCCGAGGCGCTAACGGTCTGCGGCTACTACAGCCTGAGCGCCACCAGCTTTCAACGCGACAACCTTCCGGCCGACCAGGCAAAGCGCCTGCCACGCTACCCTGTGCCGGCTGCTCTGCTCGGCCGACTGGCCGTTGAAAACAGCATGAAGGGCAAGGGGCTGGGCGCCTTCCTGCTCATGGATGCCCTGAACCGCATCTTGCTCGCAACGCAGACACTCGCGGTCCACGCGGTGATTGTCGATGCGAAAGACGACGCGGCCGTCGCGTTCTACCGCAAGTACGGCTTCATCCCGTTCACGGGCGAGGGACGGCGGCTGTTCCTGCCGATGGCGACGATCCGGCGGCTGGCAGGGGAATGACCAAAGAGAGTCGAGCCGGTTGACCGGATGAAATCATCAGCATCCGTGGGGAGGAAAGAATGACAGAGGAATCCATCGCGTTCGAGAAACTGAACTCAAGCATTGAAAAGCTACGTCAAACAACCAAGGCAACGGTAGAGTGGAACGCTCATATTCCCGATCCGGATGACCCTAATGAGTCGCGTCAGATTGACGTGCTTATCCAAAACGGCAGTCTAAGAACAGGGGTTGAATGTCGGCTACGCGATGGCGTCCAAAGTGTAATGTGGGTCGAAGAGCTCATAGGGCGCAAACAGAGCTTGCAGCTTGACGGCATGATCGGCGTTGCGGTCAATGGTTTCTCCAAGCTCGCGCAAAAAAAGGCACAACATCATGGCATTGTTCTCTATGACTTTCGTACCCTTACGGAAGCGGAAATTGCTTCTTGGGCGGGCGCAGCAGATGTCAACGCGACCTTCGTACAGTTTGATCCACTCGTCATAGTAGCTGGCGTGGCTCGATCAGATGCTGCCCGACTCCCCACCAACGTGACATTCCAACACAATCAAAAAGATGGCTACGGCGCTGTTATGGACATGGTCCGCGATGATGCAGCCTCGAACCAAGGCACTCAGCGTCACATCTCCCTTAATACATCAGGGTTCAACATTGACGGAGTTCCCGTAACGATATTGAACGTAGGGTTTATTGCCCACACCGTGACGATTTCGAGCACCTGCACGGCAGTTCAAGCTGTTGACACCCCCGGAACCCCCGTTCTACAGCGAGACATAACGGTTCAGCGGTTTGACCATACCGTTTCGGAAGTCATACGAAAGCAAGACGACGTTCATCTCGTCGTGGATGTAAGTAAGCTCCAACCTCCACCAAACTCTATTTTGCACGAAATGAGGATTGTCTTTCCGAACACGGTCACGTTGAGAGGCTATGAATTAGTTGGGGATCGAACAATGCTGACAAGTGCTACCTCAGTCATGCTAGAGGTCGTTGCTACACCGTAGCTGACGCAACCCCCCGTCTATGTGAGACCCGACGTGGCACATCACTTATCGAACAGGCTGAGATCGAGCCCGAACGCCCGGCCTCGTTCGCGCTTGCGCTCCCGCTCCAGCCTGCGCTCCTTCGCCACGCGCCATGCCCGATGGAGCTGCTCGCGCCGATCGTCCGACAGGCGACTGCGCTCGATGGCCTTCTCGGTCACGCGCGACAATGCCCGCGCCCGCGCCTTGATCTTCTCCAGCATGGTCTCGCGCAGCACCTGCGGGCTGCCGGCGATCTGCTGTAGCATCTCGTAGTCGCGGATGGCCTGCTTCACCCGCCGCCGCGCCTGCTCGATTTCCGAGCGGGTATGTTCCAGACGGTTCCTGGCGTCCCGCCACCGGCGGCGGCGCTCGATGATGTAGCGGTAGTAGCGTTTGGCCTCTTTGCGGTCGGCCGTCCGCGTGTCGCCCAATCGCGTGCCGCGCACCGCCCCAAGGATGAAGGGGTCCTTCTCGATCATGCGCTCGGCATCGCGGATGCCGAACTTCTCCTCCAGGTCATCCCAGAGGGTGCGGGCCTTGGCGGCATCCCGGTAGACCTTGCCGAGAATGTCGTCGAGGCTGCGACTGCGTTTGCCAAGCCATGCCTCGTCGCGGGGCACCTGCTTCTCGGCGAAGGATTGCTGACGCTCGGCATAGCGCACCTTGCCAGCCGCCGACCGATAGGACGCCTCGATCTGGCTCCAGTAGCGGAAGTCCATGTCGGCCGCATCGAACCGCCGCACCGCCGCCTCGGCCGGATCGCGGTCGGGCTCCTCGTCGAACATGCCCTCGACGGTGCGCCGCTCGGGCGGGGCCATGCCCGATGTGTCGGGGGTCGGCTCCTCCTTGCCCCGCTCCCGCTGCGCCACGCGCGCGGCCTGACGCGCCATGTGGTCGTCGAAGCTCTCGGAGAAGCGTTCCTCCAGGGCATGGAAGCGCACACCCTTGCCCATGTCGGAGAGCTTGGCGAAGCGCTCCCCGTCAGTAAGGATCAGACCCTGCCCCTTGCGCTCCAGGGTGACGCCCTTGTCGGCAAGCCGCTGGGCCAGGTCATCCCAATCGCGGGCACGGATGAAGTCGTCCTTCAGGCGGCGGCGCAGGTCGGCGATGTCGTCCTTGGCGAAGGGGATCTGCGCCTCGCGCTGCTCCCGCCGCGCCTGCCAGTATTCGGCATCGGAGACGGTGGGGCCGAAGTCTTCCACCACATCCCGGCCGAGCTGGCGCTCGTACTCGCGGTTGCGCAGGATGTTGAGGCCGTGCTCCTGCGCCAACTCCTGCACGATGCCGGTCAGCCGCCGCCCGTCCTGATGCCGGTCATAGGCGACGTGCTTCTCGGGATGCACCCGGTTCACCAGAAAGTGCAGGTGGGGGTGGTCAGTATCCCGGTGGCTGTAGACAAGGAGCTGATGCTCGGTCAGGCCCATCCGCTCGATGACCTGCTGGGCCACCTTCCGCTTGACCTCCGGCGTCACCCTCCCCGCCGCCGCGTCCTTCGGGTCGAAGGTGATCATGAAGTGATAGGCCGGCTGCTTGCAGCGCACCGACTTGGCGGCCGTCGCGTCCATGACGGCCGCCGCCGAACGCGGGTCGTCGGTTAAAAGATTGTGGGTCTCGACGAACTCCACCCGGTCAGGGGAGAGCCCCTTGATCTGGCCGGCGAGATAGAGTGCCGAGCCCCGGAAGCTCTCCGGCTGACGGGCGGGCACCTTAAAGCGCATCGCTCCCCTCCGGGCCGTCGGGCTCCCGTCCCTTCGGTCCCTTGGCGACCGCCTTGTGGATCGGGGCCAGCACGTCCTTCAGGATCGTGAGCGCCTCGTCGCGCTCCGCGTCGTCGATGTCCTTTCCGGAGTTGGCGCGGCGGGCGAGGCTGTTGATCAGGTGGCCGATGCCGTTGACGGCCTCGACGTGGTGCATGAGGACCGGCGCCAGGTCGGCGCGGTCGGTCAGGCGCTCGACCATCTCCTTGCCGACATAGAGCGCCCACGGCCGGTAGGTCTCATCCCCGGTGGCGGCTTCGAGCTGGGCCAGGTTGTTGGCGATCCGCCCCAGCTCGTAGAACACGTCCTCGATGGCCTTCGCCTTTGCCGGCTTGGCCCTGGGCTTCCGGCCCATCGCTGTCTCGCGGACATAGTCGGCGAAGGTGACGCCGGCCTCGACGGCGCGCTGCTGGATGGCACGCTGCTCGGCGCGGGTCAGGCGGATGCGGGCGACGACATCGCGGCGATCCTCGGGGGCTTTGGGTCTGCGTCCTGCCATGCCGGCGCCTCCCCGTTCAACGGTCCCGGAAGGGGAGACTCAGGGTGCCGTGACTCTCCCTCCCTTGAGGCCGCTGGGCCGAATGGCGAGGCAAGATGGCGACGCTTGAGACCCCGGCAGGGGGTCGAATGCGGAGCCTGTTGGGCGACAAACAATGCCGTCGGTCGGCCCCGTCAGGGGCGACCGGAGGGGCTGGCCGCAGGCCGCCCGTCAGGCATTTTTGTAGACCAACATCCATCTTGCCTCCCCCCTGCGACACGAAAACCCTCCCCCACTTATGGGGTCGGTCCACAGGGTGGAGTGGATTCGGACTGACAGGTCAGACACTTAATGCCAACGATGGACAACGCGATACTAACCGCAATTGCCATTCTCGACAAGCCTCAACACCTGCCAACGGCCACCAACAACATCCGCCGCCGAAACCCGGCACAGCGCCAGCGGGCGGCCGGCGGCGCGACAGCGTCGTCTCGGCCGCCCGAACGATGCCGGCAGACAGGCATGCGAGGAGCCCCGCCGTCAGGCCGGCGGGGCTGATGCAACGGAGCGCGGCGGCTGTCAGTAGCCCCAGTCAGGCAGCATCAGGGCGGCGCTTATCGGGTGGACGTTGATGTCGTACCAGAAGCGCACGCCCGACTTCACGTCGCCGTTGGGCATCCGGTCGAAGTACTCGACGAATGCAATGTTTACGAACTCGACGTACTGGTCGAAGGTCAGGCTGCGGACGAGATCAAGGGTGGTTGGGTGGCTCATGGTCGGTCTCCTCTTGGGGTTTCTTGGGCCGCACCGCGCGGCCTTCGTGGCCAAGATGAGGCAGCGGCGCAGGAGCGTGCCGCACCCGGAGGGCCGCAGCGCAGCGGAGGACGGCAAGGCCCGTCTTTCTTGGAGCGCAGCGACCGCGAGGAAGGCGCCGCAGGCGCCGGGGAAGAAAGTCGGGCACGAGCCGTTGCGGCGGGCGACGCCGATGCCAGATTGGCCGCAGTCGAAGGCCCGTGCTGGTGTGGCTGCTGTTTTCCCAAGAGGAGAGCGGACGTGGGCTACCGACGCCCCTCGGCCGGGCTGAGCTTCCGGCGGTATGGCGGCGCGTCGAAGACATTTCGCCGCCGGTTCGGTCGGTGCCCCGGATGTGCCAGCCGGTCTCTTCTCGGCTCGGTCACTGTCCAGGCGGATACCGCCGCGCCTGCGTCTGTCAGGCGGCGATTGCCAGTCGCGCTCATAAGCCCCTGCACATGAATCAATCGGAGGCGACGGCATGATGGACTTCACGGCGGCAACCTTGCTTAGGCGCATCGAGGAGCATGCGCCCCAAGGGGCAGCGGAAGTGTTCGCCGTCTGGAAGGGTGCCTGTAGCGACGGCTGGACAAGCGATGCTTTTGCCGACGCGCTGGAACAGCTCATCAACCTCGACTACGTCGAGATCATCGGCGACCGCGTGGTGCTCAAGCAGCCGCGCGTCGCCGTCGCTCCCCAGCGGCAGCAGTGACCGTGCCGGACATGACGAAGCCCCGCCGGGATACCCGACGGGGCTGGGTGCGCGGTCGCGGCTGGATCAGGCGGCCAGCGGCTGACCCTGGTGACGGCGCAGGTCCATCAGGGCGATGGCGCAGCCGATCGGGCTCAGGCCCCGGTCGTAGGCGCGGACGATGTCGGCGTACTGGTCCTCGTCGATGTCGTCGCCGGTCTCCAGCAGGTAGTTGTCCTCGACCTCGATGACGTACTCGTCCCAGGTCAGGTCCAGAAAGCTGTCGGTGGTGTTCAGTCGGTTCATGGTCTTTCCTCCTTCCGTTGTCCTGGCCGCGACCGCGGCCTTCCATGGGCGACGAAAGGCGGCGGCAGAGGCGGCCAGCCGCACCCGCAGGGCCGGAACGAAGTGGAGGACGGCGAGGCCCGTCTTTCTTGGAGCGAAGCGTTCGCGAGGAAGGTGCCGCAGGCACCGGGGAAGAAAGTCGGGCACGAGCCGTTGCGGCGGGCGCCGCCGGCGCCACGTTCGCCCAGTTCAGGAAGGCCCGCCGGTCACGGTCAGAGGAAGGATGGAAAGGCCCCGGCTGAACCGCCGACTGTCTCGCAGACTGACATGCCGGACGGTGGCATCGGGGCTCCGGGCATCTGCCGGGCAAGGCGACGATCGGCAAGCGTGAGCCAGGTGCCCCTATCGGCCCGCGCACCGAGGCTGAGTCGGTGCATGTACTTCCGGCCTGTTCGGCGGTGGCTCATGGCGTCCGTCAGCCAACCCACCCCAGCACGACAAAAGCCGCCCGTCGCCGGGCGGCTTCGTCGATGGTGCCAGAGGCTCACCACCACGATGTGTAGAACACCGTCTTCCCTTCGGCGATGGCCGCGCGCGCCTTCGCGATGAAGGCGAGGTCGTCGTCACGTTCGCTGCCGTCGCTCGATCCGAAGAAGAATCCTTCGGTGAAGGGCAGCGCGTTCGCCTCGATGTCGGCTTCAAGCCGGTCGAGGTCGTCGGTCGTCAGCGCGACGTTGACGCAATTGAAGTCGATGTCGTGGCCGCCCTTGGCGTAGTAGAGGTTCTCCATCCAGCCGTGCAGGTTGGGGTGCTTCCGCCAGTAGGCGAGTTCGGTGGCGGTCTTGGCGGTGAAGTCCACCTCGGCCTCGACGGGCTCGGCGGTGGTGAAGGCGTACATATCCAGTCCCATGATGATCTCCTTTCGGTCGTTGGTTGGTCGTCCTGACGGACGCGACCGAAAGGGCGGGCGGCATGAGCCGCCGCCGTCCTGACCAACACGGGCGGGCTTGCCCGCTGGCGCGGGCAGGTCATGGACGGCAAGGCGCCGTCCGCCAGGGATGCGGACACTCCGAAGGACGGGCAACGGACCGGAAGGGATCGGGACTGGATGTGTGCGTCCCCGCCGAAGCACGGCGACCGGGAGCATGAAAAAGCCCCGCCGTCGAATGTCAGGAGAAATTATCAACGAACAGCATAAGCTCTCGAATGACCTATATTCGGGAGATGCCCATTTATGCTTTTAACGAATTTCATAAACGGCCTTATTGATCGCGTGCAGGAGCACAACCGCCAGCGAAAAGATGCAAGTTATATTGCCAAGCCACCACGCGCGCCTGAATCGATTTCTGTTGGCGATGGTCACACCCTGAAGGATGCGATTGATTCACACCATCAGTGGATGGAAACAGAGGGTAAGCAGGGTCGCCGCCTCTCGTTTGACCATATGGACATGCGAAACATTGATTTCAGTGGAACAAACTTAACGGGCGCCAGAATGAATTTTTGCGATCTGCGTGGATCAAAGTTTGATGATGCAATACTTGAAGGAGTCGGGTTCCACGACAGCGACCTCCGGAGAGCAAGCTTTCGAGGCGCTAAATGCGCACGCGCACAATTTATAGACGCGGAAATGTATAGAGCAGATTTAAGTGAAGCCGACTTATCTGATGCTAATTTTCGATTAGCGCACTTGGAGAAAGCAAATTTTCAGAATGCGAACCTTCAGAGAGCTAATTTTCGATACAATATTTTGGACCACGCAGATATGTCTGGTTCTGATCTTAGTGATGCCCGCTTTTCTTGGGTCGTCATGGGTGAAACTGATTTGCGAGGAGCAAATCTTTCGGGAACTGTCTACAAGCAAGATGAGTTTGCTGAGGCGATCATTGATGGTCCAATGAAAGGGCAGACTAATGCTGAGTATCATGCCAGCCTCGAAACAGCGCGGGAGCAAGCCCGCGCAAACATCCGCGAGCAAATGACTGCAAGCTTGGAAGATAAGGACCTACAACCAGAACTCGGCCAACATGATTCAACACCCAACAGATAAAAATGTATAACGCAGAAAAATATAAAATTCGGAAGCGTAATGAAAAAATCAGACGAGTCATTACTTAATCTTATTGACGCACTGCTCCAGGCGAAGGGCGGGCGGTCCTCGTTTATTGATATGGAAGTTCTTTGGTCGGCGACATTTGGAATTGGCTGGTCAAGCGACATGCTTACTGGCGCGTTGAAAACGCTGTCCCAAGAAGGCCACATTGCACTTGAGGGTCAGAGGCTTGAGCGAATGCGGGAAGCTCCCCCTATCAAGGTGGGAATGTAATCCACAATAGATTGCAAGCACCGCAAAGCCCCCGCCGCGCAAGCGACGGGGGCAGAACCGCCTCAATCGAGGCGGATTTCAGCGTTGCATTCGTCGGCCCAAGGGCGCTCGGTGACGAGGTAGCCCATCCGGTTGACGAAATGGCAGCCGCTCAAGATATAGAGGCCCTCGTCGTCATCGCCATCGACGATGGTCCAGACGCAGGCCGGGTCGGCGGCGGCGACGGCATCGAGTTCGGGACCGAAGGTCTCGAACATCAGGCCGTCGAAGGGCGCATCCTTGCGGATGGTGTTGCGGACAGGCCGATAGGCATCGCGCCATTCGTCGTAGCTGAGCGCAGGCGCGGGCGGCGTCGGTTCGGAGTTGGCTGCCTCGCGGGCGACCTCCTGAAGGGCGAGCTTGAAGCCGGCTATGATGCCGTCGGCCTCCTTCCACGCATCCCAGTCTTCGGGATTGTCGGTGTCTTGGGCGGTGGCGAGGCGGCGATCGGCTTCCTCGGAGAGGCGCGCGGCCTCGGCGTGCAGACGTTGGATATGGATGTCGGTCAAAGTGATCATGTCGAAATCGTCCATTCGTTAAATCGTTAAACTATGCGGAGGCAGTGCCGCCCACCGTGTGGCGGGCGGCACTGCCTGCGGTCAGCGGCTCCAGATGAGGGCGAAGCCCTTGTCCTGCTGCTCGACCAGGTTGGCGTAGATCGGGGCGACGAAGCTCGGGTCGTCCAGCTTGACCGAGATGTACTCGTTGCCGCCCTTGCTGGTGCGGTGCCAGGCCGCGCCGATCTCGACGGTGCCCGCCTTGACGCGGAAGTCGGGGGCGGAGTCGTTGGTCTTCTCGACGCCGGTGATCGCGACCTTGGTGGCCTTGAGGCCGAGGGTCTGGATGGTGCCGGTGAAGCCGCTGTCGGTCTTGGTGAAGGTGCCGATGGTTGCCATGATGAAAGTTTCCTCTGTTTGGTTCTGGCGGTCGCGCCCATCGCGACCTTTCCATGGCCCATGAGAGAGACCGTCGAAGCACGGCCCCGCACCCGCAGGGCGAAGCGAAACGGCAGACGGCAAGCGGGCTGTTTCTTGAAGCGCAGCGCCCGCGAGGAAGGCCGAAGGCCGGGGAAGAAACCGACCGCGCGCCGTTGCGGGGACGGGCGACGGGCTCAGATGTGGCCATGACAGGAAAGGACGCAGATGGGTGGCTGACCGATCCAAACAGGTAGGAAGCTCAGCCTTGGCGACCTCGGCTTGCCTTCACCCGACATGGCGGCGCGGCGGCATCAGATCCCGCTGGCCGAAGCAGGCAGGTCGCACTCATCGGTGATGTTGCGAGAAGTTCACCCGCCCTCGTCACGACGCCAAGGCGGCAGGCGAGAAAACGGCGCACGCCGCACCTGAACGGCACGGTGCGCGAGAGGTATTGGTCACGGCAGACGACCGGGGGAGAATACTCGCCCGACGCCAATCTGATCGGCGATCGGCAATGTTGCCTCTGGAGAGCCGTGACGCTCGATGCCGCCTGCCGTCGGCGTGCGGCTCAACGGTGTGAGGCGGACAAGGGCGGGCATGTCCCGTTGAGGGGCTGCCAGTTACCGCCTCGGCATAGATAGTGGACGATTGGCCGCGGCATGGCTCCGGCGCATCCGCATTCAGCAACGTGGTTATGCAGGGTGGTGGGACACGCCGTGAGGCCAATGCGGATAGCCGGGCAGTCGAGCGAGCCGTCAGGTGCCCGCACATAGGCGTCAGTCGCGCCGCGCGGCGAGGCTGCACAGGCGGCAAGAGCCAGAATGCAAACCGTTGAACCGAGCTTCCTCACTCGACGACCTTGAGGCGAGGGCCATCGGGAGTTGGCAGTTCCTCAATACCGCGAATGACAAAGCCAGCCTCCGACGGATACTCGCAGGCGAGCAGTCGTGCCGCTTGTTCGATCGATTCGGCTTTGACTTCTACATAGCGTGCGTCGGCCCATGCATCGCTGAAGCCTGTTACGTTTGGCTCGCCAGTGTCCAGCAGGAACCGAACCCGTTTGTTATACAACTGAGCCTCGTATTTCCTTATCTTCACTTCGATATGGTTGTCCTATGTTGCGATCCATCGCATCAACGATCGGCGGCGCTGGAAGGCCATTGACGGCACACCCGAGCACGTTCGATCAGCCGAATTTTTCGAGTGGTGAGGCTGGCGGTCCCCCACCAGCCTCTGAGGATATATCCATCTATGGATATGCGAATATTGTGAAACAATATCGCCTATTCTGTCGTATTGAAGCTTGGGCGCCATTTTTTGTCAGTAATTATAAATATTGCAGCGCTATGAGTATAGAAAATGTCCTTATCATTCTGAATGTTGACAGAATAGGCGATTCTGTTTCAGCGGTAGCGTGATCAGGAATCCATGGCATACGCCGCACCTCTACATCGGCATGGGCATACGATGGAATGGGGAAGCTGGGACCGGCTACGGATACACCCGCTCCAACCAGCCTGGCCGCAGATCGAGCGCCAAGCTGAAGCAACGAACCGTCGGCGAGACGGTCACGCGGTGGAGAAGCTGACTCAAGAATGGAGGGATTGAAACGATGGTGGATCGTTCCCACACCATGCTCTGGTAAAAGGCCGCACATTTTCGTTTCGACGCGATCCCAGAATGGGGAATGCGCGAAGCACTTTCGCCCTTCAATCGTCCTTGTTTCAGGGAACCGCGACCCCGAACAAGGGCGCGGCGATTTATCATGAACACTCCTTCTCAGCAGGAAGTATTGCAGGCCATTCAGGTCATTTTCACACATCTTCAAGGGACACTGTCACGGCCACCGCATCGCAGTGCGCCGACCAGCTTCGACTTCGGCGACGGTAATGGCGCAGTTCCAGCCCATCGACACAGAAACCCAGATGGCACTGTTGGCGGCTGGGTGGCTGACACGGCCTATGTCGCGCCGACAGCCAATGTGCGTCCGAATGCACAGGTCTTTGGCAATGCCAAAGTCCTCGATCGAGCTTGGGTCGGCAACGATGCCCGCGTGTCCGGTTACGCCGAAATCATCGGCAGAGCCGTGATCAGCGACAACGCGAACGTCGCAGGCAACGCCATGATCGGCGCCAGCGCAAGGCTGGCCGACGACGTAGTCGTCGAAGGCAACGCCATCATCAACGACTCGGCCAAGCTATCCGGCAAGGCTAGGGTTCTCGATGAGGCACAAGTGGGCGATCAAGCTAAGGTTTCCGGAAACGCCCGCATCTCCGGGACGGCCAGGATCGAAGGTGACGCCGAGATTGGCGGTTCCGAAAGCATTTCCAGTGGGATCATCAAGTCTGGCAAACATGAAGGGCTCCCGCCCAAATCACTGATGTGACTGCCATAGCCTCAAACGACTAGCCGCTCCCCAATGGGGAGCGGCTTTTTTATGGGCACTTGCAAAGACGCAGTGTCGTTCCCACACCATGCTCAGGTAAAAGGCCGCACATTTTCGTTTCGACGCCACCCCAGAATGGGGAATGCGCGAAGCACTTTCGCCCTTCAATCGTCCTTGTTTCAGGGAACCGCGTCCCCGAACAAGGGCGCGGCGATTTCTTATGAGCATTTCATCTCAGGATAGCGTGCTGGATGCTTCCATCGAGCATGCCAACACTCTCGACTTCGGCGATGGCAATGGCCTGGTTCCGGCGCATCGGCATATGAATCCCGACGATACTGTCGGTGGCTGGGTGGCTGACACGGCCTATGTCGCACCGACAGTCTATCTGGAGCCGGACACCAAAGTCTTCGGCAACGCCAGGGTTCTGGACAGCGTCCATGTCTGCGGTTCTGCCCGGATATACGGCGATGCCGAGGTGTCCGGTAATGTCTGGGTCTTCGACAATGTGAAGGTCTACGGCAATGCTCGGATTTCAGGGTTTGCCCTGATATCGGGCACAGCTCAGGTCTTCGATAATGCCGAGGTCTATGACGATGCGATGGTGTCGGACAGCGCCCTCATCTACGGCAACGCGAAGGTCTTCGAGTTTGCCAACGTCAGCAACAATGCTGCTGTCTACGGCAACGCCAAGGTCTATGGCAGCGCCCGCATCAAGGGCGGAGACCACATCTGCGGCATGATGGTGATTTGCACCTTCGACCGGGATCGTCCATGAGGATGCGCGCAGCCATACAAGACTGAAGGCCGCCGCTGAACGGGCGGCGCCCCAACACCTATTCCCACTTTTCCTATCCTCTTTCAGAGGCGTCGGGCGCAGCAATGCGCCCGCGACCGTTCATGGATTGGATTCGCAAACATCTCTCCGCACGCCGGATCGCGTTCGCCGCCGCCTACAGCTCCACGGGTCTGCTCTGTCTGGCAGCCCTCTGGGGCGCTCTCAGCCTCATCTCGGGCGAGTTCGCCACTGAAATGATCCTGCTGCTGGTTCTAGCAGGAGTGATCATGTCGTGCGGATTCTTCGTGTTGACGGTTGGAATCCGCGTGGCCGAAGCCGCTTCCGAGAAATTCGCTCCGTTTCTTTGCGGCTTGAACTTCGGAACGACCATGCTGGGCGGGGCCATTGGCGGCGCTCAAGTCGATTTGCTTGGCGCCGTCATCGGTGCCACATTTGGCTCGGTCGGCGTCACCTGCGTCATTGCGCTCGTGTCGCAGGGGCTGAAAGCCCTGCATGGGGTCATCGACCGGGTCTTCCCGCCGCGCTGACCTTCAACGCCAATTCCTTTCTCTTTTCAGTACTATCCCGCATAGGAGATGGTCAATGTGGCGCGAATCCGTATTCATCGTCACGCTATTCGCTGCTCTGCTGATCGGCGGATTTACTTTTGGCATATCCATACCCCCAGAGAAGACCGTCATTGCCCTCCTTGCATTCGGGGGTTTGATTGTCATTTCCGCCATGTTTAAGGCCGCCGACTTATTCGGCCCATTCCCTGGTGTCATCATATTTTCCCTCGTGGGTGCCAGCATCGGCACCTTCTGTGCCGATTCCGTCCTTATCGGCATCGCCCTGATCGGAGGCATCATCGGCATAGCACTCGTCGGCCTTTTCTTGGAAGCCAGAGTAAGCCGATAACGACAAGCCCCTCCCGCACATGCGGGAGGGGCTTTCTCTGTGCGCGTTCCTGCTCCGTCAGGGCTTGCTGCTTCGGATCGCCTTCACAAGCCAGCCGACGAGCATCAGGACATAGAACAACCCCACAGCCGCGAACGGGGCGACGAACAGCACCGCCACGAAGGCGTCGGCGCTGCCGGTGCTGGTGCTGACGAATGCGGCCAGAACGATGACCGCGATGGTGACGATGATGGGCATGACGAACTCCCGATGAAGAATTGAGGAAAGGACGAAAGGAAGCCCGCCCCGTAGGGCGGGCTTCCTCGGACGGTCAGGCGGCTGCCTGCGTGAGTTCGTCCTCGTCGGCCTCGATGTCGGACAGGTCGGCATCGTCGTCCTGCTCATCCGCCTTGATGTCCTCGGCCTCCTGTTCGGCAGGCGCATCCGCCGTCACGGCGGGGAACAGCATGGCGCCGGGCAGCCAGTTGCGCCCCTGTTCCCGCATGGCGGCGGGCAAGGTCGTGTCGTCCTCTGCGCATCGCTGGAAGTGCTTGGCCAGCGCGGCTGCCAGCTTGCCCTTGGCGTAGTCCTTGAGCTTGCCGAGGCGACTGACCGCGCCGCTCTCGCGGGCGATGGCTTCCAGATGCTCCTTGCGGCGGCGGTAGAGGAAGTCCTCGTCGGGCACCCAGCGGTCGCGCATGTCCACGCCCAAATCCACGGCCACCTGATTGAACAGGCTGTCGGTGGTGTCGAGTGCCTCCATGCTCTCCTGCCCGAAGGCCAGCGCCGTCAGCAGCAGGTGCAACTGCTCAAGCTCGGTGTCGGAAAGCTCCTTCACCGCCGCGTAGAGCTGCTCGGCGCTCTTGTCGTCGCCCAACAGCACATCCCATGCGCCACGGCTCGGGCGGGCGTAAGCGTGCCGCTTGCCGCCCTCCAAGCCCAGCGCCGCGACGAACTCCTGTGCCGTCCGTTCCACGGCGCTGTAGCTGACGGGCGGCTTGTCGCTGGTGGCGAAATACGCCAGCGCGGGGTGGGCATCGACCGCGATGCGCCCGTGATAGCGGATACCCCGGATCATCTGGATGACCGCCACTTCCTTGGCCTTGCGGGCATCGGCCAGCAAGGCTTCCATCACGGCCATGCTCTTGTGAGCGGCCACCATCCGCACCACAGGCCCCGTATATTCGGGCTGCGGCTTGGGTGCGGCGGGCGCTGCCGCCGTTTCCTCGGCCACGCTCGGGCGCACGTCGCGGCGGACAAGCCCCTCGCGCACCTCCACCCGACCGCTCGGCTTGAAGTGGATGACCACGCCGCCTGCCTCGTCCTGCTCGGTATCGGCCTCGCGGTACTGCCACCACGGCGCATAGCCCTCGGTCAGCACCTCGACGAACGCCGCACCCGCCTCGCGGTGATGTTCGGCCAGCGCCTCCACGGCCTGCGACTGCAAGCGGTGGAACTGTTCGGCATCGTCAAAGAAGGTGTTGTCGTCGTCGGCGAACAGGTCGGCGGTGACGGTGCCGTCGTACTGCTCCATCGGGAAGATGGCCAGCGACACGGCGGGCTTTTCGCCCGTCAGCATCCCGCGCACATCTTCGGCATCGTAGTGATAGCCCTGTTCCAGCCGTTCAATGAGGGCGCGTTGCTGGTCATGGGTGGCCAAGGTCATGGCCTCGGCCACAGACAGGGAAAACTCCCCTTCCCGCACCAAGGCTTTCGCCTCGTCGCACAGGCTGGCCAGCGCCACGCGGCGCTTGACGGTGAGCACCGACACGCCCGCTTTCGCGGCCACGTCCTCAAGGCTGGCACCCTCGCCCAGCAGGGTGGCGAACGCCTCGGCCTCGTCCATGGGGGCAAGCTGTTCGCGCTGGATGTTCTCGACGGTGGCCAGCCGCAGCGCGTCGGCCTCCGACAGGCCGCCGCGCACCTCGACGGGCACGGGATGGTCTTTGCCGATGTCGCCGCGTTCGGCCAACAGCGACAGGGCGCGATAGCGCCGCTCGCCCGACACGATGCGGAATTTGCGCCCGTCCTTGCGAACCACAAGGTTCTGCAACAGGCCGTCGGCCTTGATGGAGGCTGCCAGCCCGTCGAGGGCGGCGGCGTCCATGCTGCGGCGGGGGTTGTTGCCGTCAGCGACGGTCAGCTTGTTCAGAGGGATGGTCTGGATGGTCATGGTGTTCGTCCTTTCGTGATTTCATCATTTCGTGCCCGCCCCGTCACCGAAGCGGGCGGGTTGGTCAGGCGTTGGTGATGGCGTTGTCGGCTGGCGCGGCCTCTGCCGCCGCCATGCGGTAGATGAGGCGGCTGCCCCACTCGTCGCCGTGGTCGATGACCAGCGTTTGCGGGTCGGGGAAACGGCAAAGACGGGCGGACGGGAAGTCCAGCCACGTCTTACCGCCGCCCCTATCGGGCATGGTGAACCACACCCCGTTGGTCTGGACGTGGGCGACGGTGCGGCGCTGGACGCCGCAATCCTGCGCGTTGTCGATGTACTGGAACGTCCAGCAGGGATGCGCCAGCAGGGCGCGTTTGAAGTCGGCAAGGCATTTCATGGTCTGCCCTCCCGACTACGCCACGATGCGGCCAGCAAGCCGCGCCTCGGCGGCGTAGGCCGTCAGGCTCTTGGTCGGCTTGAAATGCTGGTCGCGCTCGATGGTCAGGCCACCGGGGCCACGGATGGCGGCAATCTCCGACAGCCGCACGCTGCCCAATTCGGGGCTGCCCATGCCGAGGTCACACAGGCCGAAGGCAATATCCGGCTCGTCGGGGTCGAGTTCGGACAGCAACCACGTCGCTGCGCCCCACGGGCAGAACAGCTTGACTACAGGCCAGAAGTCGTGGGTATCGCCGTCTGCGTCGATGCGCGCGGCGTTTTCCCGCCCTTTAGCAAGCATTCGGGCGCGTTGCCCGTCGGTCAGCAGCGCGGCTGCGCTGCCAAGGGTCGTCGTCGTGTCGTTCATTGGCTCAATTCTCCGTGCAGTCGTTACAGGCGGCACAGGGCACACACGCCCCGCGCCTGAACCTCTGCCCAGCGGCGAGCGACGACAGGAAATCGAGTGAGGATCAGTGAGAGCGGTCGGCCTGGCGGCGTCGCGCCGACATCCGACGGGCTCCAAGAGAGCCGCCCCGAAGGGGTGTAATCCGGCCAACACGGGAGGGCAGCTTGCTGCCCGAATGGAGCGGGCAGGCCGGACGGCGACCTTGGGTAAGTCGTCCCTGTCGCGCCGCAGGCGCTCCTCGCCTCTTGGGGCAAGCCCGGCGGGGTCGGCACAAGCTGGAAAGAGAGGTTCCGCGCGCAGCGCGAAAACGAAATCAACGTCGGCCCAAAGGGCCGTCCTTAGCCGCCGCACGGGGTAGCGTCAGCGCGGGTCCCGGTGCGGCGGCCTCTGGGGCGTTGCGGGATCTCCCGCTGGAAAGGGGTGTGCCGAAGACCTTGGGCTGAGGCCAGGGGAAAGACGTTTCCCCCAAAGGGTTCATTCACTGCGATGTAAGCACGAAAAAAAGCCGCCCCCGATTGGGAGCGGCTTGGCGTTATTCGGTCTCGCGAGCGTACAAGCCGTCGATCGCCGTGTTTGCCAGCAAGATTGCACAAGCGGCAAAAGCAAAGGTAATAGCTGTACCGACAGCCCAATCGAAAGCCACGGCGGTGGCAATGGCAACGACGGTGGCAATGGCTCGCGCCGTGACAGCCGCGAACGCGAAAGTAAGAACAGCTGCGCCAGAGGCGGCGCCGATATTGCCGCGAACAAAGACAATAATTACGGCAATGACGGCGGACACGGCAAAGGCAACGGCAACGGTCACCGGTTCGGCATATGCTCCGACAAGCACGCCACCCAGCAAGGCCAGACCAATGATGCTGAACGCGAAAATCTTCGCGACGGTTTTGGACATGAATCATCCACCGCCGCATTGCTGCGACGGGCTCCTGATCTGCAATAGTTGAAGGAAATAAAGCGTCTTCGCGTCGCATGAGCGCGCGCGGTCAAAAAGTTCAAAGATTACGCTTCAATGAGAATTATTGGCACCGGGCACACCGCTTTCAAGTATTCATGAAAAAGCCGCCCCCGATTGGGAGCGGCTTGGCGTTATTCGCCCTTCCGGGCGTAGTAGTCCTCGATTGCGTCGTCTGCCAGGAAGAGGGCAATTATGGCCGCAACACCGGCAACCGTAATGACGGCGACCGCAACGGTTCCGGCATCAGCAACGGCCATGGCACTGCCAACGGTTTCTGCAACAGCGCCGCCGGCGGCGAAGGCGCCACAAATTGCACCGACAGCGGCACCGGCGATGGCACCGACGACTGCCGCAGATACGGCAACCGCCCCGACAACGATGGGAGCCGCTTCCGGGAGAAACAATCCGAACAGCACAGCTAAGGTGATGACCAGCACAATGATGCTGAAAAAGAGAATCTTCGCGACAGTCTTGGACATGACTCATCCACCGCCGCATTGCTGCGACAGGCCCCTGACCAGAAATTTTGGAAAATGAAAGCGCGCATCGCGGCGCATGGGCGCGCGCGGTCAAAAAGGTAAAAGATCACGCTTCGGGTTAGCGTTATTGGAGTCGGCACGGCAGATTTCAAGCGTGCCGCTGTTCATTTTTTTCGGACGGGCGCACGAGACGGCGTCCGCACATTTCGTAGCCTCGGCCTACTGGGCGCTACGCCCCATACTCTCCACGAGCTGCCGGAACTGCTCCTGCCGTTCGGGGGTCGCGTTTCGCCATTCCTCGAAGCGTCCAAGGCCGAAGGCGCCATCGAACCCCATGCGGTTCGCGACTTCCTCGCGCTCGGCGCGGGTCAGGGTGTGCTCGCAGGCAGACCCGGTACAGACCTGGCGGTCAGAGAAGGTGCCGCCAGCAGCACTGGCGCTGGCGACCGTTCCCGTGCCGATCTCGCCGTTCACGCGACTGGCGAGAACCTCCATGACCAGCTTGTCCCACACGGCGGCGGTCTCAGGGTCGCCGGTGCGATAGTCGAAGACACGCTGATCACCGGTGATGAAGTCGTAGCCCATGGCGTCCAGTATCTGCCGCCGCTCGATTTCCGTCAGGATGAACTGCTCGCCGGTGCTCAGTGACGACACCCATTCTCGGCAACTGGCACTCCCAACGCAGGCAACACGGTCATTGCCCGTGCTGGCACTCACCCCAGAACAGGGCTTGCCGAGGACAGCACTGATCTCGCAGAGCAACTGCGCGGCTTCTTCATGCGCGATTATCGCTGCGGTTTCGAGATTGGACAGCGCGATCGAAGTCGCCTGCCCCTGACGGAAAACCGCGTCCAGGTCTGTTTGCAACCGCACGACGCGCCTCGATTCCGGATTAATGCGGTCCGACAGCCGCAGCAGGTGCTCATCCTGAATATCGTCAATCGCGAAGCGTCCGGTCGGCATGATCTTGCCAGCTCGTTGCGTCGTAGGCTGCGACTGCGCCAACGCAGGTGCGGGTGCAAGTGCGGGCAAAAGCGCCGTCGCCGTAAGAACAAGATGCCAGGTCCACATGGTCAGCGCCTCCCCGTCGTGGTGGGACAGGAAACGGCGGGGCACGGCGGATTGCTCATGCAGCCCGCATAGGCGCGGTAATAGCCGTCCCGCTCCTGGACGCACTGTTTGATGGTGGCGTTGAGCTTGTCGTTCAGCTCCCGCGCGGCGCTGATCTCGCCTCGAATGGTCTGAAGGGTGGCGCGTATCCGGTCCAGCTCGGCAGCGTTGAGCGTGAGCCGCTGGGTATTGTTTGCCCCCACGTCTTCCGCCTGCTCCACACGGGGCGTCAGTTGATCGACGGCCTGCGTGAGCTGCGAAGCCAGTGAGTCCAGAAGGTCAAGCTTGTGGTCCTGCTGGGCGTTGGTGATGACGGGGTCCTGACCGCGAACGGTCAGGGTTTGCGCGTGAGCAAATGACCCCGGAAGCACAGCAATCAGTGCAAAGATAACCGCGTTCAATCATGTACCCTCTCATTAATGTTTTTGCGTCTATTCATCCTATAAGCCTTGTCATTTAATCTATTTGCAGCACTGTATCGATGTTGCCCGGTATGTATCCGGCCCGGTGTACGAGCACCAACTCGATGCCGGAGGGCTGCAATTCTTGTAGCGGGCCACGGTGCCGCCGACGAAAGCGTTGCTCTGCGAATTCGCATACGCACCAGACCCCAGCTGTTCAACGCAGAATTGTGCCGTTGCCACGCTGCTTTGCGCGACAGGAAGGCCGATGCGTGAGGGGTTGCTATAGGTCGTGCAGACAGGGCCGCAGCTTTGTGTATTGCAGCTCTGACTTTCTACCCCTGAGCCAACACAGTTGACCGTGCACGATTGGCTCAAGGTAGGCGAGCCTGCACAATAGCTGTTGGCAACGATGGTGCCGTCGCTTCGGCGGCATTGGGCTGTTCGTGTTTGTGTTCCGCTGCTGTTGAGGCATGTTCGGCTACGGGACATCGTCCCACCGCCACAACTGGCCGAACAGGAACTCCAGCCGCTCCAACCGCCCCAGTAGGGCGACGCGCCGCAGATGCCCCAACTGGAGTATGTCCAGCTATAGGAACAACCTGATACAGATGAGCATGCCTGTGTGGCCGCCGGCTTCGTACTGTCGCCGCAATAACTCTCCGACACTCCCAGGCCGCCTGCATTCCTGCATTCGACCGTTCGGGTTTGTGTCCCCGTGCCACAGGATGTTCCGCACGCCGACCAATTCGAGCTATACCAACCAAACGACGGCTTCAGTGATACCCAGCTGGTCCCGTCGCAATATTCGAGAGATTTGGACGACGATACATATCTCAAGGTGCCAGCGGAGGAACTGTTACATGCCGTAGCGTTCCCAAGCGTCACACCGGAATTCGCGGCGCGAACATTGCCATCTGGCTGAATCTGCAAAGATGGGATGCACCCGGAGCCATTTGCCTGGGAATGCCCAGCACCGAAAAGCATTCCGGCGTCTTCACATTCTGCCTTTTCAGCGAACTTGCCTTCCACATCGCTGCGCAGCTCCGACAAACTCGCCGCATTGGCCGCTATTTCGGAAACCCGATCCGAGTTCTCGTTCAGAAGAGTATGGATAATGGCCATAGACTTGGCGTCGCCACCGGACGCGCGGTCAGGGAAACTATAGAATTTCGATTGAGCTGAGCCCTGAATAGGCACTGATGCGAAAAACATCGCAACCAGTATGAAACGAACCATGGGTATAACCGCCTTCAATCATGTACCCTCTCTATTTTTCCAATGACATCAGTTCGATGGACGAGCCCGAATTGTGAACTGTCGAGCGACCCCTCCCGCTTTTCGCCCAAAAGCAGGTAGCTGTCTGGCGGGATGACCCCGTTGTATTCGGCTTCATATAGCCGCAGCATCGACGCGCGAGCGACATCCAGACGGTACGCAATGTCCGAACTGTTCCTGATTTCGGCATCGTTCACCAGGACGCCGCCATCGTCCGTAACGGACCAGCGGTCCCCCGGCTCGGCCGCGACGACCTTCGCCAAGGGCACGCTTTGAGCACCGCTGACGAACAGGCACGCCGCCAAAAACCCGACGGTGGCCGCACAAAGGGCCAATCTGAAACAGCTCAACCGTTTACCATGACGTACCGAATCAAACCCTTGAACAGAAAAACTCACTACCCTCTCCCCGATTTATTGTTCTTTGTTGATCTTTATGGGGGCGAGCAAAAATGACTGACTGCCGTTGCGCTGACAGGCATCCCTCACGTTATCCACCGGCATCTCTTTGATTGCTGGGAAGTTCAACAATCGCGGTGATCTTGAAACCGCAGCGGCTTGGATAATCCCGCTGGAACAAGCGCAATGCGTCGTCCAGCGACCGCGCACGAACCTCAATAAGGCGACTGTCCGCCCACCCGTCGTCGAAGCCGGTGTCGTTGATATCCCCCGCATCAACGAGAGAGCGGACTTTGGCGTTGTAGATTCGAGCCTCAAAACGTCGAATCTCGGTTACGTTGTTCTTGAGTTTTAGATTGGCAAGCACGCCGAAAATCTCCTTCTTTGAAGGCTTATGATGCAGGGCGTGAATTGGCAGAATGACAGGGTGGAGGCCGCCTATGCGGAGGCCTCGGTGATGTCGGCGGGTTGCAGGCCACCGAGGAAGTCGGTGGCCTTGGCCGCTTGGCTGGCGGCGGTGAAAATGGCCTTCTTGTCGGCCTTGAGCACCTTGACCCAATGGTCGATTAGGCGGCGTGGTCGGGACGCGGGGTGAGCGTCACGCCAAGGTCGGCGCAGAGGAATGCCGCTGGAACAGGCACAATGCCTCGTCTAGCGACTGAGCGCGGACCTTGATGAAGCGGCTGTCCGCCCATCGGTCGTCGCCAATCTAAAGATCCGCGGGATTGGCGTATTCTTGAGATTGCTCAGGGGACGTCAGCAAAGTTTTTGCGCACACCGCCATAAGACCTTGCACATAGAAACATCCGCTCTCAGGGGCTTTATAGTTTGAAATCTGATAGCGCCTTCACCGGCGGATAACCTCCTTTTCGACGTGCACTCCTTCAAAAAAACATCAGGGAGCCAAGCGCAGAAATGCGCTTGGGTAATTCATGTTGAAGTATGTGTTCGCTCTAATCACGATGATTTCGACAGCCCTTTGCTTTGAGGTCGGCCGCTATTGGGGATTCGATTCCGTGGTCGCCTTTGGGGGCGTCACCGTCTTCGTCTGGTGTCTTGTTCTGGCACAGATGATTCTCAAACTGGACAAGCGGCTTGCCATCTCCGCCCTCGTAGTCACAGCCGTGTCATCGGCCGGTGTGGCGGGCGGTTTCGCTCATGGCGTTGCAGAAGCGCACGCTGGGCACTGGGCGATGATGTATGCAGGCGAGATGGTCGCGAGCTTCGTCTATGGCGTTATGATGCTGGCCGCTATCGCAGGCGTCCTTGCTTCGTTCGTCGGCACACTCATCTCGCTTTTCGGAGCCGCGTTCATCCTAAACGAATACCTCTGTCTCAAATGAGGCGAACGACTGGGCCACCCCTCACGGGGTGGCTTTTTGCATGGATCGACTCTTCCTACCCCGTAGGCAGGTGCGCTCTTTCGCTTTGTGACGGAATGGGCAATTCAGTCACAGAAATCAAGATCGAAAAACCCAACTAATCCCATAGCTTCCGGGCCATCCGGCGCTCTTCGGCGCCGACGGCATCACCATAAATTGCCGTGGTCGCCAGCTTGGCGTGACCGAGCCATTTCTGAAGCAGGGTGATCGGGATGCCGCGTTCGAGCGCGGCCACGCCGAAGCCGTGGCGTAGCCCCTTGGCTGTCGCATGCGGCCCACTGACACCGGCCGCCGCCATTACTTCCTTCACACGCCGGTGCCCGGTCATGCGGTGCCACGGCCAGAGCCGCGCCGATGCGCCGCCATCAGGCGCACCCTGAGCGGTGCGCACATCGTGCACGCGGTCGAGTTCGGCCAACAAGGTCGGAGAGGCGGGAACAGCACGATGCACGCCGGTACGGCGCTTTTTGAGGCTACGGAAGATGATAACCCCGGCACGATGGTCAATGTGGTCGGCCGTCAAGGCAAGCGCCTCGGAGAGGCGACAGCCAGTGTCCTTCAGTACGAGGCATAGCGTGTAGACCTCCGGCGCCTGTCCCTTCGCCGCCTTGATGAACGCCCGGCGTTCGGCTTCGGTCAGGTACTTCCGGTGGCCAGCCGGATCGAACAGGCTCCACTCCATATCGCCTCGCGTCTGAAAGAAGGCCGTCCCTCCGCTGCTGTTGACCTTTGTGAATCGTAACGCAGGACCGACCGGGCGAGCGACACTATTGCCCATTCTGTAACTCGATTTGCCGAAGGGTCTGTGGCCGCCGCGCAACGTGCGTCTTCGACTGCGGCTCAATGGGTCTGGAGCAATCGACCTCGTCCACTCTCCTTCTCATGAGGTTCCCATGTCGAAGGCTTCCCGCTCTTTCAGCCGTATACCTGCGGCGCTCGTCGGCGTTGTCCTGACCCTCGGCGTTGCCGATGTACAGGCGCAAGATGCGAACCGGGCGGACCGTGTGCCCGAACTTGATGTACGCCGCACCTTCATCGATCAGCATTGGGCTATCCACGCCCCGACCGCCGACCAGGTCACCTTCGACCTATCCACGGGTGGAAAGGGCCGAATTACCCGCATCGGGCTTTTCATCCAGGGGACGTGGTCTGTCGATGGACAGGGAGAGCTTTGCCTCACAGCGGAGGCGGGCTCCGATATCGGTCCCGGCACCCGGCTTTGCCATGTGTTCTACCGCGAGGGCGAAGGCTATTCGGTCGCAGTTCAGGGCCACACACCCATGCCGGTCTTCTTCGTAGACCCGCAGACGCGACTGTTCGTGGACAGCACGAAGCGGTCGGGAGGGTGAGCGATGCAGGAACTGACAGTCACGCGCCGCTTCGCCCTTGAGCGGGACACGACTCTCGGGCAGGCGACGGCCGCCACGATGAATGCCGTGAAAGCGGCGCTTGGCGGGGCGTTCGAGCAAACCTCGGACGGCAGCTTCTCCGGCGCGGGACGTGCCTTTCCGCAGCAAACGCGGAATGCCTTCGACCGGAAGACAGGCGCGGAAGTCGGCTACAACATCAAGGTCGCCGGTAAGCTCAAGGACCATGGCAACGGTGAGTTCTCGGCGCTGCTCACCCTGACCAGCGACGGCGCCAATACGGTCGGTCGGCTGATGAAGGCTGGCAGCGTCCTCAACATCGTCGTATTGCCGGTTCTGGGTGGAGTCCTGAGCCTAGGCATGTTCCGGGGGTCGTTGTTCGCCGGTCTGATCGGCGCCGGCATCGGCCTTGCGCTAGCCCTCGCGATAGCGAGCGCCTTCCGCAAGCTGCCCGAGAAGGCCATGCAAAATGCCCGTGCAGCCGTGGAAAGCAAGCTGGCGACCGTCGAGTTTTCCGCGTAGTCGCAGGGCGGCGGGTCAGCTATGGGAGCAGGCTGCTCCTTCGGCTGCTACCGCTCGGGTTCCTGCTCATCGTTCGGGCGCACCCGAGGTACAGGGCATGTCGTCACTTTGCGCATCTTTTCCAAATTGCGCTCCATGAAGGGATGTCCGGATTGAATTTCCACCTCGGCTGCGGCTCTCACTCCTGCACGAGCGATTTCAATTTCCTCGGCGCGCCATTGTGCCTCGCGCTCGGCGCGGATTTGCTGGTCACGTAAGCGGGCTCGGACGCCCGCGACCCTGAAGGTCATAGATTGACTTAAGTGACTGTCCGGCATGGCCGAAGCGATTTCGGCTGCTTCATCGACGCGCTCCTCACTGAGCAATGCGTCCACTTGCTGGGCCTCGGGACTCATTTTTTGTTGCAGGTCACTGGCGAAGAAGCGGACTTTCAGTGGCATGCTTTTGTTTGCCGCGATCCGGTCGAGAACGTTGAACACCAAACCTATTGTGCACCTCCATGTTTCTGGAGGTTTATGCGGGACACCAAAAGCACCCGACCTGACCGTAGGAGTAGAGGCGGCCGTCAGGCCGCCTCCTCCGCTTGTGCAGATTGCAGGCCACCGAGGAAGTCGGTGGCCTTGGCCGCTTGGCTCGCGGCGGTGAAGATGGCCTTCTTGTCGGCCTTCAGCACGGCCAACCAGTTCGCCACATACGCTGCGTGGTCGGGACGCGGGGTGAGCGTCACGCCCAGGTCGGCGCAGAGGAACGCCGCGCCCAACTCGGCCACGAGTTCCTCCATCGCGTAGGCATCGTCGCCGAAGCGCTTGCCGAACTGGCGGTCGCAGCGCCGATCGTTCCCCGTCCAGTGGGTCAGCTCATGGAGTAGCGTAGCGTAGTAGCTCTCGGTCGCTGAGCTGGTCTCTGTGCCGAGGAAGCGCTCGCGCTCGGGCATCTGGATGATGTCGTCCGAGGGACGGTAGAAGGCGCGCGTGCCACCGTGGCGGATGGTGGCGCCGGTACCGGTGACGAAACGCTCGGCCGCGTCGATGACCTGCACGGGGTCTTTGGGCTCGGGCAGCGCGGGCGCCTCGTATCCGCCCACCTGGTCGGCGTTGAAGACCCAGCTCGCGCGGGCCATGAGGCGCTTGCCGTGCTCGGTCGTGCCGTCGTCATTCTGCTCCTCCACATCGAGTTCCTTGTAGAAGACCACGAGGCTCGACTTCTCTCCCTTGCGGACCTGACAGCCCTTGTTCTGCCACTGGCGATAGGTGCCCCAGGTGCCCGTGCTGAAGCCGCGGGCTTGTCCTGCGGCCCAGAGGCTGACGACGTTGATGCCGCGATAGGCTTTGGCGGTGTCGATGTTGACGGGGCGGTTCAGGCCCTCGCCGCTGCGGTGCCAGGGCATCTGCCAGTCGCCCGCTCCCGCCTCGATGGCGGCGATGATGTTGTTCGTGACCTGGGTGTAAACGTCGATGCGTTGTGCGGTCATGGTTCCTCTCCTTGTCTTTGCGACCGCGCCCATCGCGGCCGTCCGATGGCGACCGAAGAGGCAGGGGCAAGACGGGCGGCGCACCCGAACGGGCTGGAGGGAACCGGAAGACGGCGGGCGGGCTGTTTCTTGGAGCACCGCGTTCGCGAGGAATGCGGCTTCGGCCGCAGGGGAAGAAACTGGCCGGTCGCCGTTGCGCCGAACGGCGTCCCTGCCAGGTCAGCCACACCTGAGGACGGCTCGTGGGCAGCGGTCAGCGACAAGGATTAGAGGAGCCTCGCCAACGGGAGAGTTGGAGCCCGGAGACCGAACAGCCCCACCGTCAGGGGACGGCGGGGCCATTTGGGAGACTGTCATGATGCCCATTGGCGCAAGGCACCGTGGGCTTATGGGCGCTGGCAACAATCGGCGCCTGACAGGCGCGGCGACCCTGAAACGTCAACCTCAGGCAGCACTCAAGTCATAGGAAGATCAGGCAAATCGGGGTACAAAGAATCGACAGAACAAAAGGGGGTCTGGTCTGCGGGCGGAGGGCGGATGGTGTTCGGCAAGCTGTTCGGGGGTGGAAAGAAAGACCGGCCGGTAGACCCGGACGCCGGCAAGTCGCATCTGCGTATTCTGCTGGAAACGCTTGATCCGGCTTGGCGCGAGGCGTACGCGATGGTCGCCCGCGACCCTCAACTCGACTCGGTCTACAGAGACATTCTGTACCGCCAACTGGCGCAGGGTCAGATCGAGGAGGCGCGCACGACGCTGCGCCAGACCCTCCCGATGATGACCAAGGCGAACCGCGACCGCGTCCAGCACCTCGGACAAGCACAGGCATGGGCGAGCGACGATGACCTGCTGCGGGCGGGGATATTCTCGCGCAAGGGCACGCCATTTCCGGTGGACGGTCTGGAGCTGGGCTACATGCCGCGGCAGCGGTCGAATGGGGAGGACGTGAGGCTGCCGGTCCTGTTTCACGGCGAAGGCCACCTGCTGACGGTGGCGCCGACCGGCTCGGGCAAGGGTCAGCGGTTCATCCTGCGCACGCTGCTGGAGTTCGAGGGGCCGGTGGTGGTGCTCGATCCCAAGGGCGAGAACTACCGTGAGACGGCATGGCGTCGGGACCTTTACGGCCAAGTCTATAAATGGGCGCCGGGCGAGCCCGATTCCGACTGCTACAATCCACTCGACCGGGTGAAGGGCTGGGACGATGCGCGGCTGCTGGCCGAACTGCTGGTGGTGCCCCAAAGCAAGGAGCCGTTCTGGGACGATGCCGCCCGTGACCTGCTGACGGGCCTGATCTTCTACGTCATGCACCGCCGGCCGCGCGAGCGCCGCAACATGCGCGAAGTCTGCCGCCTGCTGGCGGCGAGCAAGGCCGATTTCGACGCCATGGTCGAGGACCTCCAAGGGTCGGACGACGAACGACTGCAAGAGCTGGGCAACATCATCGAGACGCAATCGGAGGCGCTGCGCACCTCGATCGCGACGACGCTACGCACGCAGCTGGCGGTGTGGCGCTCCGACGACGTGGTGGCCGTAACCTCCAGCTCGACGCCGGGCTGGTCGGTGGAGACCATTCTCCGCGAGGACAACAGCTGGGTCATGCAGGCTGCGAAGGCCGGCCGCCCACCGGGTTGGTACTACGACGAAGCAGCTGAGGAGGCCCAAGTCGGCCGGGCAGCTTCGATCTACTTGATTGTGTCGCCGGAGAAGATGAGTTCGATGCGCACGGTGCTGCGCGTCATGCTGGGCCAGCATCTGAGCGAAGCGATCCGCGTCCGCAGGATGCTCGACGAGGAGAACGCGACCGACGCGGACCTGCCAAAGAGCTATCCCAACTGGCCGATGACGTTCTACTTCGACGAGATGCCGCAGCTCGGCTACATGCGCATCATCGAGGACGCGGTGGCGATCACGCGGAGCTACCGCATCCGGCTGTGGCTGTTCACCCAGGACATGGCGCAGCTGAAGGAGGTCTACCAGAAATGGGAGAGCCTCATCGCCAACTGCCGCTGTCAGGTCTACTTCCGGCCGAATGATCAGACGACGGCGGAGCATGTCGCGAACCGCCTCGGCAAGCGCAAGGACCTGTGGGGCGGCGAAGACTGGGTGGCCTCGCCACAGCAACTGATGGGGCCTGAGTTCCGCGAGGACTGCGTCATTATCCAGGATGGGCTGACGATCCGCGCCCGGATGTTCAAGCCCCACTATGCCGATGAGGATCTGCAAGACTGGGTGATCGAGCAGAAAGGCAAATTTGGCGAGGAGATACACCGAGCCCCGCGCCCTGAACCAACCCCAGCCATGGAGCCTGAGCCGAACGACGAAGAGCCTGAGGCGGAAGCACCCGTCGCAGCATCGCCGGAAGACGCCGATCTGCAAGGGGATGCAGAATACCAGGCGGAGTTGGCCGCGCTGCAAGCGCGCATGCGCGCCCGCAAGGCCGATACGCCCGAGGCAACCAAGAATGCCGATGAAGGGGACGGCGGAGCGCCTGAGCGGCCCGCTGGATCATCGGAGCCGCCGCGCCGCCCTCCGACACCGCCGAGCTTCGACGAATGAACAGAAAGGGCTCCTGTTGCGCCTCGCGCCCATTCAAAATCGATGCGGCGGGAGCGAACGCGCCGCCGCCAGAATAGCGAGGTCAAAGATGGATGGAGGTCTCATTATTGCCGCGCTTATCGCAGCGCCGCTCTGCTACCTGTTCATGCGCTGGTATCTGCGGCGTCTGCCGAAGCAAAAGACACGGCGTGAGCAGTTCGAAGAGGGACGCAGTGCGGCTCGGGCGCAGTCGGAGCACATAGCGGAGCAGTCCCGGCAGTATCAGGAAATCCAGAAGGCCAAGCGTGAAGGTGGGCAGTCTGGTCAGGATAACACCTGAACCGAGAACGAGAACGGACCTCCTTGCCGCAGGCAGAAGGACTGCCAAACACGACAGGTTGCTCCTGGTCAGGCTTGCAGGCGGTTTGCCAACAGCATGCTACCGGCATCACCATCCGGACCCCATTCGAGAGCCCCTTTGCCAGCCGCACAGCGCCTTCGCTGTGTCCGACGGAATGCCGCCGATGGCATTGAGCACCCCTCCGCATGCACAAAAGAGGTCGGCGTTGCCTAAGAAGAACTGGTAGAGACCAGGCAGGTTGGACCGCCGAGTTATCCACAGGCGACAGCGTTTTAAGTGTTTTAAGATTTGTTTTAAGTAGTTTTAGGCTCTTCCAAACACCGAAATCCCCAAGCAATCTGCCGTCCTCCCCGAAGTGCCCGGTGTGTAATGTACGGAAACTGGTGTGTAATGTACGGGAGCCGGGTGGGTAATGTACGGAGATGGGTGTGTAAAGTACGGAACCTATCCACAGGACGATGTGGTTATGGGCTGCATCCGTACATTACACACCACAAACCCTGCGGCGTCGTGAACGACGGATGGTCTTTCGCGATTTGAACCTGATCAGGCGACCTGCGAGAGAATCGAGCGGGCGGTCATGCGGAGGAGCGGGCCTTCCTTGCCTTCTTCCTCACTGAGATGGAAGTCGGGTAGGTCGTTGGCGGCGACGATCTGGCGCATCATCCGACAGAACTCCTTGAAGCTGGCCGCGCTGCCGCTGCGCTCGTGGATGGTCTTGAACAGATAGCGCGCTGAATCGGTGCCCGCGCTTTTGCGGGCCAGACGGTAGATGAAACGGCCAAGTCCTCTGTCGATGAGGAAGTAGTCCGGGTTGACGGTGAGGATTTGCGGGTTGTCGTGGGTGACGACGGCTTCATAAATCCACTCCGGGATGACGATCTCGATCGTCGAGACACAGCCGGTATCCGTGCGGCTGATCACCTTGTAGGTCTCGATCAGACCAAAGCCCGAAGTTGCCCTGAGCTTTGCGTTCCGATTGGTGCGCGTGATCTTGACGGTCGTGTTCTTGAGCCGATCGAGCGATTTTTCGACGGCCTCGTACTGCTGCCCGCCGTCGCTGAGGCGGCAGAATTTGAGCACCTCCTTGACGTGCGGCCGGAAGGTCCGCGTGGGTGGTTCGCCCTTGCCGTCGCGGTGGCGCCTGACAGCTTCGGCCAGGTGCGAGATGCACATCAGCACCAGATCGTAGTCCCAGACCGATGCCATGCCGTAGCCGCCGGCCGTCACTTCGACCTGGGCGCCGTGCAACTGGTATCGCAGGACATCGCCCTTGCGCTGGTGGCGCTTGGAGAGCCGGAACACGGCAACGTCCATGAGGTCGACCCCGTCCTTGACGGGAATGTCGTAGAGCGAGGGAACGAAGAAGTCCGGCTGGTTGTCGTTCGCCGGCGCCGGCCGCATGGACGGGCGAGGAGCGGTCCGCTCGATGGTCTCGCGAAGCCGGTCGATGGTGTGCTTGAGCGAGCCTGCCTGACTGGCGGCGGTTGCTGGCGGACGCGCGGTCTTCATCCGATGGCGATACCTCATAGTTCGTTATTTGTTCTTATCACGATACCACAAGCGCCGTCCGAGTGGCGGGCAATCTTCGCCAGGCCCTAGGGGCAGCGCCCCTGCTGGATTTGACGGAGAATTGTGGGCAGCCGTTGGGAGCAACTGCCCCTAAATTGCCCCTGAACGCAAAAACGCCCCGGCTTGTGAGCCGAGGCGCTTTTGGTAAGTCGCTGATATTCTGCGGTAATTTTGGTTGCGGGGGTAGGATTTGAACCTACGACCTTCAGGTTATGAGCCTGACGAGCTACCGGACTGCTCCACCCCGCGTTTGTGGTGTTTTGGGTGTGCTGGGTTTGGTTTCGGGCGGTTTGGCCTTTTTGGGGCGGGTTTGTGGGGTGTTCGAGGGTGTTGGTGTGTTGTGGGCCCGGCGGGTTTGGCTGACCTGGCGGCGACCTACTCTCCCACGCCTTGAGACGCAGTACCATCGGCGCTGAGGGTTTTCACGGCCGAGTTCGGGATGGGATCGGGTGTTTGGCCCCTCGCCATAGCCACCAGGTCGGCGAAACCCGCCTGGGCCCGGGCGCGCCGGCTGCGGGCGGTGGGCCCGGGTCCGGTGCGCGGTGTTTGGGGGTCGACGCGTGGTGTTGCGGCTGGCGCGGGTCGATGGCCCGGCTGGTCCGGGCGGATCGATCTGGGCAGAGCTGGAGAGGGAGGGAGCAAGCCGATCGAGCGATTAGTACCGGTCAGCTTCACGCATTGCTGCGCGTCCACCTCCGGCCTATCGACGTCGTGGTCTACGACGGCTCTTATGGCGAGACCTGGTTTTGAGGGGGGCTTCCCGCTTAGATGCCTTCAGCGGTTATCCCGTCCGCACATAGCTACCCGGCTGTGCCGCTGGCGCGACAACCGGTCCACCAGAGGTGCGTCCATCCCGGTCCTCTCGTACTAGGGACAGCTCCTCTCAAGTCTCGAACACCCACGGCAGATAGGGACCGAACTGTCTCACGACGTTCTAAACCCAGCTCACGTACCGCTTTAAATGGCGAACAGCCATACCCTTGGGACCTGCTCCAGCCCCAGGATGCGATGAGCCGACATCGAGGTGCCAAACCTCCCCGTCGATGTGGACTCTTGGGGGAGATCAGCCTGTTATCCCCGGCGTACCTTTTATCCGTTGAGCGATGGCCCTTCCACGCGGGACCACCGGATCACTATGGCCGACTTTCGTCTCTGCTCGACCTGTCGGTCTCGCAGTCAGGCGGGCTTATGCCATTGCACTCAACAGCCGATGTCCGACCGGCTTGAGCCCACCATCGCGCGCCTCCGTTACTCTTTGGGAGGCGACCGCCCCAGTCAAACTACCCGCCATGCAGGGTCCCGGACCCGGATCACGGGCCGCGGTTAGGCGCTAAGACAGGCAAGGGCGGTATTTCAAGGGTGGCTCCACCAGAGCTGGCGCCCTGGCTTCCAAGCCTCCCGCCTATCCTACACAAGCCGGTCCTAGCGTCACTGCAAAGCTGTAGTAAAGGTGCACGGGGTCTTTCCGTCTAACCGCGGGTACTCCGCATCTTCACGGAGAGTTCAATTTCGCTGAGTCTGCGTTGGAGACAGTGGGGAAGTCGTTACGCCATTCGTGCAGGTCGGAACTTACCCGACAAGGAATTTCGCTACCTTAGGACCGTTATAGTTACGGCCGCCGTTTACCGGGGCTTCGATTCGGAGCGTGAACCCCTCCTCTTAACCTTCCGGCACCGGGCAGGCGTCAGACCCTATACGTCGCCTTGTTCGGCTTCGCAGAGCCCTGTGTTTTTAGTAAACAGTCGCCACCCCCTGGTCTGTGCCCCCCGACCCTGGTTGCCCAGGGCCGGGGCCCCCTTCTCCCGAAGTTACGGGGGCAATTTGCCGAGTTCCTTCAACGCAGTTCTCTCAAGCGCCTTGGTATGCTCTACCAGTCCACCTGTGTCGGTTTCGGGTACGGTCGCATGCGGGGGCTGTTTCCAGGGACGCCTTCGCGGCCCGGACAATCCGATCAGTCCGGACAACTTACGGCATCCGTCACCACCCGCTGGCCCAGGACTATTAACCTGGTTCCCATCGCCTACGGCTTTCGCCCTCGGCTTAGGGGCCGGCTCACCCTGCGCGGATTAGCCTTGCGCAGGAACCCTTGGACTTTCGGCGGGAGT
>CBDDTF010000004.1:0-2500 GCA_965233705.1 Algihabitans sp. | reverse complement strand
TCGCCAGGGCTTGGCCGTAGGTGTCGTGGAAGTGCACGGCCAGCCGCGCGGGCGGCACCGCCTCGGCGACCCGCCGCACCAGGGTGCGCGCCGCCCCCGCGGTGCCCACGCCGATGGTGTCGCCGAGCGAGACCTCGTAGCAGCCCATCTCGATCAGCGTCGCCGCCACCTCGGCCACCCGGCCCGGCGGCACCGCGCCCTCGTAGGGGCAGCCGAGCACGCAGGAGACGTAGCCGCGCACCCGCAGGCCGGCGTCCAGCGCCTGGGCGCAGACCGGCCGGAAGCGCGCCAGCGACTCGGCGATCGAGCAGTTGATGTTGCGCCGGCTGAAGCTTTCCGAGGCGGCGCCGAAGACGGCGATCTCCCCGACCCCGCAGGCCAGCGCCCGCTCCAGGCCGCGCAGGTTGGGCACCAGGACGGGATAGGCGGTGCCCGACCGCCGGGTCAGCGCGGCCAGCACCTCGGCGGTGTCGGCCATCTGCGGCACCCACTTGGGGCTGACGAAGGCGCCGGCCTCGACCGCCGGCAGCCCGGCGGCGGCCAGCCGCTCGATCAGCTCCACCTTGACCGCGGTCGGCACCACCGTCGCCTCGTTCTGCAGCCCGTCGCGCGGCCCCACCTCGACGATGCGCACCCGGCGCGGCAAGCCGCCCTCCGCCAGGCCGTCCGACCGTTCGCTCGTCGCCGTCATCACGCCTCCCCGGCCCGTCACGAGGCCGCCTCGAACTCCAGCAGCTCGACCCCCTCCTCGACCAGATCGCCGGCGGCATAGCGCAGCCCGGCGACCCGCCCGTCGGCCGGGGCCGCGAGGGTGTGCTCCATCTTCATCGCCTCGAGCACCAGCAGCGGCTGGCCGGCGGTGACCTCCGCCCCGGCCTCGATCAGCACCTGCACCACCTTGCCCGGCATGGGCGCGACCAGGCGGTCGTCGCGGGTCTCGTCGGCGGCCCCGGCGGCCAGGGGATCGAAGAGCGTCAGGCGGTGCGCCGCGCCGTCGAACAGCAGGGTGAGCTGACGGCCCTGCCAGACCGCGGTGGCGCTGACCCGCCGGCCGGCCAGATCGGCGTCGATGCGCCCGCCGCCGTCCGGCCGCGCCGCCTCGAGCGCCGCCCGGGCGGCAATCGTCCGCTCGTCGAGCTCGATCTCATACCAACCGTCGGGGCGGTAATGCACCACCGCCGCGCGTTCGCCGGCGCCGTCGTCGAACAGCAACCGGCGGTGGGTCCCGGCGTTGAGCCGCCAACCGTCGGTGTTCCACCAGGGCGAATGGGGGTCGCCCGAGGCCACCGCGGCGCGCCGCGCCTCTCCGGCCCGGGCCAGCAGCTCGGCCAGGCAGGCCAGCGCCAGCACGTCGTCGGAGGCCACCTGCCGCTCCGGCGCCAGCGCCTCGGCGTGCCGGGCGATGAAGCCGGTGTCCAGCTCGGCCGCCGCGAAGGCCGGCAGCGCGGCCAGGCGCTGCAGGAAGGCCAGGTTGGTGGTGGTGCCGACCACCTCGGTCAAGGCCAGTGCCCCGCGCAAACGCCGCAGCGCCGCCGCGCGCGTGCCGTCCCAGACGATCAGCTTGGCGATCATCGGGTCGTAGTGCACCGAGATCTCGTCGCCCTCGCGCACGCCGGCGTCGACGCGCACCTGCGGCGAGGCCTCGGGAAAGCGCAGATGGGTCAGCCGGCCGGTGGCGGGCAGGAAGTCGCGCGCCGGATCCTCGGCATAGAGCCGCACCTCGAAGGCATGGCCGTGCAGCCGCACCGCCTCCTGCGCCAGCGGCAGGGGCTCGCCGGCGGCGACCCGGAGCTGCCACTCGACCAGGTCCTGGCCGGTGATCATCTCGGTCACCGGATGCTCGACCTGCAGGCGGGTGTTCATCTCCATGAAGTAGAAGCCCTCGCCCTCGGCGATGAACTCCACCGTGCCGGCGCCGACGTAGCCGATCGCCGCCGCCGCGGCCTTGGCCGCCTCGCCCATTTCCAGGCGCCGCTCCGGCGTCATGCCGGGCGCCGGCGCCTCCTCGATCACCTTCTGGTGGCGGCGCTGGATCGAGCAGTCGCGCTCGCCCAGGTGAATCACCCCGCCCTGGCCGTCGGCGAAGACCTGGACCTCGATGTGGCGCGGCCGGGTCAGGTACTTCTCGATCAGCACCCGGTCGTCGCCGAAGGCGGCCGCGGCCTCGCGCTTGGCGGCGTTCAGCCCCGCCTCGAACGCCGCCGCGGTCTCGACCACCCGCATGCCCTTGCCGCCGCCGCCGGCCGAGGCCTTGATCAGCACCGGATAACCGATCCGCTCCGCCTCGCCGGCCAGCAGGTCGTGCGCCTGATCCTCGCCGTGGTAGCCGGGCACCAGCGGCACCCCGGCGCGCTCCATGATCGCCTTGGCCTGCGACTTCGAGCCCATGGCGCGGATCGCCTCGGCCGGCGGCCCGACGAAGACCAGGCCCGCCTTGGCGCAGGCCTCGGCGAACTGTGCGTTCTCCGAGAGGAAGCCGTAGCCCGGGTGCACCGCCTCG
>CBDDTF010000003.1:1717500-1719041 GCA_965233705.1 Algihabitans sp. | reverse complement strand
AGCGGCGCCGAGGCGGTGCACCCGGGCTACGGCTTCCTCTCGGAGAACGCACAGTTCGCCGAGGCCTGCGCCAAGGCGGGCCTGGTCTTCGTCGGGCCGCCGGCCGAGGCGATCCGCGCCATGGGCTCGAAGTCGCAGGCCAAGGCGATCATGGAGCGCGCCGGGGTGCCGCTGGTGCCCGGCTACCACGGCGAGGATCAGGCGCACGACCTGCTGGCCGGCGAGGCGGAGCGGATCGGTTATCCGGTGCTGATCAAGGCCTCGGCCGGCGGCGGCGGCAAGGGCATGCGGGTGGTCGAGACCGCGGCGGCGTTCGAGGCGGGGCTGAACGCCGCCAAGCGCGAGGCCGCGGCCGCCTTCGGCGACGACCGGGTGCTGATCGAGAAGTACCTGACCCGGCCGCGCCACATCGAGGTCCAGGTCTTCGCCGACGGCCAGGGCGGGGTGATTCACCTGGGCGAGCGCGACTGCTCGATCCAGCGCCGCCACCAGAAGGTGATCGAGGAGGCGCCGGCGCCCGGCATGACGCCGGAGCGGCGCCTGGAAATGGGCGAGGCGGCCAAGGCCGCGGCGGCGGCGATCGGCTACGTCGGCGCCGGCACGGTGGAGTTCATCGCCGAGGGCGAGGGCTTCTACTTCATGGAGATGAACACCCGCCTGCAGGTCGAGCATCCGGTGACCGAGATGATCACCGGCCAGGACCTGGTCGAGTGGCAGCTCCGGGTCGCCGCCGGCGAGCCCCTGCCGCTGGCGCAGGAGGCGGTGCGGCTGCACGGCCATGCCTTCGAGGTGCGGCTCTATGCCGAGGATCCGGCGCGCGACTTCCTGCCCGCCACCGGCCGGCTGACCCATCTGCGCTTTCCCGAGGCCTCGCCGCAGGTGCGCGTCGACGCCGGCGTGCGCGAGGGCGACGAGATCTCGGTGCACTACGACCCGATGATCGCCAAGCTGATCGTCTGGGACGGCACGCGCGCGGCGGCGCTGCGGCGTTTGCGCGGGGCACTGGCCTTGACCGAGGTGGTCGGCACCACCACCAACCTGGCCTTCCTGCAGCGCCTGGCCGCGCTGCCGGCCTTCGCGGCGGCCGAGCTGGACACCGGCTTCATCGCCCGGCACGCCGAGGCGCTGGCGCCGGAGCGGCAGGTGGCCTCCGACGACGTGCTGGCGCTGGCCTGCCTGGCCGAGCTGCTGGCCCGGGCCGGAGAGGCGCGGCGCGCCGCGGTGGCCTCGGGCGACCCCCATTCGCCCTGGTGGAACACCGACGGTTGGCGGCTCAACGCCGGGACCCACCGCCGGTTGCTGTTCGACGACGGCGCCGGCGAACGCGCGGCGGTGGTGCATTACCGCCCCGACGGTTGGTATGAGATCGAGCTCGACGAGCGGACGATTGCCGCCCGGGCGGCGCTCGAGGCGGCGCGGCCGGACGGCGGCGGGCGCATCGACGCCGATCTGGCCGGCCGGCGGGTCAGCGCCACCGCGGTCTGGCAGGGCCGTCAGCTCACCCTGCTGTTCGACGGCGCGGCGCACCGCCTGACGCTCTT
>CBDDTF010000003.1:1115000-1712500 GCA_965233705.1 Algihabitans sp. | reverse complement strand
CAGTACCCGGAGGAAAGGACATCAACCGAGACTCCGTTAGTAGTGGCGAGCGAACGCGGACTAGCCCAGTGGCCAGTGCGAGCGAACCGGAACCGGCTGGAAAGCCGGGCCAGAGCGGGTGACAGCCCCGTACGGGTAAGAGCTTCGTGCTGGTCCTCGAGTAGGGCGGGACACGTGAAATCCTGTCTGAAGATGGGGGGACCACCCTCCAAGGCTAAGTACTCCTCGACGACCGATAGTGAACGAGTACCGTGAGGGAAAGGTGAAAAGCACCCCGATGAGGGGAGTGAAACAGAGCCTGAAACCGAATGCCTACAATCAGTGGGAGCCCGAAAGGGTGACCGCGTACCTTTTGCATAATGGGTCAGCGAGTTGGTCTTGCGAGCAAGCTTAAGCCGACAGGCGTAGGCGCAGCGAAAGCGAGTCTGAACAGGGCGTTCAGTTCGCAGGATCAGACCCGAAACCGGGTGATCTAGCCATGGGCAGGCTGAAGGTGGGGTAACACCCACTGGAGGGCCGAACCCACGTTCGTTGAAAAGAACGGGGATGACCTGTGGCTAGGGGTGAAAGGCCAATCAAACCCGGAGATAGCTGGTTCTCCGCGAAAACTATTTAGGTAGTGCGTCGGACGGTGGCTCTCGGGGGTAGAGCACTGGATGGGCTAGGGGGGCGCGAGCCTTACCAAACCTAACCAAACTCCGAATACCGAGAAGTCCAGTCCGGCAGACAGTCTCAGGGTGCTAAGGTCCTGGGACGAGAGGGAAACAGCCCAGACCGCCAGCTAAGGTCCCCAAGTCACGGCTAAGTGGGAAAGGATGTGGGAAGGCCAAGACAACCAGGAAGTTGGCTTAGAAGCAGCCATCTTTTAAAGAAAGCGTAATAGCTCACTGGTCTAAACAAGCCGTCCTGCGCCGAAAATGTACCGGGGCTCAAGCCGTGCACCGAAGCTGCGGACGCCGCAAGGCGTGGTAGCGGAGCGTTGCCTAGGCCTGCGAAGCGGGACCCGCGAGGGCCCGTGGAGGTATGGCAAGCGAGAATGCTGACATGAGTAGCGATAAGGAGTGTGAGAAACACTCCCGCCGAAAGTCCAAGGGTTCCTGCGCAAGGCTAATCCGCGCAGGGTGAGCCGGCCCCTAAGCCGAGGGCGAAAGCCGTAGGCGATGGGAACCAGGTTAATAGTCCTGGGCCAGCGGGTGGTGACGGATGCCGTAAGTTGTCCGGACTGATCGGATTGTCCGGGCCGCGAAGGCGTCCCTGGAAACAGCCCCCGCATGCGACCGTACCCGAAACCGACACAGGTGGACTGGTAGAGCATACCAAGGCGCTTGAGAGAACTGCGTTGAAGGAACTCGGCAAATTGCCCCCGTAACTTCGGGAGAAGGGGGCCCCGGCCCTGGGCAACCAGGGTCGGGGGGCACAGACCAGGGGGTGGCGACTGTTTACTAAAAACACAGGGCTCTGCGAAGCCGAACAAGGCGACGTATAGGGTCTGACGCCTGCCCGGTGCCGGAAGGTTAAGAGGAGGGGTTCACGCTCCGAATCGAAGCCCCGGTAAACGGCGGCCGTAACTATAACGGTCCTAAGGTAGCGAAATTCCTTGTCGGGTAAGTTCCGACCTGCACGAATGGCGTAACGACTTCCCCACTGTCTCCAACGCAGACTCAGCGAAATTGAACTCTCCGTGAAGATGCGGAGTACCCGCGGTTAGACGGAAAGACCCCGTGCACCTTTACTACAGCTTTGCAGTGACGCTAGGACCGGCTTGTGTAGGATAGGCGGGAGGCTTGGAAGCCAGGGCGCCAGCTCTGGTGGAGCCACCCTTGAAATACCGCCCTTGCCTGTCTTAGCGCCTAACCGCGGCCCGTGATCCGGGTCCGGGACCCTGCATGGCGGGTAGTTTGACTGGGGCGGTCGCCTCCCAAAGAGTAACGGAGGCGCGCGATGGTGGGCTCAAGCCGGTCGGACATCGGCTGTTGAGTGCAATGGCATAAGCCCGCCTGACTGCGAGACCGACAGGTCGAGCAGAGACGAAAGTCGGCCATAGTGATCCGGTGGTCCCGCGTGGAAGGGCCATCGCTCAACGGATAAAAGGTACGCCGGGGATAACAGGCTGATCTCCCCCAAGAGTCCACATCGACGGGGAGGTTTGGCACCTCGATGTCGGCTCATCGCATCCTGGGGCTGGAGCAGGTCCCAAGGGTATGGCTGTTCGCCATTTAAAGCGGTACGTGAGCTGGGTTTAGAACGTCGTGAGACAGTTCGGTCCCTATCTGCCGTGGGTGTTCGAGACTTGAGAGGAGCTGTCCCTAGTACGAGAGGACCGGGATGGACGCACCTCTGGTGGACCGGTTGTCGCGCCAGCGGCACAGCCGGGTAGCTATGTGCGGACGGGATAACCGCTGAAGGCATCTAAGCGGGAAGCCCCCCTCAAAACCAGGTCTCGCCATAAGAGCCGTCGTAGACCACGACGTCGATAGGCCGGAGGTGGACGCGCAGCAATGCGTGAAGCTGACCGGTACTAATCGCTCGATCGGCTTGCTCCCTCCCTCTCCAGCTCTGCCCAGATCGATCCGCCCGGACCAGCCGGGCCATCGACCCGCGCCAGCCGCAACACCACGCGTCGACCCCCAAACACCGCGCACCGGACCCGGGCCCACCGCCCGCAGCCGGCGCGCCCGGGCCCAGGCGGGTTTCGCCGACCTGGTGGCTATGGCGAGGGGCCAAACACCCGATCCCATCCCGAACTCGGCCGTGAAAACCCTCAGCGCCGATGGTACTGCGTCTCAAGGCGTGGGAGAGTAGGTCGCCGCCAGGTCAGCCAAACCCGCCGGGCCCACAACACACCAACACCCTCGAACACCCCACAAACCCGCCCCAAAAAGGCCAAACCGCCCGAAACCAAACCCAGCACACCCAAAACACCACAAACGCGGGGTGGAGCAGTCCGGTAGCTCGTCAGGCTCATAACCTGAAGGTCGCAGGTTCAAATCCTGCCCCCGCAACCAAATTTACCCACTAATATCAGCGCCTTACGAAAACGCCTCGACCCACAAGCCGGGGCGTTTTTGCGTTTAGGGGCAATTTAGGGGCAGTTGCTCCCAAGGACTGCCCACAATCCGCCATCAGATCCAGCAGGGGCGCTGCCCCTGACCTGCCATGGGAATCTTCCTCCAGTGTGAAGTAGAGTCCGGCCATTGGAAGGACGGACGGACAGATGAAGCGCAGCAGGTTCAGCGAAGAGCAGATCATCGGCATCCTGAAGGAGCAGGAGGCCGGGGCGAAGACGGCGGAGGTGTGCCGGAAGCACGGCATCTCCGATGCAACCTTCTACAAGTGGAAGGCGAAGTACGGGGGCATGGAGGTCACGGAGGCACGACGGCTGAAGGCTCTTGAGGACGAGAACGCCCGGCTGAAGAAGCTGCTGGCGGAGTCCATGCTGAACGAGGCCGCCCTCCGCGAGCTTCTGGGAAAAAAATGGTAGGGCCCGCCGCCAAGCGGGAAGCTGTCGCCCATCTGCGGAGCACCTTCGAGATGAGCGAGCGGCGGGCCTGCGCGGTTCTCGCGGTGGACCGTACCATGGTCCGCTACCGCTCGGTCCGCCCTGACGAGGGTGACCTGCGCGAGCGGCTGCGTGGCCTCGCCCAGGAGCGCCGCCGGTTCGGCTATCGGCGGCTGTTCGTCCTGCTGCGGCGGGACGGCGAGCCATCAGGGATCACCCGCATCTACCGGCTCTACCGCGAGGAAGGCTTGGCCGTGCGAAAGCGGCGGAGCCGGCGCAAGGCTGTCGGCAGCCGGGCGCCGATCCTGGTCGAGGCCCGGCCCAACGCCCGCTGGTCGCTGGATTTCGTCCACGACCAGATGGAGGGCGGGCGGCGCTTCCGGGTGCTCAACATCGTCGACGACGTGACGCGGGAATGCCTGGCCGCGGTGCCCGACACGTCGATCTCTGGCTTGCGGGTCGTGCGCGAACTCGCGGCGCTGGTGGCGCGGAGGGGCAAGCCGGGGATGATCGTCTCCGACAACGGGACGGAGCTGACGTCCACTGCGGTGCTGAAGTGGGCGCAGGACCAGCGGATCGACTGGCACTACATCGCGCCGGGAAAGCCCATGCAGAACGGCTACGTCGAGAGCTTCAACGGCCGAATGCGCGACGAGTTGCTGAACGAGACGGTGTTTACCAGCCTCCCGCAGGCGCGGGCTGTCATCGCCGCCTGGGGCGCTGACTACAACACCACCAGGCCACACTCGGCCCTGGGATACCAGACACCGGCGGCTCACGCCGCCAAGCTCAAGGCAATGGGGCCGGGCTCTCCGCCCGTCCCGGGCTCCGCACCCGGCCCCATTGCCCAGACCGCGCCAGACGGCGTAACCTCGGTCGCGGCTCTACTTTCGGCCGGATGAAAGGTCCATGGCAGGTCACCCCCAAAGCCTGGCGAAAATTGCGCGCCACTCGGACGGTGCTTGTGGTATCGTGAAGAGAACAAATAACGAACAACGAGGTATCGCCATCGAATGATGACAGCGCGTCCGCCAGCAACCGCCGCCAGTCAGACAGGCTCGCTCAAAAACACCATCGACCGGCTTCGCGAGACCATCGAGCGGACAGCTCCGCGCCCCTCCATGCGCCCAGCCCCGGCGAACGACAACCAGCCGGACTTCTTCGTTCCCTCGCTCTACGACATTCCCGTCAAGGACGGGGTCGACCTCATGGACGTTGCCGTGTTCCGGCTCTCCAAGCGCCACCAGCGCAAGGGCGATGTCCTGCGATACCAGTTGCACGGCGCCCAGGTCGAAGTGACGGCCGGCGGCTATGGCATGGCATCGGTATGGGACTACGATCTGGTGCTGATGTGCATCTCGCACTTGGCCGAAGCCGTAAGGCGCCATCGCGACGGGAAGGGCAAGCCACCCACCCGGACCTTCCGGCCGCACGTCAAGGAGGTGCTGAAATTCTGCCGCCTCAGTGACGGCGGCCAGCAGTACGAGGCCGTCGAAAAATCGCTCGATCGGCTCAAGAACACGACCGTCAAGATCACGCGCACCAATCGGAACGCAAAGCTCAGGGCAACTTCGGGCTTTGGTCTGATCGAGACCTACAAGGTCATCAGCCGGTCGGATACCGGCTGCGTCTCCACGATCGAGATTGTCATCCCGGAGTGGATTTATGAAGCGGTCGTCACCCACGACAACCCGCAAATCCTCACCGTCAATCCGGACTACTTCCTCATCGACAGAGGGCTGGGCCGTTTCATCTACCGTCTGGCCCGCAAAAGCGCGGGCACCGATTCAGCGCGCTATCTCTTCAAAACGATTCATGAACGCAGCGGCAGCACAGCCAGCTTCAAGGAATTCTGCCGGATGACGCGCCAAATCGTCGCCGCTAACGACTTGCCCGACTTCCATCTCAGTGAGGAAGAAGGCAAGGAAGGCCCACTCCTCCGCATGACTGCCCGCTCGATTCTGTCGCAGGTCGCCTGAGCAGCTTCAAATCCCGAAACTCGATCCGCTGGTTACAACGCCGCAGGCTTTGCGGTGTGTAATGTACGGATACCGCCCATAGCCAAGTGGCCTTGTGGATAGGTTCCGTACATTACACACCGAACCCCGTACATTACACACCGATGTTCCGTACATTACACACCAGATTCCGTACATTACACACCGCGCGCTTCTGGGAGAACGGCAGATTGCTTGGGAATTTCGGTGATTTGAGGAGCCTAAAACTACTTAAAACAAATCTTAAAACACTTAAAACGCTGTCGCCTGTGGATAAATCGGCAGTCCATCCTGCCCGGTCTCGACCAGTTCTTCTTCGGCAACGCAGACCTCTTTTTTGCCTGCGGAGCGGTGCTCGATGCCATCGGCGGCATTCCGTCGGACACAGCGAAGGCGCTGCGCGGTCGGCAAAGGGCTCTCGAATGGGGTCCGGATGGTGATGCCGGTAGCATGCTGTTGGCAAACCGCCTGCAAGCCGCACCAGGAGCAACCGGTCGTGTTTAGCAGTCCTTCTGCCTGCGGCAAGGAGGTCCGTTCTCGTTCTCGGTTCAGTTGTTGTCCTGACCAGACTGCCTGCCTTCGCGCTTCGCCTTCTGGATTTCCTGATACTGCCGGGACTGCTCCGCTATGTGCTCCGACTGCGCCCGAGCCGCACTGCGTCCCTCTTCGAACTGCTCACGCCATGTCTTTTGCTTCGGCAGACGCCGCAGATACCAGCGCATGAACAGGTAGCAGAGCGGCGCTGCGATAAGCGCGGCTATAATGAGACCTCCATCCATCTTTGACCTCGCTATTCTGGCGGCGGCGCGTTCGCTCCCGCCGCATCGGTTTTGAAGGGGCGCGAGGCGCAACAGGAGCCCTTTCTGTTCATTCGTCGAAGCTCGGCGGTGTCGGAGGGCGGCGCGGCGGCTCCGATGATCCAGCGGGCCGCTCAGGCGCTCCGCCGTCCCCTTCATCGGCATTCTTGGTTGCCTCGGGCGTATCGGCCTTGCGGGCGCGCATGCGCGCTTGCAGCGCGGCCAACTCCGCCTGGTATTCTGCATCCCCTTGCAGATCGGCGTCTTCCGGCGATGCTGCGACGGGTGCTTCCGCCTCAGGCTCTTCGTCGTTCGGCTCAGGCTCCATGGCTGGGGTTGGTTCAGGGCGCGGGGCTCGGTGTATCTCCTCGCCAAATTTGCCTTTCTGCTCGATCACCCAGTCTTGCAGATCCTCATCGGCATAGTGGGGCTTGAACATCCGGGCGCGGATCGTCAGCCCATCCTGGATAATGACGCAGTCCTCGCGGAACTCAGGCCCCATCAGTTGCTGTGGCGAGGCCACCCAGTCTTCGCCGCCCCACAGGTCCTTGCGCTTGCCGAGGCGGTTCGCGACATGCTCCGCCGTCGTCTGATCATTCGGCCGGAAGTAGACCTGACAGCGGCAGTTGGCGATGAGGCTCTCCCATTTCTGGTAGACCTCCTTCAGCTGCGCCATGTCCTGGGTGAACAGCCACAGCCGGATGCGGTAGCTCCGCGTGATCGCCACCGCGTCCTCGATGATGCGCATGTAGCCGAGCTGCGGCATCTCGTCGAAGTAGAACGTCATCGGCCAGTTGGGATAGCTCTTTGGCAGGTCCGCGTCGGTCGCGTTCTCCTCGTCGAGCATCCTGCGGACGCGGATCGCTTCGCTCAGATGCTGGCCCAGCATGACGCGCAGCACCGTGCGCATCGAACTCATCTTCTCCGGCGACACAATCAAGTAGATCGAAGCTGCCCGGCCGACTTGGGCCTCCTCAGCTGCTTCGTCGTAGTACCAACCCGGTGGGCGGCCGGCCTTCGCAGCCTGCATGACCCAGCTGTTGTCCTCGCGGAGAATGGTCTCCACCGACCAGCCCGGCGTCGAGCTGGAGGTTACGGCCACCACGTCGTCGGAGCGCCACACCGCCAGCTGCGTGCGTAGCGTCGTCGCGATCGAGGTGCGCAGCGCCTCCGATTGCGTCTCGATGATGTTGCCCAGCTCTTGCAGTCGTTCGTCGTCCGACCCTTGGAGGTCCTCGACCATGGCGTCGAAATCGGCCTTGCTCGCCGCCAGCAGGCGGCAGACTTCGCGCATGTTGCGGCGCTCGCGCGGCCGGCGGTGCATGACGTAGAAGATCAGGCCCGTCAGCAGGTCGCGGGCAGCATCGTCCCAGAACGGCTCCTTGCTCTGCGGCACGACCAGCAACTCGGCCAGAAGACGCGCATCGTCCCAGCCCTTCACCCGGTCGAGTGGATTGTAGCAGTCGGAATCGGGCTCGCCCGGCGCCCATTTATAGACTTGGCCGTAAAGGTCCCGACGCCATGCCGTCTCACGGTAGTTCTCGCCCTTGGGATCGAGCACCACCACCGGCCCCTCGAACTCCAGCAGCGTGCGCAGGATGAACCGCTGACCCTTGCCCGAGCCGGTCGGCGCCACCGTCAGCAGGTGGCCTTCGCCGTGAAACAGGACCGGCAGCCTCACGTCCTCCCCATTCGACCGCTGCCGCGGCATGTAGCCCAGCTCCAGACCGTCCACCGGAAATGGCGTGCCCTTGCGCGAGAATATCCCCGCCCGCAGCAGGTCATCGTCGCTCGCCCATGCCTGTGCTTGTCCGAGGTGCTGGATGCGGTCGCGGTTCGCCTTGGTCATCATCGGGAGGGTCTGGCGCAGCGTCGTGCGCGCCTCCTCGATCTGACCCTGCGCCAGTTGGCGGTAGAGAATGTCTCTGTAGACCGAGTCGAGTTGAGGGTCGCGGGCGACCATCGCGTACGCCTCGCGCCACGCCGGATCGAGCGTTTCCAGCAGGATGCGCAGATGCGACTTGCCGGCGTCCGGGTCTACCGGCCGGTCTTTCTTTCCACCCCCGAACAGCTTGCCGAATACCATCCGCCCTCCGCCCGCAGACCAGACCCCCTTTTGTTCTGTCGATTCCTTGTACCCCGATTTGGCTGATCTTCCTATGACTTGAGTGCTGCCCGAGGTTGACGTTTCAGCTACGCCGCGCCTGTCAGGCGGTGATTGTTGCCGGCGGCCATAAGCCCTCGATGCCTTGCGCCAATGGGCATCGTGACAGTCTCCCAAATGGCCCCGCCGCCCCCTGACGGTGGGGCTGTTCGGTCTCCGGGCTCCAACTCTCCCGTTGGCGAGGTTCCTCTGATCCTTGCCGCTGACCGCAGCCCACGAGCCGTCCTCAGTTGTGGCTGACCTGGCAGGGTCGCCGTGCGGCACAACGGTGGTCGGTCAGTTTCTTCCCCTGCGGCCGAGGCCGCATTCCTCGCGGGCGCTGCGCGATCCAAGAAACAGTCCGCCCGCCGTCTTCCGGTTCCCTCCAGCCCTCTCGGGTGCGCCGCCCGTCTTGCCCCTGCCTCTCCGGTCGCCATCGAACGGCCGCGATGGGCGCGGTCGCAAAGACAAGGAGAGGAACCATGACCGCACAACGCATCGACGTTTACACCCAGGTCACGAACAACATCATCGCCGCCATCGAGGCGGGCGCGGGCGACTGGCAGATGCCCTGGCACCGCAGCGGCGAGGGCCTGAACCGCCCCGTCAACATCGACACCGCCAAAGCCTATCGCGGCATCAACGTCGTCAGCCTCTGGGCCGCAGGACAAGCCCGCGGCTTCAGCACCGGCACCTGGGGCACCTATCGCCAGTGGCAGAACAAGGGCTGTCAGGTCCGCAAGGGCGAGAAGTCGAGCCTGGTGGTGTTCTACAAGGAACTCGACGTGGAGGAGCAGAACGACGACGGCACGACCGAGCACGGCAAGCGCCTCATGGCGCGCGCGAGCTGGGTCTTCAACGCCGACCAGGTGGACGGCTACGAGGCGCCCGCGCTGCCCGAGCCCAAGGACCCCGTGCAGGTCATCGACGCGGCCGAGCACTTTGTCACCGGCACCGGCGCAACCATCCGACACGGCGGCACGCGCGCCTTCTATCGCCCCTCTGACGACATCATCCAGATGCCCGAGCGCGAGCGCTTCCTCGGCACCGAGACCAGCACGGCGACCGAGAGCTACTACGCCACGCTGCTGCACGAGTTGGTGCATTATTCCGGCGCTCCGAACCGCTGCGACCGGCAATTCGGCAAGCGCTTCGGCGACGAAGCCTACGCCATGGAGGAACTCGTGGCCGAACTCGGCGCGGCCTTCCTCTGCGCCGACTTGGGCGTGACGCTCACCCCGCGTCCCGACCATGCCGCCTACATCGACAACTGGCTGAAGGTGCTCAAGTCCGACAAGAAGGCCATCTTCACCGCTGCCAGCCAAGCGGCCAAGGCCACCGACTTCCTCGGTGGCCTCCAACCCGCCGACATCACCGAGGCCGCCGCTTAGGCGGCCTCAACTCTCGGCTATGCGGTTGTTCCGCTTTCCATGAACTCGACAGTCGCCAGCTTGCTCTCCACGGCAGCACGGGCATTGTGTATGGCCTTCTCTGGCAACTTGCGGAAGGCGTTCGCCACCGCAAGGGCGAGCGCAAGGCCGATACCCGCACCTATCAGACCGGCGAATATCGAGCCCCGGAACATGCCAAGGCTCAGGAGGCCGCCCAGCACAGGCAACACAACGAGGTTGATGGCAGTCCCGACCTTCATCAGCCGACCGACCGTGTTGGCGCCGTCGCCGGTTAGGGCGACCATCGCTGAAAACTCACCGTTGCCGTGATCCTTGAGCTTCCCGCTGACCTTGATGTTGTAGCCGACCTCGGCGCCTGTCTTCCGGTCGAAGGCATTCCGCGTTTGCTGCGGAAAGGCGCGTCCCGTGCCGGAGAAGCTGCCGTCCGATGTTTGCAAGATCGCTCCGCCAAGTGCCGCTTCCACGGCCTTCATGGTTGCGGCCGTGGCCTGCCCGAGTGTCGTTTCCCGCTCAAGGGTGAAACGGCGCGTCACCGTCACTTCCTGCATCGCTCACCCTCCCGACCGTTTCGTGCTGTCCACGAACAGTCTCGTTTGCTGGTCCACGAAGAACACCGGCAGGGGCGTATGGCCCTGAACCGCCACCGCATAGCCTTCGCCATCGCGGTGGAACACATGGCAAAGCCGCGTGCCGGGCGCGATGTCTGAGCCTGCCTCTGCCGTGAGGCATAGCTCTCCCTGCCCATCGACGGACCATGTCCCCTGAATAAACAGCCCGATACGGGTTATTCGCCCGCGCCCGCCCGTGGACAGATCGAAAGTGACCTGGTCAGCGGTTGGGGCATGAATGGCCCAATGCTGATCGATGAAGGTGCGGCGCACTTCAAGTTCGGGCACGCGGTCGGCTCGGTTGGCCTCTTGGGCCTGCGCAGTGGCAATTCCGATGGACAGCACAGCACCGAGAAGTGCCGTCGGAATACGGCGGAAAGAACGAGAAGCCTTCGACATGGGAACCTCATGAGAAGGAGAACAGGACGTCGATCGCTCCGGGCCCATCGAGCCGCAGTCGAAGACGCACGTTGCGCGGCTGCCACAGACCCTTCGGCAAATCGAGTTACAGAATGGGCAATAGTGTCGCTCGCCCGGTCGGTCCTGCGTTACGATTCAAGAAGTTGAAACGGCAACGGAGGGACGGCCTTCTTTCAGACGCGAGGCGATATGGAGTGGAGCCTGTTCGATCCGGCTGGCCACCGGAAGTATCTGACCGAAGCCGAACGCCGGGCCTTCATCAAGGCGGCGAAGGGACAGGCGCCGGAGGTCTACACGCTGTGCCTCGTGCTGAAGGACACTGGCTGTCGCCTGTCCGAAGCCCTCGCCCTGACCGCTGACCACATCGACCATCGTGCCGGGGTTATCATCTTCCGTAGCCTCAAAAAGCGCCGTACCGGCGTGCATCGCGCTGTTCCCGCCTCTCCGACCTTGTTGGCCGAGCTCGACCGCGTGCACGATGTGCGCACCTCTCAGGGTGCGCCTGATGGCGGCGCATCGGCGCGGCTCTGGCCGTGGCACCGCATGACGGGGCACCGTCGCGTGAAGGAAGTCATGGCGGCAGCCGGTGTCAGCGGGCCGCATGCGACAGCCAAGGGGCTACGCCACGGCTTCGGCGTGGCCGCGCTCGAACGCGGCATCCCAATCACCTTGCTTCAGAAATGGCTCGGTCACGCCAAGCTGGCGACCACGGCAATTTATGGTGATGCGGTCGGCGCCGAAGAGCGCCGGATGGCCCGGAAGCTCTGGGATTAGTTGGGTTTTTCGTGCTTGATTTCTGTGACCGAATTGCCCATTCCGTCACAGAGGGAAAGAGCCCGCCGCAATATACGCTTCGGGCGACCCGGCAGCATTTCCAAACCGTCCGTCATTTCGGCAAGGGCTTCGGAGACGGCGCCTGCGCCATGGAGGAACTGGTCGCTGAACTGGGTGTGACGCTCACCCCGCGTCCCGACCACGCCGCCTAATCGACCATTGGGTCAAGGTGCTCAAGGCCGACAAGAAGGCCATTTTCACCGCCGCCTTTCGGGCCACCAAAACCACGGACTTCCTCGGTGGCCTGCAATCCGACGACATCATCGAGGCCGACGCAAAGGCTTGCTCACCCCTGTCATCTGCCGATTCGTGCTCAGCTGCATAAGCCTTCAGACAAGGAGGTTTTCGGTATGCTTCTCGATCAAAGAATCACAGACAATGTGACCGAGATTCGCCGTTTCGAGGCCCGAATCTACAACGCCAAAGTCCGCTCGCTCATTGATGCGGGGGATATCAACGACACCGGCTTCGACGACCGATGGGCGGACAGCCGCCTCATCGAGGTCTGCGCTCAGTCGCTGGACGACGCATTGCGCTTGTTCCAGCGGGATTACCCGAGCCACTGCGGGTTCAAGATCACTGCGATTATTGAAATTGCGCCCGTGCGATAGCTAGCGGAAGTGTGGTTTCCCGGAATTAAAATACAAATTGAAAAGTTTTTATGAGAAAATATTTGGAAAAATTAGAGGTACACATGCATGATACGCTCCTTCTTTATAATAATGCTTATTGCATGCGTGCCCTATAGCGGTTTTGCTCAATCGAAATTTTATAGTTTTCCAGAGCGATCGTCCGGTGGCGGCGCCAAGACAATGGCCATTATCCATACTCTTCTGAACGAGAACTCGGATCGGGTTTCCGAAATAGCGGCCAACGCGGCGAGTTTGTCGGAGCTGCGCAGCGATGTGGAAGGCAAGTTCGCTGAAAAGGCGGAATGTGAAGACGCCGGAATGCTTTTCGGTGCTGGGCATTCCCAGGCAAATGGCTCCGGGTGCATCCCATCTTTGCAGATTCAGCCAGATGGCAATGTTCGCGCCGCGAACTCCGGTGTGACGCTTGGGAACGCTACGGCATGTAACAGTTCCTCCGCTGGCACCTTGAGATATGTATCGTCGTCCAAATCTCTCGAATATTGCGACGGGACCAGCTGGGTATCACTGAAGCCGTCGTTTGGTTGGTATGCCTCGAATTGGTCGGCGTGCGGAACATCCTGTGGCACCGGGACGCAAACCCGAACGGTCGAATGCAGGAATGCAGGAGGCCTGGGAGTGTCGGAGAGTTACTGCGGCGACAGTACGAAGCCGGCTGCCACACAGGCATGCTCATCTGTATCAGGCTGTTCTTATAGCTGGACATACTCCAGTTGGGGTATCTGCGGCGCGTCGCCCTACTGGGGCAGTTGGAGCGGCTGGAGCTCCTGTTCGGCCAGTTGTGGCGGTGGGACGATGTCCCGTAGCCGGACATGCCTCAACAGCAGCGGAACACAAACACGAACAGCCCAATGCCGCCGAAGCGATGGCACCATCGTTGCCGACAGCTATTGTGCAGGCTCGCCTACCTTGAGCCAATCCTGCACGGTTAACTGTGTTGGCTCAGGGGTGGAAAGTCAGAGCTGCAATACACACAGCTGCGGCCCTGTCTGCACGACCTACAGTAATCCCTCACGCATTGGCCTTCCCGTCGCGCAAAGCAGCGTGGCAACGGCACAATTCTGCGTTGAGCAGCTGGGGTCTGGTGCGTATGCGAATTCGCAGAGCAACGCTTTCGTCGGCGGCACCGTGGCGCGCTACAAGAATTGCAGCCCTCCGGCATCGAGTTGGTGCTCGTACACCGGGCCGGATACATACCGGGCGACATCGATACAGTGCTGCAAATAGTTAAAATGACAAGATTTGTAGGATGAATAGACGCGATAACATTGATGAGAGGGTACATGATTGAACGCGGTTATCTTTGCACTGATTGCTGTGCTTCCGGGGCCGTTTGCTCACGCGCAAACCCTGACCGTTCGCGGTCAGGACCCCGTCATCACCAACGCTCAGCAGGATCATAAGTTAGACCTTCTGGATTCGCTGGCCTCGCAGCTCACGGAGGCGGTCGATCAACTTACCCCCCGAGTGGAACAGGCCGAAGCCGTGGGGGCAAACAACACCCAGCGGCTCACGCTCAACGCCGCCGAGCTGGACCGGATACGCGCCACCCTTCAGACCATTCGAGGCGAGATTAGCGCCGCGCGGGAGCTGAACGACAAGCTCAACGCCACCATCAAACAGTGCGTACAGGAGCGGGACGGCTATTACCGCGCCTATGCGGGCTGCATGAGCAATCCGCCGTGCCCCGCCGTTTCCTGTCCCACCACGACGGGGAGGCGCTGACCATGTGGACCTGGCATCTTGTTCTTACGGCGACGGCGTTTTTACCCGCACTTGCACCCGCACCTGCGTTGGCGCAGTCGCAGCCTACGACGCAACGAGCTGGCAAGATCATGCCGACCGGACGCTTCGCGATTGACGATATTCAGGATGAGCACCTGCTGCGGCTGTCGGACCGCATTAATCCGGAATCCAGGCGCGTCGTGCGGTTGCAAACCGACCTGGACGCGGTTTTCCGTCAGGGGCAGGCGACTTCGATCGCGCTGTCCAATCTCGAAACCGCAGCGATAATCGCGCATGAAGAAGCCGCGCAGTTGCTCTGCGAGATCAGTGCTGTCCTCGGCAAGCCCTGTTCTGGGGTGAGTGCCAGCGCGGGCGATGACCGTGTTGCCTGCGTTGGGAGTGCCAGTTGCCGAGAATGGGTGTCGTCGCTGAGCACCGGCGAGCAGTTCATCCTCACCGAAATCGAGCGGCGGCAGATACTGGACGCCATGGGCTACGACTTCATCACCGGTGGTCAGCGTGTTTTCGACTATCGCACTGGCAACCCTGAAACCGCAGCCGTCTGGGACAGGCTGGTCATGGAGGTGCTCGCCAGTCGCGTGAACGGGGAGATCGGCACAGGTACCGTATCGAGCGTGAATTTTGCCGCCGGCAGCACCTTCTCAGACCGTCAGGTCTGCACAGGAAACGCTTGCGAACACACACTGTCCCGCGCCGAACGCGAGGAAGTGGCGAACCGCATGGGATTCGATGGCGCCTTCGGTCTGGGGCGCTTTGAGGAATGGCGGAACGCGACACCCGAGCGGCAGGAGCAGTTCCGGCAGCTTGTCGAGGAAATGGGGCGTAGCACCCAGTAGCCGCTCCCAATCGGGGGCGGCTTTCTCGTGCTTACATCGCCGTGAATGAAGCCTTTGGGGGAAACGTCTTTCCCCTGGCCTCAGCCCAAGGTCTTCGGCGCACCCCTTTCGAGCAGGGCTGCCGCCCCGCAACGCCTCGGAAGGCCGCTGCACCGGGACCCGCGCTGACGCTACCCCGTGCGGCGGCGAATGACGGCCCGTTGGGCCGACGTTGATTTCGTTTTCGCGCTGCGCGCGGAACCTCTCTTTCCAGCTTGTGCCGACCCCGCCGGGCTTGCCCCAAGAGGCGAAGAGCGCCTGCGGCGCGACAGGGACGACTTACCCAAGGTCGCCGTCCGGCCTGCCCGCTCCATTCGCTGCGCTCCCGTGTTGGCCGGATTGCCCCCTTCGGGGCGGCTCTCTTGGAGCCCGTCGGATGTCGGCGCGACGCCGCCAGGCCGACCGCACTTACTAATCATCACTGGCTTTCCTGTCGTCGCTCGCCGCTGGGCAGAGGTTCAGGCGCGGGGCGTGTGTGCCCTGTGCCGCCTGTAACGACTGCACGGAGGACTGAACGAATGAACGACACGACGACGAACCTTGGCAGCGCTGCCGCGCTGCTGACCGACGAGCAACGCGCCCGCATGTTGAAGAACGGACGGGAGAACGCCGAGCGCATCGAGGATGACGGCGACACCCATAATTTCTGGCCTGTGGCGAAGCTGTTCTGCCCATGGGGCGCAGCGACGTGGCTGCTGTCCGAACTCGACCCCGACGCGCCGGATATTGCCTTCGGGCTTTGCGATTTGGGGATGGGCAGCCCCGAATTGGGCAGCGTGAGCCTGTCGGAGATTGCCGCCATCTGTGGCCCCGGTGGCCTGACCATCGAGCGCGACCAGCACTTCAAGCCGACCAAGAGCCTGACGGCCTATGCCGCCGAGGCGCGGCTTGCTGGCCGTATCGTCGCGTAGTCGGGAGGGCAGACCATGAAATGCCTTGCCGACTTCAAACGCGCCCTGCTGGCGCATCCCTGCTGGACGTTCCAATACGTGGACAACCAACAGGATTGCGGCGTCCAGCGCCGCACCGTCGCCCACGTCCAGACCAACGGGGTGTGGTTCACCATGCCCGATAGGGGCGGCGGCAAGACGTGGCTGGACTTCCCGTCCGCCCGTCTTTGCCGTTTCCCAGACCCGCAAACGCTGGTCATCGACCACGGCGACGAGTGGGGCACCCGCCTCATCTACCGCATGGCGGCGGCACAGGCCGCGCCAGCCGAAAGCGCCATCACCAACGCCTGACCAACCCGCCCGCTTCGGTGACGGGGCGGGCACGAAATGACGAAATCACGAAAGGACGAAACCAATGACCATCCAGACCATCCCCCTGAACAAACTTGCCGTTGCCGAATGGCAGAACCCACGCCGCAGCATGGATGCCGCCGCCCTCGAAGGGCTGGCCGCCTCCATCAAAGCGGACGGGCTGTTACAAAATCTCGTGGTGCGTAAGGCGGGCCGCAAGTTCCGCATCGTGTCGGGCGAACGGCGCTATCGCGCCCTGTCGGTGTTGGCCGAACGCGGCGACATCGGCAAAGACCATCCCGTGCCCGTCGAGGTGCGCGAAGACCTAACCGTGACGGACGCGCTGCGACTGGCCACCGTCGAAAACATCCAGCGGGAGCAGCTTGCCCCCATGGACGAGGCCGAGGCGTTCGCCGCCCTGTTGGGCGAGGGTGCCAGACTTGAGGACGTGGCCGCGAAAGCGGGCGTGTCGGTGCTGACCGTCAAACGCCGCGTGGCGCTGGCCAGCCTCTGCGACGAGGCAAAAGCCTTGGTGCGGGAAGGGGAGTTCTCCCTGTCGGTGGCGGAAGCCATGACTTTGGCCACCCACGACCAGCAACGCGCCCTCATCGAGCGGCTGGAACAGGGCTATCACTACGGTGCCGACGATGTGCGCGGGATGCTGACGGGCGAAAAGCCCGCCGTGTCGCTGGCCATCTTCCCGATGGAACAGTACGAGGGCACGACCACTGCCGACCTGTTCGCCGACGACGACAACACCTTTTTTGACGATGCCGAACAGTTCCACCGCTTGCAGTCGCAAGCGGTCGAGGCGCTGGCCGAACATCACCGCGAGGCTGGTGCGGCGTTCGTGGAGGTGCTGACCGAAAGCTATGCGCCGTGGTGGCAGTACCGCGAGGCCGACACCGAGCAGGACGAGGCGGGCGGCGTGGTCATCCACTTCAAGCCAAGCGGTCGGGTGGAGGTGCGCGAGGGGCTTGTCCGCCGTGACGTGCGCCCAAGCGTGGCCGAGGAAACGGCGGCAGCGCCCGCCGCGCCCAAGCCGCAGCCCGAATATACGGGGCCTGTGGTGCGCATGGTGGCCGCCCACAAGAGCATGGCCGTCATGGAAGCCTTGCTGGCCGATGCTCGCAAGGCCAAGGAAGTGGCCGTCATCCAGATGATGCGCGGTATCCGCTATCACGGGCGCATCGCGGTTGATGCCCATCCCGCGCTGGCGTTCTTTTCTACCAGCGACAGGCCGCCCGTCAGCTACAGCGCCGTGGAACGGACGGCGCAGGAGTTCGTCGCGGCGCTGGGCTTGGAGGGCGGCAAGCGGCACGCTTACGCCCGCCCCAGCCGTGGCGCATGGGATGTGCTGTTGGGCGACGACAAGAGCGCCGAGCAGCTTTACGCGGCGGTGAAGGCTCTGTCCGACACCGAACTTGAGCAGTTGCACCTGCTGCTGACGGCGCTGGCCTTCGGGCAGGAGAGCATGGAGGCGCTCGACACCACCGACAGCCTGTTCAATCAGGTGGCCGTGGATTTGGGCGTGGACATGCGCGACCGCTGGGTGCCCGACGAGGACTTCCTCTATCGCCGCCGCAAGGAGCACTTGGAGGCAATCGCCCGAGAGAGCGGGGCGGTGTCGCGCCTCGGTAAACTCAAGGACTACGCCAAGGGCAAGCTGGCCGCCGCGCTGGCCAAACACTTCCAGCGTTGCGCCGAGGACGACGCGACCTTGCCCGCCGCGATGCGGGAGCAGGGGCGGAACTGGCTGCCCGGAGCCATGCTGTTCCCCGCCGTGACGGCGGATGCGCCCGCCGAGCCGGAAGCCGAGGAAATCGAGGCCGACGAGCAGGACGACGATGCCGACCTGTCCGACATCGACGCCGATGAGGGCGACCTCACGCAGGCAGCCGCCTGACCGTCCGAGGAAGCCCGCCCCGCGGGGCGGGCTTCCTTTCGTCCTTTCGTCAATTCTTCATCGGGAGTTCGTCATGCCCATCATCGTCACCATCGCGGTCATCGTCCTGGCTGCTTTCTTCAGCACCAGCACCGGCAGCGCCGATGCGTTCATCGCGGTGCTGTTCGTCGGCCCATTCGCGGCAGTGGGGCTGTTCTATGTCCTGATGCTCGTCGGCTGGCTTGTGAAGGCAATGCGAAGCAGCAAGCCCTGACAGGGCAGGAACACGCACAAAAAAAGCCCCTCCCGCACATGCGGGAGGGGCTTGTCGTTATTGGAATTTGCTTTCTCGGATTAGGCAGAAGAGCAGTATCAGTGTCACGCCAGCGATTAGAGCTGCCCCGACAAGGACAGCGTCGACAGCGGCGAAGAGAGCGCCGATGGAGGCGGTTCCGCTGACCAATCTGACGGTATACACAAGAGCAGTACCAAATGCCCCGGCGAACTCCTCGGCCAACGCTTCGAATCCGATGGTAAGAAAGATGAGTGCCCAACTCACAGTGACTGCCATGACAGTCATCTCAGGCGGTATGAAAATACCGATAATAAATCCGCCAATCAGCGGGACGGCGATGAGCGCGAACGCCAAAGCCTTTTTGAGGACTATGGACATGGGCAGACTGCGCTCCCTTGGGGCGCCTCCCTCATAGGGAATGCTGAAAAGAGAACTTGGTTGACGGCGAAGGTCAGCGCGGCGGGAAGGTGCGGTCGATGACCCGATGCAGGGCTTTCAGCCCCTGCGACACGAGCGCGATGATGCAGGTCACGCCGACCGAGCCGAAAGCGGCGCCGAGGACCGCGCCCGGGAAATCACCTTGAGCGCCGCCATAGGCCACGCCCAGCATGATCGTTCCGATGTTGAAGCCGCAAAAAAGTGGAGCGAATTGCTCCGACGCGGCTTTTGCCACACGCAGCCCGACGGTCAGCACGAAATACCCGGACGACATGATAATCCCTGCCAGAATCAGCAGCAGGATCATTACAGTGGCGAACTCGCCCGAGATGAGGCTGAGAGCGCCCCAGAGGGCTGCCAGACAGAACAGACCCGTGGAGCTGTAGGCGGCGGCGAACGCGATCCGGCGTGCGGAGAGATGTTTGCGAATCCAATCCATGAACGGTCGCGGGCGCATTGCTGCGCCCGCGCCTCTGAAAGAGGATAGGAAAAGTTGGAGTAGGTGTTCTGTCATCGTCCGTTCGGCGGCGGCTTCAGCCTTCTATGGCTGCGCGCGTCCTCAGCGACGATCCCGATCGGAGGTGCAAATCACCATCATGCCGCAGATATGGTCTCCGCCTTTGATGCGGGCGTGGCCATAGACCTTGGCATTGCCGTAGACAGCGGCATTGCCGCTAACCCTGGCAAACTCGGAAACCTTCGCGTTGCCGTAGATGAGGGCGCTATCGGACACCATGGCGTCATCATCGACCTTGGCGTTGTCGAAGACCTGAGCTGTGCCCGATATCAGGGCAAATCCTGAAATCCGGGCATTGCCGTAGACCTTCACATTGTCGAAGACCCAGACATTACCGGACACTTCGGCGTGGCCGAATGCCCGGGCAGAACCGCAGATGTGGACGCTGTCCAGAACCCTGGCGTTGCCGAAGACTTTGGTGTCCGGCTCCAGATAGACAGTCGGGGCGACATAGGCCGTGTCAGCCACCCAGCCACCGACAGTATCGTCGGGGTTGATATGCCGATGGGCCGGAACCGGGCCATTGCCATCGCCGAAGTCGAAAATGTTGGCGTGCTCGATGGAAGCATCCCGCACGCTACCCTGAGATGAAATGCTCATAAGAAATCGCCGCGCCCTTGTTCGGGGACGCGGTTCCCTGAAACAAGGACGATTGAAGGGCGAAAGTGCTTCACGCGTCCCCATTCTGGGGCGGCGTCGAAACGAAAATGTGCGGCCTTTTACCTGAGCATGGTGTGGGGACGATCCGCCATCGTTTCAATCCCTCCGATCAGCGTCGGTATTCCCCCCGCGTGAAGGCTGTCTCGCCGGTGGCTCGTGCTTCAGCTTGGCACCCGATCCGCTGCCGGGCTTGCCGGAGCGGGTGTAGCCGTAGCCATTCCCAGCTTCCTCATGCCATCGTATGCCCGTGCCGATGCAGGGTGCGGTGTGCGCCATTTTCTCGCCTGTCGCCTTGGGCGTCGTGACGGGGCCGGGGTCGGCTTCTCGACATCACCGACGAACGCGACTGGCCTACATCGGCCAGCGGGATCTGATACAGCCGCGCCGCTTTATCGGGTGAAGGGCAGCCGAGGTCGCCAAGGTGAGCTGCCTGGCTGTTTGGGTCGGTCACTCGCCCATCTGCGTCCTTTCCTGTCATGGCCACATCTGAGCCCGTCGCCCGTCCCCGCAACGGCGCGCGGTCAGTTTCGTCCCCTGCAGCTTCGCCGCATTCCTCGCGGGCGCTGCGCTTCAAGAAACAGCCCGCTTGCCCTCTGCCGCTTCGCTTCGCCCTGACGGGTGCGGGGCCGTGCTTCGACGGTCTCTGTCATGGGCCATGGAAAGGTCGCGATGGGCGCGACCGCCAGAACCAAACAGAGGAGACTTTCATCATGGCAACCATCGGCACCTTCACCAAGACCGACAGCGGCTTCACCGGCACCATCCAGACCCTCGGCCTCAAGGCCACCAAGGTCGCGATCACCGGCGTCGAGAAGACCAACGACTCCGCCCCCGACTTCCGCGTCAAGGCGGGCACCGTCGAGATCGGCGCGGCCTGGCACCGCACCAGCAAGGGCGGCAACGAGTACATCTCGGTCAAGCTGGACGACCCGAGCTTCGTCGCCCCGATCTACGCCAACCTGGTCGAGCAGCAGGACAAGGGCTTCGCCCTGATCTGGAGCCGCTGACCGCAGGCGACGCCGCCCGCCACACGGCGGGCGGCACTGCCTCCGTATAGTTTAACGATTTCAGATAAGGACGATTTCATCATGATCACTTTGACCGACATCCATATGCAACGCCTGCACGCCGAGGCCGTGCGCCTCTCCGAGGAAGCCGATCGCCGCCTCGCCACCGCCGAAGACACCGACAATCCCGAAGACTGGGATGCGTGGAAGGAGGCCGACGGCATCATGGCCGGCTTCAAGCTCGCGCTTCAGGAGGTCGCCCGCGAGGCGGCCAACCCTGAGCCGACGCCGCCCTCACCTGCGCTCAGTTACGACGATTGGCGCGACGCCTATCGCCCCGTCCGCAACACCATCCGCACGGATGCGCCCTTCGACGGCCTGATGTTCGAGACGTTCGGTTCCGAACTCGATGTCGTCGCCGCCGCTGACCCGGCCTGCGTCTGGACTCTCGTCAGCGGCGATGACGACGAGGGCCTCTACATCTTGAGCGGCTGCCATTTCGTCAACCGGATGGGCTACCTCGTCACCGAGCGCCCTTGGGCCGACGAATGCAACGCTGAAATCCGCCTCGATTGAGGCGGTTCTGCCCCCGTCGCTTGGGCGGCGGGGGCTTTGCGGTGCTTGCAATCTATTGTGGATTACATTCCCACCTTGATAGGGGGAGCTTCCCGCATTCGCTCAAGCCTCTGACCCTCAAGTGCAATGTGGCCTTCTTGGGACAGCGTTTTCAACGCGCCAGTAAGCATGTCGCTTGACCAGCCAATTCCAAATGTCGCCGACCAAATAACTTCCATATCAATAAACGAGGACCGCCCGCCCTTCGCCTGGAGCAGTGCGTCAATAAGATTAAGTAATGACTCGTCTGATTTTTTCATTACGCTTCCGAATTTTATATTTTTCTGCGTTATACATTTTTATCTGTTGGGTGTTGAATCATGTTGGCCGAGTTCTGGTTGTAGGTCCTTATCTTCCAAGCTTGCAGTCATTTGCTCGCGGATGTTTGCGCGGGCTTGCTCCCGCGCTGTTTCGAGGCTGGCATGATACTCAGCATTAGTCTGCCCTTTCATTGGACCATCAATGATCGCCTCAGCAAACTCATCTTGCTTGTAGACAGTTCCCGAAAGATTTGCTCCTCGCAAATCAGTTTCACCCATGACGACCCAAGAAAAGCGGGCATCACTAAGATCAGAACCAGACATATCTGCGTGGTCCAAAATGTTGTATCGAAAATTAGCTCTCTGAAGGTTCGCATTCTGAAAATTTGCTTTCTCCAAGTGCGCTAATCGAAAATTAGCATCAGATAAGTCGGCTTCACTTAAATCTGCTCTATACATTTCCGCGTCTATAAATTGTGCGCGTGCGCATTTAGCGCCTCGAAAGCTTGCTCTCCGGAGGTCGCTGTCGTGGAACCCGACTCCTTCAAGTATTGCATCATCAAACTTTGATCCACGCAGATCGCAAAAATTCATTCTGGCGCCCGTTAAGTTTGTTCCACTGAAATCAATGTTTCGCATGTCCATATGGTCAAACGAGAGGCGGCGACCCTGCTTACCCTCTGTTTCCATCCACTGATGGTGTGAATCAATCGCATCCTTCAGGGTGTGACCATCGCCAACAGAAATCGATTCAGGCGCGCGTGGTGGCTTGGCAATATAACTTGCATCTTTTCGCTGGCGGTTGTGCTCCTGCACGCGATCAATAAGGCCGTTTATGAAATTCGTTAAAAGCATAAATGGGCATCTCCCGAATATAGGTCATTCGAGAGCTTATGCTGTTCGTTGATAATTTCTCCTGACATTCGACGGCGGGGCTTTTTCATGCTCCCGGTCGCCGTGCTTCGGTGGGGACGCACACATCCAGTCCCGATCCCTTCCGGTCCGTTGCCCGTCCTTCGGAGTGTCCGCATCCCTGGCGGACGGCGCCTTGCCGTCCATGACCTGCCCGCGCCAGCGGGCAAGCCCGCCCGTGTTGGTCAGGACGGCGGCGGCTCATGCCGCCCGCCCTTTCGGTCGCGTCCGTCAGGACGACCAACCAAAGACCGAAAGGAGATCATCATGGGACTGGATATGTACGCCTTCACCACCGCAGAGGCCGTCGCGGCCGAGGTGGACTTCACCACCGAAACCGCCACCGAACTCGCCTATTGGCGGAAACACCCCAACCTGCACGGCTGGATGGAGCGCCTTTACCGCGAGAAGGGCGGGCAGGACGACACCTTCAACTGCGTCAACGTCGCGCTGACGGTGGACGACCTCGACCGGCTGGAGGCCGACATCCGCGCAAATGCGCTGCCCTTCACCGAAGGCTTCTTCTTCGGCACCACGCGCCCCGATGAGATCGAGCTCGACCTCGACTTCATCGCCAAGGCACGCGCGGCCATCGCCGAAGGGAAGACGGTGTTCTACACATCGTGGTGGTGAGCCTCTGGCACCATCGACGAAGCCGCCCGGCGACGGGCGGCTTCTGTCGTGCTGGGTTGGCTGGCGGACGCCATGAGCCACCGCCGAACAGGCCGGAAGCACACGCACCGCCTCAGCCTCGGTGCGCGGGCCGATGGGGACACCTGGCCCCCGCTGATCGTCGCCTTGCCCGGCAGGTGCCCGGAACCCCGATGCCGCCGTCCGGCATGTCAGTCTGCGAGACAGCCAGCGTGTTCAGCCGGTGCCTTTCCATCCTTCCTCTGGCCGTGACCGGCGGGCCTTCCTGACCTGGGCGAACGTGGCGTCGGCGGCGCCCGCCGCAACGGCTCGTGCCCGACTTTCTTCCCCTGGCCTTCGGCCATTCCTCGCGGTCGCTGCGCGCCAAGAAAGACGGGCCCCGCCGTCCTCCACTTCGTTGCGGCCTTGCGGGTGCGGCTGGTCGCCTCTGCCGCCGCCTTTCGTCGCCCATGGAAGGCCGCGGTCGCGGCCAGGACAACGGAAGGAGGAAAGACCATGAACCGACTGAACACCACAGACAGCTTTCTGGACCTGACCTGGGACGAGTACGTCATCGAGGTCGAGGACAACTACCTGCTGGAGACCGGCGAGGACATCGACGAGGACCAATATGCCGACATCGTGCGCGCCTACGACCGGGGCCAGAGCCCGATCGGCTGCGCCATCGCCCTGATGGACCTGCGGCGTCACGAGGGGCGGCCGCTGGCCGCCTGACCCGGCCGCGACCGCGCACCCAGCCCCGTCGGGTATCCCGGCGGGGCTTCGTCATGTCCGGCGCTGTCACTGCTGCCGCTGGGGTGCGACGGCGACCGAGCCGAAACGGCACCGACCGGCACCTCCGGGGCATCGGCCGAGGCGGCGGCGAAATGCCTTCGACGTGTCGCCATACCGCCGGAAGTTCAGCCCGGCCGATGGGTGTCGGCCGCCCCTGTCCGGCCTCCACTTGGGGAACAGCAGCCACACCGACACGGGCCTTCGATAGGGGCCAATCTGGCATCGGCGTCGCGCGCCGCAACGGGTCGGCCCGACTTTCTTCCCCGGCGCCTGCGGCGCCTTCCTCGCGGTCGCTGCGCTCCAAGAAAGACGGGCCTTGCCGTCCTCCGCTGCGCTGCGGCCCTTCGGGTGCGGCACGCTCCTGCGCCGCTGCCTCATCTTGGCCACGAAGGCCGCGCGGTGCGGCCCAAGAAACCCCAAGAGGAGACCGACCATGAGCCACCCCACCACCCTTGATCTCGTCCGCAGCCTGACCTTCGACCAGTACGTCGAGTTCGTAAACATTGCATTCGTCGAGTACTTCGACCGGATGCCCAACGGCGACGTGAAGTCGGGCGTGCGCTTCTGGTACGACATCAACGTCCACCCGATAAGCGCCGCCCTGATGCTGCCTGACTGGGGCTACTGACAGCCGCCGCGCTCCGTTGCATCAGCCCCGCCGGCCTGACGGCGGGGCTCCTCGCATGCCTATCCGCCGGCACTTTCGGGCGGTCGAGACGGCGCTGTCGCGCCGCTGACCGCCCGCTGGCGCTGTGCCGGGTTCCGGCGGCGGATGTTGTTGGTGGCCGTTGGCAGGTGTTGAGGCTTGTGATTCAGAGCGATTGCGGTTAGTATCGCGTTGTCCATCGTTGGCATTAAGTATCTGACCTGTCAGTCCGAATCCACTCCACCCTGTGGACCGACCCCATAAGTGGGGGAGGGTTTTCGTGTCACAGGGGGGAGGCAAGATGGATGTTGGTCTACAAAAATGCCTGACGGGCGGCCTACGGCCCGCCCCTCCGCTCGCCCCTGACGGGGACGACCGACGGCATTGTTTTCCGCCCAACAGGCTCCGCATTCGACCCCCTGGCGGGGTCTCAAGCGTCGCCATCTTGCCTCGCCATTCGGCCCTTCGGCCTCAAGGGAGGGAGAGATACGGCACCCTGATGCTCCCCTTCCGGGACGGTTGAACGGGGAAGCACCGGCATGGCAGGACGCAGACCCAAAGCCCCCGAGGACCGCCGCGATGTCGTCGCCCGCATCCGTCTGACCCGAGCCGAGCAGCGCGCCATCCAGCAGCGTGCCGTCGAGGCCGGCGTCACCTTCGCCGACTATGTCCGCGAGACAGCGATGGGCCGGAAGCCCAGAGCCAAGCCGGCGAAGGCGAAGGCCATCGAGGACGTGTTCTATGAGCTGGGGCGGATCGCCAACAACTTGGCCCAGCTCGAAGCCGCCACCGGGGATGAGACCTACCGCCCGTGGGTGCTCTATGTTGGCAAAGAGATGATCGAGCGCCTGACCGACCGCGCCGACCTGGCGCCCGTCCTCATGCACCACGTCGAGGCCGTCAACGGCATTGGCCACCTGATCAACAGCCTCGCCCGCCGCGCCAACTCCGGGAAGGACATCGACGACGCGGAGCGCGACGAGGCGCTCACGATCCTGAAGGACGTGCTGGCCCCGATCCACAAGGCGGTCGCCAAGGGACCGAAGAGACGGGAGCCCGACGGCCCGGAGGGGAGCGATGCGCTTTAAGGTGCCCGCCCGTCAGCCGGAGAGCTTCCGGGGCTCGGCACTCTATCTCGCCGGCCAGATCAAGGGGCTCTCCCCTGACCGGGTGGAGTTCGTCGAAACCCGCAATCTTTTGACCGACGACCCGCGTGCGGCGGCGGCCGTCATGGACGCGACGGCCGCCAAGTCGGTGCGCTGCAAGCAGCCGGCCTATCACTTCATGATCACCTTCGACCCGAAGGACGCGGCGGCGGGGAAGGTGACGCCGGAGGTGAAGAGGAAGGTCGCGCAACAGGTCATCGAGCGGATGGGCCTGACGGAGCATCAGCTCCTGGTCTACAGCCACCGCGACACCGACCACCCCCACCTGCATTTTCTGGTGAACCGGGTGCATCCCGAGAAGCACGTTGCCTATGACCGGCATCAGGACGGGCGGCGGCTGACCGGCATCGTGCAGGAACTGGCGCAGGAGCACGGCCTCAACATCCTGCGCAACCGCGAGTACGAGCGCCAGCTCGGCCGGGACGTGGTGGAGGACTTCGGCCCCACCGTCTCCGACGCCGAATACTGGCAGGCGCGGCGGGAGCAACGCGAGGCCCAGATCCCCTTCGCCAAGGACGATGTTGCCGACCTGCGCCGCCGCCTGAAGGACGACTTCATCCGCGCCCGAGATTGGGATGACCTGGCCCAGCGGCTTGCCGAAAAGGGCGTCACCCTGGAACGCAAGGGGCAGGGTCTGATCCTCACCGACGGGGAGCGCTTCGCCAAGCTCTCCGATATGGGCAAGGGTGTGCGCTTCCATGCCCTGGAGGAACGCTTCGCGCAGAGCTTTGACGACCACATGACGCGGCAGGCCGCGCGCGTGGCGCAGCGGGAGCAGGGCAAGGAGGAGCCGACCCCCGACACGTCGGACATGGCCCCGCCCGAGCGGCGCACCGTCGAGGGTATGTTCGCCGAGGAGCCCGACCGCGACCCGGCCGAGGTGGCCGTGCAGCGGTTCGATGCGGCCGACATGGACTTCCGCTACTGGAGCCAGATCGAGGCGTCCTACCGGTCGGCCGCCGGCAAGGTGCGTTACGCCGAGCGTCAGCAATCCTTCGCCGAGAAGCAGGTGCCCCGAGACGAGGCATGGCTTCAGAAGCGTGACCGCAGCCTCGACGACATTCTGGGCAAGGTCTACCGGGACGCCGTCAAGGCCCGCGCGGTCTGGGATGACCTGGAGGAGAAGTTCGGCATCCGCGACGCCGAACGCATGATCGAAAAGGACCCCTTCATCCTGGGGGCGGTGCGCGGCATGCGGCTGGGCGACACGCGGACGGCCGACCGGAAGGAGGCCAGGCGCTACTATCGCTACATCATCGAGCGCCGCCGCCGGTGGCGGGACGCCAGGAACCGGCTGGAGCATACTCGTTCGGAAATCGAGCAGGCGCGGCGGCGGGTGAAGCAGGCCATCCGCGACTTCGAGATGTTACAGCAGATCGCAGGCAGCCCGCAGGCTCTCCGCGAGACCATGCTGGAGAAGATCAAGGCGCGAGCGCGGGCACTGTCCCGTGTGACCGAGAAGGCCATCGAGCGCAGCCGACTGTCGGACGAGCGGCGCGAGCAGCTCCATCGCGCGTGGCGTCTGGCCAAGGAGCGGCGCCTTGAGCGGGAGCGCAAACGCGAACGGGGCCGGGCGTTTGGGCTCGACCTGAGTTTGTTCGATAAGTGATGGTTGCTACCTTGAACGATGTAAATCTAACAAGCTCATCGTCGCATCTCGGATTGGGCTTGTGCGCTGGGGGGAGATAATATGAGAAAGAAGCTTTTGATCACCGTTGGGGCTGGCGCGTCCATCGACTTTGACCTGCCATCGGTTTCCGGTGTTGATGCGCTTCTTGATCAGTGCGCAGGCCGACTACACCCGCTAGCTTCCGACCCGACGACCAATCTATACCGATACTGTCGAGATGCGATCCAAGGCTATTATGCCAAGGCACCCAAGCCGGCTCTGCGTGCGTGGGTGAACTTTGAAGAGGTGCTGTATCAGCTCAATCTCCTAGTCCCCTATCTGTCCGATCCCTATTCGCTCCATGGCTCCAACGCACTTCTGGCGCCCAACGTCCTTCCCGATGTTTTGGAGTTTGGCCGAACGCAAAAGCCCGTAGACGGCGGTGTGCTCCGAACCTTGACGGCCAGCTTAATGGACGCCTTGGTCGATCACTTTATCGATGCCTGCGAACAAGTCAGCAGAACGAAGCAAAATGAGATTGCGGAGTTGAAGGCATTTCTGGATGCCCTGAAAGAGCGGTTCGATATTGGTATTATTACACTGAACTACGACAACGTGTTCACGCAGGCATGTCCGGGACTACATACCGGCTTTGATGCCGCTACGGGAGAGTTCGACCCGTTGTCAGTTCTTGATCGTAGGAACTGGGGTTTCATCTATCATCTGCACGGCTCTGTCCATTTTGCTATGACAGGCGTTGCCCACGATATGCACGGCATCAAATGGGCTGTCACTCCTTCTAAGGGACATGAAGTGCATGCCTCCGGTCGAAACAGCCAAGACTCGGTGGAGGGGACGACCTACTCGATGTCACCCTTCGTCGCGGGCTACGGCAAGACACAGCAAATTCTGAGGCAGCCATTCCGAACCTACTTTGCCCAGGTCAACCGTCTTGTGCATGAAGCCGATTGTTTATTGTTCCTGGGCTATGGCTTCGGCGACTTGCACCTTAATGCCCTGTTCTCCGAAATCCGAAACAGACACCGTCCGACTGTCGTGATCGATTGGGCGAATGATGATCAAGACCCGTTACCCTTCAGAAGTGACAACTGGACATACCAACTGTTCAAGACTCTGCCTGGGGATGCGAGTCGCATGAGCGGGAAGGGTCATGTCGCTCCGGCTCTTGTCAGCGATCTGAAGGCGGCCAATGAGCTGGAGGTATCGAATGATCCGCAGTATCCACTGGCAGTCTGGTATAATGGTTTACTAGCTGCCTGCCGGAACCCACAAAACATCCTTGCGCACCTCATATAAATGGCGGTCTGCTGAGCCTGTCTACGAAGCAGGCTCCTATTGAGATTCACAGTCCGTCCCCCGTCCAGAACGGCAGGCCGTTCCGACGGTCGTCCCAGCCGACTGAAAACCCGATGACGGTCTCGCGTTCGGCCGTGACCGCTATCGCGGTACAGCGCCTGATGTCGGTGTTTCTGCCGTCGCTGTGTTCGATGGCGTTGTAGAGGCCGAGAACGACGCTGCCGTTTTGCCCTTCGAGAGCGGCGCGAACCTGATCCAAAGAGCGCGCTTCGTCGCAGCGGGGCAGCTCCATCGGGCTCCCGTGCGCGTCGCGATGCAGGAACGCAGCGAGCGGGACGGCCAAGACCGTGGCAACGAGCAGTCCGAAGAAGGCAGTCGCGCCGATATCGTGATTAAACGATTTCATCCTTTCATCCTTTCGTTATTTCATCATGTCGGCGGATATGAGCGCACCGGGGTCGTCCTCCGCCGCTTCCATCCGCCAGGGCGTCCAGCGCCCCTTGAATGCCCGCTCCTCGAAGTAGCGGAGCTTCTGCGCCAGGATCGGGCGGCAGCCCTGCACGAACAGGAGCTGGCAGCTCTCCGGCAGCAGCATGATTTCGGACGGCGCCAGCAGTGGCCGTCCAATCTCGCTGTGGTGCTCGCTGTAGTTGGACGCCAACCCCAGGAACGGGAAACGCCCGCTCTTGCCGCCGCTGGAGACCTTCACGGTGCGTTGGCCGAGCATCAGCGAGAGCAACAGCGCCGTCTCATCGTCCTGGACGTTGAAGGCTTGCCGCACCGCGCAGTTGGCGATCATCGAGCGCCACTTCCGATAGGTCTTCTGGAGCTGGTCGAGGTCTTGGACGAACAGCCACAGGTGCGCTCCGTATCCGGCCAGGTAGCCGATGCCGTCCTCGATCGGCCGCATCGGCCCGAGGGCGGGCAGCTCATCGAGCAGGAACAGCACCGGATGCCGGGGTATCCGCTTGTTCCGCGTCATCGCGGCCGTGGTGAGACCGACCATCAGACGCAGGAAGGGCTGGTAGACGGAGACGTACTCGGGCGGGATGATCAGGAAGACCGACATGACGCCGTTCTTCAGGTCTTCCAGCCGGAAGGTGGAGCGGCTGGTGATCGCCCCGAGCTGCGGGCTGTCGAACACCTCCGTCCGCGTCTGCGCCGTCGATATGACGGCCGAGCGCTCCTTGTCCTCCTTCTGCGAGAACCCTTGTGCGATACGCTGCACGATGGGGTGTTTGGCATCGGCCATGCCGGCGAGCACGCCGTCGAAGCCTTCGCGCGAGCGCATCAGCAGAACTCGAAGCTCGCGCAGGTTCCGGCGGCCGGGCGGCAGGTCATGGGCGATATGGAGCAGCAGCCCGGTGACAAGCACCCGTGCCTCGCGCTCCCAGTGGTTCGGCTCGTGACCATCGGGAGCCACGATCATTTCTGCAATCAGCCGCGCATCGTCCACATCGTTGACGGTGCCAGTACGGATGAACTCGACCGGGTTGTAGCAGGCGCTTTCGATGTCCGGATCGAAAGGCGCGAACGCATGCACCGGCCCAAGCGTGCCGCGGTGCCGCGCTGTGATGCGGTAGTTCTCGCCCTTGATGTCCGTCACCACCACCGAGCCCGGATGGTCGAGCAGGTTGGGGATGACGACACCGACGCCTTTGCCCGAGCGGGTTGGCGCGAAGGTGAGCAGGTGGCCCGGCCGGTCGAAGCGGACGAAACGTCCGCCCTTCTTGCCGAGGATGACGCCGCGTGACCGCAGGCCAGCGCGGCCGATGTCGGCCGGCGTCGCAAAGGCGGCCGTGCCGTGCGCATCGCTCGGTCGGCGGAAGAGGCGGCTGGCGAAGAAGAGGATCGCCGCGAAGGCCACCACCCCGGCCGTGCCGAGGACGAGCAGCCGATCAGTGCCATAAGTGAGATTGTCGATGATGGACCAGATGAGCGCTGCGATAAGCAGGCAGATAGGCAGCTCGACGAGGACAAGCCTGACGAGGCGCCACAGAAGACGTAGATGCCCCATGGTGCATTCCCTTGGTAGTTAACTTTGCCAAGGGTTTATGGGGCGGCGGAAAATTACATTGGCTGACGTGTGGTAATTCGTTTCGAATGAGACAATAATGGAAGTGTTGCCGATCCCGTTCGTCGCATTCCCTATTGACGACTTTGCCAAATGAGGGGTCGGCAACGCCTTCCTGATAATGTTATTGGTATGGAGTATTCACAGCGTAACCTGTCAACCTCCACAGCTTGTTTTTGTGAAATAAATACCTATATAGCGATTTCGTTATTTCTTTATCCGCGCCGCTGTTTCACGAGCGCGAACCCCTCTTTCAATATGTCCAGCATCGAGACGCCGTGAACGGCCGCGTAGGCTTTGAACTCGCGGTGAAACTCGGGGCTGACCTTGAAATTGAGCGGCTTCAATGTGCCGGCCTCGGCGCGGTCGAGGTTATGGACGACCTGTGCCGGTGCGGGCGGAAGCCCTTTGCCGGTTCGGTGGGGAGGCATGATCTTAGTCATCTTATGCGGCCTCCTTGTTACTGCGGTCCTGAACCAGATCGGCAATCTCTTGCGCTATGGCTTCCGCCCGTTCGTTCAGAGATGGGAAGCGCGTTTCGGTCGGCGCGCGGCCGTCGTCGCTGGCGCGGCGGAAGGCCGTTTTCTCCGGCAGCACATTTGTCAGGTGCCGGTATCCAGCCTGGTGCACATAGGCGCTGGCCTCGGCAAGCTCGCCCTCGCTATCGCCGACGCGGCAGAAGGCGATGGCGATCCTGTCGGCGGGGACGCCCTTTCTGATCAGTTCATGCGCGAGCAGGACGGTCGGCTCCAGGTCATCGAGCGCGAGACCGCTCGGCAGCACGACAAGCGTGCTGGCTTCGGCAATCTGGAGCGTGCCCATCGTCGCGTGCGGTGGGCCATCGAGGATCATAAGATCGTAGCCGGCCGCCGCCTTCACGGCCTGGCCGACCGTGCCGAAGCGTTCGACCGCGACCACCGGCTCGACGCTGCGCTGAAGACGACGCGCCTGCCAATTGAAGCTGGTGCCCTGCTGGATATCGAGGTCCGCGATCTTCACGTTCCAGCCGGCAAGCGCATATTCACGCGCGATGAGGCGGGCCAGCGTGCTTTTGCCGACGCCACCTTTCTGAGAAATGGTTCCAATGAAAAGAGTCATGTCCGATCTTTCTTGTTGTTGTTTTTATCGAAAGGACGATTTCGATAAATGATGACATACACAATTCGTCATTTCACGAATTTTCGGCGCTACCCATAAGTATTCTGCAAATGCCATGCGAGGAGGGGTCACGCATCCGGCCGACTGTCATCGCTTTCCTTGACCAGATACGCCACGTTGAAGACGTGGCGTCGCTCGAAGCTGCGTTCTCGAAAGCGCTCTGGGATCTCGGCTTTCGAGAGTGGGCCTATCAGGTCATCCACGCCGATGCGCTGCCGGACGAGAAGCCGCTCATCCTCACCACTTTCTCCGATGCCTGGTACAACCACTACATCGACAACGACTATCATCGCGTCGATCCGGTCATCCTGAAAGGACCGAGCCAGGTGGCCCCTTTCACATGGAGCGAGATGTCCTTCGGCATCGATCCCTCACCGGAACAACGACGCCTTTTCGCGGAGGCGGCCGAGTTCGGAGTTGGTGAGGGCGTCGGTATCCCGATCCACGGCGCGCGCGGCGCGCTCGCGATGGCGTCCATGGTTTCCGATCATGGCGCCGAGGGGCTCGACCGGCTCATGTCCACGGTGGGGCAGGACGTGCACCTGTTGTCGCTCGCCTTCCACAATCACGCTCGCGAGTTGCTCGCGCTTGGCCGCATGGGGCGCACCACCGTCAGCCTGACGCCGCGCGAGCGCGAGTGCCTGCTCTGGACCGCCGCCGGGAAATCGGCCTGGCAGACCGCTCAGATACTCGGGATATCCGAGCGCACGGTCTATTTTCACTTGGCGAACGTCCGCTCCAAGATGGGCGTGGCGAACGTCTATCACGCCGTGATGAAGGCGATCATGGAAGGCATCATCGCGCCCTGAATGCGCTTTACTTGCCAGTAACCTGTGGAGGTTGACAGGATGGCAGGCGCTTCGTTCTCTGGCTCAATGCTCCCAAACAAATTGGGAGGGAAGCCATTGCTTCACATCATATCGAAAGAGAACGCGCACCTGCATTGGGATGCGCTCGCGTCCATGCACCAGCTCCGCCGGAGTGTCTTCAGGGAGCGGCTTGGCTGGGATGTCACCGTCGTCAACGGGCTGGAGCTCGACCAGTTCGACCTGCCCGAGGCGCACTATCTGGTTCACTACGCGCCGGACGGCCGCGTGAACGCCTGCACCCGGCTCTTGCCGACGACAGGCCCGTATCTCCTGGCCGACGTATTCCCCGAGCTGGTAGACGCCGACATGCCGCGCACGCATGACATCTGGGAGAGCACCCGCTTCTGTGCCGACCAAACCACGGCTCCGGGCAACATCGCGGCCATCCTCATGGCCGGCATGTTGGAGTTCGGCCAGTACGCTGGCTTGCGTGCCTATGTGTCCGTGTCGGACATCCGCATGGAGCCGATCATGCGCCGAGCCGGATGGAACCCCGTCCGCTTGGGCGGAACGATGGAGACCGGCACCGACACGGCGGCGGCCGAGTGGCTGGAGGTATCGCCTGCCTACCTCGCGCGTGTCCGCGCTCGCGCCGGCGCAACGGGTTCCGTCATCGCCAACCTTGATGAGCTTCGCACGGAAAGGGTTGCGGCATGATGCACGATACCGAATGGCCCGCGTCTGCGCCGTATGGCAGCGAGCAACCTTCCCGCACCGAAGCCGACAGGCTTGCGTGGTGCATCCGCTATCTCGCGGATGAAGCACGGCGTGCCGGTTTTGATGAGACGGCGGCGGCATTGGATGCGGTGAAACCACCTCGCAAAAACGACCGATACTGACAGGGCGGCTGTTCTGAGAAGGGCGGAACGTGTTTCCGCCCTTCTGTATTTCTCAAAACTGTGCGTCGAAATCTGATACACTGTCCGTGTTAAATTTATGGATTTTCGAGAGAGTGAATATTGGTTACGCCCGAGTTTCGACAGCCGAACAAAATCTGACGCTTCAAACCGACGCCCTTGAGGCGGCCGGATGTGAACGCATCTTCACCGAGACTGCTTCCGGTGCGCAGCGTGACCGGCCTGAGCTTCTCAAGGCGCTGGACTACATGCGACCTGGCGACGCGCTTGTCGTCTGGAAACTCGACCGCCTGGCCCGGTCGATGCGCCAGCTCATCGACACGGTGCAGCTTCTCCAGTCGAAGGGCATGGGCTTCCGCTCTCTGACCGAGATGATCGACACGAAGACCGCCGGCGGCATGCTCGTGTTCCATGTTTTCAGCGCCCTGGCGGAGTTCGAGCGCGCCATGATCCGCGAAAGGACAACGGCCGGGCTTGAAGCCGCTCGCGCCCGAGGCCGCAAGGGCGGCCGGCCGCCTGGATTGTCGAAGGAGGGTATTCGCGACGCTCGACAGCTTCTCCGCAATCCAGAGATCACTGTCGCTGAGGTTGCTCAGCGCGTAGGCGTGTCGGTTTCAACGCTGTACCGCCACCTTCCGTGTGCACGACGGGGCGGGCAAGCGGAATAGGACCATGGCGGTCTTCCGCTTGGCATTTCCCATTTCTTCCCGTATTTTCTCAATACGGGCTGGATGTTCCGGCGGGGAGCCGTATGGACACCGACATCATGACGATCCGGGAGGTGGCTGGATATCTCAAGCTCACCGAGAAGACGGCTTATCGCCTCGCGGCCGAGCGAAAGATTCCCGGCTTCAAGGTCGGCGGGGCCTGGCGGTTCCGGCGCGGCGAGATCGACAAGTGGATCGAGCAGCAGTCGGCGGAAGCGAAGAAACGGGGAGGGGAATAGTGTCAGGGGCAAACGCCAAGGTTCAAAGCCTCGGAGGCTTCGTCTGGTCGATCGCGGAAATCCTGCGCGGCGACTTCAAGCAATCCGAATATGGCAAGGTCATCCTTCCCTTCATCGTGCTCCGACGCCTCGATTGCATCCTTGAGGCATCGAAGGCGGACGTGCTCGACGCCGCCAAGGGCCTGCCGGACGGCGTTGACGACGAAACCCGCGACATGATTCTGTTCGGCGCGGCCGGCAGCAACATCAAGGTCTACAACCTCAGCGCCTTCACCTTCAAAAGCCTGAAGGCGCAGGACCCCGGCCAGCTCCATGCCAACCTGATCGACTACATCACCAAGTTTTCCGGCAACGTCCGCGATATCTTTCTCGACAAATTCCTGTTCACCGACCAGCTCAAGCGCCTGAACGAAGGCGGCATCCTCTGGCAGGTGTTCGACCGCTTCACCCAGATCGACCTGCACCCTGACCGGGTGAGCAACATCGAGATGGGCTATCTGTTCGAGGACCTGATCCGCCGGTTCTCGGAAATCTCCAACGAGACGGCCGGTGAGCATTTCACCCCGCGCGAGGTCATCCGCCTCATCGTCGAACTGCTGATCGCCAACGACGACACCAAGCTGACCGGCAAGGGTATCATCCGCCAGGTGTATGACCCGGCCTGCGGCACCGGCGGCATGCTGGCGCTGACCGAGGAAGCGCTGAAGGACTTCAACCCCTCCATCCGCGTCGAGCTGTTCGGGCAGGAGCTGAACGGGGAGTCCTTCGGCATCTGCAAATCCGACATGCTCGTCACCGGCCACGACCCCGAGCAAATCGCCTTCGGCAACACGCTGACGAACGACGCCCACAAGGGCAAATCCTTCCACTACATGCTCTCCAATCCGCCCTATGGCGTTGATTGGAAGAAGTACCAGGACCCGATCAAGGAAGAGGCCGAGACGCTGGGCTTCGACGGTCGCTTCGGCGCCGGCTTGCCGCGGATTTCCGACGGGCAGTTGCTGTTCCTCCAGCATATGATCGCCAAGATGCGCGACGACGAAACCGGTTCGCGCATCGGCATCGTCATGAACGGCTCGCCGCTGTTCACCGGCGGCGCGAGCTCGGGCGAAAGCGAAATTCGCCGCTGGATGCTGGAGAAGGACCTCGTCGAGGCCATCGTCGCCCTGCCCACCGACCTGTTCTACAACACCGGCATTCAGACCTATGTATGGCTACTGACCAATCGCAAGCCGAAGGCGCGACGCGGCAAGGTGCAGCTCATTGACGCCAGCGGCGAGCGGTTCTGGAAATCCATGCGCAAGTCGCTCGGCTCCAAGCGCCGGGAAATCCCCGAGGGAGCGCGCAAGGAAATCGTCCGCATCTATGCCGAAATGTTGAACGGTAACGGTGAGTACGGCGAGTTCTCCAAGATCTTCGACACCACTGACTTCGGCTATCGGGAAATCCGCGTCGAACGGCCCTTGCGGCTGAACTTCCAGGCCACGGCGGAGCGCATCGAGCGCCTGAAGGCGGAGAAGGCGTTCGGCAAGCTCGACGCCGGTGAGCAGGCCGACATCCTTGACGGGCTGTTCTCTCGCTTGCCGAGCACGCTGTTCACCAATCGTGACGCCTTCGACAAGGCGTTGACCAAGGCGCTGAAGAGCGCTGGGCTCAAGATTGCGGCGCCTGTCCGCAAAGCTATTCTTTCTGCCTTGTCGGAGCGAGACGAAGAGGCCGACATCTGCACCGACAAGGATGGAAACCCCGAGCCGGACACCGACCTGCGCGACCACGAGCTGGTGCCGCTCAAGGAGGACTGGCGGGACTACGTTGCGCGCGAGGTCAAACCCTTCGTACCCGATGCCTGGGTGGACGAGAGCTACCGCGATGCCCGCGACGGCGAGGTGGGACGCGTCGGTTACGAGATCAACTTCAACCGCTACTTCTACCGCTATGTCCCGCCGCGCCCGCTGGAGCAGATAGACGCCGAGCTGAAGGCTCTGGAGGCCGAGATTGCAGGGCTTCTGAAGGAGGTGACGGCGTGACCTTTCAAGGAGTCCCTATCGGTGCAGCTTTCGATGTTCGGAACGGGGCAACCCCTGCTTCCGCCGAACCGGCCTACTGGGACGGAGACATACCATGGGTCGGCCCTGCTGATCTGGGCAAACTGAAGACGCGCTCTATAGATTGTGGCGAACGCAGTATAACGCGTGAGGGATATTCGAGCTGTGGCACTCAGATGGTGCCAGCCGGGTCCATCATTCTTTCGATCCGTGCTCCGATTGGTCATATCGCCGTTGCTTCACGGCCCATGTGCTTCAACCAAGGGTGTCGTGGTTTGGTGCCTCGGCCAATGGCTCGCTCTGATTTTGCATATTGGGCTTTGTCTGCCATTAAGCCAAAGCTAGAGGCTGCCGGCCAAGGTACGACCTTCATAGAGCTTTCGCGTGACAGGTTACGCGCAGAGCGAATTCCGCTTCCGGACCTTCCCACCCAAAAAGCCATCGCGGATTTCCTCGACCGCGAGACCGCCCGCATCGATCGGCTGATCGAGAAAAAGCAACGTTTGCTGGAGGTTCTGGCGGAGGGGCTTGCGGCCCTGCGCGAAGAGGCGACCACTCCGGCCGAAATGATCTTCGAGGAGATGATCCCCTTCCGGTGGGTCTGCCGCATCGCGGAGGGTCAGGTTGATCCCACCGATCCACGCTGGACCAATCAGCCATTGATTGCACCCAACCACATTCAATCTGCTACGGGACGCCTATTGCAGGTCGAGACCGCCGAAGAACAGGGAGCGATCAGCGGCAAGTACGCCTACCCCGCCGGCACGGTCCTCTACAGCAAGATTCGTCCTGCGCTGGCAAAGGCATGCATAGCACCACAATCCGGCATGTGCAGCGCCGACATGTACCCCATCCTGCCGGACAAGCGCCTTTTGCCAGAGTTCCTGCTAGTGCAATTGCTTTCGCGGAAGTTCACCGATTGGGCGACGCTTGAGTCCATGCGTGTCGCGATGCCCAAGATCAATCGCGAAACTCTCGGAAACTACCGGCTTTGGGTTCCTGATAGGCAGGTTCAGTTCGATCTTTTAACGCGATTTCAAGCCGCACAAGCTGCGAGAGAACCCGTATTCGACAAGGTTGCCGCCTCAATTGAGCGCCTCCAGGAGTTCCGCGCCGCCCTGATCACCGCTGCCGTCACTGGCCAGATCGACGTCGCTACCTGGGGCAAGCGGGGTGAGCCTGACAGGCGACTGGACGCCATCCAGCGGGAGATGGCGTCATGAGCCGCTTATGGATTGTTCGGGCTGGCAAGCAGGGCGAGCGCGAGCTGGCTGCCATCGAGCAGGGTAGGCTTCTGCCCGGCTTCCTCGAAGTTGGCGACTTGGGCGCGCTCAAGGGCCGAGACGCCATTCTCGTCCATCTTGAACAGGTAATGCCCGACGCGGGACAGAACCGGCTGAAGAATTTTGCCGCCCAGCTAAACCAGTTTGCCCATACCATCCAGGTCGGCGACCTTGTGGTTATGCCGCGGAAGGTGACGAACGGCGTCGCCATCGGCGAGGTAACGGGGGAATACGCTTTCGATCCCAACGACCCTTATCGCCATTCCCGCGCGGTGAAGTGGCTGGAAGAGTCCGTTGCGCGCGACGCCTTCAAGCAGGACCTACGGCATTCCTTCGGCGCGTTCATGACCATCTGCGAGATCAAGCGCAATTCGGCGCTGGAGCGGGTCCGCGCTGTCCTGAAGACTGGCAGTGACCCCGGCTCCCTTCTCGGCAAGCAGGGCAAGGCATCGGCACCAGCTCCCGACGAGGACGTGGAGGCGGAGGACTACGCCACCGATATCGAGGATATCGCCAACCAGCAGATCATTTCGCTGATCAAGTCCGAGTTCGCCGGTCATGCCCTGGCCGACCTAGTGGCCGAAATTCTGCGCGTGGAGGGTTACACAACCAAGGTATCGCCGCCTGGCGCCGACGGTGGCGTGGACATCCTCGCGGCCGGCGGCACACTCGGCCTTGGCGAGGATCGCATCTGCGTGCAGGTGAAGTCCGGCGATGGGGCGGCCAATCATGACGTTGTGCTGCGGCTGATCGGTTCGGTGTCGAACACACAAGCGCGAACCGGTCTTCTGGTCAGCATCGGCGGTGTGAACGCGGCAGCGCAGAAGGAACTGGACAACAACTTCTTCAAGTTGCGCCTCTGGCAGATGCCGGACCTGTTGAAGGCGTTGTTCCGCGCCTATGGCGAACTGTCCGACGAGACCCGCGCCAAGCTGCCCCTCAAACAGATTTGGGCGCCGATATCGGGGGGCGACGCATGAGTGTTTTCACCGCAGAGCAGATGCATCGGCCCTTGTTTGAGGACCCAACGGCAGCAATCGAGCGGCCCGACGAATGGTCCGAGCCATTAGGCTTCCTTGTAGGTGGTGGAGCGAACCAGCGCTTTCAGCGCCTTGGCCAACAATACTTCAATGCAGCTAGCGCGCTTGTCGAGGCCATAAAGCATCAACAGGTGGCGGATTATGAAGTCGCAAACCCTGTGCTCTATCTCTATCGACATTCTATCGAGTTATTTCTGAAGGCGATTATGCGGGACGCCGCAAAGACGCATAATCTCGATGCTTTGTCGCAAGAGTATCAAACCTTCATAAGGTCAGAATTCGACGCAGACGTGCCTGACTGGATCATCGACAGAATGAGGGAGCTGGGCGCCATCGACCCCAACTCCACGGCCTTTCGCTACAACCTGACTTATGATCGTGGCGCCAAAACCGATCGGCCGATTGACGGCGAGTATCACGTCAATCTGCACCACCTTCAATCGGCTATGTCGGCTCTCGTGACGGCACTGGTCGGCGTAATCGCCGCTGTCGCCTGCGGAGAAGGGAAATCCGCCAGATGACAAAGCACGCCGCCCAGAACGCGCACCAAGAGATCGTGCTTGAACAGCACATGGTGGACCATCTGATGGCCTCACAGGGCTATGTCGCCCGACAGCCGGACGAGTATGACCGCGCCCTTGCCATGGACCGCGGGCTTGTCCTTCGCTTCGTCAAGGAGACGCAACCTGACGAGTGGCGGAAGCTGGAGGCGCAGTACACCACCGCCGCCGAAGCCGAATTTTTCAAGCAGCTTGAGAAGGCGCTGAAGACGCGCGGCACGCTCGACGTACTGCGGCAGGGGCTGAAGCTCATCCCCAACATCAAGCTGACGCTTTGCTTCTTCAAGCCCGCGTCCGGGTTGAACGCCGAGTTGGTTCGGCTCTATGAGGCCAACATCCTCTCAATCATCCGTCAGCTCCGCTACAGTCAGCGCTCGGAGAACGCCATTGACGTGGCGTTGTTTGTCAACGGCCTGCCGGTGGCAACGGCGGAGCTGAAGAACCTCCTGACCGGCTCTACCTTCCGGCACGCCGAGAAGCAGTACCGTTACGACCGTTCTCCGGCCGGTGAGCCTCTCCTGACCTTCAAGCGCGGGGCGCTCGTCCATTTCGCGATGGACGAGGACAATATCTCGATGACGACGCGCCTCCAGAACGGCAAGACACGGTTTCTGCCGTTCAATCGCGGGCGGGACGGCGGCGCCGGAAATCCCGACGTCGCCGGCGACTTCCGTGTGGCCTACCTCTATGCCGACCAGCCCGAAGGCAAGGCAGTGTTGTCGCGGGACGTGTTGCTCGACGTCATCGGACGCTTCCTCCATCTGGAGCGGCAGGAGACGCCGACGGCAAGCGGTTCGACCGAAGTTCGGGAGACCTTGATCTTCCCGCGCTTCCAACAGCTCGACGCGGTGCGCAAGCTGATGATGCACGCCCGCGGCTTCGGCCCAGGCCATAACTACCTGATCCAGCACTCGGCTGGCTCCGGCAAGTCCAATACCATTGGCTGGACGGCGCATCAGATCACCAATCTGCATGACGATGCCGACAGGCCGATCTTCGATTCGGCCGTCATCGTTACCGACCGCGTTGTGCTCGACCGCCAGCTCCAGAACACGGTGGCGCAGTTCGAGCAGACCAAGGGCGTGGTGAAGAAAATCGACGGCACCTCGCGCCAGTTGAAGGCGGCTCTGGAGGCCGGTGCACGCATCGTCATCACCACCATCCAGAAGTTCTCGACCGACCACCTGAAGGAGTTGTCCGGCCAGGGGACCCGCACCTTTGCCGTCATCATCGACGAGGCCCATGGCAGTCAGTCCGGCAAGAGCGCGCAGGCCATGAGCGATGCGCTGACGCGCGACGAGACCGAGGACGGCCGCGATATCGAGGATCTGATTGCCGACTATCAGAAAGCCCGCGGGCCGCAGCCGAACATCAGCTATTTCGCCTTCACCGCAACGCCTCGCAACGTGACGCTGGAGCGGTTCGGGACGAAGGGGGCGGACGGGCTGCCGCAGCCTTTCCACCTCTACTCGATGCGCCAGGCCATCGAGGAAGGCTTCATTCTGGACGTGCTCCAGAATTACATGACCTACAAAGCCTACTACCAGCTCGAAAAGGCCATCGAGGACGACCCCGAGCTGAACACCCGCCGCGCCCAGCGTCGCGTGGCACGCTTCGCCTCCCTCCATCCGACCGCCATCGGCCAGAAGGTTGAAGTGATCGTCGAGCACTTCCGCCGCCATGTGATGGACGAGTTGGACGGCCGCGCCAAGGCTATGATTGTCACAGGCAGCCGCGAGCATGCGCTTCGCTACTACTTTGGCGTTCGCGACTACATCAAGGCCAATGGCTACACCGATGTGAAGCCGCTGGTCGCGTTTTCGGGCGACCTGGAGGTGGACGGGCAAACGTACACTGAAGCCGAACTGAACGGCTTCGCCGAGACCGAGCTTCCGCGCCGCTTCGATTCGGATGCCTATCAGGTGCTGATTGTCGCCGAGAAGTACCAGACGGGCTTCGACCAGCCGAAGCTGTGCGCGATGTATGTGGACCGGAAGCTCGCCGGCCTTCAGGCCGTTCAGACGCTCTCGCGCCTCAATCGTACCTATCCGGGCAAGGATCGCACCTACGTCCTCGACTTCCAGAACACCACAGAGGATATCCAGAACGCCTTCAAGCCGTTCTTTGAGGTGACAGGGCTGGAGGCAAACTCCGACCCCAACCAGATTTACGAGTTGGAAGCACGCCTCAAAACCTTCGGCATCCTCGACCAGGGCGAAATCGATCGCTTCGCCGAGACCTTCTACAAGGGTGCGCTCGACACCCATGACCGCGCCCGATTAGAAGGGCTGGTACGGCAGGCCGTGGCCCGTTTCGAGGCCGAGGATGACGAGGGGCGGCAGGAAGAGTTCCGCCAACTGGTGAAGAGCTACATGCGCTTCTACAGTTTCGTGGCGCAGGTCATCCGGCTTGGCGATACCGGGCTTGAAAAGCTCTATTCCTACGCCGCCTGGCTGTCGCGGTTGCTGCCGAACCGGGAAATACCGCCCGATGTCGAGATTACCGAGGAGATGCTCCGCCTTCAGGCGTTTCGTGTCGAGCAGAAGGAGCAGGGGTCAGCATCACTTGCGGCCGGCGACACAGAAGAGCTCAAGCCCATCAGCGAATTCGCCGCTAAGCCCTACACAGAAGAGGAAGAGCGTTCGCTCTCCGAGATCATCAAGGCGTTCAATGACCGCCACGGCACGGAGTTCTCGCGCGAGGACTTTATCCGCTTCGAGCAGGTCAACCGCGAGATCATGGACGAAGACCTGACAGAAATGCTGCGGAACAACCCGCCGGACGTGGTCTTCTCCGCCTTCAGTCAGGCGTTCTTCAAGGGCGCCATCAAGATGTTCCAGCGCGACAACGAGATGAAGAACATCGTGCTGAGCGATCCGCAAGCCCGCGAGCAAGCGATCCGCCACTTCTTCAATCGGGCGCTGCGGGAGGTGCGGGAAGAAGCGGGAACCTAAACCTGCCTCGGCGTCATCCGTGCTTGTGTCGTTTCGACGGCCCCTATTTTTCCATGCACACTGTCCCGGGGAAGATATTGAGCATCCTTCACGAGACGAGGTCCGCAAAGCTTTGAATTGTAAGGCGGAAACGATGATTGCTCGCCCATTCGTCCTTGATGGTATCAGCTTGCGGCACGTCCAACAGGTTTTCACCGATCATAGAAACCATCAGGTCCTGGGTTGTCAGAATCTGGAGATGCCGGCTGACACGGCGCGCATGGTTTGATGCGCGGCGGTCATCGATCGCCAGGATGTGCCCTTGGTGTGAGGCAAGTGCAATCGCGGAACATTCGCCCGCACCCAGACGACCGGAAGCGGCGAGACTTCCAAACAACGCGACTTCCGCCGGATCTGTGATACTCACCTGTTGGAGCATTCCTGCTGCCTGGGCCGCGGCAAAGCGTGCTTGTTGGTCAGGGTAATGGTCGGTGATTTCCGCGGCGACGTGATCCGTAACGATGAAGTCATGAGAGTAGCCAGCGATGAGGTCCATGCGGTTGATTCGGAGAAAGTTCACAAGAACGGACGTATCCGAAACGATGATTGACGGGCTCGCACGGATCATGCCTTTGGTTCACTCCCCGCGGGCCACTTCGGCTAGTTCAAGGAGGGTTTCTCCCGGAATGTCGAGGCTCTTGCTAAGCTCCAGTAGGCGCCCGCGGGAAATTTCCTCGCGCCGATAGGCTTCAATCGCAAGGTGCGCAATTTCACTGCGCAGCTCACGATCCCAGTATTGCCGCTGCTCTTGCTCTCCAACATCACCGAACATGCTCAGTGCATTGAGATACTGTCGGCCGAAATCCTCATGCTCCAGGAGCTCAACGGATTCCGGCTGAGAAACATGCTTGAGGCTTTTCAGTCTGTAGAGGGCGGCCTGATAGCTCACACCGAAATGATGCGCTACGATCGCTACATCTTTGTAGGTAATGCGCTGAGAGCGAGGTGCCGAACGAGCTTCAGCTTCAATTTGCCCACCGCTGGCAGCATCAAAGATCGATTGCTCCTGACGGCTTGGAAGCCCCTTGTCGAGACTTCTCAGAACCTCATACACGCCGTCTCTCGGCATGAGGAAAGATGCCGCAAAAGCATTCGCACGCTTCTCCACAAGTTCCGCAGAATTATCGGTACTTGAAATCGTTATATTGTGGTCACGATCCATGAGAGAGTGGGCATATTCATGAGCGTATGAAAACCTCTTTCGCCCACGCGGGTGGGACGCGTTTACAATGATTGCCAACCCAATCGAAGGGTGGCGCATAAAAAGGCCGGACATGTGATTTGGGAGCGCAAGGCCGGATGCCCAAATACCCTGCGCGCCAATCAGCTCCGATACGTCAGGGATCGGGGCATTGCCAATGCTGAGGCGGCGCCTTTCCTCCTGCGCCACCTGCTCTCCTTGAACGATAGCTTCGCCGACGGTACGAGGAACGCGCAGCTCGTACGCCGGAGGGCCGGACCGGGGTGCGAGCCCCAGTACGGTTTCCAGGACGACACCGTCACGGCATAGGCTCAGGCAACGATCCACCTGATCACGGACTGCCGAATCCTGCTCCAGACCCGGGGCAACGCGATGTAGCGCGACCAGCACATCCTCTTCTTCCGCCGGAGCGGCTTCCTCAAAGAAATAGGTCACCGGGCGGCGGTAAAGCTCTGCGAGCTTGGTCAGCTCCAGAGTCGAGACAGCGCGATTCCCCGATTCCATCTGGGTAATCGCCGTCCGGGGCACGCCAATGGCGTCCGCCGCGGCCTGCTGGCTCAGGCCCCGTGCCTCACGAGCAATGCGCAAGCGGCGTCCAAGCTCAACCGGGTCCATGGTGCTGCCTCCTCCTTCGCGGGAGAGAGCCTATCTCTCTCCTCTTACACATAAATATGGGGCATCGAACATCGAATGTCAAATTCTTCCCTTGACAGTCCGATATTCGAACATACATCATGCTGCGTGCCAAGGTGGCCTAGTGGCCACATCTAGAGAAATTCAGCCGGAGGCCGGTCAGTGGGACGGCAACATGTAGACCATAGTGACATCGCTCGCTTTGCGCAGGAGCGGGTGAATCTGCCCAAGGACAAGGCCGACGAGTACCGTGCCCAGGCCCGCCGTCTGCGCGAGCGCCTGGAAGGCTATCTGAGCGAGCATCCGGATTTCACCCTCAAGAAGATGCTCCTCTCGGGCAGCTTGGCGAAGGGCACTGCGCTGCGTTCCCTCAACGACATCGATGTGGGCTGCTACATCAGCGGCGCCGACGCGCCCGCCGATATCGCTGCGCTGTTGGAGTACCTCGCGGAGCGGCTTCGCAAGGCGTTTCCCAACTTCAGCCCCGATCAGGTGAAGCCGCAGACCTACAGTGTGACCGTCTCGTTTCGCGGCTCGGGACTGGACGTAGATGTCGTTCCCATCCTCTACGATGGCGACCCACAGTGGTTCGGGAACCTGGTCAGTCAGGACGACGGATCGTTTCTCAAGACCAGCATCCCCCTGCACCTCGAATTCACCCGCAAGCGCAAGCAGGCACAGGAAACCCATTTCGCCCAAGTTGTCCGTCTTGTGAAGTTCTGGGCGAGGAATATGAAGCGTGAGAATGATGGCTTCCGCTTCAAATCCTTCATGGTCGAAATGATTCTGTCCCACCTGGCGGACGAGGGGTTGGATTTTTCCGATTACCCGGAGGCGTTGCAGCACTTCTTCACCTACCTCGGCCAGACCGGCCTGCGGGAGCGAATAATCTTCAACGACTATTATCCTCAGTCAGCAGTCGGAACCTTCACAGAGCCCGTACAGATCATCGATCCGGTGAACGCCGACAACAACGTCAGCCGGCTCTACACCCAAGCCCAAGCGGAAGCGATTTTTGAGGCGGCGCTGGACGCCGGCGATGCGATCGATGCGGCGCTTGCGGCACCCACCAAACAAGAGACCGTCCGCTACTGGCAGAAAGTGTTCGGTCCGTCTTTTCAGGTCTGAGAGCAGCCATGAGCTATAGCTACACCATCTCCGAAACCACGACCTTCACCGTTACGCACGCCAGACACATGGCGGCGAAGGTGGCGGCCGACCTGAAGCGGATGCAGCGCTTCTATGGCGCACCGAGCGATGCCGACATCGCCGAGTACGAAGCCGAGGTCATAGACCTGTTGAAAGCAGGGTATCTGGGAACCGTCACTTACGGCTTTCGCCGCAATGGCGACTGGATTGCCCCCACGGTCCGGTACACTGCGAAGGATTTGGCGGGTATGGCGGCCAATGATGATGATCCCGGCCGTGTCTCCCCCAATGCCGATACTTCCGGCGCCTCGTTCTACAGCTATCTCACCTATAGCGCCGCATGGGATGCGCTGACTTCCGACGAACGGGAGGCCTTCAAACGAACCTTGCCTCTTCAACGAAACGGCGCACCGGAACCGGGCATCAATGGATATCTGGTTTCCGATAAGACCTATTCGGCGGGCGGCAGAGCCCTCGACCGGGCTACCGTGAGGAGCTGGTGATGAACAGTACCGTCAACGTCGATGAGTTGTTCGACCGGCGCATCAGCTATCCTGATGTTTCCGCTCGGGAGCGTCTGGCTCAGCTTGTCGGCTTGGACGATCACAAAACGCGCCTGACGAAGGCCCTTGGGCTGCTCGTAAACCCCGCCGGATTGGAGGCATGGGCGCGGAAGCATCACGCTGGACGGACTGTCATTATGGATACAGTCCTGAGGCGCCCGCCTCTTGTCGTGCTCGCCGGCGACGTGGGGTCGGGGAAAACCGAACTTGCTGAAACGATCGGTGATGCTGTCGCACGGCAAGAAGACATTGACATCACCTTGTTGCCGCTGAGCCTGTCAAGTAGAGGGCAGGGTCGTGTTGGCGAAATGACACAACTTCTCTCGGCCGCCTTCGATTACACGCTGTCCCAGGCCATGAAGCTAAAAGGCAGTACGGGCAAGGCCCGTGGCGGGCTAATTCTTTTGGTGGACGAAGCAGATGCGCTGGCTCAGTCCCGTGAGGCCGCGCAGATGCACCATGAAGATCGCGCGGGCGTTAACGCATTCATCCGCGGAATTGACACGATCGCCAACGCACGCGTGCCTGCTGCCATCATCATGTGCTCTAACCGCCTCGGGGCAATGGACCCCGCAGTCAAGCGGCGCGCGGCCGACATCATGGCCTTTAGTCGCCCCAATGAAGTGCAACGCCTGTCAGTGCTTCAGCGCTCTCTGGGTGAGCTTGGCTTCTCGCAGCCAGACCTGAATCAACTGGTTGCCGCCACTGGCCAGATGAATGGTCGTGCATACGGCTTTACATTCTCCGACCTTACGCAACGGTTGCTGCCGACGCTCGTCCTGGATGCGTATCCAAACAAACCGATCGATCCGAAGCGGGCAATCGAGATTGCCCGAGGGATGGAACCGACTCCGCCGTTTCGGGAGGGCGTGTCGTGACCACATGGTCGCTAGCCAAGGTCCTGGAAAGCCTCCATCAGGACATACAAAGCCGTCTGCAAACGGCACGGCAGAGCTTTGGCCACCCCGGAACGAAGGGGGATGCAAGTGAGAAGATTTGGCTGAAGCTCTTTCAGGACTACCTACCTGCCCGCTACCAAGCTGAAAAGGCGCACGTCGTTGACAGTCAGGGCACCTTCAGTCAGCAGATAGATGTTGTGATTTTTGACCGTCAGTACTCGCCTTTCATATTCAATTTTGAAGGTGAAAAGGTGATACCGGCGGAAAGCGTCTACGCGGTCTTCGAGGCCAAACAATCCATAAACGGCGACTACGTCAAATACGCCCAGGAAAAGGCGGCAAGCGTCCGACGGCTGCATCGAACCAGCCTTCCTATCCCCCATGCAGGTGGTGTCTACGACCCAAAGCCCCTAATCCCGATCCTCGGCGGCATCCTCACGTTCGAGAGTGATTGGAATCCGCCCTTAGGCGAGGCGCTGCGAAGTGCGCTGGCTGCGGATGGAGGCGATGGCAAGTTGAACATGGGGTGTGTGGCAGCTCATGGGCTTTTCCGGTTTGACGAGCAGAGCAACGATTACGTCTTCGAGGATGGCGGCAAGCCTGCAACGGCATTTCTTTTCAATCTGATTTCTCAGCTTCAATTCAGCGGGACCGTTCCCATGATCGATATTCAGGCATATGGAAGATGGCTTGCCCAATGAAAAGAACGCTTGATAACCGCGACAGTGTCTAAGTGCAGTTGACCCACCGAAAAGAAGCCCCACCGCGAGGGTGGGGCTTCAGTCGTAGATAGGGGCCGGTCAGGCCGCGGGCTTCAACGGCTTCGGAGCCATGCGCTGGCTCTCCAGCCACTTGTTGAATTCGGCGCGGTCGATATAGACCCGGCCACCGATCTTCAGTAGCGCGGGCTTCAGTCCATTCGTCTCCGCATGGAAGATCCACCAGCGCAACGTGTGCTCCGTGATGACCGGCGAATCCGCCGCAACCTGCTTCACGGTAGCGAGGTCCCTGTAGTCCACCATGTTTTCCTCATGGTTCGGGGCCTATAAACAGCAGGAAGCCTTATCTATAGCCGAACCGGAGTTTTCCGACAATTAACCGGCGCGCCCTGGCCTACAGTTCGGCCGGCAGCACCTTGTCGTTGACGGACTGGACCAGCTCCTTGACATGGCTTTCGGAGAGGTGCGCGTAGCGGCGGACCATCTGAAGCGTCCGGTGACCGAGCACCTCCGCAATCTCGACCAGGCTGGCGCCGTTCATGGCCAGATAGCTGGCCGTCGAGTGCCGGATGTCATGGAAGCGGAAATCCACCAACCCGGCGGCGTCGCGGGCGTTCTCCCAGGCGGTGCGGATGTCGATCGGCGCCATGCCATCGCGGCGCGGGAACAGCCAGCGGGCCGGTGGAGTGTAGTCGAGCTTGTCGTAGAACGCCTCGACCTTCTCCATGTGCGCCTTGAGCAGCGCTTGCAGGCTCTTCACCACCGGCACCGTCCGGGTTTCACCGTTCTTCGTGTTCCGCAACACGGCGATGCCGCGCGTCAGGTCGAGATCGGCGAAGGTCAGGGAGAGCACTTCGTTCTTCCGCGCGCCTGTGGACAGGGCGACGAGAACGACGGGATACAGGTGTTCATTCTCGCTGGCCTTGCAGGCCGCCAGCAGCTTCGTGCGTTCGTCGTCGCTCAGGAACCGTATCCGTTCGTTCCTGATCTTGGTGATCTTGTTCACCCCGTCGATGGGGTTGGCCGCAGTCCATCCCCACTGCTTGGCGTGCTTGAGCAGCAGCGCCAGCGTGTCGCGGTAGTGCTTCAGCGTCTTCCGGCTCTTCGGCTTCGGAGCGGGGGCCGGGGGCTTTCTCCCGTTCTCCGCCGCGTCTTCGTCCGCCTTGCGGCGTCCGTCGCCGGCTTCGCCTAGCTCCCGGAGCTTCTCGCTGATCTTCTCCGGCTCGATATAGGAGAGGGCGTAGGCGCCCAGCTCGCGTTCCCAGAAAGCAATGTAGGTCGCTTCCGCCCGCTGCGTCGTCGCCGCCTTGTGCGGCAGCACATCGTCGCGGTAGCGCTTGATGACATCCTTCAGGGTCTTGCTCCGCGCCGCCGAGACCACGTTCTGGAACTCGCCCTTGCGGATGGACGCTTCGGTTTGCTGCGCCCAGAGCTTCGCGTCGGTCAGACGCTTGAACGTCTTCTTCTGCCGGGGAAAGCCGTGGATGCGTACGTCCGCGAGATAGACCGTGCCGGTCTTGCGTTCGCGCTTCTCGATGGTGGCCATGGGAACCTCATGGGGCAGGGGCAGTAAGGAGCCGCAGGGGCAGTCGGAACGGTCGAAACGGCCCACCGGGTCAGGACACTTTGATGGGAACCTGAAGGTCGCTGGCCGTATCCTGGGGGCACTTTAGGGGCACTTGATACCAGGATTTGGCTACAAAAGCCAATAGCCCTCAACAGCAGGAAGTGGTACAAGTAGCTGAATTAGCGATGGAAAATTTTTGGCAGTCGTTGACGTTTATAGGTCGTCATAGGGCTCATAACCTGAAGGTCGCAGGTTCAAATCCTGCCCCCGCAACCAACGATGTCAGCACCTCCGGTGCTGCGGAACCAGCCGCCCCTTGTGGGCGGCTTTTTTCGTTTTGCTGGCTAAGGTTGCTGCGTGTCCCTGCCCCCAACGATAGCAGCACCCGTTCATCTTCCGGATGGGCAGGTGTTCTGCGTCCGGCGGCCAGCGTCAGTATCCCGGCCAAGTCGCCCTCCAGCCACAGGTCGGCTTCGTCACCTTTCCCCGGCGAGACGACGATCCGACCAACGAGGGCCCGGATATCGTCACTCGCTTCAAGCCGGGTCTGTTCATCCTGAAGCGCTTCAAAGAGACCGGTAACCCGACTGCGGTATTCCAGCGCCATATTCGGATGGAGCAGCGCCGGCGGTTCTTCGGCGTGTTCAAGATCGCGGATCAGTTCGGCTTTGCGCGCCTCAAGAATCGGCATCTTTTCTTTCATCGACGGCGAGTAGAAACCATCCATTACGGCCTGCACCATCTTCTCTATCTGGCTCTCGACCTTCGTCATTTCGGCACGTTTCGCGATGATGTCGCTTGATGCTTCCATCCGCAGTCGGTTGATCTCCCGTGTGTACTCTTCGCAAAACTCCTTGAAGAGATCCGGCGTCATCAAATTTTCCCGAAGCGCGCTCAGAACACGGCTCTCAAGCTCCTCGCGCCCTATGCGCGTGCGGTTGCCGCATGTGCCTTTGTTCTTCACTGTCGAACAGCCGAACGAGTCGCGATAAACGAGCGAATAGCCGCCACCACATTCCGCGCATTTGATCAAGCCAGAGAATAGATAACGCTTGCGCCGCGTGGCTGTCAGGCCATTGCTTTCGTCACTGACATACCTCTTTCGGATCGCTCCCTGTCGGGCTTTGACTTCCGCCCACAGTTCATCATCGAGAATGCGCAGTTCGGGCACATCCTGTGTGATCCACTCCTCTTGCGGATTGGCGCGGGCGACGCGTTTACCGGTCTCTGGGTCCTTCAAGAACCGCTGCCGGTTCCAGACCAGCCTTCCAATATACAGTTCGTTGTTGAGAATGCCGTTTCCGCGCTTAACGTTGCCGTGGATCGTGCTTGGACCCCATCCGCTCGCTCGGGGCCCTGCAATCCCTTCAGCATTCAGTTCGTGAGCGATCACTCTCGGCGATTTTCCAGCCGCGTAGTCTATGAAAATCCGACGGACGATCTTGGCTTCTGCCGGATCGATCTCTCGATCGCCACGGATCAACTCGCCATCCGGCCCAGTTCTTCTGACCACCCGATATCCATATGATTTCCCGCCGCCGGATTTTCCGTCCTCGACGCGCCCCCGCAGGCCGCGGCGGGTCTTGTCGGCGAGATCCTTGAGATAGAGCGCGCCCATCGTGCCCTTCAGGCCGATATGAAGCTCGCTAATGTCGCCTTCGGACAGAGTGACCATGCGCACGCCGGCAAAGGTGAAGCGTTTGTAGATGCCTGCGATATCCTCCTGGTCGCGGGAGATGCGGTCGAGCGACTCGGCCAGAACGATATCGAAGCGCCGATCTTGCGCGTCTGCCATCAGCGCTTGAATGCCCGGACGGATCAAGCTCGCGCCGGAGATCGAGCGGTCACTGTAGCTGTCCACAATTCGCCAGCCCTCACGGTCCGCCCGCTCGCGGCAAAGTCGGAGTTGGTCCTCGATCGAGGCATCGCGCTGGTTATCGGAGGAATAGCGAGCATAGAGCGCAACGGAGAGCATGGCTTTACCTTTCGATCAACTCTCCGAGTCTGAATCCTTTTTGGCCAATAGACAAGCCTCAGCGTAATGCGCTCTTGCTGCCTGACGAGCAAGGGCCTGCACGATTCCACGAAGGCGCCGACCGGCTTCATCTGAAGACCGACTACTGTTTGCAATCGGATTAGATTTCTTGGCGCCGCCAAGTTGTTCAGGAGTCGCATTAGGCATGCGACACACACTGACGTCATACTTGTATCAATCCAATCGCCATGATGCCAAGAACATCCAATATCTCGTCTATGTTTCTGGATCACGCTGGCTTATCTTGCTTTATACTGGAAGATCAGCGGGATATTTTGACGACGCGATACAGCGATAGACCAATGCGAGCCGAGCAACCTCGTAGGAAACTGGCTCCCCTTCGTTGACACGTATCAAACTCTATGCCACGCCCCAGATGGCGCGTTTAGGCCGATGTTGGAAGATGTTGGAAATGCTCATTTTAGCGGTGCCTGAGGGCGATCCTATCGGTCTAGAAGGAGCGCACTTAGATAGGCTTGCGGGCCATTGAGCGTTTCCAAGAAACGGCGCCAGCTGGTGCAAATCGGCGCGCTAAGAGCAAGCTGCCCAGAGGAATCGCGATCCATTGCATCAAAGGGGATAGTCCAGTCCCAATAACTGGAACGATGGGCATAAGATCCGAATAGGCCCAGCTCTTGCGAACCACCAGATTGAGCCATTCGCTGAACACGGTATAGGCGACCCCAAACATCACGGTCACCGCTGCGACCGCCCAGAAGCGCCGCGCCGGCCAGGTTCGGTCGCCGGCAACAATGAGTCCGGCAACAAGGCTGGCCATGGCGATCAGAAGATCCCCCGCCGTGCAATGCACGACAGCAAAGGCGATTTCTGCCGACGTGCCTTCGGCCCAGATCGTATAGAGGGGCAACTGCAGTATTTCCCAAAGTAGATTGGCGACCGCAATGAAAGCGAGATAGTGACGGAGAAGGCCCAGCCATCCGCCTCCCAAGGTCAATGGCTCATGGGCGCTCGCGCGTATGGTGATTCCGTATAGGTCCTCGCGGTCAGACACGCTTCGCACGCAAGACCGGGCGCAGCGCTCGCAAGCCTCGGAACAAAGACTGCCCGTTCAAGTTGGTCCGTCTGTTTCTTCGGGCTTTGACTGATGCATCAGTCATCATTGCGCAATCCAACTCCTTATGGCGCATCGCACGCTTCGAGCACTGCTTCAGAGTTCGAGAACGACGCGGCCGTCGATCTCGCCCGTGCGCATACGGTCGAACACGCCGTTGATGTCGTCGAGCCTTGCCGTGGAATGGCGGACGGAGACCTTGCCCTCGCCGGCGAAGGCTAGCGCCTCGATCAAATCCATCCGCGTACCAACGATCGAGCCGCGGATGGTCTTGCGGTTGAGCACGGTGTCGAAGATGTCGAGATCGAAGGTTCCCGGAGGCAGCCCGACCAGGGACATGGTGCCACCCCGACGCAGCATGCCGACAGCTTGGCCGAAAGCGGCCGGCGATACGGCGGTGACGAGCACACCATCGGCGCCGCCCCCTGCCTTCCGCACTTCCGAGATCGGATCCGTCTCGCGCGCATTGATGACGGAATCGGCGCCCATCTCCTGTGCCAGGCGCAGCTTGTCGTCGGCGACATCGACGGCGATGACGTGACGCCCCATCGCCTTGGCATATTGGACGGCGAGATGCCCGAGTCCGCCAATGCCAGAGATGACCACCGTATCGCCGGGCTTGGTATCGGTTTCCTTGAGCCCTTTGTAGACCGTCACGCCCGCGCACAAGATCGGTGCGGCCGGCGCGAAGGCGAGGGCATCGGGCAACTGCCCCACATAGTCGGGATCGGCCAGCGCATACTCCGCGAAGCCGCCATTGACGGAATAGCCGGTGTTCTGCTGCTCCATGCACAGCGTCTCCCAACCGGTCAGGCAGTAACGGCAGTGGCCGCAGGCGGAGTGCAGCCAGGGCACGCCGACCCGGTCGCCCTCCTTCACGCTCTTCACGTTCGTGCCGACCGCGGCGACATGGCCGACCCCCTCATGGCCGGGAATGAATGGCAGGCTCGGCTTAACCGGCCAGTCACCTTCCGCAGCATGCAGGTCGGTGTGACAGACACCACAGGCCTCGATCTTCACCAGTATCCGGTCGGCAGGAACGTCCGGCACATTCCACTCCTCAATAGCCAAGGGGGTGCCAAATTCACGGACGACGGCGGCTTTCATGGTCTGGGGCATCGGTTCATTCCTCGCGGCGGTCACTGCTAACTGGTCGATGCGTCTCGCCGACAACATCGCTAAGAAGACGAGGAATACTGTGTAGCGTTACAGTATGGTGGATCGTCGGTCGCCGCCGGGCCAGAATTGTCTCCTGTCACAGCGATCTGCCGCCACTGCCAACGGTGTCAGGTTCTGGCCGGGGGCGGGCGTCTTTGGAGCAGGGAAGCGATGAGGCTTGGCCGATGACCTTAGTTCCAGCGAGCTTCTCAGAAATCAAACAAGGAACGGAGTGGACGAACCAGCCCGGTCAGGTGATGGCTGCTTCTTCACTTGGCGCCAAGTCGGTATGGCTATGCGCGCCTTCGCAGTCGCAATCACGAAAGCTGTGTTCGCAGCAACTGCCGCAGCAATCGCCTAGCGCTTTGCGCAGGGCTTGGCGCGCTCGATGGAGCCGGACTCTCACATTCGCCGGTGTGATGCCGAGATCCGCGGCGACTTTTTCGCGCGGGCTACCCGATAGATCGACCCTGCGCAGAACCTCCGCATAGTCAGGGCGCAAGGCCGGCAACAGGCCGCGGAAGCAATTACAGACGCTTTCCTCCAGCTCTGCGTCGTCGCGGTCATTACCCAGCACGATCTGCTCTTGCGCGTAGCGGCTGTCGCGGCGCCGTCGGGCCGCCTCACTCCGATAGTGGTCCATGAGCACCGACCGGAGCACGCTATAAAGCCATGCAACCGCACTTTCGCTGTCTCTGAGCTCCGCACCCCTGCTTACGGCGCGCAGGCAAAAGCTCTGTAGCACGTCCTCCGCGGCACTCTCGTCCCCGAGGCGGCGGGTCAGGAACCGCAGGAACGCACGATGATTTTCGGTAAGCGCCGCTTCGACAACAGGGTCCATCGACCGTACAGCATCGTCCGGCTCGTTCGGCGTCGGTTCAACTTTTTCAATTCGCGCCGCGATCATCGATAAATTCCTTAGCCTCAATCTGAGATGTTGGAAGAACTGCGAATATTTTCAACCTCGCGACGTCGCCCTTGACGCAAAACCACACCTTGGCTCTCTCCTGTCGACCGAACCGCAGCACACCGTGCACAAAAAACCCAAGTTTATTATCCAAGTATCTTCCCAACCGTCGTTGATCTGGGTCAAATCCGTTTGTATGACGCCTGGAGTGTTGCGTTTCGACGAGCGGTAGTTGTCATTAGGAATATTATCTCTGGATACGGCGGGTCTGACTCGGTTTCCTATTTATCGGCCGCCACCGATCTCGTTCCCCTGCGTGTGACCAGACCTACCCCGAGGACCGTGAGCGCGATGCCGATCAGTTGCGACCAGCCCAGGCTCTCGCCGTAGAATAGGGTGCCCATGGTTAGGCCGAAGATTGGGATCAGGAAGCTGAAGGCGTTCGCCCGATTGAGCGGGGCCTTCTCCAGCACGGAGAACCACAGCCAGTAGACGAGCGCCGTTCCGAACAGACTGAGGCCGAGGAGGGCAGCGACGAACGTGAACGACCATCGGATTGCGGTCGGCTCCTCCATGGCCCAGGCACCAAGAATGAGCGGGATACTGCCGATCAGCATCTGAAGACCCATGGCCATGAGGGCATCGACATTGCCGGCGATCCGTTTGATCAATACGTTGCTGACCGTGATGCCGAGCGCGGCCAGGACGATATAGGCGACGCCGAGGATGTAGTTGTTCTGCCCTTCGGAGAAGAGCTGCGGCGAGGCGATGACGAGAATACCGGCAAAGCCCAGGGCCAGTCCTGCTTTGCCGCGCGCCGTCAGCCGTTCATTGAGAACGATGCCCGCCAGACCTGCCGCCAATAGCGGCTGAGTGTTGGCGATCACCGTAGCGATACCCGGAGAGACAAACTCCGCAGCATGAAACATACCCAGGAACCCCAGGCTGGTGGCCCCCAAACCGACGACGGCGACCATAGCCCAGACCCGGCCTTCCTTGGGCACCGGCCGGCGCAGCGCGAGCGCCAGGGCGGTCAGCGTCACGCCCGCCAGAATCGCGCGCAGCGCGGCGAAAGTCAGATGGGGGGCGAACTCGATACCGGCGGTTATCAGGGGGAAGCAGGCGGCCCACAGCAGCATCACCAGAATGATTTGCGCAATCGTTACGATGGTCACCCGTCCAGCACCTCATCCTCTGCCCAAAACACAACTATCCGTCCACGAACTATCGCAGCTCGCGGGCAAACAGCGCATAACGCCCTTGGAAAGTCGCGCCGATACAATAGCATGACAAGCAGTAAAACTCGTTCTCTGGGATTTGAGGCACTATGAAAGTGATTTCCGAGACTTATGTTTGGCTGATCTGGTCGAGTGCCTTCCTGATTCCTTGGGCCATCGCCTATATTGTCTTTCCCGCCCATCGCCGGGCGATGATCTGGACAAGCCTGTTTACAACCCCCTTCGGCCTTACCGAACCTCTGTTCGTGCCGGAATATTGGAGCCCGCCCAGCCTGTTCGACCTGGCGCAGCGCACCGGATTCGACATCGAGAGCCTGATCTTCTGCTTCGGGATCGGCGGCATCGGTGCGGTTCTCTACAATCTGCTGACGCGGCAGAGGCTCGAGCCGACGCTCACAACGGAACGGCATCAGCCGCGCCACCGCTTCCATCTGTGGGCACTCGCCACGCCTTTCTTAACCTTTCCGATCCTTTATGCGTTCCCTTGGAATCCGATCTATCCCGCTATCCTCGCCATGGCGGTCGGCGCCGTCGCCACCGCGTTTTGCCGCGCCGACCTCATCCCCAAGACCTGGATCGGGGGCGTCCTGTTTCTGGCGTATTACGTGGTCTTCCTCATCGGGCTCGAATGGACGGCGCCGGGCTACATTGCTCGGGTGTGGAACCTTGAGGCTCTGTCGGGTTTGACTATCGCCGGCGTGCCGGTCGAGGAACTGCTCTTTGCCATTGCCTTCGGCGCCTATTGGTCAGGCATATACGAGCATTTCACTTGGAAGGTTCTCACCGCCTCGCCCGTGCGCCACGCGGACTAGTCGTTCATTCGTTCCGACTGGCGCGGACTGCGCCTGTACTGCCTTCCGTCTTCAGCGATGCGCGGGACCGTCCCACGGAGTTGGACGCCGTATGAACTGGCTCCGATGCCGTCGTCATCGGGCCGATCGGGGCGATCTGCCGCGTCGCCGAGAAGGCGGAAGCGAGAGCGGCGGGATCGGAAGGTGCTCCGCTCACGCTTCAGAGGGTGGTTGAAGTGTCATCATGACGAGATGGAGGAGGGCGCGTCGGCCTGCCCGCAGGCGTTCGGTGACCGTCCGTTCGCTGAGCTTCATCTCTTGCGCGATCTCGGGCGGCGTCTGATCCAAGATTTCGGCACGCCAAACCACCTCGGCATAATGGGGCTGTAGGAGTCCAATCAGCGTCCCAATGAACTCCCGCAGAATTGCCTCCAGCTCGGCGTCGTCGAAGTCGCACGGGTCCGCCGGATCCCCGCACCCGCCCTCATCGTCGCCAAGCCCAACCGCGGTTAGGCCTGCCGCCGAGCAATAGCAATTTGGCAGGCCGTCAGGCACGTCCTGCAGACATCGACATGGCCAGGTTCGCGGTGTCTGAGATTCTTCAGATCCCGGAACCCGTTCGTTGCTGTTCGCAGTCAAGCCGGATTTTGAAGCAGCAAGGGCTCTACATCCTACTTTTGCGACCATCAGGCCTCGACCTTTCGTTCTTCAAGACGGACCGGCGCGATAACCCAGTTTCTTTTAGCGTAACTAAAGACGTGAAGCGGTTACTCGTCGTTACACAAATCTTTCACAAGAGCGCGAGACCGCGCCAGCGGATTAGATCGCCCGATCGATATCGACCAAGCCTGGCTTGGCGCCTCCTGTAACGGAAACAGCCGTTCTTCGTCTTTAAAATACCAACGTCGTGAAGAGGTCAAAACCGCAATGGAGGAGAGACCGTGAGCGGAAAACGTGTATGGAGCGGATGTATCGGGCGCGCACCCCGATTCTCGATGGCAGAACGAACCCGGATCCACCAAAGCAAATCGCTTCCGGGTCGGCGCGGTGGCTGACGTTATGGGTCGAACCGCATTGGTAACGGGCGGCACGCGCGGAATCGGCGCGGCAATCGCCAAGGCCCTGCGCGACGCGGACTATGCCGTCGCCGCGACCTATCACGGTAACGACGAGGCGGCCGAAGGCTTCAAGGCGGCTACGGGCATTCCTGTCTTCAAATGGGACGTAGCCGATGATGAGGCTTGCGCCGCGGGCGTGGCTCAGATTGCCGCCACGCTGGGACCGGTCGAGGTCCTCGTCAACAATGCGGGGATCACCCGCGACGCCATGCTCCACAAACTCTCGCCAGAGCAATGGCGTGCCGTGATCGAGACCGATCTAACCGCCTGCTTCAACATGTGCCGCGCGGTCATTTTCAGCATGCGCGAGGTCGGCTACGGCCGCATCGTCAACGTCAGTTCGATCAATGGCCAGCAGGGCCAACTCGGGCAGACCAACTACGCGGCGGCCAAGGCTGGCCTTCTCGGTTTCACCAAGGCGCTGGCGCTCGAGAGCGCCGCTAAGGGCATTACCGTCAATGCCATTGCCCCGGGTTATATCGCGACCGATATGGTTGCCGCAGTCTCACGAAAGATCCTCGATGGCATCGTCGCCCAGATCCCGGTCGGTCGGCTCGGCCGGCCTGACGAGGTCGCCCGGGCAGTCCTCTTTCTGGCGAACGACGAAGCGGGCTTCATCACCGGCTCGACGCTGACCGTCAATGGCGGCCAGTACATGACTTGAGCGAAACCGCGAACCTAGCGCTCCCCAGCGAGATAAGAAGGAAGTTACCTCGATGACTCACAATCAGGTTGTTCTCTGCTCCCCCGTCCGCACGGCGATTGGCACCTATGGCGGGTCCCTGAAAGACTTACCGGCAACCGATCTCGGCGCCACGACGATTCGCGCGACGCTCGAGCGATCCGGCCTTGATCCATCACTTATCCAGGCCGTGGTCATGGGTCAGGTGGTTCAGGCTGGCGCCAGGATGAATCCCGCGCGTCAGGCGGCGGTCGGCGCCGGCATTCCCGTGGACGTGCCGGCCATGACCGTGAACCGTGTGTGCGGCTCGGGCGCTCAGGCGATCGCCTCGGCGGCCCAGGAGGTCATGCTCGGCCATCTCGACTGCGCGCTTGCCGGCGGCATGGAGAACATGGACCAGGCGCCCTATCTCGTACAGCGGGGCCGCTGGGGCTATCGCATGGGCGACGCCCGGATGTACGACAGCATGCTCCATGACGGCCTCAACGACGCCTTCTCCGGCGAGCATTCAGGCTGGCACACGGAAGATCTGGTGAAGCAAGCCCAGATCACCCGCGAGGACCAGGATCGCTGGGCCGAGCGCTCCCAGCGGCGCTTCTCCGAGGCCCAGGCCGCCGGCAAGTTCAAGCAAGAGATCGCCCCGGTCGAACTCAAGACCCGCAAGGGGACGACGACTTTCGATACCGACGAGCACAACCGGCCCGATACCACTCTCGACAGTCTGAGCAAGCTTAAGCCCGCCTTCCGCAAGGACGGCACGATCACCGCCGGCAACGCGCCGGGGCTCAATAGCGGCGCGGCCGCGATGATTGTCGCCGAAGCAGGTTGGGCGGAGAAGAACGGTCTTAAGCCCATGGCCAGCCTGGTTTCCTACGGTGTTGGCGCGGTCGAGCCGGGCATGTTCGGACTTGGCCCGGTGCCCGCCGTCTATCAGGCCCTGGAACGTGCGGGCTGGAGCGTCGGCGATCTCGACCGTGTCGAGGTCAACGAGGCTTTCGCCGCGATTGCCGTTGCATTGGTGCGTGAAATTGGACTCGAGGAAGACATCGTCAACGTCGAGGGCGGCGCCATCGCGCACGGCCATCCGATCGGCGCGACCGGAACCGTTCTCACGACGCGGCTCCTGCATGCGATGGAGCGCGACGGCGTCAAGCGTGGCCTCGCGACACTCTGTATTGGGGGTGGGCAGGGGATTGCCCTCGCCTTGGAGCGGATGCCCTCATGATGGTAGCCGGTTTCACGGGGGGCCGGCAGCTTGAACGACGGGCCGGTGACAAGCCCTCCGATTGGACTGCTAGGCCCGGCGCTGAGGGCACAGCTGCAGGAGGAGCGCCATGGACCGGCGAATGAAGATCAACATCTGGTACGCGATCCTGGCGGTGTTCGGGATCATCATGCTTCAGAACTTCTGGTCTCAAGGGCAACACGTTGAGACCATCCCCTACAGCGCGTTCGAGCAGAAGGCCGCTTGAGCGAGGTGACAGTCACCTCGCAGTACATCCGCGGGACACTGAAGGGCGAAGAAGGCGCGCAGCAACAGCACGTTGTCGCCAACCGCGTCGATCCGGCGCTTGCCGAGCGGCTCGAGCAATATGGCGTGCCGTTCTCGGCCGCCAGGGATAACACGTTCCTCGGCAACCTCTTGTCTTGGCTCCTACCCATGGTGCTGTTCTTCGCTGTCTGGATGTTCCTGATCCGACGCATGGCCGAGAAGCAGGGCTTCGGCGGCGGCATGATGTCGATCGGCAAGAGCAAGGCCAAGGTCTATCTGGAGACCGACACCAAGGTCACTTTCGAGGATGTCGCCGGTGTCGACGAGGCCAAGGCCGAACTCGAGGAGATCGTGGCTTTCCTGAAGGAGCCGCAGGGCTACGGCCGGCTTGGGGCTCGCATGCCCAAGGGCGTTTTGTTGGTCGGACCGCCAGGCACCGGCAAAACGCTTCTGGCTCGCGCGGTTGCCGGCGAGGCTGGCGTGCCTTTCTATTCGATCAGCGGCTCGGAGTTCGTGGAGATGTTCGTCGGCGTCGGCGCTGCTCGGGTGCGCGACCTGTTCGAACAAGCGCGCAAGCAGGCCCCGGCGATTATTTTCATCGACGAACTCGACGCCTTCGGCCGGGCCCGCGGCGCCTTTCCCGGCATGGGCGGCCATGACGAGAAGGAGCAGACCCTTAACCAACTCCTCTCTGAGCTCGACGGCTTCGATCCGCGTGAGGGCCTGGTGCTGCTGGCGGCGACCAACCGCCCCGAGATCCTCGATCCCGCTCTGTTGCGGGCGGGTCGCTTCGACCGCCAGGTCCTTGTTGATCGGCCGGACAAGATCGGCCGCATTGCGATCCTGGACGTACATCTGAAGAAGGCGCAGATCGCCAACGACGTGAACGTCGAGCAGATCGCGGCGCTCACCCCGGGGTTCAGCGGGGCCGATCTCGCCAACTTGGTCAACGAGGCCGCCCTGCTCGCCACGCGGCGCGGCGCCGAGGCAGTTTCGCTTGAAGACTTTACCCAGGCGATTGAGCGCATCGTCGCCGGTCTGGAGAAGAAGAACCGGCTCCTGAACCCCAAGGAGCGGAAGGTCGTCGCCTACCACGAGATGGGCCACGCGCTGGTCGCCATGTCGTTGCCGGACATGGACGCCGTCCACAAAGTCTCGATCATTCCGCGCGGCATTGGCGCGCTCGGCTACACGATCCAGCGCCCGACCGAGGACCGCTTCCTGATGAGCCGGGGCGAACTCGAGAACAAGTTGGTGGTGCTGCTGGGCGGGCGTGCGGTGGAGACGGTGGTGTTCGACGAGATCTCGACTGGCGCAGCCGACGATATTGCCAAGGCCAGCGACATCGCGCGTAGCATGGTCACCCGCTTCGGCATGGCCGATACGCTGGGGCAGATCGCCTACGAAGACGAGCCGCAGCGTTTCCTAGGACCGATGCCGATGACAACCGGCCTCGAGCGCCGCTACAGCGAGGAGACGGCCCGCAAGATCGACGATGCAGTGCGTGAGCTGGTCGACAAAGCCTTCGAGAACGCGATGACCATCCTCAAGGAGAAGCGCGCGACCCTCGACAAGGCCGCCGAGGAGCTTCTTCAGAAGGAGACGCTGGGCGGTGAGAAACTGAGCCGCCTCATCGATCAGGGCCTCGGTTCGGACGCTCCCCTAGACGTCGCCGCCGCATCGGCACGCGAGACCTAGTGCCATCGCCTGTGGTGCAGCGCGGAAACCGAGAGCTGCGAGCGGCGGGCTTCTCTTACCCCGGGCGCCGCGCTTCCACCGCCCGCGCCACCATGGGCCGATGGGAAGAAAGAATGAAAGGTCGAAACGAACAGGGAGGCTTAGATGGTTGTCGCGACAATGTTGGCGGTGTCGCTCGTCGTCGTCACGTTCTTGTTTCATTACGCAGTTCTGCGCTGGCTGTCCGGCGGCATGGCGCGGATCGCGATGACGGCTGGCGTGCGCATCCTGGTTATTATTTTGATGGCGCTTGCAGCCCACCTCGTCGAGGTCGGTCTCTACGCAGGCGCGTATGCACTCGGCGATGGCGTGCTCGCCCTCGGCAGCTTCGGAGGTCTGGCCGTCGCCGAACCGCTCGACTACCTTTACTTCTCGATCGTGAGCTACACCTCGCTCGGACTCGGCGACGTGTTCCCCAGCGATCACCTGCGCTTTATCACCGGCGTCGAGGCCTTGAACGGCCTGCTTTTGATTGCCTGGTCCGGCTCCTTCATCTACATCGCCATGGGACGCCTCTGGCCCTGGCAGACCTGTGCAGAGCCCGCCCGCGTCGCCGCGGGCAAGAGGATTAAAAGAGCGGCTTCATGACGTTTCATCTCACCTTTTAGGCCGGTATCGGTACCGTTACCGGCTCTAAATGCTTACTGGAAACTGGAGACCGGCATGTTCTTTTCGGTTGCGGTTGATTTGTCCGGTGATAGCAATTGGAAAATCGCAGCACCTTCAGGAAGGTTGGGCAATTCAGAACTTTAGATTGACCGCGGAATAAGTTCGTGTCGGAGTAAATATAATGAAAACTACTAATTTGGGTCGAGGCGCCGAGCAATGCTGCGTAGTAATGTGCAAAATCAAAAACACAGACACTGTAGAGTAGGCGAAAGCGCACGATGAAATCTGAATACCAAGCGAACAGCATTACCTTGATTGGCGGTGTCTCGATGGGCACCGGTGTCATGATCGGGGCGGGAATTTTCGCGCTCACCGGGCAGATTGCCGAACTGGCGGGACCATGGTTCCCGCTCTCCTTCATCGCAGGCGGCATCGTGACCGGGTTCAGCGCCTACACCTATGTGAAGATGTCGAACGCTTTTCCGTCCGCCGGCGGGATCGCGATGATCTTGCAGAAGGCCTACGGGCCGGGGGCGATCGCGGCGGCAGCGTCTCTGCTGATGGCGCTCTCGATGGTGATCAATGAGAGCCTTGTCGCGCGGACCTTCGGGACCTACGTCCTCAGACCGTTCGATCTGGGTGCGGATAGTATTCTTGTGCCCGCGCTCGCCGTTGGGCTGATCGTCCTTGCTTATCTGGTTAACATCTCGGGCAACCGCTCCGTCGGCCTGTTCTCGGTCGTTATGGCGTTTTTGAAGATCGGCGGCATTGCCGTCTTCGGCATTGCGGCGCTCGCGGCCAGCGGGTTCACCTTCGAGCCTGCGTCCGGATCGTCCGAGACCATCCCGATCGCTGGCTTCACGGCGTCGGTCGCCCTGTCGATCCTCGCGTTCAAGGGCTTCACCACGATTACCAACAGCGGCGCCGAGATCGTCGACCCGCATCGCAATGTCGGCCGCACGATCATCTTTTCCATCGCGATTTGCGTGGTGGTCTATCTGCTCGTCGCATTCGCGGTCGGCTCCAGCCTTTCGCTTGAAGACATCGTCGCCGCCAAGGACTATTCACTGGCCGAGGCGGCGGAGCCGGCGCTCGGTCCCTACGGCTTCTATTTCACCATCGCGCTTGCCGTTGTCGCCACCGCTTCGGGCCTGCTCGCAAGCGTCTTCGCCGTCTCGCGCATGCTGGCGATGCTGACCGACATGGAGATGATCCCGCACAGCCATTTTGGCATGTCCGGCCCGATCCGCGAGCATACGCTGGTCTACACGGTGGTGATCGCGTCGGTTCTGGCCGTGTTCTTCGATCTCAGCCGCATCGCGTCGCTTGGCGCGTTCTTCTACCTAGTGATGGATATCTTGATCCACTGGGGTGTCTTCCGCCGCCTGCGTCACGAGATCGGCGCAAGTGGTTGGGTGCTAATCGCGGCCATCGCGCTCGACGCGCTCGTGCTCGGCGTCTTCGGCGCCATGAAGCTGCAATCCGACCCGATCATCGTGGTCATCGCGGTTGGCGCCATCGCCGCTGTGTTCGCCTATGAGCGTGTCTTTCTGTCGCGCTGGACCGCGGAGGGAGAGCATAGCGGTCACTGACGACCGGCCTGGCCACCGCTCATCACCGGGCAATCGCGCCGTTTTTGAGTTGTCTCTCGTCATAGGCGAAGACGATCTCCGGATCCGGCTTGGCGGCGTGCTCGTCCTTGTCGGGGCAGTCGACCAGCGACATCAGGTGACGGATGACATTGAGGCGGGCGCGTTTTTTGTCGTCCGCCCGAACCACATACCAGGGCGTGATCTCATTGTGGGTGCGCTCGAACATCTCGTTACGGGCGGCGCTGTAATCGCCCCAATGCTTGATGGCGACCTTGTCGATCGGACTGATCTTCCACTGCTTTAGCGGATCGATGCGGCGGTCCTTCAGCCGGCGCTTCTGTTCCTCTTTTGAGATATCCAGATAGTATTTGAAGACTTGGATCCCGTCCTCCACGAGCATGTGCTCGAAGGGAAGCACGGATTTCATGAAGTCCCGAACTTGGTCGTCACTGGCGTATCCCATGACGCGCTCGACACCGGCGCGGTTGTACCAACTGCGGTTCATCAGGACCATTTCCTGGGTCGATGGCAGATGCGGCACGTAACGCTGGAAGTACCAGGAATGTCGGTCGCGGTCGGAGGGCTTGCCGAGCGCCACGACCCGGGTTTCGCGTGGGCTCAGATGCTGGGTGATCCGCTTGATGACGCCGTCCTTGCCCGCCGCATCGCGACCCTCGAAGAGAATGAGGATCTGAAGATCGTTCTTGATCAGATGCCGCTGCAGCTTGACCAGTTCCACTTGAAGGTGATGCAGGCTCTGTTTGTATCCCCCGGACGCGGGCTTATCGCTCTTCTTGGCATTCTTGCTCATTTTCCAAACTCCCGAATTCTTGCGTACGGCGCGCCTCAGGCGGTCTTCACGACGATGTCGTGCAGGATGTCTCCCGCATGCGCCAGGTGATCGGCTGCATTGGAGAGGTGGCGATAAATTTCCCGCCGCTTCAACGCCTCCATGACAAAGGAAAGTCCCTTCGCGACCGAGCTGCATCCCACCTGATCCATGGGTTCCAACAACAGTTCGAGATCGTCCCCTGGTTCCCTTCGCCGTTCGGCGAGCGCCTGGGCATAGTGTTCCGGGTCGAACAGCTCCGCGATGGCTTTGCGATAGACCTTCTCGGTCTGACGCTCGGTCTTGCGGACCGCGGCTGCGTCGCGCTCCGCGGCAAGAGGGTTCGCCTTCAGCCTAGCGAAGCCGGTTTGCAGTGCTTTCGCACCCTGATGCAGGAGCCTGGCAATCTCGAGCATATGCGTGTCAGGCTCTATTCCAAGGACTTCCATCTCGCGCACTGTTGTTTTGGCGTAGTTGAGCCCTTCGTCGATGGTCGTAATCGCTCGGTAGATATCCTCGCGGTCGAATGGGGTTGAAAAAGAGCGGTTGAGCACGTCAATATTTCTTGCCTTAAGTTTGTCGCCTTCGTGCTCAAGCCGGCGTACTTCCTTCGCCTTGGCCGCATCTCCCGTCTCCATGAAAGCGACGAACTCATCCATTGCGCGCACGACCAGATCGCACTGATCATTGAGCAGGCCATGAAAGTCGGGCATGCGGGGAAACATGGCGCTCAAGAGTCGCGAAAATCGTGATGTCGACGTGTCGGTCATCGCGCTTGCTTCGTTCTCCATCACGTTTTCCTTGTCTGAGCCATGCGCCGCTCCATCCTTCTAAGCGGTTCGTGCGAGCAGTTGGATCAGGAAGTAAATCCCGATCGACACGGCGGCGGCCCCCGGCATGGTGATAAGCCATGTGCCGACGATGTGCTGGGCCGTACCCCACCGAACCGACTTCGGCCGTTCCGACGCGCCGATGCCCATGATGGCGGTGCTGACCACCTGGGTGGTCGAGACCGGCCCCCCAATGGCGGACGCGGCCAGGATCACGCCGGCCGATGTCAACTGGGCGTCCAGGGCATGTATCGGCCGAACCTTGTAGATGCCGAAGCCAAGTGTTCTAACAATCCGCCAGCCGCCCGCGAGCGTACCCAGGGTGATCGTCGTTGCGCTGGCAAGGATAACCCACAAAGGCACATAGAATTCGGCACTGACCCCGCCGAGCACCAGCAGCATGGCGATAATGCCCATGCCTTTCTGCGCATCATTCGTGCCGTGGGAGAAGGCCAGCGCCGCCGTGGTCAGCCATTGAAAACCGCGAAGATATCGATTGGCGCTGGGACGCGCAGCGCGTAAAGCAAAGCTCATGATCCGATGGGTCACCCAGCCGAAGAGGAACCCAAGAATCGGCGAGATAAGGAGGGCGCCCAAAACCTTGGTAACGCCGGTCAGTTGGCCGGTCGCCACAGCAGCGAAACCCCAAACAACGTGCTCCGGCCCCGCAGCGACAACGACGGCGCCGACGAGACCGCCGACGAGCGCCTGGGACGACGACGCCGGCAGGCCGAACCACCAGGTAATCAGATTCCATGCGATGGCCCCGATAAGCCCGGCAAGGACGATCGTCAGCGACGCGACAGTCTCAAGGTCGGTTACGTCGACGAAATTGCCGATCGTGTTGGCGACCGCCGTGCCGCCGAGGATGGGTCCGAGAAAAGTGAAGAACGAGACGAGTATGGCGGCTTGGATCGGCGTCGTGGCTCGCGACGCCACGATGGTCGCCAGCATGTTAGCGGCGTCCTGCAAGCCATTGGTGTAATCATAGACAAGGACGATAAGAACACCGGCGATCATTAGCGCCACTGCGCCGGTCACCGGACGGCCAGCGGTTTCGATTGGGCCGAACGTGCTGTGCCTCGACCTGTCATTTCCAGGGTCTCATGCGCCACGCCAGAACGGCTTGGCGCGCAGGAACGCGGCCATGTCTTCGACGAGGCGATCCTTGGCCGCGATCGCAGCATGGCGATGCCAGCCGACGGTCAGGCCACCGGCATGAGCCCAGACCGGGGCCGCTTGATCTCCGCCGGTGAGGGCCAGTTCGCGGAGGAGAGTGTCCGCAGCGGCGACATCGTTCAGATACCCAAGCCCGTCCTGAAGGCCAGCGAGATGCCTGCGGTAGGCTTTCGCCTGCTTTTTTGGGTAGAGACTCTCGAAGAAGTCCACCGCATAGCGCAATCTTTTTACGGCGAGGCGCAACTCATGAAGCGCGGTCTCGGATAGATTTGCGATATCTCGTCCTTGTCTTCGGACGTTCCGGTCCCGCTTCTGCAGCAGCTTCACGCAATGATCGCCGATCGGATCGAGAAGGCGTGTCGTCCGTTCCGTGACCGGCTGATCGCGCCAAGCCTGACTGGAGAGCCAGGCGCTGAGGTGCAACAGGAACTCCGTGTACCTCTCCGTCCCGATAGCATCGCGAGCGCGCTGGCGGCCTTGCTGTCTTGCTTGCTCAACTGCCGCCATTAGGGCGTCGAAGCCGTGCTCCTCGCCATAGAGCCGCGCCACGGGCGCCAGGAACTCATCGGTGAAGACATCCCATGCACGCGCCGCCGACAGCTCATCCGTCAGCCATTTCGCTTCGGTGACGGCCCACCCATACTGATCTCTCGGAAGGTACGGTTTGAAAATCCTCAGGGCGGCGCGCAGCCGCCTCAGGGCAACACGCATCTGGTGTACGCCTTCGGTGTCATCGGTTGTCAGCGCGACGGCTTCGTTCGCCTGCAGATGATCGAGGCAATGTTGAACCAGCTCGGTCAGAACCTGCTCGACGGTTGCGTCTTTCGCGAGTTTGACCTTGACGTATTTCTGGGGTTGGGGCCCATCCCCGGTCAGAATTGCGTAGCCGCGCGAGGCCTTACTCAGCGCCGCAAGCCGAAAGGGGACCGCTTTACCAATCTCGGAGGCAAGTTCGAATATCCGTTCAGGCGCTCCGGTTTCGAGCTCCAACTCGAATTCGCCGATCGGTTCGGAGACGTCACCGGCCAGGATGTCGCCAACGTCGATGTCGATCGAAGCCGTGCTGCCGTCGTCGAATTTGAGCGTTCGCGAGCTGCGCTGAACGTCCGTGCGAAAGACGGGCTGCAAGTGCTCGACGCCGACGCGCCTTATTTGGCGCCGGAGGACCTTATCCTCGATAACAGAAATGGCGGGGTCCTGGCTCGGGACCGGACCCTCCCACTCCGTCCGCACCAGAATGCCCCCCAGTTTCTTGTGCGCCTGCTTGACGCACTGCACATAGGCACGGCCGACCTTACGCACCCGCAGCGACAGACCCAGCCGACGCAGCGCATGATCCGGCGTGTCGAAATAGACCGTCACGAGCTTTTTCGATTTCGCACGCCCGACCGTGCGTTTCTTGATTGCCGGAAGGTCCTTGACCCGGCCGAGATGCTCAGATCGGATCGTCCCTTTCAGTTCGATCTCGCGATTTACAGACATGGAGCGCTCGCTCTTCTCAACTTGATCAGGAGGTTACACATCCGTCATTCGGCCGCGGCGAGAAACGGCTGACGGCCGTCTTCAAGGTGGGGTCGAGTCTGTGCGCGGTCTATCAGTGCGAGGGTTTTTCGAAGTTTGACTGCTTCCGCGCAATGCCCTTGTCCGCGTCTTTCGAGCTTCTCCAGCTTCCCTCTGAAGATCGGCGCGTAGGTCGTGATGATTTGACGACCTGTGCGTTCATCCCGGAAATTATGCATCTGGCAACCTCCATATCTTGATCCGACATATCGACTTGAACTGCGAATTTTCGGCAGCGGCATTGACCGGTCGCAGCCGTCTGAGTCGTCTTGCTTTGTCAAGAGAGACGGCCACGCGGGCGATTCGTTACAGTTTTGCGACGGTCTCGGGCCGGCTTGGATGGTCTTGCCGCCCGCCAGCAAAGTGCGGGATCACGGCACGATATCGCTGGGGGCTGCCGGGTGATTGCTACGCTGCGGAAGTGGCCAGCGCGCTCTGCGTCTCGCCGGCGGTTAAGTATTCTCTGGTCAGCGGCACGGCGTCCTGCTTCTTGGCAAGCTGGATTTGGAAGACGACGTGACCGTTGTGCCGGAAGGCCAGTTCGCTCACGATGAGGTAAAACCGCCACATGCGGCAGAAGCGTTCATCATAAATCTCGCGTACGCGGTCCAGATTGGCTTCGAACCGTTTGTGCCAGGCCCTCAGCGTTTCCGCGTAGTGAAGGCGCCACACTTCGATATCGGTCACATAGAGGCCGGATCTTTCGATGACGGCGAGGACCTCCGACAGGGCCGGGCTGTAGCCGCCGGGAAAGATGTACTTTGCCATCCAGGGATTGGTCGCGCCCGGTCCGTCGGCCCGGCCGATCGTATGCAGCAGCGCAACGCCGTCATCCGCGAGGCGGTCGCGCACCGTCGTGAAGAATTCCCGGTAATGGGGGACGCCGACATGCTCGAACATGCCCACCGACACTATCCGATCAAAAGTACCATCGACCTGCCGGTAGTCTTGCAGCCGGAACCTGGTCCTTTCGGCAAGCCCCCCTGCGCGCGCACGCTCCTCGGCAATCCGATGCTGTTCCTGCGAGAGCGTAACGCCAGTCACGCTAGCGCCATGGTCACGCGCCAGATGAAGCCCAAGTCCGCCCCAGCCGCAACCGATATCGAGGACCCGCTGGCCCGGCTCGAGGAGAAGCTTGGCGGCGATGAGGGCTTTCTTGTTTTCCTGGGCGGCCTCCAGACCGTCTTCGGGTCTACGGAAATAAGCGCAGGAATACTGACGGTCGGTATCCAGGAACAGGTCGTAAAGCGCTCCGGACAGGTCGTAATGATGCGCCACATTGCGCCGCGCCCGCTCGGCCGGATTGAACTGTGCGAGCCTGCGGTAGAGCCGCCGGAGGCGTGCCAACGATCGATAGTGCCATACGTCGGGCTGATGAGCCAGATTGACCACGAGCAGTTCGACGAGACCGTAGATGTCGTCCTCCTCGATGGTGAGCGTCCCGTCCATATAGGCCTCGCCGAGCGCGAGGTCGGGGTTGACCAGGAGCTTGCGCGGCAGCGACCGCGCATGAAACCGCACGGTAACCGGCGACGATGAGTCTTCGCCGTACTGCTTCGACCGCCCATCGGCGTAGATGGCGACCAATGCGCCTTGTTTGATCAGACGGGATAGAAAGAATGATAGAAATCGAGCCCACATCGTCTTTTCTCGTCGTTGAGACCATTAGGTCTTTACAAGGACTACTTCCTCGCACTATTTGATTTTGGATTGCGGCGCCGAAATTACCTCTCCCGCGCTTCGCAGTTCCCTAAAAGACCGCCCTTAATGACGGCGATCTGAGCCGTTCGTTACAGTCCTATAACTTCGCCTGGACGGTTCGATGAGAGGAACAGGGTTCGGTAAGGGAAATCGTTGAACCAACTGCATGGGCGCATTAGACCGGTGCCGGGAGCCGACATGACGGACGATCAAGATAGCAAATTGCCAGGAGACGCCGTCCATGCGGTCATGGTGGAGATCCATCAGGACCTGCTGCGTTTCCTCACGCGCCGACTCGGCAACGAGGACGAGGCCGCCGATGTCCTGCACGATTTCTATGTCAAGGTGCTGACGCGGATCGGCGACGTTCGCGAAACCGAAAAGCTTCGCGCCTGGATGCGCCGGGTGCTTGAGACGACCTTGATCGACTATTACCGCGCCCAGGGCAAAAGACGCCAGTCCGAGAGTGAATACCAATATCTGGAGTCGGTGCGACTCACGGGCGAGGGCAAGGACGACCTCGATCTCATCGTCTGCATGTGCCTTTACAAGCTCCTGCCGACGCTGAAGCCAGAATATGCGGACATCCTGTGGCGCGCCGACCTGATCGGCGAATCGCGCGAAAGCATTGTCAGCACGCTCGGCATCACCGAGACTAATCTTCGCGTGCGCCTGCACCGGGCCCGGCAGGCCCTCCGGCAGCGGCTCGAAGAGACCTGCCGGACCTGCCCGATCCATGGCTATATGGATTGCGACTGCGACTATGGCACGCATCTGCGCGCCGATATCGGGCAAGACACGCCCAAACTGTAACGAAGCCCCTTCTGGACCGTCTATCTGGTCATCAGTTCGGAAGTTCCGCTGCGCCATTGTGTGGCGCTCCGGGACGGCAACATTCGATCTGACCGACCGTCCAAAGGAGCCGACCATGCCAGACACATCGTCATCCCAATCCCCCACCCCCGCCTTGCTGCGCTTCCGGGGACTCGACCTCGAAGCCATGACGGCCCTGCAGATGCGCAATATCGACGCCGTCCGGCGCATGGCGAACCTCATGCTCGACAGCACCCAAGAGATTACCGAGCGCCAGGCCGCATTCCTCAAAGCCGGCGCCGACCAGATGAACGCCACGTTCGAGCGCGGCGAGGGCGCGTCGGATCCCAAGGCCATCTTCGAGCGGCAGACCGAGGCCTATCGCGATCTGTTCGGCGCGTTCGTCACCCATGTCGGCGAACTTGGCGAGATAACCTCCAAGTGCTGCGCCGGCCTGGCTCATGAGGCGACGGGGAAATTGACTGACCGTCCCACGCGTGAAAGCCGAACGGAACAGCCGGCGAAGAGGGCTGGATGCTGCTGCGGTCCTAGCAAGGATGCGGCCGAGAATGAGGTTGACCTTCCTACGGCGGAAAACCGCACGGAACCGACAGCAAAACGCGCCGGCGCGGCCTCGAAGACCAGCTCGGCGAAAAAATAGCTGCAGGTGGGGTCCATGAACGCGCTGTTCTATTTCCTGATCTGGGCGGTGATCATCTTCCTGATGATGCGGTTTGGCTGCGGCGCCCACGTCATGGGACATGGCCACGGCAAGGCCAAACATGGCGGCGGCGGCCAAGAGGGGCGGGGAGAGGCCGAGGGACTGCGGTGGATCCCGCCGGTCAAGGACGTCGACCCCGTCTGCGGCAAGACCGTCAGCACCAACGGGGCCAAGCCGAGCGTCCATGACGGCAGCGTCTACTAGAGCAAATTCATCCCAACGGGAGTCGGTTTGGGATTCCCATTCTGGCCGAACACTGATTCGATTCCTCCGAGTTGATAGCTTGGAGGATGAGATGGGCAGACCCTTGGATACAGATCTCCGCCGCCGCGCAGTTGCGGCGGTGGAAGCTGGGCTTTCGACCGGTCAGGCGGCGAAGCGGTTTTCGGTGAGCAAGGCGGCGGTTGGTGCCTGGGTTCGGCTGAAGCGTGCGACGGGCGATGTGTTGCCCAAGCCGCAGGGGTCTGGCTTCGGGTCGGTGCTCGATCCGCATGCGGACTTCATCCTCGCCCTGATCGAGGCCGACAAGGACATCACGCTTGTCGAGATCGCCGACCAGCTGGCAAGCGAACGCGGCCTGCGCGTCGTGCCCGCCACCATCTGGTACTGGCTCGACCGGCGCGCGATCACCTTCAAAAAAAACCGCACACGCCAGCGAGCAGCAGCGTCCCGACGTGCGGCGTAGGCGTGAGGCCTGGTTCGAGGCTCAGCCTGATCTCGATCCTGAGAAACTGGTCTTCATTGACGAGACCGGCGCCTCGACCAAGATGGCGCGCCTCTATGGCCGGGCGGCGAAGGGTGAGCGGTGCCGGGCACCGGTTCCCCATGGCCACTGGAAGACAACCACGTTCACCGGCGCGCTCCGCCTGTCGGGCATGACCGCGCCCATGGTCCTCGACGGACCAATGAACGGCGCGGCCTTCCTGGCCTATGTCGAGCAGGTCCTGGTCCCGACACTCTCGCCCGGCGACACCGTCATCATGGACAATCTGCCAGCTCACAAGCCGACCGCGATACGCCAGGCCATAGAAGCGGCGGGGGCGCAGCTGCTCTACCTGCCGCCCTACAGCCCCGACTTCAACCCGATCGAAAATGCCTTCTCCAAAATGAAAGCCTTCCTGCGCAGAGCCGCGGCCCGAACAGTTGACGACCTTTGGCAGAGCATCGCCGACGCTCTCGACACCTTCTCACCAGACGAGTGCCAAAACTACTTCGAAGCATGCGGATACGACTGCGAATGAGATGAATCCGCTCTATTTCTGCTCGCGGGAATGCCGCGAGATATTCGAGGCCGCGCCCGAGCAATATGTCGGTCCCCACGCCAAGGGGCCGCAGCCCCAACTGGAGAACAGCCATGTCTGATGCCCCAGCGTCTTCGATGACCGCACCTCGGTCCGGAACGCCCCTGCCAACTCAAGCCGCGCCGCGGGTTCCCATCATTGCATTCGGCATGAGCCTCGGCTTGTTTCTGGCGGTCACGTTTGCGCTTTGCGTCGGCTTCGATCTCTTGTTTCCCGGCCAGGCGATGTACGAGAGCTGGCTCCGTCTGCTGCCCGGCTTCACATGGCTGAGCTGGCCGAGCTTCTTTCTCGGGCTTGCCGAAAGCTTCGCCTATGGCTGGTACGTCGCCCTGGTCTTCGGACCTCTCTACAATTTCTTCGCCGCGCGTAGCGGCCGCGCGGGCCGGCCATGACCACCACGGCAAAACAAAAGGCTCCCGCCCGCAAGAAACGACCGGCGTCGGCGCTCAAGGTCGTGAGCCCCGTGGACGCCAAGCGAGACATGGTCGTGGAAGCGCCGCCGGTGCCCAGGCTCCCCGGTCAAGACTTCCTCGATTATCAAGTCGACTTCTGGCAGCGGTCGATCCTGTTCTGGGACACGCTTCGGCAGCGGGCCGACAACATGCTGGAGCACGAGCGCGCCGGCCTGCCGCCGCTCTTGGACTTCAAATACGAGACGATCCTCGACGCGCGTCGCTTCGACCATCCGGCGAACTACGCTTTGTTGCGGATTACGGAGGTGGGCGAGGACTGCTGGGACGATTGCGTCGATCCGGACAAGCCGCCGGTCATGGTGCTCGATCCGCGCGCCGGGCACGGACCGGGCATCGGCGGCTTCAAACACGACTCCGAAGTCGGCATGGCCCTGCATGAAGGGCATCCGGTCTATTTCGTGATGTTCTTCCCCGACCCCGCGCCGGGTCAAACGCTGGCCGACGTGCTGCATGCGCTCCGGCGTTTCGTCGAAGAGCTTGTCCGGCGCCACCCGGGCAAGCCGCCGGTGCTCTACGGCAACTGCCAGGCGGGCTGGGCCGTAACCCTGTTGTCGGCCGACTGCGAGGGCCTCGTCGGCCCGGCAGTCCTGAACGGCTCGCCGCTGTCCTATTGGGCGGGCGAGGCCGGGGTCAATCCGATGCGGGTGAGCGGCGGCCTGCTGGGCGGCGCCTGGCTCGCGCATTTCACCGCGGATCTCGGTGACGGGCGCTTCGATGGCGCCTGGCTTGCCCAGAATTTCGAGAACCTGAAGCCCGAGAAAGCCATCTGGGAGAAATATGCCGGCCTGTTCAACAAGGCCGATACCGAGCGCGAGCGTTTTCTCGAATTCGAACGCTGGTGGAACGGCTTTTACTTCCTGAGCCGCGAGGAGATCGTCGCGATCGTCGAGAACCTGTTCATCGGCAACAAGCTCGAAAAGGGCCTGATGCGCATTTGCGACGGCTGTATCGCCGACCTGCGGCGCATCCGGAACCCGTTGGTCGTCTTCGCCTCCTACGGCGACAACATCACGCCGCCGCATCAGGCCTTGGCGTGGATACCCGCGGTCTACGAGGACACGGACGATCTCAAAAAGGCCGGTCAGCGCATTGTCTATCTGACCAATCCGCACGTCGGCCATCTCGGCATCTTCGTCTCGGCCAAGGTCGCCCGCTTTGAGCACCGCGCGATCCTCGAGAGCCTGGAGGAGATCGAGGCCCTGGCGCCGGGCCTTTACGAAATGAAGATCGACAACCCGAGCGGCGATCCCGACTGCCACAAGCCGCAATACTCAGTGAGCTTCGAGGATCGCCAGGTCGAGGATATCGAGTTTCCGCGACAGAACGAGGCATTCGAGCGGGTGCGCGAAGCGTCGGAATTCAACGAGTCGCTTTACCGCACCTTCGTCAGCCCCTGGGTTCAGGCGGCGACCAACCCGTGGATTGCCGAAGGGCTCAAATGGCTGCATCCCATGCGGACCAGCCGTTACCTGTTTTCCGGGGCCTTCAACCCATGGATGCGGGGTATCGCAACCCTGGCGGATGGTATTGCGAAGACGCGAAAGCCTCTTCCTGAGGATCATCCGCTCCTGGATAAGGAGCGGGAGCTTATCGCTCAGGTCTCCGATGCGATAGAAGACGCTCGAAACGCGCGGGACGGCGCCTACGAGCAGGCATTCAAACTGCTTTATGGCGACAGCCCCGAAGGGACAGCCGGGAAATGACCGATGGCGTTGACGGAACGATCCTGGTCATCAACAGCGGCTCCTCCAGCGTCAAATTCGCGCTATTCGATTTGGCCGCGGACGAGCCCCGCCGGGTCTGGCAGGGAGCGCTGGAACGGATCGGCTTCGACGCCGGCCGCTTCGCCGCGACGGACGTCCGGGGGACGATTCTCATCGATGAGACCCTGGCAATTCCCAACCACGTCGTCGCCCTCGACCTGCTGCTCGGCTGGGTCGAGGACCGGATGTCGCAAAAGGACCTCATCGCCGTCGGCCACCGGGTGGTCCATGGCGGCGAGGAGTGCGACTGCTCGCTCCTCGTCACGCCCGCGCTCGAAGCCCGCCTGAAACGACTGATCCCTCTCGCACCGCTCCACCTGCCGCACAACCTCGCCGGTATCGTGGCGGTTCGCCTGCGCCGCCCTGATCTTCCTCAAGTGGCCTCCTTCGACACCGCCTTTCACCACGGCTTGCCCCGCGTGGCGCGGTTGACCGGCCTGCCCCGCCGTTTCGAAGAGGATGGCATTCGGCGCTATGGCTTTCACGGCCTGTCCTATGAATACGTTATCGACGAGGTGCGCCGACGGGACGGCGACGCGGCTGCAGATGGGCGGATCATCGTCGCCCATCTCGGCAATGGCGCCTCCATGGCGGCGATCAAGGACGGGCGCAGCGTCGAGACCACGATGGGCTTTTCGACGCTCGCCGGCCTGCCCATGGGGACGCGTCCCGGTGATCTCGACCCCGGGGTGTTGCTGCATCTCCTGATCGAGAAGCAGATGCCCGCCGAGGCGTTGCAGGATCTGCTCTATGACGCCTCGGGATTGCTCGGGATCTCCGGATTGAGCCGCAACATGGCCAACCTCTTGGCTCGGCGGGACGCTCCGGAAGCGGCCGAGGCGATCGAGTTCTTCTGCCACCACGCCCGCCGGCATCTGGCCGGCCTGACGGCCGCGCTCGGGGGCCTCGACCGACTCGTCTTCACCGGCGGGATCGGCGCAAATTCGCCCGAGATCCGTGCTCGCATTTGCGACGGTCTCGGCTATCTCGGCCTTGCACTCGATGCGGGCCGCAATGCCGGTCATGAGCGTGTCGTTTCATCGGACGGCAGCCCCGTGCTTATCGAGGCCTTCAAGACGGACGAGGAACTGGTCATCGCGCGGCACGCGCGGGACCTGCTGGGCGCATCGTCAACAGTCGAAAAGACGCATGCTCATGGCTAATCAAGCCGAGACCCTCAAGGATTTAGTGGAGGCGGCGCAAGCGCACGCGCCGATCCGCGTGGCCGTCGTCGCCGCCGATCAAGGACTTGTCCTCGAGACGGTGCGGGAAGCCGCCTCGCTTGGCCTGATCGAGCCCCGCCTTATCGGCGATCCCGACGGGATCCTCGCTTGCGCCAAGGACGCCCATGTGGAGATCGACCGGGCGGCGATCGTCAACGCGAAGAGCGACGCCGAAGCGGCGCGGGCGGGCGTCGATCTCGTTCGGGCCGGAGACGCCGACGCGGTCATGAAAGGCAACATCCACACCGACACCTTCATGCGGGCGCTTCTCGACAAGGACCGCGGTTTGCGGGTCCCGGGCCAGCGGGTCAGCCACGTATTCATGGTCGATATCCCGACCTACCCCAAGCTCCTCGCGATCACGGACGCGGCCATCAACATCACGCCTGATCTCACCGCCAAAGCGCAGATTCTTCAGAACGCCATCGAGGTCCTGGGACTGCTGGGCGTGGAGACGCCCAAGGCCGCTATCTTGTCGGCGGTCGAGACCGTCAACCCGGCCATTACATCGACCCTGGACGCCGCCTGTCTGACCCTGATGGCCAAGCGGGGACAGATCGCCGGCGCCATCGTCGATGGGCCTATGGCCTTCGACAACGCGATCTCGGTCGACGCCGCGCGAGAAAAAGGCATCATCTCGGGGGTCGCCGGCGATGTCGATATCCTGTTGGTGCCCGATCTCGTCTCCGGCAACATTCTGGCCAAGAACCTCGAGTATCTGGCCGGCGCCACGGCCGCGGGTATCGTCTTGGGTCTATCGGCGCCAGCTGTGCTCAGTTCGCGCGCGGACCCCCCGGCCGCACGCCTCGCCGCGCTAGCGCTCACTGTCCTAATGCATCAGCCCCGGGCGCAACGGAGGGAAACGATGGAGCCGGAATCGGCCATCCATTGCGCACCCCAGCCCGAAGACGCCTGCTGTCCGATCGGAGCCTGAACCATGCTGCAGGCGCCAGACGATAAGCGAAAGGGACTCGAGAGTACGTCGCCCTGTCCCGATGACGAGGCGAGGTCCCGGCCGTCTCTGGATCAACCTCTACACGCGGCGCTCGGGCGTCTCACTGCCGGGGTTTCGCCGGTGGCGCTTGCTCAGGCCTATACGGATTGGGCCCAGCATCTCCTGCTATCGCCCGACAAGCAGATAGAACTGGTCGGGAAGGCGGCGAGCAAGTGGGCGCGCTATCTGGAATACTGTCCGCGGGCTTGCTCGGATCCTCATTGTGAGGTCTGTATCGAGCCCCTGCCGCAGGACAAGCGCTTTGCCGGCGATCCGTGGCAAACATGGCCATACAATGCGTTCTATCAGGGCTTCCTCCTGAACCAGCAATGGTGGCACAACGCCACGACCGGCGTCCCCGGCGTCTCCCGACATCATGAGGAGGTCGTCTCCTTCGTCGCCCGGCAACTCCTCGACATGGTCTCTCCGGCGAATTTTCCAGCGACCAACCCCGAGGTTCTGAAGGCGACTCTCGCTTCCGGCGGCCAAAATCTGGTGCATGGGGCGGTGAACTTCATTGAAGACTGGCAACGCGCCGTCAGGGGCGAGCGGCCCGCCGGCGCGGAGGATTTCGAGGTCGGCCGGAACCTCGCGATGACGCCCGGCACGGTGATCCTCCGCAACGAATTGATCGAGCTAATCCAATACGCACCGATGACGGACAAAGTTCATCCCGAGCCGGTCCTGATCGTGCCCGCCTGGATCATGAAATACTACATCCTCGACCTCAGCCCCGAGAACTCGCTGGTGAAGTACCTGGTCGAGAAGGGCCACACGGTCTTCATGATCTCCTGGAAGAACCCGGCGGCGGAGGACCGCGACCTCGGTCTGGAAGACTACCGCAGGCTCGGCGTCATGGCCGCGCTCGACGCGGTCTCCGTGATCATCCCGGAGCGGCGGATCCACGGCGCTGGCTACTGCCTTGGCGGCACACTCCTGTCGATCGCCGCGGCGGCCATGGCCCGCGACGGCGACGACCGGCTGGCGACTCTGACCCTGTTCGCCGCGCAGACCGATTTCACGGAAGCCGGCGAGCTGATGCTGTTCATCGATGAGGCCCAGGTCAGTTTCCTCGAGGACATTATGGCGGAGCAGGGCTACCTCGATACCAAGCAGATGGCCGGCGCCTTCCAAATGTTGCGCTCCAACGACCTGATCTGGTCGGCCATGGTGCAGAACTATCTCATGGGCGACCGCCGGCCGATGTTCGACCTGATGGCCTGGAACGCGGATGCGACGCGCATGCCGGCCAGGATGCACTCGGAGTATCTCCGGCAGCTGTTCCTCAACAACGATCTGGCGGACGAGCGCTATTGCGTCGACGACCGCCCGGTCTCGCTGCACGACATTCGTGTCCCCGTCTTTGCCGTCAGCACCCTCTCCGACCATGTCGCGCCGTGGCGGTCGGTCTACAAAATCCACGCCCAAACCAATGCCGACGTGACCTTCGTGCTGTCCAACGGCGGCCACAATGCCGGCATCGTCAGCCCGCCGGGCAACAACAGACGCTACCACCAGATCGCCACCCACGACGATCTCGCCGCCTATCTCGACCCCGACAGTTGGCAAAAGCGCGCGGTCCACCATGACGGCTCCTGGTGGCCGTGCTGGCAGGGCTGGCTTGCGGATCGTTCGGGCGCGCCCATCAAGCCGCCGCGCATGGGGGCGCCGCGCAAGGGCTATCGCCCGCTTTCCGACGCGCCAGGCGCCTATGTGCGCGAACCATGAACGTTGGCAAGCAAATGATCTGGGTCTGGAAGGACCCGTAATCGCGATGGGTGAGGGAGTGAGCGATGGCTTGGCTGGCAGAGAACTGGGTTTGGGTCCTGATCGGAATCGCGTTCGTCGCGATGCATCTTTTCGGGCACGGCGGTCACGGAGGTCACGGTGGGGGCGGTGAATCGAGCCGGCGCCCGAGAAATGAAAACGAGACGGATCGGTCCGGGCAGCACCGGCACTGACGCATCGTTTGACTGGCTCCGATCGCCGGCGCGCCGTCGGATGAAGCCAGACAGGATTCTCACGTGCGCCGGATCAGAGGAAGCGGATCAAGACGGCGAGATGAAGGATGAAGATCATGCTGAACACGAAGCTCGTCACATGGGCGTTGGGGATCTGGACAAGCATCACATTCGTGGTTTGCGTGATCTACGGTCTTGTGACACCGCAGAGCCTTCATATGAGCGCATTTCTCGAGCAGGTCCTGCCGGCCTTCAAATGGCTGACGTGGTGGGGTTTCCTGCTTGGTCTGACCGAAAGCTTCCTTTACGGCGCCTACGCCGGGCTCGTGTTCTGCCCGGTTTACAACTGGCTGCATCGGCGCTGGGGCGCGACATGAAAAACAATACAAGGATCGATTTATGAAAACGACGGTCATTGAGGTCGCGGGGTTGGTCTCCGTGCTTAGCGCCCGGGGTGTTGAAAAACGGCTCGCCCGGCTTCCCGGCGTTCGCAAGGCCGAGGTGAACTACGTCGCAGGCAGCGCCACCGTCGTCTACGACGAAAAGCGCACAGACCTAAAGGCGATCAAGGCGAAGGTGGGCGAGTGCGGCTATCACTGCGGCGGCGAACTCGTACCGAAGCATGTCTGCGAGCCCGAGGATCCGCCGGCGGAGACCGTCGCCGTTGCGATGCCGGCGCATGAGCACCATGCGAAGGCGGACATGGTGACGGCGGAAGCCGGAAAAGCCGACGCCACTGACCATGCGGCGCACGAGATGGGCCATGGCGGCGGCATGAGCATGCAAGCCATGGTGCGCGACATGCGCAACCGCTTCTGGATTGCGTTGGTTTTCAGCGTACCGATCTTCGTCTACTCGCCGATGGGCGGGCTGTTTACGCCACCGGCGCCGCCGTTCGGGCTGCGCCTGGACATCTGGCTCTTCTTCCTGGCGAGCGCCGCCGTGCTCTATCCGAGTTGGCCGTTCTTCGTCGCCGCCTGGCGGGCGCTGCGCAACGGCGTGCTCAACATGGCGGTGCTGGTCGTCCTGTCCGTGGGCACCGGGTACATCTTCAGCGTCGGCGCCACCTTCTTCTTTCCCGGCGTTCAATTCTACGAAGCGGTCGCCGTGCTCTTGGTCTTTATTCTGCTCGGTCACTGGCTGGAGATGCGCGCCCGAGCGGGAGCCTCCGACGCCATTCGCTCGCTGATGGACCTCGCGCCGCCCATGGCCATCGTGCTGCGTGACGGCCGCGAAATCGAGGTCCCCACCGCGGAAGTCCTTAAAGATGATGTGGTCGTGATCCGGCCCGGCAATAAGATCCCCGTCGACGGTGAAATCCTCGAGGGCGAGTCGCAGGTGGACGAATCCATGCTCACCGGCGAGTCCATGCCGGTGGCGAAGAAGCCCGGCGATAGCGTCATCGGTGCGACGATCAACAAGAGCGGCAGCTTCAAATACCGCGCCACCAAGGTTGGCGCCGACACGGCGCTCGCCCAGATCGTCAAGCTCGTGCAGCAGGCGCAGAACTCGAAGGCGCCGGCACAGCTCCTTGCCGACAAGGCCTCGCAGTGGCTGGTGCTGATCGCGGTCGTCATTGGCCTTGCGACCTTCGCCACCTGGTTCTGGTGGATCGGCGAGCCCTTGCTGTTCGCCTTGACGCTGACCATCACGGTCTTCGTGATCGCCTGCCCGGACGCGCTCGGGCTGGCCACGCCGATGGCGGTGATGGTGGGTACGGGCCTCGGCGCGATGAACGGGATCCTGTTCAAGAACGCCGGCGCCCTGGAGGATGCGACCAAGCTCGATGTCGTCGTCTTCGACAAGACCGGGACGTTGACGATGGGTGAACCGGACGTGGTCGAGGTTGTCGTGTCGTCCGACATGACAGAGGACAAGGTCTTGGCCTTGGCGGCGACCGTCGAGCAAGGCTCCGACCACCCGTTGGCGCAGGCGATTTTGAAGCGCGCGGGCGACATGCAGAAGGCGCAATTGACCGGCTTCGAGAACATCGAAGGCAAGGGCGCGCGGGCGGAAATCGACGGCGAGGAAGTTCTGCTCGGCAACCGCCGGCTGATGGATGAGCGCAAGGTCGCGATGGACGCGCTTGAACCCGAGGCGAAGCGGTTGCAAGGCGCCGGTCAAACAGTGGTTCATATCGCGCGTGCCGGACAACTGGTCGGTTTGATCGCCATCGCTGACGCGCCCCGGCCGACGGCCGCCCCGATGGTGGCGAAGCTGCGCGAACGCGGCGTCGAGGTCGCGATGCTCACCGGCGACAATCAGGCGACGGCCGACCGGATCGCGGCGGGGCTTGGCATCACGACGGTCCTGGCCGACGTGCTCCCCGGTCAGAAGGCGGACAAGGTCAAGGAGCTGCAAGATCAGGGCAAGAGGGTCGGCATGGTCGGAGACGGCGTCAACGACGCACCGGCCCTGACGCAGGCCGATGTAGGGTTCGCCATCGGCGCGGGCACGGACGTCGCGATCGAGAGCGCCGACGTGGTGCTGATGAAAAGCGATCCCTATGACGTCGTGGGCGCGATCGAGCTGTCGCGCGCGACGCTGCGCAAGATGCATCAGAACCTGTTCTGGGCGGTGGGTTACAACGTCGTCGCCTTTCCGGCGGCGGCAGGTGTCTTTTATCCCTTTGTCATCAGCCCCGAAGTGGCCGCACTCGCCATGTCGGGGAGTTCGGCCTTGGTGGCGGTCAATGCCATGCTGCTGAAACGAACGCGGCTGGAGGGCATTCATGCCGTGCCCCGCGAAGCCTGAAGTTGAAGAATGGCGCCCGGACTTGTTACCGGACGAGCCGGTGACCATCGTCGGCGCCGGCCTGGCGGGGCTCGCGTGCGCCATCGTGCTGGCCCGGGCTGGCCGACCGGTGATCGTGCGTGAATGGCACAAGACGGTCGGAAGCCGCTTCCACGGCGACTTTCAGGGCCTGGAGAACTGGAGTGACGGTCAGGACGTTCTCGACGAACTGCGCGCCGCCGGCGTCGAGACAAGCTTCGAGGCGCATCCCGTCCGCGAAGGGACTGCCTATGACGCCTGGGGCAAGGAATATCCGATCCGTGGCGACCGGCCGCTCTACTACCTGGTGCGTCGGGGAGGCCACGGCGGCAGCCTGGAGTTCGCCCTGCTCAAGCAGGCCATCGGGGCCGGCGCCGAGGTGCGGTTCGACGACCGCGTCGCGAATCCGGTCGGGTCGACCGTTCTCGCGGTCGGGCCAAGGACCGCCGACGCCATCGCTGCCGGCTACGTCTTCGAGACCGATAGGCCGGACGGCAACTGGATCGCCTTCAACGATCGGCTTGCGCCGCTCGGATACGCCTATCTCTTGATCCACGCCGGCCGCGGCACGGTCGCGAGCTGCATGTTCACCGGCTTCAAGCGGCAAGCCGAGCATGTCGAGCGCACGGTGGCCTTCTTCCGCGAGAGGGCGGGGCTCGAGATGCGTAATTCCAAGCCATTCGGCGGTTTCGCCAACTTTCGCCTGCCGCGCACCGCTCTGCAGGGAGGGCATCCTGTCGTCGGGGAGCAGGCCGGGTTCCAGGACGCTCTCGCGGGCTTCGGCATGCGCTATGCCCTGCGCTCGGGCATTCTCGCCGCCCGCAGCCTTATCGAGAGAACCGACTACACGCGCCTCTGGCGCCAGGAGCTTCTGCCGCTGCTCAGGACCGGGGTCTGTAACCGCTTCATCTTCAACAGCGTGGGCGCACGGGGGCGGCGCTGGGCGCTGCGCGGGATGAGCCGCTCCGATACTGCGGCGAAGCTGCGGCGGCTTTATCGGCCGTCGGTCCTAACCTGTCTCGTCTACCCGCTTGCAATATGGCGCTACCGGGCGCCGCTCGGCGATCCGAGTTGCGACCATGTGGCCTGCGACTGTGTCTGGTGCCGCCACGGCGTAGGCCATGCCACGACAGTCCCCGCTTAACCCGTCCTGCCGGAGAAGGAGTGGATCCTGCAATGGAAGTCATCGATCTGAAGGACCGGAAAGGCCTTGTGGTTGGCATCGCCAACGAGCACAGCCTTGCCTGGTCGGCGGCCCAGCATTTCCGGAACGCTGGGGCCGATCTGGCCATGACCTATCTGAACGACAAGGCCAAGCCCTTCGTCGAACCGCTCGCCCGCGAGGCCGGGGCGTCATTGTTCCTGCCTTGCGACGTTGCCGAGCCGGGTCAGTTGGAGGCTGTGTTCGAAGCGATAGATAAGGAATGGGGCCGCTTGGATTTCCTGCTGCATTCGATCGCATGGGCCCGCAAGGAGGACCTACACGGACGGCTGACCGACTGCTCGGCGGACGGCTTCGCCGAGTCCATGCTGATCTCCTGCCATTCTTTCATCCGGATGGCGAAGCTCGCCGAGCCGCTCATGGACAAGGGCGGGAGCCTGATGACGTTGAGCTACTACGGCGCCGAGAAGGTGGTCGACCACTACAACGTCATGGGCCCGGTCAAGGCCGCGCTCGAGGCTTCGGTCCGCTATCTGGCGCATGAGCTCGGGCGGGGCTCGATCCGGGTCAACGCGATCTCCGCGGGCGCGGTCGCGACCCGGGCCGCATCGGGCATCGAGCACTTCGATGAGCTATTGAATGAGACCGTCCGCAAGGCACCGCTGCGGCGTACTGTGGACGCCTGCGAAGTGGGGCGCGCCGCTCTCATGCTGGCGAGCGACTATACGACTGCTATCACCGGGGAAACCCTCTACGTCGACGCGGGCTTCCACATCGAGGGGATGGTGTTTCACTAATGACGGACTTCGAACCCGAGAAGGAAGTGACCGTCACAGACCCGGTATGCGGCATGCGCCTGCCGTTGGAGAAAGCGGCTGTTCAGGAAGAGTATGGTGGTTGGGCCTACTTCTTTTGCTCGAATACTTGCCACAAGCTCTTCGTAGCCGCCCCGGAACGATACTCCTCGCCTCGGCCCGCCAGAACCCCAATGGGAACCGGTTGAAATTGGGAACGGGGGACTAAAGTCGCGTTACGGCGATCCTAGGGGTGACCTTCCGGAAGCATTCATTCTGTAACGCGCTGCGATTTTCTCCGTCTATGACACAGGTTCGCTTCCCGACAGGGTGCGGAGCTACACCTTGCCGAGCGCGGCAGGGTGGAAGTTCGAAGCATGCTGACGTCAAACGCAAGTTCAGCCGGCGGCGATGTGAAACTGCGATCCTAGAGGAGAGTGCGATGGAGAAGGTGGTCGAGATCTCGGAGCGACGAGGGCAGCCGTCAACCTCGGATTTACTTGGTCGGGCCGCACATATCGACCTGTCGGTCGGCGGCATGACCTGTCGGCATTGTCCGCCCATGGTAGAAAAGGCGCTCAGGGACGTCTCCGGCGTCAAGGCGGCGCAGGTGAACCTGTCCACCGGGAGCGCCGGCATCGACTACGACCCCGATAAGACTTCGGTCGCCAAACTGGCCGGCGCCATTCGGTCCGCGGGGTACAGCGTTGCCACCGCCAAGACCCGTCTGCTCATCAAGAACATGCATTGCGCCTCCTGCGTCACCCGGATCGAACTCGCCCTACAAATGACACCCGGCGTGGTCGCGGCACGGGCCAATCTTGGACCAAATGCGGTCGACGTTGAGTACCAGCCGGAGGTCGTCGATTTTGCAGCCATCCGTCGCGCGATCGAGTCGGCAGGCCACAAAATTGTTGAACCGAAGCCGGCCAAGATCAAAGCCGCCGTCGAAGAAGACCTCGATCCAGAAGACGTAGCGCGCAACGAAGAATATCGCACGCTGATGCGCAAATTCTGGTTCGCCGCCGCTGTGTCGATACCGGTCATGGGACTGAGCTATCCCGACCTGATCCCTGGCCTTCGTGACTGGATGCCCATGGGCAGCGAGACGCGGCGTATCGTCTGGGCGCTGCTGGGCGTATTGACGCTGCCGGTGCTCGTCTGGTCCGGCTCGCAGTTCTTCACTGGCATGTGGGACGGGCTCAAACACCGTTCCGCCAACATGCACACGCTGATTGCGATCGGCGTCACCGCAGCCTTCGTCTACTCGGTGGTCGCGGTGGTTTATCCGCAGATGTTTCCGACAGCCGCGCTAGCGGAGGTGTTCTGGGACGTCACGACCGTCGTGATCGCCCTGGTCGTTCTGGGCCTGGCGCTGGAGTTGAAAGCAAAGGGGCGAACCTCGGAAGCGATCAAAAAGCTGATGAGCCTTCAGGCCAAAACGGCGCGGGTCCTCCGCGACGGTAAGGAGGTCGACCTCCCGGTGGAAGAAGTCGTCGTTGGCGACATCGTCATCGTGCGGCCGGGCGACAAGATTCCGGTTGACGGCACACTGACCGAGGGATCGAGCGCCGTCGACGAGTCGATGATCACGGGCGAGTCCATCCCGATCGAGAAGCAGGTCGGCGACGAGGTGATCGGCGGCACGCTGAACAAGACCGGCAGCTTTCAATTCCGCGCCACCAAGGTGGGCAAGGACACCGCACTCGCCAGCATCATTCGCATGGTCAAGGACGCGCAAGGGTCGAAGGCCCCAATACAGCGGGTCGTAGACCTGGTGTCCGGCTATTTCGTGCCGACGGTGATGATCCTCGGCATTCTGGCCTTCGTGGCTTGGTATTTGATCGGGCCTGAGCCCAGGATCATCTATGCGACCATCGTCCTCGTCACCACACTGATCATCGCCTGCCCCTGTGCGTTGGGCCTCGCAACACCGACCTCGCTCACGGTCGGGATCGGCAAGGGGGCGGAAAACGGCATTCTGATCCGCTCAGGTGACGCACTCCAGACCTCAGAAAAACTCGATTCTCTGATCCTCGACAAGACCGGCACCATCACCCGGGGCGAACCGGCGCTCACCGATGTCGTCACGGCCGAAGGTTCCGACGAGACAGAGGTCCTGCGCCTTGCCGCATCCTTGGAGCGCGGCTCCGAACATCCCCTGGGTGAGGCGATCGTCAAAGGCGCGGAGGATCGCGGCCTCGATCTGACGAGTGCCGAAGGTTTTGCTGCCATTCCTGGTCACGGTGTCAGCGGCGGCATCGGCGGCAGGGACGTGCTGCTGGGCAACGCCAAGCTGATGCGCGATCGCAGCATCGAGATTGATGCCCTGACAGCCGACTGGGAACGCCTGGCCACCGAAGGCAAGACGCCGATGTACGTCGCGGTCGACGGTAAGGCCGCTGGCTTGGTCGCTGTGGCAGACACCGTCAAGCCGGATTCAAAGGAAGCCATCGATCTCCTGAAAAAGATGGGCATCGAGGTGGTCATGCTCACCGGCGACAATCAGCGCACGGCTGACGCCATCGCCCGCGAGGTTCACGTCGATCGGGTGCTAGCCGAAGTTCTGCCGGACGATAAGGCTCACGAGGTGCAAAAACTCCAGCTCGAGGGCAAGCGGGTCGGCATGGTGGGAGATGGGATCAACGACGCTCCGGCGCTGGCGCAGGCGGATGTCGGTTTCGCCATTGGCACCGGCACCGACGTTGCGATCGAGGCAAGCGATGTCACGCTGATCAAGGGCAGTCTGATCGGTGTGGTCACAGCCATCGAGATCAGCCGGGCGACGATGAAAAACGTTCGCCAGAACCTTGTCGGCGCCTTCGGCTATAACACCGCCGGCATCCCGGTCGCCATGGGTCTGTTGTATCCGTTCTTCGGGTTACTGCTGTCGCCCCTGATTGCCGCTGCAGCGATGGCGTTCAGCTCGGTGACCGTCGTCACAAACGCCAACCGCTTGCGCTTTTTCGAACCGAGGAGGGCCGTCAAATGACGCCGGATCGCTGGATCGTTCTCATTGGCGGGCTCGTGCTCGTCGCTTTCATCGTCTGGTTCTTCTGGCTGAAGCGCGCCAAGGGGGTACGGGCCGCCGAGACGTCGAGCGGGCACCAGGAAGTCATGGTGCTCGTCAAGGGTGGTTATACGCCTGACACCATCATCGTCCGGCACGGCAAGCCCGTACGCCTCAACTTTCGGCGCGAGGAGACGGCCGCCTGTTCGGAGAAGGTCATCTTCACCGACTTCAACAAGAGCGCCGACCTGCCCACGGGCGAGACCGTACCCGTCGAGTTCGTCCCCGACACGCCGGGCGAGTACGACTTCGCCTGCGCCATGGGCATGTTCCGCGGCAAGCTGGTCGTCGAATAGGGAATGACATGATCATCGGCAGCGCCATGGAAGCCTTGGTCACGTGGACGATCGTTGGTCTGGAACTGGCGGCGCTCGCGGTCATTGCAGGTGGATTTGCGTGGAGCGCCGGGAAAACGTTCGTCATTTACGTGCGCGACAGAACGGAACAGCGCTATGCGTCATTTCGGCGAGAACTTGGCCGCAGCACGCTGATCGCGCTCGAGCTTCTGGTGGCTGCCGACATATTGCGTTCGCTTGTGCTTGAGCCGTCTCTATCGAACATCGCGGTTCTTGGCGCCCTTGTCGCCATCCGTACTTTTCTCAGCTTCTCCATCGACGTGGAACTGGACGGCTGCTGGCCTTGGGAGCGGGCGAAAGCCCGCGCGCAGGGGTCGGCGGAGCGGAGAACAGCATGAACAATCGATCGACCCAATCCCATCCACGGTTCTGGCGTTCGCGCGCCGGTATCGTCCTTCTCGTTTTCCTGGGGATCGCTGGCTTCCTCCTGCTCTATGAGCATCGCGCCCATGTGTTCACGGGAAGCGGCATACTCATCGGCCTGCTCGTCTTTTGTATCGGCATGCATCTCTTCATGCACGGTGGGCACGGCGGCCATGGCGGTGGTCATGGTCACGACGCACCGACAAATCCGGACGAGGACTAACCATGGAAACAAGCTCCTACGGTCTATGGCTTCTGGTCGTCATTAACTCCGCGATTTTCATTCTGTTTGCGTTCAGCTTCTTTAAGCCGAAGACCGGCAGGGACTGGCGGTCCTTCGGCGCTTTCAGCGCTTTCCTCGTCGCGCTCTTCACCGAGATGTACGGCTTTCCGCTCACCATCTATTTCCTGTCCGGCTGGTTGCAGACCAATTACCCCGACATCGACTGGCTTGCCCACGATTCCGGCCATCTTTTGGAAATGCTGTTCGGCTGGAAGGGGAATCCGCATTTCGGGCCGTTTCACCTACTGAGTTTTGTCTTCATCGGCGGCGGGTTCATTCTGCTCTCGGCCGCTTGGCGCGTCCTCTATCAAGCGCAGCGGACCGGAGCGCTGGCGGAGACCGGACCCTATGCCCGCATTCGCCATCCGCAATATGTCGGCTTCGTCCTGATCCTGATCGGTTTCCTATTCCAATGGCCGACCATCCTCACCCTCGCAATGTTTCCGGTGCTGCTCGTCATGTACTGGCGGCTTGCTCTGCGGGAGGAGCGGGAGGTTGAAGCCGAGATGGGTGACGCCTATCGACGATATGCCGCACGAGTACCCCGCTTCGTGCCGCGCCTGCAAGATATCATGGGCAGGTCGGCCGTCGAACAGGATCGGCCATGAGGCGTATCTATCATAAGCAGCAATACAAGGGTGGCGACACGGAAAGGACTGATAAGAGTGACGTCTGCGACAACTGATCGCCCATCTTCCGGTTTCAAATCTTCGGAAGTCAAACGGCGCGATTTTCTCTACGTCACGGCCGGCACCATGGCGGCGGTCGGCGCGGTGGCTGCCCTGTGGCCGTTTATCGACAGCATGAACCCATCGGCGGACATTCTCGCCCTGTCGTCGACCGAGTTCGACCTTGCCCCCATCCAAATGGGCCAGCGCATTACCGTGAAATGGCGAGGCCAGCCGGTGTTTATCATCCGCCGCACCGCCGATGAGATCGAACGCGCAAGGGCCGACGACGACAACCCGGACCTGATTGATCCGACGGCAGATGCCGCGCGCGTGCAGCGGCCGGAATGGCTGATCGTCGTGGGTGTCTGCACACATCTTGGCTGCGTGCCGCTCGGACAGAAATCGAGTGATCCTCACGGCAAATACGGGGGGTGGTTTTGCCCCTGCCACGGGTCCGTTTATGACACGTCAGGCCGCGTCCGGCGGGGACCGGCGCCGCGCAATCTCGACGTCCCGCCCTATACGTTCCTGGACGATATCCGTGTCCGGATCGGGTGAGACGGGGACCTGACACTCCGCGGATGGTTGCGGCGGAATCTTCCAAAGACCTGTGTGGCGAAAGGGAGACAGAATTCGTCGAGCAAGTCCAGCAACACCGAGGGCTTGGCGCCAATTGCGAGGGCGAGGTCGGTAAGCCGCATCGCTTCCCACGGGGCATGCCAGCGTCGCGGCGTCAGCACCGCAAAGTGCCAAGATACTCCATCGGCTGATAACGATCCGATCTCCCAATAACCAGGAACGCGGAATTAGGAATAGCATGGCAAACCGGGTAAACAGGAAGGGAAACTTGGCGCTCCTCGACCCGGGGGCTTCTTGCCTGCTGTTCATCGACTTTGCGGAAACGTCGCCGGGCATAGCGCCCGAAGCGCCAGTCGTGGGCACCGCCCACCAAGAGGTTTTGAGCAAAGCGGTCGAGCTTTCCATTCCCGCATTTATTTCTTTTATGGCCAGTAAAGAGCATGAACACTCGAACTCTCCGCTGGATCTCCTCATACCGAAAGAAGCCCGATTGCAGCGATCAGTCATCAATCCATGGAAGGATGACCGTCTCCGCCAAACGATCTCCGAACAGCGCCGACATTGCCTAATTCTCGCGGGCGGGTGGCCGGAGGGCTCTTTGGCTCAAGCCGCCCTCGGCGCATTGGGAGAGGCATATGACGTCTATGTTCTATTCGATCTATGCAATGGACTTCTCGACTTGCAAAACTCTCCGGTTGCAGCCCGATTGATGCAGGCCGGTGTCGTTCCTCTGACAGCGCGTCAGCTCATCCTTGAATGGACCGACGCAGCGGGGATTACTTGAAAGTCACTATCTAAACCCTCTCAGCCACGAAGTTAAATTACTGACCGCGACCTTAAGGAATGCGGCTTACCCAAACGGCTCACTGTCGCATCATCTCACCCGCCTGGTCGCCAGACATCATTCATCTGAGCCCGCACTCCGCGCGGTCGTCGCTCATCCGGGACATGATCCCTCAGCCCTGCGCAAAATCTTTGTCCGGTGAGGGCGCCGCGAGCCTGCTTTTCGCTGCTCGCCGCGCGGAGGGTGCGCCCTTCCCCAAAAGTAAAAGTCCTGTTCCAGCCGGGCGAAGCCCGGCTTCCCGGAAAGCAAAGGGGCCGGAGCTTCTCCTCAAAACTTCAACCTGAAGGAGACTGACTCATGGCCCAGCACCAGACCCCACGGCACGAAATCGGGGAGACCGTGCATCTCCCGCTTTCCAAGCTCGTGATGTCCCGCGAGAATCCGCGCAAGACCAAGCCGAATACGGCGGATGACCTTTTGGTCGCCTCGATCCGCTCGCGCGGCCTCCTGCAAAATCTTGGCGTGCGTCCGTCCGAGGCCAATGCCGGGAAGTACGAGGTCCGCTATGGCGGACGGCGCCTCGCGGCGCTCCGCCTGCTGACCAAGGAAGGGCATTTCGCCAAGACGCAAGAGTTCCCCTGCCGGATCGTCCCCAGCGACGACGCCGACGCTTCCGAAGAAGCGCTTGCGGAGAACATCGTCCGTGAAGCCCTCAGCCCGATCGACGATTTCGAGGCCTTCGCCAAGCTCGACGCCCTGGGCCTCAGTGTCGAGGAGATCGCAAAGCGCTTCGGCGCCACCGAGCGGGCCGTGCGCCAGCGCCTCTCGCTCGGCCAGGCCGCGCCCTGCGTCCGCAAGGCGCTACGCGCGGGCGAGATCAGCCTCGACATTGCCAAGCTCTTCGCCGGCTGCCCCGATCTGGCCCGGCAGGAGCGCGTCTTCAAGGCCATCGACGAAGGCGGACATTTCTCGACCCATTCGGTGCGCAAGATGCTCTACGAGAACGCTGTCTCAAGCGGTGACGCCATTGTCAAATTCGTGACGCTGGACGCCTATGAAGCCGCCGGCGGCACGGTGGAGCGCGACCTCTTCAGCGACGAGGCGCATCTCACCGATCTCAAGCTTCTGGCCACCCTGCGCGACGCTAAGCTTGCGGAAGAGGTCGACCGGCTCACCGCCGACGGCTGGTCCTGGGTCGAAGCCCATGAGGGCTATGCCTACGACTTGATGCACGGCTTCGACCGCATCTACGGCAAGATCGTCGAGAGGAGCCTGGAAGAACAGGCCGAACGCGCCAGACTTGAGGAAGAGCTCGACAGCCTCCTCGAAAAGAACGCCGACGCCGAAGACTGGAGCGACGACGACTCCGAACGCTATGACGCCATCGAGGAACGGCTCGACGACCTGCGCGACGTCGAACGGGCCTTCACGGCCGAGCAGAAGGCAGTCGCCGGCTGCATCCTCTATCCCTCCCATGACGGTGTGACGGTGCATGAAGGGCTCGTCCGCAAGGAGGACCGCAAGAAAGTCCGGGCCCTGACAGCGGGCGCCACCGGCGCCGGAGAGGGCGGCGCGGGTGGCAGCGCCGATCTTGACGGCGATGACGACGATGCGCCGAAAGCAGCGCCTGGCTATGGCCTCGGGCTCCGCAGCGATCTTGCCGTCTACAAGGCCCAGGCGCTTCAGGCGGCCCTTGCGGAGACCCCGGAGACGGCAATCCTCATGCACCAGTTCATCCTGGTGCGGCGCATCTTCGGGCCGGTCTTCGCGTCGCCCCACGGCACGACCTTGCAGGCCAGCAAAGCCGATCTGCGGGTCAAACGGGGCGAGCTTGGCGAAACCACGGCGGCGGCGCTTCTCGATCATGCCGAACGGGCGCTGCGCACCGACATCTTCGACGGCGCCGGCCTCATCGCAAACTGGGGCACGTTCAAGGCGCTGGAGCCGGACGAGCGCGAGCGGCTCGTCGCGTTCGCCGTGGCAATGACCGTGGAATCCATGACCAGTACGGCGACGCTCACGGCCCTGGTCGCCCATGAGATGGATCTCAACATCCGCGACTATTGGAAACCGACGGGCGAGAGCTTCTTCGCCCGGATCAAGAAGGACCAGCTCATCGCCTTCCTGAAGGAAACGGTGGGCGGCGACGTCGCGGCCAAGCTGTCGAAGGACTTCAAGGCCAAGAAATCGGAACTGGTCGATCTCTGCGACGGGCTGATCCACGACACCACACCGGTCGATGCTAAGCACCGGGGCGCGCTCGACGATTGGGCGCCGGCTGGCATGGCCTTCGCCGCGCCAGAGCCAGACGACGACAATGTCGATGACGATGATGTCGGGGAAGACGACGCGCCCGGCGCTGACACCGAGATCGACCCCGGCGACGACCCGGCCACCGACGAGATCGCCGCCTGACGGCGCTCCTCGACACCCTTCATCCCTTCACCAACGCCCGCGGCTTTCGCGGGCGTTTTTCTTTTTCGGAGACAGACTATGACACGGCACAAGAAACCGCGCCGCGATGTGGCGCAAGAGATCACCGACCGCATCATCAAGGCGCTTGAGGCCGGCGCGCCGCCTTGGAAGCAACCTTGGAAGAACGGCCTCGGCGCGCTGCAGCCGCTGCGCAACACCGGAGCGCCCTATACCGGCATGAACGTCCTGATCCTCTGGGACCGCGCCAGCGAGATGGGCTTCGAAAACCCGCGCTGGATGACCTTTCGCCAATCGCTGGAGCTTGGCGGCCATGTGCGCAAGGGCGAGAAATCCGTAGCCATCATCTATTACGGCACGACGACAATGCGACAGGAGGATGACCAGGGCGAGGAAGTCGACGAGACCATCCGCTTCCTCAAATGCTATCCGGTCTTCAATGCTGAACAGATCGACGATCTGCCGGCGCATTTCTATCACCACCAGCAGTCGGAGATCGAGAAGACGCCGCCGCCGTCCGAGCGACAAGCCTTCTTCGGCCGGATCGGCGCCGAGGTGCGCCATGGCGGGGACCGGGCCTTCTACCAACGCTCGGAAGACTTCATCCAGATGCCGCCGTACGGGGCCTTCGACGATCCGGAACGCTATTTCGCGACCCGTGCGCACGAGACGATTCACTGGTCGGGCGCGCCTCATCGCCTCGACCGCACCAAGGGCAAGACCTTCGGCGATCCTCAGTACGCGTTTGAAGAGCTCGTCGCCGAGATAGGCTCCGCCATCCTGGGCGCCAACATCGGCCTTCCCCCCGACCATGTCGAGGATCACGCCGCCTATGTGGGCTCCTGGCTCAAGGCGCTGAAAAACGACAAGCGCTTCATCCTGAAAGCGGCCGCTGACGCGCAGAAGGCGGCCGATTTCGTGCTCGCACGGGCCGGACACCGGACCGCCGACAGCAAGCAACCGAACGCCGACGAGTCCGGCGTCCGGTCCGCGGCGTGAGGGAGGCGAACCATGGGTTGGACCTACACCTCCGATTATCGCGGCGGCGGCGTCCGCGCCTATCTCGACGCCCACTTCGAAAGCGAGAACGACGCCGGCAAATGGGAGATCCTCGACAGCGCGCTGGTTCAGATGCGCCGCTACTACGCCGCCATGCGCTGGACGAACAAGACAAAGGGCGAGGTTCGCACACTCGCCCGTGTCTGCCTCGTCAATCATGTCCCGCGCGCCAGCGACGGCTATACCCTCGGCTGGAAGGACATGTCCGAGGACATGGGACCGGTCGCCATAGACTGCCCGTTGCGCATTCTCGACCGGCTCGATCCGCCGGCTAGCGATCATGCCCGCAAATGGCGCGAAGACGTCCGGACCCATCACGCCCGCCTTCGCGCCCGTCCCAAGGTCGGCGACATCTTCACCCTGGCGGAGCCGATGACGTTCACGGACGGTTCGGTCGAGCAGCGCTTCCGCACCGAGCGGTACGGCAAACGCGGGATCGGCTACCGCGGCGTGACGACCGGAACGCTCTATCGCATCGCCAGGATCGAGACCGTCGACTTCACCGTCGAGTCGGAGCCGGCCGCCGAAACGGGTTCGGAACGCGACGCGCCGACGCAGACGTCATTGCTCTGACGCCGGCATCAACGCCTACCCATTCCAACAACGAAAGGAGGCCTGCCATGTCAGGCTCAAGGATCATTCTCGGCTATGCCATCGTCGATCCGGACGGTCGCTACCCCGAAACCCCTGAATACGGGATTGGCTGTCTGAATGAGGCGCGCGAGGAAGCGCACGCCCTCAATGAGGATTTCGCGGAGGAGCTCGACGGTGGCGCCTACGCCGTCCTCACCCTGTTCGCCGACGGCGGCGCGGAGCGCGTCGCATGACCTCCTTCCGCCCCTCTGTACCCGAGGTGCGGGCGCTTTCCGAAAAGTCAAAGGCCGGGTTCCGGGCATGAGGCCCGCCGAGGGGAAAGAAAGCGGGCCTTCGTCACCTCACACAGGAGATCCGACCATGAACGACTTGAAGACACAGCGCGACCGAACCCGCGACGCGGACAGCCGCGGAAAGGCCGACGCCCGGATGAGATGCCCGAGTTGCGGCTCGTCCGATCTGCGCGTGAGCGCGGAGATCACCTGCACGGTTGTTAAGAAGCAATCGCCTAATGGCGATCCGTATGACGCCCTTGAGGCGTTGACCGGCAGCGAACCCTATTGGGATCGCGACACCTTCACGTCCTGCGCCGATTGTTACCACGACGGCGCGGTGAAGGACTTCGAACCGGCGTCACCGGTCTCACCGGAAACGGAGGTTCGCCATGGCCGTCATTGATGAAGCGGCTCCGCGATCCGGGCCGACGCCGAGCGAAAGCAGTCGCATCGCTACGCTCGAAATCGCCGCCATGCACAACCTGTCGCAACATGTCGGCGATCCTGATCGGGAGATCGTGACGATCCGTCCGATCAAGCCCGGCGAGACGCCGGACCTCTGGACCGTCATCGCCCGCCTGTCGGGCGGACGCGGCGAAGTCCTAGCCGACGAAGACAGCCGAAGAGCCGCCTTCGCCTTCGCCCGCCGCTTTCGCCGCAAGCTCGCCGGCGCTGACGCACCGGCCTCGTCGCGTCGATCGCTTAAGATCATCGAACGATAAGCCACGCCAGCGGCGAGACCCTGCGCCTCAAGCGCCGCCGCTAGTGCCTGAGACCCAGACGCCGGAAACGGCGTCCACGACCTTTTACCCGCAACCCTTGGAGACACTTCATGACCGATATGGTTACGCACATCCGCGCCCGGATTTCAGCCGGCGCTCTCGACAAGGCCACCCGCTTCTTCAACGCGGGCCTCGAAGACATCTTCAACGAGCTTCTTCAGAACGCTCGCCGCGCCGCTGCGACCCGGGTAGAGGTCATCGAAGAACCCGATCACATCATCGTTCGCGATGACGGCGTCGGGATGCGCAATCCCGAGACGCTTCTGTCCTTCGGCAAAAGCGGCTGGGAGGGCGAGACCGCGCGGCTGGAAGATCCCGCCGGCATGGGGTTCTGGAGCCTGTCGCGCCGGGGATGCGAGATCTGGTCCATGCCCGAAGGCGCCTTGTCCGGGTGGTATGCGAAGATCACGTCGAAAGCGTTTCAGGGCCGGGAAAGCGTCGCCGTCGAGACGCTTGACGATGAACCGCCGGGAACCGGCATCTCCTTTCCCAAGAAAGACGGCGGCGAAACGTCGGTACGTCCCCTCCTCGAGAAGGTCGCCGGATTTTACCCCATCCCGGTCTTTTACAGCAGTCATCCGGACGACCCCATCGAGATCGTCCGCAGCGACTTCCTCGAAAAAGCCGTCCGTATCGAGACATTTGACGGCGGCCGGATCGGCGTCATCCCGAATGGCCGTTGGCGCGATACGATCGCCGCTAATTTCTTCGGGCTCACCCTCTCGCCGTCGACGCCTGATGTTCATGAGACCTTCAACGCCGGATCGTACCACGCCGCCTTCGATTTTACCGGCGGTGCCGGGCTGGAACTGGTTCTACCCGCCCGCAAGGAAATGGTGCTGAACGATGCCTGGCGCGACTTGCTCAAGGCCGGCGAGCGAGCGACCTACCGGCACATCGCATCCTGCAAAGACCATTCCCTGGCGTACAAGGATTATTGCCGAGCCCATGAGCTCGGCGTCGACCTGCCGCAAGCACGGGACTGGCTGCGTTCCTTTTCGCCTCCGACGGCGCAGGACAATTGGGCCGGCTTAGATAAGCTCGAACCGGTCAAGGACGGGGCCGTCGTCATCGCGGTCAACGAAAGCCCGGTCATCATGCAGTGCCTGTCCCGGGCACTCGACGGCGGCGCCTTCAGTCACCTCTACCAGGAGCATGCGGCCTATGAGGGCTATCGCTGGTATGATGCCCTGGCCAAAATCATCGAAGTGCGTTGGACGTTGATCGACGGCGACAGTGAACTCGTCCTCCTCGATCTCGAAGGCGCACACGCCTCGATAGACGGCGTTTCGTTCGACGGCCTGACCGATAAGGATTGGGCCGACTGGGCGCGGCCCGACAAGATCGTCGCCAATCTCGTGATCGAACAGGACGGCGCGTGCCGGTCCCTCGATATCGATACGGACCTCATTCTGATCGGCGAAGGCTATGACGCCGAAGAGGTCTTGCCGATCATCACAAAGACGGCTCTGACCGAACGCGCTCTCGATCCCGACGACCTCTCCACGCTCATCGTCGACAGCTATTTCAGTCCATCCGACGACGCCGAGGCCAATTCCTATCAGACCCAGCGCCGCGACTATGAGATCGCCGCCTATGCCCGCGCCTGCGACGTGCTGATCGGCAAAGAGGCCGGATTGATCGCTTTCATTCGCGATCATGCCGCCGAGCATGTCCGCTGGACCTGCCCGTCCGACAGGCGCGTCGTGATCGTGATCGACAATTACAAAGTCGACGTCGCTTTCGCCGAGCCTCTCATTGAAGTCGCCGCCGCCGACAAGACTGCGGCCCCGCCGCCCGGCGCCTGATCCGCCGACACCACGCCTGATCCAGCGAAAACGCCGCCTCCGGAACCCTCCGCGGGCGGCGTTTTCGTTCGCCCTCGAAGGAGACAGACACATGGACCTCTTATCGCTTACCGAAGACCCGCCGACCGGGCCGAACGCCGCATCGGCGCAAGACGCGGCACACCCTTCGACATCGCCCAATCCTCGTATGGAGGCCGCGCGCCTCATCGCCTACCGCATCGCCAATGCGCAGCGCATCACCCGCGCCAAGCTGCGTGAGGCGATGACCGCAACATATGGCGGCTCCGACGCCGAGGGCGCCTGGGCCTGGAAAGACGCCTATGATGCCGCCGAGGTCGCCGAAACCCGCCATCTCCTGAAGGTCGGCAAGGCGCTCATCGCCGCCGATCCGGCGACGGCGCTCGTACGGCTCGACGCCATGGCGGCGCTGCAACCTCCCAATCGCCTCCGGACCGAAGACAGCATGGCCCTGCAACAGTTCTCCACGCCCGCGCCTTACGCCTATGCGGCCTTCCTCGCCGCCGAGATTCGCGACGGCGACCTGGTGCTGGAGCCTTCCGCCGGTCATGGCGCTCTCGCCGCCTTTGCCCGCATCGGTGGCGCGAGGCTCATGCTCAACGAGATCGACCCGGACCGCGCCGGCGCCCTCAGAGCACTGTTCGACACAAGCGTCCACCGCGAAGACGCCGCCGAGATCGACGATCTTTTGGGCGATCCCGAGCGTCCCTCTGTCGTCCTAATGAACCCGCCCTTCGCAAAAGGGCTGGCGCGCGGCGACCACGCCGGCGAAGCCGCCGCCCATGTCTGGAGCGCTTTCAAGCGCCTGGCGCCTGGTGGACGGCTCGTCGCCATCGTCAATCACGGCCTCGCGCCCGGCGCGCCGTCCCATGGGCGGTTCTGGCGGCGCCTGTTCGAGACCGGACGGCTGCGCCTCGCGGCCGGCCTCGACGGCGGCGTCTACGCCCGCCGCGGCACGGCCGTTTCAACCCGGCTCCTCGTCATCGACAAGCTCAAGGGCGATCAGCCGCGCGGCGCCGATCCGGACGCCTCATGCGAGGCGGGAACGCTCCACGGGCTCCTCGACCGGATCGCAGCGCTGCCCCCGCGCGCGGGCGCCGCCAAAGCTGCGCCGCGCCGCATCGACCGCAAGCCGCCAAAGGCCACGAGGGCGGTCGCTGCGTCCGCGCCGATCATCCGCAGCGTCACCCGCCAGGGCGCGGAGATCGACTATGAGGTGATCGACCCGAACGAGGCCGGGGGCCCAGATACCAGAACCGACGCCGCAACCGACGCCTCGGGCATCTACCAGGCCTATCGGGTCGCACGCATCCGCATCCCCGGCGCCAAGGACCATCCGACGCCGCTCACCCAATCGACCGCGCTCGGCTCGATCGACCCGCCGGCGCCGACCTACCGCCCACATCTGCCTAAGATGCTGGTGACCGACGGCGTCCTTTCCGACGGCCAGCTCGAAAGCATCGTCTATGCCGGCGAGGCCCATACCCGTTTCATGGACGGCGCTTTCGTGCGCCATCCTGAAACCGGCGAGGTGACGGAGACAGGCGAGGACGACCCGGCCGGTTTCCGCCTCCGAATGGGCTATTTCATCGGCGACGGCACCGGCTGCGGCAAGGGCCGCCAGGTCGCCGGCATCGTCATGGACAATTGGATCAAGGGCCGCCGCAAGGCCGTCTGGATCTCCAAGTCCGACAAGCTGAAAGAGGACGCGATCCGCGACTGGACCGCGCTCGGCGGCGGTGCGGCCGAGATCATCCCCCAATCGCGCTACAAGCTCGGGCGCCGGATCGGGGCCTATGAAGGCATCCTCTTCACTACCTTCGCGACCCTTCGTGGATCAGGACGGGGCGGCACGGGGCGGGACGGCAAGGCCTCGCGCCTCGACCAGCTCCTCGACTGGCTCGGCGAGGACTTCGAGGGCGTCATCGCCTTCGACGAGGCCCACGCCATGCAGAACGCGGCCGCCGTCAAGAGCGACCGAGGCCTCAAGGCCGCGTCCCAGCAGGGACGGGCAGGCGTCGATCTGCAACTACGCGCGCCCGGCGCCCGCGTCGTCTACGCCAGCGCCACCGGCGCCTCGACGGTGGAAAACCTCGCCTATGCCGAACGGCTCGGGCTCTGGCGCGGCGCGGACGCGCCCTTCACCTCGCGCGAGCACTTCATCGCCGAGATGAACAAGGGCGGCGTCGCGGCCATGGAGATGGTCTGCCGCGATCTCAAGGCCATGGGGCTCTATTGCGCCCGCAACCTCTCCTTCGACGGCGTCGAATACGCCTTCCTCGACCATCATCTCACGCCACAGCAGATCGAGATCTACGACGCCTATGCCGGCGCCTTCAAAGTCATCCACCACAATCTCGAAGTCGCCCTGGAAGCGATGAATGTCGTCGACGAGGACGGCTCGAAGAACCGCCATGCCGTCGCGGCCGCCCGATCGGCGTTCGAATCGACCAAGCAGCGTTTCTTCAACCATCTCCTGACGGCGATGAAGGTCCCGACGCTGATCAAGGCGATCGAGGCGGACATGGAGGAGGACCGCGCCGCGGTTATCCAGATCGTCTCCACCGGCGAGGCGGTCATGGACCGCCGGCTCGCCGAAATTTCCGCCGCCGATCTGCGCGATGGCAACTTCGACCTGACGCCGCGCGAGGCCGTCATGGACTATCTCGTCCATTCCTTCCCGACCCAGCTTTTCCGGATCGTGCGCAAGGAGGACGGGTCGGAAGTTGCCGAGCCGGTCTTCGATGCGGCCGGCGCGCCGGTCCACAGCCAGGAAGCGCTGGAGCGGCGCGACGCGATGATCGAACGCCTCGGCGTGCTGCCGCCGGTGACCTCGGCGCTCGACCAGCTCATCTGGAATTTCGCGCCGGAGAATGTCGCCGAGATCACCGGACGGCGCCGGCGCGTGATTCGTCACAAGGAACTCGGCGGCGAACGCGTCGAGATCGAGACCCGGCCAGGCTCGGTCAACATCGCCGAGACCAACGCCTTCATGGACGACCGGAAACGCATCCTCGTCTTTTCCGAAGCAGGCGGCACCGGGCGCTCCTATCACGCCGATCTCGGGCGGCGGAACCAGCGCCGCCGGTCTCACTATCTGCTGGAAGCCGGATGGAAGGCCGACGCCGCCATCCAGGGCCTCGGCCGCTCCCACCGCACGCATCAGGCGTCCGCACCGCTGTTCCGGCCGGTCGCCGCCGATGTGAAGGGCGAAAAGCGCTTTCTGTCGACCATCGCGCGCCGGCTGGATGCGCTCGGCGCGCTGACGAAGGGCGAACGCCAGACCGGCGGCCAGGGCCTGTTCCGCGCCGAGGACAATCTCGAAAGCAACGAGGCGCGCGAGAGCCTGCGTATCTTCTTCCGCCGTCTCGCCTTCGAGCCCCAGGGCGGGATCACGCTGGCGCAATTCGAGGACATGACCGGCCTCACGCTTCTCGACAAGGACGGGACCTTGAAAGAGGATCTGCCGCCGATCCGCCGCTTTCTCAACCGGCTTCTCGCCCTACCGATCGCTGTGCAGAACACACTGTTCGGCGTCTTCGAAGAGATCGTCGAGACCCGCGTCGAGGCCGCCCGCGCCGCCGGCACCCTCGATGTGGGTGCGGAGACCATTACGGCGGACTCCCTTAAACTGGTGGACGCCCATGTCCTCCGGGTCGATCCCAAGACCAAGGCCGAGACAAAGCTCCTGCGCATCGCGCGGCGCACGCGCAATCGCCCGCTCGGCTTGGACGCGCTCCATGGCGGTTATGGGTCGAAGGACGCCGAATACTTCGTCAACGAGCGCTCGAAGCGCGCGGCCTTCGTCCGCCCGGCCACCGCGCTCACCGACGAGAACACCGGCGCCGTCCTGGCGCGCATCGAACTCATCCGGCCCAACGAACGCCAGAAGATGCTCACGCAAGAGTTCGAAGAGACGGCCTGGGCGCCGGCGGCGCGCGACGCCTTCGAGCGTCTGTGGCGCGCCGAGGTGAAAGCGACGCCGGAGTTCAGCCAAGACGAGTTCGGCCTTGTCGTCGGCCTGATCATGCCGCTCTGGTCGCTGCTCGCGGCCAAGCGACCCATCGTTTACCGCCTGACCGACGATGACGGCGCGGCCCACCTCGGCCGCTACATCGCGCCGGCCATGATCGCGCCCTTGCTGGAGGCCTGCGGCGTCGAGGGCGGTGCGGTTCGCATGACGTCCAGCGACATGATGGCCGCGCTTGGGCGTTGGGAGCGCGTGCCGTTGTCCGAAGGCGCGTTCATCGCCGCCGCCCGCGTGATGAATCAGCAGCGCCTTGAGATCCGCGACGCGCCGGCGTCATGGCTGCCGGGCCTCAAAGCCTGCGGCTGCTTCACGGAAATCATCCAGTGGCGCACCCGGGTCTTCGCGCCGGTCGGCGACGCCCAGGTCCTCGAGCGCGTGATCGCCCGCTATGGTCCGCCGCTCGCGTCCGAGGCGGCTTGACCTGCGTCCTGTCCGACAGATCACGCGCCGGCATCTTCGAACACCGGTCGCGTTGGGCGGCCGCCGGGTGTCTTCGTCTCCTCGCCCGGCGGCCGTTCTCCTCTCTTCCCCTCAAAGCCGTCCATGCTGGGCTGACGACTGTCGCCGGTCCGCCTCGGCTGCGCCCGCGAACCGGTCCGCTTCATCCTTTTCCAGCCTGCGTGGTCCAGACCGTCATCCACCACCTGCGGCGCGTTCGTCCATGGATCGCGTCTCTCTGCCTCGGTTCGAAAGTCCGCCCGCTCCCCGAGCGAAGGGGCGGGGACCATGCGGCCGGGCGCCCGTCAGTCAAGCGCTGACGCGCTCGGGCTCGCTGACGCGGCCCGCCCAAAGGGTGACAGCCGGGCTCGGTTCCCGGCCGCCAAGGGGTCCCGCCGCTCGGGCAGGCCGGGCGGCCTCGAACCAGGAGATGACGACCCATGGACTCACCAACCGCCCGCATCTGTGACGATCTCGCCCTCTACGGGCCTGGTCCCATCGCGATCGAAGACGATCCGCTTCCCGAGGACCGCGCCTTCGATCAGTCCGCCGCCGGCTTCATCGTGGCCCTCCGCGACATGTTCGACGGCACCGCGCTTGAGAGGCACACGGAAGACCTCGCCTGGAGCCTCGTCAACGTCCTCCACCGCAAGATCGACCGCCTCGAACGCGAACTCGGCGACAACGAAACCCGCCAGCGCACCCTCATCGACGAACAGGACGGCTCGGAGATCAGGTCGGTCGAACTCGAACGCGAGACCGCAAAAGGCCAGGCGCTCCTGGAGCATATCCGCGCCTTCGAGGATATGCGCGCCGCCATGGCCGACGCCTTCCAGACGGTCACCGGGTCGACCTGGAAACCCCGGTCCGGTTCACGCAAGGCGGCTCCCGGCCTCACCTCCGCCATCATCGACTCCCGTGATTTTTCCCGCGCGCTGGTCAAGCGCGAGCTCGCCGACCATCTTCCCGAAGGCCCGAAGATCGCCTTCGGTGGCGGTCCCGACTGGCTCGATATCGACGCCGTATACCGCGTGCTCGACAAGGTCCGCGGCCGCTATCCCGACATGGTCCTCTGCCACGGCGGACAGCCCCGCGGCGCCGAAGTCGCCGCCGCCGCCTGGGCCGAGGCCCGCGGCGTCGCCCAGATCGTCTTCAAGCCCGACTTCGCCAAGCATGGCAAAGCGGCGCCCTTCAAGCGCAACGACATGATGATCGCGGCCGGTCTCACCGGCGTCGTTCTCTTCCCCGGCAACGGCATCACCCTCAATCTCGGCCAGAAAGCCGATCAGGCGCGCGTCACCGTGATGCGCTGCGGAGGCGGCCGTTAGGCCGCCTCCGTTCCTCAACGTCACCGCGATTTCGATCCATCGCGCGGCTATATGCCGATCCTGACGTGGCGCAAAGGCCGGGCGACCGGCGTCGTCAAGGCCGCCTTCCTCCTTGCCGATCGGCGCGTCGAGTCTCAGCTTAAGCCTCGATCGGAGCGTCTGACCCGTCAGTCGGACGCGCTTCTGTCGCATATCGCCATCCTAAGTCTCGATCCTGAGTCTCGACGCGCCGACTGACGAGGCCTATGCGGCCATCCGCACCCATCTTGAACAAGCCGGAACGCCGATTGGCAGCAATGATCTTCCGATCACCGCCCAGGCGCGCAGCCTTGGTCTGACCGTCATCACCGCGAATGCCGGAGAGTTCTCGCGCGTGCCCGATCTCGCCATTGAGAGCTGGCTCTGAGCCTGAAAACATCCTCGTCCTTGGTGTCCTGATCGCCTGCGCCGTGATTGAGGCGTGCGCGTGGGCGCCGAGCGCCGGATTCTTGATCGCGTCATCAGGGTTGAGATAGGGCCGCACCGCCTTCTTCCGACGACGGACCGGGCCAGCGTCGCGGGGCGGTTCTGTTTTCGCTCTGACACGGATCCTCACGGAAGCGGTGGCCATCATCGGCGCTCGACATGAAGCGTGGCGGACGTCACAGCGCTCCGATCCGGGAGGCTTTCTTGCTTCGCCCAGGCGGTGCTTCGCTTCGGTTAGCTTCACGCGCGCCAATCAAAATTCGCGACGCTCGCTCTCCTTTCTCCACCGTTGACGCCTGTTCGAAGGACCTGATCCCTTCGTTCGGACGGGTCTTATGAGGGCCGCGATACGGGCCTTCAACCCGGCCCGGCTCCCCCCGTGTTGTTCGCGGGGCGCCGCAGAGGAACCCGCGCCGGACTGACGCCGGCGCGGAACCCTGGCGCGCCATCCCGCTCACGGCCCGCGCCAGGGGGCCGGTTCGGGTCCTCCGCTGCCGCTCCGGTCCGCGCGGAAGGCTTAAGAGACGGACCGCTGTCGCGGTCCGGCATCTCTTTTCGCGCGGATGAAACCCCGATCTTTGCGCCCCTCATTGGCCGACCCGTCGAAGGGATCGGCCCTTCGGCGGTCACTTTGAAGAAGGAAATCGAACGATGTCGAACATTGGCTATGTGAAGCAAACCGGCGAACACCGCTATGAGGGCGAACTTTCCGGCCTCCTGACCTGGCGCGGCAAAATCCGCCTCCAGCCTCTGACGGGCGCGGTCTCGGCCAACGCCCCCGAGATGGAAGTCGTCGCTGAAAACGGCGCCCAGATCGGCACGGCCCGGGTCCGGGTCAGCAAGAAGTCGGGCAACCCCTACGTCAACGTCGCGATCAAGCATCCCCAGATCGCCCGCGGCGGCCCGATCTTCGCCAATCTCGGTCCGGCCAACGATCAGGACGACGAGGACGTCTTCGCCGTCATCGCCAACTAACCCCCGGTTGGCGATACCGGCCCCGCGCGGGAAGCTCCTCCCGGCCCGCGCGGGGCCTCCTTATTGAGACGGCTGGCGAGCTCGGGCTCACCACAGGGATGGCCGCCCTCCCACTGCGTCGCGCGCCGCTCGCCAGGCGGGGCGAGCGAGCGACGGCGGCTCCGCGGGGATGGCTTTAACGGCCCGAACCCTTTTCGGGAAGGGGCGGAGCCTGCTGCAACAGCCTGGTTTCCGTTCGCCATTCCCCAAGTCTGCCGCAAAGCGATCGTCCGCCTCAACGATCGGCGGTCCCCCCAATTTTTCCCTCCGCTACGCTCCGAGAAAAATCGGCTCCCCCGCCGACCCTCCGGGCGCGCGTGCCGCGCGTCGTTGACCCGGCCGATCGTTTCCGACCGCCGGGCGGTGTCGAAACACACTCAAAGGAGACACCGAGATGACCACTTCCACTGACATCGCTTTCCCGTTCGATCTAGACGAAGAGATCGCCGTCAGGCGCAAGGAGCTCGACCGCGAGATCGCCCATGTCCGATCCGCCGAGGCCGACTTCGATGAGTATGGCGTCGAGGGAACACCCTATCTCAAAGAGATCGCCGACCGCCTCGATGATCTGATTACTTTGGCGAAATTAGAAGAGGTGGCGGAGCGGGGGGCGGCGTGAGCCCCCCCTTTTGCTCACGACGAACTGCGCGGAGGGACCGCTGAACGGCGCATCCGACTGACGCGCCGATGCGCCTTGCGTTGGTCTGCGAAGACGTCCCCCTGGGACGTTTTTCCGCTTCGACCCTCTTGGAGAGCCCTCAGCGCGTTCCCCACGGGGCCGGGTCAAGACCGGAACGCCGCCGCAGGCGGGGCCAAAAGGCCGTCTTGACGCGGGTCCGGGACGCGCCCGGCTGGCCGCCCATGAGGGTCTGCCGCGCCTTCACAGGGCCGACGTCTCGGAGCTGCATCGGCAAGGAATCACTCGCTTTTTAAGCAATTCGTCATAATTCTTAACGGAATGTTGACGCTTGAATGGCACGGTTGTGCCATGGAAAGAACCTCAACTTAGACCCGTGGCGCGGCGGTGACAGCGCCGGTTGAGAACATGATGGATAAGAAGAGAGGGGCTTGTTTGAGACCACGACGCTGACCCGCGTTGGCCGCCGCTTACCTGAAAGGAGAAGGTGATGGTGGCCTATGCAATACCGTCAGCGTTCGTAACGCCGAAGCTGAGCGACTATGACTATGTGCGGTTCCTCACCCGCTCACGAGTCGCCTGGGAGTATCTGAGGCGCAACCCCGACTACCGTCAGGACTGGCGTTTGTCCGCACCGGGACGGCCCAACCCCATTGAACTGATCGACGGCACAACCCTGCTCCGAGCCCGGCGGCGCTTCGCGCGCGCAGAGGCTTGGGGCCTCTGTATCTTTCGCAGACCCTGACGAAACAGCGCTTGAGGCCGGCGTCTTCTGGCGAGTGGAGGACTTTCGGCGGGTTATATCCGCCTATGTGCGTCACGACGACGATGCCGGACTGGGCAGTGTCGTCTCTCTCGCCAAGATGCGGTGCCGAAAAACGCTTCTGAAGGCGATAGACGGCGAGCAGCATCTGCTCTTGAGCGGCCGCCGTCATGTCGTGCAGGTGCGGTGCCTCGGCGCGGAAATCCGCGTCGAACCCTTTGTGCTGGAGCCTGTCGTCGACCAATTTCCCGACGTGGAGCATCCGCAAAGGTTGATCCGGCGGCTTGCCGATCTTTACCGGAACCGCCTGATCGGCGGACCCGAGAGAGGCTGGACGGTCGAGGCGATGCGCCATCGCGACGCGCTAATTGGCGTCGATTTGAGGCGGCGAGATTGGGTGTTTCAGGACATCGCGCGGCTCATTCACGGCGATGCGTTCGTGGACGAAGAGTGGACCAACCCGAATGCGACGCTCAAAAACCGCACCATCGGCGCTTTCAGGCGCGGGCGCCGGTACATTAATGGGGACTACCGAAAGCTGCTGACTTAGCGGCTTCAGAGCACAGTCAGGGGTATCGTTGTGAGGACTCGGCGAGAACGATACTCCCGCCGATAAGCGCGTTGGATCATGTTTTCCCGGCATAGCGCAATTACGCCGAAGCCGGAGTGAGTATGACCGAGCATGATACCAAAGCCGCTGTCGATGGACCTTTCCTGACCACCAAAGAAGCAGCCCGTTTTCTCAAGCTCAAGCCCAACACCCTGGAGAAGATGCGAGTCTATGGCGGCGGTCCGCAGTACCGCAAGCATGGCCGTTTCGTGCGCTATCACATCGATGATCTGACCGCCTGGTCGGACCTTCGCAAGAAGGACTCGACGGCCGATGTCTGAGACCTTCACCCGCGTCGAGATCGCGTTCTACCCGGAACATCTGAACCATTGGCTGCGTTTCGGCGCGCCCGATGAGCAACAGGATCTGGACCGGCGGCGCTCGCTCGCCTTCTTCACACCCGGTCAAATATTCGGCTATGTCCGCTGGCGCGCCAACGAATATGGCACGCAGGACTGGCGGTTCACCATCGTCAAAACCGCCGAGCCTTCGCTGCTCCTGAGCCGCATCGAGGGCGTTGATCCCGGCGGCGAAGTCCTCTTGCTGGCGACCGGAAACACGAAGGTCAAGCGCGCTCTTCTGCAGATCGACGCCCTCGAAGCGGACGGGTTTGAGCCCGCCGACGTGTCACCCGCCTACTACCGCCATGTCCACAACCGGATCGCTACAAGACGGCCGATCCGCGCCTATTCCATGGCCCAGCATGAGGCTTATTTGGCGGCACAACGCGTGAAGAAAGGGGCGCTGTCATGAGGCGGAATTGGCTTCTTGCAACAGCGGTTCCGGTACTTGCCTTGGCGGTCGCGTCGCTCGTGAGCCTGCCGAAAAAGCTGATATACAACGCCTCAGTGAGCGCCCCCATCGGTCTCTATTGGCTCGATAACCGGCCTATCGAACGCGACGATTATGTGCTCGTGCGGGTGCCAGAACGGGTCGGTGAACTCGTTGTTGAACGTGGATATTTGCCGCCGGACGTGCCGCTTTTAAAGCGTATCGTAGGTCTGAATGGTGACCGAATCTGTCGCCAATCGGACGAGATTACCGTCAACGGATCGGTGGTCGCATCAGCGAAAAGGCGCGATGGACAGGGCCGCGAAATGCCCGATTGGCATGGCTGTCACATCCTAACCGAACAAACGGTCTTCCTGCTGCAAGATCATCCGCAATCCTTCGATGGCCGGTATTTCGGGCCGGTGGATCGGCGGCTGATCATCGGCCGAGCGACGAGACTGCGGCTGCCTTGGCGGAACCGCGATGCAAGTTGATCCAGCGTCAGAAAGGAGTTGCAGCTTGGGAGGGGTCTGAGGCGGCGGAGGGCAAGAGAAAAGGAACCGCGTCAATGACGCTTAAGTTCCTGTCTGCACATCTCTTTTTTGGCGCCAGGGCGGATTTGGCGACTCCCCGTTTTCGCGTAACCCGTTGAGCAGAAGAGGCAATTCATGATGTTACCTTGTTTCCGGCGTTTGCCGCGATGATCTGGAAGCCATGGCTACAGACGGCGAAGACCGCTTCAAACCGAAGCTCGGCAAGATCCGATCCCGCGGCGACAGGAAGGCCAAGACCTATCTGCAACGGGTTCTGCATGCGGCCAGTTTTTCCGGGCCGGGGTTCGGGCGGATGGGTGCCGCCGCGTTCAGCGGGTCCCGGATCGGGCGCGGTGGCGGATGGGGCACGGGCGCGGCGATGCGGCGCGGGCGGATCAGCGGCCGCCGGCGGGTCATCGTCAAGACACGGATCGTCAAGCTCAAGGGTCAGGGGATCGGAGCGGCCAGGGCGCACCTCAAATACATCCAGCGCGACGGCGTGACGCGCGAGGGCGAACCCGGCCGGCTCTACGATGCGACGAGCGATGAGACGAACGGCAAGGATTTTCTGGAGCGCAGCGACGGCGACCGCCATCAGTTCCGCTTCATCGTTTCGCCCGAAGACGGGGCCGAACTCGACGATTTGAAGCCCTTCGTCCGTGGCCTGATGGCGGAGATGGAGCGCGACCTCGACACCCGCCTCGACTGGGTGGCGGTCGATCACTTCAACACCGACAACCCCCATAGCCATATCGTGCTGCGCGGCAAGGACGAGTTCGGCAAAGACCTGGTGATTGCCCGCGACTATATCTCCCATGGCATCCGGGAGCGGGCGAGCGAGCTGCTGACCCTTGAGCTGGGACCGGTCAGCGAACAGCAAATCCAGCGCGGCTACGCTCGCGAAGTGGACCAGGAGCGGTTCACCCGCCTCGACCGCGAAATCCTCGGCCAAGCCGAGGACGGCATAGCCGATCTGCGTCAAGATCCGAAAGGCAACTTCGCGCGCTTCAAGCACACACTGAAGATCGGCCGTCTACAGAGGCTCGAACGCATGGGCCTTGCCGAACCGGCCGGGGCCAAACGCTGGCGGCTTTCGGCGGGGCTCGAAACCACGTTGCGCGACATGGGCACGCGGGGCGACATTATCCGAACGATGCACCGCGAGATGCGCGCGGCAGGCGTAGAGCGCGCCGGCGCCGATCATGCGATCTTCGATCCGTCCCAGCCGAACGCGCAGATCGTCGGACGTGTTGTGGCGCGCGGGCTCTCCGACGAATTGAACGACCGCCACTATCTGATCGTCGACGGAACTGACGGGCGCACCCACTATGCGGAAGTGGGCGAACTGGCCGATCCGGGTGACTATGAACCGGGCGCGATCGTCGCCGTCGAGGGCACGGCGGCCGAACCGCGCCGCGCCGACCGGACCATCGCGGAGATCGCCGAGCAAAGCGGCGGTCTCTACAGCGAGACGCTGCACCGCGCCGCCGATCCGCGCGCGTCCGCAGAGTATGTCCGCGCCCATATCCGGCGGTTGGAGGCCATGCGCCGGGCTGGCTCCGCTGAGCGCTTCGCCGACGGGTCCTGGGCGATCCCCGAGGACTTTCTCGACACGGCGCGCGCCTATGAGGAACGTAGCCGGATGCGCCAGCCGGCGCGCCTCGTCCTGATGTCCAGCCTCGGCCTGGACCGGATGGTCGAAACCGTGGGCGCGACCTGGCTTGACCGTCAGCTCCTGGCGGAACGGCCAGAGCCTTTGCGTGCGGTCGGCTTCGGGCGCGAGGCGGAAGACGCGATCGAGCGCCGGCGCCGCTGGTTATTGACCCAAGGGCTCGCCAAGGAGCGCGACGGCCGCACCGTCTATCAGCGCAATCTCGTGACCGAGCTGCGCCGCCGCGAGGTTGCGGCAGCTGCCGATCGGCTATCGAAGGAGCTCGGCAAGCCGTTCGCCGAGCCGCTCGACGGCGAGCGCATCGAGGGCGTCTATCGGAGGCCGCTCCGGCTCGCGAGTGGCAAGTTCGCTGTGATCGAGAAATCGAAGGAGTTCACGCTCGTGCCCTGGCGGGCGGTGCTGGAGCGCCAGCGCGGAAAGCTAGTCAGCGGCGTCACTCGCGGCGGCGAAATTTCCTGGAACTTCACCCGTAGGCGAAGCCTGGGAATTTCCTGAAGCCTGAAGGCGACCCCGGACCGGCGGCATCCGTGCACTTGCCTTCGGCGTGACCGGCAGCTTTCCGCAGGCGCCCTTGACTCCGTATCATGGTACGGAGTGCAGACTTCATATGGATGATTGGAAATGAGCGACAAAACGATCAGCAGAGCGGCGGACGAGGCGGGTGTGGGTGTCGAGACCATCCGCTTTTACGAGCGCCAAGGACTTATCGAGCAGCCGCCGAAGCCGCAAAGCGGCTATCGCGTCTATTCGGGAGAGGTCGTCGAGCGTATCCGATTCATTCGGCAGGCCCAGGAGCTTGGCTTCTCGTTGCGCGAGATCGACGAGTTGCTGTCGTTGCGCGCCGATCCGGACACGGACTGCGCGGATGTGCAGACGCAGGCCTTGGCCAAGCTCGCGGAAGTTGAGCGGAAGATGGCGCAGCTTCGAACGATCAGATCGGCCCTGAAGGAACTGATTGCCGCCTGTCCGAAGCGGGGGCCTGCCGCCGGCCGATGCACGATCCTGGAAGCGCTGAGTTCGCAGCAGACAAGGAGATGACATGACTCAGAAACGCAAGGTGGAGATTTTCAGTGCAGGCTGTCCGGCCTGCGAAGACACGATCGCGCTGGCGAAGGACCTCGCCTGTCCCTCCTGCGAGGTCGAGGTTTTGGACATGAATCGCACCGACGTGGCTGCGCGGGCAAAGGCGTTGGGTGTTCGTTCCGTGCCGGCTGTCGCCATCGACGGCAAGCTGGCGGATTGCTGCACAGGGCGCGGACCGCAAGCAGACACATTGAAGGCAGCCGGTCTTGGTCAGCCACTCTCGTGATTTCGTTCGGTTGGCGGGGGAGACCGCAATGAGCCCTGGCTTCAAGGCGAGCATGCCGATCCGTGCGATGTTCGCCGCTATCGCTATTCTTCTGGCCACGCCTGGGATCGTCTTCGCCGATGAGGATCGGGCCGTTTATGTTCTGCAAGCCGACGGTCTGGCCTGTCCCTTCTGCGCTTACGGCATCGAGAAGCAGTTCGGTCGGATCGAAGGTGTCGCAACCGTCTCGACGGATATCGCGAGCGGGACGGTGACGGTCACCATGACGCCGGGCGCGAACCTGACGGAGCGGCAGGCCGAGGAGGCCGTGGACCGGGCCGGTTTCACCATGCGCGGGTTCAAGCGGAAGGCGACCGAATGAGGCGGTGCCCGAGATCAGCGCTGACTGCTTGGACTGTTCCCCTGACCTTGGTATTGAGCTCAGCCGCGATGGCCGCGCCGCAAACCTTCAACACGGCGCTGCCGGTGGCGGAAGGCGAGTTCGTGTTTCGCGAGCAGTTCTTCTATCGCAAGGCCAGCAACGACCCGTCCCCGGCTGCCAGGGAGGTCGAGGTGCTGGGCGCCATCTCAGTTTTGGGTTACGGCGTGAGTGGGGATTTCGCGGCGTTTGCCGTGCTCCCCTATCTGGACAAGGAGCTCGACCTGACGACAGTGGGCGGCGACCGGATTTCACGCGGCACCAGCGGCATCGGCGACGCACGGCTCTTCGGTCGGTACACGGTCTACCGAGATGACGCGCCGGGTCGCACATTCCGGATTGCGCCGTTCGCCGGCATCGAGATGCCGACGGGAGACGATGACGACAGCGATGGCCAAGGCTCGTTGCCGGCGACGCTCCAACTCGGCTCGGGATCGTGGGATCCGTTCGGTGGCTTGGTTGCGACCTACCAGACGCTGGATTATCAGATCGATGCGCAGGCGAGCTACAAGGTCAACACCGAGGCGAACGGATTTGAGTTCGGTGACGAGGCGCGGCTCGACGCCTCGCTGCAATACCGTCTGTGGCCGCGCGAGCTGGGACCCGGCGTGCCGGGCTTTCTCTACGGGGTGCTCGAAGGCAACCTCCTCTATCGAGGAAAGAACGAGATCGCCGGGATCGATGATCCCGGTTCCGGCGGTACCTCGTTCTTTGTGGCGCAGGGTCTGCAATACGTGACCAAACGCTGGATCGTCGAGGCGATCGTTCAGGTGCCGCTCGTGCAGGACCTGAATGGCGACGCGCTTGAGGATGACTTCACCGTGCGCGCCGGCTTCCGGCTCAATTTCTGAGGCAATTGGGTATGCGACGCAAGACAGCCATGAGATGGATCGTTGCTCCGATCCTGACCGTGGTTGCCCTGCTGCTCGGCGCCTACCTTGCTTTTGTCCCCTTCGCCAAGGAGCTTGGCTACGTCTTCGTCACGAGTTGGGGAACCAAGGGCAACGGACCGGGTCAATTCCATGACCCCACAGGCGTTGCCGTAGCCGGAGCTGAGGTATTCGTCGCCGATTCCCGCAACGGCCGCATCCAGGTTTTCGACCTGGACGGCACCTTCCTGCGCAGCTTCGGCGAACCGGGCGACGCCGGGGGCCAGCTTGGCCGTCCCATGAACCTGACCATTCATGACGGCAAACTCTATGTCGCAGAATATTTCAACGACCGCATTCAGGTGTTCGCGTTGAGCGGAACGCCGACGCGCATGATCGGGAGCGCGGGAAGCGGGCAAGGCGAGTTCAACGCGCCGGGCGGCGTCGCCGTTGCCGACAACGGCGACCTCTTCGTCGCCGATTTCTACAATCAGCGGGTTCAGCAACTGCGGCCAGATGGGACCTTCGTCAGACAGTGGGGAACCACTGGCGAGATCGGGACCGGTGCCGGAAGGTTCAACTACCCGACCGACGCGGCTTTTGGTGCCAACGGAACGCTCTATGTCGCCGATGGCTATAACGACCGAATCCAGGCCTTCAAGGCGAACCAAGGCTTCGTGCGAAAGTGGGGCGGACCGCTCGCGATGAACATCTTCGGTCCCTTCAGTGGCTGGTTCGCGACCGTGACGGGATTGGCGACAGGTCCTGAGGGAAACATATTCGTCGCGGACTTCTACAACGACCGCATCCAGAAGTTCGCACCCGACGGCACCTTTCTGATGGCCTTCGGCGAAAGCGGTGACGGCACCGGACAGTTCGGTCATCCGATAGCGGTAGCCGTCGCCGATGACGGAACCGTCTTCGTGGCCGATTTTCTCAACAACCGCATCCAGAAATGGCGGCCGTCTCAAGCGGATTGAAGTCGTTCCACTCTATGAAGAAGCGGGCATTTTCGGACGCCTGCAAAATCCTTCGCCTGTTGACGAGCTCTGATAGCCGAAACCGAAGATTGCGGTGGCGGCACGCCATTTGATACGGAAGTAGCATGACGACAATTGCCGCATATATCGGTGCCGCTCTTGCGGAGATCGCCGGATGCTTCGCGTTTTGGGCGCGGCTCCGTCTCGACAAGTCGATCTGGTGGCTCGTACCTGGCTTGGCCTCATTGGCACTCTTCGCCTATCTGTTGACCCTTGCCGACGTTCAGGCGGCAGGGCGCGCCTACGCGGCTTACGGAGGCGTTTATATCGCCGCATCGCTGATGTGGCTTTGGGTCATAGAGGGCGTTGGTCCCGATCGCTGGGATTTGATCGGTGCCAGTGTTGTCTTAATTGGGGCGGGTATCATCCTCTTCGCGCCACATAGTTCTTGAGCGGTATCGATGTTCATCGTCGCGTATCGTCATTCTGCATCCTGCAACGCGTCGATGATTGGACAGTCCGGAACGTCGCCGCCCTGACACTTGGCCGACACCTCGGAAAGCATCACCTCCAAGCGGCGTAAATCGGCGATTTTCTCTCGGATGCTGTCGAGGTGGCTCTGGGTAAGATCCAGCACTTCGCCGCAGGTATACGCATTGGAATCAACCAGGCTGAGCAGGCTGCGCAACTCGTATATGGAAAAGCCCAACTCACGGCCGCGCAAGATGAAGCCGAGCCGCGCCTGATCCGCAGGCGCATAAAGGCGATGGCCGCCCTGGGACCGGCTGGGTTCTGCCAGAAGTCCGATCTTCTCATAGTAGCGGATCGTCTCGATGTTGCAGCCCGAGCGCTTCGATAACTCGCCGCGCTTGATCGGGCCTCTCGCCACCGTGAACGCCATCCCGAAAAAAACCTCTTGAACCTGTAGTTACTACAGACCCTAAGTTAGCACGCATTGGAAGAATGGAGCAAATATTGTGGCTCAAGCCGATGAGCATGCAGGATTGAGCACCGCGATTGGCGACGAAGGCCGCAAGACCTGGATTGCCGCTGGCGGCATCCTGGGCGCGGTCGCCGCCTCATCCTGCTGCATCCTGCCCCTCGTGCTGTTCAGCCTTGGGATCGGCGGCGCATGGATCGGCAACCTCACTGCCCTTGCACCCTATCAGCCGATCTTTGTGGCCATCACGCTCGGCTTTCTCGGTTACGGCTATTGGCTTGTCTATCGCAAGTCCAAAGCAGTCTGTGCCGATGGGCCGGCCTGCGCCCGGCCATTACCGAATCGGATCGTGAAGCTGGCCCTGTGGATTGCGACCGCACTGGTCGCGGCGGCGATTGCCTTTCCGTACGTCGCGCCGATGTTGCTCGGCACTTAGAAACCTAGAGAAGGAGAGGCATCAGCATGAAGGCCACCCTGAGAACGGTTATTTTCGCCGGGACTCTTTTGACCGCGACCTCGGCATTCGCTGGGGAGCAGACCGTGACCCTGGAGGTCAGCGGGATGACCTGCGCGTCCTGTCCCTACATCGTCAAGCAGTCTCTGGCCGCTGTCGACGGCGTGACGGATGTCGAAGTCTCATTCGCGGAGAAATCCGCGGTCGTCACCTATGACGACAGCAAAACCGAAGTGGCGGCACTCACCGCCGCGACTGGCGATATGGGCTTTCCCTCCACGGTGAAAGAATAGACGACCGTGAATGAAAAACTCCTCGCCGGTCTTGTCGCCGCTGTTGCCATCGCACCACTCTGTGCCGTGTGCATTCTTGGGCCGGCGGTGATCGTCTCGCTCTTCACGGGCATTGCGGCGTGGTTTAGCGGTTTCGATGCGGTTGTCACGGCAGGCCTCGCCCTTGTCGCGGGAATTGCCGTACTCGCGATTGTCCGTAAGCTGCGTACCTCGGCAATGCCGGCAGGAGAGACCAACCAGTGAACGACAAAAAACTACTTCGCACGGGCTCCATAGGGGCGACCATCGCCGCCATCTGTTGTTTCACGCCCGCCCTGGTCGTTCTCGTCGGGTTTGTGGGACTATCGGCAATCGTCGGCTGGCTCGACTACGGCTTGTTCCCGATCTTGTTCGCCTCCCTGGGGCTGGTTGCCTACGCGCTTTATCTGCGCGCCGGCCGCCAGGGTCCGTCGCCGACGCCTATGATCGTCGTGGCCGTCGTTGCACTTTCCGCGCTGCTCTTCTGGCTCGAGTTCAGCTACGCGCTGCGCATCTCCATCGCGGCCACTCTTACCGTTGCAGCCTATGCCTACTACTTGCGTGCGTGTGTGCGGCGGCAAAGTGGCCAATCGGCCGATGCAAAAGGAAGCAGTCTATGACCGATGAGTGTTGCGGTAACGGCAAACCAAACGGACGGTATGATCTCGCCGTCATCGGCGCAGGATCGGCCGGCTTTTCGGCCGCGATCACGGCTGCCGATCAGGGCGCACAGGTCGCTTTGATCGGCCATGGAACCATCGGTGGCACTTGCGTCAATGTGGGCTGCGTGCCCTCGAAAGCGCTGATCCGCGCCGCCGAGGCAGTCCACCATGCCAATTCCGCGCCACGGTTTGCCGGGGTCGAGGCGGCGGGCCGGGTCAAGGATTGGAACGCACTGCGGGCGCAGAAAGATGAACTGGTGGCATCGCTCCGCCAAGCCAAATACATCGACTTGCTCCCGGCCTACAATGGTATTGCCTATCTCGAAGGAAAGGCCCGACTTGGGAACGGCGGCGTTATCGTTGACGGAGAGCACATCGATGCCGGCAAGGCCATCGTCGCAACGGGATCGCACGAGTTTGTGCCGGCCATTCCTGGCATAGAGGATATTCCTTATCTGACCAGCACAACGGCTTTCGAGATGAAGAGCCTGCCCGAATCCATGCTCGTGATTGGTGGGGGTTACATCGGCTGTGAGTTGGCGCAGATGTTTGCCCGTACCGGCGTCAAGGTCACGATCCTTTTCCGCAGCCGGCTTCTGCCGGAAGGCGAACCTGAGATCAGCAAGGCCCTTGCCAGCTATTTCGTTGAGGAAAGCATCACGGTTCAACGCGTAGACGGATACGAGAGCATCGGCTCGAACGATGACGGCATCAGTCTTTCAGCCATCATTGACGGTACAACCGACACCCTTGAAGCGCAGAGCGTTCTCCTGAGCGCAGGCCGCAAGGCCAGCACCGAAGGCTTGGGCCTGGAAGAAGCCGATGTACGGTTACTGCCAAACGGTGGGATCGAAGTCGATGACCGGATGCGCACGAGCAAGGCCGGCGTCTATGCCGCCGGCGATGTCACCGGGCGCGACCAGTTCGTCTATATGGCTGCCTACGGTGCGAAAATCGCGGCATTCAACGCCCTGAATGGCGATGGCCGAAGCTACGACAATCTGGCGATGCCGGCAGTCGTTTTTACCGACCCGCAAGTGGCGAGCGTTGGCCTCACCGAAGCGGCGGCCAGGACGCGGGGGATTGACGCGAGAACCTCCGTTCTGTCTCTCGACAATGTGCCGCGCGCCCTTGCGGCCCGCGATACGCGCGGGCTGATCAAGCTGGTCGCCGATGGTGCAACCAACAAATTGATTGGTGCCCATATCCTGGCCCCGGAGGGTGCCGACAGCATCCAGACGGCGGCAATCGCGATCAAACAAGGCATGACCTATGCCGAACTCGGAGAAATGATCTTCCCGTACCTCACGACGGTTGAGGGCCTTAAGCTCGCCGCACAGACCTTCGATATGGATGTGTCCAAACTCTCCTGCTGTGCCGGCTAGCCAGTTATGTCCGAAGCATCCGGCCGAACGGCGAAAGACTGGGTCGGCAATCTCCGCGCTTATGCTCTTGCCTGGGGCGTTCCGTCACTTGCCATCATCGCCGGCTCCCTTGTCGACCCGCTGGCGCGTAGCGCAATCTGGGTGGTCGCCCTGATCTGGATGGGAACGGCTTGCCTCATGAATGCCCGCCGCTGTGGGCGCACGCATTGCCGCTTCACCGGACCGTTCTACCTAGTCCTGATCATCCCGGTATTGCTTCACGGCTTCGGTCTGTTTCTGCTTGGCCCCTACGCCTGGTGGATATTGGGTGTCGTTATCCTGTTTGGCGGCAAGATCATCTGGTGGGCCACCGAGGCAACCTGGGGGAAGTTCTCAACGCCTCAGTAGGTACGACAAACAGGATTCCTGTTGTTGTGTCTTGAACATTGCCAAGAGTCACGGTGAGGTCATGAACGACGCTATGAGGCGTATTGGACGAATGACCAAGTTGTGATTCCAAAATGGCCCTTGCGGGCAAACGCTCAGGACGACCTCTTTTGTCTGTTAGAACACGTTCGACCGTCACGCCCCGCACCGCACGAACAGCTTCTCCGCACCGCCGAGAAACAAGGCTTCCGGCGAAAACCCGCCACCGGTGGCTGCGAGCCGCAACTCCGACCCGGCGACGTCTTCGAGTTCGAACTGGACCGTTTCATCGATCGCGCCGGAGCGAATGCGCTGCGTTGCCCGGCTGAATTCGACGCGGTGGTTGAAGCTCATGATGACCGTGCCGTCGCGCATCTCCCATTGCCCCGCGCGCCACGGCAGAAGGCCGATGTCCTTGTTCGCCCCGCGCCACCATTCGACCGTCCCGCGACCGTCCCGTTCGAACAGGATCACACGCTCGTTGGCGCAGTCGGCTTGACTCGCGGACCAGACGCCGGTGAGCGCGGCGCGGTCGCCGCCGGTTACGCGCCCAATCAGTCCGGGCGGCTGCGCATGGGCGACACTTTCGGCGAGGGCCGCGTCATAGGTCGCACGGATTTCCGCAATCTCCGCGGCGCGCGCTTCCTGGCGCGCCCGATCCGACGCCTCGCGTTCGGCCTGCCCAGCGGCGAGCCTTTGGTCCCGGTCCTCGATGATCGCGGCGGTCGCATCATCGCCGTCGCCGGTGGCGGCCGCGTTGCGGCGGACCCGTAGCTGATACTCACCGGTGAGCGCGGAGACCATGGCGTCCAGGACGCGCGCGTCGCCCATCACGCGGCCCTGCGCATCGGGCATACCATTGCCGACAACGATCCCGGCCACCTTGCGCTGGTTCGACGGATTGGCGCCGAGCGAGCGGCAGAGCTCGGCATAATGGTTCATGCCACTGAGCGCGGCGGTCTCAATCAGGGACTCGTCACGAAGCTGGTCGCGGCTTTCGAACAGCAGGACGATCTCGCCGAGTTCATGGCATTTCGGGTCATCGGGTTTCAGGACATGGAGGGCGACATCGACGGGCTCGTCATAGATGAACCAGGCGGGTCCGCCGTCGAAGGTGCGCACCTCATAATCGGCGGCCGCCGCCTCGCTGACGGCGACAGACAGAGCGGCTAGAGCCAGAAAAGCGGACCAACGGGCAGAGCGAGCGAAAAACATGAGATCATCTTCCTGTTCTCCCCCTCGAATCCACATGTCGGGCCGTTTTTGCGCGCCTTCAACGGCGTCCCTCCGCGTCGGTCCAACGTCGTCCAAAATCATATCGGATTTGCTCGAAAAAAATAGCATCTGAAGGTCTTGGGTCATAGTGGTCACGGCTGGACCATACTTCCTCTTGCTTCCTGACTTGGACCACACTGGAAGTCATTGCATTGATTAAATACTGATTTCACCGCGATCTTTTGCCGACTTCAAACGGCCTCCCTCAGAAGACAGGGCTCAAAAAGCGGCAAGAGATCGATGACTCCAACCAAGCTCCTTATCGGCCAGATAGTAACCGTCTTCGCGATCGTGATCGGCGTGGTCTGGTTCTCGACGCAATGGACGGCGGGGCAGCTTGGGCATCAGCTGGGGCTGGGTCCGGCTTGGTTCGAGCTTGGGACCTATCCGGTCTATCTGCCCTGGCGCTTGTTCGAGTGGTGGTACGCCTACGAGGCCTACGCCCCGTCGATCTTCAACCGGGCCGGCGCGATGGCGGCGGCCGGCGGGGTGCTCGGCGTTATCGTCGCCATCGCCGGATCGCTCTGGCGGGCGCGGCAAAACCGGCTGGTCACCACCTACGGCTCATCGCGCTGGGCGTCGAAGACAGAGATCGAGAAGGCGGGGCTGTTCGATCCCGCAGGCGTATTCCTCGGCACAATGAAGGGGCGCTATCTGCGCCATGACGGGCCGGAGCATGTGATGTGCTTCGCGCCGACGCGTTCGGGCAAGGGCGTCGGGCTCGTTATCCCAACGCTCCTGAGTTGGCCCCATTCAGCCGTCATCCACGATATCAAGGGCGAGAATTGGCAACTGACCGCCGGCTGGCGCGCGCGCTTCTCGCACTGCCTGTTGTTCAATCCGACCGATCCGGCGAGCGCCAGATATAACCCACTGCTGGAGGTGCGCAAAGGCCGCAACGAGGTCCGCGACGTCCAGAACATCGCCGACATCCTGGTCGATCCCGAAGGCAGTCTGGAACGGCGAAGTCACTGGGAGAAGACGGGTCATTCGCTGCTCGTTGGTGTGATCCTCCACATCCTTTACGCCGAGAAAGAAAAGACGCTCGCCCGCGTTGCGGCGTTCCTCTCCGACCCGTCGCGCTCTTTCGAACGCACGCTGCGCGTGATGATGAGCACCAATCATCTTGGGACGGAGCAAAGCCCACAGGTGCATCCGGTTGTCGCGCAGGCCGCGCGGGAGCTCCTGAACAAAAGTGAGAATGAACGCTCCGGCGTGCTGTCGACGGCCATGTCCTTCCTCGGGCTCTATCGCGACCCGACCGTGGCGGAAACGACCAGCGCCTGTGACTGGCGCATCGCCGACCTCATGGACGCCGAGCGCCCGGTCTCGCTCTATCTCGTTATTCCGCCGTCGGATCTATCGCGCACCAAGCCGCTGGTGCGGCTGGTGCTCAACCAGATCGGCCGACGGCTGACCGAGCACCTACAGGGTCAAGCGGACGAGCGGCGGCGCCACCAGCTCCTGATGATGCTCGACGAGTTTCCGGCGCTCGGGCGGCTCGACTTTTTCGAGTCGGCACTTGCCTACAAGGCCGGTTACGGCATCCGCAGCTTCCTGATCGCGCAATCGCTCAATCAGATCTCCAAGGCCTATGGTGAGAACAACGCCATTCTCGACAACTGCCATGTCCGGATCGCCTTCGCCTCCAACGACGAGCGCACCGCCAAGCGCATCTCGGACTCGCTGGGCACGGCGACGGAGCTGCGCGCCCAGCGCAACTATGCGGGCCACCGGCTGGCACCCTGGCTCGCCCACGTCATGGTCTCGCGGCAGGAGACCGCGCGGCAACTCCTGACGCCTGGCGAGGTGATGCAGTTCCCGGCCGACGAGGAGATCGTGATGATCTCCGGTCAGGCACCGATCCGGGCGAAGAAGCTCCGCTATTTCGAGGACGCCAACTTCACGGGCCGGGTGCGCCCCCCGCCGGGCCTGTTGGCGGACGGTCCCTATGTGGATCGTCCGCCCTCCCGCGCTGACGACTGGTCGGGACAGGTGCGCAAGCCCCACGCCGATCTCATCAAGCCCTGGTCCGAACTCGTTTCCAGTGGCGAAGATGATGAAGGCGGCCTCAAACGCCACCCCGCGCTGCCGGAAGAGGCGCCTGCGAAACATCAGCCTGAACGCGCGCCGGACGCGGGACTTGTCGATGACGAGTTCGATCCGGCCGACGCTCGGCGCATGGACCAGCTCGCCCGCAATGCCGCGACCGTCCGGCGCGCCCATGCCATGGATCAGGCCGACGACGACCTGATCCCGAACTTTTAGGGGAGGCGCTGCTCATGAAAGCCCGCCTCTGCGTCTATCTCTCCGATCAGGTCGATCAACGGCTCGGTATCGCAGCCCGGCGGCCGGGGGCGTCAAAGTCAGCGATCACCGATGCCGCGCTCGCTGCCTTCCTGTCGCCTGAGCGGGACGATCAGCGCGACGCCGCGATCATCCGGCGCCTTGATCACTTGTCCCGTCAGTTGGATCGCCTTGAGCGCGACCAGACCATCGTCTCGGAAAGCCTGGCGCTCTTCATCCGCTATTACCTGACCATTACCCCGCCGCTGCCGGGTGTCGAGCAGGACGCCGCCCGTGCGCTCGGCAAGGAGCGTTTCGAGTTCTTCGTGGCGCAACTCGGACGCCGGCTTGCGGGCGGCAAGACCATGATCCGCGACGTCCTCGAAGAGGTCGCGCCGAGTGAGAGCGACTTCTTCACCGAAGCCGAGATCGACGCGCTTCGCGCCGCGAAGGATGCGTCGTCTTCCAATGGTAGCGCAAAGGTCGGGGGCGGCGGCTCAGAGGAAACGACCCAAGGGGAAACAATCCATGACTGACCGCTTCCACCCCACGACCCTTGACCGCCAGCGGACCATGCTGCGCACGGCCATGGGGCCGGCGATCGCTTCCGCGCTGGCGGATCCCGCGGTCATCGAGGTGATGGTCAATCCCGATGGACGGCTCTGGCTCGATCGCCATGGCGAAGGGCGCGTCGACACCGGTAAACAGCTTGGCGCCTCCGAAGCGGAGCGGATCATTCGGCTCGTGGCCAGCCATATCGGCCAGGAATGCCATGCGGAGCGGCCGGTGGTCTCCGCCGAATTGCCCGAAACCGGCGAACGCTTCGAAGGCCTGTTGCCGCCGGTGGTGCCGGCCCCGTGCTTCGCGATCCGCAAGCCGGCGAAAGTGCTCTACCGCCTTTCCGATTACGTCGGCGCCCAGATCATGACGCCGCTGCAGGCTGAGGCGCTGGCCGAGGCCGTTGCGTCAGCCAAGAACATCGTCGTGGTCGGCGGCACAAGCTCGGGGAAGACCACGCTGGTCAACGCGCTCCTCGCCGAGGTCGCGCAGAGCGGCGACCGCGTCATCCTGATTGAGGATACCCGTGAGCTCCACTGCGCGGCGGAGGATTGCGTCAGCCTGCGGACCAAGCCTGGTGTCGCGGCTTTGTCCGATCTGGTGCGCTCGACGCTCCGTCTACGTCCCGACCGGATCATTGTCGGCGAGGTGAGGGGGCCAGAGGCCTTGGACATGCTGAAAGCGTGGAACACCGGCCATCCGGGCGGGATCACGACGCTGCACGCGAACTCCGCCCATGCCGGCCTCTACCGGCTCGAACAGCTCATCCAGGAAGCCGTCGTCACCGTGCCGCGCCGGCTGATCGCCGAGTCGATCGACATCGTTGTGTTTCTCAAAGGCCGGGGATCCGGCCGCCGCGTCGAGACCGTGGCGGCGCTCGAAGGCCTGACCTCGGGCGGCGATTACCGCCTGAAGCCGCTGACCCCGATCCAGCTCGTTCCAACCGCTTAACAAGAAGGAGACCCGTATGAACCTGCTCGCCCCCGATATTTGCTTCCGTTTCTCTTACCGTCAGGCGGCCTTCGTCGGCCTTCTCATCGGGTTGGTTGTCCTTTGGGCCGGTCCCGCCAGCGCCGCCGGGTCAGGCATGCCCTGGGAAGCGCCGCTTACCGCAATCCTGGAATCCATCGAGGGGCCGGTCGCGCGCATCATCGCGGTTATCGTCATCGTCATCACCGGTTTGTCGCTCGCCTTCGGCGAGAGCTCGGGCGGCTTCCGGCGGCTGATCCAGATTGTCTTCGGACTCTCCATCGCTTTTGCCGCGACCAGCTTTTTCCTGTCCTTCTTCTCCTTCGGCGGCGGGGCGCTCATCGCATGACGGGCACTCATCGCATGAGCCGCTCGACGGCTGGTATCGAAGGCTTTGAGATCCCGCTGCACCGCGCGCTCACCGAGCCGATCCTGATGGGCGGGGCACCGCGCGCGGTCGCCATCTTCAACGGCACGCTGGCGGCCGCTCTGGGACTCGGCCTTCAGCTCTGGCTGGCGGGCCTCGTCGTCTGGATCGTGGGGCACAGCGCCGCCGTCTACGCCGCCCGCAAGGACCCTTCCTTCATGGAGGTGCTGGTCCGCCACATCCGCCACAAGGGGCATCTCACATGCTGAATTTGGCGGAATACCGCAAGCGCCCCGCGCTGCTCGCTGACTATCTGCCCTGGGCCTGCCTCGTGGCGCCCGGCGTCATCCTCAACAAGGATGGCAGCTTCCAGCGTTCGGCACGCTTTCGCGGTCCCGACCTCGAAAGCGCGACGGAGGCCGAACTGGTCGCCACCTGCGCGCGGATCAACAATGTGCTGCGCCGTTTCGGCTCGAACTGGGCGCTGTTCTTCGAAGCTGAACGCCATGCCGCCCGCGATTATCCGCACTCGGATTTTCCCGACCCGGTTTCGCGGCTCGTGGATGAGGAACGGCGGGCGGCGTTCGAGCAGACGGGCGCGCTGTTCGAGAGCGCCTATGTGCTGACCTTCGTCTATCTGCCGCCCGCGGAAAGCATCGGCCGCGCCGAACAGATGCTGATCGAAAGCGAGGGCGAGAAGCGCGGGCTAGACTATCGCGACCATCTCAGCGCCTTCGTTCAGCAAACGGATCGGGCGCTCGATCTGCTCGGGCAGCTCATGCCCGAGCTTGTCCCGCTCTCCGATGAAGAAACGCTCACCTATCTGCACAACTGCATTTCCAACAAACGGCATCCGATCGCGGCGCCCGAGATTCCCGTCTATCTCGATGCGATCCTGGTCGACACCTCGCTGACCGGCGGGTTGGCGCCGATGCTGGGCGACGCCCACCTGCGCGCCCTGACCGTGCTCGGCTTTCCGGGTTCGACCACACCCGGGCTGCTCGACGCGCTGAACCATCTCGGCTTCGAATATCGCTGGATGACGCGTTTTGTGCCGCTCGACAAAGCCGCGGCCGAAAAGGTGATCAAGCGCTATCGGCGGCAGTGGTTCGCCAAGCGCAAGTCGATCGCGGCGATCGTCAAGGAAGTGCTGACCAACGAGCAGTCGGTGCTCGTCGATACCGATGCCGACAACAAGACCGCCGATGCCGACGCGGCGCTGCAGGAACTCGGCGCCGATCTCGTCTCCTACGGCTATGTCACAACCACCTTCATCGTTTGGGACGAAGACGCCGCCGCCGTCCGCGAGAAGGTGCGCGCGGCGCAGCGCATCATCGACGGGCGCGGCTTCGCGACCATCGAGGAGAGCGCTAATGCTGTCGAAGCCTGGCTCTCGTCTTTGCCGGGTCATGTCTACGCCAATGTTCGCCAGGCGCCGATCAATACGCTCAATCTCGCGCATTTCATGCCGCTGTCGGCCATTTGGGCCGGGCCAGCGCGCAACGATCATCTGGACGGGCCGCCGCTCCTCACGGTGCGGACCAATGGGACGACGCCGTTCCGGCTCGTGACCCACATTGGCGATGTCGGCCACACCCTGGTCGTCGGTCCTACTGGCGCCGGCAAATCGGTGCTCTTGTCGCTGATCGCGCTGCAGTTCCGGCGCTACCCGGACGCGCAGATCACGATGTTCGACAAGGGCGGGTCGGCCCGTGCGGCCGTGCTCGGCATGGGCGGTGATTTTTTCGACCTCGGCGCCGCCAAGGAGGGCATGAAGGACGCGCTGGCCTTCCAGCCGCTCGCCAAGATCGATCTGACGGGAGAGCGGTCTTTCGCGCAGGAGTGGATCCTCGGGCTGCTCGCCCATGAAGGCGTTGCCGTCACGCCGGAGGTCAAGGATGCAGTCTGGTCGGCGCTGTCGAACCTCGCCGCCGCGCCGCAGCCCGAACGCACGCTGACCGGTCTGGCGACGCTCCTACAGGTGACGGCGCTCCGGCAAGCCTTGCAGCCCTACACCCTCGAAGGCCCCTATGGCCGGTTGCTGGACGCCGACGACGACCGGCTGACGCTGAGCGACATTCAGTGCTTCGAGATGGAAGAGCTGATGCATGAGACGGGCGCAGTGCTGCCCGTGCTGACCTATCTCTTCCACCGGCTCGAAGCCCGCTTCGACGGACGGCCATCGCTGCTGATCCTCGACGAGGCCTGGCTCTTCCTCGACAACCCGGCCTTCGCCGCGCGTATCAGAGAATGGTTGAAGACGCTCCGTAAGCAGAACGTCTCGGTCATCTTCGCGACGCAGGGCCTCTCCGATATCGCCGGCAGTTCGATCGCGCCGGCGATCATCGAGAGCTGCCCGAGCCGCATCTTCCTGCCCAATGACCGGGCGATCGAGCCCCAGGCGAAAGCCGTCTACGAAGCCTTCGGCCTCAACGACCGGCAGATCGAGATCATCGCCCGTGCCGTGGAGAAGCGCGACTACTACTTCCAGTCGCGCCAGGGGAACCGGCTGTTCGAGCTCGGTCTCGGACCCGTGGCGCTCGCCTTCACGGGCACCAGCACCGAGCCCGATCACGCCCTGATGGACGAGCTCCTTGCCGCTCATGGCGAAGAGGAGTTCGCGGATTCCTGGCTGCGCGCCAAGGGCCTCGATTGGGCGGCGGACCTGATCGGTTCGAACCATGCACTGCAAGAGGAGACAGACCATGAAGCGACCGCTTGAGGCGGCTGTGATAGCGGCGTTTATCGGCCTGATTGCCGGACCGGCAGCGTTTGCCGCCGAGGGTTGGCCGCGCTGCTGGCGTGACGATGATTGCTCGGGCTTCTTCCTGAATGTGACGACCAGCCAGGGCAACGCGAAGGTCTCGGTCGGACGGGCCTGCGAAGGACAGTGGCGCCATGTCTGGGGCCGGTCCGACGCCCGAAACACCATCCGGCAATGGCTTGAGGGCGACGCGGCTGGTGCGAGCGGAGCGCTCTGCATCCCGCTCCATCCGGATGTCGATGAAATCCGCGTCATCTCGACCGGCGGCCATTGCGGCGAGGACGGGCTTCCCGAGATCGCCTGGGCCAACGAACCTGGCGCCGATGCGGTGCTGCGGCGCGGCGCTGGCGCGGCGGCTTCTGCAACGCTCGAAGGCTGCCATGCGCGGATTGGGCCGGGTCTCGACAGCGCCACGGTCGCCTATGGCGGCGTGGCGCTGAGGTTTTCCGACGGCTACGTCTTCGGCGACAGTTACGCCGAGACGTATTTCTACGGGGTCTATGACGGTTTCGGACCGAGTAGCGTCAAGCCGTTCGGCGCCGCCGTCGCCGCCATCAGCGAATTCAACACCTACCACTACCGCATCGACATCCTGGCCAACGGCCGGGACGGCTGGCGGTGGGGCGATCAAGAGGAGAACGACCGATGAAACATCTCAAGACACAGCTTTTGTCCGCCTGCGCGGCTTTGGCGCTCGGCCTGTCCGCCGTCACCGTGACCATGACCGTCACGGCGCCGCCGGCGCACGCGATCACGGTGTTCGACCCGGCGAATTACAGCCAGAACCTGCTCACCGCCGTGCGCTCGCTGCAGCAGATCAGCAATCAGATCCAGCAGCTCGCCAATGAAGCGCAGATGCTGGTCAACCAGGCGCAGAACCTGACGAGCCTGCCGACCTCCGTCGCCGGCGATCTGCAGGCCTCGCTGCGCGCGGTCGATGCGCTGATCCTGAGCGCGCAGGGCATCGCCTACGATGTGTCCGCGATCGACGCTGAATACCGGCGACTGTTCCCCGAAGAATATGCCGCAACCGTTTCCAATTCGCAGATCATCCAGGACGCGCAAGAAGCGTGGCGGCTGGCCCGCGAAGGTTTCAGGCACAGCCTCCAAGTGCAGGCCGAAGTGGTCGGCCAGGTGCGCACCGACAGCGTCACGCTGGACCGTCTGATCGCCCAGAGCCAAGGGGCGGTCGGCAATCTCCAGGCGGCCCAGGCCGGCAATCAGCTCACCGCCCTTGCGGCTAAGCAATCGATGCAGCTCCAGAGCTTGCTTGCCGCATCGGCCCGCGCCGAAGCGCTCGAAAGCGCCCGCGCCATCGCCGCCCGCGAGCAGGCCCGCGCCCGCTTCGCCCGCTTCATGGGCGATGGCAGCAGCTACCGCCGTTAGGACTCGGGGACACGCGCAATGGATGATGTCGGCGTCATCGACCGGTTCACGGAGACTTTCGTCAACTACATCGATTCCGGCTTCGGGTTCCTCGGGCCTGACGTCGCGTTTCTGACGACGATCCTGATCGGCATCGACATCACGCTCGCCGGCCTGTTCTGGGCGCTTTCCGACGATAAATCGGTCATCCCGGCGCTCATCAAGAAGGTGCTCTATGTTGGCGCCTTCGCCTTCATCCTGAACAACTTCTCCTTCCTCGCCGATGTCATCTTCGACAGCTTCGCCGGGCTCGGATTGCGGGCGAGCAATTCCGCGATCACCGCCGATGATCTCATGCGGCCGGGCTTTGTCGCCAATACCGGCTTCGTCGCCGCGGATCCGCTTTTGAGGGAAGTCGAGGACCTTCTCGGGCCGATCGCTTTTTTTGAGAACTTCGTCCTGATCGCGGTTCTGATGGTCGCCTGGATCATCGTGCTCTTGGCCTTCTTCATCCTGGCCATCCAGCTCTTCATCACCATTCTCGAGTTCAAGCTGACCACCTTGGCCGGCTTCATCCTTGTGCCCTTCGCGCTGTGGGGGAAGACGGCATTTCTTGCCGAGCGCGTGCTCGGCAATGTCGTGGCCGCCGGCATCAAGCTGATGGTGCTCGCCGTCATCGTCGGCATCGGCTCGACCTTGTTCGGTTCCTTCACCGCGTCTTTTGCGGGCGACGAGATCACGATCGAGCAGGCGCTCTCAACCGTGCTCGGTGCGCTGGCGATCTTCATGCTCGGCATTTTCGGCCCCGGCATCGCCGCCGGTCTGGTATCCGGCGCACCGCAGCTCGGCGCGGGCGCAGCCGTGGGATCGGCGGCCGGGCTCGCCATCGGCGGTGCCGCCGCCGCCGGTGCGGCTGTTGGCGGTGCGCGCGCTCTTGGCGCAGGGGCGGGCGCGGCGACCCGAGCGGCATCCTCCATGGCGGGCGGGGCGAGCGGCGCGTACGGCCTGGCGCGCGCAACCTCTGGCGCGTCCGGCGCGGCAGGCGTTGCGGCAGGGGCGGCCGGCGTCGCCCGCGCCGGCGCCGGTGCTGTCGGTCAGGGCGTTCGCAGCGTTGCGGGACGCGCGACATCGGGCGTGCGCCAATCCTTTGCAGACGGTCAGCGCGGCGCTTTCACCGCGACGGGCGGCACGCGTCCCAGTGGCGGTGAGGCACCGACCGGCGCCGTAGCCGCAGCAAGCGGTGCGCCCGACTGGGCTCAGAAGCTGAGGCGAGAACAACGGCTGCGCGAGGGCGCGACCGTGACGGCCCACACGATCCGCGACGGCGACCGCCCGGCCTCCGGCGAGAACCCCAGATTGAGGGACGACGACTGATGTTCAAACGATCCACCTCGACGTACGGCCACACACCAGAACCGGAGACGCCTTATCAACGAGCGGCGCAAGTCTGGGACGAGCGCATCGGCTCGGCGCGCGTGCAGGCGCGGAATTGGCGGTTCATGGCGTTCGGCTGCCTGGCGCTCGCCATCGGCCTGTCCGGCGGGGTCGTCTGGCAGGCCGGACGCAGCACGATCACGCCTTATGTCGTCGAGATCGACACACTCGGGCAGACCCGCGCGGTCGGTCCGGCCATCGCCGCCTATGAGCCAACCGACGCCCAGATCGCCTACCATCTGGCGCGCTTCATCGAGAATGTCCGCTCGCTCTCGATCGATCCGATCGTCGTGCGCCAGAACTGGCTGCGCGCCTACGACTACGCCACCGACCGCGCCGCCAACACGCTGAACGACTACGCGCGGGAGAACGATCCGTTTTCGAGGGTCGGCCAGCGCACGGTCACCGTCGAGGTGACCAGCATCGTGCGATCCTCTGGCGACAGCTTCGATGTGCGCTGGCGGGAGCAGTCCTTCGAGAACGGCACGCTCGCCAACACCATCCGCTACACCGCTGTCCTCTCCATCGTCCTGCAGCCGCCCCGCACCGAGGAGGCACTCAGGAAGAACCCGCTCGGCATCTATGTCCACGCCCTCAACTGGAGTCGCGACCTCATCTCGGGAGATAATCCATGAAGAGAATACTCATCCTCACCGTGCCTGTATTGCTGGCCGCCTGCGCCACAAAGCAATTGCCGCCCGAGATCCGTTACGACGCGGAAGATTTCGATGCCGCGACGCTCGCCGCCGAGCCGCCGCGTCCCGTTGAGATTGTCACCGTGCCCGAGCCGCTGCCACTGCCGGGTCAGCTGATGCCGGTGCCAAGGGAATGGCAGCCGCCCGCGGAGGACTCGCGGCCGCCGGAAGAGCGCGTCACGGACGCCAACACCGCCGCTGCGGTGGAGCCAAGCGGGGACGGCTATATCAACGCGATCCAGGTCTATCCCTATACGAAAGGCGCACTCTACCAGCTCTATACGTCGCCCGGGAACGTCAGCAACATCGCGCTCCAGCCGGGTGAGGAGATCGTCGCCGTCTCGGCCGGCGACACCGTCCGCTGGGTGATCGGCGATACGGTCAGCGGTTCCGGTGCGGCGGCACAAGCGCACGTGCTGGTCAAACCCATCGCCGAGGGCTTGCGCACCAACCTCGTCATCATCACTGACCGGCGCGCCTATCACCTGGAGCTCACCAGCACGCCCGAAACCTATATGGCCTCGGTCTCCTGGCATTATCCGCGCGATGAGCTTCTGGCGCTCACGCGCCGCAATATCGCAGCCGAACAGGCCGCCGACCGCGTGATCGACCGCGGGCTCGATATCGACAATTTGCGCTTCCGCTACGCCATCAGCGGCGACAATCCGCCATGGCGGCCGGTGCGGGTCTTCGACGACAGCCACAAGGCCTATATCCAGTTCCCGGCGCGTCTCGACCAGGGCGAGGCGCCGCCGCTCTTCGTCGTCGGGCCGGACGGCGAGAACCAGCTCGTCAACTACCGGGTGCGCGGCCGCTATTACATCGTCGACCGGCTCTTTGCGGCTGCCGAGCTCCGGCTCGGCGAAGACCCGCAGCAAGTGGTGCGCATCACGCGGACCGATGGCCGTCCCGCCGTATCGAGCCGATCCCGGACCGGCGACGCCGAGGTCAGCCAACACCGCATTCTGGACCACGAGGAGCGCTGATGACGCCATCACGCTCAGACGATCCGTCGATCCCAGATCCACCTCAGGCGAGCACGCCAAAGGTCGACCCGGAAGACCTGATGCTGCGCGCGGCGCCGCGTCCGGTCACGCGGATCAACCGGCGTGTGCTGATCGCGCTCTCCGGTGCCGCGCTTCTGTTGATCCTCGGCGCGACGATCTTCGCGCTCGATCCGCCGCGTCTGTTCGACCGCGACGATACCGGGCGTGAACTCTACCGGACCGAGAACAATCCGACCCCTGACGGCCTGGAAGCCTTGCCACGCCGCTACAGCGATATTCCGCGGCCACCCGTTGAGCTTGGTCCGCCATTGCCCGGCGATATCGGGCCCGCCGTCGTCGGCGCCGAACGGGACTTGGGACTCGAACCGACCCCAGCGCTGCCGTTTCGTCCGAGTCCGGAGGATGATGCGGCGCGCGCCGAACGCATTCGCCAAGCTCGTCTCGCTCAACAGGGCCGCGAGGCGGGCGTATTCTTTCAGCTCACCTCCGGGACGGCCGGGGCCACTCGGGCAGATGTCTCGGGGGCGGGGACACCCATTACGCCCGACACCGCGCCGGCCGACCGAAATCCCTTTGACGTCGCTAGCGGGGTCGACCCACGCGGCCCGCTGGAGCTTGACCTCCAGAACGACCAGAACCTGCAAGGCCGCAAGCTCGATTTCCTCGACAGGCAAGTCGATTCCGGCATCTACAATCCGCATGCGTTGCAGGACCCGGCTTCGCCCTATCAGGTGATGGCGGGGACCGTCATCGCCGCCAGCCTCGTCACCGGCATCAACTCCGATCTGCCGGGCCGCGTCATCGCGCAGGTGACTGAGAACATCTACGACACAGTCTCGGGAACCTATCTTCTGATCCCGCAAGGCTCCCGCGTCATCGGAACCTATGACAGCGTCATCGCCTTCGGGCAAGACCGCGCCCTCGTGATTTGGCAGCGGATCATCATGCCGGATGGCTCGTCCATCGTGATCGAGAACCTGCCGGCGACCGACGTGGCTGGTTATGCCGGGCTCAAGGACGAGGTGAACTTCCACACCTGGCGGCTTCTGAAGGGCATTGCGCTGTCCACGTTGCTCGGCGTCTCGACGGAGCTGACCTTCGGCGATGAAGAAAGCGATCTCGTCGCGGCGATTCGCGAGTCCACTCAGGACAGCGCCAATCAGGTCGGCCAGCGCATCACCGAGCGCAACCTCAACATCCAGCCCACCATCACCATCCGTCCCGGCTGGCCGCTCCGCATCATCGTCAACAAGGACCTTGTGCTGCGGCCCTACCGCGACCTGGGAGTGATCCGATGACCCTCAAGCTCGACAAGCTCCCCGACCGCGAAAGCGTGAAGATCACCTTCACCGCCGACGCCGACCTGAAGGCTGCGCTCAATGACTATGCCGAGATCTACCGGCGCGCTTATGGCCAGAAGGAGAGTGTTGCCGATCTCATCCCGTTCATGTTGGACGCCTTCATGAACGCCGATTCCGGTTTCAAACGGGCGCGCAAGGAACTCGAAGACGCGCGCCCATCTTCCCCACCAACCCAAGCAAGAGAGGTTTGAATCATGGCCACGATAGGAAGTTTCACCGCCGGTAAGGACGGTTATGTCGGGACGATCCGCACCCTGACGGTCAACGTCAAGGCGAAGATCGTCGCCAATGACAGCAAGAAGAGCGAGGGAGCGCCGGATTTTAGGGTCTACGCCGGCCGCGCCGAACTGGGCGCCGCCTGGAAGGCACAGACCAACGGCGAGGAGCCGCGCGACTATCTCAGCGTCCAGCTTGACGATCCGAGCTTCCCCGAGCCAATCCGGGCGGCGCTGTTCGAGGAGGACGGGGCGGCGTTCCTGGTGTGGAACCGGCGGGAGGGGTAGCGTTTTCGCTTGCCTAGGTGCTCATCTTGATGTAACAAATTGTCGGAAGTTACGAAAAACGACCGACGATTTGATACATGGATGCCTCGGCACATCTTTCTCAACGGGACCTCGCTGTCCGCCTGCTTGAACGGCATGGGACTATGCGTCTTTCCGACCTCAAGGGCCAAGGCGTCAATCCTGCCACGCTTTCACGGCTGATCGACCAGGGAGTGCTTCAGCGACCGTCGCGTGGCCTGTATGAGCTTGCGGGCGCCGACATCGAGGCTTCGCATTCGCTAGCGGAGATCGCCAAGCGTGTGCCGAAAGGGATTATCTGTCTGATCTCGGCGCTCCAGTTCCACGAAATCACGCTGCAGCTTCCCCGCAGCGTCTGGATCGCGGTCGGGTCCAAGGACCGCAAGCCCGCAATCGAGTATCCGCCAATCCGCATCGTTCGATTCGGAGAAAAGGCGCTCACGATGGGTGTCGAGACCCATACAATCGACTCAGTGCCGGTTCGGATTTTTGGTCCAGCGAAGACCATTGTCGACTGCTTCCGCTTTCGCAGCACGGTAGGCCTCGACGTAGCGCTCGAAGCGCTGCGCATGGGATGGCGATCCCGCAAGGCTAAACCAGACGACATCGCTAAGTATGCGCAAGCTCTGCGAATCTGGAGCGTGGTACGACCCTACCTCGAAAGCGTGGTCGCTGATGAAGGGTAAGCCGAACAATCTCTCCGCCTCGGTGCTCGCCCGGCTCCGCAATGTCGCACGGGCGAAAAACACCGACTACCAGTTCATCTTGCGACGCTACGCAATCGAGCGGCTGCTCCTTCGGCTCAGCATCTCTCCGTATCGGGACCAATTCGTCCTGAAAGGCGCTATGCTCTTCACTGCATGGCTCGAAGATCCGTTTCGTCCGACGCAGGACCTTGACCTCCTTGGCCATGGCGATCCCGCAGCATCATCAATCGAAGCCGCGTTTCGAGCCGTCTGCCAAACGCAAACAGAGGACGACGGACTTTTATTCGACACCGAAGGCTTAAACGCTGCGCTAATCCGTGAAGATCAGCAATACGGCGGCATTCGCGTCAAGACGAAGGCTTTTCTAGCAAAAACCCAAATCCCCGTGCAGGTCGACATCGGCTTTGGCGACGCCATTACTCCAGCGGCGCAGGAACTGGAATTTCCTTCACTGCTATCACCCGAAGGCCCACGGCTGAAGGCTTATTCAAAGGAAACTGTCGTCGCCGAGAAGCTTCAGGCCATTGTTGCGCTCGGTCGCGCAAACAGCCGGATGAAAGACTTCTATGATCTGCTTGTGCTGTCGCGCCTGTTCGAGTTCGAGGGCGCGACCCTTGCCACGGCCATCCGCGCGACATTCGATCGACGCGGGACGATCGTTCCTGCAACGCCGCCTGATGGCCTTTCCCAGGAATTTGCGACGGACCATGACAAACAACGCCAATGGACGGCCTTTGCCCGACGCGAGCCGCTGCTGATCGCGCCGCCGAATCTCGGGGAAACAATAAACGCGATCGCTAGTTTCGTGCTGCCCCCGATCATGGCGGCGGCTTCAGGCGCCGGCTTCGACTTCAGGTGGGACGATGGTGGGCCATGGGAGGCAAGAGGCGCGGGACAATGAAGCTAAAAAAAGCGACGGCGATTTGCGCGATGAGTTTCGGGCGGCGTGCCGTGCACAGGACATACCCGCTGCGCAGGTTATTCGTACATTCATGCGCGAATATGTTGCGAAGTATGCGGAAGGTCAGATAGCAAAGAAAAAGCACAAAGCGGGGGCCATATCAGGAAATGCTGAAGAGTAAAATGCCAGTCATCAATATTGCGTCACGCGAAGCAAATCTAAAAAGAAAACTACGCAGGCACCTGCGCTCTTTGGGATTTGAAAAGGCGGAAGACGGGAGTCTCCACGTAAACGGATCGGGGAAGGAGATTGTCAGGACGCTGCACCGATCACAACGGGATGAGCGGCTAAAAGCCAGCCGCGCCTTTATTTCTGCACATTCAGAAAAACTTCTTCCGTACTTTGCCTCGGGTCACGAGGTCTTACCCAAAAAAATTTCGCCGGTACTGGAGAGGGTTTACGCCGGCACCCTTGAGGGAAACCTGTTCAGGTTAGCCTCTCTCACATGGTCTGTCCCCGTGTCGAACGGCTTCGGCAGGCGGCTCAGATATCTCGTTTGGGATCAGCACAACGGTAAGCTCATAGGGCTGATTGCTATTGGCGATCCCGTATTTAACCTGTCCGCGCGTGACAAGCTTATTGGCTGGGATTCGAACGATCGAAGCGCACGTCTTGTCAATGTCATGGACGCTTACGTGCTGGGGGCGTTGCCGCCCTATAATTTCCTACTCGGCGGCAAGCTAATTGCCTGCCTGCTGCGGACGCGCGATTTGTACGATGACTTCGCCACTGCCTATGGCGGTACGACGGGCATCATTTCCGGCAAGGAGAAGAAAGCGCGTTTACTCGCCATTACGACTTCATCCTCGATGGGCCGATCGTCGGTCTACAACCGGTTGAAGATCGACGGTACGCAATATCTTAAGTCTATTGGCTATACGGGCGGATGGGGTCACTTTCATATTCCCGACAGATTATTTGCAGATTTGCGGGAATATTTACGCGACATCGATCATCCTTATGCCGACCTGCACAGGTTCGGTCAGGGGCCGAACTGGCGTTTGCGAACGACACGTGCCGCTCTGTCCGCGCTCGGTTTCAAAGAGGACATGCTGCGCCATGGCATCAAGCGCGAAGTTTTCATCTGCCAGCTTGCCAGCAACGCAGCGAAAATCCTCAAAACGGGCAAGGGAAAACCAAATCTCGCATCACTGCGCTCGGCAGAAGACGTTTCGGGCTTGGCCTTGGAAAGGTGGCTGGTCCCCCGTGCCAAAAGGCGCCCGGAATTCAAAGACTGGGATTCAAGTGATCTAATCGATCTGTTTGGTAATCAAAGCCGCATGTTGCGCTCACTGTCTGAAAAGATGGAACGGGAAAAGAGAAAAGCCGAAGGAGCATAGCTGAATATGCCCGTGCCCTTAGAGAAATGGCAGGAGCATCTGGAAGGGCATTTTGCCGCCCTGGCGGTATCCCGCGCGGCATCCGGTTTCCCGATTTTTGCCTTGGAGCACGGGCTTACAGAGGAAGAGTTTGACGACATTGCGGGCCAGTTACGTGCGCGCGTCGCGGCTCGAAAGAGATTTGCACCGCATTGGCTGCTGTGGGCGATATATGCCGCAGAACGCGGCTATAGCTATTCAGGTGGCGAATACTGGCCGTCATTTGAGGAAAGCACGCCTGGCTGGGAGTACAAGGACCGCTACAAACTTCCAGGCTGGTTCGCCAAATTCCAGAAAGCCTACAACGGCGTTGTCCCTTCCGGCCCATGGGCCGGGCATTTTCGGATCATTGCCTGGCCCATCACCCACGCCGTGTTGCCACGCTATCTGCAACGGCATTTTGCCAAAGCGCTTTACGAACTTCGCTTTCGGCTCGCCAGTCTTACTTCGATCGACCCGGCCGCGATTGGCCGCATGGTCGCCGCCAACTATCACGGATCGACGCGCTTTGAAGAATTTCTGCAGCAGGAAGAACTTGTTGGCCGGATCGTCCTTGCTCTCCTGCACCAGGACCCGCGTGAAGGCGAAGAGCGATTGCTGCCTTCTACACTTGAGCGCATCACCAGCGACCTGGAGCGGGTCAGAAGCGCGCGAGACTGGCTCAACGAAGCCAGCCGCGTTGTTACGGACCGCTTTAAGGGCATTGGCCGCGGCGCTGACCCGCGCGGTTTTGCGGTCGGGCTGGAACCGGGCGGCTTGCCAAGGGATCGGGAGCTGTTGCCCGACATCAGGCCGAATTTGCAGCTTCGCTATGCAGGCAATCACACTTGGACCCTTTTACTTGATTTGCCCAGCTTTAAAAGCATCGCTGCACTGAATGCCGACATTCGCCAGTTCCTTCGGCGGACACGGTGCAGCATCAACGGCGCGGAAGGAAAGAAATCTGCAGGCTGGGTTCTTTCCGGCAACCGCCGCACCGTCCTCAAGAAATGGCCAGATCCTGAAAAGCCGCTTGTCCGGTTTGACCAAAACCAGGCTGCCGTCGATCAACTGCTCGAAACCGAATGCCGCATGACCACGGGTCCCGTCTGGCTGTTTCGCGTCGGGCGCGACGGCTTAGCTCGCGAAATTGCAGGCCGGATCATGCGGCCCGGACAGGAATACGTTATCGCCAGCGAAAACGCGCCGCGTGATCTGCAGGACGGCATGCGCCCCTGCACGATAGACTGCCATGGGATAGAAGCGGTCCGGGTCACTGTCCCCCCTGACGTTTCGGCCGATTATATTCAGTGGCTTTCAAAGCACGGCTTAGAACTGGCACGGACTATTCGCGTCTGGCCCGCAGGCTTGCCGGGCCGCAACTGGGACGGTGAAGGCCGCAGCGAATGGCTGACGACCGAGATGCCCTGCCTCGGCATTGTGCCGGATCATCCGGTTGACTCATATGTGATCAGTCTCGACGGAAAGGCCAGCACGGTTGCCCGCGCCGGACCGACAGGGCAACCGACATTCATACGATTGCCGCAACTCGATGCCGGCACGCATCTGTTGACTGTGACAGCGCAGCGCAGCGCCGCTCTTGACGACATTACGAAAACATCCGCGCACGAGGGCTTTGTCGAACTGCGCGTACGGGAACCTGAACCGTGGATTCCCGGAACCGCATCCCATACGGGTCTGATTGTAACTGGCGATCCGCATGATGCAGGGCTCGATACATTTTGGGAAAACCGCTTCAACCTATCAGTAGTTGGACCCGAACACCGAAGCGTCACGGCCACCGTGATCCTTGAAGACGCCAAAGGTGAGGAGGTATTCGGCGGTCAGGTAAACGCGTCATTGGAATTGCCGATTACGCCGGATGCCTGGCACAGGCGTTTTGGCGACTTTCTCAAACGCGAGCAGTGTGAATGGCGCTACCTGGAAGCGTCTGCCGGCATTCTCAAAATCAATGGCCAGGAACTCGGCGAATTTACGCTCCGGTTTGAACACGAAGCGCAGCCGCTGAGATGGGTGCTCCGCCACGAGAACGGACGACTGATTGTCCGTCTTGTTGATGACACGGGACAGGAAGACGGGCGCCTGAAATGCCGTTATTTCAGCATGGAAGAGCCAGCCAGGATCGCGCGTCTTGATGCCGCCAGCGCTCTGGCCGGGACACAATTGGAGCCGCCCGGCGGTCTCGTTACAGCGCAATCGGGCGATTATCGCGACACAATATTGGTCAGCGCAGGGCTGACTGGCGCCGGGCTGGAGGGCCTCGGCGTTACCCCCCGATATGATGATGTGCGCGATGATCCTGCGGCTGTCATTAGGGCGCTCCGCATACTGCGATATTGGCGAAAAGCGCGCCTTGCCGGCTTTGTCGCAGGCGCAAGACGCCAACAGGTTATGGACGGCCTGCTGCTCGCCATCTACAGCATTCTTTGCGGGCCGCAATGGATCAGAGCCGAAAGACGATTTCTCGACAACCCGAACGCGCCGCGCGCAGCGGACAATCTGCAGGCCGCGATTGGAAAGCACGGCGGCTTTTCCGCCGTCCTGCGCCGTGATGCCGCCGGCATTGACCACAGATTTGCTTCTATAACCACTTGGTACGCAGACCTTGCCAAGCGCTACGGCGTTTGCCGCGATCCCGGGCTATGCGCTTTCGCGATACGGCTTGCCAGTCAACCGCACCGTTTGCCGCGCCTGTTTGGCGACGAACTCGAAGGGCTTCTTGTTCGCCTAAAGAGCAGTCCTGTCTTGTTGCGCGGGGCACGGTTCCTGGCCCTGCTATCCGCAACTCACGACGGCAATACGCACGCCTTGCTTCCGGAGTGGAAGACATGATTGACGTGATCGAGGCTTCCGACGTGATTGAAAATTGCCGCGCAACGCTGGGAATTCCGGGCGAGAACGATAGCCTCGACGATATTCTGCTTGCCGGCCTTCTCAGACGCTGCGCCGGCATACTCTGTCCGTGTTCGCGGACGGCGCTGCGTTCGGCGCTCTTGGAAAGCCTGAGCCACCTTGACGACGATCCTGATGCGCTCGCGGACCGCCTGGATGATCTCGTAGACAGTCTAATTGTAGGCGGCGATCTGCTCGAACTTGCGGACGTGGCGATTGACGACGCCAAGGTGAAAGGCACATGGGTCTTCGCCGCGCCGCCTAGCTTCGTCATGAGGCCAAGCGGAGCGATATTCCTGGCGGGCATCGTACCCGACCAGGATACGTTTCTTTCCTCTGACCTGTCTGCGCGCGTGGCTTACGATGGCTGCGCGCGGTATATTACACCCGAAGCCGACGAAGATCTCGCAGCGATCCTTCTGACGCAGGGCCTACAGCATCTACCCGAAAGCGTATGGCTGAAATCACCGAGGGCCGATACCGCAGAAGAACATCTATCTTCCTTTGAAAGACAACTCGCCGCACGGCCTCCCTGCGGAACGGTCAACGGTCTCGAAATCCTCGATTCCTCAAAACCCGTGACTTACTATCGCGGGCGCTGGGTAGTCCCCTCAGGGCAAACCGGTACATTTGTGGCGCGGCGCCCGCAGGAATTCGGGGCGCCGCTCTGGTGTTTCGTCGAACTCGCAGACGGCGTAGCGCGGCGCCTGATGGACCTGCCGCGGTCTGGCTTCCGCTGGCGGGGCTGTGATGCCGCATGGCATCTTCAAATGGCAATTGATTTCTGCCGGGGTCAGCCGCAGCGTTACCGAAGGCGCGACAGCGAACTGACGGTCCGCTTTGACTTTTTTTCGCCGTTGCCCGAGTGGTCCCAAAGACGTTTGATGATCCTGGGAACGCAATGTCCGCGTGATCACAGCCTATTGGCTTATGAGATTCCGCGCCGCGAAGCGGATAGCGAAGAGCGCTTTTTGCAAAACAACCTTTGGATGGTCAAGTCGGACGAGCATCAGCCGGGAGAATAGTATTCATGCAGACAATTCAGGAAACGATTAAGCGGCTCCACGGCTCGCTGCAGGACTATATCGAGGCGACCTACCATATAAGCGCCCCGTCGCTTATCGCCCAAAGAAAAGCGCTGCTTGCTCGCGACGGCGTGATATTCCGCATTCCCTACCTGGAATCGACACCCAAATATGTCGCCGGCGACAGCTTTGCGACGATGGACGGCCTGCCCGAAGCCGCACTCGATCTCTTTATCCGCCTCAGCAAGCCGGAAGGAAAACTGCCGCGTCTCATATACGATCCTCCCTACAGCCATCAGGCCGAGTCGATCCGCCACAACCTCATAAACGGCCGGAACCTAGTGATCATGACCGGGACCGGTTCCGGCAAAACCGAATCTTTCCTTCTGCCGATTCTCGGCAAGTTCGCCTGCGAGGCCCAGACAAAGCCGGCCGCTTTTGCGGAGCAGCCGGCCATGCGCGCACTGATTCTGTATCCCATGAATGCGCTGGTGAACGACCAGTTGGGACGGCTGCGAGCCTTGCTGGGCGATCCGCGCCTTGTCGAAATGTTCATGAAGTGGTCGGGCCGTCCGCCGCGCTTTGCCCGCTACACGAGCCGCACGCCTTACGCGGGCATTCGCACAACCAAGAAGGATTCCAACCGCCTGCAGTCCTTTGACAGTTTCTACTTCGACGTATTGCGGCGCGCGCGAAGCGATGACCCTCACGAACAAGCGGAAGCCGGGCAATTGCTGGAGGCCCTTAAAGAAAAAGGCAAATGGCCAGCCAAGCCTGATCTGGAAGCCTGGTTTGGCGTGAAAGGCAGCGGCTGGCAGGATCGTAGGACAGGCGAGTTCATAAGGGCCGTCACACTGCCCGACGACTCCGAACTGCTGACGCGGCATGAGGTCCAGACAGCGCCGCCCGATCTTCTGGTTACGAACTATTCCATGCTCGAATACATGCTAATGCGGCCCATCGAGCGGCCGATCTTCGACCGAACGAAAGAGTGGCTGGCCCAAAACGAAGACGAGACTTTCCTTGTCGTGCTCGACGAAGCTCACCTTTACCGCGGCGCTGCGGGCGCTGAAGTCGGTCTGCTGCTGCGGCGCCTGCGGGACCGGCTCGATATTCCGCCGGAACGATTCCGGGTCATCTGCGCGACGGCGAGCTTCAAGGATCATAAGTATGCCCCTGCGTTCGGCGCTCAGCTCTCAGGCATTCCCGCTGAAACCTTTGTGCCTATTCAGGGCACGCTCGACCTTAAGGACAACGCTGCGCCCGGTTCAGCCGCGGACGCGAAAGTCCTTGCCGATATAGACCTGCCGCAATTCTACGAGGCGGAAACTGCCGCCGAAAGGCTCGCGGCCATTCAGCCGCTCCTGGACTACAGGAAAGTCGGTGGTGTGACCAACCCGGAAGTTGCTCTCCATGCGGCGCTCGATCCATTTGACCCCATGGGCGCGCTCGTCAATACAACAATGGAAGAAGCGCGGCCTATTGCGGAGCTGGGCTCGTTTCTTTTTCCCGATACGGCCGAACAGAATGCGGATGCGGCCGTCACGGCCCTGATGGCGCTTGGCAGCGTCGCGCGTCCCGATCCCAAAATGCCGGGCCTGCTGCCGTGCCGCATTCACAACTTTTTCCGCGGCCTGCCTGGCCTTTGGGTTTGCATGGACCCGCATTGCAGCGAAATCCCGGAGGATCAGCGCGACGGTATTTGCGGCAAGATGTACTCCCAGCCGATGGATGAGTGCGCTTGCGGTGCGCGGGTGCTTGAGCTTTACACCTGCCGCAACTGTGGCACCGCCTATGCGCGCGCCTACACGGACGATGTTGATACGCCGCACGCCCTGTGGGCGGAGCCCGGAAGGCGGCTGCGGATGGCGACGGGAGAGACGACCCCGCTGTTGCCGCTCGATCTTCTGCTTGAAGAACCCGCTCACGAAGACGCCGCGGAGCCTGCTGACTACGATCTGGAAACCGGGCAACTCGACCCGATAGAGGTCGGGCCACGCATGAGAACCGTATACATCCGGCACGAACGTCTTAAAGACGCGGCTGATGACGAAGACGAGGCCGACACAAGCTTTGAGACGCGCGGGGAATTCAAGCCTTGCGCCGTATGCGGCAAGACCGCCCGGTTCGGCCGTACCTACGTGCAGGATCACCAAACCAAGGGCGACCAGCCGTTCCAGGCCCTCATAGCGCGGCAAATCCAGATACAGCCGCCCGGACCGCAGGAAGCATCCCGTTTCGCGCCCTTGCGCGGGCGCAAGGTGTTGGCTTTCTCCGATTCGCGGCAGGTCGCGGCGCGTCTTGCCCCGAACCTGCAAATGTATTCCGAAAGAGATTCCCTGCGTCCACTTATCATCAGCGGGTTCAAGTGGCTCAAGGAGCAGGATGCCGTTCGGCAGTTCCTGAACCTGGACGATTTGTATTTTGGCGTTTTGCTTGCGTCCAAAAGACTGAATGTCCGCCTGCGGCCGGAAATGCGCGCTCACGAAAATTTCGAAGCCGAGGAAATCGTTACGGACGCGCTTGCCAACTCCGATCTTGGCGATCCGGCGACGCTAATGGGTCTCTTGCTTGAAATCCGGGCGCATCATCCGCCCGAGTCACTACTAAACAGTATGCTGAGCACCCTGACGGACAGGTTCTGGGGCATGGAGGCGCTGGCGCTGGCCACCTTGATGGAGGCCGACCGCCACACCAACAAGCTCCTTGGCCTTCCGCCGATTCCGGGTGTAGCGGAATCCGACCAGGACAAGCTCGCGTTTGCCCGGTTTTGGCTGAGTTGCTGGAACAACAACGGTTTTCGACTGGCCCAAATGCCGGGAAACTGGGTGAACCGTCCTAAATCCGAAGGCTTTCGCGTTCGACCCCGCAATCCGAAGACCAAATTCGATGCCATAAACACCGTCATTCTGGATAAGGCACACAGAAAACTCTTCTGGGATAGCTGGTCGCCGGAACTCCTCAAGTGGTTCACACAGCCGGTGGAAAGCGGACATAGATGCCTGAACGGCTCCGAGCTTTCGCTTCAGTTTGGCGGAGACTGGGTCCACTGCTCAAGGTGCAAATCGGTACACCGCCCCATTCCCTGCGTGAGCTATTGCCTGAATTGCGGAAGCGACGAGGTAAGGCCGCTCGATCCTGACAACGATCCGGTGTATCTCGCGAGGAAAGGCTTTTACCGCAAGCCTGTAACCGAAGCGCTCGGCGACCCGCCGCGGCAGCCCATGGCGCTTATCGCCGCCGAGCATACGGCTCAGCTTAATGCGCCGCAGAACGAAGATGTTTTCTCCAAAGCCGAGGAAAACGAACTGCTATTTCAGGATATCGAGTTGGTCAGCGCCCGCCTCAGCAGCCGTTCGACCGCCATCGACATTTTGTCTAGCACAACCACTATGGAGGTCGGCATCGATCTCGGCGCCTTGTCCGGCGTCGCCTTGCGCAACATGCCGCCGGGCAGGGCGAACTATCAGCAGCGCGCCGGCCGCGCCGGCCGCCGCGGCAATGCCGTCGCCACCGTCGTGGCCTTCGGAAGCGCCGACAGTCACGATGAACATTATTTTTCCCAGCCTGACGACATGATAAGGGGCGACGTCGTCGATCCCAAGCTTACACTGGACAACCCGGAGATCGTGCGCCGGCATATTCGCGCCTTTCTGCTGCAAAACTATCACCAGAACCGGCTTCCCGATATTGACCCCTCGCAACCTCACGACCTGTTTTCGGTGCTCGGAAGCGTGACAGCATTTCGCCGGCCTGACTCGCCGCTCAACCGCGACGATTTCGCGTCATGGCTCGCCGAAAATGAAGACACACTGATCAAGCGGGTTACGACATGGATTCCCGCCGAATTGTCCCCCGAGGACCGCTCCGCGCTGCTCGAAACCATGATTGCTGATTGTCTGAAGGCGGTGGATGACGCCATAGCGCCGAGACCGGATGAAGACCAAGGAGAACCCGAAGCCGATGCGGACGATAAGGATGACGAGGCCACCGAAGTCGAGGTGGCTGCCGAAGAAGGGGAAGAGCGCCCGCAACAGGCTTCCAACTCTGACAAGATGCTCGACCGGCTTCTCTACTGCGGCAAACTTCCGCGCTACGCCTTCCCGACAGACGTGGCGACGTTCCATGTCTTCGACCAGGACCGCTCCTCCAGGTTTCGGCATATCATGCGCTTTGCTCCTTCACAGGGCCTTCCCATCGCACTGACGCAATATGCGCCCGGAAAGCAGGTCTGGATATCCGGCAAGTGCTACACATCCGGCGCGATTTATTCCGTCATGGGTGACGACCGGTATCACGCGTGGGAGTCAAAGCGCCTTTACATGGAATGCAGCGAGTGCGGATTTGCCCGCACCTTCGAAATTCACGAAGCAAGCCGTGGGGAGACGAGGGACTGCGCCGCGTGCGGCGGCGAAGAGACTTTCGGGCCGGCACGCTATTGGATGCGACCGCCCGGCTTCGCCCATCCGGTCGACATTGAAGAGGAAACGTCACCGGATGACGTACCGGAAACCAGCTATGCAACACGCGCCAAACTTACAATGGGAACACCCAACGAAGACGCTGGCTGGGTACAGAACAATGAACGCATACGCGGCCTGCGCTCCCGGCAGCATTTGCTTGTTTCCAATACAGGGCCACAGAAGGAAGGCTATACCTACTGCACAAAATGCGGGCGCATTGAAGCCAGCAGCACTTCTAGCCCTACGCTTGCGGCTCCCCACCGCAAGCCGTTTCCCGACGATGACGACAGGAGAATCTGTGACGGGACCGGTCCCACCCGCCATCTGGTTCTTGGTACGGACTTCATCACCGATATTGCGCTGTTTTCCATGCGCGTCGCCGCGCCGCTCAAACTGAATCCCCGCCACGACTCGACGGCTGTAGCGCTCAGAACAGTCAGTGAAGCTCTTGCCAAGGCAGCCTGCCAGCTGCTGGAAATTGAACCGGGTGAGTTGATGGCCGAATACCGGCCGGCGCTGACACCGGCCGGGATGAGCGGACTCGAGGCCGAAATTTTTCTCTACGACACGCTGCCCGGCGGGGCGGGGTTTGCGAGCCAATTTCCCGACCGCAGTCTCGAACTCTTCCAAAGGGCGCTGCACCTTATGAGTACCTGCCCGGAAGAATGCGACGCTTCCTGCTATCGCTGCCTGCGGAGCTTCAAGAACAAATTCGAACACGGCCTTCTTGACCGGCATGTCGGCGTCGAACTGCTTGAGTATCTGCTTACAGGGCAGCAGTCCGGTTTCAACAAGCAACGCCTGACTGCCTCTTCCGCGCTGCTCTTCAACGACCTGCTACGGCGAAACGAAGATCATATCAAATTCCAAGCGGGCGCGGAGATTTCATTCGGTGGCGGAAAGATCGTGAAAGCGCCCATCCTGGCCGAACACAAAGGCAAGAAATTTGTTATCGCGCTCTCCGGGCCGCTGACCAGCGGCCATCCGGCCGATTCCTTGATAGGTGAACTTCGCGATAGCGGTAGTGAGTGTACGGTGATCGTCGAGAATGAACTCGTTGTGCGTAGCAATCTTCCTAATGCGACGCGCAATGTGTACCAGCAGTTGGGCGGGTGAACGCCGATGGACTTGCTCAAAACCAAGATTTCTTATGAACACCCTCGTTCTCGAAAAACGCGTCCCGGCGCACGCGGGTTTCGATGATTGAGATCGTTGGCGTCAACGAAGGAAAAGAGTACGAGGCGGCTGTTCACATCCGCGACCGCATTCTCGCAGTGTGGCCCGACCTGAGCCAGCATCGGGACGTTCACATAAAGATATTTGTCGGCCTGAAGCTGTACGGGCAACCAATTGAGGATATCGACATTCTCGTTATCGGCCATTTCAGCGAGCCAAGGCCGTTTGACATTGAGTACAAATTCTATCCTCGGGAAGGCGATCCCTTCATTCCCCGCCAAGCCTCGGTGCGCAACTTTGCGCTCGTTATCGAGACGAAATCTCATGATGCCACCGGTGTCCGTTTTGACGATAAGGTGGCCTCGGTCAGGTACAGGCGCAGCGGTCACCAGGCTTGGGAGTGCGTCACGGAAAAAAACCGCCAGCAGATGTTTGAACTCAAAACCTACCTGGCGCGGGCCGATATCACACGGCTGTATGTTCAGGACCTGATCTATTTTTCCGGTCTACGTGAGGCCGACCTGCCCAAACGCCCGCACAACTGCTTTGGCGTGGATGCCAGTTTCGAACGTGTTCTTAACATCCTCGGCCAAATTTCCGGGCCGATAAACAACAACCGCCGTGTGACTATTTCCTTCGGGCCGGACGACGTTTTCGAAGCCATACTATCGCAGGAATCTCCCTTACTGCAGACGTTGGAGCCGACTCCGCTTGACCGTCGTCGGATGGACCGCATTGTCAAATCGGCACTGCCCGATAGTTGGCTTGATGACCTTACGAAAAAGCAGATTGTGATCCGTGGCCGGGGCGGGGTCGGGAAGACGGTTATCCTTTTGCAGATGGCTTACCGTGCCTTTGATCAAGGCCAAGTGCGGTCGCTGATGTTGACGTACAACAAGGCGCTTGTCGCCGACATGCGGCGGACGATGGCGCTTCTCGGCGTGCCGCGTGAGATCGAAAGAGGCGGCATCTGTATTGATACGGTACACGCGTTTATCGGCCGCTTGATGCACGAACTCGGCATAATTCAGAGCTACGATAATTTCCTGGTTGACTACGAGAAACACAAGGAAACGCTACTGGACTATCTTCGCAGTAGTACCGTTTCTCAGGCCGACCTTGACGAACTGATAGAGACCAACCCCGATGATTTCCTGTGGGATGCGGTATTTGTCGATGAGGGCCAGGACTGGCCATCCAACGAGATTGAGATTCTGCGCACCGTCTACCGGCCTGAACGTATCGTAGTTGCGGACGGCGTGGATCAATATGTCCGCTCTTCCGTTGCGGACTGGTCATCCGGCATCGCAAGGGAGCAGATCCAGCCGCGCAGGTTGCGGCGATGCCTGCGCATGAAGGCAAATCTTGCGCATTTCGTAGCGGATTGTGCAGATGCCCTTGGTCTTCAGAACTGGGACCTGGAGCCAAACCCGGATGCCAATGGCGGGCGTGTAATGATTGTGGAGGGCAATCTCGCCGGGCAGATGGAGATCCTCGATCAGGTCTGTGCCGACGCTAAGGCCCTTGGCAATTATCCGGTTGACCTCCTTGCCTGCGTCCCGCCATCCCTCGTTCATCACGATCAAGACGGCACGTATTCCGTTCCAGGACGCACCATTTGTGAGCGTGGCGGCATTGTCTGGGATGCCTCTTCCGCTGACGTCAGGGAATATTACCCGACGGACCGGAATGCGTTGCGTATCGTTCAATACGACTCATGCCGGGGACTCGAAGGCTGGAGCGTCATCAATTTCGCCTTTGACGACTTCTATGAGTACAAATTCAAGCAATGGACGGCGGCGCCGCAAGACCGAGGTGACCTGTTCGAGTCGAACGAAGAACTTGCCACGGCGTTTGCGGCGCAGTGGGCCATGATCCCTCTGACCCGAGCTATGGACACTTTGGTGATCAACGTTTCCCGCGCACCGTCACGCATAACGGATGCACTGCGTCTGGTCAGTGACAAGCGATCAGATTTCGTTGAGTGGATTACAATTTAGCCAATTTCGGGTTTGTCGGATTTTCTAGTAGGCGGGAATAGTGCGCCTGTCTCCACCGGGAAGTTCGGCAGACTGAACTCAAATCAGTCAAGGCCGCCGAGAGGCCGAGGCTTCACAGACTCAGCCGAGGTGTTTTCAGCCAGTAGGCAATGATCTTTCGCATGATTTAAGTTGAAGTAGCCTTCAGCCGATGGGGCGCCTTAGATCAAGTTGGCCCATCACGCCGCTGCTTGGAAAAGGCCTTGCTGATATCGTTGGTTGCGTGCCCCCGCAACCAAACAAGACGCTGAAATCACAGCGAAGAACAGAAAGCCCCGCGCCACACGGCCGGGGCTTTCTCGCGTTCTGGCACAGATTTGGCCTACCCAGCGGCAACAGAATACGCCGTTCGCGTTCCCCTGCGCCGGCGGGCCTTGCTGCGGCCCCGCGCGTTCGCGGCGCGGCATCTGTCGGGCGGCGGGGAGCGCCGCACCGCGGGCCGAGCGGTCGGGCATCGGCCGGCCCGCGTTGCGGGCCGGCGTCACCGGTCGAAGCTTGCCGCCCAGCTCTCCTTGGCGCCGTGGCGCGGGGCGAAGCGGTGGGCGGAGAAGCTGTGCGGCACGGCGGCGCTGCCGCCGTAGAGCTCGTGATGGGGCGCGGCCTCGGCGAAGGCCGCGGCGAGACAGAAGAGATTGCGCTGGGCCGGGTCCATGCCGTCCAGCGAATAACCGCTCAGCTCCTCGAGGATCGCGCCGCACGCGCCGCATGAGGGGCCGCTGCGGCCCCGCGTGACGGCGCTTGCCCGCGCGGTGCCGCTGCGCTTGGATGGGAGCAATTCCCGAAAGGTTCGAATTGCCCATGCCGATCTACGAGTTCGCCGGCGAGGAAATCCGGTCCCTGAGCAAGACCACGTTCGGTCTGGTGGAGCTGCAGGAGCGCCGCGACCTTCAACGCCTGCTGCGGGCGAACGTCGCGGTGGTCGCGCCGGACACGCTGGTGATCGCGGAGGAGTTCGGGGACTGGGACGAGTCGCGCCGGCGCATCGATCTCCTCGGCATCGACCGCAATGCGAACCTCGTGGTGATCGAGCTGAAGCGGACCGAGGACGGCGGCCACATGGAACTGCAGGCCCTCCGCTACGCGGCCATGGTCTCGACCATGACCTTCGACCAGGCGGCCGATGTGTTCGCGCGCCATCTCACGCAGATCGGCGAGGCCGATACGGATGCGCGTGCCGAACTGCTCGACTTCCTCGGGTGGGACGAGCCCGACGAGGAGGCCTTCGCGCAGGACGTCAGGATCGTCCTGGCCTCGGCCGAGTTCAGCCGCGAAGTGACGACATCCGTTCTCTGGCTGATCGAGCGCGGCATCGACATCCGCTGCGTGCGTTTGCAGCCCTACCGGCTCGATGGCCGGGTCCTTGTCGATGTCCAGCAGATCATCCCGCTTCCCGAGGTCGCAGAGTATCAGGTCCGCGTCACAGAGAAGAAGCGCAGGGAGCGCGCGGCGCGCGCCGACACGCGGGACTGGACCAGCTACGACGTCTCCCTCGGCGGGCGCCGGCTGACGGGACTGCGAAAGCGCCACGCCATCTATCAGGTGTTCCGCCACCTGGTGGAGAGCGGCATTTCACCGGAGACGGTGGCCGAACACTGCGGCCCGCGGGCCAATCGGGCCCTCGTGTCGGTCGAGGGCGCGGTCGACGCCGCGGACTTCCAGCGTCTCGCGACAGAGGCGCGGGAGAAGGAGGGGCGTGGCTTCGATCCGACGCGATACTTTTGCGGCGAGGGCGAGCTGGTCCACGCCGGCGGCCGTACATATGCCTTTCTGAACCAGTGGGGCGGGGCGGACTGGATGCAGGCCATGGTCAGCCTGCGCGATGCTTTCCCCGATCAGGGAATCGCCTTCGCACCCTCCGAATAGGGGGCGTCCCCGCGGTGTGGTGCCGCGCCGGGCGCGCGCCGAGGGTGAGGACGGCCGCGCGCGCGATAGCTGAAACACGGCCCCCGGTGGAGAGCTCGACCGGGTCGCCCTCGGCCGCGGCGGCCTTACCGCAGAGGCGACGCTCATGGCATAGTGCGCCGCCCGCCGGCCCGACCGCCGAGCGGGGTGGACCGCGTCTTCTCGAACCGACGAGCGCCTTGACCGCGATGACCGACCGGACCGACGCCAGCCGCGTTGCCATCGACCTGACGGCCGTGGTCATCGCCATGCACGGCGACGCGCCGCAGGTGCTGACCGTCGCCGCGCCGGAGCCGCCGCTGGTGGCCCTGCCGTCGGGCCCGCTGCAGACCCGGCACCGGACGTTGCAGGCCGGCCTGCGCAGCTGGGTCGAGGCGCGCACCGAGCAGCCCTTGGGCTACGTCGAGCAGCTCTACACCTTCGGCGACCGCCAGGGCCTGGCGGTCGGGCCGGCGCACGACCCGGTCGGGCGCACCATCTCCATCGCCTACATGGCGCTGGTCTGCCCGAGCGAAGGGGCGGCGCCGGCGGATGGGCGCTGGCGGCCCTGGTACGACTTCTTTCCCTGGGAGGACCGGCGCCGGGGCGAGCCGCCCGCCGCCGCGGCGGTGGTCGAGCCCTTGCGCGCCTGGGCGCGGGACCGGGGGCGGCGCAGCGATCCGGACTGCCCGGAGCGGGTGTGCCTGACCTTCGGGCTCGGCCCGACGCCCTGGGACGACGAGCGGGCGCTGGAGCGCTACGAGCTGCTCTACGAGGCCGGGCTGGTGGCCGAGGCCGCCTTCGACCGCGGCGAGACGCCCGGCGCGTCGCAGCTCGCGCTGCCCGGCCGCGCCATGTTCGCCGACCACCGCCGCATCCTGGCCACGGCGATCAGCCGTCTGCGCGCCAAGATCAAGTACCGCCCGGTGCTGTTCGAGCTGATGCCCGAGAGCTTCACCCTGCTGCAGCTCCAGCGCACCGCCGAGGCGCTGTCCGGCGTGCCGCTGCACAAGCAGAACTTCCGTCGCCTGATCGCCCAGCAGAACCTGGTCGAGGAGACCGGCGAGCTGGCCACCGACACCGGCGGCCGTCCGGCCAAGCTGATGCGCTTCCGCCGGGAGGTCATGCTGGAACGCCCGGCGCCGGGCCTGCGCCTGCGGGCGACCCGGCGCGCCAGCTACCCCTGACCTCCTGTCCCTTGACACGGCGGGCGCGCCATTTATGCTCTAAGCGAGTATAAGGGGCCGGGGCGCCGGCCTCTCTCTTTTCCGCATTAATGCTCAGCATGAGCATAAGGAGTCCGGCCATGCCGATCAGCCCGGAAGAGTTTGGCAGCTTGCCCTTCACCCCCGCCGTGCAGGCGCGCACAGCGGAGCTCTACGCGCGCATGAGCGACACGATCCCCGAGGTCGAGTGGCGGCTGATCGCGCCGGAGATCGACGCCATCCAGCAGCTCAAGCGGGCGCGCAACGCCATCGTGCTGGCGCACAACTACCAGACGCCGGAGATCTTCCACGGCGTCGCCGACATCGTCGGCGACTCCTTGGCCCTGGCGCGCCGCGCCGCCGAGACCGACGCCGCGGTGATCGTGCAGGCCGGCGTCCACTTCATGGCCGAGACCTCGAAGCTGGTGAACCCGGACAAGACGGTGCTGCTGCCGGACAGCGAGGCCGGCTGCTCCCTCGCCGAGTCGATCACCGGCGCCGACGTGCGGCTGCTGCGCGAGGCCTATCCCGGCGTGCCGGTGGTCACCTACGTCAACACCTCGGCCGAGGTGAAGGCCGAGTCCGACATCTGCTGCACCTCGGGCAACGCCTTGCGGGTGGTGGAGTCCCTGGGCGCGCCGCGGGTGATCATGCTGCCCGACCAGTACCTGGCCAACTACGTGGCGAGCCAGACGGACGTCGAGGTGATCTCCTGGCGCGGGCGCTGCGAGGTGCACGAGCGCTTCTCGGCGGAGGAGATCGCGGCCTGCCGCGAGGAGGACGCGAGCCTGGTGGTGGTGGCGCACCCGGAATGCCCGCCGGAGGTGATCGCCGCCGCCGACTACACCGGCTCGACGGCGCAGATAATCGACTTCGTCCAGACGCGGCGTCCGGCGCGGGTGCTGCTGCTCACCGAGTGCTCGATGAGCGACAACGTCGCCGTCGAGGCGCCGGAGGTGGAGTTCGTGCGGCCCTGCGGCTTCTGCCCCCACATGAAGCGGATCTCCCTGCCCAAGATCCGTCGGGCGCTGGAGACCCTGGCGCCGGAGATCCGGGTTGACCCCGCCGTGGCCGCGCGGGCGCGGGCCGCCGTGGATCGCATGCTGGCGGTGGGCTGAGCCCATGCGGGACAGCGCGCGGTGCGCCGGCGGAGCGGGGGACGCGCGGGTCGTGGTGGTCGGCAGCGGGCTGGCCGGCCTGGCCACGGCGCTCAGCCTGGCGCCGCTGCCCGTGCTGCTGGTCACCGCCGGCCGCCTCGGTGCGGCCGGCTCCAGCGCGCTGGCCCAGGGCGGCCTCGCCGCGGCCGTCGGCGCGGAGGACTCGCCCGCGTTGCACGCGGCCGACACCCTGGCGGCGGCGGCCGGGCTGGCGGAGCCGACAATCGTCGCGGCGGTGACCCAGGCGGCGCCCGCCGCCGTGTCGCGCCTGCGCGACTGGGGACTGGCCTTCGACCTGGACGACGCGGGCGGCCCGGCGCTGACCCTGGAAGGCGGCCACGGCCGCCGCCGGGTGCTGCATGCCGGCGGCGACCGCACCGGCGCCGCCGCGGTCCGCGCCCTGGCGGCGCAGGTGCGCGCGGCGCCCTGGATCGCGGTCGCCGAGGAGACCCGCCTGCGCGAGCTGCTGTGCGCCGAGGGCGAGGTGGTCGGCGCGCTGCTGGAGCGGGACGGGGCCGCCACCGCGCTGCCGGCGCGGGCCGTGGTGCTGGCGACCGGTGGCGCCGGCGCGCTCTACGCCGCCACCACCAACCCGCCGAGCAGTTGGGGCAGCGGCCTGTGGCTCGCCGCCCGCGCCGGCGCGCGCCTGCGCGACCTGGAGTTCGTGCAGTTCCACCCGACGGCCATCGCGCTGCCGGAGCTGGCGCGGCGCGGCGCCGCCCTGCCGCTCGCCAGCGAGGCGCTGCGCGGTGAGGGCGCCGTGCTGCGCGACGAGACCGGCGCGCCGGTGATGGCCGACGATCCGGCCGGCGACCTGGCGCCGCGCGACCGGGTGGCGCGGGGGATCTGGCGGCGGCTGCAGGCCGGCGGGCGGGTCTTTCTCGACGCGCGCGCGGCCCTGGGGCCGCGCTTTCCGGCGCGCTTTCCCGGCATCACCGCGCTTTGCCGCGCCGCCGGCCTCGACCCGGTGCGCCAGCCGATCCCGGTGCGCCCGGCGGCGCACTACCACATGGGCGGCGTGCAGACCGACGCGCGGGGCGCGACCAGCCTGCCGGGGCTCTGGGCGGTGGGGGAGGTGGCCTCGACCGGCCTGCACGGCGCCAACCGCCTGGCCAGCAATTCCCTGCTGGAGGCCGTCGTCTTCGCCGGCGGGGCGGCCGAGGATATCCGCAGCCGCGAGGCGGCCCGCACCCGCCTAAGGCCCGCCGCCTTCGGCGCCCGGCTCGAAGCGCCCGCCGAGGCGCAGGTGGGAGCGCAGGTCGGGGCGCAGCTCGGGGCGCCGGGCGTGGACGAGGCGGCGGCGATCCTGCGGCTGCGCCGCCTGATGGAGGCGCGGGTCGGCGTGCTGCGCGACCGCGCCGGCCTGGAGTCCGCGCTCGGCGCGCTGGACGGGCTTCGCGCAAGCGCCGGCGGCCGGCTCGCCGCGATGGCGGAGGTGGGGCGGCTGATCGCCGCCGCGGCACTGACCCGGCGGGAGAGCCGCGGCGCTCACGCCCGCAGCGACTGGCCCGACCCCGACCCGGCCTGGGCGCGGCACCAGAGCTGCGCGTCCGACGCTTCGCTGCCCGCCCCGGACCCGAGCGCATCGCCGTCTTCCAGGCCGCCAGAGGCGGCCGCCGCGATCGAGAGGTTTGCATGACCCACGCCGTTCAGGACCTGCCCGACCTGCTGCTCGAGCCCCTCGTGCGGGCCGCCCTGCTGGAGGATCTGGGCCGGGCCGGGGACATCACGACCGACGCCCTGGTGGCGGCCCACCAGGCCGCGCAGGGGGCGATCGCCGCGCGCCGGCCGGGCACCGTCGCCGGCACGCGGGCCGCGGCCCTGGCCTTCCGCCTGCTCGATCCCGATTTCGTCTGTCGGGTCGAGGTCCCCGACGGCACCGCCGTCGCGGCGGGCGACACGGTGCTGCGGCTGGAGGGACGGGCGCGGGCGCTGCTCTCGGCCGAGCGGGTCGCGCTGAACCTGCTCTGTCGGCTCTCGGGCATCGCCACGGCCACCGCCGGGCTGGTGGTGGCGGTGCGCCCGCACCCGGTCGGCGTCACCTGCACCCGCAAGACCACGCCCGGCCTGCGCGCCCTGGAGAAGCAGGCGGTGCGCGCGGGCGGCGGCGCCAACCACCGCTTCGGGCTCGACGACGCCGTGCTGATCAAGGACAACCACATCGCCCTGGCCGGCGGGGTGGAGCCGGCGCTGCGCCGGGCGCGGGCCGCCGTCGGCCATCTGGTCAAGATCGAGCTGGAGGTCGACAGTCTGGCGCAGCTCGACGCGGCGCTGGCGGCCGGGCCCGAGGTCGCCCCCGACGCCGTGCTGCTCGACAACATGTCGCCGGAGACGCTGCGCCGCGCCGTGGAACGCGCCGGCGGGCGCGTGACGCTGGAGGCCTCGGGCCGCATCACCGCCGAGAGCGCGCCGGCCATCGCCGCCACCGGCGTCGACCTGATCTCCGCCGGCTGGCTGACCCACAGCGCGCCCAGCCTCGACCTCGGCCTGGATATCGCGCTGGCGTGAGCGCCCCGGCTGGGGGGAGGGCCCGCCCCGGGGATCGGCGTGCTGGCCGCTCCCTCCGGCCGCAGGGCCGTCAGGCCGCTTTCCACTTGATCGAGCAGCCCATCGAGGGGGTCTGCTCGGCCGGCCCCCGGCCGGTCTCGGCCACCTGGCGCATGGCCTCGTAGAGCTCGCGGCGCAGGTCGGCCGGGCCCGCCTGTTTGCGCGAGGCGTCCAGCCGGCCGCGGTACTGCAGTCCGCCGTCCGCGTCGAAGCCGAAGAAGTCGGGCGTGCAGACCGCGCCGTAGGTCCGCGCCACCTCCTGGCTTTCGTCGTGCAGGTAGGGGAAGGGGAAGTCCAGCCGCTCGGCCAGGGCCTGCATCTGCGCGAAGCCGTCCTCGGGGTAGGCCTCCGCGTCGTTGGCGCAGATCGCCGCCACGCCGATGCCCAGGGCGCTCAGGTCGCGGGCGTCGCGGACGATGCGGTCGATCACCGCCTGCACGTAGGGGCAGTGGTTGCAGATGAACATGATCAGCGTGCCCTTGGGGCCGGCGACGTCGGCGAAGTCAAGCGTCCGCCCGTCGGTCGCCGGCAGCCGGAAGTCCGGCGCCGTCCAGCCGAAGTCGCAGATCGGAGTTTCGACCGCCATGACACCTCTCCCCTTCCGGTTGCAACGAGGTCCTGCTTGGGGCGAGCGACTCTCGTGGCCTGCCCCGAGCGAGGGTAGCGTAACGCAGCGTCGCGCGTCTGCGGCCCGCTTCAACCGGCGTCGCCGCCGTTGCCGCTCGGTCCGTGCACCTCGGCCTCGGCGGGCGCCGGCGGGTGGGCCTTCAGGCCACCGCGGAAGACGCGGCTGGCGCGAATGTCGGCCGCCTCGATGGTGCTCAGCTCGGCCGCGCCGAGCGGCGCCGTGGCCGTCTCGAACAGCCGCTTGGCCTGGCGCAGGCGGGCGCGGTCCAGGGCGTTGCGCAGGGACCGGGCATTGGCGAAATGCGGCTGGGCGCGGCGCTGCGGGATGTAGTCGGCCAGCGCCGCCTCGGCCTCCGGGCTGAGGCGGTAGCTCTGTTCCGCGAGCATCACCTCGGCGATCCGCAACAGCTCGCCGTCGCTGTAGTCGGGGAACTCCACATGGTGGGCGATGCGCGAGCGGAAGCCCGGATTGCTCTCGAAGAAGGTCTCCATCCGCCCGGCGTAGCCGGCCAGGATGACCACCAGGTCGTCGCGGTTGTTCTCCATCACCTGCAGCAGGATCTCGATCGCCTCCTGGCCGTAGTCGCGCTCGTTCTCCGGCCGATAAAGGTAGTAGGCCTCGTCGATGAACAGCAGGCCGCCCATGGCCTTCTTCAGCACCTCCTTCGTCTTCGGCGCCGTGTGTCCGATGTACTGGCCGACCAGGTCGTCGCGGGTTACGGCGACCAGGTGGCCCTTGCGCAGGTAGCCCAGGCGGTGCAGCAGGTCGGCCATCTTCACCGCCACCGTGGTCTTGCCGGTGCCGGGGTTGCCGGTGAAGCTCATGTGCAGGGTCGGCGTCTCGCGCGTCAGGCCGAGGCGCTGGCGCGCCCGGTCGACCAGAAGCAGAGCCGCGATCTCGCGGATGCGGGTCTTGACGGGCTGCAGCCCGATCAACGTGCGGTCGAGCTCGTCGAGCACGGCGCGCACGCCCGACGCCTCGAACTCGGCGCGCAGGTCGATCCGCTCCGGCGCCGCCTGCTCCGCCCCCGGCTCGGCGGCGGAGCAGGCCCGAGGGGCGGGCGCCCCCGAGCAGGGCGCCGGGGCGCCGGGCACCGGGGGGCGCGCGGGAGGCTCGCCGCTCATGGCCGCACCGCTCCGTTCAGCCGTAGCGCCGGCCCTCGGGCCGGTCGGTGGCATAGGGGCTGAGCGTGTAGCGAAGCTGGCGGCCGGCGCCCTCCTGCCGGTGCAGGCGGAAGCCCGGTTCCTCGGCCGGCCGGTTGACCAGGAAGCTCAGCCGGATCGACTCCCAGCCGGCGGTGGCGTCGAAGGCCATGACGCGGATGTAGCGGTCGCCGTAGACCTTGCGGCATTCGCCCAGCTCGTAGAGCACGGCCGCCGCGTCCGGCGTGTCGAACATCGGGTGGCCCCACATCTCCCAGTAGGTGTTGCGGGGGTGCGGGTCGTCGGTGTGCTCCAGGCTGACGGCCCAGCCCTGGTCCAGGCAGTACTGGACCTGGGTGGCGATCTCCGCGTCCGTCAGGTCGGGCAGGAAGGAGAAGGTACCCTGGGTGATGCGCATGCTCTGGCTCCTCGGCAAGCGGTCGGGGCGGCGCGCGGCGGGGCCTGGCCCTCAGCTCGCCGTCGCGGTGGGCACGAAGTCGGGCGTGTCGGTGGAGGCGTAGTCGAAGGTGACGTCCTTCCAGGTGTCGAGGGCCTGGCGCAGCGGCGTGCAGGACCGCGCCGCCTCGGCCAGGATCTCGGGCCCCTCGGCCAGGTAGTCGCGCCCGGCGTTGCGGGCGAAGATCATCGCCTCCAGCGCGACGCGGTTGGCGGTGGCGCCGGCGGCGATGCCCTGGGGGTGGCCGATGGTGCCGCCGCCGAACTGCAGCACCACGTCCTCGCCCAGGTGGTGGATGAGCTGATGCATCTGGCCGGCGTGGATGCCGCCGGAGGCGACGGGCATCACCTTGTTGAGCGAGGCCCAGTCCTGCTCGAAGAAGAGGCCGGTCTCCAGACAGACCGGCGAGCGCTCCGCGCGGCAGACGTCGTAGTAGCCCCGGGTCGTGGCCGGGTCGCCCTCCAGCTTGCCGACCACGGTGCCGGCGTGGATGTGGTCGACCCCGGCCAGGCGCATCCACTTGGCGATCACCCGGAAGGAGACGCCGTGCGCCTTCTGCCGGGTGTAGGTGGAGTGGCCGGCGCGGTGCAGGTGGAGGATCATGTCGTTGCGCCGCGCCCATTTGGCCATCGACTGGATCGCGGTATAGCCGATCACCAGGTCGATCATTACGATGACCGAGCCCAGGTCCTTGGCGAACTCGGCGCGCTCGTACATCTCCTCCATCGTGGCGGCGGTGACGTTGAGGTAGGTGCCCTTGACCTCGCCGGTGGCGGCCGCGGCGCGGTTGACCGCCTCCATGCAGTAGAGGAAGCGGTCGCGCCAGTGCATGAAGGGCTGCGAGTTGATGTTCTCGTCGTCCTTGGTGAAGTCCAGCCCGCCCTTCAGCGCCTCGTAGACGACGCGGCCGTAGTTGCGCCCCGACAGCCCGAGCTTGGGCTTGACGGTGGCGCCCAGCAGCGGCCGGCCGTAGCAGTTCAGACGCTCGCGCTCGACCACGATGCCGGTGGCCGGCCCCTGGAAGGTCTTCACGTAGGCGACCGGCAGGCGCATGTCCTCCAGCCGCAGGGCCTTGAGCGGCTTGAAGCCGAAGACGTTGCCGATGATCGAGGCCGTCAGGTTGGCGATCGAGCCCGGCTCGAAGAGGTCCAGGTCGTAGGCGATGTAGGCGAAGTACTGGCCCTCGGCGTTGGGCACGGGATCGACCCGGTAGGCCTTGGCCCGGTACTTCTCGCAGGCGGTCAGGCGGTCGGTCCAGACCACGGTCCAGGTCGCGGTCGAGCTCTCGCCGGCCACCGCGGCGGCGGCCTCGACCGGATCGACGCCGTCCTGGGGGGTGATGCGAAAGAGCGCGATGACGTCGGTGTCCTGCGGCGCGTAGTCGGGCTCCCAGTAGCCCATCTCCTTGTACTTCAGCACGCCGGCGGCGTAGCGGTCCTTGCCGCTGGGCTTCTGTGCGGTTTCGAGCATGGTCTCGCTCCTCGGGGGCGGGAGGGGAAGCCGGCGCGTCAGGCGGCGCGCGCGGGCGAAAGCTGGGGCGCGAGCGAGCCGTCCGCGTAGCGCCGCGCCATCTCCTCGAGCGGCAGGGTCTTGATGCGGGCGGCCTGGCCGGCGGCGCCGAAGGCCTCGAAGCGGGCGCGGCAGATGCCGCTCATCGCCTCCATCGCCGGCGTGAGGAACTTGCGCGGGTCGAACTCGCCGGGGGCGGTGGCCGCGACCCGGCGGAACGCGGCCGTGGCGGCCAGGCGCAGGTCGGTGTCGATGTTGACCTTGCGCACGCCATGGCGGATGCCGCGCACGATCTCCTCGACCGGCACGCCGTAGGTCTCGCGCATCTCGCCGCCGTGGGCATTGAACAGCGCCTGCCACTCCTCGGGCACGGAGGAAGCGCCGTGCATGACGAGGTGGGTGTTCGGCAGCTTGGCGTGCAGCGCCTCGATCACCTCCATGGCCAGGGTCTCGCCGGTCGGCCGGCGGGTGAACTTGTAGGCGCCGTGCGACGTGCCGATGGCGACCGCCAGGGCGTCGACCTGGGTCTCGGCGACGAAGCGGCGCGCCTCCTCCGGATCGGTCAGCAGCAGGGCGCGATCCAGCTTGCCCTCGAAACCGTGGCCGTCCTCGGCCTCGCCCTCGCCGGTTTCCAGGCTGCCCAGGCAGCCCAGCTCGCCCTCCACCGAGACGCCCAGCAGGTGGGCCGTCTCCGTGACCCGGCGGGTGATCGCGGCGTTGTAGGCGTAGTCGGCCGGGGTCTTGGCGTCCTCGTGCAGGGATCCGTCCATCATCACCGAGGTGAAGCCCTGGCGGATGGCCGACAGGCAGGTGGCGAGGCTGTTGCCGTGGTCCTGGTGCAGGCAGATGGGAATGGCGGGGTGCATCTCCGCCAGGGCCTCCACCATGCGCCGCAGCATGATGTCGCCGGCGTAACTGCGCGCGCCGCGGCTGGCCTGCAGGATGACCGGCGCGTCGCAGGCCTCGGCGGCGCGCAGGATCGCCAGGCCCTGCTCCATGTTGTTGATGTTGAAGGCCGGCACGCCGTAGGCCCGTTCGGCGGCGTGATCCAGAAGCTGTCGCAGGGTGATCAGGGGCATGGTGGCTCTCCTTCAGGCGGCGTGACGCAGGCCGAGCGCGCGCGCCGTCTCGGCGATGCGCGCCGGGGTGATGCCGAAGTGGGCGTAGAGCTCGCCCGCCGGGGCCGAGGCGCCGAAGCCGCTCATCCCGACGAAGGCGCCGTCGGCGCCCAGCCAGCGCTCCCAGCCCTGGGCGACCGCCGCCTCGATGCCGACGCGCGGCGCCTCGCCCAGCACGGCCTCGCGGTAGTCGCGCGGCTGGGCGGCGAAGAGCTCGAAGCAGGGGGCGGAAACCACGGCGGCGGCCAGGCCCTCGGCGGCCAGCAGGTCGGCGGCCTCCAGCGCCAGCGCCACCTCGGAGCCGGTGGCGATCAGCGTCACGTCGCGCGCGCCCTCGGGCCGGCGCAGCAGGTAGGCGCCGCGCGCCGTCAGATTGTCCGGCGCCGCCGTCCGGCGCAGGGTCGGCAGCGCCTGGCGCGACAGGCAGAGCAGGGCGGGGGTGGCCGCGGCGGTCGCCGCCAGCTCCCAGGCCTCGGCGGTCTCGACTGCGTCGGCCGGCCGGAAGACCCGCAGGTTGGGCAGGGCGCGCAGGCCGGCGAGCTGTTCGACCGGCTGGTGGGTCGGGCCGTCCTCGCCCAGACCGATCGAATCGTGGGTCAGGACGTGAACCACCCGCAGCCCCATCAGCGCGGCCAGGCGCAGGGCCGGGCGGCTGTAGTCGGAGAAGACCAGGAAGGTGCCGCCGTAGGGCAGGAAGCCGCCGTGCAGCGCAATGCCGTTCATGGCCGCCGCCATGCCGTGCTCGCGCACCCCGTAGTGGATGTAGGTGCCGGCATAGTCCGCGCGCGTGACGGCGCGCATGCCGGCGACCCGCGTGTTGTTGGAGCCGGTCAGGTCGGCCGAGCCGCCAAGCAGGTTGGGCAGGGCCGCGGCCAGCACCTCCAGCGCCAGCTCCGAGGCCTTGCGGGTGGCGATCTCGGGTGCCGTCTCGGCCAGCCTCGCGCAGTGGGCGGCGACCGCCGCGCGCAGGGCGACGGCGTCGGGCGCGCGCCGCGCGGCCAGGAAGTCCGCGCGCCGGGGATGCGCCGCCAGGCGTGCCTCCCAGGCCCGGCGGCGGGCCCCGCCGGCGGCGGCGCTCTGGCGCCAGGCGGCGCGGATCGGCGCCGGCACCTCGAAGGGCGGGGCGCTCCAGTCCAGCTCGGCGCGGGCCGCCGCCACCTCCGCGGCGCCCAGCGGCGCGCCGTGGGTCGCCGCGCTGCCCTGCTTGTTGGGTGCGCCGTAGCCGATCACGGTGCGGCAGGCGATCAGCGAGGGGCGGGCTTCGGCCCGCGCGGCCGTCAGCGCGGCGGCGATGGCCTGCGGGTCGTGGCCGTCGACGCTCTGGGTGTGCCAGCCGGAGGCGGCGAAGCGCGCGGCCTGGTCGGTCGAGGTCGAGAGGTCGCTGGCGCCGTCGATGGTGATGCGGTTGTCGTCCCACAGGACGATCAGGCGGCCGAGGCCCAGGTGCCCCGCCAGGTCGATGGCCTCCTGGCTGACGCCCTCCATCAGGCAGCCGTCGCCGGCGATCACGTAGGTCCAGTGGTCGACCAGCGCGTCGCCGAAGCGGGCGTTGTCGAGCCGCTCGGCCAGCGCCATGCCGACGGCGCTGGCCAGCCCCTGGCCGAGCGGGCCGGTGGTGGTTTCCACCCCCAGGGTATGGCCGAACTCCGGGTGGCCCGGCGTCTGGCTGTCGAGCTGGCGGAAGCGGCGAAGTTGGCCGGCGTCCATGTCGGCGTAGCCGAGCAGGTGGTGGAGGGCGTAGAGCAGCATCGAGCCGTGGCCGGCCGAGAGCACGAAACGGTCGCGGTCCGGCCAGTCCGGTGCGGCCGGATCGACGCGCAGGAAGCGGGTGAAAAGCACCGTGGCGACGTCGGCCATGCCCAGCGGCATGCCGGGGTGCCCGGAGTTGGCCTGCTCCACCGCGTCCATCGCCAGGGCCCGCAGCGCGTTGGCCATCTGCGTCGCGGGGACCGGGGGCGCCTGTGGTGCGGCGGAGGTCACGGGCTCGCTCATGGGAGGCTCCTTGCTTGCGGCGTCGGCCGCCTAGTTCCGGCGGGCGTGGTCGACCAGCCGCAGGATCAGCGGCGTCAGGATGAGCTGCATCGCCAGGTCGAGCTTGCCGCCTGGGATCACGATGGAGTTGGCGCGGCTCATCCAGCTATTCTGGATCATCGAGATCAGGTAGGCGAAGTCGATGCCGCGCGGGTTCTTGAAGCGGATCACCACCAGGCTCTCGTCGTGGGTGGGGATCCAGCGCGCGATGAAGGGGTTGGAGGTGTCGACCACCGGCACGCGCTGGAAGTTGATGTCGGTCTGGGTGAACTGCGGGCAGATGCAGTGCACGTAGGCGTGCATGCGACGCAGGATCACGTCGGTCACCGCCTCGGTGGAATAGCCCCGACTGGCGCGGTCGCGGTGGATCTTCTGGATCCATTCCAGGTTGATCACCGGCACCACGCCGATCTTCAGGTCGGCGTGCCGGGCAATGTCGATGCCCTCCGCCGCGACGGCGCCGTGCAGGCCCTCGTAAAACAGCAGGTCGGAGCCTTCGTCCAGGTCGTGCCAGTCGGTGAAGTGGCCCGGCGGCACGCCGTAGCGCTCGGCCTCGGCCGCGTCGTGGACGTAGTGGCGGCTGCGCGCCCGGCCGGTTTCGCCGTAGCTGCGGAAGACCCGCTCCAGCTCGTCCAGAATGTTGGCCTCGTAGCTGAAGTGGCTGAAGGTGGCGTCGCCGGCGGCCACGCGGCGCTCCAGCTCGGCCTTCATCTCCGCGCGGTTGTAGCGGTGGAAGGCGTCGCCCTCGATGGACACGGCCTTGATCCCCTCGCGCCGGAAGATCTGGTGGAAGGTGTGCTGCACCGTGGTCGTGCCGGCGCCCGAGGAGCCGGTGACCGAGATGATGGGGTGCTTCCTGCTCACGGGCGCCCTCTCATGCGGTGAAGAGGCCGCGCTTGCCGAACAGCGGCGCGACCTCGCTTTCGGGCAGGTCGTGGTAGGCGGCGACGCGGGCGACCTTGTCGGCGGAGCCGAAGACGAAGGGGCTGCGCGCGTGCAGCGAGGCCGGCGTCTGGTCGAGGATGCGGTCGCAGCCGTCGGTCGCCGCGCCGCCGGCCTGCTCGACCAGGAAGGCGATGGGCGCGCACTCGTAGAGCAGGCGCAGGCGGCCGTCCTGGTAGCCGGCCCGGGCGTCGGCGGGGTAGAGGAAGATGCCGCCGCGCATCATGATGCGGTGGGTCTCCGCGACCAGCGAGGCCACCCAGCGCATGTTGAAGTCCTTGCCGCGCGGGCCTTCCTCGCCCGACAGGCAGTCGTCGATGTAGGCGCGGATCGGCTTCGACCAGTGGCGGTAGTTGGAGGCGTTGATCGCGAATTCCGACGCCGTCTGCGGGATCGTCAGGGTCCGGTCGGCGCGCAGGAAGCGCACCTGCGTGCGGTCCAGCACGAACAGGGCAACCCCCTGGCCGAGGGTGAGCAGCAGCAGCGTCTGGGGGCCGTAGACGAAGTAGCCGGCGGCGATCTGCTCGCGCCCGGGGCGCAGGAAGCTGGCCGGCCCCTCGGCGGCCGCCGGGTAGAGCGCGAAGATCGTGCCGATCGACACGTTGGCGTCGATGTTGGAGGAGCCGTCGAGCGGGTCGAGGGCGACCGCCAGCTCGCCCTCGGGGGCCAGGGCGACGACCCTCTCGCGCTCCTCCGAGGCGAGCCAGCGCACGGGGCAGGCGGCCAGCGCCTCGGCCAGCGCCGCGTCGGCGATCACGTCGAGGGCCTTCTGGGCGTCGGCATCGGCGTTGCGCCCCACCTCGGCGTCCAGGCGGCCGTGCAGCGCGCCCTGCGAGATCAGCGTCGAAAGCCGCGCCGCGACCGCGGCGATCGCCCCGACGACCTGCGCCACCGTCGGGCTCGCGACGGCGGCGAGATGCGCGTCCAGGGGAAGCGGGGCGGTGCTGGGGGCCGGGGCCGCTGCGGTCATCGGGCGAACTCCTGCGGCGCGTTGCGCGTATCGGTGTCAGGATCGTCGGCGCGCGAACGATAAAAGGAAATTGAAAAATTGTGTTTTTGCGTTAAACAAAACTATGCGTCACCTCAACGCCATCTCGCTCAAGCAGCTACGCGCGCTGGCGGCCATCGTCGAGACCGGCAGCCTGGTGGCCGCGGCCGCGCGGCTGCACGTCACGGCGCCGGCGGTCTCGACCCAGCTCAAACTGCTCGAGGCCAACGTCGGCGCGCGTCTGCTGGAGCGCGGCGAGGGGCGGGTGGCGCTGACCGAGCCGGGGCGCGAGCTGCTGGCCGCCGCCACCCAGATCGAGACGACGCTGGAGCGCTGCGTGCGGCGGCTGGAGGCCTTGCAGGCCGGGCTGGCCGGGCATGTCGCGCTCGGCGTGGTCAGCACCGGCAAGTACTTTGCCCCCGGCCTGGTGGCGCGGGCGCGCAAGGCGCTGCCCGCTGTCGAGATCGGCCTGCACATCGGCAACCGCAGCGAGGTGATCGCGGCGATCGCGGAGGGGCGCGTGGACCTGGCCATCATGGGCCGGCCGCCGCGCCACCCGGCGGTAACGGCGCAGGTGCTGGGTCGCCATCCGCACATCCTGATCGCCGCGCCCGACCATCCCCTGGCCGGGCAGGCGCGGATCGCGCCGGAGCGGCTGCTGGACGAGCTCTTCCTGTTGCGCGAGCGGGGCTCGGGCACGCGCATCCTCACCGAACGGTTCCTCGACCGCCTCGGCGAGGGGCGCACCTATGAGAGTCTCGAGTTCAGCAGCAACGAGACGATCAAGCAGGCGGTGATCGGCGGCCTGGGCATCGCCCTGATCTCCGCCCACACCGTGGTCGCCGAGCTGCAGCACGGCCGTCTCGTCCAGCTCGACGTGCCCGGCACGCCGATCCTGCGCAACTGGTTCGTCACCTGGCCCGAGGGCGCCACCCTCTCGCCCGCGGCCCGACGTTTCCTCGACTTCCTGCTGGACCTCGAGGGCGCCTTCCTGCCGTCCCCCGACGCCGCCGCCGCCTGACCGGCCACGCGCGACAGCGCCCGGGTTCGCGTCGCTCGCGAGCCGGGTGACGGCCGCACGCTCGGGACGCTTGCGCGGCGGCAAGCTCTGCGGCTAGGCTGTTATGCAAAATTAAATTCCGCAAAGCGCCTGCCGGCGTGCACGCAAGCCCCAAGCGGCCGGATTCGCCGGCCGCCGCGGGCCTCCGGCGGCGGGCAGGGCGGCTGCGGAGCAACAGGGAGGAACCGTCATGTCTTTCAAGGGAAGCCGCTTGTTCGGGGCGGCCGCCGTCGCAACCGCACTGCTTGCCGTGGCCGGCGGCCCGGTCGCCGCGCAGGAACTGCCAAGCCAGCTCGCCTGGACCGCCTACGGCACCGGCTCGGGCGGCTACAACCAGGCGGTCGCCATCGGCGGCGCCTTGAAGCGGGAGCGGGGCGTCGACCTGCGGGTTCTGCCGGGCAAGAACGACGTCGCCCGCCAGGTGCCGCTGCGCGCCGGGCGCGTCCAGTTCTCGGCCACCGGCGTCGGCGCCAGCTTCATGGCCCAGGAAGGGGTGTTCGAGTTCGGCAGCGCGAGCTGGGGGCCGCAGCCGGTGCGCGTGCTGCTGTCCTCCAACGGCAAGGGCAACCTGTCGGTCGGCGTCGCCGCCGACGTCGGCATCGAGACCCTGGCCGACCTCGAGGGCAAGCGGGTGGCCTGGGTGGTCGGCTCGCCGGCGCTCAACGAGAACGTCGGGGCCATCCTGCACTTCGCGGGGCTGAGCTGGGACGACGTCGAGAAGGTGGAGTTCCCCGGCTTCGGCGCCTCTTGGGACGGCATCATCAACGACCAGGCCGACGCCGCCTTCGCCTCCACCTCCTCGGGCAAGGCCTATCAGCTCGAGGCCTCGCCGCGCGGGCTCTACTGGCCGCCGCTGCCGCATGACGACGAGGAGGGCTGGGCCCGCCTGAACGAGGCCGCGCCCTTCTTCGTGCCCAACATGGGCAGCGTCGGCGCCGGCCTGTCCGAGGAGACCCCCCACGAGGGCGCCGCCTATCCCTATCCGATCCTGATCACCTACGACAGCCAGGAGGCGGACCTGGTCTATGCCATGACCAAGGCGATGGTGGAGCTCTTCCCCGAATACGAGGGCGGTGCGCCGGGCATCGAGGGCTGGGCGCTGGAGCGGCAGATCTTCGACTGGGTGGTGCCCTACCACGCGGGCGCGATCCGCTACTTCCGCGAGATCGGCAAGTGGAACGACGAGCTCCAGGCGCACAACGACCGGCTGATCGAGCGTCAGCAGATCCTGGCCGACGCCTGGGCCGAGACCACGGCGAAGGGCATCGACGACGAGGCGGCCTTCGCCGAGGCCTGGCGCGAGACCCGCGCCGCCGCGCTGGAGGCGGCCGGCTTCAACCCGATCTACCGCTGAGTCCGCCGCAGCCCGCCTCCGCCGCGCGCGGCGGGGGCGGGTTTCGTTTTCCGCGGTGGGGGCCGCCACCGCGGCGGCCAGTCGACGCCTGAGCTTGGAGCCTGTTCGGCATGACCTCGATCCCGGCCGCCGAGGCCGCAACGCCGTCGCCCGGGCCCGAAGGACGGGTTCGCTGGGCGCCCCTGCGGGCGCTCTTCGCGCTGCTGACGCTGGCGGCCTGCGGATTGGCGGTGAACCAGCTCTTCAACCTGCAGGTCCTGGGGCTGGTGATCCTGGAGACCCAGTACCTCTACCTGCTCGCCGGGATCTTCCTGGCGCTGGTCTTCCTGGCGTTTCCCGCCCATGCCCGGGCGCCGGGCGGGCGGGTGCCCTGGTACGACCTGCTGCTCGCCGTCGCCGCGCTGGCGACCTGCGGCTACTTCGCCGCCACCGCCGAGCGGAGCCTGCTGGAGGGCTGGGAGTTCATGGCGCCGCCGGCCGCGACCTGGACCAGCTTCGCGCTGTGGCTGCTGATCCTGGAGGCGGCGCGGCGCTGCGGCGGCTGGATCATCCTGGCGGTGATCCTGCTGTTCTCGCTCTACCCGACCTTCGCGGACCGGGTGCCGGGGCCGATCTCCGGCTTCGCGCAGCCGCTGCCCGAGACCATCGTGTTCCACATCCTCTCGACCGAGAGCGCCTTCGGCATTCCCATGCGGGCCTTCGGCGAGCTGGTGATCGGCTTCATCCTGTTCGGCGCCGCCCTGCAGTACACCGGCGGCGGGCGCTTCTTCACCCACCTGGCGCTCGCGCTGGTCGGCGGCTTTCGCGGCGGTGCGGCCAAGGTGGCGATCTTCGCCAGCGGTTTCATGGGCTCGATGAGCGGCAGCGTCATCTCCAACGTGCTGACCACCGGCGCGGTCTCGATCCCGGCCATGCGGCGCAGCGGCTTCGCCGGGCGCTACGCCGCGGGCATCGAAGCCTGCGCCTCGACCGGCGGCGTGCTGATGCCGCCGGTGATGGGCACCACGGCCTTCGTCATGGCCTCCTTCCTGGGACGGCCCTACATCGAGATCGCGCTGGCCGCGGCCATTCCCTCGCTGCTCTTCTATCTCGGCCTGTTCATCCAGATCGACGCCTATGCCGCCAGGCACCGCCTGGCCGGCATTCCGCGCAGCGAGCTGCCGACCCTGCGCGAGACCTTCCGCGAGGGCTGGCACTACCTGCTGGTCTTCGCCGTGCTGCTGTTCTTCATGGTGGCGCTGCGCCAGGAGACGCTGGCGCCCTTCTACGCCACCGGCCTGCTGCTGGTGATCAACCAGCTCTCGCGCGCCACCCGGCTGAGCTGGCGCGGGCTCTGGGACCTGGCGCTGCGCGTCGGCCGGGCGCTGGCCGAGCTGGTCGCCGTGCTGCTGGGGGTGGGCATGGTGGTCGGCGCCTTCTCGGCCACCGGTCTGGCCGGCACGCTGGTCAACGACCTGGTCTTCCTGGCCGGCGACGGCGTGCTGATGCTGCTGCTGATGGGGGCGCTGACCGCCTTCGTCTTCGGCATGGGGATGACGGTCACGGCCTGCTACATCTTCCTGGCCATCGTGCTGGCGCCGGCGCTGGTGCAGGCCGGGCTCAACGAGCTGGCGGTCCACCTCTTCATCCTCTACTGGGGCATGGTCTCCTACATCACGCCGCCGGTGGCGCTCGGCGCCTTCGCCGCCGCGACCGTCGCCCGGACCGGCGCCATGGGCGCCGGCGTCGAGGCGATGCGCCTGGGCTCGGTGATCTACGTCATCCCCTTCTTCTTCGTGCTGAACCCGGCGCTGATCGGCGAGGGCGGCACCTTTGAGGTGCTCGTCACCCTGGCCACGGCGCTGCTCGGCGTGTTCCTGATCGGCGGGGCGCTGCAAGGCCACGTGCCCGGCTTCGGCAGCTTCGCGCGCGGTCCGCTCGGGCTCGGCCTGCGCGCCCTGCAAGCGGTCGGCGGGCTGTTCTTCGCCGCGCCGGGCGAGGTGATCCCCGGCCTCGGCCACCTCGGCACGGCGATGATCGGGCTGGCCTTGGCGCTGCCCAGCCTGGCCGTGACCTTCCAGCGCGGCCGGCGGCCCCTGGCGGCGGAGTAGACCCGGCCAAACGAAAGGGGCCCGCGCCGACCGGCGCAGGCCCCTGCGCGCCGCCGCTCGGGCGGCGGCTCGGACGGGCGCTCTACTCGTCGCGGAAGCGGCCGACGGTCTGCTGGAACGCCTCCCAGACCTCGGGATGGCGCTCGATGAAGAGCTGCGAGGCCTCCTCGGCGTGGCTGCGGTAGGCGGCAATCCCCTCCGCGTCGACCGTCACCAGCTCGCCGCCGGCGTCGATCATCTTCTGCATGGTGGCCTTGTCGCTCTCAATGCCGCTGCGCCACTGGTCGGCGACCAGCTCGGCGGTGGTCGTCTCGACGATCTCGCGCAGGTCGTCCGGCAGGCTGTCGATCCACTTGGCGTCGGCGACGACGGTGTAGGTCAGCAAGCTCAGGCCCGGCACCCAGGTGGCCACCTGGGCGGAGTCGGTGCCGACCATCTCCCAGCCGCCGGCCGAGGTGAAGATGGCGTCGATCGCCCCCTGCATCAGGGCGGCGGCCATCTCCGTGGGCGGCATGCTGATCGGGCTGGCGCCCAGTTCGCGCATGAGCTGCTGCAGCACCGTGCCGCCGGTCAGGCGCACCTTGGCGCCCTCCAGGTCGGCCGGCCGGTTCACCGCCCGGTCGGGGAACAGGAAGATCAGGTCGGCGGTCCGCATCAGCCCCATGACCCGCAGGCCGCGGTCGGCGACGAAGCCCGACAGCAGGTCGGACAGGGCCTCGGGCGCGCCCTCGGTCAGCATCAACTCGTCGTCGATGGCGAAGGGCAGGTTGATCACGCCGTACTCCGGCGCCATCGACTCGAGCTGCACGCTGACCGGCCAGACCATGTGCACCGCGCCGGTGCCCAGCGCCGCCACGGCGTCGCGGTCCTTGTAGAGCGTGCCGGCATGGAAGACCTTGGGGTCGATCCGCCCGCCGCTGCGCTCGCGCAGGGTCTCGGCGTACTCGTCCATCAGCGTGGTCGTCCAATGCGACGTGGCCAGCTCGGTGGTCAGGATCATCTCGATCGGCTCTTCGGCCGCGTCGGCCGGAGGCGCGGCCAGCAGGCCGACGAGCGCCAGCGCCGTGGCGGCGCCGCGGGCGAGGGGCTTCAACATGGCGTTCTCCCGATGACGTTCTGAGGGTTTCTTGCCTCCAGCCGGTCGGAGCGGGGATCGCGCCTGCGGCTGGGGGGGCGAATGTTATCCAAAAACGCCGACATGAAAACATATTTGTTGAATGAATTTTTGGGGCGCGGCGCGAGATTTGTCTGTTTTTTCTCGGGAGCCATCCCCTCAGGAGCCGGCTTGGCGCGCCAGCGCGAGAATCCGCTGACAGCGGCGGATGATCGGCCGCTCCACCAGGGCGCCGTCCAGCAGGCAGACGCCGCCCTCCGCCGCCTCGTAGGCGGCGACCACCCGCTCGGCCCAGGCCACGGCCTCGGCCGGGGGAGCGAGTGCGGCGTGAATCCCGGCGATCTGCCGCGGGTGGATGGCCGCCCGCGCGGTGAAGCCCAGCGCGAAGCTGCGCGTCAGGTCGTCGCGGTAGCCCGCCGCGTCGTCCAGCGCCACCCAGGGCATCTCCACCGCGGCCTTGCCGTGCATCGCGGCGGCCTGGACCAGGCGGGCGCGGGCGAAGACCAGCGGGTCCCAGGCCAGCTCCACCCCGAGGTCGGCGGCCAGGTCGGCGCCGCCGAACATCAGCGCGCTCAGGCGCGGCCCGGCCGCCGCGATCTCGCCGGCGCGCTCGATCCCGGCGGCGGTCTCCAGCAGCGCCGCGACCTCCAGCGGCAGGCCGGCGTCGGCCAACAGCGCATCGACCAGATGCAGCGTCTCGGGCGTCTCGACCTTGGGCAGCAGCAGGCCGCGCCAGGCCGTGCGCGCCGGCGGGTCCAGGTCGGTCAGGGCCAGCAGGTCGGCCAGCCCGACTCGGCTTTGCGGTGGATTAATACGGACAAATACATCCGGGCCGGTCGCCGCCGAGTCGCTGGCCAGGAAGGCGCAAACGGCGGCGCGGGCGTCGCCTTTCCCGGCCAGGGGCACCGCGTCCTCAAGGTCCAGGATGATGGCGTCGGCCCCGGCGTTCTGGGCCTTAGGGAAGCGCTCAGGCCGGTTTCCGGGGACGTAGAGGTAAGAGCGGCGGGGCAGCGGCGCGGGCGCGGGGGGCCCGTTCGAGGCCGCGTTCGGGGTCACGTTCGGGGCGGCCGTCTGGTGCGCCGGAGGGGGCGTGCCGGAGGCGGAGGTCATGATTTCTCGCTTCCCTTTTTCTGAGCGTCTGCGCAAAATGATATGGACAAATAAAGCGGTTCAAGCCAAAAAGCGTGCAGACAGAAAACCAAGCGCAACGACGGGCAGGAGGAACGCAGCGTGCAGCAGGGACGGGCCGGACAGCAGGGGCAGGCCGCACACGAGCCGGCCGGGCAGGGGCGCGGGCAGGAGCGTCGGGGCGCGGCGATCGTGACCGATCTCGGGCGCTACCTGGAGGACTTCGCGGTCGGTGACGTGTACGAGCATCGCCCCGGCCGGACCATCACCGAGGCGGACAACATCAACTTCAGCCTGATGACCATGAACCGCCATCCGATGCACTGCGATCACGCCTTCGCGGCGCAGTCGGAGTTCGGCAAGCCGCTGGTCAACAGCGGGCTGACCCTGGCGATCGTGCTGGGCATGACGGTCGACGACGTTAGCGCCAAGGCGGTCGCCAACCTGGGCTGGGAAGACATCAAGCTGACGGCCCCGGTGTTCCCCGGCGACACGATCTACGCGCGCAGCGAGGTGCTGGCCGTGCGGCCGTCGAAGTCGCGCCCGACCCAGGGCATCGTCACCACGCGCACCGAGGGCTACAAGGCGGACGGCACGGTCTTCATGACCTTCGTGCGCAACAGTCTGATCCCCAAGCGGGGGCACGGCGTGGGCGAGGCGGCGGCCGGCGGCGCCCGGTAGGCGGCCCAGGCGGCACGCCCACGTCCCCGGCCTACGCGCCCTTGCGGCGCGCACCGCCGACAGCAGCGACAAGATCGGTCCGTTCAAGGGCCGGCAGCGGAGGAAACCATGAGCGTTCAAGAAGCCCGAGACACGACTCCGGCGGCCGGGGCCGCGCCCGGCGAGACTCCGATCCGCGAGGCGCTCGCCGCCTTCGTGGCCGAGACCCGGCCGAGCGGAATTCCGGGCGAGGTGCGCCAGCGCGCGCAGCACCACATGCTCGACGCCGCCGGCATCGCCCTGGCCTCGAGTCGGGAGGACTTCGCGCACCGCACCCTCACCGCGCTGCGCGGGCTGGGCGGCGCCGGCGCGGTCCCGGCCATCGGCCTGCCGGCGCGCCTGACGCCGCGCGACGCCGCCATGGTCAACGGCCTGCTGTGCCACGGCCTGGACTTCGACGACACCCACATCGCCGCCGTGGTGCACCCCACCGCCAGCGTCTTCCCGACGGTGATGGCGGCGGCCTACGCCACCGGCGCCAGCGGCGAGGAGGCGGTCACCGCCTACATCCTGGGCGTCGAGGTCGCGGCCCGGCTGGGCATGGTGGCGAGCGGCGGTTTCCACCGCGCCGGCTTCCACCCGACCGGCATGATCGGGGTGTTCGGCTGCACCGTGGCGGCCGGGCGCCTGTTCGGCCTGACCGCGCGGCAGCTCGCCCACGCCCAGGGCATCGCCCTGTCGCTCGCCTCGGGCAGCCTGGAGTTTCTGGAGGACGGCGCCTGGAACAAGCGTTTCCATCCCGGCTGGGCGGCCAACGCCGGGCTCACCGCCGCGGCCCTGGCGCGCGAGGAGTTCGTTGGCATCTCGCACCCCTATGACGGGCGCTACGGCCTCTACAACCTCTACATGGGCGGCGACACCTCCGGGCGCGACCTGACGCTGGCCACCGCCGGCCTGGGCGCGCGCTGGGAGCTGATGGACACGGCGATCAAGCCCTTCCCGGCCTGCCACTTCACCCACGGCTGCATCGACGCCGCCCTGGCGCTGCGCGCGCAGGGGGTGGACCCGGACCGCATCGAGGCGATCGAGGCGCTGGTGCCGGCCGAGGTGGTCAACGTGGTCTGCGAGCCGGAGGCCAACAAGAAGCGCCCGGCCAACAGCTACGACGCCCAGTTCTCGGTGCCCTACCTGGTCGCCGCCGGCTTCCGCCGCGGCCGCTTCACCCTGGCCGAGCTGGAGCCCGACGCCCTGGCCGATCCGGCGATCCTGGCCCTGGCCGAGCGGGTGTCCTACCGGGTCGATCCGGACTCCCCCTTCCCGCGGGCCTACTCGGGCGAGTTGGTCGTCACCCTGGCCGACGGCGAGACCCGGCGCCATCGCGAGCAGATCAACCGCGGCGCGGCCGAGCGCCCGCTGACCAATGCCGAGATCGTCGAGAAGTACCGCGCCAATGCCGCGCGGGCGCTGTCCGACGGCGAGGCGGCGCGCTGCGAGGCGGCGCTGCTCGCCCTCGACGGCGCGGCCCCGGCGCGCGAGCGCTTCGAGGTCCTGGGCCGCGGCGCGGCCTGAGTGGCGGCCGGCCGCGCGCCCGGCCCGGCGCCGGGCGTGCCGCCCCGTCTTTCCGATCCAAAGCACGAGGAAACGATTCCATGACTGCCGAGGCCGCAACGGCGCTCGACCAAGAGCGCCTGGAACAGGAACGTCTGATTCTCGATAGCGTCGAGCGCTGGCTGGAGCGCGACGTGCGTCCGCACGTCATCGAGCTGGAGCACGGCGACGTCTACCCGGCCGAGATCGTCGAGCAGATGAAGGAGATGGGGCTGTTCGGCGCGACCATCGACGAGGCCTACGGCGGCCTCGGCCTGCGCCCCTCGGTCTACGCCAAGATCATCGAGCGCATCTCCTCGGTCTGGATGTCGCTGTCGGGCATCATCAACAGCCACCTGATCATGTCCTTCATCGTCCAGCGCATGGGCACCGAGGCGCAGCGCCAGAGCTTCCTGCCGCGCTTCGCCACCGGCGAGCTGCGCGGCGGCCTGGCCCTGACCGAGCCGGACTGCGGCACCGACCTGCAGGCGATCCGCACCACCGCCCGGCGCGAGGGCGAGCGCTACCTCGTCAACGGCACCAAGACCTGGATCTCCAACGGCATCCAGGGGAGCTGCTTCGCGCTGCTGGTGAAGACCGATCCCAAGGCCGAGCCGCGCCACAAGGGCATGTCGATGCTGCTGGCCGAGAAGGGCGAGGGCTTCCGGGTCAGCCGCAAGCTGGAGAAGCTGGGCTACAAGGGGATCGACTCGGCCGAGCTGATCTTCGAGGACTACGAAGTGCCGGCCGACCGGCTGATCGGCGGCGTCGAGGGGCAGGGCATGGCCAGCGCCATCTCCGGCCTGGAACTGGGCCGGGTCAACGTCGCCGCGCGCGCGGTCGGCATCGCCCAGGCGGCGCTCGACGAGTCGGTGAAGTACGCGCAGCAGCGCAGCACCTTCGGCAAGCCGATCCACCAGCACCAGGCGATCGCCCTGAAGCTGGGCGACATGGCGACGCGGGTCGAGGCCGCGCGGCTGCTGACCCAGCAGGCGGCCAACGCCCTCGACCGTGGCGAGCGCTGCGACTACGAGGCCGGGATGGCCAAGCTCTTCGCCAGCGAGGCCGCGGTGGAAAACGCCATGGAGGCGATGCGCATCCACGGCGGCTACGGCTACAGCAAGGAGTTCGTGGTCGAGCGGCTCTACCGCGACGCGCCGCTGCTGTGCATCGGCGAGGGCACCAACGAGATCCAGCGCCTGGTGATCGCCAAGCGCCTGATCGAGCGCGCGCCCATCTGACGCTGCGGCCGGGGTGAACGCCCCCCGGATCGCACGCGCCCGGATCATTCGATCCCAGACCAGATGCTCCCAGTCCAGACGATCGGAGACAGACCAGCATGCTGCCCCTCGAAGGCATGACCGTGATCGCGGTCGAGCAGTACGGCGCCGGCCCCTTCGGCACGATGCTGCTGGCCGACCTCGGCGCCGAGGTGATTAAGATCGAGAACCCGGCGGACGGCGGCGAGGTCGGCCGCCAGGTCGGGCCCTTCTACTTCGGCGAGGGCGACAGCCACTTCTACCAGGCCTTCAACCGCAACAAGCGGAGCATGACGCTGAACCTCAAGCATCCGGAGGGGCAGCGCCTGTTCCACGCGCTGGTCCGCGAGGCCGACGCGGTGCTCGACAACCTGCGCGGCGACCTGCCGGAGAAGCTGGGGATCACCTACGCGGCGCTGAAGGAGGTCAATCCGAAGATCGTCTGCGCCCACCTGTCGGCCTACGGCCGCGAGGGGCCGCGCAAGAACTGGCCCGGCTACGACTACCTGATGCAGGCCGAGGCCGGCTATCTCAGCCTGACCGGCGAGCCGGACGGGCCGCCGGCGCGCATGGGCCTGTCGATCGTCGACATGATGACCGGGCTGATGGCCGCCTTCGGCTTGGCCTCGGGCGTGATCGGGGCGCGGGCGCGCGGCGTGGGCATGGACGTCGACGCCTCGCTGTTCGACACCGCGCTGCACAACCTGACCTACCTGGCCACCTGGTACCTCAACGGCGGCCACGTCCAGGGCCGCGAGCCGCGCTCGGCGCATCCGTCGCTGACGCCCTCGCAGCTCTACAAGACCAAGGACGGCTGGATCTTCCTCATGTGCAACAAGGAGAAGTTCTGGCCGATCCTGGCGGAGAAGATCGGCCGTCCCGAGTGGGCCGAGGACCCGCGCTTCAAGACCTTCAAGGACCGCCTGGCCAACCGCGCGCTGGTCACCGAGCTGCTGGACGCGGCCCTGAGCGAGCGGACCACCGACGACTGGATGGCGCGGCTGGGCGGCAGCATCCCGGCGGCGCCGGTCTACGACGTCGCCGAGGCGCTCGACAGCCCCTTCGTGCGCGACGGCGGCCGCCTCGGCAGCTTCGCGCGAGAGGCGGGCGAGCCGGTCGAGATGCTGGCCAGCCCGCTGCGGGTGGCCGGCGAGACCCTGCCGCAGCGCGCCGCGCCGGCGCTGGGGGCGGACACCGCCGAGCTGCTTGAGCGCCTGGGCCTGGATGCGGCGCGGATCGCCGAGCTGCGCCGCGACGGGGTGATCTGAAGCCGGCGCAGGCGGTCAGCCGACACGCCGGCAAGCGCCCAGGCAGAGGCGTCCGGCGGGAGCGGGGGACGACCCGGGGGCAGCCGACCGCGATGCCGTCAGGTCGGCGCGGTCCGCTCCAGGGATTTGAAATAGAGTGATTTTCTCGCGGCCCTTGGCCCCGCGCGGCGGGTTCGGGCGGCGGCGGATCACTCTGGGGAGGAGGAAAGATGTCCGAACGGGACTTCGCAGGCGACTACCTGCGGCAGGTTTTCGGTCTTGAGGGCGACGCGGCGACCTGCGCGCGGGTCGCTGGGCTGCTGAGCCACGGGCCCAGTCTGCTGCAGGCGCAGGTGCGGCTGGTCGCCGAGACCCTGCCGGAGGGCACGCTCTTCGACGTGGTGCCCAGCGCTCATGCCCACCTGATGGCGGGCGACGACGGGGCGGGGGAGCCGCAGGCATGAGCGAGGCGCGCTTCCATACCCTGACCGCCGCCGCCAAGGGGCTGCGCGACGGCACGTTGACCGCCGAGGCGCTGGTCGAGTCCTGCCTGGCGGCCGCCGAGGCCGCGCAGCCACGGCTCAACGCCTTCATCGCCCTGGAGGCCGAGGCGGCGCTGGAGGCGGCGCGGACCTGCGACGCGGAGCGGCGGGCCGGCCGCCTGCGCGGGCCGCTGCACGGGGTGCCGCTGGCCCACAAGGACATGTTCTATCGCGCCGGGCGGGTGTGCACCTGCGGCTCGGTGATCCGCCGCGACTTCGTGCCGACGACCACCTCGACGCTGCTCGACCGCCTGGACGCGGCCGGCGCGGTGACCCTGGGCACGCTGCACATGGCGGAGTTCGCCCTGAGCCCGACCGGCCACAACGCCCACTACGGACGCTGCGCCAACCCCTGGCATGCCGACCACATTACCGGCGGCTCCTCCAGCGGCTCCGGCGCCGCGGTGGCCGCGCGCCTGGTGTTCGGCGCCCTCGGCTCGGACACCGGCGGCTCGGTACGCCTGCCGGCGGCGATCTGCGGCGTGGTCGGGCTCAAGCCGACCCAGGGGGTGCTGGCGCGCGACGGGATGATGCCGCTGTCCGACAGCCTCGACTGTCCCGGCGTGCTGGCCCGCTCGTCCGAGGACGTGGCCCTGCTGATGGACGTTCTCACCGGCGGCTCGGGGCATCTGGCCGCACTTTCCTCCGGCGGCCTCGACGGCCTGACCGTCGGCCTGCCGGCGCAGTTCTACTACGAGGACCTGGCGCCGGAGGTGGCCGACGCGCTGGCGGCGGCGCGGCGCGAGCTGGAGCGGCTGGGCGCGCGGGTGCGCCGCGTCGACCTGCCGGACCACGGCGCGCTGGGCGAACTGGCCAACCTGGTCTTCACGCCGGAGGCGGCGGCCGCGCATCTGACCTGGCTGACCGAGCGGCCGGAGGACTACGGCGAGCAGGTGCGCGCGCGCCTGATGCAGGGGCTGACCGTCTCGGCCGTTCACCATGTCCAGGCCAAGCAGCTCCGGGCGGTGTTCGCCCAGGCTCTGCTGGAGGGCGCCTTCGCCTCCTGCGACCTGCTGTTGGCGCCGACCCTGCGCACGCCGGTGCCGACCGCGGCGGAGACCGATGTGGCCGCCGACGCGCGCATGGCCGAGGTGGTCGCCGGCGTCGCGGCGCTGACCCGGCCGCTGTCCTTCCTGGGCTTTCCGGGGTTGGTCACGCCGGTCGGCTTCGACGGCCGGGGATTGCCGATCGCCATGCAGTTGATCGGCCGTCCGCGCGCGGAGGCGACGCTGCTGCGCGTCGCCCATGCCTATGAACAGGCCAACGACTGGTTGGCCGCGGTGCCGCCAGGCGCGCTCACGCCCCAGCCGGAGGGAGCAGACCATGGCACGCGGTGAGGCCGGCGCGGAGCTGTCGGCGGCGGAAGAGGCGCGCCGGGCGAGCGAGGACGGCGAGCGCCGCCTGGCGGCGCCCGAGGCGCGGGTGCTGCCGCGCCTCTGGATCTTCGTCGAGGAGAAGCTGCTTCTGAACCTGGCGACGGCGCTGATGTGCACGGCCATGGGGGTGATGTTCTACGAGGCGACCAGCCGCTCGCTGCTGTCCGACAGCCACTGGTGGGCGGAGGAGCTGGTGCGCATTCTGGTGGTTTGGAGCGTGCTGCTGACGCTGGGGACCGCCAGCCGCAAGCATCACTTCATCCGCATGGACCTGCTGGTGCGCAGCCTGTCGCCCGGCTGGCAGCGCGCGGCCGCCGTGCTCAACGCGCTGGTCGGCTTGGGCTTTTCCATTCTGCTGCTCGTGGCGGGCCTGCGCGAGGTGGAGCACCTGGCCTTCACCGGCATGCTGACCGATTCCAACCTCTACCTGCCGCTCTGGCTGGTGCGCCTGGCCCTGCCGATCGGCGGCGCGCTCTATGCCCTCTACTTCCTCGGCAGCCTCTACGCGCTGCTGCGCGGCCACGATCCCAACAACGAGATTCTCTCCTAGGCGGCGGCGGAACGCGACATGACCACACTCATCGCCCTTGTCTGCATGCTGCTGCTGATCGCCGCCGGCGTGCATGTCGCACTCGCCCTCGGCGTGGTGGCGGCCGGTCTGCTCAGCTTCAACCTCGGCATTCCGGTCGTGCTGATCTCCCAGATGGCCTGGGACTCGATCGACAAGTACGCCCTGGTGGCGATCCCCTTCTTCATCTTCGCCGGCAATCTCATGTCGCGCGGCGACCTGGCGCTGATCATTCTGGAGCTGGTCGGCAGCGTGCTGCGCTGGTTCCGCGGCGGCGTGGCCCTGGCGCTGGCAACCTCCAGCGTCTTCTTCGCCGCGGTCAACGGCTCCTCGGTGGCCTGCGCGGTGGCGCTCGGCCCCGGCGCGGTGAAGCTGCTGCCGCGCGAGGGCTACAGCGCCCAGTTCACCGCCTCGATCGTCGCGGTCTGCGGCACCCTGGGCCTGATGATCCCGCCGTCGCTGACCTTCATCCTGATCGGCTCGATCGTCGGGATGCCGATCACCGACCTGTTCATCGCCGGGCTGGTGCCGGGCCTGATCGAGGCGGTCATGCTGGCGATCACGACCATCGTGATCAGCCGCCTGCGCGGCTACGGCAACAGCCTGCAGCCGCCCGACTGGCGCGCCTTCCGCTCCAAGCTGCCGCGCGCCTCCGGCGCGGCGCTGATGCCGGTGCTGATCATCGGGACGATCTACCTGGGCTGGTTCACCCCGACCGAGGTCTCCGCCCTGGCCGCCCTCTATGCCGTGGTGCTGGTGCTGCTGGTCTATCGCACCGTGGGGCTCAAGGACGTCTGGTTCACCGCGCGGGATTCCGTGCTGCAGACCGTGATGATCTACGGCGTGCTGATCGGTTCCGGCCTGTTGACGGCGGTGCTGACGCGCCTGGGTCTGGCCAGCGAGCTGATCGGTCTGCTGCAGGCCTACCAGGTCGAGCCCTGGCAGTTCCTGCTGGCGGTGAACCTGCTGATGATCGTGGTGGGGATGTTCCTCGACGGCGTGTCGATGATCGTCCTGCTCAGCCCGATCCTCTTCCCCATGGCGCAGTCGGTCGGCATCGACCCGATCCACTTCGCGGTGATCATGACGGCGTTGGTGGAGCTGGCGACCCTGACGCCGCCGATCGGCCTGAACCTCTTCGTGATGAGCCGCATCACCGGCCTGGAGGTCGGCAGCGTGGCGCGCGGGGTGCTGCCCTTCTACCTGACCCAGCTCGTCTTCCTTGCTCTGATCAACGTCTTCCCGTTTCTCTCGTTGATGCTGGTGCGCTGACCCATGATAGTGAAGGCCGACAGATCGCCGCCCGAGGCTGCGGCGGGGGGCGCGGAACAGCCCAGGGATTCGATGCAGCAGGCCAGCCATCCGAGAGCCGAGGAGCGGGAGCGGCCGCGCTACAAGGAGGTCATCGCCGCCCTGTTGGAGGAGATCGAGCAGGAGCGCTACGTGGCCGGCGAGCGCCTGCCGACCGAGGTGGAGCTCTGCGAGCGCTTCGGCGTCAGCCGCCACACGGTGCGCGAGGCGCTGCGCCGGCTGCAGGAGATGGGCTACGTCAAGCGGCGCCAGGGCATGGGCACCGTGCTGGTCTCGCAGCAGGGTGCGGGCCAGTTCGTCAACTCGATCAGCCACCTCGAGCAGCTCTTGCAGTACGCCAGCTCGACGCGGCTGGAGATCCTCTCGATCGACCGCATCCTGCTGCAGGCCGAGCAGGCGGAGCGGCTGCACTGCGAGACCGGCAGCGAGTGGTTCCGGGTCAGCGCCCTGCGCCGGCCGGAGGCGGGCAGCGAAGGCGCGGAGGAGCCGGTCTGCTACTCCGAGATCTACGTCGATCCGGAGTACAAGGACATCCTGGAACAGATCGGCGCCGAGCAGCGCGCCGTCTACGCCATGATCGAGCAGCGCTACGGCGTGCGGATCAAGGAGGTGAAGCAGGAGATCGCCGCCTCCACCGCGGACCTCAACCTCGCCTCGCGCCTGATGCTGCCGCCGCGCGCCTCGGTTCTGATCATCACCCGGCGCTACTACAGCGAGGAGGGGCGTCTGGTCGAGATGTCGGTCAACACCCACCCCGGCGACCGCTTCCGCTACGAGATGACGCTGGAGCGCAGCCCGCTCTGACCCAGGGGCGCGGCCCTACTGCGGTCCCTGCGGCGGGGACAGCGCTTCGAAGCCCGCCACCACGTCCAGCAGCTCCTCGGTGATCGCCTGCTGGCGCCGGCGGCGGTAGAGCGCCTGGGTCTCGCTCAGGTGACTCTCGATGTTGCGCTCGGCCGCCTGCATCGCCGCCAGGCGCGTGGCGTGCTCGCTGGCCGCCGACTCCGCGGCGGCGCGGAACAGGCCGATGAAGAGGTGCTGGCGCACCAAGGCGGCGAAGAGCGCCGGCGGCTGCATGGTGAAGCTGGGCAGGGTGGGGCCCGGCCAGGGGCGTTGCGCCAGGGCCCGCAGCCAGCGCGGGTCGAGCGGCAGGAGCTGGCGGCCGCGCGGCGTGGCGCGGCCGCTTTCGGCGCGGCGCATGTAGAACAGCCGCACCCGCCCGATGGGATGCCGCGCGCGCAGCGCGTCGATCTCTCCCAGCAGCCGGTAGGCCAGCTCGGTCAAGCCGCTGACCGAGCCCGGCAGCAGGAAGCTGCGCTCGAGCTCTGCCCCCTCGGCTTCGAGCTGGGCGGCCACGCGGGCGCCGGCCACCAGGTAGCGCGGCGCGGCGGCGCCGTCGCGCCCGAGGTCCTCGCCGACGAAGCGCGCGATCTCCAGGTTGAAGCGGCCGCACAGGCCGTGGTCGGAGCCGAAGACCACGGCCAGGGTCTCGGCGTCGCGCGGCGCCGGCTCGGGAAGCTGCGGGCGCTCGCGGTGCAGCAGGACCTGCAAGCCCAACTCCAGGGTGCGGCCGTAGTCGCGCAGGGCGGTCACCGCCTGCTCGTACTGATGGATGCTGACGGCCGAGAGCGACTTCATCGTGCGCACGATGGCGCGCAGGTCCTCGGTCGTTGCGATCCGCTTTTCCAGCGCTTCCAGGGTTTCCATGGCGACCGGCCCTGGTCAGCGCTGACCGAGCGTGCGGCCGGCCAGCGCGCGCAGCTCGGCGCGCTCGGCCTCGCCGAGCGGCTGGCCGTCGGCGATCCGGGAGCAGAGCTCGCCCGCCTCGGCCGCCACGGCCTGCCGCAGGTCCCGCTGCGCCTCGGGCAGCCGATCCAGCGGCACCTCGTCGAGGAGGCCCTCGGTGGCGGCCAGCAGGACGATGAGCTGTTCGGGTACGGCGAGCAGCTCGTGCTCGTTTTGCTTGAGGATCTCGCGCACCCGTCGGCCGCGCTCCAGGCTGCGGCGGGTCTTTTCGTCCAGGCGGGTGCCGAAGCGGGCGAAGGTCTCCAGCTCCTCGAACTGGGCGTAGGCCAGGCGCAGGTCGCCGGCGACGGCGCGCAGCGCGGGAAGCTGCGCCTTGCCGCCGACCCGAGAGACCGACTTGCCGATGTCGATGGCCGGAAGCTGGCCTTTGCGGAACAGCTCGGGCGAGAGGTAGATCTGCCCGTCGGTTATGGAGATCAGGTTGGTCGGGATGTAGGCCGAGATGTTCTGGGCCTGGGTCTCGATGATCGGCAGGGCGGTCAGCGAGCCGCCGCCCTGCTCGTCGCGCAGGTGGGTCGCCCGCTCCAGCAGGCGCGAGTGGATGTAGAAGATGTCGCCCGGATAGGCCTCGCGCCCCGGCGGCCGGCGCAGCAGCAGGGACAGCTCGCGATAGGCGCGGGCATGGCGCGTCAGGTCGTCGAAGACGATCAGCACGTCGCGGCCCTGCTCCATGAAGAACTCCGCGATGGCCGTCGCCGCGTAGGGCGCGATGTACTGCAAGCCCGGCGGATCCTCGCCGCCGGCGACCAGGACGACGCTGCGCTCCAGGGCGTCCCGCTCGCGCAGGGCGGCGATCACCCGCGCCACGGCGGCGCCGCGCTGGCCGATGGCGCAGTAGACGCTGATCACGTCGTCGCCACGCTGGTTGAGGATGGCGTCGAGCGCGATGGCGGTCTTGCCGGTCTGGCGGTCGCCAAGGATCAGCTCGCGCTGGCCGCGGCCGATCGGGATCGCGGCGTCGACCGCCATGATGCCGGTCTGCAACGGCCGTTCCACCGGCGCGCGGGCGATGATCTCCGGCGCCGGGCGCTCGATCGGCCAGCGCCGCTCGCTGTGCGGCGGGGCGCCGCCGTCGAGCGGCCGGCCGACCGCGTCGACGACCCGGCCGAGCAGCGCCTCGCCGACCGGCACGTCGACCACGCGGCCGGTGCGCCGCGCCGCGTCGCCGACTTTCAACGCGGCGCTGTCGCCGAGCAGGATGACGCCGCAATCCGCCACGTCGAGGTTGGCGGCGATGCCCAGCAGGCCGTCGGGAAAGGCGAGCAGCTCGTGGTCGTTCAGGCTGGTGAAGCCGGTCACTCGGGCCACGCCCTGGGCGACCTGGCGCACCGTGCCGCGCTCGTGGACCTCCAGTTCGGCCCGGTGGTGGCGCCGCGCCCGGTCGAGGGCCGCGAAGGTGCCGCGCGAGAGCGCGCGCAACGCGGCAGGGGCGGTCTCGTCGGTCATCCCGCGGCCTCCTCCGCCTCGTCGGCCCCGACCAGGCTGGCCAGACGGCTGCGCACGGCGCCCTCGAGCCCGTCGAGGTAGCTGTCCAGGCTCCAGCGCAGGCTCTGGCTGCCGACCTGCAGCTCGAGCCCGCAGAGCAGCTCGGCGTCGCTGACGTAGTCCACCTCGGCCTCGCGGCCGAGCCAGCGGCGCAGCGCCTTGGTGATCCGGCCCTTCGCCTCGGGCGAGAGGTCGAAGCGGCTGCGCAGTCGCAAGGGTCCGTCGCTCTCGGCGAAGGCTTCGGCGACCCGCCGTTTGCGCGCGTCGTCGAGATCCTCGAGCTCGCGCAGGAAGGCGCCCGCCATCTGCGCCTCCAGGTCGGCGTCGGCAAGGTGCGCCAGGGCCTGGCGGGCCAGCAGGAAGAACTCCTGCGCCGAGCGCCGGCGCAGATCGTCGAGAAAGCTGTCCTCCTCGGCGCGCAGCCGCTCGAGCCACTCCCGCTTCTGCGCCTCGACCCCTTCGCGTGCCTCGCGCTCCAGGGTCTTGCGCTCGGCCGCCGCCTCTGCGCGGGCGTCTTCCAGAAGCTGCTCCTGCTCGCGCGCCAGCTCGGCCTGCTGGTCGCGGTAGCGCTGCGCCTCCTCTTCGGCCTGGCGCTTGCGCTCCTCGGCGTCGTTCAGGCGCGCGGCGATGCGCTGCTCGCGGCGCTGCATGGCGCGCATGATCGGGCGGTAGAGAAAGCGCTGCAGCAGCCAGACCAGAACCAGGAAGTTGACGATCTGCGCGGCGACCGTGAGCCAGTCGATCTGCATGGTCGCCTCAGCCGGCTTGTCCGGCCACCAGGTTCCAGAAGGGGTTGGCGAAGATCAGGATCATCGCGACGACAAAGCAGTAGATCGCCGTCGATTCGATCATCGCCAGGCTGACGAAGAGCGTGCGGGTGATCCGGTTGCCCTCGTCCGGCTGCTGCGCGATGGCGCTGAGCGCCTGGGCCGCGGTCCGGGCCTCGCCCAGCGCCGGGCCGATCGCGCCGATGGCGATGGTCAGGCCGGCGGTGAAGATGGAGACGGCTGCGATGACGGTGGCGCTGTCCATGGGCGGACTCCCTGTCGTGTCGGGTCAGGAGGGGGGATCGGAGCGGGGCTCGGCCCGGCCGTTCGTCTCGCGGCCGTTCGTCCCGTGGCTGTTCGTTGCGTCGCCGTTCCTGTCCCCGCTATGGCCGCGCGTCGCCGAGGCGATGTAGACCATGGCCAGCACGGCGAAGATGTAGGCCTGGATCAGGCCGGTCAGCAGGCCGAGAAGCTGCATCACGATGGGAAAGAAGAAGGGCGCGATGCCGATCAGGATGGCGACGATCACCGTGCCGCTCATGACGTTGCCGTAAAGGCGGATCGCCAGCGCCACGGTGCGCGAGATCTCGCCCAGCACGTTGAAGGGCAGCATGAAGAAGGTCGGCCGGACGTACTTGCGCAGATAGGCGCCCAGGCCGCGCTCGGCGACACCGAACAGCGGTACGGCGAGCAGCACGCAGAGCGCCAGCGCCGTGGTGGTCGAGAGCGAGCCGGTGGGCGGGCGAAAGCCCGGCACCACGGCCAGCAGGTTGGCGGTGGCGATGAAGAGGAACAGCGTGCCCACGAAGGGCAGGAAGCGCCCCGGGTCCTGCTGGCTGACCTCGCGGATCTGATCGCGCATGCCGGTGACCAGCACCTCCAGCAGCGTCTGCCAGCGCGAGACGCGCTCGCCGTCCGACAGCCGCCAGGTGACGATGCGGGCGATGAGCGCCAGCAGTGCCATCACCGCCCAGGTGAAGACCAGCGTGGCGTTGAGCGCGACCGGCCCGAGCTGCCAGAAGACGACCTGATCCGGCGAGATTTCCATGGTCCGGCCCCTCAGGCCCCGCCCGGGCCGGCCGCCGCGCGCGGCGGCGCCATCAGCCGGGTGGCGAGCAGGCGCGCGGTGAGGACGCCGAGCAGGGCGGCCAGCAAACGCTCGGGCTGGCCGTCGGCGATCAGGTAGAGGGCGCCGAGCAGCAGCCCCAGCCGCAGCGCCGCGCCGCCACCCAGGCGGAGCCACGGCCGGGCGGAGCGGGCCAGCCCGCGCAGCGAGGCCCACAGCAGGCCGAGATAGGCCAGACCCGCGAGAAAGCCGAGCGCCAGGGCGGTGGCAAGGGCGAGGGGATCGAGGGTCAAGACGGCTCCTTTCCCCCTTGGCGGCGCAGTAGATAGCGCACCACCGGCGGGGTCAGCAGGCAGGTGCCCAGCGCGGTGAAGACCATGGCGCCGTAGAGCGTGTCCGGCACGGCCCAGGCGCCGAGCGCGCGGCCGCGCTCCATGACGATCAGGGCGATCTCGGCGCGCGGCACCATGCTCACGCCGATCAGCAGGGCGCTGCCGCCCGTGGCCAGCAGCGGCAGCGCCGTCCCCGCCACCTTGCCGAGGATCGCCACCGCCAGCAGCAGGCTGCCGAGCCCGACCGCGGCGGGCAACGCGCCGAGCGCCACGTCGAGGCCGATGCCGACGAAGAAGAAGGGGACGAAGAAGCGATAGAGCGTCTCGAAGGCATGGTCGAGGCGCACCCGCGCCGGGTCGCGGCTGAAGGCCAGGCCGCCGAGCAGCGCGCCGATGGCCAGCGAAAAACCGAGGGCATCGGCCAATGCCGCCACCACCAGGGCGAGCCCGGCGATCGGCACGATGGTCACGGTCCGGCCGGCGCAGCGGGTCAGCCAGCGGGTCAGGCGGCCCTCGGCATAGCGCGCGAAGAGCAGGCAGGCGGCGCCGAAGGCCGCCAGCTTGGCCAGCAGGTAGGCCGCCACGCCCGCGGCCTCCGGCATCTGGCCGGCACCGCCGGCGGCATAGAGCACCGGAGCGAGGGAGAGCAGCAGGGCGAGCAGCAGCACGGCGGCCACGTCGTCGAGCTCCGCGAGGTCGAGCAGCAGGGCGCCGTCGTCGCTGTCCACGGCGTCGGCCTCGCGCCAGACGGCCAGGGACACCCCGACGCTGGTCGCGGCCAGGCTGACCGCCACGAAGAGCGCCTGGACCACCGTGCCGCCGAGGGCGTAGCGCACCGCCAGGTAGCCCAGGCCGGCGCTGGCGGCGAGGTTGCCGAGGAAGGCGAAGCTCGCACGCGGGAGCTGGCGCATCAGCTTGCGCGGGTTGCTCTCCAGGCCGACCCGGAACAGCAGCAGCACCACGCCGGCCGCCGCCAGGGTGTCGAGGCCGTGCTCCACCTGGCGCGAGAGGAAGGCGAGCTGGGAGTCGGCCGCCTTGAGCAGCAGGCCGATGGCGATATAGCCGACGACGTCGGCCAGGCCGATCCGCTCCAGCCCGCTGCGCAGGAGCGTCGAGGCCACGGCGACCAGGCCGATGACCAGCAGCGCGAAGGCGTAGGGGGAGGCCGCCTCATTCATCGGGGCTCTCCCGCTTGACCCAGTACCAGGCGTTGAGACAGCCAAGCAGCACGCCGACGAACAACAGGGTCAGGGTTCAGGAAATGCGCCCCGGGAACTGCGTGTCCAGCCAGACCCCGAGCGCGATGGCCAGCAGGGTGGGCAGGGCGACCGACCAGCCGACCAGGCCGAACATGCCGAGCCCGAACCAGACGACGCGGCCGCGCTCGCCGCGCGCCTTCAGCTTGCGCGCCGCCTTGCGGCCGATCTCCTCGCCGCGGTCCCGGCCGCGGCGCGGCGGCGGTGCGGGGGGCGGCGCGGATGTGCGAGGCCGCTCGGCCATCAGCCACGCTCCTGCAGCTCGATGAAGCGGCGCACCACCCCGGCCTCCAGGCGCGCCAGCGCGACGCGCGAGGCGCGTTCGCGCTCGTCGAGCTCGAGGAAGCGCTGGCGCACGGTCTGGCGCAGCGTCTCCAGATCGTCGCCGGGCACGGCGCTGCGCACCGACACCAGCACCTCCGCGCCGCACTTGACCAGGATGCCGGCGTCGATGGCCAGATAGCGTTCGAGGCGGGGCGCCGAGCGCTGCCCGGCGCCCGCGTCCCCCGGCGTCGCGCCGCCCTCGCCGGCCGTCTCGTACAGTAGGATGCCCGGCGCCAGCGCCGCGACGAAGTCGATGTGGCGCGGCAGGATGCCGAAGGCGCCGTTCTCGGCCTCGGCCACGACCTTGGCGACCGGCCGGTCGACCAGTACCTCCATGGGCAGCAGAACCTTCAGGCGCATGGGGCGTTCCTGGCATCCGGGCGGGGGGCGGCGGCGGTCATGGCGCGGCTCACTCCGTCTCGGCGTGGCGGGGCTCCGCCGCCGCGTCGGGAGAGGCGCCCTCGTTGTCCGCCTCGCTCTCTTCGTTGCCTCCCCCGGCGGCGGCTTCGGCCTCGGCCAGCGTCCCGATCATGTAGAAGGCCCGCTCCGGCCAGTCGTCCAGCTCGTCGTTGAGGATGCGCTCGCAGTCCGCGACCGCCGCCTCCAGGCCGACCGTGCGGCCGTCGGTGCCGGTGAAGGCCTCGGTGGTGAAGAAGGGCTGGGTCAGGTAGCGCTCCAGGCGACGGGCGCGGGTCACGGTGCGGCGGTCCTGCTCCGACAGCTCCTCCAGCCCCAGCATGGCGATGATGTCCTTCAGGTCCTCGTATTCGGCCAGGGCGTGGCGCACGTCGCGCGCAACGCGGTAATGGCGCGCGCCGACCACCTGTGGGGTCAGCATCTTCGAGTTGGACTGCAGCGGGTCGATGGCGGGGTAGAGTCCCTGGCTGGCCCGCTTGCGCGACAGCACGATGGAGGCGGAGAGGTGGGCGAAGGTGTGGGTCGCCGCCGGGTCGGTGAAGTCGTCGGCCGGCACGTAGACCGCCTGCACGGAGGTGAGCGAGCCGGACTCGGTGCTGGCGATGCGTTCCTCCAGCGCGGCCAGCTCGGTGCCCAGGGTCGGTTGGTAGCCGACCCGCGAGGGAATCCGCCCGAGCAGGCCCGAGACCTCCGCGCCGGCCTGCACGAAGCGGAAGATGTTGTCGATCAGCACCAGCACGTCCTGGTGGGCGTCGTCGCGGAAGTACTCGGCGAGGGTCATGGCGCTGTGGCCGACACGAAAGCGCACGCCGGGCGACTCGTTCATCTGGCCGAAGACCATGACGGTCTTGTCCAGCACGCCGGCCTCGTGCATCTCGCGGTAGAGTTCCTCCGCCTCGCGGCAGCGCTCGCCGATGCCGCAGAACAGGCTGATGCCCTCGTAGCGGCCCACCATGTTGTGGATCAGCTCGGTGATCAGCACGGTCTTGCCGACGCCGGCGCCGCCGAACAGCCCGGCCTTGCCGCCGCGCTCCAGCGGGCAGAGCAGGTCGATGGCCTTGATCCCGGTCTCGAACAGCTCCGCGCCCACCTGGCGCCGGGCCAGCGGCACCGGCCGGCCGTGGATCGAGCGGCGCTCGGCCGCCTCGAGCGGCGGCCGCTTGTCGATCGGCTCGCCGAACATGTTGAGCATGCGCCCGAGCACGCCGCGCCCGACGGCGATCTCGATCGGCCCGCCGGTGTCGGTGACCGCCATGCCCAGGGCCAGCTTGCGCTCGGCGTTCAGCGCCAGACCGCGCACCCGGCGGGGGCCGAGCAGCGCGGCGACCTCGATGACCACCTCGCCGTCGGCGCCGCTGCGCAGCATGCTGTTGATCGCCGGCAGGCCGCGCGCGAAGTGGATGTCGACCACCGAGCCCTGCAGGGCGACGATGCGGCCTTCCTCGGCCGTCCCTGCGTCGGCGCGCCGGCCGGCGTCCGCCTCGCCGGTCGCATGCGGCTGCGCGGTGTCGTCCGTCGCGGTGTGACCCTGGGCGGGCATGAGGCACTCCAACCGGTTCGGCGCAAGGCGGAGATCACGCCGTCGCGCCTGCGACCGCTGTCGGGCACTCTAGGGGGCTTGGCCCGGCCCAACCTTGAGATCGATCAATGAGCGCCGCCGCCCGCCCCAGCCGCCGCCCGCCCCAGCCGCCGCCCGCCCCAGCCGCCGCCCGCCCCAGTCGGCGCCTGCCCCAGTCGCCGCCTGCGCCGGGGCGGGCGCGGGGGCCGGAGCCGCCTGACGCGCGGCTCTCGGGCGGAGGCGGACGAGCGGCCTACCGGCGGCGGTCCTGGCGGCATTCCCGGCGGCAACTCCGGCGGCGACCCCGGCGGCGGTGGGCAGAGGGGGCAGCATCGCGCCGCGCGCGCGGCCGCTGGCGCGAATACCATATACAATAAGGCGGTCCCGCGCCCCGTCCCGCGCCCCGTCCCGCGCCCCGTCACTTCGCGGGGCGGGCGCTCAGCCGGCCTCGGCGCGGCGCCGGGCGACGAAGCTGACCAGCTCGTCGCGGGCGGTGAGGATGTGCTCCTGCAGCAGGCGGCTGGCCTCGGCCTGATCGCGTGCGGCGCAGAGCTCGACCAGGCGGCGGTGCTCCGCGCGTGCGCGCGCGTTGCTGCGCTGGGTCAGCTTGAGCTGCAGGCGCAGATAGCGGTCGGCGCTGCGGTGCAGGTTCTGCAGGATGCGCAGGCTGCGCGGGCGCTGCGCCGGGGCGTAGAGCGCGGCGTGCAGGCGCCAGTTCAGCTTGCCCCAGGTCTCCTCGGCCGCGCCCTTGGCCAGCACCCGGTCGAAGGCCTCGACCACCTCGCGCGCCGCCGCCAGATCGGCCTCGGTCATGCGCGGCAGGGCGCGGTTCAGCAGGTCGGTTTCCAGCAGGGCGCGCAGGTCGAACTCCTCGGCGATCTCCTCCAGCGAGAGGACCGTCACCGTGTAGCCCTTGTGCGCCGTCTGGGTGACCAGCCCTTCGCCCTCGAGCTGCAGCAGCGCCTCGCGGACCGGAATGCGGCTGACCCCGAACTCCGAGGCCAGCCAGTCCTGGCGGAGCTGGGCGCCCTCGGCGATCTCCAGGTTGAGGATGCGCTCGCGCAGCCGGTCGGTCAGCTCGGCCGCCAGGGTGCGGCGGACGATCGAGCCGGGTTTCGGCGCCGGCGCCACCCTTGGTGTCTGGGCATGCTTGCGCGCCGTTTTCGACGGCGAGGCGGCCATGCTTCGCCCCCCTCCAGCAATCCGCTCCCGCGCGGCCGGCTCCGTTGACGGGCCACCCGGCAGCCGGTACTTTATACAGTATATCGCAGTCGCGCCAAGTCGCGATTGCGGCGCCCGCTGGACCTCTCCTGGCGAGACCGAGATGGCACGCCACACCTTCCTGTGCGTCGACGGCCATACCTGCGGCAACCCGGTGCGCCTGGTGGCGGGCGGGGCGCCGCCGCCGCGCGGCACGACGATGAGCGAGGTGCGCCGCCACTTCCTGGCCGAGCACGACTGGGTGCGCCGGGGCCTGATGTTCGAGCCGCGCGGCCACGACATGATGTCGGGGGCCATTCTCTACCCGGCGACGCGGCCCGACTGCGACGTCGGCGTGCTGTTCATCGAGACCTCCGGCTGCCTGCCGATGTGCGGTCACGGCACCATTGGCACGGTCACGCTGGCGCTGGAGGAGGGCTTCGTCACCCCGCGCGAGGCGGGGCGGCTGCGCCTGGATACGCCGGCCGGCCCGGTCGGCGTGACCTACGCCCAGGAGGGCCGCTATGTGGAGTCCGTGCGCCTGTTCAACGTGCCGGCCTTCCTGGAGGCGGAGGACGTGGAAGTGGAGGTGCCGGGGCTCGGCCGGCTGCGCTGCGACGTGGCCTACGGCGGCAACTACTACGCCATCTTCGACCCGCAGCCGGGCTTCGCGGGGCTGGACGCCCTGAGCGCCGACCAGATCGTCGCGCTGTCGCCGGTGGTGCGCGCGCGGCTGCGCGAGATCCTGGAGCCGATGCACCCCGAGGATCCGACGATCCGCGGCATCAGCCACGTGATGTGGACCGGCCCGGCGCGGCAGCCGCGCGCCGACGCGCGCAACGCCGTCTTCTATGGCGAGAAGGCGATCGACCGCTCGCCCTGCGGTACCGGCACCTCGGCGCGCATGGCCCAGCTCCACGCCAAGGGGCGGCTGCGCAGCGGTGACGCCTTCGTGCACGAGAGCATCATCGGCAGCCTCTTCGACGGCTGCATCGAGGGCGAGACGACGGTGGGCGGCCGCGCGGCGATCCGGCCCAGCATCGCCGGCTGGGCGCGCATGACCGGCTACAACACCCTCTTCATCGACGATCGCGACCCCTTTGCCCAGGGGTTCACCGTCGCCTAGCCGTCTGTTTCCCCCTCAGCCTTTCGGGAACCGAGCCCCATGGATCGAGCGGATTTCGCGGCCCTTGCCAGCCTGGCCCCCGAAGCCGACGGCACGGGAACGGGCAAGAGCGGGGCGGATGGCCAGGCCGCGCGCTACCGCGTCACCGACATGCACACCGCCGGCGAGCCGGTGCGGATCTTCACCGGCGGCGTGCCGCCGCTGCCGCCGGGGCCGCTGTTGGAGAAGCGCCGCTACGCCCGCGCCGAGCTGGATCACGTGCGCCGCCGGCTGATGCTGGAGCCGCGCGGTCACCCCGAGATGTACGGCGTCTGGCCGACGGAGAGCGAGCTGCCCGAGGCGGCGCTGGCCGTGCTCTTCACCCACTGCGAGGGGTACAGCACCATGTGCGGCCACGCCACCATCGCGCTGGGCCGCTGGGTGCTGGACCAGGGGCTGGTGCCGGCGCGGGCGCCGGAGACCGCCTTCGTGCTGGAGTGCCCCTGCGGCCCGGTGACCGTGCGGGCCGCGGTCGACGCACAGGGCCGTGTCGGGCGGGTCGCCTTCGACAGCGTGCCGGCCTTCGCCGAGCTGCTCGACCAGCCGCTGGAGGTCGAGGGCCTCGGCCGGGTGCTGGTCGACGTGCCCTATGGCGGCGCCTTCTACGCGGTGCTGCCGGCCTCGCGCCTCGGCCTCGATCTGCGCGAGACGCCTTACGAGCAGCTCGTCCAGGCGGGCCGCCGCATCACCCGTGCGGGCCGCGCGCAGCTTGCCATCCGCCACCCGGCCGCGCCGGACCTCGGCTTCCTCTACGGCACCATCCTGACCGACGACGTGCCGCCCGACAGCCCCGCGCCGACCTACAACCTCTGCGTCTTCGGCGGCGGGCAGGTGGACCGCTCGGCCACCGGCTCCGGCGCCACCGCGCGCATGGCGCTCGATCTGGCGCGCGGGCGGATCGAGGTCGGGGCGCGGCGCGAGGTCCGCGGGCTCAGCGGCGTCGGCTTCACGGCCGAGCTGCGCGAGGCGACCGCCGCCGGCGCGGTCGTGCGGGTGGCCGGCGAGGCCCACTACAGCGGCAGCGCTGAGATTCTCTGCGAGCCGGAGGACCCTCTGCGCGACGGCCTGGCGGTGCCGGAGCGCCTGGGCACGCTCTGGGAGGACGCCGGCGCCGCCGATCGAGGTTGATTTTATACAAAACACGCGAAACCCGGCGCCGACCCGGCGCCCCGACAGAGGAGGACTTTCATGACGGTCGACTGGCAGGGCGTGATGCCCGCGCTGATGACGGAGATGACCGAGGACGGCGCCCTGGACCTGCCGGCCACGGCGCGGCACATCGAGTCCTGCCTGGCGGCGGGCTGCGAAGGCATGATCATGCTCGGTACCCTGGGCGAGAACCCCTCGCTCACCGCCGAGGAGAAGGCGGAGGTGATCCGCTGCGCCGTGGAGACGGTCAAGGGCCGCGTGCCGGTACTGGCGGGCATCGCCGAGACCACCACGCCCTTCGCCATCGCGGCGGCCGAGCGCGCCCGCGCCGCCGGCGCCGACGGCCTGATGGTGCTGCCCTGCCTGGTCTACCAGCAGGACCAGCGCGAGGCGGTGACCCACTTCCGTGCCGTGGCGCGGGCCACCGACCTGCCGATCATGATCTACAACAACCCGGTCTCCTACGGCGTCGACCTGACGCCGGACAGCTTCGCCGAGCTGGCCGCGGAGGCGAACATCGTGGCGGTCAAGGAATCGAGCCACGACAGCCGTCGGGTGACCGACATGATCAACCGCCTGGGCGCGCGCTACACGCTGTTCTGCGGCGTCGACGACCTGGTGCTGGAGAACCTGCTGTTCGGTGCCAGGGGCTGGGTCTCCGGCATGGCCAACTGTTTTCCCGCGGAGTCGGTGCGGCTCTACCGCCTGGCGCGCGCGGGCAAGCTGGCCGAGGCGCTGGAGCTCTATCGCTGGTTCATGCCGCTGCTGCACCTCGACGTCGACGTCAAGCTGGTGCAGTACATCAAGCTGGCCAACCGGATGACCGGGGAGGGCGCCGAATGGGTGCGCCCGCCGCGCCTGCCGCTGGTCGGCGCCGAGCGCGAGCGGATCGCCGCGGTCATCCAGGCCGGCATCGACAGCCGCCCCTGAGAGCTGCCCCTGAGAGCCGCCCCTGAGGCCGTCCCTGAGATCTGGGGGGCTTCTACCCAAGCGGTCGCCCCTTTCCCCTCGTCCCGAACCGGAGCGCGTCGGCCCTGTCTTCGGTCAAGCCCCCACCCCCGGCGACCCCGCCGTCGCCGATGGAGCCGGCGCGCGACGCCCGGCGCCCGCCGGTCCTGATCGTCGGGGCCGGGATCGTCGGCCTGGCCTGTGCGTTCCACCTGCTGGAGCGCGGCCGGGCCGTCACCCTGGTCGACCGCGGCGAGCCGGCCGGGCAGATGCGGGCCTCCGCCGGCAACGCCGGCGGCATCGCCGTCACCGAGTGTCTGCCGGCGGCGGTCCCCGGGCTGTGGCGCAAGCTGCCGCGCTGGCTGCTCGATCCCTTGGGGCCGCTGTACCTGCGCCCGGGCCATCTGCCGCGTCTGCTGCCCTGGCTGCTCGCCTTCCTGCGCGCCGGGGAGATCGCGCGCGTGCGGCGCATCGCCGCCGCCCTGGCCGCCTTGAACGCGCAGGTCTACCCCGAGCTGGAGCCCTTGCTGGCCCGGATCGGGCTGGGCGACCACCTGCACCGGGTCGGCGCCCTGGTGCTCTACTGCGACGCCCGGGCGCGTGCCGCCGACGCCTTCGAGTGGGAGGTCAAGCGCGGCCAGGGCGTCCGGGCCGAGCCGGTGGAGCGCGGCGAGATCCAGGCGCTGGAGCCGGCGGTCGGCCCTGCCATGGGCTGCGGCATCTTCCAGCCCGACTGGGCGCATGTGAGCGACCCGGCGGCCATCGTTCGCGCCCTGCAGGCCGCTCTGCGCGCCCGCGGCGCGGTCTTCGAGGACGGCGAAGCCGTGGCGGTGGAGCGCGGCGAGGGCGGGGCGACCGGCCTGCGCCTGGCCGGCGGCCGCCGGCTGGCGGGCGCGGCGGTGGTGCTGGCCGCCGGCGCCTGGTCGGCGCGGTTGGCCTGCGATCCCGTGCTGTTGGAGAGCGAGCGCGGCTACAACACCACGCTGCCGCGGCCCGGGATCGATGTCCGGCGCGAGTTGATCTTCGCCGCCGAGAAGTTCGTCGCCACGCCGCTCGAGGTCGGTCTGCGCATCGGCGGCGCGGCGGAGTTCGCCGGGCTGGCGGCGCCGCCGAACGACCGGCGCGCCCAGGCGCTGGTCACCCTGGCGCGCCGCGCCTTGCCGGCCCTGCGCACGGACGGGGGCCAAGTCTGGATGGGCCATCGCCCGGCCACGCCGGACAGCCTGCCGGTGATCGGCCCCAGCCCGCGCCTGCCGGGGCTCTACTATGCCTTCGGCCACGGCCACCTGGGCTTGACCCAGGCGGCGCCGACCGGCCGGGCGATCGCCGATCTGGTCACCGGCGCCCGGCCGGCGCTCGACCTCGCGCCCTTCTCGATCGCGCGCTTCTCCTAGGGCGGTTTCCGATCGAGTGGAACCACGACGTGGGTCCGCCGATCGGCCCAAAACCGCCCTAAACCATAGTGTTAGAGTGATGCTGTCCGACCTGGCGAATCGCAAATGCGATTCGATCAGGTCGGGCATCGCTCTAGGGCGGTTTCCGATCGAGTGGAACCACGACGTGGGTCCGCCGATCGGCCCAAAACCGTCCTAAACCATAGTGTTAGAGTGATGCTGTCCGACCTGGCGAATCGCAAATGCGATTCGATCAGGTCGGGCATCGCTCTAGAGCAGATTGTGATCGTTTGGACCCACGGCGTGGGTCCGCCAATTACAACAAACCTGTTCTACACCAGAAGGTTAGAGTGGTTTTTTGCGACCGGCGGACGCGCTTCGGCGGGCCCCCCGGGCCGCGCAAGGTCACGCCGGCGCGCGCCGCACCGCCGGGCGCGTCAGGAGTTTCGCAGGCGGAAGGTGACCGGAACCTCCAGGCGGCCCTGGACCGCGCGTCCGGCCTGTTGGGCCGGCTCGAACCGCCAGCGGGCGACGGCCTCCTCGGCGGCGCGGTCGAGGCTGTCGTGGCCGCTGGAGCGCACCACCCGCACGCGGTGCGCGCTGCCGTCCGGTCCCACGGTGACGCGCAGCAGCACGCGGCCTTCCTGGCCGCGGCGCCGGGCGCTGAGCGGGTAGCGGGGGGGCGGATTGCCGCCGGGACGGAGCTGCGGCTGCCGGTCCGGGCCGCCGGCCGTCGACGCCCCGGCGGCGGTCGAGGCGGCAGCCGCCGCCGGTGTCTGCGCCCGGCGGTCGGTCGAGGCGGCCGAGGGCCCGGCGGGCTTGGCGGTTCGTTCGGCCGGGCGCGCGATGGCAGCCGGTGGCGGCAGCGGGGGCGCGTCGCGGGCGGCGGGCTCAGCCGCACCGGCGGGACGCGCGGCCGGCGCGGGCGGCGCCGGGCGGCGCGGCGGCAGCGGCGGGGGCGTCTCGACGGCGGCCGGCGGCACCACCGCGGCGGTGACCCGCTCGGCCGGTGCTTTGGCCGGCGCTTCGGCCTGTGGCGCGACGGCGTGTTCGGCGGCGGGCTGAACGGCGGGCTCGGCAGTGGAGGCGGTGGTGGACGCGGTCGTGGGCGTCGGCGGGGCCGCCGGTTCCTGAGTCGCCGCTTCCTGGGCCAGCGCTTCCTGGGCCAGCGCTTCCTGGGCCAGCGGTTCCGGGGGCGCCGGGCTGGCCGCGGCGGCCCGGCTGGGCGCGCTGCCGGGCGTGCCGGCGGGCAACTGCACCACCTCGACCGCGACGTGGGAGGCCGCGGGCGCGCGCGGCGGCTGCAGGCCGACGCCGGCGAAGAGCAGACCGACCAGGGCCGCGTGCACCAGAACAGAGGCGGCGAGCGCCGGCGCGCCGAGACCGCCCGCGGGCCCGATTGCCGGGCCGCTCATCGCGGGGCCGCCGATTCCGGGGGCACCGACTCCGGGTGTGGCCGGCTCCGAGCCGCCGCCCGAGACCCGGAGGTCCGGCGCGCCGGCCGCCGGCGGATCGAACGGCGGGGGCGTGCGGGCGAGCGCGGCCCCTGTCATGGCAGCTCCTCCGGCGCGTCCACGGCGCGCCGCGGCGGCGCGGCGCCTGCCGGCGCAGCGGCCGGCACGCGGCGCAGCGGCACGATCAGGCGCGCGCCCTCGACGGTCACGCTGACCCCCTCGAGCTGGTAGACACGGCGCAGCCGCTCGGGCGTCAGCACGTCGTCCGGCCGCCCCTCGGCGGCGCAGCGCCCCCGGTCCAGCAGCACCAGGCGGTCGCAGAAGCGGGCCGCCAGGCTGAGGTCGTGGAGGGTCACGACAACCGCCATGCGCTCGCCCGCCAGGCGGCGGAAGAGCTGCATCACGTCGAGGGCGTGGGCCGGGTCGAGGCCGGCGGTCGGCTCGTCGGCCAGCAGCAGGCCGGGGCGGGTGGCGACCACTCGCGCCAGCAGCACGCGGGCCAACTCGCCGCCGGACAGCTCGGTGATCGGCCGGGCGGCCAGGGCGGTCACGTCGCAGGCCGCGAGCGCCGCGTCGACGGCGGCCCGGTCCTCGGGGCCCGGTGCCTGCCACCAGCCGGTGCGGTGGGGCAGGCGGCCCAGCATGACCAGGTCGGCGACGGTGACGCGCCAGGCCGGCGCGCGGCCCTGCGGCAGGTAGGCCAGGCGGCGCGCCCGCTCGCCGGCCGGCCAGTCGGCCAGCGGCCGGCCGAACAGCCGCGCCTCGCCGCCGGCCAGCGGGATCAGCCCGGCGGCGGCGCGCAGCAGGCTGGTTTTGCCGGCGCCGTTGGGCCCGATCAGGCCGACGACCTCGCCCGCCTCGGCGCTGAGCGAGACCTCCCGCACCACCGCGCGGCCGCCCAGGCGGGCCTCCAGCCGCGCCAGCTCAAGCAGGCTCATGCCGCCTCCCGCCGCAGGCGCAGCAGCAGAACCAGGAAGAAGGGCGCGCCGACCAGCGCGGTGACCACCCCCAGCTTCAGTTCGGGTCCGGGCGAGAGCCAGCGCACCGCCAGGTCGGCGGCCAGCAGCAGCGCGCCGCCGCCGAGCGCGGCAAGCGGCAGCAGCCGCCCGGGCCGGTGGCCGACCAGCGGGCGCAGCAGGTGCGGCACGATCAGGCCGACAAAGCCGATGGCGCCGGCCACGGCGGTCGCCGCGCCGACCGCCAGGGCGGTGCCGAGCACCACCAGGGCGCGGGTGCGCTGCGGCGGGTGCCCCAGGGTCTGGGCCGCGTCCTCGCCGAGCGAGAGGGCCTCCAGCCCGCGCCCGGCGGTGGCCAGCAGCAGGCTGCCCAGGGCCATGAAGGGCAGGGCCAGCGCGACCTGCTCCCAGCTCCGGTCGGCGACCGAGCCGAGCAGCCAGAAGACGATCTCGGTGGCGGCGAAGGGGTTGGGCGAGAGGTTGAGCGCCAGCGAGGTCAGCGCGCCGGCGAAGCTGCTGACCGCCACGCCGGCCAGGATCAGCGTCAGCACGCCGCCGCGCCGGGCCAGCAGATGCAGCAGCGCCACCGCGCAGGTGGCGCCCAGAATGCCGCCCAGCGGCAGCGCCAGGGCGAAGGCGCCCGACAGGCCGGAGTAGAAGACCGCGACCGCGCCGAAGGCGGCGGCCGGGGAGATGCCCAGCAGGCCCGGCTCGGCCAGGGGATTGCGCAGCAGCCCCTGCAGCGCCGCGCCCGACAGGCCCAGCACGAGGCCGATCAGCAGCGCCAGTAGGACCCGCGGCAGGCGGATCTGCCAGACGATCAGGCCGGCGAGCGGGTCGGCCGGGTCGAGCAGGCCGCCGACCACCGCCCGCCACGACAGCGCCGCCGGCCCGAGGCCGAGCGAGAGCAGCAGCATCGCCAGGATCGCCAGGAGCAGGACGGCCATCGCCGCGCGCTCGCGCCGCGACTGGCCGAGCGCCGGACGCGGCGCGGTCGGGGTGAGGGGCGGACTCACGGCTGCCCGCCGCCGCTGGCGGTTGCGGCGGCCAGGCGCGCGACGGCCTGGGCGATCAGGGGCGTGCCGCAGCTCCATAGGGCGTTGGGCATGCCGACGAAGCGGGCGCGCGCCTCCAGGCTGCGGAAGGCCGGGTGGGCCAGCAGGGCCTCGGCCAGGGCGGGGGCCTGCGGCGGGCTCGCAGGCGTGATCACCAGATCCGGCTGTGCCGCCACCAGCACCTCCAGGGGCAGCTGCGAGCGCTTGTCCACCTTGGCGGTGCTGGCGAGGTTGCGTAGGCCGGCCGCCTCCAGCACCGCGTGGCGCAGGTGGCCGGGTCCGGCCGACCAGCCGTTGGCGGCGTAGATCGCCGCCAGCGGCGGCGGCGCGGCGCCGGCGTCCGGCTTGAGCTCGGCCAGGCGGGCGTCGAACGCGGCGATCAGCTCTTCGGCCCGGGCCGGCACCTCCAGGGCGGCGCCGAGCCGCCGCAGATTGGCGCGGATGCCGTCGAAGTCGCGGGCGGCGGTCATCTCCAGCACGGGGACCCCCAGGCGCTTCAGCCCGAACACCGTGGTACGGGTCGAGTAGCTGCCGGCCAGCACCAGGTCGGGCCGCAGCTCCAGCACCGCTTCGAGCTGCCCGTGGGTGCGCGGATAGGCGCGTGCCGCCGCGGCCATCGCCGAGACCTGCGGGTCGACCGCGAGGTAGGACAGGGCGGCGATGCGCCGCGGCGCGACCAGCAGCATCAGGAGCTGGTCGGTGCAGGCGTTGAGGGAGACCACCCTCTGCGGCCCCGCCGCCGCCGGAAGCGGGGCCGCGAAGAGGGCGCCGAGCAGCGCGGCCGACGCCAGGAGGAGGGCTGTCAGAGCGCGCACGGCGGGGTCACTCCAGGCCGTCGGGGCCGAAGCGGAGGCGGGCCCCCAGGTAGACGGCGCGGCCGGGCGTGGAGAAGCCGAAGACCTGCTCGTAGTCCTGGTCGAGGGCGTTCTCGACGCGCCCGAAGAGCTCGATGCCCTCCTCGACCTCGTAGCGGCCGGCCAGGGAGACCAGGGTAAAGTCGTCCAGCGTCACCCGCGTGCGCGGCGTGGCGCTGGCGAACTCCAGGTCCTCGGTCTCGCCGTTGTAGTCGATGCCCAGGTTGAGGTTGGCCCGGTCGCGCAGGAAGCGCCAGTTGGCGTTGAAGCTGGCGGTGTGCTGCGGCCGGCGGATCTCGAAATCGCCGTTCGGCTCGCGCGCGTCCAGGTAGGTGTAGCTGGCCGCCAGGGTCAGCCCGTCCAGCGGGGTGACCCGCAGGCTGGTCTCGATGCCGCTGCGCTCGCTGGTGCCGTCCAGGTTGACCGGCGTGGTGGCACCGCCGGCGAAGCCGGTGGTGATCTCGTCCTCCAGGTCGGCCTGGAAGTAGGTGACGTCGGCCACCACGCGGCCGTCGAGGAAGGACTGCTCGAGCCCGATGTCCCATCCCTGCGAGCGCTCCGGCTTCAGGCCGGGGTTGCCGACGAAGCTGCCGGGGTCGAAGCCGAAGAGGTCGAAGAAGGTCGGCGCCTTGATGCCGGTGCCATAGCTGGCATGCAGGCGCGAGCCGGTCTCGGGCAGGTCGAAGGCGCCGGTCGCGCGGTAGGTGGTGGCATCCTCGAAGGCATCGAAGCGGTCGTGGCGGACCGAGCCGCTGAGGAATAGCCGCTCGAAGGCCTGCAGGCGGTATTCACCGACCACGGCATAGTTGGTGGTCTCCTCCACCCGGTCGGCGGCCGGGAAGAAGGGTTGGATGCTGTCGAAGCTCTCGTGCTCGACTTCGCCGAACAGGGTGAAGCCGTGCACCGAGTCGAAGGCCTCCGGCGTCTCCAGGGTGACGTTGCTCTGGTAGTCGAGCTTCTGCTTGCTGCCAGCGCTGCCCGAGGAGAAGGCGCCGCCGCTGAAGCGGTCGTTGTCCGAACTGGTGTAGGCGCCGCCGAGGATCTGCTCCCAGGCACCGCCGAAGAGGTCGAGCTGGGCCTCCCCGCGCAGGTTGATGTCGCGGCTTTCGGTGTAGTCGTCGCTGTCGATCGCTTGGCCGGTGGTCACGAAGTCCTGGCCGTCGCGTTCGAACTCGCGGTCGACCAGGCGCCCGGTGACGCGGAACTCCACAGCGTCGGTCGGCCGGTAGCTGCTGCGCAGGTTGGCGCTGAGCGTCCGGTTGAAGTCGTCCTCGTTGCCCTGCGGCGCGATGTCGATCCCGCCCGATTCGAAGACCTCGGCGCCGACGCGCAGGTCGAAGTCGTCGAAGCCGGCGCCGGCGCTGGCCCGCGCGCTCTTGGTCCAGAAGGAGCCGCCCTCGGCCTCGGCCGTGGCGGAGAAGCCGCGCCCGGCCCGCTTGGTGGTGATCGAGATGACGCCGCCGATCGCCTCGCTGCCGTAGAGCGCGCTCTGCGCGCCGCGCAGGATCTCGATCCGCGCGATGTCGCCGGTCAGAAGCTGGGAGAAGTCGAACTCGCTGCCGTTGAAGGGATCGCCCACCTCCATGCCGTCGATCAGCACCAGCGTGTGGTTGCTCTCGGCGCCGCGCAGGCGGACCTGGGTCATGCTGCCGAAGCCGCCGGAGCGGGTGACCGAGACGCCGGGCACCTCGCGCAGCACGTCGGCGACGAAGCGGCTCTGCTTGTCCGCCAGGTCCTCGGCGGTGATCACCGTGACGGCGCTGCCGACGGCCGCCGAGGGCAGGGCGACGCGGCTGGCCGAGACCACCACTTCGGGGGTCTGCGGCAGCGACTCCTGCGCCGCCGCCGGCAGCGGCAGGGTGGCAAAAGGCAGGGCGGCGAGGGCCGCCAGCGCGGCCGGGCTCCGGCCGGCGCGTGGGGAGACGCGGGACGCGGCTCCCGAAACTTTGGACCTGTGCATAGGAAACTCCCGCTCGGGCAAAGGAACGCTGAGGACGCGGTCATGCCGAGCGGCGGCCGCCGGGGGCGGCTGCAAGGATCTGGATGAGCCTGTTCGAATCCGAATCACCGGGGACTCCCGCAAGCGACGGCACGACCGAAGGTCGCGTCACCGCAAACGGGTGTCCGTCCCACCGACACTCCCCGGTCGGCGGAAAGGGTGACGCTTGCGACGGCAGGTCTCCTGGCTCGCGGGTCCTCGCCCGTCTTGCGTCCGGCCTTCCCAGTTTCCCAGTGGCCAGGTTGGACGCGGGGGCTCGCCGCCTACAGTTGCGGGGACAGCCGGGGAATTGGCACGCCAAGGCGCCGCACCCCGTTCCCTCTTGCCTCCCCGTTGCCGGGGAACCGTCACCATGCGAACGGTAACGCAATCGCCCCGCCCGGGGAAGGGGGGGCGGCGCCCGGCGTCAGACCAGGTCGCGCTCGATCCGCTCGTCCCAGTTCCGGCTGAAGATCCGCTTGTCGCCCTCGTAGGCGTCGAGCGTGGCGGCGATCTCGAAATGGGTCGGGGTGGAGGTCAGCCGCGTGTGGGTAACCGTGCGGATCCGCCAGTCGCCGCGGGCCAGGCTGCGCTCCCACAGGGTCTCGCCGCGCACCGTGTCGACGTCGTCGGCCACCGAGCTGTAGCGCTCCACCGCCCGGCTGCCGACCTCCAGGTCGATGTCGTCGATCCGATAGCGGCCGGAGTCGTTGGTCACCTCCAGCACCGATTCGTCCTTGGCCAGGTCGCGGTGCACGACCCAGTTGTGGTGACCCGTCTCCAGCACGGTGGTGCGCAGCGGCGGCGCCCCGCGCGGCGCGCCGAAGATGCGCAGCGCCGAGTCCTCCGGGCGCGGCGGACGCACCGGCAGGTGCAGGCGCGAGCCCTGGTTGAACAGGGTCAGGCGCACCGGCTCCGGCGCCGGCCAGGCCAGCGGCCAGTAGGAGGTGGAGATCGACAGGCGCAGCCGGTGGCCGGCCGGAAAGGCGTGGGCCACCTCGTTGAGCTGCACGCGCACGCGGTAGCGCCGGCCCGGCTCGAGCGGCTCGGGCGCCGCGCTGCCGTTGCGGTGGGTGAGGTTGAGCAGCCCGTAGGTCACCCGCGTCGCCTTGTCGTCGGGCTGCACGTCGGACAGGCGCAGCGCGAGCATGGCGACGGGCCGGTTGACCGCGACTTCCAGCTCGCAGGTGACGGCACCCAGCATCTCGACGCCCGTCTCCAGCGGCGCGGTCTGGAACACCAGCGCGCCGCCGTCCTCCTGGCGCTGGTCGTGGGCGAGATCCGGCCCGGCGGCGTAGGAGCACCACTTGCCGGCAAACAGGCCGACGGTCAGCGGCGACTGCAGGGGGATCTCGTGCGCTTCGACCGGCTGGTCCGCGGGCACCAGATGGTGCTGGGTCAGGGCGAAGCTGCGCGTCTCGATCCGCGACGAAGGCCAGCGCTCCTCCGCCACCCAGCGCCCGGGCCGCTCCTGGTAGCTGGTGGTCGGCGGCACGCTGTCCTGCATCCACACGCGCAGCGCCGGCTCGTCCATGATGCCGGTGTCCCGTCCCTTCAGCCAGTGGTCCCACCAGCGCAGCATCTCGCCGAGAAAATCGATGGCGGGGCCCGGCACGCCCAGGTGGGGATACTTGTGACTCCAGGGGCCGATCAGCCCCTTGCTCGGGCCGGGCAGGTTGGCCAGCAGGCGGAACACCGCGTTGGAATAGCCGTCGGCCCAGCCGCTGACGGCGTAGACCGGACAGGTGACGGCCGCGAAGTCCTCGCAGATCGAGCCGTGGCGCCAATAGGCGTCGCGGCGCTGGTGGCGCAGCCAGGTGGCGAGCCAGAGGCCGCTGCCCTCCAGCCGCTGCCGCCACATCTCGCGCCAGCGTTCGCCGACCAGCGCCGGGTCGGGCGGCAGGCTGTTGTAGGCGAACATGGTCGAGGCCCAGGAGAGATTGTCGCCCAGCAGGCAGCCGCCCATGTGATGCACGTCGTCGGCATAGCGGTCGTCGGTCGAGCAGAGGGAGATCACCGCCTTCAGCGCGGCCGGGCGCAGGGCGGCGATCTGCAGGCCGTTGAAGCCGCCCCAGGAGATGCCCACCATGCCGACCTGGCCGTCGCACCAGGGCTGGGCGGCGAGCCAGTCGATCACCGCGCAGCCGTCGTCCAGCTCCTGCTGCAGGTACTCGTCCTCCAGCACCCCGTCGGACTCGCCGCTGCCGCGCAGGTCGACGCGCACGCAAGCGTAGCCGTGGCCGGCCAGGTAGCGGTGGGTTACGGCGTCGCGCGCCGCCGTGCCGAAGCGCTTGCGGTAGGGAATGTATTCCAGAATCGCCGGCACCGGCGCCGTCTCGGCACCGGCCGGGCGCCAGATGCGCGCGGCCAGCCGCACGCCGTCGGCCATGGGGATCCAGACGTTATCGATCTCCTCGACGGGATGCGGGAAGTTGTCGACGACTTTCATGCGGCTCCTTTCCGGGCGGCGGGGCGATCGGGGCGGACGTCGAAGGTCAGAATGTCTAGGCAGCGGCGGTACTTCTCCAGCAGGCCGGGCTGGTCGTCGGCGCCGAGGAAGATCTCGGCCAGCTCGAAACTGTAGCTGTCCTGGTAGGGCAGGTGGGCGAGGCGGGCGCCCTCCTCGGTCAGCAGGTGGACGCGGACCTCGGGAAAGAGCTCGCGGACCCGGTCGAGTTCGGCCTGGCTGGGCAGCCGCTTGACCACGCCGTCCTCGTAGACGCGGACCATGAACTTGCCGGCCAGCCGGTGGCGGCCCTGGCGTTGCGCGAAGTCCGGCCGCCGGCCCAGCGCCAGGTCGATCATCACCTCCTGGTGGGAGGCCCCGTCGACCAGGCGGAACAGCGGACAGTGGGACTTGGAGATGCGCGAGTTGACCTCCAAAAGGTGGATGCGGTCGGAGCGCCGCTCCCAGTAGAACTCCATGTTGAAAGGCGCCTGGTCGTAGCCGAAGCGCGTCATCACCTTGGCGGCGGCGGCGATCATGCGCTGCTGGACCCGCCGTGGAAGCTGCGAGGGGTATTGGTAGCGCGAGAAGCTGGAGCGGTGCAGGCCCGAGCGCAGGGAGTCGACGACGCCGTAGACCGTCACCTCGCCGTCGCAGACGTAGCCTTCCAGGGTGCACTGCTGGCCGGCCGAGATGATCGACTCGGCGATGCACCAGTGGCCGTTCACCGGCCGCACCGCCTCCGGCAGCTCCACATGCCCGAGGAACTGGTCGCAGGGCACGCCGAAGTTGCTGATCTTGGCGCGGATCTGCGGCAGATGCAGGCGCAGGTCCTCCGGCCGCCGGATCTTGAAGCCCAGGTGCGAGGAGTGCGCCTTGATCGGCTTGATCCAGTAGGGAAAGTCGAGCGCGATGTCGCGCAGCGGATCTTCGGCGAAGGGATCGACGGCGCAGAACGCGGGGACCAGATCGGGCACCACGGCGCGTTGCTCCAGCCGGGACCAGTACTTGTGCTCGCACTTGGCGATCGCCTCGTTGGTCGGACCGGGCAGGCCGAGGCGGTTGCGCAGGACCCCGGCCAGGGCGCTGGAGGGGAAGTCCCAGTAGGAGACGATCGCGTCGACCGGGCCGGCAAAGCGGCGGAGCTGTGCCTCGGCGTCGGCGAGCAGGGCGTCGAAGTCGACCTGGCCGCCTTCCGGGTGGACCACCTGCTCGTAGCCGAGAAGCTTGACGAAGCGATGGGACTCCGCCTCGCGGATCGACTGCAACTCCTGCGCATTGAAGGGATCGAGACCGAGGATGAAGATGTTGCTCATGGTTGGCCCTCGTCGCCAGGCACGGGAAAAGCTACGGCGCCCCGCCGAGCGGCGTGCGCGCAACCTGCAGCCTATTTGACCAGCAGACAGCAGCAGGCGACGCGCTGCGAGACCTCGCCGGAGACGCTGCCGAGAAGCAGGCCCTTCAGCCTGCCCAGCCCGCGGCTGCCCAGGACGACCAGATCGGCCTCCTCGCGCTTGGCATGCGCGAGAATGACCTCGGCGGGGTCGCCGGTCTCCAGCACCTGCTCGACCTGGGTCACGCCCGCGCTCTGCAGGGCCTGGGCGGCGCGGTCCAGCACCGCGAAGCCGACCCGGCGCGCCAGCTCCTCCTCGTCCCGGTCGCTCGGGTCGATCGTGGCGGGAAAGGGCCCTGCGGGCACCGGCGCGAAGCCCGCGCCCGACGTCGGCGTCTGGTACTCGACCTCGACCAGGTGGCGCAGGGCCGTCGGCGGCCGCGCCTCGCCCATGACGTAGAGCAGGTCGACGCTCGCGCCGAAGCGTTTGGCGATCTCGGCCGCCCGCGCGACGGCATGCTCGGCGTGGTCCGACCCGTCGGTCGCCACAAGGAGTCGCGTGAACATGTCTGGTTACCTCCTGTTGTGCCGCTTCCGGGGGCTGCCCCTTTGTGCTGATCCAACGCCCGAAGGCGGCGGTGCGCTCCGCACGCCGGCGCGCGCGCTACTTCACGGCCACGCAGGTGCAGGGGGCGAGGTGCATCACCTTGTGGGATACGCTGCCGAGCAGCAGGGCGCGGGCGTCGCCGAGGCCGCGGCTGCCCAGCAGGATCATCTCCACCGCTTGGGATTTCGCCAGGTCGATGATCTCGGTGGCCGGGTTGCCCTCGGCGATGCGGGTCGTGATCCGGGTCAGGCCCTTGTTGCGCGCCCGCTCTTCGCCTTCGCGCGTGAGCCGGTCCCCCAGAGCCCGGCTCGCGCGGTAGAGCGGCTGCCGGTCGCCCGCGGGAATGCCCTCGGTCTCCGCCCATTCGCGGAAACCCTCGGGCATCGGCTCGACGGGGACGACGTGGAGCAGGATCACCTCGGCGTCGGAGGCGCGGGCCAGGTCGCAAGCCATGTCGAGCGCCTTCCAGCCGTGCTCCGAGCCGTCGATGGCAACTAGCAGCTTCTTGCTCATGCCGGTCTCCTCTGCCGTGTTGCGCCGCGGCCGCCGACGGGCACGCGGGGGCCGCGATGATCCGTTTCGTAAGACAGCCTATGAGTTTGGTGCGGCAGGTGGAAGGGGGCGGGCAGCGCGTTTCGTCACGCCGGCCGGCCGGCGCGCGTGGCCGCCCTTGGCGCGGCCGCGCTCCGGCCCTCAAAATCCGTAGAGCAGCCCGCCGAGGGCGAGCAGCAGGAAGGGCAGGCCGAGCAGGGCGCCGGCCAGGAGCACGAAAACGGCGTCAGCCAGCCGACGCGGTGTCACCTGCCCGCTCGGGGGACGGGGCAGATGGGGGTGAAGCGGACTGCTGCGGGCCATGTCCAAGCCTCCTGTGCCGCCTATCCCCATGACCTGGTGCGGGCGCGCTCGCTTGACAGTGACGCGCATCACAGCACGGCGTTGCGGGGTGCCCCCGGGCGCGCTACTGGGCCGCGGCCGCGGCGGCGCTGCGCAGGCGGACGACGAAGACCGTGCCCTGCGGGCCCGAGCTTTCCAGCTCAAGATCGCCGCCCAGGTGCTGGACGATCTGCCGCGAAATCGCCAGGCCCAGGCCGCTGCCGGCGAAGCGCTCGCCGCCGGGCTCGTTCCAGCCGCGTGCGAACTTGGAGAAGACCTTGTCGCGGTAGTTCTCCGCGATGCCGGGGCCGTTGTCGCAGAAGCGCAGCTCGACCGTGCCCGGCCGTCCGGCGCCGCGCGTCACCCAGGCGCGGCAGCGCGGCCGTCCCGGCCCGAGCGGATGGTGGTACTTGATCGCGTTGGACAGCAGATTGACGCAGACCTGCTTGAGCCGGTCGGGGTCGGCGGTCACCCAGAGCGGGCCGCGGCCGAGGTCGGCGGAGAGCTGGACGCGCGACTGTTCGGCCAGGCCGCTCATGGTCTCGACGGAGTTGCGCACGATCTGCGCGGCGTCCAGCGTTTCCAGGCGCAGGGTGGCCTCGCCGCTCTCCATGCGGCTGATGTCGAGGATCTCGTCGAGCAGCCGGGTCAGCCGCTCGCTCTCGTCGCGGATGATGGTCAGGAAGCGCTGCGCCTGTTCGGACTCGAGCTTCGGGCCGCTCTGGGCGGGGTCGCTGAGGATCTCCGAGAAGGAGCGGATCGAGGTCATCGGCGTGCGCAGCTCGTGGCTGACGCGGCTGAGGAAGTCGTCCTTCATCTTGTCCAGCGCCTTGAGCTGCGCGTTGGCCTCGCGGAGCTGCGCCGCCGTGTCCTGCAGCTCGCGCGACTTGCGCTCCAGCGCGCGGCTGGTGCGGATCGCCTGGTGGGTCTCGTCGAGGATGGCGATCAAGGCGTCGAGGCTGATGGTCTCGCCCTTGACGATCCGCGAGACCAGCGAGCGGGCCGAGGCGGCGCCGACGCTGCTGGCGAGCTGGCGCTCCACGTAGGCGATCAGCGGCGGGTCGGGCGCCGGCAGGTGGTCGGAGCGGCCCTGGCGGCGGGCGTAGTCGCGAAAGATCTGGTAGGCGCGCTCGGCGCCGAGAATCCGCTGGGTCAGGCGGAACAGGTCCTTGGTGGTGGCCGAGCGTTGCAGCGCCACCTCGACCTGGGGTTCGCGCGGCTGCAGGGCGTTGACGAACAGCGCCGACTGCAGGCTTTCGATCGGGCTCTGGCGGGTCACCAGTGAGACCAGGACATAGGCGGTGACGTTGGCGCTGATCGACCAGAAGAGGCCATGCACCAGCGGGTCCCAGCCCTCGAGCCCGAACAGGGCGTTGGGCCGGAGCAGCGCCACCTCCCACAGCCCCTCGGCGACCAGCCCCTCGAAGGCCCAACCGGCGCTGGCCAGGGTGGGGGCCAGCAGCGTGTAGGCCCAGAAGGCGAAGCCGGCGAGCAGGCTGGCCAGGGCGCCGCGCTTGGTCGCCCGCTGCCAGAAGACGCCGCCGATCAGCGCCGGCGCGAACTGCGCCATGCCGGCGAAGGAGATCAGCCCGATCGAGGCCAGCGGATTGCCGCTGCCGGTACCCCGATAATAGAGGAAGCCGAGCAGCAGGATGGCCACGATCGACAGGCGCCGGGTGAGCAGCAGCGTGCCGGAAAAATCGCCGGCCGTGGGTCCGGAGAAGACCGGACTGCGCAGCAGCAGCGGTGCGACCAGGTGGTTGGAGATCATGATCGACAGCGCCAGGCTGGCGACGATCACCATGGAGGTGGCGGCCGAGAGGCCGCCGATGAAGGCCACGAGCGCCAGATCCTCGCGCCCGGCGGCCAGCGGCACGGTCAGCACGAAGAGGTCGGTGTTCTCGCCGGGCGGCAGGCTGGTCAGGCCGGCGATGGCGATCGGCAGCACGAAGAGGCTGATCAGCATCAGGTAGAGCGGGAACAGCCAGGCCGCCGTGGCCAGGTGGCGCTCGTCGGAGTTCTCCACCACGGTCACCTGGAACTGGCGCGGCAGGCAGATCGTCGCCATGGCCGCCAGGAACAAGGTGACGACCCAGCGCGGCTCGAAGCCCTCGGGGAAGCTGTAGAGGTGCTGCAACTCGGGGTTGGCGCGGGCCCGCGCGAAGAGCTCCCCGAGGCCGTCGCCGATGCCGTAGAGCGCGAAGAGCCCGACGGCGCCGAGGGCCAACAGCTTGATGAGGGACTCGAAGGCGATGGCCGCAACCACGCCGGGATGGCGCTGGTCGGCGCCCAGGTTGCGGGTGCCGAACAGGATCACGAAGGCGGCCATCGAGATGGTCACCCACAGGCCGGTGTCGGTGAAGATGTCGCTCCCCGGCCCGTGCTGCGCGGTCGCCGAGGCACCGACCAGCACCTCGTAGCTGGCCGTCACCGCTTTGAGCTGCAGCGAGATGTAGGGGATGCTGCCGACCACCGCCATCAGGGTCACCACGGCCGAGATCGACGCGCTCTTGCCGTAGCGCGCCGAGATGAAGTCGGCGATCGAGGTAATCCGCTGGCTGCGGCTGATCCGCACCAGCTTGCGCAGCAGCACCCACCAGCCCAGCAGCACCACCGTCGGTCCCAGGTAGATGGTCAGGAACTCCAGGCCGTTGCGCGCGGCCGAGCCGACCGCGCCGTAGAAGGTCCAGGAGGTGCAGTAGACCGCCAGCGACAGGGTGTAGACCGGTGGGGCGGTGATGAAGCGGGCCGCCCCGCGGGCCACCCGCCGCTCGGTCAGGAAGGCAAGGAAGAAGAGCAGGCCGAGATACAGCCCGGCGACCAGCACCACGAAGCCGGAGGACAGCATGGGCTAGGCCTCCCGCTCCAGCCCCTGTTCGAGACCGCGCGCGCGGCCTTGCCCGCCATCCTGCCCGCCACCCTGCTCGCCACCCTGTTCCCTGCCGGGCGGCGGCGGGGCGTCGGCTTGCGCCCCCTCCTTGCCCGCCGCGCGCGCGCCCTCGACGGCGGGCGACATCTCGCGCCGGGCCAGGCCGCGGGCGATCACGGCGCTGACCAGGATCACCAGCGCCCAGAGCCCGAAGATGTAGAGGAAGAGCAGTGGCACGCCGCCGAGAAAGCTGTCCTGGTCGAAGATGCGGATGTAGGGCGGCAGGATCAGCAGCAGCATGGCCACCGGCAGCACCGCCGCCATGTCGCGCAACCGCCGGCCGCCGTGGCGCGGCGCCGGCGCCTCCTCGCCGCCGCGCAGCCGGTCAACCATTGCGCGATTTTGGCGCGGGGGGGGACTCGGCGGCCCCCTCGGCGGCCCCGTCGGCGGCCCCGTCTGCGCGTCCGTCCGCGCTCTCGTCTGCGCCTTCTTCGCCCGCTTCGCCGCCGACCAGCCGCCCGATCCGCGTCATCAGGTCCTTGTTGGAGAAGGGCTTGGTGACGAAGTCGTCGGCGCCGAGCTCGAGCATGCGCAGGCGGTCGGCATCCTGGCCCTTCGCCGTCAGGGCCAGCACCGGCATGCGGCTGACGCCGGGCGTGGCCCGGAGCTGGCGGAGCAGATCGAACCCGTTGATGCCGGGCAGCATGACGTCGAGCAGGACCAGGTCCGGCCGTTGTTCGACGATCGCGCTGAGCGCCGCCTGTCCCTCGCCGTAACTGGCCACCCGATAGCCCGCCTTGGTCAGCAGGAAGGTCAGGGACTCGACAATGAAGGGTTCGTCTTCGGCGATGAGCACCGTCTTGGTCATCGCGGGTCCTCCCGGTCACACGCCGGCCCCTCAAGGAGGCCGGTCAATTCTTATTGCGCCAGTATCGTTTGTTTTGCTGCCGGCGACGAGTCCCTCTCCGGTTGCAGGGGCTGCGCCGAACCGGCTGCCGAGGCAACCTCCGAGCCGCCCCCCGAGCCGACCCCCGAGCCGACCTCCGAGCTGACCTCCGACCCGGCCCGGGACCCGGCCGCCGCCGCGTCGCGCGCCTGGCGGGCGGCGCCCGGCAGCACCGGCGGATGGGCCCGCTGGGCGCAGTCGGCGCGGCGGCAGGAGCGGCAGTTGTAGCCGACCGGCGTGGCCAGGTTGCCGCGGCCGGCGAAGGCGTCGCCGTAGACCAGCCGTTCGAGATAGGCGGCATCGCAGCCCAGCAGCACGCTGAAGGTGACCGGCGGGGCGCCGTAGGGGCCGATGGTCTTGGTCACCCGCCGGGCGACGAAGAGATAGCGCTCGCCCTCCGGCAGCTCGGCGAGCTGGGCGACCGGCCGGTCGGGCACGGCGAAGGCCGTGTGCAGCGCCCACAGTGGGCAGGTGCCGCCCATGCGCGGCACGCGCAGGCCCGGCAGGCTGAAGGGCTTCGACAGGTTGCCGGCCGGGTCGGCCCGCAGGAAGGCGAAGGGCACCCCCTCGGCGCCCGGCCGCCGCAGCGTCACCAGGCGGTGCGCCGTCTGCTCGAAGCTGCCGCCGAAGCGGGCGGCCAGGCGGTCGACGTCGTAACGCAGGGTCTCGGCGGCTTCCAGGAAGGGGACGTAGGGAAAGCGCAGGGCCCCCGCGGCGTAGCGGGCGAGGGCGGCGCGGGCGTGGGCGCGCGCCTCGTCGCTGCGCAGCCGCGGGTCGCGGGTCAGCTCGTCCCAGAGGTCGGCCAGCTCGCGCTCCGCCAGGATGCGGGCCTGCAGGAAGCGGACGCTGGCCTCCGGCGTGCCTTCCGGAATTACCAGGTGGCTGTCGGTGATCTCGACGCTGCGCGCGCCGGCCTGGATCGACAGGCTCAGCCCGTGCACCCCGCTCAGCCGGGCGTCGACCGCGCCGGCTAGGTTGTCGCCGCCCTCCAGCAGTTGGCCGCGCAGCGCGTCGCAGGCGGCCTCGACCTTCGGGAAGTGGTTGGCATGGGCGATGATGAAGTCGTCGACCTCCTCGCGCGGGGCGGAGGACCGCATCGCCCCCTGCGGCCCGCCGAGCAGGGCCAGCATCTCGCGCGCGCTGGAGGCCAGCTCGTCGCTCTGCCCGGCGATGATCTTGGAAAAGCGCGCCCGCTCGTCGGGCGCCAGGTCGCCGTGGCTCTCGAGGATTTCGGCGAAGGAGCGGATCGCCGTGATTTGGGTGAGCACCGCGTGGCTGAGCTCGACCAGCGCCGGGTCCTGGCTGAGCCGGTCGGACAGGGTGAGAGCGGAGTCCGCCGCCTCGCGGTAGCGCCGGTGCAGCCGCACGAAGGCCTGGGCCCAGTCGGGGAAGCGGGCCACGAAGGCCAGCGCGCCCTCCTCCTGCAGGGCCTCGCCGCCCAGCGAGCGGGTCAGCTCGACCAGGTCCTGGGCCAGGCGCGCATCGTCGCTGCCGCTCAGGTGGCCGATCTCGACCTGCAGCAGCTCGGCGATGCGCCGCAGCAAGGCGCCGCCGATCGCGCGTTTGTCATGCTCGATTAGGTTGAGATACGACGGCGAAATGCCGGCCGCGGCAGCCAGGCCGGATTGCGTCAAACCCTGCTCGCGCCGGCGGTCGCGAATGCGGGCGCCAATGGGCAAGCGCGCCAAGAAAGCGTCTCCTCGGGTCCTCCCGCGTGTTTGCAGCGCAGCATTCTTGTAAATCTTTTGACTTCGCCAACACGCTATTTGCCGACATTTTTACAGAATTTTGCGCCGATGGCAAAGGTCAGTTGCATGAGTCGCGGCTTGCTAGCTTACTTTTTCTTAGGCGGGCGAAGAGGGGCGCGTCCGCACGGGCCCCCTCGCGCACCGCCAATACCACCAATGGGAGGAATCACGTGATGAGGATCTTCGACAAGAAGACGACTCGCCGTGGGGTTTTGAAGGGCGGCGCGGCCTTCGCCGGCGGTGCCATTCTGGCGCCCACGGTGTTCAGCCGCGGCGCCTGGGCACAGGAGTTCCGTAACGACCCGGGCAACGCCTCCAGCGTGACCCTGGGCTTCAACGTGCCGCAGACCGGCGCCTATGCCGAGGAGGGGGCGGACGAGCTGCGCGCCTACCGCCTGGCCGTCAAGCACCTCAACGGCGAGGGCGACGGCGGCATGCTCAACACCATGCAGCCGCTGGCGCTCAAGGGGAACGGCGTGCTCGGCAAGAAGGTCGAGTATGTGACCGGCGACACCCAGACCAAGTCGGACGCGGCGCGCGCCTCGGCCAAGCGCATGATCGAGCGCGACGGCGTGGTGATGGTCACCGGCGGCTCCTCCTCGGGCGTGGCGATCGCGGTGCAGTCGCTCTGCCAGGACATGGGCGTCATCTTCATGTGCGGCCTGACCCACTCCAACGACACCACCGGCAAGGACCGCCGCCGCTACGGCTTCCGCCACTTCTTCAACGCCCACATGTCGGGCGCCGCCCTCGGCCCGGTGCTCGAGTCCAACATGGGCACCGACCGGCGCGCCTATCACCTGACCGCCGACTACACCTGGGGCTGGAGCCAGGAGCAGTCGATCAAGGAGGTCACCGAGGCGCTCGGCTGGGAGACGGTCAACGCGGTGCGCACGCCGCTGGGCGCCGGCGACTTCGCGCAGTACATCACGCCGGTGCTGGACTCCGGGGCCGACGTCCTGATCCTCAACCACTACGGCAAGGACATGGTCGACAGCCTGACCCAGGCCGTGCAGTTCGGTCTGCGCGACAAGATGGTCAACGGCAAGCAGTTCGAGGTCGTGGTGCCGCTCTACTCGCGCCTGATGGCGCAGGGCGCGGGCGAGAACGTGAAGGGCATCTTCGGCTCGACCAACTGGCACTGGTCGCTGCAGGACGCCGGCTCGCAGGCCTTCGTCAAGTCCTTCGGCCAGGAGTACGGCTTCCCGCCGTCGCAGGCCGCCCACACCTGCTACGTGCAGACGCTGCTCTATGCCAACGCGGTGGAAAGCGTGGGGAGCTTCTATCCCGTCGAGGTGATCAAGTTCCTCGAGGGCTTCGAGTTCGACGGCACCGGCAACGGCCCGACCCTCTACCGGGCCGAGGATCACCAGTGCTTCAAGAAGGTCCTGGTGGTGAAGGGCAACGAGAACCCGACCAGCCAGTTCGACCTGCTGGAGGTCGTGCAGGAGGTGCCCACCGAGCAGGTGATCTACCCGCCCGACCTCTACCCGGGCGACCTGGGCCCCTACGAGGTCTGAAGCGCCGCGAGGATCCGGGGGCGGGGCCGGCGTCGGCCGGCCGCCGCCTCCGGCCTCGCGCCGTCGCCTGTAAGCAATCGGTGCTGGGACGCGGCAGAGCCGGCCGTCCCGCTCTAGGGGAACGCGACAGATGGATGCCTTTCTCATCCAGCTCCTCAACGGCCTGGACAAGGGCGGTGCCTACGCGCTGATCGCGCTGGGGCTGACCCTGGTGTTCGGGACGCTGGGCGTGGTGAACTTCGCGCACGGCGCGCTGTTCATGCTGGGCGCCTTCGTGGCCGTCTCGGTCAACGCCGCGCTCAACTTCTCGAAGCAGGTGCGCGACGAGAGCATCACCTTCTTCGAGGCCTACAAGGACGAGCCCTACCTGGAGATCTGGTTCGGCGACCTCGGCACGGCGATCATCGACTGGTCGGTGCCGATCGCCATCCTGGTCGCGATCCCGGTCATGCTGCTGATCGGCCTGGCGATGGAGCGCGGGCTGATCCGCTTCTTCTACAAGCGCTCCCACGCCGAGCAGATCCTGGTCACCTTCGGCCTGGCCATCGTGCTCGGCGAGATCATCAAGGTTTTCTACGGCGCCAACCCGATCCCGCAGTCGGCGCCGGACATCGTCTCCGGCGCGGCGCCGGTGGGCGCGCTGTTCGGCCTCAGCGAGGCGCTGGTCTATCCCTGGTGGCGCCTGGTCTACCTCGCCACTTCGCTGCTGATCATCGGCGCGGTCTTCGCGTTCCTGCAGTTCACCACCTACGGCATGGTGGTGCGCGCCGGCATGGCCGACCGCGAGACCGTCGGGCTGCTCGGCATCAACATCGAAAAGCGCTTCACGGTGGTCTTCGGGATCGCCGCCGTGGTCGCCGGGCTGGCCGGCACGATGTACACGCCGATCCTGCCGCCCGACTACAACATGGGCATGAACTTCCTGGTGCTGTCCTTCGTGGTCGTGGTGGTCGGCGGCATGGGCTCGCTGCCCGGCGCGGTGGCCGCCGGCTTCCTGCTCGGGATCGTGCAGTCCTTCGCCTCGATGGGGGCGGTCAAGGAGGTGTTCCCCGGCATCGACCAGATCATCATCTATCTGATCGCCGTTGCGATCCTGCTGACCCGTCCGCGCGGGCTGCTGGGCCGCAAGGGCGTCATGGAGACCTGAGACCATGGCGAGCCTGACGGCATTCAATCCCTCGACGCCCAAGCGCGACCTGCTGCTGATGGCGGTTTTCTCACTCGCCGTGCTGACCATGCCGGTCTGGCTGGCGCCGATCGGGGCCAGCTACCCGGACCTGCTGCAGCGCTTCGCGATCTTCGGGATCTTCGCGATCGGCTTCAACCTCCTGTTCGGACTCACCGGCTACCTCTCCTTCGGCCATGCCGCCTTCCTGGGCGTCGGCTCCTACGCCGCGGTGTGGATGTTCAAGCTGCTGACGATGAACGTGCTGCTGGCGATCGCCTTCGGCATCCTGATCGCCGGGCTGTTCGCGCTGGTGATCGGTTTCGTCAGCCTGCGCCGGTCGGGCATCTACTTCGCGATCCTGACGCTGGCCTTCGCGCAGATGTCCTACAACCTCGCCTACTCGGTGCTCACCCCGATCACCAACGGCGAGACGGCGCTGATCCTCGACGTCGCCGACCCGCGGATCATCGACCGCGCCCTCATGGGCGAGGCCAAGGAGGCGCTGCCCTCGCCCTCGCTGTTCGGGCTGGAGATGACGGGCTACACGGCCTTCTACTTCTGCGCGGTGGTGCTGATCCTGGCCTTCTGGGTCTCGCTCAAGATCTTCCGCTCGCCCTTCGGGCTGAAGCTGCTGGCGATCAAGTCGAACCAGACCCGCATGCGCTACACCGGCTTCAACACCCGGCCCTACCTGCTGGTCGCCTTCGTCATTTCCGGCATGTACGCCGGGCTGGCCGGCTCGCTCATGGTGATCACCGACCCGCTGGCCGGCGCCGAGCGCATGCAGTGGACCGCGTCCGGCGAGGTGGTGCTGATGACCATCCTGGGCGGGGCGGGCACGCTGATCGGGCCGCTGCTCGGGGCGGGCATCATCAAGTACTTCGAGAACATCTTCTCGGCCATCAACCGGACTGAGCTGGGGCAGCTCTTCTCCTTCCTGCCGGACGGCCTGAACGAGTTCCTGGTCGGCTTCGCCAGCCTGTTCGTCGGCGAGGGCTGGCACCTGACGCTGGGCATCCTCTTCATGCTGGTCGTGATCTTCCTGCCCGGCGGACTGATGGAGGGCATCCGGCGGATCGGCGTCTGGATCCGGCGGCGCGGTCAGCAGGGCCGCCAGCCGTCCGGCGCCCTGCATCACCAGCCGTCGGAATAGGGGGAAGGCCGAGATGGAAGAGATCGTCCTCAACGTTTCGGACGTGAACAAGAGCTTCGGCGGCCTTCAGGCCCTGTCGAACATCAACCTGCAGATCGAGGAGGGCCAGACCCATGCGGTGATCGGGCCCAACGGCGCCGGCAAGTCGACGCTGCTCAACGTCTGCATCGGGCGGCTGGCGCCCGACACCGGCTCGGTGATCTTCGACGGCCAGGTGCTGACCGGCAAGGAGCCCTACGAGATCAACCAGCTCGGGGTCGCGCGGGTGTTCCAGACGCCGGAGATCTTCCTCGACCTGACGCTGATCCAGAACGTCGAGGTGGCGGCCCTGGCCAAGCGCGACGGCGCCTTCAACTTCAAGCCCTTCAAGTCGATGTTCGGCGACAAGGCGCTGACCGAGGAGGCCGAGCACACGCTCGAGGACGTCGGCCTGCTCCGCCTCAAGGACGAGCATACCGGCAACCTCTCGCGCGGCGACAAGCGGCGGCTGGAGCTGGCGATGTGCCTGATCCAGCACCCCCGCCTGCTGCTGCTCGACGAACCCACCGCCGGCATGTCGCGGCACGACACCAACCGCACCATCGACCTGCTCAAGCGGATCAAGGAACGCGGGATGACGAAGGTCATCATCGAGCACGACATGCATGTCGTCTTCTCGCTGGCCGACTGGATCACCGTCCTGGCCCAGGGCACCATCATCGCCGAGGGCACGCCGGACGACATCCGCGGCAATCCCAAGGTCCAGGAAGCCTATCTCGGGGGAGCCCACGTATGACCGACGCCGCCAGCCAACTGGTCCCGCCGCGCGACAAGCGCGCCGCCTCGCCGCCGGCCTTCTTCTCCTGCTGGGACCTGCACGCCTACTACGGCGAGAGCTACATCGTGCAGGGCGTCAGCTTCGACATCCGCGAGGGGCAGATCCTGGCGCTGCTGGGGCGCAACGGCGCGGGCAAGACCTCGACCCTGCGCACCATCGCCCAGATCGGCTCGCCCGAGCTGCGCCACGGCGAGGTCTGGCTCGACCACAAGCCGCTGCACGAGATGAAGAGCCACCAGGCCGCGCGCAACGGCGTGGCGCTGGTGCCCGAGGACCGGCGCATCATCCCCGGTCTGACCGTCGAGGAAAACCTGCAGCTCGCTCAGATCGCCGAGCCCAAGGGCTGGTCCTTCGAGCGCATCTACGATGCCTTCCCGCGCCTGGGCGAGCGGCGCAACCAGGAGGGGGTGACCCTGTCGGGCGGCGAGCAGCAGATGCTGGCGATCGCTCGCGCGCTGGCGCGCGACGTCAAGCTGCTGCTGCTCGACGAGCCCTACGAGGGGCTGGCGCCGGTGATCGTGCAGGAGATCGAGCGGATCCTCCAGGGCGTGCGCGAACTGGGCATCACCACCATCATCGTCGAGCAGAACGCCGTCGCCGCGCTGCAGCTCGCCGACCGGGCCCTGATCCTCGACATGGGCGAGGTGGTCTACGAGGGCTCCGCCAAGGAGGTGCTCGACAACGAGGAGCTGCGGCACGAGTACCTGGCGATCTGATCCTGAGCGCCCGGTCGCGGCGCCGCAGTCGCGCCGAGAGTGATTTGCGACCGTTTGGACGCGCGTCAGCGCGTCCGCCGGTCGCGAAGAATCACTCCAACCCTTTGGTGTGGAGCAGGTTTCTTGTGATCGGCGGCCCCACGCCGTGGGTCCAAACGATCACAACCTGCTTAGACCGGCGACGTCATGCTGTTCGACGAGGTGACCTCGGCGCTCGACCCGGAGACGGTGAACGAGGTGCTGGTCACCATCCGCGAGCTGGCGGAGGAGGGCATGACCTGCCTGCTGGTCACCCACGAGATGGGCTTCGCCCGCGAGGTGGCCGGGCACATCTACTTCACCGACAAGGGCGTGATCGTCGAACACGGCCCGCCGAGCGAGTTCTTCGCCAATCCCCGCGACCCGCGCACCCGCGAGTTCCTCAAGCAGATCCTGTGATCCGCGGCGCGCCCGAGCTTATGGGCATGGCGCCGGGGGGGCACGGCGCCAGGGGCCACGGCCGGCTGGGGCCGCGCTCGCAGGCGCGCGCTACTGCGCGCTGCGTCGGTCGACCTCCTCGGCCAGGGCGCGCAGCGTCGGCGAGACGCGCGGCCGGAAGGCCGGTGCGTCGGTGAGCCGGCCGAGCGATGCCGGCAGGCGCCCCAGCTCCGCGGTCGCCCGGGCGCGCAGCGCCGCCATGTCCGGCGCCTTAGCGACGGGCGCGCCGCCGCGCAGCACCGGCTGCAGCAGTGGGCGGTAGGCATCGCCCGGCGAGGGCTCCCCGGCCGTGGTCAGCAGGTCCTCGGCGATCCGCCCCTCGGCGTCGAGGCGGCGGTGGACCTGGGTCGGGCCGGGCCAGTAGGCCTTGCCCTCAGAGCGCTTGCGCCGCGCCTGGCCGCCGTAGGCCTTCAGCTTGTAGGCGCAGTCGAGCGCCGGCAGGTCGTCGGAGGTCACCAGGCTGGTGCCGACGCCGTAGAGGTCGATCGGCACGCCCTCGCCGGTCAGGCGCGCGAGCTGGTACTCGTCGATGCCGCCGCTGGCGACGATCTTCACCTCCTCCAGGCCGGCACGGTCGAGGATGGCGCGCACCTTGCGGGCGTGCGCGCCCAGGTCGCCGCTGTCCAGCCGCACGCCGCGCAGCGCGATGCCCTCGGCCTGCAGCCGCGGGGCCAGGGCAACCAGCTTCTCGGCGGCGCGCTCGGTGTCGTAGGTGTCGAGCAGGAAGACCGTCTGGTCGGGCCGGGCGCGCGCGAAGTCGAGGAAGGCGGCGTCCTCGCTGTCGTAGGCCTGGATGAAGGAATGCGCCATGGTGCCGTAGAGCGGCACCCCGAAGGCCCGGGCGGCGGGTACGCTGGCGGTGCCGGCGAAGCCCGCCAGGTAGCAGGCCCGCGCGGCCAGCAGCCCGGCTTCGCCACTGTGGGCGCGGCGCAGGCCGAAGTCGACCAGCCCCTTGCCGGGCGCGGCCAGGGTCATGCGCGCGGCCTTGGTCGCGACCAGCGTCTGGTAGTGCAGGAAGTTGATCAGCCGCGTCTCGACAAGCTGGGCCTGGGGCAACGGCGCGGTGATCCGCGCCACCGGCTCGTCGGGAAAGAACACGGTGCCCTCGGGCAGGGCGTCGAGGTCGCCGCTGAACCGGAAGCCGGCGAGGAAGTCGAGCAGCCGGCCGGTGAAGCGACCGGTAGCGCGCAGCCAGTCGAGCTCCTCCGCGCTGACCCGCGCCTCGGTCAGGAAGCGCAGCGTTTGCGCCAGACCGGCGGCCATCAGGAAGCCGCGCTCGGGCGGCAGCTTGCGCACGAAGAACTCGAAGACCGCCTCGTCGGTGCGGCCGGCCGCCAGATAGGCCTCGACCATATTGAGCTGGTAGAGGTCGGTCAGCAGCAGGCAGCGGCCGTAGTCGATTGCGGCGCCGGGTTCGGCCATCGCCACGGCTCAGCCGAGCAGCCGGTCGGACTGCACCACGGCCGCGCCGGCCGCGCGCATCGCCTCGAGCGCCGCCGCCTGCGAGCCGTCCAGGTCGATGGCCCGGCAGGCGTCGGCGACCAGCACCGCGGTGAAGCCGGCGGCGCGCGCGTCCTCCACCGACCAGCGCACGCAGAAGTCGGTCGCCAGGCCGGCGAAGAACAGCCGCGTGAAGCCACGCTCGCGCAGGTAGCCGGCCAGCCCGGTGGAGGTGCGGCGGTCGTTCTCGGCGAAGGCGGAGTAGGAGTCGATCGCCCGGCGAAACCCCTTGCGCAGGACCAGCTCCGCCCGGTCGAGGTCGAAGTCGGGGTGGAAGGCCGCGCCGGAGGTGCCCTGGACGCAGTGGTCGGGCCAGAGCGTCTGGGGGCCGTAGGGCGCCTCGATCGTCTCGAAGGGCGCCCGCCCGGCGTGGCTGGAGGCGAAGGAGCTGTGCCCGGCCGGGTGCCAGTCCTGGGTCGCCACCACGTGGGCGAAGCGGGCGCACAGGCGGTTGATCACCGGCACGGTGGCGTCGCCGTCGGGCACCGCCAGGGCGCCGCCCGGCATGAAGTCGTTCTGCAGGTCGACCACCACCAGGCAGTCGTTCTCGCCGGGCGGGGACAGAGGGGGCGTATCGCTCATCGCCTGCGACCTTTCTTCCCGAGACTCTCGCGCGTGCGCTTCACGCCTTGGCGCGAAGATAGGCCACCGCGGCCCGCAGTGTCAGGAGCTTGGGATAATCGATTTCGGGAATCTCGATGCCGAGCCGCTTGTGCAGCGCGATCATCAGGTTGAGGTGGTCCATCGAGTCGATGTCCATCTCCTCGCGCAGATCGCCGTCGGGGTCGATCTCGGCGATGTCGATCTCGGGCGCGATGCGGCCCAGCTCCTCGACGACGACGGCGCGGATCTCCTCTTCGTTCAGGCTCATAGGGCGTCGGGCTCCTGCAGCAGGCTGTCGATGCGGCGAAGGAACAGGCCGCCGCGATGGCCGTCGGTGACGCGGTGGTCGCCGGCCAGGGTCAGGGTCACGGACGGTCGCACCGCCACGGCGCCGTCGACGGCGCGCACGCCCTCGGCCACGCGGCCGAAGCCGAGCAGCGCGACCTGCGGCGGATAGATCACGCCGAACAGCGCCTCCACGCCGCGCTCGCCGAGGCTGGAGACGGTGATCGTCGGGTCGGTCAGCTCGGACGAGCGCAGGCCGCCGCCGCGCACCCGCACCACCAGGTCGCGCAGGCGCCCCATCAGCGCCTCCAGGCTTAGGCGGTCGCAGTCGTGGATCGCCGGCGCGATCAGGCCGCCGCCGCGGATCGCCACGGCGGTGCCGACGTGGATGCCGGCGCCGGGACGAAACGCCCCGTCCTCGAAGGTGCCGTTGAACTGCGGGTGATCGCGCAGGGCCAGGGCCGTGGCCTTGGTGAAGAGCGTCGCCATCAGCAGCCGCGCCTCGGGCGGCCGCGCGGCGTTGGTCGCGGTCAGCCAACGCGTGGCGGCCGCCAGGTCGACGCTGGTCGAGAGGTAGTAGTGCGGGATCTCCCGCTTCGAGCGGGCCATGGCCGCGGCGATGGCCTTGCGCATCTCGGCGAGGTCGAGGCCACGGGTCCTGCGCGGCGCCCGCGCTTCGGATGGCTCGGGCGTTTGCGGGGCCGGGGGCGCTTGCGGGGCCAGGGGGGCTTGCGGGGCCAGGGGGGCTTGCGGGGCTTGGGCGGCCTCCGCCGCGGCCGGGCGGGCGCGTTCGCTGGCGCGCCGCACGTCGCGGCTGACCACCGCGCCGTCGGGACCGCTGCCCGCAACCTGCGCCAGCTCGACGCCGAGCCGGGCGGCCAGGCGCCGGGCGGCCGGGGAGGCACGGCCCCGGTCGCCGGCTGCCGTCGCCGGCGCGGCCGGGGCGGGGCCCGGTGCCGGCGCGGGCGCTTGGGCATGGGGTCCCACCTCCGCCGCCTTCGGCGTCCCCTTCGGCCCATTCGTCCGCGCCTCTGTCTGCGCCTCGGCCTCCGCCACTGCCTCCGCCACGCCCGCCGCCTCGAGGGTGGCGATGACCGCGCCGACCGGCACGGTCTCGCCCTCGGCGACCTCCAGGCGGGCGACCTGGCCGCTCTCGAAGCTCTCGATCTCGATCGCGCCCTTCTGGGTCTCGACCACCGCGACGACGTCGCCGCGCGCGATCCGCGCGCCCGGCGCGATCAGCCACTCTGCCAGGGTGCCGTCTTCCATGTCGGCGCCCAGCGAGGGCATGCGGATCGTGGTCATCGCCGCCTCCTTAGCGGCCGAGCGTGCGCTTGGCGGCGGCGACGATCGCCGCCGGCTGCGGCAGGGAGGCGCGCTCCAGATGGGCCGGGTAGGGGATCGGCACCTCGACCCCGCAGACCCGCTCGACCGGCGCGTCCAGCTCCCAGAAGGCCTGCTCCATGATCCGCGCCGAGACCTCGGCGGACAGACCGCCGGCGCGCCAGCCCTCGTCCACCACCACCGCCCGGCGGGTCTTGGCGACGCTGGCGATCAGCGTCTCGGTGTCGAGCGGGCGCAGCACGCGCAGGTCGATCACCTCCGCCGAGATGCCGGCCTCGGCCAGGTCTTCGGCCGCCTCCAGGGTCTTGTGCAGTCCGCCGCCGTAGGTCACCAGGCTGACGTCGTCGCCGGCACGGCGCACCACGGCCGTGTCGAGGTCGACCGGCCCGGCGTCCGGCGCCAGCCGGCCCCTGCGGTTGTAGAGCAGCACATGCTCGAAGATCAGCACCGGGTCGGGGTCTTCCAGCGCGGTCCAGAGCATGCCGCGGGCGTCCTCCAGGGTGGCCGGCGTGACCACCTTCAGCCCGGGGATGTGGGCGTACCAGCCCTCCATGGAGTGGGAGTGCTGGGCCGCGAGCTGCCGGCCGGCGCCGGTCGCCATGCGGATCACCAGCGGGACGTTGAAGGCGCCGCCGGACATGTGCAGCAGCGTGGCGGCGTTGTTGACGATCTGGTCGAGCGCGAGGAAGCTGAAGTTGACCGTCATGATCTCGACGATCGGGCGCAGGCCGCCGATCGCCGCGCCGATGCCGGCACCGGTGAAGCTGGCCTCCGACAGTGGCGTGTCGCGGATGCGTTCCTCGCCGAATTCCGCCAGCAGCCCCTTGGAAACGGCGTAGCAGCCGCCGTAGCGGCCCACGTCCTCGCCCATCAGGAAGACGCGCGGGTCGGCCAGTAGGGCCTGGCGCAGGGCCTCGCGCAGGCAATCGCGGTAGGTGGTCTCGCGCGGCTCGCTCATGCCGGCCCGGCCTTCTCGCTGGTGACGAAGCGGGTGAGAGTCTCGACCGGCTCCCAGGTGCCGGCCTCGGCGAAGGCCACGGCCGCGTCGAGCTCGGCGTCGATGCGCGCCTCCATCTCGGCGAGATCATGGGCATGCAGCACGCCGGTCTCCTCCAGCCAGGCGCGGAAGCGCTTGATCGGCCCCTTGGCTCGCCAGCTCTCCACCTCCGCCTTGTCGCGGTAGAGCTGCGCGTCGAACATGGAGTGGGCGCGGAAGCGGTAGGTCGCGGCCTCGATGAACTGCGGCCCGCCGCCGTCGCGGATGGTGCCGGCGGCCTGGCGGGCGGCGGCCTCGACCGCCACCACGTCCATGCCGTCGATGGCCACGGCCGGCAGGTTGTAGCTGGCCGCCTTCTTGGCGATCTGCTGCTCGGCCTCGCTGTAGCGCAGCGCGGTGCCCATGGCGTAGCGGTTGTTCTCGCAGACGAAAAGCACGGGGAGCCGCCAGAGCGCCGCCAGGTTCAGGCTCTCGTGAAAGCTGCCCTCGGCCGCCGCGCCCTCGCCGAAGAAGCAGGCGGCCAAGCCCGGCTCGCCGCGCATCTTCTTGGCCAGGGCCAGGCCGACCGCCAGCGGCAGGCCGCCGCCGACGATGGCGTTGCCGCCGAGCAGCCGGTGCGTGCGGTCGAACAGGTGCATGGAGCCGCCGCGCCCGCCACTGCAGCCCTCGGCCTTGCCGTAGAGCTCGGCCAACACCTGGGGCATCGGCACCCCGCGGGCCAGGGCGTGGCCGTGCTCGCGGTAGGTGGCGACGACCCAGTCCTCCGGCCCCAGGGCCTGCAGCGCACCGACGGCGATCGCCTCCTCGCCGTCGTAGAGGTGGAGGAAGCCGCGGATCTTCTCATAGGTGTAGAGTTCGGCGCAGCGATCCTCGAAGCGGCGGATGCGCAGCATCTGGTGCAGCAGCGCGAGCAGATGGGCCCGGCTGAGGTGCGGGCGCGGCGCCAGGGGATCGTCGTCGCCGCGTGTCGCGGAAGGCGGGCTGTCGCTCATCGCTGCTCGTCGCTTTCCAGGGTGGAGATGTCGCCGACCTCCTGGCCGAGCTCGCGCGCCTTGAGCAGGCGGCGCATGATCTTGCCGCTACGGGTCTTGGGCAGGTTGGCGCGGAAGACGATCTCGCGCGGGGCCACCGCCGGGCCCAGGCGCTTGCGGGCGTGGCCCAGCAGCGCCTTGCGCATCGCTTCGTCAGCGGCCCGGCCCGGCTTCAGCGCGACATAGGCCTTGACCACCTCGCCGGCGACCTCGTCGGGCAGGCCGATCACGCCGACCTCGGCGACCGCCGGATGCTCCATCAGGGCGCTTTCCACCTCGAAGGGGCCGATCAGGTGGCCGGAGGACTTGATCATGTCGTCGGCCCGGCCGAGGAACCAGTAGTAGCCGTCGTCGTCGCGCTGGGCCAGGTCGCCGCTCAGGTACCAGCCGTCGGCGAAGGCCTTGCGGTAGCGAGCTTCCTCGTGCAGATAGCCGCGCATCATCGCGGGCCAGCCCGGACGGAAGGCCAGCTCGCCCGGCTGGTGCGGCGCGGTGATCTCGCTCACGCCGCCGTCGGGAGCGCGGCTGACGATGCCGGCCTGCACGCCGGGCACCGGCCGGCCCATGGAGCCCGGCTTGATGTCCATGGCGGCATAGTTGGCGATCATGATGCCGCCGGTCTCGGTCTGCCACCAGTTGTCGTGGAAGGGCAGGCCGAAGACCTCTTGGCTCCAGACCACGGCCTCGGGGTTGAGCGGCTCGCCGACGCTGGCGAGAAAGCGCAGATTGGAGAGATCGTAGTCGCGCGCCACGGCGCCGCCGAGGCGCATAAGCATGCGGATCGCCGTCGGCGCGGTGTACCAGATCGTCACCTTCTCGTCCTGCAGGAGGCCGTACCAGCGCTGGGCGTCGAACTCGGCCTCGTCGACCAGCAGCGTGACCCCGTGCAGCAGCGGGGCGAGAATGCCGTAGCTGGTGCCGGTCACCCAGCCGGGGTCGGCGGTGCACCAGAAGAGGTCGTCGGCCTGCAGGTCGAGCGCGTAGGCGCCGGTGGCGTGGTGGTGCAGCGCCGCCTCGTGGACGTGGATGACGCCCTTCGGCCGGCCGGTGGTGCCGCTGGTGAAGTGCAGCAGCGCCATGTCCTCCGGCCCGGTCTCGGCGCAGGCGAAGTCCGCGGACATGCGCTCCAGCAGCGGGCCCAGCGGTTCGGTACCCTCGGGGGCCGCCGCGGCGCCGTCGGTGACCAGCACGCGCTTCAGGCCCGGCAGCGCGCCGCACCAGCCGGCCAGTTTGCGCTTGTAGAGCGCGGCGGTGGTGACCAGCGCCGCGGCGTCGCCGATCTCCATGCGCGCGCGGATCGGCTCCGGCCCGAACTGCGAGAAGAGCGGACAGAAGACCAGCCCGGCCTTCAGACAGCCCAGCGCGGCGATGTAGAGCTCCGGCGTGCGGTGCATCAGGGCGAAGACCCGGTCGCCGCGCGTCAGCCCGCAGTCGCTCAGGGCGTTGGCGAAGCGGTTGGCCGCCGCCGTCAGCTCGGCATAGCTATAGTCGCGCCGCGACCCGTCGCGCCCGAGCCAGCGCAGCGCCGGCTTGTCGCCCCGGCCGGCCGCGACCTGCCGGTCCAGCGCCCAGTAGCCGATGTTGGCGCCGCCGCCCGGCACCGGCCCCAGGGCCTGGCGCACCCGCTCGTAGGAGAACTCGGCGCAGGCCCGCGCGTAGTCGCGCAGGTTCGGTGGCCGCGTCAGGCTCTGCGGGTGCTTCTCGATGCGGGGCAGGGACATGCTCGGCCTCTTTCGCCGCAAGCCGGCCGGCGGGCGCCGCCTGGCTCGGCTCTCGTTTCGCCGTGCGGCCCGCCGACTGCACGTGCACCGACGAGCCTGTGGCAAGCCGGCGCGTCTCGTAATGATTTGTATCAACGCCGCCGCCTTCGGCGGTTCGGGACGCCGGCGCGGATTCCCGCGTAACGGGATGTGACGGATGCCGCGCCGGCATCGGCGCGAGCGCCGGTCTCGCGCCTCGGTGCCGCCCGGCCGTCGACGTGGCGACGGCACGATCTCAGGCAAGGCAAGGGGTTCGACGGGCGATGCTCGGGCCGGGGGGCTGACATGCCGACCGACGGCGCTTTCCCAATTGCCCCACCGTCAGCGTTGTATCATGCTATTCGCCATAATCCGGAAGGGCGCTCGGCGTAGCCGTGGCCCAAGAAGAAACGCCAGCACGGGAGGAGCGGAGCCCATGGCAAGCGGGTTGCAGCTCAGTCGTGACGACCTGTCACGCTGCTATCGTCAGATGAAGACCATCCGGGAGTTCGAGGAGGCGGTGCACGCCGAGTTTTCCGCCGGCGAGATCCCGGGTTTCGTCCACCTCTACGCCGGCGAGGAAGCCTCGGCCGTCGGGGTCTGCGCGCACCTGGAGGACAAGGACTGCATCGCCTCGACCCACCGGGGGCACGGCCACTGCATCGCCAAGGGCTGCGACGCCCAGGCGATGATGCACGAGATCTTCGGGCGCAAGGACGGGCTGTGCGGCGGCAAGGGCGGCTCGATGCACATCGCCGACCTGTCGCGCGGCATGATGGGGGCCAACGGCATCGTCGGCGGCGGCCCGCCGCTGATCTGCGGCGCGGCGCTGACCGCCAAGACCCTGAAGACCGGCGGCGTGGCGGTCGCCTTCGTCGGCGACGGCGGCTCCAACCAGGGCACCACCTTCGAGTCCTACAACCTCGCCAAGGTCTGGAACCTGCCGGCGGTCTTCGTGATCGAGGACAACGGCTATGCCGAGGCCACCGCCAGCGGCTGGTCGGTCGGCGGCAGCCAGGTCGGCCGCGCGGCCGGTTTCGGGTTGCCGGCCAAGCAGGTCGACGGCAACGACTTCTTCGCGGTCTACGAGGCGGCCGGCGAGGCGATCGCGCGGGCCCGCGCCGGCGAGGGCCCTTCGCTGCTGCACGTCAAGCTGACCCGCTACTTCGGCCACTTCGAGGGTGACGCCATGACCTACCGCGCCAGCGGCGAGGTCGAGGGCTTTCGCCAGAACGCCGATCCGCTGCAGGTGTTCCGCCAGCGCGTCGCCGAGGCCTCGCTGATCGAGGCCGGCGAGCTGGACCGGATCGACCGCGAGGTCGAGTCCGCCATCGGTCAGTGCGTCACCCAGGCCAAGGCCGGCGCCATGCCGGGCGAGGCCGACCTGCTGACCGATGTCTACGTGAGCTACTGAGCGGAGGCGCGCGATGAGCAAGAAATCCTATCGTCAGGCCATCAACGAAGCGCTCCGCCAGGAGATGGAGCGCGACGCGCGGGTCGTCCTGATGGGCGAGGACGTGGCCGGCGGCATGGGCGCGGCCGGCGAGGACGACGCCTGGGGCGGGCCGCTGGGGGTGACCAAGGGGCTGGAGCCGATCTTCGGGCGCGAGCGCATCCTCGACACGCCGATCTCGGAATCCGCCTTTGTCGGCTGCGCGGCCGGCGCCGCCGCCACCGGCCTGCGGCCCGTGGCCGAGCTGATGTTCGTCGACTTCATGGGCGTGTGCTTCGACCAGATCTTCAACCAGGCCGCCAAGTTCCGCTACATGTTCGGCGGCAAGGCGGTCACCCCGCTGGTCATCCGCACCATGTACGGCGCCGGCTTCCGCGCCGCCTCGCAGCACAGCCAGTGCCTCTACCCGCTGTTCACCCACATCCCGGGGCTGAAGGTGGCACTGCCCTCCAACGCCTACGAGGCCAAGGGCCTGCTGATCCAGGCGATCCGCGACGACGACCCGGTGGTCTTCTTCGAGCACAAGGCGATGTACGACGAGGAGGCGGAGGTGCCGGACGAGCCCTACACCATCCCCTTCGGCGAGGCGAACGTCACCCGCGAGGGCGACGATGTCACCCTGGTCGCCTTCGGGCGCATGGTGAACTTCGCCAACGAGGCGGCCGACGGCCTGGCCAAGGAGGGCATAAGCTGCACCGTGGTGGACCCGCGCACCACCTCGCCGCTCGACCGCGAGACGATTCTGGAGACGGTCGAGGAGACCGGCCGGCTGGTGGTGGTCGACGAGGCGCATCCGCGCTGCAACCTGGCGACCGACATCGCCGCGCTGGTCGGCGAGACCCTCTTCGACGCGCTCAAGGCGCCGATCCGCCAGGTCACCGCGCCGCACGCGCCGGTGCCCTTCTCGCCGGCTCTGGAGGACCTCTACATCCCCAGCGTCGGCAAGATCATGGAGGCGGTGCGCGCCGTCGCCGGTCACCAACGCGCCGCGGCCGCCGAGTAGGCGGCGGCCCGGGGCGTGGGCTGCGGGCCGGAGGGACGGCGTCGCGGCGAGGGCGGGCCGCGCAGCGCGGCTTCACTCAGACCTGCGCGGCCGGCGCCGGGTGGTCGGTGCCGGCGGTGCCCGCCGCTGACCGGGCCGGCCGAAGCCCGAAATCAAGCCCGAGGAAAGGACGAGACTCTTGGCGTCTATCGAAGCGATCGTCATGCCCAAGTGGGGCCTGGCCATGCAGGAGGGCACCCTGGTCGAGTGGAGCGTCGCCGAGGGCGACACCATCGCCGCCGGCCAGGAGATCCTGGAGATCGAGACCAGCAAGATCACCAACGTCTTCGAGAGCCCGGTGGGCGGCAAGCTGCGCCGCATCGTCGCCGGCCCCGGCGAGACCCTGCCGGTCGGCGCGCTGCTCGGCGTGGTGGCGGAGGATAGCGTGGACGACGCGGAGATCGACGCCTTCGTCGCCCGCTTCCAGGCGGAGTTCGTCCCGGCCGAGGACGCCGAGGAGGCGGGGCCGGAGCCGCGCAGCGTCGAGGCCGGCGGCCTGCGCCTGCAGTACCTGCTGGCCGCGCCGGAGACGCCGGCACCCGGCGCCGTGCCGGCGCTGTTGATTCACGGCTTCGGCGCCGACCACCAGTCCTGGATGTTCAACCACCTGACCCTGGGCCAGGCGCGTCCGGCCTACGCCATCGACCTGCCCGGCCACGGCGGATCGGCCAAGCAGATCCCCGACGCCAGCGTGGCCGGCCTGGCGGCCAAGGTGGAGGAGCTGCTGGCGGCGCTGGAGCTGCCCGCGGCGCACCTGGTCGGCCACTCGCTGGGCGGCGCGGTCTGTCTGCAGCTCGCCCACCAGGCGCCGGAGCGGGTGGCGAGCCTGACGCTGATCGCGCCCGGCGGCCTGGGGCCGGAGGTCAATGCCGATTTCATCGAGGGCTTCATCACGGAAAAGCGCGACCGCAAGCTGCGCGCCGTGCTTGAGCAGCTCGTCGCCGACAAGACGCTGATCACCGCGGACATGATCGAGCAGGTCAAGCGCTACAAGCGGCTCGACGGCGCCGAGGCGGCGCTGCGCGCCCTGGCCGCGGCGAACTTCGCCGGCGGCCGGCAGACGGCCGAGCTGCGCGGCGCCCTGGAGGGGCTCGACCTGCCGGTCCAGGTGATCTGGGGCGAGGCCGACGCGGTGCTGCCGGCCAGCCACGCCGAGGGGCTGCCCGAGCGGGTGCGCGTCACCCGCCTGGCCGAGACCGGCCACCTGCCGCACATGGAACGCAGCGGCGAGGTCAACAGCCTGCTCGCCGGCTTCATGGCGGGGTGACGCTGCGGCGCTGCGGCGCCTTCGCGGGCGCCGATCCGCCTACTTGAAGAAGTAGTAGGCCGAGAGGAAGAAGCCGAAGGCGACGATGCACAGCCGCAGCGCCTTGCCGGGGATGCGCCGCGCCAGCCGGGCGCCGAAGTAGCCGCCGATGGTGGCGCCGACCAGCACCGCCAGGGTGGCCGGCCAGGCGACCACGCCGGCGGCGATGAAGATGCCGACCGAGATGGTGGTGATGACCGTCGCCAGGAAGTTCTTCTGGGCGTTGGCGCTCTGCACGTCGCTGACGCCGATCAGGGTCAGCGCCGCCATCAGCAGCACGCCCAGACCGGCGCCGAAGTAGCCGCCGTAGACCGAGAAGACGAACTGGATCGCCAGGACCATGGCCGGGGAGTCGATGCGTGCGGCCTTGGTCAGGCGGTAGAGCTGGCCGCTGGCCCAGAAGATCAGCGTCGCCAGCAGCAGCAGCCAGGGCACCAGCGAGGTGAAGATCGCCTCGCCGGTCGCGATCAGCAGCCCGGCGCCGATCAGGCCGCCGGCGCCGGCGACCAGGCCGCGGGTCAGCAGCCGCGGGCCGAGCGCGCGCAACTCGCGCCGATAGGCCGGCACGGCAGCCGCATGGCCCGGATAGATGGCCACCGCGTTGGAGGCGTTGGCGGTCAGCGGATCGAGCCCGGTGGCGATCATCGCGGGGAAGGTGAAGAAGGTCCCGCCCCCGGCGATGGCGTTGGCGCCGCCGCCGAGGATGCCGGCGCCGATCAGAACGAGCAGTGTGGGTGCGTCCATGCCCTGCCTTCAATGGAGAGCGGGTGTCTTGTGATCGGCGGACCCGCGGGAGCGGGCCCAGACGATCACAACCTGCTCGGTTGCGCTCGGGCGCGAGTATGGCGGGGCGGCGCGCGGCGGTCTGGAACGGGTGTGATCAGGCGCGGGGGGCGGCTTCGCCCGGCCGCACCGCGGCGCGGTAGCGGGCCGGGCTGGTGCCGAAGGCGGCGAAGAAGGCGCGCCCGAAATGGCTCTGGTCGCTGAAGCGCGCCTGGTGGGCGACGGCGGAGACCGCCTCGCCCTGGCGCAGCAGCGCGCGGGCCAGGTTGAGCCGGCGGTTGAGGCGGTAGGCCTGGGGCGGCAAGCCGAACAGGCGGGTGAAGCTGCGGGTGTAGCCCTCGCGCGACATCCCCAGCCGGCGGGCCACCTCGCCCACCGGCACGTCCTCCAGCAGCAGCTCGGCCGTGTCGGCCAGGTGCGCCGGGCGGCGGCCGAGGGCCGGCGGCCGGGGGGCGGCGAGGGCGTGGAACTGGCCGCGCAGGGCCCGGGCGGTCAGGGTCTCGACCAGGGCCTCCGTCAGTTCGGCCCGGTTGGATCGGGCGGTCTTGGCGGCGCTCTGCGGCAGGTCGAAGCCGGCCCAGGGATGCCGGGCAAGCAGCCGGCGCAGCACGGCGGGCAGAAGCTCCGACGCGCAGTAGAGGGTAAGCGCGTGGGTCGCCGCCGGCGCGGCGTCGCCCGCGCGGCGGGGCGCCAGCGCGCGGTGCGCGGTCTGTGCGGCGATCAGGCAGAGGCTGCCCGCCTCCAGCGTCACCGGGTCGCCGTCGATCTCCAGGCGGCGGCGGCCGGCCGTCACCAGGACGAGCTGCGCCTCCTCGTGGAAGTGCAGGCGCGTGCCGGCCGCGCCGGCCTGGTTGAAGACCGCCGTCTCGCGGATCAGCGGGCCGGTGCCGGCCGCGTAGGTGAAGCTCTCGGGTCTCATCTCCAGCCGCTCCGCGCCCCGCTACAGGGGCAGGGCCGAGGTGTTCTTGGTCTCGTCGAGCAGCACGCTCGATTCGATCTCCTGCACCCCGGGCAGGTTGACGAGGTGCTCGCGCAACAGGCGATTGTAGTCATCCAGGTCGCGCACCACCACCCGCAGGCGGTAGTCGATCTCGCCCAGCAGGAGCTGGACCACCTGCACCTCCGGCAGCGCGGCGGCCGCCTTGGCGAACTCGTCGAGCGACTTGCGGCCGTGCGCCGAGAGGCGGATGCGCACGAAGATCACCGTCTTGAAGCCGAGCTTCTTGTGGTCGAGCAGCACGCTGCGGCCGAGGATCACGCCTTCCTCCTCCAGACGCGCGATGCGGCGCCAGCAGGGCGACTGCGACAGGCCCACCCGCTCGGCCACTTCGCCGGCATTGAGCGCACCGTCCGCCTGGAGCACGCGCAGGATTTTTCTGTCCATATCGTCTATTTCACGCATGCAACGCCCTCATTAGATGCTTCGCTCGCATGAACCATGCAAATGCTAACGCTCGGCATCGGAGAATTGCAAGCACTTTGCGCTCTCTTACAGATAGTATCTCCGGAAAATCGGGGGAGGAAGCAGAGATGCCCTGCATTACCGGATGGGCGCACAGCCGCTTCGGCAAGCGCGAGGACGCCGAGGCCGAAGACCTGATCGCCGAGGTGGCCGGCGCGGCCCTGCAGCACGCCGGACTCGCACCCGAGGCGGTCGACGCGATCTTCCTCGGCACCTTCAACAACGGCTTTTCCAAGCAGGATTTCCAGGCGGCACTGGTGGCGCTGGGGCAGACGGAGCTGCGCCACGTACCGGCGACCCGGGTGGAGAATGCCTGCGCCACCGGCTCCGCCGCGGTTCACGCCGGGCTGGCGGCGATCGGCGCGAAGACGGCGCGCCACGTGCTGGTGGTGGGCGTCGAGAAGATGACCGGCGTGTCGACCGCCGAAGCCGGCGACATCCTGCTGGGCGCCAGCTACCGCGCCGAGGAGGCCGGCGTGCAGGGCGGCTTCGCCGGCGTCTTTGCCGAGATCGCCAAGTCCTACTTCCAGCAGTACGGCGACCAGGGCCGGACGCTCGCCCGCATAGCCGCGAAGAACCACCGCAACGGGGCGGTCAATCCCTACGCCCACATGCGCAAGGATCTGGGCTTCGACTTCTGCGACGCGGTGTCCGACAAGAACCCCTACGTCGCCGCGCCGCTGCGCCGCACCGACTGCTCGATGATCTCCGACGGCGCGGCCGCGCTGGTGCTCAGCGACTTCGAGGCCGCGCTGGCGGCGCCGCGCGCGATCGCGCTGCGCGCGGCCGCCCAGGTGAACGATTTCCTGCCGCTCAGCCGACGCGCGCGCACCTGGTTCGAGGGCGGGGCGCGGGCCTGGAGCCAGGCGCTGCAGCGGGCCGGGCTGACGCTCGACGACCTCTCCTTCGTGGAGACCCACGACTGCTTCACCATCGCCGAGCTGATCGAGTACGAGGCCATGGGCCTGACCCCGCGCGGCGAGGGCCACCGGGCGATCGCAGAGGGCTGGGTGGAGAAGGACGGGCGCCTGCCGGTCAACCCCTCCGGCGGTCTCAAGGCCAAGGGCCATCCGGTCGGCGCCACCGGCGTCTCCCAGCACGTCATGGCGGCGATGCAGCTCGCCGGCGAGGCCGGGGAGATGCAGCTTCCCGACGCCCGGCTGGCGGGGGTGTTTAACATGGGCGGCGCCGCCGTCGCCAACTACGTCTCGGTGCTGGAGCGGGTGCGATGAGCGATCCGGTCGGGTGGCGGCCCGTGTCCACGCGGGTCATGAATCTCGCCACGCTGCTGACCCAGGCGGCCCGGCGCTTTCCCGAGCGGCCCGGCCTGATCTGGGGCGACAGGCGCTGGAGCTGGGCCGAGCTGGAGGCGCGCGTCGGCCGCATCGCCGCGGCGCTGGCCGCGCGCGGCCTAGGCAAGGGCGACCGCATCCTGGTCCAGTCGCGCAACAACAACGCCCTGTTCGAGAGCCTGTTCGTCGCCTTCCGCCTGGGCGCGGTCTGGGTGCCGACCAATTACCGCCTGACGCCGCAGGACGTGGCCTACATCGCCAAGGCCAGCGGCGCCAAGGCGCTGATCTACGACGCGGCCTTCCCCGACCACGCCGATGCCTGCCGCGCGGCTGCGCCGGCGCTGGACAGCGTGATCGCCATCGGCCGGCCGCGCGCGGGCGAGAGCGCCTACGAGGCGCTGCTGGAGGAGGCCGAGGCGCCGCTGCCGGCCATGGCGGTGGAGCGCGACGATCCCTGCTGGTTCTTCTTCACCTCGGGCACCACCGGCCACCCCAAGGCGGCGGTGCTGACCCACGGCCAGATGGCCTTCGTGATCACCAACCACCTGGCCGACCTGATGCCGGGCATGACCGAGGCCGACGCCTCGCTGGTGGTCGCGCCGCTGTCGCACGGCGCCGGCATCCACCAGCTCGTGCAGGTGGCCCGGGCCGTCCCCTCGATCCTGCCGCGCGGCGAGCGGCTCGACCCGCGCGAGGCCTTCGCGCTGATCGCGCGGCACCGGGTGACCAACGTCTTCACCGTGCCGACCATCGTCAAGCGGTTGGTCGAGGACCCGGCGATCGGGGACTTCGACCTCTCCTCCCTGAAGTATGTGGTCTATGCCGGGGCGCCGATGTACCGCGCCGACCAGCAGGTGGCGCTGCGCAAGCTGGGCAAGGTTCTGGTGCAGTACTTCGGCCTGGGCGAGGTGACCGGCAACATCACCGTGCTGCCGCCCGCGTTGCACGATCCCGACGACGCGGTGCAGGGCCGCATCGGCACCTGCGGCTTCGCGCGCACCGGCATGCAGATCTCGATCCAGGACGACGCGGGTCGGGAGCTGCCGCCGGGCGAGACGGGCGAGATCTGCGTGATCGGCCCGGCGGTCTTCGCCGGCTACTTCGACAACCCCGAGGCCAATGCCAAGGCCTTCCGCGACGGCTGGTTCCGCACCGGCGACCTGGGCCACCTGGATGCGGCGGGCTTCCTCTACATCACCGGGCGCGAGTCCGACATGTACATCTCCGGCGGCTCCAACATCTATCCGCGCGAGATCGAGGAGAAGCTGCTGACCCACCCGGCGATCCGCGAGGTCGCGGTGGTCGGGCTGCCCGACCCCAAGTGGGGCGAGGCCGGGGCGGCCGCCCTGGTGCTGCAGCCCGGGGCCAGCCTGGACGTGGCCGAGCTGCGCGCCTGGATGGCCGAGCGGATCGCCCGCTACAAGCAGCCGCGCGACCTGCTCTTCTTCGACGAGCTGCCCAAGTCGGGCTACGGCAAGGTCACCAAGAAGCTGGTGCGCGCCGCCATCGAGGCGCGTCTTACGGACGAGCAGCCCGTGGAGGCGGTCTCGTGAGCGCGCCGCATCCCCGCCTGCTGCGTCACCCGGGGCCGGTCGCCCCCGAGCGCAGCGTCGCCGCCGCCGGCGCGCCGCGCACCACCGCGCGGCTGGTCCTGGCGCCGGGCCGAAGCCTGCAAGCGGGGCTGCTGGCCGAGCTGGACCGCCTCGCGGCGCAGAGCGCGGCCATCACGCTGCTGGCTGGCCGCTGGGCGCGCCTGACCTACTGCACCGCGGTGCCGGACCCCAGCGGCCTGCGCCTGGCGACCTATACCGGCGCCTGCGAGCTGGCCGACGCGCTGCTGCTCGGCGGCAACGCCACGGTCGGACGGGGGGGCGACGGGGCGGCGCTGGTGCATTGCCATGCCGCCTTCGTCGCCGCCGACGGCCGCGCGCTGGGCGGCCATCTGGTGCCCGATCGCTGCCTGGTCGGCGATAGGCCGGTGCACGCCTTCGCCACGCTGTTCTCCGGCTTCGAGATCGCGCAGACCTTCGATCCCGAGACCAACCATAATCTGTTTCGGCCCGTGCCGGCCGCGGCGGGCGCCGCGGGACGGCGGCCTGTGCCGCAGCGCTGGGAGGGACGGCGCGCATGACCGGGGTGAGCGGTGCGGAGGCGGGGCGCACCACGCGGGTGATCTACGCCCGCATCCGCCCGAACGAAGACCTCGTGGGCAGTCTGGAGAAGCTCTGCCTGGCCGAGGGGGTCACCGACGCCTTCGTGCGCGGCGGCCTCGGCAGCCTGTCCGACGCCTGCCTGGAGACCGGCGCGGAGCGCCTGCTGGAGCTGCGCGGTCCGGCCATCGAAGTGCTCTCGCTGACCGGCGAGATCCGCTCCGACGCCGAGGGCACGCCGACCGCCAGCCTGTCGGGCATCGTCGCGGATACCGAGGGGCGCGTCTTCGGCGGCCGCTTCGTGGCCGGACGCAACCCCGTGTGCATCACCTTCGAGCTGACCGTCGAGGAGTGGCAGCCGCAATGAGCCGGGCGCTGGACAGTCGGACGCGCCCGGTGGCGCTGGTGACCGGCGGCGCCTCGGGGATCGGCCTGGAGACGGTACGTCGGCTGCGGCAGGCGGGCTACGCGCTTCGCGTGCTCGACGCCGACCGGGACGCGCTCGACGCCTTGGCCGAGCGGGTGCGCGCGAACGGGCTCGAAGCCTGCGTGCGCTGGGCCGAGGCGGACGTGGCGAAGGAGGAAAGCGTCGCCGCGGCGCTCGACGCGCTGCTGGGCGAGGACGACGAGCTGGACGCGGTGGTCAATTCGGCCGGGATCGGTCGCGACCTGCCGGTCGAGCAGACCTCGGCCGCCTGGTTCCGCCAGGTCCTCGAGGTCAACCTGCTCGGCAGCTTCATCGTCGCGCGGGCCGCGCTCGAGCGCATGTCGCGGGCGCGCGGCGGCGCCATCGTCAACGTCGCCTCGGTGTCCGGCCTGATCGGCAATGCCGGCCGGGTCGCCTACGGCGCCTCGAAGGGCGGGGTGGTGACCATGACCAAGGTGATGGCGGTCGAGCTGGCCGCGCGCCAGGTGCGCGTCAACGCGGTCGCGCCGGGGCCGATCGAGACGCCGCTGGTCGAGAAGATGCACAACGCAGAGGTGCGCGCGGCCTGGTGCGCCCGGGTGCCGCAGCGCCGCTACGCCCAGCCCCAGGAGGTGGCCGAGGTCATCGCCTTCCTGCTGTCCCCGGCGGCCAGCTTCGTGACCGGCGAAGTGGTCGCGGTCGATGGCGGGTTTCTCGCGTCGGGCCTGCCGCCCGGCCAATAAACGCAAGCAACTCGAGGGAGGTTACAATGTCCAGACCCACAGTTCGTTTCACCGGCGCCCTGTTGGCGGCGGGGCTGTTGGCCTCGGCGGCGCAGGCCGAGACCGCGCTGCAGTTGACCAGCGTCTATCCGGGGACCTTCCCCATCATCGGCGAGGCCGGCAAGAAGCTGGGCCCGCGCGTGGCGCGCGTGACCCAGGGCGAGCTGACCTTCGAGTTCGCCGAGCCCGGCGCCCTGGTGCCGGCGGCGGAGGCCTGGGACGCGGTCTCCAGCGGCGCGGTCGACGCCGCCTGGTACTCGCCCGGCTTCGCCCAGGGCATCATCCCCTCGGCGGCCATGTTCACCTCGGTGCCCTTCGGGCCGGGCGCGCCGGAGTACCTGGCCTGGTACTACCAGGCGGGGGGCGAGGCGATGTGGAACGAGATCGCCGGCGGCCACAACGTCCGCAGCGTGCTCTGCGCCGCTCTGCCGCCCGAGGCCTCCGGCTGGTTCCGCGAGGAGATCACCTCGGTCGAGCAGCTCGAGGGCAAGAAGATGCGCATCTTCGGCCTGGGCGCGCGGGTCATGGAGAAGCTGGGTGTGGCGGCCCAGACCCTGCCGGTGGGCGAGACCGTGCCCGCCCTGGAGCTGGGCACCATCGACGCGGCCGAAATCTCCATGCCGCTGCTCGACCTGCAGCTCGGCATGCAGGAGTACGCCGACCACTACTACTTCCCGGGCTGGCACCAGCAGACCAGTTTCTTCTCGGTGATCGTCAACCTCGACGTCTGGGACGCGCTGCCGGCCTACCAGCAGGCCGCGGTCGAGGAGGTCTGCAAGGCCATGGTGACCGAGACCATCGCCCAGGGCGAGGCGCTGCAGTTCGACGCCCTCGCCGAGCTGGAGGCCCAGGGCGTGCAGGTGCACGCCTGGCCGCCGGAGATCCTGGAGGCGATGCGCGCTGCCTGGCAGGAGGTCGCGGCCGAGCTGGCGGCGGAGGACGAGGACTTCCGCCGGGTCTGGGAGTCCTACACCAGCTTCCGCGAGAACTACGCCGACTGGCGGCGTCTCGGCTACCTGGCATCCGAGTAAGGGGGGGGGAGGCGGCCGCCGGCGCGCCCGACTGCGGGGGGTCGGGCGCGCTGCGGCCGTCGCGCGTGTTCGCACATGTCTTCGCTGGAACGTCTGGCGGCGGTCCTGGCCTGGCCGGCGGTGGTCGCCGCCCGCCTCGGCGGCTGGATCCTGCCGCTGCTCGCCCTGGTCATCGTCTTCGACGTGGTCGGGCGCAAGTTCTTCGACACCGGCTCGTCGAAGCTGCAGGAGCTGGAGTGGCACCTGCACGGCGCGGCCCTGATGCTGGCCTTCGGCTTCTGCTACCTGCGCGACGCCCACGTGCGCGTCGATCTGCTGCGCGGCCTCTTCGCCAACCGGGCCAAGCTCTGGCTCGAGCTGCTCGGCATCCTGCTGTTCATCGTGCCCTACATGCTGCTGCTGATCGACTACGGCTTCGAGTTCGCCCTGCGCGCCTTCACGCGGAACGAGGGTTCGCCCGGCGGCACCGGCCTGCCGATGCGCTGGATCATCAAGGCCTTCCTGCCGATCGGCTTCGCGCTGATGCTCGCCGCCGCCGTCTCGGTGGCGCTGCGCTGTGTGCTGCTGCTGCGCCGCGACGGACGGGCCGAGGCGCTGTTCCACGGACCCGGGGTGCTGAACCCCGACGACGCGCGGGAGGGCGGTGATGGCCCTGTTCGCTGACCAGCTTCCGTTGCTGATGTTCGGCGGGCTGATCCTGCTGTTGTTCACGGGACTGCCGGTCGGCGTCGTGCTCGGCGGCGTGGCGCTCTGCTTCGCCGGCATCGGCATCGCCCTGGGCGAGCTGCGCACCGCGCAGATGAGCCTGCTGACCAACCGCATCTTCGGCGGCATCATCGAGAGTCAGGTGCTGGTCGCCGTGCCGATGTTCATCCTCATGGGCACCTTTCTGGAGAAGAGCGGCGTCGCCGAGGAGCTGCTGCACGGCCTGCAGCGCGTCATGAAGCGCACGCCCGGCGGGCTGGCCATCGCGGTCACGCTGATGGGCACCATCCTGGCCGCCTCGACGGGCATCATCGGCGCCTCGGTGGTCATGCTCACCCTGCTGGCCATGCCGGTGATGCTGCAGCGCGGCTACGACCCGCGCCTGGCCTCGGGCACGGTGGCGGCGGCCGGGACCCTGGGCATCCTGATCCCGCCCTCGATCATGCTGGTGATCATGGGCGATCTGCTGTCGATCTCGGTGGGTCGGCTGTTCATGGGCGCGCTGATCCCCGGGCTGGCGCTCTCCACGCTCTACCTGCTCTATATCGTCGGCGTCAGCTTCCTGCGGCCGTCGATCGCTCCGCCGCCGCGCGCGGAGCCGACGCAGGAGGGGGCGTTGCGGTTGCTGCTCGGCGGCCTGGTCGCGCCGCTGGCGCTGATGGCGCTGGTGCTGGGCTCGATCCTGCTCGGCTGGGCGACGCCGACGGAGGCGAGCGGCGTCGGCGCGGTCGGCGCCTTCCTGCTGGCGCTGCTGCGCGGGCGGCTCAGCCTGCGCGTCGTCGACGAGGTGACCCGCACCACCATCACCACCACCGGGATGATCTTCTTCATCTTCGTCGGCGCCACGGCCTTCTCCTACGTCTTCCGCCTGCTGGGCGGCGAGCAGGTGATCGTCGGCCTGGTCGGGACCGAGGAGGTGGGGGCCTGGCCGGTGCTCGCCTCCCTGCTGCTCCTGGTCTTCCTGCTCGGCTTCTTCTTCGACTGGATCGAGATCACGCTGATCGTGCTGCCGATCTTCGCGCCGATCGTTGCGGCGCTCGACTTCGGCGATCACGTCGGCCGGGCCGAGCTGGTCTACTGGTTCGCCGTGCTGGTCGCGGTCAACCTGCAGACCTCCTTCCTGACGCCGCCGTTCGGCTTCGCGCTCTTCTACATGAAGGGCGCGGCGCCGCCGGGGCTGGACTTGCGTGCGATCTATCGTGGCATCGTGCCTTTCGTGCTCTTGCAAATCGCGATCCTGGCGGCGCTGCTCGCCTTTCCGGACCTGGTGCTCTGGCTGCCGCGCACGGTGTTTTAGAGGCAAGGGCGACCGTTGGGATGCGCCGCGGCGCGGCCCAACGGTCGCAAATCACTCCAACCCTATGGTGTAGAGCAGGTTTCTTGTGATCGGCGGACCCACGCTGTGGGCCCAAACGATCACAACCGGCTCTCGGAGAGGGGAGCGCAATGATTGAACCGGGAGGCGTGAGATGAGCGAAGCAGCCCGATTGGACAGCGGCCTGAGCGCCGAGGTGCGCCACCGCGTGCGGGCCGAAGACCTGGCGACCGCCTGGCGCGGCGACGTGCCGGCCCTGGCCTCGCCGGTCCTCTTCTGGCTGGCCGAGATGGCGGCGATGCAGGCGATCGCCGGCCGGCTGCCGCCCGGCCAGGTCAGCGTCGGCGCCGGCGCCGACCTGAAGCACCTGGCGCCGACGCCCGAGGGCGACGAGGTGGTGGTGACGGCCACCCTGGCCGTGGTCAGCGGCGGCGGGCTGCTGTTCAAGATCGCCGGCCACGACGGCCAGGAGCCGGTCGTCAAGGGCGTGCATCAGCGCAGCCTGGTCGACGTTGCCGCCTTCGACGCGCGCCTACGCGACAAGGCGGCCAGGCTTGCCGCCGGCGGCGCGTAGCCAGTCCTGGCCGCCGGTCGTCGCGGGCCGGCGTCGCGGGCCGGCGTCGCGGGCCGGCGTCGCGGGCCGGCGCAGCGGGGGCTCATCGGCCGGCCGGGGCGGTACGGGGCCTTCAGGTCGAGGCCGCCGCCGCCGCGCTGTCCGGCCGCGACGCCCGCGCCGCGCTCTGGGGGCGGCGACCGGTGACGACCGACAGGCCCGTCTTGCCGACCGCCTCGCAGCTCAGCTCGGCCAGGCCCGCCCCGCCGGCGATCTCGATCATCTCGGCGGCGGTGTAGCTCTGGCCGCCCTCCCAGAGGATGAACGCGGAGAGGTTGTGCAATGTGGTGAAGGTCGGGGAGATGCGGTCGTCGTTGAGGAAGTGTCCCTGGATCACGACCTGGCCACCCGGCTTCACCGCGGCCAGCGCGCGGGCGAGCATGGAGTGGCAGACCTCCGGCGCCTCCTGGTGCAGCACGTTGGACAGCAGCACGGCATCGGCCGCGCCGTCGGGGCCGAAGGGATCGCTCATGTAGTCCACCGCCGCCGTGCTCATGCGCTGCGACAGGCCGGCGGCCTCGGCCACCTCGCGGGTGATCGCCAGCACCGGCTCCAGATCCAGCACCTCGGCCCGCAGCTCCGGGTAGGCGCGCAGCAGGGCGAGGGCGTAGGTGCCGGCGCCGCCGCCGACGTCGATCAGCCGCTCGGCCCCGGCGAGGTCGACGTGGTCGGCAAGCTGATCGGCCGAGAAGCTGGCGTACTCGTGCATGCCCAGGATGAAGTCGCGCATGTACGCCGGATCCTGACCCAGGCGCAGGCCCTGGGATTCGGCGTTGCGGCCGCTGCGCGCCACCTCCGTCAACCGGGCCCAGGGCGCCGCCCAGCGGCCCATGACGCGCACCCAGTGCAACAGGCAGTCGGGGCTGCCGCGGGTCAGGAAGCGCGTGGCCGAGGGCGAGTTGGCGTAGCGCTCGCCCTCCTTGGTCAGCAGCTTCAGCGCGACCCCGGCGTCCAGCAGGCCGCGGCCGACGACCGGGTCGAGCCCGCGCGCGGCGACGATCTCCTCGGCCGTCCTCGGCCCCTCGGCGAGCAGGTCGAAGACGTCGGTGGCCGCCAGGGTGAACAGCGGCTGGCACTCCCAGTACTTGAAGGCGGAGTTGGTGAGCTGCAGGAACTGAAGGTCCACGGGGCGTCCTCCCTGGGTCTCGGGTCTGTTCGTCTCGTCGCGTGGCGCCAGGCCGGCGCCCAGACGGCGTCCAGGCCAACGCCAGACCGGCGCTAAGACCGGCGCTAAGACCGGCCCTCAGGCCGGCGCTCGGGCGGCGGCCTCGGCCGTCAGGGTCGCCTTGGCGAAGGCCGCGACGATCTCGGCCGCGCCGGCCTCGCGTTCGATGTCGCGGCAGGAGGTGCCGCAGTACATCGCCATCTCCTCGACCTTGCCCTGCGTGAAGACGGTAGGCACGGCGGCGCTGTAGCGCGGCACCGGGTAGGGGCGGCCGAAGTACTCGGTGCGGCCGATGAAGCTGCGCGGCAACGGCGCCTCCGCGCGGGTCAGGCGGTTGTGCAGGACCCGGTGCGGCCGGCCCGGCCAGCCGATCTCGAACAGCGAGCTGATCATCGTGTCGCGCGGCTCGGCCGCGATCACCCGCTGCTTGAAGGCGGGGTGCGCCCAGCTTTCCCGGGCGCAGATGAACAGTGTGCCGCAGAGCGCGCCGGCCGCGCCCTGTCGCCGGTAGCGCACGAACTCCGCGCCGGAGCCGATCCCGCCGGCCACCACCAGCGGCACGCCGAGGTCGTCGGCCCGCACCGCGGCGAGCAGCGCCTGGGTGGAAGCGGTGCCGAGGTGATGGCCGCCGGCCCCGTGGCCCTGCAGGATCAGCGCCTGGGCGCCGCGCGCGACGGCGGTGCGGGCCTCCTCCAGGCTGCCGACCTGGACCAGCAGCGGCCGGCCGGCGGCGCGCGCGAGATCGCAGACCGCCGAGGGGGCGAGGCCGAAGAAGGTGATGAAGGGGCGGCAGCTCGGTTCGGCCAGCACCGCCTTGACCTGCTCGGCCAGCACCGCCTCGTCGACCACTTCGGGCACCAGGTTGATGCCGAAGACCCGTTCGGTGCGCTGCCGCGTCTGCGCGATCAGCGCGCGGATTTCCTCGGGCTTGTGCTTGTAGAGGCCGACGATGCCGGCCGCTCCGGCATTGGCCACGGCGGCGACCAGCGGCGGCCCGGCGACGCCGCCCATGCCGGCCTGGATCAGCGGGATCTCGCAGCCGAGCAGTCCGGTCAGGGGGCCGCAGGGGCGGGCGCTGCCGGTCGTCGCGCCGCCGGTCATTGCGCTGCCGGTCATCGCGCCCTCCTACTCGCCGGCCGCCAGGGCGGCGCGGATGTCGGCGAAGTCGCCCTCGTAGTGCTCGACGAGGGCCTGCAGCCAGCGCTCCAGACCGAAGGCGACGCAGCCGGTGAACACCGGGCTGCCGTCGGTCAGCTTGATGTTGCAGCGCTCGCCGAAGAAGTTGCGATGGAAGTTGACCGAGGCGATCGCCAGGTCGCCGTCGAAGACGAACTCCTCCTTGACCGGGAAGAGCTGCTGCATGGCGGTGCGGGCGGCGTCCTTGGAGAAGAAGGGGTCGCTCGCCGCCTCGATCTTCAGAGGCAGGCCGATCCGCCCCGCGTAGTCGGCGATCTTCTCGCGGAAGGTCTTGAGGTGGGCCAGCACGTCCTCGCGGGTGCCGACGCAGACGATCTCGCGCATGGAAAAGCCGAGCAGGCGGCGCAGGCGGTCGTAGGCCGCCTCCTTGCGGAAGCAACGCACCACCGTGGTGATGTACTGGCTGCGCGAGAGGACCCGGTCCTGCAGGTGGAAGTAGACGCCGTAGCAGGCGGCCGAGGGCAGGACGAGGCCGGCATCGGCCAGTTGCGCGGCGTGGATGCAGTCGTGGTGGCCGGCGCCTTCGGCCACCCGCTCCAGATGCTCCTCGCCGATGTGGCTGACGATCATGCCCAGGTGGGGGAAGTTGGCGAAGTAGTCGATCTTCTCCAGATCGGCGACCCGCAGCAGCGGCGGATAGACCATCTCGGCCCCGCCGATCTCGGCGGCCCAGTCGCGGATGCGGGTCTCCAGCAGGTCGCGCACCTCGACCAGCTCCGGGCCAAGGGTGGCGAGGCCGTCGGGTGCGGCCCAGTAGCCGTGGTCGTGCGGCGCGGCGGCGCGCGCCGTGGGATCAGTGGTCATCTCGCGTTTCCTCTCGTTTTGCCTGTCGGCGCGGGGTCGGCCGGTCGCGGCCGTTCTGTCGCGGCCGTCCCGGGCTCACGCTGTCAGGATCTGCTCACGGATCGAGGCGAGGGTGCGGAAGTGATCGACCGAGAGCTGGTCGATCAGGTTCTCGCGGCCGCTGATCTCCTCGAGCAGCAGCACGAACTCCATGAAGTCCAGGCTGTCGACCAGGCGGTTTTCGATCAGGTCGACCTGCATCCCGATCTCGCCGGCGTCGGGATTCTTGGCGTGCAGCCACTCGAGCACGGCGTCGAGCTGCTGGTCGGTCTGCGCTGCCAGGGCGGCATCGGTCATGGTCTGGGCCTCGCTCACTGCAGGAAGATCGGCGTGTCGTCGAGGATTCCCTGGGCAACCAGGAAGCCGGTCGTGCGCTTCAGGGCCAGCTCGTCGAGTTCGGCGCGCCGTGGGTCGGCGAGAAGCCGCTGGCGCAGCTTGAAGGGCTGGTCGAGCCCGGCGTCGCGATAGACCTCGACCGAGTAGAACTGCCGCATGCTGGCGACCATGTAGCGGCGCAGGTAGGCCTCGATCTCGCGCAGCTCCTCGGGCGAACGGCTGGCGCGCAGCCGGTCGTAGAGCAGAGTCAGCAGCTTGCGCCCGAAGGCGATGTGCCGGCTCTCGTCGACATGGTGCATCTCGTTGATCTGCTGGATCGTCTCGGCGAGGCTGCGGTCCTTGCCCATGCGCGCATTGAAGTAGTCGACGATCTCCTCGAAGATCGTGATGCGCGCGAAGACCAGGAAGGTTTCCACCTCCGGATCGAGCTGGCTGTCGAACTTGACCTGGCGGTCGGGATAGAGCTTGCCGCCGTACTTCAGGCAGAAGTGGGCGAAGAACCACATGTGCTCGTTCTCCTCACCGACGAAATGGTGGAAGAACTCGCTCGGCACCTCGTAGCCCGGCGTGTGGATGCGGTCGATCACCGCGTTCATCAACTCGCGGATGCCGTGGACGTTGAGGCTGTAGAAGTTGATGCTCTCCCACTTCGACAGCAGTTTGCGCTGGGCCTCCGACAGCTCGGTCTCCAGCTCGGTGCCGTGGATCGTCATCAGGCTGGGCGACATCCACCACGCGTCGTCGCCGATGCTGTCGACCCAGTCGAACTGCCGGTAGGGGTTGTAATAGTTGTCGATCGAGAGGTTCACCAGCCGGTCGACGGCCCGACTGAAGGCGGCCGTGCTGGGGTCGTTGGCGGTTTCAACCTGCATGAGTTCCGTCTCCTCCACCAAGGGGCGAGCTTCCTGCGGGGGATGGCGGGAGCAGATCGGGCTACGACACCGGCATGCGCCGGCGCGTCGCGCGTGGTCCCAGATGCGCTGTCCGTCCCCGTGTCGTCCGTGGTCTCGGTCCCGCCCCTCGTCGTTGCGGCTGCGGGGGGCTTCGGGCCTGACGTGGCGGGATTAAGCAAATGGCATGCCAAAATTTAACATGCTGTTATCACTGTGGAAATCGGTAGTGCTCCGGATCGACACCTGTTGCAGGGCGTGGCGGCGGCGCGACAGGTGTCGCAGCCTCGCGGCGGTCGGCGCGGCCGCGCCATGGCGGCGCCGAGACCAGTCGGGAGCGGAACGGATGCGGTCTCGGTTTCAACCAGATGCTGAGTTAAGGGGGTGCTTGACTCAATTATATCGCAAGAGCGCGGCTTGATTTATACACTTTTTGGTCGTAGCCACTTGCGTGGCTGGACGGCACGGGAAGCTTCTTGGAATGCAGGCAATTTCGCGCCCTAATTGCGGGTTTCTGCCAGGTTGCAGGTTTCTGGGAGGCTTGGCGCGACGGTGCGCCAGTCCCCCAATCCCCCAATCTCCCAACCCCCCAGTTGCCAGTCGCCAGTCGCCAGTCGCCCGTCTCGCAGTCGCCGGTCCGTCCACGGCGCAACGGCAGGGAGGAGAGAGTGATGCTGCGGTCCGATAGCTCGGCGCATGTCGAGCGGATCCTCTCCGGCATCGCCGGCGGCGAGTCTGGCGGCGAATCCGGCCGCGAGGCTGCGGCGAGCGAGGCGGGGCGCGATCTGATCGCGGAGTCCTGGGCCCGCTGCCTGCAGGCCTACGGCCTGGACCCGACGGCGGCTGGCGGCTTGCCTGTCTTGACCAGCGGCGAGCTGAAGGAGCGCCGCGCGCCCTTGCGCGAGCTCTTGACGATCGCCCGGCCGGAGCTGCGGCGGCTCGAGCGACAGGTGACCGCGGCCGGCTATGTCATCCTCTTCACCGACTCCCAGGGGGCCGCGCTGGACCTGATCGGCGACGCCGGCGCCGAGGCGGAGCTGAAACAGGCCGGGCTGCACCCCGGCTCGCTCTGGGGCGAACGCTTCGTCGGGACCAATGGTGTCGGCACCTGCATCGCCACGGGCCAGCCGCTGACGGTGCACCGCCGCGACCATTTTCGCGCCTGCTACACGGGTCTGACCTGCACGGTTTGCCCGATCCTGGACCCGCAGGGGCGGCTGGTCGCGGTGCTCGACGTCTCGGCGATGAGCGCGGCCTCGGCCGAAGCCCAGGCCCTGGCCCTGTCGCTGGTCAAGCAGGCGGCGGCGCGGATCGAAAGCGCCTTCTTCATCGCCTCCTTTCGCGATAGCTGGGTCCTGCGCCTGGTGCCGGACCAGGCCGCCTGCGATCCCGAACGGGACGGGCTGCTGGCCGTGGATGCCGCCGGCGCGGTCGTGGCGGCCAACCGCTCGGCGACCGGTTTGCTGCAGGCGCAGGGCCGGCAGCCGGTGGTTGGCGCCAGGCTCACCGAGCTGTTCGACGCGCCGGAGGACCGTCTTCTCGATGTCGGCGGCGCCTCCCTGCGCCGCGGACAGCCGGTCTGCACCCGCAACGGCGCTCAGGTCTGCGTGCTGGCCCTGCCCCCGGAAGCAAGCCGCCTCGCCATACCCGCGCGAGCCAAGGCGCCGGCGCCCGGACGCCGCGGCTGCGGCGGCTTGACGCTCGACCGCCTGGCCGGCGAGGACCCCGGCCTGCAGCGCGATGTCGCGCGCATCCGCCGCGTCGTCGATGCCGGGATCCCGGTCCTGCTCACCGGCGAGACCGGCACCGGCAAGGAGGTCTTCGCCAAGGCCGTCCACCTGGCGAGCCGGCGCGCCGACAAGCCCTTCGTGGCGATCAACTGCGCGGCGATTCCGGAGACGCTGATCGAGAGCGAGCTGTTCGGCTACGAGCCCGGCGCCTTCACCGGCGCGCGCAAGCAGGGCATGCGCGGCAAGATCGAGGAGGCGCACGGCGGCACCCTGTTCCTCGACGAGATCGGCGACATGCCCTACGAGCTGCAGACGCGCCTGCTGCGCGTCCTGGCCGAGCGGGAGGTGACCAAGGTCGGCAGCCGGACGGCGACGACGGTCGACGTGAACATCGTCTGCGCCACGCTGCACGACATCCGCGACCTGGTGCGCGAGGGGCGTTTCCGCGAGGACCTCTACTACCGCATCAGCGGCGTCAAGCTGTGTCTGCCGCCGCTGCGCCGGCGGGCCGACAAGGCGGCGCTGATCGCGCGGGTCTTCGCGATGGAATGCGAGGCGCATGGCCGCGAGGCGGCCTTGTCGCCGGCCGCGCGCGACCGACTGGAGCGGCATGACTGGCCGGGCAATGTGCGCGAGCTGCGCCACGCGCTGCAGGTGGCGATCGCCCTGGCCGACGGCGGCCGCGTCGAGCCGGCGCATCTGCCCGAGGAGGTGTTGGCGGCGCCCGCGTCGCGCGCCGCGGACGGCCTGTCCGCCGGCGCCGAGCCCGCGCCGGTGGCGACGCACCCCTGCGCGGCGCGGCTCGCCAAGGGGGGCTGCCCGGCGCCGCCGCAGCGTCGGGCCTGCGAGCGCGAGGTGTTGCTCGCCGCGCTGCTGCGCCACCAGTGGTGCGTCAGCCGCACGGCGCGCGAACTCGGCGTCTCGCGCTCGACGGTCCACCGCAAGATCAAGAAGTTCGCCCTGGTCTCGCCGAACGCCGCGGCCTGCCCGGATCGATAGGGCAGGGGCCCGTGGGGCAGGGGGCCGTCGGGCAGGAGATCAGTAGGGCAGGAGATCAGTAGGGCAGGCCCACGTAGTTCTCCGCCAGCGCGGCCGCGGCGGCGCGCGAGCCGACCAGATAGTTTAGCTCCGCCTCCTGAATCTTCTGGTCGAAGGGGCCGTCGTCGGGGAAGCGGTGCATCAGGGCGGTGAACCACCAGGAAAAGCGCACCGCCTTCCAGACCCGCGCCAGGGCGTGCGCGGAGTAGCCGTCGAGGCCGGCGTCGGAGCCCTCGCGGTAGTGTTCGACCAGCGCCCGGTAGAGGTAGTTGACGTCGCTGGCGGCCAGGTTCAGGCCCTTGGCGCCGGTCGGCGGGACGATGTGGCCGGCGTCGCCGCAGAGGAACAGGCGGCCGAAGCGCAGCGGCTCGGCAACGAAGGAGCGCAGCGGGGCGATCGACTTCTCCAGCGCCGGCCCGGCGGTCACCCGCGCGGCCACCGCGGCCGGCAGGCGGCGGCGCAGCTCGTCCCAGAAGGCCTGGTCCGACCAGGCCGCGACCGCCTCGTCGAGCGCGCACTGCAGGTAGTAGCGGCTGCGGCCGGGCGAGCGCATGGAGCAGAGGGCGAAGCCGCGCCGGCTGTTGGCGTAGACCAGCTCCGGTTCGGCCGGCGGCACGTCCGCCAGCAGGCCGAGCCAGCCGAAGGGGTAGACCCGCTCGTAGGTGCTCAGCGCCGCCGCGGGCACGCTCTGGCGGCTGATCCCGTGGAAGCCGTCGCAGCCGGCGATGAAGTCGCAGTCGAGGCGGTGGGTCCGTCCGGCGTGGCGGTAGGTCAGGTAGGGGCGCGCCCCGTCGAAGTCGTGGGGCTGCACCGCCTCGGCCCCGTAGACCGTGGCGCCGCCGCTGGCCGCGCGTGCGTCCATCAGGTCGCGCGTGACCTCGGTCTGGCCGTAGACCGTCACCGCCCGGCCGCCGGTCAGGTCGGTCAGGTCGATGCGGTGGAGCTGGCCGTCGAAGGCCAGGTTGACGCCGCCGTGGACCAGCCCCTCGGCGTGCAGGCGGGCCGCGCAGCCGGCCTCCTCGAGCAGGCCGACGGTGCCCTGCTCGAGCACTCCGGCGCGGATGCGGCCCAGCACGTAGTCGCGCGTGCGGCGTTCCAGGATCGCGGTGTCGATGCCGGCCCCCTGGAGCAGCTGCCCGAGCAGCAGGCCGGCCGGACCGGCGCCGATGATGGCGACCTGGACGCGCCGCGTCCCGGGCCCTTGGGCGGCGTGGCGGGGCGTGCTGGCCGGCATGGCGGTCTCCCTGCTGGGATCAGTAGAGGGCGTCGACGAGGAAGAGCGTGAGACCGGGGAAGAGCAGCAGCAGCGCCACGCGCAGGAAGTCGCTGCAGATGAAGGGCAGGGCGCCGCGGTAGGTCTGGCCGATCGGCACCCCCTCCGACAGCGAGTTGATGACGAAGAGGTTCATGCCGACCGGCGGCGTGATCAGCCCGACCTCGACTACGATCAGCACGATGATGCCGAACCACAGCGCCGTCTGCTCCGGGCTCAGGCCGAAATCCAGCGCCATCACCATCGGGAAGAAGATCGGGATGGTCAGCAGGATCATGGACAGCGAGTCCATGACGCAACCGAACACCAGGTAGCAGAGCAGGATCGCCAGCAGGATGATCCAGGGGCTCAGTCCGCTCTCGCCGACGAAGCGCGCCGCCTCCTGCGGCAACTGCGAGAAGGCCAGGAAGGAGTTGAACACCGCCGCGCCCAGCAGGATAAAGAAGATCATGCCGGTCGACACCGCGGTCGCCAGGATCGCCTGGCGCAGCCCGCGCCCGTCGAGCCCGCCGTTCAGCCAGGCGATCAGTCCGGTGCCGGCGGCGCCCACGGCGGCGCCCTCGGTCGGCGTGAACCAGCCGGCGTAGATGCCGCCGATCACCAGCAGGAAGACCAGCAGCACCGGCCAGACGCGGCCCAGCGCCTGCCAGCGCTCGGCCGCGCGGCTGGGCGCGCGCCGGCCGGCGGCCTCGGGAAACAGGCGCACGTAGGCGGCGATCGCCAGCAGGTAGCCGGCCGCCGCCAGCAGGCCGGGGACCAGCGCGGCGATGAACAGCTTGGCGATGTTCTGCTCGGTCAGGATGGCGTAGATCACCAGGATGACCGAGGGCGGGATCAGGATGCCCAGGGTGCCGCCGGCGGCCAGGCTGCCGGTCGCCAGCGCGCCGGAGTAGCCGAAGCGCTTCAGCTCCGGCAGCGCCACCTGGCCCATGGTCGCGGCCGTGGCCAGGGAGGAGCCGCAGATCGCGCCGAAGGCGCCGCAGGCCCCGACCGAAGCCATGGCGACGCCGCCGCGGCGATGGCCCAGCCAGGCCGCCGCCGCGTCGAACAGGGCGCGCGACATGCCCCCGCGGGTGGCGAACTGCCCCATCAGCAGGAACAGCGGAATGATCGACAGCGAGTAGTTGGAGAAGGTGTCGTAGGGCACCGACTTGAGCTGCGCCAGGATCGGCCGTTCGCTGCCGGTGACGATCCACACGCCGAAGAAGCCGATCAGCAGCATCGCCAGCCCGATGGGGATGCGCAGGAAGATCAGCAGCATCAGCAGCGGGAAGGAGAGCAGGGCCAGCTCGACGCCGCTCATCGCCGCCGGCCTCGCTGTTGCCTGGTCGGTGGCCGCGCGCCCAGGTGTTTCGCCTGGCCGCCGGTCGGATCGGGCGCGCGCAGCTCGCGCAGGCTGCGCAGCACGGTGTAGGCGCTGACCAGCACGAAGAGCCCGGCACCCAGCGCCGCCAGGGCGTAGCCGATCCACAGCGGGATGCCCAGAATGAAGCTGGTCTCGCCGAAGCGCTGCTTGTCCGCCAGGCCCAGCCAGAGCCGCCAGAAGACGACGCCGGCCGCGCCGGTCAACAGCAGGTTGCCGACCAGGTCGGCCAGCAGGTTGGGCCTGCGGCCCAGCGGCGTCATGAAGAGGTCGACGGTGACGTGGCCGCGCTGGAGCTGGCACCAGGGCAGGAAGCTGAACACCGCGAAGGCCGAGCCCATTTCGATCAGCTCGTAGGTGCCGGGCACGGGGCCGAGGCCGAGGGCGATCAGGCCGCGCCCGGTGATGCTGACCACGGTCAGCAGCGTCATGGCGATCAGCGTCAGGCCGCCGGCCAGCGCCAGCGCCAGCGCGGCTCTATGGATCAGGCGTTCCACCACGGCGCAATCCGGTCGAGCGGGAGGGGCGGAGGGGGCGGAGACCGCCGGCCGGGCGCCGGCCGGCGGTCTTGCGCGCTCACTCGGCCGAGTGCTTGGCGATCAGCGCGCGGGCCTGCTCGACCAGCGCGGCGCCGTCGGCCCCGGCCTCGTCCATCGCGGCGATCCACTCGTCGATCACCGGCTGGGCGGCGCTGCGCCAGCGCGCCGTCTCTTCGGCGTCCAGCATGAAGATGCTGTTGCCCGCCGCCTCGGCCTGGCGGCGGCCGACCAGGTCGCCGGCATCCATCGCCGCGCCGAAGAGGGCGGCGGCCTCCAGGCCGGAATTGCCGTCGATCACCGCCTTCAGGTCGTCGGGCAGCGCCTCGTAGCTCTGGGTGTTCATCACCAGGGCGAAGGTGGCGGTGTAGAGCCCGTGCTCGCCCTCGAAGCCGGTGTGGCTGTCGACCAGCTCGGCGACCTTCAGGGGGACGGTGACCTCCCAGGGGATCACCGCGCCGTCGATCACGCCCTTGGAGAGGGATTCCGGCACCGCCGGCACCGGCATGCCGATGGCGGTGGCGCCCAGGCGCTCCAGCATCTTGGTGATCACCCGCGTCGGACCGCGCAGCTTCAGGCCCGCCATGTCCTCCATGGCGCGCACGCCCTCGCCCTTGACGTGCAGCAGGCCGGCGCCGTGGGTGTGGAAGACCAGCGGCCGCACGTCGGCGAACTCGTCGAGCGCGTTCGCGGTGACGTACTCGTGGAAGGCCTTCGATGTGGCCTCGCCGGTGGTCACCATGAAGGGCAGCTCGAAGGCTTCGGTCTTGGGAAAGCGGCCGGGGGTATAGCCCAGCACCGTCCAGATGATGTCGACCACGCCGTCGCGGGCCTGGTCGAAGAGGGAGGGCGGAGCGCCGCCGAGCTGCATGGCCGGGTAGTGCTGGATCTCGATGCGGCCGTCGGACTCGCTCTCGACCTTCTCGATCCAGGGGGCGATCGCCTGCGAGGGGATGGTGGCCTGGGGCGGCAGGAACTGGTGCAGCCGCAGGGTCACCTCCTGCGCCTGGGCCGCGGTGCCGCCCAGCAGCAGTGCCGCGGCGAGCAGTCCGCCCGACAAGCTCTTGGCCGCTAACCTCTTGGCTGACAGCGAAGTGCTGCGCATGGTCTCTCGTCCTCCCTCTCGATGGCGGCGCGGCCGCCGCTGCGGCCGGCGCGCTTTTCTTGCCAGTTTGCATCACGCTCTGGCGAAGGAAAAATGAGGATTTCACGGGTTTGGATAACCGTGGCGTTATGCGACCCGCTCAGGGCGCCGCCGCCTCGACGCGGCGGCGCAGTTGGGCGACGAAGCGGGTCATGGCCGGCGTCATCGCCGCCTCGGCGCGCATGGTCAGGCCGACCGGCCCCAGCGTCTGGTCGACCTTGAAGGGCAGCTCGACCAGCAGGCCGTCGGCGATGTCCAGCGCGACCACGCCGTAGGAGATGAACCAGACCGCGTCGGTGCGGCGCAGGTAGGCGCGGCCGAAGGTCGCCGCCACGGTCTCGATGCGGTCGGGCAGGCGGGCGATGCCGTGGGTGATCAGGAGCTGTTCGGCCAGATCGCGGATGGCGGCGCCGGGATCGGGGAAGAGCACGGTGTGCTCGGCGATCCGCGTCATGTCGTTGCTGCTCAGCAGCGGGTGGCCCGGCCGCACGACCACCGCCACCCGCTCGGAATAGAGGTGGTTGAAGCTGAGGCCGGCCATGCTCTCCTGCGGGCCGAGTCGACCGACCACCAGGTCCAGCTCGCCGCCGCGCACCAGCTCCAGCAGATAGGGATTGGGCCCGGTGACGATGCGCAGGGCGACCTCCGGGGCGGCCTGCTTGAAGCTGGCCACGGCGCCGGGAATGATGCGCGCGGCCACGCTGGGCAGGGCGCCGAGGGTGAGCACCTGCTGGCCCTCGGCCCCCGCCTCGGCGATGCCGTCGAAGCCCTGCACCAGGCTGGCCAGGGCCGCGGCGGCGTGGTGCAGCAGGGTCTCGCCTTGCGGCGTCAGCACCACCCCGGCGCGGCCGCGCTCCATCAGCCGGGCCTCGGCGATTTCCTCCAGCTCCTTCAGGGTCTTGGAGACGGCCGGCTGGGTGACCGCCAGCACCTCGGCCGCCTGCTTGACGCTGCCGCGGCGCGCGACCTCGACGAAGGTGCGCAGGTGGCGAAGCTTGATCCGGGGGTCGAGCATGGCTGCATGACTGTCAGGTTATCGCCGCGGTCGAAAACCTAATTTTACACGACGGAAGCGATCGCGCAGTCTTGCCGCTTGCCCGTCGCCGGCGTGCCGGGCGGGAGACGGCAGATGGCGGGCGCGGGCGGCCGCGATGCGAGGGAGCCGAGGGATGCAGTCAGCCCTGATCGACGGGCGGGTCATCGAGTACCGGCTGGAGGGGCCGCCGCCGGACGCGGCCGCGGGGCCGCAAGCCGGGGCGGAGGCGCCGCCGGTGCTGGTCTTCGCCAATTCCCTGGGGACTGACCTGCGGGTCTGGGACGCGCTGCTGGCGCATCTGCCGGCCGGCCTGCGCGTCCTGCGCTACTCCAAGGCCGGGCACGGGCTCAGCGACCTAGCCGGCACGCGCTCGATCGCCGCCCACGCCGAAGACCTGCGGGCGCTGCTCGACCATCTGGGCATCGGGCGGGTGACGCTGGTCGGCCTGTCGGTCGGCGGCATGATCGCCCAGGCGCTGGCCGCCGCCGTGCCGCTGCGCGTCGCCGGCCTGGTGCTCTGCTGCACGGCGCACCGCATCGGCACGCCGGAGATCTGGGACGCGCGGATCGCCGATCTCCAAGCCGGCGGCCTGGCCGCGCTGGCCGACGCCGTGATGGAGCGCTGGTTCTCCCCCGCCTTCCGCGCCGAGCGGCCGGGGGAGCTGGCGCTCTGGCGCAACATGCTGGTGCGCACCCCGGCCGCGGGCTACGCCGCGCTCTGCGCGGAGATCCGCGACGCCGACCTTACCGAGGCCGCCCGGGGCCTGCGCGCGCCCGCCCTCTGCGTCGCCGGCAGCGCCGACGGCTCTACCCCGCCGGAGGTGGTGCGCGGCCTGGCCGAGCTGATCCCCGGCGCCGCCTTCGAGATGATCGAGGGGGCGGGGCACATTCCCTGCGTCGAGGCGCCGGAGCGGCTGGGCGCCGTGATTTCCGGCTTCTTGCGGGAGCGGGGTCTTGGCTGAGCGCGAGGCGGCCTACCGGCGCGGCCTGCGCACCCGGCGCGCCGTGCTCGGCGACGCGCACGTCGACCGGGCCGAGGCGCGCAAGAGCGACTTCGACGCCGATTTCCAGCGCTTCATCACGGAGGGCGCCTGGGGCTCGGTCTGGTCGCGGCCGGGGCTGACGCCGCGCGAGCGCTCGCTGGTGACCCTGGCGCTGCTGGCCGCCGGCGGGCATCACCGGGAGGTGGCGATGCACGCGCGCGCCAGCGCCAACACCGGCGCCAGTCCCGAGGATCTCAAGGAGGCGCTGCTGCACGTCGCCGTCTACGCCGGCGTGCCGGCGGCCAACGAGGCCTTCCGCATCGTTCGGGAGGCCCTGGAGGAGAGCGGCCGGCTGCCGCCGGCGGCGGGAGACGAAGGACCATGAGCGAGCGCCCCGACATGCCTGCAGGCGGCAATCGGCCGCCCCAGGTCGCGCCGCTGATCGAGCGCGACCTGTCCCGGCATCCGCCGGCCCTGGCGCCGGCCTACAAGACCTCCGTGCTGCGCGCGCCGCAGCGCCCGCCGGTGGCCTTCGAGGCGACCCTGTCGGAGACCAGCGGGCCGGTCTTCGGGCCGCAGGCCCTGGGGCCGCTGGACCACGACCTGCTGCGCAACTTCGCCGGGACCGGCGCGCCGATCGGGCCGCGCATCCTGGTGCACGGCCGCCTGCGCGACGAGACCGGCCGCGGGGTGCCGGGCGCGCTGATCGAGATCTGGCAGGCCAATGCCGGCGGGCGCTACCGCCACCGCAACGACGGCTACCGCGCCCCGCTGGACCCCAACTTCGGCGGCTGCGGACGCACGCTGAGCGACGGCGAGGGCCGCTACGCCTTCCGCACCGTGATGCCCGGGCCCTACCCCTGGCCCAACGGCGTCAACGACTGGCGCCCGGCGCACATCCACTTCTCGATCTTCGGCCCGGGTTTCGGCCAGCGCCTGGTCACCCAGATGTACTTCGAGGGCGATCCCCACATCCCGCTCTGCCCGATCCTCAACGCCATTCCCGATCCGGCCGCGATCCGCAGCCTGATCGCGCCGCTCGACATGGCCGAGACCGTGCCGATGGACCTGCGCGCCTACCGCTTCGACCTGGTGCTGCGCGGCCGGCGCTCGACCTACTTCGAGACCCGGCCGGAGGGCAACTGAGATGAATGACCGCCTTAAGGAGACGCCCTCCCAGACCGCCGGGCCCTACGTCCACATCGGCCTGGCGCCCGCCCTGGCCGGCGTCGACGGCGTCTACCCGGCCGACCCGGGCGGCGTCATCGCCGGGCCGCGCACGCCGGGCCGGCGCATCCGCGTCTCCGGGCGGATTCTGGACGGCGACGGCGTGCCGCTGCGCGACGCCGTGATCGAGATCTGGCAGGCCGATTCCAACGGCATCTACAACTCGCCGGTCGATCCGCGCCACGCCCGCTGCGCGCCCGACTTCGTCGGCTGGGGGCGCTGCGCCACCGACTTCGACAGCGGCCGCTTCGTCTTCGAGACGATCAAGCCGGGCCCGGTGCCGGGCCCGCGCGACACCCAGATGGCGCCGCACCTCAACCTCTGGATCGTCGCGCGCGGCATCAATCTGGGCCTGTCCACGCGCCTCTATTTCCCCGAGGAGGCGGCGGCCAACGCCGACGACCCGGTGCTGCGGCGGGTCGAGAACCCGGCCCGCCGGGCGACGCTGATCGCCCATGCCGAGCCCGAGGCGGGCGAGGTGCGGGACTACCGGTTCGACATCCGCCTGCAGGGCGCGGACGAGACCGTCTTCTTCGCCACCTGAGGCCGGCCGCCGCCATGTCCGACTCCTGGATCTCCGGCCCTTGGCCCGCCTATCTCGGGGGCCTGTTCGGCGACGCGGAGGTGGCCGCGCTGGTCTCGGCCGAGGCGCAGGTCGCCGCGATGCTGCGGGTCGAGGCGGCGCTGGCGGCGGCCCAGGCGGAGCTGGGGCTGATCCCGCCGCCGGCGGCCGAGGCGATTGCCGCGGCCTGCGCCGAGGCGCGGCCGGACCCGGCGGCGCTGCAGGCGGCCACCGCCCGCGACGGGGTGGTGGTGCCCGGCCTGCTGGAGGAGCTGCGCCGCACGCTGCCGGCCGAGGCGGCGGCCTGGCTGCATTGGGGGGCGACCAGCCAGGACATCGTCGACACGGCGAGCTGCCTGACGCTGGCCGCCCTGCTCGACCTGCTCGAGGGCCGGCTGCGCGGGGTGATGGCGCGCCTGGCGGCGCTGGCCGAGGCGCAGCGCGGCAGCGTCATGGCGGCGCGCACCCGCGGCCAGCAGGCGACGCCGACCACCTTCGGCCTGACGGCGGCGGGCTGGCTGATGCCGCTGGTCCGCCAGGCCGGCGCCCTGCCGCGGCTGCGCGCCGACACGCTGGCGGTCTCCCTCGGCGGGGCGAGCGGGACCCAGGCGGCGCTGGGCCCTCGGGCCGGCGAGATCGAGCGGCGGCTGGCGGCGCGGCTGGGCCTGGCGGTGCCGGTGATGCCCTGGCACGCCCAGCGCGCGCGCCCGGTGGAGATCGGCGGCTGGATGGCGGCGGTGACCGGCGCGCTCGGCAAGCTGGCCGGCGACGTGATCCTGCTGGCCCAGTCGGAGGTGGGGGAGGTGAGCCTGAGCGGCGGCGGCGGCTCCTCGACCATGCCCAACAAGGTCAACCCCACCCCGGCCGAGGCGGTGGTGGCGCTGGCCCGCCGTGCCGCCGGGGAGGTCGGCGGACTGCACCAGGCGCTGCTGCACGCGCAGGAGCGCAGCGGGTCGGCCTGGCAGCTCGAGTGGCTGACCTTGCCGAGTCTGGCGCTGGCCAGCGGCGCGGCGCTGCGTCAGACGGAGGCGCTGCTGGCGGCGCTGCAGGTGCGGCCGGCGCGCATGCGCGCCAACCTGGAAGCCGGCAACGGGCTGATCCTGGCCGAGGCGGCGAGCTTCGCGCTGGCCGCCCACATGCCGCGCCCCGCGGCCCAGGCCCTGGTCAAGCGGGCCTGCGCCGAGGCGCGCGAGAGCGGGACCCATCTGATCGAGGTGCTGCGCCGGCGCACCGAGGCGCCGCTCGACTGGCAGGCGCTGCGCGACCCCGCGGCTCAGACCGGTCGCAGCGATGCCTTGATCGACCGGGTGCTGGCCGCCTGGGCGGAGGTGACGGGCGACGCGACGTGAGGCGCGTGAGACGGCGCCCGGGGCGCGCTGTCGCCTTGGCCGCGTCTCCGGCGGACGCCCGGCCGGCTGCAGGCGGGCACGCTGCTGCTTTGCGGCACCTTCCCGGTGATCGCCGGCGGGGGCCGGCCGGCGGCGCAGTTCGGCATGGAGATGCATGACCCGGTGCTCAACCGCGCCCTGGTCCAACGCTATGCAACGCGGGGGCCGCCCCTGGTAGCCTGAGGCCGTGCCGGGACGGCCCGTGCCGGCCCAGGCCGGCCCGGTCCCGTTCCGCCGGCCCCTTTTGCCCAGGAGAGCGCCCGCGATGCTGCAGTCCCTTGCCTCCCCCGCCGACCAGTCCCTGCGCGTGTCCGCCGCGGCGCGCAGCGAGCGTGCTCTGGAGCGGGTGGCCGACCTCTCCCTGCTGGAGCTGCGCCGCATCTTCACCGCCCTCGACCCGGCGCGCATCCGCCGCGCCGCCGAGGCGGCCGACCGGGTCATGGAAGACGGGCGCGCGCTGCCGCTGCACGGGCTGACCGTCTCGATCAAGGATCTGTTCGACGAGGCGGGGCAGGTGACCGGCGCCGGTTCGCTGGCTCTGCTGTCCAACCGTCCGGCCCGCGAGGATGCCGAGGTGGTACGCCGCCTGGCCGGCGCCGGGGCGGTGCCCTTCGGCCGCACCACCATGAGCGAGTTCGCCTATTCGGGCGTCGGCCTCAATCCGCACTACGGCACCTGCGGCAACGCGCGCGACCCGCGGCGCATCCCGGGCGGCTCCACCTCGGGCGGCGCGGTCTCGGTCGCGCTCGGCCTGGTCGACGCCGCGCTGGGCTCCGACACCGGCGGGTCGGTGCGCATCCCGGCCGCGCTCAACGGTCTGGCCGGCTTCAAGCCCTCGCAGACGGCGGTGCCGCTGAGCGGGGCCTTTCCGCTCGCCGGCAGCTACGATTCGATCGGCCCGCTGGCGCGCGACATCGAGACCTGCGCCGAGCTGCACGCCGTGCTCTCGGCCACGCGGGGGCGGGTCGACCGCGAGGCGGGGGTGCGGGGCCTGCGCATCGGCCTGCTTTCGAGCGTCGTGGGCGAGGGGTTGGACGACCAGGTGGCGCGCGACTTCGAGACGGCGCTGGGCAAGCTGAGCGCCGCCGGGGCGGAGCTGACGGAGGTCGAGCTGCCGGTGCTGCGCGAGGCCGGCGCCTGCAACCGGGTGATCGTGGCGGCCGAGGCCCACGCCATCCACGCGGACCATCTGGAGCTGCTGGCACGCGACGGCGATCCGCGCGTGCTGCGCCGCATCCGCGTGGCCGAGAGCCTGGGCGCGGCAGAGCGGGCCGAGGCCTATCGCCGACGCCGCGAGGCCCAGACGGCCTGGGCCGAGCTGGCGGCCCAGTGGGATTTCGTCGTGGCGCCCACCGTGGCGCGCGTGGCGCCAAGCCTCGTGGAGGTGGCCGCGGACTTCGACCGCTTCAACGCCCTGATGCTGCGCAACACCGCCTGCATCAACTTCGCCGACGGCTGCGCCGCCACCGTGCCAATGCAGGCCCCCGGCGCCCTGCCGACCGGCTTGATGGTCTGTGCCGCCAACGGCGCGGACTGGGCCTGCCTCGACGGCGCGGCGCGGATCGCCCAGATCGTCACGCCGGTCGAGCGCTCTCCATCGTAGGGTTGGAGTGGTTGTTGGCGACCCTGCGCACGCGCCGCAGCAGGCCCGGAGGGGCGCGACCGACTCGCGTGTCAGGCCGCCGGGCGACACTGTTTTCGATCCATGGGGCTTCAATCCATGGGGGCTTCAATCCAAGGGCGGCTTCAATCCAAGGCGGATTTCGACCCAAGGCGGCGCGCAGCCGCCTTGCCGGGCCTCCGCTTACGCGCGGACGGCTTGGCGACGATGGACGCGCGCGATTTTTGACCCTCGGGAACCGCTGTTCGGCGCCGCCGGGTAGCTGTCCTGCGGGCTCGCCCATGGACAGGGCCCGTAGCGCGAGCTACCAACGCGTGGATACAGCCGCAAAGCGCGCCCGGGCGCCGGTTCCCTCGCCCCGGGCGGCGGCTGCCACGAACTACGGGAGATGGCGACGTGCGTAACTCCTCTCTGGCTCATGCCACCCTGTCTCAGGTGCTTTGGCCGGCGACCGCCGGCAACCGCGCGCTGCGCGCGCTTCTGCTGATCGCCGCCGGGTCGCTGCTGATGACCGTCAGCGCCAAGATCCAGGTGCCGTTCTGGCCGGTGCCGCTGACGCTGCAGACTGCCGCCGCCATGGGACTGGGTGCGGTGCTGGGCTGGCGCCTCGCCGGTGCGGCCGTGGCCGCCTACCTGGTCCAGGGCGCACTCGGGCTGCCGGTCTTCGCCGGCGGTGGCGGCTTGGCTTATCTCGTCGGCCCCACCGGCGGCTACCTGATCGGCTTCTTCGTCGCCGCCGTGGCGGTCGGCTGGCTGGCCGAGCGCGGCTGGGACCGCAGCCCGGCCACGGCCTTCCTGGCCATGCTGCTGGGCGACGGCCTGCTGTTCGTCTGCGGCGTCGGCTACCTCAGCAGCCTGATCGGCGTGGAGCAGGCGATCACCGCGGGGCTGCTGCCCTTCCTGACCGGCGAGGCGCTGAAGATCGCGCTGGTCACGGCGCTGCTGCCGGTCGCCTGGCGCTGGCTCGGCCGGCGCGGCGCCTGAGCCGGGCGCGGGCGTTGGCGCGGGCGTTGGCGGCGCGTCCCTGGCGCACGCGCGGCCGCTGCGCGCCGGGTCACACCCTTTTCCCACGGCACATCGGGCGAGGCAGGTAGGTCGCAGGCCATGACAGCAACGCGCGCCCGCTTGACGGAGCTGGCCAGGGGGCCGCTCGGCAATGCCTACCTGCTGCTCATCTTCACCACCGCCTCCTGGGGCGGCAACGCCGTGGCCGGGCGCTTCGCGGTGGGCGAGATCTCGCCGATGGCGCTGGTCTCGCTGCGCTGGCTGGGCGTGGTGCTGCTGATCCTGCTGTTCGCCCGCCGCCAGCTTCGCGCCGAGCTGCCGCTGCTGCGCACCCACTGGCGCTACATGGCCCTGCTCGGCACCCTGGGCTTCACCGTCTTCAACGCCCTCTTCTACACCGCCGCCCAGACCACCACGGCGATTAACATCGGCATCCTTCAGGGCGCGATCCCGATCTTCGTGCTGATCGGCGCCTTCCTGGCCGACCGCACGCCGGTGCGCCCCCTGCAGGTTCTCGGCGTCGCGATCACCCTGGTCGGCGTGATCATCGTCACCTCGGGCGGCGAGCTGCGGCGCCTGCTGAACCTCAGCTTCGCCGAGGGCGATCTGCTGATGCTGGTCGCCTGCGCCTTCTACGCCGTCTACACCGTCGCGCTGCGCCGGCGCCCGGCGGTCTCGGCCTTGGCGATGTTCTCGGTCATGGCCTTCGCCGCCTTCCTGGCCTCGCTGCCGCTGCTCGCGCTCGAGGTCGCGGCCGGCGCCTTTGTCCAGCCCTCCCCGGCCGGGCTGGCCGTGCTCGGCTTCGTGGTGGTGTTTCCCTCCTTCGTCGCGCAACTCAGCTTCATGCAGGGGGTCAAGCTGATCGGCCCGGGCCGGGCGGGGGTCTTCGTCAACCTGGTGCCGATCTTCGCCTCGCTGTTCTCCGTGCTGCTGCTGGGCGAGGCCTTCGGCCTGCATCACGCCGCCGCGCTCGCCCTGGTCCTGGGCGGCATCTGGATCGCCGAGCGGACCAAGCCGCAACAGGGCTGACCGGACGGACGCGCCGCCGCCCGGTCGCACCGCCGCCCGGTCGCGCCGCCGCCCGGTCGCACCGGCACTCCGTCGGGCACGCGGCCGTTTGCGGCGCGGCCGCCTTGCGCTACTATACCCCGATATGCGGGCTGGGGGCGGCACGCGCCGCGGCCCGCCGTCCCGCGCTGGTCGGAGGGGTCTGGCCGTGGACCCGCTGGTCGCCACCATCGTGATGCGCTTCGCCGAGCGGCTGATCGTCGTGCTCGGCGGCTGCCTGGCGATCTATTGCGGCTACCGCCTGTTCCTGGCCATGCCCACGCGCGAGCGCGGCGCCGGCCGGCTGGAGCTGCCCGGCGGCGTCTCGATCCATCTTTCCCGGGTCGGCCCGGGGGTCTTCTTCTCGCTGTTCGGCGCCGTCATCCTCGGCCTGTCATTCCACTACGGCGTAGCGGTCTCGCTGCCCGAGGCCGCGCCGCGCAGTCAGGCGGCGGTGCAGGGCGCGGCCCCCGCGCAACCCGGCGAGGGGCCGCGCAGCTTCGTCGGGCTTGCCCCGCTGGGCGGCGAGACCGGCGACGTCCAGGCGCGGGAGAGTGGACGGGTCGCGGTCGAGACGGCGGTGCGCCGGCTCAACCAGGCGGCGGACGCGCTGGACCCCGGGCTCGACCCCTACGCCCGCGGCGACATCGAGCTGGCGCTGCGGCGGGCCAAGCTGGCGCTGATGCGCTCGGCCTGGAGCCGGGCGGTCTGGGGCGATCCGGCCGCCTTCGCCGCCTGGGTCGAGCGCGGCGAGCCGCGGCCCGCGCCGGCCGAGGTCGAGGCGGCCGCGGCGGTCTACCTGGCCGGACGCTGACCCGGGGCCGCGACCGGGACGAAGGAGGAGGGGGGTGATGCGACACCTGGTCTGGCTTGCGCTGCCGGCGCTGCTGTTGCCGGCCCTGCTGCTCGCGGCCCCGCCGCCGCTGGCGGCCAAGGACTACGGCTCCCTCTACGACGAGGCCACGCTGACCGAGTGGCGCGCGCGCTACCGGCCGGGCATCCTGGGCAACCTGGACGAGGTGATCCGACCCAACCTGCGGCCGGCCGAGCTCGCGGCGCTGGAGGGGCTGGAAATCGACCTGCCGCTGCATGCGGCGAGCGGGTCGCCGCTTGACTTCTACACCCTGCGGCCGGACCGGGTGGTGCTGCCCGTGCTGTCGCTCAAGTTCTTCGACGACCTGTCGATCGCCTATGCCTGGCTGTGGCGCCGGGGCTATTCGGTGGAGACGGTGCTGGAGTACGTCGGGCTGCTGAAGTACGGGCGCGAGGCCGACTACGGGCGCTGGCCGCCGCCGCTGGAGGCGCTGCAGATCCCGCTCGACGCGCTCGACGACCCCGAGGTCGACAGCCTGTCGCAGAAGATCTTCAAATCGGCCGTCGTCTTCATTCTGCTGCACGAGATGGGGCACATCCTGCACGATCACCCGGGCTACGGTCCGGCGGTGGCGCGCAGCCAGGCCCGCGCCAACGAGGCCGAGGCCGACGCCTTCGCCCTGGAGGTCATGCGCCGCCTGCCGGCGCAGCCGACGGGCATGTTCCTGTTCTTCCAGACGCTGGTCTACTTCGGCGCGAACCGCGGCGACTACGCCAGCGCGGCCGACTACCGGGCCGCGCTGGAGGGAGCCACCCATCCCCTGACCGCCGAGCGCATGGGCGCCATCGCGGAGGTCCTGCGCAGCCGGGCGGCGGACTTCGCCGCCGAGTACCCCACGCGGGCCGCGGGGGTGGCGGCGGCGGGCTATCTGGCCGAGCAGATCGACGGCGTCGCAGACCTGGTCGCCGATCCCGATCTGCAGCGCCTGATCGCGCGGGCCTCGCGCAGCGCGACTCTGGCCGGCCTGGCGCCGCGGCGCGCCGGCGAGCTGCTGGGCACGGCCCCGGGCACGACCCCGGGCACGGCTCCGGGCACGGCTCCGGGCGGGGCCTTCGCCGGCGTCTACGACGGCACGCTGACGGCCGCCGGGACCGACTTCGCGGTGCGCCTGATCCTCCAGCGCGACGGCACGCGGGTCGCCGGCCTCTACAACTACGGCGCCGGCGTCGGCGAACTGGTCGGCGTGGTGGAGGGGCGCACGGCCTACTTCACCTGGCGCTCCGGCGGCGAGCAGGGCCGCGCCCGTCTGACGCTGGAGGGCGGGCGACTGAGCGGGCGCTGGGGCTACCGCGAGTCGGACTCCGACGGCGGCGCCTGGTCGCTGGTGCCGGCCGGCGAGTAGGCCGCGCCCTGACCGGGCCGCTCGCCGCCCAGGTCCTTCGCCTCCGGGCCGCTGCAGAGTTCCACCCCGGCGAACCGCGCTGCGCCGAGCTCCGCGCGCAGGGTGTCCTGCAGCAGGTCGACGAAGGTGCGCGCGGCCGGCGAGATGCTCTGGCCGGTGCGCCACAGCAGCCCGACCTCCCGGCGCGGGCCCGGGTCGGCCAGGGGCAGGGCGGCCAGGCCCGGCGTCGGCTGTGCCACCGTCAGGTAGGGCAGCAGGGTCAGGCCGGCGCCCTGGCGCACCATGGCCAGCAGCGACAGCACGTTGCGCACCAGCAGGCGCGAGCGGGCCGCCAGCGGCCGGTGCTCGGGCCGCTCGATTCGCGCCGACAGGCCGTTAGCGATCAGCGCGTGGCCCTCCAGCGCCGGCCAGGCGACCGGCGCGCCGGCCAGGGCCAGAGGGTGGTCGTCGGGGCAGATCAGCACGAAGCGGTCGCGCAGCAGCGGCGTGTAGGCGAGCGGCGCCGGGCGCGTCGGCGGACTGGCGATGCCCAGCTCCACGGTCTCCTGCTCGACCTCGCGCGCCACTCGCTCGGAGTCGGCGTCGCGTAGGTCCACCTCGACGCCGGGGTGGGCGTCGATGAAACGGCGCACCACGCGCGGCAGCAGCGCGGCGGCGACCGAGGGCACGCAGGCCAGCTCCAGCCGGCCCACCTCGGTGCGCGCATAGGCGCGGATCGCCGCCACCGCCCGGTCGAAGCCCATGACCTCCGGCTTGGCGACCGACAGCACGTAGCGGCCGAGCGGCGAAAGCTTGGTCTTGCGGTCGCTCTCGAACAGCGGCCCGCCGATCTCGGCCTCCACCTGCTTCAGCGCCATGGAAACCGCCGAGGGCGTGCGCCCGAGCCGGGCCGCGGCGTCGCGAATGTTGCCCAGCTCCGCGACCTCGACGAACACCCGAAAGCCGGCCAGGGTCAGGGCCATGTGGCAGGAGTCCTCACAGATTTCAATTTTTCTGAAATATAGCGAAAAGAATTCGGCTTGATTGAAAATTTTCTCTCGACGAGCCTTTCCCGGGAGGTCGGGACGCCGCCATGCGACAGCCGCCGCTGATCATCGATGGACTGCAGTACAGCGCCTGGTCGGAGGAGATTTTCCGTCAGATGCGCGCCGGCGGGGTTTCGGCGGTGCATGTGACGATCTGCTATCACGAGAACTTCCGCGAGACGGTTGCGAACATCGAGGCCTGGAACCGCCGGTTCGCGGCCTATCCGGAGCTGATCTTCGCCGGTCGCAGCGCGGCGGACGTGCGGCGGGCGCGGGCGGAGGGTCGCACGGCGATCTTTTTCGGGCTGCAGAACTGCTCGGCGATCGAGGACGACATCGGTCTGGTGGAGGTGCTGCATGCGCTGGGGGTGCGCTTCATGCAGCTCAGCTACAACAACCAGTCGCTGCTGGCGACCGGCTGCTACGAGGCGGAGGACCCGGGTCTGACGCGCATGGGCCGGCAGGTGGTGGCGGAGATGAACCGGGTCGGTCTGGTGGTCGACATGAGCCACTCGTCCGAGCGCTCGACCCTGGAGGCGATCGAGCTGTCGACGCGGCCGATCGCGATCACCCACGCCAACCCGGCCTTCTGGCACCCGGCGCTGCGCAACAAGTCGGACCGGGTGCTGCGCGCGCTGGCGCAGAGCGGCGGGATGCTGGGCTTTTCGGCCTATCCCCACCACCTCAAGGACAAGTCGGACTGCCGCCTGGAGTCCTTCTGCGAGATGGTGGCGCGCACGGCCGATCTGATGGGGGTGGCGCGCCTGGGGCTGGGCAGCGACCTCTGCCAGGACCAGCCGGACAGCGTGGTGGCCTGGATGCGCAACGGCCGCTGGTCGAAGCAGACCGACTACGGCGAGGGCTCGGCGGCGCAGGCGGGCTTTCCGCCGCAGCCGGCCTGGTTCCGCGACAACCGCGACTTCGCCAAGATCGCCGACGGGCTGGCCCGGGTCGGCTTCTCCGCGGCGGAGGTGGCGCAGATCATGGGCGAGAACTGGCTCGCCTTCTTCGAACGCTCCTTCGCGCCCCAGACCGCAGACAGCCAGCACACCGAGAGCCCGGCCGCCGACAGTCAGACGGCCGACAGTCGGACGGCCGACGCGGCCTCGGCCCGGCGCCATGCGACCGGCTGAGGCACCGCCCCGCGCCGCGGCGGCCGCGGCGGTGCCCCTGCGCCCGCCGGCGCAGGTCATGCGCCTGGCGCGCCTGGGCTGCTTCTTTCCCACCCGGCTGAGCTTCATGCCGACGCTGCTGCGCCGGCTCGGCGCGGGCGGGAGCGGGGCGCGGGTCGCCCGCCCGCTGTGGGAGATGGACGCCGCCGGTCACGGCCGCGCCGTCTACACCCTGGAGCTGGGCGGGCGCAGCTACAGTCTGGTCGCCGTCTCGCAGGACCTGGCGCCCGAGGCGCGCAGCGACCGGGTGATCGCCGAGGCCTGGGACGCCACCTTCGCGCTCTACGACGGTCGCCCCGACGCGGCCGAACTGGCACGGCTGGCGGCCAGCCTGCCGCGCCAGGAGGCGGGGCGCTTCACCCCGCGCGAGCTGGTGCTCTCGCGCGCCAACAAGTCGGTGCGCATGTTCGCCCACGTCGTCGAGCGCCTGGCCGCCGGCCGCCAGCCGGACGCGGCGATGCTGGCCGGGGTCGGCTACCTGATGCGCACCACGGCGGTTTACGGCAACGGCAAGTTCGGCATCGCCGACCGCGAATGCCTGGCGGCGCGGCCCGAGTTCCGCGGCGCCTTCCAGCCGGAGATGCTGGCGGTCTACCTCATTCGCGGCTTCACCCAGGACCTGGCCGAGCATGTGGCGGCGGCGCGGGCGCCGGCGACGGCCGTCCGGCTGGCGCCGGCGGTGCGGCGCTACCTGGGCGTCGGCAACTCCACCGGGCTTGGCATGGCCCCTTTCCTGATCAGCCACCCGGTGCTGATCCACAACTGGATGACGGCGCGCGAGACGGCGCTGGCGCGGGTGCGCGGGCTGCCCGACGCGGGCCCGGCCGAGGCCGCGCACTTCCGCCGGCTGCTGGGCCGCGCCGCCGCCCATGTCGACGAGTGGCTGGTCGAGGACGCACGCCAGACCGACAGCAATCGCCGGCTGCGGGCCGACATCGACCGGCTGGCCGCCGCCACGGGCGACGCCGCTCAGCTCTGGACGGCGGCGCGGCCCTGGGACCGGCTGTTCCGCTGGGCCGAGGCGGAGTTGGGGCTGGAAGCGCAGGAACTGCTGGTGGCGCTGCTGCTGGAGCCGCACGGGCCGCTGGTGGACGCGCTGGCAGAGGGCATGACCGCGCCCGAGGGCGGTCAGCTCGACCCGGCCATGTCGCTGGCCGGGCTGCGCCGGCTGATCGCGCGCCAGTACGACTGGGCGTTGCGGCTCGACTTCGACGCGCCCGGCGCCCAGCAGCACTTCTGGTACGTCTCCGAGGAGAAGCTGGAGCCGCGCCTGGGCGAGCGCGCCAGCGAGCCCGGGGCGGACCGGGAGATGCCGCTGGCCATCGCCCGCGACGTGCAGCGGCTCGCCGCGTTGCTGGACGGCCTGCCGGGGCGGGACTGCGTCGCGCGGCTGCTGCTGCGCCACCCCGAGCTGCGCCACCTGGTCCGGCGCATCCAGGTGGTGGCCGCGCACCCCTACGGCGAGGTCCGCGACAACCTGGTCGGGGCCGACTGCCATCCGATCGACCTGCTGCGCTGCAAGCTCTCCTTCTTCGGCGCGGCCAAGTTCGATCCCAAGTCCGATCGCTGGACCCGCATCGCCATGTATCAGGGCGCGCCGCTGCCCGAGGAGCTGGGCGCCCCCGGCGCCGACGACTGGTGCCTGCCGGTCTTGCGGCGCGACTCGCCGGGCGCCGTGCTATGAGCGGGGCCGAAGCCTTGCGGGTCTCGTTGAACGAGGTGGAGCTCGCGCTGCGCCGGGCGGCGCTCGGCGCCGGGCTTCCGCAGGGCCATGCCGAGGACTTCGGGGCCGCCGCCGCCTGGCTGTGCCGCCACGGCTTCGCCGGCGCGGAGCTGGCCCTGGCCAGCCTGGAGGCCTGGAACGCGGGCGAGACGGCGGCGGTCGAGCTGCGCTGCGACGCACGCGGCGACCGCCTGAGCGCTGCCGGCGGCCGCCCGGCGGCGGCCTGGTCGGCGGGGCCGGCTGCGGCGGATCTGCTGCGCGCCGGTGCCGGGGGCTGCCGCAGTCTGGTCCTGGCGCGGGCCGAGCGGCCCTTGCTGGTGCTCGCCGTGCTCGGCCTCTACAGCGCCGCTGGCGGACCCGCCCTGGCGCTGGCCTGGCCGGGCGGGCGGGCCCTCTGCCGCGACGGTGGCGCCGCGCTGGTCGCGGGAGGGTGGCGGGCGCTGGCGCGCACGCCGCTGGCCGACCTGACGGCGGCGCGCGCGGGCCGCGCGCCGGGCCGGCCCCCGGTGCGCCTGGCGCCGGCTCCTCTCGACCGGGGGGCGGCGGTCGCCCGCGAAAGCTGGGCGCGGATCGCCGCGCTGGGTCGCCGCAGCCTGGTTCCCGCCAGCGCCGGGTCGCGGGCGGCGGGGGCTGGGGCGGGGCTGTCGGACAAGGACTGAATGGACCTGAAACGGAAAGGACGAGGATTGACGGAGACAGGAGTGCAGACGAGCGAGCGGTGGCTGAGCCTGCGGGAGGTGGAGGAGCTGGCCTACCGCGCCCTGGCGGGTGCTGGCGCCCGGCCGCCGGCGGCGCGGGCCCTGGCCCGGGCGGTGGCCGCGGCCGAGCGGGATGGCATCCGCAGCCACGGTCTGCTGTACGTGCCGACCTATTGCGACCATCTGCGCTGCGGCAAGGTCGACGGCGATGCGGTGCCGCGGCTGGAGACGCCGCGGCCCGGGAGCCTGCGGGTCGACGCCGGCTGCGGCTTCGCGCACCCGGCCATCGACCTGGGGTTCGAGACGCTGGTGCCGCGCGCCCGGGCGCAGGGGGTCGCGGGCCTGGCGATCCACAATTCCTACAACTGCGGCGTGCTGGGCTACCATACCGAGCGTCTGGCGGAGGCCGGGCTGGTCGGGCTGGGCTTCACCAACGCGCCGGCCTCGATCGCGCCGCCCGGCGGCAAGACGCCGGTGATCGGCACCAACCCCGTCTCCCTGGCGGTGCCCGACGGGGCCGGCGGCACGGCCTTCGTGATCGACCAGAGCGCGAGTGTCGTGGCCAAGTCCGAGGTCATGCTGCGGGCCCGCGAGGGGGCAGAGATTCCCGAGCACTGGGCGCTGGATGCCGAGGGGCGCCCGACCCGCGATCCGCAGCAGGCCCTGGCCGGCAGCATGGCCCCGGCCGGCGGCTACAAGGGCTTCGGCACCGGGCTGCTGGTGGAGACCCTGGCGGCGGCGCTCAGCGGCGCCGTGCTGGGCAAGGACGCCAGCCCCTTCTCCGGCACCGCCGGCGGACCGCCGCGCACCGGCCAGTTTTTCCTGGCGATCGACCCCGAGGCCTTCTCCGAGGGCGGCTTTGCCAGCCGCATCGCCGGCCTTTGCGAGGCGATCGCCGCGCAGGAGGGGGCGCGCCTGCCGGGCAGCGGCCGGCAGGGCAGGCGCGCGGCCACGCTGGCGGACGGCGTGCCGGTCGACGGCGGCCTGCACGCGCGCATCGCGGCCTACTGCGCCGAGACCCCGCCGTGATCCCGTCGCGCGCCCATCGAGTCGCGCCGCCCCGCCGCGCGGCCCGGGAAAAGAAACGGGCTGCGGCCGCGAGAATTCGCGTCGAACTCGCGCGCCGCGCGCGGGCCGCGGCGTGATCTCGAGGGCGCGCGATTCGCCCAGGCGGAGCGCGGACTTTCGGCCGGGACTGGACAAGCGCGCAGGGGACTTGCCAATCTCAAGCCCACATCAATTTCCTTGAAATGTCGCGAAGATGTTTCGATTTGCCTGAAGCGCATCCATGCGTCAGGCTGAGGGCAGCTTTGCGCAAAACGCGGCTGTGTGCCGTCGGCACAAGCAGCCGCCATCGAGGTCCGCCGGGTCGGGACAGCCCCGGCATGCAGGCGCCAGCGGCGCCGTGGCGGACGAGAAAGGCTCAACAGGAGGACGACACATGGGCAAGACCAAGCTTTCGCTGCTTGCCGGTGGGGCGTTGCTGGCCGCCGCCAGCTTCCAGCCCGCCACCGCGCAGGCGACCGAGTGCGGCACCGACGAGACCATCACCATCGCCGAGATGACCTGGCTGTCGGCCAGCGCTCTGGCCTACGTGACCGACACGATCCTGTCCGAGGGCTACGGCTGCAACACCGAGATCGTGCCGGGCGACACCGTGCCGACCGCGACCTCGATGCTGAACAAGAACGAGCCGCATATCGCGCCCGAGCTGTGGATCTCCACCGCCGAGTCGATCTGGAACGACATGATGGAGAAGGGCAACGTCTACAAGGCGAGCGACGTCTTCTCCGAGGGCGGCCAGGAGGGCTGGTGGATCCCCGACTACGTGGCGGAGGAGAATCCCGGCCTCAAGGCGATCACCGACGTGAAGGACTACGCCCACCTCTTCACCGAGGCGGCGACCGGCGACGAGGGGCGCTTCTACGCCTGCCCGCCGGGCTGGGGCTGCGAGATCATCAACATCAACCTCTTCAAGGCCCTGGAGATGGACGAGGAGTATGAGCTCTTCTCGCCCGGCTCCGGCGCCAACCTGAAGGCCTCGATCGCCCGCAAGGTCACCCGCGAGGAGCCGATCCTGACCTACTACTGGGGCCCGACGGCGGTGATCGGCCGCTACAACCTGGTGCGGCTCGAGATGCCGGCCTACGAGCCCGAGAAGTTCGTCTGCCTGACCGACCCGAACTGCGAGAACCCGCAGCTTTCCGACTGGAAGCCGGGCGAGGTGGCGGTCGCCGTGGTCAGCGAGCTGAAGGACAAGGCGCCCAACGTCACGGCTTTCCTCGAGAAGATGACCGTGCCGAACGACGCCATCAACGCCGTGCTGGCCTGGGGCGACGAGATGTCCGCCAGCCCGGAGGAGACGGCCAACTACTTCTTCGAGAACTACCCCGAGGTCTGGACCCAGTGGGTGCCGGAGGACGTGGCGAACAAGGTCAAGCAGTCGATGATGTAGGACGCGCCGCGGCGCGTTCGGTGGGCGGCGGAGGCGGCCTTGCGCCTCCGTCGCCGCCATTTTTTGCTTCGACGACCTCTTTGGACCTTTGATCAAGCCTTTTCGTAGAGCGGCCGCCGCGGTTTGCGCGCTTGGCGGCCGTGACAGGCAAGCAAGAGCCCGACCAGGGGCAAGCCGAACAGGGGACGGCGTGACATGGCAGAGAACAGCCCGCGACTGCTCGCCCAGGTTTTCAGCGGCGAGTTTCCGGATTTCATCGACACGCGCGAGCTGCGCATCACCATCGACGAGGCCTTCAACTGGGTCGTGATCGAGTTCGGCGAGGCGCTGGAAATCGCCTTCCTGCCGGTGCTGCACCTGCTCAATGCCATCGAGGACTTCCTGCTGTGGATGCCCTGGTGGCTGGTGATCGGCATCATCGCCGGGCTGGGCTACGCCGCCACCCGGTCCTGGAAGGTGACCGGCGCGATCGCGGCGATGATGTTCCTGATGGGCTTCTTCGGCATGTGGGAGCCGGCGATGGCGACCGTGGCGCTGATGCTCACGGCGACGCTGCTGGCCGTGGTGATCGGCATCCCGCTGGGCATCGGCATGTCGCGCAGCGACCGCATGCAGGCCGGCATGCTGCCGGTGCTCGACATCATGCAGACCATGCCGATCTTCGTGTATCTGATTCCCTTCGTGATGCTGTTCGGCCCCGGCAAGATCCCGGCGCTGCTGGCGACCATCGTCTTCGCCGTGCCGCCGGTCATCCGCCTGACCAACCTGGGCATTCGCCAGGTCGACCCGGAGGTGATGGAGGCCGTGATCGCCTTCGGTGCGACGCCGCGCCAGCGCCTCTTCTCGGTGCAGATCCCGCTGGCGCTGCCGACCATCATGGCCGGCATCAACCAGACCACCATGATGGCCCTGTCGATGGTGGTGATCGCCTCGATGATCGGCGCCGGCGGGCTGGGCTACCAGGTGCTGCAGGGCATTCAGCGCCTGGAGGTCAGCCGCGGCCTGCTGGCCGGCATCGCCATCGTCTTCCTGGCGATCATCTTCGACCGCATCGCCCAGTCCTACGGCAAGAAGATGCAGCAGCATCTCAACATCGGCCGCTAGGCCGGGGAGACATCCGATGCCAGAGCAAGACATCAAGATTTCGATCCGCAGCGTCTACAAGATCTTCGGGCCGGACCCCCTGGGCGTGCTGGAGCGGGTCAAGCAGGGCGCCAGCAAGGCGCAGGTGCTGGAGGAGACGGGCCACACCATCGGCATTCGCGATGTCAGCCTGGAAATCCCCACCGGCTCGACCTTCGTCATCATGGGCCTGTCGGGCTCCGGCAAGTCGACCATGATCCGCCATATCAACCGGCTGATCGAGCCGACCGCCGGCGAGATCCTGATCGACGGGGTCAATGTGCTCGACCTCGACGAGGAGCAGCTCCGCGACCTGCGCCGGCACAAGATGTCCATGGTCTTCCAGCGCTTCGCGCTGCTGCCGCACAAGACGGTGCTGGAGAACGTCGCCTACGGCCTGGAGATCGCCGGCGTCGAGCGGCAGGAGGCCAACGAGCGGGCGGCCAAGCAGATCGACCTGGTCGGGCTCGGCGGCTTCGAGAACCAGTACCCGACCCAGCTCTCCGGCGGCATGCAACAGCGCGTCGGCCTGGCGCGGGCCCTGGCGACCGACGCCGAGGTGCTGCTGATGGACGAGGCCTTCAGCGCCCTCGACCCGCTGATCCGCAACGACATGCAGGACCAGCTCAAGGAGCTGCAGGCCGGGCTGCACAAGACCATCGTCTTCATCACCCACGACCTGGACGAGGCGCTGCGCCTGGGCGACTACATCGCCATCCTCAAGGACGGCGAGCTGCGCCAGGTCGGCACCGGCGAGGACATCCTGCTGCACCCCGCCGACGACTACGTCGAGCGCTTCGTGCGCGACGTGAATCGCGGCCGGGTGGTGACCCTGGGCAGCATCGTCGAGGAGCTGCCGACCGCGCAGGTCGGCCAGATCACCCCGGGCGACGCCTGGACCCAGATCTCCGACTCGCCGCACAACGCGATGTTCCTGCTCGACGGCGACGGCCGCCCGGTCGCGGCCGTCACGCCGGCGGCGCTCAAGCGCCTCGACCGCGGCGACGAGTCCAGCCTGGAGGCCGGATCGCCGGGGACCATTCCGGTCAGCGCCGCCGAGGGCGGCGCGGTGATCGACGAGGCCCTGCCGCGGCTCAGCGAGATCAACGGCCCGCTGGCCGTGGTCGACGAGGACGGCAAGCTGCTGGGCGGCATCTCCCGGGCCGCCGTGGTGCAGGCGCTGGCGCGACCGGCCGAGGCCGAGGGCGAGGCCGAGGGCGAGCAGCAGGGCGGCGGCGCGCCCGGCGAGGCGGCGGCGCAGTAGCAAGGTACGCACCGGCCCAACGGCCCGCCAGGCCGCCGCGCCAGGCCGCCGCGTCAGGCCGCCGCACAAGGCCGCGGCGCCGGGCGGTTGCGCCCGTGCGGCGTCGCGCTTTGACCCGCCCGACGGCGGCGGATAGGCTGCGGGGCAGCGCCGGCCCGGGCGGCGCCAGGCCGAGGAACCCCGCCTTCCCATGCAGCCTGCCGAACTCGAGCGCCTGATCGCGCGCGTCGCCCTGGGCGATCGCCAGGCCTTCGCGCTGCTCTACGACAGCACCGCCGCGAAACTCTTCGGCGCCTGCCTGCGTATCCTGAAGGATCGCGGGGAGGCCGAGGCGGCGGTCCAGGAAGCCTACGTTAAGATCTGGCAGCGCGCCGACAGCTTCGCGGCGGGGCGGACCAGCCCGGTCGCCTGGCTCGTGGCCATCGCCCGCCACCAGGCGATCGACATGCTGCGCCGGCAGCGCGGGCCGCAGGCGAACGCCGCCGACCTGGAGACGGCGGCGGAGCTGGCAGACCCGTCCCCCGGACCGGAACGCGCCGCGGCCGCCGCCGAGACGGTGGCGCGGATCGACACCTGCCTGGAGGAGCTGGAGCGGGACAGGGCGGCCGCCGTGCGCGCCGCCTACGTCGAGGGCTTCAGCTACCAGGAGCTGGCGACCCGCTATGCGGTGCCGCTCAACACCATGCGGACCTGGCTGCGGCGCAGTCTGCTCCGTCTGAGAGAGTGTCTGGAACGATGAGCGCGGACGAGGCCGGACCCACGGGCGGCGCGGGCCCCGAGGACGACGAGCTGCTGGCCGGCGAGTACGTGCTCGGCGTGCTCGACGCCGAGGCGCGGCGCGACGTGGCCGCGCGCATCGCCGCCGAGCCGGCCTTCGCCGAGCTGGTGCGGCGCTGGGAGGAGCGGCTGTTGCCGCTGGCCGAGGACTATGCGCCGGAGCCGCCGCCCGAGGGGACCTTCGCGGTGATCCAGGCGCGGCTGTTCGGCGGCACGGCGCGCCAGGGAGCGCAAGAGCGGCGCGCGCCGGGGCGGGAGTCGCTGTGGCACAGCCTGGCCTTCTGGCGCGGCCTGTCCTTCGCCAGCCTCGCCGCGCTGGCCTTCGCCGCCGGCCTGTTGGCCATGCAGAGCCTGGCACCGCCGAGCGCGCCGCCCGGGGCCGGCGCGCTGCTGGCGGCGCTGGAGGTGGAGGGCAGCCCGACCCGCTTCCTGGCCCGCTACAGCCCGGACAGCGGCCTGGTGGAGCTGCGGCCGGTGACGGTCGAGGCCGCGCCGGAGGGCGATCTGGAACTCTGGGTGATCGCCGGCGACCGGCCGCCAGCCTCCCTCGGCCTGCTCGACGCGCGCGGCCGCGCCCGTCTCGACGTCGCGCCGGAGCTGCGGGGGCGGCTGCGCGAGGGCGCGGTGCTGGCCATCAGCCTGGAGCCCGAAGGCGGCTCGCCGACCGGCCAGCCGACCGGCCCCATCGTCGCCGCCGGCCCGGCCAAGCGCTTCTAGAGTGATTTGCGACCGTTTGGACGCGCGTCAGCGCGTCCGCCGGTCGCGAAGAATCACTCCAACCCTTTGGTGTAGAGCAGGTTTCCCGTGATCGGCGGACCCAGGCCGTGGGGCCAAACGATCACAATCTGCTCTAACCAGAATTTTTTTGGGGGCGGGCTGAAACTCTTCGCGCTGCGGCTGCGTGGCTTCTCGCGTGCGCCGTCCCGGCCGGGACGCGCATCAAACAACGAGGAGAAGCTTCACGATGACGACCAACATCCGCAAGACCGTCCTGGCGCTGCTGGCCGGCACGGCCTTCACCGCCGGCTGCGCCATGGCCGCGGAGCCGGCCAATCCCAAGGTCGGCGGCGCGCCCATGTATCCCGACCGCAACATCGTCCAGAACGCGGTCAACTCGGCCGACCACGAGACGCTGGTCACCGCCGTCAAGGCGGCGGGGCTGGTCGACACGCTGCAGAGCGAAGGCCCCTTCACGGTCTTCGCGCCGACCGACGCCGCCTTCGCCGAGCTGCCCGACGGCACGGTCGAGAGCCTGCTGCAGCCGGAGAACGAGGCGCAGCTCAAGAAGATCCTGACCTGCCACGTGGTGGCGGCCAACGCCATGTCCGACGCGATCAACAGGATGATCATGGACGACGGCGGCGCGCATCCGGTGAAGACGGTCGGCGGCTGCACCTTCACCGCCATGGAGCGCGACGGCACGATCATGATCGAGGACGGCCGCGGCAATGTCGCCGAGGTGACCATCGCCGACGTGCGCCAGTCGAACGGCGTGATCCACGTGATCGACGCGGTCCTGCTGCCCGCCTCCTGACGCGCTGCGCCGGCGGGCGGAGTCCCTCCGCCGCCCGCCGGCCGGCTGCTCCAGGCCCGTCCGGGTGTCATGGCCCGGACGGGCCTGTTGTTGCCGCAGGCCCTGACCGCAGGCGGCGCCCGCCGGGGGACGCAGCTTCAGCGCTGCTGCGTCTCCCAGGCCGGATGAATCCAGACCGGCGCCTCGGAGCGGGGCAGGGGCGCTCGGCCGCGGATCGTATCGGCGATCTTCTCGGCCAGCATGATCGTCGGCGCGTTGAGGTTGCCGCTGACGATGTCCGGCATGATCGAGGCGTCGACCACCCGCAGCCCCTCGACGCCGTGGACGCAGCCGCCGCCGTCGACCACCGCCAGCGGGTCGCCCTCGGGGCCCATCTTGCAGGTGCAGGCGGGGTGATAGGCGCTTTCCGTGTGCGCCCGCACGAAGGCGTCGATCTCGGCGTCGCTGCGCGCCTCGCGCCCGGGCGCCAGCTCGGCGCCGCGCAGCCCGTCGAAGGCCGGCTGGGCGAAGATCTCGCGGGTCAGGCGCACCGCCTCGCGCATCTCCTGGCGGTCGCTCTCGGTCTGCATGTAGTTGAAGACGAAGGCGGGCGGTGCCTTGGGGTCGGCCGAGCGCAGCCACAGCCGGCCGCGGCTGGTCGGGCGCATCGGGCCGACGTGCGCCTGGAAGCCGTGGCCGCCGGCCGGGCTGGTGCCGTCGTAGTTAATCGCCAGCGGCAGGAAGTGGTACTGCAGGTTGGGGTGTTCGATGCCGGCGCGGCTGCGGATGAATCCGCCGACCTCGAACTTGTTGGAGGCGCCGTGGCCCGAGCGGAAGAGAATCCACTGCAGTCCGATCTTCAGCTTGTTCCAGGGCTTGAGGGCGGGAAACAGGCTGACCGGCCGGGTCGCGGCGTACTGGACGTAGATCTCCGGATGGTCCTGCAGGTTCTCCCCGACGCCGGGCCGGTCGGCCACCACCGGGATGTCCAGCGCGCGGAGCTGGTCGGCCGGGCCGACGCCGGACAGCAGCAGGAGCTGCGGCGAGCCGAAGGCGCCGCTGGCCAGGATCACCTCGCGCGCCGCGCGGACCCGCCGCGGGCGTCCGCGCCGGGTGAAGTCGACGCCGACGGCGCGCCGCCCCGCGAAGTCGATGCGCGCCACCTGGGCGCGGTCGACGACCGTCAGGTTGGGGCGGCCCAGGGCCGGGCGCAGGTAGCCCTTGGCGGCGCTCCAGCGCTCGCCGCCCCAGGCGGTGCGGTCCATCGGCCCCAGGCCCTCCTGCTGGTGGCCGTTCATGTCCGCGGTGATGGGATAGCCCGCCTGGCGCCCGGCCTCCAGCCAGGCCGCCTCCAGCGCGCCGGCCGCGCGGCCGCCGGTGACCTTCAGCGGCCCGTCGTCGCCCCGGTAGGCATCGGCGCCGGCCGCGTGGGTCTGGGCCTTGCGGAAGTAGGGCAGGCAGTCGGCGTAGGTCCAGCCGCGCAGGCCGTACTGGCCCCAGCGGTCATAGTCGCGGGCGTGGCCGCGCACGTAGGCCATGCCGTTGATCGAGCTGGAGCCGCCCAGCACCTTGCCGCGCGGGTGGTAGATCCGCCGCCCGTCCATGTGGGGCTCCGGCTCGGAGTGGAAGGCCCAGTTGTAGCGGGTGCCCTTCAGCGGTTCGGCGAAGGCCAGCGGCATGTGCACCTGCCAGCTCATCGGGCCGCGGTCGGGGCCGCCGGCCTCCAGCAGCAGAACGGAGACCTCCGGGTCTTCGCTCAGCCGCGCGGCCAGCACGCAGCCGGCCGAGCCGGCGCCGACGATGACGTAGTCGTAGACCTGGTGGGACATGGCGTTGCGGCGCTCGCGACGGCTCGGGACGGTCAGTAGGGGCAGTCGACGTCGCCCATCTCGACGTAGACGGACTTGAGCTGGCTGTAGTGCTCGATGGCGGCACGGCCGTTCTCGCGGCCCAGGCCCGACTGCTTGGCGCCGCCGAAGGGCATCTCGATCGGCGTCAGGTTGTAGTTGTTGATCCAGCAGGTGCCGGCCTGCAGGCGGGCGATCACCCGGTGGGCGCGGGCCAGGTCGCGGGTGAAGACGCCCGCGGCCAGGCCGTAGGGCGTGGCGTTGGCGCGGGCGACCGCCTCGGCCTCCTCGTCGAAGCTCAGCAGCGAGAGGACCGGGCCGAAGATCTCCTCGCGCACCAGACGCATCTCGTCGCTGCAGTCGTCGAAGATCGCCGGCGTGACGAAGTTCCCGTCCGCCAGGTCCGGGTCGTCCGGCACCGTGCCGCCGGTCAGCAGCCGTGCGCCGGCGGCGCGTCCCTCCTCGATGGCGCCCAGCACCTTGTCGCGGTGCGCGCGCGAGATCAGCGCGCCGACCTGGGTGCGCGGGTCGAGCGGGTCACCCAGCCGCAGGGCGCGGGTGCGCGCCAGCAGCCGCTCGACGAAGGCCGGCTTGATCGCCTCGGCGACGAAGACCCGCGTGCCGTTGGTGCAGATCTCGCCCTGGGTGAAGAAGTTGGCCATCAGCGTGGCCGAGACGGCGTTGTCCAGGTCGGCGTCGGCGAAGATCAACAGCGGCGACTTGCCGCCCAGCTCCAGCGTCACCTGCTTCAGGCTGCCGGCGGCGTCGGCCATCACCGCCTTGCCGGTACCGACCTCGCCGGTCAGCGAGACCTTGGCGATGCGCGGGTGGCGGCTGAGCGCCTGGCCGGTCTCGGCGAAGCCGTGGACGACGTTGAACACGCCGTCCGGCAGCCCCGCCTCGGCGAAGATCTCGGCCAGCTTCATCGCCGTCAGCGGGGTCAGCTCGGCCGGCTTGAAGATCATGGCGTTGCCGCAGGCCAGTGCCGGTGCCGCCTTCCAGCAGGCGATCTGGATCGGATAGTTCCAGGCGCCGATTCCGGCGCACACGCCCAGCGGCTCGCGCCGGGTGTAGAAGAAGCTGTGGTTCCACTCGGCCCCCAGGTCGACGTGTTCGCCACCCAGGCTCGCCGCCAGGCCGCCGTAGTATTCCAGGCAGTCGGCGCCGGAGATCACGTCGACGCTGCGCGCTTCGGCGATCGGCTTGCCGGTGTCGAGCGTCTCCAGCACCGCCAGCTCCTCGTTGCGCGCGCGCAGCAGCTCGGCGGCGCGCTTGAGCACCCGCCCGCGCGCCGTGCCGCCCATCGCCGACCACACGGCGAAGCCGGCCTCGGCGGCGGCGACGGCGGCCTCGACCTCGTCGGGGCCGGAGAGCTCCACCTCGCAGAGTGGGGCGTTGGTCGCCGGGTTGAGAGTCTGGAAGCTGCGCCCGTCGGCGTTGGCCCGGGGACCGCCGCCGATCCAGGCGCTCTGGGTGGTCAGGCGGGGCAGGGCGGGGACGTCAGGCATCGACGGTCTCCTGGGCGAGCTGGACGTTGAGGTAGTCGTGGGCGATGCGCCGGGCGGCGGCGCTGCCGGGCCGGCCGCCGGCCAGGGTGGCGCGCAGCCACAGCCCGTCGATCACGCCGGCCAGGCCCTCCGCCAGCTCGCGGGCGCGGCGCTGCGGCACGAGCTGCTGGAAGGCGTGGGACAGGTTGTCGAACATCCGCCGCTGGTAGACCCGCTGGATGCGCGCCAGCGGCGGCACGTGCAGCGACTGCGCCCAGAAGGCGAGCCAGACCTTGGCCAGGCGGGCGTCGAACTGGCCGGGCGCCAGGTTGGCGTCGATCACCGCCTCCAGGCGGGCGCGCGGCGTGGCGGCAGCCTGCAGCCGGGCGATCATGTCGCGGTTGAGGTCCTCGAACAGGCTGCGCAGCGTCGCCTCCAGCAGGCCGTTCTTGTCGGCGAAGTAGTGGGCCACCAGCCCCGGCGAGACACCGGCGCGCCGGGCGATCGCCTGCAGGCTGGCGGCCGCGAAGCCGACCTCGTGGATCGTGTCGATCGTCGCCTCGATCAACTGGCGCCGCCGCACCGTCTCCATGCCGATCTTGGGCATCCGTCTTGCCTCGCCCGCCCCGTGGCCACGCCTGGAGGAGCCGGCGGCGGCGCCCCGCGCACCGGGCGACCGCCGGCCGATTCGCGGCGAAAGGTAACATTATTGATTGAACGTTCAATTAAAAACAGTTTCAATCTCCGCAGGTTTGCAGCGCCGACAGAACAGCTTGACGTCGCGGGGGGCGTTGGGCCGAGGGTGGCGCAAGGTGGCGCCGCGGGGTCGGTCTCGTGGTACCGTCGCGACCCCGCCGACGCGTCGGTCCGCGCGCGCGCCGGCCACGACCGCCTGGATCGGCGCGATGCCCCCAGGGGCCCCGACCTGCGGGGCTCGATCCGGGGCCTTGCTGCCAAGGGGCGCGCCGCGGCGGCGCACGACCCGCGAGGACGCGCCGCGCTGCATCCCGTGGAGGCAACACGACTGGGAAGGGAGGGAGAGTTCCCCATGCGCATCCGTACGCTGCTATCCACCGCCACGACCGGGCTCGCCGCCGGCGCGGCCGTCACGGCCGCCAGCCTCGGCCTGCTCGCCGGGACGAGCGGCGGGGCCGCCGCCCAGGTGCCCGAGGCCTGCCGCACCGTGGTCTTCTCCGACGTCGGCTGGACCGACATCACCGCCACCACGGCGCTGACCACCCGGGTGCTCCAGGGCCTCGGCTACGAGACCGAGACCGAGGTGCTCTCCGTGCCGGTCACCTACGCCTCGCTGAAGAACGGCGACGTCGACGTCTTCCTCGGCAACTGGATGCCGACCATGGAGGGCGACCTGGCCCCCTACCGCGAGGACGGCTCGGTCGAGGTGGTTCGCGCCAACCTGGAGGGCGCCAAGTACACCCTGGCCACCCTCGACTACGTGGCGGAGGCGGGGCTGAGCGACTTCGCCGACATCGCCGGCTTCGCAGACGCGCTCGACGGCAAGATCTACGGCATCGAGCCGGGCAACGACGGCAATCGCCTGATCCAGGGGATGATCGACGCCGACACCTTCGGCCTCGGCGACTTCGAGGTGGTGGAGTCGAGCGAGCAGGGCATGCTGGCCCAGGTCACGCGCGCCGAACGGGCGGAGGAGCCGGTGGTCTTCCTCGCCTGGGAGCCGCACCCGATGAACGCCAACCATGACATCGTTTACCTGACCGGCGGCGACGAGGTCTTCGGCCCCGACTTCGGCGGGGCCACGGTCTACACCAACGTGCGCGCCGGCTATCTGGAGGAGTGCGCCAATGTCGGCCGCTTCCTCAACAACCTCGAGTTCACTCTGGCCATGGAGAACGAGGTGATGGGCGCCATCCTCAACGAGGGCGCACCGGCGGAGGAGGCGGCCGAGACCTGGCTGACGGCCAATCCCGGCACGCTCGACGCCTGGCTGGACGGCGTGACGACCGTTACGGGCGAGCCCGGCCTGCCGGCGGTCAAGGCCTCGCTGGGCCTGGAGTAGGAGGCGGCGGCGCCCGCGCGTCTCGGGCTGCGCGTCTCGGAGCTGGCGTCTCGGAGCTGGCGTTTCGGGGCTAGCGTTTCGGGGCTAGCGTTTCGGGGCTGGCGTTTCGGGTCGCGCGTCTGGCGGGCGCGGGCGCCGCCTTCGTTTCCCGCCCGCGCGGCCTGCCGCCGCGCGGGCCGCGCGCGACAGCAGGGGCAGGCCGTCATGGAAGACTGGATCACCGCCTGGAAGATCCCGATCGGCGAGGCCGGGGAGTGGCTCTTCGACTTCCTGCAGCTTCACTTCTACTGGGCGTTCCGCGCCCTGTCGGACGGGCTGGGTTTCGTCATCGAGGGGGTGAACGACGGCCTGCAGGCGGTGCCGCCGCTGCTGCTGATCGCGCTGCTGGCGGTGCTGGCCTGGGTGCTGCACCGCAACTGGAAGCTGCCGGCCGCCGTCGCCGGCTTCCTGCTGCTGGTGGTCAACCTCGGCTATTGGGAGGCCACGGTCGAAACCCTGACCCTGGTCCTCTTCGCCACCACGATCTGCATGGCGGTCGGCGTGCCGCTGGGCATCGCGGCGGCGCACCGCGGCTGGCTCTACGCCGGCCTGCGCCCGGTGCTCGACCTGATGCAGACCATCCCCACCTTCGTCTACCTGATCCCGACCCTCATCCTCTTCGGGCTGGGCATGGTGCCGGGGCTGATCTCCACCATCATCTTCGCCATCCCGGCGCCGATCCGGCTGACCTACCTGGGCGTCTCCTCGGTGCCCACGCAGCTTCTGGAGGCCGGCCAGGCCTTCGGCGCGACGCGGCGCCAACTGCTCTGGAAGGTCGAGCTGCCGCACGCCCTGCCGACCATCATGGCCGGCCTGACCCAGTGCATCATGCTCAGCCTGTCGATGGTGGTGATCGCCGCGCTGGTCGGCGCCGACGGCCTGGGCAAGCCGGTGGTGCGCGCGCTCAACTCGGTCAATGTCGAGATGGGGATCGAGGCCGGGCTGGCCATCGTGATCCTGGCCATCCTGCTCGACCGCTTCTGCAAGCAGCCCAAGCTGGGGGGCAAGCGCTGAACCATGAGCGCACTCGCCTTTGACTCCGTCGACATCGTCTTCGGCGAGGACCCCGCCGCGGCCCTGCCGCTGCTCGACCAGGGCCGCAGCCGCGACGAGATCCTGGCGGAGACCGGCTGCGTGCTGGGCGTCGCCGAGGCCGACCTGGAGGTCGAGGCCGGCGAGATCTGCGTGCTGATGGGCCTGTCGGGCTCCGGCAAGTCGACCCTGCTGCGCGCGGTCAACGGCCTCAACAGCGTCACCCGCGGGCGCGTGCTGGTGCGCGACGGCGACACGCGCATCGACGTCGCGCGCTGCGATCCCGCGACCCTGCGGCGGCTGCGCACCGAGCGCATCTCCATGGTGTTTCAGCAGTTCGCGCTGCTGCCCTGGCGCACGGTGCGCGAGAACGTCGGCTTCGGCCTGGAGCTGCGCGGGCTGTCGAAGCCCGAGCGGCGCAAGATCGTCGAGGAGAAGCTGGAGTTGGTCGGCCTGGGCCAGTGGGGCGACAGCTACGCCCACGAGCTGTCCGGCGGCATGCAGCAGCGCGTCGGCCTGGCGCGCGCCTTCGCCACCGACGGCGACCTGCTGCTGATGGACGAGCCCTTCAGCGCGCTCGACCCGCTGATCCGCACCCACCTGCAGGACGAGCTGCTGACGCTGCAGGCCAACCTGCGCAAGACGATCCTCTTTGTCAGCCACGACCTGGACGAGGCGCTGAAGCTGGGCGGCCGCATCGCCATCATGGACGGCGGCCGCATCGTCCAGGTCGGCCGGCCCGAGGAGATCGTGCTGCGCCCCGCCAATGCCTACGTGCGCGAGTTCGTCGCCCACATGAACCCGCTCAACGTCCTGCGCGGCGCCTCCATGATGACGCCGCTGGACCGGCTGCCGCGGCGCGACGGCGCCGTGGCGCTGGACGCCGACGGGCACCGGCTGTTGCGCCTGAACGGCACGGGCATCGCCGCGGCGGAGGAAGCGGGGCGGCCGCTCGGCCTGCACCGCTGGACGCCGGAGCAGCCGCTGGAGGCGCTGCCCGCGGGCGTGCTGGTGCTGGCGCCGGCCGAGACCTCGATGCGTCGGGTGATCGAGCTGCGCCAGGCCAGCGACCGGCCGGTCATCCTCTGCCAGGATGGCCGTCCCGTCGGGCTCTGCGGCGATGGCGAGATCTATCGCGCGCTGCTGCGCCAGAGCGACACCGAGACCGACCCGCAGGGCTGAGCCGCGGCCCCGGATTTGTCTTCACACGCCCGGGTGCGGAGGCGGGGCGCGCGGCGTAGAATAGGGCGCCATGTCAGATCCAGCTTGTTCCGGTCCGCTCGCCGCAGGCGCCGACCTGCTCGCCGCCGTTCTGCTCGCCGCCGTTCTGCTCGGGCCCGGCCTTGCCCGGCCGGCCGCCGCCGCGCCGCAGCTCGCGCAGACGCAGCCGGTCGGCGAGGCGGACATCCCGCTGGCGCCGCCGCCGCCGCCGCTCGACGGGTCCCCGGCCCGAGACGCGCCGGCTCCCGAGGCCACGCCCGAGTCCGCGCCCGAGGCCACGCCCGAGTCCGCGCCAGAGCCAAGCCCCGATCCCGCCCCGGACTCTGCCGCCGCGCCGCCGCGCCCGCTGCTGCCGGAAGAGAGCACGGCGGCACCAGACGGGGACGCAGCGCCGACGGGGGCCCCGGAGGAGGAGGCCGCGCCGGCTGGCCGGCGGCAAACGGAGACGGCCGCGCCGGCGTCCCTGCCGCCGCTGCCGCCGCGCCGGCCGGCGGTGCCGGACGCCGTCGCCGCGCCCGAGGCGCCGCCGGCGCCCGCGCAGCCGAGCGAGCGCTTCACCGACACGGGCTCGCAGCGCTTTTCGCGCGAGCTCGACGCGCCGCGTGCCGGCTTCCATCGGGTCGAGGGCGACATGCATTGGGAGCGGGCGCCGATTCCGGCGGAGCTCAAGACCGCCTGCACCACCCGGGTCGCGCGCCTCGGCTCCAGCCTGGCCGCCAGCTTCAAGGAGCAGGGGCTCTGGACGCCGCCGGATCCGCTCAGCCTGACGGTCGACTGCGCCGACGGCGCGGGGCGGTCGATCGGCACCTTCGTGTGCCAGGCCCAGGACTTTGCGCCGGTGCTCGACCTGAGCTGCCGCCTGGAACGCCCCGCCCGGTAGCGCGGGCGGCGGGCGCGAGGCATCGCTCCAACTCTCTGGTTTGGCGGAAATTTCGGACGGGGCGCCGCGTCAGCTTTCGAAGCGGGTCTGGCCGCGCCGCCGCTCGTCGATCGGCAGCTCCAGGTGCAGCGGCTGCTGCGCGCGCTGGGCGCAGTTCGACCGCGGGCAGAGCCGGCAGTTGATGCCGATCGGGGTGAACAGCCCCGGGTCGTCCAGGTGGAAGCGGGCCGCGTAGACGAGCTGGCTCGCCTGCTCGATGGCGCAGCCCAGCGTCACGGCCAGGCGGTGGTCCTGGCTCTGGTAGCCCAGGCTGGGGCGATCGACGGTGCGGTTGATGGTGAAGTAGCGGCTGCCGTCCGGCATCTCGACGAACTGCGGCAGGATCTGGCCGGGGGTGCGAAAGCTCAGGTGGATGTCCCAGCGCGGGCAGGCGCCGCCGTATTCGGCCAGGTGGAAGGTGGTGGCGTTGAAGCGCTTGGTGACGTTGCCGGCCTTGTCGAGGCGCAGGAAGAAGAAGGGCACGCCCTGGGCACCTTCGCGCTGCAGGGTGGTGATCCGGTGGCAGACCTGCTCGAAGGAGACGCCGAAGCGCAGGGCCAGATGGTCGAGGTCGTAGCGGCTGGCCCGCGCCTCCGCCAGGATCTGGGCGTAGGGCATGAGCACGGCGGCGGCGAAGTAGTTGGCCAGCTCGACGCGGCAGCGCGCGCGCGCCCGCGTGCCGGTGATCGCGGCGGCCTGCAGGAGGCCGTCGATGGTCTCGCGGTAGGTCAGCAGGCCGGCGACGTGGGTGAGCTGAAACACCCGGTTGGGGTGGTCCAACCCTTCCGACAGCAGGATCTCGCCGCGCGCCTCGTCGTAGGCGCGCAGGGCGTGGGGCAGGGCGGCGGCCGGCACGCTGCGCACCCGGATGTCCAGGTCGCGCTTCAGGCGCCGCTTGAGATAGCCGTACATCTCGTCCACCTCGATGGCCTCGCCCCGGCGGAAGTCCTCCGCCGCTCGCTCCAGCGGGTCGAAGTGGTTGCGGTGCTTGCGGAAGAGGTCGTGGACCACGGTCTCCGGGCTGGCCGCGGCGATCCGCTCGGCGTCGCCGGCGCCGCCGCCGGCCAGGGAGAGCAGCCGCTCGCTCAGCCGGCGGTAGCTCTTGTGCAGCTCGAGGAAGCGCCGCGCGAAGCTGGGGCAGTGGTCGAGGGCGGCGCGCAGCTCCTGCAGGTCCGGGCGCTCCGGGTCGAACAGCGGGTCCTGCAGAGCGTTGCGCAGGTCGGCCAGGGCGGTGGTCGCATCGTCCTGCAGCAGGTCGCGCCAGTCGACGCCGTAGGCCTCCGACAGGCGCAGCAGCACCTGGACCGACAGGCTGCGCTGGTTGTTTTCGAGCAGGTTGACGTAGGCCGGGCTGAGGCCGAGCTGGCGGGCCATTTCGGCCTGCGACTGCTGGCGCTCGCGGCGCAGCTGGCGCAGCCGCGGGCCCACGAAGGTCTTGCGTGCCGACATCGCCGGCCTCCCGGACGTGCGGATTTACCGATTTACAAAAAACAATCGAGTTAACCACACAGCTTTCACGTTAACCCGAATTTCCTTCGTCGCGCTAGGTTTCTCGGCGACCCTTCGCGTCTGACGGGGGCTGGCGGACGGCACCCCCGGCGAACGAGCCCGGCGAACGAGCCCGGTGAAAACGAGACCGGCCAAGACGAGACCGGCCAAGACGAGCCCGGCCAAGACGAGACCGGCCAAGACGAGCCCGGCCAAGCGGCTCGCGACACGCGCACCAAGAGCCTGCGACGACGAACGCTTCGGCGAACGCCGCGTGGGCGAAACATTCGCACCGAAGGAGGAGGCGCCCGATGACCGACCCGACCCGTGGCCCGGCCGGAGCCGGCCAGACGCATCTTTTCATCCCCGGCCCGACCAACGTGCCGGAGGCGGTGCGCCGGGCGATGAACGTGCCGATGCAGGACATGCGGGCGGCGGACTTCGGCACGCTCACCCTGCCGCTCTTCGCCGGGTTGAAGCGGGTGTTCCGCACGCAGACCGGCCAGGTCTTCATCCTGCCCGCCTCCGGCACCGGCGCCTGGGAGGCGGCGATCACCAACACCCTGAGCCCCGGCGACCGCGTATTGATGTCGCGCTTCGGCCAGTTCTCCCACCTCTGGGCCGAGATGGCCGACCGCCTGGGCCTGGAGGTCGAGTGCCTGGACGCGCCCTGGGGCGAGGGCGTGCCGCTGGAGGGCTATGCCGAGCGGCTGGCCGCCGACCGCGCCGGCGCGATCAAGGCCGTGTTCGTCACCCACAACGAGACCGCCACCGGCGTGACCTCGGACGTCGCCGGGGTGCGCGCCGCGCTCGACGCCTGCGGCCACGAGGCGCTGCTCTTCGTCGACGGGGTCAGCTCGATCGCCTCGCTGGACTTCCGCATGGACGACTGGGGCATCGACCTGGCGGTCGCCGGCTCGCAGAAGGGCTTCATGATGCCGGCCGGTCTCGCCTTTCTCGGCGTCAGCGAGAAGGCCCTGGCGGTGCAGCCGCAGGCGCGCTCGCGCCGCGCCTACTTCGACCTCGCCGACATGGCGCGGATGAACGCCGACGGCTTCTTCCCCTACACGCCGCCGACCCAGCTTCTGCACGGCCTGCGCGCCGCCCTCGACCTGCTCTTCGCCGAGGGGCTGGAGGCCGTGACGGCGCGCCACCACCGCCTGGCCGAGGGGGTGCGGCGGGGCGTCTTCGCCTGGGGCCTGGAGCTCTGCGCCCGCCGGCCGGCGCTCTACTCCGACACGGTCAGCGCGATCCGCGTGCCGGAGGCGGTCGACGCCCGCGAGGTCCTGCGCATCGCCTACCAGCGCTACAACACCTCCTTCGGCACCGGCCTGGCGCAGCTCGCCGGCCGGGTTTTCCGCATCGGCCACCTGGGCGACCTCAACGAGGTGAGCTGCCTGGCCGCGCTCGGCGCGGCCGAGATGGCGCTGGCCGAGGCCGGCGCCGAGATCGAGCCCGGGGCCGGGGTGGCCGCCGCGCAGGACTGGTTCCGCGCCGGCGGCGCGCCGCGGCTGCAGGCCGCCGCCGCCTAGGCCCCGCCGCCTGAGCCGCCGCCGCGCCTCGGCGGGAGTGTGCCAAGCCGCGGGCAACAGCGGCCCTTTTCAGACAACGGAAAAAGACAACCGGGAGGACACGCCATGTTCGGGACGCCCCTCAAGCTCCCTCGTTCGCACCGCCCCTTGCGGACCGCTTCTGTCCACAGGCGTCCGGCCCGCAGGGCGCCTTTGAGGGCGCTGGCCGCCTTCGCGGTGGCCGCCGGCCTCACGCTGACCCAGGCCGCCGCCCCCGGCGGCGGCGCCCAGGCTGCCGAATGGCAGCCCAACAAGCCGGTGGAGATGGTGATCATGGCCGGCCAGGGCGGCGGCGCGGACCGGCTGGCCCGCCTGTTCCAGTCGATCATCCAGAAGGCCGACCTCTCGCCCATGCCGGTGCTGCCGATCAACAAGGGCGGCGGCTCGGGCGCCGAGGCGCTGCGCTACCTGAAGGACAACGCCGGCGACGCCCACAAGGTGATGGCGACGCTCAACAGCTACTACACCACGCCGCTGCGCACCGACATCGGCGTCGACATCGCCAACTTCACGCCGCTGGCGCGCATGGCGGTCGACACCTTCGTGCTCTGGGTCAACGCCGACAGCGAGATCGCCACCCTGGACGACTTCGTGGCCGCCGTGAAGGCCGCGGGCGGCAAGTGGAAAATGGGCGGCACCGGCACGGGCCAGGAGGACTCCCTGGTCACCGCCATGTTGGAGCAGGCCTTCGACATCGAGTTCACCTACGTTCCCTTCTCGGGCGGCGGCACGGTGGCCAAGAACCTGATCGGCGGCCATATCGACTCCACGGTGAACAATCCCTCCGAGCAGATGGCCTTCTGGAAGGCGGGCAAGAGCCGCCCGATCGCCGCCTTCACCGAACAGCGCATCGACGTCTTCCCCGAGGTACCGACCCTGCGCGAGCTGGGCCACGATCTGGTCTACACCATGCAGCGCAGCTTCGTCGGGGCGCCCGACATGCCGGCGGCGGCACAGGCCTTCTACATCGACCTCTTCACCCGGCTGAGCCAGACCGACGCGTGGCAGAGCTACGCCGCCGAGCAGGCCCTGGTCACCGACCTGCTGACCGGCGAGGAGCTGCAGGCCTATTTCCTGGCCGAGCGTGACAAGCACGCCGCGCTGCTCAACGAGATGGCGGGCGGGTCCTGAAGCTCCCCTAGCCTGCGGCGGGGCGGGCGGCCGGTCCCGGCATCGCGGCCTCTGTCCCGTCCCGCCGCCTCTTTTTTCGCGACGGCAGTCGCACGACGACAAGCCCGCCGTGAACGAGCCCGCCACGAGCAAGCCCGCCGTGAACGAGCCCTCTGCGAAGAGGGCGCGCCAGCCAGAGCGATTTGCGACCGTCTGGACTCGCGCGGGCGGGGCCGGTCGATCACAGCCTGCTCAAGGGGAGATGACGCCATGCGCGTCGCCGAGATGGTGACGGCGGCGGTCCTGATGGGGCTGTCCGCCTATTTCATGATCCATGCCAGCGCGCTGCCGATCGGCTGGGCGCGGGAGTCGGGGCCCGGCGGCGGCGCCTTTCCCTTCTGGCTGTCGCTGATCATGCTGCTGGCCGCCGGCGGCATCTTCCTGCGCAACCTGCTGCTCGCCCTGGCCGATCGCGGCAGCCACCGTAGCTTCATCAGCCGCACGGCGCTGCGCGACATCGTGCTCGTCGCCGGCGCGCTGCTGGCCGCCATCGCCCTGATTCATCTGGTCGGCGCCTACCTCGCGATCCCGCTGTTCCTGGTCTTCTACCTGCGGGTCATGGGCCGGTGCCGCTGGCGCCTGACCGCCGCGCTGGCGCTGGCCACGCCGGTGGTCGTGTTCTTCTTCTTCGAGGTGACGCTCAAGATCCTGCTGCCCAAGGGGATCACCGAGCCGCTCTTCCTGCCGCTCTACGCCCAGTTCTTCTAGGCCCGGCCGCCGCTGGGGCGCCCCGGGGCGCCGGGCCGGGCCGGTACGGGCACCGGCACCGGCGCCGGCAGGGGGCGCGCCCGGACGGCCAGCCTCTTCGAGGGTCCCGCCATGGAAATCCTGCAGCATCTCGCAGACGGCTTCGCGGTTTCGCTGCTGCCGCTCAACCTGCTGGTCCTGGTGCTCGGCGTCACCGTCGGGCTGTTCATCGGCGCCATGCCCGGCCTGGGCTCGGTCAACGGCGTGGCGATCCTGCTGCCGATGACCTTCCTGGTGCCGCCGGCCTCGGCCATCATCTTCCTGGCCGCGATCTACTACGGCGCCATGTACGGCGGCGCCATCTCCTCGATCCTGCTGGGCATCCCCGGCGCCTCGACGGCGGTGGCGACCACCTTCGACGGCCGCCCGCTGGCGCAGCAGGGCAAGGCCGGGCTGGCGCTGATCGCCGCCGCCGTCGGCTCCTTCGTCGGCGGCACCGTCTCGGTCGTGCTGTTTACTCTGTTCGCCGCGCCGCTGGCCGACGTCGCCCTGGCCTTCGGGCCGGCCGAGGAGTTCGCCTTGGTCCTGCTGGCCTTCACCACCTTCCTGGCGCTGGGCGGCGACGACCTGCTCAAGACCGTGGTGATGATCGTGCTGGGCCTGGTGCTGAGCACCGTCGGGCTCGACCTCATCTCCGGCCAGCCGCGGCTGATCTTCGGTGACCTGCCGGGCTTCTACAGCGGCATCTCCTTCCTGGTCCTGGCGATCGGCGTCTACGGCGTGGGCGAGATCCTCTGGACCATCGAGCAGACCCGCTACAAGCCGCAGGTCATGCCGGCCCACATCCGACTGTCCGATCTGCTGGCCGGCCTGCGTGAGCTGAAGGCGGCGGTCCGCACCATGCTCAGCGGTTCCCTGCTCGGCTACTTCGTCGGCCTGCTGCCGGCGGCCGGCGCGACCCCGGCCTCGCTGATGGCCTACGGCGTGGCCAAGACCACCTCGCGCCGGCCGGAGCGCTTCGGCAAGGGCGCCGTCGAGGGCGTGGTCGCGCCGGAGACCGCCAACAACGCCGCCAGCACCGGTTCGCTGCTGCCGATGCTGACCCTCGGCATCCCCGGCTCGCCAACCACCGCGCTGCTGCTCGGCGGCATGGTCATGTGGGGGCTGATGCCCGGCCCGATGCTGTTCATCGAGGAGCCGGAGTTCGTCTGGGGCCTGATCTCCAGCCTCTACACCGCCAACCTCTTCGCCGTGGCGGTCAATCTCGCGCTGATCCCGCTGTTCGTCTGGTCCCTGCGCATGCCGCTGCCGGTGCTTTGCGCCCTGGTGCTGGTGCTCTGCATCGTCGGCGGCTTCACGCCGAACCAGAAGATGCACGACGTCTGGTTGATCGCGCTCTTCGGTCTCGGCGGCTACCTGCTGCGCAAGCTCGACTACCCCCTGGCCCCGCTGGTGCTGGCGCTGGTGCTCGGCCCGCTGATGGAGAAGTCGCTGCGCCAGGCGCTGATTTCCGCCCAGGGCGACGTCGCCACCTTCGTCGAGCGGCCGATCTCCGCCGTCTTCATGGCGCTCGCGCTGGCGTTGTTCCTGCTGCCGCTGGTTCGTAAGCTGCGCAGGCTGGCGCTGTTCGGCGGAACGCCGGCGTCGGGCCGCTCCTCGGCGTGACGCGTCGCGCACGGCGGCAGCCAAGACAGACAAGAAAAGCCGGAACAGGGAAAACCATGTCCGAGACGATCAAGGATCTGCTTGCCGCGCCGCCGGCCGAGGCGCCGGCCATCGGCGGTCTCGACCGCGCCTGGTTGAGCTTCGGCGGGCTGCGCGACCTGGCCGAGTCCACGCTCGCCAGCCTGAACGCCCTGGGCATCGGCCGCGGCGACCGGGTCGCCATCGTGCTGCCCAACGGGCCGGAGATGGCGGCGGCCTTCGTGAGCCTGGCCTGCGGCACCACCACCGCGCCGCTCAACCCGGCCTACCGGGAGGAGGAGTACGACTTCTACATCACCGACCTGGGCGCCAAGGCGCTGGTGGTGGCCGCCGACTACGACGGCCCCGCCCTGGCAGTGGCGGCGCGCCACGGCCTGCGGGTGCTGCGCCTGTCCAGCCCGCCGGAGGCGCCGGCCGGCTGGTTCGCTCTCGCGCCCGAGTCCGAGCCCGAGTCCGAGCCCGAATCCGAGTCCGAGCTCCGGGCCGGGGGCGTGGCCGAGACGGGGGCGGGCGGCTACGCCGGGGCCGAGGAGGTGGCCTTGGTGCTGCACACCTCCGGCACCACCTCGCGGCCCAAGATCGTGCCGCTGCTGCAGCGCAACCTCGCCGCGTCGGCGCGGCATATCGGCGCCACCCTGGCGCTGTCGCCCGACGACCGCTGCCTCAACGTCATGCCGCTGTTCCACATTCACGGCCTGATCGCCGCCGTGCTCTCCTCGCTGGCCGCCGGCGGCTCGGTCTGGTGCGCGCCGGGCTTCAACGCGCTGCAGGTGTTCGGCTGGCTGGAGGCGGTGCGGCCGAGCTGGTACACCGCCGTGCCGACCATGCACCAGGCGATCCTGGCGCGGGCCGAGCGCAACCGCGAGACCGTGCAGGCGAGCCGGCTGCGCTTCATCCGCTCCTCCTCCTCCTCGCTGCCGCCGCAGGTGATGACGGCGTTGGAGGCGACCTTCGGCTGCCCGGTGATCGAGAGCTACGGCATGACCGAGGCGAGCCACCAGATGGCCTCCAATCCGCTGCCGCCGGCGACCCGCAAGCCCGGCTCGGTGGGGATCGAGGCCGGCCCGCTGGTGCGGCTGGCCGACGAGCGCGAAGACCGGCTGATCGTGCCGGACGGCACCGGCGAGGTGGTGATCTCCGGCCCCAACGTGACGCCGGGCTACGAGGCCAACCCCGAGGCCAACGCCAAGGCCTTCTTCGAGCTCGAGGGGCGGCGCTGGTTCCGCACCGGCGACCAGGGCAGCTTCGACGCGGAGGGCTACCTGCGCATCACCGGGCGGCTGAAGGAGATCATCAACCGCGGCGGCGAGAAGGTCTCGCCGCTGGAGGTGGACGAGGTGCTGATGGACCACCCGGCGGTGGCCCAGGTGGTGACCTTCGCTCTGCCGCACCCCAAGCTGGGCGAGGAGGTGGCGGCGGCGGTGGTGCTGCGCGAGGGGCAGAGCGCCGACGAACGCGGTCTGCGCGCCTTCGCCGCCGAGCGGCTGGCCGACTTCAAGGTGCCGCGCAAGGTGGTCATCCTGGCCGAGATCCCCAAGGGCGCCACCGGCAAGCTGCAGCGCATCGGACTGGCCGAGAAGCTGGGGTTGGCGTCATGAAGATTTGCGTGTTCGGCGCCGGCGCGATCGGCGGCTACATGGGCGCCAAGCTGGCCCAGACCGGGGCCGAGGTCAGCCTGGTCGCGCGCGGCCCGCATCTGGCGGCCATGCGCGAGCGCGGCCTGACCCTGATCGAAGCGGGCGCGCAGACCACCGTGCCGGTCACCGCGGCGGAGGACCCGGCCGAGCTCGGCCCGCAGGACTACGTCATCGTCACCCTCAAGGCCCATTCGGTGCCGCCGGTGGTGCCCCGCCTGCAGCCCCTGCTGGGGCCCGAGACCACGGTGGTGATGGGCGTCAACGGCGTGCCCTGGTGGTACTTCTACAAGCTGCCGGGGCCCTACGAGAACCGCCGCCTGCACACGGTCGACCCGGGCGACGCCCAGTGGGACGGCATCGGCCCGCAGCGCGTGCTGGGCTGCGTCGTCTACCCGGCCGCCGAGGTGAGCGAGCCCGGCACGGTCCGCCACATCGAGGGCAACCGCTTCTCCCTGGGCGAGCCCTCCGGCGAGAAGAGCGCGCGCGCCCAGGCCCTGTCGCAGGCCCTTTCGGCGGCCGGCCTGAAGGCGCCGGTGCGCCCGAAGATCCGCGACGAGATCTGGGTCAAGCTCTGGGGCAACCTCTCCTTCAACCCGATCTCGGCGCTGACCGGCGCCACGCTGGACCGGCTCTGCGCCGACGCGGGGCCGGAGCCCGACGGCGACGGCGGCACCCGCGCGGTCGCCCGCCGCATGATGCTGGAGGCCCAGGCGATCGCCGAGACCCTGGGCGTGAAGTTCCCCATCGACGTCGACCGCCGCATCGAGGGCGGGCGCCAGGTCGGCGCCCACAAGACCTCCATGCTGCAGGATCTGGAACGCGGCCGGCCGATGGAGATCGACGCCCTGGTCACGGCCGTGCACGAGATGGGGGTGCTGGTCGGCGTGCCGACCCCGACGCTCGACACGGTGCTGGCCCTGGTTCGCCTGCGCGCCCGCGTGGCCGGCTGCTATCCGGAGTAGGCCGGCGCGCCGCCCCAGTCCGGGGTGAGTCCGGGGACGGATACGGCCGGGGGCATCCGGGTCCGGGGGCGTCCGCGCGGGTCTGCCATCCAGGGCTGTGCCGGGCCGCCGCTTGCGCCATACTGACGGGCAGGCCGCGCGCTGCCGCGGCGTGACGCAACCAAAGAGCTGGGAGGGTTCAGGTTATGCAAGGCTTTGTCGCGAAGCTGGGCGGGTCCGCGCCGGCGGGGCTCGCCGTCGGACTCGCCGCCGGACTTGCCGCGGCCACCCTGCTGCTCGCCGCGCCGACGGGCGCCCAGGCGCAGATCGCGGGCGAGGCGGTGCGCTACGACATCGACGGCGAGTCCTTCGAGGGCTACGTCGCGCGCAATCCCGCCCTGGCCGGCAACCTGCCGGTGGTGGTGATCCTGCACGACTGGGACGGCCTGACCGACTACGAGCGGCGCCGCGCCGAGATGCTCGCCGAGGAAGGCTACGCGGCGGTGGCCGTCGACCTCTACGGCGAGGGAGTGCGGCCGACCGACGTCGAGGACAAGCGCGCGCACAGCGGCGCCCTCTACCAGGACCGCGCGCGCATGCGCAGGCTGATGACCGAGGGCATCGCCGCCCTGGTCGGCGCGGGCATGGACCGCGACCGCCTGGTCGCCATGGGCTACTGCTTCGGCGGGCAGGCGGTGCTGGAGCTGGCGCGCAGCGGGGCCGCGGCGGCGGGCTTCGTGGCTTTCCACGGCGGCCTCGGCACGCCCGAGGACCAGGACTACGCCGCCGCCACCGGGCCGCTGCTGATCCTGCACGGCTCGGACGATCCGGTGGCGCCGATGAGCCAGGTGGCCGAGCTGGCCGGCAAGCTCGACGCGGCCGGCGCCAGCTACGAGATGGAGATCTACGGCGGCGTCGACCACGCCTTCACCGTCTGGGGCGGTGAGCGCTACGACGGCGCGGCCGACCTGGCCTCCTGGGACAGCTTTTTGGCCTTCCTGGCGGCGCGGTTGTGAACGCCCGGCCGTCGGCTCATCGCCGGTGAACCTCCGATAGAGTCCGTCAATCGGCCGTGCGCCTCTGGCGCGGCGCCTCGCCCGAGCGGCGATGCGCGCGGCGGGGGCGCCGGCGGCGCCGGCGGCGTGACCCGGAACATCAAGGCTTTTCCATGCCTTGTCGCATCGTGGGAGCGGCCGGGGAGGCCAGGTGTGGCTGACGTGCCGCCGCCGGCCCGCAGGGACCTGTGCCAGGAAAGTGGCCGGCGAGGTGAGCGCCGTCGCGGTCGTTAGCCGCCGGAGTGCATTGAGATCACCAATGGGGAGTATTGATATAATCGGTTTTACTCATTGAATCGGGCTGTGTCATAGAGCGCGCCAATGCCGGGCCGGGAGCGCCCGCCCAGAAGACCCACAGGTGCATGGCTCATGATCCGCTCGCTGATCCTTTTCGTCTGGCTGCTCTTCGCGGCCAGCCTGTTCGCCGGCCTCGCCCTCTGGGCCGCCGACGCTCCGGCGGGGGCCTGGACCGCCGGCCCCTTTCACATCGACGCCCTGACGGTTCTGCTGGCCGCCGCCGTCACCTTCGTCAGCGGCATCGTCCACAGCTTCGCGCGCCGCTACATGGACGGCGACCGCCGCATCCGGAGCTTCTTCGCGCGCCTCACCGGCCTCACCCTGGTCGTCCTGCTGCTGCTCGCCGCCGATCACGTGGCGCTCTTCGCGCTGGCCTGGGCGGCCATGGGCTGGCTGCTGGCCGACCTGATCGGTCACCTGCGCGCCTGGCCGCAGGCGCGGGCCACCGCCCGGCTCTGCCGGCTCTGGTTCCTCGGCGGCAGCGTCGCGCTGGCGACCGGGTTGGCGGCGCTGGCGATCGCGACGGGCGCGGGCTCGATCCAGGCCATCGTGGCCGCCGCGCCGCAGCTCGACTCGATCAGCCTGGCCCTGGCGCTGCTGCCGCTGGTGCTGGCGGCGGCGATCCAGAGCGGCCTAGTGCCCTTCCACGGCTGGCTGCTCTCCTCCATGACGGCGCCGACGCCGGTGTCCGCCTTCATGCACGCCGGGCTGGTCAACGCCGGCGGCATCCTGCTGGTGCGCTTCGCCCCGGCGCTGACCGCCCAGGGCGAGATCATGGCCCTGGTGTTCCTGCTGGGCGCGGCCAGCGCCCTGCTCGGCAGCCTCTTCGCCCTGGTGCAAAGCGACGTGAAGCGCGGCCTGGCCGCCTCCACCGTGGCGCAGATGGGCTTCATGGTCATGCAGTGCGGGCTCGGCTTCTACGCCGCGGCCATGGCGCACCTGATCCTGCACGGCCTGTTCAAGGCCAGCCTGTTCCTCGGCGCCGGCTCGGCGGTGCGCCGGGTGCAGCCGTCGCCGGCCCGGTCGGGCCTGGACCTGCTCGGCCTGGCGGTGGCGCTGCCGGCGGCGCTGGTCGCCGGGCTGCTGTTCGCCGCGGTCAGCGGCAAGGCGCTCTGGCCGGCCGACTCCGGCGCCTTGCTGGTGGTCTTCGCGGTGCTCGCCGCCGCCCAGGCGGGCCTGTCGCTGAGCGCCTGGAGCCACGTGGGCTTCGGCCTGCGGCTGGTCGCGGTGCCGCTGGTGCTGGGTCTGGCCGCCCTGGTCTACGGCGGCACGGTGGCGCTGGCCGAGCTGGCGCTGGCCGGCGTGCCCGGCAGCAGCGCGCCGCAGCCGCTGACGCCGCTGCATCTGCTCGTCGCGCTGGTCTTCGCCGCCGGCTGGCTGGCCGTCGGGGCCGGTCTGCACCGCCGCAGCGCCCGCCTCTACGTCCGCGTCCTCGCCGCCGCCCAACCGCTGGCGACCAGCATCACCGATCGTCGGGAGGCCTACCGTGCCTAACCAAGCCCGCCTTGCCGCGCACATCGAGAACGCGGCGGCCGTCATCACGCCCTACTGGCCGCTGCAGAGCTTCATCGCCGCCAACCCGCTGCAGGGCCTGGAGCGCCTCGCCTTCGAGGAGGCGGTGGACCTGGGCACCGACCTTTTCGGCGGCCGCGGCTATCCCGAGCCCGCGGTGTTCCGCCGCGCCCTGGCCGAGGGCCGCATCGACCGCCAGGTCCTGCGGGCGGCGGCCGCGCGGCACGGCCGGCCGGAACTGGCCGAGCAGGTTGCCTGTGACGCGGAGGCGGCGGCCGACGCGGACACGGCCGAGCAGGCCGCGCCCTCGCGGGTCAACCGCCTGCTGATCAAGTGGCTCGCCGCCTTCCTCGACGAGGGCCAGGCCGCCTGGCCGATGCCGGGGCGCGCGCGCGGCTTCTGGCGCGCCTGGCGGCGGCTGGCGGTCCATGACCCCGAGATCCCGCGCCGCGCCGAGATCGCCGCGCTTCCGGACGCCCCCTTCGCGGCGCTGGAGACGCTGCTGGAGGCGGTGCCGGAGGCCGAGCGCGAGGCGCTGCTGACCGCCCATCTCGCCGCCTTGCCGGGCTGGTCCGGCTACGTGAAGTGGCGCGCCGGCCAGAGCGGGCATCCCTGGCAGCAGGTGGCGCCGATCGCCCTGGCCGACTACCTGGCGGTGCGCCTTGCCCTGGCCCGGCTCTGCGAGGAGGCGCCGGCGCGCGTGAGCGGGCGCGCCAGCGGGCCGGCCGAAGCCGCGGTCTGGCTGGAGGCCTGGGAGGAGAGCTATCGCGGCCCGCTGCTGCGCGCCCTGGCGGAGTCCGCCTCCGACCAGGGCCGGGAGGGCGATGAGCGGACGGCGCCGCCGCCGTCGGCGCAGCTCGTGTTCTGCATCGACGTGCGCTCGGAGGTCTTCCGCCGCCACCTGGAGCGGCGCGGGCCCTATGCCACGCTCGGCTTCGCCGGCTTCTTCGGCATTCCGATCGCGCACCAGGCCTTCGGCACACACACCGCCGTCGCCTCCTGCCCGGTGCTGCTGGAGCCCAAGCACCGGATCTGCGAGGTCGCCGCGCAGGGGCACGAGGCGTTGGGCGAGCGCCACCTGCACGGCCGGGCGCATCTGCGCGGGGCCAGACGTCTGCTGGCGCAGCTCAAGGACAGCGTGGCCACCCCCTTCGCCTTCGTCGAGACGGCCGGCGGCCTGTTCGGCCTGGCCATGGCCGGGCGCACGCTGCTGCCGCGCGGCTTCGCCCGGTTGCTGGCCGGACTGCGCCGCCGGGTCAGCCCGGACCCGCGCACCACGCCGCGGCTCGCGCTGGAAGCCGACGGCCCGCGCGAGGAGGACGTCACCGGCCTGAGCCTGTCGGAGCGCGTCTTCTACGCCGAGGCGGCGCTGCGCATCATGGGCCTGACCGAGGGCTTCGCGCCGCTGATCCTGCTCTGCGGCCATGGCGGCGAGACGGTCAACAACCCCTTTGCCGCCGGCCTCGACTGCGGCGCCTGCGGCGGCAACCACGGCGGACCCAACGCCCGGGTCATGGCCGCGATCCTCAACGATCCCGAGGTGCGCGGCGAACTGGCGGCACGCGGCCTTGCGCTGCCCGAGGAAACCCTTGTGCTTGCCGCCGAGCACAACACCACCACCGACGCCATGACGATCTACGAGGCGGAGGCGGCGCAGGCTCGCCACCCGGCGGTCTTCGCGCGGCTGCGCGCCGACCTGGACGCCGCCGCAGCCGCCGCCACCGCCGAGCGCTGCCGGCGGCTGCCCGGTGCCGAGCGCGCCGCGGCCGGCGCGGCGAGCCGGGCTGCGGCCGGCCATCGCGCCAGCGACTGGGCCCAGGTGCGCCCGGAATGGGGGTTGGCGCGCAATGCCGCCTTCATCGTCGGCCGGCGGGCGCTGACCCGCGCGCTGGACCTGGAGGGGCGCAGCTTCCTGCACTCCTACGACTGGCGGGCGGATGCCGAGGGGCGGGCGCTGGAGGTGATCCTGACCGCGCCGATGGTCGTGGCCGAGTGGATCAACACGCAGTACTATTTCTCCAGCGTCGACAGCGTCGTCTACGGCGCCGGCTCCAAGGTGACCCACAACGTGGTCGGCACCTTCGGGGTGATGCAGGGCAACGCCAGCGACCTGATGACCGGGCTGCCGACGCAGTCGGTGCGGGCCGCAGACGAGCGGCTGTATCACGAGCCGCTGCGGCTGATGACGGTGGTCGAGGCGCCGCAGGCGCGGGTCGAGGAGATCATCCGCCGCAACGACATCCTGCAGACGCTCTTCGGCAACGGCTGGGTGGCGCTGGCGGTGCTGGACCCGCAGAGCGGGCGGCTGCTGCGGCGGGCGCGCAACGGCACCTGGCGGCCGGCCTTGGCGCCGGACGCCGGGGGCGAGGGGGGCGCTGCGACGGTGGGCGACGAAGAGATGGGGGTCGCCGAAGAGATGGGGGTCGCGGAAGAGACGGCGGTCGCCGAAGAGACGGCGGCGCGGGCCGACCGGCCGGCCCTGGAAGTGGCATGATGCGAAAGACAGGTGGACTGCGCATGGTTAACGACGATCCCGAGCTGGTCTTCCACCCGCTCAAGAAGATCGAAATCATCGTCAAGGGCGACAAGAAGCAGTTCGTCGCGGAGCTGCTCGACCGCTCCGGGGCGACCGGCTACACCCTGATCAAGGATGTCGCCGGCATGGGCGAGCACGGCTTCCACGAAGGCCGGCTGCTGTTCAACGATCAGGCCAGCCTGCTGCTCTTCGTGGCCGTGGCCAGCGACGAGACCATCCGGCGGGTGGCCGCCGGCCTGAAGCCGCTTTTCGAGAAGAACACCGGCGTGATGTTCATCTCCGAGGCCCAGGTCGTCCGCCTGGAGCACTTCCTGAAGCGCGAGCAGGCCGCGGGCTGACCCCCCGGCCGGCGTCGCCGGTCCTGTCCGCCCCCCGCCACGCGCGGGACTGGACAGGGCCGCAGCGTCCGGGGCAATAGGGCGGGGGCCCATCCCTGGCCGGCGCGCGCGGCGTCTTCCACGTCGCCGGGCCGACCCTGCGGTCTCGCCTCGAGGGCCCGCGTCCCCGTCCGTCGGCGGGCGGGGCATCGGTCCTGGTTCTCTCCTGCCTTCGGACGGTTCTGTCTCGTGGATATCGATCTTGCGTTTCTCGCGCCCTTCGCCCTGGCGCTGCTGGCGACCGGCGCGCTCGCCGGCGTGCTGGCCGGCCTGCTGGGCGTCGGCGGCGGCATCGTCATCGTGCCGGTGCTCTACCTCGTCCTGCCCGCCCTCGGCGTCGAGCCGGCGATCACCATGCACATCGCCGTGGCGACCTCGCTGGCGACCATCGTGCCGACCGGCCTGGTCTCGGCGCGCAGCCACCTGCGGCGCGGCGGCGTCGACCTGGCGGTGCTCAAGCGGGTGGCGCCCTGGGTCGTGGTTGGCGTCGGCCTCGGCCTGGCGGTCGGCGCCCGCTCCGGCGGGGCGGTGCTGACGGCGGTCTTCGCCAGCGTCGCGCTGCTCGTCGCGGTCTACATGGCGACGACCCGCGAGGGCTGGCGGGTGGCGCAGCAGCCGCCGGGCTGGCTGGGCATGGTGCCGATCGGGCTGGGGCTGGGCGGCTTCTCCGTCGTCATGGGCATCGGCGGCGGCACCCTGGGCGTACCCACGCTGACCGCCTGCAACCTGCCGATCCGCAAGGCGGTCGGCACCTCGGCGGCGATCGGGCCGATCATCGCGTTGCCCGGCGTGCTGGGCTTCGTGGCCGCCGGCTGGGGGCATCCCGACCTGCCGCCGTTCAGCCTGGGCTACGCCAACGCTTTGGGCTTCCTGCTGATCGCGCCGACGACGATCCTCTGCGCCCCGCTCGGCGCCAGGCTGGCACACAGCATTCCGCCGGCCTGGCTGCGCCGCGCCTTCGCGCTGTTCTTGCTGCTGACCTCGGCGCGGATGTTCTGGGGCCTGCTGGGCTGACGCCGGCCGAGGGATTGCGGCCAGCGGACCTTGCCCGCCGGCTCTGGCCGCGCCGGCGCGGCGGCTTATGTCAGCGGCCATGAGGTCGCGCGTCGCTGTCCCGCTTGCCCCTTCCGTTGCCGTGGTCGGCGCCGGCCTGGCCGGCCTGACCTGCGCGCGCCGGCTGGCGGCCGGCGGCCTGGCGGTGCGTGTCTTCGAGAAGAGCCGCGGCCTGGGCGGCCGGCTGGCGACGCGGCGCAGCCGCGCGGGCTGGCACTTCGACCACGGCGCCCAGTTCGTCACCGCCCGCGGCGCGGGTTTCCGCGCCCTGCTGCGGGACCTGGCGGCGGCGGGGGCCGTGCGGGCGTGGCGTCCGCGCCTGGCCGACAGGGCGCAGCGCGACGCCGCCGCCGTCTGGTGGGTCGGCACCCCCGGCATGTCGGCCCTGGCGCGGCCCCTGGCGGCCGGCCTGGAGGTGCAGTGCGAGACCCGCGTCACCGCGCTGGCGCCGCGCGCCGACGGCTGGCACCTGACATTGACGACCGATACGGCCGGGGCGACCGGGCAGGGGGGAGCCACGGCGCAGGCCGGGCCCTTCGACCGCCTGGTCCTGGCGATCCCGGCGGCTCAGGCGGCGGCGCTGCTGGGCGCGGAGGCGCGGACGGCAAAGCTGGCGGCGGCGCTCTCCGCCGTGGCGGTGGCGCCCTGCTGGACCGCGCTGCTGGCCTTTGCGCGCCCGCTCGGTCTGGCGGCGGATGTCTGGCGGCTGGAGGCCGAGGTGGGCCAGACCGACCAGGGCCGGACCGACCGGGGCCGGACCGACCGGGGCCAGACCGATTGGGGGCAGGCCGGGCGGCTGAACTGGGCGGCGCGCGATGCCTCCAAGCCCGGCCGAGCGGCGGGCGAGACCTGGGTGCTGCACGGCGGCCCCGACTGGTCGGCGGCGCGGCTGGAGGCGCCGGGCGAGACGGCGCTGGCCGCCTTGTGCGCGGCCTTCGCCGAGCTGGCCGGCGACCTGCCCGCACCGGTCTACGCCGTTGCCCACCGCTGGCGCTACGCCCGCACCCTGAACCCGCTCGGCCGGCCCTTCCTGGCCGGCGAGCGGCTGCTGGTCGGCGGCGACTGGTGCCTGGGCGCCCGCGCCGAGGCGGCCTACGACAGCGGCGCCGCCATGGCCGAGCGACTGTTGGAGGAGCTGAGATGAGCGCGCGTCACCTGCCGAGCTTCGGCGACGATCTGGAGGTCGCGGTGTTCGGCGCGACCGGTGGCCTCGGCGGCGCCTTCGTCGCGGCCCTGGCGGCCGATCCCGGCGTCGCGCGCATCCACGCACTGTCCCGGCGCGAACCCGAGCGGCTGCCGGACAAGGCGGTCTGGCACGCCTGCGACCTGACCGACGAGGCCAGCGTCGCCGCCGCGGCCGAGGCGATGCGGGAGAGCGCCGGCCGGCTGCAGCTCTGCCTGGTGGCGGTCGGCGTGCTGCAGGACCCGGCCCTGGAGGTCGCGCCGGAGAAGAGTTGGCGCCACCTCGATCCGCGGGCGCTGGAGACGGTCTTCCGCATCAACGCCGTCGGCCCGGCGCTGGCGGCCAAGCATATGCTGCCGCTGCTCGACCGCGCGCGGCGCAGCGTCTTCGCCGCGCTCTCGGCCCGGGTCGGCTCGATCGAGGACAACCGCTTCGGCGGCTGGCACAGCTACCGGGCCTCCAAGGCCGCGCTGAACCAGCTCCTGCGGAGCTTCGCCATCGAGCTGGCGCGGCACAACCCCGACGCGCTCTGCGTCGGCTTGCATCCCGGCACGGTGGACACCCGGCTGTCGGCGCCGTTCCAGCGCAACGTGCCCGAGGGCAAGCTCTTCACCCCGGCGTTCTCGGCGGCGCGGCTGCTGGCCGTGCTCGACGGCCTGGAACCGGCCGACAGCGGCGGCCTCTTCGCCTGGGACGGGGCGCGGATTCCCTACTGAGTGCCGCTTTCTGGCATCGACGGCGCGGCACGGTCACGGCAGACTGCCGGCCGATTCGCCGTCGCGACTCCGGTCGCCTGTTGTTTTTGGGGAGGCTGTTTGCCCATGAAGACCGTCGCCGCCGTGGCCTACGAGGCCGGCAAGCCGCTGGAGATCGAAGAGGTCGACCTGGAGGGCCCGCGCGCGGGCGAGGTTCTGGTCGAGGTCAAGGCCACCGGGGTGTGCCACACCGACGCCTACACCCTCTCGGGCGCCGACCCCGAGGGCGCCTTCCCGACCATCCTCGGCCACGAGGGGGCGGGTATCGTGCAGGAGGTCGGGCCGGGCGTGAGCTCGCTGAAGCCGGGCGACCACGTGATTCCGCTCTACACGCCCGAGTGCCGCGAGTGCGAGTACTGCCTCAACCCCAAGACCAACCTCTGCCAGAAGATCCGCAGCACCCAGGGCCAGGGCGTGATGCCCGACGGCAGCAGCCGCTTCTCCAAGGACGGCACGCCGCTGCTGCACTACATGGGCTGCTCGACCTTCGCCAACCACACGGTGCTGCCGGAGATCGCGCTGGCCAAGATCCGGCCCGACGCCCCCTTCGACAAGGTCTGCTACATCGGCTGCGGCGTGACCACCGGCATCGGCGCGGTGATCTTCACCGCCAAGGTGGAGCCCGGCGCCAACGTGGTGGTCTTCGGCCTCGGCGGCATCGGCCTCAACGTGATCCAGGCGGCCAAGATGGTCGGCGCCAACATGATCGTCGGCGTCGACGTCAACCCGGCCAAGGAGGCGGTCGCCCGCCAGTTCGGGATGACCCACTTCGTCAATCCGAAGGAGGTCTCGGGCGATCTGGTCGGCCACCTGGTGGAACTGACCGGCGGCGGCGCCGACTACAGCTTCGAGTGCGTCGGCAACGTCGAGCTGATGCGCCAGGCGCTGGAATGCGCGCACAAGGGCTGGGGCCAGTCGGTCATCATCGGCGTCGCCGGCGCCGGCCAGGAGATCTCGACGCGGCCCTTCCAGCTCGTCACCGGGCGGACCTGGAAGGGCTCGGCCTTCGGCGGCGCGCGCGGGCGCACCGACGTGCCGCGCATCGTCGACTGGTACATGGACAACAAGATCAACATCGACGACCTGATCACCCACGTGCTGCCCCATGCCCAGATCAACGAGGCCTTCGACCTGATGCACCGGGGCGAGTCGATTCGCACGGTGCTGACCTACGACTGAGACGGCCTGCGACACCCGGGGCGCGGCACCTTTGCTGCGCCCCGCTGCCAGACCGACGCACAGGCGGGCGCGCCCGGCAGAGCGGGCGCCACGCTCGGTCCGCCGCCTGACGCGGGTGCGCGGGCCGGCCGGCGGCCGGCCGCCACGACGAGCGATCTTCGGGAGTGACCATGACCCTGACCAAGCGCAGCGAGCACGCCTGCTTCGGCGGCAAGGTGGGCTTCTACAGCCACGCCTCGGTGGAGACCGGCACGGAGATGAACTTCGCCGTCTTCGTGCCGCCCCAGGCCGAGACCCAGCCGGTGCCGACGCTGACCTACCTGGCCGGGCTGACCTGCACGGAGGAGACCTTCATGGTCAAGGCCGGGGCCCAGCGCCTGGCCGCCCACTACGGCCTCATGCTGGTCGCGCCCGATACCTCGCCGCGCGGCGTGGCGCCGGCCGAGCAGGACGGCGACTACGACTTCGGCTCGGGCGCCGGCTTCTATCTCGACGCCACGCGGGCGCCCTGGGCGGAGCATTTCCGCATGTATTCCTACGTGACCGAGGAGCTGCCGGCGCTGATCGCCACCGAGTTCCCGGCCGACCCGCGCCGCCAGTCGATCTTCGGCCATTCCATGGGCGGCCACGGCGCGCTGGTCTGTGGCCTGCGTAATCCGGGCAAGTATCGCTCGGTGTCCGCCTTCGCGCCGATCGCCAATCCGGTCAACTGCCCCTGGGGCCGGAAGGCCTTCGCCGGCTACCTGGGCGACGACCGCCAGGCCTGGGCGGCCTACGACGCCACGGCCCTGGTCGCCCGTGCCGCGGAGCGGCTGCCGCTGCTGATCGACCAGGGCACCCAGGACCAGTTTCTGGACAGCCAGCTCAGCCCCGAGGTCTTCTCCGAGGCCTGCGCCGCCGCCGGGCATCCGCTGGAGCTGCGCATGCAGCCCGGCTACGACCACGGCTATTACTTCATCTCCACCTTCATGGCCGACCACCTGGCCCACCACGCTGGCGCCCTGGCCGACTGAGCGCGCTGAGCCCCCCCCCCCCTAAACGCTGACGCCGAGCGGCTGCGGCGCGTCGGCCAGCCGTTCGGCGACCATGCGCTGGAAGGCCTGGCTGGTCTTCTCGAAGGCGGGGGAGAAGACCGCGCCGGGCATCGCCGGCGAGCTGCAGCCGCGGTGCAGGCGGTGGACGATGTCCATGTCCTCGCGGTTGATGTCGGCGAAGACCCGCAGCATCGCCGCCTTGGCCTCGGCGTAGGCCGGATCGCGCGACTCCTCGCCGACGAAGAAGAAGTAGAGCCGCTCGCGGGTCTGGTGCGGCCCGTCGGGGCTGAGCACGTAGGCGAAGAGGCAGTCGGCGTGCAGGCCGAGCAGCACGTTGGGGAACAGCGCCGGGTATTCGCCGCGCTCGGTCAGCTCGGCGGGCAGGCCGGGGAAGCTGGGCAGCGGGCCGTACGGGCGTGGCGGCGTGACCTTGCGGCTGCCGACGCCGACGAAGAGGTCGCCGAAGATCTCGTAAGAGCGGTCGATGCCGGAGAAGCCGTTGAGCCCCGGATGCACCCAGGGCAGGTGGTAGCGCTCGACGAAGTTCTCGATCGCCAGCTTCCAGTTGGCCGGCAGCACGAAGTCCTCCGCCCCGCCGAAGCGCAGCAGCGAGAAGTCGTAGGCCGACCAGCGCCGGGCGAGCGGCGCCAGGTCGTCGTCGAGCGAGGGGGCGAGCGGGTCGAGGTTGACGAAGACCAGCCGCGCCCAGGTGGCGCAGCGCACCGGTTTCAGGCCGTTCAGCGACTTGTCGAGGCTGGGCGCCTCGTGGCGGTCCTGGCCGCAGATGTGCGGCGTCTTCTTGAGGGTGCCGTCCAGGCCGTAGGTCCAGGAGTGGTAGGGGCAGGCGATCACCTTGCGGCGGGCCTTCTCGGTCACCAGCAGGGCGCCGCGGTGGCTGCAGATGTTGTGGAAGCAGCGCAGGTAGCCGGTCTCGTCGCGCACCAGGAAGAGCGGCCGCCCGGCCACCTCCACCGGCAGCACGTCGCCGACCTTCGGCAGGTCGTCCTCGGCGCCGACGCAGACCCACGACTTGGCGAAGATGCGCTCCTGCTCCAGCGCGTAGACCTCCGGGTCGTGGAACATCCAACCGGGCAGGCCGCGCGCCCGCTCGATGGGGGCGGAGACCCCCTGCAACACGGTGGCCAGGCTGTCCTGGGCGATCGGCATGGCAGTCTCTCCCGACTCGCGGCGGGCGATCCGGAGCCCGCATCCAGGACCCAAGCCTGCCGCTTATGGGAAGCGGGTCCTTGATTGGCGGCGACTTCGGCGATGGAATCTGCGACCTCCGGACCACTTTGGCGACTTTGACGCCGCGGGGCGGACGCGCGCTGTTGGTTTTCCGGGTGCGCTCTCGTACCGTCCGGACAGCGACGGTTTCGCCTTGGATTGGATCGCCCGCGCGCCGGGTCCGACGCGCGGCGCCGGAAGGTGGCGACTTGGCAGGAGTGGGCTGCGGCCTAGGTGAGAGCAGCGTGCAGGGAGATTTCCAGCGTTTCCGCCGCGGCGCGGCGGCGTGTCTCGCAGCGTTCGGCCTGACGGCCGGGCTCGTCGCGGCGCCCGCCCTGGCCGCCAGCCCGACCGACCCGCGCCCCGCCCTGGGCAGCCAGAGCGACGCGGCGCCGACCGCCGGCCCGGAGGGCGTCGACTACCGCGTCGAACTGCGCGGCGAGCTGCCGGCGCCGCTGCGCGCGCTGCTCGAGGAGGTCTCCCAGCTCGAGGAGATGCGCGACCGCCCGCCGGCGACGCGCGCCGCCCTGCGTCGGCGTGTGCAGGACGAGCGCGGTCGCTACGAGGCGGCCCTGAAATCCGCCGGCTACTATGCCTTCGCGCTGTCGAGCGACGTCGACACCGCGCAGAGCCCGGCGCTGGTCACCGTCACGGTCGAGCCGGGGCCGCAGTTCACCCTCGGCGCCTACACCATCACCTATCGCCCGCAGGTGCCGCGATCGGCCAACGACCGCGACATCCCGCAGAGTGCCGAGGATCTGGACCTGGAGTTGGGCATGCCGGCCCAGGCCGCGCCGCTGCAGGCGGCCGAGGCGCGCATCGTCACGCTGCTGACCCAGGCGGGCTACCCCTATGCCGAGATCGCCGAGGCGCGCTACCTGGCCGATCACGCCCGCAGCCAGCTCACCGCCGGTCTGACCGTGGCGACCGGCCCCCGGGTGACCTTCGGGTCGCTGACGGTGGAGGGCGCCGCCGAGGTGGAGGAGGACTACATCCGCGCCATTGCCGACTGGCCGGACGGCGAGGTCTGGGACGCCCGCGCGCTCAACGCGGTGCGCAACCGGGTGGCGGCCAGCGACCTCTTCGAGACGGTGGTGCTGGACTATCCCGAGCAGGCGCCGCCGTCGGACGGCGCCGTGCCGGTGACGCTGGTGCTGCGCGAGCGCCCGCACCGCTCCATCGGCGTCGGCGCCGCCATCACCTCCAGCGAGGAGATCGCCCGCGCCAAGCTGAGCTGGGAGCACCGCAACCTCTTCGGCGCCGGCGAGACGCTGCGGCTGGAGGCGCTCGGCTCCCTGCTGCGGCAGGAGGCGCGGGCGCTGTTCCGCCGGCCCAACTTCCTGCGCGGCGACCAGGCCCTGCTGGCCAAATCCTCCTTCCGGCACGAGGAGAGCGACGCCTTCGACGAGACCACGGCGGCCGCCTCGCTCGGCGTCGAGCGCAGCATCGGCCAAGCCTGGACCGTCAATCTCGACACCGCCATCGAGTTCTCCGAGCAGCGCGACAGCTTCGGCACAGACCGCTTCACCCTGGTCGGCCTGCCGGCCGCCGTCGCCTACGATACGCGCGACAACCTGCTGGATCCGACGCGGGGCTGGCACGTCACCCTGGGCGCCGCCCCCTGGGTCAGCGTCGGCGAGCGCAGCAGCCAGTTCCTGATCGGCGAGACCTCGGCAGCGACCTACTGGAGCCCCTTCGAGAGCGACCGCGTCGTCTTCGCCGGCCGCGCCCGGCTCGGCGCGCTCTTCTTCGAAGACTCCGCCGCCGTGCCGGCCAGCAAGCGCTTCTATGCCGGCGGCGGCGGCTCGGTGCGCGGCTACGATTTCCGCGTGATCGGGCCGCTCGACGCCGACGGCGACCCGCTCGGCGGCAAGTCGGTGGTCGAGGTCGGGCTGGAGACGCGGATCAAGGTGAGCGAGGACATCGGCGTGGTGCCCTTCCTCGACGGCGGTCAGGTCTACGAGAACACCCTGCCCGACGCCGACTTCGACTGGCAGTGGGCGGCCGGCCTGGGGCTCCGCTACTACCTGGGCATCGGGCCGGTGCGCCTCGACGTGGCGGTGCCGCTCAATCCGCGCGACGAGGACGACCGCTTCGAGTTCTATCTCTCCATCGGGCAGGCCTTCTGAGATGCCGGCGCCCCCCTTGAGAGGCGAGGCGCGGCCGGGCGGCGGCGGGCCGCCGGCGGGTCCGCCGCGCCGGTCGGCGCGGCGGTGGCTCCGGCGCGGTCTGGCGCTGCTGCTGGGTGGGCCGTTGCTGCTGGTCGCCGTCCTGCTGCTGGGGCTGCAGACCGGGCCGGGACGCGCCCTGCTGGCCGGCGTCCTGGAAGACAGCGTGCCCGGGTTGCGCATTGGCCGGCTCGCGGGCGCGCCGCCCTTCGAGGTGGTGGTGCAAGACGTGTCGCTCGCCGATGCGCAAGGGCCGTGGCTGACCCTCGACCGCGGGCGCCTGGACTGGGCGCCGACCGCGCTGCTCGGCGGCACGCTCTCGGTGACGGCGTTGGAGCTGGGCAAGCTGGAGATCGCCCGCGCTCCGGCCGCGCCGGAGACCGCGGCGCCGGCGCCCGAGGCGACGCCGCAGGCGGACCCCGGGGGCCTGCCCTTGCCGCCGCCGCTCGGCCTGCGGGTCGAGCGGTTGGAGGTGACGCGGCTGGCCCTGGGCGCGCCGCTGCTCGGCGAGCGCCTGGAGCTGGGAATCGACGGCCGGCTGGCCGCGGGCGACGGCGCGCGGATCGACTCGGCCGTGCGCGTGGTGCGCCTGGACGGGGAGGGCGAGGTGACGGCCGAGGCGGTCTACCGGCCGGCCGAGCGCAGCCTGGAGGCGGAGCTGACGGCCGCCGCGCCCCAGGGCGGTCTGGCCAGCCGACTGCTCGGTCTGCCGGGGGCGCCGCCGCTCTCCGCGCGGCTGCGCGGCAGCGGCCCGCTGGAGGGCTGGCGCGGCGACTGGTCGCTGCGCGCCGGCGCGGTGGCGGATGCCGAGGGCGTCCTGACGCTGGCCGAGGTGGCGCCGCTGCGGCTGCGCCTCGACGGCCGGGCGCGGGCCGCCGCGCTGTTGCCGGAGGCGCTGCGCGGCCTGGCCGCGCCGCAGATCGATCTCGCGCTGGCCGCGACCTACGGCGCGGACAGCCTGGGCGTCACGATCGAGCGCCTGGACAGCGGCGCGCTGGCGCTCGACGGCTTCGCCGACCTCGACCTGACCGAGGAGACGCTGGCCGGCCAGCTCGACCTGCGCCTGCGCGATCCGGCGGCGCTCTCTGGGCTGATCGCGCCGGCCGCGCTGGACGGCGGCGCGCTCTCGCTGGTCGCCGAGGGGCCGCTGGCCGCGCCCGAGCTGCTGCTCTCTGGCAGCCTCGAGGCGCCGCGGGCCGCCGGTCTCGGCGCCGAACGCCTGCGCCTCGCCGGCCAGGCGAGCGCCGCCCTGCCGGCCGTCTTCGACCTGCAGGTCACGGCCGAGGGGCTGAGCGGACCGCCGGCCTTGCGCCAGGCCCTGGGGCCGGAGCTGGCGCTGTCGGCGCGCGGCCGCGCCACCGCCGCGGCCGTCACGCTGGAGCGCCTGGCCCTGACCGGCGCGCCGCTTTCCGTGACGGGCGACGGCGCCGTCGAGCTGGCCGGGCCGGTGGCCGACCTGGCGCTGTCGCTGGACTACGCGGCGCTCGACCGGCTCGGGCCGCTCGCCGGGCTCGACCTGGCCGGCGCCTGGCAGGGGGAGGCCTACCTGGGCCTGGACGCCCGCGGCGCGGCCTCGGTCCTGCTGAGCGGCCAGGCCGCCGGGCTGTCGCTGGGCCTCCCGGCCGCCGACGCGCTGCTGGGCCCGCAGCCCTCGCTCTGGGCCGAAGCCGCGCTCAGCCCCGGCGGGGCGCTCTCCCTCGATCGCTTCGAGCTCGGCGGCCAGGCGCTCGCGCTGCGCGGCCGGGGCCGCCTCGGCGCCGCAAGCGGGGAGCTGGAGGCCGGCCTGACGGCCGAGCTGCCGGACCTTGCCGTGCTGCAACCGTCCGGCCTGCCCCTGAGCGGCACGGGCCGGCTGGAACTGAGCGCGACGGGCAGCCTGGCGGCGCCGGAGGTGACGCTGGAGGCCCGGGTGCCGCGACTCGAGCTGGCCGGCCGCGACCTGCGCGAGCTGACGCTGACCGCCCGCACCGCCGGCCTGCCGCCGGAGCTGACCGGCCGGCTGGCGCTGGCGGCGGGCACGCCGGCGGGTCGGGTCGACCTGACCGGCGATCTGGCGGTCGGTGCCGAGCGGCTGCGCCTCGACGGGCTGCGGCTGACGCGCGGCGGCGACCGGCTCGACGGAAGCCTCGCCCTGCCGCTGAGCGGGCCGCCGGCCGAGGGACGGCTGACGCTGAGCCTGGCCGACCTGGGGGCCTACCGGGAACTGCTGCCCGAGCTGGCCGGCGGGCGCGTCGCGGCCGAGCTCGCGCTGTCGGCGCGCGGCGGCGGCCAGGCGGCCGAGCTGAGCCTGCAGGCGGGCGACCTGCGTCTGGCCGACGGCACGCGGCTGGCCGCCGCCGAGCTCCAGGCATCGCTGGCGCGCCTGCTCGACGATCCGCGCCTGGAGGCCGCGGCGGAGCTGCGCGACCTGCGCGCCGCCGGCCTGGCCCTCGACGAGGTGAAGGCCGGTGCCGACGGCGGCCTCGCGGACCTCGGCGTGACGCTGGAGGCGGCCGGGCAGACCGCGGCGGCCGAGCCTCGGCCGCTGTCCCTCAGCGCCGCCGGGCGCCTGGGCATCGGACAGACCCTGGAGGCGGAGCTCGCCCGCCTGGAGGGGCGCTACGGCACGCTGGAGGCCCGCCTGCGCCAACCGGCGCGCCTCGCCGTCGGCGGCACGCGGCTGAGCGCCCGGGGCCTGCGCCTGGCGCTCAACGAGGGCGAGGTCGACCTGGATCTGGAGCTGGACGCCCGCCGCGTCGAGGCGCAGCTCGACCTGCGCGACCTGCCGCTGTCCCTGGCGGCCGCGGCCGGCGCCGACCTGCCCCTTGAAGGGCGGATGCAGGGGCGGGCCCGCATCGCCGGCACCCTGCCACGGCCGGAGGGCGAACTGCGCCTGCGCACCGAGGGGCTGCGTTTCGCCGAGCGCCTGGCCGCCGAGACACCGCCGCTCGACCTGCGGGTCGACGGCCGCCTGTCGGGCGGGCGGCTGGAGGCGACGGCCGCCCTGTCCGGCTTCGCCGAGGAGGAGCTGCGCGCCGAGGCGGCGCTGCCGCTGCTGCTGACCGGCCCGCCATCCGGCCTCGAGCTGCCCGAGACCGAGCCGGTGTCGGCGCGCCTGCGCTGGTCCGGCAGCCTGGCGCCGGTGGTCGGGCTGCTACCGGTCGACGTGGTGCGCATCGAGGGGCAGGGCGAGCTGGACCTGTCGCTCGGCGGCAGCTTGGCCGACCCGGTCGCCAGCGGCAGCCTGAGCGTGCGCGACGGGCTCTACGAGAACTACACCCTGGGCACCCTGCTGCGGCCCTTCCGCCTGCGCGTGGAGGGGGAGGGCAGCCGCCTGGTGCTGCGCGAGTTCTATGCCGAGGACGCCGACGGCGGCGGCATGAGCGTGACCGGCTGGCTCGACCTCGCCGGGGAGGTGCCCAGCTTCGACCTGACGGCCGAGGCGAGCAACGCCATGCTGGTGCGGCGCGACGACCTGCGCGTCGAGGTCGACTCGCAGCTCGCGCTGGCCGGCGACCTGAACGACGCCACCCTGAGCGGCGGCATCCAGTCCGAGCAGATCGAGGTGAGCATCGCCGGCGACCTGCCGCCCAGCGTGCCGGTGCTGGAGGTCGAGGAGATCAACACCGGCCGGCCGGCGCCGCAGCCCCAGGACGCCGGCGACGACCAGGGGCTCGCCTTCCTGAAGCTCGACGTCGGCATCGAGATCCCCGGGCAGCTCTTCATTCGCGGCCGGGGCCTGGACTCCGAGTGGCAGGGCAGCTTCCGCCTGACCGGGACGGCGGCCGCCCCGCGCCTGCAGGGCGACCTGAGGCCGGTGCGCGGCTTCTTCGACCTGGCCGGCAAGCAGTTCCAGCTCGAGCAGGGGCGCATCGCCTTCACCGGCGGGGCCGACCTGGACCCGCAGCTCGACCTGACGACGGTCTACAGCGAGGACGGCTTCACCGCGCGCATCGCCATCACCGGTCCGGCCTCGGGCCCGGAGCTGGGGCTGTCGAGCCAGCCGGACCTGCCGAACGACGAGATCCTGGCGCGCATCCTCTTCGGCGAGGGGACCGCGCGGCTGTCGGCCGTGCAGGCGGTGCAGGTGGCGCAGGCCGCCGCCGCCCTGGCCGGTGGCGGGGCCGGCGTGCTCGACTACGCGCGCCAGACCCTGGGCGTCGACGTGCTCTCCTTCGCGCCGGGGGCCGAGGAGGGCGACCTCGGCCAGGTGGAGGCCGGCAAGTACCTGGCCGACGACCTCTTCGTCGGCGTGCGCCAGGGGGCGACGCCGGGCAGCTCCAGCGCCGTGGTGGAGTGGGAGATCACCCCCAACCTGAGCCTGGAGAGCGAGGTCGGCGGCGCCAGCCAGGAGAACAATCTCGGCGTCATCTGGGAATGGGACTACTGACCCCGCGCCGGGCCGGTTTCGGGCGCCGCCTTTGCGGTTGGTCTTTGCCGCCGGATTCGCTAGCTAGGGGCCCCGCAGTCCCAACCACGTCCCCAGTCCCAGCCATGCCCCCAGTCCCAGCCATGCCCCGCAGGAGCTTGTTTCCGGAATGACCGATCGCCCGTTGCAGCTGTACAACAGCCTGACGCGCGCGCTGGAGACCTTCCAGCCGATCGACCCGCACAACGTGCGGATCTATTCCTGCGGGCCGACGGTCTACAACTACGCGCATCTCGGCAATCTGCGCGCCTACCTCTTCGTCGACACGCTGCGCCGGGCGCTGATGTGGAAGGGCTACGGCCTGACCCACGTGATGAACATCACCGACGTCGGCCACCTGACCTCCGACGCCGACGAGGGTGACGACAAGATGGAGCGGGCGGCGGCGCGCGAGAAGAAGAGCGTCTGGGACATCGCCGCCTACTACACCGAGGCCTTCGAGGAGGATCTCCGGCGGCTGAACGTCACCGAGCCCTCGATCTGGTGCAAGGCGACCGACCACATTCAGGAGATGATCGAGTTCGCCCGCGAGATCGAGGCCGGCGGCTACACCTACGCTCTGGACGACGGGCTCTACTTCGACACCGCCAAGGTGCCGGACTACGGCCACCTCGGGCGCCTCGACCTGGAGGGCCTGGAGGAGGGCAAGCGCGTCGCCGGGCCGGGCGGCAAGCGCCACCCCAGCGACTTCGCGGTCTGGCGCCGCTCGCCGCAGGAGGTCCAGCGGCTGATGGAGTGGCACTCCCCCTGGGGCGTCGGCGCGCCGGGCTGGCACCTGGAGTGCTCGGTCATGTCGATCAAGTACCTGGGCCGGCAGTTCGACATTCACACTGGCGGCGTCGACCACCGCCAGGTGCATCACTGCAACGAGATCGCCCAGAACCAGGCCTATACGCGCAGCGGCGCCACCGGCGCGCAGCTCTGGATGCACAACGAGTTCCTGGTGGTGCGCGACCAGAAGATGGCCAAGTCGGCCGGCGGCTTCCTGACGCTGTCGACGGTGCGCGACGCGGGCATTCACCCGCTGGTCTATCGGCTGTTCGCCCTGACCGCCGCCTACCGCTCGCAGCTCGAGTTCTCCTGGGAGGCGCTGGTCGCCGCCCGCGCCCAGCTCCGCCGCCTGCTGCTGCGCATTGCCGAGCTGAAGCGACGGGTGGGCGAGGCCGAGTGGCTGCGCACCGCCGGCGAGGCGCGCTACTCCAAGGGCGCGTCGCTGAGCTACCTGCGCGAGGCGGTCGAGGGGCCGCTGAGCGCCGAGGCCAGGACCTGGATCGACCGGCTGGACGCCGCGCTCAGCGACGACCTGGCGACGCCGCGCGCGCTCGCCGACCTGGGCGAGCTGCTGGAGGTCAAGCAGCTCTCGCCGGAGGAGCGGCTGCGCCTGGCGGCCAGCTACGACATGGCGCTGGGCCTGGAGCTGCTGAGCCTGGAGGCCGACGACCTCTCCCTCAGGCCGGCCGCGGCCGAGATCACCGAGCCGGAGATCGACGCCGCCATCGCCGCGCGGGCCGAGGCGCGCAAGGCCAAGGACTTCGCCCGCGCCGATGCGATCCGCGACGAGCTGCTGGCCAAGGGGGTGGCCCTGATGGACGGGCCGGAGGGCACGAGCTGGGCCTGGGAGCCGCTGGTCTGAACGAGGGGCCGGCTCGGCCCCGGGGCGGCATCGCTCCCGGGCCGGCCGGTCCGTCGCCGGGTCGCGGTTGAAACCGGCGGCCTCGGCGCCCATAACAGCGCCTTCGCCCTCCAAACCGCAGGAAAGCCCCGCGTCCATGACCAGTCAGACGGCCGACCGCGTCGCCGCCAGCTTCACGCCGGACCCCGAGGTGGGAGGGCCGCGCGACAGCGGCAAGGTGGGCTTCGTCTCGCTCGGCTGCGCCAAGGCGCTGGTCGACTCCGAGCGGATCCTGACCCGCCTGCGCGCCGAGGGCTACGAGATCGTGCCGAGCTACGAGGAGGCCGAGCTGGTGGTGGTCAACACCTGCGGCTTCCTGACCTCGGCCAAGCAGGAGTCGCTCGACGCCATCGGCGAGGCGATCTCGGAGAACGGCAAGGTGGTGGTCACCGGCTGCCTGGGCGTCGAGCCCGAGCGGATCATGGCGGCGCACCCGCAGGTGCTGTCGATCACCGGGCCGCAGCAGTACGAGCAGGTGGTCTCGGCCGTGCGCGCTGCGCTGCCGCTCAAGCGCGATGCCTTCACCTCGCTGGTCCCGCCGGCGGCGGTGCAGCTCACGCCACGTCACTACAGCTATCTGAAGATCTCCGAGGGCTGCAACAACCGCTGCAGCTTCTGCATCATCCCGGCGATCCGCGGCGACCTGGTCAGCCGGCCGGTCGATTCCGTGCTCGACGAGGCCGAGCGGCTGGTGCGCAGCGGTGTGCGCGAGCTGCTGGTGGTCAGCCAGGATACCTCGGCCTACGGTCTCGACACCAAGTACGACGCGCGGAGTTGGCACGGCGCCGAGTACCGGACCCGGATCAAGGATCTCTGCGAGGGGCTCGGCCGCCTGTCCACCGACCTGGGGGCCTGGGTGCGGCTGCACTACGTCTACCCCTATCCGCACGTCGACCAGCTCGTGCCGCTGATGGCCGAAGGCAAGATCCTGCCCTACTTGGACATCCCCTTTCAGCACGCCAGCCCGCGCGTGCTCAAGGACATGCGCCGCCCGGCCAACCAGGAGAAGGTGCTCGACCGCCTGCGCCGCTGGCGCGAGATCTGCCCGGACATCGCCCTCCGCTCGACCTTCATCGTCGGCTTTCCCGGCGAGACGGAGGAGGACTTCCAGGTCCTGCTGGACTGGCTGGACGAGGCCGAGATCGAGCGGGTCGGCTGCTTCCGCTACGAGGACGTGGAGGGCGCGCGCGCCAACGACCTGCCCGGCGCGGTGCCCGAGGAGGTCAAGCAGCAGCGCTTCGAGACGCTGATGCTCAAGCAGCAGGAGATTGCCGCCCGCGCCCTGGCCAAGCGGGTGGGCCGCACCACCCGGGTGATCGTCGACGAGGTCGACGAGGAAGGCGCCATCGGCCGCACCGAGTGGGACGCGCCCCAGGTCGACGGCATCACCTTCCTGCAGGGCGAGACCGACCTGAAGCCCGGCGACGTGGTGCCGGTGCGCATCGACCACGCCGACGAGTACGACTTCTGGGCCACGCGCACCGACGTCGACTGACGCGACGCGACAGCGCCTGCCAACAGCGACAAGAAAGACAGGGGGGCGGTCCCCCCGAACTACCCGAAGAGCCTCCGAAAACCGCCCGAAGCAGCGGTTAGCGGTTGGGGGCCGGCGGCGGGCTTGCCGCCAGTGAGGGTAGAGTGGGGTGTGATCGTCTGGACCTGCTTCCGCGGGGCCAGCAATCACGTATCGCTCCAGGCGCCTGGCCGTTGCGCCGCTCCGTCACGCACGCAAAAACGCTGCGCCGGCGAAACGCACCGGCGCAGCGTTTTTACCAGTCGGGCAGGGCGGGGCCGCCGGCCCCGCAGGCCGCTTACTTCGGGCGCTTGGCGCCGTAGCGCGAGCGCTTCTGCTTGCGGTCCTTGACGCCCTGGGTGTCGAGCGCGCCGCGCACCACGCGGAAGTACACGCCCGGCAGGTCGTTCGGGCCGCCACCCTGCACCAGCACCACGGAGTGCTCCTGCAGGTTATGGCCCTCGCCGGGGATGTAGGCGGTGATTTCGTGACCGTTGGTCATCCGCACACGCGCGACCTTGCGCAGCGCCGAGTTGGGCTTACGCGGCGTCACGGTGTAGACGCGCGTGCAGACCCCGCGGAGCTGCGGGTTGTTCTCCAGGCCGAGGCTGCGGCCGGCACCGGCCTTGTCCTGGCGCGGCTTGCGGATCAACTGATTGATCGTGGGCATAGTTGCTCTATGGCTGCGGTGTTCCGAAAGAGGGCGCGATGTAGCCGATCTGGCGCGCCAGATCAAGTGCAGCAGCGGCTTTTTCTCCGCTATTGTGCCGCCATGTCAGCTTCTTCCGGCCTTCGCCTGACCGCCCGCGGCCACCCCAACGTCAAGGCCAGCCATCCCAAGACCCTGGAGTGGGTGCCCGAGCCCGAGCTCGGCCCGCGCGGCACCTGCATCCTGGGCGTCGGGCTGGCGGGCGACCTGGACGCGCTGGCGCGCCTGCGCGGTCCGGTCGAGATAGAGCTGCGCTGCGGTGGCCGGCAAGAGCGCCTGCGCGCCTGCCTGTCGCCGGGCTGGCTGCCCGGCGAGGCGCTGATCCTGCGCAAGCGGCCGGAGCCCCTGGCCCGGCGCACCCTGGCGGTGGCCGCCGACAAGGGGGCGGCGGACCTGGACCGCGCGCTGGTCGCGGCGCTGGCCGACCCGACCGCCCGGCTGGAGATCGCGGTCACTCCCCGTGGCGAGCCGGCGCCGCCCGGCGCCCTGTTCCTGGCGCATCCGGCGGGGCGGGAGACGCCGCGCCTGGCGGCGGCGCGGCGCCTGGCCGATCTGCATCTGGCGGGCGACCTCTCCGGCCTCGCCGCGACGATCGCGTCCGGCGGCCGGGTGCTGCTGGAGTCGGCCGAGGAGTCGCTGCTGGCGGCGGCGGTGGCCCAGACCCGGGCGGTCGGCGGCCTGGTCACCCTGGCCGGCGGCTGGCCGGAGGCGGAGGGCGCCTGGGCCCTGGCCGGCCTCGCGGCGCCGGTGCGCGCGCAGGTGCGGGCCTGGCCCGACGGCAAGCCGGCCAGGCGCGCCCTGCTGACGCGCCTGGCCGCCGCCGGTGGCGCGCTGCTGCTGGTGCTGCCGGCCGGTCAGGCGGAGAGCCTGCTGGGCCTGGCGGCAAAGACCCTGGGCGCGCGCGCGGCGACTCTGGTGCGCGATCCCGGCGGGCCGCAGGAGGCGGTCCGCCAGGCCTCGCTGCCGGCGCTGGCCGAGTCGCCGGCGCCCGGCGGGGCCGCCTGGCTGCTGCTCGAGGGCGCCGCGCCCCAGGCCGAGGTCGAGACCGAGGCAGCGGCGGCGGCGCTCGACCCGCAGCTCCTGGCGCTGGCCGGGCGGCTGCAGGCGGCGGGGGTCGCGACCAAGCCCCTGGCGCAGGCGCTGGCCGAGACCCTGGGCCGCTCGCGGCGCGAGATCTTCAATCTTCTTGTAAAACTTTAGAAATAAATTTCATCAATCTGATTTTTCAGCTTTTATCGCCTCTATCGCCAGAGTGCTGCGGCCGCTGCCCACCACCAGGCGGCGCCCCCAGGAGGTGCGTTCCGGCAGATCGCCGCGCAGCGTTTCGATGCTGTGAATCCGCAGGCCGGCCGCGGCGTAGGCGGGGATCAGGCGCTGGCGCGCCGTTGTCTCGTCCAGCTCCGGCAGGTCGAGTCGTGCGCGCTGCTCGGGGTCGACGAAGGGCGCCAGGTTGATCAGCAGGGACAGCCGGGCGCCCGGCTTGGCGCAGGCGGCAATGCCGGCCAGCACCTCCGGCTGCGGCGCGCTCACCGCCCTGAGCAGCGAGCCCCAGGGGTAGTTCACCGTGATCTCGTCGCACAGCCGCTGCAGCGCCGGCGGCAGCGCCTCGGCCCGCGCCACCAGGAAGAGCGCGTTGGGGGCGCCGCCCTTGGCCGGCTTGGCCCGGGCGCGGCGGGCGCTGCCGGCCATCGCCTCGGCCACGGCGTCCAGACCCAGGCACAGCGTCTCCGGCTCGGCCCGCGCGCGGCGCAGCACGAAGGCGCCGTCGCCGGTGCCGATGTCGAGCGCCACCCGCGCGTAGTCCGCCGCCAGCGCGGCAAAGGCCGCGGGCGTCAGGTCGCGCTGCTTCTTGCCTTCAACGACTTTCATGGGAGTCATGCCCGGGGAATTGGATGCAGGTTGCTGGCATGCGGCGGAGCCTCTGGCTAGACTTGCCGCTCGGCTTCGTGGAGAGCCGAGGTCGCACGCGGGACGGGAGACGGCAAGGCCATGGAGCGAAATCTGCGGGTCGACGGCAAGCGCCTCTGGGACAGCCTGATGGAGATGGCGCAGATCGGCGCCACCGAGAAGGGCGGCGTCTGCCGCCTGGCGCTCACCGACCTGGACCGGCAGAGCCGCGACCTCTTCGTGCGCTGGTGCGAGGCGGCCGGGTGCAGCGTGACCGTCGACGGCATCGGCAACATCTTCGCGCGCCGCCCCGGACGCAACAACGCGCTGCCGCCGGTGGTGACCGGCAGCCATCTGGACAGCCAGCCAACCGGCGGCAAGTTCGACGGCGTCTACGGGGTGCTCGCCGGCCTGGAGGTGGTGCGCACGCTCAACGACGCCGGCTACGAGACCGAGGCGCCGCTCGAGGTCGCAGTCTGGACCAACGAGGAGGGCTCGCGCTTCCCGCCGGCCACCTTCGGTTCCGGCGCCTTCGTCGGGGAATTCGACCTGGAGACCTGCCTGGCGACGCGCGACGTGGACGGCAGGAGCGTGCGCGCGGAGCTGGAGCGGATCGGCTACCTCGGGCCGGAGCCGGTCGGCCGGCACCCGATCGGCGCCTACTTCGAGGCCCATATCGAGCAGGGCCCGATTCTGGAGGCCGAGGGCAAGACCATCGGCGTGGTCACCGGCGGCCAGGGCCAGCGCTGGTACGAGGTGACGGTCACCGGGCAGGAGGCCCATGCCGGGCCGACGCCCATGGCCCGGCGCCGCAACGCCCTGGTCGGCGCGGCGCGCATGATCGAGCGGGTCGACCGGATCGGCTTCGACTTCCAGCCGGACGCCTGCGCCACGGTCGGCATGATCCTGAACCGCCCGAACTCGCGCAACGTCATCCCCGGCCAGGTCTGGTTCACCGTCGACTTCCGCCACCCCGACGGCGAGCGCCTGGCCGAGATGGACGCGGCCCTGCGCCGGGACTTCGCGGAGATCGCCGAGGCCGCCGGCCTGGAGCTGGAGATCGCGGAGATCTGGACCCTGCCGCCGACGCCCTTCGACCCGGCCTGCGTCGAGGCGGTCGAGCGCGGCGCCCGGGCCGGCGGCTACGCCTGCCGCCGGATGGTCTCCGGCGCCGGCCACGATGCCGTCTACCTCGCCAAGGTCGCGCCGACGGGCATGATCTTCGTGCCCTGCGAGGACGGCATCAGCCACAACGAGATCGAGAACGCGACACCCGAGGACCTGGAGGCCGGCTGCAACGTGCTGCTGGCGGCGCTGCTGGAGCGGGCCAACGCGCCGGCGGGCTGAGCGCCGCGCGCCCGGCGGATCGCCGTCTGGCCTCGGCGGGCAAAAGGTTCTAGAACCCCGCCACCGCCGGAGCGGGGTCGGGCGGCCCCGCACCACTCTCGGCGGAGCACGCGAGAACGACACGCGACGTCAGTGAGGACAGCATGGACGGGGCAGAGGGCGACGGTCTGCGGCAACGCTTGGAGGCCCGCGCGGCCGAAGTGACGACGACACTGGAGGCGTTGCTGCCCGCTTCCGCGGCGCCCTACGCGACGGTGATCGAGGCGATGCGCTACGCCAGCCTGGGCGGCGGCAAGCGGCTGCGCCCCTTCCTGGTGGTGGAGAGCGCGGCGCTGTTCGACGTCGCGCAGGCGCAGGCCCTGCGCGCCGGCGCCGCGGTCGAGATGGTGCACTGCTACAGTCTAGTGCACGACGACCTGCCGGCGATGGACGACAGCGACCTGCGCCGCGGCCGTCCCACCGCGCACAAACGGTTCGACGAGGCCATCGCCATCCTGGCCGGTGACGGCCTGCTGACCGAGGCCTTCACGGTGCTGGCCGACCCGGCGACCCATCCGGAGGCCGCCGTGCGCATCGAGCTGGTCGCCGCCCTGGCGGCGGCCAGCGGCAAGGACGGCATGGTCGGCGGCCAGATGATCGACATGTCGGAGGGGCGCCACGCCCTGGACCTGGCGGGGATCAAGACCCTGCAGGCGCTGAAGACCGGCGCGCTGATCAAGTTCTCCAGCCAGGCCGGCGCGATCCTCGGCCAGGCCGAGGCGGAGGCGCGGCAGCGCCTGGCCGGCTACGCCGAGGACCTGGGGCTCTGCTTCCAGATCGTCGACGACCTGCTGGACGTGACCTCGACGGCGGAGGACCTGGGCAAGCCGGCCGGCCAGGACGAGGAGATGGGCAAGGCTACCTTCGTCGGCATGCTGGGCGTCGAGGGCGCGCGGGCCGAGGCCGCCCGCCTGGCCGAGTCGGCGGCCGAGCGGCTGGCGCCCTTCGGGCCGCGCGGCGAGACGCTGCGCCAGCTCACCCGCTTCGTGCTCGAACGCTCCAACTGAACCGCCGGCGGTCGCAGCCATGAGCCGCAGCGGGCCGCTGTCCGTCGGCGTCACCGTCGACCTGCACCGCGGCCCCTCGGCCGGCGGCCACGTGCGCTGCTGGGAGCGCTTCGCCGCGGCCGCCTGCGCGCTGCCCGAGGCGCTCGACCTGACGGTCTACGTCCTGGGCGCGCGCGAGACGGTGGAGACGCTGGCGCCCAACGTGCGCCTGCACGCCCTGCCGCCGCGCCTGGGGACCGAGCGGATCCCCTTTCTGGAGCAGGGCGCCGGCGACACCGACCTGGCCGGCTATCACCCGCGGCTGGCCGCCCTGCTGCCGCGCCATGACGTGCTGCACCACACCCACGCCTTCGCGCTGAGCCGCACCCTGGTGCGGGTGGCCCGGCGCCACGGCATCGCGTTGACCGCCTCGCTGCACACCGACCTGGAGCGCTTCACCCGCCACTACACCGCCGAGATCCTGGGGCGCAGCCTGGCCGGGCGCAGCCTGCTGCGGCGCCTGCACCTGGACGCGGTCTTCGCCCGGCGCGAGGCCAGCAAGGTGGCGCGGCTGCTGCGGCCCTGTCATCGCGTGCTGGTGTCGCGCGGCGAGGACATCGACCGCTACGCGCCGCTGGTCGGGCCGGCGCGGCTGGGGCGCCTGCGCCGGGGCGTCGACACGGCCGGTTTCTCGCCGGCGCGGCGCGACCGTGCCTGGCTGCAGCGCGACTTCGCGATCGCGCCGGACACGCCGGTGCTGCTCTTCGTCGGGCGCGTCGACGAGACCAAGCGGGTGCTCACCTTGGCGCGGGCCGCCCGCCGCCTGCTCGACGCCGGGCGCCGCCTGGCGGTGCTGGTCGTCGGCGAGGGGCAGGCGCAGGCGGCGGTGGGCGCGCTGCTCGGCCCCGCGGCGGTGCTCGCCGGCCAGCTTCCGGAGGCGGCGGTGCAGCGGGCCTACGCTTCCGCCGACCTCTTCGTCTTTCCCTCGGAGAGCGAGGTGCTGGCCAACGTGGTGATCGAGGCTCGCGCCTCGGGCCTGCCGGTGCTGGTGGCCGCCCACGACGGCGTGTCCCAGAGCCTGGCGGTGCCGGGCGAGGACGGGCTGGTGGTGGCGGGGCAGGACCCGGCGGACTGGGCCGTGGCGATCGCCGGGCTGCTCGACGACCCGCAGCGGCGCGCCGCCATGGGCGCGCGGGCGCGCGAGACGGTGCTGGCGTCCTGGCCGAGCTGGCGGCAGGTGCTGGAGGAGGACCTGCTGACCGCCTGGCGCGCGGCCGCGGCCGAAGCCGGCGAGGCCGCCGGGACGACGTGAGCCGGCCTCAGTTGGTGCTGGTCGCCGGGGCGCCGGACAGGCGGTCCACCTGCTGGGTGATCTGGGCGATCAGGCGCTCGACGCCGCCGCTCTTGAGCACCGAGGTGAACTCGCTGCGGCGGGTGGCCAGCTCGCTGATGTTGCCGTCGAGGTAGACGTCGATGATCCGCCAGTCGCCGGTCTCGTCCTCGCGGATCAGGTAGTTGATCGGGATCACCTCGCCGGCGCCGGTGACCAGGCGGTTCTCGACGATGGTGCCGCCGCGCGGCGCCTCGGTCGTGCCCTCGATGCGCCAAGCCTCGCCGGAATAGCCGTCGAAGCGCGCCGCGAAGGTGGAGACGCTGAGGTCGACGAAGTGGTCGACCACGGCCTGCTTTTCCTCGGTGTCGAACTGTGCCCAGTAGCGCCCGGCGGCGAGCCGCGCCATGCCCGGCAGGTCGAAGGTCTCCTGCAGGACCGGCGCCAGGTAGTCCTCGCGGCCCTTGAAGCCCAGGCTGTCGGCGTTGCGCATGACATGCAGCAGGGCCCGGTTGACCGTCTCCACCGTGGCGGTGGGCGTTTCGCCGGCCCGCGCCGGGGCGCCGGCCAGCCCCCCGACCAGTCCCCCGACCAGCAGCAGCGCCGCGGCGCCGGCGGCCAGAGCGCCGGTCAGACGGCGCAGGACGACGCGAAGATTGACGCCCGGCGAGGCGAAGGCTTTGTTTGCGGCAGCAAGCACGAGGACTCTCCAGATCACAGGGCGCGGCGGCACGGCCGGGGCGGGCTGTCCGTCGCGCGTCCAATACATCGGGGCCAGGATGAATTCCGTCAATCCGCGAGAGGGGTGGCTTTCCACCTGGGTCGCCACGCTGCAGCGCCGGGCTTGGCCCGCCCTGCTCGTCGTCGCGGTCTTCACCGCCCTGTGCCTGTGGTACGTCGTCCAGGGCCTGGGCATCGACACCGGCACCGCCGACATGATCGCCGAGGACGTCTCCTTCCGCCAGAACGAGGCGCGCTTCGACGCACTCTTCCCGCAGTTCTCCGACACCATCGTGGCGGTGATCGACGCGCCGACGCCGGAGGATGCGTCCAACGCGGCCGCCGCCCTGGCCGACCGGCTGGCGCAGGCGCCCGCGCTGTTCCGCGAGATCTATCGCCCCGGCAGCGAGGCGGTCTTCGCCCGCGCCGGCCTGCTCTATCTGGATCAGGAGCAGCTCTACGCCCTGTCGGACCGGCTGGTCGCGGCGCAGCCGCTGCTGGGTCTGCTGGCTGAGCGTCCGGACCTGCGCGGGCTCGCCGAGGTGCTCGAGCAGGCGGCCGGCCGGCCCGAGATGCTGGCCGGGGGCGACGCGGGCGCGGCCCTGGCCAACCTGCTCGGGCGCATGGCCGCGGTGGCCGAATCCCAGGCGGTGGGCGTGCCCGACGCGCTGTCCTGGCAGAGCCTGGTGACCGGCGAGTCGGGATCGCTGGCCGCCTCGCGCCGCTTCCTTATCCTGCGCCCGGCGCTGGCCGAGGGCGCCCTGCAGCCGGCGGCGACGGCGATCGAGCGGCTGCGCCGCGAGATCGAGGCCCTGGAGCTGACCGCGGCACGCGGCATCGAGGTGCGCCTGACCGGTCCGGTGGTGCTGGACCATCAGGAGCTGACCTCGGTGGAGCTGGGCGGCTCGACCGCCGGCCTGCTCTCCTTGCTGCTGGTGGCGCTGCTGCTGGGGCTCGGGCTGCGCTCGGGCCGACTGGTGGCGGCGATGGTCCTGACCCTGCTGGTCGGCCTGATCTGGACCGCCGCCTTCGCCACCCTGACGGTCGGCAGCCTCAACCTGATCTCCGTGGCCTTCGCCGTGCTGTTCATCGGCCTGGGCGTCGACTTCGGCATCCATGCCTGCCTGCGCTACCGCGAGGAGACGCGGGCCGCCGCGCCGCGGCCGCTGGCCGCCGCCTTCGGCGGGGCGGGGCCGGGCATCCTGCTCTCGGCGGTCTGCGCGGCGGCGGGCTTTTTCGCTTTCCTGCCGACCGACTATCGCGGCCTGGCCGAACTGGGCCTGATCGCCGGCGGCGGCATGATCGTGGCGCTGGTGGCCACCTTCACCGTGCTGCCGGCGCTGCTGGGCCTGTGGCCGCTGCGCCGGGTCGCCGCGCCGCGCCGGGGCCTGTGGGGCGGCCGGCGGCTGCCGCGCCTGCCCCAGACCGCGACGCTCGCGCTGGCCGCCGGGCTCAGCCTCGGCGCCGCCGCCGCGGCGCCGCAGGGCGAGTTCGACTTCGACCCCATCAACCTGAAGGACCCGGCCTTCGAGTCGGTCGCCACCTTCTTCGAGCTGGCGGAGGATATCCAGACCACGCCCTACCTGATCCACGTGGTGAGCGCGCCGGAGCAGGACGTCGCGGCGCTGGCGCGCGATCTGGCCGCGGTGGAGCAGGTCGGCAGCGTCCGCCGGCTGGCGGATTTCGTGCCCAAGGGGCAGGACGCGAAGCTGCCCGTGCTCGACGACCTGGCCTTCGTGGTGCAGCCGCTGCTGTTGGCCGAGCCGCGCCGGGGGGAGCTGGCGCCGGAGGCGCTGGACGCCGCCTTCGCGCGCTTGCAGGCGGCGGCCCGCAGCGCGGCCGGCCTGGCGGCGCCGGCCGGCCCGGCCGCGGCCCGGCTGGTCGCCGCGCTGGACGCGCTCGCCGTCAAGCAGGAGGCGCCGGCCGGCGAGCTGGACGCGCGGCTGATGGGCCACTTCCCCGAGGCCCTGGGCCGGCTGCAGACGGCGCTGTCGGTGACCGAACCGATCACCCGGGCCGACCTGCCGGCCGAGCTGGTGCGGCGCTGGCAGGCGCCGAACGGGGCCGCCCGCCTGGAGCTGCGCCCGGCCGCGCCGCTGCGCGACAACGCCGACCTGCGCCGCTTCGCCGCCGCCGTGCTGGCCGTCGCGCCCCAAGCCACCGGCGCGCCGATCATCATCGCCGGCGCCGCCGACGCCATCCTGCAGGCCTTCGTCACGGCGACGGGGCTGGCCTTCGTGGCGGTGCTGCTGATCCTGGCGCTGACCCTGCGCCGCCCGGCCGAGATCGCCCTGGTCACCCTGACCCTGCTGCTGGCCGCGCTCTGGACGGCCGGGGCGGCGGCGGCGCTGGGGCTGTCCTTCAACTTCGCCAACATCATCGCCCTGCCGCTGCTGTTCGGCCTGGGCGTGGCCAGCGCCATCCACTTCGTGCTGCGGCTGCGCGAGGAAGGCGACGGCGAGGCGGTGCTGCGCAGCTCGACCTCGTCGGGCGTGCTCTTCTCGGCCCTGACCACCATCGCCGCCTTCGGCAGCCTGGCCGTCTCCGGCCATCGCGGCATGGCTTCCATGGGCGAGCTGCTGACCCTGGCGATCGCCATTACACTGGTCGCCACCCTCGTGGTGCTGCCGGCGATGATCGAGCTGCTGGCGCGCCGGCGGCGGAGGAGGGCGCGATGACGATCCTGGTGACCGGCGCAAGCGGCTTCGTGGGGGCGGCGGTGGTGCGCCGCCTGCTGGCCCGCGGCCATGCGGTGCGCGTGCTGGTGCGCGGCAGCAGTCCGCGGCTGAACCTGCAGGGTCTGGAGGTCGAGACGGCGATCGGCGACCTGCGCGAGCCTGAGACCCTGAAGCCGGCGCTGTCCGGCTGCCGCGGCCTTTTCCATGTCGCCGCCGACTATCGCCTGTGGACCCGCGACCCGGCGGTGCTCTACGCGACCAACGTCGTCGGCACCAAGGCGCTGCTGCGCCAGGCCGCCGAGGCCGGGGTGGAGCGCATGGTCTACACCTCCAGCGTCGCCACCCTGAAGCTGACCGGAAGCGCCGCACCGGCCGACGAGCGCTGCCAGGCGACGCTGGCCGACATGACCGGCGAGTACAAGCGCAGCAAGTTCCTCGCCGAGCAGGCGGTGCGCGGCCTGGCCGAGGAGGAGGGTCTGCCGGTGGTGATCGTCAGCCCCAGCGCGCCGGTCGGTCCCGGCGACGTCAAGCCGACCCCGACCGGCCGGGTCATTCTGGAGGCCGCCATGGGCAAGATGCCGGCCTATGTGGAGACCGGTCTGAACCTGGTGCACGTCGACGACGTGGCCGAGGGGCACTGCCTGGCCTTCGAGCAGGGGCAGCCGGGCGAGTGCTATATTCTCGGTGGCGAAAACATGAAGTTGCGGGAGATTCTTGATCTCGTGGATGAGCTGCGCGGGCGGCGCCAGCGTCGCCTGCGTCTGCCGCACCGGCTGGTGCTGCCGCTGGCCTACGGGGCCGAGGCCTGGGCGCGCAGCTTCGGCGGCGAGCCCTTCGCCACGGTCGACGGCGTGAAGATGGCCGAGAAGCTGATGTTCTTCTCCTCGGCCAAGGCCGAGCGCGCGCTCGGCTACCGTCACCGCCCGGCGCGCGCGGCGATCGCCGATGCCCTGAGCTGGTTCCGCGCCCATGGCTACCTCCGCTAGCGCGGCCGGCGCCCGGCGGCCGGGCCGCTGGCGCGCCTGGCTGCTGCTGCTGGTCGGGGTGGCGCTGTTTGCCGGCGTGCTGGCGCTGGCGGACCTGGAGGGGGCGTTGTCGGCGCTGCGCGCCGCCGGCTGGGGCATCCTGGCCGTCATCGCCTCCCACCTGCTGATCCTGCTGGCCAACGCCCAGGCGCTGCGCGCCGCCTTGCCGCGGGCGCAGCGCTGCGGCCTCGGCGCCGCCCTGCGCGCCTGGTGGATCGGCGATGCGGTCAACGCCCTGCTGCCGGTTGCCCAGGTGGGCGGTGAGGCGGCGCGCGCGCGCCTGCTGGTGCTGGCCGGCGTGCCCGGGCCGGCGGCGGGCGCGGCGGCGGTGGCGGCGCTGACCGCCGGTCTGCTCACCCTGGTGCCCTTCGGCTTGGCCGGCGCGCTGGGGCTGGCACTGCTGGTCGCGCGGCCGGCCGAGGCACTGGCGCCGGCGCTCGGCCTGGGCCTCTTCGCCCTGCTGCTGCTGGTCTTCGTGGTCCTGCAGCGGCGCGGCCTGTTCGGGCGCCTGGGCGGGCTCGGCGCGCGGCTGTCGCGCGGCCGGCTGGCGGCCCTGGCCGACGGCGGGCGCAGCCTGGACGGAGCCCTGCGCGCCTTCTACGGCGATCGCCGCCGGCTGCTGGCCTGTGGCGGCTGGCGGCTGCTCGGCTGGCTGCTGGGCGCCGGACAGGTCTGGCTGACCTTCCGCGTGCTGGGGGTCGAGGCGGGGGCCGCCGCCGCCTTCGTGCTGGAGAGCCTGGGACAGATCGCCAAGGCGGCCGGCTTCGCGATTCCCGGCGGCCTGGGGGTGCAGGAGGGCGGCCTGCTCGGCGTTGGTGCCCTGCTCGGACTGGCCGGCGAGCTGGCACTCGGCGTCGCGCTGGTCAAGCGGCTGCGCGATCTGCTGCTGGGCCTGCCCGGACTGCTCGCCTTCAAGCTGCTGGAGGGGCGGCGCAGCCTGCTTCGCGCCGCGGCGAAGCCCCCGGATTGACGGCTTTCTCCGCGAAGCCCGGTCTCTAGCCTATTGATCGCGAAGGCTTCCCTTTGCATGCTCGCAGAACGAGGATGCGCGGGCGCGGTGTTTCCCGTTAGAGCAGGGCGCGGCCGTCTGGACTTGCCGACGCGAGTCCAGCCGGCCGCGCACCCCTCCGGGGCATCGCGGAGCCGGGGGGCGCCGTGCGACCGGAGGGGAGGAGCTCATGGCCTCAGTCGGGGACCTGCAGGCGGAGAAGACGCGCGGCGCGGCCGCGGACAAACCGGGGCTCACCCTGCTGCTGGCCGAGCCGCGCGGCTTCTGCGCCGGGGTGGAACGGGCCATCGAGATCGTCGAACGGGCGCTGGCGATCCACGGCGCGCCGGTCTACGTGCGCCACGAGATCGTGCATAACCGCCGGGTGATCGCGGAGCTGGAGCGCCAGGGCGCGATCTTCGTCGAGGACATCGCCGAGATTCCGGCGGGGGCGGTGACGGTGTTCAGCGCGCACGGGGTGGCGCGCCGGGTGGAGGGCGCGGCCGCGGCGCGCGGGCTGGAGGTGATCGACGCCACCTGTCCGCTGGTCGCCAAGGTGCACAAGGAGGCGCAGCGCTTCGCCGACCAGGGCCGCGAGCTGGTGCTGATCGGCCATGCCGGCCATCCCGAGGTCGAGGGTACGCTGGGGCGACTCGACGGGGCGGTCCATCTGGTCGCCAGCGTCGCCGAGGTCGAGACGCTGGCGCCGGCCCGGCCGGACCGCCTGGCCTATGTCACCCAGACGACCCTCAGCCTGGACGACACCCGCGCCATCGTCGCCGCCCTGGAGGCGCGTTTTCCGGGCATCCTCGGCCCCAACACCGGCGACATCTGCTACGCCACCCAGAATCGCCAGGTGGCCGCCCGCGCGCTGGCCCGCGAGGCCGAGGTCATGCTGGTGGTGGGGGCGGCCAACTCCAGCAATTCCAACCGTCTGCGCGAGGTCACCGCGCGGCTGGGGGTGCCCAGCTACCTGGTGGAGGAGCCGGCCGACTTCGATCCGGCGCTGCTCGGCGCCGCCACTGTGGTGGGGATCACAGCCGGCGCCTCGGCCCCGGATATCCTGGTCGAGGAACTGGTCGCCCGCCTCGGCGAGCGCTATACCCTTACGATCCGCAGGGTGGACGGCGTCGCCGAGAACGTCCATTTTCGCCTTCCGCCAGAGGTCGAAACCTTGCCGAGCCGCGTCAGCACCGCCAAGGGCTAGGGCGCGCGCCTCGGAACGCGGGCCGCCACCGGCGGCCCCTTCAGACTTCGTCCGTGGCCGAAGGTCGACAGTGGCCACAAGAGCTTCAGTGGAGAGTCCGACGTGGCAGTCCCCTTGCGCCAGCATTTCGCCATCGGCTGGTACATCGCCAAGCAGCGCCTCAAGGGCAACAAGCGCTATCCCCTGGTGCTGATGCTGGAGCCCTTGTTCCAGTGCAACCTGGCCTGCGCGGGCTGCGGCAAGATCGACTATCCCAAGCAGATCCTGCAGCGCCGTCTGTCGGTGCAGGAGTGCCTGGACTCGGTGGACGAGTGCGGCGCGCCGATGGTCGCCATTCCCGGCGGCGAGCCGCTGCTGCACAAGGAGATCGGCGAGATCGTCGCGGGCATCGTGGCGCGCCGCAAGTTCGTCTCGCTCTGCACCAACGCGCTGCTGCTCGAGAAGAAGCTGCATCTTTTCGAGCCCTCGCCCTATCTCTTCTTCTCGGTCCACCTCGACGGGCTGCGCGAGGAGCACGACGCCGCCGTCTGCCAGGAGGGGGTGTTCGACCGCGCGGTCAAGGCAATCAAGACCGCCCAGGACAAGGGCTTCCAGGTCAACGTCAACGCCACGATCTTCGACGGCATGGCGCCGGAGCGGGTCGCCGCCTTCCTCGATTACGCCCGCGACATGGGGGTCAACGGCATCACCATCTCGCCGGGCTTCGCCTACGAGCGGGCGCCGGATACCGAGCACTTCCTCAGCCGACAGAAGACCAAGCAGCTCTTCCGCGACATCCTGGCTCGCGGCAAGGGCAAGAAGTGGCCGCTCAGCCACTCCTCGCTCTATCTGGACTTCCTGACCGGCAACCAGGAGTACCGCTGCACCCCCTGGGGCATGCCGACGCGCAACATCTTTGGCTGGCAGAAGCCCTGCTATCTGCTCAACGAGGGCCACGTGCCGACCTTCAAGGCGCTGATGGAGGAGACCGACTGGGACTCCTACGGCACCGGCGCCTACGAGAAGTGCGCCGACTGCATGGCCCACTGCGGCTACGAGCCGACCGCCGCCATGGACGCCGTTCGCAACCCCCTGAAGGCGCTCAAGGTGGCGCTGCGCGGCCCGCGCACCGAAGGGCCGATGGCGCCGGAGATCCCGCTCGACCGGCAGCGTCCGGCCGAGTACGTCTTCGAGGATCTGGTCGCCGACGCCATGACCAACTCGGAGCGGCGCGCGGCCGAGGAGCGGGCGCGCTCACAGCGCGAGGGGGCGAGCCAGCAGGCGGCGCAGTGAGGCCCGCGCCGCGGCGCGGGCACGACCCAGCCTGAGCAGAGCGGGGAGCTGACCGGGGCTGGCCAGCAGCCCGAGCAGCAGGGGCCGCGGCCGCGTGCGGCCGGTCTCCGGGTCGACCGCCGTCAGCGCCAGCGGCGGCAGCGGGGTCGCGGTCTCGTCCAGCACCGCGCGCAGCACCGCGAAGGGCAGCTCGGCCTCCGCCGCCAGCCGCGCCACCGCCGCGCTTTCCAGATCGATCGCCAGGGCGCCGGTCGCCTGCGCCAGGCGGGCCTTCGCCCGGCGGGTCGCCGCCGCGGCCTCGGGCACGGCGAGCCGGCCGGGGCGCGCCGTCAGGTCCTGGTCGGCCGCCGCCGCCAGAAGCCGTTCCTGCAGTCCGGCATCGCAGGTCCAGCGCTGTCCGTGGGTGTCGACCACCTCGGTCGCGATCACCAGGTCGCCGGCCCGCAGGTCCGGCGCCAGGGCACCGCAATAGCCGAAGGAGAGCAGGGCGGCCGGCCGCTGGTCCGGGCCGCCGCCGCCCAGCAGGCTGCCGGCCTTGTCCGCCGCGCCCGCGGCCGTGCCGCCGCCGATCGCCACGCGCGGTGCGCACGGCCAGGCGCGCCCGGCGGCGCGGAGCAGCGCGGCCTCCTCCGCCAGGCCGACCAGCGCGGCCAGTCGCGGGGCGTGGCTCATCTCACCTCGCTTGCTGCCGTTGTTCGCCGTCGGCGGCGGCGTGGGGCGGCGGCGTGGGGCGGCGCGCGCCGCCGGCTCACATTCCGACCTCGACCCGCCCGGAATTGCTGCGCTGCAGGTTGGCATAGCGGGCCAGGGCCCAAAGCGGGAAGTAGGCGGCATAGCCGTGGTACTTCAGATAGAAGACCCGGGCGAAGCCGTTGCCGGTCCAGAACGGCTCGTCCCAGCGCTCTTCCTCGCGCGGCGCCTCCACCAGGTAGCTCACGCCCTTCTTCACCGTCGAGCTGTCGGCCTCGCCGGCGGCCATCAGGCCGAGCAGCGCCCAGGCGGTCTGCGAGGCCGTGGAGCCCTGGGTGGCATCCTTGCGCCCGGGCTCGTAGCTGTCCAGGCTCTCGCCCCAGCCGCCGTCGGAGAGCTGCCGCTGCTTCAGCCAGGCCACGGCCTTGCGCACCTCCGGCCGGGTCATGTCGAAGCCGACGGCGTTCAGGCCGCAGAGCGCCGACCAGGTGCCGTAGACGTAGTTGCAGCCCCAGCGGCCGTACCAGGAGCCGTCCTCCTCCTGCTCGCGCAGGATGAACTGCACGCCCTTGGCGACCGCCGGATGCTCCAGCGTGTAGCCCTGCTGGCCAAGCATCGACAGGCAGCGCGCGCTGACGTCCACCGTCGGCGGGTCGAGCAGGGCACCGTGGTCGGCGAAGGGGATGGCGTTGAGGTAGTGGTAGGTGTTGTCGACGTCGAAGGCGGCCCAGCCCCCGTTGGAGGACTGCATGCCCAGGATCCAGCGGGTCGCCCGGTCGATCGCCTCCTTGTAGCGCTCGGGGTCGGCGCGGTGCAGCGCCATCACCACGACGGCGGTGTCGTCCAGGTCGGGATAGTGCGCGTTGTTGTACTGGAAGGCCCAGCCGGACGGCGCCAGGTCGGGCCGGCGCGCGATCCAGTCGCCCCGGGTCTCGGTGATCTCGCGCTCCAGCAGCCAGTCGGCGGCGCGTTGCAGCGCCGCGTCGTCGCCGGGCGTGCCGGCCTCCAGCGAGGCATGGAAGGAGAGCACCGTGTCCCAGACCGGCGACACGCAGGGCTGGCAGTAGAGCGTCTCGCCGCGGTCGTGCAGCAGGTTGCGGATCGACTGCAGCGCCACGGCGAAGTCCGGGTGGTCGCGCGGGTAGCCCAGCGCGTCGAACATCATCACCGAGTTGGCCATGGCCGGGAAGATCGCGCCCAGGCCGTCCTCGCCGTTCAGGCGCTCGGTGACGAAGGCCACGGCCTTGTCGATGGCGCGCTGGCGCGTGCCGGCCGGCATCAGCGGCTCGACCTTGCGCAGCACGCGGTCGAGGTTGACGAAGGCGGCGCCCAGCAGGCTGCCGTCGACGTTGGAGATGTAGTCCCGCTCGGCCTCGGGCGGGGTGACGAAGAGCTCGCGGATGTGCACGCCGCGCGGGTTGCGCGCCTGCGGCTTCAGCGCCATCAGCACCAGCAGCGGCACGATCACCGTGCGCGACCAATAGGACACCTTGCTCAGGTGGAAGGGCGACCACTCCGGCAGGTGCAGGATCTCGACCGGCATCACCGGCACGGCGCGCCAGGGCACCTGACCGAACAGCGCCAGCGCGATGCGGGTGAAGACGTTGGCCTTGGCCGCGCCGCCGTTCTCGAGGATGCGCGCCCGCGCGCGGGCCATGTGCGGCGCCTCGATGTCCTCGCCGGTCAGCTTGAGCGCGAAGTAGGCCTTCACTGTCGCCGAGAGGTTCATCGCGCCGCCGTGGAACAGCGGCCAGCTCCCGTCCTCGTTCTGAATCTCGCGCAGATGCTTGGCGATCTTGGCCTCTTCGGCCGGATCGATCTCGTCGAGATAGTGCTGCAGGAAGATGTACTCGGACGGGATCGTCGCGTCGGGCTCCAGCTCGTAGAGCCAATGCCCGTCCGGGCGCTGGCGCCCGAGCAGGCCGCCGCGCACTTCCGCAACCGTGGAATCGACCTGGTCCAACGAAACGCGGTCGTCGAACGCTGGCATCGCCATCGGAATGGACCTTCCCCTACCAAATCTGCCCGGAAAAAGAGCGCGATCCCGACGGAACGCTTCGTCGGCGATGGCGCGCGGATACCGACCCTGTTGGCGGGGCGACGCCGTCTGCCCGCGATGCGGCCGGCGACCCCGAACCCGCATCCCCGACAGTGTGCACCGCAACACAGGGCAATCCGACTATGCCCTGTCGCCGGGCGGAAAACAACCTTCCCAGCCAAGCAGTTAGTGAGTCAGGTCATAGCAGACCATAGCGCAGCGCAACCCACAGCTTCTGCCCCTTGCTCAGCTTCACCGAGTCGCCGGAGGCGCGCCAGCCGGCGGCCTGCATGCGCTGAAGCTGGCGCCAGTAGACCTGCATCATCACGATTGCCGGCTTGGGCTTGCGCCGGCAGCGACCGAGCAGGACCCGGCTGCGCGCGAAGCGCTCCAGCGCCAGCTCGGCCAGCCGGTCGCAGACCCGGGGCAGGGCGGGGTGGCTCAGCACCGCCACGGCCGCGCGGCTGTCGATCCCGGCCTCGTCGAGCAGCTCGGCCGGCAGGTAGAGGCGGCCGCGCGCGGCATCCTCGGCGCGGTCGCGCAGGATGTTGGTGAGTTGCAGCGCCTCGCCCAGGGTGACCGCCAGCTCCTGGGCGTTGGCGTCGCGCTCGTCCAGCACCTCGAGGGTCAGCACCCCGACGGCGCCGGCGACCTGGCGGCAGTAGAGCTCCAGGCTCGGCCAGTCGGGGCCCTGCAGGGCGTCGCGCAGGTCGGTCTCCATGCCGTCGATCAGGGCCAGGAACTCGGACTGGGAGAGGTCGAAGCGGCGGACCGGCTCGACCAGCGCCAGGGCGATCGGATGGGTGACCGCGTCGCCGGCGTAGAGGCGGGCGATCTCCGCGCGCCACTCGGCCAGGGCGGCCAGGCGGGTGTCCAGCGGCCCGGGCTCGTCGGCGATGTCGTCGATCTCGCGGCAGAAGGCGTAGATCGCGAACATGGCGCGCCGGCGCGCCGGCGGCAGCAGCTTCAGGCCCCAGACGAAGGAGGTGCCGGCCGCCTCGACCCGCGCGCGCACCCAGGCCTCGGCCTCGTGGCGCGGCATGGGCGCCGCGCGGAACGGCGCGGTGAAGTCGGGGACGGAGGTGGGCAGGGGAGCGGCGCTGGTCATCGCGGGTCAGTCTGTCCGAGCCGGGCGCGGCGCTCAACGCCGCCGTGACGAGGCGCCGAGCGAGTCCCCGCCGGCCGGTTTCGCATCGGCCGGTTTCGCATCGGCCGGTTTCGCATCGGCCGGTTTCGCATCGGCCGGTTTCGCATCGGTCTGGGCCCGGGGCGCCTGCGCGCGGCCCTTCCAGCCGCCGCCCCGGCCGGCGTGGTAGCGCCGCGCCGAATCCAGGGTCATGCCGCTGTAGAGCAGCGCCGCCAGCGGCAGCAGCGGCGCCAGCCAGAGCGGCTGGCGGTAGTGCCGCAGGGTCGGCACCAGCGCCAGCGCCATGGCCAGCCAGGTGAGCAGCGCCGGCCAGCCGGCCGCGGCCACGCCGTGCAGCGGCCAGGTCAGCACCAGCAGCGGCGGCACCAGGTAGACCAGCGCCAGGCCCAGCAGGGTGCCAGCCAGCAGCCAGGGGCTGTGGTGGAGCTGGGTGTAGGCGGTCCGCGCCACCATGCGCCAGATCTCGTCCAGGCGTTCGTAGGCCCGGGCCGAGCGGGCGTGGCCGCTGGTGCCCAGCCAGACGCGCCCGGCGCGCCCCTCGGCGTCGAGCGGGCGGCCGCGACGCTTGATCGCGTGGCCGATGGCGCAGTCGTCGATGATGCGCTCGCGCACCGGCTCCAGCCCGCCGGCCCGCTCGAAGGCGGCGCGGCGCAGCAGCATGCAGCCGCCGGCGGCGGCGGCGGTGCGGGCGCGCGGGTCGTTGACCCAGCCGAAGGGGTAGAGCTTGGCGAAGAAGAAGACGAAGGCCGGCACCAGCAGCCGGTCCCAGAAGGAGCGGCAGGACAGCTCGACCATCTGCGAGGTGAGGTCCAGGTCCTCGGCCTCGGCCTTGGCGACCAGGCAGCGCAGATTGTCCGGCCGGTGCAGGATGTCGGCGTCGGTGAACCAGAGGTAGCGCGCCTCGGGGGCCAGGCGGCGCGCCTCCGCCACCGCCGCGTTGAGCGCCCAGAGCTTGCCGGTCCAGCCCTCGGGCAGCGGCGGCGGCGCGATCACGCTCAGCCGGTCCTCCGCGTCGAGGGCGCGCGCCAGGCGGCGGGCGAGCGCGCCGGTGCCGTCCTCGCTGGCGTCGTCGGCCAGCACCACCCGGAAGCGGCCGGGGTAGTCCTGCGCCAGCACCGCGCGCAGGGTCTCGTCCAGCACGTCGGCCTCGTTGCGCGCCGGAATGCAGGCGACCACCGTCGGCCAGTGCTGGCGCGTCGCCGCCTCCGGCGGGCAGACGAAGCGCTCGCGCCCGCGCCAGAAGCCGCCCCAGAAGAGCAGCAGCACGATCCAGCTCAGCAGCGACAGCGCGGCCAGCAGGGTCAGCACGCCGCCCGCTCCCGCGGCTGCTGCAGGGCCAGGGCGGCCGCCGTCTGGCCGGAAGTCACCGCCCCCTCGATGGTCGCCGGCAGGCCGGTGTCGGTGTAGTCGCCGGCCAGCAGCAGGTTGGCCAGGCCGATGTCGGCCGCCGGGCGGCGCCGCAGGTTGGCCGGCGTCTGGCTGAAGGTGGCGCGCTTTTCCTTGACGATGCGGATCGCCGGCTGCGGGTCGAGCGGCAGCGCCAGGGCGCGGGCCACGTCGGGCCAGATGCGCGCGGCGAGCGCCTCGGCCGGGCGGTCGACCCAGCGCTCGGCGGCGCTGACGGTGACCGAGGCCAGCGCCCCGCCTCCGGGCAGCCGGCGCAGGAAGATCCACTCGGCGACGCCGCCGATCACGCCCAGGATCGCGGTGCCGCCGACCAGCCGGGCCGACTCGGGCACCGCCACGTGGGCGTTGACGATGGGATCGGCGCCCTCGGGCAGGGGCAGGGCCGGCAGCAGGTCGCCGGTCACCGCCGGCGGAGTCGCCAGGATCACCTGCTCGCCCGGCCCCAGCGACACGCGCTCGGCGCCGAAGTCCAGGGCGGCGACCCGCGCGCCCTCGCGCTCCAGGCCGCGCAGGCGCAGGCCGTGGCGCAGCTCGGCCCCGGCCGCCGTCAGCCGCGCCAGCGCCGGGGTGACCAGGCTGTCGGCCAGGTTGTCGCGGGCGATCAGGGGGCGGCAGTGGGCGGCGCCCTTCAGGAAGGTCTCGGCCAGCACGGTCCAGAGCAGGCGGGCCGCCGCCTTTTCCGGCGCGGCGTTGAGCACCGCGACGGTGAGCGGCCGCCAGAACCGCGCGTCGGCCGGCTCGGCCCGCCCCAGCGCTTCGGCGACCGTCGCCTCGGGCCCGGCCAGGCGCAGCTTCACCGCCTTGAGGAAGTCGACGGCGCGGGTGCCCGGGATGCGCCGGGAGGGCTGGAAGACCCACCAGGCGATGGCGCCCTGGCTCGGCTCCAGGCGCCAGGTCTCGCCGCTGTCCAGGTCGAGGAAGGGCAGCGGGCCGTCGGTCGGGCTGAGCAGGCGCTCGCGCGCGCCGATTCCGTCCAGGTAGGCCAGCGTCGCCCGATTGGCCGAGAGCAACAGATGGTTGCCGTTGTCGACCACGCAGCCCAGCCGCGAGTCGTGATAGCTGCGGCAGCGCCCGCCGGCCTGCGGCGCGGCCTCGTAGAGCGTCACCGGCCGCCCCGCGGCGCTCAGGCGCACCGCCGCCGCCAGCCCGGCGAGGCCGGCGCCGACGATGTGCACGCGCGGCGTGGCGGCGCCTGCGCGCGCGCTCACGATCCGGCCCCGCTGCCGGCGCGCGCGGCGGCGGCGCGGGCGGGCAGGCTGCGGCGCAGCAGCGCGGCGGCGGCGCCCAGCAGGGCCTGCCCGGCCAGGGCCGGCCGACCGAGCTCGACCCGCACGGCCAGGGGGTCCTGCCGCCGCAGCCGCGCCGACAGCCTCCAGGCCAGGCGGGTGATCGCCGCCGATTCGAGCGCCAGGCGCGTGCTTCGCAGGCGCGGCGCCAACCCGTCCGCCTCGCGCAGCAGGGAGTCCGTGGCGTCCAGGCAGCGGTCGAGGACCCGCCGCAGGCCTGGGCTCGGCCGGTCGAGGTCGTCCAGGCCGCTGCCCTCGGCGGCCAGCCAATCGGCCGGCAGGTAGACGCGGTCGAGCTGGCGGTAGTCCTTGGCGCAGTCCTGCAGGTGGTTGAGCACCTGCAGGGCCGAGCAGAGGGCGTCGCTCGCCGGCCAGGCGGCGCGCGCCTCCCCGTGCAGGTCGAGCAGGTAGCGCCCCACCGGGTTGGCCGAGACGGCGCAGTAGCTCATCAGGTCGGCCCAGTCGGCGGTGCGGGTCTGCACGGCGTCGCGCGAGAAGGCGTCGAGCAGGTCGAGGCCGTGGCGGATCGGCACCCCGGTCTCGGCCATACTGTGGCGCAGCCGCTCCGCCTTGGCGACCTTGCCCTCCGGCGGCGTGTCGCCCTTCAGGGTGACCCGGAAGGCGTCGAGCCGGCGCAGCTTGTCCTCCGGCGTCAGCGCGCCGTTGTCGGCGATATCGTCGGCGGCGCGGGCGAAGGCGTAGAAGAGCGCTACGTGCGGCCGCAGGCGCGGCGCGAGCAGGCGCGAGCCGACGGGAAAGTTCTCCTCTCCCGCCCCCTTGCCCGAGGGAGTCTCGACGGCTGACGGCGACGCGGTCATGGCCGGCAGACTAGACCGGAACGCACCCGATTGGAACTGCCGGCTTGCCCCGGCGGGTTTCTGAAAAAATCCGTCGTGCCAGGGGGTTACCGGCTATTCACCAGAGTCTCGCGGGCGCTGCGCGCATCGCGGCGGTGGACTTTTGCGCGGCGCTGCGCGAGAGATCGCAGGCCGAGCGTCCCCCCAGCCCGCGGAGGCCCGTCATCACCGCCGATCCCGCCCGCACCGAATCCGCCCGCATCGAGGGGCTGCGCGCCGCCGGGGCGAGCCCGGGCGAGGGCGCGCTGCCGTCCGCCCGCCTGCTGATCAGCGAGGGCTGGGACGACTACGCCCTGCTGGACAGCGGCGCGGGCCGCAAGCTGGAGCGTTTCGGCCGTTACCGCGTCGACCGGCCGGAGCCCCAGGCGATGTGGCGCCGCCGCCTGCCGGAGGCGGACTGGGCCTCGGCGGACGCGGTCTTCGTCGGCGACAGCGAGGAGGGCGACGGCCGCTGGCGCTTTCGCGACGGGCCGCTGGAGCGCTGGCAGACCGGCTACCGCGACGTGGCCTTCTACGGCCGCTTCACGCCGTTTCGCCACGTCGGCTTCTTCCCCGAGCAGGCGCCGCACTGGGACTGGATGCTGACGCGGCTGGCCGGCGCCGAGCGGCCCCGGCTGCTGAACCTCTTCGGCTACACCGGCGTCGCCTCGCTGCTGGCGGCCGCTGGCGGCGCCGAGGTCACCCATGTCGACGCCTCGAAGAAGGCGATCGGCTTCGCGCGCGAGAACCAGGCCCTGGCCGGGCTGGAGGCGCGGCCGATCCGCTGGATCTGCGACGACGCGGTGAAGTTCGCCGCCCGGGAGGGCCGGCGCGGGCGGTGCTACCACGGCATCCTGGTCGACCCGCCGAAGTTCGGCCGCGGCCCGAAGAGCGAGACCTGGCAGCTCTTCGAGAATCTGCCGGAGATGCTGAGCCTCTGCCGCGACATCCTCGCGCCCCGGGGCTTCCTGATCCTCACCGCCTATGCCGTGCGGGCCTCCTTCCTGTCGCTGCACGAGCTGGCGGCCGAGGTGTTTCCCGAGGCGGCGCTGGAGTCGGGCGAGCTGGTGCTGCGCGAGCAGGGCGGCGGCCGGCTGCTCTCGACCTCGCTCTTCACGCGGGTGAGCCGTGGCTAGGCCGGCCGAGACCCGCGTCGTCACCAGCCCGGCCAACCCGGAGATCAAGCGCATCCGGGGGCTGGCGCTGCGCAAGAAGCGCGCGGAGGAGCAGCGCTTCGTCGCCGAGGGACTGCGCCACGTGATGGAGGCGATCGAGGCCGGCTGGCCGGTCGAGACCCTGGTCTATCAGGCCGAGGTCGCCGGGCGACCCAAGGTGGCGCAGGCGATCCGGGCGACCCGCGCCGCCGGCGGCCTCTGCCTGGAGGTCAGCGAGGCGGTGCTCGCCAAGATGACCCGGCGCGACAATCCGCAGGCGGTGGTCGCGGTGCTGGCCCAGCGCTGGCAGGCGCTGGAGACGCTGCCGCCGGGGCGCTTGTGGATCGCGCTGGAGACGGTGCGCGACCCCGGCAACCTGGGCACCATCCTGCGCACCGCCGACGCGGTGGCGGCCGATGGGGTGATCCTGATCGGCGAGACCTGCGACCCCTACAGCCCCGAGGCGGTGCGCGCCTCCATGGGCTCCATCGTGCGGGTGCCGCTGGCGCGCGCGACGCCGCGGGATTTTCTCGCCTGGCGGCGGCGCTGGCCCGGCCTGGTGGTCGGCACGCACCTTTCCGGCGACGCCGACTATCGCGCGCTCGCCTATCCGCCGCCGGTGCTGCTGGTGATGGGCAACGAGCAGGCCGGGCTGACCGACGAGATGGCGGCGGCCTGCGACCGGCTGGTGAAGATCCCCATGGCCGGCGGCGCCGACTCCCTCAATCTCTCGGTCGCCACCGCCGTGATGCTGTTCGAGATCGCGCGGCCCTGGCTGTCGCTGGACCCGGGCCGGGGGGAGGGCGCCGCGCCATGACCGGCCGGCCGATCGTGGCGGCGCTGGCCGTGACCCTGCGGGACGAGGCGGTGGTGCTGGTGCGCCGGCGCAACAAGCCCGATGCCGGCCGCTGGGGCTACCCCGGTGGCAAGGTCGAGCCGGGCGAGACCCTGGTCGAGGCCGCGGTGCGCGAGCTGCACGAGGAGACCGGCATCATCGGCGAGGCGCTGGAGCCGCTGGGCCCGCTCGACGTGATCGGCCGCGACACGGAGGGCGCGCTGACCCACCACTTCGTGCTGGTCCCGGTGCTCTGCCGCTGGTGCGCGGGCGAGCCGGTGGCCGGCGACGACGCCAGCGAGGCGCGCTGGTTCGACCTGGCTGCGCTGGACCCGGCGCGGCTGCCGATGAGCCGGCACGTGCCGGAGGTCGGCCGCCGGGCGTGGGCGCGCTGGCAAGCGCGGCGGTAGCCGCGCCGCGATCCGATCCCTCTATTCGTCGTTGGGGGGCGGGTCGGGGGCCGGGCGGGCGGCCTCGGCCGCGCTCAGGCAGGCCATGACCTGTCGGCCGGGATCGCGCGGCGCCTCGGCGAAGCGGGCGCAGCGCGCGCCGATCTCGGCCAGCTCCGTGTCGTCGGTGCGCGCAGCCCGCCGCGCCACGCCGGCCAGGAAGGCGCGCGCCACCCCCGGGCCCTTCAGGCAGGTTTCCAGCGCGACGTAGGACTCCGGCAGCGCCTGCCCCGACGGACAGTCCGCGGCGCCGGCGGCGCAGGCGGCGCAGAGGCCGAGGCGCGCGCCGTTCAGGTCGGCGCGCCGCTGGGCGGCGCGCAGGCGTTCGCGCGCACTCTCCTCCCGGCCCAGGCAGCCGCGCAGGATGATGTGGGCGAAGGCACTGTCGGAGCGGTCGGCCAGGCCAGCGCAGTAGAGCGGCACGTCGAAGGCGGGCAGGTCGCCCGGCGGCGAGTCGGCGACCTGCGCACGGGCGACCTGCGCACGGGCGACCTGCGCCGCGGCGCCCCCGTCGGTGGGTCCGCTGGCCACCGCCGTGCCGGGGGCGGCGGCGAGGCCGGTGGTGAGGAACAGGGCCGTCAAAGTGGCGCGCAGCAGGGTCATCGCGGAGCGACCTCACGGTTGCGGCAGCCCCAAGCCTGCCGCCCCGGCCGGGGCCGGGCAAGTCCGCCGACTTCACGGAAGCGTGTGCGGCGGCGTCAGGCCGGCACGCCCAGCACCGCCAGGCAGTCGCCGGGCTCGCAGGCGCCGGGGAAGCGCCGGCCGATCAGCAGGCCGTCGCGCGCGGCGCGCACCTCCTCGGCGGGCGCGCCGGTGCAGCTCCAGTCCCAGACGCGGGCCAGCAGGTCGCCGGCGCCCACCTCCGCGCCCAGGTCGACGCAGGGCTCCAGCAAGCCGCCGCTCTCCGCCAGGGCGTAGCAACGGCCGTCCGGCATGCCCAGGCGGGTGGTCGGCCGCGCCTCCGCCGCCCCCGGCAGCACCCCCAGGTGCCGGAGCACGCCGCGCACCCCGCGCTCGGCGATGGCAACTGTCTCGGTCCGCGCCGTGCCGCCGCCGCCCAGCTCGGTGCTGACGAAGACCTTGCCCATCTGCTCGGCCGCGGTGTCGAGCATGCCCAGGGCGTCCAGCTCCAGCAGGGTCAGGGAGTAGGGCGCCCCGAAGGCCTCCAGCGCCGCCTGGCAGCGCGCCTGCTGGGCCGCGTCGGGCAGCTCGTGGATCGCGGCGAAGGGCAGGAAGTCCAGCGACTTGCCGCCGGAGTGGATGTCCAGCACCAGGTCGGCCAGCGGCAGCAGGTGACGCTGCAGATAGTCGGCGATCTTGGCCGTCGGCCCGCCGGTGGGGCTGCCCGGAAAGCTGCGGTTGAGGTTGCCGCCGTCGAGCGGCGAGACCCGCTTGCCGGCGCGCAGGGCCGGGTAGTTGAGGCCGGGCAGCAGGATCACGCGGCCGCTGATCTCTGCCGGCTGCAAGCTGGCTGCCAGCTTGAACAGGGCGATCGGCCCCTCGTACTCGTCGCCGTGGTTGCCGCCGGTGATCAGCGCCGTCGGGCCGCTGCCGTTCTTCGCGACGCAGAGGGGAATGCGGATCGCGCCCCAGGCGGAGTCGTCGCGCGAGTGGGGCAGGATGAGGTGGCCGTGCTGCAGGCCGTCGCGCTCGAAATCGACGGTCGCGGAGATCGGAGAGGGGACCATGACTACTCCTTGACGAAGAGCTGGCGCGGCACGTCGGCGAGGCACTCGGCGCCGGTCTCGGTGACCAGGAAGGACTCGGTGATCTCCATGCCCCAGTCGTCGAACCAGAGGGCGGGAATGAAGTGGAAGCACATGCCGGGCTCCAGGATCGTGCGGTCCTCGGCGCGCAGGCTCATGGTGCGCTCGCCCCAGTCCGGCGGGTAGGACAGGCCGATGGAGTAGCCGCAGCGGCTCTCCTTCTCGATGCCGTAGCGGGCGATCACCTTGCGGAACGCCTCTTCGACGTGGGCGCAGGTGTTGCCCGGGCGCGCCGCCTCCAGGCCGGCGTAGATGCCCTCGACCACCGCCTGCTCGGCCTGCAGGAACTCCGGCGGCGGGGTGCCCAGGTAGACGGTGCGCGACAGCGGGCAGTGGTAGCGCTTGTAGCAGCCGGCGACCTCGAAGAAGGTGCCGGCGCCCTCGACCAGGGGGCGGTCGTCCCAGGTCAGGTGCGGCGCGGCGGCGTCGCGGCCGGTCGGCAGCATCGGCACGATGGCCGGGTAGTCGCCGCCGTAGCCGTCGATGCCCTTGATGCCGACGCGGTAGATCTCGGCGACCAGCTCGTTCTTCGGCAGGCCGGGCTCGATGAGCTGCAGGATGCGGGCGTGGATCGCCTCGACGATGCGCGCGGCGATGCGCATGTAGGCGATCTCCTGCGGCGACTTCACCGCGCGCTGCCAGTTGACCAGGCTGTTGGCGTTGATCAGCCAGGCGTTCGGCAGGTTGCGCTTCAGCGCTTGGTGGGCGGCGGCGGAGAAGTAGTAGTTGTCCATCTCCACGCCGATCGCCTTGCGGTCGAGCCGCCGGTCCTGCAGCAGCCCGGCGAGGTAGTCCATCGGGTGCTTGTCCGGGTTCTGCACGTAGTAGTCGGGGTAGGAGAGAATGTTCTCCTCCGACATGTAGACCGTGCGCAGGGCGCCGTTGGCGTCCTGGCCACGGCCGTACCACATCGGCTCGCCGTGCTCGGGCACGATCACGCACTGATGCACGTAGAAGGACCAGCCGTCGTAGCCGGTCAGCCAGTGCATGTTCGAGGGATCGTAGATGATCAGCAGCTCGATGCCCTGGGCCTCCATGGCCCGACGCACCTTGGCCAGCCGCTGCTCGTACTCCGCGCGGGAGAAATTCAGGACGACATCCGGCATGAAACGACGCGCTCCCCGACCAGCCCCGGGCGCGGCGAAGATCGACGCCCCTGGCGTCTTCTTCCGTGCCTGCTATCCTGCTTAAAGATCAAGACGAATCGAAAGGCCTGTGCCGCACGTGGAGCCTCGTACCCTGCTGAACGACCTCTTCCGCGCCGCTTTGGAGGTGGCGGACCCCGCCTACAGCCTGCCGCTCCACCTGCCGCCGCGCCCGGCGGGACGCACCCTCGTCCTGGGCGCCGGCAAGGCCGCGGCGGCGATGGCGGCGGCGGTCGAGGCGGCCTGGGACGGGCCCCTGGAGGGGCTGGTGGTCACCCGCTACGGCCACGGCGTGCCGACCCGCGCCATCGAGGTGGTGGAGGCCGCCCACCCGGTGCCCGACGCCGCCGGACAGCGGGCGGCGCGTCGGATTTTCGAGTTGGCCCAGGGGCTTGGCGAGGAGGATCTGGTGCTGGCCCTGATCTCCGGCGGCGGCTCGGCGCTGCTCTCGCTGCCGGCCGAGGGGATCACCCTGGCGGAAAAGCAGGCGGTGACCACGGCCCTGCTGCGCTGCGGCGCGCCGATCGACGAGATGAATTGCCTGCGCAAGCATCTCTCGGCGGTCAAGGGCGGGCGCCTGGCCGCCGCGGCCCACCCGGCCCGGGTAGTGACCCTGGCGATCTCCGACGTGCCGGACGACGACCCGGCGGCGATCGCCTCCGGCCCGACGGTGGCCGACCCGAGCGACTATGCCGAGGCGCGGGCGATCGTCGCCAAGTACGGGCTGGAGCTGCCGGAGTCGGTGCGCCGGCGCCTGGAGGCGGGCGCGGACGAGACTCCCAAGCCGGGCGACCCGCGCCTGGCCGGCGCGGAGTACCGCTTGATCGCGACGCCGCAGATGGCCCTGGAAGCGGCCGCGGCGGCGGCCCGCCAGGCCGGGGTGACGCCAATCATCCTGGGCGACTCCCTGGAGGGCGAGGCGCGCGAGGTGGCGCAGGTCATGGCCGGCATCGCCAAGCAGGTCCGCCGCCACGGCCAGCCGGCGGCGGCGCCCTGCGTCCTGCTGTCCGGCGGCGAGACCACCGTGACCCTGCGCGGCCAGGGGCGCGGCGGGCGCAACACGGAGTTCCTGCTGGCCCTCGCCGTGGCGCTGGACGGCCTGCCCGGTGTCTCCGCGATCGCCTGCGACACCGACGGCGTCGACGGCAGCGAGGACAATGCCGGCGCGCTGGTCCTGCCCGACACGCTGGCACGCGCGGCGGCGGCGGGGCTGGACGCCAAGGCGTACCTGGCCGACAACGACGGCTACGGCTTCTTCGAGTCGCTGGGCGACCTGGTGACCACCGGGCCGACGCTCACCAACGTCAACGACTTCCGCGCCGTCCTGGTCGCGTAATCACAGTCTGTTAGGGTCCCTGCATGCGACGTTTGCGAAACGCGAAGGTTCTCGCCACCCTCGGGCCGGCCAGCGAAGAGGAAGAGGTGCTGCGCGCCATGTTCGAGGCCGGCGCCGACGTCTTCCGGCTGAACTTCAGCCACGGCAGCCACGAGGAACACGCCCGGCGCTACGAGACGATCCGGCGGATCGAGCGGGAGACCGGCCGGCCGATCGGCATCCTGCAGGACCTGCAGGGCCCCAAGCTGCGGGTCGGCCGGATCGCCGGCGGTAAGGTCCGCCTGGAGCGCGGCGACAGCTTCCGGCTCGACCTGGATCCGGAGCCGGGCGACGCGACGCGCGCGCCGCTGCCGCATCCGGAGATCTTCGCGGCGCTAGAGCCGGGCGCCACGATCCTGATCGACGATGGCCGCATGCGCCTGGTCGCCCGCGAGACGAAGGCGGACCACGCCGTCTTCGAGGTGGAGACCGGCGGCGTGCTGTCCGACCGCAAGGGCGTCAACGTGCCCGGCATCGTCATGCCGCTCTCGCCGCTGACCGAGAAGGACCGGCGCGACCTGGCCTTCGGCATGGAGCTGGGCGTCGACTGGGTGGCGCTGAGCTTCGTGCAGCGGCCCGAGGACCTGGCCGAGGCGCGCCGCCTGATCGACGGGCGGGCGGCGCTGATGGCGAAGATCGAGAAGCCCGCCGCCCTGGCGCGGCTCGACGAGTTGGTCGAGCTGGCCGACGCGATCATGGTGGCGCGCGGCGACCTGGGCGTCGAGATCCCGCCGGAGGAGGTGCCCGGCCGCCAGAAGGAGATCATCCACGCCTGCCGCTGGGCCGGCAAGCCGGTGGTCGTGGCGACCCAGATGCTGGACTCCATGGTCCACTCGCCGGCGCCGACCCGGGCCGAGGCCTCCGACGTCGCCACGGCGATCTACGACGGCGCCGACGCCGTGATGCTCTCGGCCGAGACGGCGGCGGGGCACTATCCCGTGGAATCGGTGGCGATGATGGACCGCATCATCCGCAAGACCGAGCAGGACGCCAGCTACCGTCCGATCATCGAGGCGCTGCATCCGCCGCCGGAGCCGACCGCGCCGGACGCCATCTCGGCGGCCGCCGCGCAGGTCGCCCAGACCATTTCGGCGGCGGCGATCGTGACCTACACGACCAGCGGCTCGACCGCCCTGCGGGCGGCACGCGAGCGACCCATCGCGCCGATTCTGACGCTGACCTCGCGGCTGTCGACGGCGCGCAAGCTGGCGGTGATCTGGGGCGCCCAGTGCGTGCACACGGCCGACGTCAGCTCGTTTCCGGAGATGGTCGAGAAGGCCTGCCGCATCGCCCGCGAGCAGGGCTTCGCGGAGGCCGGCGGCAAGCTGGCGATCACCGCCGGCGTACCCTTCGGCACGCCGGGCGCCACCAACGTCCTGCGCATCGCCTGGGTCGAGTGAGCGGCGCGCCGCCGGACCCGGCTTCGCCAGAATACCGAGGGAGCCCCATGAGCGGCCTGTTCGACACCCCCTTCCAGGGGGTGCCGCTGTCGCGCCAGGTGACCAACCCCAACATCCGGGTCGGGCGCTACAGCTACTACTCCGGCTACTACCACGGCCATGGGTTCGACGACTGCGCCCGCTACCTGGCGGCGGACCGCGACGACGTCGACAAGCTGGTGATCGGCAGCTTCTGCTCGATCGGCAGCGGCGCCAGCTTCGTGATGGCCGGCAACCAGGGCCACCGCGCCGACTGGGCGGCGACCTTCCCCTTCTTCTACATGGCCGAGGAGCCGGCCTTCGCCGCGGCGCGCGACGGCTTCCGGCGGGCCGGCGACACCGTGGTGGGCAGCGACGTCTGGATCGGCACCGAGGCGATGATCCTGCCGGGCGTGCGGATCGGCCACGGGGCGATCATCGGCAGCCGCGCGCTGGTGACCCGTGACGTCGCCCCCTACAGCATCGTCGGTGGCAATCCGGCCAAGCCGATCCGCCAGCGTTTTGCGGAGGCGGAGATCGCGCTGCTGCTGGAGATGGCCTGGTGGGACTGGCCGCTTGAGGAGATCCGCGCCGCCATGCCGCTGCTGTGCAGCGGCGACATCGCCGGGCTGTACGCCCATTGGCGGGCGCGGCAGCAGGCCGGGGGCACCCCGGAGAACTGACCCGCGCGGCGAGGCGGGGCGCAGACCGTTCCAACCCTAAAGCGTAGACCAGGCTTGTTGTGATCGGTGGACCCACGCTGTGGGTCCGCCGGTCGCGAGACATCGCTCCCCCTTCAATATCGCTCCCCCTTTAACGTGGTAGAGCAGAGTCAGCCGACCTGAAGCGAGCGCGTCGCGAGCCCTTCAGGTCGGCCTCTCCTCTAGGGCGGTTTCCGATCGAGTGGAACCACGACGTGGGTCCGCCGATCGGCCCAAAACCGCCCTAAACCATAGTGTTAGAGTGATGCTGTCCGACCTGATCGAATCGCAAATGCGATTCGATCAGGTCGGGCATCGCTCTAGCGCAGGCGCGGCGTCGGGACGCTGGGCGGGGCCCGCACCAGGTCCATGCGGGTGCGGCAGAGGCCGCTGTCGTAGGCGGTGGCCACCTCCCAGCGGGCGCCGCGGCGGAACAGCAGGGTTGCGCGCCCCGGGGCGGGGCGGGCGCCGACCGTGCCGTGCAGGCGCATCAGGGCGTCCAGCCAGACCTCCAGTTGGGCGCGGCAGGCGGCCGCGGCGTTGACCCGCGCGGCATGCTCCAGGCCGATCGCGGCCAGCCGGCCCCGGCGCATCAGGAAGTCGATCCGCCAGTCGCGGCCGGCGAAGGGCGCGGGCGCGGCGGCCACCAAACGCAGGTCGTCCGGGTCGCTCGCCAGGTCGGGCGTGTAGGCGTCGGCGATCTCGTAGAAGATCCGCAGTTCGATCTGCGACATCCAGAAGAAGGCCTTGTGGTAGCCGATCAGCCAGGGCCGCGCCGGCTCGCTCACACCCGCAGCCGGCGCGAGCGGCACGGTCCAGCTCGCGGCAAGCAGGGCCAGGGCAAGCAGCGCTCGGTGCGGCACGCTCGTCTCTCCCGCGGGGCGCGTGAGCGCATAATTCTAGATGCCGCTCGCGGTCCGGGCAATCGCCGCCGGGTCAGGCCGTCTGCAGCAGGGCGGCCAGGTCGTCCAGGGTGGCGCTCGGCAGGTCGCTCTCGGCCAGGGTGACCGGCTCCAGGCCGTAGCCCGAGGGCAGCAGGGCGATGGGCAGGCCGGCCGCCCGCGCGGTCTTCAGGTCGGTGCGCGAGTCGCCCACGTAGAGCGCGGTCTGCGGCCGCGCGCCCAGGCGCTCGACCACCGCCAGCAGGGGCTGCGGATGGGGCTTCAGCTCCGGCGTGTCGCCGCCGCCGATCACCGCGTCGAAGAGCGGCGCGATCTCCAGGCGCTGCAGCAGGTGGCGGGTCGGTAGGGCCGGCTTGTTGGTGCACAGCCCGAGCTTCAGCCCCCTGTCGCGCAGCCGTTCCAGGCAGCGCCGCGCCCCGGGGTAGAGCCGGGTGGCGGCCGACAGCTCGCCCTCGTAGATCTCCAGAAAGCGCGTCACCGCCGGCTCGATCTCCGCCGGCGCGACCTCGACCCCGACCCGCGCGAAGGCGCGCGCCAACAGCCTGCGGGCCCCGTCGCCGACCATGCGCTTGGTCGCGGCGAGGCCGACCGGCGGCAGGCCGCGTTCGGCCAGCAGGCGGTCGAGGGCCTCGGCCAGGTCGGCGGCGGAGTCGACCAGCGTGCCGTCGAGATCGAAGACGACGGCCTCCAGCGGCCTGGGCAGCGCCGGCGGCGGCGCGGTGGTGTCGGCGGTCATCGCGAAAGCCTCTGCGAGAGGGTGAGGTGGGCGACCAGCGCCGCCAGGGCGGCCACCCCGGCGAGCGCCAGCACGGCCGTGCGGAAGGCGGCGAGGAAGGCGGTCTGCACCGCCGCGCGGGCCTCGGCCGTCTGCGCGGCGGACAGCTCGGGCGGCAGCGCCAGGCCGGCCAGGTCGCCGGCCCGCGCCAGAATCCGGGCCTGCGTCTCGGCCGGCAGCGCCAGCGCCGACAGCTCCGCCTGCAGCGTCGGCGCGAAGACGCGCAGCGCCAGGGCGCCGACGGCGGCCACCGCCAGCAGGCTGGCGATGCGCGCCGCCGCGTTGCTGATGCCCGAGGCGAGCCCGGCGTAGCGATCCTCGACGGCGTTCATCACCGTGGTGGTGAGCGGCGCGACGCAGGCCGCCATGCCCAGGCCGATCAGCAGCATCGGCGGGAAGAACCCGGTCCAGTAGCTGCCGCCGACCCCCGGCAGGGCGAGCAGCGCGTAGCCGGTGCCGGCGATCAGCGGCCCGGCGGTGAGCAGGCGCCGCGCGCCGAACCGGCCGATCAGGCCGCCGGCGAAGCGCGAGAGCGTGCCGATCAGCAGCGCGAAGGGCAGGAAGGCCGCGCCCGCCGCCGTCGCCGAGTAGCCCTGGACCTGGATCAGGTTGAACGGCAGCAGGAACAGCGCCCCGCCCAGCGCGAAGTAGAGAAACAGCGTCAGCGCGTTGACCCCGGCGAAGTCGCGCTGGCGGAAGAGGTGCAGCGGCATCATGGCGCCGCGCCGTCCGGCCTCGACCGCCAGGAAGGCGAGCAGCCCGGCCACCCCCGCTAGCAGCAGCCCGCCCGAGTCCCAGTGCGCGAGGCCGCGCTCTCCGAACGCGATCAGGCCGTAGGTCAGCAGCCCGAAGGCCAGCACCGCCAGGCCGGCGCCCCAGGCGTCGAGCCGCCGGGGCGAGGCCGGGTCGCGACTTTCGGGCACGAAGCGCCAGGCCAGGCCCAGCACCACCAGGCAGAGCGGCAGGTTGATCAGGAAGATCGCCCGCCAGGAGAGGTGGTCGATCATCCAGCCGCCGAGCAGCGGGCCGGCCGCGGTGGTGATCGCCGCAGCCCCGGCCCAGGTGCCGAAGGCGCGGCCGCGCTCGGCGCGCGGAAAGGCGGCGCTCAGGATCGCCAGGCTGGCCGGGGTCAGCAGCGCGCCGCCCAATCCCTGCAGCACGCGGGCGGCGACCAGCGCACCGGCGCTCGGCGCCAGCGCGCAGGCCAGCGAGGCCAGTGCGAAGAGGCCGACGCCGAGGCTGAACAGCCACCGGCGCCCGTAGCGGTCGCCCAGCGCGCCGCCGGTCAGTACCAGCGCGCCCATCATCAGGGTGTAGCCGGTCAGCGTCCACTGGAGCTGCGCCATCGGCGCGCCGAACTCGGCCTGCACCGCGGGCAGCGCGACCACCACCACGGCGGAGTCGATGAAGGCCATGGCCGAGGCCAGGATGGTCGCCGCCAGCACGAAGGGCCGCGCCCGCGGCGCGCAGGGCACGGGGGCCGCCACGCTGGACGGTAGCGCACTGCGCTCGGCGGCACCCGCGGCCGCGCCGGCGGCGGCCCGGGGACGGAGATCGGTCATGCGGCCTCGTGACGTCGAAGGACGGGCGGTGCGTTCGCGACTTTGCCACAGCGGACCGCTACAGGGCAGGGCGTATGGCAGGTGCAGGGCAGGGCGCGGTGGCCGAACGCGGCGGCGCGGGCCTCCTGCGCGCCGCCGTCAGCCGGCGGCGGGCGAGGGCGCTGCGCGGGCCGGCCCGCCGCTCTCCTCGACCGCCATGTTGGCGATCACCACCTCGGCCTTGTGCGCCAGGTGGCGGCGCAGGATCTCGCCCAGGCGCGGGCCGTCGCGTGCGGTCAGGGCATCGAGGATCTCCTCGTGCTCCTCGACCGCCTGGCGCCAGCGCTGCGCGCTCATGTTCGCCATGTAGCGTGCGCGGCGGACCCGCCCGGCGAGGCTGCGGTGCTGGGTCACCAGGATCGCGTTGCCGGCGGCCTCAAGGATGCGCTCGTGGATCTGCTGGTTGAGGCGGAAGTAGTCGGCCAGCTCGCCGCGGTGATAGTGGGCGACCATCTGGTGGTGCAGGGCGGTGATCTCGGCGATGCCGGCGGCGTCGATCCGCGCGCAGGCCAGCTCCCCGGCCAGCGCTTCCAGCGCCCCCATGACCGGGAAGGTCTCCTCGATGTCGGCGCGGCAGATTTGCACCACCGTGGCGCCGCGATGGGGCGAGATCTCGATCAGCCCGTCGGCGGCCAGCACCTTCAGCGCTTCGCGCAGCGGCGTGCGCGACACTCCGAACTGGGCGCAGAGCTCCTTTTCCGGCAGGCGGCTGCCCGGCGGCAGGTCGCCCTCGACGATCAGGTCGCGCAGCCGCGTCACCAACTCGTCGTGCAGCGAGCGCCGGGCGATGGGCGCCACGTTGTGAAACTCGGTCGCGGGGTCGCTCATGTCTCCATGGCCTCGCTCAGATCCATGGCCTCGTCCAGAACGAGGGCGACGTGGCGTGCCCGCCGTCCGGTGCCGTCGACGATCTGGTGGCGGCAGGAGGTGCCGTCGGCCACCAGAATCGAGTCGGGGGCCGCCGCCCGCACCGCGGGCAGCAGGGAAAGTTCCCCCATGGCGCGCGAGGAGTCCAGGGTTTCAACCTGATAGCCGAAGCTGCCGGCCATGCCGCAGCAGGAGGACTCGATCGTCTCCACCTCCAGGCCCGGGATCAGCCGCAGCACCGTCTCGACCGGTTTGAGGGCGCCGAAGGCCTTCTGGTGGCAGTGACCGTGCAGCAACGCGGTGCCCTCCAGTGGCCGCAGCTTCGGGGCGAAGCGTCCGGCCTCGGCCTCGCGGGCCAGGAACTCCTCCAGCAGCAGCGCCCGGTCGGCCAGCGCCCGGGCGTCGGCGCCGGGCAGCAGGGCGAGGAACTCGTCGCGCAGGGTCAGCAGGCAGGAGGGCTCGAGCCCCACCACCGGCATGCCCTGGCGCACCAGCGGCAGCAGCGCGGCGAGGGTGCGCGCGGCCTCGCCGCGCGCTTCCTCGACCAGGCCGGCGGCCAGGAAGGTGCGCCCGCAGCACAGCGGGCGGGCCGGCCGCTCCCGCGCGCGGGGCAGGTGGACGCGGTAGCCGGCGGCGGTCAGCACGCGTAGGGCGGCGCGCGCGTTCTCCGGCTCGAAATGGCGGTTGAAGGTGTCGGCGAAGAGCGCCACCGGCCTGCCGTCCTCCGGCCCGACGGCGCTGGCGGCGGGGTAGAAGGCGTCGGCGCGCCAGACCGGCAGGTCCCGCGCGGCCGCCAGCCCCAGCCAGCGCTCGCCGAGGCGGCGCAGCAGGCCGACCCGGTTGCGCAGGTTGGCGAAGCCGGCGAGCCGGCGCAGCCGCGGCGCGTAGCGCGGCAGGTAGGCGATCAGCCGTTCGCGCAGCGGCAGGCCGTGGCGCCGGACGCGCTGGTGCAGCACCTCGATCTTCATCCGCGCCATGTCGACGCCGGTCGGGCACTCGCGCCTGCAGCCCTTGCAGGAGACGCAGAGCTTCAGGGTCTCCAGCATCTCCTCGCTGCTCAAGGCGTCCGGGCCGAGCTGGCCGGAGACTGCCAGCCGCAGGCTGTTGGCGCGCCCGCGCGTCAGGTCCCGCTCGTTGCGGGTCACCCGGTAGCTCGGGCACATCACCCCGGCGTCGGCCTTCCGGCAGGCGCCGTTGTTGTTGCACATCTCGACCGCCCCGGCGAAGCCGGCGGCCCCCGGCGCGCCCCAGTCCGACCAGTCGAGGCCGGTCTCGAAGGCGCGCGGCGCGTAGCCCGGCTTGAAGCGGAAGAGGCTGCGGTCGTCCATCTTCGGCGGGCGCACGATCTTGCCGGGGTTCATGCGCCAATCGGGGTCGACCAGCGCCTTCACCTCTTCGAAGGTTTCCACCATGCGCGGGCCGAACATGGCCGCGTGGAACTCGCTGCGCACCAGGCCGTCGCCGTGCTCGCCGGAGTGGGAGCCCTTGTAGTGGCGCACCAGCTCGAAGGCCTCTTCGGCGATCGCGCGCATCGCCCGCACGTCGCCGTCCTGCTTCAGGTTCAGGACGGGGCGCACGTGCAGGCAGCCGACCGAGGCGTGGGCGTACCAGGTGCCGCGGGTGCCGTGCTTCTCGAAGACCTGGGTGAGGCGGTCGGTGTACGCGGCCAGGTCCTCCAGGCGCACCGCGCAGTCCTCGACGAAGGAGATCGGCTTCCCGTCGCCCTTCATCGACATCATGATGTTGAGGGCCTGCTTGCGCACCTCCCAGATCGCCTGCTGGAAGGCCGGCGCGACCGCTTCGACCACGGCGCCGGGGAAGCCCAGGTCGCCCAGCAGCTCGCCGAGCCGGGCCAGGCGGCGGTGGTTGTCGGCCGGGTCGTCGCCGGCGAACTCGACCAGCAGCAGCGCATCCGGCTCGCCGCGCAGGAACTGCGTCATGGTCTCGCGGAACAGCGGGTTCTGCAGGCCCAGCTCGATCATCGTGCGGTCGACCAGCTCGACCGCCGTGGGGCCCAGCTCGACGATGTGCCGGGTGTTGTCCATCGCCTGGTAGAAGGTCGGGAAGTGCACCACCCCCAGCAGCTTGTGGCGGGGCAGGGGAGAGAGCTGCAGCTCGATGCGCCGGGAGGTGGTCAGCGTGCCCTCGGAGCCGACCAGCAGGTGGGCCAGGTTGACCGGCCGGCCCGAGGTCTCGGGCGGGATCAGGGCGTCGATGTTGTAGCCGCCGACGCGGCGCATCAGGGCGGGAAAGCGGGCCCGGATCTCCGCCGCCTCGCGCGCGCCGAGGCCGAGCAGCGCGGCGCTCAGGTCGCGCGGCCGGTCGGGCGCGTTGGCCGCCAGGCCGGTCGGGTCGAGCGGGCCGAAGCGCATCGGCGTGCCGTCGGGCAGCAGGGCCTCGATGGCGGCGACGTTGTCGCGCATGGTGCCGTAGCGCAGCGAGCGGGCGCCGCAGGAGTTGTTGCCGGTCATGCCGCCCAGGGTGGCGCGGCTGGCCGTCGAGACGTCCACCGGGAACCACAGGCCGTGCGGCTTGAGCTGCCGGTTCAGCCGGTCCAGCACCAGGCCCGGCTGCACCACCGCGCGGCCGGCCGCGGCGTCCAGCTCGACCAGGGCGTCGAGGTACTTGGAGCAGTCGACCACCAGCGCCTCGCCGACGGTCTGGCCGCACTGCGAGGTGCCGCCGCCGCGCGGCAGCAGCGGCAGGCCCTCCTCGGCGGCGATCTCGACGGTGGCGCGCAGGTCCGCCTCGCTCTTGGGCACCACCACGCCCAGCGGTTCGAGCTGGTAGATCGAGGCGTCGGTGGCGTAGCGGCCGCGGCTGAAGGCGTCGAACAGCACCTCCCCCTCGAGCGCGCCCCGTAGCTTGCGCGCCAGGGCGGCGTCGCCGCGCGCGGCGGTGGACGGCCTCGTCGGCCGGGCGGCGGCGACGGACATGGCGGCTCCTCTTGTCCTTCGGAAACGAAAGACTAGCGCAAATTGCATTCAAGATGCAACCTTGGACGGCAGCCGCCGGCCCGAGTCGACCGCCGTTTGCCCGGCAGTAAACCGCGTATTATTGACGGGCGCTGCGATCTTATGGCGAAAAATGAGTTTGAGGCGTTGCATCTTGCATGCATAATGACCTGACCGCGGTGACGTCCGCGGCTTCCGCGCGCTGAAACAGGGGGGTCGCCGCCACCATGGTCCTGCACACCGGCCGCCATTTCCTGCAGATCCCCGGGCCGACCAACGTGCCCGACCGCGTGTTGCGGGCGATCGACCACCCCACGATCGACCACCGCGGGCCGGAGTTCGCCGATCTCGGACGCGCCGTGCTGGCCGGCATGCAGCGGGTCTTCCGCACCGAGGGGCCGGTGGTGATCTACCCGGCCTCGGGGACCGGCGCCTGGGAGGCGGCCCTGGTCAACACGCTGTCGCCGGGCGACAAGGTGCTGATGTTCGAAACCGGCCACTTCGCCAGCCTCTGGCGCAAGCTGGCCGAGCGGCTCGGCCTCGACCCGGTCTTCGTGCCCGGCGACTGGCGCCGCGGCGTCGATCCCGCCGCCATCGAGGCGCGGCTGCGCGCCGACGCCGGGCAGGAGATCAAGGCGGTCTGCGTGGTGCACAACGAGACCTCGACCGGCGTGACCAGCCGCGTCCCCGAGGTGCGCAAGGCGATCGACGCGGCCGGCCATCCGGCGCTGCTGCTGGTCGACACCATCTCCTCGCTGGGCTCGATCGACTACCGCCACGACGCCTGGGGGGTCGACGTCACAGTCGCTGGCTCGCAGAAGGGACTGATGCTGCCGCCCGGCCTGAGCTTCAACGCGATCAGCGCCAAGGCGCTGGAGGCCAGCAAGACGGCCCGTCTGCCGCGTTCCTACTGGGCCTGGGACGAGATGCTGGGGCCCAACGCGACGGGCTTCTTCCCCTACACCCCGGCGACCAACCTGCTGTTCGGCCTGCGCGAGGCGCTGACCATGCTGCTGGAGGAGGAGGGGCTGGAGGCGGTCTTCGCCCGCCATGCGCGCCACGCCGAGGCGACCCGCCGGGCGGTGCGCGCCTGGGGGCTGGAGCTGCTCTGTCAGGAGCCGCGCGAGTATTCCGCGGCGCTGACGGCGGTGGTCATGCCCGAGGGCCAGGACGCCGACGCCTTCCGCAAGACCGTGCTGGAGCGCTTCGACATGTCGCTCGGCGCCGGCCTGTCGAAGCTGGCCGGTCGCGTCTTCCGCATCGGCCACCTGGGCGCGTTCAACGACCTGACCCTGATGGGCACCCTGGCCGGGGTCGAGATGGGGCTGGTCGCGGCCGGGGTGCCGCATCGGGCCGGCGGCGTGCAGGCCGCCCTGGACCACCTGGCGGCCGAGCCGCAGGCCGACTCGCCGAAACTGGCCGCCGCCGGGGAGTGAAGCGGCGCCGGACAGGCGCGCAAGAAAGGGGGCGAGCCAAGAGTTATCGCCGGGCCTGGCGGAGCGGACGCCGCCGGGCCGGGCCAGGAGCAAGCAAGAACGGCCGAAGGCCGCGCGACGCAACAACGATATCAAAGGGAGGTTCGTGCCATGAAGATGCTGAAGCTCGCCGGCGCCCTGCTGGTTTCCGCCAGCCTGACGGCGCCGTTGGCCGCCAAGGAGCTGAAGTTCGGCCACGTCGGGGCGCCGGGATCCCTCTTCGCCGCCTCGGCCGAGCACTTCGCCGAGGTGGCCAACGCCAAGCTTCCGGACGGCTGGTCGGTCGCCGTGTTCGGCTCCAGCCAGCTCGGCAAGGACAAGGAGCTGCTGCAGAAGCTCAAGCTGGGCACCGTCGACTTCGCCCTGCCCTCCTCGGTCATGTCCTCGGTGGCGCCGGAGTTCGGGCTGTTCGAGATGCCCTACCTGGTCAAGGACCGCGAGCACATGAAGCGGATCGAGGCGGAGATCGTCTGGCCGCAGATCGCGCCGGCGGCCGAGGCGCAGGGCTACAAGGTCCTGGCCCTCTGGGAGAACGGCTTTCGTAACATCACCAACAACGTGCGGCCGATCACCACGCCGGCCGACCTGGACGGCGTCAAGCTGCGCACGCCGAACGGCGAGTGGCGGGTGAAGATGTTCCAGTCCTACGGCGCCAACCCGACGCCGATGGCCTTCTCCGAGGTCTTCGTCGCGCTGCAGACCGGCGTGATCGACGGGCAGGAGAACCCGCTGGCGCAGATCGCCTCGGCCAAGTTCCAGGAGGTGCAGACCTACCTGTCGATGACCGGCCACGTCTACACGCCGGCCTACGTCACGGTCAGCGCCAATCATTTCGGCAAGCTGCCCGAGGCGGTGCAGGCGGCGCTCACCGAGGCGGCGCGCGAAAGCCAGAGCTTCGTCTACGAGACGGCGGCCCAGATGGACGTCGACCTGCTGGAGCAGCTCAAGGCCGGCGGCATGGAGGTCAACGAGGCCGACAAGCAGGCCTTCATCGAGGCCAGTGCCTCGATCTACGCGGCCTTCGCCGAGGAGGTCGAGGGCGGCCAGGAGATGGTGGACGCCGCCATCGCCCTGGGCGCCGGCTCGTGACGCGGCTCGGCGCGTGACGTCGCTCGGCGCGTAACGCGCGGCGGCCCGGCGCCGCCGCGCGCTCGGGAGCTCGGCCGCCGCGACCGCTGTCGCGGCGGCCGCCGGCCCCGCCGAGCGTCGATCCCGCCGCGCGCAGCCTTTCCCACCGCCTCCTTGCCTGACGGACCCGCCGCCATGTCCTCCGGTTCCGCCGCCGCCGCGCCGCCCGATGCGCTGGCGCGTGCCTCGCGGATCGTCGAGCGCCTGCTCGAGATCGTCGTCCTCACCCTGATGGTCGTGCTGACGGCGCTGATCGTCGTCTCGGTCGTCTACCGCAAGCTCGACGCCTCGCTCAGCTTCGCCGACGAGGTCGCCTCCATCCTGCTCGCCTGGCTGACCTACTACGGCGCCGCGCTGGCCGCGCTGAAGCGGGCGCACATCGGCTTCGACGGCCTGCTGCTGGCCCTGCCGGCGCGGCTGCGCCTGCCGGTCGCCGCATTGAGCGAGGCGCTGGTGATCTTCTTCTTCGGCCTGATGGCCTGGATGGGCTGGAAGGTGCTGGTGGTGCTGGAGGGCATGAGCCTGGTCAGCCTGACCTGGGTGCCGGTGCAGCTCACCCAATCGGTCATCCCGATCGGCGGCGCGCTGTTCATCCTCTGCCAGCTTCTCAGCCTGCCGGCCCACTGGCGGCGGGTGACCGCCGGGGTCAGCCACGAGCGCGAGGAGATCGAGGAGATCACCCGCCACCACCTCGACGAGAATCAGGGGCAGGTGCCCCTGGGCGGCCCCGTGGCGCAGGAAGCCGTCCACGAGAACGCCGGGGCGGCGCCGGCGGGGAGGGCGCGGTCATGATCCTGCCGGTCATGCTGGGCGGCCTGTTCGGCCTGATTCTCATGGGCATGCCGATCGCCGTCGCCCTGGGCCTCGTGGCGGTCGGCGCCATCTGGTACTCGGACGGCTTCGACGCCCTCGTGAACGTGGCGCTGGTGATGTACGACGGCGCCACCAACTTCCCGCTGCTGGCGATCCCGATGTTCGTGCTGGCCGGGGCGATCATGAACGCCTCGGGCATCTCGCGCCGGCTGATCGCGTTCGCTTCGGCGCTGCTCGGCTTCATCAAGGGCGGGCTGGCGATGATCAACATCGGCGTGTCGATGTTCTTCGCCGAAATCTCCGGCTCGGCGGTGGCGGACGTGGCGGCGACCGGCTCGATCCTGATCCCGGCGATGAAGCGGCGCGGCTACCCCAAGGCCTTCGCCGCCGCCGTCACCTCCTCCTCGGCCTCGCTGGCGATCATCATCCCGCCGTCGATCCCGATGATCCTCTACGGCGTGATGGCCGATGCCTCGATCGTGCAGCTCTTCGTCGCCGGCGTGGTGCCCGGCGTGCTGGGCGGCCTGGCGCTGATGTCGATCTCCTACGTGCTGGCGCGCCGGCTCGGCTGGCCGGTGGAGGAGGTCTTCCAGGTCGCGCGGGTCTGGACCACCTTCAAGGAGTCCTTCGCGGCGCTGTTCCTGCCGATCATCATCCTCGGCTCGATCTTCGGCGGCATCGTCACCGCCACCGAGGGCGCCGGCCTGGCGGTGGTCGCGGCGCTGTTCATCGGCGGCGTGGTCTACCGCGACCTCAACTGGTCCTTCCTGCGCGCCGCGCTGCTCGACGGCGCCATGCAGACGGCGGTGGTCATGCTGCTGGTCGCCGCCTCGGCGCTGGTCGGCGTCTATCTGACCGAGCAGCAGTTGCCGCAGCAGCTCGCCCGCTGGGTGCTGTCGATCACCCAGGATCCCACCGCGATCCTGGCCATGCTCAACGTCTTCTTCCTGATCATCGGCCTGTTCCTGCACTCGGCGGCGGCGATCATCCTGGTGGTGCCGGTGGTGGTGCCGCTGATCTCCATGGTCGGCATCGACCCGGTGCACTTCGGCCTGATCGTCTGCCTCAACCTGGCGATCGGCCAGCAGACCCCGCCGGTCGCCAGCGTGCTGATCACCGCCTGCTCGATCGCCCGGGCCAACGTCTGGGAGGTCAGCAAGGCGAACATCTGGTTCGTCGGCGTGCTGCTGACGATCCTGCTGCTGGTCACCTACGTGCCGGCGGTGCCGATGACCCTGGTCGAGATCTTCTACCGCTAAGGAGTCCCATGTCCTCGCTCGCTTCGAGCGCCGCCGACGAGACCGTCCTGGTCGAGCGCGACGGCGCGATCGCCACCGTCCTGTTGAACCGCCCGCACAAGCTCAACGCCCTGACCAAGCCGATGTGGGCCCGGCTCGGCGCCGTGCTGCGCGAGCTGGACGCCGACGAGAGCCTGCGCTGCGTGATCCTGCGCGGGGCCGGGGAGAAGGCCTTTTCCCCCGGCAACGACATCTCCGAGTTCGAGACCGAGCGCGCCAACCCGCGCCAGGCCAAGGACTACGGCCGGCTGATGCACGGCACGCTCGGCGCGCTGCGCGCGCTGCGCCATCCGACGATCGCGCGGATCCACGGCATCTGCGTCGGCGGCGGCATGGAGATCGCCGGGCTCTGCGACCTGCGGGTCTGCGGCGAGTCGAGCCGCTTCGGCGCGCCGATCGCCCGGCTCGGCCTGGTCATGGCCTATCCGGAGATCGAGGCGCTGCGCGACCTGGTCGGCAAGCAGACGGCGCTGGAGATCCTGCTGGAGGGGCGGATCTTCGGTGCGGCGGAGGCGCTGGACAAGGGGATCGTCACCCGCGTGGTCGAGGACGCGCGGGTCGGCGACGAGGTGGCCGAGACCGCCGCGCGGGTGGCCGCCGGCGCGCCGCTGGTGGCGCGCTGGCACAAGAAGTTCCTGCGTCGCCTGGAGGACCCCGCGCCGCTCAGCGAGGCCGAGTTCGACGAGGGCTTCGCCTGCTACGGCACCAAGGACTTCGAGATCGGCTACAGGGCCTTTCTCGCGAAGACCGAACCCGAGTTCGAGGGGCGGTGAGCGGGATGCAGTCGCAAGTGCCACAGGCGAAGGGTCCGCTCGACGGCATCAAGGTGGTCGAGCTGGCGCACATCATGGCCGGGCCGGTCTGCGGCCTGATGCTGGCCGACCTCGGCGCCGAGGTGGTCAAGGTGGAGAAGGTGCCGGGCGGCGACGACACCCGCCGCATGGTGCCGCCGGAACAGGGCGGCGAGTCGGCCGCCTACATGATGGTCAACCGCAACAAGCGCGGCATCGCCCTCAACCTCAAGGAGCCCGAGGGCGTGGCCGCGCTGCGCCGGCTGCTCGAGGGCGCCGACGTGGTGGTGGAGAACTACCGCAAGGGCACGATGGAGCGGCTCGGCCTCGGCTACGAGGCGCTGAAGGCGGTCAATCCCGGCCTGATCTACGTCGAGCTCTCCGGCTTCGGGCGTAGCGGACCCTACGCGGAGCGCGGCGGCTTCGACCTGATCGCCCAGGGCATGAGCGGGCTGATGTCGATCACCGGCGAGGGCCACGGCCGGCCACCGGTCAAGGTGGGCGCGCCGGTCTCCGACATCGTCGCCGGCATCCTGGGCGCGCTGGGCGCCACCTCGGCGCTGCAGGCGCGTGCGCGCACCGGCGAGGGGCAGCGGGTCGACACCTCGCTGTTCGAGGCGGCGATCGTGCAGACCTACTGGCAGTCGGCCATCGCCTTCGCCACCGGCGTCTCGCCCGGCCCGCTCGGCTCCGCGCATCCGCTCAACGCGCCCTACCAGGCCTTCCCCACGGCCGACGGCTACATCAACGTCGGCGCCGCCAACCAGGCCAACTGGCTGCGCCTGCTCGAGGCGCTGGGTGCCGAGCATCTCGCCGAGGATCCGCGCTTTGCCGAGAACAAGGGCCGCATGGCCAATCTCGACGCGCTGGTCACGGCGCTCTCGCCCTACTTCGAGGCGCGCTCGACCGCGCAGTGGCTGGAGATCTTCGAGGCCAAGGGCTTTCCCGCCGGCCCGGTACTGAGCGTCGGCGAGATGCACCAGGACCCGCAGGCCCTGGCGCGCGAGATGGTGGTCGACCTGGAGCACCCGACGGCTGGGGCGATGAAGACGCTCGGCCTGCCGATCAAGTTCTCCGAGACGCCCGGCGGCGTCGCCCGTCCGGCGCCGCTTTACGGCCAGCACAGCCGCGAGGTCCTGCGCGAGGCCGGCTACGCCGAAGCCGAGATCGAGGCGCTGGTCGAGTCCGGGGTGCTGGGGGCGGGCTAGTCCGGTCGCGGAGGCGGGGAGGTCGCGGCGTCGGCCGCGCGCGGGACCGGTCGCTCGGGCGGCAGGTCGGGCGCTGGGCAGGTCGGGGGCAGGGCAGGGCGGGTGCGCCGCTTCAGTGGGCCGACTCGCCGACCGCCAGGCCACCGACTGCCGGCGTCATGTAAACTTCACGCGCCTGAAACGCCGCGCACACGGTTGCGCGGGCAAAGGAAGAGACCGCGCTCGTTCCCGCCACCTTCGCCCTCGGGGTGCCGCCCCCCGCCATGTCCGCGTCCCGGCCGCGTTCCAGCCCGCCTTCCAGCCTCCGCCCGACCGTGCGCACCGTCGCCGAGCGTGCCGGGGTCTCCACCGCCACGGTCAGCCGCGTGGTCAACGGGCAGGTCGCGGCCGACTCGCCGACCGGCCGGCGGGTGCGCGCGGTCATCGCCGAGCTGGGGTTCCGGCCCAGCCGCCTGGGGCGCAGCCTGAAGACCGCGCGCAGCGCCCTGGTCGGCATCGCCCTGCCGAGCCTGAACGATCCGCTGTTGAGCCGCGTCCTGCAGGGCGCCGAGGCGGCCGCCGCGGCGGCCGGCTACGGGCTGTTGGTGACGCGCTTGGCGGCGGAGGAAGGGGCGGGCGCGGCCGCCGTCGAGCGGCTGCTCGGCCACAGTGTCGAGGGGCTGCTTCTGGCCGGCGCGGCGCCGGACCCCGCAGCCCTGGCGGGCACGCCCTGCGTGCGGCTTCTCGACCCGGGCCGTGCGGCGCGGCGGGGCATGGGCTGCGCCGGTGCCGGGGAAGGGCGCGGCGCCGGGGCGGGAATCGGCGTGGGCGTGGAGATCGCGGCGGCCCTGCACGAGCTGGTCGCGCTGTTGCAGGGCTGCGGCCACCGCCGTTTCGCCGTCCTGCGGGAGGCGGGGCTCGACGACTGGCTGGACGCGGCGGTGCTGCGCCATGCCGGACTGCGCCCGGACCTGCTGGTCGAGCTGCCCCGCGGGTGCGGCGCACCGGGCGAGGTGCTGCAGCTCCTGCGCGCCGGGCCGCAGCCGCCGACGGCCCTGCTGTGCGCCAGCGACGCCCTCGCCCTGGCGGTCATCGCCGCCGCCCGATTGCGCGGGCTGGAGGTGCCGCGCGACCTCTCGGTCGCCGGCCTTCAAGGCGTCGAGCCGGCGGCCGGCCGCGTGCCGCAACTGACGGCCGTGGTGCAGCCGGCCGAAGCCCTGGGCCGGGCGGCCTTCGCCCTGCTGGCGGCGCGTCTGACGGGGGGGCGCGGAGAGGCAGCGGCGCCCGGGCCGGAGCGGGGGGACCCGCTGACCGCGTGCCTGCGGCGCGGCGAGACCCACGGCCCGGCACCCCGGAACGCCGCGGCGCGGGGCTGAGGGCGTTCGAAAGCCCGGTCGGCAGCCAAGGCGTCGGGCGCGCTCTCGAACGGGTGGGCGGCCGGGCGGCCGGACCGCCGATGGCCCGGCGGTGCTTTTCCCGGGCTCTGTTCACCGAGTCTCAACTTGTCCATATAACAATATGCTGATATAGCTATCGACGTCGAAAGATCGCCAAAAGCCGGCGTTTTTGGATCACTTTTCGGCCCGGGCCCCGCGGCGGCCGAGCGTGCCGCCAGTGGGCCGCGCCGTGAGTGGGCCGTATCGAAGACCAAGATTCTGTGTCGAAGACCAGGAAAGGGGGCGCTTGATGTCGCGGATGCCACGGGTTTCTTTCGAGGTGTTCCCGCCCGCCCCGAAGGCGGAAGAGCGGTTCTGGACCGCCGTGTCGCGCATGGCGGTGCTGGAGCCGTCGTTCCTGTCGGTGACCTACGGCGCCGGCGGGTCGACCAAGGATCGCGGCGACCGCATCCTGCGGCGCCTGGTGAGCCAGCCGGGCCCGGTGCCGGCGGCGCATCTGACCGTGGTGGGCGCCAGCCGCGCCGAGACCGACGCGTTGGCGCGCGGTTGGATCGAGGCGGGGGTCGAGCGCTTCGTCGCCCTGCGCGGCGACATGCCGGAGATGGGCGACGCCTTCGTCCCGCATCCCGAGGGCTACGGCGGCGCCGCCGAGCTGGCGGCAGCGCTCAAGCGCGACGGCGCCAAGTGGGTCTCGGTCGGCGCCTACCCGGAGCCGCACCCCGACTTTCGCGGCGGCGAGTCCGATCTCGATCACCTGCGCCGCAAGTTCGACGCCGGCGCCGACGACGCCATCACCCAGTACGTCTTCGACCCCGAGACCTTCCTGCGCTTCCGCGACCGCGTGGCGGCGGCCGGCCTCGACAAGCCGGTGATCGTCGGCGTCATGCCGGTCTTCGACTTCGCCAAGGTCGCCAACTTCAGCCGCAAGTGCGGCGCCAACGTGCCGGCCTGGCTGGAAGCCCGCTTCGCGCCGCTCGCCGACGACCCGCAGGGCCATCACGCGGCGGCGGTGGAGACGGCCGTGTCCTTCTGCCGCCGGCTGCAGGGCGAAGGCGTCGACGGCTTCCACATCTACACGCTCAACAAGGCGGACCTGACGATCGACATCTGCCGCGAGCTGGGCTGGGCCAGTCGGGCGCAGCTCCGCGACGCGGCGGCGTGAGGCGAGGCGCGCCGATGGCCACCGCAGCGATCAACCCCCGCCGGCTGGAGCAGGCGCTCGATCTGCGCGTGCTGCTGGCCGCGCGGCCCTGCCGCATGGCGGCCGCCGCGCAGGAGCCCGACCGCCAGCGCGACCTGCTGGGCGTCGCGGGCTGCGACGAGGCGCTGGCGCTGACCCAGGCGGCGCGGGTGCGCGCCGCCGCCGCCGCCGCGCTGGAGGCCGGGGCCGATCTGCTGGTGATCGACGCGCCGCGGCTCGCCGGCACGGCGCTCGAGGACGGCGGCTTCGCGCTGGCTTATGCAGCGGCCGAGCTGGCCTGCCAGGCGATCGACTCGGCGCCCGGACAAGGGCGCCGGCGTTTCCTGCTCGGCCGGGCCGAGGCGGCCGGCGCCGCGCAGCTCGCCGGCCTGATCGCCGGCGGCGTCGATGCCGTCCTGGCGCCGCCCTCCCAGGCGGCCGAGGCCGCCCTGGCGCAGGCCCGGGCCGAGACCGGCCAGGCCGTGCCGCTGCTCGACGCCGGGCGGCTGCCGCTGGTCGAGACCGGAGCCGACGCGCTGTCCGCCGCGCTGCGGCGGGGCGCCCGTCTGGTCACCGGCCACGATCCGCGCGGCCGCGATCTCGCCGGGCTCGATGCCGCGCTGCGCCGCGCGGCCCCCGACGGCTGGCGTCCGGCGCCGCGCGGCGTCGCGCAAGAGGAGGTGCAGACCCCCTCCAGCCTGAGCGAGGCGGCGGCCCTGGACAGCCTCCAGGACCGCGCCTGAAGCCAAGCCCGCACAAGCGTGCAAAGGAGTTCCATGTCCCGCGTTGCCTCTCTTTCTCCCGATCCCGACCGGCAGGCCGCCCTGGCCGCGGCGCTGGAGCGGCGCATCCTCGTGCTCGACGGCGCGATGGGCACCGAGATCCAGCTCCTCAAGCTGGAGGAGGCCGACTACCGGGGCGCGCGCTTCGCCGATTGGCCGAGCGAGCTGAAGGGTGACAACGACCTGCTGGTGCTGAGTCAGCCGGAGAAGATCCGCGCGATCTACGACGACTATCTCGAGGCCGGCGCGGACATCGTCGAGACCAACACCTTCAACGCCACCCGCTTGAGCCAGTCCGACTACGGCGCCGAGGACCTGGTGCCGGAGCTCAACCGCGAGGGCGCGCGCCTGGCGCGCCAGGCGGCGGAGGCCTGGAGCACCCCGGACAAGCCGCGCTTCGTCGCCGGGGTGCTCGGCCCGACGTCGCGCACCGCCTCGATCTCGCCGGACGTCACCGACCCCGGCAAGCGCAACGTCGACTTCGAGGAGCTGCGCGCCAACTACCGCGAGGCCGCCGAGGCGTTGCTGGAGGGCGGCAGCGACCTGATCCTGGTGGAGACGGTGTTCGACACGCTCAATGCCAAGGCCGCGCTCTTCGCGCTGGACGAGCTGTTCGAAGAGGCCGGCGCGACCTGGCCGATCATGGTCTCCGGCACCATCACCGACCTGTCGGGCCGGACCCTCTCGGGCCAGACGGTGGAGGCCTTCTTCTACTCCGTGCGGCACGCCCGGCCGCTCAGCGTCGGGCTCAACTGCGCGCTCGGCCCGAGCGAGCTGCGCGCCTATGTGGCGGAGTTGTCGCGCATCGCCGATACGCGGGTCTCGGCCCATCCCAACGCCGGCCTGCCCAACGAGCTGGGCGGCTACGACCTGGGGCCGGAGGAGATGGCCGAGCACCTGGAGGAGTGGATGGCCAGCGGGCTGCTGAACATCGTCGGCGGCTGCTGCGGCACGCGCGCCGCCCACATCGCCAAGATCGCCGAGGCGGCGGCGCGGCACGCTCCGCGGCCGGTGCCGGAGTTGAAGCCGGCGCTGCGCCTGTCGGGTCTGGAGCCCTTCGTGGCGCAGACCCGGAGCGACGAGACCAGCGAGGGAGCCGCGGCATGATCGGCAGCTTCATCAACATCGGCGAACGCACCAACGTCACCGGATCGGCCCGCTTCAAGAAGCTGATCATGGAGGACGACTACGAGACGGCGCTGGAGGTCGCGCGCCAGCAGGTCGAGAACGGCGCCCAGATCATCGACGTCAACATGGACGAGGGGCTGCTGGATTCCGAGGCGGCCATGGTGCGCTTCCTCAACCTGATCGCCTCGGAGCCCGACATCGCGCGCGTGCCGATCATGCTCGACTCCTCCAAGTGGAGCGTGATCGAGGCCGGGCTGCGCTGCGTGCAGGGCCGCGCGATCGTCAACTCCATCTCGCTGAAGGAGGGCGAGGAGGCCTTCCTGAAGCAGGCCCGCCTGATCCGCCGCTACGGCGCCGCCGTGGTGGTCATGGCCTTCGACGAGGAGGGCCAGGCCGACACCACCGAGCGCAAGGTCGCGATCTGTCAGCGCGCCTACAAGCTGCTGACCGAGGTCGCGGGCTTCCCGGCCGAGGACATCATCTTCGACCCCAACATCTTCGCCGTCGCCACCGGCATCGCCGAGCACAACGACTACGGCCGCGCCTTCATCGAGGCGACCCGGCAGATCCGCGAGAGCATGCCCGGCGTGCACGTCTCGGGCGGCGTATCCAACGTCTCCTTCTCCTTCCGCGGCAACAACGCCGTGCGTGAGGCGATGCACTCCTGCTTCCTCTATCACGCGATCGCCGCGGGGATGGACATGGGCATCGTCAACGCCGGCCAGATCACGGTCTACGACGACGTGCCGGCCGAGCTGCGCGAGGCGGTCGAGGACGTGATCCTGAACCGCCGCGAGGACGCCACCGAGCGACTGCTCGATATCGCGGAGACCTATCGCGGCCAGGGGGCGGCCAAGCAGGAGCAGACCCTGGAGTGGCGCGAGAGCGACGTGCAATCGCGCCTGACCCACGCGCTGGTCCACGGCATTCAGGACTGGATCGAGGAGGACGTCGAAGAGGCCCGCCAGGAGGCCGAACGGCCGCTGGAGGTGATCGAGGGCCCGCTGATGAGCGGCATGAACGTGGTCGGCGACCTCTTCGGCGCCGGCAAGATGTTCCTGCCCCAGGTCGTCAAGTCGGCCCGCGTGATGAAGAAGGCCGTGGCCTACCTGCTGCCCTACATCGAGGCGGAGAAGTCCGGCGAGCAGGAGAAAAAGGGCAAGATCCTGATGGCCACGGTGAAGGGCGATGTCCACGACATCGGCAAGAACATCGTCGGCGTCGTCCTGCAGTGTAACAACTACGAGGTGATCGACCTCGGCGTCATGGTGCCGGCGGCCAAGATCCTGGAGACCGCCAAGCGCGAGGAGGTCGACATCATCGGCCTGTCCGGCCTGATCACGCCCAGCCTCGACGAGATGTGCTTCGTTGCCGCCGAGATGCAGCGCCAGGGCTTCCAGGTGCCGCTGCTGATCGGCGGGGCGACCACCAGCAAGGTGCACACCGCGGTCAAGATCAATCCCAACTACGAGCACCCGGTGGTCTATGTTGCCGACGCCTCGCGCGCCGTCGGCGTGGCCGGCAAGCTGCTCTCGAAGACCCAGCGCGAGCCCTACGCCGCCGAGATCGCGGCCGACTACGAGAAGGTGCGCGAGGGCTATGCCCGCAAGGGCGAGGGCCAGGCCCGCGCACCCTTCGCCGAGGCCCAGGCCAACCGCGACGCGATCGACTGGCAGGCCTACGAGCCGCCGCGGCCCAAGGTGAGCGGGCTGCAGGTGCTGGAGGACTATCCGCTCGACGAGCTGATCGAGCGGATCGACTGGACGCCCTTCTTCGCCACCTGGGAGCTGCATGGCCGCTATCCGGACATCCTGCGCGACGAGAAGGTGGGCGAGGCCGCCCGCGGCGTCTTCGACGACGCCCAGGAGCGGCTGAAGACGCTGGTCTCCGGCGGCTGGCTGAAGCCGCGCGCGGTCTTCGGCGTCTTCCCGGCCAACGCGGTGGGCGACGATATCGAGATCTACGCCGACGAGGCGCGCAGCGAGGTCCGCGCGGTGGTCCACTGCCTGCGCCAGCAGATGAAGCGCGACGGCAAGCGGCCCAACCTCTCGCTGGCCGATTTCGTGGCGCCGAAGGAGAGCGGCAAGCTCGACTGGATCGGCGGTTTCGCCGTGACCGCCGGGGCCGAGATCGAGGCCGAGGCGCAGCGCCTCAAGGCGGCGGGCGACGACTACCAGGCGATTCTGCTGCAGGCGCTCGGCGACCGTCTGGCCGAGGCCTTCGCCGAGCGGCTGCACGAGCGGGTGCGTCGGGAGTTCTGGGGCTACGCCCCCGACGAGGCGCTGGGCAACGCCGAGCTGATCGCCGAGAAGTATCGCGGCATCCGCCCGGCGCCGGGCTATCCGGCCTGTCCCGACCACACCGAGAAGGCGACACTCTTCGAGCTGCTGGAGGCGGAGAAGGCGGCCGGCATCTCGCTGACCGAGAGCTTCGCCATGACGCCGCCGTCGTCGGTCTCCGGCTGGTACTTCGCGCACCCCGACGCGCGCTACTTCGGGCTCGGCCGAATCGGCCGCGACCAGGTCGAGGACTATGCTCGGCGCAAGGGCTGGAGCCTGGCCGAGGCCGAGCGCTGGCTGGCGCCCAACCTGGCCTACGAGCCCGGCGCGCGCGAGGCCGGCGACCGCGAAGCGGCCTGAGCGCGCGCCGGCGGGCCCGCTCCCTGGGGGGGGGGGGGGCGCGGCCCAGCGGCCCCGAGGGCAACGCCGGCCCGGCGCAGGGCCGGTGCAGGGCCGGTGCAGGGCCGGCGCAGGGCCGACAGATCGACGCCAGCCTTTGCGCCACCGACCGATCGGGGCTATGTCTTGGATCCCATTGCTTCGGGAGGTTCGCCCCATGGGCTCCAAGGTCTTCATCGACGGCGACGCCGGCACTACCGGCCTGCAGATCGTGGCGCGGCTCGAGGGCCGGCGCGACCTGGAGCTGCTGCGCCTGCCGGAAGACCGCCGCAAGGACGTCGAGGCACGGCGCGAGATGCTCAATGCCTGCGATCTCGCCATCCTCTGCCTGCCCGACGCGGCGGCGCGCGAGGCGGCGTCGCTGGTCGAAAACCCGCAGACCCGGCTGCTCGATGCCAGCACCGCCCACCGCACGGCCGAGGGCTGGGTCTACGGCCTGCCCGAGATGGACCCGGGCCAGGCCGAGGCGGTGCGCAATGCCAAGCGGGTCGGCAACCCCGGCTGCTACCCGACCGGTGCGGTGCTGATCCTGCGGCCGCTGGTCAAGGCCGGCCTGCTGCCGGCCCAGTACCCGGCCACGGTCAACGCGGTCTCCGGCTACTCCGGCGGCGGCAAGGCGCTGATCGCGCGTTACGAGGGCGCGGCCGCCGGCGCGGAGACAGCCGGCGACAAGACGACCGGTGACAAGACGGCGGAGGGGCCGGACTTCTTCGCCTACGGCCTCGACCTGGCGCACAAGCACCTGCCGGAGATGCTGGTCTACAGCGGCCTGGCCCACGCGCCGCTGTTCCAGCCCTCGGTCGCGCGCTACCGGCAGGGCATGCTGGTGAACGTGCCGCTACACCTCTGGGCGCTGCCCGAGGGCACCGATGTGGCGGCGATCCACGCTGCGCTCACGGCGGCCTACGCCGGCCAGCGCTTCGTGCGCGTCGCGCCGCTGGCCGAATCGGCGGCGCGCAAGGACCTCGACCCCCAGGCGCTCAACGGCACCAACGACGTGGAGATTCACGTCTTCAGCGATCCCGGCGGCGAACGCTGCCTGATCTCGGCGGTGCTCGACAACCTCGGCAAGGGCGCCTCGGGCGCGGCGGTGCAGAACCTCAACCTGATGCTGGGCCTGGAGGAGTCGGCCGGTCTGGGCAGCGCCCTGGCGGCTTAGGGCAGGGGCGCCCGCGCCGGTCCGGCGGTCGCGAAGACTTGCGCTTGTGTGATTGTTGACCGTCTGGGCTCGCTTCCGCGCGCCCAGACGGGTGCGATCTGTGGCGGCGGCGGTCGGCGGCGACCGCGCGGCCGCCGATGCGCCCGTGCGCCCCTTTTCCCCGAAGAGAAATGCTTTCGTTCTATACCAATCTAAGGTATCTCCTTACCCAAAATAGTTGCAATCGAACCTATGCGCTTTCGCTGAAAGGTGGGCGCACTGCGAGCGGGGCAAGGACGCTGCATGCTAGGGGATGTCAAGGCGCGAACGCCGGGGGCGAGAATCCAATCCGTTTTGAAGTCGACCGCCGCGCTGGGGCTTCTGCTGGTGGGGGTGAGCGCCTGCGCGGTGCAGACCGATCCGATCACCCTTGAGGAGAACGTCGCGGGCGCGCGCAGCGACCTGGCCGGCATGTTCGCCGAGCAGGAGCCGATCGCCGGACCGGTCGGTCTCTACGAGGCCATGGCCCGGGCAGTGCGCTACAACCTGGACAGCCGGCTGCGCGCCATGGAGCAGGCGCTGGCCCAGGATCAGGTGGAGGTGGCCGCCTTCGACCTGCTGCCGCAGATCGACGGGTCGGTGGGCGTCGAGCGGCGCTCCAACACCAATGCCTCCTCCAGCGAATCGATCCGCACCGGGCGGGAATCGCTGGAGCCCTCGACCTCGGTCGAGGAGACGCGGCGTGTGGCCGATGTCAGCGCGGTGTGGAACGTGCTTGACTTCGGCGTGTCCTACTACGCCGCGCGCCAGGCCTCGGACCGTGCGAAGATCGCGGCGGAGCGGCGGCGCAAGGTGGTGCACGACATCATTCAGGACGTGCGCAGCGCCTACTGGCGCGCCGTGGCCGCGCAGCGCCTGCTGGGGCGCATCGACCCGCTGATGCAGCGGGTCCAGCGCGCGCTGGCCGATTCGGCGCGGATCGAACGGCTGCGCCTGCAGTCCCCGATGGAAGCGCTGAGCTACCAGCGCAGCCTGCTCGACACTCTGCGCCAGCTCCAGACCCTGCGCCGCGATCTGACCCTGGCCAAGACCGAGCTGGCGGCGCTGATGAACATGCCGCCGCAGCAGGACTTCGAGGTGGCGATCCCGGCCGAGCAGGACTTCACCCGCATCGAGGTCGCGCTGGCGCCCGAGGAGATCGAGCTGCTGGCCCTGACCTACCGGCCCGAGCTGCGCGAGGAGCGCTACCAGCGGCGCATCACCCAGGCCGAGGCGCGCAAGGCGCTGCTGCGCATGCTGCCGGGCATCGAGCTCGACACCTCGCTCAACTACGACAGCAACGCCTTCCTGGTGAACAATAGCTGGGCGGCCTACGGCGCGCGGATCACCTGGAACCTGCTGAACCTGTTGAGCGGCCCGGCGCGCATGGAGGCGGCCGAGGCGGAGGAGGAGGTCGCCGAGGCGCGGCGCCTGGCGGTCTCCATGGCCGTGCTGGTGCAGGCGCACGTGGCCTACATCAACTATCGCAACGCCGAGCAGGACTACGAGACGGCGGCGCGGCTGCGCGAGATCGACCTGCGCATGCTCGACCAGCTCGAAGCCCAGGGCGCGGCGGCGGCGACCGGCGACCTGCCGGTGATCCGCGGCGAGCTGGAGCTGCTGCTCTCCGACCTGCGCCGCGATCTGGCCTATGCCGAGCTGAACAACGCCAGCGGCGCCATCCTGCTGTCGATCGGCGCCGACCCGCTGCCGGCGGCGGTGCCCGACGGCTCGCTCGACACCCTGGCCGGTGCGATCCGCGCGACCGAGGCGGCCTGGCGGCGCGGCGAGTTCATGGTCGAGGCGAGCGCGGTGGACCTGACGCCGGTGAGCGCGGCGCCACGCGGCGGGGGCGAGGGAGTCGACGGAGGCGAGGCGCCGGCGGACGAGAGGCCGGCCGTGCCCGCCCTCTCGCAGGCGCCGGCGGACGCCGCGCCCCGAGCGCTGGCGCCGGCCGCACCGAAGCTGACGCAGCTCGAGCCGGCGGTGGCGCCGGTGCTCGATCTCGGCGGGCTGTTCGGCAGCCTGCCGGGCGACCCGGCCCTGGCGACGCGGGCCGCGCGCCGCGGCGGCTGACGCCTCCGCCCTGCCGGCCCGGCGGCGAACGGTGTGGGAAGAAGCAGAGACGACCGGCCGCCCCGCGCTGGGCGAGGGTCCGGCCGGCAACGGCGGAGGACACCATGAGTCTGTTCGACAGCTTCGCGGCTTCGCGCCCGCCGGCGCGGCGGGGTCCGGCCGAACGGCGCCGGGCGGCCGACGCCGGCCGGGCCACCGAGACCTCCGTCTTCGCGCTGGCGTTGGAGCCGCGCTACCTCTTCGACGCCGCCGCCCTGGCCACTGGGGCCGAGGCGGCCGACCAGACCGCCGACCAGACCGCCGACCGGGGCGCCGATAAGGGCAGCGACCGGGCGCGCCCGTCCGACGGCCGCGGCGAGAGCGGCAGCGAGGCCCCCAAGGACGGCATCGGCGCTGACGCGGGTCGCGACACGGACGGCACCCCCGGCGAGGGGGCCGGCGCCGGTGGCCAGGACCCGGCGCTGGAGGCCGCGCTGGCGGCCTACAGCCCGCCGGGCGGGACGGATCCGGCCCGGGAGGTGGTCTTCGTCGACGCCGCGGTCGCGGACCGCGAGACCCTGCTCAGCGGCCTGGTCCGCGAGGACACGGCCGTCGTCGTGCTGGAGTCCGGCGGCGACGCCCTGGCGCAGATCGCCGCCTATCTGGAGGCCAACGGCCCGGTCGAGGCGGTCCACATCGTCAGCCACGGCGATTCCGGCTACGTCCGCCTGGGCGGCGAGACCCTCTGGACCGGCGACCTGATGGCCCGGGGCGAGACGCTGCAGCGCATCGGCGCGCAGCTCACCGGCGACGCCGATGTGCTGTTCTACGGCTGCGACGTGGCCGCCGGCGCCGCCGGGGCCGCGTTCATCGAGACATTTGCCGAGCTGACCGGCGCCGACGTGGCCGCCTCGACCGACGCCACCGGCGTCGACGACTGGGAGCTGGAGGCCAACGTCGGCGAGGTCGAGCGCAGCGTCATCTTCACCGCCGAGGTGCAGGACGCCTTCACCGGCAGCCTCGCCACTCTGACGGTCGACTCGCTGGCCTGGAACACCACGGTCGACGGGCAGGTGACCCTCGCCGAGGCGATCCTGGCGGCCAACGGCAGCGGCAACGCCGACGTCTCCAGCGGCGACGCCGCCGATACCATCGTCTTCCAGAACGGCCTGAGCGGCACCATCACCATCGACACCAGCATCGACGGCTTCGGCCTGCCGGAGATCACCCAGGACCTGAGCATCGACGGCGCCGGCGCGACCATCACCGTCACCAGCAACGGCAACACCAGCGTCGGCTTCCTGTTCACCAACACCGCCGGCGTCGACATTGGCCTGGCGAACCTGACGGTCGACGGTTTCACGGCGGAGGCCGGCGGGCTGAACGCCGGGGCCTCGGCGACCGGCACCATGACGGTGGACAATGTCACCTTCTCGAACAACCGCATGCCGGTGCGCATCCAGGGCAATGCCACGCTGAACATCAGCGACTCGACCTTCAGCGACAACAGCTCGGGCAGCAACACCACGCTGGGCGGCGCCATCCTGATGAACGACGGCACCCTGACGGTTGCCAACTCGACCTTCTCGAGCAACAGCAGCGTCGGCTTCGGCGGCGCGATCCGCGTCGACGACGGCACCACGGAGATCCGCAACAGCCAGTTCATCGGCAACTCCGCGACCCAGGGCGGGGCCGCGATCGAGCTGAGCGGGGGCAGCAGCCACGTCGTTGCCGGCAGCCTGTTCTACGACAACACCACCGACGGCACGGTTGGCGGCGGCACGCTCGAGATCTTCGACACCACCGGCGTCTCGGTGGTGAACAATACTTTCGTCGACAATACGGACAGCAGTGCGAAGAGCGGCGGCATCCAGATCGACGGATCGGGCACTGGCGCAAGCGCCGACCTCGACAACAACATCGTGATCAGCACGACCGGGGCCGCGGTCAACACGACGGGCGGCGGCAGCTTCACCGGCGCGGACGTGGGGTCCGCCGGCACCAACATCCTGCGCACCTCGGTGCCGGGCGGCCTTTTCGTCAACCAGGCCGGCGACAACTACCGCATCCAGAGCGGCTCCATCGCGGTGGACGCGGGCGACAACGCGGCGGCCAGCGGCGCGGGACTGACCATCGACCTGGACGGCGACGCGCGGGTCTCGAACGGCACCGTCGACATCGGCGCCTACGAGTTCTCCGACGCCACGCCGGTGGTCACGGCCAGCGGCGGCAGCGCCAGCTTCACCGAGGACGGGGGCGCGATCACGGTCGACGCCGGGCTGACGGTGACCGAGCCCGAGGGCGACAACATCACCGGCGCCACGGTGCAGATCACCTCCAACTACCAGAGCGGCGCCGACGTGCTGGCGGTCACCGAGGGCTCGGGCATTACCGCCAGCTTCGCCGCGGGCAGCGGCATCCTGACCCTGAGCGGGACCGCCACGGCGGCCGAGTACCAGGCGGTGCTGCGCACCCTGACCTTCAACAACACCAGCGACGCCCCCTCGACCGCGACGCGCACCCTGACCTACGCGGTGACCGACGCCGGCTCGGGCAGCGCCGGCACGGCGACCCGCGACGTCACCGTCGCGGCGGTCAACGACCCGCCGGCCGTCGCCAACCTGGATGGCGACTCCTTCACCTACACCGAGGGCGACGGGGCCACCGACCTCGACGTCGCCAGCAACGCCACGCTGGCCGATCCGGACTCGGGCGACTTCAACGGCGGCAGCCTCGCGGTGACCTACCAGAGCGGCCAGCAGGCCGAGGACCGCATCGTCATCGACACCTCCGGCACGGTCAGCCTCTCGGCCGGCCAGACCGCCGGCTCGACCGTGTCGGTGGGGGGCAACGCCATCGGCACGCTGCAGGCCGGCGCGACCGGCGCGGCGGGCGAGGGGCTGACCGTCGTCTTCACCAGCGCCGACGCCACGCCGGCGGCGGTGCAGACCCTGCTGCGGGCGCTGCAGTACGACAACGCCGGCGGCGACAACCCGACCGACGGCAACCGCGTGGTGCGGGTGGTGGTGGCCGACGGCGACAGCGGCACCTCGAACAGCTCCGACGTCACGATCAATGTCGACCCGGTCAACGACGCACCGAGCGTCACCGCCTCGGGCGGCACCACCGCCTTCACGGAAGGCGGCGGCGCGGTGACGGTCGACAGCGGCGTGACCCTCAGCGACGCGGACAGCGCGACGCTGGCCAGCGCGACCGTCTCGATCACCGCGAACTTCCAGTCCGGCGCCGACCTGCTGGCCTTCGTCAACGACAACGCCACGCTCTACGGCAATATCGCCGGCGCTTATGACGGCGGCACCGGTGTCCTGACCCTGACCTCGGCCGGGGCGACGGCGACGGTTGCGCAGTTCCAGAACGCCCTGCGGGCGGTCACCTTCGACAACGGCTCCGACACGCCGGCGACGGGCACCCGCACCCTGGCCTTCGCCGCCAACGACGGCGCGGCCGGCAGCACGGCCTCGACCCAGAGCGTGTCGGTGACGGCGGTCAACGACCCGCCGGCCTTCACCAACCTGGACGGCACGCCCGGCTTCACCGAGGGCGGTTCGCCGGTGCGGCTCGACGCCGACGTCACGGCCGCCGACGCGGAGCTCGACGCGCTCAACGCCGGCAACGGCGACTACGCCGGCGCCAGCCTGACGATCGCGCGCAACGGCGGCGCCAACGCCGACGACAGCTTCGGCTTCGACACCGCCGGCGCGCCCTTCACCGTCTCCGGCGGCAACCTGCAGGCGGGCGGCCTGACCTTCGCCACCTTCACCGACGCGGCCGGCACGCTGACGGTCACCTTCACCTCGAGCGGCACCACCGCCACGGCGGCGTTGGTCGACGCCGTGCTGCAGCGCGTCACCTACCAGAACGGCAGCGACGACCCGCCGGCCAGCGTGCAGCTCGACTGGACCTTCAGCGACGGCAACTCCGGCAACACCCAGGGCACCGGCGCCAACCCCGGCACCGACAGCGGCGCGACGACCGTGTCGATCACCGGCGTCAACGACGAACCGACCCTGACCGCCACGGGGCAGGACCCGACCTACACCGAAGGCACCGCGGCCCCGGGCGTCGATCTCTTCGGCGCCGTGAGCGCCTCCACCGTCGAGACGGCCGACCGCTTCAGCAGCCTGACCCTGACGGTCACCAACGTCAGCGACGGCGCCAGCGAGATTCTGCGCTTCGACGGCGCCGACGTGACGCTGACCGACGGCACCAGCGTGACCACGGCGACCAACGGGCTGGGCGTCACCGTCTCCGTGACCGGCAGCACGGCGACGGTCAGCTTCTCCGGCGCCAGCCTGACGGCGGCCCAGATGCAGACGCTGGTCGACTCCCTGGCCTACCGCAACACCAGCGACGCGCCGACGACCGGCGCCAACCGGGTGGTGACCATCACGCAGGTCACCGACGACGGCGGCACCAGCGGCGGCGGCGACGATACCGCCAGCCTGGCGCTCGCCTCGACGGTCAGCCTGACGGCGGTGAACGATCCGCCGACGGTCGGCAACGTCTTCGGCGAGACCTCGCAGGTCACCGCCGGGGCGGGGGCGCAGGACGTCACCGGCCTGAACGACGCCACGGTCGCCAACGTCGATTCCGCCGACTACGACGGCGGTGCCCTGACCATCGTCCAGGACAACGGCACGGCGAACGGAAACTGGGGGCTGGACGGCACCACCGCCACGGCGGGCGGCGACGGCACCATTGCCGCCGGCGAGACCATCGCCGTGGGCGGCGTGACGATCGGCACGGTCGATGCGGTCAACGACGGGCAGGGCGGCAACTCCCTCGAGATCGCGTTCAACGCCGACGCCACCTCGGCGCGGGTCCAGACGCTGATCCAGGCGCTGACCTACAGCGCGCCCAGCGGCCTGGGCGACCGCGACTTCACGCTGACCCTCAACGACAACGACGGCACCGCCAGCGGCGGCGACGAGGACGCCGGGGGCAGCTTCACCCTCTCGGTGACGCCCAACCCGCCGGTGATCGCCAACCTCGACGGTGACAGCGTGACCGCGCCGAACGGCACGGCGGTGTCGATCGACGCCGGCGGCAACGCCACGGTGACCGACGCCGACTCCGCCGACTTCGACGGCGGCAACCTGACGGTCACCCGCACCAGTGGCCTGTCCGGCGACTTCTCCCTGACGGGCAACGGCGCGACCGGGGTCAGCGCCGGCGCCACGCCCGGCACCGCCGACGGCACCCTCGCCCTGGGCGAGACGGTCTACGTCGACGGCGTGGCGGTCGGCACCGTCGCCAGCGACGGCCAGGGCGGCAACGACCTGCGGGTCGACCTCGGCGGCGATGCGACGCCGGCGCGCACCCAGGCGGTGATCCGTGCCCTGCAATTCGCCAGCAGCAGCGCCGGCGCCCACACCTTCGACCTGACCGTGACCGACGCCGGCGCGAGCGCGGCCACCTCCGCCGCCGCCGGTTTCACGGTCAACGTCGAGGCGCCGCCGGTGAACACCGTGCCCGGCGCGCAGACCGCCGTCGACGGCACGCCGCTGACCCTCGCCGGCATCTCCGTGGCCGATGCCGACAGCGCGAGCGTGACCACCACCGTGTCGGTGCCCGCCGGCGCCGGCAGCTTCAGCGCCAGCGGGCCGGCCACGGTCACCGGCGGCGGCGGCAACGCCCTGTCGATCAGCGGCACCCTGGCCGACGTCAACGCCACCCTGGCGAACCTGGTCTACACCCCGGCGGTCGACGCGACCGGCGCGCAGACCGTCACGGTGCTGACCAGCGACGGCAGCAACAGCGACAGCGACACGATCACCGTCACCGTCAGCGACCGGCCCAACATCACCGGCCTGGACGGCGACAGCCAGACGGTCGAGCCGGGCAGCACCACGCCGCTGGACCTCGGCGGCGACGCCGGCGTCAGCGACAACGACAATACCGACTTCGCCGGCGGCACCCTGACTCTGACGCGGGTCGACGGCAGCCTGGCGGGCGATCTCTCGCTGGACGGCGCGACGGCCACCTCGGGCGGCGACGCCAGCCTGTCGGCGGGCGAGACCGTCATGGTCGGCGGCACCGCCATCGGCACGGTCACCACGGCCGGGCAGGGGACGGACAACCTGGTCATCGGCCTGAACGCCGACGCCACCCCGGCCCGGGTGGCCACCCTGCTGCAAAACCTCAGCTACACCGCCGATGCGGTCGGCACCCACAGCTTCGACGTACGGGTGACCGACGCCGCGGGCGGCACCACCTCCGCGCCGGCGCGCGCCAGCATCACGGTCGAGGCGCCGGTGGCGGACGAGATCGAGTTCGTCGAGGACACGACCGGCCCGGCGCGGGTGATCCTGGTGGAGACGCCCAGCGGCAACCTGCAGTTCGCCAGCACCGCGCCGCAGGTTTCGGGCCCGGCCCTCGACGCGATCTTCGCCAGCTTCGAGCGGAGCAACTCGCCGCTGGCGCGCGCCTTCGACGCCGCGCTGGCCGGCGGCAGCGCCTCGCCGCTGTCCCAGGCCTTCCAGGACGCGCTGGCCGACACCGGCCTGCGCAGCCGCTTGAGCGCGGCGCTGGGCGAGGGGCGGTCGATCTACTACTTCGACGGCAGTGACTGGCGGCTGCTCGACCTCACCCTGATCGACGAGGCGCTTGGCGGCGGCATCCCCCAGGCGGCCCTGCCGGACGGCGGCGCCGAGGGGACCGGCGGCGATCTGCTGGGTGCGAACCAGCTTGCCGACCTGACGGGACTTGTGGGCCCGGACGCGCCCCCGGACGCGCCCCCGGACGCGACCGTGCCCGGCGCCGAGGGCTTCGGGCGCCAGGTCGCCCAGGCGGCCTTCGGCTTCGAGCGCGAGGCGGCACGCCTGGCCGCAGCCCTGTTGGCCAGCCCGCCGCCGCGCGGTTAGGCGGGCGGCGATGTGGCGCCTCGCCGTCTTCCTCCTTCTGCTGCTGGGCGGCCTGGCGGTCCCGCCGGGTGCAGTCCTGGCGCAATCCGGGGCGGAGGCGCCGGCGCGCGACGGAGTGGGCGAGCTGTTTCTCGGACAGCCGCAGGACAGCCCCGCCGCCGAAGGCGCGGCGGCGGAGCTGACGGCGCGCGGCGTGCTGGAGCCGGCGGCCGAGGCGGTGATCTCCAGCGAGCTCTCCGCGCGCATCGCCGAGCTGCCGTTCGACGAGGGTGACGCCTTTGCCGCCGGCGCGGTGCTGGTCGCCTTCGACTGCGCGCTGTTCGAGGCGCGGCGCGGCCAGGCGGCGGCGCTATTGCGGGCGGCGCGGGCCAAGCTGGCCAACGCCCGGCAACTGCAGCAGATGAACTCCATCGGCGAGCTCGAGGTCAGCCTCGCCCAGGCCGAGGTGGCGCGCACGGCCGCGGCCGTGACCGAGGCCGAGGTGGCGGTGCAGCGCTGCACCATCCCGGCGCCCTTCGACGGGCGGGTGGTGGAGAAGCTGGCCAACGCCCACGAGGTGGCCGCGCCCGGCGTCGAGCTGCTGTCGATCGTTTCGGCCGGCGCGCCGGAGGCGACGCTGCTGGTGCCCTCGGCCTGGCTGACCTGGTTGGAGCCGGGCCAGCGCTTCGCCTTCCGCGTCGACGAGACCGGGGCCGAGCTGCCCGGTGCGGTGACGGCGATCGGCGCGCGGGTCGACCCGGTCAGCCAGACCGTGCCGCTGCGCGTGGAGCTGGAGGCCGCCGGGCAGACGGGCGACACCCGACTGATCCCGGGCATGAGCGGCACGGCGCGCTTCGCGCCGCCGGCCAAGCCCGGAGGCTGAGCCCAGGCCATGGAGACCCCCGATCGCTCCCAGCTCGGTTTCTCCACCTTCCTGCAGCTCGAGCGGGCGGCCCGCCACGCCGAGGGGGAGGAGGCGCTGGCCTTTACCCTGGTCAACGAGACGCGGCGGCTGGTGGCCTACCGTCAGGCCGCGCTGATCGACCTACGCCGGCCCGGTCGGCCCGAGGTACGGGCGGTCTCCGGCGTCTCCCTGATCGAGCGCAACGCCCCGATGATCCGCTGGCTGGGCGGCCTGGCCAAGGCGGTGGAGCGGCAGGCGGACGGGAGCGAGGCCCGCGCTGTGACGCCCGCGGCGTTGCCGCGCGAGCTGGCCGACGACTGGTCGCAGTTCGCCGCGGCGGCCGGGCTCTGGTGCCCGCTGGTCGCGCCGGACGGCCGCCGGCTCGGTGCGCTCTGGTTCACCCGGGACGAGGACTGGGGCGCCAACGAGCGGGTCCTGCTCGACCGGCTCTGCGACGCCTACGCCCACGCCTGGGCGGCCCTGGCCGGTCCGGCGCGCCGCTGGCGCCGGCGGGTCTCGCGCAAGCTGCTCGCCGGGGGGCTGGTGGCGCTGCTGGCGGGCGCGCTGGCGATCCCGGTGCCGCAGTCGGTGCTGGCGCCGGCGACCGTCGTGGCCGGTGAGGCGCAGGTGGTCGCCGCGCCGCTCGACGGGGTGATCGCGGAGATGCTGGTGGCGCCGAACCAGCCGGTGGAGGCCGGCCAGCCGCTGTTCCGCTTCGACGACACCGCGCTCGCCAGCCGCCTGGAGGTGGCCGAGCGCAGCCTGGGCGTGGCCGAGGCGGAGCTGCGCCGGGCGCGCCAGGGTGCCTTCGAGGATCGCGAACGCTCGGCCGAGATCGCCGTGCTGGAGTCGCGGGTCGCCCTGCGCCAGGCGGAACTGGACTACGCCCGCGCGCTGATGGGCTACGTCACCGTGCGGGCCGGGCGCGCCGGCGTCGCCGTCTTCGCCGACGCCGACGACTGGGTGGGCCGCCCTGTCACCACCGGCGAGCGGGTGCTGCAGATCGCCGACCCCGGCTCGGCCGCGCTGCGGATCGACCTGCCGGTGGCCGACGCCATCGCCCTGGAGTCGGGCGCAGAGGTCGCGCTCTTCCTCGACGTCGACCCCTTGCGCAAGCGCGCGGCGCGGCTGACCAGCGCCAGCTACGAGGCGGCGCCCACGCCCGACGACGTGCTGGCCTACCGCGTCGAGGCGGCCTTCCCGACGGACGCGCCGCCGCCGCGTCTGGGGCTGCGCGGCACGGCCAAGATCTTCGGCGAGACCGTGCCGCTGGCGCTCTATCTCTTCCGCCGGCCGCTGGCCGTGGCGCGGCAGTGGCTGGGGCTCTAGGGCGATGAGCGAGGCCGTGCTGCCCGGCGCCGCCGCGCCCTTCGCCGCGCCCGACGACACGGCGCCGGAGGCCGAGCCGATTGCACTGCCGCCGCTGCGCGAGGATCTGGAGCTGATCGCCGGGCCGCGCGCCTTCGACGGCGCGCCGACCTGGACGATCCACGACCCGGTGCGCAACCGCTACTTCCGGCTCGGTCACGCCGCCTTCCAGCTCCTGAGCCGCTGGCCGCTGGGCGAGGGGCGGCGCCTGCTGGCCGACGTCAACGCCACCACGACGCTGCGGGTCGAGGCGGCGGAGCTGATGCGCCTGCTGCGTTTCCTGCAGCAGAACGACCTGCTCGCCGTCGCCTCGCCCGAGGAGGTGCGCGGCCTGGCCGAGAAGCAGGCGCGCCGGCGCCAGCACTGGGCGCTCTGGCTGCTGAAGAACTACCTCTTCATCCGCATCCCGCTGGTGCGGCCCGATGGATTGCTGCGCCGGCTGCTGCCGCTGGCCGGGCCGCTGTTCGGGCGCGGTTTCCTGTTGGCCAGCCTGACCGCCGCGCTGCTCGGCCTGGCGCTGGCGGCGCGGCAGTGGGAGAGCTTCGTCACCACCTTCCTCCACTTCCTCTCCTGGGAGGGGGCGGCCTACTACGCGGCGGCGCTGCTTTTCGCGAAGGTCCTGCACGAACTGGGACACGCCTTCGCGGCCAAGCTCAACGGCTGCCGCGTGCCGACCATGGGGGTGGCCTTCCTGGTGCTCTGGCCGGTGCTCTACACCGACGTTACCGATGCCTGGCGGCTGTCGAGCCGGCGCGAGCGGCTGCGCATCGGGGCCGCCGGCATGGGCGCGGAGCTGGCGCTGGCGGCCTGGGCCACGCTGGCCTGGTCCTTCCTGCCCGACGGGCCGCTGCGCAGCGCCTGCTTCCTGCTGGCGACGGTCACCTGGATCATGACCCTGGCGATCAACCTCAACCCCTTCCTGCGCTTCGACGGCTACTACCTGCTGTCCGACTGGCTGGGGGTGCAGAACCTGCAGGAGCGCGGCTTCGCGCTGGGGCGCTGGCGTCTGCGCGAAGCCCTCTTCGGGCTCGGCCTGCCCAAGCCCGAGCGCCTCGGCCGCCGGCTGGAGCGGCGGCTGATCGTCTATGCCTACGCCACGTGGGTCTGGCGCTTCTTTCTCTTCATCGGCATCGCGCTGCTGGTCTACCACCTCTTCTTCAAGCTGCTCGGCCTGTTCCTCATGGTGGTCGAGCTGGCCTGGTTCATCGGACGGCCGCTGGCGAACGAGCTGCGCGCCTGGTGGGACCTGCGCGGGCGTCTGCGCCCGACCGTCAACCTCGCCGTCCTGCTGACGCTGCTGGGCGGCGGGCTGGCGGCGCTGCTGGTGCCCTGGCAGACCCACCTGCGCGCACCGGCCGCCATCGAGGCGGCGCATGCCGTCGAGCTCTTCCCGCCGGGGCCGGCCCGGCTGGAGGCCATCCTGGCGACGGAGGGCGCGCAGGTCGCCGCCGGCCAGCCGCTCTACCGCCTGGCCAATCCGCAGCTCGCCCAGCGCCAGCGGCTGGCCGAGTTGAAGCTGGCCGCGCTGCAGCACGAGATCCTGCGCCGCTCGGTCAGCCGCCGCTCCAGCGGCGAGCTGGGGGTGCTGGAGGAACAGCTCGCCGAGAGCCTGGCCGACCTGCGCGGCCTGCGCGCCCAGGCCGCGCGCCTGCGGGTCCTGGCGCCGCAGGCCGGCCGTCTGGCGGATGTGCCGGAGCACCTGGAAGCCGGCCGCTGGATCTCCGGTAGGCAGTCGCTCGGACGGGTGGTCGACCGCGGCGGCCTCAGGCTCAGCGCCTACGTGACGGCGGCGCAGCTCGACCGGCTGGCGGTGGGCAGCCGCGCGACGGTCTATCCCGACGACCCCGGCCGCGCGCCGATTCCGGCGGTGGTCAGCGCGATCGCCACGGCCGACCTGGCCGAGCTGGAGGACCCCTGGCTGGCCTCGGTCTACGGCGGTCCGATCGCGGTGCAGCCCGACGCGCAGGATCGGCTGATTCCGGTCGAGCCGGTCTATCGGCTGGAGCTGCGCCCGGAAAGCCCCCGGCCGGCGCCGGCCCAGCGGCTCTCGGGGCAGGTGCGGATCGCCGGCACGCCCGAGAGCCCGGCGGCCCGCCTGTGGCGCAGTGCCGCCTCGGTGGTGATCCGCGAGAGCGGCTTTTAGGGCGGGGCGGGCCGCACGCGCGATGCCGGTCGGGCCAGCCTTTCCCTTGCCTCGCGAAGGGGTTCGGCTCTAAGACTGGGGCGTTCTTGGCATGGTGGAGACGGCACGGATGGTGGCCGCACCCAAGTCCGGCAGCGCCCTGGGGCCGGAAGAGCGCGCCGCGTTGATCCGCGGGCACTTCCTCTTCGCGGGGATCGAGCCGCGTCTGCTCGACAGTCTGGTGCGGACCAGCCGGGTCCAGCGTCTGGCGCGCGGCGAGGTGCTGTTCCGCCAGGGCGACGAGGGCGGCGCACTCTACGCCGTGCATGCGGGCGCCATCCGCATCTCGGTCTGCGGCGCCGAGGGCAAAGAGCTGACCCTGGCGCTGATGGAGCCCGGCGACGTCTTCGGCGAGATCGCCCTGCTCGACGGCTTGCAGCGCACGGCCGACGCCCGCGCGGTGGAGAAGAGCGAGCTGGTGGTGATCCACCGCGCCGACTTCCTGTCGCTGCTGGAGCGCGAGCCGAGGCTGGCGCGGCCGATCATCGAGATGCTCTGCGAGCGGCTGCGCCAGACCAACGAGTTCGTCATCGACGCAGCCTTCCTGGATCTGCGCGCGCGCCTGGCCAAGCGGCTGCTCTCGCTGGCCATCGCCCACGGGCAGGAGACCGACGACGGCCTGCGCATCGGCCTCAAGCTCTCCCAGTCGGAGATTGCCCAGCTCCTCGGCGTGACGCGCGAGGCGGTCAACAAGCAGCTCAACGTCTGGGCCCGCGACGGAATCCTGACCTTCGAGGCCGGCTATCTCACGCTGCGCAAGCAGGAGGTGCTGCAGGCCCTTTCGGGCCCCCAGTGAGCCGGCCCCAGTGAGCCGGCCCCAGTGCTTCGGCCCCAGTGATTCGGGCCCAGTGATTCGGGCCCAGTGATTCGGCCGCGCTGAGTCTTTTCGCGCTGACGCTTGGCGTCTCGCTACCCGTCGAAATCCGGCTGGCGGTGCGGGTGCGCCGCCTTGAAGGCGGGGTGGTCGGCCAGCAGGGCGTCGATCTCGACCAGGGTGGGGCAACGGCTGGTGTCGCAGTCGAAGCGGCGGGCGTTGAAGAGCTGCGGCACGACGCAGAGGTCGGCCAGCCCCGGCGTGGCGCCGAGGCAGTAGGGGCCGCCGTCGCGGGCGTGCAGCACCAGCTCCTCGACGGCGGCCAGGCCGCGTTCGACCCAGTGGCGGTACCAGGCCTGCCGCGCCTCGGGATCGGCGCCGAGGTCGGTTTCCAGGTACTTGAGGACCCGCAGGTTGTTCAGGGGGTGGATGTCGCAGGCGATCGCCTGGGCGATGCCGCGGGCCCGGGCGCGGGCCAGGGGATCGGCCGGCAGCAGCGGCGGGTCGGGCCGGATCTCCTCCAGGTACTCGACGATGGCGAGCGACTGGACCAGCGGCGTGCCCTCCACCTCCAGGGTGGGCACCTGGGCCTGGGGGTTGCGCGCGCGGTAGGTGTCGGCCCGGTTCTCGCCGCCGCCGCGCACCAGGTGGATCGGGATCTGGTCGGCGGCCAGGCCCTTCAGCGCCAGGGCGATCCGCACCCGGTAGCTGGCCGAGGAGCGCCAGTAGGTATAGAGGGTCAGGCTCATGTCGCGGCGCTTTCCGGACCCTCGGCGGCCGCGTCGGTCCGGGCTTCTGGGCGGGCGCCGGCGCGGGCGATGGCCAGGGCCTCGCGTACCGTGCCGGCGTCGCCGATGTGGTTGGCCAGCAGCAGGATCAGCTTGGCGTCCAGCTTGCGGCTCTCCGCCTCGTCGAGATCGCGGTGCGCGGCGAGGATGGCTTCGTAGAGACCGTCGGGATCGGCGATCCGGGGCTCGGTGTTCAGCTTGCTCATGGTCCTCATCCCAGCGGAGGGGGCGCGCGCGTCAGGTCGCCATCCGCGCGAGGCGGGCCGCCTGCGGCGCCGGCGTCGCCTTGCCGAGGGCGCGGTCGCGCGCCGCCCGGATGACCTCCGGGTCGAGGGTCGTGCCGCGCGCGCAGACGTGCTGGTCCGGGCGGATCAGCAGCCACTGGCCGGGCGCCAGGTCCAGGCGGGCGGCGACCAGGCCCTCGACGTCGATCAGCGTGCCGGCGGTCGCTGGCGCGCTCTCGGGCGGCGCCACCGCCAGTGCTCGGACGGGCGATTCGGCCGGGCGGAGCTGACCGGCCTCGGGCAGCGGCGTGCCGGCCTCGCCGTAGACCAGCAGGACGAAGTCGCCGCCCAGGTGGGCCAGCAGCCAGTCCGGCGCGCCGTCGCGCAAGACCGGCGCGTCGGGCACCGGCAGGCCGGCGTCGGCCCCGCTGTTGAGCGGCGAGTCGGTGAGCACCGCAGGCTTCGACAGGCGGCCCGAGTTGACCCAGCTCCGCGCGAAGGGCTGCCCGGCGGAGAGCTCCAGCACGGCGTCGCGGAAGGCGCGGCTGGCCGCGGTCTTCGGCGTGATGAAATCGGTCGAGCGGGTCGAGTTCAGGATGTTCTCGTCGGTCGCCGGAACCCGCTCGGCGTCGTAGGAGTTCAGCAGGCTCTCGGGCGCCTTGCCCTGCAGCACCCAGGCCAGCTTCCAGCAGAGGTTGTCGGTGTCCTGGATGCCGCCGTTGCCGCCGCGCGCGCCGAAGGGGGAGACCTGATGGGCGGCGTCGCCGACGAAGAAGACGCGGCCGTGGCGGAAGCGGTCGAGGCGGCGGCACTGGAAGGTGTAGATGCTGACCCATTCCAGGTCGAACTCGGCCCGCTCGCCGAGCATGGCCTTGAGGCGCGGTATCACCTTCTCCGGCTTCTTCTCCTCCTCCGGGTCGGCCTCCCAGCCGAGCTGCAGGTCGATGCGCCAGACGTCGTCCGGCTGCTTGTGCAGCAGCGCCGACTGCCCCTGGTGGAAGGGCGGGTCGAACCAGAACCAGCGCTCGGTCGGGAAGTCCGCCTTCATCCGCACATCGGCGATCAGGAAGCGGTCCTTGAAGACCTGGCCCTTGAACTCCAGGCCCAGCGCGCGGCGCACGAAGGACTTGGCGCCGTCGGCGGCGATCAGCCAGTCGCAGGCCAGCGGGTAGGGGCCGTCCGGGGTCTCGACCCGCAGGCGCGCGCCCTCGGGGCCGGCCTCCACGCCGGTGACCCGGTTGCGCCAGCGCAGGTCGACCAGGCCGGTTTCCTCGGCGCGGCGGACCAGCCACTCCTCGGCGTAGTACTGCTGCAGGTTCACGAAGGCGGGGAACTGGTGCCCGGCTTCGGGCAGCAGGTCGAAGCTGTAGACCTCGTGCGCGCCGAAGAAGACCCGCCCGACGTTCCAGGTGATGCCCTTTTCGAGCATCTTGCGGCCGACACCCAGGCGGTCGCAGATCTCCAGGGTGCGCTTCGAAAAGCAGATGGCGCGGCTGCCGACGCTGACCGTCTCGTCGTCGTCCAGCACGACGCTGGCGATGCCGTGCCGGGCGAGGTCGACCGCGGCGGCCAGGCCGACCAGGCCGGCGCCGACGATCACCACCGGGTGGTGCGCGCCGCGGCGGTCCTGGTCGGGCGAGCGGCGGTAGGCGAAGCGCGGATAGCGGTAGGTCTTGGGCCTGACGGGCCCCGTTTCGACGGTCCGGTTGGGCTCGCTGCTGGTCATGGGGCGCCTCCCTGGCGACGCCGCCCGGCGGGCCTGGCCGTCTTGGCTGCGGCCTTCGGCTCCGCCGGCGGCGGGTCGCGTCAGCTTTGCTGCTGCTGTGCGGCCTCGGCGGCCTTGTCGGCCTGCTCCAGGCTCTTCCACATCTCGACGTCGCGCTCGGCCGTCCAGATCCGCGGGTCGTCCAGGCCCGAGGCCTCGTCATAGGCGCGGGTGACGTCGAAGGGCATGCAGTGCTCGAAGATCACCCACTTGCCGAACTCCGGCTCGAGCGCGGCGAAGGTCTCGTCGTAGATGTCCTTCAGGCTCCGGCCGGCCTGCACGCCCGCCTCCACGTTGCGGTAGAGCGCGGTCAGGAAGGCCTGGGTGCCGGCGATCCCGGCCTCGCAGTCGGCCGCCGTCTTCAGCGCCGCGCCGCGTCCCGGCACCAGCTTTTCGGGGCCGAGCGCGCGCAGCGCCGCCAGGGTCTGCGGCCACTCGCGCAGGTAGGCGTCGCCGGTGTAGGGCGTGGCGCCGAACTCGACCAGGTCGCCGGCGAACAGCACCTTCTCCTTGGGCAGCCAGACCACCGTGTCGCCCTTGGTGTGGCCGCGCCCGAGGTGCAGGATCTGCACCTCCCGCTCGCCCAGGAAGAGGGTCAGCTTGTGATCGAACACCAGCGTCGGCCAGGTCAGGCCGGGGATCGAGCCGACATCGCGGAACAGGCGCGGGAAGCGGCCGACCTCCGACTCGTAGTCCTGCTGCCCGCGCTCGACGATCAGGTCGTAGGTGCCCTGGCTGGCGATGGTGTGGCGCGCGCCGTAGGCCGAGGCGCCGAGCACGCGCACCGCGTGGTAGTGGGTCAGGCAGACGTAGTCGATCGGCTTGTCGGTCACCGCGCGGATGCGGGCGATCACGTCCTCGGCCATGGCGGGCGTGGCCTGGGTGTCCACCACCATGACTGCGTCGTCGCCGACGATCACGCCGGTGTTGGGGTCGCCCTCGGCCGTGTAGGCGTAGAGGCCGTCGGCCAGCTCCTCGAAGGTGATCTGCTTGTCTTCCAGGTCGGCTTGCGAAGCGAAAGCGCGCGCCATGTCGGGTCTGTCTCCCTTGCAACTGCGGGTCTGGGGCTTTGTCAGGGGCCGGCGTAGCGCCGCACCTCCTGGTCGATGGCGCCGAACAGGCTGTCGCCCTCGGCGTCCAGCATCTCGATGCGCACCCGGTCGCCGAACGACAGGAAGGGGGTGGCGATCTCGCCGGTCAGGATCTTCTCCACCATGCGGACCTCGGCGAGGCAGGCATAGCCGCGCCCGCCCTGGTCGACCGGCTTGCCGGGGCCGCCGTCGGGGTCGCGGTTGGACACGGTGCCGGAGCCGACGATGGTGCCGGCGGCCAGCGGTCGGGTGCGCGCCGCATGGGCGATCAGGGTGGGGAAGTCGAAGGTCATGTCCTCGCCGGCCTCGGGCTGGCCCAGGATCTTGCCGTTGACGTGGCTGATCAGCGGGCGGTGCAGCCGGCTGCCGTCCCAGGCCGCGCCCAGCTCGTCCGGCGTCAGCGCCACCGGCGAGAAGGCGCTGGAGGGCTTGGCCTGAAAGAAGCCGAAGCCCTTGGCCAGCTCGCCGGGGATCAGGTTGCGCAGGGAGACGTCGTTGACCAGCATCACCAGGCGCAGGTGGTCGCCCGCGCGCGCCGCCGGGGTGCCCATGGGCACGTCGTCGGTGACCACCGCGATCTCCGCCTCCAGGTCGAGGCCCCAGCTCTCCTCGGCCAGCGCGATGGGGTCGCGCGGCCCGAGGAAGGAGTCGGAGCCGCCCTGGTACATCAGCGGGTCCTCCCAGAAGCTCTCCGGCAGCTCGGCGCCGCGCGCCTGGCGCACCAGCTTGACGTGGTTCACGTAGGCCGAGCCGTCGGCCCACTGGTAGGCGCGGGGCAGGGGGGCGGCGCAGGCGCCCGCGTCGAAGGTGAAGGCGCCGGCGGCGCGCCCGGCCTCCAGCGCCTCCGCCTCGTCGCGCAGGCGCGGCGCGACCGCCGCCCAGTCGTCGAGCGCGGCCTGGAGGGTCTCGGCGGCCTGAGCCAGCACGGCGCGGCTCAGGTCGCGGCTGACCAGGACCAGGCGGCCGTCGCGCCCCTGCTTCAAACTGGCGAGCTTCATCGCTACTCCGCCGCCTTGGCGCCGGCGCCGGGCGCCTTCCAGGAATCCTTGTAGCCCTCGAACTCCACCCCGGCCGGCAGGTCGCCGATCTCCAGCGGGTCGCGGGTGTCCAGCATCACGGCGTACTCGTCGGTCGCCGCCGAGGTCTGGGTGAAGGCGTTCCGCAGCGCCTTGGGGTGCGGGCCGTGGGTGAAGCCGCAGGGGTGGAAGCTCAGCATGCCGGGGTGGATGTTGTCGCGGCTGAAGAAGTTGCCGGCATGGTAGAAGATCACCTCGTCGTAGTCGTCGTTGTTGTGGAAGAAGGGCACCTTCAGCGCCTCGGGGTCGCTCTCGAAGGGGCGCGGGGCGAAGGTGCAGACCACGAAGCGGTGGCCGACGAAGGTGGTGTGCGCCGAGGGCGGCAGGTGGTAGCGGTGGCTCATCAGCGGCCGGATGTCGGCGACGTTGAGGCGCACCGGCGCCAGGTCGCCCTTCCAGCCGACGGCGTCCAGCGGATTGAAGGGGTAGGTGACGGTGGAGATCGCGCCCAGCCGCTTGATCCGCACCTGCCACTCGGTCTCGGACTTCTGGGCCTCGAAGGCGTCGTCGAGCGCCGGCGTGTCCAGCACCGCCGGGTCGAAGATGGCGTGCGGCCCGACCAGACCCTTGTCGGGCAGCATGTAGCTGCCGCCGCTCGCCTCGATCAGCAGCGCGGTCACCGGCGCCTCGCAGTCGAGCCGCCACATGGTCGAGCGCGGCAGCATCACGTAGTCGCCGGCGCGCAGTTCCAGGTGGCCGTAGTCGCAGTAGAGACGGCCGCGCCCGGCATGCACGAAGATCAGCTCGTCGCCGTCGGCGTTGCGCGCCAGGTGGTCCATCGACCTGGGTGCGCGCCAGAAGCGCAGCTTGCAGTGGGCGTTGTGCAGCACCGTCTGGGCGTCCCAGGGCGAGGCCTGCTCGGCGTTCACCTTGGTCAGGTCGAAGGCGCGCGGGGCCAGCGGGCCCTGCCAGTCGATCCAGCCGGTGGGCGGATGGCTGTGGTACATGTGCGTGGCCGGGCCGAAGAAGCCTTCCTTGCCCAGCTCGCGCTCGTAGGTCCCCTCGGGCAGGCCGACGTGCGCCTGGCGGGCGGCGCGGCCCTCGCTGCGCGGAAAGGCGATGTAGTTGCGCATGACGCTCCCTCGAAACGGCGCGGCCGCAAAACTCGGCGTGGCCCCAGAACTCGGCGTGGCCCCAGAACTCGGCGCGGTCCCAGAACTCGGCGCGGTTCCGGGTCTCGACACAGCCGCGCAAGACCGGCCGCTTGATCTCTCGGTCGGTGAAAAGTATCGTTTCAAACGAAACGACTGTCAAGGAGGCGGTCGTGCGCTCCGCGAACCGCGCGGGGCACTGCTCGCGCCTCGGCTGCTGTCCGGTGTGGCGTAGACCTGGGGGCAAACCTGGGGGCGCAGACCTGGGCGGCGCAGACCTGGGCGGCGTAGACCTGGGCGCAGGGGCTTTGGCGCGCGGCGGGGGGTGCGCCGGCGGCCGCGACGCGGTATCAGGGGCGGCAGCGGAGACCAACCAGCAGGGGACGCGAAATGGCGTCGGCGCCGGAGCTTGCGGCGGAGAGGGAGACGGGCCCGGCCGGGACGGCGGCCGAGGGATTCCGCCTGTCCGGCTTTCTGCCCTACCGCCTGTCGGTCGCGACCAACCGGATCAGCCGCGCCTTCGCCGCGCGCTACAGCCGGGAGTTCGGCATCTCCATCCCGGAATGGCGGGTGATGGCCGTGCTGGGGGAAATGGCCCCGGTCTCCTCCAACGAGGTCGCCGAGGCCACCGCCATGGACAAGGCCAAGGTCAGCCGGGCGGTGGCGGCGCTGCTGCACAAGGCGCTGATCGCCAAGGCGCCGCATCCCGACGACCAGCGCCTGCTGCGCCTCTCGCTGACGCCGGAAGGGGCCAAGGTCTACGGCGCCATCGTGCCCCGGGCGCGCGAGCTGGAGGCCGAGCTGATGGGCGGCCTGACGCCGGCCGAGCGCGGGCAGCTCGACCGCCTGCTCGACAAGCTGCAGGCGCGGATCGGAGAGCTGGAGGCGTGAGCGCGCCGCTCGATCCCGTGCATGCGGCCGGGGGCGGTCCCGTGCGCACGGCGGTCGCGCGGCTGGTCGCCGACTTCGCCGCGCGGCGGCCGGTGCGCGCCGGCTCGGTGGTGGTCACGCTCTACGGCGACGCCATCGCGCCGCGCGGCGGGGAAGCCTGGATCGGCAGCCTGCTGCCCCTGCTGGAGAGCTTCGGGATCAACGGCAGCCAGGTGCGCACCGCGCTGTCGCGGCTGGCGGCCGACGGCTGGTTCGATCGCTTCCCCGTGGGGCGGCGCAGCTATTATGGCCTGTCGCGGGTCGGCCGCCGCCGCTTCGAGGAGGCGACGCGGCGAATCTACGGCGGCCCGCCGCGCGGTTGGGAGGGCGACTGGCGCCTGGTGGTGATTCCCGGCGGCGCCGGGGAGCGGCGCGAGCTTCTGCGCAAGGAGCTGGGCTGGCTCGGCTTCGGCGAGCTCTCGCCCAATGCCCTGATCCATCCCGACCCGGACGGCGCCGCCCTTGCCTCCGTGGTCGAGGAGCTGCCGGCGGCCGAGCGGCCGCTGGTCATCGCCGGGCAGAGCGCGCTGCCCAGCGATCCGCAGGTGCTGCAGCGTTTGGTCGCCGACTGCTGGGATCTCGCCGGGCTGGCCGAGAGCTATGCCGCCTTCTGCCGGCGCTTTGCGCCGCTCGCCGCCGCCCTGACGCGGGCACCGGGGCCGCCGCCCTTGCCGGCGCTGCAGGCCCGGGTGCTGCTGATCCACGACTACCGCCGGCTGATCCTGCGCGATCCCATGCTGCCGCCGGAGCTGTTGCCCGCCGAGTGGGTGGGCTGGCGCGCCTACGACTTGGCGGCGGGGCTCTACAAGGCGCTGGTCGGGCCGGCGGAGCGCTGGCTGGATACCGAGGTGGAGACGCGCGACGGCCCGCTGCCGCCGCCGGACGCCGCCTTCTTCGCGCGGTTCGGCGGCCTGCCGCGCGACTGAAGGCGGCCGGGCAGCGCGGCGGCGTCGGCCCGGCCGCGCCGCGCCTCGACGTGTCACAAAAAATCTTTGCGAGCCGGACGTATTCGACATATATTTATGGGTGAGAAACGGAGCGGCCCGCCTCGGGCGGCGGCGCCAAGCGAGGGAGGAGCGCGATGTACACCCAGGGCCTCGACATCCAGAAGGGCGACACCTCGATCCCGCTGGAGCAGGGCGAGGGCGAGCTGGAGCGCCGCTTCCAGGCCAAGGTCGATGCCGACGAGAAGATCGAGCCGAAGGACTGGATGCCGGAGGGCTACCGCAAGACCCTGGTGCGCCAGATTTCGCAGCACGCCCATTCCGAGGTGGTCGGCATGCTGCCGGAGGGCAACTGGATCACCCGCGCGCCGAGCCTGCGCCGCAAGGCGGCGCTGCTGGCCAAGATTCAGGACGAGGCCGGGCACGGCCTCTACCTCTACAGCGCCGCCGAGACCCTGGGGGTCAGCCGGCAGGAGCTGGTCGATCAGCTTCTCAGCGGCAAGGCCAAGTACTCCTCCATCTTCAACTACCCGACCACCACCTGGGCCGACATCGGCGCCATCGGCTGGCTGGTCGACGGCGCGGCGATCATGAACCAGGTGCCGCTGCAGCGCTGCTCCTACGGGCCCTACTCGCGGGCGATGATCCGCATCTGCAAGGAGGAGTCCTTCCACCAGCGCCAGGGCTACGAGATCATGCTCACCCTGGCCCGCGGCACGGCCGCGCAGAAGCGCATGGCCCAGGACGCGCTGGACCGCTGGTGGTGGCCCTCGCTGATGATGTTCGGGCCGAACGACAAGGATTCGGCGCACTCGGCACAGTCGATGCGCTGGAACATCAAGCGCGTGTCGAACGACGACCTGCGCCAGAAGTTCGTCGACGTCACCGTGCCCCAGGCGGAGTTCCTGGGCCTGACGGTGCCCGATCCGGCGCTGCGGTGGAACGCCGAGACCGGTCACTACGACTTCGGCGAGATCGACTGGGAGGAGTTCAAGCAGGTGCTGCAGGGCAACGGCCCCTGCAACCGCGAGCGCCTGCGCGACCGCCGTCGCGCCCACGACAATGGCCGCTGGGTGCGCGAGGCGGCGCTGGCCCATGCCGAAAAGCGCCGCGCCCGCGCGGCGGCCGCCCAGGCCACCGCCGTGGCGGCCGAGTAGTGGCAACGACAAGCCGGAGGACACGGGACATGAGCGAAGGTGCCGCGGGCGAGCGGGATTGGCCCCTGTGGGAAGTCTTCATCCGCGCCAAGGCGGGGCTGGCGCACAAGCACGCCGGGTCGCTTCACGCGGCCGACGCGCAGATGGCGCTGGAGAACGCGCGCGACGTCTACACCCGGCGCGGCGAGGGCGTGAGCCTCTGGGTGGTGCCCTCGGCGGCGATCACCGCCAGCGACCCGGAGGACAAGGAGGCCTTCTTCGAGCCGACCGGCGACAAGATCTACCGCCATCCGACCTTCTACGAGATTCCGGACGAGGTGAAGAACATCTAGCGCAGCCCGAAGGGGCAAGCCCCGTCGAGGCGCGCGCCGACCCGGATTCCACGAACTGCGGACAGACCCGATGACCCTCGAGACTGACACGAGCGCTGCCGCGACCGCCCTGCCGGCCGAGCGGCAGGCGCTGTTCGACTACCTGCTGCGCCTCGGCGACAACGCCGTGGTGCTGAGCCACCGGCTCGGCGAGTGGTGCGGCCACGCGCCGGTGCTGGAGGAGGACATCGCGCTGATCAACGTCGCGCTCGACCTGCTCGGCCAGGCCCGCTCGGTCATGACCTACGCCGGCGAGGTCGAGGGGCGGGGGCGCGACGAGGATGCGCTGGTCTATCGCCGCGACGGCATCGACTACCGCAACGTCCTGCTGGTCGAGCAGCCGAACGAGGAGGACTTTGCCCGCGCCATCGCCCGGCAGTTCCTCTTCGACGCCTGGCACTACGAGCTGCAGACAGCGCTGCTGCAGTCGCGCGACGAGCGCCTGCGGGCGATCGCCGCCAAGTCGGTCAAGGAGGTCAGCTACCACCTGCGCCACTCCTCGGAATGGATGGTGCGGCTGGGCGACGGCACGGCCGAGAGCCATGCGCGGATCCAGGCGGCGCTGGACGAGCTCTGGCGCTTCACCGGCGAGCTCTTCGAGGCCGACGCGGTGGAGGAGCGGGTCGTCGCCGCCGGCCTCGGCCCCGATCCCAAGAACCTCTACCCGGCCTGGTCGGACACGGTCGACCGGGTGCTGGCCGAGGCGACGCTGCGCCGGCCGGAGGACGGCTGGATGCAGAGCGGCGGGCGCGCCGGCCGGCACAGCGAGCACCTCGGCTACATCCTGGCCGAGATGCAGTTCCTGCAGCGCGCCTATCCGGACGCCCGCTGGTAGGCGACGGGGGAGCGCCCATGTCGACCCAGGCCTCACCACCGCCCGCCGCGCCCACGCCCGCCCCCGGGGCGTCCGCGCGCAGCGCGCGCGACCCGGCGCTGGCGCGGCTTTGGCAGACCCTGGAGGCCGTGGTCGATCCGGAGATTCCGGTGCTGACCATCGCCGATCTCGGGCTGCTGCGCGACGCGCGGTTCGCCGCCGACGGCGCGGTGAGCGTGACGATCACGCCGACCTACTCCGGCTGCCCGGCGATGAACCTGATCGAGCAGGAGATCAAGCGGGTGCTGGGCGAAGCCGGCTACGCGCCGGTGACGGTGGAGACGGTGCTGCACCCGGCCTGGACCACCGACTGGCTGAGCGAGGCGGGGCGCGAGAAGCTGCGCGCCTACGGCATCGCGCCGCCGGTGAAGGGCTCGCCCAGCAAGCGCGCGCTGTTCGGCGCTGCGCCGGAGGTGGCCTGTCCGCACTGCGGCGCGCTGGACACCGAGCAGGTCAGCGCGTTCGGCTCCACCGCCTGCAAGGCGCTCTGGCGTTGCCGCGCCTGCCTGGAACCCTTCGACTACTTCAAGTGCATCTGACTTCGTGAGGGGAAAGGCCCCATGCATCCGCGCTTCCACAGCCTGACCGTGGCCGACGTTCGACGCGAGACCGACGACACCGTCTCCATCGCCTTCGACGTGCCGGCCAACCTGGCCGAGGACTACGCCTTCCGCCAGGGCCAGTACCTGACCCTGCGCACCACCCTGGACGGGCAGGAGGTGCGTCGCAGCTACTCGATCTGCTCCGGCCTGGACGAGGGCGAGCTGCGGGTCGCGGTCAAGCGGGTCGACGGCGGCCTCTTCTCGACCTACGCCAACGAGAACCTGAAGCCGGGCGCGCAGCTCGACGTGATGACGCCGACCGGCCGCTTCACCAGCGAGATCGACCCCGCGGCCAGCCGCACCTACGTGCTGTTCGCCGCCGGCAGCGGGATCACGCCGGTCATCTCGATCGCCAAGACCCTGCTGGAGCGCGAGCCGCACGCGCGGGTGCTGCTGTTCTACGGCAACCGCAGCGTCGCCTCGATCATTTTCCGCGAGCAGCTCGAGGACCTGAAGAACCGCTACCTCGGCCGCTTCGGCCTGTACCATGTGCTCAGCCGCGAGACCCAGGAGGCCGCGCTGTTCAACGGGCGGCTCGACGGCGACAAGGTGAAGGCCTTCTGCCGCAGCCTGATCAATCCGGCCGCGGTCGACGCCTTCTTCGTCTGCGGTCCCGACACGATGATCGGCGACGTGACCGGCGCGCTGGAGGAGATCGGCGTGCCGGACGAGAAGGTGCACTTCGAGCTGTTCAACACCAACCCGGTCGGCAGCGTGAAGCCCAAGCCGGTCGAGCACGGCCAGCGCGAGGCGACCGGCGAGCGCGCCCAGGTCACGGTGATCCTGGACGGGGTGAGCCACGCCTTCGACCTGGGCTTCGACGGCACCTCGATCCTGGATGCCGCGATCGCCAAGGGGCTGGACCTGCCGTTCTCCTGCAAGGGCGGCGTCTGCTGCACCTGCCGCGCCAAGCTGCAGGAGGGCAAGGTGGACATGGCGGTCAACTACGCCCTGGAGCCCGACGAGGTGGCGCGGGGCTTCGTGCTGACCTGCCAGTCGCGCCCGCTGACCGACCGTGTGGTGCTCGACTACGACCAGGCCTGAGCGCGCGGGCACCGCGCCCCGCCGGTGGCAACAAGAAACGCCGGAGGGCCCGGACCCTCCGGCGTTTCGTCTCTCGACCCTTCGAAGCCGACTACTCGTCGAAGCTGCGGGTGTAGACCTTGTCGGGGTTGAGCTTGTAGCTCCAGGGCAGGCCGGCGTTCTTCCAGCCGTCGACCGTGCGCCAGGGGCCCTTGGGGTTGTCCTTGTCGGTGCCGCCCTCGAAGCCGTCCACCACCACGTAGACCGACTCCAGGCCCAGCCCGTCGAGCGCCTTGGCCGAGGGCGCCCCGCGGCTGCCGCCCGAGCGGCACATCAGGATGACCGGGCTCGACCGGTCCAGTCCGCGCGCCTCCAGGGCCGCCAGGACCTGCTCGCTGAAGGCGGGGTTGCGCTCCATCCGCAGGACCGGCTTGCTTGGGTGCCACTCGGCCGGGTTGACCAGCAGAAACGGCACATTGACGTCGACCACGTCGGTGAAGCCGGTGAACATGATCTCGACCGGCTCGCGCACGTCGACGAACAGCACCTGGTCGCCCAGCTCCTGCTTCATGTCGTAGGCCTCCTGGGCGGTCAGGTAGAGGCCCCAGGGGGTCTGCTTGGCCGGGTCCTCGGGCTCCGGCGCGGCGGCGGCGGCGGAGAGGCCGAGACCGAAGGCCAGGGCGGTGGCGGCGAGGGTTTTCAGCATCGCGGTGCTCCTGCGGGGGCGGGGGTGTCGTCGGGCCGCCGGGCCGCAGCGCGGTCGGCGGGGCCTTGGCCCGCTTGTGGGCCCGACGGCCCGCCACCGCCTTGACCCCGATCAATCATGCATAAGAAAAAAAGAATGTGAAGCGCGGTCGAGTCGCCGTCTCAGCCGAAGACCTCGAGAAAGCGGCGCTGCAATGCGACGTCGACGTCCGGCAGGGTGACCGGCCGCCCGAGGTCGACCAGCGAGGTCACACCGTGCTCGCGGATGCCGCAGGGCACGATGCCGGCGAAGTGGCTCAGCTCCGGCTCGACGTTCAGCGCGACGCCGTGGAAGGTCACCCAGCGACGTACGCGTACGCCGATGGCCGCGATCTTGTCCTCGCGCGGTCCGGTCGCGCCCTGGCCGCGCGCAACCCAGATCCCGACGCGGCCGTCGCGCCGCTCGCCGGTGACGGTGAAGTCGGCCAGCGTACGAATCAGCCAGTCTTCCAGTCGGCCGACGTAGGCGCGTACGTCAGGCCCGCGGCGCTTCAGGTCGAGCAGCACGTAGGCGACCCGCTGGCCCGGCCCGTGATAGGTGTACTGGCCGCCCCGGCCGCTGGCGAAGACCGGAAAGCGGGAGTCCAGGAGATCGGCGGGATCGGCCGAGGTGCCGGCGGTGTAGAGCGGCGGGTGCTCCAGCAGCCAGACCGCCTCCGGCGCGCTGCCGGCGCGGATCGCCGCGGCGCGCGACTCCATCCAGGCGACGGCCGGGGCGTACGGCACGAGTCCGTCGGACACGAGCCATTCGAGCGGCCCGTACTGCGTTTGCAGGATTTCCCCGTGCGGCGCCTTTCCGAGGTCGGGCGCATCGGCTAACGTCTCGGCACGAGTCTTGGAGGAATGGATAGCTCTCGGCATGGCTGACGATTTCAAGGAAGCGGCACTTGCGTACCACCGGGATCCGCAGCCCGGCAAGCTGGAGGTGGTCGCGACGAAGCCGCTCGGCAACCAGCGCGACCTCGCGCTCGCCTACTCGCCCGGCGTGGCGGCGGCCTGCGAGGAGATCGTCGCCGACGAGGAGGCCGCCGCCGCGGTCACCGCGCGCGGCAACCTGGTCGGCGTGGTGACCAACGGCACCGCCGTGCTGGGCCTCGGGCAGATCGGCCCGCTGGCGGCCAAGCCGGTGATGGAAGGCAAGGCGGTGCTGTTCAAGAAGTTCGCCGGCATCGACGTGTTCGACATCGAGGTCGACGCCCGCGAGCCGGACCGGCTGATCGACATCGTCGCCTCGCTGGAGCCGACCTTCGGCGGCATCAATCTGGAGGACATCAAGGCGCCGGAGTGCTTCGTCGTCGAGCGCGAGCTGCGCGAGCGGATGGACATCCCGGTGTTCCACGACGACCAGCACGGCACCGCGATCATCGTCAACGCAGCGATCTACAACGGCCTGCGCCTGGTCGACAAGAAGCCGGAGGAGGTCAAGGTGGTCGCCTCCGGCGCCGGCGCGGCCGCCATCGCCTGCCTCGATCTGCTGGTCGCCCAGGGCGTGCGGCGCGAGAACATCTGGGTCTGCGACATCGCCGGCCTGGTCTATGAGGGCCGGGTCGACGAGATGGACCCCTGGAAGGCGGCCTATGCGCAGAAGAGCGACCTGCGCCGGTTGGACGAGGCGATCGACGGGGCCGACATCTTCCTCGGCCTCTCGGCACCGGGCGTGCTGAAGCCGGAGATGGTGGCCAAGATGGCGCGCGACCCGCTGATCTTGGCACTGGCCAACCCGGTGCCGGAGATCTGGCCGGAGACGGCGCGCGAGGCACGGCCCGACGCGATCATCGCCACGGGGCGCTCCGACTATCCCAACCAGGTCAACAACGTCCTCTGCTTCCCCTTCATCTTCCGCGGCGCGCTGGACGTCGGGGCGACGACGATCAACGAGGAGATGAAGCTGGCCTGCGTGCGGGCGCTGGCCGATCTGGCCAAGGCCGAGGCCTCGGAGGTGGTGGTCAAGGCCTACGGCGGCCAGCCCTACAGCTTCGGGCCCGACTACCTGATCCCGCGGCCCTTCGACCCGCGCCTGATTCTGGAGATCGCGCCGGCGGTGGCCGAGGCGGCGATGGACAGCGGCGTCGCCCGCCGGCCGATCGCCGACTTCCGCGCCTACCGCGAGGAGCTCAACCAGTTCGTCTTCCGCTCCGGCCTGCTGATGAAGCCGGTGTTCGAGCAGGCGCGGCGCGATCCCAAACGGGTCTTCTTCGCCGAGGGCGAGGCCGAGCGGGTGCTGCGCGCGGCGCAGATCCTGGTCGACGAGGGGCTGGCCCGGCCGATCATCTGCGGCCGGCCCCAGGTGGTGGAGATGCGCCTGAAGGAGCTGGGCCTGCGCATCCGCGCCGGCGAGCACTTCGAACTGGTCAACCCGCTCGACGACCCGCGCTACCGCGACTACTGGACCGAGTACCACGCGCTGACCGAGCGCCAGGGCGTGACGCCGGACGAGGCGCGCACCATCATCCGCACCAACGCCACGGCGATCGGCTGCATCTCGGTGCTGCGCGGCGACGCCGACGCCCTGGTCTGCGGCGCCGAGGGGCGCTACCAGCGCCACCTGCGCCAGGTGCAGACCACCATCGGCCTGGCCCCCGGCGCCCGCGACTTCTCGGCGCTGGGGCTGCTGGTCACCCCGCGCGGCACGCTGTTCATCGCCGACACCCAGGTCAGCGCCGAGCCCGACGCCGAGGAGATCGTGGAGATGGCGCGGCTCGGCGCCGAGGCGGTGCGCCGCTTCGGGATCGAGCCGAAGATCGCGCTGCTCAGCCACGCCAACTTCGGCAGCCACGACGACAGCAGCGCAGTGAAGATGCGCCAGGCCCTCAAGCTGCTGCATCAGCGCCATCCCGAGCTGGAGGCGGAGGGCGAGATGCACGCCGACGCCGCCCTGTCGGAGGAGATCCGCAGCCGCATCTTCCCGAATTCGCGGTTGAGCGGCGCGGCCAATCTGCTGATCATGCCGTCGCTGGATGCGGCGAACATCGCCTACAACCTGCTGAAGATCGCGGTCGACGCCTTGCCGGTGGGACCGCTGCTGCTGGGCGCGGCGGTGCCGACGGTGATCCTGACGCCCTCGGTGACGGCGCGCGGCGTGGTCAACGCTTCGGCCATCGCCGTGGTCGACGCCCAGTCGCGCCAGCAGAGCGTCGCGCCGGCGGAGCCGCTCACCTGAGAAGCCTGTAAAGGAGCGCCATGGCCGATCCCGCCACCGAGGCCCGGACCGAAGACCCGCGCGACGAGGCGGCGGTGGAGGACAGCGTCGGCCTTTCCCAGGCGCTGATCGACGCGGTGCGCGCGGCGCTGGCCGGCGGCCAGGTGAGCGAGGTCGAGGGGCTGGTCGAGCCGCTGCACCCGGCCGACACGGCCGACCTGCTGGAGGCGCTGGACCGCGCCGAGCGCAAGCTGCTGCTCGACATCGCGGGGCAGGGGCTCGAGGCGGAGGTGCTGACCTACCTCGACTCCGAGCTGCGCGATGCCATCGTCGAGGACCTGGGGCCCAAGGCCGCCGCGCAGCTTCTCAAACAGCTCGAAAGCGACGACGCGCTGGAGTTCTTCGAGGACCTGGACGAAGAGCTGCGCGCCCAGATCCTCAGCCGCGTGCCGCGCACCATCCAGCGCCTGCTCACCGAGGGCATGACCTTCCCAGAAGAGTCGGCCGGGCGGCTGATGCAGCGCGAGGTGGTCGTCGTCCCCTCGATTTGGACCGTCGGCGAGACCATCGACTGGATGCGCAACAACAAGAAGCGCATCGTCAGCGACTTCTACGATCTCTACGTGGTCGACCCGCGCTACAAGCCGATCGGCAAGCTGCCGCTCAGCCGGGTGCTGCGCTCCAAGCGGCCGGAGAAGATCTCCGAGCTGATGAGCGAGGAGTTCCACCCCCTGAAGGTGACCCTGGACCAGGAGGAGGTGGCCTACCTCTTCCGCCAGTACTCGCTGCTCTCGGCGCCGGTGGTCGACGATGCCGGGCGCCTGGTCGGCGTGATCACCGTCGACGACATCGTGCACGTCATCGACCAGGAGGCCGAGGAGGACATCCTCAAGCTCGGCGGCGTCAGCGAGAGCGACGTCTATTCCGACGTGCTGCGCACCACGCGCAGCCGCTTTTCCTGGCTTGCGGTCAACCTGCTGACCGCGATCGCCGCCTCGCTGGTGATCGCGCTGTTCGAGGCGACGATCCAGCAGGTGGTGGCGCTCGCGGTGCTGATGCCGATTGTCGCCTCGATGGGCGGCAACGCCGGCACCCAGACCCTGACGGTGGCGGTGCGTGCGATCGCCATGAAGGACCTGGCCGGACGCGCGATGACGCGGTTCATCACCAAGGAGCTGCTGGTCGGCCTGTTCAACGGTCTGCTCTTCGCGGTGCTGATGGGGATCATCGCCTGGCTGTGGTTCGACCAGTTGCTGATCGGCGCGGTGATCGCGGCGGCCATGGTGATCAACCTGCTGGTCGCCGGCCTGTTCGGGGCATTGATCCCGGTCGCCCTCGACAAGCTGGGCGCCGACCCGGCGATCGCCTCCTCGGTCTTCCTGACCACGGTGACCGACGTGGTCGGCTTCTTCGCCTTCCTGGGGCTGGCCGGTCTGGTGCTGCTGTAGGGCCCCGCCAAGCCCAAAGCGCCAAGCGCCTAGCCCCAAACCCCAAGCGCCCGGCGCCGTGCGAGCGCCGCCGCCGGCGTGATTGGCGCGACCGTCGCGGGCCGAACGCGCCGCGCGCCCCAGGTGATCGGCGGGGCGGGCGCGGCGGGGCGGGCGCGGCGGGCGTGATGTGCGGGCGGTCTTGGGCTCAGGCGGCCTTGCGGGCCTTCTTCGCCGCCGGCTTGCGGGCCGTGGCCTTCTTCGCCGGTGTCTTCTTGGCAGACGTCTTCTTCGCTGCCGTCTTCTTCGCGGCGGTTGCCTTGGCGGTGGAGCTCTTGGCGGCGGCCTTCTTCGAACGGGGGGGGCCGGCCACCGCCTGGCGCGTGCCCTTGGGCGCCGTGCCGACGTCGCAGACCTGGATCTCGTGCTCGGCCGACCGGCCCCAGGCGCGGACGCGCAGGATGTAGCTCTGGCCGTGCTTCAGCTTGCCGCAGTCGAGCTCGATGGTCTCCGGAATCGCTACGCGTTCCTGGCCCGGCACGCGCTTTTCCATCACCGGCGTGCCGTCCTTGGAGATCTTGGGCTTGCCGACGGCCGGCATGCGCTGCACCTCCTTCTGGCGTGCGTCCAGCAGGTGCCAAAACATCACGTCGTCGGTGTTGGTCACGCTGAGCAGCGCATCCTGGTCCCCCTGATTGATCAGCGAGACGCTGATGTCGATCTCCATCTTCTTGCCGCCCTTCTGCAGCAAGATATGGTCCGGCGCATTGACCTCCAGGACGACGGGCATCGCGCTTCCCCCTTTGGACGTGCCTGACGCCGGCGCGACCCTGTGCGCAGGTGCCGCAGGCGGCTCGGCTGTTTCACCTTAAAATGGTAGTCGCTGCAGCCGGAACGAGCAAAGGAATTCGCTCAGTTATCGGTCACCGCAGGGGCTGGCCGCAGGGGCTGGCCGCAGGGGCTGGCCGCAGGGGCTGGCCGCCCGCGCCTTTGGGGCCTACATTGCGGCCGCTTCGTTGTCGCGGGCCGGTGCGCTGAGCAGCCGGCCCGTCGTCGTTTCGACTGGACTCACGGCAAAGCGGGAGGTCCCGGGTGCCGACTGCACTGATCACCGGCGCCAATCGCGGCTTGGGGCGCGAACTGGTGCGCAGTTTCGCCGCCGACGGCTGGACGGTTCACGCGGGCTGCCGCCTGCCGGACAAGGCCGCGCGGTTGCGCGCGGTGGCCGGGGAGGTGCCGGGCCAGGTGGTGATTCACCGGCTGGACGTGACGGACGACCTGCAGGTGCGCGCCCTGGCCCGTTCGCTCGAGGGCGAGCCGCTCGACCTGCTGCTCAACAACGCCGGCGTCTATGGCCCGCGCGAGGGCTTCGGCGAGCAGTCTTACGAGGTCTGGGCCAAGGTCATGGCGGTCAACGTCCTGGGCCCCATGCGCATGGTGGAGAGCTTCGTGGATCTGCTGGCGGCCAGCGAGCGCCGGCTCATCGTGAACATGAGCTCTCGCCTGGGCTCGATCACCGACAACGCGGGCGGCGGCAGCTATCCCTACCGCTCCAGCAAGGCGGCCCTGAACATGCTGACGCGCAACCTGGCCGCCGACCTGGCCGAGCAGGGCATCTCCGTTGTCGCGCTGCACCCGGGCTGGGTGCAGACGGACATGGGGGGCAAGGCGGCGCCGCTGAGCGTCGAGGAGTCGGTCAGCGGCCTGCGCCGCGTGATCGACGGCCTAGCCTTCGAGGACAGTGGCTGCTTTCTGGACGAGGGCGGCGCGGAGCTGCCCTGGTAGGGGCGCTTAGAGCCGGTCGTGGTCGTCTGGAGCCGCGCCCGCGCCTTCGCCGATCGCGACAAACCCGGTCTTCCCTCTTAGGGCGGTTTGCGACCGAGTGGACCCATTTTGATGGGTCCGTCGGTCGGGCAAAAACCGCCCGAATCCGCAGGCTTGAAGCGATGCCCGACTTGGCGACTCGCTCAGGCGAGTCATTCGGGTCGGGCATCGCTCTAGGGGGAGAGAGCGGCCCGACCCGAGGGTGCGCTCCGGCGCGTCGCCGGGCCGGCCGGGGCTTCGGTGCGTGCCGCCCGGGCGTGTCTTGGGCAGGCGTAGCCTGGGGGCCAGAGTGGCGCCGGGGACGTCCTGGGCCGGGGACTCTCCTGCGGCCGGGGGATGTCAGGCTGATCCCCAGGAAAAGCGGAAAGCGGGAACCCGGCTGCTTGCCGGGATCCCGCTACCGGGTGCTGTCGCACATTCACGGCCGTCGGGGGCTTCACCGTGAATGCTACGGGGCCGGCGGAGTGTCCGTCGACGGCAGGGCTGGATGGATCAGTGACGGCACCATCCGCCGGACCCGGCATGCCGTCGCACCGGCAGCATGCGATTATTAGTGTGCGGTCGAGCGGCCCGTTTGTCCATTGATGTCAGTCAATTCGAATTGATTGACATGATTTTATGCGCATGCATACGTGTAATTGAGCCTGTATGAGACTGCTGCGCGCGGGGGCGGCGGGACGCGGCCTCGAGGGCGCCGCGGCAGCCCCGGCGGCCGGCGCGCGGCGGGCGTCCTGCCTGGGGGCGGCTTGCGCCGCGGCGCGGGGCGGGCAATCCTGCGGCGCCCTGTCGTCCACAGCCGCGAGGCGCGCACCCGCCATGATCCTGAGCGAAGAGCAGACCCTCATCCGCGATACCGCCCGCCAGTTCGCGCGCGACGTGCTGGCGCCCCAGGCCGCCGCCTGGGACCGCGAGGCCCGCTTCCCCCGCGCGGCGCTGACGCAACTCGCCGAGTTGGGATTCATGGGGATCAACGTGCCGGAGGCCTACGACGGCGCCGGCGCGGATGTCGTCTCCAACGCGCTGGCGATCATGGAGATCGCCGCCGGCGACGGCGCCGTGTCCACCATCATGGCGGTGCACAACTCGGTCGGCTGCCTGCCGATCCTGCGCTTCGGTTCGGACGACCAGAAGGAGCGCTTTCTGCGGCCGCTGGCGCGCGGCGACCTGCTGGCCGCCTTCTGCCTGACCGAGCCGGCGGTGGGCTCCGACGCCGGGGCGATCCAGACCCGCGCGCGCAAGGTGGGCAACAAGTGGGTGCTCAACGGCACCAAGCAGTTCATCACCAGCGGCAGCACGGCCGATGTCGCGATCACCTTCGCCGTCACCGACCCCGAGGCGGGCAAGCGCGGGATCAGCGCCTTCATCGTGCCGACCGCGACGCCGGGCTACACCGTGGCGCGGGTGGAGAAGAAGCTCGGCCAGCGTGCCAGCGACACCTGCCAGATCGTGCTGGAGGACGTGGAGCTGACGCCGGACCTGCTGCTCGGCGCCGAGGGGGAGGGCTACAGGATCGCCCTGGCCAATCTGGAAGGCGGGCGCATCGGCATCGCGGCGCAGGCGGTCGGCATGGCGCGGGCCGCCCACGAAGCGGCCCTGTCCTACGCCAAGGAGCGCGAGTCCTTCGGCCAGCCGATCATCGCGCATCAGGCCGTCGGCTTCCGCCTTGCCGACATGGCCACGCAGATCAAGGCGGCCGAGCTGATGACCCTGCATGCCGCCCAGCTCAAGGACGCCGGCCGTCCCTGCCTGCAGGAGGCCTCGATGGCCAAGCTCTTCGCCTCGGAGGTGGCCGAGCAGGTCTGCTCCGCGGCGATCCAGGTGCATGGCGGTTACGGCTACCTGGAGGACTATCCCGTCGAGCGGATCTATCGCGACGTTCGCGTCTGTCAGATCTACGAGGGCACCTCGGACATTCAGCGTCTGGTCATCGCCCGCCAGTTGGCCGCGGACTAAGGCCCCGCGGGCCGGGGCGCTTGGCGCAAGGCAGAGGTGTTTGCTCTTGCAGGGCGGGCTGTTCCGGGGCAAATGAGACACGGCGCAACTCCGCCGGGTACAACCCTCGCCTGCGAGGGCGGCGAGGCAGTCTGGCGGGCCGGGGCTCGTATACCGGCGGATTCCGGGGGATCGCCCGCAACTCGGGAAGCGAGAAAATTTATCCAAATCCGAAATTTCTCGGTTCCTTTTGGCGAACAGTTGTTTAGGATGACACGTATGGCTCGCGATATCGATAAACACGTCGGCCGGCGAATTCGCCAGGCTCGCGCTCTGCGGGGGCTGAGCATGGAGAAGCTCGCGCAGGCGCTTGGGATCTCCTACCAGCAGCTCCAGAAGTATGAGGTGGGGAGCAACCGCGTGAGTTGCGGGCGGCTGTGGATGATCGGACAGACTCTCGACCTGCCGATCGGCTTCTTCTTCGAGGGGCTCGATGGAGACCGGCAGCCCGAGGGGGGCGAGCCCGAGGCGCTGGTCTCGCGGCGCACGATCAACGTGGCGCGTCAGCTCGAGGAGATCGAGGATCAGGCCCTGCGCGATCAACTCCTGGCGATGATCCGCACCTGCGCCCGCTCGGGCCGGATGGCGTCCTGAGCCACCCCGCGGCGCGGGGCCATGCCGCGCGCCGCCACCGCGGGTCGTGTCAACCCGGGCGGCGTCTGCCTGCAGCGCTCGCGGCGGGCACGCCCTAGAGCGAAGCCCGACCGGAGTGACTCGCCTTGGCGAGTCGTCAGGTCGGAGAGCGTCGCACCGAGCCTCTGGTTTCGGGCGGTGTTTGCTCGACCGGTGGAGCCACCAGAGTGGGTCCACACGGTCGCAAACCGCCCTAGTCCCGCTGGCGCGAGTGGCTGGAGGAGGGGCGATCTCGTCCAGCCGGGGCGGCCGAGAACGCCTTGACCCCGGTCCGATGGCCTTGCAGCGAAGGGCTGAGCCGTGCCGCCGCCGCTGATCTTCTACTTCGATTTCTCCAGCCCCTACGGGTTTCTGGCGGCCCGTGAGATCGACTCGCTGGCGGCCGCACGGGGCCGCGCGGTCGACTGGAGGCCGATGCTGCTGGGCGCGGTCTTCAAGCGCAACGGCGTGCGGCCCAACCTGGACGTGCCCTTGAAGGGCGCCTATACGCGACACGACTTCGCGCGCGCGGGGCGTCGTCTCGGCCTCGAGGTGCGCTTGCCCGAACCTTTCCCTTTCTCCTCGGTCGCGGCGGCGCGCGCCTTCTACTGGCTGTGCGACCAGGTCGCGGCCCAGGCTAAGGCGCAGCCCCACGCCAGACCCCAGGCCCAGGCCCAGGCCCAGGCCAAGGCTTTGGCGCTGGCGCTGTATGAGCGGGCCTTCCTGGCCGGGCAGGACATCTCGCGGCCGGAGTCCGTGCTGGAGGTCGCCGCCGCCCAGGACCTGGACCGCACCGCACTGGCCGACGGCCTGCAGACGCCGGCGGTCAAGGCGCGGCTGCGCCGGGAGGTGGAGGCGGCGATCGACGCCGGCGTCTTCGGCTCGCCCTACCTTCTCGTCGACGGCGAGCCCTTCTGGGGCTACGACCGTCTGCCCCAGGTCGCGGCCTGGCTGGACAGCGGCGGCTGGTAGGCGCTCAGCGCCCCGCCGCTGCGGTTTCGGCCGCGTCGGCGTCCGGGCCCCCGGTCTCCGCCAGCACCTGCCGGAACAGCGCGGCATCGACGTTGCCGCCGCACAGCATGACGCCGACACGGCGCCCGCGGTTGGCCGCGCGCTGCTGCAGGCAGGCGGCCAGGGCGGCCGCCCCGGCGCCTTCGGCCAGATTGTGGGAGTCGGTGTAGTAGGCGCGCATCGCCGCCTTGATCTCGGCCTCCGACAGGGCGACCACGTCGGCGGCGCCGCGGCGCAGCACCTCCACTGCCTCGGGCTCGGGCACGCGGCAGGCCATGCCGTCGGCCAGGGTGACCGCCGCCTCGGTGGCGACCGGCCGGCCGGCCTGGAAGGAGCGGCGGTAGGCGTCGGCGCCGGCGGCCACCACGCCGATCACCTCGGTCTTCAGGTTCAGCGCGTCGCGCGCGGCGATGGTGGCGGTGATGCCGGAGCCCAGGCCGATCGGCACGTAGACCCGCTCCAGGTCGGGATGCGCGCGGAACAGCTCCAGCGGATAGGTGGCGACGCCGCGCACCAGCCGCTCGTCGTAGGAGGGCAGCATGTGCAGGCCTTCCTCGGCAGCCAGCGCCTCGGCCCGCTCGCGCGCGGCCTGGAAGTCGTGGCCGAAGACCACCAGCTCGCCGCCGAAGGCGCGCATGGCGGCGTTCTTCTCGACCGAGTTGCCCTCGGGCACGCAGATCACGGCGCGAAGGCCGTGGCGCCGCGCGGCGAAGGCGACCGACTGCCCGTGGTTGCCGCGCGTTGCGGTGATCACCCCGGCCGGGCGCTGCGCCTGTCGGCCGGCGCGCTGCGCCAGGTCCGCCAGGTAGACCAGGCCGCCGCGCAGCTTGAAGGCGCCGGTCGGCGTGTGGTTCTCGTGCTTGACCACCAGCTCGCAGCCGGCGCGTTCGGCCAGCAGCGGCCAGCAGTACTGCGGCGTCGGGGGCATGGCGGCATAGACCGTCTCCCCGGCGGCCTCGATCTCGCTCAGGCTGGGCAGGCGCATGAGGGGTCCCTTCTTCTCCTCGGACCGGCGGCGGAGACGGGCGGTTCACAGGCCGCCGGCCGGCAGCGTCTCTGGGACGAGACAGCCCATGACGCCCGCAAGCGCCGCGCAGCGTCAAGCGCGCATGCGACGCGTCGAGCCGGCAATCGATCCGGGCAGACAGCCCCGGGAGACGGCCCCGGGACACGGCCCCGGGACACGGCCCCGGCAGACGGCCAACGAGGGAGGCAGGCGATGGCGACCAGCAGCGGACGGTCCGGCGGCACCCCCCCGGCGGAGAGCGCCGCCTCCGAGCAGGGGAGCGACCGGCCGGCCGGGCAGCAGACAGCCGGGCAGCAGACGGCCGGGGCGGGGCCCGCCGAGGCCCCCTCGGTGGCCTTGGCGCGCGGTTTCACCGCTCTGGTGACGGCGCTGGAAGAGGGCTTCCGGGTCGGCCAGTCGAACCAGCTTTCCGTCAACCGCGCCGGCGAGACGGTGACCGAGCAGGGGGGGGAGACGCTGTTCGCCGTCGCGCCCCGGGTCGAACCCTCCGAGGAGGAGACAGGCTGATGGCAAGCGCGCAGCAGAATGAAGGTCTCGGCACGGCGGCGCTGGCCGATGCCGTCGCCCTGGGCGTGGCGCCGAGCGAGGCCGTGGGCCTGGCCCATGTCGCGCTGGTCCAGGCGGCGGCCATGGCCATGCAGAACGCCGTCAGTCAGCAGCAGGCCTATCAGCTTCTCAGCCGCGCCCAGAGCTCCAGTGCCTGCGCCAGCGTCCTCGAGGCGGCGCGTGCCCAGACCGCCGTCGCGCCGGCCGATGGCGAGGCGGAGCTGGATGTTTATGCGCTGGAGCGCGACGTGGCCGGCCGCGACCTGGCGGGCTCGGGCGAGGCCGGCGTCGCGGTCTACGGCGGCGTGCCGGTCGACGGCGACTACGCCGACCCGGACCCCGGAGCGGCGCCAGGGGCCGGGGCAAGGCAGGGGCGCGGCTCCGCCGCCGGCGGCATGCCCGTCACCTAGAGCGATGCCCGACCTGATCGAATCGCATTTGCGATTCGCCAGGTCGGACAGCATCACTCTAACACTATGGTTTAGGGCGGTTTTGGGCCGATCGGCAGACCCACGTCGTGGTTCCACTCGATCGGAAACCGCCCTAGAGCAGATCCCCGCCTGAAGGACTCGCGACGCGCTCCCTTCAGGTCGGCTGACTCTGCTCGAACACATTAAAGTGAGAGCGATGTCTCGCGACCGTTTGGACGCCGGTCAGCGCGCCCGCCGGTCGCCGTTCGGTTCAAGGCGTGTGGCGCCGCAACCAGCAGGGAGCAGCAGGCGATGGCCGAGGAGAGCCGGAGCGAGGCGGAGCGCGCGGGCGCGGTGATCGGCGAGCTGCATGCCGCCAACCGCCTGGCGCTGGAGTCGGCGGCGGTGGCGCAGGAGGGCATGGACGGCGTCGGCGAGGCGCTGGCCGGCACGCTGGCGTTGCTGGACGCGGTGGAGCAGCTACGCAGCACCGGCATGCTGCTGAACGCCACCCTGGGCGCGGCCGTGGTCTCCACCCTCAAGGGGCGCGGCGAGGGGGCGCAGGCGCTGCAGCTCGCGCGCGCGGAAACCGAGGCGGCGGTGCAGCGCTTCGAACGCATGGTCGCCGCCGCCACCCGCCTGGACCTGGCCCGCCAGGCGCGGCAGGACTGAGCGGATCGGGCGGTTTCGCCGCCTCACCGCCGCCGCTCTCGCTCGCGCTCGCGTTCCTGCTGCTCCACGGTGTAGCGGCGGATCTCGGTGAAGCCGAACAGCAGCAGCAGCACGCCGGCGATGATCTGCACGGCGGCGATTACCCGGATCGGGTCGCTGACCGGCACGATGTCGCCGTAACCCACCGTGCTGAGCGTGATGACCGAGAAGTAGAGGCTCTCCAGAAAGCCGATCTCGCGCAGCTCCCCGTCGATGTTGAAGTGGGGCAGGGCGCTGTAGACGTCGACGATGCGGTAGAGGCAGGCGAAGATCACGATCAGCAGGGTGTAGAAGGTCACGAAGGCGAAGGTCGGCACCACCAGCCGGCTGACCCTTTGGAAGAAGTCCTCGAACAGCAGACCAGTGTCGAGCAGGAAGATGGCGACCGTGCGGCTGACCACCGCCACGATGGACGCGATCGCGGCCATGGCGGCCAGGAAGGCCGCGTCGTACCAGGGTGGCGGCAGCCGCCGGTCGGGCAGGGCGAAGGTCAGCGCGCCGATGGCGAAGACCGGCACCAGCCAGACGAAGGCGCGCCAGAAGCTGCGCTGGTGGCGCAGATGCTCGGCCGAGACGATCGACTGGATGTCCCGGCGGTTGACCAGGGCGCCGAGTACGAAGGCGGCGATCGGCAGCACGTAGCCGAGCGAGATGGTCCAGACCTCCACCTGCGGCCAGAAGTTGGCCTGGGTGAAGAAGACGAAGACGCAGGTGTAGAGCGCCAGGTAGTTGGCGAAGGCCAGGATGAAGAAGCGGCCGCTGGAAAAGGCCACGTAGAAGACGGACACGGCGGCGGCGATGGTCGCCAGCGCCAGCGGCCCGAACAGCCCCAGCCCCGGCGAGACCGCCAGGGATACCAGCAGGTTCATGGTGAGCGTGAAGCCCACCGACGTCGCCCAGCCGCGTCGCGAACGCTGCATCTGTCTCGCCATCTCCCTTACCGTCCGGCCGGCGCGCCGTCGGCTCCGACGTCTCGCTCTCGCGGCCCGGGGGGCGTCTGTCCCGCAAGCGCATCCGAGCGCAAACGCTAGAGCGATTTGCGCGCGGTTGGAACCGCCGCGCGGTCCCGGCCGGCCCGGGACCGCGCGATGGCCGGGCCTTCAGGCGGGGCGGGCGCCGGGACGCGCGTCGGCGGCGGCTGGCGCGATCAGTCGCTGGTTCGCGATCAGTCGTTGGTTCGCGATCAGTCGTTGGCTGGGGCGAGCCAGTTGGGCTTGCGCTTGTCGAGAAAGGCGCTCAGGCCCTCCTGGCCCTCGGGCGAGACGCGCACGCGGGCGATGCGCCGCGCGGTGTCGGCGATCACCTCCGGATCGGTCGGGCGCTGGGAGACGGCGAAGATCAGGTCCTTGCACTCGGCCACCGCGGCCGGGCCGTTGCGCAGGATGGTCTCGACCAGCTCGTCGCCGGCCTCCTCCAGGGCGTGCGGCGGCACCACCCGATGCACCAGGCCCAGGTAGTAGGCCGTGTCGGCCGAGAAACGCTCGCCGGTCAACAGATAGCGCCGGGCGGCGCGCTGGCCCATGGCGGCGACGACATAGGGGCTGATGACCGCCGGGATCAGGCCGAGCTTGACCTCGGTCAGGGCGAAGGCGGCGTCCTGCGAGGCGAGGGCGATGTCGCAGGCCGCCACCAGCCCGACGCCGCCGCCGAAGGCCGGGCCCTGGACCAGCGCCAGGGTCGGTTTGGGCAGGAAGTTGAGGGTGCGCAGCAGCTCGGCCAGCGCTTCGGAATCGCGCAGGTTCTCCGCCTCGCTGTAGCCCGCCATGGCGCGCATCCAGTTGAGGTCGGCGCCGGCCGAGAAGGACTTGCCCTCGGCCGCCAGCACCACCGCGCGCACCCGCTCGTCCTCGGCAAAACCGCGCAGCACCGTGGTCATCTCGGCGATCAACTGGTCGTTGAAGGCGTTGTGCACCTCGGTGCGCGTCAGCGTCAGCCGCGCCACGCCGCGCTCGTCGATCGATTCCAGAAACAGGGGGTGCTGCATCGAAGGGGACTCCGTCACATCCGGAACACGCCGAAGCGGGTCTGCGGGATCGGGGCGTTGAGGCTCATGGACAGGCCGAGCGCCAGGCTGGTGCGGGTGTCCGCCGGGTCGACGATGCCGTCGTCCCACAGGCGAGCGCTGGCATAGAAGGGGTGGCCCTGCGCCTCGTACTGGGCACGGATCGGGGCCTTGAAGGCCTCCTCCTCCTCGGCCGGCCAGCTCCCGCCCTTGGCCTCGATGCCGTCGCGCCGCACGGTGGCCAGCACGCCGGCCGCCTGCTCGCCGCCCATCACCGAGATGCGGGCGTTGGGCCACATCCACAGCAGGCGCGGGCTGTAGGCGCGCCCGCACATGCCGTAGTTGCCGGCGCCGAAGCTGCCGCCGAGGATCACGGTGAACTTCGGCACCTGGGCGCAGGCCACCGCGGTGACCAGCTTGGCGCCGTCCTTGGCGATGCCGCCGGCCTCGTACTTGCGGCCGACCATGAAGCCCGAGATGTTTTGCAGGAAGACCAGCGGGATGCCGCGCTGGCAGCAGAGCTCGACGAAGTGCGCGCCCTTCAGCGCCGACTCGCTGAACAGGATGCCGTTGTTGGCGACGATGCCGACCGGATAGCCCAGGATGCGCGCGAAGCCGCAGACCAGCGAGGTGCCGTAGAGCGGCTTGAACTCGTCCAGCTCGCTGCCGTCGACCAGCCGGGCGATCACCTCGCGCACCTCGTAGGGGCGGCGCAGGTCGGTCGGCACGATGCCGTAGAGCTCGCTGGGGTCGTAGAGCGGCGGGCGCGGCGCGGCCAGCTCCAGCGGGTGCTGCTTGGGCCGGTTGAGGTTGGCGACGATGCGGCGGGCCAGGCCCAGCGCGTGGGCGTCGTTCATCGCCATGTGGTCGGTGACGCCGGAGGTGCGGGTGTGCACCTCGGCGCCGCCCAGCTCCTCGGCGCTGACCACCTCGCCGGTGGCCGCCTTGACCAGCGGCGGGCCGCCCAGGAAGATCGTGCCCTGGTCCTTGACGATGATCGACTCGTCGGCCATCGCCGGCACGTAGGCGCCGCCCGCCGTGCAGGAGCCCATGACCACGGCGACCTGCGGGATGCCCTTGGCCGACATGTTGGCCTGGTTGAAGAAGATCCGCCCGAAGTGCTCGCGGTCGGGAAAGACCTCGTCCTGGCGCGGCAGGTTGGCGCCGCCGGAGTCCACCAGGTAGAGGCAGGGCAGGTGGTTCTGCTCGGCGATCTCCTGGGCGCGCAGGTGCTTCTTCACCGTCAGCGGATAGTAGGTGCCGCCCTTCACCGTGGCGTCGTTGGCCACGATCATGCATTCGCGCCCGGAGACCCGGCCGATGCCGGTGATCAGGCCGGCCGAGGGCACCTCCTCGTCGTAGACGCCGTAGGCGGCGAGCTGCGAGAGTTCCAGAAAGGGCGAGCCGGGGTCGAGCAGCGTGCGCACCCGCTCGCGCGGCAGCAGCTTGCCGCGGCTCAGGTGCTTCTCGCGCGCCGCCTCGCCGCCGCCCAGCTTGAGGCGGTCGACCTGGCCGCGCAGCTCCTCGACCAGTTCGCGCATGGCGCGGGCGTTGCTGCGGAACTCCTCGCTGCGGGGATCGACGTTCGAGGTGATGACGGTCATGGCCTGCGGACGCGACGTGGAACGGACGACGGGCCGGCGGAGGCGGCCCGGCAGGGCGGGCCGTTACCATGTCTTCCCCGCCGGTTTCGGGCAAGCCGCTTCTGCTCTCGCGGCGCGAGCGCGGTGGCGTCGGCCGGGCGGCCGGGGCCGTCACTGGCCGGGGGGGCGTCACCGGCCGGGACAGTCAGTTGTGACGCTCCGGGCGGGTTGTGCGGACCTTCCCCGGCGGTCACCTTAGGCGGCGAGGGGCCCGAGTCCGGGCGGACGCTGAAACGGCAGGAGCAAGCATGACCATCGACCTCTACTCCTGGGCTACGCCGAACGGCCACAAGGTGCATATCGCGCTGGAGGAGCTGGGCCTGGCCTACGAGACCCACGCCATCGACATCTCCAAAGGCGACCAGTTCGACCCGGCGTTCCTGAAGATCAGCCCGAACAACCGTATCCCGGCGATCGTCGACCCCGAGGGGCCGGACGGCCAGCCGATCGCGCTCTTCGAGTCGGGGGCGATCCTGATCTATCTGGCGGAGAAGACCGGCAAGCTGCTGCCGGCCGCGGGCGCCGGCCGCTACGCCGTGCTGCAGTGGCTGATGTGGCAGATGGGCGGCCTGGGCCCCATGCTGGGCCAGGCGCACCACTTCCTGCAGTACGCGCCCGAGGACGTCCCCTACGCCAAGGCGCGCTACGCCAACGAGGCCCAGCGCCTCTACAACGTGCTGGACAAGCGCCTCGGCGAGGCCCGCTTCCTCGGCGGCGACGACTACTCCATCGCCGACATCGCGGCCTGGCCCTGGACCCGGCGGCCGGAGCGCCAGAACGTCGACACCTCGGCGCTGGACAACTACAGGCGCTGGTTCGACGAGATCGCCGCGCGCCCGGCGGTGCAGCGCGGCGTCGAGGTGCTCGCCGCCCAGCGCAGCGAGGGCTTCGACGACAAGGCCAAGGACATCCTTTTCGGCGCCACCCAGTACCAGCGGCGCTGAGGGGCGAGCGGCCGATGACGGTGTTGCCGGGTGTCGGCGCGGCCGGGCCAGGGGCGAACGGGCCGGGAGCGAGAGGGTTGGGGGCGAAAGAGCTGGTGCGCGCGGCCGGCCTTCGCCATGCTCGCGCGCCATGACCGCGCGCAACGATCTCAAGCCGGAAACGCTCGCCGCCCAGGCGTTGCATTTCCTCGACCCTGACGACGGCGCCGTGGTGCCGCCGCTGCAGCCCGCCACCACCTTCGCCCGCGACGCCGACTACGGCCTGCGCGGCGCGACCAGCTATTCGCGCTACGGCGGTCCGGCCGTGGAGCAGGTGGAGGCCGTGCTGGCGCGGCTGGAGACGGCGGAGGCGGCGCTGGTCTTCGCCTCCGGCCTGGCCGCCTCGGCCGCCGTGGTGATGGCGCTGCAGCCCGGCGACCGGCTGGTCTGCCATGCCCACGTCTACTGGGGCTTCCGCCAGTGGCTGGAGGACTACTGTCCGCGCTTCGGCCTGGAGCTGCGCCTGGTCGACGCGACCGATCCGGCGGCGCTGGACGCGGCCCTGGCGGGCGGCGCCGAGCTGGTCTGGATCGAAAGCCCCAGCAACCCGCTGTGGGAGGTGATCGACATCGCCGACGTGGCGCGCCGGGCGCAGGCCGCCGGCGCGCGCCTGGCGGTCGACAGCACGGCCGCGACGCCGGTGCTGCAGCGCCCGCTGGAGCTGGGCGCCGACCTGGTCATGCACTCGGCGACCAAGTACCTCAACGGCCACAGCGACCTGCTGGCCGGCGCGCTGATGACGCGCCGCCGCGACGCCTTCTGGGAGCGGGTGCTGTTCAACCGCACCGGCGTCGGCGCCATGCTGGGCGCCTTCGAGGCCTGGCTGCTGCTGCGCGGGCTGCGCACCCTCTACCTGCGGGTCCGCCACGCCAGCGCCACCGCCTTTCACCTGGCCAGCCGCCTGCAGCGCCACCCCAAGGTGACGCAGGTGCTCTATCCCGGTCTACCCGATCACCCCGGCCACGCCATCGCCTGCCGCCAGATGGAGGGCGGCTTCGGCGGCATGCTCTCGCTGCGCGTCGCCGGCGGCCGGGCCGCCGGCCTGGCGGTGGCCAAGGGCACCCGGGTCTTCGTGCCCGCCACCTCGCTCGGCGGCGTCGAAAGCCTGATCGAGCACCGCAAGACCATCGAGGGCGAGGCCTCGCTCCTGCCCGACGACCTGCTGCGCCTGTCGGTCGGCATCGAGCATCCCGACGACCTGCTCGCCGATCTGGAGCAGGCGCTCGACCGCCTCTGAGCGCCCCACCGGACCGCAACCAGACGAGATTGCCGCATGACCATCCAGCTCTACACCTGGGGCACGCCCAACGGCCGCAAGATCTCCATCGCGCTGGAGGAGCTGGCGCTGCCCTACGCGGTCCACAAGGTCGACATCACCCAGGGCGCGCAGTTCGATCCCGACTTCCTGAAGATCAGCCCGAACAACAAGATCCCCGCGATCGTCGACCCCGAGGGGCCGGACGGCGCGCCGCTGGCGCTGTTCGAGACCGGGGCCATCCTGCTCTACCTGGCGGAGAAGACCGGCCGCCTGCTGCCCGCGGAGGCGCGGGCGCGCTGGGCGGCGCAGCAGTGGCTGATGTGGCAGATGGGCGGTTTCGGCCCGATGCTGGGCCAGGCGCATCACTTCCTGCGCTTCGCGCCGGAGGAGGTGCCCTACGCCAAGCAGCGCTACAGCCAGGAAACGCGCCGGCTCTACGGCGTGCTCGACACGCGCCTCGGCGCGGCGCCCTTCCTCGCGGGCGAGGCCTATTCGGTGGCCGATATCGCCACCTTCCCCTGGGCGGCGCGGCACGAGTGGCAGCAGGTGGCGCTGGAGGACTTCCCCAACGTCAAGCGCTGGTACGACGCGCTGGCGGCGCGCCCCGCCGTGGCCCGAGGCATGGCGGTCCCGGCGTAGATCCGGTTGTGGGCGCGTGGACCCGCGCCCATGCGGCCGTGCAACGCGTGGGCGGGCTCGGCGCGGTCCCCCTGGCGGGGCCGCGAGCGCGAGCCGGCGGCGGCAAGCGCCGCTACACCGCGGCCTGCTGCGCGACGCCGCGTGGGCGCCCGCGCCGGCGCTCGGGCAGGGCGACGACCGGCGCCGAGTCCGGCCGTCCGGCCAGGCCCAGCAGTTCGCCGCGCGCCTGCTGCAGCCGGGCGAGTTCGCGCCGGTCGTCGCGATCCCAGACCTCCATGCAGCTCAGCTTGATCTCGATCAGGTCGATCAGAGCCTCCAGGCTCTGCTGCGAAATGCCCATGGTTCGCACCTCTCGTCCCCACTGGGCCGCGGGCGCCTGCAGTGCTCCCCCTGAGCGCAGGCGGCAGGCCTGTCCGGCAGGCGCTCCCACGGCGTTAAGCATAATCAGACTGCTGGGATTTAGCTAAAAAAGCGTGAAACTCGGCGCCGGCGCCCGCAGTCGGATCCGATTTTTCCGCGGTGGCCGGGCCGCCCGCCCCGCAGGCCAGGCCGGGACACGCTAACCGAATATTTGCAATTATCCGCTATACCGAAGGAGGTATTCCAGCCGGACCGGAAAGGGTGCGATGGGCGGCGAGCGGGAGGCGGGGCAGGGAGCGGCGCAGGGGACGCGTGAACCCGGCGTGCGGGAGCCCGGCGCGGGTGGGCCCGGCGTGGAGGGGCCCGGCGTGGAGGGGGGCGAGGACCTCTCGGTCGAGCGCCTGCTGGCCGCCGAAGGCCGGCCGCCCTTCGAGCGGCGGCTGACCGACAAGATCCTCCGGGCCTATACCCAGGCTTACGCCCAGGGCGAGCGCGCCCTGGCGGCGCATCTGCGCAGCCTGTTGGCCGAGGCGGAGGCGGCCGGACGGCGCCATCGCCCCGAGCGCCGGGCAGGCACGGCCGAACACCTGGCCGACCTCTGGACCGCCTTCTGCGACGCGCGCGAGCTCTATCGCCACGCCGCCCGGCCGCTGGGCCGCGAGACGGCGGCGAACCCCGCGCGGGTGGAGGCGACGCTGGAGATGATGCGCGTCGCCTACCTGCGCTGGCGCCGCGCCGTGTAAACTGAGGGCGGTGGCCGACAGGCCGGCGGGGGCGGGTCGGCAAAAGGGGCGCGCCGCCGCCAAGCTGGCGATGCGCCGGCGGGGCGCCGCCGCCGTCACGGCCCGGCGGGGTCCGATTCTGCCGGGACCGGAGTCTGCCGGGTCCGGAGTCTGCCGGGTCCGGAGTCTGCCAAGTCCGGAGTCTGCCAAGTCCGGAGTCTGCCAGGGCTGACTTTGTCGAGGCGACTGAGGCGGGGCGACTGAGGCGGGGCGACTCAGGCGGGGCCGGCGGTGGCGGTCGGCGACATCGACGGCGCCGGTTGGCGGCCAGGGCGCGAAAGCGGGGGGGCGCGGCCGGCCCCCGGGCCGGTGGTGGCGCCGGTGCAAGGGCCTGCCTTGCACGCGGCTGCACCGCAGCTTACCTCGCGCCGTTGACAAGCCGAGTTCTGCACGGCTAGAACCCGGCTTCCGCATACGTCGTGGACGTAAGCCACTCGTACTGCGGAGGGGTGGCCGAGTGGCTGAAGGCGACGGTTTGCTAAACCGTTAAGGGGTGAATAGCCCCTTCGAGGGTTCGAATCCCTTCCCCTCCGCCAGTTTTCATTTTCGGGTAGCCGCCGTACCAACCCCTACCCGGGGGCTGAGAGTTCGGACTTCGTCTCCAGCTCTCTGCCATTTCAATGCCTTAGACACTTCCGCCTCCAATCCTGACGCTTGCGAAGCGTCGTCGCCGTGCCCGGTTTTGTGTCGTCGATTCGAACTCTGCGGAGGCGGCGGTCATGCGCGGAAGACCGCGGTCGCAGAGGCGGTCGGCGGGGCCCGGGCGGGCCGTTGCGCGCTGCCCGACTACCCCGGCTGCGGCGTCGACGCGGCGGGGCGGTTGCCCGGGGCCGGTCCTGCCTTGGCCGCGCGTCGGACGCACGCGGCGCGGCCCGGCCCGGCCCGGCCCGGCCCGTCGGGAGGTGGGGTGGACCGCGCGGCGCCAAACGCAGCCATTGAAACATTTGCGTGATCCGGGGCGGCTGGGCCGGCGGGCGTCGGGCCGCGCGATCCGGCGGCAGCCGGGGCTACGCCGGCCGTGCGCCGGCTGGCGCCGGGTCGGCCGGGCCGGCGAGCGGACTGCGCGTAACAGGAGAGTATTTTATAAACGCTTGCCCTCATAGCGAAGGCATGGAGAATGGCGCGCGACTGCATTCTTCAACCAAGGGGAGAGAGTGCCGTGGCGCCTGTCGACGCGAAGCTCCGGCCATGCGAGATCTCGCTGTCGGAGGCGGAGTTGCGGGATTTCAACCGCAACGGCTTTGCCGGCCCCTTCGATCTCTACGAGCCGGAGGAGATCGGCGCGCGGTTCCGCGCCCTCCGCCCCAAGCTACTCGATACGCGCAAGGCCGCCTATCGCGGACGCGAGGGCGTCTCGGGGGTGACCAACCTGTCCAACTACGACCGGCACCTCGACATCGACTTCCTGGCCGATCATATCTGCCGGCCGGAGATCGTCGGCCGGCTGAACGCGATCCTGGGCCCGGACCTGCTCTGCTGGCGCAGCGAGTTCTTCCCCAAGTACCCGGGGGACGAGGGCACCGACTGGCACCAGGCCGCGAACTTCGCGAACGTCGCCGGGGACAAGAAGCCGCAGATCGAGTGGCCCGAAGGCGCCGGCTTCCAGGGGACGGTGACGGTCTGGACCGCCTTCACGGACTGCACCATCGAGAACGGCTGCATGCAGTTGATGCCGGGCACGCACCGGGTCATGCACTACGACGAGTCGAAGGCGATGGACTACGATGCCGAGCGCATCAACGGCGTCGAGAAGAACGGCACCCGCCGCGGCTTCTTCGGCTACGACTACCGTCAGCTTCAGATCGACCCGGACTGGTCGCCCGACGAGGCCCAGGCGCGGTCCATGTGCATGAAGGCCGGCCAGTTCATCATCTTCTGGTCGACCCTGCTGCACGCCTCGCACCCGCACCAGGGCCTCACCCAGGACATGCGCCTGGGCTTCGCCGCCCGCTACGTGCCCACCGTCGTGCGCGTCTACCCCTATTCGGACGGGCTCAGCGAGTTCGGCGGCGTCGCCTCGCTGGAGAAGCATGGCTGCGTGCTGGTGAGCGGTCGCGACGACTTCGGCCACAACCGCTTTGCGGCCACCACCGCCACCGGCATGCCCTTCAAGACCATTGCGGCCTGACGGCCCATCCCCTTCTGCCTCTACGACAAGGACGACCGGCCATGCAGGACCACGTGCGCTCTTCCGAAAGCCGCAGCCCCGACACCGAAGAGACCCTCGCCGCCATTTGGCAGGATCTGTTCGGCCGGGATGAAATCTCGCCGGAGGACGACTTCTTCGAACTCGGGGGGAATTCCCTGACCGCGATCAAGTTCCTGGCGCGGGTCGAGGACGTCTTCGGGCCGGAAGCGCTGCTGCCGGAGACGCTGTACGAGGATGCGCGGCTGCGCAGCCTGGCCGCGGCCATCGAGGCTGCGCGTCAGGCGCCGGTGCAGGAGGCTCTCGAGGCCTAGATGCCAGCCGATCGCCTGCGCGCGAGCCGCCTGTCGTGTCCGTGAGCGCCGGTGCCCCGGGCGCCTGGTTCGTGCCCTTCGGGCAGGCCGAGGCGGCCGCCTGTCGGCTCTACTGCTTTGCCCACGCCGGCGGCGGCGCGCAGACCTTTCGCGGCTGGCAGGCCCAACTGCCACCCGCGCTCGCCGCTGTCGGGGTCTGCCTGCCGGGGCGCGAGCGGCGCGTCCGGGAAGCGCCCTTGCGGCATTGGCCCGAGGCCCTGGCGGCGATCGTCGATGCCTTGGCCGAGCAGGCGGGGCAGGGGCCCTTCGCGCTGTTCGGCCACAGCCTGGGCGCGCGCCTCGCCTACGAGGCGGCCCATCGGCTCGCCGCGCGGGGACAGGCCGCGCCCGTGGCGGTGATCGTGGCGGGGTGCCATGCGCCGACCGTGCCCCGGCGTTGGCCGACAATGCACAAGATGTCGCAGGCCGAGCTGGTGGACTGTCTGCGCCGCATGGGCGGCGTTCCGGCGGAGGTTCTGGACGACGCGCGGATGATGGAGCTGCTGGCGCCCGTCCTGCGGTCCGACCTCGAACTTGCCGAGACCTGGCGCCCGACGCGCGCCCCGCTGGCTTGCCCGCTCGTCGCGCTGTGCGGCCGCGCGGATCAGGTGGCGCGCGAGGGCGACATGGCGCCCTGGCATCTGCAAACCCGCGACACCTTCGAGTTCTACAGCTTTCCGGGCGGCCACTTCTTCCCGCAAGAGCGCCAGGCGGAGGTTGTCGCGACACTCGGCACGGCGCTGCTGGACAAGCTGTCCGGTGCCGGGGCTCGACCGCTGCAACCAGGGAGTTCCGCATGGTGGTGACGGCGTCCAACCAGGTGGCGGCCTCCGGCGCGCCGCACCGCGCCGGTCCGGAGCGGGGCGTCGCCTGCCTGTTCCGGGCGGTGGCGGCGCGTTACCCGCAGGCGGTGGCGTTGCGGCAGGCCGGCGCGTCCCTCACTTACGCTGAGCTCGATGCCCGCGCCGAGCACCTGGCGCAGCACCTGCGCGCCCGGGGAGTCGGCAAGGGCGACATCGTCGCCATCGCGCTCGCGCGGTCGTTCGAGATGGTCGCGGGCCTGCTGGCCGTCCTCAAGAGCGGCGCGGCCTACCTGCCGTTCGACCCCGGCCTGCCGCCGCAGCGCGTCGCCGCCCAGCTCGAGGATGCGCGCGTAGAGCTGGTCCTGGTCGACGGCGCGGCGCGCGCGCGGCTGGGGCCGGCGCGCTGGACCCTGGTCGAGGTCGGGGCCGCCCTGCGCGCGGACACGCCGGCGGTGCCGCGCGCCGCCGCGGCCCCGGCCGGGGGCGAAGACCTCGCCTACGTCAACTACACCTCCGGGTCGAGCGGCGCGCCGAAGGGCGTGATGATCCCCCATCGCGGCGTCACAAGCCTGTTGCTCGAGCCGTCCTACGCCAGGCTGGGCCCCGGGCGAAGCGTCCTGCAACTGGCGCCGCCGAGCTTCGATGCCATGACCTTCGAGTTGTGGGGGCCGCTGCTGCACGGCGGTACCTGCGTGCTCTTCGACGGCAAGCTGCCGACGCTGGGCGCCCTGGCCCGAACCCTGCAGGCGAACCGCGTCACCACGCTGTTCCTGACCACCGCGCTGTTCAATGCCGCGATCGACGAGGCCCCCTCGGCCCTGGCGGAGGTCGAGGAGCTGCTGACCGGTGGCGAGGCCCACTCGCCCGCCCATATGCGACGCGCCCGGCGCCTGCTGGCGCAGACTCGGATCTCCAGCGTCTACGGGCCGACGGAGGCGACCACCTTCGCGACGCAGTTCCCGATCGACCGGCTGGACGAGACGGCCGCGAGCGTTCCGCTCGGGACCGCGATCAACAACCGCCAGGTCCTGGTGGTCGACGCGTCGGGCCGGCGCTGCGGCCCCGGCGCGCCGGGCGAGATCGTGATCGCGGGACCGGGACTCGCGCTCGGCTACCTCAACAGACCGGAGGAGACCTCCGCCCGCTTCGTTACGGGGCTGGCCTGTCTGCCGGCCGGCGAGCGGGCGTATCGCACGGGTGACCGCGCGCGCTATCTGGAGGGCGGGGTGATCGAGTTTCTCGGTCGTGCCGACGACCAGGTGAAGATCAACGGGTATCGTGTCGAGCTCGGCGAGATCGAGACGAACCTGATCGCCCTCGACGGCGTCGACCGCGCCTGCGTCCTGCTCGATGAGAGCCGGGGGGAGAAGCGACTGGTTGCGGCGCTGGTCGCGCCGGCCTCCGCCGTCCCGCGTGCGCGCCGGGCGCTTGCGCAGAGGCTGCCGGCCTACATGCGGCCCTCGTGCTACCTGACCCTCGACGCGCTGCCGTTGACCGCCAACGGCAAGGTCGACCGGGCGGCGGTGCTGTCGCTGGCGCTGGCGTGGGAGCAGGGTGGGCGATGACCTTGGCCGCCAGCCGCTTCCTCGGGCGAGACCACGAGAGTTTCCGCCGTCGCGTCCGCAGCTTTCTGGCCCGCGAAATCGCGCCGCAGGCGCGCCTGTGGGAAGCGCGGGGCGAGATCCCCCGCGAGGCTTGGCGGAGCCTGGGGCGCGAAGGCCTTCTCGGGCTGCACCAGAGTCCGGCGGTCGGCGGCAGCGGGCTCGACTTCCTGCACTCGGCCGTCTTCCTCGAGGAGGTGGGGCGCCTCGGGTTCGGCGGATTGCGCTTTTCCGTGGCGCTCCACGCCTACATGGCCAGTCCCTACCTGGCCCTGGCCGGCAGCGCCGAGCTGAGCCGGCGGTTCCTGCAACCGGCCGTGGCCGGCGAGTCTATCGTGTCGCTGGCGATCACCGAGGCCGCCGGCGGCTCCGACCTTTCGGCCCTGGCCGCGACGGCCGTGCGCGACGGCCCGGATTACCGGCTCGACGGCGAGAAGGTCTTCGTGGCCAACGGCGGCTTCGCGGATGTCTTCATCGTCGCCGTGCGCACCGAAGGGGCGCCCGGTTCGCGCGGTCAGGCGGGCATCAGCCTGTTCGTCGTCGAACGCGACCGCGCCGGCCTTCGGGTGGAGCCCAACGACTGCGTCGTCTGGCGCGCCGCCGCGATCTCCGACCTGCGCCTCGAGTCGGTGCGCGTGCCGGCCGCGAACCTCATCGGCCGGCCCGGGGCGGGGTTCATGCTGATCATGCGGCAGATGCAGATGGAGCGGCTCGCGGCCGGCCTCGTCGCCATCGGCGACGCGGCGAACTGCCTGGCGATGACCTGGCGCTATCTCAGCGGCCGGCACGCGTTCGGCGGCACCTTGAGCGACCGGCAGGCCGTGCGCCACCGCATGGCCGATCTTCTCACCGAGGTGGAGGCGGCGCGCCAGCTCGCCTACCACGCCGCCTGGCGCTTCTCGCAAGACCCCCTGGCCATCACCGAATGCTCGATGGTCAAGCTGAAGGCCGTCGAGGTCTGCAAGACGGTGGCCGAGACCTGTCAGCACCTGCACGGTGCCGAGGGCTTCCGTGCCGGTTCGGACCTGGTGCGGATCGTCCAGGACGCGCGGGCCGCGGCGGTGGCCGGTGGCGCCAGCGAGATCATGCGCGATATCATCGCGCAGAACGGGCTTGCCGAAGGCGGCGGGGCCACGGATGCCTAGAAACGCCCTCGAGGACTCCACCGAAGGGCGCCGCCACGCGGCGGGCGCGGGCAGGGGGACGGGCCGGTCGATCCCGCTGCAGGCCGCGGCCGCCGGCGTGCTGGCCGCCTTCGTCGGCTTCTCGAGCTCCTTTGCCGTCATTGTCGAAGGTCTGTCGACCGTCGGCGCGACCCAGAGCCAAACCGCCTCGGGCCTGATGGCCGTCTCGGTCGCCATGGGACTTTGCGCGATCCTGCTGAGCCTGCGCACGCGCATGCCCATCAGCATCGCCTGGTCGACGCCGGGCGGCGCTCTGTTGGCCGCCTCCACCGCGCCGAGCGAAGGTTTTGCCGCGGTCATCGGCGCCTTCCTCCTGGCGGGCGGGCTGACGGTCCTGGCCGGCCTTTGGCGGCCGCTCGGGCGCGCCGTCGCCTCGATTCCCGGTCCCTTGGCGAACGCGATGCTGGCCGGCGTGCTGCTGCCGCTGTGCCTCGCGCCCGTACAGGCGGTGATCGAATTTCCCGCCCTCGGGCTCGCCATCGTGGTCACCTGGGCGCTCGTCGGCCGGCTCAACAAGCTCTACGCCATGCCCGCCGCGGTCCTGGTGACCGGCATCCTGATCTTTGCGACCACCGAGATCACGGCCGCGGAGTTGGGGCCGCTCTGGCAGGCGCCGGAGTTCGTCGTGCCGGAGTTCTCCCTGGCGGCGATGATCGGGATCGGCCTGCCGCTGTTCCTGGTGACCATGGCGTCGCAGAACATCCCGGGCATCGCCGTGCTGAAAGCCAACGGCTACCGGCCCGAGCCGAGCCCCCTGTTCAGTTGGACCGGGGGCTTCAGCCTGCTGGCCGCGCCCTTCGGCGGACACGGCGTGAACCTCGCCGCGATCACGGCCGCCATCTGCGCCGGCGAGGAGGCCGGGCCGGATCGCGCGCGGCGGTACTGGTCCGCCGTGATCGGCGGCGCCATCTACGTGCTTCTCGGCCTGGGGGCGGGTGCGGCGACCGCCTTCATCGGCGCGTCGCCGCCGATCCTCATCCAGGCCGTGGCCGGGCTGGCGCTGCTCGGCGCGCTCGGCGCCTCCCTGATGGCGGCGGTGTCCGAGCCCGGCGACCGCGAGCCGGCGCTGGTCACCTTCCTGGTCACGGCGTCGAGCGTCAGCGTGCTCGGCGTGAGCGGGGCCTTCTGGGGCCTCCTGGCCGGCGGCGCGCTTTACGCGCTGCAGCGCTTTCGGCGTTCCAAATCATGAAGGCCGAGCGATAAGACGAAGCGAGACGCTAACCGCCCCGCGGCTCGGCTCCGGGCGGTCCGCCGGCGCCGTCCTCGGGGCGCGTCCGGCTTTGGCTGTCGTCCGCCGCGAGGTAGCGCTCGAGACTGTCGTTGTAGGCGACGAGGGCCGCTTCGAGCGTGCCGAACAGGTGCTCGCGGTTGGCGCCGGACCGCAGCCCCCTCTGGATCCGGCGGAAGATCTCGAGATCCTCGTACTGCACCTGATAGGTGAACTGCCGGTTCGCCTCCCACGCCGCGGTCCCGTCGCCTTGCGCCGGGGGCTTGGGCACGAGCAGACGCAGCTTGACGCGCGTGCGCTCCGGGCCGAGCGGATGGGCGGTGATCCACAGAAAGTGATCCGACTGATGCAGAACCGTCTCGTTCGGAAAGATCGTGTGGATCACGTTGGCCACGGTGACGAGCTTCCAGTCTTCGCGGGCCTTGCGATCGAGCAAGCGGATCGAGCGCTTGGGCAGGACCGAGCGCAGGTGCGGGCCGAAGCGGTCGAAGAAGAAGCCGTTGTTCTCGAACAGCGTATGGGCGCTCTTCGGGTGCAGGGTGGAGAAGTGATAGCTCTCGAGAGTCCCCTCGATGACAAGCTTCCAGTTGATCTCCCAGACATGGCTCTCGAAGCCGAAGACCTCGAACGCGCCCAGGTCGAGGTCCGCCAAGTCGTCCGTCAGGCCGCCGAGGAACGCGGCCAGCTCCGCTTCGCCCTGGCCCGGCTCCGGCATCAGCCAGATGAAGCCGTAGGCTTCGACGGCACAGAGCTCGACCAGATTCCGGCAGCCCGGGCGAACGGAGGGAAAGCAGTGCGCGTTGGGGATGGCGCGCAGCCGCCCATCGCTATCGTAGGACCAGGCGTGATAGCCGCAGACGAAGCGCTTCTTCTGTCCGCGCTCGGCCGTCTCCAGAAGGGCGCCGCGGTGCCGGCAGACGTTGAGGAAGACGCGCGCGCGGCCCTCGGCGTTGCGCGTGACCAGCAGGTCCCGGCCGAAATGCTCCAGCGTCACGAAGGAATGCGGCTCCGGCAACTCGGAGCCGTGGACCAGCATGTTCGGCAGCCTGGAGAAGAGGCGGTCGCGCTCGGCACGGTACCAGTCGGGCGACAAGTAGCGCTCCACCTCGACGCTGCTGTCGCTTTGCCCGGGTGACAGCGTCGTGTCGTGCAGCCCCAGCAAGGCTCTGTCGAGCAGATCGAGCTCCACCTCGCGCTTCATGCAGGCCCTCCCGCGCGGCCCCTCGCGATCCCGGCTTCTCGTTGCACAGTAGAGCAGGGACGGGGTAAATCACAACCCTGGGGCTATGGGGCGCGGTCTCCGAGACGCAGCCGTGGTCCGGTCAGAGCCACCTTGGGACGGGACCCATGCAGGCAGCTCCGGTCTGGACGATCGACACCACGGCGCGGCTGGCCCGGGGCGAGAGGCTTGATTGGGACCGCAGCGGCGTTCTGGTGGCGCTCGCCCCGCGCCGACTCGCGCAAGAGGTTCCGCTGTCCTTGCTCGCAGCGGAGGAACGCGCCCGGCACGAGCGGTTTCGCCGGCCGCAGGACCGCCAACTCTTTCGTCTCGCCCACGGGCTCAAGCGTCTGGTAATCGCCCGCCTCCTGGATGTCCCGCCGGCCGCGCTTCGCTTCGCCACCGCCTCCTCCGGCAAGCCCGACCTGCGCGACGGCGCGTTGCGCTTCAATCTCAGCCACGGCGGCGACTGGGTCGCGCTGGCGGTCGCCGGTTCGCGCGCGGTCGGTATCGACGTCGAAGCCGCCGACCGCGATGTCGGGGAGGAGTTGGCCGGGGTCATTCGGCATCCCGACGACCGCATCGTCGACGGGCGTGGCCGTGGCCGGGAGCTGCTGGTCGCCTGGACGGTCAAGGAGGCGATCGGAAAGTGCGCCGGCTTCGGCATTCGCGTGCCCTTTCGGGAGCTGCCGGTGGTGGCGCTGCGCGGCGGACTGTACCGCGGCGCCTACCAAGGCGAGCGGTGGGGGGTGCGCCAGGGCCTGGTGCTGCCTGGCGGCTGTCTGGCCGTCGCCGTGCCCTGGCCGCCCGTTCCGATGACGACGGTGCTGTTCGACGCGTGAGGGCGCGCGGGCTCACAGCGCCATCGCCGCGCCGCCCGCAGGCCGGTGCAGCAGCTCGGCGAGCCGCTTCAGGCCGGTGGCCAGGCGCGCCTCGCTCGCCTCGTGGCTGAGGCAGATGCGGATCGCCTCCGGCGGGCCGGATGCGGCGGCGGACGCGGCCGGCAGACGGTCCGGCGTGGCGAAGTCGCGGGCGGTGGCGACCAGCACGCCCTGGCGCGCCGCGGCCGCCTGGAAGACATCGGCCGTCCAGCCTTCGGGCAGCGGCAGCCAGATGTGGAGCCCCTGCGGCGCGGCGGCGTAGTTCCCGGCGCCCAGCAGGTCGCGCGCCAGCCGCTGGCGCCGCTGGGCGGCGGCGCGCTGCTCTTCGGTGAGCTGCGCGGCGGTGCCGTCGAGGATCAGCCGCGCGGCGATCTCCAAGGTCAGAGGCGGTGTCATCCACGCACTGAGCTTGACCGCGTGGCGCAGCGCCGGCCCCAGGCGTTCCGGCGCGCGCAGGACGCCCACGCGCAGGCCCGGCGCGACGCACTTCGAGAGGCTGGTTACATAGACCGTGCTGTCGGGCGCGTGGCGGCAGATCGCCTCCGGCCGATCGGGCGGCAGCCGGCCGAAGACGTCGTCCTCGATTATCAGGACACCGTGTCTTTGGGCGATCGCCGCGATCGCCCGGCGGCGCTCGGCCGAAAGCGTCGCCGTGGTCGGCGCCTGCAGGGTGGGGGTGAGATAGAGGGCCTTGGGCGCCGCCGTGGCGCAGGCCCGCGCGAAGGCGTCGGGGCAGAGGCCGCCGCGGTCCAGCGCCACGCCGGCGGTCTTCAGGCCGAGACGCGCGGCCATGGCCAGGACCGGTGCGTAGGTCAGCGCTTCGGTCAGCAGCAGTTCGCCGGGCCGCAGCAGCGCCATCAGGCTGCACAGCAGGCCGTGCTGCGCCCCGTTGGTGACAAGGGTCTCCTCCGGCCCGGCCGCGACCCCGCAGCTCTCCAGCCAGGCCCGGGCCGCCCCGGCGTGCAGGGCCAGGTCCCCGTCGGTCTGATAGTCGAGCAGCGCCGCCACGCCGCCGCCGCGCGCGATTGCGTCGAGGGTGCGTCGCAGATGCGGCGCCGCCAGGCCCGGCAGCGGCAGGTTGCGCGACAGGTCGATCGGCCCCTGTGCGGCGCGGCGCAGGTCGCCGACCGCGCCGGAGTCCGACGGGGCTTCCGCCGCGCGGACGTAGGTGCCGCGCCCGACCTCGCCGCGCAGCAGCGCCCGCCGCACGCCTTCAGCATAGGCCCGGTTGGTCGTGTTGGGCGACAGGCCGAGCCGGTAGGCCAGCTCGCGGTGCGGCGGCAGCCGCGTGCCCACCGGCAGCCGCCCGGCGGCGATGTCTTCCGCCATCGCCTCGACGATCTGCAGGTACTTCGGGCCGGGCCGCCCGTCGAGCCGTGGAAGCCAGATTGCCATCAGGTCAATGTTTCCATTGCGTTATCCCCCAGTCTGCAGGCAGCAAAGAGAGCAATCAATGCAATTTGGATCGTAGTGATGGCAATCAGTCGAAACCCCGTCGCAAAAGGCAGTCTCCTGGCCCTGGTCTGTCTGGTCCTGCTGGGGGTCATGCCGATCATCGCCAACCTGCGCCTCGGCCAGGTCGCGGCGCTGCCCTTCGCCCTCGCGCTCTCCCTCTGGCAGATCGTCTTCGCCTTGCCGGTCTTCGCCCTGGAGCTGCGCGGCGCCGACAAGGGGCTGTTCGGCGCCAGCCTGTCGGCGCGGGTCCGGCGGCGGGTGATTGCGGTCGCCCTCGCCACCGGCGCGATGTTCGGCCTTTCGACCTATCTCTACGTCCTGGGCGTCGAGAAGGCCGGGGCGGCGAACGCCGCCATCGCGATCCAGGCCTATCCGCTGTTCGCGATCCTGTGGGAGAGCCTGTTCCTCAAGCGCCGCAAGACGGTCGTCGAACTGGTCCTGACCCTGCTGCTGCTGGCGGCGCTCTATTACCTCGGCACCGGCGGGACCCTGCGCCTGTCCGGCCTGTCGCCCTGGTTCCTGCTCTGCCTCGGCGTGCCGTTGCTGTGGAGCGTCGCCCACGTCCTGATCAAGGAGGAGCTGAGCCAGACACCGGTCACGCCGGCCCAGGTGACCTTCTTCCGGGTGGCCCTCTCGGCGCTGTTCCTCCTGGCCGTCTCGGCGGTCGTGGCGCCGGCCGGGCTGGGCCCGCGGGTCGCTGCGGCGGTGCTCCAGCCGGTATCGGCGGTGATGGGGCTGGTCTACTTCCTGGAGCTGATCGTCTGGTTCCATGCCGTGCGCCACATCGACGTCTCGCTGGCGAGCTCGATCACCACGCCCTGGCCGGCCTTGACCATGGTGCTGGCGGCGGTCTTCCTGGGCGAGGCGATCGCCCCCTATCAGGTCGGCGCGCTGGCGGTCGTCGTCGCCTGCATCTACGGGCTGACGCTGGCCGGCCTGCGCAAGCCGGCGGCGCGCGCCCCGGCCGTGGGCACGGCCGCCGCCCGCGATGCCGAGTAGGCCGTCGCCTGTCGCGCGAGCGCCTGGACGGCGTCAGAAACGGCCCGTCTCGACATCGTGCAGGAAGCTCTCGGCCGCCTCGACGATCTGCCGGCCGAGGTAGGCGTACTGCCGGGAGAAGGGCGGCCAGGCCTCGCCCAGGCCGAGCAGGTCGTTGATCACCAGCACCTGGCCGTCGCAGGCCTTGCCGGCGCCGATGCCGATCGTCGGGATCGCCAACGCCCGGGTGATCTCCGCCGCCAGCGCGTCGGGGATGTGCTCGAGCACCAGCAGGAAGGCGCCGGCGCCGGCGATGCGCTGCGCCTCCTCGGCGATGCGGCGGGCGTCGTCGGCGTCGCGGCCGACCTGCTTGAAGGTCGCCGCGGTCTGCGGCGTCAGGCCGGTGTGCCCGACCACGTCGATGCCCTCGGCCACCAGCGCCGCGATCACCGCCGCCTTCGGCCCCTCCAGCTTGACGCTGTCGGCGCCGGCCTGGAGCAGGTGGCGGGCGCTGCGCACGGCCGTCTCGGGGTCGCGGTCGCAATCGTAGGGCAGATCGCCGACGATGTGGGTGTGCGGCGCGCCGCGGCGCACCGCGCCGATGTGATAGGCCATGTGGTCGAGCGTCACCTCGCGGGTGCTCGCGAAGCCCATCTCGACCATCCCGACCGTGTCGCCCACCAGCAGCAGGGGCACGCCGGCGCGCTCCAGGCTGCGCGCCACCGGCGTGGTGTAGGCGGTCAGCATGGCGATGGGACGCCGCCCCTTCAGCGCGGTGAGCTGGGCGGCGGTGAGCTTTTCCACGAACGTCTCGGACATGACTGGCTGGGCCCTCCTGGGTGTTGCGCCGCCCGGCGCGGACCCGCCTTCGCGCGTCCGCCGGCAGCGAAAAATCACCGATTCCAATGTGTTCCGGCGAAGTCGGCCGCTCCGGGGGACGCGCAAGGCGCCCCTTTTCGCGCGCGCTCCGCGCACGCTCCCTGTCCTGGCCCAGGCGGGCGTCGGCCGCAAGTGGAAGGGCGCCGCAGTCCCTCGCCTGTGCGTGGCACCGCGCCTCGACGGTGAAGCCCGGCGCCGGTCGCGCGAGGCTTGGCGCCGCCCGGCCGTCTTTTCCGGGCGCGCCTTGGGCCGAACCGGCGGCCGGCGGTCGTCGGCGGGGGCGCGGACTCGTTCTGGTAGAATCAAATTGGCGCGTCCTCCCGCTTCGGATATCATTTCGAGGCCCGCGAGAGGCACAAGAAGAAGCGCAGGGTAAGCAAAGCAAGAAGCGCAGAAGAAGAGGCGCAGAGGCACCAGGGAGGAAAGCGATGAGAACTTGGCTCTTGTGCAGTGCAATAGCTGTCGGACTGGCGGCGGGAGCGGCGGCTCCGGCGGCGGCGCAGTCGAACCTGGAGCGGCTCGGCCAGTTCAAGACGACCGGCGTGAAGGACTTCACCTATGTCGAGCAGGGCGGCGAGAACGCCGCGGCGATCCGCCGGATCCTGGAGCGGATCGAGCTGCCGCCCGGCTTCGCCATCGACCTCTACGCCATCGTGCCCGACGCCCGCCACATGGCGGTGGGCCCCCAGGGCATCGTCACCTTCGTCGGCACCCGCAAGACCGACGTCTGGGCGGTGACCGACCGCAACAAGGACCGCGTCGCCGACGAGGTGAAGCGCTTTGCGCCCTCGCTCGACCTGACCATCCCCAACGGCCCCTGCTTTTCCAAGGACGGCTTCCTCTTCATCGCCGAGCAGAACCGCGTGCTGATGTACCCGGCGGCCGAGTTCTTCTACGAGAGCCCCGACGTGGTCGCGGTGCCGATCGTCCCGCAGGGCGAGCTGATCCCGGTCGAGGAGGAGAGCTACAACCACACGGCCCGGGTCTGCCGGGTCGGGCCCGACGACAAGCTCTACATCTCGCTCGGCCAGCCCTTCAACGTGCCGCCGGCCGAGAAGCTGGAGCTCTACGACCGCGAGGGCATCGGCGGCATCATCCGCATGGACCGCGACGGCAGCAACCGCGAAGTCTACACCTACGGCATCCGCAACTCCGTGGGGATGGACTTCAACCCGGCCAACGGCGAGCTCTGGTTCACCGACAACCAGGTCGACGGCATGGGCGACGACATCCCGCCCGGCGAGCTGAACCGCCAGACCGCGATGGGCCAGCACTTCGGCTCGCCCTGGTACGGCGGCGGGGCGGTGCGCACCAACGAGTATAAGGGCTCGGAGCCGCCGGCCGACGTGGTCTTCCCGGTGGTCGAGATGGACGCCCACGCGGCCGACCTGGGGATGACCTTCTACACCGGCCGCCAGTTCCCGGCGAAGTACCGTGGCGGCGTGTTCAACGCCCAGCACGGCTCCTGGAACCGCACCGAACCGATCGGCGCGCGTGTCATGTTCACCGCGGTGAACGAGGACGGCACGGTGGGCGAGACCATGGTCTTCGCCGACGGCTGGCTCGACGAGGAGACCGGCGAGTACCTCGGCCGGCCGGTCGACGTGGCCCAGCTCCAGGACGGCTCGCTGCTGGTCTCCGACGATCTGGTCGGCGCCGTCTACCGCATCGCCTACACCCGCTGAGCCGCCCGGCCGGCCGGTGGTAGAGGGCGCCTCGGCGGACGGGGCGCGGCCCGGCCTGGCCGAGACCGGCCCGGCCGGCCCCGTCCGCCCACCTTCGGACCCCCGGGAGCGTCATGATCCGCTCGCTCGCCCTCACGCGTCTCGCCGCGCTGCTGCTGCTGCTGTTGCCGGCGGCGCTGGTCCCGCTGTCGCCCGCACTGGCCGGTGACCCGGCGGCCGGGCGCGCGAAGGCGGCGGCCTGCAAGACCTGCCACGGCCTCGACGGCGTGGCGCGCATTCCCATCGCGCCGCACATCGCCGGCGAGAGCGAGGTCTACCTGGAAACCCAGCTCAAGGCCTTCCGCTCTGGCAAGCGCACCCACGAGATCATGTCGGTGATCGCCAAGGACCTGTCTGACGCGGACATCTCCGACCTGGCCGCCTGGTACGCCAGCATCGCCTTCACGGTGCAGATGCCGGAGTAGCGGCATGCTGCGAAGAGGGGCGGGGGTGCGCCGCGCCCCTGTCTCATTTCTGCGGTGTCGCGAAGCCCCGGTAGACGAAGGCGGTGCCCGTCTCGCCCTGCGCTTCGGCCTCGGACTCCGCGTCGGCCAGCTCCAGCAGCGCGGCGTGGTGGCGCGACTTGTGGCAGGCCGGGTCGGCGTTCTCCGCTCGGCCGGTCAGCGCCAGCGCCTGGCAGCGGCAGCCGCCCCAGTCGATCTCCCGCCGCTCGCAGGAGCGGCAGGGCTCGACCATCCAGTCGGTGCCGCGGAAGGCGGCGAAGGCGGCGCCCTGGTACCAGATTTCGGCCAGCGGGCGGCTGCGCACGTTGTCGAAGGTCAGGCCGGGAATCGTCTCGGCCGCATGGCAGGGCAGCACGCGGCCGCTCGGGGTGACGTTGAGCGAGCGCCGGCCCCAGCCGCCCATGCAGGGCTTGGGCAGGCGGGCGTAGTAGTCCGGCACCACCGCGTCGATCACCAGCCGCCCGGCCTGGGCCGTGCGGGCCCGCTCGAGCGTCGCCATCGCCGCCTCGACCTGGGCGCGCCGGGGCATCAGGGCGGCGCGGTTGCGCAGGGCCCAGCCGTAATACTGGGCGTGGGCGATCTCCAGCCGATGGGCGCCCAGCGCCAGCGCCAGGTCGATCACCTCCTGCAGCCGCGCGATGTTGTGGCGGTGGACGACGCAGTTGACGGTCAGCGGCAGGCCGAGCGCGCGGACCTCGCCGGCCAGGGCCAGTTTCTGGTGGAAGGCCCCGGGCAGTCCGGCGATGCGGTCGTTGCCGGCGGCCTCGGGCCCCTGCAGCGAGAGCTGTACGTGGTCCAGCCCGGCCTCTGCCAGCGCCGCCAGGCGCGCCGGCGGCAGGTTGACCCCGGCGGTGATGAGGTTGCTGTAGAGCCCCAGGTCGGCGCAGTGGGCGACGAGCGCCTCCAGGTCGCGCCGCGCCGTCGGTTCGCCGCCGGAGAGGTGGACCTGCAGCACGCCCAGGGCCGCCGCCTCGCTCAACACGCGGGTCCAGGTGGCGGTGTCCAGCTCGTCCGAGCGGCGCTCCAGCTCCAGCGGGTTGGAGCAGTAGGGGCAGCGCAGCGGGCAGCGGTGGGTCAGCTCCGCCAGCAGGCCCAGGGGGGCCGGGGTCTCGGCCTCGGCGCCGGTCATTCCAGGCTCAGCAGGCCGCGGGCCAGCAGCGCCTCCAGAAAGGCGCGCACATCGCGCTCGACCGTCGCCGCCTCGGCCTCGAAGCGCGCCGCCAGCTCGGCGACGATGGCGGCGACGCTCCGCTCCCCGTCGCAGCGCTGCAGAATCTCCCGCGCGATGCTGTCGAGCTTGAGCAGGCGTTCCGGGCCCATCAGCAGCCACTCGTCGCGCGTCTGGTCGTGGCGCAGCCGCACGCCGCGCGGCAGCCGCGGCACGCTCTCCGGCGTCAGGAGGGGGGCGGGCGCGCTCACGGTGCCGCCGGCCGGAAGGCGCCCGGCGGGATGTGACCGGGCGCCACGTAGGCATGCTCGAGCGCGTCGAGCTGGGCCCAGAGCACGTCGCACTTGAAGGTCAGGGCGCGCAGGGCCGCCTCCTGCTGGTCGGCCCGGCGCGCGTGCTCCAGCACATAGGCCAGGGCGAAGTCGGAATCGCGGGTCGCCTGCTCCGGGCGCTTGTCGAAGTAGGCCAGGATCTCCGGCGTGACGTAGTCGTAGTTCTCCAGCATGCCGCGCACCCGCGCGCCGATCGCCATGGGGGAGAAGAGCTCGGTGAGAGAGGAGGCGATGGCCTCCAGCAGGCTCCGCTCGCGCACGAAGTGAACGTAGGCCTCGACGGCGAACTTCGTCGCCGGCAGCACGCCCGCGGTGGAGACCACGTAGGCCCGCTCCAGCCCCAGACCGTCGGTCAGCGCCAGCCAGCGGCGCAGGCCGCCGGTCTCCGGCGCGGTGCCGTCGTGGTCGATCAGCCGCTGCCGCCAGTCCCGCCGCAGGGCGGCCTCCGTCATGCGCGAGAGGATCGCGGCGTCCTTCACCGGGATCATGCTCTGGTAGTAGTAACGGTTGAGCGCCCAGGCCTGCACCTGGCCGCGGTCGAGCGCGCCGCTGTTGAGCCTTTGGTGGAAGGGGTGCAGGTGGTGGTAGCGCGTCTCCCCGATGCGGCGCAGGGCGCGCTCCAACTGCGCCGGGTCGAGAGGCGTCTCGACGGCGGTCAGCGCGGCGGTCGGCACGTCGGTCGGCATGGGGGTCGGCATGGCGGTCGGCATGGGGGTCGACGTCGAAGGCGGCGGGCCGGCGGCGGGTTGGCTCACAGGGCGATCTCCAGGCCGTCGTAGGCGATCTCCCAGCCGGCCGCCGCGACCTCGGCGCGCTGGGGCGTGTCCGCCACCAACACCGGGTTGGTGTTGTTGATGTGCACGAAGACTCGCCGGCCCAGCGGCAGGTCGCGGAAGGCGGCGAGGCTGCCGTCCGGCCCGGACATGGAGACATGGCCCATGCGCCGGCCGCTCTTGTGGCCCAGGCCGGCATCGATCATCTCCGCGTCGTCCCAGAGCGTGCCGTCGAACAGCAGCAGATCGGCCCCGGTCACGCGGGCCTTCAGCGCCGGGGTCACCCGTGCGCAGCCGGGAATGTAGAAGAGCTGGCGGCCGTCGGGGGCGGCGATGCGCACGCCGACCGTCGCCTCGCCCTCGCCGCCGATCTCCGGCTCGCCCTCCTCAAGATAGAGGGGCACCTTGCCGGGCACCGCGAAGATCTCCGCCGTCAGCGCGCCGACCAGGGGAAAGGTTGCGTTCAGGCTCACGGGGCAGCGCTCCACCAGGTCGTGGGCCAGGGCGTCGAAGATGCGGTTGCCGCGCAGCACCTCCAGAACCGCCGGAGTGGCCAGCAGCCGGAAGGGCTGGCGCTCGCGCAGGGACAGCAGGCCGGCGATATGGTCGATGTCGCCGTTGGTCAGCAGGATGCTGGCAATCGGCGTCCGCCGCAGCGGCCCCGCGGCCGGCTCACCGTCCGGGCCGGCCTCTGCGCCGCCGGTCTCTGGGCTTCCGGTCTCTGGGCTTCCGGTCTCTGGGCCGCCACCGGCCGCGTCTTGCCGGCGCCAGGGCTGCAGCGCCGGGGTGCGCAGGATCTGCTGGCGGATGTCGGGCGAGCAGTTGAGCAACGCCCAGCGCCCGCCGTCGTCGGAGACGGCGAGCGACGACTGGGTGCGTTCCTCGACCCGCGGGTCGCCGTCCCAGAACAGCCGGCTGACCGGTCCGCGACAGTTCCACTGCGGGTAGCCGCCGCCGGCCGCCGAGCCCAGCACGATCACGCGAAACCCGCTCATCCGGCGCGTTGGTCCCCGGCCGGTCTCACGTCAACAAGCCCCGACTCACCGGGCCCCGACTCACCGGACCCCAATTCACTGGGTCCCGATTCACCGGGCCCCGACTGAAGGAGCCATGTCGCGCCCCGGCGGAGATGTTGCGGGACGCGCCCCGCCGGCGGGCCGGCGGGGGGCTCAGAGCTCGGCCGGGAAGTAGCCGTTGATCTCCATGCCGATGCAGAGCTCTTCGAAACGCGGTGCGGTCCACTTCATTGCGTCCTCCCTGGGTCGTGCCATCGTTGGATTTCTCGACCGTCCGTGCCCGCCAGGATACGCGCGGCCGGGGGCGAAGCCAAGGCCCGCCGAGCCTACTGCGCGGAGGTGTCGCCCGACGCCGGGGCCGCCTCGGTGGCATCCTGGGCCGCGACCTGGCGGGTGTCGTGGGCGCGCTGGATCACGTACTGCTGGATCGCCGCGGCCTCGGCCGCGCTGAGGCGGCCGGCGAAACCCGGCATGCCGCGTTCGGCGAGCGCGCCGTCGAGGACGATCTCGCTCCACAGCGCATGCCGCTCGGGCGGTAGCTTGCGCAGGTCGGGCAGCACGCCGCCGGACATGGCGGCGTCGCCGTGGCACATGAAGCAGCTCTCCAGGTAGATCGCCTTGCCCTCGGCGATCTGCGCGGCGCTGCCGGTGACCGGCGGCGGCTCGGGCCAGTCGGCGGCGGCCAGCTCCGGCTCGGGCAGCGCGGCTTCGCCGCCGACCCGGAAGCTCAGCACGCGGCTGACCGGGCGCTGCTCGCCCGGCGAGATCAGGCCGAAGACCGTGCCCCAGCCGACCGTCACGGCGATGTACTGCTCGCCGTCCACCTCGTAGCTGATCGGGCCGGAGACCACGCCGGTCTGGGCCTGGGTCGCCCAGAGGCGCTCGCCGCTGGCGGCGTCGTAGGCGGCGAAGGTGCCGCCGGGCGTGCCCTGGAAGACCAGGTTGCCGGCGGTCGCCAGCACGCCGCCGTTCCAGGGGCCGGGATGCGCGACGCGGAAGACCTCCTGGTTGCGAACCGGGTCCCAGGCGACCAGTCGCCCCTTGAGCAGCGGCAGCAGCTTGCGGGCCTCTTCCGGGTCTTCGGGGAAGGAGGCGTGGGCGAACTTCACGCCGAGGTTCCAGGTGCCCGGCTCGGGCGCGAACTCGAAGTCGCTGTCGGCGCCGTAGACGAAGGGGATCTCCTGCGCCGGGAAGTAGACCAGCCCGGTCTTCGGGCTGAAGGCCATGGGGTGCCAGTTGTGCCCGCCGAAGGGCGAGGGGAAGATGAGCTGCGGGTCCTCCGGATCGGGGTAGCGCGCGGACGCGGTCTCCACCGGCCGGCCGCTGTCGGGGTCGACGTGGGTCGCCCAGGTCACCGGCACGTAGTTGTTGGCCGAGATCAGCTCGCCGGTGGCGCGGTCGATCACGTAGAAGAAGCCGTTCTTCGGCGCCTGCACCAGGGTCTTGCGCGCCTGCCCGTCGATCTCGAGGTCCAGCAGCATGATGTGCTGGGTGGCGGTGTAGTCCCAGGTGTCGCCCGGCGTGGTCTGGTAGTGCCAGACGTAGGCGCCGCTGTCCGGGCGCAGGGCGACGATCGAGGAGAGGAAGAGGTTGTCGCCGCCGCCGGGGCTGCGGATGTCGCGGTTCCACGGCGAGCCGTTGCCGACCCCGATGTAGAGCAGGTCGAGCTCGGGGTCGTAGGCCATGGCGTCCCAGACCGTGCCGCCGCCGCCGTAGCGCCACCATTCGCCGGTCCAGGTCTCGGCCGCCATTTCCATGGTGTCGTTCTCGAAGCCGTCGGCCGGGTTGCCGGGCACGGTGTGGAAGCGCCAGGCCAGTGCGCCGGTCTCGGCGTCGTAGGCCGAGACGTAGCCGCGCACGCCCAGCTCGGCGCCGCCGTTGCCGATGATCACCTTGCCTTTGACCACCCGCGGCGCGCCGGTGATGGTGTAGGGCTTGTCCCGGTCGATGGTGTTGACCTCCCAGGCCACCGCGCCGGTCGCGGCTTCCAGGGCGATCAGCCGGCCGTCGATGGTGCCGAGATAGAGCCGGTCGCCCCAGGCGGCGACGCCGCGGTTGACCACATCGCAGCAGGCGCGCTGGCCCCAGGACTTCGGCACCTCCGGGTCGAAGCGCCAGAGCTGTTCGCCGGTCTTGGCGTCCAGGGCGTAGACCACCGACCAGGCGGAGGTGGTGTAGAGCCGCCCGTCGATCACCAGGGGCGTGGCCTCGATGCCCCGGCGCTCGGGCATGTCGGCGTACCAGGCCAGGCCCAGCTCGGCCACGTTGTCGCGGTCGATGGCGTCCAGCGGGCTGTAGCGCTGCTCCGAATAGGTCCGGCCGTGGGTCATCCAGTTGCCGGGCTCGGCGTCCGCGGCCAGCAGGCGGGCGCCGTCCACCGGCGTGACCGCTTCGGCCGCGACGGCGGCTGTTGGCGCGGCGAGCAGGCCGGCGGCGGCGACGGCGGCCAACAGGCCGGTCCGGCAAACTTGTGGCAGGGCCCGCCGCGCGGCGGACTGGGGCTCCCTGGACATGGCTTTCCTCCCGTTCGTGTCCGGTCGCGGACGACCGCCGGCTGGGCGCCGGTTCTGCCCCGTTATGCGGAGCTTAGTAGGGTAAGTTTACATCCGATGGGCGAGGGGAAAAGCCCTTGGCGCTGGATGGCAGCCATGTTCGGGCGGGCTCAGGCGCCGGCCGGCCCGCCGCGGCTGTGCCAGCGCCTCGGGTCGTAGCTCCAGACCGCGGCCAGGCCGAGGGCGGCGGTCGCCGCGGCGACGACCGCCAGCGAGGGCAGGTTGACCTGCAGGTGCAGCGTGAAGCGCAGCAGCTCGACCGCGTAGGTGAAGGGATTGAGCCGGCAAACTGCCGCGATCAGCGGACTGGACTCCCGCAGGACGGACAGGGGGTAGAGGGCGGTCGAGAGGAAGAAGGCCGGGAAGATCACGAAGTTCATCACCCCGGCGAAGTTCTCGAGCTGGCGCACCAGGGAGGAGAGCAGCAGGCCGGCCGCGCCCAGCAACAGGCCGGTCAGCAGCAGCGCCGGCAGCAGCGCCAGGTAGCCGGCCGGGGCAAAGCGCAGCCCGAAGAGCGCGGCGATCGCCAGGAAGGCATAGACCTGGATCAGCGACACGCAGACCCCGGCCAGCAGCTTGCCGACCAGCAGCACGGGGCGCGGCAACGGCGTGGTCAGCAGCACCCGCATCGAGCCCATCTCGCGGTCGTAGACCATCGAGAGGGAGGACTGCATGCCGTTGAAGAGCTGGATCATGCCGATCAGGCCGGGCACCAGGTAGAGCTCGTAGGCCACGGCCGCGCCGTAGGGCGCCACCTGGGGCAGCGCGATGGCGGCGCGCAGGCCGAGGCCGAAGATCAGCAGCCAGAGCAGCGGACGCACCAGCGCGGCCAAGAGGCGGCTGCGCTGATGCAGGAAGCGCAGCGCCTCGCGCAGCAGCAGGGCGCGTAGGGCGCGCAGAACGTGCGCGGGGCTCACGGAGCCGCCGCCGCGGCCGGGGCCGGCGGTGGCCCGGTCAGGGCGTCGAAGGCGGCCTCCAGGTCCGGCGCGCCGGTCTGCGCCAGCACCTGCTCCAGGCTGCCCGCCGCGCGCAGCTCGCCGCGGTCGAGCACGAGCAGGCGGTCGCCCGGCCAGACCTCGTCGCTGAGGTGCGTCGCCCAGAGCACGGCCGCGCCGGCCTCCTGCGCGCGCGCGTGCAGGTCGGCAACCAGGGCGCGGCGGGTCGGGATATCGAGGCCGACGGTGGGCTCGTCGAGCACCAGCAGCGGCGGGCTGTCCAGGCAGGCGCGGGCAATCTCGACGCGTCGGCGGTGGCCGCCGTTGAGCCGGCGCACCGCCTCATGGCGCCGCTCCCAGAGGCCGAAGCGCTGCAGCTCGCGGCGCAGGCCAGTGCGGGTCTCGGCCCGCGAAAGGCCGCGCAGGCCGGCGAAGTAGGCGAGGTTCTGGGCGACGCTCAAGTCCAGGTCCAGGGTCGGCTGCTGGAAGACGATGCCCAGCGCGCTCAGCACGCCGGCGCCGTCGCGCGCCCGGCTTTTCCCGGCGATGCGGATGCGGCCGGCCTGGGGCGCGAGCAGGCCGGTGACCAGCCCCAGCAGGGTGGTCTTGCCGGCGCCGTTGGGCCCCAGCAGCACAGTCACCGCGCCGGCCGGCACGCGAAAGCTGACGTCGCGCAGCGCCGGGCGGTCGCCGTAGGCGAAGCGCAGCCCCGCCACCCGCAAGGGGTCGGGCGACGCGGCGCCGCTGGTCGGCGCCGGGCTGCCCGCGTTCTCCGTGTCGTCTGGGGCCGCCGTGCGATCCATGGGCGAAGCTTCCGGCAGGCCGGCGCGCGGCGTCAACCGCGCCGGCGTGTCGCCCGCCGGGCGCCGGCGCAGGCAACGGGCCCCCGGCCTTGCGGCCGGAGGCCCGCCGGCCGCCTCCACGCGGGGGTGCCGGTGGCGCCGCCGGTCAGGCCGGCTTGGGGGCCAGCGTCACGGCGTAGAGCTCGGTGTCGTCGCGGTCCATCAGGCGCACGGTCATGGCCTGGCTGGCGCCGTCGATTTCGACCAGCCCGAAGAACTGCAGACCCAGCGAGGGCGGCAGGTTGACGCCCTGGCCCTCGGCCGGGGCCTTCATGAACTTCACCTCGGGGCCGAAGGTGCGGTCGAGGTCGTTCGGGCCGAAGGTGCCGGCGTGCAGCGGCCCGGAGACGAACTCCCAAAACGGCGTGAAGTCCTGGAAGGCCGCCTTGTCCGGGTTGTAGTAGTGGGCTGCCGTGTAGTGCACGTCGGCGGTCAGCCAGACCACGTTGTCGATGCCGCCGGTCTTGATGAAGCGCAGCAGTTCGGCGATCTCCAGCTCGCGCCCCTTGGCCGCGCCGTGGTCGCCGTTGGCGATGGCCTCCGCGCCGGCCTGCGCCTGCCAGTCGTCCCAGACGATCAGCCCGATCGGCATGTCCGAGGCGATCACCTTCCAGGTGGCCGTCGAGCTGGCCAGGCCGCGCTTCAGCCAGGCGAGCTGCTGGGCGCCGAGGATGCGGGCCTCGGGCGACAGCGTGGTTTGCAGCGTCGGGCCGTTGGGGCCGCGGTAGGAGCGCAGGTCGAGGAAGAAGATGTCGAGCAGGGGCCCGTAGGAGATCTTGCGGTAGACCCGCCCCGGCTCGGCCGGGGTGTGGCGGATCGGCGTCATCTCGTGGAAGGCGCGGCCGGCGCGCGCGGCGAGCAGGCCGACGTCCTTGACGCTGTAGCGCTCGTCGGCGCTCAGGTCCTTGGCCGCCGACCAGTTGTTGACCACCTCGTGGTCGTCCCACTGGAAGAAGGTCGGAACCTGCGCGTTGAAGGTCCGCACGTGGGTGTCGAGCAGGTTGTACTTCCAGCGGCCGCGGAACTCCGCCAGGGTCTCGGCGACCTTCTCGACGCCCTCGGCGACCAGGTTGTTCCAGGTCTCGCCGTTCGGCATCCGCTGGCTGGCGGCGATCGGCCCGTCGGCATAGATCGTGTCGCCCGAGTGGATGAAGAAATCCGGCGCGTGCCCCGCCATGGTGGCGTAGGTCAGCATGCCGCCGCGCGCGCGGTCGATGCCCCAGCCCTGCCCGGCGGTGTCGCCGGACCAGACGAAGCGCAGGCTGCGGCGCGCCGCCGGCGCGCTGCGGAAGCGCCCGACCGCCGGCGCGCTGCGCGCCTTGGCGCTGTCCAGGTCCTCGAAGACCACCCGGTAGAAGATCTCCTGGTCGGCCGGCAGCCCCTCCAGCAGACGCTTCATGGCGAAGTCGCTCTGCGGCAGCACGTCGACCGGGGCCAGGCGGCGGGCGTCGGCGAAGCTCTCGCGGGTGGCGACCTCGACCAGCGCCTTGGCGGGCCGGTCGGCGCGCGCCCAGATCATGCCGGACTCCGCCTCCACGTCGCCCGACTGGACGCCGTGGGTTACCTGGGGGCGGCTGCCGGCATAGCTGATGGCGGGCGCGGCGAGCGCAAGGCCCGCGCCGGCGGCCGAGGTCTGCAGAAAACGTCGACGGCTGAAGCTCATCTCTCCCTTTCTCCGATCGGCGGTTGATAGGAGCGCGGAGCATTCGCGATTCCCATGACCTGATGATGAAGCTGCCATGGCGCTTGCGAGACGGTGCGGCCCGGCCGAGCGCCTCAGCCGGCGTCGCGTTCGTCCACGGCAACCCGGCCGGCACCGCCCATCAACCCGCGGCTCGAGGCGACGAAGGCCAGGCTGGCAAGCACCGCGACGGCGGCAATGGCCGCGCCGCCGCTGAAGACCCACCAGGCGGCGTTGGCCGCCGCCGCCGCGTCGAGCTGGTCGCGCAGACCGCCGAGGTTGGCGAGCAGGCCGGCGAAGGCCGCGCCCAGGGCGCCGCCGGCCGACTGCAGGGTCGGCGTCGCGCCGGCCGCCAGGTCGCGCTCGGCCTCGGGCGCGGCGGCCTGGGTGCGTTGCGCCAGGAAGGCCCAGCAGGTGCCGAAGCCCATGCCGACCAGAAGCAGCGCGAGCGTCAGCGGCAGCACGCCGGCCTGGCTGGAGAACAGCCAGCCGGTGGCCAAGACGGCGGCCGCCACCACGCAGGGCCCGGCGATCAGCGCGACGCTCGCGCGCGCCGGGGGCAGCCGGGCCACCAGGATGGCGGCCGTCGACCAGCCGATCGCGGTCAGGGCGCCGAAGTAGCCGGCGACGATGGCGGAGCGGTCGCCGATGGCCTAGATCATGAAGGGGGCGTAGACCTGCACGCCGGCCGCGGCGGCGGGCAGCAGCAGCGCGACCCAGAGGCCGAAGGCGACGGGGCTGGACAGGGTGAAGGCGCCGCTCGGGAAGAGCGGCATGGCGCTGCGTCGGTCGCGCGCCAGGGCCAGCAGGACACAGACCAGGGCGGCGGCGAGATAGCCCAGGATGGCGGGAAGGCGCGGGCTGAGGCCGGCCAGGCAGACGGCGAAGATGCCGGCGCCCAGTAGCGACAGCCGCAGGCCGGCGAAGGCGCTTTCCGCCGTCGCCTCGGGCGGTCGGGCGCGCTCCAGCCCCTTGGCGAGCAGCCAGAGGTAGACCAGCGCGAGCGGCAGGTTCATCAGGAAGGACACGCGCCAGCCCAGGGACTCAGTCAGCGTGCCGGCCGCCAGCGGGCCGAAGGCCGCGCCGACGGCGTAGACCACGGCGAGCAGCCCGAAGGCGCGTGGAATCGCCGCGGGCGCGAAGAGTTCGCGCACCAGCGCGTAGGACACGGCGAGGATGATGCCTTCCGCCGCGCCCTGCAGGCCGCGGCCGACCAGCAGCACCTCCATGCTCGGCGCCAGGGCGGCGACCAGGGTGCCGGCCAGGAAGACCAGGGTGGAGACGGTCAGCAGCGGCCGCGCGCCGTACCGGATCTTCAGCCGCCCGCCGCTGGCGCCGCCGACGATGGAGAAGACCAGGAAGACCGTGGTCGCCCAGCTGATCAGAGGCACGGCGTCCAGTTCGATGGCCGCCGTGGGCATCACGGTGACGACCATGAACCAGTTGATCGCATGCAGCCCGACGCCGAGGCAGAGCAGCCAGGCCGCCCGCCAGGTCGGGCCGAAGAGCAGGGCGCCCCAAGCGGGATTGTCCTGGCGTGTCATGCGGCAGGTCCGGGTCCGTGGCGCCGCGCGCGCGATCCCGATGGCGGGCCGTCGCCCCGGTGCCGCCGGGCAGCGGCTATGATGTGCGAGGCGGCGCAGAAACTCAATTTACCGGCCTTGTTCCGGCCCGCCGGTCTCGCATCCAGCGTGGTGTGCGACCCTCTGGACTCGTGTCGGCGCGTCCGCCGATTACAACCCGCTCTCGGGCAGGCGCGCCGCCATGTGCGGCGGCGGCGGCGCCGCGACGGCGAGCGGCGGCTTGGTCTTGCGCAGCGGGACGACCAGGGCGCGGGCATGGAGCTGCAGCGGCCCGTCGGCGCGGCCGGTGAGCGGCGCGCCGTAGAGCGGGTCGCCCAGCACCGGGCAGCCGAGCGCGGCCAGGTGCGCGCGGATCTGGTGCAGGCGGCCGCTGCGCGGCCACACCTCCAGCCAGTGACAGCCCGCCAGCGCGGCGCGCACCCGGTAGTCGGTGACCGCCGGCAGGCCCGCGGGGTCGACCGCCATGCGCGGCGGGCCGCCATCGTCCTGCTTGCGCAGCGCCAGCTCGATGCGCCCGCCGTCCTCCGGCGGCTGGCCGGCGACCAGCGCCCAGTAGGTCTTCTCCACCCGGTTCTCGCGGAACAGTTCGGCGAGGCGCGCCAGCGCCTTGCGGTGCCGGCCCAGCGCCAGGCAGCCGCTGGTGTCGCGGTCGAGCCGGTGGGCGAGGGCCGGCGGCCGGGGCAGGCCGAAGCGCAGGTGGTCGAAGGCGTCCTCCAGGCAGGGCCCGCCGCGCGGCGGCCGGTGCACCGGCAGGCCGGCCGGCTTGTCGAGCACCAGGACCAGGCCGTCGCGGTACAGCAGGCGGGCCTGGACCTCCGCGGCCGAGAGCGCGCGCGCCCGGCTTGCCTCGGGCATCGGCCAGCGCGCCTCAGGCGAGGCCGACCGGCGGACGGCGCCGGCGCGCGCCCGACAGGGCGTTGCCCGCCAGCGCGGCCAGCACGATCGCACCGCCGACCAGGGTGAAGAGGGCCGGGATCTCGCCGAAGGCCCACCAGACCAGCAGCGGCCCCAGCACCACCTCGCTGAGCGACAACAGCGTTGCCTCGGCGGCGCCGATGTGGCGCGCGCCCACGACGTAGGCGATCAGGCCGAAGCCCATCTGCACCACGCCCAGCCCGATGCACAGCAAGAGGTCGTGCAGGGAGATGGCGAAGCCCTGGCCCACGGCCAGCGCCATCGGAGCGGTCCACAGCATGGCGAAGAGGCTGCCGTAGACGATGGCGGGCATCATGTCCGCGTCGGGCTTGCGGCGCAGCACCACGGCGAAGCCGGCGAAGCCGACCGCCGCGCCCAGCGCCAGGAGGTCGCCCAGCGGCGCGCCGCCGGCCAGGCCGTTGGCCACCATCACGGCGACCCCGACCATGGCCACCCCCATGGCGATCCAGGTGGCGCGGCGCACCGGCTCGCGCAGCACGACCCAGCCCAGGAAGGCGGCGAGCAGCGGGGCGGCGGAGAGTAGGAACAAGGTGTTGGCGACCGTCGTGCGGGTCATCGACAGGATGAAGCAGAGGAAGGCGATGGACACGAAGACGCCGGCCAGCACGCCGGTCCACCCGGCCTTGCGGAAGATGCCGCCCAGCCGGGCGCCGTCGCGCAGGCTCAGCACCAGCAGCAGGAAGACGGTGGTGGCCGCCGAGCGGTAGAAGACGATCTGCCAGTCGCCGGCCGCCTCCATGGGGCGCAGGAACAGGCCGGCGGTGGAAAGGAAGGCGCCGGCCAGCAGCACCAGCGCGCGCCCCTGCATCGCCTTGCTGTGCGGCGTCGCCGCCTGGCTGAGACTGGTCATGCGGTCAAAGGTCCTTGCAGAGGCGGAGGGAGTCGAGCAGGGCGGCGTGAACGTTGCGGCTGGCCACGGCGTCGCCGACGCGCAGCAGCGCGAAGCGGCCCCGTGGGTTGCGCTCGGGCAGGGCCGGCCGACCGGCCAGCAGGGCGGCCGGGTCGACCTCGCCCAGGTTGCGCGAGTCCGGCTTGAGCGCAAAGTAGAGCTCGTCCAAGGGCAAGACGCCGTGTTCCACCACCACCTGATCCACCGTCACCTCGCTGCTCTGCCGCGCGTACTCGTCCCACAACTCCGCCGCCAGCCGGTTGCCCGCCGGCCGCAGGGCCCGCAGCCGGCGGTTCAACAAAATCTCGACGCCGCATTCGCCGAAGGCCTTGAAGTAGGCCGGATAATTGGTGCCGCCCACCTCGGGGGCGACGATCCGCTCCGGCGTGACGTAGCGCACCCGCGCGCCGGCGCGGGCGGCGAACTCCGCGGCCGACACGCCGGCGTGGCTGCCGCCGTCGTCGAACACCAGCACCTCCTGGCCGGGCGGGACCTGGCCGCTCAGCAGGTCCCAGGTGCTGGTCGCCTGCGCCTCGCCCGCGGTCAGGAAGCCGGTGTTGGGCAGCCCGCCGGTCGCCACCACGACGATCTCCGGCGCCTCCGCCAGCACCTCCGCCGCCTCGACGTAGCGGCCGGGGTGCAAGGCGGCGCCGGCCCGCGCGGCTTCGGCGGCCAGCCAGTCGATGATGCCGACCAGATCGCGGCGGCGCGGGAGCTGGGCGGCGATGCGCAGTTGCCCGCCCAGCTTCTCCGCCGCCTCGAACAGCGTCACGGCATGGCCGCGCAGGGCCAGCACGCGGGCCGCCTCCAGCCCCGCCGGGCCGCCGCCGACGACGACCGCGCGCTTGCCCGGCGTCGCGCTGCGCGGGACCTGGTGGGGCAACTCCGCCTCGCGTCCCGTGGCGGCGTTGTGCAGGCAGAGGGCGTCGCCCCCCTCGTAGATGCGGTCGATGCAGTAGCCGACGCCGACGCAGGGGCGGATCCGCTCGGCCTCGCCGCGCGCCAGCTTGGCCGCGATATGCGGGTCGGCCAGGTGGGCGCGGGTCATGCCGACCAGGTCCAGCGCGCCGCTGTCCACCGCGTGGCGGGCGGTCGCCACGTCGTTGATGCGTGCGGCATGCAGAATCGGCAGCCCGACCTCCCGCTTCAGGGCGGCCACGGTCGCCAGGTGCGGCGCCGCCGGGGTGCCCATGCCGGGAATGACGTGGCTCAGGCCCTCGTCGGTGTCGATGTGTCCCTTGATGACGTTGAGGAAGTCGACCAGGCCGCTGGCCGCCAGGCGGCGGGCGATCTCGAAGCCCTCGCCGGGCTCCAGGCCGCCCTCGGCATCCTCGTCCACCACCAGGCGGAGGCCGACGATGAAGTCCGGCCCGACCGCCGCGCGGATCGCCTCCAGCACCGCGAAGGCGAAGCGCAGGCGGTTGTCCAGGCTGCCGCCCCAGGCGTCGTCGCGGCGGTTGGTCAGCGGCGACCAGAAGGAGTCCAGCAGGTGGCCGTAGGCCTCGATCTCGATACCGTCGAGGCCGCCCTCGCGGCAGGCCAGCGCGCCGCGGGCGTAGTCGGCGACGACCCGGGCGATGTCCCAGTCCTCCATCGCCTTCGGGAAGGCCCGGTGCGCCGCCTCGCGCAGCGGCGAGGCGGAGAGCAGCGGCAGCCAGTCGCCGGCGTAGTTGGAGCTGCGCCGGCCCAGATGGGTGATCTGGCACATCACCGCCGTGTCGTGGGCATGGCAGGCGTCGGCCAGGGCGCGGAACAGCGGCACGATCCGCGGGTCGTAGAGCCTCAGGTTGCCGAAGGCCGGGGGCGAGTCCGGCGCGACGATGGCCGAGCCGCCGATCATGGTCAGCGCGATCCCGCCGCGCGCCTTCTCCGCGTGGTAGAGTCGGTAGCGCTCAGTCGGCAGGCCGTCCTCGGCGTAGTTGGGCTCGTGGCTGGTGGAGACGAGCCGGTTGCGCAGCGTGAGGTGGCGCAGGCGGAAGGGCTGGAGCAGGGGATCGGAGGTCATGAGACGGGAGTCGACCCGACCGGCCGGGGCGCCGTCCTTGCCGAGAGCGACACCGGAACGGACCGCGGCGACAGACCGTTGGCCGGATGCAATCTCCAACCGAGGGAGGTCCCATGCAGGACGACAGCGTCTACAAGGTGATCGAGGTGGTCGGCTCCTCCAGCGAAAGCCTGGACGACGCCATCCGCACCGGCATCGCCAAGGCCGGGAAGACGGTCAAGCACCAGCGCTGGTTCACGGTGAACGACATTCGCGGCCATATCGAGGACGGCAAGGTGGCCCACTTCCAGGTCTCCTTGAAAATCGGTTTCCGCGTGGGGGACTGAGCCGGCTCGTCCCTGGCGGGCATTCTTGCCGCCCGGCTCGCGCGCTTGAAGGCGAATCCGTGAAGGGCGGCCATGCGTGCGGCGGCCGCCGCTTCGCCTGCGGCGTTTCGCGGCGCGGCTCTGCGCCCCCCGGTCCTTTGCAGGGCGGCTCTTCGCAGCGCGCAGCCCTCCGCTCCCCGGCGGGCGTGTAGAAGCGCCGGGCGAGATCGGGAGGAGGGCTGTCGCAAGGTGTGGGATTTCTTCACGGCGCCGTTCGCGCGGCTGAGCCTGCTGGACCTGACCATTCTGGGCGCGGCGACGGTGATCGCCGGGCTGGTGCGCGGCTTCAGCGGCTTCGGGACCGCCATGGTGCTGGTGCCGCCGCTCAGCCTGGTGTTCGGGCCGGCCGCGGCGATCCCCATCATGTCGCTGGTCGACACCACGGGATCGCTGGGGCTGCTGCCGCGCGCCCTGCGCCGCTGCACCTGGCGCGAGGTGGCGCCGCTCGCGCTGGGCGCCTCGCTGCTCATGCCGCTGGGCGTCTATCTGCTGATCGTGGTCGACCAGGAGCTGCTGCGCTGGGTCATCTCGCTGGCGATTCTCGGCCTCGTCGCCCTGCTGGCCAGCGGCTGGCGCTACCAGGCGCAGCCCCGGCCGCTGCTGTCGGTCGGCATCGGCGGCGCGGCTGGGCTGATGGGCGGCTCGATCGGCATCGCCGGGCCGCCGGTGATCCTCTTCTGGCTGGGCGGCCAGTCGGCCGCCGCGACGGTGCGCGCCAACACCATCGTCTTCTTCGCCCTGCTGGCGGTGGTCGGCTGGATCAGCTTTCTGGTCGGCGGGCTGATCACCCGCGAGGTGCTGCTGATCGCCGCCGTGCTGCTGCCGATCTACATGCTCTCGCTCTGGCTCGGCGCCCACGGCTTCCGCTTCGCCGGGGAGGCCTGGTTTCGCCGTCTGGCGCTGGGCATCATCGCCGTCATCGCGCTGGCCAGCCTGTTCGGCTGACGGCTGGGGCCGGTGGGTCGCGGCGCAGAGGTTCACAGGTCGGCGCCGCGCCGCGTCCTTCACTCGACACAGGCGAGGAGCGAAGAGGCGCCATGCACTGCAAGCTGCTGCTGGATCTGGGCGGCGCCGCGCGCGGCGGCAGCCGGGTCGCCGGCCATGCCGGGGCCTTCGAGGCGCTGTCCTTCGAGCTGGGCTGTCCGGCCGAGGGCGAGGCGGTGGGCGAGACCGGAAGCGATGTCGAGCTGCGGGTCGCCCTGGCCGCCGGCGCCGAGCTGCAAGGGCTGCAGTCCCTGCTGGAGGCCGCGACGCCGCTGGCCACCGTCGACCTCACGCTCGGCCCGCTCGACCCGGAGACCGGGGCCCTGATGCCGCTGGTCGAGGCATCGCTCAGGGACGCCCGAGTCGTCGCCGCGGCGGCCGAGCGTCTGGTTCTGCGCGGCAAGGCCGCGACCCTGGCTTCGCTCGATCTCGGCGGGAGCGGGCCGACGGCGCCGGCCGAGGCGGGAGAGACCGCGCCGGTCTCCGGCGGCGCCGGCGCGGGGGCCGAGGAGGACTGGGGAGCGGAGGAGGGCGCCGAGTTTTGCGAAGGCGTGGCCGGGGAGGAGGGGCTGCCCCTGGCGGTGACCTGACCGGCCGCCCGCCGGCGGTCGCTCGCGGCGCGATCTCTCGTCCGCCGGGCTCCGCCCCGCCGTGGCCTCGCGCCGCGGCTTGCGCTACAACCGCCACGGCATGACCGAAGTCCGCTTCTATCACCTGACCCGGCGCCCGCTGCGCGAGGCGCTGCCCCGCCTGCTCGAACTGACCGTCGAGCGGGGCAAGCGCGCGCTGGTGCGCTGCGGCCAGCCGGAGCAGGTCGAGGCGTTGGCCGAGCACCTCTGGACCTACGACGATCGCGGCTTTCTGCCCCACGGCACCGAGGCCGACGGCCATGCGGCGCGCCAGCCGATCTGGCTGACGGCGCGTGAGGAGAACCCCAACGGTGCCGACTTTCTCTTCCTGGTGCACGGCGCGGACTGGCCGGATATCGCCGGCTTCGAGCGCTGCATGCTGCTGTTCGACGAGGCCGACGCCCCCGCCAAGCAGGCGGCGCGGGCACAGTGGCGGCGCTTTCGCGACGCCGGTCATCAGGTCAGCTACTGGCAGCAGGACGACAGCGGCCGCTGGATCGATAAGGCGGCCCAGGGCGGGACGGACCAGGGCCGGCGCTGAGGCGCGCCGCAAGGCTGCCGGTCGCCGTGCGGCCGGCGCTTGCCGCTCAGGCGACCAGCGGGATCATGCGGACCTTGGCGCCGGGATGCTGGTGGACCAGGCGGTAGACCTCGGCGTCCTCGACCGTCAGCTTGTGAAAGTCGCCGTCGTCCACCGCGTAGACGAACTTCGGCTTCGGCCCGTAGACGCGCACCTCCTCCGGCTTGTGCAGCGGGGTGACGCCAAGGCGCTCGAAATGGTCCTTCTCGCTATAGGCCGCATGGCCGAAGACGTAGACCGAGTAGGTCATGGGTCTCGCCCTCCTTGGGCAACCTGTGGCTTGGCCGGCGGGGCGCCGACTCGTGGCTCGGGCCGCGTACGGGGCGGCTTCGATCTTCAATATGCGCACAAGGTGCGCTTTTTCCAAGGATAAAATGCGCACCTTGTGCGCCTCGGGCGGCCCGGTGGCGCTTGTGCGACGCCATACCGGCGCCTATGCTCGCGCCGATTCCCGCGGCGCGGGGCGGACGGTTACGGCAGGCAGACGCGGATGCGATGAAGGTACCGGTCAAGACGGATGGTGCCGGCCTGGAGATGAGTGCCGAGGCCTTCAAGCGCTGGCGCAAGTCCCTCGGCATGACCCAGAAGGACGCGGCCGAGGCCCTGGGGCTGAAGCGTCGCGTCGTGCAGTACTACGAGAAGGGCGAGCGCAAGGGCAAAAGCGTCGAGGTGCCGCTGACCGTCCGGCTCGCCTGCTACGCGCTGTCGGCGCAGGTGGTCGACTACGCCGGCCCCGATCCCGAGGGCAGGCCGGTCGTCCAGACCCGGCCTCCGCAGCCCAAGCGCAAGCCAGGCAAGCGCAAGGAGGCCGCGCCGGCCGAGACGGAGCGCCCGGCGGACGCGGCGGCGTTGCCCGACAAGGTGGCCTGAGCGGGCGAAGGCCGGCCGGCCGCGCGGCGGGCCTTCACGAGCGCGCGGCGAGGCTCGCGGCGTCGCCGGCGAACAGCGACTTCTGAACGCCGAAGAGCATGTTGATGCGCCGGCCGTCGTCGGACAGCGGCATCAGCAGGCGCTCGTAGTGCATGGCCCGGCCGCAGTCCTGAACGAACTCGTCGATGAAGTACTGGGGGCTGCCCTGCTGCACCGCCCGCCGGTACTCGTTCATGATCTCAACCACCTTGCCGTCGAGGTCCAGGCTGGACAGGCGGTGTCCGGTGAACTCCCGCCCGTAGCGCTCGACCACGTCCGTGCCGACCAGACGGAAATGGAAGTCCAGCGGGCGCTGCGCCGCTGGCGCGTAGATCACGTCGACCAGCAGCGTGTGCGGCAACCAGGCCACCATCTCGGTCGGATCGAGGTCGCGCCGCGCCGGCATGAGACGGTTCGCCGCCTTGGCCTGCCAATAGCCCAGGGCCTCGCGCAGGGCCCGCGAGCGCAGTCTGTCAGGCGAAAAATTCATCCTGTCAGGCGAGAAGTGCATCGCGTCTCGCCGCGTCGGCGGCCACCCCCCAGAAACACCCGCAATGCGGGTTGTTCAGACCGCAAAACAATCTAAGCCGGCATTTTCCCCTTGGCAATCGAAGAATAGCATCGCCAGAGGTCATCGGCAGAGATGTTGCGAGCGCGGGAGGCTCTTCGGGGACGGGACCGTTCAGTCGGGACCGTTCAGTCGGGACCGTTCAGTCGGGACCGTTCAGTCGGCGGCTTCCAGCTCGCTTTGGACTTCCAGCCAGCGCTCCTCGGTCTCGGTGATCGCCGCCGTGACCTCGGCATGCTTGGTCTGCAGCCGCGTCAAGCGCTCGGCCGGCCCGTCGTAGAGCGCCGGGTCCGCCAGCTCCTGCTCCAGCAGCGCCAGCGCGTGCTGCAGCTTGTCGAGGCGCTGCTCGGCCTGGCGCGCCGCCTTCTTCAGGTCGGCCAGGGCGGCGCGCTGCGCGGCGGCCTGGCGGCGGCGGTCGCGGGCCACCGTCTGGCTGCCCGGCGGGGCGAGGCCGGCTTCGGCCCGCGCCTCGGCCCTGGCCTGGCGGCGCTCGGCCCGGCGCTGGTCGAGCAGGAGCTGGCGATAGTCGGTCATGTCGCCGTCGAAGGGCCGGACCGTGCTGTCCTGCACCAGCCAGAGGCGGTCGGCCACCAGCTCGACCAGGTGCGGGTCGTGGCTGACCAGGATCACGCCGCCCTCGAACTCGCCGAGGGCCTGGACCAGCGCCTCGCGCGCGTCGACGTCCAGGTGGTTGGTCGGCTCGTCGAGGATCAGCAGATGCGGCTGCTCGCGGCTGACCAGGGCGAACAGCAGCCGCGCCTTCTCGCCGCCGGACAGCTTGGCCACCTGGGTGTCCGCCTTGTCGCCGGAAAAGCCGAAGCGGCCCAGGTGGTTGCGCAGCTTCTCCTCGGTCGCCATCGGCATCAGGCGCTGCAGGTTGGTCAGCGCCGTCCCGGCCATGTCGAGCTCCTCGGCCTGGTCCTGCGCGAAGTAGCCGACGCGCAGCTTGGGCGAGCGGGCGAGGCGGCCGGCCAGCGGCTTGAGGCGCCCGGCGAGCAGGCGGGCGAGCGTCGACTTGCCGTTGCCGTTGGCGCCGAGCAGGGCAATGCGGTCGTCCATGTCGAGGCGCAGGTCGAGCCCCTGCAGCACCGGCGTGGCGCCATAGCCCACGGCGGCGCCCTCCAGGTTGAGGATCGGCGGGCTGAGCGGCTCGGGCCTGGGGAAGTCGAGGCGCACCGTCTGGCTTTCGACCACCGAGACGATGGGTTGCAGCTTCTCCAGCATCTTCAGGCGCGACTGCGCCTGGCGCGCCTTGGTCGCCTTGGCCCGGAAGCGGTCGACGAAGGCCTGGATGTGTCGGCGCTGGGCCTGGATCTTCGCGTTGGTCGCCGCTTCGCGCTCCAGGCGCTCGCGGCGGGTGCGCTCGAAGCGGTCGTAGTTGCCTTGGTAGAGGGTCAGCCGGCCGGCCTCCAGGTGGATGATGCGGTCGACCGCGCGGTTGAGCAGGCCGCGGTCGTGGCTGACCAGGATCAGGGTGCCGGGATAGCCGCGCAGGTAGCTCTCCAGCCAGACGGTGGCCTCGAGGTCCAGGTGGTTGGTCGGCTCGTCGAGCAGCAGCAGGTCGGGCTCGGTGAACAGCAGGGCGGCCAGCGCCACCCGCATGCGCCAGCCGCCGGAGAACTCGCCGCAGGGGCGCTGCTGCGCCGCCTCGTCGAAGCCCAGGCCGCTGAGGATGCGCGCGGCCCGCGCCGGCGCCGCATCGGCCCGGATGGTCGCCAGGCGCTCGTGGATCTCGGCCAGGCGCAGCGGGTCGGCGGCGCGCTCCGCCTCGGCCAGCAGCGCTGCCCGCTCGTGGTCGGCCGCCAGCACCGTGTCGATCAGCGAGCGCGCGCCGCCCGGCGCCTCCTGCGCCACGGTGCCGACGCGCACCCGGCCGGTCAGGCGCAGGTCGCCGCCGTCGGGGTGCAGCTCGCCGGCGATCAGGCGCAGCAGCGTCGTCTTGCCGGCGCCGTTGCGCCCGACCAGGCCGACGCGCCAGCCGCGCTCGACCGCGACGGTGGCGCGCTCGAACAGGGTCCGCCCGCCATGGCGGAAAGTCATGTCGTTGATGTGCAGCATCTTGAGGCCGGGGATAGCACGCCTGGATGCGGGCGGTCATGCCCCGCCGCGGCGGCTGCGTCCCGGCGTCCCCTCGGACGGCAGGGGCGCCGCCCTTGGCGGCCGCGCGCCGCCAGACGGTTGCTCCGCTGCGCCGGGGCCGCTATAGCTCCGCGCGATTCATCGGCGGTGCCGACGGTCCGGGCCTTTCTGTCGCGTGTCCTCTCGCGGCGGCCGGCCGGGCGTGTGCCGCGGAGACCCAGCGATCAGACGGAGACGACAGCACCCATGGCGATCGAGCGCACCTTTTCGATCATCAAGCCCGACGCGACCAAGCGGAACATCACCGGCAAGATCCTCGACCGGCTGGAGTCCGCCGGCCTGCGCGTGGTGGCGCAGAAGCGCGTGCAGCTAACCAAGGCCCAGGCCGAGGGCTTCTACGCCGTGCACAGGGACAAGCCCTTCTTCAACGACCTGGTCGCCTTCATGACCTCGGGCCCGGTGGTCCTGCAGGTGCTCGAGGGCGACAACGCCATCGCCAAGAATCGCGAGGTGATGGGCGCGACCAACCCAGCCAACGCCGAGCCGGGCACGATCCGCGCCGACTTCGCCGAGTCGATCGAGGCCAACTCGGTGCACGGCTCCGACGCCGCCGACACGGCCGCGCAGGAGATCGCCTACTTCTTCGCGCAGACCGAGCTCGTCGGCTGACGCGGCTGTGCGGCTGCGCGCTGCGGCGCGCAACGGAAAACGGCGGGCCGCCCCTCGGGCGCCCGCCGTTCTTTTTTGGTCTCTGTAACCTCGGGTGCGCGGGCCGCAGCCATGCACCTGGCGGCCACCGGCCGCGCGAAACCGTTCTATGTCAAATTTCTAGAGCGAGTTTTTTAGACGATGGCGAAGCCGACGATCAGGGCCACGATGATGGCCACGGCCACGACGCCGCGCACGGTGTTCTTGATGAAGCTGTGGTAGGTCTTCTCGTGCTCCTCCAGCAGCTCCTGCTGGAACGTCTCTTCGTTCGCCATGGGCTCCTCTCTCGGCGTCTCGTCCGACATGGGCGCTGGCCTCGCAGCCTGCTGTTGCATCGCGGCCTATCTACGCCAAGACGCGGGCCCGCTCAAGCGCTTGCCGGCCGGTCCTCGCGGCGCGCGCGACTTACGTCGCCGGATTGATCAGCAGCGGGGCCGGGGTGACGGGGCTGTCGACCCGCGCGGTCTCGCCGGTCAGGCGGATGCGCCCGGCGGCGTAGAGCGACAGGCAGGTGGGGTAGAGGCGGTGCTCGGCCTCCAGAACCCGCGCCGCCAGCCGCTCCGGGGTGTCGTCTGGCAGCACCGGCACCGCGGCCTGGCCCAGGATCGGCCCCTGGTCCACCGTCTCGCGCACCAGATGGACGGTGCAGCCGTGCAGCTTGACCCCGGCCGCCAGGGCGCGGGCGTGGGTGTCCAGCCCCGGAAAGGACGGCAGCAGGGAGGGGTGGATGTTGACCAGGCGGTCGCGCCAGCGCTCGACGAACCACCCGGTGACCACCCGCATGAAGCCGGCCTGGGCGACCAGCTCGACGCCGGCCGTCTCCAGCGCCTCGGTCATCGCCCGCTCGAAGGGCTCGCGGCCGTCGAACGCGCGGTGCGGCACCACCCGGGTGGCCACGCCGGCGGCCTCGGCCCGGCTCAGCCCCTGGACGCCCGGCTTGTTGGACAGCACCAGGGCGACCGTGAAGGGGCAGTCGGGCGCCGCCGCCGCGTCGAGCAGGGCCTGAAGGTTGCTGCCGCGCCCGGAGACCAGGACGCCGAGCCTGACGCGGCTCACGCCGGCCGCCCTTCGATCACCACCGCCGCGGCGTCGCGCGCGACCACCTCGCCCAAGGGATGGACCGTCTCGCCGGCCTCGCTCAGTAGGGCGCTCAGCGCCTCGGCGCGCTCCGGCGCCACCACCAGCACGAAGCCGATGCCGCAGTTGAAGGTGCGCAACAGCTCCGCCTCGGCCAGGCCGCCGGCCTCGGCCAGCCAGCCGAAGACCGGCGGCTGCGGCCAGGCGCCGCGGTCGATCCGCGCGGCCAGCCCCTCGGGCAGCACCCGCGGCAGGTTCTCCGGCAGGCCGCCGCCGGTGATGTGGGCCAGGGCGTGCACGCCGCCGGCGCCGAGCGCGGCCAGCGCCGACTTTACGTAGATGCGCGTCGGGGTCAGCAGGGCCGCGCCCAGGGTCCGGCCCTGGTTCTCGCTCTGGGTCTGCGTCTGCTCCTGCGGCGCGGGCGCGAAGGGCGCCGGCGCGTCGTAGGCCAGGCCGGCGCGCTCCACCACCTTGCGGACCAGCGAGAAGCCGTTCGCGTGCAGGCCGCTGGAGGCCAGCCCGAGCAGCCGGTCGCCGGCGCGCACGCCGCGACCGTCGAGCAGCCCGCCGCGCTCGACCGCGCCGACGGCGAAGCCGGCCAGGTCGTAGTCGCCCTCGGCGTAGAGCCCGGGCATCTCCGCCGTCTCGCCGCCGACCAGGGCGCAGCCGGCCTGGCGGCAGCCCTCGGCGATGCCGCCGACGAGGGTGGCGCCGACCTCCGGCTCCAGCCGGCCGGTGGCGTAGTAGTCCAGAAAGAACAAAGGCTCGGCGCCCTGGACCACCAGGTCGTTGACGCACATGGCCACCAGGTCGATGCCGATCCCCTCGTGCCGGCCGGCGGCGAGCGCCACCTTCAGCTTGGTGCCGACGCCGTCGGTCGCGGAGACCAGCAGCGGGTCCTCGAAACCGCAGGCCTTGAGATCGAAGACCGCCCCGAAGCCGCCCAGGCCGCCCATAACGCCGGGGCGGGCGGTGGACTTGGCCAGAGGCTTGATCGCCTCGACCAGGGCTGTGCCGGCGTCGATGTCCACGCCTGCGTCCTTGTAGGTGAGTCCGGCCATGATCTCTGCTGCGTCCGAAGGTCCAGGTAGGGAGCGGTCGGCCGGCCGGCGGCGTTTGTTTTCCCGTCCTGGCTCCAGTATGACTGAAGGGGCGGTGGCCGTCCGGCGCGGGCGGCGCGAGCATAGCGAATCCAAGGGGCGTTTCAATGCGGATCACCCGGCGCGCGGCGGCCGTCTTCCTGCTGTTCGGGCTGGCTCTCTGGCCAGCCGTCGTCGCGGCCCTGGCGCCGGTGGCCCAGGCCCAGGGCAGTGCCCAGGTCTTCACGCTACGCGGGGTCGAGGTGGACGTCACCGCCGACACCGTCACCGCGGCGCGCGAGCAGGCACTGGCGCAGGGCCAGGTGCGCGCGCTGCGTGCGCTGCTGGAGCGGCTGGTGCTGCCGGAGGACCAGGGCGCGATCCCCTCGCTCTCCGCCTCGGAGGTGCAGGACTACGTGCTGGATTTCGGCGTATCGGACGAGCGCACCTCGGCGGTGCGCTACATCGCCACCATGACGGTGCGCTTCCGGCCCGGCGCGGTGCGGCGCCTGCTGCGCGCCAACGGGCTGCGCTTCGCCGAGGTGCAGTCGAAGCCGGTGCTGGTGCTGCCGGTCTGGAGCCGTGGCGGCGCGGCCCGCCTGTGGGAGGGCAGCAACCCCTGGCTGCGGGCCTGGATCGCCGAATCCGACGTCGCCGAGCTGGTGCCGGTGCTGACGCCGCTGGGCGACCTGGAGGATCTGCGCGACATCGACGCGCAGCAGGCGGTGGCGGGCGACAGCACGCGCCTGCGCACCATCGGCGAGCGCTACGGCGCCGACAGCGTGCTGGTCAGCCACGCCACGCTGGAGGGCGACCCCGAGGTCGGCCTGGCCCGGGTGCGTGTCGAGAGCCGGCGCTACCGCGAAGGCCAGCCGGGCGAGACCATCGTCGATTCCTTCGGGCAGCAGCAGGGCGAGGACCTGCAGGCTTTGCTGGAGCGGGCGACGGCGACCATCGACCAGGGCCTGCAGGAGGAGTGGAAGCGCGCCAACGTGATGAGCTTCGAGTCGCTGGAGCGGCTGCTGGTCGAGGTGCCGGTGGACGCGCTGAGCGACTGGCTCACGGTGCGCCGCCGTCTGGAGGGCCTGGCCAGCGTGGCGGCGGCCGATCTGACCAGCCTGACCCGCGCGCGGGCGGTGATCGAGCTGGGCTTCTACGGCACGCTGGATCAGCTGCTGGGCCAGCTCGAGCAGCGCGACCTGGTGCTGACCCGTATCGGTCCCGGCGGCTTCGGCCCCGGCGGCTTCGGTCCCGGCGGCTCCGATCCGGGGCGCGGCGGGGACGCAGGCCGGCAGACGGTGGTGGTCGACGGCCGCGGCGTGCAGTCCGGCGGCCCGCCGGCAGCGGGGCAGATGCAGGGGCAGGGCAGGCAGCCGGTCGCGGCCGAGCGCCAGCCGGCCTGGCGCCTGACGACCCGCGCTCGCGCCGAGGCGGAAAGCGGCCAACGCGGGGGTGTGGCGCCGGCGGCGATGCCGCAGGCTGGCGGCGCGACGGACGGCCGCCCGGCCGGCGCGGCTGGCGGCGCGGTTGGCGGTGGGACACCGGCGCAATAGATGCGCGCCGCCTCTTGTGGCGGCGCGTGCCTGCCCATATAGCGGACATGCCGGTATGGATTCCCAATGCCATCACCCTGGCGCGGCTGCTGGCCGTGCCGGTCTTCGTGGTCCTGCTGCTGCGCGGGGAGATGACCGCCGCGGTCTGGGTGTTCGCCGTGGCGGGCGCCTCCGATGCGCTGGACGGTTTCCTGGCCAAGCGCTTCGATGCGGCCAGCCGGTTCGGGGCCTTCCTCGACCCGATCGCCGACAAGGCCCTGCTGCTCGCCGCCTTCCTCACCTTCGGCGTGTTGCGGGAGGTGCCGCTCTGGCTGGTGGCCGCGGTGGTCTTCCGCGACCTCTTGATCGTCGGCGGGGCGCTCGCCTACCAGGCGTTCACGCAGGCCTTGACGATGGAGCCGCTGGGTGTGAGCAAGCTCAACACCGTGGTGCAGATCGCCCTGGCGGCCGCGGTGCTGGCGCGCCTCGGCCTGGAATGGCAGACCGGCGGCCTGGAAACGGCGCTGGTCTACGCCACGGCGGCCACCACCGCGGCCTCGGGGCTGGCCTACGTGTGGATCTGGGGGCGGCGCTACGCCGCTTTTGCGCGGGAGAGAGGACAGTGATGCAGGACGGAAGGGCGGCATGAGCCCGGAACGGCAGGTCCGCTTCTGGGCCATCGGCCTGGCGGTCTCCCTGGCCTTGCTCTGGCTGCTCAGCGACATCCTGCTGCCCTTCGTGGCGGGCATGGCGATCGCCTACTTCTTCGATCCGGTCTGCGACCGCCTGGAGCGCTGGGGCCTTGGCCGGACGATGGCGACGGTCGCCGTCACCCTGCTGTTTGTCGTGGCCCTGCTGCTGGTGCTGGGGCTGCTGATCCCGATGGCAATCAACCAGGCCGGCGAGGTGGCGCGCGCCGTGCCGGCGGTCATCGACCTGCTGCGCGCGCGGCTCGACGAGCTGCTGGCGGCGATGCAGGCCGAGCAGCCGGAGGTGCTCGAGCGGCTGCGCGCCTTCGTCTCCTCGCGGCTGGGCGATGCCGTCTCCTGGCTCACCGGTCTGGTCGGCAACCTGCTGAGCGGCGGCCTGGCGGTGATCAGCCTGCTGTCGCTGATCTTCATCACCCCGGTCGTCGCCTTCTTCCTGCTGCGCGACTGGGACGAGATGGTGGCCAAGATCGACGGTTGGCTGCCGCGCCAGCACGCGCCGACCATTCGCCGCCTGGCGCGCGAGGTCGACGACATCCTGGCCGGCTACGTGCGTGGCGTCGCCACGGTCTGCCTGGTGCTCGGCGCCTTCTACGCCGTGGCGCTCAGCCTGATCGGCCTCAACGGCGGGCTTTTCGTCGGCCTGCTCGCGGGCGCGCTGTCCTTCATCCCCTATCTCGGCGCGATCGGCGGCCTGCTGCTGTCGGTCGGGCTGGCCTTTGCCCAGTTCGACAGCTACTGGCTGGTCGCCGGCACCGCCGCCATCTTCCTGATCGGCCAGGCCGTGGAGGGCAACTTCCTGACGCCCAAGCTGGTCGGCGAGAAGGTCGGGCTGCACCCGGTGATCGTGATCTTCGCGCTGCTCGCCGGCGGCGCGTTGTTCGGCTTCACCGGCGTGCTGATCGCGCTGCCGGTGTCGGCGGTCGCCGGCGTGCTGGTGCGCTTCGCGCTGCAACAGTACCTGCGCAGCCCGCTCTATGGGCGCCAACCCACGCGCACGGAGGAGGACGGCCCGGCGTGAGCCAGATCCCGCTCGAACTGCCACAGCGCCCGGCGCTCGGCCGCGGCGACTTCCTGGTCACTGCCAGCAACGCCGAGGCGGTCGCCTGGGTCGACCGCTGGCCGGCCTGGCCCAGCATTGCGCTGGCCCTGGTCGGGCCGGCGGGCAGCGGCAAGAGCCACCTGGCCGAGGTCTGGCGCCAGGTCAGCGGCGCGCCGCTGGTCACGCCGGGCGACCTGGCCACGCAGTCCGCCGACGGCCTGCTCGGCAGTGCCATGGCGGTCTTGGTCGAGGAGGCCGAGGCGGCGCTCGACGCCGAGGGCGAGGAGGCGCTGCTGCATCTCTACAACCTGCTGGGCGAGCGCGGCGGGCACCTGCTGCTCACCGGGCAGCAGCCGCCCAAGCGCTGGCCGATCCGCCTGCCGGACCTGGCCTCGCGGCTGGCCACGGCCACGGTCGCCGAGCTGGGGCCGCCGGACGACGCGCTGCTCCAGGCCGTGCTGGTCAAGCACTTCGCCGACCGCCAGCTTCCGGTCGGCGCCGAGGTGATCGAGTTCCTGCAGCGGCGCATCCCGCGCAGCTTCGCGGCCGCGCGCAGCGTGGTGGCGGCAATCGACCGGCGCGCCCTGGCCGAGCGGCGCCGCGTCACCGTCGCCGTCGCGCGGGCCGCGCTGGAAGACAGCAGCGAGACGCTCGAGGCGCTGGAGGACTAGAGATCTGCGAGCCTATGGCCGCGCCTCTGCGCGTCCGCCGCTCGCGGAAGATCGCTCCAGCCCGAGGAGGGAGCGCAGGTGTCTGGTGATCGGCGACCGGCGGGCGGGGCGCGTGCCGGGCCCGCGGCGGGCAAGCAACGGGGAGCAAGAGGATGGATCTGGGAATCGCCGGGCGCCGCGCCCTGGTCTGCGCCTCCAGCAAGGGGCTGGGCAAGGCCTGCGCGCGCCAGCTCGCCCGCGAGGGGGTGACGCTGACCCTGATCGCGCGCCGGCCGGGGCCGCTGGAGGCGACGGCCGAGGAAATTCGCCGGGAGTCCGGTGTCGAGGTGCGCACCGTCGCCGTCGACATCACCACGGCCGAGGGGCGCGACGCCGCGCTGCACGCCTGCCCGGAGCCCGACATCCTGATCACCAATGCCGGCGGGCCGCCGCCGGGCGACTTCCGCGACTGGGGTCGGGACGACTGGATCGCCGCGCTCGACGCCAACATGCTGACGCCGATCGAGCTGATCAAGGCGACGGTCGACGGCATGAGCGCGCGCCGCTTCGGGCGGATCGTCAACATCACCTCGGCCGCCGTGAAGGCGCCGATCGACATCCTCGGCCTGTCCAACGGCGCCCGCGCCGGGCTGACCGGCTTCGTCGCCGGGCTGGCGCGCAAGACCGTGGCGCACAACGTGACGATCAACAACCTGCTGCCCGGCCCCTTCGAGACCGAGCGCCTGGAGGCCACCATCGCCGCCGCGGCCGAGAAGAGCGGCGAGACGCCGGCGGCGGTGCGCGCGGCCCGGCGCCGGAGCAATCCGGCCGGCCGCTTCGGCGATCCGGCGGAGTTCGGGCAGGCCTGCGCCTTCCTCTGCGGGGCGCAGGCGGGCTTCATCACGGGGCAGAACCTGCTGCTCGACGGCGGTGCCTTCCCGGGCACGCTGTGATTCGATCGGCAAAGGGAAATGTAAACGATTTCAGGGCGATAAACCTTGTGGCCTCGGGTCCGCCGCTCGGCTAGCGTGAGCCACGCCGAGTCCGGTGGACGCGGCAATATGACAGTTTGATGAACCGCCAGCCGGAGGCGCGTCAGCGCAGAGCCGCATGAGTGACGAGATCGAGTTGAAGCTGCTGCTGTCGCCGGAAGCCCTGGCGAAGCTGAACCGCCTGCCGCTGCTGCGCTCCCTGGCGGTCGGCCGGGCCCAGAGCCAGCAGCTCGACAGCACCTACTTCGACACCGCCGACTTCCTGCTGCGCGACCGCCGCATGGCGCTGCGGGTGCGCCGCGTCGGCGATCGCCGCATCCAGACCCTCAAGCTGGACCCGGCGCGGGCGGCCGAGTTGCTGGGCGAGGCGGCCGACAGCCGCGGCGGCGTGCAGCACTTCCTGGAGTTCGAGGCGGAGATCGTCGGCGAGCTGCCCGACCTCTCGGTGATCGAGGCGCCGGCGCTGCAGGCCTGGTTCGCCGAGGAGAAGCTGGCCGAACGGCTGGAGCCGGTCTTCACCACGGCGATCGAGCGGCGTACCCGGCTGCTGCGCTTGGCGGACACCGAGATCGAGCTGGCCATGGATCAGGGCGAGATCCGCGCCCAGGGCCGCTGCGAGCCGGTGTCCGAGGCCGAGCTGGAGCTCAAGTGGGGGCAGCCGAACCGGCTGTTCGAGCTGGCGATGATGCTGGCCGGCGAGCTGCCCCTCCGGCTCGGCGGGCCGACCAAGGCGGCGCGCGGCTATGCGCTCTATGCCGGGCAGACGCCGCAGCCGACCAAGGGCGGCAAGCCGATGCTGTCCACGGAGATGAGCGTGGCCGAGGCCTTCGCCACCATCATGCGCTGCAACATCGACCAGATGCGCGCCAACGAGGCGGCGGTCTTCGCCGGCAGCGATCCAGAGGGCGTGCACCAGCTGCGCGTTGCGGTCCGGCGCGCCCGCGCGGCGCTGTCGGTGTTCAAGCCCGCGATGAACGAGACGGCACGCGGGCTGCTGGCCGAGGAGCTGCGCTGGCTGCAGCGCGAGATGGGCCCGGCGCGCGACCTCGACGTCTTCCTGGCCGACACGGTCCACCCGCTGCTGCGGCGCCTGCCCAGCGAGCCCAGCCTGCCGCCGCTGAGGAAGACGGTGGAGGCCGCCCAGGCGGCCGCCTACGCCCGGGCTCGCGCCGCGCTGGAGGACCCGCGCTATGCCCGGCTGCTGCTGCGGCTGGAGCTGTTCCTGGCCGAGGGCACCTGGAAGCGGGCCGGCGAGGGCGGGGCGCCGGGGCCGGCCGAGGCGCCGATCCGCGAGCTGGCCGCCACGCTGCTGGACAAGCGGCAGCGCCAGCTCCGCAAGACCCACAAGAAGGCCCGGGACCAGGACGAGGCGGCGCTGCACGAGGTGCGGATCGCCGCCAAGAAGCTGCGCTACGCGGCCGAGTTCTTCCGCGACCTCTACGGCCGCAAGGCGGCCAAGGCCTACATCGCCGCGCTGACCGAGCTGCAGGACACCCTGGGTGCGGTGAACGACGCGGTGGTCGGCCACCGCCTGCTCGACGAACTGGAGCCCAAGCTCGCCAAGGCCGGCGAGGACCCGCGTCTGGCCGTCGGCATCGTCATGGGCTGGCAGGCGGCGCGGATCGAGGACGATCTCAAGCGCTTCGCGACGGTCTGGCGCGCCTGGCGCGGCTGCAAGCCCTTCTGGCGCAAGGCGAAGTAGGCCGGCTGCGCAGGCCGGCCGAGGGCGCGGTGCCGCTCAGTCGAGGTCCTTCGGGCGCAGGAAGGCCGTCAGGCGGGCGCCGGACCAGGTGAGCGCGCGCCACTGCTCCAGCGGCACCGCGAAGACCGCAAGGGCGGCGGTGGGGAACTTCTCCTGCAGGCGCGCCAGCTCGGCGCCGCCGCTGTCCGGGCCGGCCAGCCGCCGTGCGAGGGTCTCCAGGCCGGGGTTGTGGCCGATCACCATTAGGCGCTCCACCGTCTCGGGGGTGCGGTGGATCTCGCGCAGGATCTGGGCCGGACTGGCGAGGTAGAGGCCGCGCAGCGATTTGACCTGCGGGCTGCCGCCCAGCTCCGGCGCCGTCAGCTCCCAGGTCTGCCAGGTGCGCCGGGCGGCCGAGCAGAGCACGCGCTGCGGCTGCCAGCCGCGCGCCGCCATCGTCCGGCCCATCCGCGGCGCCGCCTTGCGCCCGCGCGGGGCCAGCGGCCGCGCGAAGTCCTCAAGCTGCGGGTCGTCCCAGGCGGACTTGGCGTGGCGGTAGAGGAGAAGCTGCTTCATGCCCCTTTGTAACCGCTCGCGTGCCGCTGTTCATCCCGTTGCGGGCTTGTTACACAGTTCTGTCGTGACCGGCTGATAGGCTGCGCCCGCGAATCGCGGAGTTCGGGACGTCAGGCGGAGGGCCAGGGAGCCATGCAGGAGCCGATGCACAAGACTGCGGAGAGGGCCACGCCGGCCGAGGTGCCGGCCGACCGCGCCGCCCAGCCGGTGGCGCAGACCGCCGAGGGCCCGACCGACACCCGTGGCCAGCCGCTCGCCGCCTCGCCGCAGCGCTTCATCAACCGCGAGATCTCCTGGCTGGAGTTCAACGAGCGGGTGATGGAAGAGGCCTACAACACCCACCATCCGCTGCTCGAGCGGGTGCGCTTCCTGTCGATCTCCGGCTCCAACCTGGACGAGTTCTACATGGTGCGCGTCGCCGGCCTGAAGGGCCAGGTGCGCGCCGGCGTGCTGACCCAGAGCCAGGAGGGACTGACGCCGGCCCAGCAGCTCGCCGCCATCAACGCCCGCGCCGGCCGCCTGATGGAGGACCAGCAGCACTGCTGGCGCAGCCTGGTGACCGAGCTGCGTGCCGAGGGGATCTGCGTGCTCGGCGCCCAGGAGCTGAGCCAACAGGAGACGGCCTGGCTGGAGGACTACTTCCTGGCCAACGTCTTCCCCGTGCTCACGCCGATCGCGATCGACCCGGCGCATCCCTTCCCCTTCATGCCCAACCTCGGCTTCGCCATGGTCGCCGAGCTCTACCGGCCCGACGAGAAGGAGGTGCTCAACGGCCTGATCCCCATGCCGCCGCAGGTCGAGCGCTTCATCCGCCTGCGCGGCCACGACGGCGCGGAGCAGCGCTACATCTCGATCGAGCAGGTGGTGCGGCTGTTCATGGACCGGCTGTTCCCCAACATGCAGGTCCACGAGGTCGGCATGTTCCGCGTCGTGCGCGACAGCGACATGGAGATCGAGGAGGAGGCCGAGGACCTGGTCCGCGTCTTCGAAAGCGCGCTCAAGCGGCGCCGGCGCGGCAGCGTCATCCGCATGACGGTCAACGCCGACATGCCGGCGCACATGCGCGACTTCCTGCAGCGCGAGATCGACGTCTCCTCGGAGGACATCTTCCCGTTGGAGGGGCTGCTGGGCATCGTCGACACCAAGCAGCTGATCGGCAAGGAGCGCCCGGAGCTGCTGTTCGAGCCCTACACGCCGCGCTTTCCCGAGCGCGTGCTGGACTACGACGGCGACTGCCTCAAGGCGATCGCGGCCAAGGACATCATCGTCCACCACCCCTACGAGTCCTTCGACGTGGTGGTGCAGTTCCTGCGCCAGGCGGTGCAGGACCCCAACGTGGTGGCGATCAAGCAGACCCTCTACCGCACCAGCGAGGACAGCCCGATCCTCAAGGCGCTCTCCGACGCCGCCGAGGCCGGCAAGTCGGTGACCGCGCTGGTCGAACTCAAGGCCCGCTTCGACGAGGAGCGCAACATCCGCTGGGCGCGCAACCTGGAACGCTCGGGCGTGCACGTGGTCTACGGCTTCATCAAGCTGAAGACCCACGCCAAGGTCTCCATGGTGGTGCGCCGCGAGGGCGAGGGGCTGCGCACCTACGTCCACTACGGCACCGGCAACTACCACCCGATCACCGCGAAGATCTACACCGACCTCAGCTACTTCACGACCGATCCGGCGCTCTGCCGCGATGCCGCGCGGGTGTTCAACTACATGACCGGCTATGCCAAGCCGGGCGAGATGGAGCGGATCGCCATCGCGCCGCTGACCCTGCGCAAGACCCTGCTGGAGCTGATCGACGAGGAGATCGCCCACGTCCAGGCCGGCCGGGCCGGCGCCGTCTGGGTCAAGCTCAACGCCCTGGTCGACGGCGAGCTGATCGACAAGCTCTACGAGGCCAGCCAGGCCGGCGTGAAGGTCGACCTGGTGGTGCGCGGCATCTGCTGTCTGCGGCCCGGGGTGAAGGGGCTCAGCGAGAACATCACCGTGCGTTCCATCGTCGGCCGCTTCCTGGAGCACAGCCGGGTCGTCTGCTTCGGTGCGGGCCACGGCCTGCCCAGTCCGAAGGCCAAGGTCTTCATCTCCTCGGCCGACTGGATGCCGCGCAATCTCGACCGCCGGGTCGAGACCCTGGTGCCGATCGTCAACGAGACGGTGCACGCCCAGGTGCTCGACCAGGTGATGATGGCCAATCTGAAGGACGAGGCCCAGAGCTGGATCATGCAGCCGGACGGCGAGTTCGTGCGGGTCGAGGCCGGCGAGGACGCCTTCAGCGCCCAGTCCTTCTTCATGACCAACCCCAGCCTCTCCGGCCGCGGCTCCGCCCTGCGCAAGGAGAAGCTGGCCCGCAAGAGCCGCTGAGGGCCGGGCGGCAGGTGAACGAGGGGCAGGTGAACGAGGGGCAGGTGAACGAGGAGCAGGCGGGGGCCGGCAGCGTCTTGGCAGAGCGGCAGGCAGCGGAGGAGGGCCAGGCGGGCGCGGCCGATGCGCCGGCGGCCGGGCGGCGCCAGCGGCGCCGGCGCGGCGGGCAGGCGCAGCCGGCCGTGCGCCGGCAGGCGCGCCTCGGCATCGTCGACATCGGCTCCAACTCGATCCGCCTGGTGGTCTTCGACAGCGACGACCGCGCCCCGGTGGCGCTGTTCAACGAGAAGGTGCTCTGCGGCCTCGGCCGTGGCCTGGAGGAGAGCGGGCGCCTCAACACCAAGGGCGTCGAGCTGGCGCTGGCGAGCCTCGGGCGCTTCGCCGGACTGGCCCGCGCCATGGAGGTCGAACGCCTGGACCTGCTGGCCACGGCGGCGGTGCGCGACGCCCGCAACGGCGCCGAGTTCGTCGCCCGGGTCGAGGCGTGTTGCGGCGTGCCGGTGCGGGTGCTGGACGGCGGCGAGGAGGCGCGGCTGTCCGCCCAGGGGGTGATCGCCGCCATTCCGGACGCCGACGGCCTGACCGGCGATCTGGGCGGCGGCTCCCTGGAGCTGACCCAGCTCGATCGCGGCCGCCAGGGGCGGCTGCTCACCCTGCCGCTGGGGCCCCTGCGGCTGATGCGCGACGACGAGGGCGACCGAGCCCAGGCGGTGGCGACCATCGAGCGGCACCTCGACTCCCTGCCGTGGCTGGCCGAGGCGGAGGGGCGCAGCTTCTTTCCGGTCGGCGGCGCCTGGCGGGCGCTGGCGCGCATCCACATGGAGCAGCACCGCTATCCGCTGCACATGATCCACGGCTACAGCATGTCGCGGAAGGAGGCCGAGGACCTGGCCCGGCTGGTCGCCCAGATGGGCAAGCGCTCGCTGGCGCGGCTGCCCGGCGTGCCGCGCCGCCGGCTCGACACGCTGCCCTATGCCGGCCTGCTGCTGGAGCGGCTGCTGCAACGCGCCCGCCCGGCGCAGATCGTCTTCTCGGCCAACGGCCTGCGCGAGGGCTGGGTCTACGAATGCCTGTCGCCGGAGCTGCGCGCCGAGGACCCGCTGATGGCGGCGGCGCGCGACTGGGCGCGGCGCGACGGCCGCTTCGGCGATCTCGGCGCGCCCATCGCGGCCTGGACGGCGGCGATCTTCCCCAACGAGTCCGAGGCGCTGAGCCGGCTCCGCCGCGCCGCCTGCCACCTGAGCGACATCGCCTGGCGCGAGCATCCCGACTACCGCGCCGAACAGGCGCTCTACCGCGTGCTGCGCGCGCCGCAGCTCTACGTCATGCACGACGCGCGGGTCTTCCTCGCCTATGCCTTGTCGGTGCGCTACGGCGGCGTCGGCGACAACCCCGAGGTCGCCCGGCTGGTGGCGCTGTTGGAGCCGCGCCTGAAGGCGCGGGCCGAGGCGCTGGGCCATGCGCTGCGCCTGGCCTACGCCGTGTCGGCCGGGACCGAGTCGATGCTGGAGCGCAGCCAGCTCGAACTGCTGGACGGCGAGCTGGTGCTCTACCTGCCCGACGAGGCGCAGGTGCCCTCCGGCCAGGTGCTGGAGCGGCGGCTGGATACCCTGGGCCAGGCGCTCGGCGCCGGCCGCACCCGCGTTGTCGGGTAGCATGGGGCTGCGCCGGCTCGCCGCCCTGCTGGCGCTGGCCGCGATCGCCGTCGCGCTCTTCATGCTGCTGCGCGCCACCGCGCCGCTGCAGATCACCGAGGCCCGGCTGGGCCCGACGCCGGTGACGGTGTATCGCCAGTCCGACGGCGGCCCGGCGCCAGCGGTGCTGATCGCCCACGGTTTCGCCGGCTCGCAGCAACTGATGGAACCCTTCGCCGTCTCGCTCGCCCGGGCCGGCTATCTCGCGGTGACCTACGATCTGCTCGGCCACGGCCGCAACGCCGCGCCGCTGGCCGGCGACGTCACGGCGCCCAGCGGGGCGACGCGCAACCTGCTGGCCGAGCTGGCGCGGGTGGCCGAGTTCGCCCTGGAACTGCCGGGCGCCGACGGGCGCCTGGCGCTGCTCGGGCATTCCATGGCCTCCGACATCGTGGTCCGCTATGCCGCCGCGCACCCGAAGCAGGTCGAGGCGACGATCGCCGTCTCCCTCTTTTCGCGCGAGGTCACCGCCGCGGTGCCACGCAATCTGCTGGTCATCGTCGGCGCCTGGGAGGCGGGGCTGCGCGCGGAGGGACTGCGGGTGCTGCGGCTGGCCGGCGGCGCCGACGCCGAGGCGGGGCGCACGGTCGGGCGCTTCGCCGACGGCAGCGCGCGGCGGCTGGTCTTCGCCGACGGGGTGGAGCACATCGGCGTGCTCTACAGCGGCGAGAGCCTGCGCGCGGCCGTGGCCTGGCTGAACGGCGCCTTCGGGCGCGACCAGACCGGCCGGGCGGGGCTGCGCGGGCCCTGGCTGGCGCTGCTGTTCGGCGGCCTCGTGCTGCTCGCTTGGCCGCTGGCATCCCTGCTGCCGCGCGCGGCGGCCGGCGCACCCGCCGGCGCGGGCGGGCCCGGGCTCGGCTGGCGCCGCCTCTGGCCGCTGCTGCTGGCGCCGGCGGTGGCGACGCCGCTGGTGCTGCGCCTGCTGCCGACCGATTTCCTGCCGATGCTGGTGGGCGACTACCTGGCCGCCCACTTCGCGCTCTACGGCCTGCTCACGGCCGGGCTGATCTGGCGCTTCGGCCCGGCCGGCCGGGGCGCGCGGCCCTGCGCCGCCGGTGCCCTGAAGACGGCGGCGGCGGCCGGGCTGATCGCGCTCTACGGGCTGGGCGCGCTGGGGGTGGCGCTCGACAGCTTCGTGCTGTCCTTCACGCCGACGGCGCTGCGTGCGCCGCTGATCGCGGTGATGCTGGCGGGCACGCTGGCCTACTTCCTGGCCGACGAGTGGCTGACGCGCCGCGCCGCCGGCGCGCGCGGCGCCTATCCGGCGAGCAAGCTGTGCTTTCTGCTGTCCCTGGCGCTGGCCGTGGCGCTGGACTTCGAGCGGCTGTTCTTCCTGGTCATCATCCTGCCGCTGATCCTGGTCTTCTTCCTGGTCTACGGCCTGTTCAGCCGCTGGGCGTTCCGCGCCACGGGCCAGCCGCTGGCCGCCGGGCTGGCCAATGCCCTGGCCTTCGCCTGGGCCATCGCGGTGACCTTCCCGATCCTCTCCGGCTGAATCTGCGCTCACACATTAAAGTGAGAGCGATGTCTCGCGACTGTTTGGACGCGCGTCAGCGCGTCCGCCGGTCGCGAAAAATCACTCTACCCCTTTGGTGTAGAGAAGGTTTCTTGTGATCGGCGGAGCCACGCTGTGGGGCCAAACGATCACAATCGGCTCTAGGGCGGTTTCCGATCGAGTGGAACCACGACGTGGGTCCGCCGATCGGCCCAAAACCGCCCTAAACCATAGTGTTAGAGTGATGCTGTCCGACCTGGCGAATCGCAAATGCGATTCGATCAGGTCGGGCATCGCTCTAGGCCGGCAGGGCGTCGAGCTCGTGGGCGAAGGGCAGGGCGGCGATGGCGCCGCGCCGCTGCACCGCCAGCGCCGCGGCGCCGTTGGCCCGGGCGAGGGCGCGGTCCAGGGGGGCGCCGCCGGCCAGGCCGGCCGCCAGATAGCCGCAGAAGCAGTCGCCGGCGCCGGTGGTGTCGACCACGGGGACCGGCCGGCCCGGCGCGGTGACGACGCGCCCGTCGCTGAGCGCGCAGGCGCCGGCGGCGCCCAGGGTGACCACCAGCGTCTGCTCCGGACGCAGGCCCAGGCCGGCCGCCGCCGCGGCCAGGCTGGCGGGCAGCGCGGCCGTGTCGAAGGGCCGGCCGGAGAAGGCGCGGACCTCCGTCTCGTTGAGGATCAGCAGGTCGGCCAGGGCGAAGAGCTCGGCCGCGGCCGGCAGGGCCGGGGCGGGGTTGAAGAGCGCGCGGGCGCCGCAGGCGCGGGCCCGTCGCAGCGCGGCCGCCACCACCTCCGGCCGGGTCTCCATCTGGGTCAGGCAGAGGTCGCCCGGCTGCAGCGGCAGGGCCGCGAGGCGCGCCGGGTCGATCGCCGCGTTGGCACCGGGGATCGCGACGATCTGGTTGTCGCCGCCGCCGACCACGATCAGCGCCACGCCGCTCGGCGTCGTCACCGTCTCGACCTGATCGAGCACGAGGCCCGCCTCGGCCAGGGCGCCGCGCAGGAACCGCCCCTCCAGGTCGTCCCCCAGGGCGCCGACCATCACGGTTTCGGCGCCGGCGCGGGCCGCCGCGACCGCCTGGTTGGCGCCCTTGCCGCCCGGCAGGCGGGCGAAGGCCTGGCCGCCGACGGTTTCGCCGCGCGTCGGCAGGCGCTCGGCGAAGGCGACGAGATCCAGGTTGATGCTGCCGATCACGTAGACCTGGCCCACGGCTCTCTCATCCTCTCGCTTGAGGCTGTCCCGACTGGGCGCCTTTGCCGAGGCCCCCACGCCCGAGGCCCGGGGCCTAACGCCCAACGCCCGGCTGGCCGCGCGCGGTCCGCGTCTCCTGCCGGGCCGCGATCGGCGCCGTCCAGCGCCGTGCACGCCGCGCCGGCCGCCGGCTCTGGCGCTGGGCGTCAGGTTCTTTCTTCTTTTCCCTCAATGACTACCAGGCCACCTCTGCCGTTGCCTGTGAGCATCAGGCGGCCTTCCATCAGGGCGCTGGCCTCGCGGCCGAAGATCTCGCCCCGCCAGCCGTGCAGCAGGTGCCGCTCGACCTCGGGATCGCCGGCGGCCAGGGAGTCCAGCTCGCTGGCGCTGGCGACCAGCCGCTGGGCGACGCCGTGGCGCTCGCAGTTGCGCTTGAGCAGCACCTTCAGCAGGTCGACCACCGGGCCGGCCTCGACCGGCTGCTCGCGCGGCGGCGGCTGCGGCAGGTCGGCCTCGTCCATGGCCAGGCCCTCGGCGATCACCTGGACGATCGCCTGGCCCACCTTGCCGCGCGCGAAGTCGGCCGACAGGCCGCGGGCGCGGGCCAGGTCCTCGGCGGTCTGCGGCGCCAGGCCGGCGATGTCGTAGAGCTGCTCGTCGCGCAGGATGCGGTTGCGCGGCACGTCGCGGCGCTGGGCCTCGCGCTCGCGCCAGGCGGCCAGGTTGCGCAGGTGGGCCAGGTAGCGGCGGTCGCGCGAGCGGCTCTTCAGCCGCTTCCAGGCATCCTCCGGCGCCAGGCGGTAGGTGGCCGGGTCGAGCAGCACCGCCATCTCCTCCTGGAGCCAGCTCTCGCGCCCGGAGTTCGCCAGCTTGCGGCTGAGCTTCTTGTAGATGACCCGCAGGTGGGTGACGTCGGCCAGGGCGTAGTCGAGCTGCTTCTTGCCCAGCGGCCGGTGGGCCCAGTCGGCGAAGCGCACCGACTTGTCGATGCGCGCATTGGCCAGACGGTTGGCCAGCTTCTCATAGCCGACCTGGTCGCCGAAGCCGCAGACCATGGCCGCGACCTGGGTGTCGAACAGCGGGTGCGGCAGTCGGCCGGTGCGCTGGTAGAAGATCTCCAGGTCCTGGCGCGCGGCATGGAAGACCTTCAGCAGGTCGGGCTTGTCGAACAGGCTCCACACCGGCTCCAGGTCCATGCCCTCGGCCAGCGGGTCGATCGCCGCGGCCTCCTGCGGGCCGGCGATCTGGATCAGGCAGAGGCGCGGCCAGTAGGTGGTGTCGCGAATGAACTCGGTATCCACCGTGATGAATTCGGCCCGCGCCTGGCGGGCACAGAAGGCGGCGGCGTCTTGGGAATCCGTGATCAGCGTCATGGGGCGGCGGTATAGCAGCTTCGGCGCTGCGTCACGACCCGATAGCGCATCGCGCGCCAGGACAACGGCTCGGTGACCTTGACAAAGCCCGGCTGTCGGGGCCCTTTTGCGCCCGCCCGCCGGGTCGGCCCGGGCGGGCGTGCCTTCACACGCCTCTAGCGAGCCTTACCGCATGCACCCCTTCCGCACGCACACCTGCGGCGAACTTCGCCCCGCGCACGCCGGCCAGACCGTCCGCCTGTCCGGCTGGGTCCATCGCAAGCGCGACCACGGACAGCTACTGTTCGTCGACCTGCGCGACCACTTCGGGGTGACCCAGTGCGTGCTGGACATCTCCAGCCCGCTTTTCGCCGAGGTCGAGAAGGCGCGCAACGAGTCGGTCGTCACGGTGACCGGCGAGGTGGTCGAGCGCACCGCCGAGACGGTCAACCCGAACCTGCCGACCGGCGCGGTCGAGCTGCGCATCGGCGAGTTCCACCTGGAGGCCCGCGCCGAGCAGGTGCCGCTGCAGGTCAATAGCGAGGAGGACGCCGGCGAGGAGAGCCGCCTGCGCTACCGCTTCCTCGATCTGCGCCGCGAGAAGATGCAGAAGAAGCTGCTGCTGCGCAGCCAGGTCATCTCCTCGATCCGACGGCGGATGATCGAGCAGGGCTTCCACGAGTTCCAGACGCCGATCCTGACCGCCGACAGCCCCGAGGGCGCGCGCGCCTACCTGGTGCCCAGCCGCGTGCATCCCGGCAAGTTCTACGCGCTGCCGCAGGCGCCGCAGATGTTCAAGCAGCTCCTGATGGTCGCCGGCTTCGACAAGTACTTCCAGATCGCGCCCTGCTTTCGCGACGAGGACGGCCGCGCCGACCGCTCGCCGGGCGAGTTCTATCAGCTCGACTTCGAAATGAGCTTCGTCACGCAAGAGGATGTTTTTGCTGCGATCGAGCCGGTTCTGCACGGCGTGTTCGACGAGTTCTCCGGCGACCGCGGCGTCACCGCGCCGCCGTTCCCGCGCATCCCCTACGACGAGGCGATGCTGAAGTACGGCAGCGACAAGCCGGACCTGCGCAATCCCATCGTCATCGCCGACGTCAGCGAGGCCTTCCGCGGCGGCGGCTTCGGCATCTTCGCCAAGCTGGTCGACCAGGGCGCCGTGGTGCGCGCGATTCCGGCGCCGGGCGCCGCCGCGCAGCCGCGCAGCTTCTTCGACAAGCTGAATTCCTGGGCCCAGGGCGAGGGCAAGCCGGGGCTCGGCTACATCGTGTTCGACGGCGGCGAGGCCAAGGGGCCGATCGCGCGCAACCTGGAGCCGGAGCGCTGCGAGCAGATCAAGCAGGCGGCCGGCCTGACCGACGGCGATGCCGTCTTCTTCGCCTGCGACAAGCCGCTGGCGGCGGCCAGCTTCGCCGGCGCGGTGCGCAGCAAGCTGGGCGTCGACCTGGACCTGCTGGAGCGCGGCGTCTTCAAGTTCTGCTGGATCGTCGACTACCCGCTTTACGAACTGGATGAGGAAAGCGGGACCATCGAGTTCTCCCACAATCCCTTTTCCATGCCGCAGGGCGGCATGGAGGCGCTGGAGACCCAGGACCCGCTGACCATCAAGGCGTTCCAGTACGACATCGTCTGCAACGGCGTGGAGCTGTCGTCGGGCGCCATCCGGAACCACCGCCCGGACATCATGGTCAAGGCCTTCGAGATCGCCGGCTACGACGCGGCCGAGGTGGAGAAGCGCTTCTCCGGCCTGTTCCACGCGCTGCAGTACGGCGCGCCGCCGCACGGCGGGTCGGCGCCGGGCATCGACCGCATCGTCATGCTGCTGGCCGACGAGCCGAACATCCGCGAGGTGATCGCCTTCCCGATGAACCAGCGGGCCGAGGATCTGCTGATGGGCGCTCCGGCCGAGGTGACGCCGGAGCGGCTACGCGAGCTGCACCTGCGCCTGGCCTTGCCCCCGAAGCCGGCGGCGAGCCCGCCGAAGGCCGGGCAGGGGTGAAGGCCGGCCGGGGTGAAGGCCGGCCGGGGTGAAGGCCGGCCCGGGGTGAAGGCCGGCCCGGGGTAAAGGAAATCTTAATATTTCAGCGCCCTAAGCTGGTGGCAGCTTGACCGACGCGACTCCGGCATGCTGGACTCCAACGGTTGGGGAGCGGTCAAGAGTCTTTTTTCAGGGGGCGCCCAGGATGTTCCGGCCAATTTTCGCACTCGCGCTGCTGCTGCCCCTGGCCGCCTGCGGCATGCCGACGCCGGTGTCGCTCGCCACGCTGGTGCTGGACATCGGCAGCTACGCCGTCACCGGCAAGACGACGACGGACCATGCCGTCTCGGCGGTGGCCGGTGAGGACTGCGCGGTGATCCGGGTGATCGAGGGCGACGCCTGCAGCTCGCCGCAGGACTACGAGATGGCGCTGGGCGTGCTGGAGCCGCTGCCCGAGGAGGGGGCGCCGGCCGCAGCCGTGACGCCGGTCGAGCTGCTGCAGGGCCAGACCGCCGCCGTCGGCGTCGAGGACCTGCGCCCGGCCTCGCCCTTCGCCCAGGTCGCCTTCCTCAGCGACGACCTGGCGCCGGGCACGGCCGTGGCCGGCCGCACGCCCGCCACCGGGCCGGTCACCGCCCACGCCGGGGCGGCGCCCGCGGTGCAGCTCGGCGCGGCGGGCTTCCTGAGCGACGATGCCCGCCCCGATACTGCCCGGGCGACCACGCAGCTCGGCCGCCTGGCGCAGCCCAAGCCGCTGTCCACGACGCCGGTCGAGGGCTGACGGCACCTGCCGATTTCCCGGGGGCGACGAACTAACGCCCTGATTCGCCATAATGATTTATCCCTTTCCCGGGCCGCCCGCCGGCCTGTTGTGATGGACAGGCGGGACCGGCTTGCCTAGACTCCGCGCGCGGTTTGCGGCTCCGGGCTTGGGCGCGGAACGCGCCGGGGTCGGGCCAGGGCCGCGCGCCGCGAAGCACAACAGCAGGACACCCGAACAGCATGCGCACGCCGGCCGAAGACGGCTTCTTCATGCCTGCGGAATGGCACCCTCACAGCCGCTGCTGGATGGCTTGGCCGGTCCGCGAGGAGATCTGGGGAGACCGCCTCGACGAAGCCCGCGAAGCCTATGTCGAGGTCGCCCGCGCCATCGCCCGCTTCGAGCCGGTGACGATGATCGCGCCGTCCGACCAGCTCGCCGAGGTGTCGGTGCAGCTCGGCAGCGGCATCGGCTGCCTGCCGCTGGATCTCGACGACTCCTGGGCCCGCGACACCGGACCGACCTTCGTGATCGACGGCCGCGGCGGGCTGGCCGGCGTCGACTGGGGCTTCAACGCCTGGGGCGGCCTCTACCCGGAGCACGCGGCCGACGCGGCGCTGGCCGAGCGCCTGCTGGTGCACCTGGAGCTGCCGCGCTACCGCGCGCCGCTGATTGCCGAGGGGGGCGCGCTCCACAGCGACGGCGAGGGGACGCTGCTGGCGGTCGAGAGCACGCTGGTCAACGACAACCGCAATCCGGGCAAGAGCCGCGACGAGGTGGAGGCGCTGCTCAAGGCCTACACCGGAGCCGAGACGGTGATCTGGCTGCCCGAGGGCCTGATCGACGATGAGACCGACGGCCATGTCGACAACGTCGCCTGCTTCGCCGCGCCGGGCCGGGTGATCTCTCTGGCGCCGGGCGAGGAGAGCGAGGAGAACCACGCGCGCCTGACCCGCAATCTGGAGATTCTGCGCGAGGCCACCGACGCTCGCGGACGGACGCTCGAGGTCGTGGAGCTGCCGCTGCCCAAGCCGAAGAAGAAGGCCGACGGCACCCGGCTGACCCTGAGCTACGTGAACTTCTACCTGCCGAACGGCGGCGTGGTGCTGCCGGCGTTCGACGATCCCGCCGACGACAAGGCGATGGAAATCCTGAAGACCTGCTTCCCCGGGCGCGAACTGGTCCAGCTTCCGGCCCTGCCGATCCTGCAGGGCGGCGGCGGCATCCACTGCATCACCCAGCAGCAGCCGGAACCGGGCGCGACCGAGGCCGCCGACTGAGCGCGCGGCGCGCGCTGGACAACGCCGGGTCCCGCCGCAGGCGGGCGTGCGCCCGACGTCACGTGTCCTCGACGATCTCCCAGATCTTGGCGTGGTCGGCGGCGCGCTCGGGCCGGATGACCCGGAAGCGCTCGACCAGCTCGCCCGCCTCGTTGACCGCGCGCGCCACCGCCAGCAGCGTGCCGGTCTTGTGCTCGCACAGGGCGCTGGCGTCGTCGACCTCGGCGCGCGCGACCGGCAGAGCATCGGCCAGGCCGGGCGCGCCGTGGGCCGCGACGAAGTGGCGGGCGAGACGCTCGACCACCGCGAAGTAGCCGGGCTCGTCGATCTCGGCCACCTCGACCAGGGTGCTGAAGCCGAAACTCTCGGTGCCGAGCCAACCGCTGGCGAGCGCGAGCTGCGCCTTGCGGTCGAGCTGCTCGGGCGGCCGGCCGGCGAAGCTGAAGGCGCCCGAGACCGCCCACTCGCCGGGCTCGGCCGCGGTCTCGAAGACATAGAGGTCCGAGGTGTCGAGCCGCAGGGTGCGCGGCAGCTTGCGCAGAGTCATAGCGAGCAACTTAGGGCCGACCACGCGCGCGGGAAACCGGCGCGCGCCATGGCGCCGCTGTGCCGGTCGTGTGTGCCGGCGCCCGCGAACTCCGCTGCAAGCCGGACAAAAGCGCATCAAATGCCAGATATCGGGGTTTCAAGCGGAGGCCGGGGTGCCGGCGAAGCCCGGTCGTTTCGCCCGGTAGAGCGCGCGGTCGGCGACGAAGATCAGTCTGTCGGGGTGGCTGCGCGGCCCGTAGGTCTCCCAGCCCACGCTGGCCGAGACCGGGATCTGGCTGTGACCATAGTCGAGACGCAGCGTGTTGATGGCGCGGTCGATCTTGGCGGCCAGCTTCTCCGCCCGCGCGGTGCGGGTGCGCGGCAGCAGCACCGCGAACTCGTCGCCGCCCAGGCGGGCGACGATGTCGGACTTGCGCACCGTGACGAGCAGCAGCTCGGCCACGCCGCGCAGCACCGCGTCGCCGGCAAGATGCCCGTAGCTGTCGTTGATCGCCTTGAAGCGGTCGAGGTCGACGAGCAGCAGCAGGCCGGGCTCGCCGTGGCGCCGGCAGGCGGCCAGGGCGCGGTCGAGCGCGGCCAGGAAGCCCCGGCGGTTGAACAGGCCGGTCAACTCGTCGGTGACCGAGAGGCTTTCGAGCTGGCGAATGCGCTGGGCCTGCTCGGCCAGGCACTGCTCGGCCTCGGCGGCCGCCTCCAGCAGCTCGGCGATCAGGGCGTGGCCGTCGCCGTCCAGCTTGCCGCCGGCCCGTTCGGCCAAACGCCGCAGGCGGTGGGCGGCGAAGGCCAACTCGGGCCGGGCGTCGCGGTCGCCGAGGGGCGTGCCGTTGGCGGCAGTCAGGGGAGCGGCGAGCGGGGAGTGGATGAGCTGGAACTGCGACATTTGCGTCCTGCCTGGCTGGGGTCCTTGCGGCAGGACACTGCAAGCCGCATGCCACGGACAGCCGCCGCGGCCTGCCGGCTGGAGGGCCTGGGCAGAGGCCGGCGCCGGCAAGTTCTGCCGCCGCGGCCGCCCAGGGGCCGGCAAGGCTTGCCGGGCCCCCAAGGCATGCCGGGCCCCAAGGCATGCCGGGCCCCAAGGCATGCCGGCCCCTGGGCTTGCCGGCCCCTGGGCTCTCATGATCTGGTTCGGCGCCACGGCGTGAGCAGGGAGACCCGACGATGGCCGAGGACGGCAAGCTGCGCGTCGGCGTGGCGCAGATCGACTGCCGCCTGGGCGCGGTCGAGCACAACGCCGCCAAGCATCTGGAGGCGATCGCGCGGGCGCGGCGCGAAGGCGTGGAGCTGCTGCTCTTTCCGGAACTCTCGCTGACCGGCTACGCCGTCGGGCCGCAGACCGTGGACATCTCCCTGCGCCGCGATTCGGGGATCATCGCCGAGCTGGCGCGGGCGAGCGGCGAGATGGTCAGCGTGCTCGGCTTCATCGAGGAGGGGGTGGCCGCGCAGTTCCACAACTCCGCCCTGGCGCTGCGAGGCGGCGAGATCGCCTTCATCCACCGCAAGCTCAACCTCGCCACCTACGGCAACCTGGAGGAAGGCAAGCACTTCGCCGAAGGCCGCTATTTCGAGACCTTCGCGCTGGACCAGCGCTGGCGCGCCGGCATGCTGATCTGCGCCGATAGCTGGAACCCGGCGCTCACCCACCTGGCCATGGTGCATGGCACGACGCTCTTGCTGGTGCCGATCGCCTCGGCCGAGAGCGCCGTCGGCGGCGGCTTCTCGAATCCCGACGGCTGGGCGCTGGCGATGCAGTTCTACGCCATGATCTACGGCGTGCCGATCGTCATGGCCAACCATGCGCGCGGCGAGTCCGGCCTCGACTTCTGGGGCGGCAGCCGCATCCTCGACCCCGAGGCCAAGACCCTGACGGTGGCCGGGGCGGGGGAGGAGCTGCTGGTGGCGGAGCTGGACTACGAGGCGGTCAAGCGGGCCCGCTACCGCCTGCCGACCCTGCGCGACAGCAATCTGGACCTGGTGCTGCGCGAGCTGAACCGCCTGAGCTGGCAGATCGGGATTCCGGCGGAAAGCCGCAGGTTGTAGAGGCGCGGCGGCGGGGCCCTTACCGCTTGTTAACCGATCGCGGACGAGGGTAGGTTCGTTTCTAATCTACTGAAAGTCTTGGAATGCCTCGCGAAATCCGCACGATCCTTTTCAGCGAGTTTGAAGCCATCGACGCGCTGCGCCGCTTCGTCAAGGCCAGCAAGTGGGATCTGGGCGGCGAGGTCATCGAGCGGGTGCAGGCCTACGACGAGCAGCCCGTGCGCGCGGTCGCGTTCTGCGGCAGCGGGGAGGCGGCGCGGCGCCTCACGCTGAACGAACTCGATCTGGCACGCGCCTTCCTGCTCTACTGCATGGAGCGCAACATCCCGGTGCCCCGCCGCGGCCAGAAAGCGATCCAGATCAAGCAGGGGGCGCTGGCGCTGGCGATCACCGTCGAGGGGTAGGGCGGGCCGTGCGGGCGGAAAGCCGCCTTGCAGGGGGCCGTGCAGGGGGCTGTCCTGCCGCTCCGGCCCGGATCGAAGCGTTCGGCGCGCGGCGGCGGTGGCGCCGCCTGCCGCGCCCGCACCCATGCCGCGATTCGACGGGCGCCGGTCGATCCCAGGCAAGTTGTTGAGCTGCGGTCCTTTTAGCGTCCGCAGCGGATCGCCGAGAAGGGTCCGCCGGAGGTTGGCCGAGCGCTGTCGTCCGGCCGCCGCGAAGCACACCGACGCAGAACTGGGGGGAGCCGCACCGTCATGGCGAAAAGCGACATCGAGATCGCACGCGAGGCCCGTTTGCAGCCGATTCAGGAGATCGGCGCCAAGCTGGACATCCCGGCCGACAGCCTGCTGGCCTACGGCCCCTACAAGGCCAAGCTCTCCTTCGACTTCCTGAAGACGCTGAACGGGCGGCCGGACGGCAAGCTGATCCTGGTCACCGCGATCAATCCGACCCCGGCGGGCGAGGGCAAGACCACCACCACGGTCGGGCTCGGCGACGGGCTGAACCGCATCGGCAAGCGGACGGCGATCTGCCTGCGCGAACCCTCGCTCGGCCCCTGCTTCGGCATGAAGGGCGGGGCGGCCGGCGGCGGCTACGCCCAGGTGGTGCCGATGGAGGACATCAACCTGCACTTCACCGGCGACTTCCACGCCATCGCCATCGCGCACAACCTGCTGTCGGCCCTGATCGACAACCACATCTACTGGGGCAACGCCCTGGGCATCGACCAGCGCCGCATCACCTGGCGACGGGTGGTCGACATGAACGACCGGGCCCTGCGCCAGATCACCGCCTCGCTGGGCGGCATCGCCAACGGCTTCCCGCGCGAGGACGGCTTCGACATCGTCGTGGCTTCGGAGGTCATGGCGATCTTCTGCCTGGCGACCGACCTGGAGGACCTGACCGAGCGGCTCGGCAAGATCGTGGTCGGCTACACCCGCGACAAGCAGCCGGTCTTCGCCCGCGACCTGGAGGCGCCGGGGGCGATGGCGGTTCTGCTGCGCGACGCGCTGGCGCCCAACCTGGTGCAGACCCTGGAGCACAATCCCGCCTTCATCCACGGCGGTCCCTTCGCCAACATCGCGCACGGCTGTAACTCGGTGATCGCCACCCAGACCGCGCTGAAGCTGGCCGACTACGTGGTCACCGAAGCCGGCTTCGGCGCCGACCTGGGGGCGGAGAAGTTCTTCGACATCAAGTGCCGCAAGGCCGGGCTGTCGCCCGACGCGGCGGTGATCGTCGCCACGGTGCGCGCGCTCAAGTCCCACGGCGGCGTCGGCAAGGAGGCGCTCGGCACCCCCGACGTCGAGGCGGTGCGCGCCGGCGCCGTCAATCTGCAGCGGCACATCGCCAACGTGAAGAAGTTCGGCGTACCGGTGGTGGTCTCGATCAACCACTTCGTCACCGATACCGAGGAGGAGGTGGCCGCGGTCAAGGCGGCGGCCGAGCAGATGGGAGTCGAGGCGGTGCTGGCGACCCACTGGGCGCAGGGCTCGGCCGGGACCGAGGAGCTGGCCCGCAAGCTGGTGGAGATCGTCGAGAACGGCGGGGCGCAGTTCGCGCCGCTCTACGCCGACGACCTGGCGCTGTGGGACAAGGTCCGTACCGTCGCCGTCGAGCTCTACGGCGCCTCCGAGATCCAGGCGGATCAGAAGGTGCGCAACCAGTTCAAGGAGCTGCAGGACGGCGGCTACGGCCACCTGCCGGTCTGCATGGCCAAGACCCAGTACAGCTTCTCCACCGATCCCGCGCTCAAGGGCGCGCCCACCGGCCACGCGGTCACCATCCGCGAATTGCGGCTGTCGGCCGGCGCGGAATTCGTGGTGGCGATCTGCGGCGACATCATGACCATGCCCGGCCTGCCGAGCCGCCCGGCGGCGGAGAACATCCGGCTGACCGCCGAGGGCCGCGTCGACGGCCTGTTCTGAGCCCGGCCTTGCCGCGCGCGGGGCGCGTCAGCGCAGGCGGTCGCGCGCCCGGTCGAGCCGGCGCAGGCGGTCCTGGGTGAAGGGGTCGTGCGGATCGCGCCCGCGCTCCAGGCGCTGGCGCTCGTTGCCGACCTTGCCGCGGTCGAGCAGCCGCTCGCCGCTGTCGCGCGGTGGTTGCGCGGGAATCGGCAGCGGGCGCAGGTCGCGCGCCTGCGGCAGGCCGGACTCGCGCGGCGGCGCGCTGGGCGGGGCCGCCCGCTCCGTTTCCTGGGCGGCGGCCGGCGCCGGCAGGTTGCCCGGCAGCCAGAAGAGGAAGGCGGCCGCCAAGGCAAAACCAGTGGTGAAAGCTGAAGACATACCTGCGAAGTGATCGCGCGGGCGGAAAATTACAATCGTGATCCGTTCACGACTTGTAAACGGCTCGGGCCTAAGTGTATCACTCATCCTATCGGACACAGCCAGATCTAAGGGAGTAGGGTCGGGTCATGCAGCTTCCCCGCCTGGTGAAGTCTTTTCTCGCGGCCTCCTCGACGGCGGCGATCCTCGTGGCCCCGGCGGCGGCCGCGGAGCTCAAGCCCATCTACCTCGACGCGGTGATCGCCGAAGGCGCGGCGCCGCTGTCCGACGTGTCCTTCACGGTCGAGCGGGTCCAGGGCGGCGTGGTGCAGGAGCTGCGCGGCAGCGCGGCCGAGCTGGAGCTGCCCGAGGGGCGCTACCGGGTGCGCGCCGCCTTCGGCGAGACCGAGGTGGCCAAGGATATCGTCGTCGACGGGGTGACCAAGCGGCACCGCATCAATCTCAACGCCGGCGAGGTCCAGCTCAACATGATCCGCGGCATCGGCCAGGCGCCGATCAAGGATCCCATCGAGTGGAACGTCATGACCTTCGGGCGCGACTCCACCGGCAATCGCCAGCTGGTGCACCGGGTCACCGCCTCCACCGCGCAGCTCACCCTGCCGGGCGGCTGGTATTACGTCGAGGCGACCCACAACGGCCGCACGGTCAAGCACACCATCGAGGTGACGGCCGGCGCCGCCTTCAAGTACTTCGTCATGAAGCAGTAGGCTGCCGCCGCAGCACGCGACGGAAGAAGGGCCGCAGCCCCGGGCTGCGGCCCTTCTTCGATTCTGGCCGCTTCGCTTCGGCGCACGGGGCTCACACCCAGGGGCAGTGGCTGTTGGAGGAGCCGAAGCTGCGCCCCTCGGCGAAGCGGGTGAAGGCGAAGGGCTCCAGCTCGGCGACGCGGTTCTCGCCGGCCAGCAGCCGGGCGACCAGCTTGCCGACGCCGATCATCTTGAAGCCGTGGTTGGAGTCGGCGATCAGGTAGCCGTTGTCCAGCACCCAGTCGAAGATCGGCACGTTGTCCGGCGTGAAGGCGCCGATGCCGCCGTTGCGGCGGTCCTTGAACTTGCCGCGATGGCCCTTGAAGCGCGGCATCAGGTAGCCCATGGCCGAGACGAAGTAGTCGGCGAACCAGGGATCGGCCTGGTAGGCGTCGTTGGCGTGGCCGTAGGGGTCGAGCGTGGCGCTGCGGCCGACCTTGATCGGGATGGTGCCGCCCTGCACGCCGAGGCTCTCCATCCGCTCCGCGGCGTTCTTCCAGTAGACGTAGAGGTGGTCGCTCATCTCCTCGCCGGTGGTCTCGTTGATGACCGGCGTGTTCATCAGCTCGACGTGCAGCACCGGCGGGTCGCGGTCGTCGGCGGTGCGGTAGGGGGCGTCGATGTACACCTCGCCCTCGAGCAGGCGCCAGTAGGTCCACATGTCCTTGGCGCTGCGCCCGCCGTCGGGGTAGCGGCAGTCGAGCGTCGCCGGCAGGCCCAGCAGCTCCCAGTGCTTGCCGATCCAGGCGCCCAGCGCCAGCACCACCACCTCGGCCGAGATGTCGCCCCGGTTGGTGTGCAGCTTGCGGATCGTCCGCCCGGCCGTCTCGTAGCCGGTGACCTCGACGCCGGCGACGATCTCGACGCCGTGCTGGGCGCACTTCTCGGCCAGGCCGGCGACGGCCTGGCGGGTGCCGGCATAGCCCGAGGGATGCTCGTGGTGCGCCACCTCGATGCGCTCGGTGTTGAAGTCGGGCCAGATCGAGGCGAGGAAGTCCTTGGCCGCGCGTCCGACGTAGAGGTCCGAGCGGTAGCCGTTGGCGTTATGGCTGGCGACCATGGCCTCGTAGTCGGCCTGCTGGTTGGCCTCGCCGGCGGAGATGTAGCCGACCTGCTGGAAGCCGAAGCGGATCGGGTCGGACTGCCAGACGTCGACCGAGTGGCGCAGGATCGGGTGCAGCTCCTTGGTCATGTAGAGGTTGCGCACGCAGCCGCAGGCGATGCCGGTGGCACCGGCGCCCGGACCGGTCTTGTCGAGCACCACCACGTCCCGGCCGCTGCCCTGGCCGCGCCGCTCCAGCTCCTGCGCCAGGTGCCAGGCGGTCGACAGGCCGTGGATGCCGGCGCCGACGATGACGAAACGCTTGCTGTCTGGCAGGTCGGACATGGCGCACTCTCGCTGTGGTGGCGGGGCGTGGAGGTTCGGCAGCTTTCCCTATAGCGTGGCGGGGCCGCCCTCCGCGACGCCCCAGGCGTCGGGTTTCGCCGTGAAAGCGACCTCGGCGCGGGCGCGCGCCGGCCGGGCGATGCCGCCCAGCGGGTGGACCGCCGGCTCCTTGGCGCGCAGCGCCCAGCGCCGCGCCATCCCGCCGTAACCACGCAGGTGGTAGCCCCGGTTGGCGCGCAGGATGGCCGCGCGCTCGGCCCGCCAGACCGCCGGCAGGCGGTACCAGGGCAGGCGCGGGCGGGCGTGGTGGACGGCGTGCAGGTTGTTGTTGAGGAACAGCAGCGCCAGCAGCGGCCCGGTCTCGACGATCGCCGTGCGCGCGCCGACCTCGGGGTGGGCGCGGTGCTCCAGGAAGGAGCGCAGGTGGGCCAGGGCGATCCCCGGGTAGACGTAGAGCAGCAGGAAGGCGCTCAGCGGCATGCCCGCGACGCCGACCACCCAGCCGAGCACCAGAGCGACCGAGAGGCCGTGTAGCGCCCAGATCCGCAGCCGCCGGGGCTCGCCGCGCAGCAGCCGCGCGGCCTCGCGCCGGTAGAAGCCGGCGACGCCGACCAGCGGCCCCAGCAGCAGCCGGCCGAGCAGGGTGTTGCGCGCCCGCAGCAGGCCCCGCTCCGGACCGCTCAGCGCCGCCCAGCGCGACGGGGCGACGTAGTAGCTCTCGGGGTCTTCCACCGGGTCGGTCAGCCAGCGGTCGCGGTGATGGCGCAGGTGGGTGTCGCGGTAGATCTCGTAGGGCAGCCAGAGCCAGAGGTTGGGCAGCACCAGCAGGCGGTTGAGCCAGCCCAGCCGGGTCGGATGGCCGTGCACCACTTCGTGCTGCAGCGAGGCGTGCCAGGCGACCAGGTAGGCGCCGAGCGCCAGTTCCAGCCACCAGGGCAGCGCGGCGTGAAACCAGGTCACCAGGGCGAAGCCGCCGTAGATGGCGCCGGCGACCGCCAGGGTGGGCCACTCCGGCCGCAGGCCCCGGCGGCTGGACGCCCGCGCGGAGCGCATGGTTAGCTTCGGCGTCGCGCCGGCGCGCGAGTCGCGAGAGACTGAGGGCATGGGCGAACCTGTGAAAACGATAGGGGGACTGGTCGCAAAAATGCGAACGTAAAGAACGATCATGGGTAAAAGTCTGCTGTGGTGATAAAGCGCAACAGACGGTGATTTTATAGAACGAATTGTTTGTCGGCGCAAGGTCCCGCGGCGGGGCCTCTGCGCCCTGGGGGCTGGGCAACGGCATGACCACGGCACGAGACGACCTGATTCCGCCCTTCCGCGAGCGGCTGGCGGAGGTGATCGAGCGCTCCGGCACGTCGCGCGCCGCCTTCGCGGCGGCGATCGGCCTCGATCGCTCGACCCTGTCGCAGCTACTCTCGCCGGAGAACGAGCGGCTGCCGCGGGCCGAGACGGTGGTGGCGATCGCGCGTGAGGCCGGCGTGTCGACCGACTGGCTGCTGGGCATGAGCCAGTCGCGCGAGGCGGGCACGCAGCTCGTCGCCAGCGAGCTGGAGATCGAGAGCGGGGCCGGCGATCCGATGGACGAGCGGCTGGCGCGCTGGCATCGCGAGGTGGTCGGCTCGAAGATTCGCTATGTGCCGGCGACCCTGCCGGACCTGCTGAAGACCGAGGCGACCATCGACTTCGAGTACCGCCAGCACGGCGAGCGCATGCTGACCGCGCAGCGCGAGCGCGCGGAGGCGCGGCTGGAGTACAGCCGCCGGCCGGAGACCGACATGGAGGTCTGCTCCAGCTACCAGACGCTGGAGGCCTTCGCCCGGGGCGAGTTCATCTGGCGCGACATGCCGCTGGCCGCGCGGCGCGCCCAGCTCGAGCAGATGGCGGGAATCCTCGACGAGCTCTATCCGACCTTTCGCTGGTTCCTCTACGACGGGCTGCAGCGCTTCTCCGTGCCGGTGACGGTCTACGGGCTGAAGCGCGCGGTGCTCTATGTCGGCGGTATGTACATCGTGCTGCACGCGACCGAGCACATCCGCGTCATGACCCGCCACTTCGACGCGCTGGTGCGTGCCGCCACGGTGCAGCCGCCCGACGTGATCGCCCGCATCGAGGCGCTGCTGCGGGACAGCGCATGACCATCGCCTCGCTGCCGATGTACGACCTGCCGGAGCTGCGCTGGGCGACGGACCGCCTGTGGCAGGGCCTGGCCGGGCATCTGCGCGCCGCCGGCCTGGGCCCGCTGCCCGAGCGGCTCACCCGCAGCGCCGACCCGGCCGACGACTGGCGCGCCCCGGACCTGCTGTTCAGCCAGACCTGCGGCTACCCGCTGACCCACGCCTTCCGCCAGCGCCTGCTGGTGGTCGGCGTGCCGGTCTACGATGCCGAGGGCTGCGATCCGGAGAGCCGCTACGGCCCGACCTACTGCAGCGCCCTTGTGGTGCGCCGGGACTCGCCGGTGGCGCGGCTCGCCGATCTGGCCGGGCAGGGCGCGGCGATCAACGCCTGGGATTCCCAGTCCGGCATGTCGGCCCTGCGCGCCGCTGTCGCGCCCTATGCCGAGGCCGGGCGCTTTTTCGGCCGGGTGGCGGTCACCGGCAGCCACGCCGCCTCCGCCGCCGCGGTCGCCGAGGGGCGGGCAGAGGTCGCGGCGATCGACTGCGTCACCTGGGCGCTGCTGGGCGACCAGCGCCCGGCGCTCGTGGCGCCGCTGCGCCGGCTGGCCTGGTCGACGCCGGCCCCGGCGCTGCCCTACGTGACGGCGCCGAGCCGGGCGGCGGAGGCCCAGGCGATCACCATCGCGCTGATGGAGGCGGCGCACGATCCGGCCCTGGCCGAGGCCTGCGCGGCGCTGCGTCTGGCCGGCGTCGCGCCGCCGGAGGCCGCCGACTACACCCGCATCCTGGAGATCGAGGCCGCGGCCGGGGCCCAGGGCTACCCTGTCTTGCGGTAGCCGCGCCGGCCGGCTCTAATGCGCCGGGCGCTGCAATGCGCCGGGCGCTGCAATGCGCCGGGCGCTGCGCGGCGCGCCCGGCGGCCAAGAGCGACAAGACGCCCGACAAGAAGACGCTCTCGAAAAACAAGACGCCCCCGAAAAGGAAGGCGCCCCGAACAACAAGACGCCCCTGGAAACGAGAAGGTAGACATGACCGAGCTGTGCGACCGTTCCGCCGTCGAGCTGCGCGCCCTGATGGCCCGCCGCGAAATCTCGCCCGTCGAGCTGCTGGACTCCTGCCTGGCGCGGATCGCGGCGGTGAACCCGCGCCTGAACGCCGTGGTCGCGCTCGACGAGCCCGGGGCGCGTGCGGCCGCGGAGACGGCCGAGGGGCTGTTCCGGGTCGGCGACGGGCTGCAGCCGCTGACCGGCCTGCCGGTCGGGATCAAGGACCTGAACGAGACCAAGGGGCTGCGCACCACTTACGGCTCGCCGCTGTTCGCCGACTTCGTGCCCCAGGAGGACGCCGGCGTGGTCCGGCGCCTGCGCGCGGCCGGCGGCATCGTCGCGGCCAAGACCAACACCCCGGAATTCGGCGCCGGCGCCAACACCGACAACGCGGTCTACGGCTTCACCGGCAACCCCTTCGACCCGATGAAGACCTGCGCCGGCTCTTCCGGCGGCTCGGCGGTGGCCCTGGCGACCTCGATGTTGCCGCTGGCCAACGGCTCGGACCTGGGCGGCAGCCTGCGCACCCCGGCCGCCTTCTGCGGCGTCGTGGGGCTGCGGCCGACGCCGGGCCTGGTGCCCAAGACGGCGCCGGCCGTGCCGACCTCGCCGCTGTCGGTCGAGGGGCCGATGGGGCGCAGCGTCGCCGACCTGGCCCTACTGCTCGCCGGCATCGCGGGCACGGACTCCGACGACTTCTACAGCCGGCCGGTGGAGGCCGGGCGCCTGACCGAGCTGGCGCCGGCCGACCTCGGCGCGCTGAAGGTCGCGGTCAGCGAGGACCTCGGCTTCGCGCCGGTCGACGAGGAGATCCGCGGCCTCTTCCGCCAACGGGTCGGGGCCTTTCGCCACCTCTTCGCCGAGGTGCAGGCGCGCGACCCCGCGATGGCCGAGGCGAACCGCGTCTTCGAGGTGCTGCGCAGCGTCGGCTTCCTCGCCTCGCACCTGGAGAAGGTGGAGCGGCACCCCGACAAGGTCGGCGCCAACGTCACCGCCAACGTCAAGCTGGGCCTGACCTTCGACGCCCGCGACGTGGCCTGGGCCAGCCGGCGCCACGGCGAGATCGCGCGCGACTTCACCCGCCTGATGGAGGAGGTCGACCTGCTGATCGCGCCGGGCGCCTCGGCCAAGCCCTTCGCCAAGGGGCAGAGCTATCCGGCGACGATCAACGGTAAGCCGCTCGACACCTACATCCACTGGGTCGCCATCTCCTACGGCCTGACGCTGACCGGCCATCCGGTGCTCTGCCTGCCCTGCGGGGTCGATGCCGACGGGCTGCCCTTCGGCCTGCAGATCGTCGGACGGCGCTGGGACGAGCGGCGCCTGCTGGCGATCGGCGCCGCCCTGGAGGCGGCGCTGGCCGAGATCCCCGGCTGCGCCCGGCCCCGGCCGGACCTGGCGGCCCTGGGCGCCTGAGGGCGCGCAGCCGGTCCCGCCAGCGCGGGGCCGGCGACAGCGGGAGGGACGAGATGGCCTACCTGATCCTGGCCTACGATCACCCGGGCATGGAGGCGGCGCGCGAAGCGGTGCGGGCGGCCCACCGCGCGCATCTGGCCTCGGCGGGCCCGCGGCTGCTGGCCTCCGGCGCGCTGCTGGGGGACGACGGCGAGACGGTGATCGGCGGCGCCAGCCTGCTCGCCGCCGACAGCTACGAGGAGGCGGTGCGCTTCGAGGCACAGGACCCCTACGCCCTGGCCGGCCTGCGCAAGTCGGTGACGGTGATGCCCTGGCGTCTGCGCTGGTGGTGCGGCGAGTTCGCCGCCGACGGTCGCGACGCGTTCGCAAAGGGGGAAGAGTCCGGTGCCCCCGGCAGGACTTGAACCCGCAACCTACCGCTTACAAGGCGGTTGCTCTACCAGTTGAGCTACAGGGGCGGCCCGGACGCTGCGAGGCTGACGGCGCAGCCCGCCAGCGTGTGAGCCCGCAAGGTAGGCGGGCGCCCCGCGCCGCGCAAGCGCTTCGGCCGGCCCGGCGCAGGGGGGCGGGGCTGGTCCGGTCGGCGTAAGCCGGCCCGCCGTTGCCGACACCCGCCGCGGCTGTCGGCGGGCCCGGCGCGCGGGGTGTCTGCGTCCCGCGCATGCCAGCCGGTCGCGGGATCGGCGGAGGGGCGACTTGCCAGACGACAAGACGGGGATCAGTCTGCGCCGCTTTTTCGGATCAGGTGACGGCATGCCATGGTCGACCATCGGGGATTGAGCCATGGGCGAAGCACCCGTCTTCGCTCTCTTGCGCTGCTGCGGATTGCCCTGCTGCGACTGCGTCCAGCCCAACTGCTTCTGCTCGGTTACCTCACCTACATCGCCCTGGGCTGGCTGCTCTTGAGCCTGCCTGTGAGCCAGGCGGTGCCGGTGACGGCTCTGGACAGCCTGTTCATCGCCGCGTCGGCGGTCTCGACCACCGGCCTGGTCAGCCTCGACCCCGGCAGCAGCTTCACGCTGGCCGGCGAGGTCGTCATTCTCCTCCTGATCCAGATCGGGGGGCTGGGATACATGACGATCAGCTCCTTCGCCGTGCTGGCGCTGCAGCATCGCTTGACGGGGCTACGAACCAAGGCGACCCGCGCCGCGTTCAGCCTGCCCGAGGAGATTTCGCCGGCCGCTTTCGTGCGCGCGGTCGTACTCTTCACTCTGGTCTGCGAGAGCCTCGGGGCCGTGCTGCTCTGGCGGATCTTTGCGGCCGCCGGAGTGGAGGACCCCGTCTGGGCGGCTGTCTTCCACGCTGTCTCGGCCTTCTGCACGGCCGGATTCAGCCTCTTCTCCGACAGCCTGGAAGGCTTTCGCGCCGATGCCTGGCTTACCATCGTTATCGGTGCGCTCAGCCTGCTCGGCGCCATGGGATTTCTGATCTTCGTGGACGCCTGGCGTACCTTGACCGGCAAGGCACGGCACCTGGGCTTCTCCAGCAAGGTGATCGTGCGCATGACGCTCTTGCTTCTGGCGGGCGGCACCCTGGCGCTGTTCCTGGCGGACCCCGGCATCGCCGCGCTTCCCGCAAGCGAGCGGCTGACCGCGGCCTTCTTTCAGGCCATGAGCGCGACCACGACGGTTGGCTTCAACACGCACCCCGTCTCGGCGCTCGCGCCGGCCGTGCTGGTCGTCCTGCTGGTCCTGATGGCGGTCGGCGCGTCGCCGGCCGGGACCGGGGGCGGGCTGAAGACCACCACCTTCGCGGCGTTGATGGGACTGGTCCGCTCGACTTTGAAGGGCCGCGAGTCGGTGCGCTTCTTCCGCCGCGAGGTGACGCCCGAGCGGCTTCAAGTGGCGACCTCCAGCTTCGTGTTCTACATGCTGCTGCTGGCCGGAGCGCTGTTCCTTTTGCTGTTGACCGAGACCGGTGCGGCCTTCGATGTCGTGCTGTTCGAGGTCGTCTCGGCGATGGGCACGGTGGGGCTGAGCACGGGACTCACGGGCCAGCTCAGCGAGCTTGGCAAACTCGTCGTGATCGTGCTGATGATCGCCGGACGGGTCGGCATCCTGACCTTCGGCGTTGCGATCGCGACACGGGACGAGACTCGCGAGGAGCGTGCGGACAACCGGCTGGTGTTGTAGTCGCGGCCCTGGTGTCCGGTCTTGCTCCCCGCCCGGAAATGCGCCATAGCTCGCCCCTGCGAGTCCGCAACGACCAGAAAGGCACGAGCCGCTCCGTGTCCATCCTGACCGCCCTGAAGACCGCCGAAGCGCACAGCGAGCCCTTCGAGCACTACATCCTGAAGGACTGCCTGCCCGAGGGCGCCTGCGAGGCCATCGCGGCGACCGACGTCGGCCACACCGGGGTGTTCGACGGCACCCGCGCCGGCAACAACCAGGCGCGGCTGTTCATCGGCCGCGACAACCTGAAGGACTATCCCTTCCTGCGCTCGACCGTGGAGGAGCTGCGCAGCCCCGAGGCCGTCGCGCTGCTGCGCGAGCGCTACGGCGTCGATGTCGCCGGGCACTATCTGCGGGTGGAGATCTGCTGCGACCTCGACGGCTTCTGGCTGGAGCCGCACTGCGACATCGTCGAGAAGATGGTCACCATCCAGGTCTATGTGGACCCGCAGGGGCGCCAGCCCGGTCTGGGCACCGACTTCTACACGCCCGAGCTGGAGCGGGTGAAGAGCGTGCCCTTCGTCAACAATCAGGCCTATTGCTTCTTCCCCAAGCCCGGCAAGGACTCCTGGCACGGCTTCGAGAAGCGGCCGATCGAGGGCCGCCGCATGACGGTGCTGATCAACTACGTCACCTTCCCGACCGACTGGACCGTCCCGGCCGAGGACTGATCGGCCGGACGCCCGCCGCCGCGCCGGGTCCGCCCGCGCGGGCAGGCAGGTCGGCGTTCCCGGCGACTCAGGGCTGCGTCGCCGTCACGGCACAAGGGTGGACAAGCGCGCGCCGTTGGGACACCTCTGCGGCCATGCGTTCCCTGTTGCTGTCCGTATCCGTGTTGGTCGTGAGCTTCGGCGTGCTGCTGGCGGGCAACTCGCTGCAGTTCGTCGCGCTCGGTCTGCGCTCAAGCCTGGAGGGCTTCTCCGTCGGGGCGGTCGGCGCCATGACGGCCGCCTACTTCGCCGGCTTCTGCCTCGGCTCGCTCTACATCCCGGGCCTGGTCAAGCGGGTCGGGCATGTGCGCAGCTTCGCCGCGCTGGCCTCGACCATCTCCGGCGTGGCGTTGGCCCATCCGCTCTGGCCCGATCCGCTGCCCTGGGCGGCCATGCGCCTGGTCTCGGGTTTCTGCTTCGCCGGGCTCTACATGGTGGTGGAGAGCTGGCTGAACGCGCGGGCGAGCAATGCCGACCGCGGGCGCGTGCTGTCCTTCTACGCCATGGTCGCCTTCGGCGGTTACGCCGGCGGGCCGCTGCTCGTCAACCTGGGCGCCGAGAGCGGCTTCCTGCTCTTCGTGCTGATCTCGATCCTGGTCTCCTTCGCGCTGGTCCCGGTGACCCTCAGCGGCGCCAGCGCGCCCACCCCCAGCGGCGAGATCGCGCCCGACGACCGCTTCAGCCTGCGCGACCTTTACCGGGCGACGCCGCTGGGCCTGGCCGGCATGCTCTTCGTCGGCGCCGCCCAGGGCTCCTTCATGGGGCTGGCCGCCACCGCCAACACCGCGCTGGGGCTCGACGGCAACCGCGCCGCCTGGATGATGTCGGCGACGCTGCTGTGCGGGCCCCTGCTGCAGTACCCCCTCGGCCTGCTGTCGGACCGCATGGACCGGCGCCTGGTGATCTCGGGCGTCTCGCTGGTCGGCGGTCTGGGTCTGCTGCTGCTGGTCTTTCTGCTGCCGGACGGCGAGCCGGGCCTGGTCGGCCTGCTGCTGCTGGCGCTGGTGACCGGCGCGGCGATCTTCCCGCTCTACGCCATTGTCATCGCCCATACCAACGACTGGATCCCCGAGAGCGCGATGGTGCGCGCGGCGGCGACGCTGGTGCTGGCCTACAGCCTGGGCTCGGTGCTCGGTTCGCCGCTCGCCTCGGCGATGATGGACGGCTTCGGCCCGCGCGGCCTTTTCCTCTTCCTGGCGGCGACCATGCTGCTGCTCGGCGCCTTCACCGTCTTCCGCAGCCTGCGCCGCGCCGCGCCGGAGGACCGCGGCGCCTTCGCCGAGACGGTGGCGACGCCGGGCCTGCGTCCGCTGGAAAGCCAGCAGGACGAGCAGCTCGACCTGGAGCTGGCGGGCAGCGCCGAAGCGCGGGAAACCGAAAGCCGCGCGGCCGAGGCCCGCCCGCAGCGCACGGGCTCGGCCTGACGGCGCCTTTCGCCGGCGGCGGGGGGCTCAGGCGGTGGGAGCGTTCAGGCGGCGGCGCGGCGCTGCCGGTGCGCCAGAACGGCGGCGTTGAAGGCGGCGTAGAGCGTGCGCGAGACGGGAGACTCCGCCGCCTTGTACTCGGGGTGCCACTGCACGGCCAGGGCGAAGCTCTCGGCGCCCTCGATGCGCACCGCCTCGATGACCCCGTCGGGCGCCGTGGCCTCGACGGCCAGGCCGGGGGCGAGGCGGTCGATGCCCTGGTGGTGCAGGGAGTTCACCACGATCTCGTTGCAGCCCAGAAGGCCGGCGAGCCGGCCCTCCGGCACCAGCCGGACACGGTGCTTGGGGCCGTAGACCACGTCGGGGTCGTCGTGGACCGGCCGGCGATGGTCGAGCTTGCCGGGCAGCTCGTGCAGGCGCGGATGCAGGGTGCCGCCGAAGACCACGTTGAGCTCTTGAAAGCCGCGGCAGATGGCGAAGATCGGCAGCCCTTGCGCCAGCGCCTCGCGCAGCAGCGGCAGGGTGGTGGCGTCGCGCGCCTCGTCATAGGGCTCGTGGTGCGCGTGCGCCGCCCGCCCGAAGTGGCTGGGATGCACGTTCGAGGGGCTGCCGGTCAGCACCAGGCCGTCCATGTGCCGGATCAGCTCGGGGATGTCGAGGTGGTGGCCCAGGGCCGGCACCACGAAGGGCGTGCCGTCGGTGCAGTCGGAGACGGCGCGCAGGTACTTGTCGCCGACCGCGTGGAAGGGCTGGCCCTCGATCTCCTTGAAATCGGCGCTGACGCCGATCAGCGGCGTGGTCATGGCTCGGTCTCCTCGGCCGCTGCGTCCCGGCGGCCGTCCTCGAGGCCTTTGCGATTGTATGGAGCCGCGCCGCGGTTCCGCCGGTCGCGAGACATCGCACTCGCTTGAATGTGTTCGGGCAGAGTCAGCCGACCTGAAGGGATCGCGTCGCGAGTCCTTCGGTCGGCACCTGCTCTAGCCGGCCTGCTCGACCTCCAGTTTGAAGGAGAGGTACCGCTGCAGCTCGCTGAAGGCGACCACCCCGTGCAGGCGGTCGTGCTCGGCGACCATCACGTGGTCGCGGCCGGACTTGCGCATGACGGTCAGCGCCTGGGCCACGTCGGCGGACGGAGGCACCACCGTGTCCTTCGACAGCGGCGTCATCACGTCGACGACACGCTGGCTGCGCCAGCGGTTGCGCGGGACGCGGCGGAGCTGGCGGGCGGCGATGCTGCCGACCAGCCGCTCGCCCTCGACCACGGGGTAGAAGTCGGCGTGGGTGTCGTAGACGTAGTCGTGCACGAAGTCGTCGAGGCTGATCTGCGAGGGGACGCTGACCGCCGGCTCGTGCAGGAAGCGGGTCACCGGCACCTCGTCCAGCAGGCGGTGTGTGATCACCTCGGTGTAGCTGCCCTGGGCGGCGGCGCGCACGAACAGGCCGATCAGGAACATCCACACGCCGCCGACGATGTCGCCGTAGACCGCGCGCAGGATGCCCAGAGCGATCAGGAAGTAGGCGAAGAGCGTGCCGGTGGTGGCGGCGATCTTGGTCGCCCAGAGCAGGTCGCCGCGCCAGCCCCAGAGCGCCGCGCGCAACGCCCGGCCGCCGTCGAGCGGAAAGGCCGGGATCATGTTGAAACCGCCGAGCAGCAGGTTGATGATGAAGAGGTAGTGCAGCACGCCGGTCAGGCCGGCCGGCAGCCCGCCGGCGTCGGCGCCGATCCAGCCGAGGTAGCAGAGCAGGGCGAGGGCCAGGCTCATCGCCGGCCCGGCGATCGCCATCAGGAACTCGCTCTTGGCCGTCTGCGGCTCGCGTTCGAGTTGCGCCACGCCGCCGAAGATGAACAGCGTGATGTACTTGATCGGCAGGCCGTAGGCGCGCGCGACCAGGGCGTGCGCCGACTCGTGCAGCACCAGCGAGGCCGCCAGGCCGATCATGCCGACGATCGCCATGGAGAGGTAGACGCCCTGGCCGAGCCCCGGATAGAGCGCGGGGAAGAAGCCGACCGCCAGCGACCAGGTCACCAGCAGCGCCAGGAACAGCCAGGTCACGTCGATCTGGACGCGGAATCCGAAAAGGTCGAAGAGATTGAATGTCCGGCCGAACACCGTGGGGGCAGCCTCCTTCGGGCAGCACGTTTTGAGGGGCGCGCGCTATCCGGCCGCTTGGGGGGCCGGCGCGCCGCCGTTGAACTGGTCGTAGGCGGCCAGCGCCTCGACACCGTAGACCGTCGAAGGGCCGCCGCCCATGGCCATGGCGACGCCGATCGTCTCGACCACCTCGGCGCGCGTCGCGCCGGCCGCCTGCACGGCCTTGGCGTGATGCGCGATGCAGCCGTCGCAGCGTACCGAAATCGCGATGGCCAAGGCGATCAATTCCTTCGTCTTTCGATCCAGCGTCCCGTCGGACAGGCTGGCCGACATCAGCGTGCGGAAGCCGGACATGACCTCCGGCGCCGCCGCGCCCAACGAGGTGGTGCCGGCCTTCAGCTCCCGGGCGATCTCCGCGAAGTCCTTCATGCCGCGGTCTCCTTTCCGACAGAGGCGACGTGAAATCGAGCGCGGCGAGCCTGCGCGCGCGCGCTCCTCGCCGCCATGCGGCAGGTCAAGTCGCCCGCGACGCCGGCCGCGGCGCGCGCCTCACCGCGCGGCGTCGCCGGCCGCCTGCGCGTCGGCGGCCGCCCGCAGGGCGACCCGGTCGATCTCTTCAAAGGGCGCGCGGGTGTCGGGCTGGCGGAAGAGCGCCAGCTCGGAGATGACCAGCGGCTCCGCCAGGGCCGGGGCCGCCAGCGCCTGGAGGCGCTGTTTCCAGCGCCCGCGTTCGGCCTCCGGCAGTCGGCCCGTCAAGGTCATGTGCCAGCGGAACTGGTCGAACACATAAGGATAGCCCCAGCGGCGCAGCAGGTCCTCCTGGCGCGGCGTCAGCGGCTTGGCGCGCCGCTTGGCCAGCTCGCCGTCGCTGGGCGCGGCGCGAAAGTCGTCGAAGCGCTCGACGCAGGCAGCCGCCAGGGCGCTCAGCGCCGGCGGCGCGGCCACCGGGACCAGGGCCAGGAAACCGGAGAGGTCGCTGACCTTCAGGCGGCCGACCGCGACCGCCGGCTGGACCTCGGCGAAGCGGCGCAGCTCGGCCTGCAGCCCCTCAAGGTTGCGGTCGGGCGCGAAGCGAAACGGCGGCTTCAGCGTGGCGTGGAAGCCGTAGTGCCGGGGCGCGGCGGTGGCGGTCCGGTTGTCGGCGCGCGCGAACCAGGCCTGCCCGAAGGCGGCCAGCGTCGTGCCCGCCGGCGGGGCGAAGTAGATCGCGCAGCGCTCCGCCATCTCCGCCTAGAGCACCCGCTGACCGCCGCGCCACACGCCGCGCACCACTGGCAGGTCGTGGCTGCGGGTCACCCAGATCAGGTCGCCGCGCTGGCCGGCGGCGATCTCCCCCCGGTCGTCGAGGCCGGCCATGCGCGCGGGCGTGCGGCTGGCCACGGCGGCGGCGCGCGACAGGTCCCAGCCGAGCTCGTCGTGCAGGCGGAAGACGCCGAGCAGCAGGCTGGCCGGCACGTAGTCGCTGGCCAGGGCGTCCAGCAGGCCCTCGTGCGCCAGTTCGCCCGCCGCGATGTTGCCGGAATGGGACTTGCCGCGCACCAGGTTGGGCGCACCGGCGATGGTCCGCAGGTCGTGCCGGCGACAGGCCTGGGCGGCCTCCAGGGTGGTCGGGAACTCGCTGATCGTCAGGCCCAGCGCCGCCGCCTCGGCGACATGTTCGGCCGTGGCGTCGTCGTGGCTGGCCAGCGCCACGCCGGTCTCGCGCAGCAGCTCGGCCAGCGCCTTGCGGTTGGGCTCGGCCCAGCGTGCGTGCTCGGCCAGGCGGCCCTCGATGTAGGCCTCCATCTCGGCCTCGCCGAAGCCCATCTTGCCCATGTAGTAGGTGCGATAGGTCTGCAGGTCGGCGAACTGCCGCTGGCCCGGCGTGTGGTCCATCAGCGAGCACATGGCCAGCAGCGGCTCGTCGCGGAAGCTGGCGAAGTCCTCGACCACCCCCGGCTTGCAGATCTCCAGGCGGATATGGATGCGGTGGTCGCTGCGCAGCAGCCCGGCGGCCTCGGCCCGGTGGATCTCCTCGACGCTCTCGCGCAGGGTCGTGAAGCAGCGGTCGTCGTCGACCTCGTCGCCCAGGCGCAGGGAGTCGAAGACCGTGGTGATGCCGGCGGCGGTCAGCTCGGCGTCGTGGGCGATCAGCGCCGGCAGGGCTGGCCAGACCACCTTGGGCCGCGGTTTGATGTGGCCTTCCAGGTTGTCGGTGTGCAGCTCCACCAGGCCGGGCAGCAGCCAGTCGCCTTCCAGGTCCAGCGCCGGGGCGCGGGACAGGCCGCCGGTGTCGACCGCCGCGATCTGCCCGCCGCGCAGCGAGACGGAGCCCTCGATCACCCGGTCCGCCAGGACCACGCGGGCGTTCGTCAGGTTCACCTCGTGCTTCATGCGGCGGCCTTTCCTTCGACCAGGGAGATTTCGCGAGTGGCGACGGCGCTGCGGGTGTCGGCATCGTGGAAGATACCGACGATTGCGGCGCCGTTGCGGCGGGCATCGTCTATCAGTTCGATGACGGCTTTGCGATTGCGCGCATCCAGCGAGGCGGTCGGCTCGTCCAGCAGCAGCAGCGGGTAGGGGTGGGCGAAGGCCCGCGCGATGTTGACGCGCTGCTGCTCGCCGCCGGAGAAGGTCGCCGGCGCCAGCGTCCAGAGCCGCTCCGGCAGGTTCAGGTGGGCCAGCAGCCTGCGGGCGCGGGCCTCGGCCTCGGCCGGCGCGGCACCGGCGGCGATCGCCGGCTCGCTGACCAGCTCCAGCGTCGGCACCCGCGGGATGACCCGCAGGAACTGGCTGACGTAGCCGATCGTGCGGCGGCGCAGCGCCAGCACCGTCTGCGGGCTGGCGCCGACCAGATCGACCCAGGCGCCGGCGTGGCGCACCCGGATCGCGCCGGAATCGGGCAGGTAGTTGCCGGTCAGGCAGCGCAGCAGGGAGGATTTGCCGGCGCCGGAGCTGCCGACCAGGGCGACGCACTCGCCGGCCGCCACCTCCAGGTCGAGGCGCTGCAGCGCCTCGATGCGCACGCCGCCCTGGGTGTGCAGGGTGAAGCTCTTCGCGAGTCCGTCGATTTGCAGCATCGGGTCCATGGTCTTCACACCGGCAGGATCGAGGAGACGAGCATCTGGGTATAGGGGTGCTGCGGGTCGTCCAGCACCTGGTCGGTCAGCCCCTGCTCGACCACCCGGCCCTTCTGCATCACCAGCAGACGGTGGGAGAGCAGGCGGACCACGCCCAGGTCGTGGGTGACGATGACGCAGGCCAGGCCCAGGTCCCGCACCAGGCCGCGCAGCAGGTCCAGCAGCCGCGCCTGCACCGAGACGTCGAGTCCGCCGGTCGGCTCGTCCATGAACACCAGGCGCGGCTCGGTCACCAGGTTGCGCGCGATCTGCAGGCGCTGCTGCATGCCGCCGGAGAAGGTGTCGGGCCGGTCGTCGATCCGCTCCGGCTCGATCTCCAGTTGCTGCAGCCAGTGGCCGGCGCGGTTGCGGATGCGGCCGTAGTGGCGCGCGCCGACGGCCATCAGCCGCTCGCCGACGTTGGCGCCGGCTGACACGCCCATGCGCAGGCCGTCGCGCGGGTTCTGGCGCACCAGGCCCCATTCGGTGCGCAGCAGCAGCCGGCGCTCGGCCTCGCTCAGGCCGTAGATCTCGACCGGGCCCTGGCTGCGGCTGTCGTAGATCACCTGGCCGGCGCTGGGGTCGAGCTGCGCCGACAGGCAGTTCAGCAGGGTGGTCTTGCCCGAACCGGACTCGCCGACGATGCCGATCACCTCGCCGGGGTAGAGCGCGAAGGAGACCTCGGCGCAGCCGAGCCGGCGGCCGTAGTGCTTGGTCAGGCCGCGGGCCTCGAGCAGGGGCGGGCGCGTGCTCATGCCTGGCCTCCCAGGGTGTCGGGGTTGGGCTTGCCCTGCGCCGCCTGGCGGCGGTTGCAGTAGTCGGTGTCGGAGCAGACGAAGAGCTTGCCGCCGCTGTCGTCGACGATCACCTCGTCGAGATAGCTGTCCTCGGCGCCGCACAGGCCGCAGGGCTCCGCCCAGCTCTCGACCTCGAAGGGGTGGTCCTCGAAGGCCAGGCTCTCGACCCGGGTGTAGGGCGGCAGGGCGTAGATCCGCCGCTCGCGCCCGGCGCCGAACAGCATCAGCGCCGGCGAGTTATCGAGCTTGGGGTTGTCGAACTTGGGGATCGGCGAGGGGCGCATCAGGTAGCGGCCCTCGACCATCACCGGGTAGTCGTAGGTCTTGGCGATGCGGCCGTGCCGCGCCAGGTCCTCGTAGAGGCTGACGTGCATGGCGCCGTACTCCTCCAGCGCATGCATCTTGCGGGTCTCGCTCTCGCGCGCCTCCAGCCAGCGCAACGGCTCGGGGATCGGCACCTGCAGCACCAGGATCTGCCCGTCGCGCAAGGGCGTCTCGGGAACGCGGTGGCGCGTCTGGATCAGGCTGGCGCGCTCGGTCACCGTGGTGGTCGCGACCTCGGCCGTGGCGGCGAAGAACTTGCGGATCGACACGGCGTTGGTGGTGTCGTCGGCGCCCTGGTCGATCACCTTGAGCACGTCGCTCGGCCCGATGATCGCGGCCGTCACCTGCACGCCGCCGGTGCCCCAGCCGTAGGGCATCGGCATCTCGCGGCTGCCGAAGGGGACCTGATAGCCTGGGATGGCCACGGCCTTCAGCAGGGCGCGGCGGATCATCCGCTTGGTCTGCTCGTCGAGATAGGCGTAGGTGTAGCCTTGCTCGACCGGGCCTGTCTTTCGGCTCATTCCGCCGCCTCCTTGCCATCGCGGTCCTTGCCGTCGGGGTCCGTGTCGTCGGGGCCCGTGTCGGCGCTGTCCGTCTCGGCGCGGGCGCCGAAGAACTCGGCGCGCAGCCGGCGCAGCATCGCCAGCTCCGACTGGAAGTCGACGTAGTGCGGCAGCTTCAGGTGCTCGGTGAAACCGGTCGCCTGCACGTTGTCGCAGTGATAGAGCACGAACTCGGCATCGTTGGCCGGGCCGTCGGCCGTCTCGCCCAGCTCGGCGGCGCGCAGCGCCCGGTCGACCAGTGCCATGGCCATGGCCTTGCGCTCCGATTGCCCGAAGCTCAGGCCGTAGCCGCGGGTGAAGTGCGGCGGCGTCTCCTCGCGGCCGACGAACTGGTTGACCATCTGGCACTCGGTCACCTCGATCTCGCCGATCTCGATCTCGAAGCCCAGCTCCTCCGGCACGAAGGAGACGGCGACCTGGCCGTTGCGGATCTCGCCGGCGAAGGGGTGGGTGTTGCCGTAGCCGCGCTGGGTGGCGTAGGCGAGCGCCAGCAGGAAGCCCTCGTCGCCGCGCGCCAGCATCTGCAGGCGCAGGTCGCGCGGCGCCGGAAGCTGCAGCGACTCCCGCGTGATGTCGGAGACCTGCTCGGGCGCGGCTTCATCGGTCGGCGCGCTGCGCTCGATCAGCGCTTCGCGGTCCAGCAGGTCGGTGACCCGCGGCACCGTCTGCGCCTCCCCCGACTCGCCGGGCTCGACCTCCGGCGCGGCGGCCGGCGCCTCGCCCTCGGCGGCCAGGGTGAAGTCGAGCAGCCGGTGGGTGTAGTCGAAGGTCGGGCCCAGCACCTGGCCGCCGGGCAGGTCCTTGAAGGTGGCGGAGATCCGCCGCTTCAGGGCCATCTGGGCAGTGTCGACCGGCTCGGCGGCGCCGAAGCGGGGCAGGGTGGTGCGGTAGGCGCGCAGCAGGAAGATCGCCTCGATCAGGTCGCCGCGCGCCTGCTTGATCGCCAGCGCGCCCAGCTCGCGGTCGTAGAGCGAGCCTTCGCCGATCACTCGGTCGACGGCCAGGGCGAGCTGCTGGCCGATCTGCTCCAGGCTCAGCTCCGGCAGCGTGGGATCGCCGCGGCGCAGCTCGGCCAGCCAGGCGTGGGCATTGTCGATGGCGGCCTCGCCGCCCTTGACGGCAACGTACATGGCTCAGCCCTCCGGGGTGATGGTGGCGTCGGTCATCGCGACGCTGCGCGGCAGGCCGCAGAAGCGGCGGTCCGCCGTCAGGATCAGGTCGATCCCGAGCGGGAAGCTGGCGCGGTTGGCCGCCCAGCGGGTCGGTAGGTCGGCCGGGTAGGGCGCGAGGCCGAGCGCCGCGCTCTCGGCGATGCCGGGGCCGCGCAGCCGCAGCGGCCCCTCGGGCGCCAGCGCGTCGAGCTGGACCAGCAGGGTGGTCGCGCGGTCGGGGTACTCCGGCTCGCCCTGGGCGAAGGCGGCGAAGTCCTCGGGCCAGGCGAGGCAGACCGCGAAGTCGGCCTGTGCCGGCGTGGGGGGCAGCGGGCAGCCGCAGTGGAAGCGCAGGAAGGCTTCCACCTCGGCGGTGCGCGCCTCGGGCGCGAGCCAGACCCGCGTGTCCTGGTCGAACAGCGTCAGCGCCGCCGCCGCGGTGGCCGGGTCCAGCGGGCGCGGCGGCTCGATCGGGCAGCCGAGTTCGGTGATCGTGCCGGGCCGGCTCATCGCCTCCAGGATCAGCCGGAAGGTCTGCTGGGCGTGCAGCGTCGGGTCGGCGAAGCCGGGCCGCAAGAGGGCGCTGTCGGGCATCAGTCGTCTCCCCGGACCAGGGTGAAGAAGTTGACCTTGGTGGCGCTGGCCTTGCGCGCCTGGCGCCGGCGGCGGGCGTCCTGCATCGCCGCCAGGGGGGCGACGACCTGCGTGTCCAGCGCGTCGCGCTCGTCCGGGTCCTGCAGCAGGGCGTCGAGCAGGGCGACGAGCTGGGCGTGCCGCTTGTCGCGGCCCAGCACGTAGCCGTGGCCCACCAGGGTCTGGCCGCGCTGCTCCAGCTCCAGCGCGCAGCGCGTCACCGTGGTCTCGCCGAGATTGAAGGGCGCGCCGTCGCCGCCGGCACGGCCGCGCAGCATGATCATCCCCACCTCGGGCGGGCGCAGGTAGCGCCAGGTCAGGCTGTGCAGCGAGTCGGGGGCCAGGGCCTCCAGCTCGTCGCGCGGCGCCTTGGCGAGTACCGCCAGCCAGGCCTGGCGCGCGCGGATCGCCGGGCCCGGCGCGGCGGCGTCCGGTGCGGCGGGGTCCGCCGGTCCGTCGGGGGCTTGCGCGGCGGCCGCACCCGGCGCCGCTTCGTTTCGACCGTCCTGCATCTTCGCTCGTCCTTGCCGGAACCGCTTCCTAGACGAAAGTAGAAATCGTCTAGTCGTCTGTATGTTTATCTGCTAGCTCTACGCCGGTGCGGCGCTCTTGGAAAGGGGGCCGAGCGTGAAGATTTTTTGACGCCGCCGGTCTGCGGCGCGGCGAGAGGAGCGGGCGGTCGATGCAGTTGGAACGGGGCACCGGCTACGCCATGTGGCGGCAGATCGCCCAGGCGCTGGCCGAGGAGATCGAGAGCGGCCGCCTGTCCGAGGGCGCGCGGCTGCCGACCGAGCCGCAGCTCGCCGCGCGCTTCGCGGTCAACCGCCATACCGTGCGCCGGGCGGTCGGCGAGCTGGCCGAGCGCGGCCTGGTGCGGGTCGAGCAGGGCCGTGGCACCTTCGTGCAGGAGCATGTGCTCGACTACCTGGTCGGACGGCGCACCCGCTTTTCCGAGATCGTCAGCGGCCAGAACCGCCAGTCCGGCGGCACGCTGCTGGACGCCGCGGTGGAGCCGGCGAGCGCGGCCGTGGCCAGGGAGCTGGAGATCGCGCGCGGCGCCCAGGTCGTCCGCCTGGAGACGCTGCGCGAGCTGGACGGCCGGCCGCTGGCGCGCGCCACCCACTACTTCCCGGCGGCGCGCTTTCCCGACCTGATCGCCCTGCACCGGCGCGAGGGCTCGATTTCCAAGGCGCTCGCCGCCAGCGGCGTGGCGGACTACGAGCGCAAGGTGACCCGTGTCACCGCCCGGCTGCCCGAGACGGCCGACGCCCGCAGCCTGCGCCAGCCGGGCAACCGGCCGATCCTGGTGACCGAGAGCGTGAACGTCGATCGCGCAGGCCGCCCGATGGAATTCGGCATCGCCCGCTTTGCCTCCGACCGCATGCAGATCGTCTTCGGCGGCTGAGGCGGGCCGGCGCTGTAACGCGCCCGTCATCGTTCGGTGACGAAAGCATCACCCGAGCGTCATTCAGCGGATATCCAACGCAGGCAAAGGTCTGCCCACGCACAACGCTCACGAGGATGCCCGGGCGCGGCAGGTGCCGCGCCGGGCGTCCCATGCGGCTGCCGGCCGTGCGCCGGCCGCCGGTTCGGGGAGACCAATGGCCGTCGTCGAGATCGAGAAGCTCACCAAGACCTTCGGCAAGCTGCGCGCGCTGGACGGCGTCGACCTGGCGATCCAGCCGGGCGAGATGGTGGCGTTGATCGGCGCCTCCGGCTCCGGCAAGTCGACGCTGCTGCGGCACATGTCCGGCCTGGTCCGCGCCGACGCGGGCGCCGGGCAGGGGCATGTTCGGGTGCTCGGCCAGACCATGCAGTCCGGTGGCCGCCTGTCCGGCGACGCGCGCCGGCTGCGCGCGCAGATGGGCGTGATCTTTCAGCAGTTCAATCTGGTCAGCCGCCTGCCGCTGCTGACCAACGTGGCGACCGGCGTGCTGGGGCGGATCCCGATCTGGCGCGGCAGCCTGGGGCTGTTCACCCGCGAGGAAAGGCTGCTGGCGATGCGCGCCCTGGCCCGGGTCGGCATGCACGACTTCGCGTCCCAGCGGGCCAGCACCCTGTCGGGCGGGCAGCAGCAGCGCGGCGCCATCGCGCGCTGTCTGGTACAGCAGGCGCGCATCGTACTGGCCGACGAGCCGATCGCCAGCCTCGACCCCGCCTCGGCCCGCAAGGTCATGCAGATCCTGGCCGACATCAACCGCGAGGACGGCATCACCGTCCTGGTCAGTCTGCACCAGGTCGACTACGCGATCCGCTTCTGCCAGCGGGCGATCGCCATGCGCGCCGGGCAGGTGGTCTACGACGGCCCCACGGCGCGGCTGACCCCGGACTTCCTCAAGGACCTCTACGGCACCAGTCGGGAAGAGCTGATCCTGACCGGCGCCTTCGGCAACCAGACCGCGTCCGAGACGACGGTGGAGGCACCGGCCCGGGCGCCCGCCGCCGTCGACCGGGAGCTGCGCGACGTGCGGCGGGAGGCGAAGGCGTCCTAGGGGCGCCGCGCCGCCGCCTTGCGCGGACCGGCGTCGGGCAGCGTCGCAGGCGCGGCCGCCCGCCACCGGTAAGACCCAGCAACACCGACATCGACAGCAGAGAAGACAGAGGAGTGCGTCGACATGCTGCGTAAGCTCATGGCCTCGGCCGCCGTGGCCGGCCTGCTCGTGGCCGGCCCGGCCGCGGCCGAAGAGGTTTCCGAGATCAACTTCGGCATCATTTCCACCGAGTCCTCCCAGGCGCTGAAGTCCAGCTTCGATCCCTTCCTGGAGGACATGTCCGAGTATCTCGGCATGCCGGTGAAGCCCTTCTTCGCCAGCGACTACGCCGGCGTCATCGAGGGCATGCGCTTCGACAAGGTCGACGTTGCCTGGTTCGGCAACAAGTCGGCCATGGAGGCGGTCGACCGCGCCGGCGGCGAGATCTTCGCCCAGACCATCAAGGACGACGGCTCCGAGGGCTACTACTCGCTGCTGCTGGCCCATGTGGACAGCGACATCGACAGCCTCGACGACGTGCTGAAGTGCGACGGCAGCCTCGACTTCGGCATGGGCGACCCCAACTCCACCTCGGGCTTCCTGGTGCCCAGCTACTATGTCTTCGCGCTGAACGGCGTCGACCCGAAGGAGTGCTTCTCCACGGTGCGCAACGCCAACCACGAGACCAACGCCATGGCGGTGGCCAACCAGCAGGTCGACGTGGCCACCAACAACACCGAGTCGCTTTACGCCCGCCTGGCCAAGTCGCAGCCCGAGGCCGCGGCGAAGGTCAAGGAGATCTGGCGCTCGCCGCTGATCCCCTCCGACCCGATCGTCTGGCGCGCCAACCTGCCGGAGGCGGTGAAGCAGAAGGTCTACTTCTTCTTCATGACCTACGGCCGCTTCGGCGACATGGAGAAGGTCCAGCGCGAGCGCGAGGTGCTGACCAACCTGTCCGACGGGTGGGGCCCCTTCCTGGCCTCCTCCAACGCCCAGCTCATCCCGATCCGTCAGCTCGAGCTGTTCCGCAGCAAGGTGCGGATCGAGAACGACGAGACCATGAGCGCCGAGGAGAAGGCGGAGGAGATCGCCGAGATCGACGCCCAGCTCGCCGAGCTCGGCGAGTGGGAGCAGGTGGTGGCGCCGAAGGCCGCCGAGTAAGCCCCTCGACCCCGGACCGCGGGGCGGCGGCGTTCCCTGCGGGGGACGCCGCCGGCCGCGGCGCCGTCGCCGTCGTTTCGGGCCCCCCGTTTTCCTTTCCTTCAAGACGACGAGGATGCGATGTCGACCATCGCCGGACAGCAGACCCCGGTTTCCGGACGGGCGGGTGCCCAGCGGCTCGAGGAGATGCAGGTCGAGCTGCCCAGGCGCGACACCAGGCGCTCCCTGGTCAACATGATGATCTGGGGCCTGGCCGTCGCGGTGCTCTGGTGGGGCTGGAACGGGGCCGAAATGAACCCCTATGCCCTGATCGAGTACGGCGCCAACATGGCCGAGTTCGCCGGCGCCTTCGCCGAGCCGGACTTCCGGCAGTGGCGGCTGTTCCTGGACGAGATGGTGGTGACCATCCAGATCGCCATCTGGGGCACGCTGCTGGCCGTGGTCTTCGCGGTGCCCTTCGGCATTCTCTCGTCGGAGAACCTGGTGCCCTGGTGGGTCTACCACCCGGTGCGCCGCGTCATGGACGCCTTCCGCGCGATCAACGAGATGGTGTTCGCCATGCTCTTCGTGGTCGCCGTCGGCCTCGGCCCCTTCGCCGGCGTGCTGGCGCTCTTCGTGCACACCACCGGCGTGCTGGCCAAGCTCTTCTCGGAGGCGGTGGAGGCGATCGACCCGCGCCCGGTCGAGGGCATCCGCGCGACCGGCGCGCACCCGGTGCAGGAGGTGGTCTTCGGCGTCATCCCCCAGGTGCTGCCGCTGTGGATCAGCTACGCCCTCTACCGTTTCGAATCCAACGTCCGCTCGGCGACGGTGCTGGGGCTGGTCGGCGCCGGCGGCATCGGCCAGGTGCTCTGGGAGTACATCCGCGGCTTCTACTACAGCGAAACCGCGGCGGTGATGATCGTCATCATCGTCACCGTCTCGCTTCTCGACGTCTTCAGCCAGTTCGTGCGCAAACGCTTCACCTGAGCGGGGGCAGTCTTCTTTCAGGGACGGGCAAAGCGGCGCTAACAAACTGAAATAGAGAGATTTTCGGGCAGACGCCGGGAGTCGCAAGGCGGTTCCCTCGGCGCCGAAATCGCTCTAGATTGCGGATCCTGGTTCCCCCGTCGCCGCGAAAGGTCGGTTGCCGCCCGTGTCCGCCACCGTTGCCCCCGAAGACTTCGAACTCCTGCTCAAGGCCCGCCCGCACGTCCAGGTCGCCAGCCACGTGCCGGGCCGCATCCGCCTGAAGTTCGCCTTTTCCATTCTGGGCGCCGTGCCCGACGTTGCGGAGCGCGGCGAGCAGGTGATTTCCGCCATCGACGGCATCCGCGACGTCGAGACCAACATGTTCGCGCGCAGCCTGACCGTGACCTACGACCCGGAGGTGCTGCCGCCGGACTGGTGGGACCGGCTCTACGGCGACGACGAGGCCGCGGCCCGCGCGGTGGTCGACAAGCTCAAGGCCAGCTTCGCCTGAGTTCCCCGGCGCGAGCCGGGCGCGCCCCCGGCGCGGTCGCCCGCCTTACAGCACGTACCAGGACAGCAGGAAGATCGCGATCCCGACCAGGCCGCCGACCAGCGTGCCGTTGATGCGGATGTACTGCAGGTCGCGGCCGACGGCCGTCTCGATGCGATCGGAGACCGTGCCGGCGTCCCAGGACTTCACCACCTCGGCGATGAAGTGGCCGATCTCGTGGCGCCAGGGCAGCACCCAGGTCTTGGCCGTCTCCTCCAGGCCGTGGTCGAAGCGCGCCTGCATCTCCGGGTCGGCCAGCAGTGCCTTGCCGAGCGACTGCAGGCCGCCGGCCAGGGCCTGGCGCAGCACCGACTCCCGCCCGGCCGCGGCATCCGCCAGCAGCAGGCCGCGCAGCTCGCGCCAGACCTCGCCCAGGTAGGCCTGGGTGCGCGGGTTGCTCAGCAGCTCGGCCTGCAGGGCGTCGACCTGCGCGCGCCGGTTCGGGTCCTCGCGCAGCTCGCGGCCGAGGCGGTCGAGGCTGGCCTCGAACTGGCGCCGGGCCGGGTGGTCGCGCTGCAGCAGGTCGTCGAGCAGCTCGGCGATGCCGGCGACCAGGGCCTTGGCCATGCGCTTGTCGAGGCCGCGCGGCACCCACCAGCGCGAGCGATCCTCCACCGCCTCGTAGATCTGCGCCTGGTTGTCGAGCAGATACTGCCGGGCGGCGGCGACGATCTGGTCGAAGAGCTGGTGGTGCCGGTCGGACTCGCGCAGGATCTCCAGCCCCCGGCCGAGCAGGGCGCCGAGGTCGATGGCGCCGAGCTGGCGCTCCAGGGCGCGGCCGAGGAAGCTGCGCACCTCGCGGTCGCCCAGGGCGTCGACCAGGGCGGGCACTGCCGTGGCCAGGCGTTCGGCCAGTTTTTCCGCGTTGTCCTGCGCGGCCAGCCAGGCGCCGATGCGGCGGGCCGGGTGCAGGCTGCGCAGCTTGGCGGTGACCAGCTCCGGGTCCAGGAAGTTGCGCTCGACGAAGAGGCCCAGGCCGGCGCCGATGCGGTCCTTGTTGCTGGGAATCACCGCCGTGTGGGGGATCGGCAGGCCGAGCGGCCGGCGGAACAGCGCGGTGACGGCGAACCAGTCGGCCAGGCCGCCGACCATGGCGGCCTCGGCGCCGGCGCGCAGCAGCAGCAGCCAGAAGCCCGGCGCCTCCACCGTCTTGGTGGCGAGGAAGATCCCGGCCATCAGCACCAGCAGCAGGGTCGCCACCCAGCGGAAGCGGCGTAGCTCCGCTGCGCGGTTGTCGGGCAGGAAAACCGGTTCCGACTCTGGATCTGGGGACGCCATGGTGCGACGCTAGCCGCGTGCGCGGTCCGGCGGCGTGATCTGCATCAAGGCCGGCCGGCCGGCCCGCGCGGCAAGGTCGTTCGCCACGCAAGCATGCAGCGAGGAGGGGCAGGTCATCATGGCCGGCGAAGTGGGCAAGACCGCGATTTTGGGGCTCGCCGTCGGGGTCGGCGTCGGCATCGGCCTGGCGGTCCTGGCCCCGAGTGTGTTCCCCCAGGCGGCGCGGGCGGCGCGGCCCTACGCCAAGAAGGCGGCCAAGACCGGCCTGGAGGCCTACCTGCGCGCCCGCGAGGGGCTGGCCGAGTTCGGCGAGTTCGCCGAGGACGTGGTCGCCGAGGCGCGTCACGAGCTGGCCAGCGAGCGGATGGGCGCGGCCGGCGCCAGCGCGAGCGCCACGGCGAGCGCCACTGCCGGGGCGGCCGCCGCGACCGGCGAGCCCTCCGGCGCCGCGCCGCCGGGCGAGTCGGAGGGCGCGGGAGGTCAGGGGTGAGCCTGCCGCCGCCCGAGGCCCTGGTCGCCCACGAGTCGCCGGGCCGGCTGCGCCTGAAGGTGCCGGAGCGGCGCGGCGACGCCGCCTTCTTCGCCGAGGTCGGCGGCCGGCTGGCCGAGGCGCCTGGCGTGCGCGAGGTGGAGACCAACGCCCGCACCGCGAGCCTGCTGATCCGGCACGCGAGCAGTCGTCAGGCGCTGCTGGACTGGGCCGGCGCGCAGGGGCTGCTGACTCCCGCCGCGCGGCCCTTCGCGCCGCGCCGGCGCCGCCCGGAGCGCGCGCCGGAGTGGCGCCATCTGCTGGCCGGCTGCGTGGCGCTTCTCGCCCTGGTCCAGGCGTTTCGCGGGCAACTCCTGGGGCCGGCGGCGACCCTGGCCTTCATGGCCGCCCAGATCGCCCGTCTCGACCGGTCGCAGGGTGAGGGGGACGGCGCGGCGGACTCGGGCGAGCCGTGAACCCACGGGCCGCTCGGCCCGGGCCGCCAGACACGTAGAGAAGCCGCTGCGTCGGACCGGGCGGCCGCCGTCGCCTCGGCGCGACCGGCGGGACCGGGTTCTGGACCCGGTCCCCTCCGGCGTTGCCGCGGGTCAGGCGGCGTGGGGGCGCAGGCGCACCGGCAGGCCCTGCCGGACGGCGGCCCCGCTGACCGGCTCCAGCCAGGTCGCCGGCACCGCGCGGGTGGGATCGGCGAACCCCAGGTCGTTGAGGTTGACCCCGGCGGCGATCCAGGGGTTGCCGGGCCGGGCTTCGCCGTCGATCACGTGGTCGCCGGCGCCCAGCTCGCGGTGGCCGTAGCCGTGCTCGATCCCCACGGCGCCGGGCATCACGGCGTCGGAGACCAGCGCCAGGGCGGTCACCGCGCCGCCGGGGCTCTCGATCTCGACCAGGTCGCCGTGGGCGATCCCCGCGGCCTCCGCGTCGCGCCGGTTCACCAGTACCGGGTTGTAGGGCTTGATCATGCGCAGCCGCTCCAGCCCGATGGCGTAGGAGTTCATCAGGTTGGACTTGAAGGAGAAGGCCAGCAGCGGCCAGTCCGCCTCGCCGAAGGCGGCGCGTAGCGGCGTGCCGTCGGACAGGGCCGGCAGGCGGAACTCCGGCACGCCGCGCAGGCGCTGGCCGGTCTGGCTGTCGATCGTGGTGCCCACCTCCTCGTTGTAGACGCAGAAGGTGCGGCGCCAGCGGTTGCCCAGCTTCTCCCCCTCGTAGGCCTCGGCGATCTCCTGAAAGCGGCCGCCGCGCGAGTAGAGGAAGGCGACCGGCCCTCGCTCCTCGGCCGGCAGGGTCGCCTCGATCCGCGGCAGCAGCGGGGCGAGGCCGCTGAGCGCGACGTCGTCCTCGCTGGCCGGCGGCAGCGGCGTCTGCAGGAAGGCGATGTTGGCCGCGGCGCGCAGATAGAAGTCCTCGGCCCGATCGAACGGCAGCAGCCGCCCCTGGCGGTCAGGAATGGCCTGCGCCCCGAAGCCCGGCAGCCCCAGCCGCTTGGCCGTGGCGATGAAGAAGCTCTCCATCGAGACCGGCTCGCCCTCGGCCGTGCGCTGCTGGCGCGGCTCCACCACCGGCCAGCAGGCGGTGATCATCTTGGTCAGGTTGCCGCTCCAGGCGCTGGAGAAGCCCCAGACCTCGTACATCACCGAGTCGGGGACGATGTAGTCGGCGTAGCGGTTGGTCTCGTTGATGAAGCCGTCGACGGCGACGAACAGGCCGAGCCGCTTGGGATCGCGCAGCCGCTCGCCGATCAGCCGTTCCAGGCCGGCCTGACCGTAGAGCGGGTTGGCCATGCAGCCGATCAGCGCCTTGATCGGGTAGGGATAGCCCTCCAGCGCCGAGGCGAGGTGGTCGCTGAGCACCGGCGGCGCCAGGCGCCGCCAGGGCGCGCGGGCCGGGTAGGGGCTCTCGCCGGCCGCCACCTTGCGGCGGTACTCGGAGGTCTTCTCGTAGGGAAAGCGCGAGCGCGACAGGAAGACGCCCTGCGGCTTGCGCCGGCCCGGGAAGTCGGCCAGGTCGTAGCGCGGCCCCTTGGTGGTGCCGTTGAACTTGCCGCCGCCGTGGGCGTAGCCGCCCTTCATGTTGACGCTGCCGACCAACAGGTTGATGACCTGCAGCGCGAAGGCGGCGTGGAAGCCGGCGCCCGACATCATGCCGCCGTGGCAGTCGACCACCGCGCGCCGGCCGTGCTGGCGGAACTTCTCGCCCAGCGCCTCGATGGTCCGCACCGGCACGCCGCAGTGCGCGGCGTAGTCGGCCAGCTCGTGCTCCAGGGCGGCCTCGCGCAGCAGCCAGAGGGCCGAGCGCAGGGCGACGCGGCTGCCGTCGGCCAGGGTCGCCTCGCGGGCGACGTAGAGCTGCCCGCGCGGCGCCTGCGCGGCCGAGACCAGACGTCCGTCCGGCGCCGCGACCACCGGTGCGTCGGCCTCGGCGTCGTCGTCCGCCGTGCCGCCCACCGTGCCGGCAGCCGCCCGCTTCGCGTCGGCCGGCGACAGGTCGGACAGGCGCAGGATCTCGCCGGCGCGGGGGTGCTCCGGGCTGGCGATCACCAGATGGGTGGCGTTGGTGTGCGCGGCCTCGCCGACCGCCTCGGCGGCGGCGGCGCTGGGCAGGGCCAGCATCTCGGTGGCGATGGCGTCGTGCTCCAGCAGCCAGCGGATCAGCGCCATGCCGAAGGCGCTGTCGGTGCCGGGCCGGATCGGCACCCAGCGGTTGCGCGGGCCGGCCGAGCCGGTGACCGCCGCGTTGAGCGCGGGATCGACCACCACGTAGTCCAGATCGCCGCGGCTGCGTGCCTCCGCCAGCAGCCGGCCCTGGCGCTTGAAGGGGTTGCCGGCCTGGCTGGGGGCGCTGCCGACCAGCAGCGCGAAGCGGGCGTTGGCATAGTCGGGCTTCATGTGCGCGTTCTTGGCCAGGTCGTTCATCACCGCGCCCGAGCCCATGCGGAAGGCGAGGCCGCAGTAGGAGCCGTGGTGGCCGTAGTTGCGCGTGCCGAAGGCGTTGAAGGCGAAGCGCTTGAGCACGGCGGAGCGGCCGTAGTCGGTCGCCTCCATGACCAGGAGCTGGTTGGTCTTGGGGCCGTACTCGGGGTTGTCGGGATCGAGCGGGGTGTCCGGGTCGTTCAGCGCCCGCAGCCCCTCGACCGGACCTTCGCCGAACAGGTCGCCGCCCTCGCAGACCTCCTCGATCACCTGCTCGAAGGGCACCCGGGCCCACTGCCCGGCGCCGCGCGGTCCGACCCGCTTGAGGCAGTGGGTGACCCGCTGCGGACTGTCGATCTGCGCGATCATGGCGTTGCCGCGCGCGCAGGCCGTGGAGCGATTCTCCTGGCCGCGGTCGCCCAGCGCGCTGACGCTCAGCAGCGCCTCGCGCACGGGCGTCTCCGGGTCCAGGTGCCGGTCGGCGGACAGCGGATGATAGGGGTTGCCCAGGGCGCGGATCACCGTGTCGGTCTTGGTGTCGATGCGCAGCCGCACGCCGCACTTGGTCGTGCAGCCGTAGCAGACCGTGAAGGCCAGGCGCTGGTCCGGGTTGGGGGTCAGCGTGCCGCTGGCCAGGTCGACGCGGTACTCCGGCGCCGGGGCGTCGCCGTGGACCGGGTGCGCCGGCGCCGCGCCGGCGCTGCCCGAGAGGCCCTTGGCCATCTTGGCCAGCGGGCCGCTGTAGCCGGCGGCGAAGGCGGCGGCGCCACCGGCGGCGACGCTGCCCTGAAGCAGTCTGCGACGTGTCTTATCCATGGTGTGCCAGTCCTTGCGGCGTCTCGGCCGCCTGCGTCTTGGGGTGGTCGGCCGCGGTCTCGGGGGCGGTCTCGGGGGCGGTCTCGGAGGAGCTCTCGGGGCTGCACGCGGCGTCGAGCGCGGCGCGCCAGGGCACCAGCAGGTCGATCACCAGCAGCAGCGCCAGCCACAGGCCGAAGGTGCCGATGATGCCCAGCCAGCCCTGGGAGCCGGCGGCGATGCCGTAGTGGTGGTAGCCGGCGCTGTGCCGAGCCACGGTCTGCACGTCCATCAGCACCACCCAGCGCGCCATCCAGGCCGTGTGCAGCCCGAGCAGGCCGAGCAGCCAGGCCCCGCCGCCGCGCAGACCCGGGCGAAGCAGCAGCAGCGCCGTGCCGAACAGCAGCGCCAGCCCGGCGAGCAGCCCCCAGAGCGCCGTGCCGCGCCAGTCCGGGCTGTAGCGCACCGAGTCCAGGGCGGCGGCGACCGAGCTGCCGCGGTTGATCAGCCCCTCGGCCAGCCAGCCGGCGGCGACCAGGCCGGTGGCCAGCACCGCGGCCAGCAGCGCCAGCAGCATCTGCCGATCCACCTGCGGCGCGCGCCGGCCGGCGAAGCGGTTGAGCAGCAGCACCAGCCCGGCGGCGCCGAACAGCGCCGTGCTGACGAAGAAGACCGGCAGCCAGGCCGTGTGCCACAGCGGCCGACCCTTGAGGATCGCGACCTCCGAGCCGGTGTAGACCATGATCGCCAGGGCCGCGGCGAGCGCGGCGAGGGCGACCAGCCGCACCAGAAGGCGCGGGCTCTGCCAGTCGCCCAGCGTGACCAGGCGGGCGATCCGGCCGCCCAGCCCCGGGCGCGCGGCGGTGGCGCGCAGCGGCGTGCGCCAGACCAGCCAGGCCAGCCCCAGCACGCTGACCACGTAGAGCGGCAGGAACAGGCTGCCCAGAGACATCCACGACCAGGGGGTGAAGAAGGCGTAGAAGTGCCAGAAGCGCAGCGGCTGGTGGAGGTCCGCCAGCAGCGCCACCGGCGCCACCACCGCGGTGGTGACGCAGGCCAGCAGCGCCAGGCGCGCCGTGGCCTGCCAATCGCGCCGGCCCAGCAGCACGCCCGGCAGCGCCAGCAGCAGCGCGCCGTAGGACAGCGCGATCATGAAGAAGTACTGCACCGCCCAGGGATACCAGGCGATCTCGTAGCGCGGCGCCAGGACCTCAATGCTCAGCGAATTCATAGCCCAGCTCCTCTCCGCTCTCGTCGCGCACGTCCCACAGGCCCGGCACGGCGTCCGGCCGGTCGGTGAAACGCTCGTCCATGCCCAGATAGAAGACATGCGGCGAGGTGCCCTTTTCGGGCTGCAGCACCATCAGCTCGTCGCGGTGCGCGGCGACCAGCCGCGAGATCTGGCTGTCCGGGTCGCGCAGGTCGCCGATGATCCGCGCGCCACCGACGCAGGACTCCACGCAGGCCGGCAGCAGCCCCGCCTCCAGCCGGTGGACGCAGAAGGTGCACTTGTCGGCGGTCTGGGTGCGGTCGTTGATGAAGCGCGCGTCGTAGGGGCAGGCCTGCACGCAGTAGGCACAGCCCACGCAGCGGTCGCTGTCGACCACCACGATGCCGTCCTGGCGCTGGTAGGTCGCCTGCACCGGGCAGACCGGCACGCAGGGCGGGTTGTCGCAGTGGTTGCACAGGCGCGGCAGCATGAAGCTGGCGAGCTCGCCGCTGTCCTGCATCTCGACCGCGTACTGCGAGACGATGGTGCGGAACTTGCCGAGCGGCGCCTGGTTCTCGATGTGGCAGGACACCGTGCAGGCCTGGCAGCCAATGCAGCGGCGCAGGTCGATCAGCATGGCATAGCGTTTCCCGACGTCGCCCTGGCGCCGGGGTGGCTGGTCGTTGATGCCGGCCTCGGCCGGCAGACTCGCCAGCGGCACGAAGGCCGCGCCGGCGGTGAGCCGGGCGGCCTGGCCGAGAAAGAGGCGGCGAGCGATATCCATGATCCCTCCGCGAATCGACGGGCTTGAGTGCCCGGTTCGTGACAGCGGGCGGGAGGTAAGCCGGTCGGCGCGGCGGCCGAGATGACCCGGATCAAATCGTCCGGCGGGCGGCGGATTTCAGTCCTGCGGTCGGGAACAATTGATCTGCCGCATGGCTCAAATCGGATGCCCAACTATAGTAGTGAAAGATCGATGGGCGCCCCGGCGCGGCTGCTGCGCCGGCGGCGAGGCAGGGGCGACGCAGGCGGCCACTCAGCCGCGCAAGGCGGCAGCCAAGCTGTCGTCCTCCCACGGCACGTTCAGGTCGGCGCGGCCCATCTGGCCGTAGGTCGCGAGCGCCTCGTAGACCGGTCGGCCGGCCTGGCGCGGCAGGTGGCGCAGCCCCAGACGGGCGAGCACGGCGGCCGGCCGGAAGTCGAAGACCTCGACCAGGCGGCGCTCCAGCACCTCATCCGACAGGGTGCCGGTGCCGAAGGTCTCGACCGACACACCCAGCGGCCGCGCCTGGCCGATGCCGTAGCTCACCTGCACCTCGCACGCGCGGGCCAGGCCCGCCGCCACGACGCAGCGCGCCGCCTGGCGGGCGGCATAGGCGCCGGCGCGGTCGATCCGCCCCGGATCCTTGCCCGAGAGGGCGGCGCCGGAATGGCGGGCGTATTCGCCGTAGGTGTCGATCGCCGTCTTGCGCCCGGTCAGGCCGGCATGCATCTCCGGCCCGCCCTGCTCCAGGCGGCCGTGCGGATTGACCAGCACCCGCGTCGCCCGGTCGAGCCCCCGGGCCTCCTCGGCGAGCACCGGGCGCACCACCCGCTCTTCCAGCTCGCGCTGCAGCGACGCCAGATCGCCGTAGCCCTCCGGCCAGACGCTGGTGACCAGGGTGACGGCCGAGACTTCCGCCGGGCGCCGCTCGCGATAGGCGACGGAAACCTGGCTCTGGCCGTCCGGCATCAGGCCGGGCAGGGTGCCCTCGGCGCGCAGGCCGTCGAGCCGCCGCGCGATGCTGTGGGCCAGGTGGATCGGCAGCGGCAGGAAGCTGGGCGACTGGTCGCAGGCGAAGCCGAACAGCGTGACCTGGTGCTGCGCCGGTAGGCAGTCGTAGTCGGCCGGGTCGAGGTTGCAGGCGTCGATCCGGGGCGCCGGCTCGACCTCCGACAGGGAGGTCATGATCGAGCAGCTCTTGGCCTGGAAGCCGCCGCGGGTGTAGCCGGCGGCGCGCAGCGCCTCGCGCGCCACGGTGGCGGCATCGACCTCGGCCGTGCTGGCGAAGCGCAGGGCGAGGAACAGGATGCCGGTCGCCACCGCGCATTCGGCATTGACTGAGGCCAGGGGGTCGTCGGCCAGGAAGCGGTCGACCAGGGCGTCGGAAATCTTGTCGCAGAGCTTGTCGGGGTGGCCCACGGTCAGGGAGCCGGAGGTGAAGATGAAGTCGTCGGCCATGGCGGGTCAGCTCTCCCCCTTACGGCGCGTGTGGCGCTGCGCCTTGATCGCCTCGTTGGTCAGGTAGGACGCGCCGCCGGCGGCGCCGGCCAGCAGCCAGTCGCCCGGGGTCATGCCGGCGACCCCCAGCAGCCGGCGCGACCAGGGCAGCAGCAGCGCCCCGCCGGTCAGCAGGCCCAGGGCCAGCATGGTGCGGCTCAGCGCCGGATTGGCCGGCAGCCGCTCGCCGCCCCAGATGTTGTGCTCTTCCGAGCGGCAGGAGAGGGCGTGCAGCAACTGCCCGGCGGTCAGCGCCACGAAGGTGGTGCCGCTGCTGCGCGCGCCCGGGCCGGCGCGGCCCTGGGTCAGCAGGTTGGCCGCCAGGGCGGTGCCGGCCATCACCAGCCCCTCCGTGCCGACCTCGCGGAAGTCGCGGCCGGACAGCAGCGGCGCCTTGGGGTCGCGCGGCGGCGCGGTCAGGCTGCGCGGGTCCTGCGGCTCCAACGCGAGGCCGAGGCCGGGAAAGACGTCCGAGACCAGGTTGATCCACAGTAGCTGCATCGGGGTCAGCGGCTGGCCCAGGCGCAGCGCCGTGGCCCCGATCATCGCCAGGATCTCGGAGAGGTTGGTCGACAGCAGGAAGCGGATGGCGCGGCGGATGTTGGTGTAGATGGTGCGTCCCTCGCCGAGCGCCACGTGCATGGTGGCCAGGCGGTCGTCCTGCAGCACCAGGTCGGCGACTTCGTGGGCGGCGGGGGTGCCGCTGCCCATGGCCAGCCCGATGTCGGCGGCGCGCAGGGCCGGGCTGTCGTTGATGCCGTCGCCGGTCATGGCCACCACCTGGCCGCCGGCCTGCAGCGCCTGGACGATCTGCAGCTTGTTGGCGGGGCTGACTCGGGCGAAGACCTGGGTGCGCTCGGCCAGCGCCCGCAGCATCTCCGGCGGCAGCCGCTCCAGCTCGGTGCCCTCGAGGATCTCGACCGGCCCGCCCTGGCTGAGGTTCAGTTCCCTGGCGATGGCATAGGCGGTGGCGGTCTGGTCGCCGGTGATCATGATGGTGCGGATGCCGGCGGCGTGGAAGCGCGCCATCAGCTCGGCCATCTCCGGGCGCACCGGGTCGGCCAGCCCGACCAGGCCGAGCCACTGCAGCCGCGCCATGGCATCGTCGCCGCGCGCGCAGGCGAGCACGCGCAGGCCGCGTGCGCCCAGCCGCTCGTTGGCGTCGGCCAGGCGCTGGCGGGCCGCGGTGTCCAGCTCCCGGCCGTCGGCGTCCAGCCGGCACAGCTCCAGCACCTCGTCGGGGCTGCCTTTGACGGTGAGGAACGGCTCGCCCCCCGGGCCCCGGTGGCGGGTCGCCATCCAGCGCTGACCCTCGCTGCGGTGGCGCGTCTCCAGCAGCGGGGCGTCGCTGCGCAGCCGCTCGACGTCGAGGCCGTGACCGCGCACCAGCTCGATCAGGGCCTTCTCGGTGGAGGAGCCGCGGGCACGCCCGGCGGCGTCGATCTCCACCTCGCTGTTGAGGGCGCAGACCTCCAGCAGGCGGGGCAGGGCGGCCTCGGGGCAGTCGACCTCGCGCACCACCATGCGGTTCTCGGTGAGCGTGCCGGTCTTGTCGAAGCAGACGGCGCCGACCGCGCCCAGGGTCTCCACCGCGTCGAGGCGCCGCACCACCGCCTTGTGCCGGCGCATCTCGCGGATGCCCAGTGCCATGGTTACCGTGGCCACGGTGGGTAGGCCCTCGGGGATCGCGGCGACCGCCAGGGAGATCGCGGCCTTGACCATCTGACCCGCCCCGTAGCCGCGCAGCAGCCCCAGGCCGACCATGCCGGCGCAGGCCGCCAGCGACAGCCAGACGAGCTGCCGATCCATGCGCGCGAGCTGCTGCTGCATCGGCGTCTCGGGCGGCCGGGCGCTGCCGGCCAGGGCCTGGATGCGGCCGATCTCGGTCGCCGGGCCGGTGGCGGTGACCAGGGCACGGCCGGCGCCGCCGGTCACCGCGGTGCCCTTGAACACCATGTTGCTGCGCTCGCCGAGCGGCAGGTCGCGCCGGGCCAGCGGTGCCGTCGTCTTGGCGACCGGCAGGGACTCTCCGGTCAGCAGCGACTCGTCGAGGCTGAGCCCCTGGGCACGCAGGAGACGGCCGTCGGCGGCCACCAGGGCGCCGGGCGCCAGCAGCAGCAGGTCGCCGGGCACGATCTCGGGCACCGGCACCTGGCGCTGGCGGCCGCTGCGCAGCACGGCGGCATCGGGCGCATCGACCCGGTCCAGGCTGGAGATGGTCCGCTCGGCATCGCGCTCGGTGGCGAAGCCGATCGCCGCGTTGACCAGGCTGACCACGGCGATCGCTCCGGCGTCGAGCAACCCGCCGGTCGCCGCGGAGACCACGGCCGAGCCGAGCAGCAGGCCGGTCGGCAGGTTGACGAGCTGATCCTTCAAGATCGCGGCCGGCCCGCGTGCCTTGCTCTCGACCAGCACGTTGGGGCCGACGCGCCGGAACACCAGGCGGGCGCGATCCTCGCTCAGGCCGGTGTCGGCCGAGCTCTCGAAGGCGGCCACCGCCGCCTCGGCCGGGCGCAGGTGCCAGTCGCCGGCCGGCGATCCGGTCGACGTGGTCTCGGCGGTTGCGGCCGCGCCATCGGCAGCCGCGGTCGGCGTGCGGTCCGCCGCGACGGCCGCCACCGCTTCGAGCAGCACCGCCCGGTCGGCCGCGGCGTCGCAGGTCACCAAGAGGGTGCCGGTCGTCGGATTCGGGCTGGCCGTGTGGATGCCGGCCTGGCCGGGCAGGCGACCGGCCAGCCGCGCGGCACAGGCCGCGTCCCCCTTCAGCCCGGCCACGCGTAGGCGCAACCGCCCGGGAAAGCCCCGCAGCACGGCGACGGGGTCGCGCGGCGGTCGGTCGGCCTGGGGGTTGGCATCGGGCGGCATGGCAGCGTCATGCGCGGCGCGGCGCGCGAATGCCATGACGTGCATCAAGGCCACCCCGCAGCGCCTTGGGCGGCGGGCCGTCCCGCGCGCGCGGAGGGGTCGCATCGTCACAACTGCGCGCCGCTTGCGGAGCGGCAGGCAGCCGATCTCCTGGCACGCTGGGGGCGACCCGCGCAGGAGCCCGCAGCATGGCCGCACCGGATCGCACCCGCCCCCAGCTTGCCCCGGTGGAGCGCACGCCGCCGGAGCGGTTCCGTTTCTACGACAACCGGCAAAAGTACCTGCTGTTCGTCACCACGACCGACGAGAAGCAGCGCACCGCCGAGCGGGTGTCCCAGGAGCTGATGCATCTGCGCCCGCGCCCGCCGGCGCTGCGGCTGTTCGATGCCGGCACCGGCGACGGCACGGTGCTGGCGATGGCCCTGCGCGCGCTGCATCACCGCTATCCGGGCGTGCCGGTCTGCGCGGTCGCCAAGGAGATCAGTGGCGAGGACGTGCGCCTGGCGCTGCACAAGATGGCCGACCGGCTGGTCGAGCATCCGCAGACGGTGCTGGTCTTCACCAACCTGCTCTACCGCGACGCGCCCTGGCTCGCCCCGCGCGAACCCGCCGAGCAGGACCAGCTTTCCTGGCGCGAGGTGCCGCTGACCGGCGCCTCCGCGCACGAGCTGGAGGCCCAGATCCAGGCGCAGGCGGACTTCGTCGCCCGGGCCTGGGCGACCCGGACCAATCCGGCGAGCGGCAACCCGCACTACCGGGCGCCGGCAGTGCTGGTGCTCTACCGCGCCGACCAGCGCTTCGCGCTCGACAGCGTGATCCCGCGCCGCGCGGCGGCGCAGCCGCCCTACGACCTGGTGATCGCCTCGCAGCCCTTCCGGGCGCGCCTTTCGGCCGAGCGCAAGGTCCGCAGGGTGCTGGCGCCGTTGGCGCGGGCGCTGGCGCCCTCGGGGCGCCTGCTGCTGGTGCAGTCGACCGGGCGCGATCCCGGCCTGGAGATCGTGCGCGGGATCTGGCCGGAGGAGGCGCCTTTCGCGACGCCGCGCGAGAAGCTCATGCCGGCCCTGGCCGAGGAACTGGGCGACGGGTTTCTGGTGCCCGCCCCGGAAGAGCAGCCGGAGCAGGCGAGGTTCACCTACAGCCTGCAGCTCTCCAGCGGCGAGCTGGACTCGGCAATCGGCACCTCGACCCTGCTGGCGGCCTGGAACGCCGCCGTCTACGTCGCCCAGATCGAGGACCACCGTCTCACCGAGGCGATCACCGGCAACCGCTATCTGGAGGTGACCCAGGCGGTGCTGCAGCGCCACCGCGGGCTTTGGTTCGAGAACGAATCCCTGGTCGTGCTGCGCCGCTGAGGGACTGGCGCTGCGCTGTTACAAAACGTTACCTGCTCCGCCATCGCACGCGTTGGCGGTTTACGCAGGGCAGGGATACTGACCCTGAGAGAAACTGTTTCGAGGGACCTTCGCGGTGGATGTGGCCGGCCGCATACTGTCGAGGCTCGGCCTAGCTGCCGCGCGCCCGCCGCGCGCGCTGGCCCTGGCGTTGCTCAGCCTGATCGTGGCCTTCGCCGGCGCCGCCGGCTATCTGGGGCTGCGCATGCTGGAGGAAAAGCATGCGCTGTTGACGCTCGACACGGCCAACGAAGCCGCCTGGGGCCAGGAGCACGTCGCCCAGATCGGGCTGGAGTTCGCGCTGACCTACGGTGTGCTGCTGGGCAGCGGCACGCTGCTGCTGCTCTACCTCTTCTTCCAGAACCGCTGGGCGGCGCGGCTCGCCGACCAGGCCGAGGCGGCGCGGCGCGAGTCCGAGCGCGCGGAACGGCGGCTGCACGACGCGATCGAGAGCATGTCCGAGGGCTTCCTGCTGCTCGATGCCGACCTGCGGGTCGTAATGGCCAACGAGCGCTATTTCGAGCTGCTGCCGCCGGAGCTGCGGCGCCTGGCGCCGAACGAGGACTATCGGCGTCAGATCCGGGCTGCGGCCGAACTCGGCTGCTACGGCACCGACATGCCGCCGGACCAGGCTGCGGACCGCCGGCTCGAGCAGCTCCTGCATCCGGGCGACGCCCTCGAGCTCGTCAACCCCGACGGCACCCACATGCTGGTGCGCGAGTACCCGACCGCCGAGGGCGGGCGGGTCAGCCTGCGCCTCGACGTCACCAGCCTGCGACGTGCCGAGCGCGAGCAGCTCGAGCTGCAGGCGCAGTTCTACCGGGCTCAGAAGATGGAAGCCCTCGGCCGCCTGGCCGGCGGCATCGCGCACGATTTCAACAATGTGCTGATGTCGATCCAGGGCTATGCGGAGTTCCTGCGCGAGGACCTGCAGGTGGGAACGCCGGAACGGGACTACGCCGAAAAGATCCTGCGCGGCAGCGAGCGCGCCGCGGCGCTGGTGCGCCAGATCCTCGATTTCGGGCGGCAGAGCGGCAGCCTGCGCAAGCCCGTGCGTCTCGACGAGGTGGTGCGCGAGGCGGTCGACCTGCTGGCCGCGACGCTGCCGAAGGCGGTGCGGATCGAACTCGACCACACGGGACGGCCGGTCCAGGTCAGCGCCGACGCCGCTCAGATCGGCCAGGTGCTGATGAACCTCTGCGTCAACGCGCGCGATGCGATCGGCGAACGGCGCGGCACGATCCGGCTGGTGCTGCGCAGCCTGACCACCGATGGCGGACGGGCGGACCGCCTGGCCGATCCGGGGCGCGGCGAGGCGGCGGGCAACGTGCCGATGGCGGTGGAGGAGGGAACGGACGGCCGCAACCGGCTGTGGGTCGGACTGCTGCCGCCCGCGCGGTATCACGCGATCGACGTGATCGACGACGGCGCCGGCATGGACCGGGCCACGCTGGAGCGGATCTTCGACCCCTTCTACAGCACCAAGCCGCAGGATTATGGCAGCGGCCTGGGCCTGGCCGCGGTCCACGGCATCGTGCTGGCCCATGGCGGCGCCCTGGCGGTCGAGACGGCGAAGGGGGCCGGGACCCGCTTCTCCGTGTTTCTGCCGGCCGAGTCCCCGGACGTCGAGCCGGCGTGCGATCCCGCGACGCTTCGCGTGCAGGCGCCGGAACTGTCGGGGCGCATTCTCGTCGTCGACGACGAGCCGGAGGTCGCCGACGTGGTCGCGCTCGGCCTGCGGCGCCTGGGCAGCTTGCAGGTGGAAACCGCCGCCTCGGCGGAGGCCGCCCTGCAGCGTCTGCGCCAGGCCCCCGACATCGACCTGGTGCTGAGCGACCAGATCATGCCGGTGACCTGCGGGATCGAGTTGCTGCACCAGGTGCGGCGGCAATGGCCGACCCTGCCCGTGATCCTGATGACCGGCTTTGCCGAGCAGTTCGACGAGAACACCGCCGTTGCGGCCGGCGCCTGCGCGCTGCTGCGCAAGCCGGTCGAGGGGCCGCTGCTCCGCCGGGCGGTGGAACAGGCTCTGCACAGCGGTGCGAACGCCGGGTGAGGGCGCCGCCGTCCGTGGCGACGGCGCCGCGACCGCGGCGCGGACCCTGGCGCTCCGGGGGCGGATCACCAATCGTTTACGCGGCCTTACCGTCGTTTGCCGAAGCGCGGGATCGCGGTTTACCGGGCGCGGCCAGGATGCAGCCTCGCGAGCGGGGCGGACGCGCGGCGGCGTAACGCGTCGCACGGCGCTGCCGAACGGGCGCGACCTCAGGGGACACAGGCCGAAGGTCGCGGGGTCGATCGGATCTGCGCTGATCTCCGATGGATCGCGCGCCGCTCTCGGCGCAAGGCGGGACTTCAGATGGCGAACATCCTGGTAATCGATGACGATACGTCGTTGTGCGAGCTTCTGGTGTGCCGGCTCGAACGCGAAGGCCACACGGCGCGGGGCGCGACCTCGGGGCACGAGGTGCTGGAGCAGGCCGAATTCTGGTCGCGCTGGGCCGATCTCATCCTGACCGACATCTTCATGCCCGAGGTGGAGGGGATCGAGACCCTGCGGGCCTTGAAGAGCCGAGGGTGCGAGGTGCCCATCGTGGTCATGTCCGGCGGCGCCGCCAGCCTCGACAGCCAGCACTATCTCGCCTGTGCGAAGCTGCTCGGCGCCTCGGCCACCTTGCTCAAGCCCTTCAGCCCGGAGATCCTGTCCGCCACCATCGAGGCCGCCTTGAGCGGCGCGACGACGCACCGCCCGCTCGGCTGAGCGCTACGGCGGTTGCCGTCCGTGGCGGTCCACCGCGCGGCGCCTCTTGGCCGGACACCGCGCTGGGCCACTGCGCTAGAACACCGCGCTAGAGCAGAGGCCGACCCGAAGGGATCGCCTCGCGGGTCCATACGGTCGCAAATCTCTCTAGGACACGGCGCGATTGCCGCGGCCGCCCCGCCGCTCGACCTTGGCGGCGAGGATGTAGCCGATGGTGCGGACCGTCTTGATCAGCGCCGGCCGCGCCGGGTCGGGTTCCAGCTTCTTGCGGATGCGGCCGATCAGCACGTCGATCGAGCGGTCGAAGGGCGACCACTCGCGCGAGCGGGTGAGGTCCAGCAGGCGGTCGCGCGACAGCGGACGGTTGGGGGCTTCGGCCAGAGCGCGCAGCAGATCGAACTCGCCGCTGGTCAACTCGATCTCCTCGCCCTCGTCGCGCAGCAGCCGCCGGTGCGTGATGTCCAGCACGAAGCCGGCGAAGTGCAGGGTGACGGCGGGGTCGTCGCCGCCGACCTCCTCGGCGGTGTGACTGCGGCGCAGCACCGTCTTGATGCGCGCGACCAGTTCGCGGGGCTCGAAGGGCTTGCAGACGTAGTCGTCGGCCCCGAACTCCAGCCCCAGCACCCGGTCGACCGGAGTGTCCACCCCGGTCAGCATGATCACCGGCACGGCGCTGTCCTGTCGGATCTCGCGCAGCAGCTCGAAGCCGTCGCCGTCGGGCAGGCGCACGTCGAGCAGGATGAGGTCGGGGCTGCGCTCGCTTAGGATCTCGCGCATCTGCGCCGCGCTCTCCGCCTCGCGCGCCTGGAAGCGGTCCCGCACCAGCAGCGTGGCAACCATGCCGCGCAGGTCGGGATCGTCGTCGACGAGCAGAATCTCCATGCTCATACCCTTCGGGTCGTGCCCCCTAGCCGAAAGTGGGGCCCTTGTCGCATTCCTACTACGCAGAGTTGGCCTGCAGTAAGAACGCACCACAAGTATCTCACAAGTTTTTACCGAACCGTTTCGCAGCGGCGTCGTTACCTTCCCGGTCACGTCAGATAGCAACCATCCGAAGCGCTTCCCGTTCGCCGGCCATGCCATAGATGGAAGGCAGGCGAGCGATCTTGCGCAGCTATGCGTGGAAATGAATAGGCGAAATTTTCTACTTCAGTTTCTCTCCTCCCCCCTCGCGGCGGCGGCGGCCGGCGCCTTCTTCTCCGCAGAATCCCTGGCGGGACCGGCCGTGGCGGCGGCAACACCCTTCTCCGTCGAGGGGCTCGAGGCCTTTGCCCGCGACCTGGCCGGGCAGGAGCCGCGAAAGCGCCCGCGCGTCGACGGTGCCCTCGCCAAACTGGGCTACGACGGTTACCGGGATATTCGCTACGACAAGGCCGAAGCGCTCTGGGCCACCTCGGAGAGCCCCTTCACGGCCGAATTTTTTCACCCCGGTTTCCTTTACAATCAAACGGTTCGACTCCACGAGGTCGCCGGCGGCCAGGCGCGCGCCCTGGTCTACGACCCGGCGCTGTTCACCTTCGGCCCCCTGGCCGGCGATCCCGGGCCCTTGCCCGAGGACCTCGGCTTCGCCGGCTGGCGCGCCCACTTCCCGCTCAACAGCGCCGAGGTCCAGGACGAGGTGATCTCCTTCCTCGGCGCCAGCTATTTTCGGGCGCTGGGCCGCGGCCACCGCTTCGGCGCCTCGGCGCGGGGCGTGGCGGTGGAGACCCTGGCCCCGGACGGCGAGCAGTTTCCCGCCTTCACCGAGTTCTGGCTGGAGCGCCCGGCGCCGGGCGCCACGCAACTGCGTGTGCACGCGCTGCTGGAGGGCGAGAGCCTGACCGGGGTCTACAGCTTCCTGGTGCAGCCGGGCGAAAGCACGGTCTGCGACGTCGAGGCCGTGCTGTTTCCCCGGCGCAAGATCGGCAAGCTGGGCTTGGCGCCCCTGACCTCCATGTTCCTGCTGGCGCCGCACGACCGGCGCACTGCCGACGACTTCCGCCCGCGCGTCCACGATTCCGAGGGGCTGGCGCTGCTGACCGGGCAGGGCGAGCGGATCTGGCGTCCCCTGGCCAACCCCTCGCAGCCGCGCATCAGCGCCTTTCTCGACGAGAATCCGCGCGGTTTCGGGCTGATGCAGCGCACCCGCGGCTTCCAGAACTATCAGGACCTGGAGGCGCGCTACGACCTGCGGCCCAGCGTCTGGGTGGAACCGCTGGGGGACTGGGGCCGGGGCCATGTCGAGTTGGTCGAGCTGCCGACCCCGGACGAGACCAACGACAACGTCGTCGCCGCCTGGGTCTCCGCCGCGCCGGTCACGGCGCTCGAGCCGCTGCGCTTGCGCTACCGCCTGCATTGGTGTTGGAACCCGCCCGTGACATCCGAGCTGGCCGAGGTGACGGCGACCTGGTCCGGCGCGGCGCAGGAGCCGGCCGATGCGTCGGAGGCGGGCGGCGAGCTGCGCAAGGTCCTGGTCGACTTTGCCGGCAAGGCGCTGGCGGCCTTGCCGGCCGATGCCGCGGTCGATGCCGTGGTGCAGGTGCGAAACGGGCGGATCTCCCCGGCGATCGCCAAGCCGAATCCGCCGATCGGCGGCTGGCGCGTCTTCTTCGACCTCGAACCCACCGGCGAGGGGCCGGTCGAGCTGCGGTGCCATCTGCAGCTCGGCGAGCGGCGCCTCAGCGAAACCTGGAGCTACCAATGGACAGCCTAGGTCTGGTCGACTCCCCGGTTGCCACCCGGCAGCCGCTCTACCGTTTCTGTCTCGTCTGTCTGCGCCGCCTGCTCGCGCTCGGCACCGCCGCGCTGGGGGCGGGCGCCGTGCTCTCGCTCGGCGTCCAGGCCCTGGCGGCGAACGGCTTGCAGGCGGCCGACGCCGTCATCCTGCTGCTGCTCACCGTGCCGACCCTGTGGATCTCCTGGGCCTTCGGCCACGCCCTGCTGGGCTTTCTCGGCCGCCGCTTCGGCTGGCGGCCGGCCGGTCTCAACCAGCCCTCGCCGCGGGCGCCGATCCTCGGGCGCACCGCGGTGCTCATGCCGGTCTACGAGGAGGCGCCGGAGGCCTGGGGCGCCAACCTGCAGACCATGGGCGAGGAGCTGGCGGCGCTCGGCCTGGCCGGTCAGTTCGACCTCTTCATCCTCAGCGACAGCCGCGACACCGCGCTCGCCGCGGAGGAGGAGGCGATGCGCAGCCGGCTCGCCACGCGCCTGCCGCTGGCGGTGCACTACCGCCGCCGGGTCGACAACGTGGGCAAGAAGGCCGGCAACATCGCCGACTTCTGCCGCCGCTGGGCGGGGCGTTACGACTACCTGCTGGTGCTCGACGCGGACAGCCTGATGAGCGGTGCGACCCTGGCGCAGCTCGTGCGCACCATGCAGGTCAATCCGCGGGCCGGCCTGATCCAGACGGCGCCGCGCCTGGCGCGCCGGCACAGCCTGTTCGCCCGGCTGCAGCAGTTCTCGGCGGCGCTGATGGGGCCGATCGCGGCCACCGGCCAGGCGCTCTGGCAGGGGCGTGACGGCAACTTCTGGGGCCACAACGCGCTGATCCGGGCGCGCGCCTGGACAGAGTGCGCCCACCTGCCGCGCCTGAGCGGCAAGGCACCCTGGGGCGGTCACATCCTCAGCCACGACTTCGTCGAGGCGGCGCTGCTGCGCCGCTCCGGCTGGGATGTCTGGATGCTGCCGGAGCTGGGCGAGAGCTGGGAGGAGACGCCGCCGGGCCTGCTCGACCACCTCTCGCGCGACCGCCGCTGGTGCCAGGGGAACCTGCAGCACCTGCGGGTGCTGGGCTGGCCCAAGCTGCATCCGGTCAGCCGCTTCCATCTGCTGCTCGGCATCGGCGCCTACGCGATCGCGCCCTTCTGGCTGGCCCTGGTGATCGGCGGCGCGCTGCTCGGCCTGACCGATGCCCTGACCCTCGATCCCTTCCCGGCGGCCGGCGCGCTGATGGCCAGCGCCACGCTGCTGTTCGCGCCGAAGCTGCTGGCGCTGCTCGACAGCCTGCTCGACGGCGCGCGGCGGCGCGGCATGGGCGGCACCTTCGGTCTGCTGCTCTCGACCCTGGCGGAGAGCCTGCTGACCGTGCTGCTGGCGCCGGCGGTGCTGTTCTTCCACGCCCGCTTCCTGATCGGGCTGGTGGCCGGGCGCGACAGCGGCTGGGGGCGGCAGCAGCGCGACGAGGCCTGCCCGGGCTGGCGCGAGCTGCTGGCCTGGCATCGCTGGCACCTCGTCGGCGCGCTCGCCCTGGCGGCCCTGGCCTGGACGGTGGCGCCGGCCGGACTGACGCTCTGGCTGCTGCTGCCGGCGGCCGGCTGGGCGAGCGCGCCGCTGCTTGCCTGGGCGACGGCGCATCCGGGGGTGGCGCGTGCGACCCGCTGGCTGTTCACCACGCCGGAGGAACGGCGGGTGCCCGAGCCGATCGCGCGGGCCGAAGCCCTGCGCCGCGACCTGGCGCTGTGGCGCAGCGGCGGCGACCTGCCCCGCCGGGACCCGCCGCGCGCACCGCGCGATCTGGGCGCCGGCAAGGTGGCGGCCTGACGCGACTCGCGCCGGGCGGGACTGGCGAGAGGCGCTGCGACACCCTAGGTCTCTTCGCGGATGTCACGCGTCATGTCGCTCTTGCAGCCCACCCGGGGCGAACCGCTTCGCCAGCTCAAGGCCTCGGCGTTCTTCGCTCTGGCCCTGGGGCTGGCCTGTGCCGCGCTGGGCGGCGATCTGCTGGTCGAGCTGAAAGGGCTGTCCAGCCCGGTGCTCTGGCAGTCCCTGGCGGTCTATCTGGGCGTGGCGGCGGCCGTGCGCCTGGGCCTGCCGGCGCACCTGCCGCGCACCGCCTTCGGTCCCGCCAACGGGGTGACGCTGCTGCGCGCCGTGCTGGTCAGCCTGCTGGCCGGCCTGGCCTGGCAGGTGCAGCACTCGGCGCTGGGGTGGCTGCCGGCCCTGCTGGCGCTGGGCGCCCTGGCACTGGACGGGCTCGACGGCTTCCTGGCGCGCCGGCGGGACTGCGCCTCGGCCTTCGGGGCCCGCTTCGACCAGGAGGTCGACGGCCTCTTTGTCCTGGTGCTGGCCCTGCTGGTCCACCTCGACGGGCAGGCCGGCCTCTGGGTGCTGGCCTCGGGGCTGTGGCACTACGGCTTCCATCTGGCGTTGCTGCTGGTGCCGGGGCTGCGGCGGCCGCTGCCGCCGTCGTGGCGGCGCAAGACCGTTTTCGTGTTGCAGAGCCTGCTGCTGATCGCCGCGCTGACGCCGCCGCTGTCCGGCTGGCCGGCGACCCTGGCGGCCGGCGTCGGCCTGGCGCTGCTCTGCGGCTCGTTCCTGATCGACACGCTCTGGCTGCTGCGTGCCCGCCGGGCCGCCGCGGCCGAGCCGGCCAAAGCGGGAGGTTCGCCATGACATACCGGAAGGCCTTCGGCCTGATCGCCGCCGCGCTGCTGGGCGGCGGGCTGCTGACGCCCGCCGCCCAGGCGGAGCCGGCGCGCTACCAGCTCGACCCCGAGCACGTCACCGTCGCCTTCCTGGTCGAGCACATCGGCTACGCCAAGACGCTCGGCCGCTTCCTGGAGGTGGAGGGCAGCTTCGTCTTCGACGAGAGCGTGCCGGCGCTGTCGGACCTGCAGGTGACGATCGAGACGGAAAGCGTCTTCACCGCCCACGAGCAGCGCGACGAGCATGTGCGCAGCGACGACTTTCTGGACGCCGGGGCGCATCCCGAGATCACCTTCGTGATGACCGGCACGGAGCAGACCGGTCCGCGCCGCGGCAAGGTCATGGGGGACCTGACGGTGCGCGGCGTCAGCCAGCCGGTGACCCTGGACGTGACCTGGAACAAGAGCGGCAAGTACCCCTACAATGAGAATTACGTCACCGGCATCTCGGCGCGCACCACGGTCAAGCGCAGCGACTTCGGGATGACCTACGCCCTGGACAACGGCCTGGTCGGCGACGAAGTGGAAATCCTCATCGAGGCCGAGGCGATCCGGCAGGACTAGGCGGTGGCGCAGGCGCTCGGCACCCTCGGCGGCCCGGCGGCGGCGCGCAGACTCGCGGCACGCACGGTCGCGGCCTGGGGCTTTACGCGCTCGCTGCTGGTCTACTTCGGCCGCCCGGGGCGGGCCCGGGCCGAGCGTCGCCTCTACCGCGCGTTTATCGCGCCCGGCGATCTGGTCTTCGATGTCGGCGCCCATGTCGGCAACCGCAGCCGCAGCTTCTGGGCGCTGGGCGCGCGGGTCGTCGCGGTCGAGCCGCAGCCGGCCTTCGCGGACTGGCTCGCGCGGCTGTTCCGCCGCCGGCCGGAGGTGCGCGTCGAGCGCTGCGCCCTTGGCGCCAGCCCCGGCCGCGCGCGGCTGGCGCTCAGCCGCCGGCATCCCACCCTGGCCAGCCTGGACGCCGACTGGCGCGCCCGCGTGGCCACCGCCCCCGGATTTGCCCATGTGCGCTGGGAGGCCGAGGTCGAGGTGGCGCGGGAGACGCTGGACCGCCTGATCGCCCGGCACGGGGTGCCGGCCTTCTGCAAGATCGACGTCGAGGGCCACGAGGCCGCGGTGCTGGCCGGCCTGAGCCGGCCGCTGCCGGCCCTGTCCTTCGAGTACACCCCGGCCGTGCCGCAGGGCGCCGAGGCCTGCATCGCCCGCCTGGAGCGCCTGGGCCGCTACCGCTATGCGCCCAGCGTCGGCGAGAGCCTGCGGCTAGCGGCCTGGAGGGACGCCGCCGGGCTGCGCGCCTGGCTGGCGGCGCGCCGGCCGGGCGAGCCCTCGGGCGACATCTACGCCGTGCTGGAGCAGCCATGAACGCCGACGGCAGTCGGGCCATGCCGCCGACGAGGAGGGAGGCCAGCCCAGGGGCTAGCCGGGAGGCCGGCTCAGGGGCCAACCCAGGGGCCAACCCAGGGGGCAACCCTGGGGTCAGCCGGGAGGCCGCGGCCGACAGCGGCGCGGAGATCTGGCAGGAGATCCTGGCGCGGGCCGGCGGCGCGGCACCGGCGCGGCCGGTCGCGGGCTGGCCGCTCTGGCCGCTCTACCGGCCCTTGCTGGCGCCGGCCTGGACCCTCGGCCACCTCGGCCAGTCACTGGACGGGCGCATCGCCACGGAGGGCGGGCGCTCGCGCTACGTGACCGGGGCGGACAACCTGGACCACATGCATCGCCTGCGCGCGCTGGCCGATGCGGTGATCGTCGGCGGCGCCACCGCCGCGCTCGACGACCCGCGCCTGACCACGCGCCGGGTCGGCGGCCGGCATCCGGTGCGCGTGGTGCTCGACCCCCGGCGGCGCCTGCCGGCCGAGCTGACCCTGTTCCGCGACGGTGCCTGCGAGACCCTGGTGGTAGCGGCCGAGGCGGGGCCGCCGCACGGTCAGGCGGAGGTGATCGCGGCGCCGCTGGCGGCCGACGGGCGGCTCGATCCGGCCGGCGTCGCCGCGGTGTTGCGGCGGCGCGGCCTGCGGCGCCTCTTCGTCGAGGGCGGTGGGGTCACCGTGTCGCGCTGGCTCGCCGCCGGCGCGTTGGATCGGCTGCAGGTCACCGTCGCGCCGATGATCCTGGGCTCGGGCCGGCCCGGTCTGACGCTGCCGCCGATCGAGGACCTCGACCTGGCGCTGCGGCCGGCCTGCCGCACCTATCCGCTGGGCGCCGACGTGCTTTTCGACCTGGACCTGACGCTGCGCTAACCGGGCAGGCTCAGCAGGTCCAGGTGGCCCACGCGGATGCGCTGTGCGGCCAGCCCGCGGCGTGCCTCGCGCCAGGCCAGGAGCGTCTCGCCGGCCGCCGGCGCCTGTTCGATCGCCGCGCTGGCGTAGCCGTCGAGCAGCGCCGCCTGCAGCGCCGCCTGCTCCGGCCCCAGGTCCCAGTCGGCGCGGGCCAGCCGCACCGCACGCCCGCGCGCGCGCAGCAGCTCGGCGGCCACCTCGGCCGCGTCGTGGCCGAGGGCCGGGCCGAAGGACTTGTCGCGCCGATGATGCGCGGCGAGCAGGTCGAGCACGCGGCCATCTTCGGCCAGCGGCGGCTCGAAGCCGACGCGACCGTCGACGCTGAGCGCGAGATAGACGGCGGCCCTGTCGCAAAGCGCCGCGAGCCGCTCCAGCCAGGTGGTGGAGACGAGGTCCAGCAGCGCGGAGCCGGTGACCAGATCGACCGCCGTCCAGGGCAGCATCTCCAGGTCGGCGGCGAGGTCCAGGCAGGCGGTGGCCACCTCGACCTCCGGGCGGCTTTCCGGGCAGGCGGCGAGCAGCGCGGGATCCTTGTCGACCAGCAGCCAGTGCTGCTCGCAGGGCAGCCGCGGGGCGAGCGCGCGCAGCGTCGCGCCGGTGCCGCTGCCGAGATCGAGGATGCTCAGCCGCCCGCGTTCCGCCGCCCAGTCGCCCAGCGCGGACAGCAGGCCGGCATTGCGGGCGGCCATGTCCGCCGGCGCCCGCAGGGCCAGCCAGTCGGCGGCGAAGCCGCTCACGCCAGCGTCTCCAGCGCGGCCGCCGCCCGGCGCGCCGTCTCCGTCCAGCGCGCCAGGCGCGCGCGGGCGGCTTGGGCGCCGGCGCGCAGCCCTGCGTAGGCCGCCGGATCGCACAGCAGCCGGCCCAGCGCCTCGGCCAGCGCGTCGGCATCGCCGGGCGGCACCAGCCAGCCCGCGCCGGCGGGCACCGTCTCGGGGATGGCGCCGGCGCGGGTCGCCAGGACCGGGAGGCCCCGGGCCAGCGCTTCGGTGAAGACCATGCCGTAGCCCTCGTGAAACGACGGCAGCACGAAGAGGTCGGCTGCCCGGTAAAGTTGCGCGAGTGTGCCGTCGTCGACCTCGCCGGCAAAGCAGATCCGTCTCGAATGCCGCAGATCCGCCGCGCGGCGCTGCAGCGCGCGGGCCTCGTCGGGATCGCGCTCGGGCGAGCCGGCGACGGTCAGGCGCCAATCCTCCAACGATACGCGCTCCAGCGCCTCCAGCAGGACGCGGTGGCCCTTGCGCGGCGTCAGGCTGCCGACGCTCAGCAGGGTGAAGGGACGGCCGGTGCCCTCCGCCAGCGGCGCGGGGTCCACGCCCGGCTCGGCGACCACGATCCGCGTGGCGGGCACCGCGTAGTCGGCGGCCAGGCTGCGCGCCGTGCAAGGCGAGCTGACGAGGACCAGCGCGGTATGCGCCAGGGCCGCGCGCTCGAGGCCGCGCAGGTAGGCGGCGGTGGCGGCGGCGAGGCCGGTCTCCTCGGCCAGCGGATGGTGCACCAAGCCGACCAACGGGCCGCGGCGGGCCACCGCCTCGGCCGCTTCGGGCAGCACGCCGAGCGCCAGCCCGTCGACCAGCACCGGCACGCCGGGCGCGGTGTCGGCCAGCAGGCGGTTGGCCTCGGCCACCCTCAGCGGGTCGGCGAGCACGTCGGGCAGGCGCAGCAGCTCGACCCGCCAGCCGAGCGCGTCCAGCCCGGCGATCAGGCGTCTGGCGTAGTGGTAGCCGCCGGTGCGGGTCTGCGGGTCGCCGGGCAGGGCGAAGATCAGTTGCTTCACCCGGCCTCCGGCGTCGTGCCCCGGAGCTGCCCCTCGTAGGCGGCCCAGGCGACGTGGCTCTCCCAGAGGGTGACCTTCAGGCCGTCGAGGCCGTGCGCGCCCGCGCCCAGGGCGCCGTCGGCGATCCGCTGCGCCATGCGCTCGAAGATCGCCTTGGCGAGAAACTCCGTGGTGGTGTTCTGCCCGGCGAACTCCGGCAGCTCGTCGAGGTTGCGGTAGTTCAGCGGCGCCAGCAGGTCCTTGAGCGCCTGGGAGGCGAGGCCGATGTCGACCACCAGCCCGTCGGCGTCCAGGTCGGCGCGGCGGAACTCCAGGTCCACCAGATAGGTGGCGCCATGCAGCTTCTGGGCCGGCCCGAAGATCTCGCCGTGGAAGGAATGGGCGATCATGATGTGCTCGCGCACGGTCAGGGAGAACATCGGCACCTCCTAGGTCAGTCGTAACGCACCACGCGGCACAGCGCCGGCTCGCCGGCCGCCAGGCGGGCCAGTTCGGCGGGCAGCGCCGCGAAGGCCACCTCGCCGTCGATCAGGGCGTCGAACACGGGGTCGCAGAGCAGCTCCAGCGCCGTCGCCAGCCGCTCGCGGTGGCTGCGCCGGACGCGCCGCGCCGGGGCCACGCGGCCGACCTGCGAGGAGCGCAGCGCGAGCCGCTTGACGTGGAAGTCCTGGCCGAGCGGCAGCGAGACCGGCTTGCGGCCGTACCAGGACAGCTCCAGCACCGTCGCCTCGACGCCCGCCAGGGCGAGACAGGGGGCCAGACCCTCCGGCGCGCCGCTGGCGTGGACCACCAGGTCACAGGAGTCGCGCAGCGCCGCGTCGGCCTGCTCGGGCGTCAGGAAGCGCAGGTCCAGCGCGCCGGCGACCGCCGCCTTGCCGGGGTCGCGGTCGACCAGCGCCACCGCGCAGCCGGGGATCCGCGCGGCCAGGCGCGCGATCAGACAGCCGACGACCCCGGCGCCGACCACGGCGATGCGGTCGCCCAGGCGCGGCGCCGCGTCCCAGAGGGCGTTGAGCGCGGTTTCCATGTTGGCGCCCAGCACGGCCCGGCGCGGCGGCAGGGCGGCGGGCAGCGGCAGCAGCATCTCCACCGGCGCGAGGTAGCGGTCCTGGTGCGGATGCAGGCAGAATACCCGCTGCCCGGTCAGCTCCGGCGGCCCGGACTCCACTTGCCCGACGTTGGCGTAACCGTACTTCACCGGAAAGGGGAAATCGCCGGCTTGCAAGGGCGCGCGCATCCGGCAGTATTCGCTCTCGGGCACCTCGCCGCGCAGCACCAGGGTTTCACTGCCCCGGCTGATGCCACTGTAGAGGCTGCGCACCCGTGCCTGGTTCGCGCGCGGCGGCGCCAAGGCTTCGCGGCGCAGCGCGCCCCGGCCGGGCGCCTCGGCCCAGAAGGCGAGGGCGGTGTCGCCGCCGGGCGCGGGGACATCGGGGGCGCCGGTGGCGTCGGGGTCATGCATGGGCAGAGGGACAGATTTCGGTGGATCGACGGGACGCAGCACAAGCTAGCGCGCCATCGCGGCGCGGGCCAGGGCATGCGGCGCGGCGTGTGGCGGCGGGCGGCTGGCTGGCGCCGCTTGCGGCGCTCGCCGGTCTGGCGGCCCTGGCCCAGGCGCCGCTGCTGATCGGCGCGTCGGCGCGCGCGCTCGCCCTGCCGCTCGAGCCGCTGGTGGCCGGGCTGCTGCTGCTCGCGCTGCCGGCGGGGCGGGGGCGCCGGCTGGCCTCGGCCCTCGCCCTGGGCACGGCGGCGCTGCTGACGGCGGCCTGGCTGCTGCTGGCGATGGAGCGCACGGCCTTCACCCTGCTGGGGCGGCCGCTCAAGCTCTGGCTCGACCTGCAGCTCGTGCGGCCGGGGCTGGAGCTGATTTCCGGCGCCATGGGCCTGGGCATCGCGGTCGCCGTTGCGCTGGGGCTCCTGGTCCTGCCGCTCGTCGTCTTCTGGGCCTTCGCCCGGCTATGCCGGACGTTGCAGGGCGCGCGCGCGCCGCGTCTGGCCACCGCCGGCGCGGCGCTGGCGCTGGCAGGCATGAGCGCGGTGCCGCAGCTCCCGCCCTTAACCGGCAGCGAGCTGAGCCGGGCCGTGGCCTTCCAGGTCGAGCGGCTGCAGCGGGTGGCGAGCGAGCGCCAAGCCTTCGCCGAAGCCCTGGCCGCCGACCCGTTGGCCGGGCCCGGCGGCCTGCCCGAGCTTGCCGGCCTGGCCGGCGCCGACGTGGTGCTGGTCTTCGTCGAGTCCTACGGGGCGGCGGCGCTGGAGGATCCGCGCTACGCGCCGCGCCTGCGCGGCACCCTGGCGGCGACCGAGCGCGGGCTGGCCGGCGCCGGCCTGGCACAGGCGTCCGGCTGGCTGGCCTCGCCCACCATCGGCGGCCAGTCCTGGCTGGCGCACGCCAGCCTGACCAGCGGCCTGTGGGTGGACAGTCAGGACCGCTGGGACCTGCTGGTCGCCAGCCGCCGCCGCCTGCTGCCGCACGTCTTCGCGGCGGCCGGCTACGACACCGCGCTGGTCATGCCGGCCATCGTCAAGGCCTGGCCCGAGGCCGGCTTCTTCGGGTTCCAGCGGACCTACTTCCGCGATCAGATGGGCTACGCCGGGCCGCCCTACGCCTGGGTGACCATGCCCGACCAGTATTCGCTTGCGGTGCTGGAGCGCGAGCTGCTGGCGGGCGCGGCGCGCGCGCCGCTGTTCGCCCAGGTGGCGCTGATCTCCAGCCATGCGCCCTGGACGCCGGTGCCGCCGGTGCTCGACGATTGGTCGGAGATCGCCGACGGCGCCGGCTTCGCGCGCTGGTCGGAGCCGCCGATCCCGCCGCGCGAACTCTGGCTCGACGCCGATGCCGTGCGTGCCGCCTACGCGGAGGCCCTGGACTATGTGCTGCGCACCCTGGCGAGCTGGCTGCGCCAGCCCTGGGATCGGCCGCGCCTGGTGGTGATCCTGGGCGACCACGAGGCCGGCGCCGTGGTCTCGGGCGAGGGGGCGGAGAGCGTCGTGCCGCTGCACGTCGTGAGCGACCGGCCGGATCTGGTCCTGCGCCTGGTGCAGGCCGGCCTTGCAGAAGGGCTGGTTCCGCCGCCGCGGCGGCGCGGTAGTATCGCGCCCCTCATGTCCGATTTCCGCAGCCTCTTCCTCGACGCCTTCGCCGGCCCCGGGACCCCCCGGCCGCTCGGCGAGGCCGCGCCGGCCTCGTGAGCCGCACGGGCGCCGCGCAGTCCGGCAGCTCCGTCACTCTTGCCCGCCTGGCGACGGTGGTCCTGCTGACCACCGCCATCCAGACGGTCGGCTCCTGGTCGGTGCTGGCCTTCCCAGCCATGGCCACGGAGATCGGCGCCAGCCTGGCGATCCAGCCGGCGCTGATCGGCTATCTCGTCTCGCTGGCCTACGGCGTGGCGATGCTGCTCTCGCTGGTCTCGGGGCAGACCCTGCGGCGCTACGGCGCCTGTCGGCAGGGGCAGGTGGCGCTGGTCGCCTTCGCCCTGGCCTGCGGGGCGGCGGCCAGCGGCACCCTGGTCGGTCTCGGGCTGGCGGGCGTCCTGCTGGGGGCCGGCTACAGCCTGATCAACCCGGCGACCTCCCACCTGCTGGCCCGGGTCACGCCGGCGCGGCACCGCAACACGGTCTTCTCGCTGAAGCAGACCGGCGTGCCGGCCGGCGGCATCCTGGCCGGCCTGGCGACCCCGGCGCTGGCCGTGGCCTTCGGCTGGCAGGCGGCGATCGGCGGCATCGCGCTGGCCAGCCTGCTGCTGCTGGTCGCCCTGGCGCCGCTGCGCGCCGGCCTGGACGCCGACCGCGACCCGAGCCTGCCGGTGCTGCGCCGCCCCCTGGCGGGCCTGCTGCTGGTGCTGCGGCTGGCGCCGCTGCGCTGGATGTCGGTCGGCGTGTTCTTCATGAGCGCGATCCAGCTCAGCCTCAGCGCCTACCTGGTCGTCTTCCTGGTCGAGGAGGGCGGCCTGGGGCTGGTGCCGGCCGGCGCCTTGCTGGCGGCGACCCAGGCGGCGGGCTTCGTCGGCCGCCTGCTCTGGGGCTGGCTGGCCGACCGCGTTGGCGACGGCAACGGCGTGCTGCTGGGGCTGGTGGCGCTGATGCTGGCGGCGTCGCTGCTGACCGCCCTGGTCACGCCGGAGTGGCCGCTGGCCGCCGTCTACGCGCTGTTCCTGGTGTTCGGCGCCTCGGCGATCGGTTGGAACGGCGTGTTCATGGCGGAGATCGTGCGCCTGGCTCCGCCCAGCGAGGTCGGCAACGCCACCGCCGGCGCCCTGGTGCCGACCTTCGGCGGCGTGCTCTTCGGGCCGTCGCTGTTCGCCGTGGCCTACAAGCTGCTGGACAGCTATGCGCTGACCTTCGGCGGCCTGACGCTGGTGGCGGTGGCGGCCGGCCTCGCCCTGTTCATGGCCCGCCTGGCGTTGCGCCGGCCGCGGCCGGCGCGCGCCTGAGGCCGGCCCATGACCGCCGTCCTGCCGCGTACGCTGTTGAGCGTCTTCCTGCCCTTCGCCGGCGGCTACTTCCTGTCCTACCTGTTTCGCTCGGTGAACGCCGTGATCGCGGGGCGGTTGCAGGCCGACGTCGGGCTGAGCGCCGGCGACCTCGGGCTGCTGACGGCGGCCTTCTTCCTGGCCTTCGGGCTGTTCCAGCTTCCGCTCGGCGTGCTGCTCGACCGCTACGGACCGCGCCGAGTCCAGGCGGCGCTGCTGCTGGCGGCGGCGCTGGGCGCCCTGGCCTTCTCCCTGGGCGAGGACAAGGCGAGCCTGATCGCCGGGCGCGTGCTGATCGGGCTGGGCATGGCCGGCGGCCTGATGTCGGGCCTGAAGGCGGTCACGCTGTGGTTCCCGCGCTCGCGCTGGGCCGTCGTCAACGGCTGTTTCCTGGCCATGGGCGGGCTGGGCGCGATCGCCGCGACCGCGCCGGTCGAGGCGGCACTGGGCGTCACCGACTGGCGCGGGATCTTCCGCATCCTGGCGCTGCTGACCGTGGCGGCGGCAGCCACGATCTTCTTCGTCGTGCCGGAGCGTCCCGACGCGCCGGCCGCCAGCAGCCTGGGCCAGGTCGCGGCGGGGCTGCGTCGGATCTACGGCGACGCCTTCTTCTGGGCGCTGGCGCCGATGGTCTTCGTCACCATCGGCGCCTCGATGGCGCTGCAGTCGCTCTGGGCGGGGCCCTGGCTGAGCGACGTCGCCGGCCTCGGCGAGGCGGCGGTGGCGACGCGGCTGCTGATCGCCGCCATCGCGCTGACCTGCGGCTTCATGATCGGCGGCCTGGTCGGGGATCTGGCGGAGCGCGCCGGCCTGCCGCTGACCTGGGTGGTCGGCGCCGGCACGCTGGCCTTCATGGGGGCCCAGGCCCTGCTGGTGTTCGAGGTGGCGCCGCGGGCCTACTGGCCCTGGATCTGGTTCGGCCTGACCAGCAACCTGGGAACCCTGGCCTACCCGATCCTGTCGCAGCACTTCCCGTTGACCCATTCGGGACGGGCCAACACGGCGCTGAACCTGCTGATCTTCCTGTCGGCCTTCACCGTCCAGACGGCGATCGGCTGGGCCCTGGAGGCCTGGCCCCAGGGGGCCGCGGGGCGGCCGCCGGCGCAGGCCTACGCCTGGGTGTTCGGCGGTCTGCTGGCGCTGCAGGCGGTGTCCGTCGCCTGGTTCCTGCTGGCGCCGGCACGCCGGCGCGGCGAGCGTGCGCTGGCATGGCGGGCGGCTTCGCGATAAAGCCATGAGTCTCGTGTCGGGCTGAGGTCGCCCTACGGTGGCGAGCGGTTGTGGAGAGGGTGAGATGAACAAGCGTGCGTGGATCGGACTGGTCGCGGCAGTGTTGGTGGTGGGCGCGGCCGGCGGCGGCTATGCGCTGCTGCAATCCTCGGCGCGCGACGCGGTGGAGCGGAGCATCGCGGACTTCCGCGCCAGCCTGCCGCCGGGGGTGGTGTTCGACCATGGCCCCTACGAGATCGATCTGCTGGAGCGCTCGGTCACCCTGGCGGCGCCGGTGCTCGACCTCAACGGGCAGCACGGCTTCGAGGAGGTGACGGCCGAGCGCCTGCTGATCGCCGGCCTGGAGCCGGAGCGCGAGGTGACGCGCGCCGCCTCGGTGGTGCTGGAGGCCGTGCGGATCACCGACGACGCCACGCCGGCCCAGACCCTGACCCTGGAGCGGGTCGAGGCGCGCGACCTGGTCGTCGCCGGCCAGCCGACCGATCTGCGCCGCGCCCTGCTGGCCGCCGACCTCGGCGCGCTGACCGTCAGCAACCTGGGATTCGCGGTGGAGCAGGTCGACCTGCAGGTGCGCGAGATCGCCCTGGCCGAGGTGACGGCCGGGCGGATCGGCGAGCTCAGCATCGGCGACCTGGCCGTCGACGTGCGCGAGCCGGGCGACAGCGGCCGCATCGTGCTCGGCGACGTCTCCGTCAGCGGTCTGGATTTCGCGGCGCCGCTGGCCTTGGCGCCGGCCGAGCTGGCGGGGCTCGACGAGGCGGAGGCCATGGCCCTGACCCGGGGCGTGATGGCCGGGATCAGCGGCCTGGCGGTCGAGCGGCTGCGGCTGGAGGTCGAGGAGCTGTCCGGCCCGGTCGAGCTGGCCGCGCTGCGCCTGCGCGACCCGCAGATCGTCGACGGCGTGCTGGTCGGCGGCCGCAGCGAGCTGGTCGACCTCAGCCTGCCGATCGGGCCCGAGATCGTCGCCCTGGGCCAGAGCCAGGCGCCGGGCCTGCCGCTGGACGAGCGCCTGACCATCTCCGGCGCCGGGCTGCAGCGCTACGACGCCGCCGCGCAGAGCTTCCGCTTCGAGCAGAGCATCACGCTGCACGACCTGATGGAGGTGGATCTCGCCGTGGCGCTCGGCGACGTGGCGCAGCCGCCCCATGCCGGGCTGACCGAGGCCGAGGCGCAGACGCTGCTGCTCGGCGCCAGCCTGGGGGCGGCGGAGGTCAGCCTGGTCGATCTCGGTTTCCTGCAACCGGCGCTGAAGGCGGTGGCGGCGCGCGACGGCGTCACCCCGGAGGCGCTGCGCGCGCAAATCCTGCAGCAGGTCGCGATCGACCTGCGCGCACTGCGGCTCGGGCCGGCCGGCGAAGAGCTGCTGACGGCGCTGGAGCGCTTCCTCGCCGGCACCGGGCGGTTCCGCCTGGCTCTGGCGCCGGAGGAGGAGGTGCCGCTGGTCCTGCTCGGCGCCCTGGAGAGCCCGCGCGAGCTGGTCGAGTTGCTGAACCCCAGCTTCGCCGCCCCCGAGGCGAATTAACCCAGCAGCAGCAGCGGCACCCGCAGGCGCCGGGCAAGCGCCTCGGGCGCCTCGGGCAGCAGCGCGCGCCGCGCCAGGATCAGGCCGCCGCGCTGCGCCTGCAGCCGCGCCGCCAGGTGGTCGGGCGGAACCGGCTCGACGCGCCGGTCCGGCAGCGCGGCGCCGGGCTCGCCGCTCAGCAGCAGCAGCGCCTGGCCGCTATCGTGGGCCAGCGTCTCGGCCAGCGCCAGATCCGTGGGCTCGGGCGCCGCACCGACCAGCAGCACCACCGGGCCCGCCTGCAGCCGGCAGTGGGCGCCGGTCAGCAACTGGGCGCCGTCGTCGCGCAGGGCCTGCTCGACGCCCAGTGCCAAGAGGTCGCCGGCCTGGCGCAGGCTGGCCAGCGCCTCCGCGCGCCGGCCGCGCACCACGCGGAAGCTGTAGGAGACGCGGTAGGACAGGGCGAGCTGTTCGACCCGGCCGCGCAGCACCCGGGCGCGCACCCGCAGGTCGCGTTCGACCCGGGCGGTGTCGAAGGCCGGTGCCGGCCGCCCGCTCAGCGAAACCTCGCTGGTGAAGGGCAGGGCGGCCAGGGCGAGCAGGTCGGCATCCTCGATGAAGACCGCCTCCAGCGGCCGGCCCAGGCGCGCGGCCAGGGTGGCGGCGGCCTCCAGCGCCCGGCTCGCCTCGGGCGAGGCGTCCAGGGGCACGAGGATGCGGGCGATGGGCGCGGTCGTCTCAGTCATCGCGGCGCTCGTCCTTCTGCCCCGTCTGCGCCTCGCCCTCCTGGCCGAAGGCCTTGCGGGCCTGGGCGAAGCGGCGCAGCCGTGCCTCCACCTTGGCGAAGAGGCTGCCCTCGGGAAAGCGCCCCTCGGCATCGCGCGCGCCGGCCGGCAGGCCGGTCAGCAGCTCGAGTCCCTCGGCGATGCTCGCCACGGGGTAGACCGCGAAGCGCCCCGCCTCCACCGCCTCGACCACGTCGCGGCGCAGCATCAGGTGCTGCACGTTGGCGGCCGGGATCAGCACGCCCTGGCTGCCGCTCAGGCCCTTGGCGTGGCAGGTGTCGAAGAAGCCCTCGATCTTCTCGTTGACGCCGCCGATCGCCTGCACCTCGCCCTGCTGGTTGACCGAGCCGGTCACCGCCAGGTCCTGGCGCAGCGGCACCTCGGCCAGGGCCGAGAGCAGGGCGTAGAGCTCGGCGGAGGAGGCGCTGTCGCCCTCGACCTCGCCGTAGGACTGCTCGAACACCAGGGTGGCCGAGATCGACAGCGGCAGGTCGCGCACGAAGTGGCCGGAGAGGAAGCCCGCCAGGATCAGCACGCCCTTGGTGTGCAGCGCGCCGCCCAGCTTGGATTCCCGCTCGATATCGACGACGCGGCCGCTGCCCAGGCGCACCCGGGCGGTCAGGCGCGAGGGCTTGCCGAAGGCGAAGCCGCCGAGCTGCAGCACCGCCAGGCCGTTGACCTGCCCGACCGCCGCGCCCTGGGTGTCGATCAGCAGGATCTCGCGGGCGATCGCCTCCTGCGCGCGCTCGCGGATGCGGTCGGCGCGGCGGATCTGCGCGTCGATGGCGGCCTGGACCTGCGCGGCGGAGACCAGCTCGGCCCCGGCCTGCTTGGCCTGCCAGTCGGCCTCGCGCAGCAGGTCGAGCACCGGCTCGAGCAGCAGGCTGAGCTTGGCGCCGTCGTCGGCCAGGCGCGCCGCCTGCTCGATCACCCGGGCGACCGCCTCGGCGGTGAGCGGGCGCAGCTCTTCGCGGGCGACCATGGTCGCGATCAGCCGGGCGAAGCGCCGCTCGCCGTCGTGGTCGCGGGCGAGCCGGTCGTCGAAGTCGGCGGCCACCTTGAACATCGCCGGGAACTGCCGGTCGTAGGCCGAGAGCAGGTAGTAGATCAGCGGGTCGCCGACCAGTGCGACCTTGAGGGTCAGCGGCACCGGCTCGGGCTCGAGCGCCACCGTCGCGGCCATCGACATCATCTGCCAGGCCGATTCGATCACCAGATGGCCCGCCTTCAAGGCTCGCTTCAGCGCCTCCCAGGAAAACGGCTGGGTCAGCAGCTTCTCGGCGTCGAGGATCAGGTAGCCGCCGTTGGCGCGGTGCAGGGCGCCGGCGCGGATCAGGCTGAAGTCTGTGACCAGGGCGCCCATCTGCGAGACATGCTCGACCCGGCCGATCAGGTTGCCCAGGGTGGGGTTGTCCTCGTAGATCACCGGTGCGCCGGCGACCTCGGCCTCGTGACCGACCAGCAGGTTGACCTGGTAGCGGTTGAAGCCGCCGACGTCGCTGCTGGCGTCGGAGGCGGCGGGCGCCATCACCTCGGCCATGCTCTGCTGCTGCTGGGTGGCCCGCTCGGCCATGAAGATGCGGTGGAAGTTCTTGACCAGGTCGGCGCGCACCGCCTCCAGGTGCGCGACCACCTCCGGCAGGTCGGCGAAGGTCTGTTGCAGCTCGGCGATCGGCTGGCCGACGGCGAAGGCCGTGACCTCCTCGTTCAGCTCGCGCAGCGCCTCGCGCCGGGCCTTGTCCCAGCGGGGGATCTGCTTGACGACCTCTTCCAGCTCGTGCTGCAGCGCCTCGCTGTCGGTCTTGATGCGCGCCTGCTCCTCTTCGTCGAGCTGCTGGAACTGCTCCGGGGTAATGATCTTGCCGTCGCGCAGTGGCGCCAGGCCGAAGCCGTTGGGGGTGCGCACCAGGGCGATGCCGTGCTGCTCCGCCTTCTTGCGCAACGTCTCGAAGGCCTGCTCCTGGTGCTCGCGGAACTCCTCCTCGATCGCCTGACGCCGGTTCTGGGTGTCCTCGGTCTCGAAGGCGGCCGGGATGGCCACGCGCAGGTCCTCGATCAGCCGGCGCATCTCCTCGCGCAGGGCGCCGCCGCGCCCGGGCGGCAGGCCGATGGCGTTGGGCCGGTTGGGCTGCTCGAAGTTGTTGACGTAGATCCAGTCGCGCGGCGGCCGGTCCTCGGCCGCGCGCTCGCGCAACAGCCGGTCCAGGGTGGAATGCTTGCCGCTGCCCGGCGGCCCCATGACGAAGAGGTTATAGCCGCTGTGCCCGATGTCGGCCGCGAAGCGGATCGCCTCCAGGGCGCGGTCCTGGCCCAGCACCCCTTCGAAGGGCGTGAGCTCGCGGGTGTCGGCGAAGTCGAGGGCCTGAGGGTCGCAGCGCGCGATCAGGCGGTCGGGGCCGAGCGGGGCCACGGCCATGGGCAGCTCTCCTTGTCGTCTTATCATCCGTTCCCAGGCGCCGCAGAGGGTGGCAGAGCCGGACGCCCCGGCCAAGAGGCTCGGGCCTGTCCGGCCCAGCGTTTCGGCGCCGGGCCTGTCGGCCCGGTGGCCGCGTTCAGCGGGGCGGCGCCAGGATGCGCTCGAGAAAGGCCGCCAGGTCGGCGGTGGCCCGGGCGCGCACGGCGTCGTCGCGGCCGATCATGTAGCCCTCCGGGTCGCTGCAGAGGGCGAGGGAGGTCTGGCGCAGCAGGCGGTTGAGCAGCGGCAGGAAGGTGTTGCGGTCCCAGGCGACGCCCTCGGCGTCGACCCGGTAGCGGCAGGGCGCCAGGTTGCGTCCGATCGGGCGCGGGCGGCCAAAGCGGCCGTCCCACTGGTGGAAGGCGCCGGCGTAGACCTTGCGCTCTACCGAACTGCCGCCGGCGCGCAGGTCTTCGGCGATCTCGGCGCAGCGTGCGCCGTCCACGATGGCGTCGCCGTCGCCCCACAGCATCAGCACCGGCGCGCCGGTCGTCTCGGTGCGGCTGAAGCGGGCGATGCAGGGGGCGTAGAAGGCGACATGGCCGGCGAACCGCAGGCCGGGCGGCGCCAGCGCCTCGGCCACCTGGGCGTAGGCCGCGAAGACGCTGGCCATGCCGCCGTAGGAGAAGCCGATCAGGGCGGTGCGCCCGGCGTCGATCTCCGGGCGCGAGTCGAGGTAGGCCAGCGCGGCGTAGGCGTCGGCCACCAGCATCACCTCGGTGATCTCCAGCAGGCGCTCGACGAAGCCGGCGGCCCGGTCGCGCCGGGCGGCGAAGGAATCCACCACCAGCGCGGCCACCCCCAGACTGGCCAGTTGCCGGGCGTAGGTGGGCTCGCGCGTCGAGATGACGCCACCGGCGCCGTGCAGCAGGATGACCGCCGGCACCGGGGCCGCCGCCGTGGCCTCCGGCGGCAGGAACAGCCGGCCGACCCCGCTCTCCGCCGGCGCCGAGTCGGCCTCGGCGAGGGTGTAGGGGCTGCGGCTGGGAAAGGTGATCGCGTCCCCCTGCATCTCCGACAGACGCTCGGGCGCGGGCCAGGCCGCCGGCAGGTGCGGCTCGGCGGCCGCCGGCACGGCCGCGCCGGCTAGCAGCAGGCACAGCAGGAAGCGAAGAAGCGGGCCCGGCATATCCGGCATATGGCGCCGCGACGGCCGACCGGCAACGCCGGGGGGGGGCGCGTGAGCGCCCGCCGTGCGCGTGCGGACGCGCGGAGTCCCGCCACGACGGCGCCGGCGCGCCGGCATCACGGAGTGTTGCAGGGCCGCCCCGGAATTCGCTGGACGAAACTCAATGATATCAGGGGTTTATACTTGTATGCAGGTTAACCCCTGTGACAATGAGGGCGCCGCCATGCGAAAAGCATGGCGTCCTTCGGGCCGCTTGTTATAGCGTTCCCAGTCTCGGCGGGGGCCGGTCGGACGGAACAAGAAGCAAGCAACGGACCGGCGCGCGCACGGGCATCGTGAGACACAAGAGAGCAGACGAACGGCAGCGCCGCGTCGCGGAGGGCTGCCCAAGCTGCCGACAGGGGAAGGAGTGGGTCACAGATGGCGCATGCGGACATCGCGGCGAGCGACTTTCGCACCCCCACATTGATCAATTGGCTTTGGCCGGCGGAGGAACGCGCCCAGCGCCTGGGGCGCGATCTGGTGCTGGCGCTGCTGGGCGCGGCGGCCCTGACCGTCAGCGCCAAGGTGCAGGTGCCGATGTATCCGGTGCCGATGACGCTGCAGACCTACGTGATCATGGTGATCGCCATGGCCTACGGCTGGCGCCTCGGGGCGGCCACCGTCGGCCTCTATCTGCTGCAGGGCGCGCTGGGTCTGCCGGTCTTCGCGACCGGTGGCGGCTTCGCCTACTTCGCCGGACCGACCGGTGGCTATCTCGTCGGCTTCCTGGCGGCGACGGTGGCCATGGGCTGGTTCGCCGAGCGCGGTTGGGACCGCCGGCTGTGGCTGGCGCTGCCGGCCCTGGCACTGGGCACCGCGATCTTCTTCGCCGTCGGCGTCGCCTGGCTGGCGGTGCTCGTCGGCCTCGACCAGGCCATCGCCGCCGGGCTGCTGCCGTTTCTCGGCGGCGCCGGGGTGAAGCTGGCGCTGGCGGCGGCGACCGTGCCGGGCGCCTGGCACCTGGTGCGGCGGCTGCGCGCGGAGTAGCACGGCCGCCGGCCGCCCGGCGATCGGCTTGCACAGGGCCCGGGGGCCAACCCTGGGCCCTTTCCTTTGCGCCGCCCCCTGGCTCCAACGCATGACGGCGGTGCCCGGCCGCCGCTTTCATCACGCTTTCACAGGAAGCGGCTAGTGTCCGGCCGGCGTCGCGGCGCGGCCGATCGCTCGTGCCGGGCCGCGGCGCCGTCACACGGGAGCGTGCTGCGAGCTGGAGGGGAGTCCGACCAAGTGGCCCCCCTGTCGTGGGTCCGCCGGTCGGGCAGAAGCCGGCCTAGGCACGCGCGGACTGCGGGGCTGGCCCCGCCCGCGCCGTAGGAGAGGGAGAAGGATGGATCGGCAGAAGGTGATCCTGGTGATGATCGACGCGCTGGGCTATGCCACGGCGCGGGCCCAGTGCGGCTACCTGATGGGCCTGGTCGAGGCCGGACAGGCCCGGCTCTGGCGCATGCAGGCGGTGCTGCCCAGCCTGTCGATGCCGGCCTATGCCTCGCTGCACACCGGCACGCCGCCGGCCGAGCACGGCATCGTGTCCAACGACCGCGACGCCATGGCGCCGGCGCCGCATGTCTTCTCCCTGGCGCGCCAGGCCGGGCTGGGCACCGCGGCAGTGGCCGAGCGCCTCTATGGCCTGCTGTTCAACGCCGCGCCCTTCGATGCCGTGGAGCATCTGGAGGTGACGCAGGGCGAGGGCTGGGTGACCCACGGCCGCTTCTACACCGACCTGCGCCACACCCGCTTCAATCCGCACGTGCCCGGCGATCACGACCTCTGCAACACGGCCAGCCTGCTGATCCGCCGGCACGCCCCAGACTATCTGCTGGTCCACTCGACCGCCGTCGACTCCGTCGGCCATGCCTTCGGCGCCGACTCCTTCGAGTATCGCCACCAGGTCTGGAACATCGACAACGAACTGGCCCTGGCGATTCCGGACTGGCGGGCGGCCGGCTACCGCGTGCTGGTGACCTCGGACCACGGCATGAGCGCGGAAGGCCGCCACGGCGGCGCCGAGGCGGGCATGCGCCCGGTGCCCTTCTGGGACCTCTGCGGCGCCGAGGGCGGCGAGATGGAGGGCACCGTCAGCCAACTCGCGGTGGCGCCGACGCTGCTCAGCCTGCTCGGCCTGTCGCGTCCCCAGACGATGCGCGAGCCGCCGCTGGCCTGAGCGGCGGTTGCGCCGGTCGCCCGGCTTCGACTCTGGCCTCGACTTTAGCCTCAGGTCCGGTCGCGGCGGCCGCGCGCGACCCACCAGAAGGCGAGGGCCGGGACCACCAGCCACTGCAGCACCGGCGTCAGGCCGATCTCGGTGAAGGGCAGGCGGGGCATCGCCTCGGTGTAGCTCCAGGAGCCCAGGATCTCCACGTTCACCGTCTCGCTGGAGAGGGTGTAGAGCAGGCCGATCGCCCCGGCCAGCAAGGCCACCGGCCGCAGGCGCCGCGCCGGCCAGTCGCGCGCGCGCAGCAGCAGCAGCGCCACGACCAGCGCGGAGAGCGCGATCAGCAGGTCGCCGGCGGTGCAGTGCAGGCCGTAGAGCACCACCCGCGACAGCGGCTCCTCCCAGGCCAGGGTGTAGAGCGGCATGTGCCCGGCTTCCCAGACCAGGTGGCCGAGCAGCGAGGCGCCGAGGTAGCGCCGCAGGCCGGTCAGCCAGTCGCCGACCGGCCCGCAGACGGCCTGCGCTCCGGCCGCCGCGCCGCTCACGAGCGGGCCGAGGCCGGGAGCACGCCGCGGGCGCGCTCCAGCAGCTTGGCGTTGATCGCCACGACCACGGTGCTCGCCGACATCAGCGCCGCGCCGACCGCCGGCGAGAGCAGGATGCCCCAGGCGAAGGCCACGCCGGCAGCCAGCGGGATGGCGACCACGTTGTAGCCGGTGGCCAGCGCGAAGTTCTGGATCATCTTGCGCCAGGTGGCGCGCGACAGCTCCAGGATCGTGACCACGTCGCGCGGGTCGTCGCGGACCAGCACGACGTCGGCCGAATCCACCGCCACGTCGGTGCCGGCGCCGATGGCGATGCCCAGGTCGGCCTCCAGCAGGGCGGGGGCGTCGTTGACGCCGTCGCCGACCATGGCGACGACGCGGCCCTGCTGCTTGACCTCGCGGACCTTCGCCGCCTTCTGGTCCGGCAGCACCTCGGCGAAGACCTCGTCGAGCGCCAGCTCCTTCGCCACCGACTCGGCCACGGCGCGGGCGTCGCCGGTCAGCATGATGCAGCGCACGCCCATCTGCTTGAGGTTGGCGACCGCCTCGCGCGAGACCTCGCGCACGATATCGGCCAGGGCGATGGCGCCGATCGGCCGATCGTCGACCAGCACGAAGACGACGGTCTTGCCGGACTCGCGCAACGCCTCGACCCGCGCGTCGTCGATCTCCAGCCCCAGCTCCTCCAGATGGCCGGGGCTGACCACCTTGACCTCGCGGCCGGACACCTCGGCCTTGGCGCCGCGCCCCTTCAGCGTCTCGAAGCCCTTGGGCTGGGCGATCTCCAGCTCGCGCGCCCGGGCTTCGGCCACGATGCCGGCGGCGATGGGGTGCTCGGACTGGCTTTCCAGGCCGGCGGCGAGGGCGAGCAGCTCCGACTCCTCGGTGTCGCCCAGCGCCACCAGGTCGCTGACCCCGAAGCGGCCCTCGGTCAGGGTGCCGGTCTTGTCGAAGATCACCGCGTCGAGGTTGCGCGCCCGCTCGAAGGCCTGGCGGTCGCGGATCAGCAGGCCGCCGCGCGCCGAGAGGCTGGTGGAGACCGCGACGACCAGCGGCACGGCCAGACCCAGCGCGTGGGGGCAGGTGATCACCATGACGGTGACCATGCGTGCGAGGGCGAACTGGAAGTCGGCGCCGACCGCCAGCCAGGAGGCCAGGGTGACCGAGCCGATGCCGATCGCCGCGTAGGTCAGCCAGCCGGCGGCCCGGTTGGCCATGTCCTGGCTGCGCGAGCGGGACTCCTGGGCCTGGCGGACCATCTCCACCACCTGGGCCAGGTAGGTGTCGGCGCCGGTCTTCTCGACCCGCAGGGTGATGCTGCTGTCGCCGTTGATGGCGCCGCCCATCACCTCGTCGCCCTCGTCCTTCTCGATCGGCTTGGACTCGCCGGTCAGCATGGCCTGGTTGACGTTGGTGCGGCCCTCGATGATGACGCCGTCGGTCGGCACCTTCTCGCCGGGGCGGATCAGCACCCGGTCGCCGGCGCGCAGGTCGCTCACCGAGACGTCCTCGCTGTCGCCGTCCTCGGTCAGGCGGCGGGCGCTGTCGGGCATCAGCCGGACCAGCTTCTCCAGCGCGCCGGAGGCGCCCATGACCGAGCGCATCTCGATCCAGTGCCCGAGGAGCATGACGTCGATCAGCGTCGCCAGCTCCCAGAAGAAGACCTCGCCCTCAAGTCCGAAGGTGACGGCGGCGGAGTAGACGTAGGCGACGCTGACGGCCAGGCCGATCAGGGTCATCATCCCCGGCTGGCGCTTGGCCACCTCGCTCAGCAGGCCGGTCAGGAAGGGCCAGCCGCCGTAGAGGTAGACGGCGCTGCCGAGCGCGAACAGCAGATAGCGGTCGCCGGCGAAGGCCAGGGCCTCCTCCAGGCCGAGCGCGCCCTGGATCAGGGGCGAGAGCGCCAGGATCGGCAGGGTGAGCACCAGCGAGACGAAGAAGCGCCGCTTGTAGTCGGCCACCATCGCCGCATGGTCGTGACCGCCATGCCCCCCGTTGCCGCCATGATTGCCATGGCCGCTCCCATGGCCGCTCCCATGGCCGCTCCCATGACCGCTCCCCGGAGTGCCGTGACCCTTGTCACCGCCGTGGTCCTGCCGAGGAGCGGCCGGCGCGTCCCGGCCGGGCTGCGACCCTTCGCCGCTCCGCGCCCAGTCTGCGGCCTCGGACCCTGCCGTCGCGGCGGTGCTAGAGCGCTGATCTTGGCTGGACTCGGTCATCTCATCCCTTTCGTTGCAGACTGGGGAGATGCGGGTTTCCCCTTTGGGAAGGTCAAGGGCGAAGCGTTCGGCTTGCCGCCCGGGAGGCGCAAGGGCGCTTGACCTTCCCGTGACGGGAAGTTTCATCCTGGCGACCTGGACATGAGAGACCGAGGCGCGGCCCCGCCGTGGCGGCGGCGCCCGTGAGCCGAGAGGAACAAGCCTGGCAATGGTGACGCGACGCATGCTGGCGGCGGCCCTGGCGCTGCCGCTTCTGGCCGGTGCGGCCCTGACGACCACCGCGATGACGGCGACCGGCGCCGCCGCTGCGCCCGGGAGCGGCGTGAGCGGCGTCATGAAGGTCTACAAGTCGCCCTGGTGCGGCTGCTGCAAGGTCTGGGTCGACTACGTGCGCGCCGCCGGCGTCGAGGTCGAGGTGCAGGAGGTCGAGGACATGGGGCCGGTCAAGCTGATGGCCGGCGTGCCGGAGACCCTGCAGTCCTGCCACACCGCCTCGATTGGCGGCTACGTGATCGAGGGCCACGTGCCGCTGGAGGTGATGAGCCGCCTGCTCGAAGAGCAGCCGGAGGTGCGCGGGCTGAGCGTGCCGGGCATGCCGGTGGGCTCGCCGGGCATGGAGGGGCCGAATCCGCAGCCCTACAGCGTGATCAGCTTCGCCGCCGACGGCACGCTGGAGACCTACGCCCACATCGAGCCGTAAGGCCGGGGTCCGGCCCGCGGCCGGTTCGGCAGGGTCGCCTGGGGGCCGCGCCGTGCACGGCCCCCAGGTCCCGTCCGTCCCGTCCGTCCCGTCCGGCCGACGGTCGCTGCGGACCTGTCACGTCGACGGCGCTGCGATTTCCGTCTGCAGGCGGCCGACGCCCTCGATCTCGCACGCGACCCGGTCGTCCGGCTGGAGCGGGCCGACGCCGGCCGGCGTTCCGGTGAAGATCAGATCGCCCGGCTGCAGGGTCCAGAGGCGCGACAGCGCCGCGATGATCTCCGGGGTCTTCCAGATCATCTGGCCCAGATCGCCGGCCTGGCGCAGCTCGCCGTTGACCGACAGGGTGATGTGGCCGCGCGCCGGGTGGCCGATGCGCGCCGCCGGCGCCACCTCGGAGCAGGGGGCGGAGGCGGCGAAGGCCTTGGCCGAGTCCCACGGCCGGCCCAGCTTCTTCGCCTCGGCCTGCAGGTCGCGACGGGTCAGGTCGATGCCCACCGCGTAGCCGTGGATCAGCGCCTGCGCCTGGTCGGCCGGGATGTCGCGGCCGCCGCCCGACAGGGCGACGACCAGCTCGACCTCGTGGTGCAGGTCGCGCGTGGCGGCGGGATAGGGGACCGGCGCGCCGGGCGCGACCACCGCCTCCGGCGGCTTGCTGAAGAAGAAGGGCGCCTCGCGGTCGGGATCGTGGCCCATCTCGCGGGCGTGGTCGGCGTAGTTGCGGCCGACGCAGAAGACCCGATGCACCGGAAAGCGCGCATCGTCGCCGCGCAGCGGCAGGCTGACCACCGTGGCGGGGCGAAAGAGATATTCGTCGAGATCGACTTCGGTCATGCCCACTTGGCCTCTCACTCCATGTTGAAGATGACGGTCTTCTTGTGGGTGAAGTTCTCCAGCATGGCCTCCAGCGAGGCCTCCTTGCCGAGTCCGGATTGCTTGATGCCGCCATAGGAGAGGTTGGGCATCACCACCAGGTTCTGGTTGACCTGCACGAAGCCGGCCTCCAGCCGCCTGGTCGCGTCGAGCGCGGTCTGCAGGTCGCGGGTCCAGATCGTGGCGGCCAGGCCGTAGGGGCTGTCATTGGCCTTGGCCAGCACCTCCTCGTAGTCGTCGAAGGCGATCACGCAGGTCACCGGGCCGAAGATCTCCTCGCCGATCAGCCGCGAGTCCTCCGGCAGGTCGGTGAAGATCACCGGCTGCACGTAGTAGCCTTCGGCCAGGTTCGCCGCCTCGGGCACGCGCGAGCAGGGGTGGGCGGTGCCGCCCTCGGCCTTGCCCTGGGCGATGTAGGATTTCACCCGCTCGAACTGCTGCTTGCTGACGATGGTGCCGATGTCGGTCGCCTCGTCCAGCGGGTCGCCCATGACCAGGGCGTCGACCTTGGCCTTGAGCGCCGTGACGAAGGCGTCGTGCAGCGAGCGGTGGACGTAGATGCGGCTGGCCGCCGTGCAGGACTGGCCCTGGCGGGTGAAGCGCATGCCGGAGATGGCGCCGGCGATGGCCTTGTCCAGGTCGGCGTCGGCCATGACGATCATCGGCGACTTGCCGCCCAGCTCCAGCGTCACCGGGATCAGCTTCTCGGCGGCGGTGCGGTAGACCGCCTTGCCGGCCTCGACCGAGCCGGTGAAGGTCACCTTGCCGACCTGGGGGTGGGCGACCAGCGGCTGGCCGCATTCCGGGCCGAAGCCGGAGAGCAGGTTGAACAGCCCCTTGGGCAGCACCTGGTTCATGATCTGGCAGATGCGCAGGACGGCGTAGGGCGCCTCCTCGGCCGACTTGACCACCACCGCGTTGCCGGCGACCAGGGCCGGCGCGATCTTGAAGGCCATCAGCATCATCGGGACGTTCCAGGGGATGATCGCCCCGACCACGCCGATCGGCTCGCGCGAGGTGACGGTCAGCATCTTCGGGTTGAAGGGCACCGTCTCGCCCTTCAGCTCGCTGCCCAGGCCGCCGTAGAAGACGAAGGCGTCGGCCAGCACGCCGGCCTCGACCCGGCTTTCGGTGCGCAGCGCCTTGCCGGTCTCCAGCGCCACCAGCCGGGCCAGCTCCTCCTTGTGCGCTTCCAGCAGCCGGCCGCATTCGGCGACCAGGCGGCCGCGCTCGCGCGCCGGCGTCTCGGCCCAGGCCCGTTGCGCCGCCGCGGCCGCCGCGACGGCGCGGGCCACGTCCTCGGCGTCGCCCTCGGCGGCCTGGCCGATCACCTCCAGGGTGGCGGGATTGACCACCTCGAAGGTCTGGCCGCCGACCGGCGGCACCAGGGCGCCGTCGATCAGGTGCTTGCCGGCCAGCTCGCGCACCAGCGCCTGCGGGTCGGTCTGCAAGGTCAGACTGGATGCATCCGGCATGGGGTCTCTCCGTCTGGACGGGACATGGCGTCACCGTCGTTTGAAGCGCAGTCCGGCGCGCGACGCAAGGGCGCCTGCGCGGCAGGGGCTCGTGCGGTAGGGAGGCGCGCCGCAGGGGCCCGTGCCGCAGAGGTCCGTGCCGCAGAGGTCCCTGCCGCAGAGGTCCCTGCCGCAGAGGTCCCTGCCGCGCCCGGCCTCACGCCGCCTTGAAGGTTTCGCCGTAGATCTTGCGCAGGTCGGCTTTCTGGACCTTGCCCATGGTGTTGCGCGGCAGCTCGGCGACGAAGAAGACCCGCTTGGGTACCTTGAACCTGGCCAGCTCGCGACCGCAGGCGGCGATGATCTCCTCTTCGCCGATCTCGCCGGAGCGCTTGACCACCGCCGTCACCGCCTCGCCGAAGTCGGGGTGGGGCAGGCCGATCACGGCGGATTCCGCCACGCCGTCGAGCTGGTCGATGACCAGCTCGATCTCCTTGGGATAGACGTTGTAGCCGCCGGAGATGACCAGGTCCTTGGCCCGCCCGACGATGTGGACGTAGCCTTCGGCGTCGATCTTGGAGAGGTCGCCGGTGATGAAGTAGCCGTCGTCGCGGAACTCCTCGGCCGTCTTTTCGGGCATCTGCCAGTAGCCCTTGAAGACGTTGGGCCCCTTCACCTCCAGCACGCCGATTTCCTCGGGGCCGAGCGCCCGGCCGTCCTCGTCGGCGACGCGCACCGTCACCTCGGGCAGCGGGAAGCCGACGGTGCCGGCCCGGCGCTCGCGGCCCGGCGTCTCGGCGTAGGGATTGGAGGTGATCATGCCGCATTCGGTCATGCCGTAGCGCTCGAGGATGCGCTGGCCGACGCGCGTCTCGAAGGCCTGGAAGGTCTCCTCCAGCAGCGGCGCCGAGCCGGAGACGAAGAGGCGCATGTTGGCCGCCACCTCGCGGGTGAAGCCGGCCTGGGCCAGCAGGCGCACGTAGAAGGTCGGCACCCCCATCATCACGCTGCAGCGCGGCAGCAGGGCGATCGCCGTCTCGGCGTCGAACTTGGGCAGGAAAACCATTTCGCTGCCGTTGGCCAGGGTGGTGTTGATCGCGACGAACAGGCCGTGGACGTGGAAGATCGGCAGCATGTGCAGCAGCACGTCGCCGTCGCGAAAGCCCCAGAGCTGCTTCAGCGCCAGCGCGTTGGAGCTGAGGTTGCCGTGGGTCAGCATGGCGCCCTTGGAGCGGCCGGTGGTGCCCGAGGTGTAGAGGATGGCGGCCAGCTCGTCGGCCGCGGCCGGATAGCTCTCGGCCAGCGGCTCCAGCGCCGCCGCCGCCTCGCTCAGGCTGCCGCCGCCGGCGTCGTCCATGGTGTGAACGTGGGGCACGCCGGTCCTGGCGGCGATCTCGCGCATCGCCGCCTCGGCCTCCGGTCGGCAGACCGCCAGGGCCGGGGTGGCGTCGCCCAGGAAGTACTCGATCTCGGCCCCGGTGTAGCCGACGTTCAGCGGCAGGTAGACCGCGCCCATCTTGACCGCGCCGAGATAGAAGAAGACGGCGTTGGCCGACTTCTCGGTCTGCACCGCAACGCGGTCGCCGGGTTTGACGCCGAGCTCGGTGAGCAGGCGGGCGTAGCGGCCGGCCTGGGCCTCCAGGTCGGCGTAGCTGAGGATGCGGTCGTCGGCCGCGGCCAGGCTGGCCGCCGGCAGGCGCAGCGCGGGGCGGCTGCGGTCGGCGGGAAAGCCCTTGGCCAGAATGTCGTAGAGGTTCTCGCTCATCCCAGGGTCCGTTGTCTTTGCGGGTCGCGGGCGGGGTCGGTCTCCGCCGTGTCGCCGGTTGCCGGCTCGGCGGTTTGGGGCGCAGCGGCGGGCGCCGGTTCCGCCAGCGCGCCGGGGCCGAAGGGCAGGGTGGAGAGGAAGTCGGTGAAGGCGCCGCCCTGCACGGTGACGTGGCGGCGGGTGCGCCGCTCGGCCTCCTCGGCGTCGCCGGCCAGGATGGCCTGCACGATTGCCTCGTGCTCGGCGAAGCTGTCGGCCAGGCGGCCGGCGCGGCGGAGCTGGATGCGGCGGTAGGGCGTGAGGCGCTGGCGCAGGGCGCGGGTCTGCTCGGCCAGGAAGGCGTTGTGGCTGCCGGCGTAGATCACCTCGTGGAAGTCCAGGTTGGCGGCGTAGTAGGCGTCGGGATCGCCGGTGCTGGCGAAGCGCCGCGAGCTCTCGTGCTGGCGCTGCAGCTCGGCCCGCTCGGCCTGGCCCATGCGCCGCGCCGCCAGGCGCGCGCAGAGCCCCTCCAGCTCCGCCATCACCTCGAACATCTCGACCATGCGCTTGAGGCCCAGCTCCGCCACCGTGGCGCCCTGGCGCGGGCGGATCTCGACCAGGCCGCTGGCGGCGAGCTGCATCAGCGCCTCGCGCACCGGCGTGCGCGACACGGCGAAGCGCTCGGCCAGGCGCAGCTCGTCCAGCCGCTGGCCGGGCGGCAGCGTGCCGGTGACGATCTCCTGCTCCAGAGTGTGCCGAATCCGGTCGGCCCGCCGTTCCGCGGCCACCGCGATCTCCTCCGCCCGAAGCTGGGGCGCCCTGGGCGGCGGACCCGCCGCCGGCCGCCGCCGTTGGTTGGCTGACAGGTATACATGACTCCGAAGTCTGCATACAAGAATTGCTTTCTTGTATACACGGGCGTACTATCCTTGCGCGGCAGCCGGCTGCCGGGGCGTTTTCTGTCCCCGGGGCGGCGGCCGCGAGCGGACGCAGCAGCGACGGCCGAAGCAAGGCGCGGCAGAAGCGCCGGCCGTCGCCCGGAAAAAGGAAAGGGAGGAGATGCGCAAACTGTTCACCGGCGCCGCGGCGGCGGCGCTGCTTGCCGCGGCGGGCCTGGCCGGCCCGGCCGAGGCCCAGACCACCCTGCGGCTGTCGCACCAGTGGTCGACCGCGGACGTGCGCCACAAGGTGGCCGAGATCATCAAGACCCATGTGGAGGAAGCCGGGGTCGACCTGTCGATCCAGATCTTCCCGACCCAGAGCCTGTTCAAGGCGCGCGAGCAGTGGCAGCCGACCAGCCGCGGCCAGCTCGACATGACGGTCTTCCCGCTGGCCTACGCCGGCGGCATCCACCCCGAGTTCAACCTCACCCTGATGCCCGGCCTGGTGAAGAGCCACGACCATGCGGCGCGACTCAACGAGTCGGAGTTTATGGACGAGCTCAAGAAGATCGCCGAGGACGACGGGGTGAAAATCCTGGTCGACGGCTATCTGGCCGGCGGCTTCGCGGGTAAGGAGACCTGCATCACCGCGCCGGAGGACGTGCAGGGCCTGCAGACCCGCGCGGCCGGCAAGTCCTTCGAGCAGATGCTGGCGGCCGCCGGCGCCTCGATCGCCTCCATGGCCTCGTCGGAGATCTACAACGCCATGCAGACCGGCGTGCTGGACGCCGCCAACACCAGCTCGTCGAGCTTCGTGTCCTACCGCATCTACGAGCAGGTCGACTGCTTCACGCCGGTCGGCGACTACGCGCTGTGGTTCATGTACCAGCCGGTGCTGATCTCCATGCGCACCTGGGACCGCCTGAGCGAGGAGCAGCGCGCCGCGCTGGAGGCCGGGGCCGAACAGGCCGAGCAGTACTACATCGAAGAGGCCAAGAAGCAGGACGCCAACGCGCGCCGCGTCTTTCAGGAGAACGGCGTCGAGATCGCGGAGATGAGCGAGGCGGACTTCAACGCCTGGCGCGAGATCGCCCGGCAGTCCTCCTACAAGGCCTTCGTCGAGGAGGTGCCCGGCGGGCAGCGCCTGCTCGATCTGGCACTCTCGGTCGAGTAACCGCGCCAGCCGACTTCAGCCCAAGGGGGCGCCGGGCCCGGGTGCGCGCTCACCCGGGCCCGGTGTGCCTCACGCCACGTCCCAGCGCCCGGAAGGTGGTCGCGCGATGGCAGTCTTTCTTCGCCTCGTCTCCCAAATCTCCCTGCTGTGCGGCCTGCTTGCCGCCGGCATGATCGCCGTCTCGATCCTGGTGGTCTGCCAGATGGTCTATCTGCGCTACGTCGAGAACGCCTCGACGATCTGGCAGACCGAGTTCGTCACCTATTGCATGCTGGCGGCGACCCTGCTGGGCATGCCCTACGTGCAGAAGCTGCGCGGCCACGTGAACGTGGACCTGCTGCCGATCTACCTGCGCGGCCGCGCCCGCTACGCCCTGGCGGTCGGGACCCTGGCGCTGTCGCTGGCGGTCTGCCTGCTGCTGACCTGGTACGGCGCGCACATGTGGTACGAGGCCTGGGAGGGGGACTGGGTCTCCGACACCGTCTGGGGCGTGCCGCTGGACATCCCCTATGCGGCGCTGCCGGTCGGCTTCGGCCTGATGGCGCTGCAGTACGTGGCGGACCTGCTGGCGCTGTTCAGCGGCCGCGCCAAGCCCTTCGACCTGCCCGAGGACGCGCTCGGCGCCGCTGCGGCGGCCGAGGCCGCGACCCGCGACCTGCCGCGCTGACCGGGAGCCCGACGCCATGGAATTCGATCCGCTGACCCTGGGCGCCCTGGTCGCGCTGGCGACCGTTCTGGTGCTCTTCTCCGGCATCTCCGTCGCGCTCGGCCTGATGGTGGTGTCGATCGGCTTCATCTGGGCCTTCGACTGGAACGGCTGGTTCTCGGTCACGCTGTTGCCGGAGATCCTGTTCGGCAAGCTCAACAACTTCGCGCTGCTGTCGATTCCCATGTTCATCCTGATGGGGGCGGCGGTGGCCTCGAGCCGCGCCGGCAGCGACCTCTACGAGGCGCTGGAGCGCTGGCTGACCCGGGTGCCGGGCGGCCTGGTGGTCTCCAACCTCGGGGCCTGCGCGATCTTCTCGGCGCTGTCGGGCTCCTCGCCGGCGACCTGCGCGGCGATCGGCAAGATGGGCATTCCGGAGATGCGCAAGCGCGGCTATCCGGACACCGTCGCCTCGGGCGCCATCGCCGCCGGCGGCACCCTGGGCATTCTGATCCCGCCCAGCGTGACCATGATCGTCTACGGCATCGCCACCGAGACCTCGATCGGCCGGCTGTTCCTGGCCGGGGCGCTCCCGGGGCTGATGCTGGTCGGGCTGTTCATGGCCTGGTCGATCTACGACACCTGGCGCAGCGGCGCCGGGGCGGTGCTCACGCCGACGGTCTACACCTGGGCGCAGAAGCTGGCGGCGCTGCCGCGGGTGCTGCCCTTCGTCGCCATCATCCTGGGCGTGCTCTTCGCGCTCTATGGCGGCGTCGCCACCCCCTCCGAGACGGCCGCCGTCGGGGCGCTGCTGGTGATCGTGGTCGCTGTCGTGGTCTACCGCATGTGGCAGGCCAAGGCCCTCTGGGCGGTGCTGCGCGACTGCACCCGGGAGTCGGTGATGATCCTGCTGATCATCGGCGCCTCCGGCCTGTTCAGCTACATGCTCTCCAGCCTCTTCATCACCCAGTCGATCGCCGAGTGGATCACCCAGCTCGAGGTCAACCGCTGGGTGCTGATGTTCGCCATCAACATCTTCCTGCTGATCGCCGGCTTCTTCCTGCCGCCGGTGGCGGTGATCCTGATGGCGGCGCCGATCCTGCTGCCGATCGTCGAGTCCGTCGGCTTCGACCCCTACTGGTTCGCGGTGGTGCTGACCATCAACATGGAGATCGGCCTGATCAGCCCGCCGGTCGGGCTCAACCTCTATGTCATCAACGGCATCGCGCCGGACATCCGCCTGCAGACCATCCTCAAGGGCTCATTGCCCTACGTCGGCTGCATGGTGGCGGCGATCCTGCTCTTGTGCCTCTTCCCGGGCATCGCCACGTGGCTGCCGGATCTGGTGATGGGGCCGGCGATCGAGTAGCCGGTCGTTCATCGACAGCGGTTAGACTGACGGCAGAGGCAAGCGTTTCCAGGCGACAAGGGACCTTCATGGCGACCAGCGATCCGCAGCAGGCAGTCAAGGAAAGCTTCTTCGAGCGCGCCTTCGGCAACCTGTCGAGCGCGTGGCGCGACATCGCCGCCACGGCGGCGCGCAGCGTCGGCGTCACCCTGCCGGCCGAGGCGGCGCGCAACCCCGACGCGCTGGAAAAGCTGATGGCCGAGTGCCTGGAGGCGCGCGGCGGCGAGGTGGCGGCGCGCGCCCGCGCGGCCGAGCTGGGGCGCACCTACCTGCAGCTCGACACCGAAGGACGCCGCCGCTTCCTGGGCGTACTGGCGACGCGCTTCGCGGTCGACGAGGCCGGCGTCGAGAAGGCCATGGCCGACTACAAGGCGGCGACGGACGAGGAGGCGCGCCTGGCCGCGCAGGTGGCGCTGCGCCAGGCGCTGGTGCCGCCGCGGGTCAAGCTGCTGACCCAGTTCAACGGCCTGCCCGAGGGGGTCAAGTTCCTGGCCGACCTGCGCGCCGATCTGCTGCCGATCGCCAAGCAGGACGCCTACCTGCGCGGCCTCGACGGCGACCTGCACGAGTTGCTGACCTCCTGGTTCGACGTCGGCTTCCTCGACCTGCGCAGCATCGACTGGAACTCGCCGGCCTCGCTGCTGGAGAAGCTGATCGCCTATGAGGCGGTGCACGAGATCCGCTCCTGGGACGACCTGCGCAACCGCCTGGACTCCGACCGCCGCTGCTTTGCGCTGTTCCATCCGCGCATGCCCGACGAGCCGCTGGCCTTCGTCGAGGTGGCGCTGGTCAAGCGGATCGCCGGCTCGATCCAGTCGTTGCTCGACGAGTCCGCGCCGCTGTCGGACCCGGCCGAGGCCGACTCGGCGATCTTCTACTCGATCTCCAACACCCAGCGTGGACTGCAGGGCATCTCCTTCGGCGACTACCTGATCAAGATGGTGGTGCGCGAGCTGTCCCACGACCTGCCCAACCTGAAGGTCTTCGCCACCCTCTCGCCGGTGCCGGGGCTGCGTACCTGGCTGAACGCCCAGTCGGCCGAGACCGTCGAGCTGGCGATGAGCGAGGACGAGCGCGGCGGCATCCGCGCGTTGGGCGGCAGCGACGATACCGGCGAGGCGCTGCGCGCCGTGCTCGACACGCCCGACTGGCCCGAGGACGCGGTGACCGTCAAGGCGCTGGAGGGGCCGCTGATGCGTCTGGCCGGGCGCTACTTCACCGAGCGGCGCAAGGACGGCCTGCCGCTCGACCCGGTGGCGCGCTTCCATCTGCGCAACGGCGCCCGGCTGGAACGCATCAACTGGCTGGGCGACACCTCGGCCAAGGGGCTGCGCCAGTCGGCCGGCATCATGGTCAACTACCGCTACGTCCTCGACGACATCGAAAAGAACCACGAGGCCTTCGTCGCCAAGGGCACGGTGGCGATGAGCGCCGACGTCAAGGCGCTGGCCAAGCGCGCGCGGGAAAGCGGCGGCGGCGCCGCGCTGCGCCGGCTGGGCCTGGGATAGCCGGGCAGAGCCCTGTCCCTGGCGCGGGGCCTCTTCCGGCTTCAGCCGCCCAGCGCGGTCCAGAGCGCGGCGGCGGCCATGGCGCAGAGCATCGCGCCGACGGCGCTGCGGGTGCCGAACATGACCAGCGCCGCCAGGCCGACCGCCGCCGCCTCGCGCAGGCCGCCCTGGGCCAGCGCGTTGGCGACGATCGCCGCCAGCACCGAGGCGGAGAGGGCGTCGAGGAAGGCGGTGATCCGCGGCGAGCTGCCGACGCGGGCCATGATCGCCGCCCCCAGGGTGCGGGTGGCGAAGGTGACCAGCGCCATCAGCCCGATGGCGGCGTAGACGGCGAGGTCAGCGGGCACGCAGCAGGGCTCCCGCCAGGCCGCCGCAGAGCGCGGCGGCGATGATGTTCCAGCCGACCGGCAGCAGGTCCAGGGTCAGCACGGTCACGGCGCTGGCGATCGCGACCGGCAGCAGGCTGGCGCGGGTCTTGAGCTCGCCCACGACGATGGCGGCGAAGAAGGCGGCCATCACCACGTCGATGCCGAAGCGGTCGAGCGCGCCGATCTCGGCGCCCGCGACGGCGCCGAGCGCGGTGCCGACGATCCAGATGCTCCACAGCATCAGCCCGCCGCCGAGCAGCAGCCCCACGTCGCGCCCGCCCTTGCGGAAGGCGGCGTAGCTGTCGGCGAAGTTGGCGTCGCTCATGAAGCCGAGGGCGAGCAGCCGCTTGGACCGGGACAGGCTGTTGACCCAGGGCGACAGGGCCGCGCCGAGGATGATGTGGCGGGCGTTGACCGCAAGCACCACCAGCGCCAGCGAGAGATAGGGCAGGGGCGTGTGCCAGAGGTCGAGGGCGGCGAACTGCGAGGCGCCGGCGAACACCAGCGCGCTCATCACCACCGCCTGCAGCGTGGTCATGCCGGCATCGACGGCGGCGGCGCCGAAGGCGATGCCGAAGGGCAGGACGAACAGACCGACCGGCAGCATGCGGCGCAGCCCCTGGCGCAGGCCGGGCCAGGTGAGCACGCCGCCGCCGCGCCCGCCGGAGCCGGCCGGCGCGCCGGAAGAGGGAGAGGCCATGGACATGGCCCCGTTTGGAGCGCCGCGGCGCCGGCTCTGTCAACCCGCACGCGCGCCGGGCCGGGCATAGGTGCCATTCTCGCCCGACAAGGCCGGTTGCGGACAAAGTCGGGTGGGCCAGGGCCGGGTGGGGGCAAGCCGGCGGCGGTTGCGGCGGGGCCGACGCACGACCGCCTCCGGCACCGCGAGGGTGCGGAGGCGGCGTGCCGGCCGGGCGCCGGACGGGACGCCCGGCGCGCCCGCCAAATCCGGCCTACTCGAGCTGGTCGGTCAGGCTGGTGCTGCCGTCACCGCCGGATTCCACGGCCTCGTTGCCGTTGCGGCGCATCATGCCCCTGTCGGACATCTGCTCGCGGTCCCGCATGCCGTGGTCGCCGGCGTCGTTCGACCGCGGCATCTGGTCGGTCAAACTGGTGCTGCCGTCGCCACTGGTGTCGACGCGGTCGCGGGTGATGGCGCCGTCGCGGGTGCCCATGGCGGCCGGCTGATCGGTCTCCAGTTGGTCGGTCAGGCTGGTGCTGCCATCGCCGTTCTGTGCCAAGGCCGGGCCAGCAAGCGCCAGCGCCAGGGTCGCGGCGGTCGAGAAAAGCAGATTGCGGATCATGCTGTGCTCCCTTCTCCCTTGCGGGCTATCTCTTGCGGGGCGAGGGCGCGATGGCGCGGCGTTCGCCCCTCTGACCGTTCCAACGACACGGCCGGCGCGGTGTTGCAGGGGGCGCGAGACAGGCGGACGAGACGGCGTGTCGCACAGCCGCCGCGAGCGGGCCGGTGATGCCGGCGCCGGCCCCGGTCGCGATCTCGGTGTCGCTGGCCGGACAGCGCCGGGGGAATCGCGGGTGGTCGACGCTAGAGCGATGCCCGACCGGCGAACCCAGCAAGCTGGGTTCCCACGGTCGCAAACCGTCCTAAGTCCCTGGTCGCGGGCGATAATACTCGGCGTCGTTTTTACGTCAGAACGGGGTGGAGTTGCCGCCGATCCTGTCGGCGACAAGAGGGCGCCCTGGAGTCCGGCCCTCGCCAGCCGATGGGAGTCCTGAGACGCCATGCCGCTCGATCCTGCCCTTTTGCGGACTGTTCGCGACAGCCTCTGTCAGCCGGTGGAGACGGCGCGCGGCCTGCCCGGCTGGATGTTCCACGACCCGGAGGTCTACGCGCTGGAGCAGGAACGCATCTTCGCCAAGTCGTGGGTCTGCGTCGGCGCCGAGGACGACCTGCCGAAGGTCGGCGACGTGCTGCCGGTGGAGGTGGCCGGGCGGCCGCTCTTACTGGTGCGCGACGAGACCGGCTACCTGCGCTGCTTCCACAACATCTGCAGCCACCGCGGCGCCCTGCTGGTGACCGAGAAGGCCCGCCGCAAGGTGATCGCCTGCCCCTACCACTCCTGGACCTACGGCCTGGACGGCACCCTCAAGAAGACGCCGCACATCTGCGGCCAGGACCGCCACGAGGCGCCCAGCCTCGACAAGTCGCTGAACGGCCTGAAACCGGTGCGCTGCGCCACCTGGGCGCGGCTGGTCTTCGTCAACCTCGACCCGCTCGCCCCCTCGCTCGACGACGACCTGGCGCCGCTGAGCGAGCGCTGGGCCGCCTACGACCTCTCGCAGCTCCACCTGGGCGCGACGGAGGACTTCGTGCTGCCGGCCAACTGGAAGCTGGCGATCGAGAACTTCGTCGAGCGCTACCACCTGCCCTGGGTGCATCCGGGGCTCAACGGCTTTTCCGGCATCCGCCATTCCTACGAGCTGCTGCACCCGCGCTACGTCGGCGTCGGCAGCCGCGGCTTTGCGCCGCCCGAGCCGCACGGGGCGCTGCCGCGCTTCGCCGGACTGCCCGAGAGCGCCTGGCGCCAGGCCGAGTACCCCTGCGTCTTCCCCAACGTGATGGCGGGCCTGCATGCCGATTTCTTCTACGCCTTCGTGCTGACCCCGGACGGGCCGCACCGTACGCGCGAGCGGCTGTACGTCTTTTTCGTCGGCGAGGCCGCGCTGGCACCGGAGCTTGAGGCCGCGCGGCGCTTTCGCACCGAGACCATCGCCGGCATCAACCGCGAGGACATGGACATCGTCCACCGCCTGCACCGCGGCTGCGCCTCTCCGGCGATGACCGGCGCGGTCTTCTCGCCGGTCTTCGAGAAGACCAGCCAGGCCTTCCAGCGCATGGTGATCGAGCGGCTGGTCTCCGAAAGCGTCGCCGAGCCGGCCCTGGCCGAAGAGTAGCGCACGCCGCGCAACGTCGAGCCAGCGAAGAGGCGCCGGCGGTCGGGCCAGGGGTTGCGCTCGCGGCGCGAAAGGCCCATCAAGGCGAGGCCCGTCACCAACCCCGAGGGTCCGTCCATGTCCGAGCGGGTCATGCGGCCCCCCGCGGCCGCCGGCGTCACGCGCTACCCCGATGCCGAGGCGGTGGCGCGCGCCCTGGCGCCCAGCTATCCTGTCTACCTGCTGCGTTCGCACAAGCTGGCGGCCAACGCGCGCGCCTTTCTGGAGCGCTTTCCGGGTCGCGTGCTCTATGCCGTGAAGTGCAATCCCCACCCGCAGGTCTTGCGCGCGCTGTACCAGGCCGGCATCCGTCACTTCGACACCGCCAGCCTGCCGGAGATCGCGCAGATCGCCGAGACCTATCCCGAGGCGCAGACCTACTTCATGCATCCGGTGAAGGGGCGGGCGGTGATCCGCACGGCGCTGGAGGTCTACGGCGTGCGCCACTTCGTCATCGATCACCCGAGCGAGCTGCGTAAGGTGCTGGAGGAGACCCACCGGGCGCCGCGCGACGAGCTGACCATCATCGTACGGCTGACGACGCCGCCGGCTGCCGGCACGCTCTATCACCTGGCCGCCAAGTTCGGCTGCGCCGAAAGCGAGGCGGTGGAGCTGCTGCGGGCCGCGCACACCGCCGGTTGCCGGGTCGGCCTGGCCTTCCATGTCGGCAGCCAGTGCCGCACGCCCGGCGCCTACGGCACGGCGCTGGAGATCTGCGGGCGGGTCGCCGCGCAGGCCGGCGTGTCGCTGGCCTGCCTGGACGTCGGCGGCGGCTTTCCGGCCGACTACGTCGAGATGGTGGCGCCGGAGCTGGAGCTCTATTTCGACGAGATCCGGCGCGGCCTGACGGCCAACGGTCTGGAGGGGCCAGAGGTTTTCTGCGAGCCGGGCCGCGCGCTGGTCGCCTCCGGCTGCTCCCTGCTGATCCAGGTGCAGTTGCGCAAGGAGGCGCAGCTCTACGTCAACGACGGCATCTACGGCAGCCTGTCGGAGATGGTCGATGCCGGCATCCGCCTGCCGGTGCGCCTGGTCCGGCCCGAGGGGCCGCCGCCGGCCGGCCACCTGCAGGAGTTCGTCGTCAACGGCCCGACCTGCGACTCCCTCGACGTGCTGCCCCAGCGTTTCCGCCTGCCCGCGGACGTGGCCGAGGGCGACTGGATCGAGGTCGACCAGATCGGCGCCTACTCCAACGCCCTGGCGACCAATTTCAACGGCTTCTATCCGCAGACCTTCGTCAGCGTCGCCGACCTGCCGCCCGCCGAGGCGCGGGACGTCGGGGCCGGCTGAGCCCGGCCGGCACGGCGCCGCTCACAGCGGGGTGGACAAGCGCGTCTCAAGCAATTGGGATAGCTCTCCGCGCCGAGCACCGGAAGGGAGACAGCCGTGGAGCCGCAGGAGAAGAGCGTCAGGAGCCTGTCGACCGGCGGTTTCCATCGCATGGCCTATCGCGAGTGGGGGCCACGCGACGCCGCGCGCACCGTCGTCTGCGTCCACGGCCTGACCCGCAACGGGCGCGACTTCGACGGCCTCGCCGCGCACCTGGCGGCGGCGGGCTGGCGGGTGATCTGCCCGGACGTGGTCGGGCGCGGCGACAGCGACTGGCTGCGCAACCCGGCGGAGTACGGCTATCCGCAGTACCTCCACGACATGGCCGTCCTGCTGGCGCGCCTGGAGGTCGAGCGGGTCGACTGGGTCGGCACCTCGATGGGCGGGCTGATCGGCATGATGATGGCGGCCTACAGCGGCCACCCGATCAACCGCCTGGTGATCAACGACGTCGGACCGCTGATTCCCAAGGCCGCGCTGCAGCGCATCGCCGACTACGTGGGGCGGAGCTGGGCGTTCGACGACCTGGCCGAGGCGGAGCGGCACGTCCGCCAGGCCTATGGCACCTTCGGCAAGCTCGACGAGGCGCAGTGGGCGAAGCTGACCCGCGATTCCCTGCGGCCGCGGCCGGGCGGCGGCTACCAACCCAACTACGATCCGCAGATCGGCGCCGCCTTCGTCGGCCAGGAGCTGACCGACGTCGACCTCTGGTCGGTCTGGGATCTCGTCTCCTGCCCGGTGCTGCTGCTGCGCGGCCTGCAGTCCGACCTGCTGAGCGCCAACACCGCCGCCCAGATGACCCTGCGCGGCCCCCAGGCCACGCTGATCGAGGTGCCGGACGCCGGCCACGCGCCGGCCCTGCTGAGCTACGCCGAGCAGGAGACGGTCCGGCGCTGGCTGGAGGGCCGCTACGACGAGGCGCTGCAGGCCGCCCCCACGGTCTGACGACGCGGCCGGCGCGGCGTGCCCGCTGTGCCGGTGCCCGCTGTACCGGTGCCCGCTGTACCGGTGCCCGCTGTACCGGTGCCCGTGGCGCCCTATTTGATCCGACATGTTTCCGCCATTCCGACCGCGCCCGCCCTGGCTGACGGGCGATCTGCAGACGCTGCGCAACACGCTGGTGCGTCCGCGCCCGGACCTCTCGCCCTGGCCAGGGGAGACGCTGAGCCTGGAGCTGGGCGACGGCGACCGCCTGCGTGCGCGTCTGCACCGTCCGGCCGGGCCCGCCGCCGGGCCGCCGCTGGTGCTGGTCCACGGCCTGACGGGCTGCGAGGACTCGGTCTACCTGCGGGCCAGCGCCCGGCACTTCCTTCTGCGCGGCCATCCGGTGGTGCGCTTGAACCTGCGCGGTGCCGGGCCCGGTGCGGCCCTGGCGCGGGGGCACTACAACGCCGGCCGTTCGGGCGACCTGCGCCGTGCCTTCGCCGCGCTGCCGGCCTGGCTGCCGGGGGCGCGGGACGGCTTGGCCGCCATCGGCTACTCCCTGGGCGGCAACCTGCTGCTGAAGCTACTGGGCGAGGGGAATCTGCCGCTGCCGGTGCTGGCCGCCGCCAGCGTCTCGGCACCGATCGACCTGAAGGCCGCCCAGGTGCGCATGATGGCGCCGCGCAATGGCGTTTATCACCACTACCTGCTGCGTCGGATGAAGGCGGAGAGCAAGGCCGATCCGGCGCTGCTGGCCCGCCTGCGCAGCGTCTGGCAGTTCGATCAGGAGGTGGTGGCGCCGGCCGGCGGCTATGCCGGCGCCGAGGACTACTACGCCCGCGCCTCGGCCCTGCGCTTCTGGCGCGGCATCACCGTGCCGACGCTGATCGTCGCCGCGCTGGACGACCCCTGGATCCCGGGCGCCAGCTACCTGGCGCAGCCCTGGTCGGAGAACCCCTGGATCACCGTCCTTTTGCCGCGCCACGGCGGCCATGTCGGCTTCCATGGGCGCGGCGGCCGCAGCCCCTGGCACGACCGCTGCTTCGAGATCTTCCTGGGCGCGGCGGCGGCTCAGCCGGCACGCAGTCGCTCGGCGGCGGCCACGGCGAAGTAGGTGAAGACGCCGTCGGCGCCGGCGCGCTTGAAGGCCAGCAGCGATTCCATCATCGCCTGCTCGCCGTCGATCCAGCCGTTGAGCCCGGCGCCCCGGATCATCGCGTACTCGCCGCTGACCTGGTAGGCGAGGGTGGGCACGGAGAAGCTTTCCTTCACGCGGCGGATGATGTCGAGGTAGGGCATGCCCGGCTTGACCATCACCATGTCGGCCCCCTCGTCGAGGTCGAGGGCGACCTCGCGCAGCGCCTCGTCGCTGTTGGCCGGGTCCATCTGGTAGGTCTTCTTGTCGCCCTTCAGCGCCCCGCCGGAGCCGATCGCCTGGCGGAAGGGACCGTAGAAGGCGCTGGCGTACTTGGCGGCGTAGGCGCAGATCGCCACGTCCGGCAGGCCGGCCTCGTCGAGGCAGCGGCGGATCTCCCCGATGCGGCCGTCCATCATGTCCGAGGGCGCGACCATGTCGCAGCCGGCCTCGGCCTGCACCAGGGCCTGGCGGCAGAGCACCTCGATGCTCTCGTCGTTGAGGACGCGGCCATCGCGCAGGATGCCGTCGTGCCCCAAGGCGTTGTAGGGGTCGAGGGCGACGTCGCAGATCACGCCGACCTGCGGCAGCTCGCGCTTCATCTGGCGCACGGCGCGGCAGACCAGATTGTCCGGATCGACCGCCTCGTCGCAGCTCGCGGTCTTCTTCTCCTCCTCGACGTAGGGGAAGAGGGCGACGGCCGGGATGCCCAGCTCGGCGGCGCGGCCGACCGCGTCGCTCAGCTCGGCCAGGGTGTAGCGGCGCACGCCCGGCATGGCGGCGATCTCGGCCTCGGCGCAGCTCTCGTCGCGCAGGAACACCGGCCAGATCAGGTCTTCCACGCCCAGCCGCGTTTCCGCCACCAGACGCCGGGTCCAGTCGTGGGTGCGGTTGCGGCGCAGACGGAGCTGCGGGTAGGCCCCGGTGACGGACGGCCGGGGCGCGGCCGCCGCGGCCTGACGCAGGAAGGAAGGGCTGTCCTCGGGCATCGCTCTCCGCCGCTCTTGGTCTCGCTTGGCCTGGAGCGGTCAGCATAGGCCCGGCCCGGGTGGCGCTCAAGAGATGGCGCAACGGCCCGGCCCCAGGCAGAATGCCGCGCAATCACATGCGACCCCGAGGGAGACGCCACCGATGAGCACGACACGCCGTAGATTTCTGACCACCGCCGGCGTCACCGCCGCCGCCGCGCCGCTGGCCGCGCCGGCGATCGCCCAGGGCGCGCCGCAGAAGCTGACCATGGTGACCACCTGGCCGGCCAACGCGCCCGGCGTCGGCGTCAACGCCAACCGCTTCGCCGAGCGGCTGACCAGGCTGGCCGGCGGGCGGCTGGAGATCGCGCTCTATCCGGCCGGCGAGCTGGTGCCACCCTTCGAGGCCCTGGACGCGGTGCGCGAGAACACCGCGCAGCTTGCGCACTCGACGCCCTACTACTGGGTCGGCAAGGCGCAGGCGCTGCACTACTTCACCGGCGTGCCCTTCGGCCTGACCGCGGTGGAGTTCAGCGCGTGGCTGCGCTTCGGCGACGGGCAGGCCCTGTGGGAGGAGGTCTACGCCCCCTTCGGCGTGGTGCCCTTCTACGCCGGCTCCTCCGGTACCCAGGCGGGCGGCTGGTTCAACAAGGAGATCACCAGCGTCGAGGATTTCCAGGGGTTGAAGTTCCGCATCGCCGGGCTGGGGGGCGAGGTGCTGCGCCGACTCGGCGCGGCGCCGGTGCTGACCCCGCCCGGCGAGATCATGCCCGCCCTGGCCGCCGGCACGGTCGACGGCGCCGACTGGATCGGGCCGTGGAACGATATCGCCTTCGGCCTGCACCGCTTCGCCAAGTACTACTACATGCCCGGCTTCCACGAGCCGGGGCCGGGCCTGGAGATCATCATGAACCGGGAGGTCTTCGCGGGACTGGAGCCGGACCTGCAGGAGGCGGTGCGCAGCGCCGCCTGGGCGACCTCGCTGGAGACCCTGGCCGACTTCACCTTCCACAACGTCCAGGCCTACCAGGCCATGCTGGAGGAGCACGACGTGCAGGTCCGCCGCTACCCCGACGCGGTGGTCGAGCGGCTGGGCGAGGAGACGCGCGTGGTGCTCGACGAGATCGCCGCCGGCGACGCCCTGACCGGACGGGTGCATGACAGCTACATGGCCTTCCTCGCCAAGGCGCGGGCCTACGCGCCGAACGGCGAGCAGGGCCTGCTCAACATGCGCACGCTGGCCTTCGGCTGATCCGCAGGCCGCCACCTCGCCCCGCAGGCGCTGATCCGGCCGGCGCGGCGGGGCGAGGTGTTTTATTTTTTTCACAAGCCGTTGCAGGCGTTCTTTCGAACAAAACATCAGCGACGTCGCCGCGCGGCTGGCGCGGCGGCGGCGGGAAGAGCTGTCGATGGATTTCGAGGAGTTCCGGCGCCACGGCCACGCCTTCGTGGACTGGATGGCGGACTATCTGGAGGGGGTCGAGGCCTATCCGGTCCGCGCCCAGGTGACGCCGGGGGAGATCGCCGCCAAGCTGCCGGCGCGCCCGCCGGAGACCGGCGAGCCGATGGAGCGCATCTTCGCCGACTTCCAGCGCGACGTGCTGCCGGGCATGACCCATTGGCAGCATCCGCGCTTCTTCGCCTATTTTCCGGCCAATGCGAGCCCGCCCTCGATCCTGGCCGAGATGCTGACGGCCACCCTCGGCGCCCAGTGCATGCTCTGGCAGACCTCGCCGGCGGCGACCGAGATGGAGACCCGGGTGCTGGACTGGCTGCGCCAGATGACCGGGCTGCCCGAAGGTTTCCAGGGCGTCATCCAGGACTCGGCCTCGGGGGCCATTCTCTGCGCGCTGCTGACCGCGCGCGAGCGGGCGACCGGCTGGCGCGGCAACGCCGAAGGGCTGCACGCGGCGCCGCAGGTGGCGGTCTACACCTCCGAGCAGACTCACAGCGCGACCGAGAAGGGCGTGCGCATCGCCGGCATCGGCAGCGACTACCTGCGCAAGCTGCCGGTCGACGCCGACTTCGCCCTGCGGCCCGACGCGCTGGAGGCGGCCATCGCCGCCGACCACGCCGCCGGCATCCGGCCGGCCTGCGTCGTGGCGTCGCTGGGCGCGACCGGCGTGGGGGCCGTCGATCCGCTGCGCCCGATCGGGGAGATCTGCCGCCGCCACGAGGTCTTCCTGCACGTCGACGCCGCCTGGGCCGGCTCGGCCCTGATCCTGCCCGAGCAGCGCTGGATGATCGACGGGATCGAGGCGGTCGACAGCCTGGTGTTCAATCCGCACAAGTGGCTGCTGACCAACTTCGATTGCTCGGCCCACTTCGTGCGCGATCCCGAGGCGCTGACCCGCACCCTTTCGATCCTGCCGGACTACCTGCGCTCGCGCGAGACCGGGGCGGTGATCGACTACCGCGACTGGTCGGTGCCGCTCGGCCGGCGCTTCCGGGCGCTGAAGCTCTGGTTCGTGCTGCGGGCCTACGGCGTGCAGGGGCTGCAGGCGCTGCTGCGCGACCACATCGCCTGGACGGCGGAGCTGGCGGCGCAGGTGGCGGCGGCGCCGGAGTTCGAGGTGACGACGGCGCCGCGGCTGGGGCTCTTCACCTTCCGCTACCGGCCGCCCGGCCTCGACGATCCGGCCGCCCTGGATGCGCTCAACGAGCGTCTGCTCCACGCCATCAACGACGACGGCCGGCTTTACCTGACCCAGGTGCGCGTGCCGATCGCGGGCGCGCCGCGCTTCGTGCTGCGCTGGTCGGTCGGCCAGACCTACACCCGCTGGCGCCACCTGGAAGAGGGCTGGGCCGCGGTGCGCGAGATCGCCGCCGGCCTTGCCGACGGCGGATGACGCCAGCCCGCTGACCGGGCGGGCGCCGCCTCAGGCAGCCGTCCTGGCGGGCTCGGCGCCGGTGCAGGCGCCGGGCAGCAGCTCGAGCGAATGACCCAGCGCCGCGGCGTCGCGCCGGCTCGCCGCCAGCGCTTCGGCACTCGGACAGCCGCACAGGGCGAGGCGGCCGATACCGGCCGTGGCGAGCAGGCGCCGCAGGCCGCCGTCGGCGAAGGCCGAGGGGGCGCGGCGCCAGACCAGCCACTCGTCGGCCCGGGCCAGAAGCTGCGGGCGCTCGACCGACAGGGGCGGCGCGGCCAGCGGCTCCGCTGCGGACAGGCGCGCGAGATGGATCACCGGCGCGCCCGCCGCGCGCCAGGCGGCCAGGGCCGCCTCGATCTCCGCCAGCACCGCTGGCAGGTCCTGTGAGACGGGCAGGTCAGCAGGCAGGTCGGCGTCGAGCAGGAGCAGGGCTTGGGCGGTAACAGGGGGCATGCGTAAAGAACCTCGGGCGGCGGCCGGCCGGGGGCGGCCGACCGTCCCGCTGGAACAGGTTGTGCTCTGACGTTGCGGGAAAGCGTGGAGAACGACGGAGCGGGGAGGGCGCCGCCGCTGGCCGCGCCCTCCGCCGCCGTGCGGGACGGCCGCGCCTACTCGGCCCCCCGTCGTTGGCCGGTGCTACTCGGCGGCCTGGGCCGGCCGGGCGCCGGCGTTGCTCAGGCCGCGGTCGAGGTCGGCCAGGATGTCGTCGATGTGCTCGATGCCCACCGACAGCCGCACGTAGCCCGGCGTCACGCCGCTGGCGAGCTGCTCCTCGCCGGTGAGCTGGGAGTGGGTGGTGGTCGCCGGGTGGATCGCCAGCGAGCGCGCGTCGCCGATGTTGGCGACGTGGTAGAACAGCTCCAGCCCCTCGATGAAGCGGCGGCCGGCCTCGGCCCCCTCCTTCAGCTCGAAGCCGACCAGGCCGCCAAAGCCGCCCTTCAGGTAGGTCTCGGCCCGGCGCTTCTGCTCCGGATCGGCGTGCAGCGCCGGGTGGATGACCCGCTCGACCGCCGGGTGGTCGCGCAGGTACTCCGCCACCGCCTGGGCGTTGCGGCTGTGCTCGCGGATGCGCAGCGGCAGGGTTTCGAGGCCCTGCAGGAACAGGAAGGCGTTGTGCGGGCTCATCGCCGCGCCGAGGTCGCGCAGCAGGGTGACGCGCGCCTTGATGATGTAGGCGATCGGCCCCAGCGGCTTGACCGCCTCGGTCCAGACGGCGCCGTGGTAGCTGGGGTCGGGCTTGTTGAGCAGCGGGAAGCGCGCGGCGTTGGCCTCCCAGTCGAAGCGGCCGCCGTCGACGATCAGGCCGCCGATCGAGGTGCCGTGGCCGCCGATCCACTTGGTCGCCGAGTAGACGACGATCGAAGCGCCGTGCGCCAGCGGCTTGCAGAGGATGGGCGCCGCCGTGTTGTCGACGATCAGCGGCACGCCCAGCTCGTCGCCGATGGCCGCCACCTCGGCGATCGGGAAGACCGTGAGCTTCGGGTTCGGCAGGGTCTCGGCGTAGTAGGCGCGGGTCTTCTCGTCGGTCGCCCGGCGGAAGTTCTCCGGGTCGGAGGGATCGACGAAGCGCACCTCGATGCCCTGCTGCGGCAGGGTGTGGGCGAAGAGGTTCCAGGTGCCGCCGTACAGGTCGGTGGAGGTGACGATGTTGTCGCCGGCCTGGGCGATGTTCTGGATCGCCAAGGCGCTGGCCGCCTGGCCCGACGCGGTGGCGAGCGCGGCGACGCCGCCCTCCAGCGCCGCAATGCGCTTTTCCAGCACGTCCAGCGTCGGGTTCATGATGCGGGTGTAGATGTTGCCCAGCTCCTTCAGCGCGAAGAGGTTCTCCGCATGCTCGGTGCTGTCGAACTGGTAGCTGGTGGTCTGATAGATCGGCACCGCGACCGCGCCGGTGCTGGGGTCGGCGCGCCAGCCGGCGTGCAGCACCTGGGTCTCGGGGTTGGTGGCGGTCTTGGTCTCGTCGCTCATCTCGAAGCTCCTCAGTGGGCGCCCGCTGTAGGCGTGCGCGGTTGCGGTCGTCGGCGGCCGCCGCGCGGCCCGCTGTCTCGGCGAGGCTCGGCGACCGATGGCGAGGGGCCCACACTGGGGTGGCGCTTTAGCGTTTGATGACCCGGAGCAAGCTGCCCCTCAAATCCCGGGAGCCGGTTCGGCCGACCAGACCTTCGGACCGCGGTGCTGGCCGCCGGCCCGGATGGAACGCAAAAAACCCGCCGCGGCAAGCCGGGCGGGTGCGTCCGCCTCGCTTTAGCCGCATTTTTAAAGCGCCCGCAAGCTGAGACTCAAATCGGCGCTGAGCTCAAGATGCGCGAAGCGCGGGAGGCGGTCAAGCCGTTCGCTGGATTTTTTTGCCGCGGCGGCGCCGTCACGGCGTGCCGGATGGCGCAAGGGCGGTGCGCCGCGCCTGCCTCGTCAGGCCGCCTCGCCCATGAAGGGGATGGAGATGTCCTGGCGGATGTCGGACAGGCAGACGATCACCGGCTTGCCGCGCAGGTCGTGGCAGGGCAGCAGCAGGCGGCGATAGGGCACCCAGGCCGGCTCGTCCCCGTCCGGGGTGATCAGCGAGCGCACGTCTTCCAGGTGGGGACGGCCGGAGGTCGTCACCTCGCGGTAGGCGACCAGTAGCCGGGCGAGCTGCTCGTCCGGCAGCCAGGGGAAGGTGCAGACCCGGCCCTGGATGCGCTGCGCGGCCTTCTTGCCCAACACCCGCGACATGGCGTGGTAGGCGCCGACGTGGTGGACCACCGTGCTGGACTTGCCCGGCCGGGGCGGCGCCATCACCAGGGCGTGCTCGGCCAGCCAGGCGATCGGCCGGTCCGGCGCCCAGATCCGCTCCGAGGCCTCCCAGGCGGCCAGCGCCCGGGCGGTCAGCGGCACGTCCTGGCGTTCCAGGTCTTGGCGCGAGAGCTTCGGCGCGTAGGGCGAGAGGCGGGCGACCGTCAGCGGCGCGATGAAGGCCACGCTGCGGAAGTGGCGGGTGCGGTCGAGGCGGCGCGCCGCCGAGGCGCAGTCGGTGAAGACCTCCCGGTTCCAGCCGCCGTGGAAGAACTCCAGGTGGACCTGCCGGTGGTGCGCCTCGAGAACATAGGCCTCAGCCGCCGCCAGGCTCTCGGGCTCGACATGGCGCACGTCCCATTTCACGTGCAGCCGCTCGCCCTCGATGATCGTGCGCACCATGCCCAGCCAGCGGAAGGCGTGCCCCTGCTGGCGCTCGGCAATGGGCTCGCGCACATGTGCGAAGGGGCTGTCGGGATCGACCTTGTGCCACTGGCCCAAATCGTCGATCCAGTACAGCCCGTCGGACCCCCTGGTCGCTGTCGCCGTTGCCACGTTGCAGACCTGTCCCTACCGGATCGCCCCTGCCCTGCACCCGGTAGCACGTCCTTTGACCCCAACAGGTCGCGTGCTCCACCGCAGACAGTCTCGCATTTTGCAGATGTTGTCCGGACCGGTGAAGGCTTTATTCAATTTCGAAGCAGCTTTTTCGCGTATCGGGCGTTGTCGGCGCACGCCGGCCCGAGGTGGTGCCGCGCGCGGGGGCTGCCGGAAGCGGGCTTCGCGGCGGCAGATCCGGCGCCATTGCTCGCGTTGACAGCGTCCCGCGCCGGCCTATGATCCCGGCCGCCCCCGGCCGGACCCCCACGCAGCGACAGGCGGACAGGCGATGGATTTTCAGCTCAGCACGGAGCAGCAAGCCTTTCAGGACATGGCACGCAGGTTCGCCGCCGAGGAGATGGCCCCCCGCGCGGCGGCCTGGGACGCCGAGCAGGTCTTTCCCGTTGACACGCTGCGCAAGGCGGCGGAGCTGGGCTTCGCCGGGATCTACGTCGGCGAGGATGTCGGCGGCTCCGGGCTCGGCCGGCTCGACGCGGCGGTGATCTTCGAGGAGCTGGCGGCGGCCTGTCCCTCGACCGCGGCCTACATCTCGATCCACAACATGGCCTGCTGGATGATCGACCGCTTCGGCAGCGATGCGCAGCGCCGGGCCTGGCTGCCGCGCTTGATGACCATGGAGCACTTCGCCAGCTACTGCCTGACCGAGCCGGGCAACGGTTCCGACGCCGGCAACCTCAAGACCAGCGCCGAGCGCGACGGCGACCACTACCGGCTGAACGGCCAGAAGGCTTTCATCTCCGGCGGCGGTGACGCCGAGGTCTACGTGGTGATGTGCCGGACCGGCGGCGAGGGGCCCAAGGGCATCTCCGCCCTGGTGGTGCCGAAGGACACGCCGGGCCTGTCGTTCGGCCAGAAGGAGGTGAAGCTGGGCTGGAACAGCCAGCCGACCCGCGCGGTGATCTTCGAGGACGCCCGCGTCCCGGTCGCCAACCGTCTGGGCGAGGAGGGCATCGGCTTCAAGGTCGCGATGCAGGGGCTCGACGGCGGCCGCCTGAACATCGGCGCCTGCTCCCTCGGCGGCGCCCGCTTCTGCCTGGAGGCGGCGCGCGACTACATGAAGGAGCGCAGCCAGTTCGGCCGCAAGCTGGCGGAGTTCCAGGCGCTGCAGTTCAAGCTGGCCGACATGGCCACCGACCTGGAGGCGGCCCGCCTGATGATCCACAAGGCGGCCAGCCTGCTCGACGCCGGCGACCCGGCGGCGGTGCGCCACTGCGCCATGGCCAAGCGCTTCGCCACCGACGCCGGCTTCGCCATCGTCAACGAGGCGCTGCAGCTCCACGGCGGCTACGGCTATGTCCGCGACTATCCGATCGAGCGCTACCTGCGCGACCTGCGGGTGCACCAGATTCTGGAAGGCACCAACGAGATCATGCGCCTGATCGTCAGCCGCCAGCTCCTGTCCGACTGAGCGGGCGGGAAGGGCCGAGGCCGCGCACGGCGCGATTGACGCGGCACGCGCGCCGGTGGCAAAGCTTCTCTCGCTAGGCGGGAGGGCCGGGGATGCAGCAGTCAACCGAGGTCGACCCGGGCGTGCTGGGCCAAGCCGTGGCGGCGCACCAGGCCGGGCAGCTCGAGTCGGCGATGCAGGGCTATCGCCGGGTGCTGGCCAGCGATCCCGGCCATGTGCACGCCAACGCCAACCTGGCGCTGATCCTGCACCAGCAGGGCGACCTGGAGGGCGCCCGGCGGCACCTGGAAGCGGCGCTCGACACCGACCCGACCGAGACCGCGCTGCTTAACAACCTGGGCGCGGTCCACCTGGCGGCCGGCCGCGACGCCGCGGCGGAGAGCTGCTTCCGCCGGGTTCTGGCGCTCAAGCCCGACCAGGCCGACGCGCTGAGCAATCTGGGCGAGGCGCTGGTGCGCCAGGGCCGAAGCGACGCCGGCCTGGCGCAGTTCCGCGAGGCGCTGCGCGTGCAGCCCGACCACGTCAACGCCCGCGCCGCGCTGGGCCAGGCCCTGTGGGGCGCCGGCCAGTGCGACGAGGGCTATCGCGAACTGGCGCGCGCCAGCGCGCTGGCGCCGTTTCACGCCCCGATCGACACCCTGTTGCAGAACATCCAGACCGCCGGGACGCGGGCCATGGGCTGGCACTTCCCCATGCTCAACGACACCCGGCGCAACCAGGTCTACCGCGCGGCCATCGAGCGCCAGGTGCGCCCCGGCATGCTGGTGCTGGAGATCGGCGCCGGCGCCGGGCTGCTGGCGATGATCGCGGCGCGCGCCGGCGCCGAGGTGGTCAGCTTCGAGGTGCTGCCCGACCTGGCCGCCATGGCGCGCGAGATCGTCGCCGCCAACGGCCTGTCCGAGCGGATCACCATCGTCGACAAGTTCTCCTTCCTCGGCCAGGTCGGAGTGGACCTGCCGCGCCCGGCCGACCTGCTGGTCTGCGAGATCTTCGATGCCGGCCTGATCGGCGAGGAGGTGCTGCGCTCGATCGGCCACGCCCGCCGGTCGCTGCTGGCGCCCGGCGCGGCGGTCCTGCCGCGTGGTGCGCGGCTCTACGGCCAGCTCATCGAGTGCGAGCGTCTGGTGCACCGGCAAAGGGTGGGGGAGGTCGAGGGCTTCGATCTCTCGGCGTTCAACCGCTTCGCGCCGCGGCGCATGCTGGTCGAGGAGATGCGCCACATCCCCTACCGCCCGCTCGGGCCGGCGGTCGAGCTGTTCCGCTTCGACTTCCAGGGCGAGCCCGCCCTCAGCGGGCGCAGCCGCCAGCAGTTCCGCGCCAGCGAGTCCGGCGCCGCCGTCGGCTTCATGCTCTGGTTCGAACTCGACCTCGGCGCCGGCGACAGCGGCCCTCTGCGCTACAGCTCGGCGCCGGGCGAGGCCGGCGGCCACTGGGGCCAGCGCATGCAGCTTCTCGAACGTCTGCGGCCGGTTCAGGCCGGCGAGATGCTGACGCTGGACGCGGAGTATCTGCGCAGCGCGGTCTTCGTCGATCTCGTGTGAGCCGCGGCGGGGCGCTGGACAAGCGCGCGGCTTTTGCGCTTCCTTGCCGCGGCCCGGCACGCGGGCGGATGGCAACGGCAGAGAGGGAAGACGCGCGAGCGATGAGCGACCGGCCGGAAATCCTGTTCGAAACCCGTGGCCCGCTGGTGGTGGTCACGCTGAACCGCCCGAAGGCGCTGAACGCGCTGACGCTGGACATGATCCGCGAGATGCAGCCGAAGATGGAGGCCTGGGCCGCCGATCCGGCGGTGGCGGCCGTGGTCATCAAGGGCGCCGGCGAGAAGGCCTTCTGCGCCGGCGGCGACGTGCGCGCGGTCTGGCAGGCCGGCCAGGAGGGCGGCGCGCTGACCCGCGAGTTCTTCTACGAGGAATACCGGCTCAACCGCACCATCCACGTCTTCCCCAAGCCCTACGTCGCGCTGATCGACGGCATCACCATGGGCGGCGGCATCGGCCTGTCGGTGCACGGCTCTCACCGGGTCGCCGGCGAGCGCACCCTGGCGGCCATGCCGGAGACCGCCATCGGGCTGTTCCCCGACGTCGGCGGAAGCTGGTTCCTGCCGCGACTGCCGGGGCGCATCGGCCTGTGGATGGCGCTGACCGGGGCGCGGCTGAAGACGGCCGACGCGGTCTATGCCGGCGTCGCCACGGAGTACGTCCCCTCCGACCGGCAGGAGGCGCTGGAGGCGGCGCTGGCCGAGGCCCTGGCCGACGCCGACGATGCCCGGGCCGCGGTCGACGCGACCATCGCGCGCTTCGCCGTCGCGCCGGAGGCCGCGCCGCTGGCCGAGCAGCGCGCCGACATCGACCGCCTCTTCGCCAGCGACCGGATCGCCGAGATCCTGCAGGCGCTGGAGGCCGACGGCGGCGACTGGGCCCGGGCCCAGCTCGAAATCCTCAAGGGGCGCTCGCCCACCTCGCTGAAGGTGACCGCCGAGCAGCTTGTGCGCGGCCGCGACCTGGACTTCGATGCCTGCATGACCATGGAATACCGCATGAGCCAGGCGGCCATGGCCGGCCACGACTTCTACGAGGGCATCCGCGCCGTGCTGGTCGACAAGGACCATGCGCCCCAGTGGCGGCCCGCCAGCCTGGCCGAGGTCGGCGACGAGCTGGTGGAGTCCTACTTCGCGCCGCTGGGCGCGCGCGACCTGACCTTCTGACCCGGTCCCGCGGGCCGCGCGCGAGCGGCGATCCCGCCGATGGGACGGCGGCGACAAGAGACAGGCCACAAGGCCGCAAACCGACAGGGAGGAAACGAGCATGGCGCAGATCGCATTCATCGGCCTGGGCAACATGGGCGGCCCCATGGCCCGCAACCTGGTGGCGGCGGGCCACGGCGTGGCCGGGTTCGACCTGGTGCCGACCGCGCTGGAGGCGGCCGAGGCCGCCGGCATCGTGCCGGCCGCCAGCCCCAACGCGGCGGCCGAGGGGGCGGAGGTGATCTTCACCATGCTGCCCGCCGGCCAGCATGTGCGCAGCGTCTACCTGGGCGTTGACGGCGGCCCCGGTCTCATTGCCGCGGCCGGCCCGGGCGCGGTGATGATCGACAGCTCGACCATCGACGTGGCCTCGGCCCGGGCCGTCCACGCGGCCGCCGCGGAGGCCGGCCACCTGATGGTGGACGCCCCGGTCTCCGGCGGCGTGGCCGGAGCCGAGGCGGGCAGCCTGACCATGATGGTCGGCGGGCCGCACGCGGCCTTCGAGGCGGCCAGCCCCTACCTGGAGATCGTCGGCGGCCGGGTGGTGCATGCCGGCGGGCCGGGCAACGGTCAGGTCGCCAAGGTCTGCAACAACATGATCCTCGGGATTTCGATGATCGCCATTTCCGAGGCCTTCACCCTGGGCGACAAGCTGGGGCTCGACCCCAAGGTGCTGTTCGACATCTCTTCGACCGCCTCGGGCTCTTGCTGGGCCATGCTCAACCATAACCCGGTGCCGGGCATCGTCGAGACGGCGGCGGCCAACCGCGACTACGCGCCGGGCTTTTCCACGGCGATGATGCACAAGGACCTGCAGCTCGCCCAGGCGGCGGCGCAGGAGGCCGGCGCCGCCACCCCGCTGGGCGCCGAGGCCGCGGCGCTCTACACCCTCTTCGCCAACGCCGGCAACGCCGGGCTCGACTACTCCGCCATCATCAAGCTGATCGCCGGCCAGGACTGAGCGCCGGCAGTTGAGCTGACCTCATGTTGCACATGAGGCTTTGTCGTTTGTCGCCGCCGCGCGGCGCGCGCAGGCTGGCGCCGTCGGTACGGCCGGCGGGTCGGCCAGAGCGCCGGCGGCGGGACAGAGGGGAAGCGATGAAGCTCTATTGGAAGAAGCGCTGCGGGTCCTTCGCGCCGGAGGCCGTCGCGGCCGAGGCCGGGCTGGAGCTGGACAAGGTCGAGATCACCTTCGCCGAGCACGGCGGCCAGTCGGCCGAGCTGGCGCGCCTCAACCCCATGGCGCAGGTCCCGGTGTTGCGGCTCGACGACGGCACGGTGATGACCGAGTCGGCGGCCATCTCGCTGTTCCTGGCGGAGCTGAACCCGGAGGCCGGTCTGCTGCCGCCGGTCGGCAGCGCGCAGCGGGCCGTCGCGCTGCGCTGGCTGCTCTATCTCTCCAGCGAGGTCTACCCGGCCGATCTGCGCGAGGCCTATAGCGCACGCTACGTCGAGACGCCGGCGTGCGCCGACAGCGTGCGGCGGGCCGCCGAGGCGCGCCTGGACCGCGACTGGCAGATCCTGGGGGAGAGCCTGGGGCCGGGGCCCTACCTGCTCGGCGCGCGCTTCTGCGTGACCGACATCTACCTCTGCATGCTGCTGGCCTGGCACCGGGCGCCCAAAGAGGTGATGGCGCGGGCGCCCAAGCTGCAGCGTTTGCTGGAGGCGACGGTGGCGCGCCCGGCCATCGCGCCGCTCTGGGAGCGCAACGACCTGGGACGGCGGCTGTGAGGCGGCGGCGCGGCTGCCCCTCCGAATCTTGACGTTTACGTAAACGTCAAGCAAGCTTCGGGCATGACCACGCGGGTGGACGACGACACCGGTTGCGCGGCGCCGGAAGACGAGGCCTGGGGCATCGCCGACCTGGCCGAGGCCTTCCGCACCACGCCGCGCGCCATCCGCTTCTATGAGGCGGAGGGCCTGCTGACGCCGCGGCGCGTGGGCCAGCGGCGCCTCTACGGCCGGCGCGAGCGCACCCGCCTGCGCCTGATCCTGCGCGGCAAGCGGCTGGGCTTCTCCCTGCGCGAGATCCGCGAGATCGTCGAGCTCTATCACGACGCCGAGACGGGCGAGGCGGGCCAGCTCGCGCTGTTCCTGGGCCGCATCGGCGAGCGCCGCGCGGCGCTGGAGGCCAAGCGCCGCGACCTGGAGGCGGTGCTGGCCGAGCTCGACGAGGTGGAGCGCGCCTGCCGGCGGCGGCTGCGCGAACTGGGCCGCGAACTGGGCCGCGAACTGGGCGGAGACGAGACGGCATGAGCGCGCTGCAACCGAGCGATCCGGACTGGGAGGCCAAGGTGCGCGACTCCTTCGCGCGTCAGGGCATCATGGCGACCCTGGGCGCCGAGCTGACGCGGGTCGAGCCGGGCTTGGTGGAGATCGCCGTCGACTTCCGCGACGGGCTGGCCCAGCAGCACGGATTCTTTCACGCCGGGGTCACCTCGACCCTGATGGACTCCGCCGGCGGCTACGCCGCCTTCAGCCTGTTTCCGTCGGACAGCTCGGTGCTGACGGTGGAATTCAAGATCAACCTGCTGGCGCCGGCCGCCGGGCGGCGGCTGCTCGCGCGCGGCCGGGTGTTCAAGCCGGGCCGTACCCTGAGCGTCTGCGACGTGGAGGGGCTGGTGCTGAGTGATCGGGGCGAGCGGGTCTGCGCCAGGATGCAGCAGACCCTGATGCGCCTGGACGGCCGCGCGGATGGCCCGGCGGCGGCGTGAGAGACCGCCCGGCGGCGCCCGGGAAGGCTTCGCCGCGGCGGCCACACGCTTTAGTTTTTTCACGACGACGCCACGCAACGCCTGCGGTGAAGGAGCCTTGCGATGATCCCCAACCAGCCCCAGAGCCTGGATTTCGACCTGGGCGAGACGGCGGAGATGCTGCGCGACAGCGTCATGAACTTCTCGCAGGAGAAGATCGCGCCGCTCGCCGCCGAGATCGACCGGACCGACCAGTTTCCGCGCCAGCTCTGGCCCCTGATGGGCGAGCTCGGCCTGCACGGCATCACCGTGGAGGAGGACTACGGCGGCGCCGGGCTGGGCTATCTCGAGCACGTGGTGGCGATGGAGGAGGTCAGCCGGGCCAGCGCCTCGGTCGGGCTGTCCTACGGCGCCCACTCCAACCTCTGCGTCAACCAGATCCGGCGCAACGGCACCGAGGCGCAGAAGCGCCGCTACCTGCCGAAGCTGATCTCGGGCGACCACGTCGGCGCGCTCGCCATGTCCGAGCCGGGCGCCGGCTCCGACGTGGTCGGCATGCGCACCCGCGCGGAGAAGAAGGGCGACCGCTACCTCCTCAACGGCTCGAAGCTGTGGATCACCAACGCCAGCGAGGCCGAGACCCTGGTGATCTACGCCAAGACCGATCCCGACGCCGGGCCGCGCGGCATCACCGCCTTCATCGTCGAGAAGGACTTCAAGGGCTTCTCCATCGCCCAGAAGCTGGACAAGCTGGGCATGCGCGGCTCGCCCACCTGCGAGCTGGTCTTCGAGGACTGCGAGGTGCCCGAGGAGAACGTGCTGGGCGAGGTCGGCAAGGGCGTCAACGTGCTGATGAGCGGCCTCGACTACGAGCGCGCGGTGCTGGCCGCCGGGCCGCTGGGCATCATGCAGGCCTGCATGGACGCGGTGATCCCCTACGTCCACGAGCGCAAGCAGTTCGGCCAGGCGATCGGCGAGTTCCAGCTCATGCAGGGCAAGCTGGCCGACATGTACACCACGATGAACGCCTGCAAGAGCTATGTCTACGCCGTGGCCAAGGCCTGCGACGCCGGCAAGACCACCCGCATGGACGCCGCCGGCGCCATCCTCTACGCCGGCGAGAAGGCGACCCAGATGGCGCTGGAGGCGATCCAGGTGCTGGGCGGCAACGGCTACATCAACGAGTACCCGACCGGCCGCCTGCTGCGCGATGCCAAGCTCTACGAGATCGGTGCCGGCACCAGCGAGATCCGCCGCTGGCTGATCGGCCGCGAGCTGTTCGAGCAGACCGCCTGAGGCGGCGCCGGCCCGGACAGGCCGGCGGCCGAAGCGGAAAGGGCGGCCCCACCGGAGCCGCCCTTTCTCGTGCCGTGTGTATGTGAGGGCTTCAGAACTTGAAGCCGCCCTTGAGCAGGAAGCCGTGGTCCTGGGCGCCGTCGCCGAAGCGTCCGGCGTAGCCGGCCTCCAGGGTCCAGCCGCCGGGGCGGTCGGCGTCGCGGGCCAGCTCGGCGCCCAGGCTGAGGGCGGCGGAGTGCTCGGGCGCCTCCAGGGCCGGCACGCGCCAGGCGGTGCCGGCACCGGCGAAGCGGGCGTCGACCTCGGTGGCGCGGTCGCCCAGCTCGCCGATCCACAGGGCCTGGGCGCGCGGGGTCAGGGTGAGCACGCCGTCGCCGCCGGGGTCGCCGGCCTCCAGGGCGAGGTCGGTGGCGACGCCGAGGCCCAGGCGCGGCTGTACCGACAGGGTCGTGGCGGCGTCGAAGTCCAGGTTGGCGCCGGGCGCGCCGGTCTCCTCCCAGGCCTCCTCGCGCAGCCAGGAGACACCCAGGCCGGCGATCGGGGTCAGGGTGAAGGCGCCGGTCTCGCTGCCCAGGCTGCCCAGCTCGATGTCGTAGGCGAGGCTGAGGTCGCCGCTCAGCTCGATGGCATCCCGCTCGCCCTCGGCAGTGGCGCCGAAGCCGCCGAAGGCGATCCGGCGCTCGCTCTCGAAGCGGTGGCCCGCGACGCCGAAGCTGCCGCTGAAGGTCCAGGGGCCGGGGGTCCAGGCGAGCTGGGCGGCGGCCATCAGCGAGCGGCTGTCGGTGCTGGCCAGACCATCGTCGGCCTCGGCCCGGCCGGCGAAGCCGGCCAGCGCCAGGCCGAGCTCGAGATCCCGCTCGAGCGGCAGGGTAACGCCGCCGGCGCCACCGGCGTAGTGGCTGTCCTGGCCGGTTGTGTTGGCGTCGCCATCGCGGCTGCCGAAGCCGCCGAGCGCCTTGAACCAGACGCCGGAGGGGGCGAGGGCGGTGCCGCCGGCCCCTTCGCGCGCGGCCATGTCGGCGGCCAGGGCGTCGGTGGCCAGGGTCTCGGCCTGGGCGAACTGAGTCAGCGCGGCGAGGCCGCCACCACCCGTGCCGCCGCCGGCGCCGCCGGTGGGGATGGCGGCCAGCGCGGCGCGCCCGGCCGACTGGGCCATCGGCGCCAACGCCGGCAGGCTGGCGCCGCCGAGCTGGCGGGTGGCGCTGTTTACCCCGGCGTCGTCGAGGCCGTAGAGCGCCTGGCGCAGTTCCTCGCTTTCGGGCGCCCCCGCCTCCTCCATCTCGTCCAGCGCGCGCGCGGTGCCACCCAGGCCGGGTCGTGTGACGATGTCCTGGAAACTGCGCTCGTTGCGTGCAAGCACGAGCTGCAACGCGTCGCTGACGGCACCGGTCTCGATCTTCGTGGCGAAGCCGAAGGTGGCGCTGATTTGCTGCGCGACATTGTTCGGGCCGTCGGGCAGATGGGGACCGGCGGCGAGGTCGCGCTCCGTCATGCCGTCGGCGAACACGAAGCTGTCGGCCGTCATGACGGTGTAGACCGCGCCATCGACATAGCTGCCAATGGGTGGTGCGGCCTGGACCTCGATGCGGCCGCCGCGGATGGTCGCCGTGCCGTCGACTTCCAGGCGGCTGCTGTTGTCGTCGAGCGTCTCGGGGGTCGCGTCCGGTTCGATATAGACCTGCAGCACGCTGCCGTCGTTGAAGGTCGCGGACGCGGCCCGCAGGATACTAACGCTGGAGCCGTGATCCAGACGGCCGCCGTCGAGGGTCAGCGCGCCGATCGTCTCCTCGACGCCGGCGAGGTCGAGGGTGCCGCCGCTCCCGATGGTGACCGCGCCGTCGTCGGCGAGGATGTTGGACGCGCCCAGTTTCAGGGTTCCCGCCTCGATGTTCGTGCCGCCGCGGTGATCGGCGTTACCGTCCAGCACCAGCGTGCCGCTGCCCCTCTTGCCGAGCCGGCCGTCGCCAGTGATATCGCCGGACAGGGTCAGCTCGTCGCTGCCCTCCACGCTCATCCCGCCGGACCGCAACTCAAAGGCGTTGTCCAGAGTCACCGGGCCGCCGGTCGCCGCTAGCGCTCCGCCGTCCCCGATGACCTTGCCGCTGCCAAGGGCTAAGTCGTCGCCGACTTCCAGCAGGCCGTCGTTCAGGCGCGTCTCGCCGCGGTAGAAGAAGTTGGCGCCGGGCAGGCGCAGGGTGCCGTCGCCATCCTTGGTGAGCTGGCCGTCGGCGGCCAAGAGGCCGGAGAGCGTCAGGGTCTCGCTGCCCTGAACCGTCAGGCCGCCGGACTCCAGCGTGACGTTGTTAGCCAGGGCGACCGGGCCGCCGATCGCCGCGAGGGCGCCGCCGTCAGCCCTGACTCTGCCGCTGCCCAGGGCATCGTCGTGGCCGACCTCCGTCAGGCCCGCCTCCAGGCGGGTGCCGCCGCTGTGGCTGCTGGCGCTTCTGAGGCTGAGCGTGCCGTCGCCTGTCTTGGTCAGGCTGCCGGGCCCGGAGAGGGCGTCGGCCGCGTCGATGACCAGAGTCTGGTTCGCCGCCGACGTTATCTCGAGGTTGGTGTTGCGGTGGAGGAAGCTGAAGGCGCCGGCGCTGGAGCCGTCTTCGCCGTTGTTTCCGCCGTTTGGGGTGGTCCCGCCCTGGCCGCCGGAAACCGAGACGGTGCCGGTTTGATCCGAGTCGACAATGCGCAGGCTGGCGCCGTCGCGCAGGAAGATCGCGCCCCCCAGGCCGGCGCCGCCGCCGCCGCCGCCCGCGCGGTTTCCACCGGAGTCCGGTTCGGCGCCCGCGCCGCCGGCGCCGCCGAAATAGCCGCCGGCGCCGCTCTCGGTGCCGCCGCCGCCGCCGCCGCCGCCGCCGCCGAACCCGCCCCGACCGGCCGCGCCCGGCCTGAAGTCGGTGCCGCCACCGCCGCCGCCGCCGAATTCACCGGGCTCTCCCGGGTCGTCCGTCCGATAGCCGCCGCGACCGCCGCCCCCTGTGCCACCATCGCCCGCTGTGCCACCGTCGCCGGGCGAGCCGCCCCCGCTAGATGGCGTGCCACCGTTGCCGCCGTCGGGGGAGGGACCGCGAAAGCCGCCGCCGCCGCCGCCGCCGCCGAAGCTATTGTTTGTGCTGCTACCGCTGTCGCCGCCGGCGCCGCCCTGAGCCGTGGCATCGCCGAGGGTGACATTGCTGAGGGTCACGTCGCCGGCGCTGTCGACGAAGACCAGACCCCCGGCGCCCAGGCCGCCGCCGCCGCCGGCGCCGGGCCAGTAGCCATTGCCGCCATCGCCGCCATCGCCGCCCCTGGCGCGTCCGTTGGCGAGGGTGGTGTTCTGGATGGTGACGCTGCCGGACTCGACGAAGAACAGGCGGGTCTGGTTCTGACCGTCGATGGTGAAGCCGCCGCCCTCGATGGTGACATCGCGGCCGACGGTCAGTTCGGACGATAGCGCGATGTCGCCGGTCAGCGTGATCGTGGAGGCACCGCCCGCCAGAGCCGTACGCAGCTCGCTTTCCGTGCTGATCGCGACGGCTGGCGCGGCCGACAGACCCAGACTGAGCGCCAGGACGGAGGCGCCGGTCAGCAGGCGGGTGGCGCGAGCGGACAGGGGGGACGGCAAACGGGACGGGGGCACGAAGATCTCCTTCGGGTGACGCGGGTTGGCGGAGGTGTGCGGAATCGCCGGGCGGCTGGCCGCCAGCCGACACCGCGCCTTTGCAAGACGCCGCGCCGCGATGGTCATGAGGGCTGGACGCTGCGGCTTCGCACCGGGGCTAAGGGGAAGGTCGCGCGAGTCTCACGGCTTTATCGTTTTCTCAGTGTTGGAGGAGATTGAAGAGAAATGACGTTTTTCCATTTGCTTCCATAATGGATAAAACTGCAACCATTTTAGATTATGAGATTGCCCTGAAATTATGAATGGGAGATTCCCTTGCGCCCTACGGAGACGTTGCAGGCGCGTCGCCACACCGCCATAAGGCCCTAACAAGGAGCGGTTGCGATCACGGTGGGGCGAGGGTGAAACGGACGGTATGGAATTTCGCTGGCAGCGAGCTGCGTCTGCCAGGCGGGGTCGGACGGCTGGAACGCCGGCCGCTGGACAACGGTCTGACGCTTTATCGGGCCGAGTTCCGCGTGCGCGAGACCTGCATCGTCGAGGCCGAGTACGACTATGCGGCGCCGCTGCTGGGGGCTGCGACGCACCTGGCCGGGCGGTCGGTGGTCGAGACGGCCGACGGCGACCGCTTCGGCGTCGGACCCGACCAGGCGCTGTTCAGCCGGGTCAGCCGGGCCGGCACGCGCATTCTCATTCCCGGCGGCCAGACCCTCCGGCATGTCGGCGTGACCATTGAGGTCGAGCCCTTGATCCGACGCCTTGGCGGCCGCCTGCCGGAGGCCCTCGCCTGTTTCGAGCAGGAGCCGGACGACGGCCTGGTGATTCGGCCCTTCGCGACCAGCAGCCGGCTGCGCCGACTGCAGACCCAGCTCTTCACCGCCGAGGTCGAGGGAGTGACCGCCCCCCTCGTGCTCGAAGGCCTGGCGAGCCAGATTCTGGGCGAGCTGATCCAGAGCTTCATGCAGCTTCCGGGCACCGGGCGCTGGGCCCCGAGCGTGGCGGAGCGGGCAGCGGTCGAGCAGGCCGTGGCCTTGCTGCGCGCGGACTTGGCGCGACCGCACTCCGCCGGCGCGCTGGCCCAGGCCGTCGGGCTCAGTCGCGGTCGCCTGCTGACGCTGTTTCGCATCTGCAAGCAGGGCTCGCTCGCGGACTTCCTGCGCCGAGAACGGCTCGAGCGGGCGCGACAGTTGCTGGAAGACGGCGACCTGCCCGTGAAGATCGTGGCCGGCCGCGTCGGCTACCGCCACCTGAGCAACTTCAGCCTGGCCTATCGCCGCCACTTCGGGGAGACGCCGGGCCGGGCCCGACGCCGCGCCGTCGCCGAGCGCAGTGTCTAGACCGATTTGCGACCGTGTGGACCCGCGCAGCGGTTCCGCCGGTCGCAAGTCACTCGACGTTTGCTTGCAACGGCCTGCGGGCGCAGCAAGCCGTTCAGACGGCCGCGGGCCGCGGGCGCGCGGTCCGGCGGCGGAGCTCGCGGCTTTTAATACGCCCTTAACCGCACAAAGGCTGTAATCCCTGCGGCGGCGCCGGCCACGGGCCGGGCTTGCGACCGGCCCGGACCCGAGACCGGCTCCGACCTGAGACCGTGACACAAGGGGAGAATGCGCCGTGCTGGCTGCCTATCTTGACTCTTTGCAGGTTGTCGAACGCCTGCACCGGCAGCTTCTCGAGGTGATCAAGGCCGAGCTCGACCAGCGCAGCATCCGCGACCTCAACAACGTCCAGGCGCTGATTCTCTTCAACATCGGCGATGAGGAGGTGACAGTCGGCGAGCTGACGCTGCGCGGCTACTATCTCGGCAGCAACGTCTCCTACAACGTCAAGAAGCTGGTCGAGAACGGCTACCTGATTCAGGAGCGCTCCCAGCACGACCGCCGCTCCTTCAACGTGCGCGCCTCCGACAAGGGGCGCGAGGTCTGCCGCATGCTGGCCGAGTTCTTCTCCCGCCATGCCGGGGACATGGGCGACAGCGGCCTCGCCGAAGCGGATCTCGCCGCCTCGACGAAGACGCTGGAGCGGCTGCTGCGCTTCCTCTCGGCGCCGCAGCGCATCAGCCGGCTGAACTCCGCGGCCGCCTGACCCGGCGCCGGGGCCGCGCGCCCGGCTCAGCCGAGCAGCCGCAGGAGCAGCGGCACCAGGATCGCGGTCGCCAGGCCGTTGAGCCCCATGGCGAGCGAGGAGAAGGCGCCGGCCACCTCGTTGATCTGCAGGGCGCGGGCGGTGCCGATCCCATGCGCCGCCAGACCGATGGCGAAGCCGCGCGCGCGCCAGTCGCGCACCCGCAGCAGGTTCAAGGTCCCGGTCGCCAGCACCGCCCCCAGGATTCCCGTCAGGATCACCAGCACCGCCGTCAGCGAGGGCAGGCCGCCGATCGCCTCCGACACGCCCATGGCGATCGGCGTGGTCACCGACTTCGGCGCCAGGCTCAACAGGGTCTCGCGGGTGGCGCCGAGCAGCCAGCCGATGGCCACCGCGCTGGCGACCGCCGTGGCCGCGCCGCCGATCAGCGCGACCAGCAGCGGCAGCAGGGTACGCCGCAGGGCCCGGACGTTGCGGTAGAGCGGCACCGCCAGCGCCACGGTCGCCGGGCCGAGCAGGAAGTGGACGAACTGGGCGCCGTCGAAGTAGCGGCGGTAGGGCGTGCCGGTGGCCAGCAGCAGCCCGACCAGCAGCAGCACCGCGATCAGCACGGGGTTGGCGAAGGGGCTGAGGCGGGCCTTGCGGTAGATCCAGTCGCCGATCAGGTAGGCCGCCAGGGTCAGGGTCAGGAACAGCAGGGGCGAGGCCGAGAGGTAGACCCAGATTTCGCGGAGCTCGCTGGCCAGGGGCTCGATCGGCGTCGCCGCCACGGGGGGGTCGCCCGCCGCGGGCGGTTGGCCCGCGACCGGGGCCGGCTGGGCCGCGGCCGTCATCGCTTGGTCTCCTCCTCGCTCGGCGGCGCACCGGTCAGCCGCGCCAGCAGCGCCAGCAGCAGGGCGGTGACGCCGACGGTGACGACCGCGCTGCCGGCCAGCGCCGCCAGGATGGGCAACCACTCGTCGCGGACGAGGTCGAGGTGCAGCATCACGCCGACACCGGCCGGGACGAACAGCAGGGCCAGGTTGTTCAGCAGGCCGCGACTGACCTCGGCCAGCGGCTCGGGTGGCTCGGCACCGCGGATCAGCAGACCGACGAACAGCAGCGCCATGCCGACCACGGGCCCCGGGATCGGCAGGTCGATCAGGCGGACCGCCGCTTCGCCGACCAGCTGGCAGGCCAGCAGCAGCGTCAGGAAGAAGAGCATGGGCGAGCGACTCCTTGGAGGTGGGGGAGCGGGTCGGCCATGCTGGCAAAAGCCGGCGACACAACCCAGCCTTCTCGGGCCAATGCCGCGACCCGGCGGACCTCGAGGAACCGGGGCTGGGCGCAGGCGTTGCCAGGGACATGCTCGACACGTTGCAGGCTTTTCTCTCGAACCCCTATGTGCTCGCCACCTGGGTGGCGCTGGTCGCCGGCAGCCTGGCGTGGCTCTGGCGCGACCTGACGGTGGCGAACCCGGAGATCCACGGCCTGATGAGGCTGGTCTGGATCCTCACGGTGGCTTACTCGGGCCCGCTCGGCCTCGCGGTCTACTTCTACTCCGGGCGCAAGCAGATCCCGCGCGACGACACCTGGCGCCGCGCCTTCCGCTCGGTCGCCCACTGCTACTCCGGGTGCGGCGCCGGTGAGATCGTCGGCGTCAGCCTGTCGGTCGGGCTGCTCGCCCTGGGGCAGTGGGGTGTCGCGCTGTTCACCTTCACCTGCGCCTACCTCGCCGGCTACGCCCTGACGGTGGGGCCGCTGATGCAGGAGGGCGTCGGCTTCCGCGAGGCGATGTGGGACGCCTTCCTGGCCGAGACTCCCTCGATCACCATCATGGAGGTCACCGCGATTTCCGTGGACCTCTGGCTGGCCGGCTCGGCGGGCCTGGGCGATGCGCTGTTCTGGGCCGCCCTGGCGGTCTCGCTGTCGATTGGGCTGTTCGCCGCCTATCCGGTCAATGTCGCCTTGATCCGCTGGGGCGTGAAGGAGGGCATGCACAGCCCCAAGGAGATGGCCGAGCACAGCGGCTGACCGGGCGGGCGAGAGCGATGTCCGACCTGAGGGACTCGCCCTGGCGAGTGGCCAGGTCGCAGAGCATCCCTTCAAGCCTCTGGGTCAGGCGGTCCCGCCGGTCGCGAAAAATCACTCCAACCCTTTGGTGTAGAGCAGGTTTCTTGTGATCGGCGGACCCACGCCGCGGGGCCAAACGATCACAATCTGCTCTAGCCCCGCAGCGCCTCCAGCTCGGCCAGCTGCGCGCGCATCGCGCTGCGGCCGGCGGCGATCGCCTCCTCGGCGCGGTGGAACTCCAGCAGCGCCATGTCCTGCAGAGCCGGCTCGATCAGCAGGTCGGGCGCATCGGCGGCCAGGCGGCTGCGGGTCACGTAGTCCTGCAGGATGTGGATCGAGCCGAAGACCACGTCGAGATAGCGCGGGATGTCCGCCTGCAGGGCGGATTCCGGCGTGTGCGCCAGCAGCGCGCGCAGACCGGAGTCCTGCGGCAGGCTGCGCAGCAGGCCCTTGACGCCCGGCAGGCGGAAGCGCGGCGTGCCGGCGCTGCGCCGCTGCCGCCGGCGCTGCCGGCGCCGGTTGGCCATGCCGGAGTTGAGGTTGACCGCGACCACGCGCTCCGCGCCGAGGGCGCGGGCCAGGGTCACCGGCACGGGGTCGACGATGCCGCCGTCGACCAGCCACTGCGTGCCGCGCTTGACTGGGGCGAAGAGGCCCGGCATGGCCAGCGACGCCAGCACGCCCTCGGCCAGCGGCCCCTCGTCGATCGCCATCTCCAGGCCGCTGTTGAGGTCGGTGGCGACGCAGGCGAAGCGCGGCGACAGGCCCTCGATGGCGTCGTTCTGGTGCGGGCTGAGCAGCCGGCGCATCAGACGGGCGCCGCCCAGCAGACCGCCGTTGGCGATGCGCAGGTCCAGGGTGCGCAGGGCGTCGAGGCGGTTGAAGGTCAGGGCCCAGTCGGTCAGCCGCTCCAGCCCGCCGGCCACATAGGCGCCGCCCACCAGGGCCCCGATCGAGGAGCCGACCACGATGTCCGGGCGCAGGCCGGCCGCCTCCAGCTCCTGCAGGATGCCGATATGCGCCCAGCCGCGCGCCGAGCCGCTGCCCAGGACCAGGCCCAGGCGGGGGTGGGCCGGCGTCCGGGGGGCAGGGCGGTCGGCCGTCTCTGACGCCTGCGCGCTCACCCGATCCGGGTCTCCGCCAGGCGCTCCTCGTCCAGCTCGATCCCCAGGCCCGGGGCCTCGCCGAGGACCAGCACGCCCTCGTCGTCGGCGACCGCCGGCTCGACCAGGCCGAAGTCGCGGCGCTCCGGCGTCCAGGTCGGGGGATCGAAGGGGTACTCGAGGAAGCGGCAGCCGCCGACCCCGGCGGCCAGGTGGGCGTTGGCGAGCAGGCCGATGCCGTGGCCCCAGGTGTGCGGCGTGAACTCCAGCCCGGCATCGACGGCGCTGCGGGCGATGCGGCGCAGCCCGGTGATCCCGCCGGTGCATACGGCATCGGTCTGGATCACGTCGAGGCAGCGGCGCTCGACGAGCTCGCGCAGCTCGTGCAGCTCGCGCGTCATCTCGGCGCCCGCGATGCGCAGGCCGACCGTCTCGCGCAGCCTGGCCATGCCGGCGTAGTCGCCGCGGTGCAGCGGTTCCTCCATCCAGTAGACGTCGAGATCCTCGAGGTACTCGGCCACCACCAGCGCGTCCTTCAGGCTCCAGGGCGGGGCCGTGTCCCAGGGCATGCGCCAGCCCTGGTTGCAGTCCACCATCAGCTCCAGATCGTCGCCGACCGCGCGGCGCACGCGCTCGACCACCGCCACGTCCTGGCGCCAGTGGGGCCGCTGGAAGCGCAGCTTGAGCGCCTGGAAGCCCTCCTCGCGCACCGCCTGGGCGAGGTCGACCAGCTCCTCGCCGTCGCGCAGCGAGCCGGAGGAGGCGTAGAGTGCCACCCGGTCGGAGGCCCCGCCGAGCAGGCGCCAGATCGGCTCCTCCAGAATCTTGCCGAAGAGGTCCCAGAGCGCGAGGTCGAGCGGCCAGCAGCGGCCGTAGTGGAAGGAAAGATTCTCGATCACCCGGAAGTGCCGCTCCAGGTCGCGCGGGTCCTGGCCGACGAAGAGGTCCTCGTGACCGGCGAAGCCCGGCATGGCATCGCCGGCGCCGATGCCGACCAGGCCGGCGTCGGTCTCGACGCGCACGAGCTGCAGGTCGAAATGCCGGCGCGGCCGCGTGTCCCAGGAGGCCTGGAAGGGCGGGTCCAGCAGCAGCCGATGCACGCTTTGGACGATGCGGGTGATCTCCATGGCAGACCTGCTTTCCCCCCTTGCGCGCGCTGGCTGTGGATTCTCGGCCGGAGCCTGCGACGGGTGTGCCAAGGCGTCAACGAAAAGCCTGAGGCGACAGGAAAATTCCCCCGCGACAGCGCCCCCGGCCGGCAGGTAGCCTGCGCGGCCGCACGAAAACGCCAGACGAGACCGGGGAGACGGCGGGGCATGACCGAGATCGTGGAGTGGACTCGCGGGCCGCGGGTGCTCAGCGGGCCCGGCGCGGCCGCCGGCCTGGCGCGCGAGGCCGCGGTCCTTGCCGGCGGCGGGCCGGCGCCGCTGCTGCTGGTCGCCGACCCGGGCATCGCCCGGCTGGCCGGCGAGGTCGAGGCGCGGCTCACGGCGGCCGGTTTCGGGGTGGCGACCACCAGTGCCCTGAGCAGCGACCCGAAGGCGGCGCAGGTCGACGCCGCCGTCGCGCTGGCACGCCAGGCCGGGGCGCGGCTGGTGGTCGGGCTGGGCGGCGGCTCGGCGCTGGACGTGGCCAAGCTGGCGGCCGCCGTGGCCGGGGCGGCGGAGGGCGCGCCGGCCACCAGCCTCGACTACGCCCTGGGCGCGCGCCCTCTGCCGCCCGGTGCGCTGCCGCTGATCGCGTTGCCGACCACCGCCGGCACCGGCGCCGAGGCCACGCGGGTCGCCATCTTCTCCGGCGCAGACGGCACCAAGCTCTGGGCCTGGGGGGCGGAGCTGCTGCCGCGCGTGGCGATCCTCGATCCGGAGCTGACCGTCGGGTTGCCGTCGCAGCTCACGGCGGCGACCGGCGTCGACGCCCTGGTTCACGCCATCGAGGCGGCGACCAACCGCAACGCCCACAGTTTCTCGCGGGCGCCGGCGCTGGAGGCGGTGCGCCTGGTCGCCGGCCACCTGCGCCGCGCCGTGGTCCAGGGCGACGACCTGAGCGCGCGCGGCGGGCTGCAGCGCGCCGCCTTACTGGCCGGCCAGGCGATCGACACCGCCGGCACCGGCGTCGCCCATGCGTTGGGGCATGCGCTGGGCACCCTGGGCGGCGTGCATCACGGCCGCGCCGTCGGGCTGGCCCTGGCGGTCGCCCTGGCGCCCAATGCCGCCGCCGCGCCGGCCGCGCACGGCGCGGTGGCGCGTGCCCTCGGGCTGGACGGCGCCGACGCCGACGCCGCCGGCCAGCTTCCCGCCGCCTATCGGCGTCTTTTGGACGAGGTCGGCCTGGACCGCGACCTCAGCGCCCTCGGCCTGGAGGCCGCCGCGCTGGCGGCCGAGGCCCGCCGGCCGGAGAACGCGCCGATGCTGGCGAGCAACTGCCGCGCCTACGACGAAGCCGAGCTGCTGGGGCTGTGCCGGGCGCTGCTCGGCGCGGCGGACAGCCGGCCTTAGTAGAGCCGCTCGCGGTAGGACTCCGCGACGCCGGCGTCGACCTCCTCGGCATCCAGGCCCTGGATCTGGTCGGCCAGCATGCGCCCCAGGGTCGGGAAGCTGGCACGGTCGACCCGGCTGTCCGGGTCCCACAGCTTGGCGCGGATGAAGGCCTTGGCGCAGTGCAGGAAGGCTTCCTCCACGGTGATCCGCAAGGCGGAGAGCGGCGGCTTGCCCTGGACCGCCAGCGGCTCCAGCAGCGCCGGATCGGTGACGATCTCGGCGCGGCCGTTGACCCGCAGGGTCTCGTTCATACCCGGCACCAGGAACAGCAGGCCGACCTTGGGGTTGCTCAGCAGGTTCGACAGGCTGTCGGTCAGCTTGTTGCCGGGGCGGTCAGGCAGCAGCAGGTGGCGCTCATCGAGCACCTGGACGAAGCCCGGCGGATCGCCGCGCGGGCTGACGTCCTGGTTGCCCTCGGCATCGGAGGTGCCGAGCACGACGAAGGGCGAGGCCGCGATCAGGGCGCGGCAGTGCCGGTCGACACGGTCGAGCCGCTTCAGCTCGACCGTGTCCTTCGGCGACCCGTAGTGCGCCCGCAGAGCCTCCGGGCTGTCGATCCGCTGGGTCATGCCGGCCTCAGCCGAAGGCCTGGATGCCGGTCTGCGAGCGCCCCAGGATCAGGGCGTGCACGTCGTGGGTGCCCTCGTAGGTGTTGACTGCCTCCAGGTTCATCACGTGGCGGATCACATGGTACTCGTCGGACACGCCGTTGCCGCCGTGCATGTCGCGGGCGGTGCGCGCGATGTCCAGCGCCTTGCCGCAGGAGTTGCGCTTCACCAGGCTGATCGCCTCGGGCATCAGCTTGCCCTCGTCCATCAGGCGGCCGACGCGCAGGGCACTCTGCAGGCCCAGCGTGATCTCGGTCTGCATGTCGGCGAGCTTCTTCTGGACCAACTGGGTGGCGGCCAGCGGCTTGCCGAACATCTGGCGCTCGAGCGTGTAGTCGCGCGCCGCCTGCCAGCAGAACTCGGCGGCGCCCAGCGCGCCCCAGGCGATGCCGTAGCGGGCGCGGTTGAGGCACTCGAAGGGGCCACGCAGGCCGCTGGCGTTGGGCAGCAGGTTCGCCTCGGGCACCAGCACGTTGTCCATCACGATCTCGCCGGTGATCGAGGCGCGCAGGGAGAACTTGCCTTCGATCTTCGGCGCGCTCAGGCCCTCCATGCCCTTTTCCAGCACGAAGCCCTTGATCTTGCCGTCGTGTGCCTCCGACTTGGCCCAGACCACGAAGACGTCGGCGATCGGCGAGTTGGTGATCCACATCTTGGCGCCACTGAGGCGGTAGCCGCCGTCGACCTTCTTGGCGACGGTGCGCATCGAGGCGGGGTCCGAGCCGGCGTCGGGCTCGGTCAGGCCGAAGCAGCCGACCCACTCGCCGCTGGCCAGCTTGGGCAGGTACTTCTTGCGCTGGGCCTCGTCGCCCCAGGCGTAGATCGGGTGCATGACCAGCGAGGACTGCACCGAGAGGGCCGAGCGATAGCCGCTGTCGACCCGCTCGACCTCGCGCGCGACCAGGCCGTAGGAGACGTAGTTGGCGCCGGCGCAGCCGTATTCCTCGGGCAGGGTGGCGCCGAGCAGGCCGAGTTCGCCCAGCTCGGTCATGATCTCGCGGTCGAAGCGCTCGTGGCGGTTGGCCTCGAGGACGCGCGGCATCAGCTTCTCGCGGCAGTACTGTCGGGCCGCGTCGCGGATCATCCGCTCCTCTTCGGTGAGCTGCTCCTCGAGCAGGAAGGGGTCGTCCCACTGGAAGCGGGCGCCTTGGCCCTGAGTGCTGGCGGACTGCAGCTTGGTGGCGGGCTCGGCGGGGCTCATGGCGGTCGGTCCTCCGGAAAGTCGGGTCGTCTTGTCGGTTCTGTTGCAGGGCAACATATCGCGCGGCACCGGCCGAGGGTAGGGGGCTCATGACGGGCATGCGTCTGCTAGACTGGGGCGACGGCGAAGGCGGGACGGCGAAGGCGGGACGGCGAAGGCGGGGGGAAGACGCCATGGCGGAGGGGCCCAACGCGCGGGCGGTGCCGGCGCGCCGGCACGAGGTGCTGGTCGACGAGCTGACCAACTGGCTGATGCAGCAGGCGCTGTCGGGCTGTCGGCTGGAGAGCTTGCTGACCGGCGTGTTCGACGGGCTGATCGCCGCCGGCCTGCCGGTGGCGCGCGGCAATATCGGCCTGACCACCCTGCATCCCCTGTTCGAGACTCTGGCCTTCACCTGGACCCGCGAGTCGGGGTTGGAGACCGAGCGCTTCGCCCATGGCAGCAGCGAGAGCAGCCCGCAGTGGAAGCGCAGCCCGCTGCACTGGCTGACCGAGAAGAACCTGCCGCTGCTGCGCCGGCACCTGAGCGGCCCCGAGGCCATGCTGGATTTTCCGCTGCTGGAGGACCTGGCGGTGGCGGGCTACACCGACTACCTCGCCTGGTTCGCCGCCTTCGAGCGGGAGCGGATCGACGGCGCCGTCGGGTCCTTCGCCACGCGGCGGCCCGGCGGCTTCACCGAGGGGGAGGTCGCGGCCCTGCGCCGGGTCCAGGCGCGGCTGGCCGTCGCCCTCAAGGTGGTGATGCGCGAGCAGCTCGCGCGCAACGTGCTCTCCGCCTATCTGGGCGAGGCGGCGGCGGAGCGGGTGCTCGACGGCCAGATCCGGCGCGGCGACGGTCAACGGGTCGAGGCGGCGATCTGGTACTCCGACCTGCGCGGCTCGACGGCGCTGGCCGAGCGGGTCGACCCGCAAACCTACCTGGAAACCCTCGATGCCTACTTCGAGGCGACCGCCGGCGCGGTGATGGCCGAGGGCGGGCAGGTGCTGCTGCTGATCGGCGACGCGGTGCTGGCGATCTTCCCGGTCGAGGGCGCTGCGGCCGACACGGCCTGCGCCGCGGCGGTGGCGGCGGCGCGGCGGGCCCTGGCCGACATGGCGGTGCTGAACCGGGAGCGCGCGGCGCGCGGCGCGCCGACCCTGCGCTTCGGCCTGGGCCTGCACCTGGGCGAGCTGCTGTTCGGCAACATCGGCACCCGCGAGCGGCTGGAGTTCACCGCCGTCGGCCGCGCGGTCAACCGCGCCGCCCGCCTGGAGGAGGCGAGCAAGATGCTGGAGTGCCCGGTCGTGGCCAGCGCCGACTTCGTCGCCCGGGTGCCCGGCGCCGGCTGGCAGGACCTGGGTCGCCGCAGGCTGCGCGGGCTCGAGGACGACCTGGCGGTGGCGGCGCTGCGGCCGGACCCGTCGGCGGACGCCGACCCGGCCGGTTAACCCTTTCTTGACCGTGCCGCCGCCATCCTGCCGTCATGGCCAAGTCGCGTGAGATCATCATCGAGTTCTTTCCCTGCGGCGCCTACGTGAAGGTCTCCGCGGTGGATGCCGCGACCGGCACGGAGGTCTCGATCGTCGGCGACCCGGCGCGCGGCGAGGCGGCGCTGGAGGCCCTGGCGGTGCGCAAGCTCGACTACGTCATGGGCCGGCGCGAGTCGTCCGGGCGGGACGCGCCGGTCAAGCGCCGCGGCGGCCTCTACGCCTGAGCGCCGGGGCGACCCGCGAGGGTGCGCGCGCCGCCGACATTACGGTCAAGGATTACGGTCAAAGATTCTGGACAGGACGGCTGCGCTCGTCTAGCAGTTGCGATGCCAACGCAGCCGTCATCCTCTCCGGCCCGCTAGGGACCAGCCCGGAGCCTCCCTGGGAGCCTCCCGTGATCAAGGTCGAGAACATCGTCAAACGCTTCGGCGGTCTGACGGCCGTCGACAATTGCACGCTGGAGGTGCCGGCCGGCTCGATCACCGCGGTGATCGGGCCCAACGGGGCCGGCAAGACCACCCTGTTTTCCATCATCGCGGGATTCCTCAAGCCCAACAGCGGCCGGATCCTGATGGACGGACAGGATGTCACCGGGATGAGCCCGCCGCAGCTCTTCCACAAGGGGCTGGTGCGCACCTTCCAGATCCCGCACGAGCTGCCGCGCATGACGGTGCTGGAGAACCTGATGCTGGTGCCGGCGGCACAGAGCGGCGAGCGGGTCTGGTCCGCCTGGCTGCGGCCCGGCCGCGTCCAGGCCCAGGAGCGCGAGATCCGCGCCCGGGCCGAGGAGGTGCTGGACTTCCTGAACCTCTATGAGCTGCGCCACGAGCTGGCGGGGCGCCTGTCCGGCGGCCAGAAGAAGCTGCTGGAGCTGGGCCGCACCATGATGACCGAGCCCCGGGTGGTGCTGCTCGACGAGCCGGCGGCCGGCGTCAACCGCACGCTGCTCGGCAAGCTGACCGAGGCGATCCGCCGTCTGAACGAAGAGCGGGGCTATACCTTCGTGGTGATCGAGCACGACATGGACATGATCGCCGAGCTCTGCCATCCGGTGATCGTGATGGCGCAGGGCCGCGTGCTGGCCGAAGGCAGCATGGCGGAGATCCGCGGCAACCGCGAGGTGCTGGAAGCCTACCTCGGCGTGGTCGAGGAGGCCTAGCGACGCCATGACCGAGGGATCGCTGCAAGCCCGCGGCATGGTGGGCGGCTACGGCGGGGTGGACATCCTGCACGGCGTCGACCTGACGGTGGCGCCCGGCGAGATCGTGGTGATCATCGGACCGAACGGCGCCGGCAAGTCGACCGCCATGAAGGCGCTGTTCGGGCTGGTCCGCCTGCGCGAGGGCAGCGTCACCTTCGACGGCCGCGAGATCACCAACCTGCAGCCGAACCGGATCGTCCAGCACGGCATCGGTTTCGTGCCGCAGACCGAGAACGTCTTTCCCTCGCTGACCGTGGCCGAGAACCTGGACATGGGCGCCTTCGTGCGGCGCGACGACTACGCGCCGCAGCGCGAGAGGGTCTACGATCTCTTTCCGATCCTGCGCGAGCGGCGCCGCCAGCCGGCCGGCCAGCTCTCCGGCGGACAGCGCCAGATGGTCGCCATGGGCCGCGCGCTGATGCTGGAGCCGCGACTGCTGCTGCTGGACGAGCCCACGGCGGGCCTGGCGCCGGCGGTGGTCAACGACATGTTCGCCTCGATTCAGGAGGTGAACCGCGAACTCGGCGTCTCGATCCTGATGGTCGAGCAGAACGCCAAGCAGGCGCTGAAGATGGCGCACCGCGGCTACGTGCTGGCCTCCGGGCGCAACCGCTACGAAGACAGCGGCGCGAACCTCCTGGAGAACCGCGAGGTCGCCGAGATGTTCCTGGGGGGCTAGAGGGGGCGATGGCGGACCTGCTGCAGCTCGTTGTGTTCGGTCTGGTGCTCGGCAGCATCCTGACCCTGGGCGCCATCGGCCTGTCGCTGACCTACGGCATCCTGAAGTTCGCGCACTTCGCGCACGGCGACTTCATGACCCTGGGCGCCTACTTCGCGCTCAGCCTGGTGGCCACCGCCCATCTGCCGCTGCTGCTGTCGATCCCGCTGGCGGCGGCCGCGACGGTGGTGGTGGCCGTGCTGCTCGACCGGCTGGTCTACCGCCCCCTGCGCCGCACCCGGCCGGTGATCCTGCTGATCGCCAGTGTCGGCGTGGCGCTGATGCTGCGCTCGGCGGTGCAGCTGATCTGGGGGCCGAACGTGCAGGTCTACGCCCAAGGCATCCAGCTTCCCTATGTGATCCCCTTCGGCGAGGGGGCGGTCCGGATCAAACCCGACCACCTGATCATCATCGGCGGCGCGCTGGTGCTGGTCTCGGCGCTGCACGTCTTCTTGCAGTACACCCGGGTGGGCAAGGCGATGCGCGCGATGTCGGACAACCCGGATCTCGCCCGGGTCACCGGCATCGATACCGAGAAGATCGTGCTCTGGACCTGGGGCATCGGCATCGCCCTGGCCGCCGTGGGCGGCATCTTCGCCGGGCTGGACGCGCAGCTCCATCCGGTGGTCGGCTGGCGCCTGCTGCTGCCGGTCTTCGCCGCCGCCATCCTGGGCGGCATCGGCCGACCCTACGGCGCGATCGCCGGCGGCATGATCATCGGGCTGGCGCAGGAGCTGTCGACCCTGGTGATCACGCCCGACTACAAGCCGGCGGTCTCCTTCGGCATCATGGTCCTGGTGCTGATCTTCCGGCCGCGCGGCATCTTCGCCGGGCGCAGCACCTAGAGACGCGGGGAGGGGACGAACGCGATGGAGTCGCTGCTCAACTACGCGATCTTCTTCCTGACCATCGCCGGCATCTACGCCGTCTGGTCGCTGGCCCTCAATGTCCAGTGGGGACTGACCGGCCTGTTCAACATCGGCATCGTCGCCTTCGTCGCGATCGGCGGCTACACCTCGGTGCTGCTGACCGTCGAGCCCTCGGCCACCTTCGACAGCGGACTGGGACTGCCGCTGGTGGTCGGTTTCGTCGGCGCGATGGTGGTCTCGGCCCTCCTGGCCGTGGCGGTCGGGATGATCACCCTCAACCTGCGCGCCGACTACCTGGCGATCGCGACCATCGGCATCGGCGAAATCGTGCGGCTGTTCCTGAAGAACGAGGAGTGGCTGACCAACGGCGTGCGCGGCATCGGCGGGGTGCCGCGGCCCTTCGCCGGGCTGGGCAGTCAGGGCATGGCGCTGGCCCAGCTCGCGCTGGTGCTGGTCTGCGTTCTGGTCGTCTTCTGGCTGGTCGAGCGGGCGCGGCGGGCGCCCTGGGGGCGGGTGCTGCGCGCCATCCGCGAGAACGAGCTGACGGTGCTGGCCTCGGGCAAGACGGTGAAGTCGTTCCGCCTGCAGGCCTTCGTGTTCGGCGCCGCGCTGATGGGGCTGGGCGGCGCGCTCTATTCCCACTTCGTCGGCTTCGTCAGCCCCGAGGCCTTCATGCCGCTGCAGACCACGTTCCTGGTCTGGGTCATGCTGATCGCCGGCGGCTCCGGCAACACCAAGGGCGCGGTGCTGGGTGCGCTGATCATCTGGGCGATCTGGTCCGGCAGCCAGATCGTCACCGGCTGGCTGCCGCCCGAGCTGGCGACCCAGGCGAGCGCGTTGCGCATGGGCCTGATCGGTCTGCTGCTGGTGCTGGTCCTGCTGTTCCGCAACGAGGGCCTGCTCAGCGAGGAGGATCAGCGCCGGGCCGACATCGCGCGCGAGGCGCGGGAGGACGAGCGGCGCTAGAGTGACTTGCGACCGTTTGGACGCGCGTCAGCGCGTCCGACGGTCGCGAAAAATCACTCTAACCCTTTGGTGTAGAGCAGGTTTCTTGTGATCGGCGGACCCACGCCGTGGGGCCAAACGATCACAATCTGCGCTAACGGGGCAGGCCAGCGTCAGGCCGGTTCCGGCGGGGCCAGACCCAGGTGCTCGGCCAGGTCCTCGATGACGCGGCGCTCGCTGTCCAGGTAGTCGCCGTCGGCCTCCGAGATGGTGCGGCAGATGCGCAGCAGCAGGCGCCCGGCCTCCGGCTCGTCGGCCAGCTTCGCCACCGCCTGGAAGACCTCGCGGCGCCCCTTCTCGCGGTCGCTCTCCAGGGCGCCGACGTAGTCGTTGAAGAGGTCCACCGCGGCGTGGACGTCGTGGACCTTCAGGGAGTCCAGCTCCTCCAAGAGGGCGTCCATGCGCATCCGCTCGGCGAAGGAGACCTCGCCGTCGGCGGTGGCGACCAGCGCCGAGGCGGCCATGGTGGCCTGCAGGAATGGGCGGTGGCGCAGCCGTTCGGCCTGGGCATGGAACAGCTCGCGCAGGCGGGCGAAAAGCGCCATGGCGGGCGCTATTCCGCGGCCTGGCGGTCGCCGCCACCCGGACGGCCGAGCCAGGCGTCGAGGTCGGCCAGGGCGCGCCTCGCCATGGCCGGCTTGCGCTCGCGCTTCTTGATCTTCTTGCCGTCCGGGCCGCGTTCCAGCGGCGGGAAGAGCCCGAAGTTCACGTTCATCGGCTGGAAGGTCTCGGCGTCGGCGCCGCCGGTGATGTGGCCCAGCAGGGCGCCCAGCGCGGTGGTCGGCGGCGGCGGCGCCTGGGTCTCGCCCCGCCGCTCGGCGGCGGCGAAGCGCCCGGCCAGAATGCCCACGGCGGCCGACTCCACGTAGCCCTCGACGCCGGTGATCTGCCCGGCGAAGCGCAGGCGCGGCGCCGCCTTGAGCCGCAGGCCGGCGTCGAGCAGGCGCGGCGAGTTGATGAAGGTGTTGCGGTGCAGGCCGCCCAGGCGGGCGAAACCGGCGTTCTCCAGGCCCGGGATCATGCGGAAGATCTCGGTCTGCTGGCCGTATTTCAGCTTGGTCTGGAAGCCGACCAGGTTGTAGAGCGTGCCCAGCGCGTTGTCCTGGCGAAGCTGCAGCACGGCGTAGGGCTGGCGGCCGGTGCGCGGGTCGGTCAGCCCGACCGGCTTCATCGGGCCGTAGCGCAGCGTGTCGACCCCGCGCGCGGCCATCACCTCGATCGGCAGGCAGCCCTCGAAGTAGGGCGTGTCCTTCTCCCAGTCCTTGAAGTCCGTGGTCTCGCCGGCCAGGAGCGCCTCGATGAAGGCCTCGTACTCCGCCTTGGTGAAGGGGCAGTTGATGTAGTCCTTGCCCGATCCGCCGGGGCCCGGCTTGTCATAGCGCGACTGCATCCAGGCCTTGGAGAAGTCGATCGTGTCCTTGTAGACGATCGGCGCGATGGCGTCGAAGAAGGCGAGGTAGGCCTCGCCGGTCAGCCGCCCGACCGCCTCGGCCAGGGCCGGCGAGGTGAGCGGGCCGGTCGCCAGGATCACCGAGTCCCAGTCGTCCGGGGGCAGGCCCGCGACCTCGCCGCGCTCGACGGTGATCAGCGGCTCGGCCGCCAGCGCCTCGGTCACCGCGCGGGAAAAGCCGTCGCGGTCGACCGCCAGGGCGCCGCCGGCGGGCAGCTTGTGCGCGTCGCCGCTGGCCATGACGAGCGAGCCGCAGCGCCGCATCTCTTCATGCAGCAGGCCCACCGCGTTGTGCAGCGCGTCGTCGGAGCGGAAGGAGTTCGAGCAGACCAGCTCCGCCAGCCCGTCGGTCTTGTGCGCCTCGGTCTCGCGCGTCGGGCGCATCTCGTGCAGCACCACGGGCACGCCGCGCCGGGCGATCTGCCAGGCGGCCTCCGAGCCGGCGAGGCCGCCGCCGACCACGTGAACGGGCTTGAGTTCCAACGTCATGGTCTGACAGATAGACGAGGCGCCCGAACCCTGCAACCGGATGGCGGCGGGGGCGACCGCCCTTTTTTCGCCGCAGCAAGACCACGCCGGCGGCGTTGTCTTGGCGAGGCTGGGAGATCCTGCCCTTCGGTCCCTGTCCTCGGTCCCCGTTTCGGGCCCCTGTTTTCGGGCCCCTGTTTTCGGGCCCCTGTTCTCGGGCCCTGCCCAGCCCTTTCCCGGGAGTGCCGCCGAATGATCCGACGCCTTTGCCTCGCCGCCGCCGCGTTCGCCCTGCTGCCGGCCCTGCCGGCCGCCGCGCAGCAGCCGCCGGATTGCGACGTGATCCTCAGCCTGCAGGTTGAGAACGACCGCATCGCCGCCACCGACCGCAACTACACCCACGGCACGCGGCTGTCGCTGCTGTCGCCCGAGGTGGGGGCGGGCTGCTGGGACGACGACCGGCGCGAGCCGGCCGACGCGCTGCAGGACTGGGCCGGCGCCGTGCCGTTTCCCGACCCCTATCCCAACCGGCGCTGGAAGCTGGCGCTGGGCCAGAGCATCTTCACGCCCTCCGACACCGACGCCGAGGCGCTGATCGAGGACGACCGCCCCTATGCCGCCTGGCTCTATCTCGGTTTCGGCGTGACGACCTACGACGAGGACTACGAGAACTACGAGGCGCTGAACCTAGACGTCGGCGTGGTCGGCCCGCTGGCCCAGGGCGAATTCGTCCAGAACAACTTCCACAGCCTGATCGGTTCGCCGCTGTCGGACGGCTGGGACAATCAGATCGAGAACGAGCCGGGCGTGATGCTGTCCTACGAGCGCAAGTGGCGCTTCCGGGCGCCGGGCTCGCTGCTGGGCCTGCAGTTCGACGCGCTGCCGCATGTCGGCGCCACGGTCGGCAACATCATGACCTACGGCGCGGCCGGGGCGACCTTCCGGGTCGGGGCCGGCCTGCCCGACGAGGACTTCGGCCCGCCGCGCATCCGCCCCTCGGTGCCCGGTTCCGACTTCTTCACCCGGCGCGACGAGATCGGCTGGTATCTGTTCGGCGGCGGCGAGGCGCGGGCGGTCGCGCGCAACATCTTCCTGGACGGCAACAGCTTCCGCGACAGCCATTCGGTCGACAAGAACAACCTGGTGTTCGATCTGCAGGGCGGCGCGGCGATCTCCTACGACCGCGCGCGGCTGGTCTTCACCACCGTGCTGCGCTCGCCGGAGCAGGAGGGCGACGAGAAGTACGACCTCTTCGGCTCCGTCACCCTCGGCCTGCGGTTCTAGGGCGGTTTCCGATCGAGTGGAACCACGACGTGGGTCCGCCGATCGGCCCAAAACCGCCCTAAACCATAGTGTTAGAGTGATGCTGTCCGACCTGGCGAATCGCAAATGCGATTCGATCAGGTCGGGCATCGCTCTAGCGCAGATTGTGATCGTTTGGCCCCACAGCGTGGGTCCGACGCTCATAAGAAGCCTGCTCTACACCATAGGGTTAGAGTGATTTTTCGCGACCGGCGGACCCGCTGCGCAGGGCCATACGGTCGCAAATCGCTCCAGGTCAGCCCTCTACGCCCCGGGGGTCGCCGCGGGGTCGGCCTCGGCCAGGGGGACGAAGGCTTCGCGCGGCCGGGCGATGCCCTTGAGTTGGCTCAGGCCGAGCGAGCGCGCGGGGCCGCCCCAGGCCGCCACGAACTCCTCCGAGAGCACCAGCGGCGGCCGCTGGCCCTTGCTCAGGGGCTCCAGACGGGTCACCAGGTTGACCGCCGGGCCGATCACCGTGAAGTCCAGGCGGTCGCGCGCCCCGACGTTGCCGTACATCAGGTCGCCGATGTGCAGGGCGATGCCGCAGCATTCGCTGCAGCGATGGGACAGCGTTGCCAGCGCCTCGCGCGCGGCGGCCAGCGCGGCCTCGGTCGCCCGGCGGTCGCCGGCGCCGCGCTCGGCGATCGGGAAGATGGCGAGCACGCCGTCGCCGACGAACTTCAGCACCTCGCCGCCGTGGGTGGCGACCGCCGAACAGACCGAGTCGAAGTAGACGTTGAGCGTCTCCAGCACCTCGTCGAGCGGCCGGGTCTCCGACAGGCCGGTGAAGTCCCGCAGGTCGGAGAACCAGACGACGGCGTGGATCATGTCGCCGTCGCCGCGCTTGATCGAGCCCTCCAGCACGTTCTCGCCGGCGATCGGGCCGATGTAGGTCTCCAGCAGGAGCTGCGCGGTGCGCTGGGTCTCCAGCAGCTCGAGCGCCAGGCTGAAGGTCGGCAGCACCGCGTCGATGGCGGCGCTGTCGGACTCGCTGAAGCCGGCGGCACGGCGGGTGGCGAAGCTGATCGCCATGGTCCGCCCGCGCGAGAAGCGGATCGGGCGAATGGTGTAGTCGCGGTACCCCTGGGCCTTGAGGTCGTGCAGGATCGGGAACTCCAGCCGGTCGTCCGGCAGGTCCAGACGCCGCGACAGCGCCGGGCCGCCTTCGTAGATCGGGCGCACCGGGCTTTTCAGGAACATGTCGGTGTTCTGCACGCCGTGGGCGCGGTCGACCTGCACCGTGCCGCCGGTCTCCGCCGTCCAGACCAGGGTGCGCGCGGCGAACAGCGGATGGAGCTGGCGGATGTGCAGGCTGGCGCGGTCGACCGGCAGGCCCGCCTCGCGCAGCCGCTGGCAGGCGCCGGCCAGCAGGAAGCTGGCCCGCCGCACCTCCTGCACCGCGCGGGTGGTCAGCCAGGCGATCACCGGCTGCAGGTCGGGAGGCGGCGCCGCCGGCGCGCGCTCCGCGGGGGCGAGATCATCCGGCACGGGGCTCTCCTGCCTTCGGCTGCGGGGATCGCTCAAACCAGTGTAACACCGGGCCGACGGGCCGCCTCAAGGCCGGGCGGGCCGCCGCGCTCAGGCCCGCTTGCGCCCGGGCGCAAGCGCCAGCTTGGGCAGGTAGGGCGCCAGGAAGGTGCCGGTGTAGCTGCCCTCCGTGCCGGCCACCTCCTCGGGCGTGCCCTGGGCGACGATCCGGCCGCCGCCGTCGCCGCCTTCCGGGCCGAGGTCGAGGATCCAGTCGGCCACCTTGATGACCTCCAGGTTGTGCTCGATCACCACCACGGTGTTGCCGGTCTCGACCAGAGCCTGCAGCACCTCCAGCAGGCGGCGCACGTCCTCGAAGTGCAGGCCGGTGGTCGGCTCGTCCAGAATGTAGATCGTCTTGCCGGTCGAGCGCTTGGAGAGCTCCTTGGCCAGCTTGACCCGCTGCGCCTCGCCGCCCGACAGGGTGGTGGCCGGCTGGCCCAGCTTGACGTAGTCGAGGCCGACGCGCTGCAGCGTCTCCATCTTGTTGCGGATCACCGGCACGGCCTTGAAGAAGTCCGCCGCCTCCTCGACGGTCATCTCCAGCACGTCGGCGATCGACTTGCCGCGGAAGGTGACCTCCAGGGTCTCGCGGTTGTAGCGCTTGCCCTTGCAGACGTCGCAGGTGACGTAGACGTCGGGCAGGAAGTGCATCTCGATCTTGATGACGCCGTCGCCCTGGCAGGCCTCGCAGCGGCCGCCCTTGACGTTGAAGGAGAAGCGCCCCGGCGCGTAGCCCCGCGCGTTGGCCTCCGGCAGGCCGGCGAACCAGTCGCGGATCGGCGTGAAGGCGCCGGTGTAGGTGGCCGGGTTGGAGCGCGGCGTGCGGCCGATCGGCGACTGGTCGATGTCGATGATCTTGTCCAGGAACTCCAGGCCCTCGACGGTCTCGTGCGGCGCCGGCACCTCGCGCGCGCCGTTCAGGCGGCGGGCCAGGGCCTTGTAGAGCGTCTCGACCGTCAGGGTCGACTTGCCCGAGCCGGAGACGCCGGTGATGCAGGTCAGCGTGCCCAGCGGGATCTCCGCCGTTACGTCCTTCAGGTTGTGGCCGCGCGCGCCGACTAC
>CBDDTF010000003.1:0-1112500 GCA_965233705.1 Algihabitans sp. | reverse complement strand
GCGGCGACTACGGCGGCGGCGGTTACGAGCGCGACTACGGCGGCGGTGCGCCCTCCGGCGGCGGTCCGGGCGGGGGCTATGGCGGCCCGGCGCCGGCGCCCGGTCCGGGCGACCTGGACGACGACATCCCCTTCTAGGGTGGTTTGCGACCGTGTGGACCCACTTTGGTGGGGCCGCCGGCCGAGGTCCCCATGCCCCATGCGATCACGGTGCGGTCGAGCGACCCCAGCGCGGCGGCGATCCGGGCCTTGTGGCGCGATGCCGCCGCCTTCGAGGCCACGCCCTCGATGGCGCGGCTGGGCTATGCGCCGCATGTCACGCTCGGGGTCTACGCGACCGACGAGGGCGGGGCCCTGGCCGACTTCGTCGAGTCCGTGGCGCTGCCCGCCGGCGGATTGCGGCTGCGCTTTGGCAAGCTGTCATGGTTCGACGGCCCGCCCCTGGTGCTCTGGGCCGCGCCGGACGACGACGCCGAACTGCGCCGGCTCCACCGGGCCCTGCACGCGCGGCTCGACCCCGCGCACTGTCATGCCCACTACCGGCCGGCGGCCTGGCTGCCCCACTGCACCCTGGCGATGGCGGTCGGCGAATCGCGGCGCGACGCGGCCTTGGCCTTCGCGGCCCGGCCGAGGGCGCCTTTCGAGGTGCTGTTCGACAGCCTGGACTGCGTGAGCTTTCCGCCGGTCCGCCTGCTGCGCAGGCGTGCTCTGCGGGGATGACCCCTCCCGCTCCGCCGCGCGCGCGGGCTTACGCCTGCGGCGCCCACAGACGGGCCAGCTCCGCCTCCAACTCGGCGATGCGGGCCTGCAGCGGCGCGACCAAGCCTTCCACCTCGGCCGGACTGAAGCGCGGCGTGATGTGCTGCGGGCAGTTCCAGTCGAAGGCTTCGATCCGGATCAGCAGGCCGCGCTCCACCCGGGCGCGGTAGTCCGGCAGGGCGAGCGCGTCCAGCAGGGCGGTGTCGGCCGGGTCGACCGTCTCCGCGCGGCCCAGCACCTTCAGGCGGCGCCGGTTCGGGTAGTCCATGAAGAACAGCGAGACGCGCGGGTCGCCCTGCAGGTTGCCGGCGCTGATGTGCTGCCGGTTGCCGCGGAAGTCGGCGAAGCCCAGGGTGCCGGCGTCCAGCACCCGCACGAAGCCGGCGGGCCCGCCGCGGTGCTGCAGGTAGGGCCAGCCGGTCTCTCCGACCGTCGCCATGTAGAGACTGTCGCGCGCCTGCACGAAGGCGGTCTCGACCGGCCCGAAGAGGTGGTTGGCCGGCTCGGCGTCCGCCTCCAGGCGGGCGTAGGCGGCGCGGCTGCCGTCCTCGGCCTGCAGGCGCTTGACGGTCTGGGTGAAGGCGATCTCGGCGTAGCGGTGTCCCATGACTCTCTCCCGGTGCGGTCTGCTCCGGCGGCGGATGTGGAGGCTGCGCTTTTGGGCAATAATAGGTAGATTACGCAATTCATTGTTTCGTTTTGAGGAATGGCTATGGATCGTCTGCGCGAGATGGAGGTCTTCGTCGCCGTCGCCGAAAGCGGCGGCTTCGCCAAGGCGGCGCGCGCCCTGCAGCTCTCGCCGCCGGCGATCACCCGGGCGGTGGCGGGGCTGGAGGCGCGCCTGGGCGTGCGCCTGCTGAACCGGACCACGCGCAGCCTCAGCCTGACCGAGCCGGGGCGGCGTTTCCTGGCCTCGGCCCGCCGGCTGCTGGGCGAGCTGGAGGCGGCGGAGCGCGACGCCGCCGGCGAGGCGGCGCAGCCGCGCGGGCACCTCAGCGTCACCGCCTCGGCGACCTTCGGGCGGGCGGCCCTGACCCCGGTGGTGCTGGCGTTTCTTGCCGCCCACCCCCAGGTGCGGGTGTCCGCCCTGCTGGTCGACCGCGTGGTCAACCTGGTCGAGGAGGGGCTGGACCTGGCGGTGCGCATCGGTCCGTTGCCGGACTCCAGCCTGATCGCCCGTCGGCTCGGCGCGGTGCGGCGCCTGCTGGTCGCCAGCCCCGGCTACCTGGCGGCCCACGGCCGGCCGGACACGCCGGCCGACCTGGCGCGGCACAGCCTGATCGGCTTTACCGGCCTGATGCCCAACCAGCGCTGGCACTATCAGGCGGCGAGCCGGCCGCAGCAGGTCGCCGTGGTGCCGCGTTTCGAGGTGAACGACGCGCTGGCGGCCCTCGCCGCCGCAGAGCAGGGCCAGGGGATCACGCTGGGCCTGTCCTACATGTTGGCCGAGCCGATCCGCGCCGGCCGGCTGGTGCCGGTGCTGGAGCCCTTCGCCCCGCCGCCGGTCCCGGTGCACCTGGTCTACCCCCAGAGCGGCCTGGTGGCGCCCAAGCTGCGTGCCTTCGTCGACTTCGCCGCGCCCCGGCTGCAGGCCCGCCTGGCGGCGCTCGCCCTGTCCGACCCGGACTAGGGTCCGGACCCTAGACCGGAAGGCCGATGGGCGGCGGCGCAGTGCCGAGATCGAGCGCCAGCAAGTGGAGGATGTAGACCAGCCCCAGCAGCAGCGCCGCGCTGCGGCCGAGATCGTCGGCCGGGCGGAGCGTCGGCAGCGCGTCGAGCGCCCGGGCCAGCAGCACGGCGAAGGCGACCGCCAGCAGCGGCAGCAGCGGCAGCAGCGGCAGGTGCAGGGCCGCCAGCGGCGTCGGCAAGGCCGGGGCGAGGAAAAGCGCCGCCCCGGCGAACGGCGGCAGCGGCCCGTACAGCAGCGCGGCGGTCCGCCAGACCCGCAGCCCGAGCAGGGCGAGGCCGGAGAGCCCGGCGGTGAGGGTGACGGCGTTGACCCGCACGAAGTCGGCCAGCGCGGCGGGCGCGCCGGCCGGCCAGCGCAGGGCGAAGTCGAGGTCGAGGACCTGTCCGCGCAGCAGAAGGCCGAGCGGGATCGCCGCCAGCGCCGCCACCGTGAAGGCCCCCAGGGCCGGCCGGCGCGCCTCTCGGGGCGCCGGCACCAGCGCCAGGGCCAGGGCGCCGAGCGGCAGAACCAGCGCCAGCAGGTCGGGGCGCACCAGCGCGGCGAAGCCGCTCAGCAGCCCCAGGAAGAGCGCCGCCGAGCGGCGTCGGGCCGGCGCCCGCGCCCCGCGGTCCGCGCCCAGATTGGCCAGTGCCGCCCAGGCGCCGAGGGCCGCCAGCGCCGCCGCCAGCACCGCCAGGGGCGCCCCGGCGGCAGCGACGGCGAAGGCGGGGTGCAGGCCCAGGTGCAGGCAGACCGTGGCGCCGACCCAGCGCCAGCCGCGCGGCGCCGCGGCCAAGACCGCGGCCGCGACGAACAGCAGCGCCAGCGCCGCCGCCGCCAGCCCCGGCCAGTCGGCCCAGCCGGCCCCGAAGCGCAGCACCGCCTGGGCGGTCAGGGCGCCGGCGGCCAGCAGCGCCGCGCCCAGCACGAGGGGGACCTCCGGCACCTGCGGCGGGTCGGGCGGGCGTGGCGCGGGTGCGCCGGCCCTCGCGCCGTTGTCGTCGCGGCCGCTCATGCCGGCGCCGCCAGCGGCCGGCGCGCGCGCTGCAGGGCGGCGGGCAGGGCGGCCAGCCCCAGGCCGACGCCGAACCAGAGGGTGGTCACGCGCAGCACGAGCGTGGCGGTCAGCGCCGTTTCGACCGGCACGCCCTGGGCCAGCAGCAGGGCGACCATGGCCGCCTCGGTCCCGCCCAGGCCGCCGGGCAGCAGCGAGAGGCCGCCGATCACCAGGGACAGGGCGAAGACGGCGGCGGCGTCCAACGGCGCGACCGGGCTGCCCAGCACGTCGAGCAGCAGCCAGAGGCTCGCCGCCTCCGCGCCCCAGCCGGCCAGGCCGAGCAGCAGGCCGGCCCCCCAGAGCCCCGGATCGCGCAGCCGCCTGCCCTGGCGCAGCGTGTGGCGCAGCCGCGCGCAGAGCTGCCGACCGCGGCGCAGCCGGGCGTAGACGAAGGAGACCGCGGCGAGCAGCGGGGCGGGGCGGAGGAACAGCCAAAGCAGCAGGCTGGCGCTCAGCAGGCTGACGGCCAGCGCCAGCGGCGCGCCCACCGCCCAGCTCAGGCCCGAGAGAGCCAGCGCGACCAGGGCCAGGAGATCGCTCAACCGATCCGCCAGGAACAGCGGCAGGCTGCGGCCGTAGGGCCAGCCCGCCCGCTGCTTCAGCAGCCAGACGCGCAGCAGCTCGCCGGCCTTGCCCGGCGTCGCGGTCAGGGCGAAGCTGGCCAGGAAGATCAGGGCCTCCTCGCCGAACGGCTGGCGCAGGCCCAGGCGGCGCGCGTAGAGGCGCCAGCGCAGCAGCCGCAGCAGGTCGTTGAGCAGCGACAGGCCGAGCAGTGCCGCGACGACCGCCGGCGAGAGTCGCGCGAGCTGGTCGAGCACGCGCTGCGGGTCGACCATCGCCGCCACCGCGGAGAAGAGCCCGACGAAGCCCAGGAAGGCCGCGACCAGCAGCCAGAGGCGCCGGCGGCTCAGGGGGCGGCGGTCAGGGATTGCGGGCATGCGGAGTCTTGCTCCAGTACAACATGAGTATGGGGCGGCAAACGCCTGAAATATCGGGCTCGATAGCGGCAAGGCGAGGGCGTGCGTGCCGCTGCCGTCGGCGGCGTAACGCCGCTTAACTTGGGGCGCGCGCCGCGCGCTGCAAGCGGCCCGCCCCGGCGCCGGCAGACGCCACCGCACGAGCCGGTCGCAAGGCGCTGCACGGCAGGGCTGGCCTGCGGTCGGGGCGTTTGTTCGCAACTGCGGTATCTGCTAGGTTCGCGCAAACCTTCCGGGGCGACTCGCAGCGCTTTCGATCGACGCGGAGCCCCCGCCTTTCGACAAGAAGATCACAACAGCTTCAGGGCGGACACTTGAGCGACTTTGACGGCCCGCAGGGCGCGGGCGACGACATCATTTCCGAGGATGCGGCGCTCCAGGCCGCCGCCGGCGGGGCCGGTGGGGTGAGTGGCGGCGGCGAGGGCACGCTGCCGCCCGGCGGCGACGGCTACACCCCGGTGACCATCGAGGAGGAGATGAAGCGCTCCTACCTCGATTACGCCATGTCGGTGATCGTCAGCCGCGCGCTGCCCGACGTGCGCGACGGCCTGAAGCCGGTGCACCGGCGCATCCTCTACACCGGCAAGACCGGCGGCTACGACTGGAACCGCCCCTATCGCAAGTCGGCGCGCATCGTCGGCGACGTCATGGGTCAGTACCACCCGCACGGCGACTCGGCGATCTACGACGCCATGGTGCGCATGGCCCAGGACTTCTCGATGCGCGAGGAGTTGATCGACGGCCAGGGCAACTTCGGCTCGATGGACGGCGATCCGCCCGCGGCCATGCGCTACACCGAGGCGCGCCTGGCGCGGCTGTCCAGCGACGCGCTGCTGGAGGACATCGACAAGGACACGGTCGACTTCCAGCCGAACTACGACGAGAGCACCACCGAGCCGACGGTCCTGCCGGCGCGCTTTCCCAACCTGCTGGTCAACGGCGCCGGCGGCATCGCGGTCGGCATGGCGACCAACATCCCGCCGCACAACCTGGGCGACGTGCTGGAGGCCTGCTGCGCCTATGTCGACAACCCCGAGATCACGATCGAGGAGCTGATCGAGATCGTCCAGGCGCCGGACTTTCCGACCGGCGGCCTGATCGTCGGGCGCAGCGGCATCGTCAAGGCCTACACCGAGGGGCGCGGCTCGATCCTGATGCGCGGGCGCACCTCGCTGGAGCCGAGCGAGGAGGACCCGCAGCGCATCGTCATCGAGGACGTGCCCTACCAGGTCAACAAGGCGCGCATGATCGAACGCATCGCCGAGGTGGTGCGCGAGAAGCAGGTCGAAGGGATCTCGGCCCTGCGCGACGAGTCCGACCGCCACGGCCTGCGGGTGGTGGTGGAGCTGAAGCGCGACGCCGACGCCCGCGTGGTGCTCAACCAGCTCTACCGCTTCACGCCGCTGCAGACCTCCTTCGGCGTCAACATGCTGGCGATCGACGGCGGGCGCCCCAAGCAGATGACCCTGAAGGAGGTGATCGCCGCCTTCGTGGAGTTCCGCGAGGAGGTGATCCGCCGGCGCACCGCCTACGAGCTGGGCAAGGCGCGCGAGCGCATGATCGTGCTGGCCGGCCTGATCGTCGCGGTCGACAACATCGACGAGATGATCGCGCTGATCCGCGGCGCGCCGGACCCGGTGACCGCGCGCGAGCGGATGATGGCGCGCGACTGGCCGGCCGAGCGGGCCGCGCCCTACATCCGCCTGATCGAGGACCCGCGCATCAACGTGCCGGAGAGCGGCGAGAAGGCCGGGACCACGCGCCTGACCGAGGAGCAGGCCAAGGCGATCCTGGAACTACGGCTGCAGCGGCTGACCGCGCTGGAACGCGACAAGATCGGCGAAGAGCTGCAGGAGCTGGCCGAGAAGGTCCGCGACTACCTGCAGATTCTGGAATCGCGGCCGCACCTGCTGGAGCTGCTGCGCGGCGAGCTGGTCGAGATCAAGCAGCGCTTCGGCCAGGAGGGGCGGCGCACCGGCATCGAGGAGTCGGAGTTCGAGCACGACATCGAGGACCTGATCCCGCGCGAGGAGATGGTCGTCACCGTCACCCACGCCGGCTACGTCAAGCGCGTGCCGCTGTCCACCTACCGGGCGCAGAAGCGCGGCGGCAAGGGGCGCGCCGGCATGGCGATGCGCGAGGAGGACTTCGTCTCCTCGCTGTTCGTCTGCGACACCCACACGCCGGTGCTGTTCTTCTCCTCGCGCGGCATGGCCTACAAAATGAAGGTCTACCGCCTGCCGCTCGGCACGCCGCAGGCGCGCGGCAAGCCCTTCGTCAACCTGCTGCCGCTGGAGGAGGGCGAGACGATCAGCGCCTACCTGCCGCTGCCGGAGGACGAGGCGACCTGGGACCAGCTCTTCGCGGTCTTCGCCACCTCGGCCGGCACGGTGCGGCGCAACCGCCTGTCCGACTTCACCAGCGTCAAGGCCAACGGCAAGATCGCGATGAAGCTGGACGCCGGCACCCGGCTGATCGGCGTGCAGATCTGCAGCGAGAGCGACGACGTGCTGCTGGCCACCGCCGGCGGCAAGGCGATCCGCTTCCCGGTGACCGACGTGCGCGTCTTCGCCGGCCGCGATTCGGTCGGCGTGCGCGGCATCAAGCTGTTGGGCGACGACGCGGTGATCTCCCTGTCGATCCTGCGCCACGTCGAAATCGCGGTGGAGGAGCGCGACGCCTACCTGCGCTGGGCCGCCGCGCAGCGCCGGGCCGCGGACGAGTCGGCCGGCGAGGAGGAGATCGAGGCCGAGAGCGAGGAGTCGCTCGAACTCAGCGAGGCGCGCCTGGGCGAGATGGCGGCGAACGAACAGTTCCTCCTGACCACCGCCACCGACGGCTTCGGCAAGCGCACCAGCGCCTACGAATACCGTATCGCCGGCCGCGGCGGTCAGGGCATCGCCAACATCGACCTGGCCCGCCCCAGGGGCAGCGAGGCGGCGCGGGTGGCGGCGACCTTCCCGGTCGAGCCGGGTGACCAGATCATGCTGGTGACCGACGCCGGCCAGCTGATCCGCTCGCCGATCCACGACGTGCGCATCGCCGGACGCTCGACCCGCGGCGTGCGCCTCTTCCGCGTCGCCCAGGACGAGCACGTGGTCTCGGTCGCCCGGATCGTCGACCTGGAGAACGGCGAGGGCGAGGAGACCGGCGAGCCGGACGCCGGAGCGCAGGCCGAAGCGGCCGGCTCGGATGCGGGTGCCGGGGAGACCTCGGGCCCGGAGCGGGCCGACAGCGCTCCGGGCGACGACGGCGAGACGCCGCAAGGCGCTTAGCTTTGCGGGCCGGGCGGCCGCTCGGCGGCGGGCAGAGTAGAAGAAAAAAAACCCGGCACGGCACCGCGATTGCGGCCGTGACCGGGGATGACGAGACAAGAGCCTCATGGAGGCGGGGAGAGCGGGGTGGCTGATGAGTGAGGCAACGCGCAAGCCGCGGATCGCGGTCTATCCGGGAACCTTCGATCCGATCACCTTGGGGCACCTGGACATCATCCGGCGTGGCGCCAAGCTGGTCGACAGGCTGATCGTCGCCGTCGCCCGCAACGCCGGCAAGAGTCCGCTGTTCGGCATCGACGACCGGCTCGCCATGGTGCAGGACGAGCTCGACGCGCTGGCGGACACGGGAACGGTGCTGGAGGCGCGGGCCTTCGACAATCTGCTCATGCACTTCTGCGAGGACGTGGGAGCCGAGGCGATCCTGCGCGGCCTGCGCGCCGTCTCCGATTTCGAGTACGAGTTCCAGATGGCCGGGATGAACGCGCGCCTGAACGACCGGATCGAGACGGTCTTCCTGATGGCCAGCGAGCGCCAGCAGTTCATCTCCTCGCGCTTCGTCAAGGAGATCGGGCGGCTGGGCGGCGACGTGCGCAGCTTCGTCACCCCCAGCGTCGCCGAGCGTCTGGCCGAACGCTTCGACCTCGAGACCTCCGACGGCGAGGGCGAGCGGCGCAAGGTGCAGACGCTCAAGGAGAACTGACCGCGCCGCGGAAAAGCCGCCGGACGCCACGGTGCCGCTTGACCCCGGCGGCGGCGTGACTATGGTGGCTCGCGAGCGATGTCGCCGGGCCGCGCGCCCGCGCGCGGCCTCCGTGCCGGAGACCCCCGGGCCCGTAGCTCAGCTGGCAGAGCAACTGACTTTTAATCAGTAGGTCGTTGGTTCGAATCCAACCGGGCTCACCATTCTCTTCGCCGCGGGCGGCTACGCCGTCTACCGAGAGGGGCATTCATCTGCCCCGCCCTGGCAGCTCTTCGTTCGCTCTCTGTTCCTCGATCCGATTTTTGCGTCCGCCCGCGCGCGCGGTGCCGTGTGACCTCCCGTCTTTGCGGAAAACCCCCGAAAGTCGCCATCGTCGCCGTGATGCGAAAACTCCTCGCCCTCGCTAACGCCCTGCTCGACCAGCAGCGCAAATGGCAGCCAAAACTGGCCTGACCATCACGGATACTCTAGATTACCGGGCTGTAGCCTTGGCGCTGTCCGGCCGAGGGGCTGAGCGCGCCGAGCAGCAAGGAGTGCGGCGGAAAGCGGCATGTTCGGGGATCCGTTTGCCGACGAACGCAGGACGCTGGCAAGTCCGGAAGCTTTTCGGAGCGTTATGGTGGCCGAGCAGAGCCGCCAGCTCTTCGACTACTGGCGCCGCCTGCGCCGGGGCGACGGCCTGACCCGCAAGAGCGATTTCGATCCGACCGACGTGCCGCGGCTGCTGCCCTTTCTCTATCTCTGGCAATTGGACGAGGACCGACGCGATTTCACCGGTCGGCTGTTCGGCAGCGTTTTCGTCGACTTCGCCGGCGCCGATTTCAAGGGACGCAAGTTTCGCGAGGTGCATGGCGCGCAGGCCGAGGCGATGTTCGAGAATCACCTCTTCTGCCTGGAGCAGGTCACGCCCTTCGTCGTGGTCCGCCACGTCCATGCCTTTCCCAAGGATTATCTGGGCTACGAAGCGACGATCCTGCCGCTCGTCGACGGGCAGGCGCGGCCGGCTCTGCTGATCGGCAGCCTCTCGCCCCTGGCCTCGTCGGCGGCCGCGCTCAACCGGGCCGGCGCCGCCCCGGGGGGCAATATCGGCTACTACCTGCGGGAGACCTGAGGCGGCCGGGTCACTCCACGTGCACGGCGGTGACCCGGAACTTGCCCCGGCGGTCGTTGTAGCAGTCGACGGCAAAGGGGCGGCCCCGGTGGACGGCCGCGATCAGCCGCTGCAGTTGGCGCCCCTGGACCTCCATGATCAGGCCGGAGACGTACTTGGTGGTGTTGGGCAGCAGGCTCAGGCCGGTGTTGCCCCCGCGGGCGCCGAACATCAGCCGCTGCAGCGTTTGCTCGCTGGCGTCGAAGCGCCAAGTCAGCCACCAGGGCTCGTCCTGTGCGACCGGGCGATCGACCCAGGCGCACTGACCCGGCCCCGGGGGCCGCTGACGCGCGGCCCGGGGCGCCTTGTCGAAGTGGATCTCCAGGCGGTGGCTGCCGCTGCCCGGGTAGTAGTTGGCGCTCATCCGGCCGCCGCCGCGGCACTCCAGACGGTAGCTGCGCGGCTGCCGCGGGGCCAGCCGGGCCGGCGGGTCGAAGTCGACGCGCGGCCGGCCGCCGTTGCTCGGCCCGGCGAAGTCTCCCTTGGCTTCGACTCCCGCGGGCAGGCCGCCACCGGCCACCGCAGCCGCTGCGGCATTGCTGTAGGCGGCGTCGAGCCAGCCTTCGATCTGGCCGGCGAAGCCACCGTCGGTCATCTGCGGCGGATCGCGCTGAACGAAGGCCATGAGGTAGCCGTAGGTCGAGACGTAGTCGGCACGGCTCCACGCCCGGTGCGCCTTGTCGAAGAGCTGCTCGGTGGAGATGACGGGCTCGGCCCGCGTCATGGTGGGCGCCACGAGCGCGAGCGACAGGGCGAGGGCCAAGACGGCCGAGAGGGGACGGAAAGCAAGCGGCATCTCACTGCTCCTGCGCGGGTGGGGCGGCGCCGGCCGGTGTCTCCTCGCTGGCGGAAGGCCCGGGTGCGGCCGGCCGCAGGGCCCGGGGCGGCCGCACGCGGGTCGCGGCGTCCGGCTGTTCGGCCGCCGGTGCGTTGGGCAGCGTCGCCGGCGGCTCGAAGGGGCGACTCGGCCCGGCGCCGGGCAGCGCGAAGGGGCGATAGAGCGCCGAATCGCTGACGTTCGTCGTCTGCTGCGCGAGCACCGTGACGACCATCATGACCGAGCCGAGGGCGGCCAGGATCAGGCCGGGCGAGGCGCTGGCCAGGGTCAGCTTGACGCCGCCGCCCTCGGCGCCGAGCTGCGACTGCCCCGGCGCGCGCACCCGTGCCAGGATGAAGGTCGAGCCGATCACCGCCATGATCATGCCGGTGATGAAGCCGAGATAGCGGATCCAGAGGTGGCCCATCAGGATCACCGAGGCGCCGTCGTAGCGCCGCGCGATCGCTTCGCTTTCGAGCTGCGCGGAGAGGGCGAGTTGGAGCTGCGTCACGTCGCCGGGCTCGGCGGTCTCCAGCACCTGGCGGGCGTAGGCGGCGACCTGGCTCGCCTGCGGCTTGCGCAGCTCCCAATGCAGGTAGGTGAGCTGGCTCAGGGTCACCAGGAAGAAGAAGACCCCCAGACCGATCACCGCCCACACCGCCAGGGGCAGCAGGCGCTGCTGTCGGTCCGGCGCCGCCGCGTGGCGCGCCGGCGCGGAGGCGCCGGAACGCGCCGTATCGGGAGGTGCCGTGCCGGGAGGCGCGCCATCGGCACGACCGGGGGCCGGACGCGCGGCGTCGGCCTGCGTCCTGGGAAACGCGTCGCTGCGCGGTGCCGATGACTCCGCCATCTCTCGCCTCGTCGCGTGGCGGCGCGGCTCACCCCTTATACGCATATCATAGCATAGGCGGGGGCGGCCTGGTGGCGCCTTTTCCGGCCCCGGCGGGGCGGGGCGGCTCAGGCCGCCGCCGTGCCGGCGCCGGACCTCGGCGGCGGGCCGGCCGGCGGCGCGCCCGCCTCCGGGCGGGGCAAGCGCACGATGAAGACCGCGCCCTGCGGGGTGTTGGTGCGGTAAGTGACCGTGCCGCCGTGCAGTTCGACGATCTTGCGGACGATGTAGAGCCCCAGCCCGGTGCCCTCGGCGCCGGCGATGTCCGCCGTGCGGCTCCGCGAAAACGGCAGAAAGAGCTGATCCTGCAGCAGCGGATCGACGCCGGCCCCGCAATCGGCGACCACCAGTTCGACGGCCTGCGGCTCGACCGTCAGGTGCAGGCGGATGACGCTGTCCTCGGGGGCGTACTTGATCGCGTTGTGCAGCAGGTTGGCCGCCACTTGACGCAGCCGCTGGCTGTCGCCGGTGACCGTGACCGCCGCCGACGGCAAGGCCAGGTCTACTCGTTGGCGCTTGGCTTCCGCGCTAGCGCGCAGCGACTCCACGCAGGCCCGCAGCAGGGCGGTCAGCTCGACCGGAGCGGCCGCGACGACCAGGCGCCCCTGACTCGCGTGGCTGGCATCGAGCAGATCGTTGACCGTGACCAGCAGCCCGATGGCGGCCCGCCGGACATTGGCGACGTAGCCGCGGTAGCGCTCCGGCATCCCCAGGTGAAAGCGGTCCTCGACGACCAGATCGGAAAAGCCGATGATGGCGTTGAGCGGCGTGCGCAGCTCGTGGCTGGCCACCGCCAGGATGTGACTCTTGTTGCGGTCGGCGCGCTCGGCTGCCTCCTTCTCCGCCAGGACCGAGGCGTAGAGCCGGCTGCTGTAGAGGTAGCTGGTCCCGATGACGAGCAACGCCAGGGCGACCAGCAGCAGCCAGGGCAGCGCGCTCGGCAGCAGATTGCCGAGCGGCGGATGCGGCGCGTAGCCGACGGCCAGCAGGAGGTCCAGCGGCGCGATCAGGCTGTAGACCGTGCGGCGGGCGCTGCCCGCGACAGGCGTGTGGGCGAGCAGCCCGGCGCTGTCGGCTTCGCGCGTCACCTGCGCCAAAAGGCCGGCGTTCTCCAGGCGCTGGCCGCCGATCTCCGCGGGTCTCGGCCAGGCGGCCAGCACCGTGCCGTCGGTGCGTGCCAGCATGACGCGCTGCACCGCGTCGGTCGCGGTCCGGGCGAAGAGCTGCATCAACCAGTCCAGCGAGTAGGAGACCACGCCGACCGCGGCCAGACGGCCATCGTCATGGCGGAGCGCCCGGGAGACGGGGAGGGTCCAGCGGCCGTCGATGCGGCTCTGCAGCGGATCGGAGACATGGAACTCCGAGCTGACGGGCTGAAGATGCGCGCGGAAGTAGGCGCGGTCCGAGACGTCCAGGCTGAGGGCCGGGCGGTCGCGTCGCGAGTCCCCGACCACGCGCCCGTCGGCGTCGACGAGCAACAAGGTGCGCACGCCCTCCAAGGTCTCGATCTCGCGGGAGAGGAACTGTGCGAGACGGGGCGGGTTCGCCGCGTCGGCCAGCGTCATCCGTCCGATCAGGGCAAGGTCGTTGACCGAGGCCTGGAAACTCGCCTGAAGCCGCCCCACCAGGAGGGCGCGCAGGCGGTCGGCCTCGCCGTCCAGGCGTAGCTGCTCGGCGCGGTATCCGAGGATCACCACGCCGGCGGCGAACAGCAGGACGAAGAGCGCCATGCAACCATGGGCCCAGCGCAGGCCCGGCGGGCCGAGTGACAGGCTCGCGCGAAGGAAGCGGCTCTCCAAGCGCGGCGGCTGTTCGCGGCGTTCGTTCATCCCTGCCTTCCTGCCTCTCTTCAACCGCTGGCCTGTCTTCGATCGCTGGCTTGGCCCCCGATCGGGCCTGAGGGCCGCCGCGCCGCAATTTCAGATTGCTCGCAGCTTTATCGGTTTCTATGCAGGGATAGTGTTGCGAAGGCGTGAATCTTCGCCGCCTGCACGGCGACCGGAGCGAACCCTGGCGGCCGGCGCGCGGCTCTGACAGAGTGCGCGCCATTGACGCGTCGCACGGAGGAGAGCCGAGTCCATGGGTATCGAAGTTGCCGGCATTCTGGGCCTGATCGGCCTGATCCTGATCGTCTACGCCATCGTGAAGACGGTGCAGAGCGACGCCTCCACGGCGGCCAAGGTGATCTGGGTCGTGGTGCTGCTGGTCTTCCCCTTCCTCGGCTTCATCGCCTGGCTGCTGTTCGGGCCGAAGGGCTGAGGGCGCAGCGCGGCATTTACCTCGAATGCTGCGCGTAAGCCTTTGACGCCGGTGGCGACCTGCGGCTAACTGGCGGCGGACGTTTGGGCCGGACAGCTTGTTTCCGGCCAGCCGCCCTGTGGCTGGCCTGCGCAGGAGTTCCGGCATGAAGATCCTGGCCTTCGCCTCCCAGAAGGGCGGCTCCGGCAAGACGACCCTGGCCGGGCACGTAGCGGTCGAGGCGGATCGCCGTGGCCCGGGGCCCGTGGCCCTGGTCGACGCCGACCCCCAGGGCAGCCTTACCGACTGGTGGAACGAGCGGCGGGCGGCCACGCCCGCCTTCCTGCAGGCCTCGGTCGCGAGCCTGGAGCAGGACGTCGCGCGCGCCCGCGCCGCCGGCGTTACGCTGCTGGTGGTGGACACGCCGCCGGCCATCACCGACACCATCGACCGCGTGGTCGCGCTGGCCGACCTGGTGGTCGTGCCGACGCGGCCCAGCCCGCACGACCTGCGCGCCGCCGGCGCCACCATCGAGCTGGTCGAACGCCACGGCACGCCGCTGGTCTTCGTCGTCAACGCCGCCAAGGCCAACGCGCGCATCACCGCCGAGGCGGCCGTGGTGCTCTCGCAGCACGGCACCGTGGCGCCGGTCACCCTGCACAACCGGACCGACTTCGCCGCCGCGATGATCGACGGCCGCACGGTGATGGAGCTGAGCGCACCCAAATCGAGCCGCGAAGTGGCGCAGCTCTGGGACTATCTGGCGGCCCGCCTGGAGGGCGCGCGGCCGACCCTGCTGTCGCCGCGCTTCGCCGGGCTCGGCGGCAAGCCGATGCTGGGCCAAGCCAGGGAGGCGGCCACCCGGCCGGTGCGCGCGTGACCCTGGCCTCGCTCGCCCCAGACCTCTTCGCCCGCAAGGGCGAGGCGGCCCCGACCCCCTTCGCCGGCTGCGAGGCGCAGGCGGCGGCCTTCGCCCGCCGCCGGCGCCTCGGCCTGATTGCCCCGCAGGCGCCGATGGCGGTCGGCGGCGGGTCGCAGCGCCGCCGGCGTGAGTGGCGCCGGCGCCTGACCTTCCGGCTGGAGCCGGCGCTGCATGCCCGCCTCGTTGCGGCGGCGGCAAAGGCCGGCCTCAGCCGTCAGCGCTATCTGGAGCGCGCGCTCGCCGCCAGCCTGCGCCGCGCCGAGCGGGACGGGGCGTCATGACCGGGGCCGCGTCGGACCGACGCGACGGCGCACCGGCCTCGCTGCTCGGCGTGACGGTGCGCAGCGGCCGGGCCCGGCGTGAACCGGCCGAGTCGGGCGTGGCGGCGCCGGACTCGACGGCGGTGCCGGCCGGGGTGCCGACCGGGGATGCTTTTGGGGCGTCGCACGATGCACCGCCCCTGCCGGCCGCCCTGGCGTCGGGGCCGCGGCCGGACCCGGCGGACGTGCCGGCGGCGGCCGCGCCGCGCGTGCCGGCGCTGCTGGCGCAGTGGCGAAGCTGGCGCAATGGCAGCCGCCTGCCGGACCTGGCCAAGGCCGAGGGACATCTGGCCGCTCTCTGTCCGGGCGGTGTGCTGCTGGCGGTCGCCGGCGAGCGGGTTGAGGTGGCGCGGCGCCTGGCGGGTGCGGCGCCCGAGGCCGACCTGGCCGCGCTCGACTGGATGCGCGGCCTGGCCCGGCAAGCCGCGCGCGAGGGCTTGCCCCAGCACGAGGTCGACCCCGAGGCGAACCTGGGGCTGCTGGCGCTGCCCTTCGCACTGGACGAGAGCGATGCCGCACGGCCGCGCCAGGGGGAGGCCGGCGCCGTGCTCTGCCGGCTCTATCGCCTGGAGCGGCCCGCCGAGCTTGCGCGCGGCGGCTTTCTGTCCGGCGTGTTCCGGCGCTTCGCCGGGGCCTGAAGCGGAGTCTGAGCCGCGCGCACAGCCGGGCCCCCGGCCGGCGGGGCCGGTCAGGCGAAGCTGCTGATCAGCAGCACGAGGCCGAGGGCGCTCAGGCCGACCACGGAGATGACCAGGGCGTTGGCGACCACCAGCGAGCGCGGCCAGTTCGCGCCGCCCGCCTTCTTGCGGGCGACGGCGAAGGCGACGATGAGGCCGGCAAGCAGCAGCGTGCCGCCCGACTCCAGAAACACGATGATGTCCACGTCAACGTCCCCCCGGTGGGTTCTTCTTGCTTGGCGGCGGCGATCATGCGGCCTCGCGGGCTCGCGCGCAATGGGCCCGCGCGCAATGGGGCGGCGGCTCAGCGCGGCGCTTGCAGCAGGTCGCGGAACAGCGAGAGGGTGCGTGCGACCCCGGCGGCCTCGGTGAACTCGCGCAGGTAGCGCGTCCGCCCGGCCGCGGCCAGACGGTGGCCCAGGGCGGGGTCCGCGAGCACGCGGGCCAGCGCCGCGCGCAGAGCCTCGACCGAGCCGACCGGCACAAGCAGCCCGTCCTCCTCCGGCCGGATGAAGCCGGCCGGCCCGTCGGCGGCGGCGGCGACCAGCGGCTTGCCGTGGGCCCAGGCCTCGAGAATCACCGTGCCGAAGCCCTCCTGCCGCGAGGGGAAGACGACCAGGTCGCTGGCGCCGAGCAGGGCGCTGCGATCGTCCCGCCAGCCGAGGAAGCGCACCCGCTCGGTCAGGCCGGCGGCGGCGGCTTGGGCCTCCAGCTCGGCGCGCTGCGGCCCTTCGCCGGCCAGCCAGAGGTAGACGCCGGGCAGCGCCTCCAGCGCGCGCAGCAGCAGGTCCAGCCCCTTGTTCGGGTGCAGCCGCGCCAGGCTGAGCAGCACCGGGGCCTGCGCCGGGGTGTCGAGCGCGGCGCGGGAGACCGGCGGCTGCGCCTGCACCTCGGTGAAGTTGGGCAGGAAGTGCACCCGCTCGACCGGCCAGCCGAATCCGACCATGCGCTCGACCAGCTTCGGGGTGATGCAGGCCAGGTGGTCGCAGGTCCGGAAGTACCGGGGCTTGTAGTAGCCGCCGATTCGCCCGACGGTGAGGTAGGGGCCGCGCGGCATGCGCGCGCTGGCCCGCTCCATCCAGGTCAGGCAGAGGTCGGGCCGGAAGCGCGCGGCGACCCGCCGCAACCGCCAGGGCGAGACCAGGTCCAGCGGGCCGCCCAGCCGCAGCGGCGTGATCGGCACGCCGGCGGCGCGCAGCGCGCCCAGCCGCTCGGGGTGGGGGCGAATCGCCGCCTCCTGCACCACTCCGGCCCGCTGCAGCGCCAGGGTCAGGGTCACGAAGAAGGTCTCGGCGCCGCCGTGGCGGGCGCCGGCCATGACCTGCAGAACCCGCAGGGGACGCTCCTCGCGCGGGTGGCGCGCCAGCTCGGTCACCGCCGCCGGCTCCCGTCGCGTCCGCCGGCCTCGTCTTCGTCGTCCGGTTTGTCGTCCGGGGCGGGCTCCTCCGCGCGACTCGGCGCACGGAAGACGCTCTGGTCGTGATGCGCGTCGTCGTGGCCGCGCCGGGCGGAGTAGAACACCAGCGCCATCAGGCCGCCGCCCAGGGCGACGGTCAGGAGCGAGCCGAGCCCCAGCATCAGCCAGCCGAACCAGCCGAGCGAGACCTCGCCCAGGTCGATCCAGGTGACCACCGCGAAGTAGGAGGACAGGGCCAGGATGCCGAACAGGCCGGCGCCGATCAGAAGGTTTCGCATCACGCGCGGACTATAGGCACAGGCGTTTGCCCGCTCCAGCGCCGGGGGCGGAGGGAACTGTGAAAATTTCCCGCACAGGACCCTTGTGCGGTGCGGGCGAACGCGCTAGATAGCGCATCTCGTTCGGCCGGGGCGGCACCCGCACCGGTTCGGACGCCTCGGCAGTCCGGCTTCGGGCTGTTTGCAGGACCCGCGCGGCTGTGGCGGAATTGGTAGACGCGCAGCGTTGAGGGCGCTGTGGGGGAAACCCCGTGGAGGTTCAAGTCCTCTCAGCCGCACCACCGCCTCGCCGGGAACGGGTCCCGCGACTGGCTCCGACAGAGGGGCTGCCGACGCCACGAGATTGCGGCTGTGGCGGAATTGGTAGACGCGCAGGTTTCAGGTACCTGTGGCCGAGAGGCCGTGGTGGTTCGAGTCCACTCAGCCGCACCATCTCGCTCCCCCGAAACGGGGAAGAGACGTGAAGCACGGCGCCCCCAGCGGGGCGCCGTTTCGCGTTTCAGGCGCAGGGAAAGCGCCGCAGCCCGCGCTCAGGAAGCGATTCCAACCGGCCGCGATCCGGTCTAGGCTGTGCTGCACTGCGGCGGACGGGCCGCGGCAGCGCGCTCGCGACGCGGGCGCGGAACGGGGCAGGACAAGGTGTCGGCTGAACTCTTTCCGGGTTTCGAGCAGCGCCGCGTGGTGACTCGCGCGGGCGAGGTCAATCTGCGGCTGGGCGGCGAGGGGCCGCCACTGGTCCTGCTGCACGGCTATCCCCAGACCCACGTCATGTGGCATCGCCTGGCGCCGGCCCTGGCCGAGCGCTTCACGGTGATCTGCCCCGACCTACGCGGCTACGGCGACAGCGCCAAGCCGCCGGGCGGCGCGGGCCACGAGCTCTATGCCAAGCGCGCGATGGCCCGCGAGCTGGTCGAGGTGATGGACAGCCTGGGCATAGGGCGCTTCAACCTGGCCGGCCACGACCGCGGGGCGCGGGTGGCGCACCGCCTCTGCCTCGATTTTCCCGAGCGGGTGCGGCGGGCCTGCGTGATGGACATCGCGCCGACCCTGACCATGTACCGCCAGACCGACATGGCCTTCGCCAACGCCTACTTCCACTGGTTCTTCCTGATCCAGCCCTACGACCTGCCGGAGCGCATGATCGGCGCCGACCCGGCGGGCTGGCTGCGGCACTGCCTGGGCGCCTGGGGCAAGTCGGGGATGGAGGTCTTCGATCCGCGCGCGCTGGCCGAGTACGAGCGCTGCTTCGACCCCGCCGGCATCCACGCCACCTGCGAGGACTACCGCGCCGCCGCCAGCATCGACCTGGCGCACGACGAGGCCGATGCGGCGGCGCGAATCGACTGTCCGCTGCTGGTGCTGTGGGGGGACAAGGGCGTGGTGCATCGCAGCTACGACGTGCTGGCGGTCTGGCGCGCCAAGGCGGAGACGGTGGAGGGCCGCGCGCTGCCCTGCGGCCACTTCGTGCCGGAGGAGGCGCCGGAGGAGACCCTGGCCGCGCTCCGGGCCTTCTTCTAGGCCGGGCGACAGACTATCTTCCGCCGGTCCCGTCCCGCAGGAGCGCCATGACCACCTCTCCCCCTCCGCGCAAGCCGAACGGCGGCGCCGGCCGCGGTGCGGGCCCGTCGCCGCGCCCGGCCGGACGCCGGCGGCCGCGCGGCACGCGCCGGGCCGGCCTGGCGCTGCGCCTGCGCAACTACTTCTTCGCCGGCGTGCTGGTCACCGCGCCGCTCGGCATCACGGTCTGGCTGACCTGGCAGTTCGTCGCCTTCGTCGACTCCAACGTCACGCCGCTGATCCCGGCGCCCTGGAACCCCGAGACCTATTTGCCCTTCGGCGTGCCCGGCCTGGGGCTGGTCTTCGCCCTGCTGTTCCTGGTGCTGGTGGGCATGCTGTTCACCGGCATCGCCGGGCGCATGGTGATGCGCCTGTTCGAGCGGCTGCTCGACCAGGTGCCGGTGGTGCGCTCGATCTACGGCGCCACCAAGCAGATCTTCGAGACGGTGCTGGCCCAGCGCAGCCAGGCCTTCCGCGAGGTGGCGCTGGTCGAGTACCCCCAGCGCGGCTGCTGGGCGATCGGCTTCGTCACCGGCGTTACCGGGGGCGAGGTGCAGCGCCTGACCGACGAGACGCTGGTCAGCGTCTTCGTCCCGGCGACGCCGAACCCGACCACCGGCTTCCTGCTGTTCCTGCCCAAGGACGAGGTGCACGTCCTCGACATGACGGTGGAGCAGGGGCTCAAGCTGGTGGTCTCGGGCGGCATCGTGGTGCCGCCGGCCGAGGCGCGACCGAGCCAGGACGACGCCCTGCAGCGGCTGCTGGCCGAGCAGGCCGAGGCGCGCTCGCTGCGTCCCGGGCTGCTGCAGCGCCTGCGCAACTACCTGCTGGCCGGCGTGCTGATCACCGCGCCGATGGGCATCACCTTCTGGCTGGCCTGGCAGTTCATCTCCTTCGTCGACGCGCGCGTCGCGCCGCTGCTGCCGGCGCCCTGGCAGCCCGACAGCTTCCTGCCCTTCGGCCTGCCGGGCCTGGGGCTGGCGATCATTCTGGTCGGCCTGACGGTGATCGGCATGTTCGCCGCCGGCTGGCTGGGGCGCTGGATGATGCGCACCAGCGAGTGGGTGCTGGGCCGCGTGCCGGTGGTGCGCAGCCTCTACGGCGCGGTCAAGCAGATCCTCGAGACGGTGCTGGCCGCGCGCTCCGACGCCTTCCGCGACTGCGTGCTGATCCAGTATCCGCGCCCCGGGAGCTGGGCGATCGGCTTCATCACCGGCAAGACGGAGGGCCACGTGCAGGAGATCACCGACGACTACGTGGTCAACGTCTTCCTGCCGACCACGCCGAATCCGACCTCCGGCTTTCTGCTGTTCGTACCCTACGACGAGATCACCGACCTCGACATGTCGGTCGAGGAGGGGCTGAAGATGGTGGTCTCCGGCGGCATCGTCACGCCGCCCGACCGCCGCGCCGGCGACCGCGGCACCGCCATCGGCCGCGAACTCTCCGACCCGCTGGGCATGGTCTCGGGCGGGCGCTGACCCGCTCAGCCCGAGCGCAGGGTGCGGATGCCCTCGTCGCGTTCGAAGAGGTAGAGCAGCACGCGCAGGGCCTGGCCGCGCTCGCCTTGCAGCTCGGGGTCGCGCTGCAGGATCAGGCGGGCGTCGTCGCGCGCCACGCCCAGCAGCTCGGCCTGGGACTCCAGGTCGGCCAGGCGGAACTGCGGCAGGCCGGACTGGCGGGTGCCCAGCAGCTCGCCGGCGCCGCGCAGCTCCAGGTCGGTCTCGGCGATCTTGAAGCCGTCGTCGGTCTCGCGCAGCACCTTGAGCCGCTCACGCGCCACCTCGCCGAGCGGCTGGCCGTAGAGCAGCAGGCAGGTCGACTTCTCGGTGCCGCGGCCGATGCGTCCGCGGAGCTGGTGGAGTTGGGCCAGGCCGAAGCGCTCGGCCTGCTCGATCACCATAACGGTGGCGCTGGGCACGTTGACGCCGACCTCGATCACGGTGGTGGCGACCAGGAGCCGCAGCGGCCCCTCGGCGAAGCCGGCCATGACGGCGTCCTTGTCCGGCCCCTTCATGCGGCCGTGCACCAGGCCGACCTTGCCGGGGAAGCGCTCGGCCAGCTCGGCGTAGCGCGCCTCGGCGGCGGCCTGGTCGCTCTTCTCGCTCTCCTCGACCAGGGGGCAGACCCAGTAGACCTTGGCGCCGGCGGCCATGCGCCGGCCGACCGCGGCGATCACCTCCTCCAGGCGCTCCAGCGGCAGAGTGCGGGTGTCGACCGGCTGGCGGCCCGGCGGCTTGCCGGTGATGCGCGAGGCGTCCATGTCGCCGTAGGCCGTCAGCACCAGGCTGCGCGGGATCGGCGTGGCGGTCATCACCAGCACGTCGACGGCGCGGCCCTTGGCCGCCAGGGAGAGGCGCTGGTGCACGCCGAAGCGGTGCTGCTCGTCGATCACCGCCAGGCCCAGGTCGGCGAAGCTCACCTCCTTCTGGAACAGCGCGTGGGTGCCGACCGCCAGCTTGACGCTGCCGTCGGCCAGCCGGGCCAGCGCCTGGGCGCGCGCCTTGCCCTTGTCGCGCCCGGTCAGGATCAGGATCTCGACGCCGGCCGCCTCGGCCAGCGGCGCGATGGTCTCGTAGTGCTGCCGGGCGAGCAGCTCGGTCGGCGCCATCAGGGCGGCCTGGTGGCCGGCCTCGACCGCGCTCAGCATGGCCAGCAGGGCGACCACCGTCTTGCCGCTGCCGACGTCGCCCTGCAGCAGCCGCAGCATGCGGGTCTCGGCCGCCATGTCGGCGGCGATCTCGGCCCAGGCCTGGCGCTGCGAGGGCGTCAGCTCGAAGGGCAGGGCGGCCAGTGCCCGGTCGCTCAGGCGTCCGTCGCCGCGCACCGCGCGGCCGCGCGCCTTGTGCTGGGTGCGCCGCACGATGGCCAGGGCGAGCTGGTTGGCCAGCAGCTCGTCGTAGGCGAGGCGCTGGCGCGCCGGCGCCTCGGGCTGCAGGTCGGCCTGCGACTCGGGGGCGTGCGCGGCCCGCAGGGCGGCGCGCCAGTCCGGCCAGCGGCGCTGGCGCTGCAGCGCGGGATCGAGCCACTCGGGCAGCGCGGGCGCGCGGTCGACGGCCGTCTGGGCCGCCTTGGCAACGGTCTTCGGGGTCAGCCCGGCGGTCAGGGGATAGACCGGCTCGACGCCGGCCAGGCTGTCCTTCTCGGCCGGGCTGGCGATGTAGTCCGGGTGCACCATCTGCAGGTGGCTGGCGTAGGCCTCGATCCGGCCGCTGACCACCCGGGTCTCGCCGACCGGGAGCTGACGGGCGATCCACTCGGGCTTGGCGTGGAAGAACACCAGGTCCAGCGGCGCGGTGGCGTCCTCGCAGCGCACGCGCAGCGGCTGGCGGCTGCTGCGCCCCGGCTCGTGCCCCAGCACCGTGACGGTGACCGTCGCCACCCGGCCGATCTCGGCCTCGGCCAGGCGGGGCTGATAGGAGCGGTCGATCAGGCCGGAAGGCAGGTGCCAGCAGAGGTCGAGCACCCGCGGTCCGGCCAGCTTCGCGAACAGCTTGGCCAGCCGCGGCCCGACGCCGGGCAGGGCGGTGATTTCCGCGAAGAGGGGGTTGAGGATCGTCGGCCGCACGCGAGCTTCTTGGCCCAGGAAGAGCGAAAGGAAAAGGGGCACGGACGCTCGGGCGCCTTCCGGCGCTGACAGCCGCACCCGAGCGGTTTATATCCTAGCGCCGAGAAGGACGAGGACGACATGCAAGAGACGAAAGCCGCCGGCGAAAGCGTCGAGATTCGCCGCAAGCGCCTGCGCTTCCGGGCCTGGCACCGGGGCACCCGCGAGATGGACCTGCTGGTCGGCGGCTTCGCCGACGCCCATCTCGCGCGCTTCGAGTCGGTGCAGCTCGACCGCTTCGAGGGGCTGCTGCTGGAGTCGGACCCCGATCTCTATGCCTGGATGACCGGCCGGGCCGACCCGCCGGCCGACCTCGACCACGACGTCATGCGCCTGATGCGCGCGCACCCGTTCAAACCGGCTGCCGGCTGACCGCAGACCTCAAGCTGTTTCGGTAACGACCCTTGCTTCACACCGCTTTGAGTGCCCCCGGGCGACGCCAGATCGTCAACGCGCCCGAGGGGTTCGACGCCCTGCTGATCGCCCAGGCGCTGGACGCCGAACCGACGCGCGCGCACCTGCACGTCGCCCGCGACGACCAGCGCATGACCCGGCTGGCCGACGCGCTGGCCTTCTTCGCGCCGCGCGCCGAGGTCCTGACCTTTCCGGCCTGGGACTGCCTGCCCTACGACCGGGTGAGCCCGCACCGCGACATCGTCGCGCGGCGCCTGGCGACCCTGGCGCGGCTGCTGTCGGGCGGGCCGCAGACCCAGGCCACCGGCACCAAGGGGCTGGTGGTGGTGACCACGGTCAACGCGCTGATCCAGCGCCTGCCGCCGCGCGACGCTCTGGCCGGCCGCAGCCTGGAGGCCAAGCCCGGCGACCGGCTGGCGGTCGAGCAGCTCACCGCCTTCTTCGCCGACAACGGCTACCTGCGCGTCGAGACCGTCGGCGAGCCGGGCGAATACGCCCTGCGCGGCGGCATTCTCGACGTCTTCCCGCCGGGCAGCGAGCAGCCGCTGCGCCTCGACTTCTTCGGCGACGAGCTGGAGTCGCTGCGCAGCTTCGATCCCCTGACCCAGATCTCCAGCGGCAAGCTGGCGGGCGCGGCAGCGCGGCTCAGCCTCAAGCCGGTCAGCGAGGTGCTGCTGGAGGCCGACAGCATCGAGCGCTTCCGCAGCGGCTACCGCCGCGCCTTCGGGGCCCAGACCGGCGGCGACCCGCTCTACGAGTCGGTCAGCGAGGGGCGGCCGCATCCGGGCATGGAGCACTGGCTGCCGCTGTTCTACGAGCGGCTGGACACGCTGTTCGACTATCTGCCCGAGGCGCGGGTGACCCTCGACCACCAAGCCGAGGAGACGAAGGACACGCGGCTGGAAACCGTCGCCGACTTCCACGACGCGCGCCAGAGCCTGGGCCGGGCCGAGGCGGCGACGGCCGGCGTCTACAACGCGCTGCCGCCCGACGCGCTCTATCTGACGGCGCAGGAGTGGGGCGCGCGGTTGGAGGAGCGGCCGAGCGGCGACTTTTCGCCCTTCGCCGCGCCGGAGGAGCTGGCCGGGGTGGTCGACGCCGGCGGCCGGCGGGCGCCGGACTTCGCCGGGGCGCGCACCGGCGGCGAGAGCAAGCTCTACGACGCGGTGAAGGCCTACGTGGCCGAGGAGGAGGCGGCCGGGCGGCGGGTGCTGCTGGTCGGCTACTCCCGCGGCAGCCGCGACCGCCTGGCGCATGTGCTGGCCGACCACGGGCTGACGCCGCAGACCCCGGTGGAGACCTGGGGCGCGGCCCGGCAGCTTCCGGTCGGCACTCTGGGGCTGGTGTCGCTGACCCTGGAGCGGGGCTTCGGCACGGCCGACCTTTCGGTCCTGACCGAAACCGACATCCTGGGCGAGCGCATCGCCCGCGCGCCGGCGCGGCGGCGGCGGCCGGAGAACTTCCTGACCGAGGTCTCGACACTGGGCGAGGGCGACCACGTGGTGCACGTGGACTTCGGCATCGGCCGCTACGAGGGGCTGGAGACCCTCGACATCGGCGGCGCGGCGCACGACTGCCTGCAGGTCGTCTACCACGGCGGCGACAAGCTCTACGTGCCGGTCGAGAACATCGAGGTGCTCTCGCGCTACGGCGGCGAGGAGGGCAGCATCGAGCTCGACCGCCTGGGCCAGGGCGGCTGGCAGGCGCGCAAGGCGCGGGTCAAGGAGCGGATCCGCGAGATGGCGGACCAGCTCATCAACATCGCCGCCGAGCGCGAGCTGCGTAAGTCCGAGCCGGTCGGGCGGCCCGAGGGGCTCTACGAGGAGTTCGCCGCGCGCTTTCCCTATCCCGAGACCGACGACCAGCTCCGCGCCATCGAGGATACCCTGGCCGACCTCAACTCCGGCAAGCCGATGGACCGCCTGGTCTGCGGCGACGTTGGCTTCGGCAAGACCGAGGTGGCGCTGCGCGCCGCCTTCGTCGCGGTGATGAACGGTCACCAGGTGGCGATCACCGTGCCGACCACGCTGCTGGCGCGCCAGCATCACGCGACGGTGAAGGAGCGCTTCGCCGGCCTGCCGGTGCGCATCGCCCAGCTCAGCCGCCTGGTGACGCCGAAGGAGGCGAGCGCGGTGAAGAAGGAGCTGGAGGCCGGCTCGATCGACATCGTCGTCGGCACCCACGCGCTGCTCTCGGACTCGGTGAAGTTCAAGGACCTCGGCCTGATGATCGTGGACGAGGAGCAGCACTTCGGCGTGAAGCAGAAGGAGCGGCTGAAGCAGCTCCGCGCCGAGGTACACGTGCTGACGCTGACCGCGACGCCGATCCCGCGCACCCTTCAGCTCGCGCTGGCCGGCGTGAAGGAGATGAGCCTGATCGCCACGCCGCCGGTCGACCGCCTGGCGGTGCGCACCTTCGTGCTGCCCTACGACCCGGTGGTGGTGCGCGAGGCGATCCTGCGCGAGTACCACCGCGGCGGCCAGAGCTTCTACGTCTGCCCGCGGGTCGAGGACCTGGAGGAGCTGGAGGAACGGCTCGCCAAGCTGGTGCCGGAGGTCAAGGTCGCGGTCGCGCATGGGCGCATGGCGCCGAGCCGGCTGGAAGAGACCATGACCGCCTTCATCGACCGCAAGTACGACGTGCTGCTGTCGACCAACATCGTGGAATCCGGCCTCGACATCCCGACCGCGAACACCATGGTGATCCACCGCGCCGACATGTTCGGGCTGGCCCAGCTCTACCAGCTTCGCGGCCGGATCGGGCGCGGCAAGCAGCGCGGCTATGCCTACCTGACCCTGCCGCCGGGGCGCATTCTCTCCAGCTCGGCCGAAAAGCGTCTGCACGTCATGCAGACGCTGGACACCCTGGGCGCCGGCTTCACCCTGGCCAGCCACGACATGGACATCCGCGGCGCCGGCAACCTGCTGGGCGAGGAGCAGTCGGGCCACGTCAAGGAGGTCGGCATCGAGCTCTACCAGCAGATGCTGGAGGAGGCGGTGGCGGCGGCGCGCGAGCGCAGCGGCGACGGCGCGGGCGAAGCGCAGGCGGGCGGGGAGACCTGGACGCCGCAGATCAACCTGGGCACCGCGGTGCTGATCCCCGAGAGCTACGTGCGCGACCTGCACGTCCGCCTGGGGCTCTACCGGCGTCTCTCGCAGCTCGTCGACAAGGCCGAGATCGACGCCTTCGCGGCCGAGCTGGTCGACCGCTTCGGACCGCTGCCGGAAGAGGTGCAGAACCTGCTCGACGTGATCGCCATCAAGCGACTGTGCCGCGATGCCGGGGTCGAGAAGGTGGACGCCGGGCCGAAGGGAGCGGTGGTCGCCTTCCGTGGCGACGAGTTCCCCAATCCGCAGGGGCTGGTGCGGTTCATCCAGGCCCAGGCCGGCACGGTGAAGCTGCGGCCCGACCACAAGCTGGTCTACAAGCGGGCCTGGGAGTCGCCGGCCCAGCGGATGCGCGGCGTGCGCCGTCTGCTCGAGGCGCTGGGCAAGGCGGCGGCCAGCAAGGCGGCCTGAGCCGCGGCCGCCCCCTTGCCGGCTGCGGGGGAGGCGGCCGCCTCAGCCGGCGTTGTCTGCCGCGGTTAGCCCGGGGAGGTCGTTGCCGAGCTGGGCGAGCTCGCCGCTGACGTCCGGCGACCAGCGATTGATCACCGCCTGGATGTGGCCGACCATGGCCTGGGCTGCGGCCTCCGGATCGCCGCCGCCGACCGCGGCGAGCAGCTCGCGGTGCTGCACCGAGCCGCGCTTGAAGCCGGGCTCGTCCACCCGCAAGGGCTCCTTGCCGGCGCCGAAGGTGTGGCGGTGGATGTGCAGCATGCAGCGCAAAAGGATCGGCTCCAGCGCGCCCAGGCCGGCGGCGCGGAAGATGGTCAGGTGGAAGGCGCGGTCAAGCTCGGCCAGGGCGTAGGCATCGCCGACCGACTCCGCCTCGGCCATGCGCTGCACCACCTCCTCCAGCGCTGTCCGTTCCGCCGGGCCGAGATGCGGGACCGCCCGGCGCACCCCGTCGACTTCCAGAGCCAGGCGGATGCGCGCCATCTGGGCGGCCTCCTCCGGCGTGGTGGTCGACACGAAGGTGCCCTGGTAGCCGTGCCGGCTGACCAGTCCCTCCTGCTGCAGGCGCAGCAGCGCCTCGCGCACCGTGCCCTGACTGCAGTTCATCGCGCCGGCGATCTGCTGTTCGAGCAGCGCCTCGCCGGCGCCGATCGCGTTCAGCAGGATGGCCCGGCGGACCGCATGGTACACCGCCTCGCCCTTGCTGCGCGGCGGCACCGCGGCCCCGGTCTGACCCAGGATCTGGCCCCAGCGCAGCGCGTGGTTCGACATGGTTGACAGCCCCGTTGTCCTCGCCGCAGGATTAATATCGATAATGATATTCTCTCCGCTTCGGTCAAGCAATCCGGTGCCCTCAATGCGCCGGGGCGGCCAAGCCACCCTCCGAACGCATGGGTGTGTAATGCGCGTTATCCTGGCAGCCTGCGCTGTCGTCATCGGAACGGCGGCGCGATGAGCGCCGCGCTGCTCGAGGTCGACGACCTGGTCGTCGAGTTCAAGACGGCCGCCGGTTGGGTGCGCGCCGTCGACCGCGTGTCCTGGGACGTGGCGCCGGGCGAGATTCACGCCGTGGTGGGGGAGTCCGGCTCCGGCAAGTCGGTCACCGCCCTGTCCATCCTGCGCCTGCTGCCGACGCCGCCGGCGCGCATCGCCCAGGGCGCCATCCGCTTTGACGGCGCCGACCTGCTCAAGGTCGACGAGGCGGCGATCCGCGAGATCCGCGGCGGGCGCATCGGCATGGTTTTTCAGGAGCCGATGACCAGCCTCAACCCGGTGCTCTCGATCGGCCGCCAGCTCACCGAGGGCATTCGCGCCCACCTCGGCCTCGACCGCCGCGCCGCCCGTGCCCGCGCCATAGAGCTGCTGGAGCTGGTCGGCATCTCCGAGCCGGAGCGGCGGCTCAAGCAGTACCCGCACCACCTGTCCGGCGGCATGCGCCAGCGGGTGATGATCGCCATCGCGCTGAGCGGCAAGCCGGAGCTGATCATCGCCGACGAGCCGACCACCGCGCTGGACGTCACCATCCAGGCGCAGATCCTCGAACTGCTGCAGGATCTCTGCCGCCGGCTCGGCGTCGCGCTGGTGATCATCACCCACAACCTGGGCATCGTCGCGCGCTATGCTGACCGGGTGACCGTGATGTACGCCGGCGGCGTGGTGGAGGAGGGCAGCGCCGACGACGTCTACCATCGCAGCGCCCATCCCTACACCGTCGGGCTGCTCAACTCGGTGCCGCGGCTCGACCGGCCGCGCGGCCTGCCGCTGGAGCCGATCCCCGGCAACCCGCCGGACATCCTCAACCGCCCGGCCGGCTGCCAGTTCCGGCCGCGCTGCGGCTATGCCCGGCCGCACTGCGCCGAGGCCGCGCCGCCATTGGAGCGGGTCGGCGTGCTGGCCGACGCGCCGACGCTCGTCCACCGCAGCGCCTGCTTCGAAAGCGCGCGCCTGCTCGCGGAGCCTGCCGAATGACCGCCGTCGCCGACACCCCGCCTGCCGCCGCCGGTCCGGGCGTCACGGCCGCCGAGGCCGGCCCCTCGGACGAGGTGCTGGTCGAGCTGCGCGGCCTCAAGAAGCACTTCCCGGTCAAGCGCGGCCTGCTGTTCGAGCGCACCGTCGGCGCGGTCAAGGCGGTCGACGGGGTCAGCCTCTCGATCCGCCGCGGCGAGACCCTCGGCCTGGTCGGCGAAAGCGGCTGTGGCAAGAGCACCATCGGCCGCTGCCTGCTGCGCCTGGAGACCCCGAGCGCCGGCGAGATCCGCTTTGCCGGCCAGGACGTGGCCAAGCTCGACAAGGCCGGCCTGCGCGACTTCCGTCGCCGCGTCCAGGCGGTCTTTCAGGACCCCTTCAGCTCGCTCAACCCGCGCATGACGGTGGAGGAGATTATCTCCGAGCCGCTGCTGGTGCACGGCGTTTCCGGCGACCGCGCGGCGGCGGTGCGCGGGCTGCTGGACACCGTCGGGCTGCCGGCGCGGCTGGCCGACCACTATCCGCACGAGATGAGCGGCGGCCAGCGCCAGCGCGTCGGCATCGCCCGGGCGCTGGCGCTGAAGCCGGAATTCATCGTCTGCGACGAGGCGGTCTCGGCGCTCGACGTGTCGATCCAGGCGCAGATCATCCGCCTGCTGGAGGATCTGCGCGCCGAGTTCGGGCTGACCTACCTCTTCATCGGCCACGACCTTTCGGTGGTGCGCCACATCTGCCACCGGGTCGCGGTGATGTACCTGGGCAACCTGGTCGAGCTGGCCGACACCGACGCGCTGTTCGACAACCCGCAGCATCCCTATACCCAGGCGCTGCTCTCGGCGGTGCCGGTGCCCGACCCCGAGCTGGAGCGGGCCCGTGCCCACCGCGTCGCCGGCGGCGAGATCCCCAGCCCGATGAACCCGCCGTCCGGCTGCGTCTTCCACCCCCGCTGCCCCCTGGCCGACGCCGACTGCCGCCAGCGCGTGCCGCAGGCGCGCCAAATCGGTCCGGGCCACACGGCCGCCTGCCTGAAGGTCGGCGAGCGCCAGTCCGCCGCGACAACAACGAAGAGCTGAAGGAGGCTTGAAGACCATGGTGCGCAAGACCCCGTCCCTCGATCCCACCACCGATCCGGCCACCCGCGCGCGCGTCGAGCGCGAGCTGCGCGAGGCCTACGACTTCGACCGGCGCGATCCGCTGTTCGGCCTGTCGCGCGAGGCGCTGCGCGGGCCGCGTCTGGAGCGGCGCAGCGTGCTGCGCCTGCTGGCGGCGGCCGGGACCCTGAGCGCCTGGCACCTGCTGCCGGGCAGCCTGGGCGGCGCGGCCCCGGCGGCGGCCCAGAGCGGCGGCACGCTGCGCTGCGGCTGGTCCGGCGTCGGCGAGATCGTCACCCTGGACCCGGCCCAGATCAACCAGGTGCTGCAGTTCCAGATCGCGTCCAACATCCTCTCCGGGCTCACCCACATCAACGCCGACCTGGTCGCCGAGGGAGACCTGGCCGAGGACTGGGAGGTCTCCGAGGACGGCCTGCAGTGGACCTTCAAGCTGCGCGAGGGCGTCACCTTCCACAACGGCGACCCCTTCACCGCCGATGACGTGCTCTTCACCTTCGAGCGCTCGCGCGATCCGCAGCAGTCGATCCACGGGCGCGCGCTGGAGAACGTGCAGGCGCTGGACAAGCTGGACGACCACCGGGTGCGCTTCACCCTGGCCCGGCCCCAGGCCTCCTTCCTGGTCAAGACGCTGGAGCGCAGCTCCGGGCGGGCGATGACCATCGTCAGCCGCGGCGCGCTGGAGGCCATGGGCGCCTCCGACTACGGCCTGATGCCGGTCGGAACCGGTCCCTTCAAGGTGGTCGAGCACCAGCTCGGCCAGGGCGTGGTGCTGGAGAAGTTCGCCGACTACTACGATCCCGCGCGCCCCAAGCTCGACCGGGTCGAGATCCTGCCGATCCTCGACGCCGAGCCGCTGGCCGCGGCGATGGAGGCCGGCGACATCCAGCTCATCGGCGGCAACCCGATCGCCGGCGAGCTGGTCGACCGCTTCGTGCAGAACGACGACCTGGTGGTCAGCGAGGTGGCGGCCCCGGGCTTCCAGGCGGTCTGGATCAACCCCTGGCACGAGGTCATGAAGGTCGCCGACTTCGACAAGCCGCTCGACGAGCTGATGCAGGAGCCCGGCTTCAAGGTGCGCCTGGCGCTGGCCAAGGCGCTGGACCGCGAAACCTACCTGAAGCAGGCGCAGTTCGGCCGCGGCACGCCGGCCTTCGGCACGGTCAACCCGGCGATGGGCTACTACTTCGACCCGGCGCTGCCGGAGGAGAGCAACCAGGCCTACGACCTGGAGGCGGCCAAGCGGCTGCTGGCCGAGGCCGGCTATCCCGACGGCGAGGGCTTTCCCAAGCTGCGGCTGCTGACCACGCCGACCAACCGGCGCGAGTCGCTGGTGGTGGCCAACATCCTCAGCCGCAATCTCGGCATCGAGATCGAGCTGCAGACCAAGGACTTCCCGGTGATGATCGAGGACTTCGACCGGATGGACTGGGACCTGGTGCGGCTCGGCTCCGGCGGCGACTACGATCCCGACGACGCCCTGGTCGACTGGATGACCACCACCTCCAAGTTCAACGGCCGCAAGCGCGACCCCGAGGTGCATCCCTTCGGCTTCTTCTCCGAGGCGCGGGTTGACGAACTGGCCACGGAGCAGAGCGCCACGGCCGACCTGGAGGCCCGGCGCGCGCTGGTGCGCGAGGCCAACCGGATCACCTCCGACAAGGTGGCCGGCGCCTTCCTCTTCCACCCCGCCGACGTGCTGGTGCACGCCAAGAGCGTCACCTTCCCGGCGGAAAGCCGCATCCCCGGCCTGGTCGACCTCGACCGGGTGACGGTGGGTTAGGGAGCCAGGCCGCGGAGCGGGCCGCCGGTCACCAAGGCCGGCGCCCCGCCCGCGGCCGACTCCGTCCGGGGCGGACCGGCCGGCCGAGCCGGCCCCCGCCGCCTTCTTCGCGATAGGAACGACGCGGGTCATGGCGCGCTATCTTCTCAGGCGGACGATCGGGGCCTTCATCGTCATGTGGGCGGTGGCCACGCTGGTCTTCTTCATGCTCCGGCTGGTGCCGGGCGACCCCATCGGGGCCATGCTGTTCGATGCCGGCGACGCCCAGGCCATCGAGGAGCTGCGCCGCAGCATGGGGCTCGACCAGCCGGTCTGGGTGCAGTACGGCAAGTGGTTCTGGAACCTCTTCCACGGCGATCTCGGCGCCTCGATCTACGGCAGCCGCGTGCCGGTGACCCAGCTTCTCGCCGAGGCGCTGCCGCGCACCCTGTCGCTGGCCTTCCTCTCCTTCGTGCTGGCGGTGGTCATCGCCGTGCCGGCCGGGCTGATCGCCGCCACCCGGCGCAACAGCGGCTGGGACCACTCGGTCACCTTCGTCGCCTTCCTCGGCCTGTCGATGCCAGACTTCTGGCTCGGCATCCTGCTGATCATCCTCTTCTCCGCCACCCTGCAGTGGCTGCCGGCGGTCGGCTACGTGCCGCTGTCGGAGGGCTTCTGGCCCTGGCTGGAGCACCTGATCCTGCCCTCGATCGCGGTCGGCACCGCCTTCTCGGCGATCATCGCCCGGATGATCCGCTCCGCCATGCTGGAGGTGCTGAAGACCGACTACATGCGCGTCGCCCGCGCCAAGGGGCTGCCCGACTGGGTGCTGATCCTGCGCCACGCGCTGCCCAATGCGCTGATCCCGGTGATCACCGTCATCGGCATCGCCTTCGCGCTGCTAATGGCCGGCGCCGTGGTGGTGGAGAACGTCTTCGCCATCAAGGGGCTGGGGCGGCTGCTGATCCAGGGCATCCTGAACCGCGACTATCCGGTGGTGCAGGGGTCCATCCTGGTGGTCTCGGCGATCTTCGTCTTCTCCAATCTCCTGGTCGATCTGCTCTACGCCCTGGTCGACCCGCGCATACGGTACGACTGATGACCCGGCAGGCGCTCACTCCCGACACCACTCCCGATACCAACGCCGCGCCGCGCCGCCAGACCCGCTGGGACCGGCTGCGCGCCGTGCTGCGCGCGGACAAGAAGGCGCTGTTCGGCCTTGCCGTGCTGTCGCTCTTCGTCCTGCTGGCGCTGCTCGGGCCGCTCATCGTGCCCTTCGATCCCAACGAGATGACGCTGGACATGATGGCGGGGCCCAGCCTGACCCACCCGCTGGGCACCGACGACCTGGGCCGCGACCTGCTCAGCCGCATCGTGGTCGGCACCCAGGTCTCGCTGTTCATCGGCGTGTCGACCGTGGCCCTGGCGCTGGTGGTCGGCGTCTTCCTGGGCGTGCTGGCCGGCTATCGCGGCGGCTGGGTCGACCAGGTCATCATGCGCTACATCGACCTGCAGTGGGCCTTTCCGAACTTCATCATCGCGGTCTACCTGGTGGCGGTGTTCGGGACCGGGATGTGGAACCTGATCATCGCCATCTCCCTGGCCTTTATCGACGACTTCGCGCGGATCGCGCGCGGCATGGTGCTGTCGATCCGCGAGGAGCAGTACGTGCAGGCGGCGCGCACGGTCGGCGCCTCCGACCTGCGGATCATGCTGCGCCACGTGCTGCCCAACGCCACCGCGCCGATCATCGTGCAGGCGACGGTCAGCGTGTCCTACGCCATCCTGGCCGAGGCGAGCCTGAGCTTTCTGGGCCTGGGCGTGGAGGCGGCGACGCCCACCTGGGGCCTGATCCTCTCCGAAGGGCGCAGTTTTATCTCGCGCGCCTGGTGGCTCGGCATCTTCCCGGGACTCGCGATCATGTTGACAGTGTTGTCGATCAACTTCCTCGGCGACGCGCTGCGCGACTTCCTCGACGTGCGCGAGACCGCCGGAAACCCCTGATCCCCCGGGTGCCCGCGCGGCCCCGGCAACAGCCAGCGGCGGGCGTCCGTCAGACCGCGCGGAAGCGGGCCGGCGGACGCGGCCGACGAACGAAGGAGACGACGCCCATGCCCAACTTCACCACCCGACCCGAGATCCGCGGCACCTTCGGGGTCTGCACCTCGACCCACTGGCTGGCCAGCGCCGCCGGCATGGCGGTGCTGGAGCGCGGCGGCAACGCCTTCGACGCCGCCGTCGCCGCGGGCTTCGTGCTGCAGGTGGTGGAGCCGCACCTGAACGGGCCGGCGGGCGAGGTGCCGATCCTGCTGTGGGACGAACGCAAGCGCGAGGTCGAGGTGATCTGCGGCCAGGGCGTGGCGCCGGCCGAGGCGAGCATCGAGGCTTTCCGCGCGCTCGGCCTGGAGGCGGTGCCGGGCACCGGGCTGCTGGCCGCCGTGGTGCCGGGCGCCTTCGACGCCTGGATGCTGATGCTGCGCGACCACGGCACCCTGGAGCTGGCCGAAGTGCTGTCCTACGCCATCGGCTACGCCGAGCGCGGCTGTCCGCTGGTGCCCAACATCTCCAAGGGCATCGCCGCGGTGCGCGAGCTCTTCGAGACCGAGTGGCCGACCTCGGCGGCCGTCTTCCTGCCGGGCGGCGAAGTGCCGGCGGCCGGCAGCCTGTTCCGCAATCCCGCGCTGGCCGCCACCTGGCGCCGCCTGGTCGCCGAGGCGGAGGCCGGCGGCAAGACCCGCGAGGACCGCATCGAGGCGGCGCGGCGCGTGTTCTACGAGGGCTTCGTCGCCGAGGCGATCGACCGCTTCTGCCGCGAGCAGACGGCGATGGACACCAGCGGGCGGCGCCACGGCGGCCTGCTGCGCGGCGACGACCTGGCCGCCTGGCGCGCCGGCGTCGAGGCGCCGCTGACCTTCGACTACCACGGCTACACGGTCTGCAAGACCGGCCCGTGGGGGCAGGGGCCGGTGGCGCTGCAGCAGCTCGCGCTGCTGTCGGGCTTCGACCTCTCCGGGCTGTCGCCGAGCGATCCCGACTTCGTGCACACCGTCGTCGAGTGCGCCAAGCTGGCCTTCGCCGACCGCGAATCCTTCTACGGCGATCCCGACTTCGTGGAGGTGCCGCTGGAGACCCTGCTGTCGGCCGACTACAACCGCGACCGCTGCGCCCTGGTCGACTCGGCCAGCGCGTCCCTGGAGCTGCGGCCGGGCAGCATTCCCGGCTTCGGCGCGGCGCCGCCCAAGCTGGCGGTGAGCGAGCAGGACCTGGCCCGCGGGGCGGGGGAGCCGACGGTGGCGCGCTTCGACAACCTGGAGATCGCCGCCACCGGGGCGACCCGGGGCGACACCTGCCACGTCGACGTGATCGATCGCTGGGGCAACATGGTCTCGGCCACGCCCAGCGGCGGCTGGCTGTCCAGCTCGCCGGTGATTCCGGAGCTCGGCTTCCCGCTCAACACCCGCGGCCAGATGTTCTGGCTGCAGGAGGGGCACCCGGCCGCGCTGGCGCCCCGCAAGCGCCCGCGCACCACGCTGACGCCCTCCTTCGCGCTGCGCGACGGCGAACCCTATCTGGCCTGGGGCACGCCCGGCGGCGACCAGCAGGACCAGTGGTCGCTCAACGTCTTCCTGCGTCATGTCCACTTCGGGCTCAATCTGCAGGAGGCCATCGAGGCGCCGGAGTTCCACAGCGCCCACTTCCCCAGCTCCTTCTACCCGCGCCAGGCACAGCCGGGCCGGCTGATGCTGGAGGGGCGCTTCCCCGAGGCGACGGTGGCCGAGCTCAAGCGCCGCGGCCACGAGGTCACGGTCGACGAGGACTGGGCGATCGGCCGCGTCACCGCGGCGGCGCGCGACGGCGACCTGCTGCGCGCCGGCGCCAATCCGCGCTTCATGCAGGGCTACGCCGTCGGCCGGTAAGCGGCGGCACGGGAAGACTGCGGAGGAGGAGCGAAGAATGAAGACGGTCTGCGCGCATACCATCCACAGCCACGACCATCACCTCGGCTGGGACAACAGCCTGGCGCCGAAGCTACGGGTCGCGCCCGGCGAGACGGTGGAGATCGAAACCATCGACTCCTCCGGCGGCCAGCTCTCGCCCGACAGCGGCCTGGCCGATCTCGCCGCGCTCGACTTCGGCAAGGTCAACCCGGTGACCGGGCCGATCCAGGTGGACGGCGCCGAGCCGGGCGACGCGCTGAAGATCACCCTGCTGAACTACGCGCCCTCGGGCTGGGGCTGGACCGCCAACATCCCGGGCTTCGGCCTGCTGGCCGACCAGTTTCCCGACCCGGCGCTGCACATCTGGCGCTACGAGGCGGACAGCCTGGCCCCGGCGCTCTACGGGCCGGGCGGCCGGGTACCGCTGAAGCCCTTCGCCGGCACCATCGGCCTGGCGCCGGCCGAAGCCGGGGCCCACAGCGTGGTGCCGCCGCGCCGCGTCGGCGGCAACATGGACATCCGCGACCTCAGCGCCGGCAGCGAGCTGTTGCTGCCGGTCGAGGTTCCGGGCGCCCTGCTGTCGCTGGGCGACACCCACGCCGCCCAGGGCGACGGCGAGGTCTGCGGCACGGCGATCGAAAGCCCCATGGCGGTGGCGGTGAAGCTGGAGCTGGTCAAGGGCGCCGACCTGCCGGCGCCGCAGTTCCGTACCCCGGGGCCGGTCAGCCGGCACAAGGACGCCAAGGGCTTCGAGGTGACCACCGGGGTCGGGCCGGATCTCTATGAGGGGGCGCGGGCCGCGCTGTCGGCGATGATCGACCGGCTGACCGCGCAGCACGGCATGAGCGCGGTGGAGGCCTACATGCTCTGCAGCGTCTGCGCCGACCTGCGGATCAGCGAGATCGTCGACCAGCCCAACTGGGTCGTCTCGCTCTACTTCCCCCGCGCGGTCTTCGAGTAGCCGCGCCGCCGGTCCCGCGGGCACCGCGACGGCGACGGCCTGCGGGACGCGCCGGTCAGGAGAAGGCGCCGGTTAGGAGAAGGCGCCGGTTAGGAGAAGGCGCCGGTTAGGAGAAGGCCTTGAAGGCGATCAGGGTGAAGGTGTCCTTGATGCCGGGCAGGGTCTGGATCGATTCGTTCACGAAGTGCCCGATGTCCAGGTCCCGCGGCAGGTAGCACTTCACCAGCAGGTCGTACTGGCCGGAGGTGGAGTGCACCTCCGAGACCTGTTCCACGTCCTGCACCAGAGCGTCGGCCACCTCGTAGGCGCGGCCGAGCTCGCACTTGATGTGAATGAAGATCGTCTGCATGGCGACAGTCTAAAGCAGGTCGTGATCCTATGGAACCGCGGCACGCTGCCGCCGATCCTGGGAATTTCGCCCCGAATCAGGGGGTTACACTGTTTCCTCGCGGCCCTGGGACGCGCAGCGCGTGTCCGCAGGGGCAAGAAGGGCAGGGCAAGAAGGGCAGGGGCGAGAACGGCTGGGGCGGGGACCGCCCGGTCAGCCGTTGGCGGCCAGCGGCACCGGCTTCAGCAGGAAGGCGGGGACGTCGTCGCCGAAGGCCGTGTTGCGGGCCTCGGGCGGCAGCGGGCGCGGCTCGGCGCGCTGACGCGGCGCGGTGCGGCGGCTGGTGTCGGACTCGCCGGAGTCCTTCTTGTCGTCGCTCCCGCGGCGCTTGCGCGCCCGCTCGGCGCCGGCCTCGGCCGAGCGCTGCGCGGCGGCGTTGAGGGCGCTGGGACGGCTCTCCTCGGCCGTTTCCGCCACCGTTTCCGCGGCCGTTTCCTCGGTCTCCGCCTGGCGGGGGGACTCGGCGGCGGCCGCGCTGTCGCCGCCGCCATCGGCAGCCGTCTTGCGCCGGCTGCGGCCGCCCCTGCGGCGGCTGCCCCGGCGCCCGCCGCGCTCTTCGCCGGCCTCGGCCTGGGGGCTGGCGCCGTCGGTGCCCGCGCTCTTGTCTTCGGCCGGCGCCGCTGCGGCGGCGGAGGGCGCCTCCAGCGCCTGGATCTTGCCGCCGATCAGCTTTTCGATCGCCGCCATCAGCTTGGAGTCGAGGCGGGTGACCAGCATCACCGCCTCGCCGCTGCGGCCGGCCCGGCCGGTGCGGCCGATGCGGTGGACGTAGTCCTCGGCGTTGCTCGGCACGTCGAAATTGAAGACGTGGCTGACCTTGGGAATGTCCAGGCCGCGCGCGGCGACGTCGGAGCAGACCAGCAGGCGCACCTCGCCCTTCTTGAAGCGGTCCAGCGTCTCCATGCGCGCCGGCTGCGACATGTCGCCGTGCAGTTCGGCGGCGTCGTAGCCGTGCCGCTTGAGCGAGCGGAACACGATGCCGACGTCGCGCTTGCGGTTGCAGAAGATCAGGCCGCTGACCAGGCTGTCGCCGGCCTCGTCGATCAGCTTGCGCAGGGCGGCGCGCTTTTCCTTGGGCTCCGGCGCGCACTGCACCGTGCGCTGCGTCACGGTCTTCGCCGGCGAGGCCGGCGGCGCGACGCGGATCTCCTTCGGATTGTGCAGGAAGGCTTCGCTCAGCTTCCTGATCTCCGGCGCCATGGTGGCCGAGAAGAACAGGGTCTGGCGCAGCGGCGGCAGCATCTTCACGATGCGCTCGACGTCGGGGATGAAGCCCATGTCGAGCATGCGGTCGGCCTCGTCGATCACCAGCAGCTTGGTATCGGCGAGCAGGATGTTGCCGCGCTCGAACATGTCGAGCAGGCGGCCCGGCGTGGCGATCAGCACGTCGACGCCGCGCTCCAGCACGGCAAGCTGGTCCTTGAAGGACTCGCCGCCGATCAACAGCGCGTGGGTCAGCCGGGTGTGCTTGCCGTACTTCTCGAAGTTCTCGCCGACCTGCGCGGCCAATTCGCGCGTCGGCTCCAGAATCAGCGAGCGGGGCATGCGCGCCTTGGCGCGGCCGCTCGCCAGGATGTCGATCATCGGCAGGGTGAAAGAGGCCGTCTTGCCGGTGCCGGTCTGCGCGACGCCCATGACGTCGCGGCCCATCAGCACGTAGGGGATGGCTTTTTCTTGAATCGGCGTGGGCGTCTCGTAGCCGGCTTCGGCGACGGCGCGCAACACCTCGGGGCTCAGTCCGAGCTCTTCGAAGGTCATGCGGTGGTTCGTTCTACTTCTTAAAAATCGGGAGTATCGGCCGATCGGTCGGCCGGGGCTGTTTCCAGCGCGAACCCGCGGCACGCGGCGGCGGGACAGCTCTGAGATGGACACGTTTCTCCGGGATTCAATGGCAAAAGTCAACAGAAACCCTGGGAATTCAGCATGACGCGCGGGCTCTACCCCGGCCGAACCCCGTAGTGCACCGCAAGCCGCCCCGTTGTGGACCCGAAGTTACTGTCCATGTTACTGGCAAGCGACGTCCCCATTACATTCCCCCGCCTTCGCCACAGCCATGCCAGCGCCGTCCCCCCAGCTCCCCCAGGCCCGCGCCGCCGCCGCGACCGCAACGCTCTCGGCCGCGGCCTCGGCGCTCATCGTGGTCGACGTGCAGTCGAAGCTCGCGCCGGTGATCGCCGACGGCGCGGCGGCGATCGAGCGCATCGGCCTGGCGCTGGAGGCGGCCGAGGCCCTGGGCGTGCCGGTGCTGGCGAGCGAGCAGTACCCGCGCGGCCTGGGCACCACGGTGGCCGAGCTGAAGGCGCGGCTGCCCGCCGACGCGCGGATCGCCAAGACCCACTTTTCCTGCCTGCGCGAGGCCGACTTTGCACAGCGTTGGCAGGCGCTCGGCCGGTGCCAGGCCCTGGTCTGCGGGATGGAGACGCATGTCTGCGTGATGCAGACCTGTCTCGATCTGCTGCGGGCGGGGGTCGAGACCTTCGTGCTGGTCGACGGGGTCGGCAGCCGGCGCACCAGCGACCGGGCGGTGGCCCTGGCGCGACTGGCGGCGGCCGGGGCCGTGCCGCTGCCGACCGAATCGGCGATCTTCGAGTGGATGGGCGACTGCGGCCACCCGGCCTTCAAGTCGCTGATCGCGCGAATCCGCGACAGTGGGGGATGAGGCGCATCCGCCCCAAGCTTCGAGAACAGGCCTGTCCGTGAGCGAGATGACACGCGAGAAAACCAGCCTGGTGCTGCTGCCCGGGCTGCTGTGCGACGCGCGGCTTTGGCAGCCGCAGATCGAGGGGCTGGCCGACCTGGCCGAGCCCTGGGTGGCCGACCTGACCCGGGACGACAGCGTCGCGGCGATGGCCGAGCGGGTGCTGGCCGAGGCGCCGGCGCGCTTTGCGCTCGCCGGTTTGTCGATGGGCGGCTACGTGGCGCTGGAGGTGGTGCGCCGCGCACCCGACCGGGTCAGCCGCCTGGCGCTGCTCGATACCCGCGCCAGCCCCGATGCAGCCGAGGATAGCCAGCGGCGCCGCGACCTCCTGGCGCTGGCCGGGCGCGGGCAGTTCAAGGGGGTGACCCGCCAGCTCTTGCCGCGCCTGATCCACGCGGCGCGCCTGGAGGACGCCGCGCTGACGGAGACGATCTATGCCATGGCCGAAGCGGTGGGGAAGACCGGCTTCGTGCGCCAGCAGACCGCGATCATGGGGCGGCCGGATCAGCGCCCGCTGCTGCCCCGCCTGCGGCTGCCGACCCTGGTGCTGGTCGGCCGGCAGGACCTGCTGACCCCGCCGGCCATGGCGATGGAGCTGGCCGCCGGCATCGCCGAGGCCCGCCTGGAGGTGCTGGAGGACTGCGGCCACCTGGCCACGCTGGAACGGCCGGCGGAGACCACGGCGGCGCTGCGGCGCTGGCTGCAGTCCTGAGAAGAAGGCTCTGAAATCGGCCATAACCCCTTGATTTAAATAAGCCCTGCGCGATCAGGTCTGCGCTACTGCGCCCAGTCGCCGTCCCGGCGCAGCTCGTCGTTGGCGCTGGCCGGCGGGAAGAGGGCGAGGCCGAGAGCCTGGATCGCGCGGGCGAAGGCCGAGTCGTCCGGACCGCTGACGGGGCCGAGGTTGGCGACGGCGGAGGTCACGCGGTCGTCGCCCAGGCAGTAGGCGGCAACGATGCGCAGTCCGTCGCTCGGGTCGGCCTGCACCTCCGGCGGCGCGCTGCGGCAGAGCTGCGGCGGCGAGGTCGCCGGCGGCGCGTCGAACACCGCCGCCACGCGAAAGGCGCTGGCGAAGTCGTCGGGCGGCGCGATCACGAAATCCACCGGCGGGCCGAAGTGGCTCTCCTCGAACAGGCTGCCGACGCGCCCGGCGAAGACCGTCTGGTCCATGTCGAAGGGGGCGCCGGTCAGCTCCAGCAGCATGCCGCCGCGGCTTTGCGCGAAGCCGAGATTGCCGGGGTCGTAGCTGGAGTCGATGTACTCCTGCGTGATCGTCACGCCGCCGGGGCCTGCCGCGCCGCCGGGGGCGCAGGCCGCGAGCAGCCCGACCGGCAGGGCCGCCAGAAGCGTCCTCCAAGCCTTGCGCATCTCTTCTCCTCCGCTGGGATTGATCGGTCAGCCGCTGCCTAAGGCGATGCGCGCCCATGTGGACCCGCGCAGCGGTTCCGCAGGTCGCGAGAAATCGCTCTCACTTTAATGTGCGAGAACAGATGCCGCCAAGATACGCCGCGGTAGCAGGAAAGTTTGGCCGCAATGGGGCTGCGGCGCGAGGTCGCGCGGCGCAGCTATTCGCCGGCGGGGTCGCGCCGCGGCGCGGCGCGCCACCGCGCGAGACGCGGCCCCAGGGTGTTGACCGCCAGCGCAAGCAGGATTAGCAGGCTGCCGGCCGCCTCGGCCGGACTCACGCGCTCGCCGAGGAGCAGGCTGCCGGCCGCGATGCCGAACACCGGCACCAGCAGGGAGAAGGGCGCGACCAGCGACGCCGGGTGGCTGGACAGCAGCCCGTTCCAGATCCAGTAGGCCAGCAGGGTCGCCAGGAAGGCCAGGTAGAGCAGGGAGCCGAGGCCGGTCCAGGTGATCCCGACCAGCGCCTGGAGCATCGCCTCCGGCCCCTCCAGCAGATAGGACAGCGCCAACAGCGGCAGCGGCGCGAAGAGGCTGGCCCAGACGATGAAGCCGAGCATGTCGACCTTGCCGGCCCGCTTGGCGATGATGTTCGCGACACCCCAGGCGACCGCCGCCAGGATCACCAGCAGCAGCGGGCCGATTGCCCCCGGCTCGCCACGCGCGCCGGCGATCACGGCCAACCCGGCCAGTGCCACCGCCAGGGCCGCGAGCTGCACCGCCTTGGGCCGTTCGCGCAGCAACGCCGCGGCGAAGACAATGGTGAAGAAGGCCTGCGCCTGCAGCACCACGGAGGACAGGCCGGCCGGCATGCCCAGGGCCATACCCTCGAACAGCAGGCCGAACTTGACCACGCCGATGGTGATGCCGAAGGCGGCGAGCAGCCCCCAGGAGACCGGCGGCCGGGGAACGAAGAGCAGCGCCGGGAAGGCCGCCAGGGCAAAGCGCAGGGCGCAGAGCAGCAGCGGCGGCATCTCCAGCACGCCGATCTTGATCACCGCGAAGTTGGCGCCCCAGACGAGGGCGACCAGCAGGGCGAGCAAGAGATGCGACAGCGGCATGTCGGTGTCCCGCGTGGGTGCGACCTCGGCTGGAGGCGGAGACGCCCGCCATGCGGCGGCGCCCCGCTCAGGCGGACGGGCGCGCCGTAAGGACTCGCGACGTGCCCCCTTCAGGTCGGCTGACTCTGCTCTACCACGTTAATGGGAGAGCGATGTCTCGCGACCGGCGGAACCGCTGCGCGGGTCCAGACGGTCGCCGATCGCTCTAGTTTTGCGCTCCCGCCACAATTCGATGCAGCGCATTGCGGCGTCGGGACTCTAGACGTCCAGCTCGTCGGCGGCGACGAAGCGGGCGTTTTCCTGGATGAAGGCGAAGCGCAACTCCGGCTTGCGGCCCATGAGCTGCTCGACCCGCTCGCGCGCCAGGCGTTCCTCGCCTTCCCGGTCGGGGTCGGTGGCCTCGGTCACCACCACGCGCAGCAGCGTGCGGGTCTTGGGGTCCATGGTGGTCTCGCGCAACTGCGCCGCCGGCATCTCGCCGAGGCCCTTGAAGCGGCTGACCTCGACCTTCGACTTGCCCTTGAAGTCGCTGGCCAGCAGCGCGTCCTTGTGGGCGTCGTCGCGGGCGTAGCGGGTGACGCCGCCGGCGCTCAGCCGGTAGAGCGGCGGCTGCGCCAGGTAGAGCCGGCCGGCGGCGATCAGCCCCGGCATCTCCTGAAAGAAGAAGGTGATCAGCAGGCTGGCGATATGCGCGCCGTCGACGTCGGCGTCGGTCATGATGATGACCCGCTCGTAGCGCAGCTTGTCGGGATCGAACTGGGAGCGAGCGCCGCAGCCGAGCGCCAGCAGGATGTCGTTGACCTCCTGGTTGGCCTTCATCTTGTCGGCCGAGGCGCTGGCGACGTTGAGGATCTTGCCGCGCAGCGGCAGCACCGCCTGGGTGTCGCGCGCGCGCGCCTGCTTGGCCGAGCCGCCGGCCGAATCGCCCTCGACGAGGAAGATCTCGGTGCCCGCCGCCGAGGTGCGGCTGCAGTCGGTCAGCTTGCCGGGCAGGCGCAGCTTGCGCGTCGCCGACTGGCGCTTCATCTCGCGCTCCTGCCGGCGGCGCTGACGCTCCTCGGCGCGCTCGACGAAGCGCTCCAGCAGGCGCCGCGCCTCGTCGGGGCTGGCCGACAGCCAGTGCTCGAAGTGGTCCTTGACCACGCTCTCGACCAGGCGGGTGGCCTCGGCCGTGGCCAGCTTCTCCTTGGTCTGGCCCTGGAACTGCGGGTCGCGGATGAAGAGCGAAAGAAGCTGGGCGCCGCCGCCCAGCACGTCCTCGGCGGTGAGCTGGCCGGCCTTCTTGATGCCGATCAGCTCGCCATAGGCCTTGGCGCCGCGCAGCAGCGCCGCGCGCAGCCCCTGCTCGTGGGTGCCGCCCTCGGGCGTCGGCACGGTGTTGCAATAGCTGGAGACGAAGCCGTCCTCGTCGGCCGGCCAGGCCACCGCCCACTCGACGCGGCCCTGGCCGTCGGGAAACCGTGCCTCGCCGGCGAAGGGCTCGGACACCAGGGTCTTGCGCTTGCCCAGGGTGGCGGTCAGGAAGTCCTTCAGGCCGTCGGGAAAATGCAGCGTGGCCTCGCCCGGCGTGCTGTCGCCCTCGGCCAGCAGCGCCGCGGCGCACTTCCAGCGGATCTCGACGCCGCGGTAGAGGTAGGCCTTGGAGCGCGCCATCTTGTAGAGGCGGGCCGGAGAGAAGCGGGCCTGGCTGCCGAAGATCGCCGGATCGGGCACGAAGGCGATGGTGGTGCCGCGCCGGTTGGGCGCGCCGCCGACGGTGTCGAGGCCGCTGGTCGGCCGCCCCTGGCTGTAGGTCTGGCGCCACAGGGTGCGGTCGCGCGCCACCTCGACGATCAGCTCCTCGGCCAGTGCGTTGACCACCGACAGGCCGACGCCGTGCAGACCGCCCGAGGTCTCGTAGGCCTTCTGGGTGAACTTGGCGCCGGAGTGCAGCGTTGTCAGGATCACTTCCAGCGCCGACTTGTCGCGGAACTTCGGGTGCGGGTCGATCGGGATGCCGCGCCCGTTGTCGCGCACCGTCACGCGGTTGCCGGCGTCGAGCTCCATCTCGATGCGGCTGGCATGGCCGGCCACGGCCTCGTCCATGGCGTTGTCGAGCAGCTCGGCGACCAGGTGATGCAGCGCCCGTTCGTCGGTCCCCCCGACGTACATGCCGGGACGCCGGCGCACCGGCTCCAGCCCCTCCAACACCTCGATGTCGGCGGCGGTGTAGCTGTCCTGCTTGGGGGCGAGGTCTTGGTCTTGGAAGAGGTCGGCCATGGCGCGCAGTATAGGAATCCGGAGGGGACGCGTTCAAGCAGATGCGGTAGCGTTAGACAAGTGTGGCTACGATATCTTGTGGATTATGGGGAAGGGCAGGGATGACCGAAGAGGTCGACAGCGGGCCGCCGGCGGGTGAGCCGGCCCTGAAGACCGTCGCCATGCCGGGAGACGCCAATCCCAATGGCGACATTTTCGGCGGCTGGGTCATGGCGCAGATGGACCTGGCCGGGGCGGTGCCGGCGGTGCATCGCGCCCGGGGCCGGGTGGCGACGGTGGCGGTCGAGGGGATGCGCTTTCACAAGCCGGTCTTCGTCGGCGACCTGGTGAGCTGCTACGCGGAGATCCTGCGGGTCGGCAAGACCTCGATGACCGTGCGGATCGAGACCTGGGCGGAGCGGCGCATCGTGCAGGAGCGCGCCAAGGTCACCGAGGGGGTTTTCGTCTATGTCGCGATCGACGAGACGGGGAACAAGCGAGCCTTGCCAGGCGTCTAGCAAGGGGACTTCACATCCGGTGCCAGCACTCTAGGTCGACTGGGTGAAGTCACCTCTGACGTCTGGACCAGGAGAATCCGTCATGGCCGGCATGGACCGCGATGCCAGCGATCGCGCTGAAGCAGCTGAGCCCTCCGCCGAGCAGGTGATCGGCATCTTCCACGACGCGCCGACGCTGCGCGCCGGCATCGACGCCCTGCTGGCGGCGGACCTCGACTGGAGCCGGATCAGCCTGCTGGCCAGCGACTCCACGGTCGACAAGCAGCTATCCGATCTCTTCGAGGAAGCCACCGACGTCGAGGCCGAGGGCGGGCCCGCCTACAAGGCCTACCTGACGCGGCAGAACTACCACTCGGCACGCACCTTCGCGGTCGGTGGCCTGGCTTACGTCGGGGCGGCGGCCACCGGCGCGATGATCGTCGCCTCGGGCGGCGCGCTGGCGGCCGGCCTGGTCGCCGCCGCCGCGGCCGGCGGGGCCGGCGCGGCCGTGGGCGAGGCGCTGGCCCGCTTCATGGACCGGCGCCAGGCCGCGCTCTTGTCGCAGCACCTCGAGGCGGGCGGCATCCTCGTGGCCGCGCGCTGCGAGAGCGCGCAGGAGGTCGCGACCGCGCGCAGCGCCCTGGAGGGGGCCGGGGCCGCAGAGGTTCTGGTCGCCGAGCTGCCCGACGCGGTGGTCGACCTTTCGGGCGGCGTCTCGGGCGAGATGAGTTTCCTGAACAATCCCACGGTCCGCCGGGTGCTGGGCGCCTCCGACGCCACGCGCAAGCCGTCAGAGGGCTGATTTGGCGCGAAGAATCGTCAACACCGCGCACCGCCGTTAAGCGCTCTTTAAGTCTGCGGCGGCATGCTGTGCGGGCGTGTGTTTGGCCGGCGTCCGTCGCTCCTGCGCACGCCTCTACCGGCAGACGCGTGAGGAGTCGATGCTTTCCATCGGTGGTGTGGCGGTTGTTTTCGTCATGGTTTTCGGCGGCTACATCGCGGCGGGCGGCAAGCTTGGCGTCATCCTCCATGCCTTGCCGTACGAAATGATGATGATCGGCGGCGCGGCCGTCGGCGCCTTCCTGATCTCAAACTCCGGCGACGTGGCGAAGAAGACGCTGGGCGGTATCGCGAAGGTCTTCAAGGGGCCGCGTTGGGGCCGCGACGACTACCGCGACCTGCTGTGCCTGATGTTCGCCCTGATCAAGGTGATGAAAGCCAAGGGCGCCGTCGGCCTGGAGCCGCACATCGAAGCGCCGCAGGAAAGCGCGATCTTCACCGCCTACCCGAAGATTCTGGCCGATGCGGGCATCACGTCCCTCGTCTGCGACACGCTGCGCATGGTCTCCATGAATCTGGACGACCCGCACCAGGTCGAGGAGTACCTGGAGCGCCAACTGGAGAAGGTGCACCACGAGGCCTCGAAGCCGGCCCACGCGCTGCAGACCATGGCCGACGGCCTGCCGGCGCTGGGCATTGTCGCGGCGGTGCTCGGCGTGATCAAGACCATGTCGGCGATCGACCAGCCGGTCGAGATCCTCGGCCGCATGATCGGCGGCGCGCTGGTCGGCACCTTCCTTGGCGTCTTCCTTTCCTACGGTCTGGTCGGCCCGCTGGCCGCGCGGCTGCAGCAGATCATCGACCAGGACATGCAGTTCTACGCCATCATCCGCGACACCATCACGGCCAACCTGCATGGGCACGCCGCCCAGGTCGCCGTCGAGATCGGCCGGGGCAACGTGCCCACCAAGATCCAGCCGAGCTTCTACGACCTGGAAGACGCCCTGAACAATGTGCCGGCCGAGGCCGCCTGAGGTCTCCCGCTTCGCGCGGCGGGCGCGGCAGCGCTCAGCCGCGTCGCCCGGCCGCGCCGGCCGACCCTCTCACATCATCGTGTCTGGCCGGGCGCGCCGCCCGGCCTCAGGCTGGCATCATGAGCTTGTCGCGGATCGCTGCGCGCGGCCTGATGGGGGCGGCGCTCGTCTGGCTCGCGCTCTCGTCGGCCATGGAGCCGGCGGCGGCGGGCGAGGCGGACGTGGTGGCGGCCGAGCTTCAGCGCGAAGGGCCGGGGCGCTACACCGCGATCGTCACGCTGCGTCACGCCGATACCGGCTGGACTCACTATGCCGACCGCTGGGAGGTGCTGACCCCCGACGGCCGGCTGCTGGGCGTGCGCACCCTCTATCATCCGCACGTCGAGGAGCAGCCCTTCACCCGCCGGCTGCGCGGGCTGGAAATCCCCGAAGCGGTCGCGCGGGTCACCATCCGGGCCCGGGATTCCCGGCATGGCTACGGCGGCGCGGAGATTCGTCTGGCGGTACCGCGCTGAGGCCGGCGCGCCGGCCCCGGCCGGGCGGGCGACACCTTCGATTTGTCTCGAATGCCAATCTCTATCGATTGGATGGGTGGACGGCTCGTGCCACCCTCTTGCCGGGAATCGAGTGGTTGGACGGAAGGCAAAGGGCCGGGCGAAGGTGAAGCCGCAGCGTTTTTTCAGGATGGCGACGATCCCGGCGTCGTCCATGGTCATGCGGGCCGACGAGGTGCCGAGCCCGCGGGTGCGGCGCCTGTTCGACTACTGGCGGCAACACTGCGCGGGCGGGGCGCTGATGCCGCGCGGCGCCTTCGATCCCATCGACCTCGGGCCGCTGCTGCCGAACCTGCTGTTCATCGAGGTGCTGGCGGAGCCGCCGGACCTGCGCATCCGGGTCGCCGGGCAGGAGGTCGAGGACCGCTACGGCCGCTCCATGCGCGGCATGTCGATCTACGACACCCTGCCGCTGGTTCGGCGCAAGGACACCTCGCACCAGTGGTCGGAGATCCTGGTCGACCGCCAGCCGAAGTACCGGCGCGGGCCGATGGTCTTTCCCGGCGACCGCGTCTTCGAGGCCGAGCGCATCATGGTGCCGCTGTGCGACGAGAAGCGCGGCGGGCCGGAGGAGGTGGCCTTCATCCTCGCCGCGGTCTTTTACGTGCCGCTGCCGACCGACCGTGTCGAGCTGACCGCCGCCACCGCCACGCTGACCGCCTGAGTCGGAGCAAGGCTGAGTCGGAGCAAGGCTGAGTCGGAGCAAGGCCGAGGCGGCGTAGGAAAAACGGCGCGGAAGCCGTGACTTCCGCGCCGTTGCTCGCGTCGGCTGACAGCTTTGCGCGTCAGGCCGAGTAGTACATCGAGAACTCGACCGGGTGCGGCGTGTGCTCGAAGGTGTAGACCTCTTCCCACTTGAGGTCGAGGTAGCCCTCGATCTGGTCCTTGTCGAAGACGTCGCCCTGGCAGAGGAAGTCCATGTCGTCGGCCAGCGCGGTGAGCGCCTCGCGCAGCGACCCGCAGACCGTCGGCACCTCCTTCAGCTCCTCCGGCGGCAGGTCGTAGAGGTTCTTGTCCATCGGGTCGCCCGGATGGATCTTGTTCTTGATGCCGTCGAGGCCGGCCATCAGCATCGCCGAGAAGGCGAGGTAGGGGTTGGCCAGGGCGTCGGGGAAGCGCACCTCGACCCGCTTGGCCTTCTCGCCGGCGCCGAAGGGAATGCGGCAGGAGGCCGAGCGGTTGCGCGAGGAGTAGGCGAGCAGCACCGGCGCTTCGAAGCCGGGGATCAGCCGCTTGTAGCTGTTCGTCGTGGCGTTGGTGAAGGCGTTGATCGCGCGCGCGTGCTTGATGATGCCGCCGATGTAGTAGAGCGCCGTCTCCGACAGGCCGGCGTAGCCGTCACCGGCGAACAGCGGCTTGCCGTCCTTCCAGATCGACTGGTGCACGTGCATGCCCGAGCCGTTGTCGCCCATCACCGGCTTCGGCATGAAGGTCGCGGTCTTGCCGTAGGTGTGCGCGACCATGTGGACGACGTACTTGTAGACCTGCATGGCGTCGGCCTGGGCGAGCAGCGTGTCGAACTTGATGCCCAGCTCGTGCTGCGAGGGCGCCACCTCGTGGTGGTGCTTCTCGACCTGCAGGCCCATCTCCTTCATCACCGAGACCATCTCGGCGCGCAGGTCGGTGCCGCTGTCCACCGGCGGCACCGGGAAGTAGCCGCCCTTGATGCCCGGGCGGTGGCCCAGGTTGCCCTCTTCCAGCTCCTCGCCGGACATGTAGGGCCCTTCCTCGCTCTCGAAGCGGAAGAAGGTGTGGTTCATCTGCACGCCGAAGCGGATGTCGTCGAACACGAAGAACTCGGCTTCCGGCCCGAAGAAGGCGGTGTCGCCGATGCCGCTGGACTGCATGTAGGCCAGCGCCTTGCGCGCGGTCGAGCGCGGGTCGCGGTTGTAGGGCTGGCCGGTCGTCGGGTCGGTGACGTCGCAGCACAGGACGAGCTGCGGCTGCGCCGTGAAGGGGTCCATCACGGCGGTGCTCAGATCCGGCTTCAGGTTCATGTCGGACTCGTTGATCTCCTTCCACCCGGCGATGGAGGAGCCGTCGAACATGATGCCGTCGTTCAGCATGTCCTCGTCGACCGTGTCGACGTGCTGCGCGACGTGCTGCCACTTGCCGCGCGGGTCGGTAAAGCGGAAGTCGACGTACTGGACGCCGTTTTCCTCGATCAGTTTCTTAACACTCTCGACGTCGGACATAGCTCTCACGCCTTTCCTTGTTGTCCTCTCGTGGGTCCTGAAGGGCCTTGCTCTTGTGATTGACTCCTGCGGTCCGGGTGCCCTCGACCCGGGGGGCGCAGGTTGGGTCGCGCCGGCGGCGCCGGCTAGACCGCGTCCACGCCGCGCTCGCCGGTGCGGATGCGGATCGCCTCGTCCACGCTGGAGACGAAGATCTTGCCGTCGCCGATCCGGCCGGTGTGGGCGGCCTGCTGAATGGCCTCGACGGCGCGTTCGACGAGGCTGTCGTCGAGCACGACCTCGACCTTCACCTTGGGCAGGAAGTCGACCACGTACTCGGCGCCGCGGTAGAGCTCGGTGTGGCCCTTCTGGCGGCCGAAGCCCTTGGCCTCGATCACGGTGATCCCCTTGATGCCCACCTCGTGGAGGGACTCCTTCACCTCGTCGAGCTTGAAGGGCTTGATGATGGCTTCGATTTTTTTCATGGCCTCGCTTACGTCGCTCGTGATGCCCCCGCGGCAGCCTGCCGAAGGGGCCGCGCGACGGTCCGTCCACCGCGCGCTCCTTGGGGTCTAAGCACGGACCGTGCCAATTGCCTCGGGCGGCCGCAAGGGGACGGCCTGCCGCAAGTTTGTGCAGAAACCGGCGGCGCGCACTGCCCATCTATTGAGCAAAATGCCTTGTCGCTGAACAGTCTGAGGTCGGCAGGGGCGCCGTTAGGCGGCGCTGCCGCGCGCGGCCAGCAGGCCCGTGAAGCGGTCCAGGCCCGCGCGGATGTTGGCCAGCGAGTTGGCGTAGGAGATCCGCAGGTAGCCGTCGCCGTGAACGCCGAAGGAGGTGCCGGCGATGGTCGCGACGCCGGCCTCCTCCAGCAGCGCCGTCTCCAACTGCTTGGCCGTCAGCCCGGTGCCCGAGATGTTGGGGAAGGCATAGAAGGCGCCGCCCGGGTCGACGCAGCTCACGCCCGGCAGCGCGTTGAGGCCGGCGACCACCGCGCGGCGGCGTGCGTCGAAGGCGTCGGCCATCTCGGCGACGGCGTCCTGCGGCCCGGTCAGCGCCGCCAGGCCGCCGAACTGGGCCGCGGCGTTGACGCAGGAGAAGGAGTTGACGGCCAAGCGCTCGGCCGCGCCGACCAGGCTGGCCGGCCAGTAGGCGTAGCCCAGCCGCCAGCCGGTCATGGCATAGGTCTTCGACCAGCCGTCGAGCAGGATCAGCCGCTCGTCCAGCTCTTCGTAGGCCAGCAGGCTGGCGTGTTGGCGCCCGTCGTAGAGCAGCCGCGAATAGATCTCGTCGGACAGCACCGCCACCTGCGGCCGCTCGGCCAGCCCCGCGACCAGCCGGTCGAGCTCGTCGCGCGGGGCCACGCCGCCGGTCGGGTTGGCCGGGCTGTTGAGGATGAGCAGGCGGGTGCGCGGGCCGATCCGCTCCAGCGCATCCTCGGCGGAGAAGGCGAAGCCCTTGGCCTCGCGCAGCGGCAGCGGCACCGGCGTGGCGCCGGTGTATTCGATCAGCGAGCGGTAGATGGGGAAGCCGGGGTCGGGATAGACGATCTCCACGCCCGCCTGGCCGAACATCAGGATGGCAAAGAACATGGTCACCTTGCCGCCCGGCAGGATGGTCACCCGCCCGGGGTCGAGCGGGCGGCCGGCGCGCGCCTCCAGCTCGGCGGCCACGGCTTCACGGAGCTGCGGCAGGCCGGTCGCCGGGGTGTAGCCATGGTGGCCGTCGCGCAGGGCCCGGATCGCCGCCTCGACGATATGCGGGGCGGGCGCGAAGTCGGGCTGGCCGATGCCCAGGTTGACGACGCTGCGTCCCTCGGCCTCCAGCGCCTTGGCGCGGGCCAGCACCTGGAAGGCGCTCTCGGTGCCCAGGCGGTCCAGGGCGTCGACCGGGCGCAGGCCGTCGGCGGCGGCGGGGTGGGGAGATCGGGCGGCGTCGGGCGCGGGCATCGGTGGGCTCCTTCGCGGGGCTTCTCGGCGGAGAGGTGGGGCGAGCCTAGAGCAGATGCCGCCCCCGAGGAATCGCTTTGCGCCGGTTTCACGACGCCGGGATCGGCTCCGATGCCGCGCAATCGAGGAGGACTCGGGCCGCCGCCGGCCCGGCGCTGCGGCCGCGGGCGATTGCCCGGCGCGCTTGAATGCCGCTCGGGCGGCGCGATGCTTGACGCGGGTGGGTCCGGCCGCTTATCTAGCGCGCTCGCGCCGGACGAGGCGGCGTCGCGCCGCCGGCCCGCCGCGGCATGCAATCCCTGTGGTGGCTGTAGCTCAGTTGGTTAGAGCGCCTGGTTGTGGTCCAGGAGGTCGCCGGTTCAAATCCGGTCAGCCACCCCACTTTCCCACCCGACAATCCGCTTTGCGCAGGCCGCCTGCGGCGCCGGCGCCCGAGTCTGGAGCGATCTGCGACCGTCCGGACCCGCGCAGCGGGTCCCAACGGTCGCGAGACATCGCTCTCCCTTTAAGGTGTGAGAGCAGACGCCGACCTGAAGGGATGGCGTCGCGCGTCCTTCAGGGGCGGCCTCTGCTCTAGAACTCGAAGCGCCAGGCGGCATTGGCCGTGAACTCGTCGGTCTCCGGCGTGCCGCTCGAGTCCAGGCTGACGCGGCCGAGCGCCAGCGGCGCGGCGTAGCGCAGCTCCAGCCGCTCGCGGCCGGCCGGCGTGCGGGCCAGCTCGGCGCGCAGGCGATCGCCGCGGGTCAGCGCGTTGCGGCGCACCAGGGCGAAGCCCGCGGCGGTGCGTGCCGGCTCGTCGGCCTCCGCCGCCTCTTCCAGCCGTCCAGCGAACTCCAGGCCGAGGGACCCGGTCGCGGCCAGGTGCGTGCGCGCACCGATCAGCCGCCGTTGCTCGGCCCGGCTACCCGCCAGCAGGCTCAGATCCAGTGGCCCGCGCCGCAGGTGCAGTTCTCCGGCGATCAGGGTGCGCGCCTCGGCATCCCGCCCGGCGGCGACGGCCAGCGCCAGGTCGCCGAGCAGGCTGCGCAGGCCGAGGCCGCTGCTGCGCGCAAAGAGGTCCGCGACCTGCTGAGCGCCGGCCAGGGCCAGCTCGCCGGGCGCCGCGAAGACCTCGGCGAGGGGGCCGTCGAGGCTCGCCTTGAGACGCAGCCTGCCGAGGTCGAGGCCGAAGGCCCCGCCCAAGTCGTCGCCCTCGGCCAGATCCTCGTAGCGCAGCCGCGCGCCCAGCGGGCCGAGCTCGCCGGACAGCGCCGCCCCTTGCTCCAGCGGGGTGAGGGTGACCGGCGTGACCGCAGGTTCGGCCGCGAAAGCGACGGGCGGCAGCAGCAGGGCCAGCAGCAGGGCGAAGCCGGCCGGGATGCGGCGAAGCGGAGGGGGCAGGGGCATCGGCGGGACTCGCGGACAGACGGCGACGGTCCTCCGCAGGCTGCGCGAAAAGGGTTAACGTCCGCTTGCGTGGGGCGGCGGCCGCCGCCGCGCGGAAGCTGCGCCCGTCGGTCCGCGCGACTTGCCGCAACGCGGCGCGCACGGCTAGCTTTGCCACCTGATCAGCAGCGAGGCAGCGGAACGAATCATGGGCGAGGGCGCAGCACAGCAGCTTCGGCGCCACACGGCGGGCGCGGCGGTCCTGGCCCTGGGAACGGTGCTGGCGCTCACGGCCGCAAGCGCCGCCGCCCAAACCGCCCAGGCTCGCGGCCCGAGCCTGGCGCAGACATCGTCGCCCGCCGCCACGCCGGCCGTCACCCCCGAGGACTCGCCGATTTTCCGCGAGGGCCTGGCGGCCTACGAGGCCGGCGATCCGCAGGCCGCCTACGAGATCTGGGCGCCGGCCGCCGACGCCGGCGCCCCCTTGGCGCAGTACGGCCTCGGCAAGCTCTACGAGAGCGGCGGGCCCGGCTTTCCCGCTGACCTTGCCGAGGCCGTGACCTGGTACGAAAAGGCGGCCGAGCGCGGCGTGCCGGCGGCGCTGAACAATCTCGCGCGGCTTTACGCGGACGGGCGCGGCGTCGCGCGCGACACCGAGCAGGCGGTGCTGCTCTGGGCCCAGGCGGCTCAGCTCGGCCATCCCCACGCCCAGTATAACCTGGGCCTGGCGCTGTTCCGCGGCGAGTGGGTCGCGCAGGACCAGCCGGGCGCGGTCGACTGGTTCCTGCAGTCCGCCGCCGCCGGCCTGCCGGAGGCGCAGTTCGCCGCCGGGCAGATCTTCGAGCGCGGCATCCACCGCGCGGCCGACCCGGCGCGGGCGCTGGAGTGGTACCGCCGGGCGGCCGAGCAGGGCCACGTCGCCGCGCGGCAGAGCGGCGAGCGGCTGGCCGCCGCGCTCGGGGCCGCGCCGCCGCAGGTCGCCCGCCAGCCCACTGCGCCCAACGGTGCGGCGCCGCAAGCCTCCCCCCAGGCTGTGTCCCCGACTGCAGCCCCGACCACATCCCAGGCCGCATCGCCGACCGCATCGTCGCCGCCCCCCTTGCCGCCGCGCCGGCCGGAGCGGGCGGCGCCGGTCCCGCAAGCGGCGCCCAGCCAAGCCGCCAGCGCGCCAGAAACCACGCCCCAGACTCTGCCCCAGACTCTGCCCCAGACGGCGTCCCGGCCGGCGACCGCGCCGACGTTCACGCGCGGCAACGGCTGGCGGGTCTGGCTCGGCTCGGCCGGCGACGCGGCCGAGGCGGAGCGGCTGGCGGCCGAGCTGGCCGGCGCGGCTCTGGACAAGACGGAGATCGAGGCGGTGCCGCGCGACGGCAGCCTGCGCCTGCTGGCGGGCCGCTTCCCCGACCGGGCGGGCGCCCAGGCGCTGTGCGCGCGGCTGCGCGCCCAGGCGCCGGGCGCCTTCTGCGTCCCGCTTCAAGAGTAGAGAGACCGCCATGCCGCCCTACGGAGACCTCAAGACGCGGCTACGGGCCGGCGAGCCCTGCTTCGGCTTCTGGTGCCAGCTCTTCGCGCCGATGGCGAGCGAGCTGCTGGCCGGCGCCGGCTTCGACTGCGTGATGATCGACCTGGAGCACGGCGCCGGCTCCTACCGCGACGCCGTCGCCCAGATGCAGGCGGTCAAGGGCAGCGCCTGCACGCCACTGCTGCGGGTGCCCTGGAACGACGCCGTGGAGATCAAGCGGGCGCTCGACATCGGCGCGGCCGGCGTGATGGTCCCGGCCGTCTCCAGTGCGGCCGAGGCCGAGGCGGCGGTGGCCGCCTGCAAGTATCCCCCGGCCGGGGTGCGCGGCGCGGCGCCGGCGGTGGTCCGCGCCTCCGACTACGGCCTGCGCACCGCCGACTACCTGGCGGAGATCAACCAGCAGGTGCTGGTGATCGCGCAGATCGAGACGGTTCGCGGCGTGGAGGCGATCGAGGAGATCGCCGCCGTCGACGGCCTCGACCTGCTATTCATCGGCCCGATGGACCTCTCGGCCGACGCCGGCCACCTGGGCGAGACCGAGCATCCCGAGGTCCGCGCGCTGATCGAGCGGGTCGAGCGCGCGGCGTTGCAGGCCGGCCGGCTGCTCGGCTCGATCGTCTTTCCCGGCGCGCCGGCCGCGGCGCTGCTGGAGCGCGGCCATCGCTTGATCCTCGCGCACAGCGACGTCGAACTGCTGCGCGACTCGGCCCGGGCCGGCGTCGCCGAGATGCGGGGATTGGCCGCCAAGCTGCGCGGCTAGAGTGATTTGCGACCGTTTGGACTCACGCAGCGGTTCCGCCGGTCGCGAGACATCGCTCCCAGGCGCAGGCGTCATCAGGCCGCGAGCTCCCGGCGCTCCTCCTCGCCGGCGGCCCCCTCGAGGGGTCCCAGCGCGGTGCTGCGGTTGGAGAGGAAACGCAGCATCTCCTCGTAGCGGATCCGCACGTCCTCCGAGGTCTGGTAGTAGCGGAACAGCTCCTTCAGCGGCGCCGAGAAGTCCTTGTAGGCGGCCAGCACCGCGACCAGCGCGCCCAGCGTCAAGCGCTCCTCAATCACCAGGTAGCCGCCGATCGAGTAGAAGAAGAAGGGCGTGAGCGCCGTCAGGAAGTTGCTGAGCGACTTCATGAAATATTTGGTGCGGTGGATCTCCAGGCGGATCGCCTCGATCTCCTTGAGCGACGCGCCGACGGCGTGGAGCTGCGCGATCGAGCGCAGGTTGCTGGCGGCCTGGTCCCCGAGGTGGCCACCGAGCGCGCGAATCTCCGCGACCCGGCGGCGGGCGAGGGCGTTGATCTTGCGCTGCAGCCGCGGGATCAGGGCGAGCTGCACGGGCAGCAGCGTGAGCGCGGCGGCCCCCAGCACCGGGTCCTGCACGAACATAAAGACCAGGATCGTCACGAAGGTGCCGCCCTGGAACACCGGCAGGGCGAAGGCATCGGCCGCGAAGCCGCCGATCGGCTCGACCTCCTGAGCGATCAGCGGGATGACCTCGCTGCGCCGGGCGCTGCCGGCGCCGGCCCGCCAGCGCCGGAAGACCAGCAGCCGCAGGCGGCGCAGCAGCCGCTCGGCCACCCGGCCCTTGAAGGTGTTGAGGCCGAACTTGATCAGCGCGTTGGCCAGCAGCGCGGCCAGGTAGAGGGCGCAAAGCAGGAAGAGGTAGCCGGTCTGCGACAGGCTCTGATCGAACCAGACCACAGGGAAATGGTCGGAGGAGATGGCGTTGTTGATGATGACCTTGGGCAGCTCCAGCGTGGCGTAGAGCACCGGCATGGCGCCGAGACCGGCGGCGACGAGCAGGAGCTGCTGCGGGCGCGAGAACTGCAGGACGAAGCGGAAGGCCCCCGGCGGCAGGCCCCGGATGAAGGGCGCCTTGGGGCGGCGCACGCGCCGGCGGCGCCAGGGGCGGCGTCGCAGCAGGCGCAGCAGGGCCAGTAGAGCGAGGATCGCGAAGCCCAGGGGCGCCGCCACCAGCACGACATGCAGCACGGCATGCAGCCAGTCCGGCGCACCCGCGCCCATCTCGTGACCGATCAGGGCGGCGATCCAATGCATCAGGCCGTGGTAGCCCTCCACGGGTCTCGCGCCTCCTGCGCTGACGCCGCGCTGCGCGGCAACGGTCCCGGTTGGCCGGCGTCCCGGCGGCCGCGAACGGCCGCCGGGCCCGGGGCAAGGTCAGAACTGCAAACGGGTTCCGACGACGGCGAAGAGGGCGCCGGCGTCCTCGCCCTCGGATTCGGCCAGATCGGCGCTCTCGCCGAAGCTGCGCTCGTAGTGCACGCCGACGTAGGGGGAGAGCAGCCGGTCCACGAGGTCGTAGCTCAGCCGGGCGCCGACCTCGAGCTGCGGGCCCCAGGCGCCGGCCCCGATCTCCGCGTCGTCGGTGAAGGGCAGGTCCACCTCCAGGCTGGGAGTCAGGATCACCCAGTTGGTCAGCAGCGCCTCATACTCGGCGTCGAGCCGCAGCGAGGGGTCGCCCTTTTCGCTGACGAAGAGGTCGAGATCGACCTCGAACCACTGCGGCGCCAGGCCCTGCAGGCCGAGGGTGGCGTAGAGCCGGTTCGGCCCGTCCGGGGCGTCGTAGCGGACTCCCGCCTTGGCGTCGAAGAAGTCGGACACCGGGGCCTGCAGCAGGAAGCGGTTCTCGAAGGTCTCGAATGCCTCCGGCTCGAAGCCGTACTCGCCGGCCCCCATGTAGCGGGCCTTGAGCTCGTCGCTGCCGACCACGGCGTCGACGTCCCAGGCGAAGACGTCGCCGTCCTCGCCGAGGCGGTATTCGAGCTGCTCGCTCTGGATCGACCAGACCAGCGGCTCGGCCTGAGCCGCCGAAGCGCCGAGGCCCAGGCCAAGCGACGCCAGGGCGGCCAGGATGAGACGCGCGGGCGGGGCCGGACGGGTCGACCGGCGGCGGGGCGGGACGGAGAGTGCGTTGAACATCGACTCAGCCCTCCCGGCCCGGCAGGCTCTCGCCGGGCAGCGCGGCCTGGGGCCCGCCCTCGACGACGACCTTGCGGAACATGCCGGACTCCGCGTGGTAGGCCAGATGGCAGTGGAAGGCCCACTGGCCCGGCGCGTCGACCTCGGTCTCCATGTAGACGGTGGTGCCCGGGGCGACGCTGACCACGTGCTTGATCGGGTCCCACTGGCCCTGGCCGGTGTCGAGGATCGACCACATGCCGTGCAGGTGCATCGGGTGCGTCATCATGGTCTCGTTGACGAACTTGAAGCGCACCCGCTCGCCGTAGGTCAGCCGGATCGGCTCGGCGTCGCTGTACTTCACGCCGTCGATCGACCAGATGTAGCGCTCCATGTTGCCGGTCAGCCGGATCTCGATCTCGCGGCTCGCCGCGCGCTCCGGGTAGAGCGGCTGCCGGGCCCTGAGGTCGGCGTAGGAGAGAACCTTGCCGCCGTTCGCCGCCTGCGGGGTGAGGCCGCTGCCGGGGGCGTAGAAGGGGTCGGCGCCGCGCGCCTGGCCCTGGCCGGGCATCGCGTCCGACATCGCCCCGGACACCCCGGACATCCCGGTCATGTCGCCATGATCCATGCCGCCATGGTCCGTACCCGCCTGATCCATGCCGCCGCCACTCGGCGGCGCCGCGTCCATCCCGGCATGGTCCATCTGCATGTCGCCGCCCATGTCCGGCCCCATGTCAGCCATCGTCAGCAGCGGCGCCGGGCGCAGGTCGGGCACCTCGGCCGTCATGCCACGGCGCGGCGCCAGAGTGCCGCGGGCATAGGCGGTGCGGCCCATGGACTCGGCGAAGAGGGTGTAGGCCCGCGCCTCGCGGGGTTCGACGATCACGTCGTAGGTCTCGGCCACTGCGATGCGCAGCTCGTCGACCTCCACCGGCTCGACGTCGTTCCCGTCGGCCTGGACCACCGTCATCTTCAGCCCCGGAATGCGCAGATCGAAGTAGGCGCTGGCCGAGGAGTTGATGAAGCGCAGGCGGAGCTTCTCGCCGGGCTCGAAGAGCGCCGTCCAGTTCTGCTCCGGACTCTTGCCGTTGATCAGCGGGGTGAAGCCCTGCACGTCCTCGATGTCGCTGGGCATCATGCGCATGCGGCCCCAGGCCCGGCGCTCGGCCAAGGTGGCGCCCAGGCCGTCGCGCCCGACGTCGTCGAGGAAGTCGAAGAGCGTGCGCTGCTTGCGGTTGTAGTAGTCCGCCGTGCTCTTGAGGTTGCGCAGGATCCGGTCGCCGGAATGCGGGTGACTGTCGGTGAGCTGGATCACGTAGTCGCGGTCGTAGGCGTAGGGCTCGGGCGTCTTCGGCTCGATGACGATCGCGCCATAGGCGCCGTCCGGCTCCTGCAGGCCGCTGTGGCTGTGGAACCAGTAGGTGCCCGACTGCACGATCGGGAAGCGGTAGGTGAAGGTCTCGCCCGGCGCGATGCCGTCGAAACTGATTCCCGGCACGCCGTCCTGGTCGAACGGCAGGATCAGGCCGTGCCAGTGGATCGAGGTCTCCTCGTCGAGGTTGTTGGTGACCCGGATGGTGGCGGTCTCGCCTTCCTTGAAGCGCAGGACCGGCCCCGGCGAGGCGCCGTTGTAGCCGACGCCCGGGCGGGTGAAGACGCCGGTGTCGATGGTCACGCGGTCAACCGTCAGCTCGTACTCGGCGGCCAGGGCCGGGCCGCCCAACAGCGCCGAGAGCCCCAGCCCGAGCAGTCCGCGGCGCAGGTTCAATAGGCTGTGCATCTGCATCTTGCGATCCCCTGTTGGGAAAGGCGGCGGCGCCGCGGCCGGCGCCGCCTGGGTCCCCGTCAATTGATGACGTCGATCTGGCCGACCATGCCGGCGGCGTAGTGGCCGGGCACGTTGCAGGCGAACTCCAGGCTGGTGGCCTCGGGGAAGCTCCAGACCAGCTCCTTCGTGGCGCCGGGCTCCAGCAGCAGGGAATTGGGGTCGTCGTGCAGGTGCGCCCCGCCGTCGCTTGCGTGATCCGCTTCGGCGCCGCTGCGGTCGACGCTGGTCGGGGTGAGCAGGCCCTTCTGCATCATGGTCATCATCTCCTGCTGATGCTCGGCGTGCATCGCGGCCGTGCCGAGGTTGAACTCGTGCAGCAGCTCGCCGCCGTTCCTGATGACGAAGCGCACCGTCTCGCCGGCCGCGATGTTCAAGCGCTCCGGCTCGAAGAAGCTGTCGCCCATGGTCACCTCGATGGTGCGGTCGGCCTCGGAGGCCGTCGCCGGCTTCCCGAAGGAGAAGGCGCCGTCATGGCCGTGCTCGCCGGCACTGGGAACGTCGGCCAGGACGGGCCCGGCGAAGGCGGCCGACACCAGGACAGCGGTGGCAAGAAGGGTCTTGGAAACCTGAGAAGACATAGACGTGTTCCTTTCGGTGGAAGTTACGGAAGGGTGGACGGGAATCCGGACAGGCTGCGCCGAAGCCCGGCCTGCACGGGGCGATCGGGCCGGGTCGGTCGCGTGCGGCAGCACGGGACCCGGCAGGGTCGGGAGCGAAGGGGCGCCTGCGCCGTGGTGGCGCGGCAGCGGCGCGGGCCGACTGTGGCGAGGCCGGCGGCGTCGGGCGCAGGGAGGGCGGCACGCGGCGCAAGGACCGGGACGGAGCCCACCAGCGGCGGTCAGCCTACCGGAGCCTCATGCGGTGCCGGGCGGCCCGTGGAGGTCACGACACGGGCGGCGCGCTCTGGGAGCACCCTGGGAATGCCCTGGCACCGGACTCCAGGAGTCGGCGCGTCAGACCTGGGCGCGGGGCGGGGGGTGATCGGGCGCCAGGACGAGGCTGTTGCGGACCTCGTCCTCGAGCCGGCCGAGGTCGGCCGGCGCGTAGTCGACGCCGGAGACCAGGCCGGGCTCGGGCGTCAGGATGCGTGGACAGTGGTCGGCGAGGCGCGCGCAACTGTCCGCGCCGCTCTCGGACAGACCCTCCGGGTCATGGGAACAGGCTTCGCCGCCATGGCCGCCCGACGCCAGGTCGCTCGCCGCCATCTCGGCCGGCGAGTCGGCGGGCGTGGCGTGGAGCGGGCCGACGCCGCCGGTCAGCGTGGCGGCGGCCATCAGAATCGCCAGCGCGAAGGCCAAAACCTGTTGCATGCCAGTCAGATGGCGTTTGCCCCCGGAGGAAGGTCAAGCGCTTTTCAACCGCTGCCGCGGGGTTTTTTCGCGCGCCGGCGTTCGCGCATGTCCATGATCCCCTGGGCCCGCCCCCGCGCGCCCGCAGGTCACAAAAACCGGCGTTATATCATCAGGTTAAGGTGGTTTCTTGTGATCGTGCGAAAGCGCGAAGCGGGCCCGGGCCGTGGCAGATCACTCGCGCGGCACGCTACTGGCTGGCGCGATCCTCGCCATAGTGCTCGGCGAGGTAGTCGAGGATCTGAGTCTCGACCTCCGGCTCCAGCGCGGCCATTCCCTGTTCCTCGACCATCCAGTCGAGGGTGTCGGCCCAGCGCTTGCGGGACATGCCCTGCTGCTGGACCAGCATCAGGGAGTGGCAGGCGGTGCAGTTGTAATAGACCTCCTCGCGGCCTTCGCCGGCCGGCAGTCCGTCCCACTCCTCCTCCTGGGCCGGGGCGGGGCCGGCGGGCAGGGCGATCAGCAGGCCGGCGATCAGCGGCAGGGCGGCCTTCGGGCGGAGGAGCTTCGCACAGGCAGGGGGCAGCGGCGTCATGTCACCTCACGGAAAGCAATGGGCGCCTGCGCCGTGGCGCGCGCGACAGACGGACGGCGCGCGCCGCGCCAGGGGCCCGGGACTGGAGGGCGGGACTGGAGGGCGGGGGAAAGCGGCTCTGGATATCTGCGAGGACTCTCCGTCTGGCGGTCGATCGCGCGCTTTGCGCCGGCCCGCCCCCCCACGGTCCACCTCCCACGGTCCACCTCCCACGCTCCGTCCCCCACGGCGCGGCCATCGCGGGCGCCGCGGGAGACGGATCGGGGCGGCATCTGCGCGGTGGCCTTAGACCGGGACGTTCACCGCGATGCGGTGCATGCTGTTGTTGAGATAGCCCTTGGGGTTCCAGGCGATGGCGAAGGGCTGCATGACGCCGTTCTCGTCGGTCGCCCGGGCCCAGACCTCGTAGTAGCCCTTGCTGGGGAAGGTGACCTCGGCCGACCAGGTCTGCCAGGAGTAGGGGTTGGGCTCGGGATGCAGGACCGCCTGGGTCCAGGTGGCACCGAAGTCGGTCGAGACGTCGACGCGGCTGACCCGCTGGTCGCCGGCCCAGGCGTGCCCGCGCACCTTCAGGGTGCGGTGGTCGACCGGCAGGGTGTAGCCGGTCTGCGGCGCGGTGATGAGCGACTTCACCGGCATCGACTCGATGATCTGGAAGTCCTCCTTCGGCACCTCGGCGCCGGCCTCCACCGGATAGCGCGGTACGCGGTAGGAGGTGGGACCCATCTTCTGGCCGTCGTGCACCTGGTCGCGCACCCAGATGCGGCGCAGCCACTTCTGCGAGACCGAGCCCGGCCAGCCGGGCGCGACGACGCGCAGCGGGGCGCCGTTCATCGGATGAATGTCCTCGCCATTCTGCTGGAAGGCGATCAGCGTATAGGGGTCCATCGCCTTCCAGATCGGCATGCCGCGGCTGATCGCCTCCTTCTCGGGGTCGCCGGAGAGGTGGCTGTCGGCGCCGTACTGGCCGGTGTAGAGCGCCTTGTCGGTCAGCCCGGCCGCCTTGAGCACGTCGGCGTAGCGTACGCCGGTCCAGCGCGCGTTACCGATCGCGCCGACGGTCCACTGGTTGCCGCGGGCCGGCGGGTTGAAGGCGCCGCGCCCGTTGCCGCCGCACTCGATCTGCAAGGCGTAGGTCACGACCTCGAAGTTGTTCTTCAGGTCGTCGAGACTCAGCTCGAGGGGCGAGTCGACCTCGCCGTCGACCGTCAGGGTCCAGCTCTGCGCGTCGACCTCGCTGGGCGGCAGGCCGTTGTTGCGGATGAAGTGCCGTTCGGTCGGGGTGATGTCGTCGTCGAGCAGATGTGCCGGGGTCTCGGCGTTCAGCGGCCGGTCGTTGAGGACCGAGAGCCCGTCCTTGCCCTCGATCATGAACTCCCCGTGCTCCTCCGCCAGGGCGGCCGGGATCAGGCCGGAGGGCATGGTGCGGTGGAAGGGGATGCTGCCCCCGACCACGGCGCCCATGGCGGCCAAGCCGGCGCCCTTCAGGAAACCGCGCCGGTCGCTGTGGGCGACACGCCCGAACACCAGCCAGTCGGCACGCTCGGGATCGTCCTGGTAGAGCTCGCAGAGACCACGCTCTTTGCGCTTCATCGTTACCTCCCTCGGGTTCTCCCGTTTCGCATTCGGGATTTCAGATATTTCCCGTAACATTGGCAGGCGGGCGTGCGGCGATCAAGGGGCCAGCGTCGCCGAGCGCCGGCCGCCGACGACCTTCCAGCGCCGCATGTCGCGTCCGGGTTCCCGCCTGCGCATTGCTGCTCGGCTTTGGGCTGCTGGTGTCCCGACTCCGAAATGCGATGCCTCGACTGTTGGCGCGACCGCAACACCAGGCCTTTGATTTTCATGTGATTCCGGCTCCGCAGTTCGGCAGAGTGCTCCCTGCCGAACTGCGGAGGCATCACACTAGGGCGATGTGCGACCGTCCGGATGCGGATAATCACGCGAACCCGAGGATGGGGAGCAGGGGCCTTGTGACCGGCAGCCCGACACCGTGGCGCCAGACGTTCACACCCTGCGCCGGGCTCTGGTTGGGGCGTGGCCGTTTAGGTCGTGGCTGGACGTGACAGGCGGGCATTGGAGGAGAGCGATGCAGGCACCGGAGCTGGCGGTCCTGACCTGCGGCCAGGCGGGGGCGGCCGACCGCGCCGCCGCGGCGGCCGGCGTGGCCGGCCGAACCCTGATGGCGCAGGCCGGGGCGGCGATCGTCGAGCGGGTCCAGACGCGTTGGAGCCCACGCCGCACCCTGGTGCTCTGCGGGCCGGGCAACAACGGCGGCGACGGCTTCGTGGTGGCGCGCCTGTTGGCCGAGGCCGGCTGGCCGGTGCGCCTGATGCTGTTGGGCCAACGCGACCGGCTGCGCGGCGACGCCGCGCACCAGGCCGCGCTCTGGCACGGCGAGGTGGAGCCCCTGGAGGCGGCCGCGGTGGAGACGGCCGTGGCCGGTTGGGCCGAGCTGGCGGTCGACGCGCTGTTCGGGGCCGGGCTCAGCCGGCCCCTCGAGGGGGCGGCGGCGGCGGCGGTCGAGGCGCTGAACCGGGCGCCGATCCCCAAGCTGGCGGTCGACGTGCCCAGCGGGCTGTCGGGCGACAGCGGCGCCCCGCTCGGCGAGACCTGCCTGCAGGCCAGCGCGACGGTGACCTTCTTCCGTAAGAAGCCGGGCCATCTGCTGCTGCCGGGACGCCGGCTTTGCGGCGCGCTGGACCTGGTCCAGATCGGCATTCCCGACGCGGTGCTGGCGGACCTGGCGGGGCAGTGCTGGGAGAACGGGCCGGCCCTGTGGGGCGCGCACCTGCGGTGGCGCACGCCCGAGGCGCACAAGTACAGCTTCGGCCATCTGCTGATCGCCGGCGGCGGCGTGATGACCGGCGCGGCGCGTCTGGCGGCGCGCGCCGCGCTGCGCTGCGGCGCGGGTCTGGTCTCGGTGGCGGCGCCGGAGGCCGCCCGGGCGGTCTATCAGCAGCGGCTCGACAGCCTGATCGTGCTGCCCGCCGACACGCCGGCCGCCTATGCCGGGCTGCTGGCGGACAGCCGCAAGACGGCACTGCTGCTCGGCCCCGGCCTGGGCACCGACGCCGAGGCCCGCGCCCGCGTCGAGGCGGCCTTGGCGAGCGGACGGCCGCTGCTGCTCGATGCCGACGCGCTGAGCTGTTTCGCCGGTGCCGCGGCCGAGCTGGCGGGGCAGCGCCGCGGCCCGCTGGTGATCACCCCGCACGAGGGCGAGTACGCGCGCCTGTTCGGCGCCCGCGCGGGGGACAAGCTGGCGCGCGCCCGGGCCGCCGCGGCGGAGCTGGGCGCCGTGGTGCTGCTCAAGGGCTACGACAGCGTCGTCGCCGCGCCGGACGGGCGCGCGGCGATCAACACGAGTGCGCCGGCGGAGCTGGCGACCGCCGGTGCCGGCGACGTGCTGAGCGGCATGGTGGCGGCGCTGCTGGCCCAGGGCCTGCCGGCCTTCGAGGCGACCGCGGCCGCCGTGTGGATGCACGGCGCGGCGGCGCAGGGCTTCGGCCCGGGACTGCTGGCGGACGACCTGCCCGAACGGCTGCCCGCGGTTCTCTCGATGTTACAGGAGGAGACGAGCGGCGGGGCTTGAAACGGGCTGGGAGACCCTGTTAACGGAAGATTTACACGCGTATACGTACATGGGACCCAGGCTGGACTGGTGGGCTGTACGCAACCCGAGCAAGAAGAGGGCTAGTCGCGTGAGCCTGATGGATATCGTCGGAGGGCTGATCGGACGGGCGCCGCGTTGGCAAGCGGCCGTGCGCCAGGGCGCGGTCTTTCGCCGCCAGGGCTGCGGCGGCGCGGTCGAGACGGCGCGCGTGATCGAGGTCGCGCCGGACCCCCAGGGGATCGCCCACGTTCACTACGACTTCCTGGTGGCGAAGAACGACCAGCGCTTCATCGCCGAGCGCCGGACTCTGAACCTGGTCAGCTTTCACCAGGCCTTCGGCGAGCCGGTCGAGACCTGATCCGCCGGCCCGGCCGCCCGATCGCGGCGCCGGCCAAGGGGTCAGCGCGGCGCCTCCAGCGCGTGGACGATGTGGTCGGCCAGCCGCCGGGCGGCCGGCGACAGTCGGGGCGCGCGCAGCAAGGCGATCTCCGTGTCCGCCAGATCCGGCAATCCCGCTTCGTCGCCCAGTACGCGCAGGCCGGCGGGGACCATGTCCTTGGGCAGGACCGTCACCCCCAGACCGGCCTCGACCGCGGCGAGGGTGCCGGCCAGCGAGGTGCTGGTATAGGCGATCCGCCAGGGCCGGGCGGTGGCGTCCAGGGCCGAAAGCGCGCGCTTGCGATAGACGCAGGGTTGCGGCGAGAGCACCAGGGGCAGGTTGGTGGCGCCGGCCCGCTGGGCGTAGTCGAAGCCGGTGCCGCCGGTCCACACCAGCGGCTCGCGCCAGACGCGCTCGCCGGCGCCCGGGCCCTCGGGGTCGCGCTTGACCAGCACCAGGTCGAAGTCGCCGCGCTCGAACCCCTCGTTGAGCAGCACGGTCAACTGGCAGTGCACCTCCAGCGCCACGCGGGGGTGGCTGCGGGCGAAGTCGGCCAGCACGCGCGGCAGGCGGTGGGTGGCGAAGTCCTCCGGCGTGCCCAGGCGCACGCGGCCCTCGACCTCCGGCTCGCTGACCGCTTCGCGCGCCTCCTCTGTCAGTTGCAGGATACGCCGGGCATAGCCGAGCAGTCGCTCGCCCTCGGGCGTCAGCGCGATCTGGCGGCTGTCGCGCTCGAGCAGGCGCTTGCCCACGGTCTCCTCCAGCCGCTTGATCTGCAGCGAGATGGTCGACTGGGTGCGACCCAGCCGCTCGGCGGCGCGGGTGAAGCCGCCGAGTTCGACGATGGCCACGAAGCTGCGCAGCAGGTCCAGGTCGAGGGAGGTCATCGCATCCAGATTCTCAATTCATGAGGCCAAATGAATTTGGTGTGTCAATGCTCCAGGCGCAAGCCGGGGCGGCGCCCGAGGCCGCGACACTTGGAGCGCGCCCGCCGCCCGGCTATAACCGCGAGCGACGGTTTACCCATATCTGGAGAGCGTGCCCATGACGCCGCCCGCCGCACCGCAGTTCGCCGCACCGCAGTTCGCCGCAGCGCCGGCCGCCAGCCGCGCCGACGGCGGCACGGTCGACGGCGCGGTGGTCGACCGCGACACCCTGGCGCTGCTCGGCGCGCTGGAGCGCAAGCTGCTCTGGCTGGCGAGCTGGACGATCCACCACGCCAACCACCTGCGGGAGTCGCGCGACGGCCTGAAGGTGGGCGGGCACCAGGCCTCCTGCGCCTCGCTGACGACCCTGATGACCGCGCTCTACTTCGAGGTGCTGCGGCCGGAGGACCGGGTGGCCGTCAAGCCGCATGCCAGCCCGGTGTTCCACGCCATCCAGTACCTGCTGGGCAATCAGGAGGTGGACAAGCTCAAGCGCTTCCGCGGCTACGGCGGGGCCCAGTCCTATCCCTCGCGCACCAAGGACAGCGACGACGTCGACTTCTCGACCGGCTCGGTCGGGCTGGGCGTGGCGATGACCTCCTTCGCCAGCCTGGCGCAGGACTACGTGGCGCTGAAGGGGCTGCTGCCCGAGGGGCGCCGGCCGGGCCGCATGGTGGCCCTGGTGGGCGACGCCGAGCTGGACGAGGGCAACGTCTACGAGGCCCTGCTGGAGGGCTGGAAGCACGACGTGCGCAACGTCTGGTGGATCGTCGACTACAACCGGCAGAGCCTGGACTCGGTGGTGACCGACCGGCTGTTCGGCCAGATCGACAAGCTGTTCGACACCATGGGCTGGCGCGTCGTCACGGTGAAGTACGGCAAGCGCCTGGAGGCGGCCTTCACCCGGCCCGGCGGCGCGGCGCTGCGGCAGTGGATCGACGACTGCCCCAACTCGCTCTACTCGGCGCTGGTCTACAAGGGCGGGGCGGCCTGGCGCGAGCACCTGCTGCGCGACCTGGGCGACGAGCCGGGGCTGCGCGCACTGCTCGAGGCCCATGACGACGACGCCCTGCACGCGCTGATGACCAACCTCGGCGGCCACGACATGGAAGCTGTGCTGGAGGCCTTTCGCACGGTCGAGGCCGAGACGGCCGCCGGCGACGACCGGCCGACCTGCTTCCTGGCCTACACCATCAAGGGCCGCGGGCTGCCCTTCGCGGGCCACAAGGACAATCACGCCGGGCTGATGAACCCCGAGCAGATGGCCCAGTTCCAGGCCGCCAACGGCATTCCGGCGGGGCAGGAGTGGGACCGCTTCGCGGGGCTGGAGGTGCCGGCGGAACGGCTGCAGGCCTTCCTCGCGCGGGTGCCCTTCAACGCCGAGGGGCGCCGGCGCCACACCGCGCCGCAGGTCGAGGTGCCGCGCCTGCCGCCGGTGACCGGCGAGCGGCTGTCGACCCAGGAAGGGTTCGGGCGGATCCTGGCCGAGCTGGCCCGCGCCGACGACGCCCTGGCGGCGCGGCTGGTCACCACCTCGCCGGACGTGACCGTCTCCACCAACCTCGGCGGCTGGGTCAACCGGCGCGGCATCTTCGACCGGCATGCGCGCGCGGATGTCTTCAAGGCGGAGAAGGTGGTCTCCGCCCAGCGCTGGGGCATGTCGCCCCAGGGCCAGCACCTCGAGCTGGGGATCGCCGAGAACAACCTCTTCCTGGCGCTGGCGGCGCTGGGCCTCAGCCACTCGCTGTTCGGGGTGCGGCTGCTGCCGGTCGGCACGCTCTACGATCCCTTCGTCGCGCGCGGCCTGGATGCGCTCAACTATGCCTGCTACCAGGACGCCCGCTTCATCGTCGTCGGCACGCCGGCCGGCATTTCGCTGGCGCCGGAGGGCGGCGCCCACCAGTCGGTCGGCACGCCGCTGATCGGCATGGCCCAGGACGGCCTGGCCAGCTTCGAGCCGGCCTATGCCGACGAGCTGGCGGCGATCCTGCAGTGGGCCTTCGACTATCTGCAGCGCGACGCCGAGCATCCGGGGCAGGACGCCATGCCGGGCACCGACTGGCTGCGCGACGCCAACGGCGGCTCGGTCTACCTGCGCCTGTCGACCCGCAGCCTGGCCCAGCCGGAACGGGCGATGACGCCCGAGCTGGCGCGCGACGTGGTGACCGGCGGCTACTGGCTGAAGCCGCCGGCCGAGGGCGCCGAACTGGCGATCGCCTACAGCGGCGCGATCGCGCCGGAGGCCCTGGCCGCCTGGTCTGAGGTGGTGAAGGAGGTGCCCGGCGCCGGGCTGCTGGCCGTGACCTCCGCCGACCGGCTGAACGCCGAGTGGTCGGCGGCCGAGCAGGGGCGCCAGCAGGGTATCGCGCGGGCCTCCAGCCATGTCGAGGAGCTGCTGCGGCCGCTGGCGCCCGACGCGGCGCTGGTCACCGTGCTCGACGGTCATCCGGCGACCCTGGGCTGGCTCGGCTCGGTGCGCGGCCAGCGGGTGCAGGCGCTCGGCGTCGAACACTTCGGGCAGTCGGGCGACCTGCCGGACCTCTACGCCAAGTATCGCATCGACGCCGAGGCGATTCTCGACGCCTGCGCCGCCGGCCTGGTCGCGCGCTATCGTTGAGGCGGCCGCCGCGGCCTTGCTTGTCCCGCGGAAAGGGCGCGTGCTATAGGTCCGCGCCCTTCCAACAGGCGGGGTGCGAGACTAGCTTTCGGGACGATTCGCAGCAGCGGCCGCGAGGCCGCTGGCGGCGCAGGGCGGGCGTGGCGGAATTGGTAGACGCGCCAGGTTTAGGTCCTGGTGGCTTCGGCCGTGGGAGTTCAAGTCTCTCCGCCCGCACCAGCGCCGCCGCAGCGCGGTCGTCGCGGGGCGGGGCTTGCAGGACAACGAGCCCCGGCGCTAAGCAGCCCGGCGCAGCCGGGGGCGAGGTCCGCGCGCCCGAGCGACACGACACGAGACAGACAACCGAATTCGCCAGACGAGAAGGCCGAAGAAGCAGATGCAGGTTACCGAGACGAACAGCGAGGGGCTGAAGCGCGAGTTCACCATCACGCTCAGCGCCCAGGACATCGACGCAAAGGTCGACGATCGCCTGGCGGAGCTGGCGAAGACCGCGCGCATCCCCGGCTTTCGGCCGGGCAAGGTGCCGGCGTCCCTGATGAAGAAGCGCTACGGCCAGGCCGTGCTCGGCGAGGTGCTGGAAAAGGCGCTGCAGGACTCCAGCCAGCAGGCCCTGGCCGAGCGCGACATCACGCCCGCGCTGCAGCCCAAGGTCGAGGTGACCAAGTATGAGCAGGGCGAGGACCTCGAGTACAAGATCGAGGTCGAGGTGATGCCCGAGTTCGAGCCGATGGACTTCTCCGGCCTGGAGCTGGAGAAGATCGAGGTGGCGGTGCCCGACCAGGAGGTGGAGGAGACCCTCGAGCGCCTGGCCGGCCAGCAGAAGAAGAGCGAGCCGCTGGCCGAGGAGCGCCCCTCGCAGTCCGGCGACATCGTGGTGATCGACTTCAAGGGCTCGGTCGACGGCGAGGCCAAGCCCGGCATGGAAGGCGAGGACCATCACCTGGAGCTGGGCTCCAACTCCTTCATCGCCGGCTTCGAGGAGCAGCTCGTCGGCCTCAACAAGGGCGACGAGACCACGGTCACCGTGACCTTCCCCGAGGACTACGGCAACGCCGAGCTGTCCGGCCGCGAGGCCAAGTTCGAGGTCAAGGTCAAGGACATCCTGGCCGCCGTGCCGATCGCCATCGACGACGAGATGGCCAAGGCCTATGGCGCCGAGGACCTGGAGGATCTCAAGACCAAGATCCGCGACAGCCTGGGCGAGCAGTACAAGGAGCTGACCCGCAGCCGGGTCAAGCGCGAGCTGCTCGACAAGCTGGCCGAGGGGCACGACTTCGAGGTGCCGGCGGGCATGGTCGATCTGGAGTTCGAGCAGATCTGGAAGCAGGTCGAGCAGGACCGCGAGCAGGGCCGTGAGGACCCCGACGACGCCGGCAAGGACGAGGAGACCCTCAAGCAGGAGTACCGCAAGATCGCCGAGCGCCGGGTGCGCCTGGGGCTGCTGCTGAGCGAGGTCGGCCGGCGCAACGAGATCGACGTCAGCCAGGACGACCTCAACCGCGCCCTGATCCAGGAGGCCCAGCGCCATCCCGGCCAGGAGCGCCAGGTCATCGAGTTCTTCCAGAACAACCCGCAGGCGCTGGCCAACCTGCGCGCGCCGCTGTTCGAGGACAAGGTCGTCGACTTCATCCTCGACCTCGCCAAGGTCGAGACCCGCAGCCTCAGCCCCGAGGAGCTGAAGGCCGAGTTGGAAGCCGAGGCGGACGGCGGTGGCGGCGATGCCGGCGCGGACAAGCCGAAGAAGAAGGCGGCGCCCAAGAAGAAGGCCGCGCCGAAGAAAGCCCCGGCCAGCAAGGCCAAGGCGGCCGAGGCCGAGGCCGAGGAGAAGGCCGAGGACGCGGCCGAGAAGCCGAAGAAGAAGGCCGCGCCCAAGAAGAAGGCGGCCGCGGCGAAGACCAAGGACAAGGCAGCCGACACGGCCGAAGGCGAGGCCGAGAGCTGAGATCGCAAGCCGGGGGCGGGGCATCGACGGGGTGCCCCGCCCCCGGCGGCTTGAGCGCTGGGGTGGGCCGGCCTATATCGCCGGTTCCGACCTCGGGGCAGGGCGGCGATCCTTCGGCGCGCTGCCCCTCCCGACGCGATGACATCAGGCGCCCCAGCGGCCCGCGGCCGCGCCGGGCGAAGCAGGAGCGACCATGGGCGAACGCGATCCTCACGATCTCTACATGAACACCCTCGTGCCGATGGTGGTCGAGCAGACCAACCGCGGCGAGCGCGCCTACGACATCTACTCGCGCCTGCTTAAGGAGCGGATCATCTTCATCACCGGGCCGGTGCACGACGCCGTGGCCAGCCTGGTCTGCGCCCAGTTGCTGCATCTCGAGTCCGAGAATCCGACGAAGGACGTGGCGATCTACATCAACTCGCCCGGCGGCGTGGTGACCTCGGGCCTGGCGATGTACGACACCATGCAGTACATCCGGCCCGACGTCTCGACCGTGTGCATCGGCCAGGCGGCCTCGGCCGGCTCGCTGCTGCTCTGTGCCGGCGCGGCCGGCAAGCGCTTCGCGCTGCCCAACTCCAAGGTGATGGTCCACCAGCCCTCCGGCGGCTTCCAGGGGCAGGCGACCGACATCGAGATCCATGCCCGCGAGATCCTCGCCACGCGCCAGCGCCTGAACGAGATCTACATGCACCACACCGGGCAGGACCTGAAGGTGATCGAGGACGCCATGGAGCGCGACCGCTTCATGACTCCCCAGGAAGCCAAGGAGTTCGGCCTGATCGACGACGTGGTCAACAAGCGCCCGACCCCTCTGGACGATATGCCGAAGGGCGACGGCGACGGGCGCGGCGAGGGGGCCGAGACCTGAGGCCGACAAGCCGACGCGGCTGGGGGGCGAGGACCGGCTGGAAGACCGGCTGGCACCGCATGCGGCGGGCGCGGATTAACCCTTGGGCAAGGCGGGGCGGCCAGACTGGGCAGCGACGTGTCAGAGACACCCTTGGCTGGCCGCACTTTGCGACCCACGTTGTTCCGACAAGCGTCGTTCCAGGCTGTCACAGTCTTGTCGCCAGGACGGCAGTTTGACGTTGTGCCCCCACGGCGCGTCTGTCTAACATGACCGACGCGGAACCAAGGACGCGTAAGCGAGCACCATGAGTAAGTCGAGCGGCTCCGATTCCAAGAACACCCTGTACTGCTCCTTCTGCGGCAAGAGCCAGCATGAGGTGCGCAAGCTCATTGCCGGGCCCACGGTGTTCATCTGCGACGAATGCGTCGAACTCTGCATGGACATCATCCGTGAGGAGCATAAGACGACGCTGGTGAAGTCGCGCGAGGGCGTGCCGAGTCCGAGCGACATCTGCAACGTGCTCGACGACTACGTCATCGGCCAGCAGCACGCCAAGCGCGTGCTCTCCGTGGCGGTTCACAATCACTACAAGCGGCTGGGCCACGGCTCGAAGAGCAACGACGTCGAGCTGGCCAAGTCGAACATCCTGCTGGTCGGCCCGACCGGTTGCGGCAAGACGCTGCTGGCGCAGACGCTGGCCCGCATCCTCGACGTGCCCTTCACCATGGCGGATGCGACCACGCTGACCGAGGCCGGCTACGTCGGCGAGGATGTCGAGAACATCATCCTCAAGCTGCTGCAGGCGGCCGACTACAACGTCGAGCGGGCGCAGCGCGGCATCGTCTACATCGACGAGGTCGACAAGATCAGCCGCAAGTCCGACAACCCCTCGATCACCCGCGACGTCTCGGGCGAGGGCGTGCAGCAGGCGCTGCTGAAGATCATGGAGGGCACCGTCGCCTCGGTGCCGCCCCAGGGCGGGCGCAAGCACCCGCAGCAGGAGTTCCTGCAGGTCGACACGACCAACATCCTGTTCATCTGCGGCGGCGCCTTCGCCGGACTGGACAAGATCATCGCCCAGCGCGGCAAGGGCTCGGCGGTCGGCTTCGGCGCCGACGTGCGCGGCCCGGACGAGCGCTCGACCGGCGCCATCCTGCGCGAAGTCGAGCCCGAGGACCTGCTGAAGTTCGGCCTGATCCCCGAGTTCGTCGGCCGTCTGCCGGTGGTGGCGACCCTGGAGGACCTGGACAACGACGCCCTGGTCGAGATCCTGACCTCGCCGAAGAACGCGCTGGTCAAGCAGTACGAGCGGCTGTTCGAGATGGAGAACGTCCATCTCAAGTTCACCGAGGACGCCCTGCGCGCCGTGGCCGACAAGGCGATCGCGCGCAAGACCGGCGCGCGCGGCCTGCGCTCGATCATGGAAGGCATTCTGCTCGACTCCATGTTCGACCTGCCCGGCTACGACGGGGTCGAGGAAGTGGTGATCAACCGCGACGTGGTCGAAGGACGGGCCAAGCCGCTGCAGATCTACGCCGACCGCCGCGAGGACGCGAGCGGCACCAGCGCCTGAGGGCGCGGCCTCCGGCCACCGGGCGCTGCGTGAGGCGACTCCCAGGTCTAGCGCCTGAAGGCGCCCGAGGCACCATAAGTTGGGCCTTCTCTCCGGACGATGGCGCGCCTGTGGCCTTGAAACGGCGCCGCCTGGCGGTCACTTTAACGATTGAACCGACCGGCCGTCATCGCCGCTGCGATCCTGGGATGCGGCCGTAACCCGACGGTGCCCAGCAAAAGGGGCCGTCCGCAACACTCGCGAGGTCACATGCTCGAGCTTGCCCAAGGCAACCTCTACCCCGTTCTGCCGCTGCGCGACATTGTCGTCTTCCCGCACATGATCGTCCCGCTGTTCGTCGGGCGCGAGAAGTCGGTCAAGGCGCTCGAAGACGTGATGAAGGACGACAAGCAGATCCTGCTCGTCACGCAGAAGAACGCGGCGCAGGACGACCCCAGTCCCTCCGACATCTACCAGGTCGGCACGGTGGGCACCGTGCTGCAGCTCCTCAAGCTGCCCGACGGCACCGTCAAGGTGCTGGTCGAAGGCGGTCAGCGCGCGCGCATCGCCCGCTTCGCCGAAAACGAGGAGTTCTTCCAGGCCTACGCCGAGATCCTGGAGGACGACCGCGGCGACGAGCGCGAGCTCGATGCGCTGGGCCGCACCGTGGTCTCCCAGTTCGAGCAGTACATCAAGCTCAACAAGAAGATCCCGCCCGAGGTCCTGGTCTCGATCAATCAGATCGACGAGCCGAGCAAGCTGGCCGACACCATCGCCAGCCACCTGACGCTCAAGATCCCCGAGAAGCAGGAGCTGCTGGAGGCCGGCACCGTCGCCGAGCGGCTGGAGAAGGTCTACGGCTTCATGGAGTCGGAGATCGGCGTGCTGCAGGTGGAAAAGCGCATCCGCAACCGCGTGAAGCGGCAGATGGAGAAGACCCAGCGCGAGTACTATCTGAACGAGCAGCTCAAGGCGATCCAGAAGGAGCTGGGCGAGAGCGAGGACGGCAAGGACGAGGTCGCCGAGCTCGAGGAGAAGATCCGCAAGACCAAGCTGTCCAAGGAGGCGCGCGACAAGGCGCTGGCCGAGGTCAAGAAGCTGCGCTCGATGAGCCCGATGTCGGCCGAGGCGACGGTGGTGCGCAACTACCTCGACTGGATGGTCGCGATCCCCTGGAAGAAGCGCAGCAAGGTCAAGAAGGACCTGCACCTCGCCCAGGAGATTCTCGACAAGGACCACTACGGCCTCGAGAAGGTGAAGGACCGCATCGTCGAGTACCTCGCCGTGCAGCAGCGCATGCGCAAGGTCAAGGGCCCGATCCTCTGCCTGGTCGGACCGCCGGGTGTCGGCAAGACCTCCCTGGGCAAGTCGATCGCCAAGTCGACCGGCCGCAACTTCGTGCGCATGTCGCTCGGCGGCGTGCGCGACGAGGCGGAGATCCGCGGCCACCGGCGCACCTACATCGGCTCGATGCCGGGCAAGGTGATCCAGGGGATGAAGAAGGCCAAGACCTCCAACCCCCTGTTCCTGCTCGACGAGATCGACAAACTGGGCGCCGACTGGCGCGGCGATCCCTCCTCGGCGCTGCTCGAAGTGCTGGACCCGGAGCAGAACTCCACCTTCCAGGACCACTACCTGGAGGTCGACTACGACCTGTCGGACGTGATGTTCGTCACCACCGCGAACACGCTGCGCATGCCGCAGCCGCTGCTCGACCGCATGGAGGTGATCCGCATCCCCGGCTACACCGAGGATGAGAAGGTCGAGATCGCCAAGCGCCACCTGCTGCCCAAGGCGGTCGAGAGCCACGGCCTGAAGAAGGGCGAGTGGGCGATCACCGACGAGGCCATCCGCGACCTGATCCGCTACTACACCCGCGAGGCCGGGGTGCGGAATCTGGAGCGGGAGCTGACCGGGCTGCTCCGCAAGGCGGTCAAGGAGATCGCCATGGAGGCCGAGGTCGACAAGGTCGAGGTGACGCCCGAGAACCTGGACAAGTATGCCGGCGTCCGGCGCTACCGCTTCGGCGAGGCCGAGACCGAGGACGCGGTGGGTGTCGCCACCGGCCTGGCCTGGACCGAGGTCGGCGGCGAGCTGCTGTCGATCGAGGCGGTGACCGTGCGCGGCAAGGGCCGGGTGGTCACCACCGGCACCCTGGGCGACGTGATGAAGGAGTCGATCCAGGCGGCCGAGTCCTTCGTGAAGAGCCGGGCCACGGCCTACGGCGTCAAGCCGACGGTGTTCGAGCGCAAGGACATCCATGTCCACGTGCCCGAGGGCGCCACCCCGAAGGACGGCCCCTCGGCCGGCGTGGCCATGGTCACCGCCATCGTCTCGGTGCTCTCCGGCATTCCGGTCCGCTCCGACGTGGCGATGACCGGCGAGATCACCCTGCGCGGCCGGGTGCTGCCGATCGGCGGCCTCAAGGAGAAGCTGCTGGCGGCCCTGCGCGGCAATATCAAGACCGTGCTGATCCCGGCGGAGAACGAGAAGGATCTGGCCGACATTCCGGAGAACGTGAAGGCCCAGCTCAAGATCATTCCCTGCACCCGCGTCGACGAGATTCTCGAGGTCGCGCTGACCCAGAAGCCCGAGCCGATCGAGTGGGAGGAAAAGGACGAAGAGCGTTTGCCCAAGCGCGACGAGGGCGACGACCGGGATGCCGTCCTGACCCACTGAGGTCGCAGCGGCGCGAGACGCGGTTTTTTGCGAGGGGTCGCTGCGGCGGCCCCTCGTTTTTGCAGCCGCGGCGACCGAACTCGCCGCCGCCCACAACCCTTGGGGAGAGCGCCGGCGGAGGGGGGCTTTGGCGGGCTTCGAAACCGCTGTCCGACCCGCCTGAATCAGCCGAAAAACCGCTCGATTCCTGGCTTTTCGCGGCCTTTCCACATTGACGCCCGAAACAGCGCGTGGTTATTGTCCAGGCCTTACGAACGACCCGTTCGAAGCTATCTTTCCATTTCCGGAGGGGGGTTCAGCGTGAACAAGAACGAACTCATTGCCGCGGTGGCCGACGATGCCGGCCTCTCCAAGGCCGACAGCGAAAAGGCCGTGAACGCGGTTTTCGACGCGATCAGTGGCGCCCTGAAGCAGGGCGACGAGGTTCGCCTCATGGGCTTCGGCAACTTCGCCGTGGCTCAGCGTGCGGCGAGCGAGGGGCGCAACCCCCGCACCGGCGAGAAGATCCAGATTCCTGCCTCCAAGCAGGTGAAGTTCAAGGCCGGCAAGGGTCTGAAGGACTCCGTCAACTAGGCGGACCTTTCGTCCTTTACGGCGCGCGGCGGCGTGTGCGGGTCATCGCCGCCAGCTGCGCCACGCCAAGCGAGACGAGAGCGGCGGACCACGCGAGAGCGGTCCGCCGCTTCGTTTTTGCGGTGGCGGCAGGTCGGCGGCGTGGCGCGCTCGGGCGCGGCGCAGGCGCCGCGCAAGGCTTTCCCAAGGCCGCACTCTTTGTTTTAAATCGGCAGGCCCTGGGTTTTAAATCGGCAGGCCCTGGCGGCCCGGCGCGCGGGCGGTTAGCTCAGCTGGAAGAGCATCCGGTTTACACCCGGAAGGTCGGCAGTTCGAACCTGTCACCGCCCACCAGCTCTCTCTGCGGGCCGCCGCCGGGGCAGGGAGGGTGTCCAGGTCCGGGTGTCCAGGTCTTGGGCATCCAGGGCTGGCCATCCAGGCCTGGGCGCCCGGCTCAGGGCCTCTGCGCGCCGCCCGGCCGCTGCAGGGCGAAGACGGCATCCACCACCGCGTAGTCCATGTAGCCGAGCCGCGCCAGCGGCTTGTAGCGCGTGGGGTCGACGCGGCCGGCGTCGGTGACGATCGCGTCGGCCAGGTGGATGCCGACGACCTGGCCGAACACCACGAAGTTGCCCCGCATGTTGCCCTCGGCCGGGAACTCCAGCGTCTGCAGGTAGCGGCATTCCAGCGCGACGGGCGACTCGGCCAGGCGCGGCGGCTTGACCGTCTCGCACGCCGCCAGCTTCAGCCCCGCCACCTCGGCCTCGCTGACGTCGGGCGGCAGCGCGGCGGAGGTCTCGTTCATCTTCTCGCGCAGAGCCCAGGTCGCGACGTTGATCACGAACTCCCCGGTCTGCTCGGCGTTGCGCTGGGAGTCCTTGACGCCCTCCGCCCGGCTCGGGCCGGTCGGCGCGAAGTAGACGATCGGCGGCTGGTCGGCCACGGCGTTGTAGAAGCTGTAGGGCGCGACGTTGACGATGCCCTCGGCCGACAGGCTGGTGATCCAGGCGATCGGGCGGGGGGCGACCAACGCCTTGAAGGGATTGCGGGACAGGCCCTGGGCCTTGTGCTGGCCGGGTTCGAAGAACATCGCTGCGGAGTCTCCCACGACGTGAACGGGCGCCGCGGCGCCGGGGACAGGCAACTGACCTGTGCCGCGCGCGCTGGTCAAGCCTCGGGGCTTGGCCTATGACAGCCGCCCATGATCGTGGTGCAGCTTCTCGAAATCGTCCTGCCGGTCTTCCTCTGCATCGGCGCCGGCTATGCCTGGGCCCGCATGGGGCGGGCCTTCGACAACGCTTTCGTCACCCAGTTGGTGATGTACATCGGCACGCCCAGTCTGCTGGTCGCAACCTTCGACCAGGTGCGCCCGGAGCCCGGCGCCTTCGCCCAGATGGCGCTGGCGAGCCTGGTCGCCTTCCTGGTCATGGGGCTGGCCGCCTGGGCGGCGCTGCGGGCGCTGCGACTCGACCCGCGCGACTTCCTGCCGGCGCTGACCTTTCCCAACACCGGCAACATGGGCCTGCCGCTGGTCCTCTTCGCCTTCGGTCCGGAGGGGCTGGCCTTCGCCATCGTGGTCTTCTCCTTCGCCGCCGTCGGTCACTTTACCGTCGGGGTCAGCGTGGCGCGTGGCGCCTTTCGCCCGCGCGAGCTGCTGACCCTGCCGATTCTCCCGGCGCTCGCGGTGGGAATCCTGCTGGTGCTGCTGGACCTGCGGCTGCCGGTGGTGCTGGGCCGGACGGTCGAGCTGCTGGGCAACCTGACGATCCCGCTGATGCTGCTGGCGCTGGGCGTCTCCCTGGCGCGGCTGCCGCTGCGCCGATTCGGCCGCGCGGCGCTGCTCAGCCTGCTGCGACTCGGGGTGGGGGCGGGGACCGGCCTGGCGGTCGCCTGGGCCTTCGCCCTGGGGCCGACGGCGACCGGGGCGCTGGTCCTGCAGTGCGCCATGCCGGTGGCGGTCTACAGCTATCTTTTCGCTGAGCGATTCGGCCGCGCCTCGGCCGAGGTGGCCGGCGCTGTGATCGTTTCGACCCTGATGGCCCTGGCCGTGACGCCCGCTTTGCTGCTGCTTTTGCAGTAGCGTGACGAAAGCCGCGTTTGGTGCCTTGACAGCCCACCGGCCGCGGCGTACATACGCGGCCTCCGACGCAACGGGGGTGTAGCTCAGTCGGTTAGAGCGCTGGCCTGTCACGCCAGAGGCCGCGGGTTCGAGTCCCGTCACTCCCGCCACGTCGAGTTTCGGAAGGCCGCCGTCAAGGCGGCCTTTTCGCGTTCGGGCCCACGCGACGCATGGCTGGCGCAGCTTGTGACCGTATCGCGCCGCCTAGGGCGGTTTGCGACCCAGTGGGACCCGCTATGGCGGGTCCGCCGCTCGGGCATCGCGCTCGCCGGCCCGGCGGCGGCAAATCGCCCTAGCTCTCGTCCGGATCGATCTTGTCGCGCAGGTCCTGCAGGTTGGCGACGCCGAGCCGCAGCAGCTCGGCCGTGACGTCGATCAGGCGGCGCGAATCGACCGTCACCCGTACGTCGATCTGCACGGTGTTCTCCGGGCCTCGGGCCACCTTGACGACCTCGATGGTGCTCTTGCGTCGCCCGTGAGCCATGGGGCGCTTCCCGGCGTCTCCCGAGTCCGTCTCCAGACGGAACAGTGTTTGCTTGTCCGGTCAGCCTAGCGCATTTCACAGCACCTTGACGGGGCCGCGATCTACGGGGAATTACGCAGGTCACAGGTCGGGCCGGGTGTCCCGGCGGCTTGGCCCGGCGGCCGCGCCTCGCATTGCGCTGCAGGGCCGCGGCGCGCGCCGCGGGCGAGAGTCCCTAGATTCCCTCCGGTCGAAAAGCCGGGAACGGCGGAAGAAAGTCCTTTTGGTAAAAGCACTTGGCGCGTTGTCGCGCTGCGACATTGCGTCCTTTCCCTCGCACGGCCACCTCTCTATATTGCGCCCCACGACGCGGGCCGCGCCGAGCCCTGTCCGAGGGCCCAGCCGGAAAGGGTTGGGCGCGGCAGGACGCGGCCCGAGGCGGATCGGCACAGGGTGCCGCCGCCCCACCTCAGCGGCGAGTGATCATGGAAGAGCTTCTGATCGAATACCTGCCGATTCTCCTGTTCATCGGGATCGCGCTCGGCCTGGCCCTGGTCATCGTGGTGGCCTCCTACGTGGTCGCCCGGCAGCGTCCGGACAGCGAGAAGGTGTCGGCCTACGAGTGCGGCTTCGAGGCCTTCGACGACGCGCGCAGCAAGTTCGACGTGCGCTTCTACCTCGTCGCCATCCTGTTCATCATCTTCGACCTGGAGGTCGCCTTCCTGTTCCCCTGGGCCATCTCGCTCGGGGAGATCGGGGTCTTCGGCTTCTGGTCGATGGTGGTGTTCCTCGGCCTGCTGACCATCGGCTTCATCTACGAATGGAAGAAGGGAGCGCTGGAATGGGAGTGATCGGTGTCGACCAGCCGCTTCCGCGCGGCGCGGCGCAGGACCAGATCCTGAAGCGGGCGACGAGCGAGCTGCAGGACAAGGGCTTCCTCGTCGCCAACCTGGACAAGCTGGCCGCCTGGGCGCAGTCCGGTTCGCTCTGGCCGATGACCTTCGGCCTGGCCTGCTGCGCGGTGGAGATGATGCACACCGCCTGCAGCCGCTACGACCTGGACCGCTTCGGCGCAGTGTTCCGGCCGAGCCCGCGGCAATCCGACGTGATGATCGTGGCCGGTACGCTGTGCAACAAGATGGCCCCGGCGCTGCGCAAGGTGTACGACCAGATGCCCGAGCCGCGCTGGGTCATCTCCATGGGGTCCTGCGCCAACGGCGGCGGCTATTACCACTACAGCTATTCGGTGGTGCGCGGCTGCGACCGCGTGGTACCGGTCGACGTCTACGTGCCGGGCTGCCCGCCGACCGCGGAAGCCCTGCTCTACGGCGTCCTGCAACTGCAGAAGAAGATCAAGCGCGAGGCCGCGATCGTGCGCTGACCCGCAGGGTCGGCGGCGACGCAGCCGCGAAGGAGAGATGATGACCGCAGCGCTTCCCTCGGCGCTTCAGGAGCTTGCCGACTACGTGTCCGGCGCGGCCGGCGAGTCCGTGACGGAGATCGAATCCGTCCGCGACGAGCTGATCGTGTGGACCGAGCCCGCTCAGCTCCTGACCCTGCTGACCCAACTGCGCGACGACCAGAACCTGCTGTTCAAGCAGCTCGTCGACATCACCGCGGTGGACTTTCCCGACCGGCAGAAGCGCTTCGAGATCGTCTACAACCTGCTGTCGCTCAAGCACAATCAGCGCCTGCGGGTGAAGCTGGCGGCCGACGAGGAGACGATCGTGCCCTCCGCCACCGGGGTGTTCAGCGCCGCGACCTGGCTGGAGCGCGAGGTCTGGGACCTGTTCGGCGTCTTCTTCGGCGAGCATCCCGACCTGCGCCGGATCCTGACCGACTACGGCTTCGAGGGGCATCCGCTGCGCAAGGACTTCCCGCTGACCGGCTATGTCGAGGTCCGCTACGACGAGGATCAGAAACGCGTGGTCTACGAGCCGGTGAAGCTGACCCAGGAGTTCCGCACCTTCGACTTCGCCTCGCCCTGGGAGGGCATGCAGGAGGTCCTGCCCGGCGACGAGAAGGCCGAGGCCAAGCCGGCAGCCGCGGAGGGCAAGGCGTGACCGCGACCGACGTTCAGATCAAGCCGCTCACCCTCAACTTCGGGCCGCAGCATCCGGCGGCGCACGGCGTACTGCGCCTGGTGCTGGAGATGGACGGCGAGGTGGTCGAGCGCGCCGACCCGCACATCGGCCTGCTGCACCGCGGCACCGAGAAGCTGATCGAGTACAAGACCTACCTCCAGGCGATCCCCTATTTCGACCGCCTGGACTACGTCAGCCCGATGAACCAGGAGCATGCCTTCGCGCTGGCGACGGAGAGGCTGCTGGGGATCGAGGCGCCCAGGCGCGGCCAGTACATCCGCGTGCTCTTCAGCGAACTGACGCGCATCGCCAACCACCTGCTCAACATCGCCACCTTCGCGATCGACGTCGGCGCCATGACGCCGATTCTCTGGGCCTTCGAAGAGCGCGAGAAGGTGATGGAGTTCTACGAGCGGGTCTGCGGGGCGCGGCTGCACGCGGCCTACTTCCGCCCCGGCGGGGTGCATCAGGACCTGCCACCCGGCCTGGTCGACGACATCCGCGCCTTCTGCGAGCGGCTGCCCGAGCACATCGACCATCTGGAAGGGCTGCTGACCGAGAACCGCATCTTCCGCCAGCGCACGGTCGACATCGGCGTGGTCTCGCCCGAGCAGGCGATGGACTGGGGCTTCTCCGGCCCGATGCTGCGCGGCTCCGGCATCGCCTGGGACCTGCGCAAGTCGCAGCCCTACGATGTCTACGAAGAGCTCGACTTCCAGGTGCCGGTCGGCAAGACCGGCGACTGCTTCGCGCGCTACCTGGTGCGCATCGAGGAGATGCGCCAATCGCTCAAGATCATCGCGCAGTGCCTGGACAAGATGCCGGACGGCCCGGTGATGATCGAGAGCACCAAGGTCAGCCCGCCGCGCCGGGCCGAGATGAAGCGCTCGATGGAGGCGCTGATCCACCACTTCAAGCTCTACACCGAGGGCTATCACGTGCCGCCGGGCGAGACCTACACGGCCGTCGAGGCGCCGAAGGGCGAGTTCGCGGTCTACCTGGTCTCCGACGGCTCCAACCGGCCGTACCGCTGCAAGATCCGCGCCCCCGGCTTCGTCCACCTCTCCTCGATGGACGAGCTCTGCCGCGGCCACATGCTGGCGGACTCCGTCGCAATCCTCGGTTCCATGGACATTGTTTTCGGCGAGGTCGACCGATGAAGGTGACAAGCTACCGCCAGCCGGACGCCGGCCCCTTCGAGTTCACGGCGGACAACAAGGCGAAGGCCGACGCCTACATCGCACGCTATCCGGAGGGGCGGCAGGCCTCGGCGGTGCTCTGGCTGCTCTATCTGGCGCAGGCGCAGAACGGCGGCTCGGTGGACACCGCCCAGATCGAGTACGTGGCGCGCTACCTCGACATGGCGCCGATCCGGGTGCACGAGGTCGCCAGCTTCTTCACCATGATCAACCAGGCGCCGGTGGGCCGGCACCACATCCAGGTCTGCCGCACCACCTCCTGCTGGCTGCGCGGCTCCGACGAGATCACCCAGGCCTGCCTGGAGGAGTGCGGCGTCGACACGCTGGGCGGCACCAGCGCCGACGGGCGCTTCACCGTCTCCGAGGTCGAGTGCCTGGGCGCCTGCGCCAACGCGCCGATGTTCCAGGTCAACGACCGGGACTACTTCGAGGACCTGACGCCGGAGCGCGCGCGGGCGGTGATCCGCGCCCTGCGCGAGGGCAAGGCGGTCGAGGGCGGCTCGCAGAGCGGCCGCGTGTCAAGCGAGCCGCCGGCCGAGACGCGGCGCACGCTGCTGGCCGACGCCGGGTAGGGGAGAGCCGAGCATGCTGCAGGACAAGGACCGCATCTTCCTCAACCTCTACGGCGAGCACGACTGGCGCCTGAAGGGCGCGCGGGCGCGCGGCGTCTGGGACAACACCAAGGACCTGATCGCGCTGGGCCGCGAGAAGCTGGTCGAGATGGTCAAGGAATCGGACCTGCGCGGCCGCGGCGGCGCTGGCTTCCCGACCGGCCTCAAGTGGTCCTTCATGCCCAAGGAGAGCGACGGCCGGCCCCACTACCTGGTGGTCAACGCCGACGAGTCGGAGCCGGGGAGCTGCAAGGACCGCGAGATCCTGCGCAGCGACCCGCACATCCTGCTCGAAGGCTGCCTGGTCTCGGGCTTCGCCATGGGCGCCAACGCCGCCTACATCTACATCCGCGGCGAATACTGGGAGCCGCTGCAGCGGCTCGAGGCGGCGATCGAGGAGGCCCGCGAGGCGGGGCTGCTGGGCAAGAACGCCTGCGGCTCCGGCTGGGACTTCGAGGTCTACGTGACGCGCGGCGCCGGCGCCTACATCTGCGGCGAGGAGACCGCAATGCTGGAGTCGCTGGAGGGCAAGAAGGGCCAGCCGCGCCTCAAGCCGCCGTTCCCCGCCGCCGTCGGCCTCTACGGTTGCCCGACCACGGTCAACAACGTCGAGACCATCGCCGTGGTGCCGACGATCCTGCGGCGCGGCCCGGAGTGGTTCAAGGGCCTGGGCCGGCCGAAGAACGCCGGCACCAAGATCTTCTCCCTGTCGGGGCACGTGAACACGCCCTGCAACGTCGAGGAGGAGATGGGCATCCCGCTGAAGGAGCTGATCGAAAAGCACGGCGGCGGCGTGCGCGGCGGCTGGGACAACCTGCTGGCCGTGGTGCCGGGCGGCTCCTCGGTGCCCTGCATTCCCAAGCCGGTCTGCGACGAGATCCTGATGGACTTCGATTCGCTGCGCGAGGCCAAGTCGGGCCTCGGCACCGCGGCGGTGATCGTGATGGACAAGTCGACCGACATCGTCGAGGCGATCACGCGCTTCAGCCACTTCTACATGCACGAGTCCTGCGGTCAGTGCACGCCCTGCCGCGAGGGCACCGGCTGGATGTACCGGGTGATGAACCGCATGGTGCGCGGCCAGGCCGAGCCGGAGGAGATCGACCTGCTGCTCGACGTGACCTATCAGGTCGAGGGGCACACGATCTGCGCGCTGGGCGACGCCGCGGCCTGGCCGATCCAGGGGCTCATCCGCCATTTCCGGCCCGAGCTGGAGCGTCGAATCGAGGCCTACAAGGCCAGCCGCCAGCCTGCGGCCGCCGCCGAGTAATCAAGCCGAAGCAGAGGCTTAGGAGCATTTTTTCATGCCCACGCTGACCATCAACGGCAAGGAGATCGAGGTCCCGGCCGGGATTACCGTGCTGCAGGCCTGCGAGCTGGCCGGCTTCGAGATTCCGCGCTTCTGCTACCACGAGCGCCTGTCGGTGGCGGGCAACTGCCGCATGTGCCTGGTGGAGATGGAGCGCGCGCCCAAGCCGATCGCGAGCTGCGCGATGCCGGTCGGCGACGGCATGGTGATCCGCACCGACACCGACAAGGTGCGCAAGGCGCGCAACGGCGTGATGGAGTTCCTGCTGATCAACCATCCGCTCGACTGCCCGATCTGCGACCAGGGCGGCGAGTGCGACCTGCAGGACCAGGCGATGGCCTACGGCTACGACTCCAGTCGCTACGAGGAGAACAAGCGCGCGGTCTCCGAGAAGTACATGGGGCCGCTGATCAAGACGATCATGACGCGCTGCATCCACTGCACGCGCTGCGTGCGCTTCGCCACGGAGATCGCGGGCGTCGAGGAGATCGGCCTCGTCGGCCGCGGCGAGCACGCTGAGATCACCACCCTGGAGCAGGCGATCGATTCGGAGCTGTCGGGCAATCTGGTCGACGTCTGCCCGGTCGGCGCGCTGACCAACGCGCCCTACGCCTTCTCCGCGCGCCCCTGGGAGCTGCGCAAGACCCTCTCGGTCGACGTGCTCGACGCGGTCGGCTCCAACATCCGGGTCGACACCCGCGGGCGCGAGGTGATGCGCGTGCTGCCGCGGCTGCACGAAGAGATCAACGAGGAGTGGATCAACGACAAGACGCGCCAGGCGATCGATGGGCTGCACTACCGCCGGCTCGACCGCCCCTATGTGCGCGGCGAGGACGGCAAGCTCAAGCCGGCGAGCTGGACCCAGGCCTTCGAGGCCATCGCCAAGCGCCTCGAGGGGCTCGACGGGCGCAAGATCGCCGCAATTGCCGGCGATCTCTGCGATGCGGAGTCGATGCTGGCCCTGAAGGACTTCATGGAGGGGCTGGGCGCGCCCAACCTCGACTGCCGGCAGGACGGCGCCAAGGTGGGCGGCGGCCCGCGCGTCGAATACCTCTTCAACAGCGCCATCGCCGGCATCGAGCGGGCCGACGCGCTGCTGCTGGTCGGCACCAATCCGCGCCGCGAGGCGGCCCTGATCAACGCCCGCATCCGCAAGCGCTTCCTGCAGACCGGCCTGCCGGTCGGGCTGATCGGTCCGGCGGGCGAGCTGACCTACGACTACGAGCACCTGGGCGAGGGGCCCGAGGCGCTGAAGGCCCTGGCCGAGGGTCAGGGCGCTTTCTTCGAGACCCTGTCCAAGGCCGAGCGGCCGATGATCGTGCTTGGCTCCGGCGCAGTGGCGCGGGCCGACGGCGCGGCCATCGTCGCCTTGGCGCGCAGCCTGGCGGAGAGGGTCGGGGCGGCCGGTCCGCAGGCGCCGGAGGGCTGGACCGGCTACAACCTGCTGCAGCGCGCGGCCTCGCGGGTCGGCGGGCTCGACCTCGGCTTCCTGCCGGGCGCGGGCGGGCGCGACCTGGAGGGCATCCTGGCCGGCGCCGAGGCCGGCGAGATCGAGGCGGTCTGGCTGCTCGGCGCCGACGAGATCGACACCGCGCGCCTGGGCAAGGCCTTCGTGATCTACCAGGGCCACCACGGCGATCGTGGCGCGCACCGGGCGGACGTGATCCTGCCGGGCGCCGCCTACACCGAGAAGAACGGCACCTACGTCAACACCGAGGGGCGCGTGCAGCTCGGGCGCCTGGCCGCCTTCCCGCCGGGCGAGGCGCGCGAGGACTGGACCATCCTGCGCGCCCTGTCCGAGCGACTCGGCAAGACACTGCCCTACGACAGCCTGGGCGAGCTGCGGGCCCGCCTGGTGCAGCTCAACCCGGTGTTCGCGGCCATCGATACGCTGGAACGGGCGGCGTGGGCCGACTTCGGCGCGGCGGGCGAGGTGGCGGCGGCGCCGTTTGACCTGCCGATCGAGAACTTTTACATGACCTGCCCCATCAGCCGGGCCTCCAAGACCATGGCGGCCTGCACCGAGGCCTTCGTCGCGACGCCCTCGCAGGCGGCGGAGTGAGGCAGGGCGCGCGCCGCCCCGCGACGGGGGCGGCGCAGAGAGCTTCGGCGTCGGCAGGACGCGCAGCAGGACGCAAGGACGGCACAGCGTGAACGGTTTTCTCGACACCTATGTTCTCCCGACCGCGATCATCGTGGCGCAGATCGTCGCCGTTCTGGTGCCGCTGCTGGTGGCCGTCGCCTACCTGACCTATGCCGAGCGCAAGGTCATCGCGGCCATGCAACTGCGCAAGGGACCGAACGTGGTCGGCCCCTTCGGCCTGCTGCAGCCGATCGCCGATGGCGTGAAGCTGCTGTTCAAGGAGACGATCCTGCCGGCCGGCGCCAACCGCGTGGTCTTCGTGCTGGCGCCGATGATCACCTTCTCGCTGGCGATGATCGCCTGGGCCGTGATCCCGGTGAACGAGGGCTGGGCGATCGCCGACATCAACGTCGGGGTGCTGTTCCTCTTCGCCGTCTCCTCGCTCGGCGTCTACGGCGTGATCATGGCCGGCTGGGCCTCGAACTCGAAGTACCCCTTCCTCGGCGCCCTGCGTTCGGCGGCCCAGATGGTCTCCTACGAGGTCTCCATGGGCTTCGTGCTGATCACCGTGATCCTCTGCGCCGGTTCACTCAACCTGACCGACATCGTGCTGGCGCAGGAGGGGCTCTGGTACGCCATCCCGCTGCTGCCGATGTTCGTCATCTTCTTCGTCTCGGTGCTGGCCGAGACCAACCGCGCGCCCTTCGACCTGCCCGAGGGCGAATCGGAGCTGGTGGCCGGCTACTTCGTCGAATACTCGGCGATGACCTTCGCGCTCTTCTTCCTCGGCGAATACGCCAACATGATCCTGATGAGCGCGATGGTGACCCTCTTCTTCCTGGGCGGTTGGCTGCCGATCCTGGACATCGCGCCCTTCACCTGGATCCCGGGACCGATCTGGTTCGCCGCCAAGGTGGCGCTGGTGCTGTTCTTCTTCCTCTGGGTGCGCGCGACCTTCCCGCGCTACCGCTACGACCAGCTAATGCGCCTGGGCTGGAAGGTGTTCCTGCCGATCTCCCTGGGCTGGGTGATCCTGACGGCGGGAGTCCTGGTCTACTTCGACTGGCTGCCGGCCTGATCCGGCGCGGCCGCCGCACGCGCGGCGCGCGCAGCCAAGCAATGAAGGCGTGAAAGGACGCCGAGAACGTCATGGCGATGTTGGACCGCACTGCACGCAGCCTGCTGCTCAGCGAACTGCTGAGCGGCATGGCGCTGACCTTCCGCTACATGCTGCGGCCGAAGGTCACGCTCGACTACCCCTACGAGAAGGGACCGCTCAGCCCGCGCTTCCGCGGCGAGCATGCGCTGCGCCGCTATCCCAACGGCGAGGAGCGCTGCATCGCCTGCAAGCTGTGCGAGGCGATCTGCCCGGCGCTGGCGATCACCATCGAGGCCGAGCCGCGCGACGACGGCAGCCGCCGCACCACGCGCTACGACATCGACATGACCAAGTGCATCTACTGCGGCTTCTGTCAGGAGGCCTGCCCGGTGGACGCCATCGTCGAGGGGCCGAACTTCGAGTTCGCCGCCGAGACGCGCGAGGAACTCTTCTATAACAAGGACAAGCTGCTCGCGAACGGCGACCGCTGGGAGCAGGAGATCGCGCAGAACATCGCCCTCGACGCACCCTACCGCTAGGGCGTAAGAGAGGGCCCGCCGCCGCACCGCAGCAACCGCGTCGCGGGGCGGGGCGACAGTTGAGGGGTCGGACACGGCGACCGCAGGGGCTGAGGCTCCGGGGCGGGCGCCGGCTTTCGACCGTAGGAACGTGGGTATCGGCCGCTGCCGGCCGCCTTGGGGCGGAGAGGGCAGGGGCCGCAACCGGGGAAGGCCGGATGCCGGGGAAGATCGCATGATCGTCCAGACGCTTACTTTCTATCTCTTCAGCGCCATCATGGTCGCCTCGGCGGTGATGGTGATCTCGTCGCGCAATCCGGTGCACTCGGTGCTGTTCCTGATCCTGGCGTTCTTCAACGCGGCCGGGCTCTTCGTGCTGATCGGCGCCGAGTTCCTCGCGATGATCCTGGTCGTGGTCTACGTCGGCGCGGTGGCGGTGCTGTTCCTCTTCGTCGTGATGATGCTCGACGTGAACATCGCGCAGCTTCGCCAGGGCTTCCTGCAGTATCTGCCGATCGGCGGGCTGATCGGCCTGATCCTGATGGTCGAGCTGATCATGGTCGCCGGCTTCTACGTCGGCAGCCCCGCGGCGGTCGAGACGGCCGCGCGCCTGCCGATCCCGCCGGCCGACCAGGTGAGCAACACCGAGGCGCTCGGCCGGGTGCTCTATACCGACTACGTCTATCTCTTCCAGGCCGCCGGGCTCGTCCTGCTGGTCGCCATGATCGGCGCCATCGTGCTGACCCTGCGCCAGCGCGAGGGCGTCAAGCGCCAGTCCATCGCGCGCCAGGTCGCGGTGGCGCGCGACGAGGCGATCGAGGTCAAGGACGTGCCGAGCGGGAGCGGGATCTGAGCCATGTGGGAACTGTCGCTGGCACACTACCTGACCGTCGCCGCCATCCTCTTCACGCTGGGCATGTTCGGCATCTTCCTGAACCGGAAGAACGTCATCATCATCCTGATGTCGATCGAGCTGATGCTGCTGGCGGTCAACATCAACCTGGTCGCCTTCTCCTGGCACCTGGGGGATCTGGTCGGGCAGGTCTTCGCCATGCTGATCCTGACGGTGGCCGCGGCGGAGGCGGCGATCGGCCTGGCCATCCTGGTCGTCTACTTCCGCAACCGCGGCTCCATCGCGGTCGAAGACATCAACATGATGAAGGGCTGAGGGCGGCATGATCGACGCGCTCATTGTCTTCCTGCCGCTGCTCGGCGCCGCGCTGGCCGGTCTTTTCGGCCGGGCCCTCGGCGACCGCGGCGCGCAGGTCGTAACCTCGGGTCTGCTCGCCGTCTCGGCGGTGCTGTCGGTGCTGGTCTTCGTGGACGTGGCGCTCGGCGGCAACGCCCGCACCACCGAGCTGTTCACCTGGATCGATTCCGGCACCTTCGAGTTGAGCTGGGCGCTGCGCGTCGACACGCTGACGGCGGTGATGTTCTGCGTGGTGACGATCGTCTCCTCGATCGTGCACGTCTACTCGATCGGCTACATGTCCGAGGACAAGTCGATCCCGCGCTTCATGGCCTACCTGTCGCTGTTCACCTTCTTCATGCTGATGCTGGTGAGCGCCGACAACCTGGTGCAGATGTTCTTCGGCTGGGAGGGCGTCGGCCTCGCCTCCTACCTGCTGATCGGCTTCTGGTATCACAAGCCCAGCGCCAACGCGGCGGCGATGAAGGCCTTCCTGGTCAACCGGGTCGGCGACATCGGCTTCGCCCTGGGCATCGCCGCGCTGTTCTTCCTGTTCGGCTCGGTGGAGTTCGACCAGATCTTCGGCCGCGCCGGGGAGTTCGAGGACACGCTGCTGGTGGTCTTCGGGATCGAGTGGCACGCCATCACGGTGATCAGCCTGCTGCTGTTCATCGGCGCCATGGGCAAGTCGGCCCAGCTCGGCCTGCACACCTGGCTGCCGGACGCCATGGAGGGCCCGACCCCGGTCTCCGCGCTGATCCACGCCGCGACGATGGTGACCGCCGGCGTCTTCCTGGTCAGCCGCATGTCGCCGGTCTTCGAGTTCTCGCCGAGCGCGCTGGAGGTGGTCACCTACGTCGGCGGCGCCACCGCCTTCTTCGCCGCCACCGTCGGCCTGACCCAGACCGACATCAAGCGGGTGATCGCCTATTCGACCTGTTCGCAGCTCGGCTACATGTTCTTCGCCGCCGGCGTCTCGGCCTACGGCGCGGCCATGTTCCATCTGATGACCCACGCCTTCTTCAAGGCGCTGCTGTTCCTGGGCGCCGGCGCGGTGATCCACGCGATGCACCACGAGCAGGACATGTTCAAGATGGGCGGGCTCTACAAGAAGATCCCGGTCACCTACGCGCTGATGTGGATCGGCAGCCTGGCGCTGGTCGGCTTCGGCATCCCGGGACTGGGTATCGGCTTCGCCGGCTTCTACTCGAAGGACATCGTGCTGGAGGCGGCCTACGCGGCGCACAGCGGGGCGGGCAGCTTCGCCTTCTGGCTGGGCATCGCGGCGGCGCTGATGACGGCCTTCTACTCCTTCCGTCTGCTGTTCCTGACCTTCCACGGGCCGACGCGGGCCGACCAGCACACCTTCGAGCATGCCCACGAGGCGCCGCGGGTGATGATCTGGCCGCTCTACATCCTGGCGCTCGGCGCGCTCGCCGCCGGCGCGGTCTTCTACGGGCCCTTCGTCGGCGACGGGCGCGAGGCCTTCTGGAACGGCGCGATCTTCGCGCGCAGCGACATCATCGACGCGGCCCATCACGTGCCCTTCTGGGTCAAGGCGCTGCCGATGGTGGTGACGCTGCTGGGCATCGTCCTGGCCTGGGTGATGTACGTCTACCGGCCGGCGCTGCCGGCGGCGGCGGCCCAGCGGTTCCGGGCGCTGTATCTCTTCTCCTACCGCAAGTGGTACTTCGACGAGCTCTATGACGCGCTCTTCGTCCGTCCGGCCTGGTATCTCGGCCGCGGCCTCTGGCAGGCCGGCGACGGGGCGCTGATCGACGGCGTCGGGCCGAACGGCGTGGCGGCAGCCACCCGCGACCTGGCGCGGCGCGTGAGCCGCCTGCAGAGCGGCTACGTCTACCACTATGCCTTCGCCATGCTGATCGGCGTCGTCGCGCTGATCACCTGGTATATCGTGACGACGTTTGGGTGATCCGATGGGCGCGTGGCCGCTTCTTTCCCTGGTAACCTTCCTGCCGCTGCTGGGCGCGGCCTTCATCCTCTTCATCCGCGGAGAGGAAGAGGTGGTGGCGCGCAACGCCCGCTACGTGGCGCTGTGGACGAGCCTGATCACCTTCGCGCTCAGCCTGTTCATCTGGTTCGGCTTCGAGCGGGGGACGGCGGAGTTCCAGTTCGTCGAGCGGGTCGACTGGCTGCCGGACTTCAACATCAGCTACCACATGGGCGTGGACGGCATCTCCATGCCCTTCGTGCTGCTCTCGACGCTGCTCACGCCGCTGTGCGTGCTGGCGAGCTGGGACGCGGTCAAGACTCGCGTAAAAGAGTACATGATCGCCTTCCTGGTGCTCGAGACGCTGATGGTCGGCATGTTCGCCGCCCTCGACTTCGTTGTGTTCTACATCTTCTTCGAAGGCGTGCTGATCCCGATGTTCCTCATCATCGGGATCTGGGGCGGGGCGCGTCGGGTCTACGCGGCCTTCAAGTTCTTCCTCTACACCCTGGCCGGCTCGATGCTGATGCTGGTCGCGCTGCTGACCATGTACTTCACGGCCGGGACCACCGACATCCCGACCCTGATGGCCCAGGGCTTCCCCTTCCAGATGCAGGTCTGGCTGTGGCTGGCGCTCTTCGCCTCCTTCGCGGTGAAGGTGCCGATGTGGCCGGTGCACACCTGGCTGCCCGACGCCCACGTCGAGGCGCCGACCGCGGGCTCGGTGATTCTGGCCGGCGTGCTGCTGAAGATGGGCGCCTACGGCTTCCTGCGCTTCTCCCTGCCGATGCTGCCCGAGGCCTCGGCCTTCTTCGCGCCGCTGGTCTTCACGCTCTCGGTCATCGCCGTGGTCTACACCTCGCTGGTGGCGTTGGCGCAGCACGACATGAAGAAGCTGATCGCCTACAGCTCGGTGGCGCACATGGGGTTCGTGACCGTGGGCATCTTCACGGTCAACCAGCAGGGCCTGGAAGGCGCCATCTTCCAGATGCTCAGCCACGGCGTGGTCTCGGCGGCGCTCTTCCTCTGCGTCGGCGTGGTCTACGACCGGCTGCACACCCGCGAGATCGCGCGCTACGGCGGGCTGGCCGACACCATGCCCAGCTACGCCCTGGTCTTCATGGTGTTCATGCTGGCCAGCGTCGGGCTGCCGGGGACCAGCGGCTTCATCGGCGAGTTCCTGGTCATCGTCGGGGCCTTCCAGGTCAACACCTGGGTCGCGCTGCTGACCGCCAGCGGCATGGTGCTGGGCGCCAGCTACATGCTCTGGCTCTACCGCAGCGTCATCTTCGGGGCGCTGACCAAGAAGGAGCTCTTCACGCTGCCGGACATGACCTGGCGGGAGAAGGCGGTCTTCGCACCGCTGGTCGCCGCGGCCCTGTTCTTCGGCGTCTACCCTTCGCCGCTGCTCGAGGTGATGGACGCCTCGGTGGCCAATCTGATCGAGAACTACGAGCTGGCGCTGGCGGCCTCCGAGGGGATTTCGCTGGCCAGCCTCTGGCCGCTCGACTGACCGTCTGGGATTGAGTGCGTAACGTCATGGATCTCGCCAGCCTGTCCACCTCGCTGCTCACCGCGCTGCCGGAGCTGTTCCTGGCCTGCGCCGGCATCGTCATCCTGTTGGTCGGCGTCTACTCCGGCGCGCAGGCGACCCGCACCGCGATGCTGCTGGCGATCGCGGCGCTGCTCGGCGCCCTGGCGCTGGTCGTGCTCGGGCCCAACCGCGAGACCTTCGCCTTCAACCAGCTCTTCGTGAACGACGGCTTCGGCGACTTCATGAAGGTGCTGATCCTGCTGGCTGCCGCGCTCGTCCTGGTGATCTCCGTCGGCTACATCCGGCGCGAGCAGATGGACCGCTTCGAGTATCCGGTGCTGATCGTCTTCGCCGTGGTCGGCATGCTGATGATGGTCTCGGCCAACGACCTCATCTCGCTCTACATCGGCCTGGAGCTGCAGTCGCTGGCGCTCTACGTGATCGCCGCCTTCCGGCGCGACACGCTGCGCTCGACCGAGGCGGGGCTGAAATACTTCGTCCTCGGCGCGCTCTCCTCGGGCATGCTGCTCTACGGCATGTCGATGATCTACGGCTTCACCGGCACCACCTCCTTCACCGCCCTGGCCGAGCTCTTCTCGGCGCAGGCGGCGGTCGGCGAGGGGCTGTCGCTCGGGACCCTGGTCGGCATCGTCTTCGTGACCGCCGGCCTGGCCTTCAAGATCTCGGCCGTGCCCTTCCACATGTGGACGCCGGACGTCTACGAGGGCGCGCCCACCTCGGTCACCGCCTTCTTCGCCGCGGCGCCGAAGGTCGCCGCCATGGCGCTGGTCGTGCGGGTGCTGATGGGCCCCTTCGGCGACCTGGCCGACCAGTGGCGCCAGATCGTGGTCTTCATCTCCATCGCCTCGATGATCCTGGGCGCGCTGGCGGCGATCCAGCAGACCAACATCAAGCGCCTGATGGCCTACTCCTCGATCGGTCACGTCGGCTACGCGCTGGTCGGCCTGTCGGCCGGCACGCCCGAGGGCATCCGCGGCGTCGCCATCTACATGGCGATCTACATCCTGATGAACATCGGCACCTTCGCCTGCATCCTCTGCATGCGTCAGAAGGAGCGGATGGTCGAGAACATCGAGGATATGAAGGGGCTGTCGAAGACCCACCCGCTGATGGCCCTGGCCATGGCGATCTTCATGTTCTCCATGGCCGGCATCCCGCCGCTGGCCGGCTTCTTTGGCAAGCTCTACGTCTTCCTCGCGGCGGTCGAGGCGGGCCTCTACACCCTGGCGGTGATCGGTGTGCTGACCTCGGTGATCGGCGCCTTCTACTACCTGCGCATCGTCAAGCTGATGTACTTCGACGAGCCGGTGGAGGGCTTCGACCGGCCGATGGGGCGTGAGATGGGCCTGGTGATCGGCGGCACGGCGGTGGCGGTGCTGTTCTTCTTCGTCGCGCCGGGCCCGGTGGTCGACGGGGCCGCGGCGGCGGCCCGCGCCTTCTTCACGGTTGCCGGATGATTCCGCCGCAGGACGCCGCCCGCCCCCCCAAGCTGCCGCCGGCCTACCGGCTGGCGGCGCACGACAGCCTCGGCTCCACCATGGACGAGGCGCGGCGCCTGGCGGAGGCGGGGGCGGAGGACGGCACCCTGGTCTGGGCGCGCGAGCAGACCGCCGGACGCGGCCGCCAAGGCCGGACGTGGCTCAGCCCGCGCGGCAACCTCTATCTGACCCTGGTCCTGCGGCCGGACTGCGCGCCGCGCCAGGCCGCCCAGCTCGGCTTCGCCGCGGGCGTTGCGCTGGGCGATGCCATCGGCAGTGTCTGCCCGCCGCTCGACGTGACCTACAAGTGGCCCAACGACGTGCTGCTCAACGGGCGCAAGGTCGCCGGAATCCTGCTGGAATCCAAGGCCGATACCGAAGGCGGTCTGGAGTGGCTGCTGCTCGGGGTCGGGGCCAACGTGGCGAGCTTCCCCAAGGACGCGGCCTATCCGACCACCTCGCTGCGCTTCGAGGGCACGCCGGCTGAGGTCACCGAGGTCGACCTGCTGGAGGCCTTCGCGCGCCACTTCATGGCCTGGGTGTCGAAGTGGCTGGACGACGGCTTCGCGCCGCTGCGCGCGGCCTGGCTGGCGCACGCGGCCAACAAGGGCGCGGAGATCCAGGTCCGCCTGCCGCAGACGAGGCTGAGCGGCATCTTCCGCGACCTCGACCAGGAGGGGCACCTTCTGCTTGAGACTCCCGACGGCAGGCTGCGTACCATCGCGGCGGGCGACGTCTTTCCGAGCGAGGGGTAGGCGACCATGCTGCTCGCCATCGACAGCGGCAACACCAACTGCGTCGTCGGGCTCTACGAGGGCGCGGCCCTGCGCGCCAAGTGGCGCATCGCCACCGACCCGCGCCGAACCTCCGACGAGTATGTGGTCTGGCTGACCACGCTGATGGCGCTGGAGGGGGTCGAGCGCAGCGCGATCCAGGGGGCCATCGTCTCCAACGTCGTGCCCCAGGCGCAGCGCGCCTTCGACCGGCTCTGCCGGCTGCACCTCGGGGTCGAGCCGCTGTCGGTCGAGACGGCGATCCGGGCCTACGACGTGCCGCTGCGCGTCGCCCGGCCGGAGCAGGTCGGCGCCGACCGCATTGCCAACGCCGTGGCGGCCCACGCCAGCTACGAGGGCGCGCTGATCGTCATCGACTTCGGCACGGCGACGACCTTCGACGTGATCGATCCGGACGGCGGGCTGGAGGGGGTGATCATCGCCCCGGGCGTCAACCTCTCGATGGACGCGCTCTACCAGGCGGCGGCCCGGCTGCCGCGCATTTCCCTGGCCAAGCCGGAGCGGATCGTCGGCACCGACACGGTCTCGGCCATGCAGTCGGGCGTCTACTGGGGCTATGTCGGGCTGATCGAGGGGCTGGTGGCGCGGGTCAAGGCCGAGCGCGGCCAGGATCTGACGACCGTCGCCACCGGCGGCCTGGCACCGCTGTTCGAGCAGTCGACCACGGCGATCCATCACGACGACCCGGACCTGACCCTGCGGGGCCTGCGTCTGCTCTACGAGGCCTATCGGAGCGATCGATGAGCGATATACCCGCGCCGGGTCCCGACGAGCTTTACTTTCTGCCGCTCGGCGGGACCGGCGAGATCGGCATGAACCTCAACCTCTACGGCCATGCGGGCAAGTGGCTGATGGTCGACTGCGGCGTCGCCTTCGGCGAGCACGACCTGCCGGGGATCGAGGTGGTCATGCCGGACCCCGACTTCATCGCCGAGCGGGCGGACGAGCTGGTCGGCCTGGTGCTGACCCACGCGCACGAGGATCACCTCGGCGCCGTCCCCTGGCTCTGGCCGGAGCTGCGCTGCCCGATCTACGCCACGCCCTTCACGGCCGCCCTGCTGCGCCGCAAGCTGGTCGACGAGGGGCTGGAGGAGACGCCGGAGATCACCGAGATCCCGCTCGGCACGCGACTCGACATCGGGCCGTTCGACGTGGAGCTGGTCACGCTCACCCACTCGATTCCCGAACCCAACGCCGTGGTGCTGCGCACCCCCGCCGGGATGGTGGTGCACACCGGCGACTGGAAGCTCGACCCCGACCCGCTGATCGGCGACGACTACGACGACCAGCGGCTGCGCGAGGTCGCCGACGAGGGCGTGCTGGCCCTGGTCTGCGACTCCACCAACGCCATGGTGCCCGGCCAGTCGGGCTCGGAGCTGGAGGTGCGCGCCGAACTGGAGGAGCTGATCGGCCAGTTCGAGAACAAGGTGGCGGTCGCCTGCTTCGCCAGCAACGTGGCGCGGTTGGAGACGGTGGTGCGCGCCGCCGACAAGAACGGCCGCCGCGTCGCCCTGGTCGGCCGCTCCATGCACCGCATCTGGGCAGCCGCGCGCGAGGCCGGCTACCTCAAGGACCTGCCGCCGCTGGTCGACGTGCGCGACATCGGCTACCTGCCGGACGAGGAGATCCTGCTGCTGGTCACCGGCAGCCAGGGCGAGCCGCGCGCCGCGCTGTGGCGCATCGCCAACGACGATCACCCGCAAATCTCGCTCGGCAAGGGCGACGCGGTGATCTTCTCCTCGCGGGTCATTCCGGGCAACGAGAAGTCGATCCACGCGCTCTACAACCTGCTGACCGAGCGCGGCATCGAGATCGTCGGCGCCGACGACCGGCCGGTGCATGTCTCCGGCCACCCCTGCCGCGACGAGCTGGTGCAGATGTACCAGTGGACCCGCCCGCAGATCGCCGTGCCGGTGCATGGCGAGCGCCGCCACCTGGAGGCGCATGCCAAGCTGGCGCGCGGTTGCCAGGTGCCCGAGGCGCTGGTCGGCGCCAACGGGGCGCTCATGCGCCTGGCGCCGGGCCCGGCGCAGATCGTCGACCAGGTGCACAGCGGCCGCCTGGCGCTCGACGGCGACATCCTGCGGCCGGTGGACAGCCCGGTGATCCGCACCCGCCGGCGCATGGTGGTCAACGGCTCCGCCGTGGTGACCGTGGTGATCGACGGCAAGGGCGGGCTGGTGATGCCGCCGCGCATTGGCGCCGCCGGCCTCTACGATCCCGAAGAGGAGGACGAGGTGAGCGAGGCGCTCGAGCGGGCGATCACCGCCGCCCTGCACACGCTCAGCCGCCACGACCGCCACGACGACCGCGCCACCGGCGAGGCCGTGCGGCGGGCCGCGCGGCGCACCCTGCAGCGCGAACTGGGCAAGAAGCCGGTGGTCGAGGTGCAGGTGGTCCGGCTGGACCGCTGAGCGGACAGCCGCCCGTTGGCCAGGCCCCGAGCGGGCAGGAGGGGAGAGCAGAGGGATGATCGGACGTCTGAACCACGTGGCGATCGCGGTGCCGGACCTGGCGACCGCCAGCGCCAGCTACGCCAACACCCTCGGCGCCAAGGTCTCGGCGCCGCAGGACGAACCCGACCACGGCGTCACGGTGGTCTTCGTCGAGCTGCCGAACACCAAGATCGAGCTGCTGCACCCGCTGGGCGACGACTCGCCCATCGCCGGCTTCCTCGCCAAGAACCCGGCTGGCGGCATCCACCACGTCTGCTACGAGGTCGACGACATCCTGGCCGCGCGCGATAAGCTGAAGGCCGAGGGGGCGCGGGTGCTGGGCGACGGGGAGCCGAAGATCGGCGCGCACGGCAAGCCGGTGCTGTTCCTGCACCCCAAGGACTTCTTCGGCACCCTGATCGAACTCGAGCAGGTTTAACCGGGGTAGGGAGCGGCGCGGCTTTCCATGGGTTGGTTCACCGGCCTCATCGTCTTCGTCATCATCTGGTGGGTGGTGATCTTCATGGTGCTGCCCTGGGGCAGCAAGCCGCCCGAGCAGCCGGAGGCGGGCCACGCCCCCAGCGCGCCGGAGAACCCGCGCATCCTGCGCAAGGCGCTGATCACCACGGCCATCTCCGCGGTGATCTGGCTGGGCATCTTCGCCGTGGTGGAGAGCAACCTGGTCTCCTTCCGCGACATCGTCGGCGGCGACCCCTTCGAGGTCGAGGCCGAGGGGTAGGGGCCGCGCGGCGGGGCGGTCAGCTCAAGGGCAGCATCACCCGCTCGCGAAAGGCCGGCCGGTCGCGCAGGCGGGCGTACCAGGCCTCCAGGTGCGGCAACGACTGGTGCGGCACGTCGAGGGCGTGCCAGCGATAGGTCGCGCAGCCGAGCGGAATGTCGGCCATGGTCAGACGCGCGCCGAGCAGGAAGCTGCGCCCCGCGAGCTGCGCGTCGAGCAGTCGGAAGGCGGCCTGGCAGCCCTCGATCCCCTGCTGGATGGCCGCCGCGTCGCGCTCGGCCGGCGGCGTGCGGACCAGCCCCCAGAAGACCGGCGTCATGGCGGCGACCAGCGTGAAGGTCGACCAGTCCATCCACTGGTCGGCCAGCGCCCGTTCGCGCTCGTCCTCGGGGCAGAGGCCGCCCTTGCCGTAGCGCGCCGCCAGGAAGCGCACGATGGCGTTGGACTCCCAGAGGGCAAAGCCGTCGTCCTCGATCACCGGCACGCGCCGGTTGGGGTTGAGCTCGGCGAACCAGGGCGTATCGAGCTGGCCGTGCTCGCGGCCGGCCAGACGATGCTCGTAGTCGAGGCCGAGCTCGTCGGCGGTCCACAGGACCTTCTGCACGTTGATCGAATTCGGGCGTCCCCAGATGCGCAGCATGTTCCCTCCGAGCTTGCTGGCGGACTTGGACGGCGCGCCTTCGCGGGGGGCGCAAGCCGGCGAGGGGCCGGAAAAAAATAAAGGCAAGCGGCCCCGGGGAGCGCTTGCCTTGATTCCTTGCTCTCGCCTCAACCTTCTTGATGCGGGCGGCGCCAACCTCCACCACGCGGGTCGCGAACGGCGTTCCTCCGTAAACTTGGGCCGTGATCCGGACCGACTGCGGCGTTCGTGCACCGGCTATTCTTCATTGCCGCGTTGATAGCGGATCGGCCGGCCCGAGTCACTCACTTTTTTGCGCTCGCCCGCCGGCGAGGGAATGATTCTTTCCCTCGCCGGGGCGATGTTTTGCGCTTGGCTTACAGCACGGCGAACTTCAGCACGAAAGCTGCCGCGATGATCAGCACGGCCACGGAGCACTCGGACACGCGGCCCGTGAGCAGCTTCACCGCGGCATAGGCCATGAAGCCGAGGCCGATGCCGTGGGCGATCGAGAAGGTCAGCGGCATCGACAAGGCGGTCAGCACGGCCGGCGCATATTCGGTGGCGTCCTCCCAGTCGATCTCGGCCAGGCCGCGGGTCATCAGGCAGGCCACGAAGAGCAGCGCCGGCGCCGTAGCGAAGGCCGGAACGGTGCTGGCCAGCGGCGCGAAGAAGAGGGTCAGCAGGAACAGCACGGCCACCACCACGGCGGTCAGGCCGGTGCGTCCGCCGGCTTTGATGCCCGAGGCGGATTCGATGTAGCTGGTGGTGGTCGAGGTGCCGAGCGCCGCGCCGATCACCGAGGCCGAGGAGTCGGCCATCAGCGCCTGGCGCAGACGCGGCAGCTTGCCGTCCGCGTCCAGCAGGCCGGCGCGGTGGGCGACGCCGATCAGCGTGCCGGCGGTGTCGAAGAGGTCGACGAAAAGGAAGGTGAAGACCACCGAGATCAGCGCGATCTGGAAAGCGCCGGCCAGGTCGAGCTGCAGGAAGGTGGGCGAGGGGTCGGGCGGCAGGTCGACGATGCCCTTGAACTCGGTCACGCCGAGCAGGATGCCCACCGCCGTGACCGCCAGGATGCCGATGATCACCGCGCCGGGCACGCGCAGGCGGTCGAGCGCCACCATCAGCGCGAAGCCCAGCAGGGCCAGGATCGCCGGCCAGGCGGTGAGGTCGCCGATGGTCACCAGCGTCGCCGGATGATCGACCACGATGCCGGCGTTCTTCAGGGCGATGATGCCGAGGAACAGGCCGATGCCGGCGGAGATCGCCATCTTCAGGCCCTTGGGGATGGCGTTGATGATCCACTCCCGAACCGGCAGGATCGAGAGGATCACGAAGAGGATGCCCGAGAGGAAGACCGCGCCCAGCGCCACCTGCCAGGTGTAGCCCATGCCGAGCACCACGCCGTAGGTGAAGAAGGCGTTCAGGCCCATGCCGGGCGCCTGGGCGATGGGGTAGTTGGCGTAGAGTCCCATGATCAGCGTGCCGATCGCCGCCGCCACGCAGGTGGCGACGAAGACCGCGCCGAAGTCCATCCCCGTCTCCGAGAGGATGGAGGGGTTGACGAAGGCGATGTAGGCCATCGTTAGGAAGGTTGTGATCCCCGCGATCACCTCGGTCTTCACCGTGGTCCCGTGACCGCGGAGGTCGAAGAGCTTCTCCATCATGTCAGTCCGACCCCCGAATGGAATGCGTCCGCCGGCGGGGCGGCGCGTGCCGGCCCCGTCTGCGCCTCTGCTGTAGGCGAGATTTCCCCCGGTTGCCGCCGCCGGTGCCTTTGCTGCGGCCCGCGGTTAGGCTTTTGGCAACGCGCCGGAGATTAGCCTCACGCCATGCGCAAAGGCTACGTTTTCCTTGCATTCTGCGGGCTGCCGGCGACGACGCCGGCGGCGGCGCAGCCGTTGGAGGTCGCGATCACGCGCTTCGACTGCGCGCAGCTCGTGCGCTACCTCCCCGACGCCGAGGTCTCGGCCGACTACGAGCCCGGGGTCGACGTGCGCGGCGAACCGGTGGCGCCGGCCGACCTCGGTGGCGCCAACCCGATCGAGCTGCCGGAGGACTTCTCCTTCGTCCTCGAGGTGGCGCCCTTCGACAGCGCGGAGCGGCGCGGCCTGGAGAGCGAGCGGCGGGTGCTGGCGGCGCAGTTGGCCGACGACCCGGACAACGCGGCGCTGCGCGCCCGGCTCGACGCCCTCGACGCCGAGGCGGTGCGTCTCGACCGCCGGCCGGCGGCCGCCACCACACTCGCCGTCGGCCGGGTCACGGTCACCCGCGACGGCCGCGCCTACTTCAACGGCCAGCCGCTGCAGGACGAGGCGGCCTGGGAGCTGGCCGAGCGCTGCCGCGAGATCCTGGCGGACTCGAAGGAGTAGGAGCGCGCGGCCAGGGTGCGGCAATGGACAAGTCCCCGGCCATTGCGTAGGTTCGCGACGCCTTTCGCCGCGCCGTCCCGGCGCCCGACCGACCAGCAGCAAGAGCCCGAAATGCGCCGCTCCCACTTCTTCCTGCCCACACTGCGCGAAACCCCCAAGGAAGCCGAGATCGTCTCGCACCGCCTGATGCTGCGCGCCGGCATGGTGCGCCAGGCCTCGGCCGGCATCTACACGTGGCTGCCGCTCGGCTTCCGGGTGCTCAAGAAGATCGAGCAGATCGTGCGCGAGGAGCAGGACCGCGCGGGCGCCCAGGAGCTGCTGATGCCGACCATCCAGTCGGCCGACCTCTGGCAGCGCTCGGGCCGCTACAACGGCTACGGTCCGGAGATGCTGCGCATCCGCGATCGCCACGACCGCGACATGCTCTACGGCCCGACGAACGAGGAGCAGATCACCGACATCTTCGCGCAGTCGGCGCACAGCTACCGCGACCTGCCGAAGCTGCTCTACCACATCCAGTGGAAGTTCCGCGACGAGGTGCGGCCGCGCTTCGGCGTGATGCGCGGGCGCGAGTTCCTGATGAAGGACGCCTACTCCTTCGACCTGGACTACGAGGGCGCGCGCCGCTCCTACAACAAGTTCTTCGTCGCCTACCTGCGCACCTTCGCGCGCATGGGCCTGAAGGCGATCCCGATGGTGGCCGACACCGGGCCGATCGGCGGCGACCTGTCCCACGAGTTCATCATCCTGGCCGACACCGGCGAGAGCGAGGTCTTCTGCGACCGCGAGTTCCTCGACGCCGACGTGCTGGGCCGCGGCCTGGACTACACCGACGACGCGGCCGTGGCCGAGGTGGTGCAGCGCTTCACCAGCCTCTACGCCCGCACCGACGAGAAGCACGACGCTGCCGACTTCGCCGAGCAGGTTCCGGAAGGCCGGCGCTACGAGGGGCGCGGTATCGAGGTCGGCCACATCTTCTACTTCGGCACCAAGTACTCCGAGCCCCTGGGCGCCAAGGTGGCGCTGCCCGACGGCGGCGAGACGCCCGTGCACATGGGCTCCTACGGCGTCGGCGTGTCGCGCCTGGTCGGCGGCATCATCGAGGCCAGCCACGACGAGGCCGGCATCGTCTGGCCCGAGGCGGTGGCGCCCTTCGACGCGGCGCTGATCAACCTCAAGGCCAGCGACGCGGCCTGCAGCCAGGCCTGCGAGACGGCCTACGACAAGCTGCAGGCAGCCGGCCTGGATCCGCTCTACGAGGACCGCGACGAACGCGCCGGCGCAAAGTTCGCCGAGATGGACCTGATCGGCCTGCCCTGGCAGGTGATCGTCGGCCCGCGCGGCCTGGAGCGCGGCGTGGTCGAGCTCAAGCGGCGCGCCACCGGCGAGCGCGAGGAGGTCTCGCTCGACTCCGCCCTGGCCCGGCTGACCGGGAACTAGCGCAGCCGCGCGCGCCCCGAGGCAGGGAAGGCCGCCAGCCCATGAGCTTCAGCCCGTGATTTTCGGCCCATGATCTTCAGCGCCGTCGAACGCCTGATGGCCCTGCGCTACCTGCGCTCGCGCCGGCAGGAGGGCTTCATCTCCGTCATCGCGGTGATCTCGCTGCTCGGCATCGCGCTGGGGGTGGCGACGCTGATCATCGTCATGGCGGTGATGAACGGCTTCCGCGAGGAGCTGCTCGACCGCATCCTCGGCGTCAACGGCCACCTGACCCTCTATCCGGGGGCCGAGGACAGCATCACCGACTACCCCGACCTGGCCGAGCGGCTGCGCGGCCTGGAGCATGTCCGGGCGGTCACGCCGCAGGTGCAGGGCCAGGTCATGGTGATGACCGAGGGCAACGCCTCGGGGGCCATGGTGCGCGGCGTTTCCGCCGCCGAGCTGGCCAGCCGGCCGAAGATGACCGGCAAGCTGATCGACACCTCGCTGGAGGAGTTCGCCGCGGGGCAGGGGGTCCTGCTGGGCGTGCGCATGGCCAGCTCGCTGGGGCTGCGCGCCGGCGACCGCATCACCGTGGTCAGCCCGCAGATGAGCCGCACGGCGATCGGCTCGGTGCCGCGCATGAAGACCTACCCGATTGCCGGCTTCTTCGAGGTCGGCATGTACGAGTACGACAGCTCCTTCATTTTCATGCCGCTGGAGCTGGCCCAGGTCTTCTTCCGCCAGCAGGGCGGCGTCAACGCCATCGAGGTGATGGTCGACGACCCCGACGAGGTACGCGCGGTGCGCCGCGCCATCAGCGAGCGGCTGACCCGGCCGGTCCGCATCGTCGACTGGCAAAGCGCGAACTCCAGCTTCTTCAACGCGGTGCAGGTCGAGCGGAACGTGATGTTCCTGATCCTCTCGCTGATCATCCTGGTCGCCGCCTTCAACATCCTCTCGGGCCAGTACATGCTGGTGAAGGGCAAGGGCCGCGACATCGCCATCCTGCGCACCATGGGCGCGCCGCGCGGCCTGGTGCTGCGGGTCTTCTTCCTCTCCGGCGCCGCGATCGGCCTGGTCGGCACCCTGGCGGGGCTGCTCCTGGGGCTGCTGTTCGTCGACAACATCCAGGTGCTGCAGGGCTGGGTGGAGAGCCTGGCCGGCACCCAGGTCTTCAATCCGGAGATCTACTTCCTGACCCAGCTTCCGGCGGTGATCGACTGGACCGAGGTGGGGCAGGTGATCGCCATGGCGCTGGCGCTGTCCTTCCTGGCGCCGATCGTCCCGGCCTGGCAGGCCGCCCGCCTCGATCCCGTGGAGGCGCTGCGCTATGAGTGAGCAGCCGGCGCTGCAGCTCGCGACGGTCGTCAAGACCTTCCGCCAGGGCGGCCGCGAGCTGCCGATCCTGCAGGGGGTCGAGCTGACCCTGCGGCCGGGCGAGATGGTCGCCCTGCTGGGCCCCTCCGGCTCGGGCAAGTCGACGCTGCTGCAGATCTGCGGGCTGCTGGACCGGCCGGACGGCGGGGTCATCCGCCTCGCGGGCGAGGAGGCCCAGCACCTGGGCGACGGCGAGCGCACCCGCCTGCGCCGCGAGCACATCGGCTTCGTCTACCAGTACCACCACCTGCTGCCGGAGTTCTCCGCCCTGGAGAACCTGGTCGTGCCGCAGATGATCGCCGGCCTGTCCAAGCACGAGGCCCGCGCGCGCGGCCGCGAGCTGCTGGAGCTGGTCGGGCTGGGCGCGCGCCTGGACCACCGCCCGGCGCGGCTGTCGGGCGGCGAGCAGCAGCGCGTGGCCATCGCCCGGGCGCTGGTCAACGCGCCGAAGCTGTTGCTGGCCGACGAGCCGACCGGCAACCTCGATCCCCACACCTCGGACACGGTGTTCGAGCTGCTGGTGCGGCTGGTGCGCGGCGCCGGGCTGGCGGTGCTGCTGGCGACCCACAACTACGAGCTGGCGTCGCGCATGGACCGCATCGTCCGCCTGGAGGAGGGCGTACTGGTCGAGGGGCCGCCGGCCGAGTAGTCCACAGCTTCGCGCGCCGCCGGCGCTTCCGGGGCGCCGGCGAATCGCGGCATCCTAGGCGCCATGGTCGAGCCGAGCTTCATTCACCTGCGCACCCACTCCGCCTATTCGCTCTCCGAAGGGGCGATCAAGGTCAAGGAGCTGGTCAAGCTCTGCGTCGAGCAGGGGTTGCCGGCGGTCGGGCTGACCGACACCAACAACCTGTTCGGGGCGCTGGAGTTCTCGCTCGAGGCGTCGAAGTCGGGCGTGCAGCCGATCGTCGGCTGCCAGCTTGGCGTGGCGCGGCCGGAGGCGAACAGCACGCCCGGCGCCAAGCCGGCGCCGGCGACCCCGCCGCCGCCCGATCAGATCGTGCTGCTGGCCGCCACGGAGGCCGGCTACGGCAACCTGCTGAAGCTGGTCAGCAAGGCCTACCTGGAGACCGAGGCCGGCGGCGACCCGCACGTCACCCTGGCCGACCTGGAGGCCCACACCGCCGGGCTGATCGCGCTGACCGGCGGTGCCAAGGGCACGGTCGGACGCCTGCTGGCCGAAGAGCAGGACTCGCTCGCCGAAGAGGTTTTGTTGAGGCTGGCCAGGGCCTTCGACGGTTCTCTTTACGTCGAGGTTCAGCGTCACGGCCTGGCCGTCGAACTGCGCATCGAGGACCGGCTGGTCGAGCTGGCCTACGCCCACGACCTGCCGCTGGTCGCCACCAACGAGCCCTTCTTCGCGACGCCCGATCTCTACGAGGCGCACGACGCGCTGCTGTGCATCGCCGAGGGCGTGACGGTCGGGCACGAGGCGCGCCGCCGGGTGACGCCGGAGCACTGCTTCAAGTCGGCGGCGGAGATGGCGGCGCTGTTCGAGGACCTGCCGGAGGCGGTTCGCAACACCCTGGTGATCGCCAAGCGCTGCAGCTTCTACCCGGAGCCGATCAAGCCGATCCTGCCGGCCTACGACACCGCCGGCGGGCGCTCGGAGGCGGAGGAGCTGCGCGCCCAGGCCGAGGCCGGCCTGGCTGAGCACCTGGAGACCCACGTCTTTCCCCGCCTGGACGGCGAGGAGGCACGGGCCCGCGCCCGCACCCAGTACGAGGAGCGGCTGGCGCACGAGCTGGGCATCATCGAGCAGATGGGCTTTCCCGGCTACTTCCTGATCGTCGCCGACTTCATCCAGTGGGCGAAGAATCACGACATTCCCGTCGGGCCGGGCCGCGGCTCCGGTGCCGGCTCGCTCGTCGCCTGGGCGCTGAAGGTCACCGATCTCGACCCGCTGCGCTGGAACCTGCTGTTCGAGCGCTTCCTCAATCCCGAGCGCGTGTCGATGCCGGACTTCGACATCGACTTCTGCCAGGACCGCCGGGACGAGGTGATCCAGTACGTGCAGCAGAAGTACGGCAGCGACCGGGTCGCCCAGATCATCACCTTCGGAAAGCTGCAGGCGCGCGCCGTGCTGCGCGATGTCGGCCGGGTGCTGCAGATGCCTTACGGCCAGGTCGACAAGATCTGCAAGCTGGTGCCCAACAACCCGGCCAACCCGGTCACCTTGGCCGAGGCCATCGCCGGCGAGCCGGAGCTGCAGTTCCAGCGCGACAACGACCCGACCGTCGGCCGGCTGATCGACATCGCCCTGAAGCTGGAGGGGCTCTACCGCCACGCCTCGACCCACGCCGCCGGCGTGGTGATCGGCGACCGTCCGCTGGACGAGCTGATCCCGCTCTACCGCGACCCGCGCTCGGACATGCCGGTCACCCAGTTCAACATGAAGTTCGTCGAGCAGGCGGGCCTGGTGAAGTTCGACTTCCTGGGCCTGAAGACGCTCACCGTGCTGAACAAGGCGGCCGAGTTCGTGCGCGAAAGCCAGCCGGACTTCGATCTCGACACCCTGCCGCTCGACGACGCCGAGGCCTACCGGGTGATGGCCCGCGGCGACACGGTGGGCGTGTTCCAGCTTGAAAGCTCGGGCATGCGCGACGCCCTGCGCAAGCTCAAGCCCGACCGCTTCGAGGACGTGATCGCCATGGTGGCCCTCTACCGGCCGGGCCCCATGGAGAACATTCCCAGCTACATCAAGCGCAAGTACGGCGACGAGGAGCCCGACTACCTCTATCCCAGCCTGGAGCCGATCCTGAAGGAGACCTTCGGGATCATGATCTACCAGGAGCAGGTCATGCAGATCGCCCAGGAGCTGGCCGGCTACAGCCTGGGCGGCGCCGACCTGCTGCGCCGCGCCATGGGCAAGAAGATCGCGGCCGAGATGGACGCCCAGCGCGAGATGTTCGTCGAGGGCGCGGTCGCCAAGGGCGTGGCCAAGGAGCGGGCCTCGGCGATCTTCGACCTGGTCGCCAAGTTCGCCGGCTACGGCTTCAACAAGTCCCACGCCGCCGCCTACGCGCTGGTCGCCTATCAGACCGCCTACATGAAGGCCAACCACCCGGTCGAGTTCCTGGCGGCCTCGATGACCTACGACATGACCAACACCGACAAGCTCGGCGGCTACCGCCAGGAGCTGGACCGTCTGGGCATCAAGCTGCTGCCGCCGGACGTCAACCGCTCGGAGCCGGACTTCGCCGTGGAGCGCCTGGAGGCACCGGAGGAGGGCAAGGCCATCCGCTACGCCCTGGCGGCGCTGAAGAACGTCGGACGCGGCGCCATGAGCGAGCTGTCGCTGGAGCGGGCCAAGAACGGGCCCTTCGTCTCGCTCTCCGACTTCGCCCGCCGACTGGACCCGCGCCAGATCAACAAGCGCACCATCGAGAACCTGGCCTCCGCCGGCGCCTTCGACCGGGTGGAGGCGAACCGCCACGCGGTCTACCAGGCGGCCGAGACGATCATGCGCCATGCCGCCGCGGCGGCCGACGAGCGCAGCAGCGACCAGGTCAACCTGTTCGGCGGCGGCGGCGACAGCCAGGCCGGCGAGTTGAAGCTGCCCAAGGTGGTCGACTGGTCGGGCATGGAGCGGCTGCAGCGCGAGTTCGACGCCATCGGCTTCTACCTCTCGGCCCACCCGCTGGACAGCTACGAGGCGCTGCTCGGCCGCAAGCAGGTGATCAGCTACGCCGACCTCAAGAAGGACCCCTTCAAGGGCGAGCCGCGCAAGCGCCTGGCCGGCATCGTCGTCGGCAAGCAGGAGCGCACCTCGAAGAAGGGCAGCCGCTTCGCCTTCGTGCAGATGTCCGACAGCACCGGACAGTTCGAGGTGATGGTCTTCGCCGAGGTGCTCGGCCAGAGCCGCGAGCGGCTGGACAGCGGTCGGCCGCTGCTGGTCGAGGCCTCGGTCGACTCCGGCAACGGCGGCGGCGGGGGAGGAGGCGAAGAGGCCGACATCCGCCTGATCGCCCAGCGCTTCGAGGATCTGGAGGAGTCGCTGGCCAAGACCGCGGCCGGCCTGCGCATCTTCGCCGAGACGCCCGAGCCGCTGCCGCAGCTCCAGAAGCTGCTGGAGCGCGAGGGCCGCGGCCAGAGCCCGGTCTGCCTGGTTCTGGCGCTCGACCGCGGCACCGAGGCGGAGATCGACCTGCCGCAGAAGTACCACCTGCCGCCCGCCGCCCGTCAGGCGATCAAGGCCATTCCGGGGCTGCACGTCACCGACCTGTGACCCGCGCGCCGGCCGCCCGGGCCGTGGGGCGGACTCGCCCCTTGACTCGGGCCCGCGCGCTTGCAATTTGCCGCATCTGCGGGTATCACCCGCGCCATATCCAAACCCCACACGCGGGCTTCATGGGCCGCAGGGTGGCGCCAGGCGCGACCGTGCGGCCTCTCCGGTGTCCGGACCCGGGCCAGATCAAGCACTTGGCCCGAAACGGATCGGCCGCCTGCGGAGGCTAGAACCGGAAGAAAGAGGACTTTGCAGACCATGGCTCTGCCCGACTTCACCATGCGCCAGTTGCTCGAGGCCGGCGTTCACTTCGGCCACACCACCCGTCGCTGGAATCCGAAGATGGCGCCCTACATCTTCGGCGAGCGCAACAAGGTCCACATCCTGGACCTGCAGCAGACCGTGCCGCTGCTGCATCAGGCGCTGGTCTTCCTGCGCGAGGTGGCGGCCGGCGGCGGCCGCGTGCTGTTCGTCGGCACCAAGCGTCAGGCCAGCGAGGTGGTGGCCGACGCCGCGCGCCGCAGCGGTCAGTACTACATCAACCACCGGTGGCTGGGCGGCATGCTCACCAACTGGAAGACCATCTCCATCTCGATTCGGCGCCTGAAGGAGCTCGACGCGCGCCTGTCCGAGGAGGAGACCGGCCTGACCAAGAAAGAGCTGCTGATCATGACGCGCGACCGCGACAAGCTGGATCGCGCGCTGGGCGGCATCCGCGACATGGGCGGCCTGCCGGATGCGATCTTCGTGATCGACACGAACAAGGAGCATCTGGCGATCAAGGAGGCCAACACGCTGAACATCCCGGTGGTCGCGGTGCTCGACTCCAACTCCGACCCGAGCGGCGTGGCCTACCCGATCCCCGGCAACGACGACGCCATTCGCGCCATCCAGACCTACTGCGACCTGTCCGTCGAGGCGATCCTGGACGGTCTGCAGCAGGAGGTGATGGCCTCCGGCGGCGATGTCGGCGCGTCTGCGCAGGTGCCCTACGAGCCGGCGGTCGCCGCCGAGGAGGCGCCGGCCGACACCACCAAGGACGAGGTGCCGGTGGAGGCCGGGACCGGGGCGAGCGCCGACGAGGCCGCCGCCGTGGCCAAGACCGAGGCGGAAACGCCGGCCAAGGAGGAGTCCAAGCCGGCCGACGCCTGACAGGCTTGACGGGCCGCGCACGGCACGGAGAACGGCGGCTTGCGATGGCCGCCGTTCTTGTGTCGACGCGATAAGCAGAGGTGGTCGCATGGCAGACGCGATCGCGTGACAGATGCGCCGCCGTGCGAGCGCGGCGGGCACAGACTGGCAAGAGGGTATGGAAAGAGATGGCTGAGATCACCGCCGCCCTGGTGAAGGAGCTGCGCGACAAGACCGGCGCCGGCATGATGGACTGCAAGAAGGCGCTGACCGAGACCGACGGCGACCTGGAAGCCGCGGTCGACTGGCTGCGCAAGAAGGGCCTGTCGGCCGCCGCCAAGAAGGCCGGGCGCACCGCCGCGGAGGGCCTGGTGGCCGCCGCCGTCTCCGGCACCTCCGGCGCCCTGGTCGAGGTCAACGCCGAGACCGACTTCGTCGCCCGGAACGAGCACTTTCAGGCCTTCGCCGCCAAGACGGCCGAGCTGGCGCTGCAGGCCGGCGGCGACGTCGAGCGGCTGAAGGGCCTGGACTATCCGGGCAGCGGGCGCACCGTGGCCGACGAGCTGACCAACCTGATCGCCACCATCGGCGAGAACATGAACCTGCGCCGCACCGCCTATCTGGAGGTCGGCGACGGCGTCGTCTGCTCCTACATGCACTCCGGCGTCGCCGAGGGGCTGGGCAAGATCGGCGTGCTCGTCGCGCTGGAGTCGAGCGCGGACAAGGGCAAGCTGGCCGAGCTCGGGCGCCAGCTCGCCATGCACGTGGCGGCTGCCAGCCCGCAGGCCCTGGATGTCGACAGCGTCGACCAGGCCATGCTCGACCGCGAGCGCGAGGTGCTGAGCGAGCAGGCGCGCGCCTCCGGCAAGCCCGAGGAGATCATCGCCAAGATGGTCGAGGGCCGGCTGCGCAAGTACTACGAAGAGGTGGTGCTGCTGGAGCAGGTCTACGTCATCGACCAGGAGAACAAGGTCAAGGCGGTGGTCGAGCAGGCCGGCAAGGACCTCGGCGCTCCGGTCAAGCTGGCGGGTTTCGTGCGCTTCCAGCTCGGCGAGGGCATCGAGAAGGACGAAGCCGACTTCGCCGCCGAGGTGGCGGCCGCCCGCGGCGCCTGAGGGCGCGCGGCCGAAGAGGCTGAAACGTGGGAGGACGGGGCGCCGGGGCGGTGGCCCCGTCCTCTGCTAGACTTCGACGTAAGCGAATCGGACGACGGTGTGATGGGCGGCCAGCCGACCTACAAACGGGTGCTGTTGAAGGTCTCGGGCGAAGCCCTGATGGGGCGGCGCGACTACGGGCTGGAGCCGGAAACGGTCGACCGCCTGGCCGAGGAGATCGAGGCGGTCCACGGCATGGGCGTCGAGATCTGCCTGGTGATCGGCGGCGGCAACATCTTCCGCGGCGTCTCGGGCGCGGCCAAGGGGATGGAGCGGGCCGCGGCCGACCATATGGGTATGCTGGCCACGGTGATGAACTCGCTGGCGGTCCAGAACGCCCTGGAAAAGCGCCAGGTGCCGACCCGCGTGCAGTCGGCGATCCCCATGTCGGCGGTCTGCGAGCCCTACATTCGCCGCCGCGCCATCCGACACATGGAGAAGGGACGGGTGGTGATTCTGGCCGCCGGCACCGGCAACCCCTTCTTCACCACGGACACGGCGGCGGCGCTGCGCGCCTGCGAGGTCGGCTGCGACGTGCTGCTCAAGGGCACCAAGGTCGACGGCGTCTACGACGACGACCCCTTCAAGGCCCCGGACGCCAAGCGCTACGACCGGCTCAGCTACCACGACGTGCTATCGCGCGACCTGGGCGTCATGGATCACTCCGCCATTTCTCTGGCGCGCGAAAACCACATTCCGATAGTAGTGTTCTCCATCGCCGAGCCTGGCGCCTTTGCCAAGGTGATCTGCGGCGAGGGGCGCTTCACCATCGTCGAAAACGACGGTTGACCCGGGACAAAACCGGACGCAGAGCTTTCCAGAAGGGGCGACGAGCATGGCCGCGGTGGACCTCAAAGACCTTAGCAAGCGCATGGACGGCGCCTTGGAGGCGCTGAAGCGCGAGTTTGCCGGGCTGCGCACCGGCCGCGCCTCGACCGGACTGCTCGATCCCATCACGGTCGAGGCCTACGGCCAGCAACTGCCGTTGAACCAGGTCGGCACCGCCTCGGTGCCGGAGCCGCGCATGCTCACCGTGCAGGTCTGGGACCGCAGCATGGTCTCCAAGGTGGAAAAGGCGATCCGCGAGGCCGGCCTGGGGCTCAACCCCTCGAACGACGGCAACCTGATCCGCATTCCGATTCCGCCCCTGTCGGAAGAGCGCCGCCAGGAGCTGGTCAAGGTGGCCGGCCGCTATGCCGAGCAGGCCCGGGTGGCGGTGCGCAACGTGCGCCGGGACGGCATGGATGCGTTGAAGCACGACCAGAAGGAGGGGGAGATCTCCGAGGACGAGCAGCGCCGTCTGTCGGACGAGATCCAGAAGCTGACCGACCAGCACGTCAAGGCGGTCGACGAGGCGCTGGCCGCGAAAGAAACCGAAATCATGCAGGTGTGACCGGCGCGGCGATGGCTGAGGCTCCGATTTCCTCCCGCAAGGCGATGTCGCAGGACGAGACGCCCGCGGCGGGCCGCGCCGGTGGAGCCGCCGCGCCGCCGCGCCACGTCGCCGTCATCATGGACGGCAACGGCCGCTGGGCGGCGGCGCGCGGTCTGCCGCGCACCGAAGGGCACCGCCGCGGGGCCCAGGCCGTGCGCCGCTGTGTCGAGGCGGCGGCCGAGCTGGGCATCTCCTACCTGACGCTGTTCGGCTTCTCGTCGGAGAACTGGGGCCGGCCCGAGCGGGAGGTCTCGGACCTCATGGGGCTGCTGCGGCGCTACCTGCGCAGCGAGATCGCCGAGCTGCACGAGAAGGGCGTGCGCCTGCGCGTGATCGGGCAGCGCGAGCGGCTGGCGCCGGACATCGTCTCGCTGATCGAGGATGCCGAGCGGCGCACGGCCGGCAACACGCGGCTCAACCTGACCGTGGCGCTGAGCTACAGCGGCCGCGAGGAGATCGCCGCGGCGGCCCGCGCCCTGGCACGCGAGGCGGCGGCCGGGCGGCTGGACCCCGAAACCATCGCGCCCGAGACCCTGACCGCGCGGCTGCTGACCGCCGACCTGCCGGACCCGGATCTGCTGATCCGCACCAGCGGCGAACAGCGCGTCAGCAACTTCCTGCTGTGGCAGCTCGCCTATGCCGAGCTGGTCTTCATCGACCAGCTCTGGCCGGATTTCACCCTGGCCGACCTGGCCGCGGCCGTCGCGGAGTTCCAGCGTCGGGACCGCCGCTTCGGTGTCGCGCTCGGCGCGCGGTGATCTGGTGGCGCCGCCGCTGACCGCCCGCGTGGTTTCGGCGCTGCTTCTGGCGCCGCTGGTTCTCCTCCTGCTTTGGCTCGGTCCGCCCTGGACCGACGGCCTGCTGCTGGTCGCCGCCTGCATCATGATGTGGGAATGGGCGCGGATGTGCGGCGCCCGCTCGCTCGGCTGGCTGGAGGCCGTGTCGGTCCTGACCGTCGCCGCCGCTGTCGGCCTGGGCGCCCTGCAGGGCATACTGCCGGCCCTGGCCGTGGTCGCCCTGGGGACCCTGCTGGCCGGGACGGCGGCGGCGTTGCGGCGCAGCCAGGGGCCGCAGGACGGCAGCTTCGGCTGGTTCGGCCTGGGGGTGGTTTACGTCGGGGGCTCGGTGCTGGCCTTCCAGTGGCTGCGCGACCTGGAGGCGGGCCGCCAGGTGATCTTCTGGCTGATCTTCGTGGTCTGGGCGACGGATATCGGCGCCTATGCCGTCGGGCGGGCGCTCAAGGGCCCCAAGCTCTGGCCGGCGATCAGTCCGAACAAGACCTGGGCCGGGGCGCTGGGCGGCCTGCTGGCCGCCGTCGGGGTCGGCCTCGCCTTCGCCCTGGCGACTCGCACGGGACCGCTCGGGCTGATCGCCCTGGCCAGTGCCGGCGCCTCGCTGGCGGCGCAGGTCGGGGATTTCTTTGAATCCTTCGTCAAACGACGGTTCCATCGTAAGGATAGCTCGGCCCTGATTCCCGGTCACGGCGGTCTGCTGGACCGGGTCGACGGCCTGGTCGGGGGAACCTTGGCGGTCGCGCTCGCGGCTGCCCTCAGGGAGGCTTCGCTATGACGCACCACGCACCGATGCAGGCCAGGCCGCGCAGCCTGACGGTCTTGGGGGCGACGGGCTCGATCGGCGCCAGCACGCTGGACCTGGTCCGGCGCGCGCCGGAGCGCTTTCGGGTAGAGGCGCTGACCGCGAACGGCTCGGCCGCGCAGCTCGCCGAGGCGGCGCGGGCGGTCGGCGCGCGCCTCGCCGTGGTGGCCGACCCCAAGGCCTACGGGGACCTGAAGGATGCGCTGGCCGGCAGCGGCATCGAGGCGGCGGCCGGCCCCCAGGCCGTGGTCGAGGCGGCCGAACGGCCGGCGGAGTTCGTGATGTCGGCGATCGTCGGCGCCGCCGGCCTGGCGCCGACCCTGGCCGCCGTGCGGCGCGGCGCGGTGATCGGCCTGGCCAACAAGGAGACTCTGGTCTGCGCCGGCGCACTGATCGGGCGCGAGGTGGAGCGGGCAGGGGCGACGCTGCTGCCGGTCGATTCCGAGCACAACGCGATCTTCCAGGTGCTCGACCGCGACCGGCCGGAGGGCATCGAGCAGATCGTGCTGACCGCCTCCGGCGGGCCGTTCCGCACCTGGGAGCGGGCGGCGATGGCCCGCGCCACGCCGGAGCAGGCCGTCGCCCATCCCAACTGGTCGATGGGCGCCAAGATCTCGGTCGATTCGGCGACGATGATGAACAAGGGCCTCGAGGTGATCGAGGCGGCCTACCTCTTCGATCAGCCGAGCGAGAAGATCGCGGTGCTGGTGCACCCCCAGTCGGTGATCCATTCCATGGTGGCCTATGTCGACGGCTCGGTGCTGGCCCAGCTCGGCGCCCCGGACATGCGCACGCCGATCGCCTACAGCCTGGCCTGGCCGGCGCGCATGGCGGCGCCCGTGGAGCGGCTCGACCTGGCACGGATCGCGCAGCTCACCTTCGAGGCCCCCGACGAGAGCCGTTTCCCGGCGCTGCGCCTGGCCCGCGAGGCGCTGACCGCCGGGGCGGGCGCGCCCTCGGTGCTGAACGCCGCCAACGAGGTAGCGGTGGCCGCCTTCCTCGAGGGGCGGCTGGGCTTCCTGGGCATCGCCGAGGTGGTGGAGGCGACGCTGGCGCAACTGGCCGGACGCAGCATTCCCGATCTGGACAGCGTGCTGGCGCTCGACCGCGAGGCGCGGCGTCTGGCCGGCGAGGCGCTGCAGCGCCAGGCGGTAAGCGCCTGATCGTCGCAATCGCGTCGGCTCGGCTTGAAATTCGCGGTCTCGGACGACAGGTGCTATAACTCCGAGCGCCTGGCTGCGCCGTAGCAGAACTGAGATCGGACCGGCATGGATATCATTGGTTTCATCGGGGATTACGCGATCCCCTTTATCCTGGTTCTCAGCGTTCTCGTTTTCGTGCATGAGCTGGGCCACTATTGGGTCGCCCGACGCTGTGGCGTGCATGTCGAGGCTTTCTCCATCGGCTTCGGGCCGGAACTCTTCGGCTGGACCGCGAAATCGGGGACACGCTGGAAGGTCAGCGCCCTGCCGCTCGGCGGCTACGTCAAGATGTTCGGCGACGCCGACGTCACCTCGCGACCGGCCGGGGGCGAAGACCTGGAGGCGGGCGAGGCGACCGGCGACTGGGCCGGCGGCCAGGCGCGCCCGCTGACCGCGGCGGAAAAGGCGGTCTCCTTCCACCACAAGCGGCTCGGGCAGCGCACCGCCATCGTCGCCGCCGGGCCGCTGGCCAACTTCCTCTTCGCCATCGTGGTGCTGGCCATCCTCTTCGCGACGATCGGGCAGCAGACCACCCCGCCGGTGGTCGGCCAGGTGATCGAGGGCAGCGCGGCGGAGGCGGCCGGGATCGAGTCCGGCGACCGCTTCGTGGCGATCAACGGCACGCCGATCGAGCGCTTCGAGCAGATCCAGCGCACGGTGCAGCTCAATCTTTCCGAGCCGCTGCGCGTCACGCTGGAGCGCGACGGCGCCGTGCGCGAGCTGAGCGTCACGCCGAAGATCGTCGAGACCACCGACAACTTCGGCAACACCATCGAACGGGCGCTGATGGGCATCTCGGCCGGCGGCACCGAGATGGTGCGCCACGACCCGGCGACGGCGGTCTGGCGCGCCACCGTGGAGACCGGCTCGCTGACCTGGGGCACCCTGCGCTACGTCGGGCAGATGATCACCGGCAGCCGCAGCGCCGACGAGCTCGGCGGCCCGATCATGATCGGGGAGATGTCGGGCCGCGTGGCCGAGGTCGGCCTGGTCGCGATCGTGTCCTTCATGGCCGTGCTGTCGATCAACCTCGGCCTGATCAATCTGTTTCCCGTGCCGATGCTGGACGGCGGGCACCTGCTGTTCTACGCCATCGAGGCGGTGCGGGGCCGGCCGCTGGGCGAGCGCGCTCAGGAATACGGTTTCCGGATCGGGTTGGCTTTGGTATTGACGCTGATGCTCTTTGTAACCTTTAACGATCTCAGCCGCTTAAATGTCTTCTGATCGGCAGGGGGCCGGGAGAGGGAAGAGCAGCGGCGCGCGGGCCTGAGCCCGCCGCGCCGTCAGAGCCGTGCCGGCCTGCCGCAACGGCGGCCGAAACGGGGGATTTTGGGGGAATTCACTTGCGAGTCGTCGCACCGTTTCTGTGCTGCTTGCTGTTGACGCTGGCGGCGCCCGTGTTTGGGCCTCTGGGCGGCGCCGCGCCAGCGGCGGCACAGTCGATCCTGCAAGGTGGCCTGATCGAGGAGATCCGAATCGAGGGCACCCAGCGCATCGACCCGCAGACGGTGCGCTCCTACATGACCGTCGACCCCGGCGACCGCTTCGACCCGCTGCGCCTCGACGAGTCGCTGAAGGCGATCTTCGACACCGGCCTGTTCGCCGACGTCACCCTGCGCCGCGAGGGCAACACGCTGGTGGTCGACGTGGTCGAGAACCCGATCATCAACCGCATCGCCTTCGAGGGGAACGACGCCATCGAGGACGACGAGCTGGAGGGCGAGGTGGAGCTGCGCCCGCGCGTGGTCTACACCCGCACCCGCGTGCAGAATGACGTACAGCGCCTGCTCGACCTCTATCGGCGCAACGGCCGCTTCGCCGCCAAGGTGGAGCCGAAGATCATCGAGCTGCCGCAGAACCGCGTCGACCTGGTCTTCGAGATCAACGAGGGCGAGGTCACCGGCATCAAGTCGATCAACTTCATCGGCAACCGCGCCTTTTCCGACGGCTCCCTGCGCGGCGAGATCAGCACCAGCGAGTCGGCCTGGTACCGCTTCCTGTCCAGCGACGACACCTACGACCCGGACCGCCTGAACTTCGACCGCGAGCTGCTGCGGCGCTTCTACCTGTCCGAGGGCTACGCGGACTTCCGGGTCAGCTCGGTCGTCGCCGAACTGGACGAGGACCGCAGCGGCTTCATCGTCACCTTCACGGTGGAGGAGGGGCCGCAGTACGACTTCGGCCAGATCGACCTGACGACGACGCTGCGCGACCTCGACGTCGAGCAGCTGCGCAGCGAGCTGGAGGCGGAAGAGGGCGAGACCTACGACGCCACCGCGGTCGAGGCCGACGTCGATGCCTTGACCGACGTGGTCGGCAATCTGGGCTACGCCTTCGTCGACGTGCGCCCGCGCACCCGGCGCGACCGCGAGAACCTGACCATCGACATCACCTACGACATTCAGGAGGGGCCCAAGGTCTTCGTCGAGCGGATCGACATCGAGGGCAACAGCCGCACCCTGGACCGGGTGATCCGCCGCGAGTTCCGGCTGGTCGAGGGCGACGCCTTCAACGCCTCCAAGCTGCGCCGCTCGCGCCAGCGGATCGAGAACCTCGGCTTCTTCCGCACCGTCAACGTCGAGCAGGAGCCGGGCAGCGCGCCCGACCGCACCGTGGTCAAGGTCGGCGTCGAGGAGCAGTCGACCGGCGAGATCACCATCGGCGCCGGCCTGTCGACCTCGGTGGGCCCGCTGGGCAACATCCAGCTACGCGAGCGCAACCTGCTGGGCCGCGGCCAGGATCTGCGTCTCGCCTTCACCCTCTCCGGCGCCTCCTCGGAGCTCGATCTCAGCTTCACCGAGCCCTACTTCCTCGACCGGCCGATCGCCGCCGGTTTCGACCTTTTCCGCGTGACCCGCGAGTTCGAGGAGAGCGACTTCGACCAGAAGCGCATCGGCTTCGGGCTGCGCGCCGGCTACGACCTGACCGAGCACACCCGCCACCTCCTGCGCTACCGGCTGGAAAACCAGGAGATCAGCGACGTCGACGACGACGCCTCGATCATCGTGCGCTCCGAGGAGGGCGAGACGCTGCGCTCGATCATCGGCCAGGACCTGACCTGGGACCGGCGCGACAACCGCTTCGATCCGCGCGACGGCTTCCGGGTCAAGCTGTCGAACGAGTTCGCCGGCGTCGGCGGCGACGTCACCTTCCTGCGCAACACCCTGGAGGGCGACTACTACCTGCCGGTGCTCGAGGACGTGACCCTCAAGCTCGGCGGCGAGTTGGGCTACATGTTCGGGATCGGCGAGGATACCCGGATCGCCGACCGCTTCTTCATCGGCGGCGAGTCCTTCCGCGGTTTCGAGCCGGGCGGCGCCGGGCCGCGCGACACCAGCACCAACGACGCGCTGGGCGGCAATGCCTACTACAAGGGCACGGTCGAGCTGTCCTTCCCGCTGGGACTGCCCGAGGAGTTCGAGATTCGCGGGCGCCTCTTCACCGATATCGGCGCGAGCTTCGACGCCGATTCCGATGCCAGCTTCGTGGAGGACAGCGCCACCCCGCGCGTCAGCGTCGGCCCCGGCCTGTCCTGGCGCTCGCCCTTCGGGCCGCTGCGCCTCGACCTCGGCTTCCCGATCTACAAGCAGGACTTCGACCAGGAGCAGCTTCTCAGCTTCAGCTTCGGGACGCAGTTCTGAGCATGTACACCCCGCGGCGCAGCGGGCGGGTCAGGCCGATCCGGTGGCTTCTGGCGGGCCTGCTGGTGCTGCTGCTCGGCCCGGCGCCGGCGGCGGCACAGGAAGCGGGGCAGGAGGCGGGGCAGGAGGCGGGGCAACGCCTCCCCGAGGAACGCGGCTTCGACGTGCTCGTCGTCGACATGCAGGAGGTGCGGCGCAACTCCAGCGCGGTGGCCGACGTACAGCGCCAGATCGAGGCGCGACGCGAAGCCTACGAGGACGAACTGCAGGAGATCGAGCGGGCGCTGCAGACGGATCAGCGCGCCTTGCTCGAGCAGCGCAGCGAGCTGTCGGACCAGGACTACAACGCCGCCGTGCGCGACCTCGACGAGCGCCTGGCCGACGCGCAGCAGGCGATGCGCAGCACCAAGGCGAGCCTGGATCGCCTGTACAGCCGCGGCATGCTGGAGATCGACCGCGCCATCGCCGGCGTGGCGGAGGAGATCGCGACCGAGCGGCAGGCCCGGCTGGTGCTGCCCAAGGCCGGCGTGCTGCTCGTGCGCAGCGAGCTGGAGGTGACGGACCCGGTGATCCGGCGGCTGAACGAGCGCCTGCCGCGCTTCGATCTCGGCACGCTGCAGCCCCGGCCCTGAGCGTCCCGCGCCGGCGCCCCCCACGGCCGAGCGCGCCGAGGTCTGCGGCAGCGAATCGGCTCTAGAATTTAGAGGCTTAGAGCGCTTTCCTGACGATCCGCGGGACCGCAAGGCGGTTCCCTAGGCCGGCAAAACCCCCTAGGCTCGGACCATCGCCGGCGTGCCCGCGAGTCGCCGCATTCACCCCTTGTTGAGATCCGTCGATGGCCGATCCCCGCTTCTTCACCAATGTCGGACCCTTCCGCCTGGATCGCTTGGCCGAACTCGTCGGCGCGGAGCTGGCGGGCGCCGCCAAACCGGATCGGGAGGTGGCCGACGTCGCGCCGCTGGACGCGGCGGGACCGGACGAGATTTCCTTCCTCGACAACCGGCGCTACGTGAAGGCCTTCGAGGCCTCGGCCGCCGGGGCCTGCGTGGTGCATCCGGACTTCGCCGCGCGCGCGCCGGAGGGCATGGCGCTGCTGGTCACGCCGCAGCCCTACAAGGCCTATGCGCAGATCGCCACGACCTTCTACCCGACGCCGGTGCGGGAGGGGGGCATCCATCCCTCGGCCTGCGTCGACGACAGCGCGACGATCGGCCGGGATGTCTGGATCGGGCCCTTCGCGGTGGTCGGTCCCGGCGCGGAGCTGGGCGACGGCGTGCGCCTGCATGCCCAGGTGGTGGTCGAGGCCGGCGTGGTGATCGGCGCCGGGACCGAGGTGATGCAGGGCGCCACGCTGTCCCACTGCCTGATCGGCCAGGGCTGCCTGATCCACGCCGGGGCGCGCATCGGCAACCGCGGCTTCGGCTTCGCGCTCGACCCGGCCGGCTACGTCGACGTGCCCCAGCTTGGGCGCGTGATCGTCGGCGACGGCGTGGAAATCGGCGCCAACGCCACGATCGACCGGGGCGCGGGGCCCGATACGATCATCGGCGACGGCTGCAAGATTGATAATCTGGTGCAGTTGGGGCACAACGTCCGCCTCGGTCGCGGTTGCGTTCTGGTTGCGCAGTCCGGGGTCGCCGGCTCCTCGAAGCTGGAGGACTTCGTGATGATCGCGGCGCAAGGTGGGGTGGGGGGCCACCTGACCCTTCATGCAAAGGCGCAGTTGGCCGCCAAGTCCGGCCTGATGCACGACATTCCGCCGGGGGAGACCTTCGGCGGACTGCCGGCCATGCCGCTGAAGGACTATTTCCGGCTGGTGACCCAGTGGAAGCGCCAGTTGAAAGAGATGGACAAGAAGAAGAATGGCTGAGGACGCAGCAAGCCTGACGAAGGAGGTGGGACCCGCCGACATCATGTCGGTGATGCGGATGATTCCGCACCGCTATCCTTTCCTGATGATCGACCGCGTGGTCGACATCCATCTCGACGAGAGCGCCGTCGGGATCAAGAACGTCTCGATCAACGAGCCGCACTTCCAGGGGCATTTCCCGCGCCAGCCGGTCATGCCGGGCGTTCTGATCATCGAATCGATGGCGCAGACGGCGGCGGTGCTGGTGGTCGAGACCCTTGAGGGCGCGGCCGCCGGCAAGCTGGTCTACTTCATGAGCGTCGACGACGCGCGCTTCCGCAAGCCGGTGTTTCCCGGCGACCAGCTCCGCGTCCAGGTCAGCAAGCTGAAGAATCGCGGGCCGGTCTGGAAGTTCAGCGGCGAAGCGCGGGTCGACGGCACGCTGATGGCCGAGGCGACCTTCACCGCGATGATCATGGACGACTGACCCCACCGTGACGGCTTCTCCGATTCATCCCACGGCCATCGTCGACCCGGCGGCCGAGCTGGGCGCCGAGGTGCGCATCGGCCCCTATTGCGTCGTCGGCCCCGAGGTCAAGCTAGGCGACGGCGTGGTGCTGCACAGCCATGTGGTGGTCGACGGCCGCACCACCGTGGGCCCGCGCACCCAGATCTTTCCCTTCGCCTCGATCGGCCACCGGCCGCAGGACCTCAAGTACCGGGGCGAGGCCTCGGCGCTTTGGATCGGCGCCGACTGCATGATCCGCGAGCACGTGACCATGAACCCCGGCACCGAGGGCGGCGGCATGGTCACGCAGGTGGGCAGCCGCTGCCTCTTCATGGTCGGCAGCCACGTCGCCCACGACTGCAGGGTCGGCGACGAGGTGATCCTGGCCAACAACGCCACGCTGGCCGGCCACGTGCAGGTCGGCGACCACGCCATCATCGGCGGCCTCTCGGCGGTGCACCAGCACGTGCGCATCGGCGACCACGCGATGATCGGCGGCATGTCGGGCATCGAGTACGACGTGATTCCCTACGGCCTGGCGATGGGCGAGCGCGCGCGCCTGTCCGGCGTCAACATCGTCGGCATGAAGCGGCGCGGCTACGACAAGTCCGCCATCCAGGGCCTGCTGACGGCCTACGAGCGGCTGTTCAGCGGCGACGGCACCCTGGCCGAGCGCCTCGAGGGCGTGGCCGAGCGCCACGGCGAGAACGAGGTGGTCCGCGCCATCGTCGCCTTCGTGCGCGCCGACTCCTCGCGTGCGCTCTGCCAACCCAAGCAGGGCCATGGCCAGTGACCGCGCCACGACGGGCGGCGGCACGGCCGGGGACGCGGCCCCGCCGACTCTCGGCATCCTTGCCGGCAGCGGGCCGCTGCCGCGGCGCCTGATCGCTGCGGCGCGCGCGCAAGGCCGCAGAGTCTTCGTGGTCGCTTTCCACGGCCAAACCGACCCCGCCACGACCGAGGCCGCGCCGGCCCTCTGGACCCACCTGGGCAGCGCCGGGGAGATCCTCGACCGCCTGCGCGCCGAGGGCGTGCGCGACCTCGTGCTGGCCGGGCCGATCCGCCGGCCCAGTCTGCTGAAGCTGCGGCTCGATGCGCGCGCCGCCAGGTTCCTGGCCCAGATCGGCCGCCGCGCCTTCGGCGACGACGGCCTGTTGGGCGCCATCGTGCGCGCGCTGGAGGAGGAGGAGGGGTTCCGCGTCCTCGGGGCGCACCAGCTCCTTGGCGACCTGCTGGCCACCGCCGGCCGCCTGACGCATGCGCGCCCGGACGCCCAGGCCGAGGCCGACATCGCCCGCGGGCTGGAGGTGGTGCGCGCGCTGGGCGCGCTGGACGTCGGCCAGGCGGTGGTCGTGCAGCAGGGCGTGCTGCTCGGCGTCGAGGCGGTCGAAGGCACCGACGCGCTGCTGCGCCGAGCCGGCGAGCTGCGCCGCGAGGGTCCAGGCGGCGTGCTGGTGAAGACCGCCAAGCCGAACCAGGAGCGGCGCATCGACCTGCCGACCATCGGCACCGAGACGGTGGCGGGCGCCGCCGCGGCCGGCCTGCGCGGGATCGCGGTGCAGGCCGGTGCCACCCTGGTGGTCGACCGCGACAAGGTGGTGTCCGCCTGCGACGCCGCCGGGCTGTTCCTGGTCGGGCGCGAGGTCGCGGATGGGCGGTGAGGGACCGCTGATCTTCCTGGTCGCCGGCGAGCCCTCCGGCGATCAGCTCGGCGCGCGGCTGATGGCCGCCCTCAAGACCGAGACCGGCGGGCGCGTGCGCTTCGCCGGGGTCGGGGGCCCGCGCATGGCCGCCGAGGGGCTCGACAGCCTCTTCCCCATGGCCGACCTGGCCGTGATGGGGCTGGTCGAGGTGCTGCCGCACCTGCGCCGGATTCTGCGCCGCATGGCCGAGACCGAGGCCGCGGCCCGGCGGCTGCGGCCCGACGCCCTGGTGACGATCGACTCCCCAGCCTTCTCCCTGCGGGTGGCTAAGCGCCTCAAGGGCGCGGGCTTTCCGCTGATCCATTACGTCGCGCCGTCGGTCTGGGCCTGGAAGCCCTGGCGCGCACGCCGGGTGGCCGGCTTCCTCGACCACCTGCTGGCGCTGCTGCCCTTCGAGCCGCCCTACTTCGAGGCGCATGGGCTGGCCACGACGGTGGTCGGCCACCCGGTGGTGGAGGCGGTCGCGCCGGCCGACGCCGGCCCGGCCTTCCGCGCGCAGCACGGGATCTCCGACGAGGCGCCGCTGCTGGTCGTGCTGCCGGGCAGCCGCCGCGGCGAGGTGGAGCGGCTGAGCGGCGTCTTCGCCGAGACCCTGGCGCGGCTGCGGCACGACCGGCCCGGCCTGCGCGCCGTGGTGCCGACCGTGCCCAATGTCGCCGCGCTGGTGCGTCGGGAGACGGCGGCCTGGCCGGTCGCCACGCTGGTGCTGGAGGGACCGGAGGAGAAGTACGCCGCCTTCGCCGCCGCCGACGCGGCCCTGGCGGCCTCGGGCACCGTCGCCGTCGAGCTGGCCGTGGCCCGGGTGCCCACGGTGGTCGCCTACCGGGTCAGCCCACTGTCGGCCGCGATCGCCCGGCGCCTGCTGAAGATCCGCTACGTCTCGATCCCCAACCTGGTGCTCGACCGCGAGGTGCAGCCGGAGTTGCTGCAGGAGGCCTGCCGGCCGGCGCGCCTGGCGGCGGCCCTCGGGCCGCTGCTCGACGATGCCGACCTGCGCGCGCGCCAGGCCGCCGATCTCGACCGGGTGATCGCGGCCCTCTCGGGCGCCGGCGAGGGACCGCCCAGCCGCCAGGCGGCGCGCCGCGTCCTGCAGGTGATCGCCGAGCGGCAGAAGCAGGCGGGCGGCCGGACCTAGGGCGGTTTCCGATCGAGTGGAACCACGACGTGGGTCTGCCGATCGGCCCAAAACCGCCCTAAACCATAGTGTTAGAGTGATGCTGTCCGACCTGGGGAATCGCAAACGCGATTCGATCAGGTCGGGCATCGCTCTAGCGTCCGGCGGCGCAGTCGACGCAGGTCGGGGTGGCCGGGTCGAGCTCCAGGCGCCTGGCCGCGATCTCCTCGCCGCAGACGACGCAGGCGCCGTATTCCGCCTCGGCGAGCCGCTCCAGAGCCGCCCGGATGCGCTGGATCTCCCGCTGACGGCGGGCCTCCGTCGCCTGCGCCATGGCCTGGCCCTGCAGGGCGTCCATGCGGCTCAGGCGCCCGACCCGCGTCTGGTCGAGCTCGACGGCCGCGCGCGATTCGCCGCTGCCCGCGCTGAGCCGCTCCAGCTCGGCCAGTCGCGCCTTGAGGCGGCGTTCCACCTCGGCCGGGTCGTGGATCCATGCCGGGTCCATGCGCCCCAGCCTAAACGGCCCGCGGGCGCCAAGGGAAGCGGGGCCCGGGAAAAGCGCAAAGGAAAGGGGCGCAGGCTCGCGCCCACGCCCCTCGATCCCGGGTGTCCCGGTTGCGGCCTCGGCTCAGCGCTTGTCGAGCGGCACGAACTCGCGCTCGGTGTAGCCGGTGTAGAGCTGGCGCGGCCGGCTGATGCGGTGGCCGGGGTCCTCGATCATCTCGTGCCACTGGGCGACCCAGCCGACGGTGCGCGCCAGGGCGAAGAGCACCGTGAACATGCTGGTGGGAAAGCCCATGGCCTGCAGGATGATGCCGGAATAAAAGTCGACGTTGGGGAAGAGCTTCTTCTCGACGAAGTAGTCGTCCTCCAGCGCGATCCGCTCCAGCTCCATGGCCAGGGCCAGCAGCGGCTCGTCGCGCTTGCCCAGCTCGTCCAGCACCTCGTGGCAGGACTGCTGCATGACCTTCGCGCGCGGGTCGTAGTTCTTGTAGACCCGGTGGCCGAAGCCCATCAGGCGGAAGGGGTCGTTCTTGTCCTTGGCCCGCTCGATGAACTCGGGGATGCGGTCCTTGTGGCCGATCTCCTGCAGCATGCGCAGCACCGCCTCGTTGGCGCCGCCGTGGGCCGGGCCCCAGAGGCTGGCGATGCCGGCGGCGATGCAGGCGAAGGGGTTGGCGCCCGAGGAGCCGGCGATGCGCACCGTCGAGGTCGAGGCGTTCTGCTCGTGGTCGGCGTGCAGGATGAAGATGCGGTCCATGGCGCGGGCCAGGACCGGGTTCACCTTGTACTCCTCCGCCGGCACGGCGAAGGTCATGTGCAGGAAGTTCTCGGCGTAGCTCAGGTCGTTGCGCGGATAGATGAAGGGCTGGCCGACCGAGTACTTGTAGGCCCAGGCGGCGATCGTCGGCATCTTCGCGATCAGCCGGTGCTGGGCGACCATGCGCTGGTGCGGGTCGGTGATGTCGGTGGAGTCGTGGTAGAAGGCGGAAAGCGCGCCGACCACGCCGACCATCACGGCCATGGGGTGCGAATCCCGCCGGAAACCGCGGAAGAAGTTCACCATCTGCTCGTGCAGCATGGTGTGGTAGGTGATGTTGTGGTCGAAGGTCTTGAGCTGCTCGGCATCGGGCAGCTCACCGTGCAGCAGCAGGTAGCAGACCTCCATGAAGTCGCAGTTGGCCGCCAGATCCTCGATCCGGTAGCCGCGGTGCAGCAGGACGCCCTCGTCACCGTCGATGAAGGTGATCGCCGAGTCGCAGGAGCCGGTCGAGGTGAAGCCGGGATCGTAGGTGAACATCCCGGTCTCCGCGTAGAACTTGCGGATGTCCACGACGTCGGGCCCCGTGGTTCCCTTGATCACCGGCAGCTCCCAGGACCGCCCGGTCGCCTTGTCGGTGAGCGTCATCGTCTGGGTCTCGGCGCTCTTGGCAGCCGTCGCGGAACCGTTGCTCATGTGATTGATCCTCACGCTTGGGTCGGGCGCCCGCTGGGATGGCGGACGGCCCGGCTCTTTCGTTGCGTCGCAGCATAGGGGCAAGGCCCCGGCATGGCAATTATGTCAATTGTTCGTTCTAATTCAGCCTTCTGCGGGACGTTCATGCAGCCTTGTCTGCAATCCGGGCCAGGCTCTCCTCGCGTCCCAGCACCTCCATCACCTCGAAGATCGGCGGCGAGACGTTGGAGCCGGTCAGGGCCGCGCGCAGCGGCTGCGCCGCCGCCCCCAGCTTCACCTCCTCGGCCTCCGCGAAGCGGCGCACCAGGCCCTCCAGGGCCTCGGCCGACCAATCGTCGCACCCGGCCAGGGCGGCGTGGAGTTTCGCCAGAATCGCCGGGGCGTCGCCGGACAGCAGCTTGGCCGCCTTGCTGTTGGGCTCGATGGGACGCTCCTGCACATAGAACGCCGCCATTTCAGCAAGTTCCTTGACGGTCTTCACACGCGGCTTGAGACCAGGCATGCCGGCCAGCAGGCGCCGGCGCGCCGCGTCGCCGAGCGGGCCGTCATAGTAAGCCGCCACCAGCTCGCTCAGCCGCGCGTCCTCGGCTTCGCGCAGGTAGTGGCCGTTCAGGTGGTCGAGCTTCTGCAAATCGAAGCGGGCGGGCGAGCGGCCGACGCCATCGAGGTCGAACCAGGCGACCGCCTGCTCGGTGGAAATGATCTCGTCGTCGCCGTGGCCCCAGCCCAGGCGCAGCAGGTAGTTGCGCAGCGCCTCCGGCAGGTAGCCCATCTCGCGGTAGGCCTCGACGCCGAGCGCGCCGTGGCGCTTCGACAGCTTGGCGCCGTCGGGCCCGTGGATCAGCGGGATGTGGGCGAACACCGGCGGCTCCCAGCCGAGCAGGCGGTAGAGCTGGGTCTGGCGAAAGGCGTTGGTCAGGTGGTCGTCGCCACGGATCACATGGGTGATGCCCATGTCGTGGTCGTCGACCACGACCGAGAGCATGTAGGTCGGCGTGCCGTCGGCGCGCAGCAGGATCATGTCGTCGAGCTGGCTGTTGGCCACGGTGATCTCGCCCTGGACCCGGTCCTGAATCCGGGTCTCGCCGCTCTGCGGCGCCTTCATGCGGATCACCGGGGTCACGCCGGCCGGCGCTTCGCTGGGGTCGCGGTCGCGCCAGGTGCCGTCGTACTTCATCGGCCGGCCTTCCGCCTTGGCCTTGGCGCGCATGGCCTCCAGCTCCTCCTGCGAGCAGTAGCAGCGGTAGGCCTTGCCCTCGGCCAGCAGCCGTTCGGCGGCCGCCGCGTGCGCCGCGGCGCGCTTGGACTGGTAGACCGCCGCCTCGTCCCACTGCAGGCCCAGCCAGGACAGGCCGTCGAGGATGGCGTCAATCGCCTCCTGGGTGGAGCGCTTGCGGTCGGTGTCCTCGATGCGCAGCAGGAACCTGCCCCCGTGGTGGCGGGCGAAGAGCCAGTTGAACAGGGCGGTGCGGGCCCCACCGATGTGCAGGAAGCCGGTGGGCGAGGGGGCGAAGCGGGTCACGACGGTCATCGTGGCGATCGGACTCGTTGCTGGTTGCGGGGACGGACCGGAGAGGTTCCGTAAAATCGGCGTCCCTCTAGCACAGGCGGTCAGGGCCTGCCCAGCGCGTCGGCGCGCGCCAGCAGCGCGGCCAGCTCCTCGGTATCGGGCGCCGCGCAGGGCCGGGCCAGCAGCGTCAGCGCCGGGCGCGGGCCCACGCTCTTGATCACCTCAAGCCGGACCACCTGGCTGTCGTCGGCCCAGACCGCGCCGGTCAGGGCGTCAAGACAGGCCTTGGCCACGTTGTCGACGTCCAGCTTCGGCGTCGCCGGGCCGCGCGCGATCCAAATGCGCACGGCATAGGGCTCGTAGCTCGGCCGCAGCCTGCGGTAGTCTTTGCGGAAGAACTCGGCGATCGGGGTTTGCAGCTTGCCGCCGCGGGTGCCAAGGCCATGAAAGCGCAGCAGCAGCGCACCGTCCAGGCGTGCCGCCCGCACCTTGCCGCGGCCGACCCAGCCGTGATCGCCGCCGCCCGCCGCAGCGCGAGCGCGCCGCGCCCCTGGCCCGTCTGGCACCTCGTCGCCCATCGCCGCGCAGCATCGGGGGCGCGGCCGTGAGGAGCAAGCCTCTCGCCGGCGCCCGCGGCCTGATCCTGGTGCTGCCCGAGGCTCTGCTGGCGGTGCTGGCCTGGCTGCGCGCGGCGGCGCTGGCCGAGCGCGACCGCTGGCCGCTGTGGCTGCCGGTGCTGCTCGGCGCCGGAATCGGGCTCTACTTCGCCTGGCCGGCCGAGCCGCCGGCCTGGGCCGGTACCGCCGGACTCGCCACGGCGGCGCTGCTGCTGGGATGGGGCCGTCGCTGGCCGGGGCTGTTGCTGCTCGGTCTGGCCGGCGCCGCGCTCGCGGCCGGCTTCGGCGTGGCGCAGTGGCGCAGCGCCGGCGTCGCCGCCCCGGTGCTGCAGAGCGAGGTCGGGCCGGTCGAGCTGGTCGGCCGCGTGGTCGCGGTCGAGCCGGGCGCCAGCCGCGTCCGCCTGACCCTGGAGCGGCTGGAGATCGAACGGCTCGACCCGCTGGCGACCCCGGCGCGGGTGCGGGTCAGCGCCTCGGGCCAGGCCGCCGCCGCCATCCCGCCCGGCGCCTGGGTGCGCGGTCTGGCCGTGCTGCAGCCACCGCCGGAGCCCGCCGCGCCGGGCGGCTACGACTTCGCGCGGCGGGCCTGGTTCGAGCGGCTCGGCGGTGTCGGCTACAGCCTGGGCGCGCCGCGCGTGATCGCGCCGCCGGCCGGCTGGCCGGTGGAGGCGCGGCGGTTCGAGGGCTGGCGTCTGTTCTGGGAGGGGCTGCGCCAGGCCATCGCCGGGCGCATCCTGGCCGTGCTGCCGGACGAGCGGGGTGCGCTCGCCGTGGCGCTGACGGTGGGCAAGCGCGACGTCATCCCGCCCGACCTGCTGCAGGCCATGCGCGATTCCGGCCTGGCCCACCTGCTGGCGATCTCCGGCCTGCACATCGGCCTGGTGGCCGGCGCGGTCTTCGTCGGGCTGCGCGGCGGCCTGGCGCTCTGGCCGGCGGTCGCGCTGCGCCACCCGATCAAGAAGTGGGCGGCGGCGGCCGGCCTGGTCACCGCCTTCGTCTACCTCTTCCTGGCCGGGGCGACGATCCCGACCCAGCGGGCCTTCCTGATGGTCGGGCTGGTCTTTCTGGCGGTGCTGCTCGACCGCTCGGCCGTCTCGCTGCGGCTGGTCGCCTGGGCGGCGGCGGCGGTGCTGCTGCTGGCGCCGGAGAGCCTGCTGTCCGCCTCCTTCCAGATGTCCTTCGCGGCGGTGGTGGCGCTGGTCTCGGGCTACGAGGCCTATGCCACCTGGCGGAGCGCGCGGGACGCGCGGGCGCGGCACGACGGCGGGCGGGCGCTGTGGAGCCGGCCGCTGACCTACGCCGGCGGGCTGCTGCTGTCCTCCGCCATCGCCGTGGCGGCGACCGGCAGCTACGCCTGGTACCACTTCAACCGCCTGGCCTGGGTCGGGCTGGCGGCCAACCTCGCCGCCGTGCCGCTGACCGCCTTCGCGGTCATGCCGCTGGCCCTGCTGGCGCTGCTGGCCATGCCCTTCGGGCTGGAGGCGGCGCCGCTCTGGCTGATGGGGCAGGGGCTCGGCCTGCTGATCGCCGTGGCCAAGGAGACGGCGCGCTGGCCGGGCGCGGTGCAACTCCTGCCGGCGCTGCCGACCTGGGGCCTGGTGGCGGTCACCCTCGGCGGGCTCTGGCTCTGTCTCTGGCGGCGGGCCTGGCGCCTCGCCGGGCTGCTGGCGATCCTCGTCGGTCTGTCCGGCGCGCTCTGGCGCCAGCCGCCCGACCTGCTGGTCAGCGCCGACGGCGGCCTGATCGCCGCGCGCGGCCCGGACGCGCGGTTGGCGCTGTCGCAGACCCGGCGCGAGGCCTTCGTGCGCGAGCAGTGGCTGCGGCGCTCGGCCCAGGCCGAGGCGCTGCCCTGGCCGCCGCCGGGCGACTGGCTGCGCTGCGATCCGGCCGGCTGCATCTACCGGCGCTACGGCTGGACCGTCGCCCTGGCGCGCACGCCGGCGGCGCTGGCCGAGGACTGCGCGCGCGCCGATCTGGTGATCGCGCCCTTTCCGGTGCCCGGGCGCTGCGGGCGCAGCCGCGACGGCCCGCAGCGGGTCATCGACCGCTACCGCCTGTGGCGCGAGGGCGGCCACGCCTTGCGGCTGCGGGCGGACCGACTGGAGATCGAGACGGTGCGCGGCACCCGCGGCGCGCGCCCCTGGGTGCGGGCCCGCGGGCGGGAGTGAGCGCCGACGGCGGACCCTCGGCACGGCCGCTGGGCCACGCCGCTGCCCTGCCACGCCGCCGCCGTCCGACGCCGGGCCGCCGACGGCCTCAGTAGCGGCGCAGAAGGCCGATCAGGCGGCCCTGGACCTTGACGCGGTCGGGCGGGAAGAGCCGCGGCTCGTAGTTGCGGTTGGCCGGCTCCAGCGCGATGGCGCCGCCGCGCCGGCGGAAGCGCTTGAGCGTGACCTCGGCGTCGTCGACCAGGGCGACGACGATGGCGCCGTTCTCCGCCTGGTCGCTGCGCTCGATCACCACGGTGTCGCCGTCGAGGATGCCGGCCTCGACCATGGAATCGCCCTCGACCTGCAGGGCGTAGTGCTCGCCGCGGCTGAGCAGGTCGGCCGGCACGTCCACATAGTTCGAGTGGTCGCGCAGCGCCTCGATCGGGGTCCCGGCGGCGATGCGGCCGTAGAGCGGCAGGCTGACCGCCTCGCTGTCGGTGGCGACCCGCGCGCCCGCCAGGCCAGCCCGGCGGCCGCCCTCGATCACGTTCGGCGCGAAGCCCGACTTGCCGGCCATGTCCTCGGGCAGGCGCAGCACCTCGATGGCGCGCGCGCGATGCGGCAGGCGCCGGATGAAGCCGCGCTCCTCCAGCCCGGTGATCAGCCGATGGATGCCAGATTTCGACTTCAGGCCCAGCGCCTCCTTCATCTCGTCGAAGGAAGGGGAGACCCCGTGCTCGCCCAGGTGCGCATGCAGGAACAGCAGCAGCTCGTGTTGCTTCCGCGTCAACATATCGTCCGGCCCTTTGTTGGACGCCCGCAAGGGACCCGCTGCCTCCCAGCGCGTAGCTTGCCGAACGTCGATGCTCCCCTCCGCAGTGCGCGCAGGTCCCGACTGCGCCCGACTGCCGCGAAAAACGAATCGCTATTTGTTCTAATACCGTTCCCTTCGTACGTCAAGCGTTCATGGAATAGAACCTAAATAGACGCCAGGCCGGCCGGAAATCGAAGCAGCGCGACGACCTGTCCGGCGGCAAGTGCCGGCGCGTGCGGCGGCCGCACGATCAGGGCGTCGGCCTGCGTCAGCGTGGCCAGCATCGAGCTGTCCTGCCGGCCGAAGGGGGTGGCGACGCGGCGGCCGTCGGCGTCGGTCTCCAGGCTTGCCCGCAGGTAGTCCTGGCGCCGGTCGTTGGCGCCGAGATCGGCACCGAGCAGCGCCGGCTCCAGCGGGTGCGCCGGGCGCTGCAGCCCGAGCAGGCGGTCGAGCATCGGCCGCAGGAACAGCAGGCCGCAGACCAGGCTGGAGACGGGATTGCCCGGCAGGCCCAGCATCGGCGTGTCCTTCAGGCGGCCGAACATCAGCGGCTTGCCCGGCCGCATGGCGATCTTCCAGAAGTCGAGCTCCAGCCCCGCCTCGCCGAGCACCGAGCGAATCAGGTCGTGCTCGCCGACCGAGGCGCCGCCGGTGGTGACCAGCAGGTCGGCGCCGGCCGCGCCGGCCGCCAGACGCTGCAGCGACTCGGCCGAATCGGCGGCGATCCCCAGGTTGATCGCGCTGCCGCCGCACGCCTCGACCAGGGCGCAGAGCGCCAGGCCGTTGGAGGAGACGATCTGGCTGGGCCCGAGCGGGTCGCCCGGCATCACCACCTCGTCGCCGGTCGCCAGCACGGCCACGCGCGGGCGCCGGCGCACCGAGACCCAGGGGCGGTTCATGGCCGCGATCAGGCCGAGATCGCGTACGCTGACCGGGCGGCCGGCCGGCACGCCCAGGCTGCCGGCGCGGAAGTCGAGGCCGGCCGGGCGGACGTAGGTGCCGCGCGCGGCGCCGGCGCGGACCACGACGGCATCGCCCTCCGCGGTGCAGTCCTCCTGAATGACGATGGTGTCGGCGCCGTCGGGCAGGGGCGCGCCGGTGAAGATGCGCACCGCCTGGCCCGGCGCCAGGCGGTCGGCGTAGCGGCCGCCGGCGGGCACCCGGCCGACGACCTGCAGCCGCGCCGGAATCTCCGCCAGGTCCTCGGCGCGCACGGCATAGCCGTCCATGGCGCTGACGTCGGCCGGCGGCTGGGTGACGCGCGCGGTGACGTCCTCCGCCAGCACGCGGCCGAGCGCCTGGTTGACCGCCACGGTCTCCGCCGGCAGGGGCGAGAAGGCGGCCAGGACCCGCGTCTGCGCCTCTTCGACGGAAATCATGCCGCTGCTCCGCTGCGGTGGTTCGCGATCGCCTGGCCTCGCGTCGCGCGGCCGCGCGGTCGCGAAGAAACACTCTGCTTCGTCGTCCTAGAGCCGGTTGCGCCCGTGATCGACGGACCCGCGGGGGCGGGCCAGGGGATCACACCGACCCCTAGGTCGCTTCGTAGGTGCCCGACTTGCCGCCGGTCTTGTGCACCAGCCGGACGTTGTCGATGCGCATGCCGCGGTCGACCGCCTTGCACATGTCGTAGACCGTCAGCGCCGCCACGCTCACCGCGGTCAGCGCCTCCATCTCGACGCCGGTGCGCCCGGTCAACTTGCAGGTCGCCTCGATCTCCACGGCGTCGCGCTCGGGCCGCAGCCGCAGGTCGAGCGTGACCGAGGTGAGCGCCAGGGGGTGGCACAGCGGAATCAGCTCCGGCGTGCGCTTGGCCCCCATGATCCCGGCCAGGCGCGCGACCGAGAGCACGTCGCCCTTCTGCACGCCGCCCGACTCGATAAGGCGCAGCGTCTCCGGCTGCATCACCACCTCGCCGCGGGCGGTGGCGCGGCGCTCGGTCTCGGCCTTGGCGCCGACGTCGACCATCACCGCCTTGCCCTCGGCGTCGAAGTGGGTGAACTCGCTCATGCCTCGGCCTCCGGCGCGGCCAGCAGCGCCCGGGTGGCGGCGGTCACCTCGGCCTGGCGCATCAGCGATTCGCCGACCAGGAAGGCCTTGGCGCCGCGCGCCGCCAGCCAGCGCAGGTCGCCAGCGCCGTGGATGCCGCTCTCGGCGACCAGCAGCCGGTCCTCCGGCGCCTCCGGCGCCAGCCGCTCGAAGGTCTCCAGCGAGACCTCCAGGGTCTTGAGGTTGCGGTTGTTGATCCCCAGCAGCGGCGTCGTCAGCTTGAGCGCGCGGCCCAGTTCGGCCGCGTCGTGCACCTCGACCAGCACGTCCATGCCGAGATCGCCGGCCGCCGCCTCCAGTTCGGCCGCCTGACCGTCGCTCAGCGCCGCCATGATCAGCAGGATGCAGTCGGCGCCCAGCGCCCGGGCCTCGACCACCTGGTAGGGATCGAGCATGAAGTCCTTGCGCAGCACCGGCAGGGTCACCGCCGCGCGCGCCGCCTGCAGGTGCGCATCCTCGCCCTGGAAGTAGGGGGTGTCGGTCAGGACCGACAGGCAGGTGGCGCCGCCCGCGGCGTAGGCCCGCGCCAGGGCCGGCGGGTCGAAGTCGTCGCGGATCAGCCCCTTGGAGGGCGAGGCCTTCTTGATCTCGCAGATCAGGGCCGGCGCGCCGCGCGCCGCCTGCGCCGCCAGGGCGCCGTGAAAGCCGCGCGGCGGTCCGGCCTCGGCCGCCGCCCGCTCCAGCTCGCCGAGCGGGCGCACCGCCTTGCGGGCGGCGATGTGGCTGCGCTTGTCGGCGCAGATGCGGGCCAGCACGTCGCTCATCGTTGGGGGCTCATCGTTGGGGGCTCATCGCTTCTGGAGCTCCGGCACCGGGCGGTTGGTCACCTCGACCAGCTTGGCCAGCACCGCCCGGGCGCGGCCGCTGTCGATCGCGTCGGCCGCCAGCGCCACGCCGTCGACCAGGTTCCAGACCTTGTCGGCGACCACCAGCGCGCCGGCGACGGTCAGCAGCACCGTGTCGCGGAAGGGGCCGCGCTCGCCGTCCAGCAGGGCGGTGATGGCATGGGCGTTGACCTGCGCGTCGCCGCCGCGGATGTCGTCGGGGCCGGCGCGCGGCAGTCCGGCGTCCTCGGGCGTCACCTCGAAGGTGGTGATCTCGCCGGCCTTCAGCTCGGCGACGTAGGTCGGGCCGGTGGTGGTCAGCTCGTCGAAGCCGCCGTCGCCGTGCACCACCCAGGCCTTCTCGTGGCCGAGCTCGCGCAGCACCTGGGCGATCGGCTCGACCCAGGCGCGGTCGTAGACGCCCAGGAGTTGGCGCGTGACCCGGCAGGGATTGGCCAGCGGGCCCAGCAGGTTGAAGATCGTGCGGGTGCCCAGCTCGACGCGCGTCGGGCCGACGTGGCGCATCGCGCTGTGGTGGCGCGGCGCCATCAGGAAGGCGATGCCGGCCTCGTCGAGGGCGGCCTGTACCAGGGCCATCTCCGCGTCGACCTCGACGCCGAGCGCGGTCAGCACGTCGGCGGCGCCGGACCGCGAGGACAGCGCCCGGTTACCGTGCTTGGCGACCGGCACGCCGCAACCGGCCAGCACCAGGGCCGCGCCGGTGGAGACGTTGAAGGTGCCCTTGGCGTCGCCCCCGGTGCCGCAGGTGTCCAGAGCGCCCGGCGGCGCCTGCAGGGTGAGCATGCGCCCGCGCATCGAGCGGGCGGCGCCGACGATCTCGTCGACCGTCTCGCCGCGCACGCGCAGCGCCATCAGCAACGCGCCCATCTGGGAGGGAGTCGCGTCGCCGGACATCATGATGTCGAAGGCGCGCTCGGCCTCCGCCTGGTTCAGGGGACGGCCCGTGGCCGCGGCGCCGATCAGCGCCTTCATGTCTGTAAGATCGCCGGACATGCCAGGCTGTTTACGCGCTGCGTCCACTCAGACGCAAGAAGTTGGCGAGCAGGGCGTGCCCCTGCTGCGAGGCGATGGACTCGGGATGGAACTGCACCCCGAAGACCGGCAGCTCGCGGTGCCGCAGGCCCATGATCAGCCCGTCCTCGGTCTCGGCGGTGACCTGCAGGCAGTCCGGCAGGTCGGTGCGCTGCACGATCAGCGAGTGGTAGCGCGTCACCTCGAAGGGGTCGGGCAGCCCCTCGAACAGGTCGCCGCCCTGGTGGCGGACGGCGCTGGTCTTACCGTGCACCGGCTCCGGCGCGCGCACCACCCGGCCGCCGAAGGCCTGGCCGATCGCCTGATGCCCCAGGCAAACGCCGAGCAGCGGCAACCGCCCGGCAGCCAGGCGGATCACCTCGAGGCAGATGCCGGCGCGGTCCGGGTCGCAGGGGCCGGGCGAGAGCACGATGCCCTCGGGCGCCATGGCCACTGCCTCCTGCGCGCTCAAGGCGTCGTTGCGGCGGACCTCGACCTCGGCGCCGAGGTCGCCGAGGAAGTGATACAGGTTGTAGGTGAAGCTGTCGTAGTTGTCGATCAGCAGAAACATTTCAGGGGCTTGGCCTGCATTCTTGAAGCGGCGTGGAGCCGACGGTGAGAGGAAGGTAACACCGCCGCCGGCGCCCGCCCAGGGGCAGAACGAACGGCAGAACGAACGGCAGAACAGGGCCCGGAGCGCAAGGGGACGAAGTGGCGGCGCGGCGGCCCGGCGACGGCGCCCTTGACCTTCCGGTGACTGGAAGGCGCATCTAGCCGACTATGGCAGACGCACAGATCAAAACCGCCCCGCGCGACGACCGTCTCATGACCCTGGTCCTGCCGGTGACCGGCATGCACTGCGGCGGCTGCGCCCGCCGCGTGACCCAGGCCCTGGAGGAGGTGGAGGGGGTGCTCTCCGCCGAGGTGAGCGCCGCGGCCGGCCAGGCCGAGGTTACGCTGCTGGCCGACGGGCCCGACCGGGCGGCGCTGGCCGCCGCGGTCGCCGCCGCCGGCTACGACGTGCCCGAGGAGGCGCGCGCCGAGACACCGCCTGCGCCCGCAGCGGAGGCACAGCCGGACGCGGTGCAACCGCGCGACGACCGCGAGGGCGCCGACTGCGAGGGCAAGGCCGTTTCGGCGCCGCCGGCCGCGCCGGTGCAGACCCAGGTCCACGACCTGGCGGTCAGCGGCATGACCTGCGCCTCCTGCGTGCGCAGCGTCGAGGGCGCGCTCGGCGCGGTGCCGGGCGTGCAGGGCGCGCAGGTCAACTTCGCCGTCGGCCGGGCGCGGGTGACCGCCGCCGCCTCGGTCACGCTGGACGATCTGGTCAAGGCGGTGGAGAGCGCCGGCTACGACGCCGAGCCGGCCGGCGAGTCGCCGCAGGCGGCCGCCTCGCAAACACGCGACTGGTGGATCTTCGGCCTCTGCGCGGTGCTGACGCTGCCGCTGGTCGGGCAGATGGTGCTGCCGCTCTTCGGCGTCCACGCGACCATCCCGCCGCTGATCCAACTGGCGCTGGCCACGCCGGTGCAGGTGCTGGCCGGCGCGCGCTTCTACCGCGGCTCGCTGGCGGCGCTGCGCCACGGCCAGGCCAACATGGACCTGCTGGTGGCGATCGGCACCTCGGCCGCCTTCGGGCTCAGCCTTTGGGCCATGGCCACGGCGCCGGACACCCTGATGAGCACCCAGGCGCCGCATCTCTACTTCGAGGCCGCGGCGGCGATCCTGACCCTGGTGCTGCTGGGCCGCCTGATCGAGGAGCGGGCGCGGCGGCGCACCTCGGCCGCCCTGCGCGCGCTGCAGAAGCTGCGCCCGGACCTGGCCCGCGTCGAGGTCGACGGCGAGACCCGCGAGGTGCCGGCCGAGCAGCTCCAGGCCGGCGACCGCGTGGTTGTGCGTCCCGGCGAGCGGATCCCGGCCGACGGCCGCGTCGTCGAGGGCAACAGCGAGACCGACGAGTCGATGCTGACCGGCGAGAGCCTGCCGGTCGAGAAGGCGCCCGACAGCAAGGTGATCGGCGGCACGCTCAACGGCTCCGGCCTGCTGCGCGTCGAGGTGACCGCCGCCGCCGCGCAGTCGGCCCTGGCGCGCATCGTCAGCGCCATGGAGTCGGCACAGGCCAGCAAGCCGGCCGTGCAGCGCCTGGTCGACCGCATCTCCGCCGTCTTCGTGCCGGCGGTGGTGCTGCTGGCCTTCGCCACCTTCGCCGGCTGGCTGGCGGCCGGCGCCTCGGTCTCCACCGCGGTGCTGACCGCGGTCGCCGTGCTGGTCATCGCCTGTCCTTGCGCGCTGGGCCTGGCGACACCCATTTCCATCGTCATGGGCACCGGCGTGGCCGCGCGCCGCGGCGTGCTGATCAAGGATGCCGAAGCACTGGAGCGGGCCCGCGAGATCGACACCGTGGTCTTCGACAAGACCGGAACGCTGACCGAGGGGCGCCCCCGTCTGATCGAGCTGACGCCGGGCCCGGGCGAGTCGCGCGGCGATGTGCTGCGGCTGGCGGCGGCGGCGCAGCAGGGCAGCGAGCATCCGCTCGCCCGCGCCCTGCGCCAGGCCGCCTCCGACGAGGGGATCGGCCTGCCGGTCGTGAGCGATTTCCGGGCCCTGCCCGGGCGCGGCCTGGAGGCCCGGGTCGAGGGTCACAACCTGCTGATCGGCAGCCGCCGGCTGATGGAGGAGCGCGGCGTCGATCTCGCCCCGCTGAGCGACGCGGCGGCGGCGCAGGAAGGCGCCGGGCGCAGCGTGGCCTGGGTCGCGGAGGAGGGCGAGGCCGGCCCGCGTCTGCTGGGGCTGGCGCCCTTCGGCGACGCGCCGCGCGCCGGCGCCGCCGAGGCAGTCGCCAAGCTCAAGCGCCTCGGCCTCGAGGTGGCCCTGCTGACCGGCGACAACCGCCGGGCGGCCGAGGCCGTGGCCGCCGAGCTGGGCATCGACCGGGTGATCGCGGAGGTGCTGCCGGAGGACAAGTCGGCCGAGATCCAGCGGCTGCGCCAGGAGGGTCACTCGGTGGCCATGGTCGGCGACGGCGTCAACGACGCGCCGGCACTGGCGGCGGCCGACCTCGGCCTCGCCATGGGCGAGGGCAGCGACGTCGCCCTAGAGGCCGCGGCCATGGCGCTGCTGCGCTCCGACCCGCGGCTGGTCGCCGAGGCGATCATCCTGGCACGGGCGACGCGCACGAAGATCCGCCAGAACCTCTTCTGGGCCTTCGTCTACAACACGGCGGGGCTGCCGCTCGCGGCCTTCGGGCTGCTTTCGCCGATCGTCGCCGGGGCGGCCATGGCCGCCTCCTCGGTCTCGGTCGTGGGCAACACACTTCTGCTCGGCCGCCTGCGCCGCGGCGAGCTGGTCAAAGGGTAGGATGTGTCATGAATATCGGTGAAGCTGCGAACCGCTCCGGCGTCCCCGCCAAGACGATCCGCTACTACGAGTCGATCCGCCTGATCGCGCCGGCCGAGCGCACGGCCGCCGGCTACCGCGTCTACAGCGATGCCGACGTGCAGACCCTGCGTTTCATCGCCCGGGCGCGCGGGCTCGGCTTCTCCGTCGCCGACTGTGCCAACCTGCTGGCGCTCTGGCAGGACAAGTCGCGGGCCAGCGCCGACGTCAAGGCGCTCGCGCGCCAGCAGGTCGACAAGATCGAGGCCAAGATCGCCGAGCTGGAGAGCATGCGCGAGACGCTGGACGATCTGATGGAGCGCTGCCACGGCGACGCCCGCCCGGACTGCCCGATCCTCAGCGATCTGGCCGGGCAGAGCGGTCAGGAACTGCGAAACAGCGCTTGATCCGACGCGAGGCGAGGGGCTGTCCTAGCGCCCGCTCGAGTGATTTGCGATCTTCTGGCTTCGCCGAAGCGAGTCCAGAGGATCGCGAAAATTCACTCTAACCGGATGGTGTCGAACCGGGCGTTAACCAAACTCGCACAGGATCAGGCCGTGACCGCGCACCCCAGACCGCCGCAGACGCTGCTCGATCGCTCCGCCCGCCGGCAACAGGCGGCGGTCCGCCGGGCGCGCCGGGCCTCTGGCCTGCCGGCCGAAACCTGGCGGCAGCGGCTGGCCGAGCGGCTCGGCGGCAAGGCGCGTCTCCTGTCCCTGAGCCTGCTCTGGTCGGCCGCCCTGGCCGGCGGCGTCGCCGGCGGGCTCTGGCTGACCAAGCCGGCCCCGGTCACCGAGCGCCGCACGCAGATCGCCGCCGAGGTCCGCGCCGCAGACCTCACGGGGGTCGCGCAAGCCGAGCGGACGGCACGCGCCGAGCGCGCGGCGGCCGTCGCGCCGCCGCGTCCGCTGGCCCCGGACGAAGGCGTGCCGGCGCCGCCACAGGCCGGCTCGGCCACCGCGGACTTCGGCGCGGACCTCGGCGGCGATCTGCGCGCGCCCGACCCGGCGCCCGCGCCACCGGCCGAGCGCACGTTGGCGGTCTCCCCGCCGGCCCAGGTCGCGCCGGCGGGCACGGCGCCGCCGGCGACCCGGGCGGCGCTGCCGGCACGCCCGGACCCGCCGGCCTGGCTGGCCAACGCGGTGCCCACGGCGCTCGACCCGGAGCGGCCGATGATTGCCGTGGTGATCGACGACCTGGGCCTCAACCGCCCGGCGACGCGGGAGACCGTCGCTCTCCCGGGGCCCCTGTCGCTGTCGTTCCTGGCCTACGCCGAGGAGCTGCCGGCCCAGGCCGCGGCGGGGCGGGCGGCCGGGCACGAGCTGCTGCTGCACCAGCCGATGGAGCCGCTCGGCGCCCACAATCCGGGCCCCGAGGCGCTGCTGACCGGCCTCGGCCGGGAGGAGAATCTGGCGCGGCTGACCCGCGCCCTGGCGCGGGCGCCCGGGATCGTCGGCATCAACAATCACATGGGCAGCCGCTTCACCGCCTCGGCCGGCGACCTGGAGCCGGTGCTGGTCGAGCTGAAGCGCCGCGGCCTGCTGTTCCTCGACTCGCGCACCACGGCGGACTCGGTCGGCCTCGCCCTGGCGCGCAAGCTGGGCGTGCCGAGCACCAGCCGGGACGTCTTCCTCGACCACGAGGCGGAGGCCGGGCGGGCCTATGTCGAGGCGCAGCTCGCCCGGGCCGAGGCGATCGCCCGGGCCGAGGGCGCCGCGGTGGCGATCGGCCATCCGCGCCCCGACACCATTGCCGCCCTGCGCGATTGGCTGCCGCGCCTGACGGCCCGGGGCCTGCAGCTCGTCCCGCTGTCCGCCCTGGTCCGGGCCCGCCAGGGCCAGCAGCTCGCCGAGGCCGGTGTCAGCCGGGAATCACGCCGGTGACGCGGGGATCGTCGATCACCTTCTGCTCCTGGCGGTAGGGCACGAAGCCCATGCGCTGGTAGAGCGCCAGCGCCTTGGGGTGGTCCAGAGTGTTGGTGTTGAGGTGCAGCCGGCTCGGCTCGTAGGACCAGGCGATGTCGATGGCGCTGGCCAGCAGGTAGGGGCCGAGCCGGCGGCCGATGAAGGCGGGCATCAGGCCGAAGTAGGCCAGCTCGATCTCCGGCTCCTGCCGCCGATCCAGCTCGGCGTAGCCTGCCGGCTGGCCGTCCAGGTAGAGCACGTAGATCTCCACCTTGGGGTCCTGAACGGTCGCCGCCAGGGTTTCGTCGTCGAGCAGGCGGCGTTCCCACCAGAGCCAGGGCGCACCGACCGAATCGTAGAGGAAGCGGTAGAAGGCGACGGTCGGGTTGAGGCAGCGTAGCAGCGCCGTGTGCGCGCCGGCCGGCGGATGCAGGCTCGGCAGGCGCGGGCGGCTGCGCATCTCCAGGTAGGTGATGGTGTTGGCCAGCTTGCCGGGCGCCGCCGGCTGCGCGACCTGCGGCTGCGCGGCCTGCCCCGCCTGCGACGCCGCGGCGCCGGACGGCACCGGTCGCAGGTGGCGGGAGAGCAGGGTGGCCGGGGCCTTGGCGTAGCCGAAGGCCTGACTGACCCGGCGCGCGTCCGCGTCGGCCGGCCCCAGCAGGACCTGGGCTTCGCGGGCGCCGCGCTCGCCCAGCCAGGCCTCGCCGCTGCGCATCAGGCGGCGCGCCAGGCCGCTGCCGCGCAGCTCCGGCTCGACTGCCAGGCGCAGCAGCCAGCCGGTTTCGCCCTCCCGCCGCAGGGCGACGCAGCCGGCCACGGCGCCGTCGCCGCCGCGCGCGACCAGCAGACCGCTGTCCGCGCCGTCGCGGGCCGGCAAATCGGCGGGCAGGCCGCAGCGCCGCCACAGCGCCTGGCAGCCAGCAAGGTCGGCCTCGCCGGCCTCGACGATCGTGAAGGAGTCGGCGGTCCGGGTCACGATTCGGCGCTGGCCGATCCGGTGGCGACCGGCGTCTCCGCCTCGGGCAGACCCCACTCGGCCCAGGAGCCGTCGTAGACCGCCACGTCGCGGTGGCCGATGCGGGCCAGCCCGAGCGCCAGGATGCAGGCGGTCACGCCCGAGCCGCAGGTGGTGACCACCGGCTTGCCCAGGTCGACGCCCGCCTCGGCGAAGCGCTCGCGGAGCTGCGGCTCCGGCAGCAGGGTACCGTCCTGCGGGTCGAACAGCCGCGTGAAGGGCAGGTTGAGCGACTGCGGGATGCGGCCCGGGCGGCGGCCCGGCCAGATCTCGCCGGCACTGCCCTCGAAGCGCTCGCGCGCCCGGGCGTCCAGCACCTGCTCGCGGCCGCTCTCCAGGTTGCGCAGGAGCTGACCCTTGTCGCGCAGGCCCGTGCGATCGAAGCGGGCGGTGAAGTGACGCTCGACCGGCTGCACCGGCCGGTCGTCCAGCGGCCGGCCCTCGGCCTTCCACTTCGGCAGGCCGCCGTCGAGCACCGCCACGTCGCGGTGGCCCATCACCCGGAAGGTCCACCAGACCCGGGCGGCCGAGCGCAGGCCGTGGCGGTCGTAGACCACGATCCGGTTGCCGTCGCCCAGGCCCAGCCTGCGCACCCGCGCGGCGAACTTCTCCGGGCTGGGCAGCATGTGGGGCAGGGGCGAGGTCTCGTCGGCGATCTCGTCGATGTCGAAGAAGACCGCGCCGGGAATGTGCTCGGCTTCGTAGTCGGCGCGGGCGTCGCCGGCCTCGTTGGGCAGATAGAGGGTGGCATCGACGACGCGCACGTCCGGCGCGTCGAGGTGTTCGGCGAGCCAGTCCGTGGAGACCAGCGCGGTGGTGTCGGGCCGCAACATGCTAGCGCTCTTCCTTCCTGTCTGCGTCGTCCCGGTCTCGGGCGGTCTCTGGAGTCTCTCCGGCAGGCCGGCGCCGCTCAGGCGGCGAAGCGGACGTTGATACGGCGGTTCTGCTTGCCCTTGTTCTCGATCTTGCCGATCTCGACAGGGCCGATCTCGCCGGTGCGCGCCACATGGGTGCCGCCGCAGGGCTGCAGGTCGACGCCCTCCACCTCCAGCAGGCGGACGCGGCCCGCCCCGCTGGGCGGCTGCACCGAGAGGGTGCGCACCAGCTCGGGCTTGGCCGCCAGCTCGGCGTCGCTGATCCACAGGGCGCGCACGGGATGATCCTCGGCGATCAGGCGGTTGAGCTGCTCGGTCAGCCAGGCCTTGTCGGGGCTGCCGCCCGGTAGGTTGAAGTCGAGCCGGCTCTTCTCGGCGCCGACCTGGCCGCCGGTGACGTCGCCCTCGACCAGGCTGCAGAGCAGGTGCATGCAGGTGTGCATGCGCATGTGACGGTAGCGCCGTTCCCAGTCGATCTCGGCGGTCACCTCGACGCCCACCTCGGGCAGCGCCGCGCCCTCGGCCGGGATCAGCAGCACTTCGTCGGGACCGTCGCCCTTGCGGGTGTCGGTGATGCGCAGGGTGCCGCCGTCGGCCAGGCGCAGCAGGCCGCTGTCGCCCGGCTGGCCGCCGCCCTCGGGATAGAAGACCGTGCGGTCGAGGCGGACGCCCTCGGGGCCGGCGTCGACCACCTTGGCCTGGCAGCTCTTGAGGTAGGAGTCGTCGCGAAACAACAGCTCCATGGCGCGGGGCTCCCTGTCGGTTCGATCAGCGCGCGAGCCAGCCGGGCACCGGCAGGCCCTTGCTGCGCAAGAAGGCGGGGTTGAACAGCTTGGACTGGTAGCGGGCGCCGCCGTCGCAGAGGATGGTGACGATGGTCTTGCCCGGCCCCAGCTCGCGGGCCATGCGGATCGCGCCGGCCACGTTGATGCCGCTGGAGCCGCCGAGCACCAGCCCCTCGTGCTCCAGCAGGTCGAAGACCAGGGGCAGCGCCTCCTCGTCCGGAATGCGGTAGGCTAGATCGACCGGCGCGCCCTCCAGGTTCCCGGTGATCCGGCCCTGGCCGATGCCCTCGGTGATCGAGCTGCCCTCGGCCTTCAGTTCGCCCTGAGCGTAGTAGCCGTAGATCGCCGAGCCGCCGGGATCGGCCAGGCCGATCTTGACCTCGGCGTTGCGCGCCTTCAGCGCCATGCCGGTGCCGGCCAGGGTGCCGCCGGTGCCGACCGCGCAGATGAAGCCGTCGACCCGCCCGTCGGTCTGGGCCCAGATCTCCGGGCCGGTCGTCTCATAATGGCCCTGGCGGTTGGCCACGTTGTCGAACTGGTTGGCCCAGATCGCCCCGTTCGGCTCCGTCTCGGCCAGCTCCTCGGCGAGACGGCGGGAGACGTGGACATAGTTGTTGGGGTCCTTGTAGGGGACCGCCGGCACCTCGCGCAGATCGGCGCCGCAGAGCCGGAGCATGTCCTTCTTCTCCTGGCTCTGGGTTTCGGGGATCACGATCACCGTGCGGTAGCCGCGCGCGCAGCCGACCAGCGCCAGGCCGATGCCGGTGTTGCCGGCCGTGCCCTCGACGATCACGCCGCCCGGCTTCAGCAGGCCCCGGTCCTCGGCATCCTTGACGATGGCCCAGGCCGCCCGGTCCTTGACCGAGCCGCCCGGATTGAGGAACTCCGCCTTGCCGAGGATCGTGCAGCCGGTCGCCTCCGAGGCCGCGCGCAGCTCGATCAACGGCGTGTTGCCGAGCGTGCCGATGAAGCCCTTGCGCGTGTCCATGGCGCCCGCTGCACCTCCTTTTCCTGCTTGTGCCCCGCCACTTTGACGGAGGCGGACTTTAGGCCGCCGGCCGCCGGGCCCGCAAGGTGCCGGCGGCGGTCTAGTCGCACCAGGCGCGGCGCACCGCCTCCCGGTTCAGCTTCAGCCAGAGCAGCGCGATCAGCGCCGGCGTGTTCTCGATCCGCTTGGCCTCCAGCTCGGCCCAGGCCGCATCGAAGGGGGCGGCCACCGCCTCGATGTCCTCCTGCTCGGCGTCGAGGCCGTGCAGGCCGCCGGCGTCCGACAGGTCGGCGCGGCCGAGGTAGAGCTCGATGGTCTCGCTGCTGCCGCCGGCCGAAGTCATGAAGCGGAAGAGGTGCCAGAGGTCGCGCACCTGGAGTCCGGCCTCCTCAGCGGCCTCGCGCCGCGCCACCGCCTCGACGGCCTCGCCGGCGTCGATGATGCCGGCCACCGGCTCGACCTGCCAGGGCCGGCCCCCGCCGATCAGGGCCGGCAGACGGAGCTGGCGCAACAGCAGGACGCGATCGCGCTCGGGATCGTAGGGCAGCACGGCGACGGCGTGGCCGCGCTCGAAGACCTCGCGCACCACCTCGCCCGACCAGCCGCCGGCGAAGAGGCGATGGCGGAAGCGGTAGCGGTCCATCTTGAAGTAGCCGTCGAAGACGCGCGTGCGCTCGAGAATCTCGACGTCGTCCGGGCCGAAACCGCTGTCGAACATGTGATCGCTGCCTCCTCGCTGACTGCGCGCAAGCTAGAGGGCGGCGCGGGTTGTGCCAAGCCGGGGCGCGTGGCTCACTCGAGGGCCAGCGGCGGACCAACCAGGGAGTCGGAGATGCGCAGCGAGAAGTTCAGCTTTCCAGGCAGCGACGGGCAGGAACTGGCGGCGCGGCTCGACCGGCCGGACGGCCCGCCCCGGGCCTATGCGCTCTTCGCCCACTGCTTCACCTGCAGCAAGGACATCTTCGCCGCCCAGCGGATCGCCGCCGGCCTGGCCGCGCGCGGCATCGCGGTGCTGCGCTTCGACTTCACCGGGCTCGGCCACAGCGAGGGCGAGTTCGCCAACACCAACTTCTCCTCCAACATCCAGGACCTGCTGGCCGCCGCCGACCACCTGCGCGCCCGCTTCGCGGCCCCGAAGCTGCTGATCGGCCACAGCCTGGGCGGCGCGGCCGTGCTGGCGGCGGCCGGCGACATCGCGGAGTGCGAGGCCGTGGCGACCATCGGCGCGCCGGCCGACCCGGAACACGTGGCCCGGCATTTCACCGGCAAGCGCGCGGAGATCGAGGCGCGCGGCGCGGCGGAGGTGGAGCTGGCCGGCCGACCCTTCCGGATCAAGAAGCAGTTCCTCGAGGACATCGCCGCCCAGCGCCTGTCCGATCGGATCGCCGGCCTGCGGCGGGCGCTGCTGATCTTCCATGCCCCGCGCGACGAGACGGTCGGGATCGACAACGCCAGCGCCATCTTCCGCGCCGCCAAGCATCCCAAGTCCTTCGTCTCGCTCGACGACGCCGATCACCTGCTGCGCCGCCAGGAGGACGCGGTCTACCTCGCCGAGGTGCTGGCCGCCTGGGCCGGGCGCTACCTGCAGACCGGCGAGGTCATGCCCGAGAGCGCCCAGCCCGGCGTGCCGGCCGGGTGCGTGGTGGTGCGCGAGACCGGGGAGGGCTTCCTGAGCCAGCACATCGCCGCCGGACCGCACCACCTGCGCGCCGACGAGCCGGCGTCGCTGGGCGGCGACGACAGCGGGCCGACGCCCTACGACCTGCTGCTGGCCGCGCTGGGCGCCTGTACCAGCATGACCATGCGGATGTACGCCAGGCGCAAGAAGTGGCCGCTGGACCAGGCCCAGGTCACGCTGAGCCACGAGAAGGTGCATGCCGAGGACTGCGCCGACTGCGAGCACAAGGACCGCAAGATCGACCGCATCGAGCGCCGGATCCGGCTGGACGGCCAGCTCGACGACTCGCAGCGCAGCAAGTTGCTGGAAATCGCCGACAAGTGCCCCGTGCACCGCACCCTGCACGGCGAAATCCGGGTCGTGACCGAAGAGGATGTCTCCGATCCGGCCGGGTGAGCTCTGTCGCAAAATGGCGGATTTATTGGAGAGTCTGTCGCGGAGCGACAACTTGCACCTTGGGGGCGGGCCCAAACTCTGTTAGCGTCATGCATGAAGCTCGCAGACCCAAGGGCGGGCAAACAAAAGGTTTATCCGGCGCGGCGGTAGTGCTGAACCGGGGTCAGGGAAGGCAATGGCACGAGGGTGCTTTTGGGGGGCGCCGAGACACCAGGGTGTTCGCCCGCCGCGGTCTGGCGACAGGCTGAAGTCCACCCGCGGGCATCGGAGTTTCGGTCGCGGCGCGGCTGCGCCGTGTCCTCGCGCGTTTTTCTTCCCTGACGTCTTCGTTGCGTGAGCGCTGTTTGGGCTTGCCCGCAGCCGGCTCGCGCGAAAGGTGAACCGGCCGCGCGCCGCGACGGCGCCGGTCAGGCAGTCTAGGGAGACCAGGATGTCAAAGAGCGAAATCCGCGACGAGGACGGTAAGCGCATCCACCCTTACGTTCCGGAACTCTGCGAGCAGCTTCGCAAGGGCGACTGCGACCGGCGTGAATTCCTGCGCACGGCGACACTGCTCGGCGTCTCGGCCAGCGCGGCCTATGCCATGGCCGGCTCGATCCTCGGGGAGGCGCCGGTCACGCCGGCCGCCGCCCAGGAGACCCCCAAGATGGGCGGCACGCTGCGCTCGGCCATGCGCGTGCAGCGGATGGACGACCCGGCGACCTACGACTGGACGGAGATGTCCAACCAAACTCGCCACATCTGCGAGTATCTGACGATCACCGGCACCGACAACGTCACGCGGCCCTACCTGGCGGAGAGCTGGGAGGCGTCCGACGACCTGAAGACCTGGACCTTCAAGCTGCGCCAGGGGGTCAAGTGGTCGAACGGCGACGACTTCAACGCCGACGACGTGATCCACAACTTCACCCGCTGGCTTGATCCCGAGACCGGCTCGTCCAACGTCGGTCTGTTCGGCGGCATGATCGAGGAGGGCGCCGACGGCACCAAGCGGATGCGCGACGACGCGATCGAGCGGGTCGACGACCACACGGTGCGCCTGCACCTCTCGGCGCCGGAGCTGGCGATCCCCGAGAACCTCTACAACTACCCGACCGCGATCATGCACCGCGGCTTCGGCGTGGACTACCCCGCCAACCTGGCGGAGAACCCGATCGGCACCGGCCCCTACGAGCTGGCCGAGTTCCGGGTCGGCGAGGTCTGTCGCCTGCGCAAGCGCCAGGACGGCTACTGGGGCGACGAGGTCTACCTCGACGAGATCCACTACATCGACACCGGCGACGACCCCAGCGCCCGCGTCGCCGCGCTGGCCTCCGGCCAGGTCGACCACATCTACGAGGCCGACATCAGCGCCATCGACCTGGTCGAGCGCATTCCCAACGCGGTGCTGCACGAGGCGGTGACGGCGCAGACCGGCGTGGCGCGCATGCGCGTGACCGAGCCGCCGTTCGACAACCTGAAGGTCCGTCAGGCCATCGCCGCCTGCATGGACCATCAGAAGGTGCTGGAGGTGGCCTACCGCGGCCGCGGCAAGGTCGCCGAGAACCACCACGTCTCGCCGATCCATCCCGAGTACTTCCAGCTTCCGCCGATCAGCCGCAACGTGGAGAAGGCCAAGGCGCTGCTCGCCGAATCGGGCGTCGAGCTGCCGCTGCGCATCAAGATCGACCTGGGCCAGGCCGAGGCCTGGCACCTTGCGGCGATGCAGGAGTTCAAGCAGCAGCTCGAGCCGGCCGGCATCATTCTCGAGCTGAACCCCATGCCGGGCGCCACCTACTGGGAGGTCTGGGACAAGACGCCCTTCGGCTTCACCCAGTGGACCCACCGGCCGCTCGGCGTGATGGTGCTCAACCTGGGCTACAAGACCGGCGTGCCCTGGAACGAGTCGAACTACTCCAACCCCGAGTTCGACGCGGCGCTGGCCGAAGCCTCGGCGACCCTCGACGTGGTCGAGCGGCGCAAGAAGATGGAAAAGGTCGAGCGGATCCTGCAGGACGACGCGGTGATCGCGCAGCCGCTGTGGCGCTCGATCTTCTCGGCCACCACCGACAAGGTGAAGGGCTACCAGCTCCACCCGACCTTCTATCATCAGTTCAACAAGGTCTGGCTGGACACCTAAGGCCGCCGCGGGCCGGCCGCCGCAAGACGGGGTGGCCGGCCCGCCGGCTGACGGTCCGGGGTGCTGGAGGTTCGGGGGAAATGGCTAGATGCTAGTGTTCGTCGCCCGGCGCGCCGCCACCATGGTGCTGACCATGGTCGCGGTCTCGATTCTGCTGTTCGCCGCCCTTGAGGTGAACGTCGAGAACGTCGCAGTGAAGGTGCTGGGACCCTACTCGACCATGGAACAGCGCGAGATCTGGCTGGAGCGCAACGGCTACTTCGATCCGATCTACGTGCGCTACGCGCGCTGGCTGGGCGACTTCGTGGTCGGCGACTTCGGGGAGTCGACCCGCTTCCGTACCGACGTTTCGGAGGTGCTCTGGCCACGTCTGCTCAACACCGCGATCCTGGCAGCCTGCGTCTTCGCGGTGGTGATTCCCGTCTCTCTGGTGCTCGGCGTGCTCTCCGGCATGCGCGAGGGCTCGCGGCTCGACAGATCCATATCCGTCACCTCGATCGTCACCACCTCGATCCCCGAGTTCGCCTCGGCGCCGCTGCTGTCGGCCATCTTCGTCTTCTATCTGGGGTTGCTTCCGGGCACCAGCGGGATGGCGACCGGCTTCGACCCGGTCCAGCTCATCCTGCCGGCGCTGGTGCTGATCCTCTACGACTTCGGCTACGTCGCGCGCATGACCCGCGCCTCGATGGCCGAGGTGATGACCACCAACTACATCCGCACCGCCGTGCTCAAGGGGCTGCCGTATCGGCGGGTGATCGTGCGCCACGCCCTACGCAACGCGCTGATCGCTCCCTTCACGGTGATCATGCTGCAGATCAACTGGCTGCTGTCGGGCGTGATCGTCGTGGAGTACTACTTCGCCTACAAGGGCTTCGGCGCGCTGCTGCTGGAGGCCTCGCTGAACCAGGACATCTACCTGATCGAGGCCTGCGCCATGGTCTCGGTCTTCGTCGCGGTGATGACCCAGGCGCTGGCCGACATCGGCTACACCTACCTCAACCCGCGCATCCGCTTCAGCTAGGGCAGGGCAGGCCGTCATGAGCGAGACCACCGCCAACGGGCGCCCCGACGAGGAAGCGCCCCGGATCACCCCCTCCCGCCTGTCGCGCGTCTTGGCCGGCATCGCGCTGCTGCGCGAGAGCCCAGTCGGCATGACCGGCGCCGTGCTGGTGCTGATCTGGATCGGCATGGCGCTGCTGGCGGCGATCAACACCTGGATGGTCGACGCCGGGCTGCTGCAGCTCGGCATCGTCTTTCCGCCCAACGCCACCCTGGCGCCGCTGATGCCGCCGCTGTCCGACTTCATCGTCGGCGCCGGCGTGACGGTCAACGACGTGCCGGTCGAGCAGGTCTGCACCGCGATCACCAGCGGCGAGAACCAGGGCCAGTACGACTGCGGCACCTTCTGGCTGGGCACCGACCACATCGGCCGCGATATCTGGGCACGCATCTTCTACGGCTCGCAATCGGTGCTGACCTGGGCGCCGATCGCCACGATCTGCGCCTACACCGTGGGCATCCCCATGGGCCTGGCGGCGGGCTACCGGGGCGGCTGGGTCGACGACGTGCTGTCCTTCATCTCCAACATCATCCTCTCCTTCCCGGTGCTGGTGCTCTTCATCCTCTTCATCACCCTGGTGGGCGCCTCGGCGATCAACATCGTGGTGGCGATCACCTTCGCCTCGGCGCCGGGCATCATGCGCATCGTGCGCGGCCTGACCCTGGACCTGCGCAGCCGCGAGTACGTCTTCGCCGCCCAGACCCGGGGCGAGCCGACCTGGTGGGTGCTGTTCATCGAGATCCTGCCCAACGCGCGCGGCCCGCTGATCGTCGATTCCATGCTGCGCCTGGGCTACGTCATCATCACCATCGGCGTGCTGGGCTTCCTCGGCCTCGGCCTGCCGCCGCCAGACGCGGACTGGGGCAAGATGATCAGCGAGACGCGGCAGATGGCCATGTCGTTTCCCTGGATGACCATCTTCCCCTGCCTGGCGATCTCCTCGCTGGTTCTGGGCTTCAATCTGCTGGCGGACGGCCTGCGGGAGATTTCGCTGCGTGACTAGTCCCAAACGATAGGGAGAGACCGCCCGATGCGTCCGAAGGACCGGGAATTCGGGGACGTGGTCCTCGAGTGCAACAATCTCTCGATCTCCTACTTCACCCGGGCCGGCGAGATCCCGGCGGTGATCGACTTCAACATGACCCTGCGCCAGGGGCAGTCGATCGGGCTGGTGGGGGAGTCGGGCTGCGGCAAGTCGACCGTCGCCATGGCGGTCATGCAGTACATGGGCAAGAACGGCGGGATCGTCGGCGGCGACATCACCTACAAGGGCCGCAGCATGAGCGCCATGGGCCACGAGGAGCTGCGCCATCTGCGCGGCAACGAGATCTCGATGGTCTATCAGGAGCCCATGGCCTCGCTGAATCCCTCGATGGTGATCGGCGACCAGCTCATGGAGGTGCCGCTGTTCCACGAGGAGGTGAGCGAGGCCGAGGCGCGCGAGCGCGCCCTGCAGATGCTGGCCGACGTCAACCTGCCCGACCCCGAGCGGGTCATGCGCTCCTACCCGCACCAGATCTCCGGCGGCCAGCAGCAGCGCGTGGTGATCGCCATGGCGCTGCTGTCGAAGCCCTCGCTGCTGCTGCTCGACGAGCCGACCACGGCGCTGGACGTCACGGTGGAGGCCGGCATCATCGAGCTGATCGGCCAGATCGCCGAGAAGTTCGACACCTCCATGATCTTCATCTCCCACAACCTGGGACTGATCCTGGAGACCTGCGACCGGGTCAACGTGATGTACTCGGGCCAGGTGGTGGAGGAGGGGCCGGTCGACGAGGTCTTCGACCGCATGCGCCACCCCTATACCCAGGGCCTGTTCGGCTGCATCCCCCTGCCGGGCACCGACAAGACCGCCCATCCCCTGGTGCCGATCCGCGGCCAGCTCCCGCTGCCGCACCAGCGCCCGCCGGGCTGCTTCTTCGGCCCGCGCTGCGACCACTTCGTCGCCGGCACCTGCGACAGCGGCCTGATCGAGATGGAGACCGTCGGGCAGGAGACCCGGCACGAGGTGCGCTGCCGGCGCTGGGACGAGATCGACTGGGCCGCCTACACGCCCGAGGGCATCTCCGGCGAGGAGATGACCGCCGGCGAGCGGGTCCTGAAGATCCGCAACATGCGCAAGTACTACGAGGTGCGCGACAACTCGCTGTCCGCGATGATCAGCGGCAAGCGCGTGCGCTACGTCAAGGCCAACGAGAAGATCGACTTCGACGCCCGTGCCTGCCAGACGGTCGCGATCGTCGGCGAGTCGGGCTGCGGCAAGTCGACCTTCGCCAAGGTGCTGATGGGACTGGAGACGGCGACCGACGGCGAGGTGGTCTTCGAGGACAGCGACCTGGCGGACAAACCGGTGCAGCAGCGCACGGCGAAGGAGATCGCCTCCGTCCAGATGATCTTCCAGAACCCCTTCGACACGCTCAACCCCAGCCACACGGTCGGCGGGCAGCTCGCCCGGGTAATCCGCAAGTTCGGCGTCGAGAGCGACCCGCAGAAGATTCGCGAGCGGGTGCTGGAGCTGCTGGACCTGGTCAAGCTGCCGCGCGACTTCGCCAAGCGGCGGCCGCGCCAGCTCTCGGGCGGCCAGAAGCAGCGCGTCGGCATCGCCCGCGCCTTCGCCGGCAACCCGCGCATGGTGGTGGCCGACGAGCCGGTCTCGGCGCTCGACGTCTCGGTGGCCGCCGCAGTGACCGGGCTGCTGATGGACATCCAGCGAAGCTACCGCACGACGCTGCTGTTCATCAGCCACGACCTCAGCCTGGTCCGCTATCTGGCCGACCGCGTGGTGGTGATGTACCTGGGGCACATCGTGGAGCAGGGCACCACCGACGAGGTCTTCGCGCCGCCCTATCATCCCTATACCGAGGCGCTGCTCTCGGCCGTGCCGATCGCCGACACCTCCATCGAGAAGCAGCGCATCATCCTCGAGGGCTCGCTGCCGTCGGTGCTGAACCCGCCGAAGGGCTGCCCTTTCAACACCCGCTGCCACCGCAAGATCGGCCGGGTCTGCGAGACCGAGGTGCCGCCGATTCTGGAGGATGCGCCGGGCCACCTGATCGCCTGCCACATCCCGCTCGACGAACTGCGCGAGGTGCCGCCGGTCTTCGTGGAGACCGAGGAGGACGGCAAGGACGCCGCGGAGTAGGGCACTGCGGAGTAGGACACTGCGGAGTAGGACACCGGTTGGCCGCCGCCGCCGGCCAGGCCGTGCCGAGCGGCCCGGCTGCGCCCGCCGCGCCCTCGCCGCCGGCGGCCACGGGAAACCTGTTACGTGAGGCGACCCCACGGCCCGGCGCTGCCCCGGGGCATGAGGCGCAGAACGCGCGGCCCGCGGCGCGACGGCGCGCCACTGTACGCCGCGTTGGGCGGGACAAAATGCCGCCAGACGTTGGACGCGCGAAGCCCGGGACTTGTCGGCGGAGAACCTTGCCGGGACAATTGCTTCTATGTCGAACGAATCCGGATCGAGAGGCCGTTGATCAAGGAGCCGTCGTTGCGCGCCCTCTACGACTATTGGACCCGGCAAAGACAGGGCCGGGCTTTTCCGCGGCGCGAGGATATCGACCCGGTCGACATCCCGCGGCTGCTGCCCAGTCTGATGCTCCTGGAGGTCCATGCCGCCTCCGGCGGCGGCCACCGCTTTCGCTTCCGGCTGGCCGGCACGGCGATCTGCGATATCGCCGGCGTCGATCTGACCGGCCGATGGCTGGACGAGATGTTCTATCCCGGTCCCTATGTCGGCTATCTGGTCCGCCTCAACGAGGAGGTGGTGCGGCGTGCCCGGGCCACCTACACCGAGACGCGGCTGATGCTGGGCGGCGGCGCCTATTCGCGGACCACGGCCCGGGTCATCTGTCCGCTGGGCGAGGCGCCCGACAGGGTCACCATGATCCTGGCGGCGCAGACCTTCGATTCGCGGCCCCAGTGGACACCGCTGGCCGAGGAGGTCGGCGGCTACGACTTCACCGAGACCCGCCACGAGATCCTGGCATAGGACCGCGCCGACGCGGCAAGGCCGGCAAAAAAAGAGCCCCACCGGCACGGATGGGGCCCAGGAGGGGAGGGATGGAGGAGACAGGGACGTCTCTACCACTTCCCACATGGGGGCTCGCCACCCGGCTTGCTGTGAAGCGGATCACAGTCCGAAGCCGTGCCGATTTTCGACGGGGAGGTTGGCTCCGCGGGCAGGACTCGAACCTGCGACCCGGTGGTTAACAGCCACCTGCTCTACCAACTGAGCTACCGCGGATCACCAAGCGGTGCGCCACCAATCTCGGCGCGAGGCCGGGCTTATAGCAAAGCCTCCGGAGCGGCGCAAACGGTTTGAGGCCCTCTCTCGCCACCGACATAGGCAGCCGCACAGCAGACTTGCAAGCGGCAGGCTTACGATAGGTTACATTGCGCGATGCTTCTGGCCTTGGCGTGTCCCGCGGCCTGCCATAGGTGCGGAGGGAGCGGGGGCGCTCGAGGCGTCCCGGTCGCGAAAGGGAGCGGTTGCTGCAGCAATGGTGCACTTCATCGAGACAGAGCACGAGGAACTGCCGCTCGAGCAGATTTCCGCCTATCCGTATCTGCGGATCGTCCATGACCTCTGGAGCCGCAGCCAGCCGGCCCTGCCGCGCACCCTCGACCCGCTGGAGGTGCCCAGGGCCGCCTTGCCCTATGTCTTGCTGCTCGATCTCGAGCGCGAGCCGGACGACCTGCGCATTCGGCTGGCCGGAACGCGGGTCTGCGAACTGCACGGGGGCGAGCTGCGCGGCCAGTCCGCGCGCGACTTCTTCGATCCCGGCGACGCGGCCCAGGTGCTGCAAGCCGCCCTGGCCTGCGCCGCGGCCGGCCGGCCCTCGCTGGCACGCCGGCGCTACGTCAGCCTCAGCGATCGCATGTGGGGCTACACCCGCCTGTTGCTACCGCTCAGCCGCGACGGGGCGCGCGTCGACTCCTTCTTCAAGGTCGCCGAGCCCACCGGCTTCGAGTCGATCGGGTAGGGCCGCCGCGCCTCAGGCGCCGAAGACCGCGGTCAGCAGACACTGGGCGATCGGCAGATAGTCCGAATTCGGCATGTGAAACCAGCGCAGGAATTCCTGGGTCGGCAGCTCGCCGGTGAGCCAGGCGTCCAGGAACTGCCGGCTGACCGGATGGAGTCGCTCCGGCAGGCAGGACTCCACCTCGGCGCTCAGCAGCGTCTCGGCAGGTGGCGCCGTGTCTTCCATCGAAGGAGGCTACGCCCTGGCGGCCGCCCTGCGCAACGCTTCGGCAGACGCGTCCGCAAAGCGGAGCGGGGACGGAGTCGCGCGGCGGCTTGGAGGCCCGGGCCGGAATCGAACCGGCGTGTACGGATTTGCAGTCCGCTGGATCACCACTCTCCCACCGGGCCGCCGGCAGGGTCCCCGTACATACGGCGCGCCCGGCCGCCGGTCAAGGCGCCGCACCGCCACGAGGTGCGCGCGCCATTGATGCGCTGCACCGAGCGCCGTATAACCCGCCACGAACCGCTTGCGCTCCCTCGAGAGATACGGAACCGCCTGCCGATGGTCGACTACGCCACCGCGCGCCTGAACATGGTCGAAAGCCAGCTGCGCACCAACCGGGTCTGGGACCCGCGCCTGCTGGAGGCTTTCGAGACGACACCGCGCGAGCACTTCGTGCCCGAGAAGGCCAAGTCCTTCGCCTATGTCGACGAGGACCTGCCGCTGGGGCAGGGGCGCCATCTGATGGAGCCGATGGTCCTGGCGCGCCTGATTCAGGCCGCCGGCGTCGGCCAGGACAGCATGGTGCTCGATCTCGGCTGCGCCACCGGCTATTCCACCGCGATCCTGGCCCGGCTCGCCGCCACCGTCGTGGCTGTCGAGGAAGCCCCGGAGCTGGCCGCGGCGGCGAGCCGGACCCTGGATGCCCAGGAGGTGACCAACGCCGTCGTCGTGGAGGGCAAGCTGTCCGAGGGCTATGCCAAGCAGGCGCCCTACGACGTGATCCTGCTAGGCGGCGCGGTCGCCGAGGTCCCCCGCAGCATCGAGGATCAGCTCGGCGAGGGCGGCCGTCTGGTCGGCGTCGTGCTGGATCGCGACGGGCTGGGCCGGGCCATGCTGCTGCGCAAGGACGAAGGCGTGGTCTCCGGCCGCGTCCTCTTCGACGCCTCGACCCCGATCCTACCCGGTTTCGAGCGCCAGGACGGCTTCGTCTTCTAGAGGGGGCTGCGACCGTCTGGACTGGCGTCGGCGAGCCCGGCGGCGCGCGCAAGCGAGGCGGCCGGCCGGGCGGCGCTCTGGGTCCGGGCGCCCGGCCGACCGGACGTGGTGGCTGGGCAAGCCGGCGCGGCTGACCTAGAATCTTCTTGCGATTCTTCGCTCTATGGCCAGATTGCCGACAGCGTGTCTGACGGGAGAACAGAGGTTTCATGACGGAACGGCGGCAGCGCTTGAGGCACTGGATCGGTGGGCACCGTCCGGGCGCATTCACGACGGCGGCGGTCGTGGCCGTCGGCTTGGCCCTGACTCCGCACGCGGTCTCGGCCCAGACGCTGGTCGATGCCCTGGCCCAGGCCTACCGCGGCAATCCCACGCTCGAGAGCGCGCGCGCACAGTTGCGCGCGACCAACGAAGCCGTGCCGCAGGAGCTGTCGAACTGGCGGCCCACGGTCTCGCTGTCGGGCTCCATCGGACAGCGCTGGCAGGAAACCAAGTCCTCGGTCGGTGACGACGACTTCGACACGCAGCCGCGCGCCGCCGAGCTGTCGGTCAACCAGCCGCTCTACCGCGGCGGCCGCACGGTGGCGGGCACGAATCGGGCCGAGAACGAGGTGCTGGCCGAACGCGCCCGGCTGGCGGCGGTGGAGCAGGAGGTGCTGCTGGCCAGCGCCGCCGCCTTCATGGACGTCTGGCGCGACCGCGCGGTCCTGCGGCTCAACGAGAACAACGAACAAGTGCTGACCCGCCAGCTCGAGGCCAGCCAGGACCGCTTCGAGGTCGGCGAGATCACCCGCACCGACGTCGCCCAGTCCGAGTCGCGCTTGTCGCGGGCCCGCGCCAGCCGCATCGAGGCCGAAGGCAACCTCACCGCCAGCGAGGCGGTCTACGAAGAGCTGGTCGGCGCGGTGCCCGGCGAGCTGCGCGCGCCGGCGCCGCTGCAGGGGCTGCCGGAGTCGCTGCAGACCTCGGTCGAGCGGGCCCTGGAGCAGAACCCCGAGGTCCTGACCGCCGAGTTTCAGGAGCGCGCGGCCGGGTTCGAGGTGCGCCAGACCGAGGGCGAGCTGCTGCCCGAGGTCTCGCTGAGCGGCTCGCTGGGCTACAACGAGGAGCTCTCGAGCCCCGACAGCGAGCGCAAGGAGGCGGAGATCCTGGCCCAGGTGGTGGTGCCGATCTACCAAGCCGGCTTCGTGTCCAGCCGCGTCCGCCAGGCCAAGCAGATCGCCAGCCAGCGACGGCTGCAGATCGACGAGATCCGCCGCAACATCCAGCAGGAGGCGGTCAGCGCCTGGGAGGCCCTGGTCACCTCGCGCGCCCAGATCCAGTCGTTCCAGTCGCAGGTCGACGCCGCCGCCATCGCGCTGGAGGGCGTGCGCCAGGAGAATGCCGTGGGCACGCGCACCACCCTGGACGTGCTGGATGCCGAGCAGGAGCTGCTGGACGCCCAGGTCAGTCTGGTCTCCGCGCAGCGCGACGAGATCGTCGCCGGGTTCCAGCTTCTCGCCGCTGTCGGGCGCCTCAATGCCTTCGAGCTCGGGCTGCCGGTCGACATTTACGACCCGGTGACGGATTATGAAAAAATTAGGGACTCCTGGTTTGGGCTGGACGCGCCGGGAGCGGGCAGCGGCGAATGATCGTGACGGCCGAGACAGGCGACCGCGCGGCCGCCAAGGAGGACGAGATGAGCGAGGCGAACAAGCAGGAGCAGCAGCAGGAACCCTCCATGGAGGAGATCCTGGCTTCGATCCGCCGGATCATCTCCGACGACGGCAGCGAGCCGGACAGCGCGGCGCCGGGCGAGGCCAAGGCGCCGGCCGGCGCCGAAGCGGCGCAGGAGAAGACCGACAGCGCCGAACCGAAGGCCGGCGAGGAGCCGCTGGAGCTGACCCAGGCGATCCAGGGCGACGGCACGGTGATCGATCTCGCCGCCCAACGGGCCAACCAGGCGAGCGAAGCGCCAGATCCCCAGACGCCGCCGGAGCCCGAAGCCCTGGCCGAGGCACCCGAGCCGCAGGCGCCGGCGCCCGTACCTGAGCCCGAGGCCGAAATCGAGCCCGAGATCGAGGCCGAAGACCGCGAACCGCAAGAGACCCAGGCGGACGCCCTGGCCGAAGCCTCGCTCTCCGAGGCGCCCCAGTGGGACAGCCCCCGGCCGGAGGATGCCCCCGTCGAGGCACCGGCCGAGCCGGAGAGCGAAGGCGGCCTCGAGCTCTACGGCGAGGACGAGGCTACGCCTGCGGCCGAGGTCGCCGCCGACCAGCCGCCCCCCGAGCCTGAGCCCGAGCCCGAGCCCGAACCCGCGGAGGAGAGCATGAGCGAGCGCCCCACCGTCGAGGAGATCGAGGCCGAGCGCCTGGTGTCCGAGGCCACGGAGGCGGCCACCCTGGCGGCCCTGTCGGGCGTCTCGCGCCCGGGCAGCAACACCGCCCAGCCGCTGTCCCTGCCGGGCGGCGAGCGCACCCTGGAGCAGGTGGTGCGCGACGCCATCGCCGAGCACCTCAAGACCTGGCTCGACGCCAACCTGCCGACCCTCGTCGAGCGCGTGGTGCGCGAGGAAGTTCGCCGCTTGGCGCGGCGAGCTGAAGACCTCTAATCCTATAATCTGCGATCGAAGCCCGAACCGAGCCGCCCGCGCACCCTGACGGCGCCATCCGTCAGGGCGGGCCGGTTCTGGCCGGCCCGCGCGGCAGGCCGACAGCGCCGGACGTGACGCGCTGTCCGTCCGCTTGACCGTCCTCCAGGGGGCGGTGCCGGGCCGATCCCGCGATTTTCAGCGCGCGCTGCCGGGCCAGCCTCCCCCTCGGGAGGGTGGCGCCGCGGCGGCGCGGATTGTATGGAAGGCCGCGCGCCGGCTGGGCCGGCGCGGTGCAGGCAGCAGGAGACGGCGAGACATGGCCGAATTGGACAAGACCTTCCGCCCGGCCGAGGTGGAGGCCAAGCAGTACGACGTGTGGGAGCGGCGCGGGGCCTTCGCCAGCGACGTCGAGTCCAACGCCCAGCCCTACACCATCATGATGCCGCCGCCGAACGTCACCGGCAGCCTGCACATGGGCCATGCGCTGACCTTCACCATTCAGGACGTGCTGATCCGCTGGCACCGCATGGCCGGGCGCGACGCCCTCTGGCAGCCGGGCACCGACCATGCCGGCATCGCCACCCAGATGGTGGTCGAGCGCCAGCTCGCCGAGCAGGGCGTCACCCGCCACGACCTCGGCCGCGCCAAGTTCCTCGACAAGGTCTGGGAGTGGAAGGCCCAGTCCGGCGGCACCATCATGCGCCAGCTCCGCCGCCTGGGCGCCTCGGCCGACTGGCCGCGCGAGCGCTTCACCATGGACGACGGCCTCTCGACGGCCGTGCGCAAGGTCTTCGTGCAGCTCTACGAACAGGGGCTGATCTATCGCGACAAGCGGCTGGTCAACTGGGACCCCAAGCTGCACACCGCGATCTCCGACCTGGAGGTGCAGCAGCAGGAGATCAACGGCAAGCTCTGGCACCTGCGCTATCCCATCGAGGGCGAAGAGGGCCGCCACATCGTGGTCGCCACGACCCGGCCGGAGACCATGCTGGGCGATTCCGGCGTCGCGGTGCACCCGGAGGACTCCCGCTACGCCGACCTGGTCGGCAAGCAGGTGCGGCTGCCGCTGGTCGGCCGGCGCATTCCCATCGTGGCCGACGACTACGCCGACCCCGAGGCCGGCTCGGGCGCGGTGAAGATGACGCCGGCGCACGACTTCAACGACTTCGAGGTGGGCAAGCGCCACGACCTCGAACTGATCAACATCTTCGACCGCGATGCCTGCCTGAACGAGGCGGTGCCCGAGGCCTACCGCGGCCTGGACCGCTACGCCGCACGCAAGAAGGTGGTCGCCGACCTGGAGGCGCTCGGCCTGGTCGAGGCGGTCGAGGACCATCCGCACAACGTGCCGCACGGCGACCGCTCGGGCGTCGCCATCGAGCCCTGGCTGACCGACCAGTGGTTCTGCGACGCCAAGACCCTGGCCCAGCCCTGCATCGCCGCCGTCGAGCAGGGCCGCACCACCTTCGTGCCGAAGCAGTGGGAGAACGTCTTCTTCGAGTGGATGCGCAACATCCAGCCCTGGTGCATCTCGCGCCAGATTTGGTGGGGCCATCAGATTCCGGCCTGGTACGGCCCGGACGGCGCGGTTTTCGTGGCCGAGACCGAGGCCGAGGCGCAGGCGGCGGCCGAAGCCCACTACGGCGAGCCGCGCACGCTGACCCGCGACCCCGACGTGCTCGACACCTGGTTCTCCTCGGGGCTCTGGCCGTTTTCGACCCTGGGCTGGCCGGAGCACACGCCGGAGCTGGCGCGCTACTATCCGGGCGACGTGCTGGTCACCGGCTTCGACATCATCTTCTTCTGGGTGGCCCGCATGATGATGATGGGCCTGCACTTCATGGGCGAGGTGCCCTTCCGGCACGTCTACATCCACGCCCTGGTGCGCGACCAGTTCGGCCAGAAGATGAGCAAGTCCAAGGGGAACATCATCGACCCCCTGGAGATGATCGAGCAGTACGGCTGCGACGCCCTGCGCTTCACCCTGGCCGCGCTGGCGGTGCCCGGCCGCGACGTCAAGCTGGCGCCCGAGCGGGTCGAGGGCTACCGCAACTTCGCCACCAAGCTGTGGAACGCGGCGCGCTTCGCGCAGATGCAGGACGCCAGCCTGCCGGCCGGCTTCGCACCGGCCGAGGTGGAGCAGACGATCAACCGCTGGATCGTCAGCCGGCTGCAGACCACGCGCGCCAAGCTGGACGAGGCGATCGCCGCCTACCGCCTGAACGAGGCGGCGGGCCTGCTCTATCACTTCGTCTGGCACGAGGTCTGCGACTGGTACCTGGAGTTCGCCAAGCCGGTGCTGCTGGGCGAGGACGCGGCGGCGGCGGCCGAGACGCGGGCGACGCTGGCCTGGACCATGAACCAGCTCCTGCGCCTGCTGCACCCCTTCATGCCCTTCGTGACCGAGGAGCTGTGGGGCCACTTCGGCGATGGCGAGCTGCTGATCACCAGCCGCCTGCCGGAGGTCGACCCGCGGCTGTCCGCGCCGGATGCGGAGGCGGAGGTCGACTGGCTGATCCGCCTGATCGGCGAGGTGCGCGCGGTGCGCAGCGAGATGAACGTGCCCGCCGCCGCCCAGGTCGCGCTGTTCGTCAAGGACGCCAACGCCACCACCCAGGCCCGGCTGGAGCGCTACGCCGGGCTGATCCAGCGCCTGGCCCGCGCCTCGGGCGTCGAGCTGGCCTACGGCGATCTGCCCAAGGGCGCCGTGCAGATCGTGCTGGACGAGGCCGTGGTCGCGCTGCCGCTGGCCGAGGTGATCGACCTGGAGGCCGAACGCGCCCGCCTGACCAAGGAGATCGACAAGGTCACCGGCGAGCTGGGCAAAATCGAGCGCAAGCTGGGCAATCCGCAGTTCCTGGAAAAAGCCCCGGCCGAGGTGGTCGAGGAGCAAAAGCAGCGCCGCGCTGACTACGCCCAGACCCGCGACAAGCTGCAGGGGGCCCTGACGCGCCTTGAGGCGATCTGAGGCGCCGGGGCCGCCAGCGCCGCAGCGCGCGGGCGATTGCCAGCACCGCCGGCGCGGGCGTAGAAGAGCCGCATGCCGCGCCGTCTTCTGGTCGTCCTGCTCGGGCTCTGCGTGGTCGCGGCGGTCGCCGCCCTGCGCGCGGCCGACCCCGGTCCGCTGCAGGTCGCCCGGCTGAAGAGCTTCGACCTCTACCAGCAGCTCGCGCCGCGCCCCTACCGCGACGCGGCCGTGCGCGTGGTCGACATCGACGCGGCCGCGTTGGCGCGCTTCGGGCAGTGGCCCTGGCCGCGCACCCTGCTGGCGCGCCTGGTCGAGCGCCTCGAGCGCGCCGGCGTGGCCGTGATCGCCTTCGACATGGTGTTCAGCGAGCCGGACCGCACCTCGCCGCGCCAGATGACCGCGCTTTGGCGGCAATGGGGTGAGCTCGAGGGGCTGGAGGGCCTGGTGGCGCGGCTGCCGGACCACGACGCCGTCTTCGCCGAGGCGCTGGCCGCCGCACCGACCGTCGGCGGTGTCCTGGCGACCCGCGGCGCGAGCGGGGCGGGGCAGGCGGCGGCGGGGCAGGCGGCGGCGGGCACGCCGGCCGAGACCCTGCCGCCGCGCAAGGCCGGCTTCGCCCATGGCGGCAGCGATCCGGCCCCCGTGCTGCAGCGCTTCGACGGCCTGGTGCGCAACCTGCCGGCCGTCGAGCAGGCGGTCACGGGGCTCGGCCTGCTCTCCCTCAGCCCGGACCGCGACAACGTCATCCGCCGCGTGCCGCTGCTGGTCGCCCTGGATGGCGAAGTCTACCCGGCACTGGCGGTGGAGGCCCTGCGGGTCGCCTTCGGCGCCTCCACCCTGATCAGCCGCTCGGTCGACGCCAGCGGCCAGGTCGGCGCCGGGCAGAGCGGACTCTCCGCCCTCAAAATCGGACCGCTGGACGTGCCGCTGACCCGTACCGGCGAGCTCTGGGTGCGCTACGCCGTCCCGGCGCCGCAACGGGTGGTGTCCGCCGCCTGGGCGCTGGACTCCTCCCGGGCCGCGCTGGCCGAGCGCCTGGAGGGCACCATCGTGCTGATCGGCACCTCGGCGCCGGGCCTGCGCGACCTGCGCGCGACGCCGCTGCGCGCCGCCGAGCCGGGCGTGCTGGTGCAGGCCCAGATGATCGAGCAGATGCTGCTCGGCACGCACCTGGCGCGGCCGGACTGGGCGCGCGGGGCCGAGCTGCTGGGCCTGGCCGCGGCCGGCCTGCTGGTCGCCGCCGCCGCGCCCCTTCTCGGCGCGCTCTGGGGCGCGCTGCTCGGCCTCGGCCTCCTGGCGGCGCTCGCCGGCGCCTCCTGGCTCGCCTTCGCCGAGGCGCGGCTGCTGCTCGACCCCGTGGCGCCGGCGCTCGCCGTGGTCGCCGCCTACCTCTGCGTCACCACGGCACAATACCTGCTGAGCGAACGCGAGCGCAGCCGCATCCGCGGCGCCTTCGGGCAGTACCTGGCGCCGGCCCTGGTCGAGCGGCTGGCGCGCGAGCCCGGGCGCCTGCGGCTGGGCGGCGAGACCCGCGAGCTGACCCTGCTGTTCGTCGACCTGCGCGGCTTCACCGGCCTGTCGGAGCGCTTGAGCGCCGCGGAGGTGACGCGCTTCCTCAACGCCTTCCTGACGCCGATGACCGAGGCGGTGATGGCCGCCGGCGGCACGGTCGACAAGTACATGGGCGACGCGTTGATGGCCTTCTGGAACGCGCCGCTCGATCAGCCGGACCATGCCGCACGGGCCTGTCGGGCGGCGCTCGACATGCGCGCGCGCTTCGCCGCGCTGAGGCGAGAGCTGGACGCGCCGGACCTGGGGATCGGCATCGGCCTGAACAGCGGCCCGGCCAACGTCGGCAACATGGGCTCGGCCCAGCGCTTCGACTACTCGGCGATCGGCGACACGGTGAACCTCGCCTCGCGCCTGGAGAGCCTGTCGAAGACCTACGGCCTCGACATCGTCGCCGGCCAGAGCCTGCCGGCGGCCGCCCCGGGCTTCGCCTGGCTGGAGCTCGACCGCGTGCGCGTGGTCGGCAAGCAGGCGCCGGTGCGCATCTACACGCTGCTGGACGCGGCGGCCGACGCGCCCGGCGCGGCCGACTTGATCGCGCGGCAGGCGGCGGCGCTCGCCGCCTATCGGGCCGGCGACTGGGACGCGGCCCGCAGCGCCTTCGCTGCGGCCGCCACGCTGGCGCCGGACTGGCTGGCGCCGCTCTACCGTCTCTACCAGGCGCGGCTCGCCGCGCTGGAGCGCGACCCGCCGGGGCCGGACTGGGACGGGGTCTTCGTCGCCCGCGAAAAGTAGCCGCGCGCAACCCTTGCATCCGCAAAAAGCGGTGGAGCCGGGCCCGCTTGCTCGACTAGGCTCCCTCACGACCGAAAAAATCTCCGCGCCGCGCTGCGCAAATAGGCGCGGCCCCGTGAGACGAGCCGAAGACGAGCCACGCGACGACGAGGAGGAGGAGGGCGCCATGCCGCTCGACGAGGGCAAGAAGCGTTTCGACAAGACCAAGCTGCCCAGCCGCCATACCACCCTGGGCCCGGACAAGGCGCCGCACCGCTCCTACCTCTACGCCATGGGGCTGACCGAGGAGGAGATCAACCAGCCCATCGTCGGCGTCGCCACCTGCTGGAACGAGGCTGCGCCCTGCAACATCGCGCTGTCGCGCCAGGCCCAGGTGGTCAAGCGCGGCGTCAAGGGCGGTGGCGGCACCCCGCGCGAATTCTGCACCATCACCGTGACCGACGGCATCGCCATGGGCCACCAGGGGATGAAGTCCTCCCTGGTCAGCCGCGAGGTGATCGCCGACTCGGTCGAGCTGACCATGCGCGGCCACTGCTACGACGCCCTGGTCGGCCTGGCGGGCTGCGACAAGTCGCTGCCCGGCATGATGATGTCGATGGTCCGCCTCAACGTGCCCAGCGTGTTCATGTACGGCGGCTCCATCCTGCCCGGCCGCTGGAAGGGCCGCGACGTCACGGTGCAGGACCTCTTCGAGGCCGTCGGCAAGCATTCCTCCGGCCAGATGGACGAGGAGGAGCTGCACCAGATGGAGTGCGTGACCTGTCCCTCGGCCGGTTCCTGCGCCGGGCAGTTCACCGCCAACACCATGGCCTGCGTGTCCGAGGCGATGGGCCTGGCTTTGCCGGGCTCGGCCGGCGCGCCGGCGCCCTACGAGAGCCGCGACGCCTATGCCGAGGCCTCGGGCCGCGCGGTGATGGACCTGCTGGCCACCGGCCTGCGCCCGCGCGACATCGTCACCCGCAAGGCGCTGGAGAACGCCGCCACCGTGGTCGCGGCCTCGGGCGGTTCGACCAACGCCGCGCTGCACCTGCCGGCGATCGCCCACGAGTGCGGCATCGACTTCGACCTGCACGACGTGGCCGAGGTGTTCCGCCGCACCCCCTACATCGCCGACCTCAAGCCGGGTGGGCGCTACGTCGCCAAGGACATGTTCGAGATCGGCGGCGTGCCGGTGCTGCTGCGCGAGCTGCTCGACGGCGGCTACCTGCACGGCGACTGCATCACCGTGACCGGCAAGACCCTGGCCGAGAACCTGGAGGACATCGTCTTCCCCGAGGACCAGGACGTGGTTCGCCGCCTGAGCAATCCGCTGTCGCCCTGGGGCGGCGTGGTCGGCCTCAAGGGCACGCTGGCCCCCGAGGGCGCGATCGTGAAGGTCGCCGGCATGCAGAATCTGAAGTTCCGCGGCCCCGCCCGCTGCTTCGACTGCGAGGAGGACGCCTTCAAGGCTGTTCAGGCGCGCGCGTACGAGGAAGGCGACATCTTCGTCATCCGCTACGAGGGGCCGAAGGGCGGCCCCGGCATGCGCGAGATGCTGGCGACCACCGCGGCGATCTACGGCCAGGGCATGGGCGACAAGGTCGCACTGATCACCGACGGCCGCTTCTCCGGCGCCACCCGCGGCTTCTGCATCGGGCATGTCGGCCCCGAGGCGGCGGTCGGCGGCCCCATCGGCCTGCTCAAGGACGGCGACATGATCGTCATCGACGCCGAGGCCGGGGTGCTCGACGTGGAGCTCTCGGAGGCCGAGCTGGCCGAACGGCGCAAAGCCTGGCAGCCGCGCGGCCACGACTACAATTCCGGCGCCCTCTGGAAGTACGCCCAGACCGTCGGCTCGGCCGAGAAGGGCGCCGTCACCCACCCGGGCGGTAAAGAAGAAACTCACGTCTACGCAGACGTTTAGGGCGCCTTTCTTACGTCGTGTGACAGATCGCGGCGGCTCCGGCGGGCCGCCGCGATCGCGTTTGCCAGCCCGCGTCCGCCGCCGGGTCGACCGGGCGGAGGCGCCGGCGCTAAGCTTGCGGTCGGCGGCATGACCCGCCTGGGGGCGACGCGGGGGCCGGCCTTGCTTGACCGCCCGGCGGGTGGCGGCTAGTACCAGCGCGAACCGGAAAGGGCCGCCGCGATGGGCGCAGTTTTGCCGCAGCAGACCGATGCCAGGGACGTGCAGACCGACGACGCCGACGCCGCGCCGCAGGCGGCGGCGGTCGGCTTCGCCGTGGTGGTGCCCGCCTTCAACGAGGCGGAGAACCTGCGCAGCCTGGTGCCGGAGATCGCCGCCGCTGTGGCGGGGCAGGGCCCATGCCAGATCTGCATCGTCGACGACGCCAGCACCGACGAAACGCCGCAGGTGCTGGCCGAGCTGCAGCGGCGCCACCCCAATCTGCTGCCGCTGCGTCACGCCCGGCGCGGCGGCCAGTCGCGCGGCATCTGGACCGGTCTGCGCGCCAGCGCCGGGGCCTGGGTGGTGACCCTGGACGGCGACGGGCAGAACGACCCCGCCGACATCCCCAAGCTGCTGGAGATCGCCCGCGGCGACGCGAGCGGCCGGCTGGGGCTGGTGCAGGGCACCCGTGTCAAGCGCCGAGACAGCCTGTCCAAGCGTCTCGCCTCGCGCGCGGCCAACCTGCTGCGCGCGACGCTGCTACAGGACGACTGCCCGGACAGCGGCTGCGGCCTGAAGGTGGTGCGGCGCGACATCTACGAAGCCTTGCCCTATTTCGACTCGCGGCATCGCTATATGCCGGCGCTGGTCAAGGCCTGGGGGTGGCAGGCGCGCTACCTGCCGGTGAACCACCGGCCGCGCGGCGCCGGCCGCTCCAAGTACACCAACTGGCGGCGGGGCCTGGTGGGCCTCGTCGATCTGGCCGGCGTGATCTGGCTGATCCGGCGCACCAAGCGCCCCCTGGTCAGCCCGGACTGAGGCCGGCCCACAGCGAACGAAGGACCCTTGCGTGCTTGACGGCATTACGGCCTGGTGGAACCAGCTGACCAGCATCGAATTCACCTGGGTGGTGATCGGGCTGGCCGGCCAGTCGCTGTTCTTCATGCGCTTCCTGCTGCAGTGGATCGCCACCGAGCGGGCGCGGCGCAGCGTCGTGCCGGAGGTCTTCTGGTACTTCTCCATCGGCGGCGGGATGATCGTGCTGGCCTACGGCATCCATCGGGCGGACCCGGTGATCATCCTCGGCCAGTGCGCCGGCGTGACGGTCTACAGCCGCAACCTCTATTTCATCTGGAAGGAGAAGCGCGAGCTGCGCGCGGCCCGGGCGCGCGAGGCCGCCCGGCTCGACGCCTCGGAAGGCCGGCCGAGCTGATGGCGGCGCCGACCGATGCGACAACGGCCCCGGGCGACGGGGGGCCGGGCCACGGGGGGCCGGGCCACGGGGGGCCGGGCGAGTCGCGCCGCCTGCCGGGCTGGATGTACCTGGCCCTGGCGCTGGTCGCGCTGGCCTTCTTCCTGCCCGGCTTCTTCGATCTGCCGCCGGTCGACCGCGACGAGGCGCGCTTCGCGCAGGCCAGCAAGCAGATGCTGGAGAGCGGCGACTACGTCGACATCCGCTTCCAGGACGAGGGCCGGCACAAGAAGCCGGTCGGCATCTACTGGATGCAGGCCGCCGCCGCCGCGCTGGCCGGCGGGGCGGAGGCCGCCGAGATCTGGGTCTACCGCCTGCCGTCCCTGCTCGGCGCGACCCTGGCGGTGCTGCTGACCGCCTGGGCGGGCACCCGTCTGGTCGGACCGCAGGCGGCGGTACTGGGCGCACTGATGATGGCGGGCTGCATCCTGCTGTCGGTGGAGGCGCGGCTGGCCAAGACCGACGCCATGCTGCTGGCCACCATCGTGCTGGCCCAGGGCGCGCTCGCGCGGCTCTATCTCGACTGGAAGACCGGGCGCGACAGCGGGGCGGGGCTGGTCGCCCTGTTCTGGCTCGCCCTCGGCCTCGGCGGCCTGGTCAAGGGGCCGATCAACCTCATGGTCAGCGCGCTGACCCTGGTCGCCCTCTGCGGGCTGGAGCGCAACCTCGGCTGGCTCGGGCGGCTGCGCATCCACTGGGGCCTGCCGCTCGCCCTGCTCATGGTGGTGCCCTGGCTGGCCGCCATCTACGTCGCCACCGACGGCGCCTTCTTCCGCGAGGCGATCGGCAGCGACCTGCTCGGCAAGGTCGCCCAAGGCCAGGAATCGCACGGCGCCCCGCCGGGTTACTACCTCGCGACCTTCTGGGTGACCTTCTGGCCCTTCTCGCTGCTGGCCGGGCTGGCGCTGCCCTGGGTCTGGGTGCAGCGGCGCGCGCCGGCGGTGCGCTTCCTGCTGGCCTGGATCCTGCCGACCTGGATCGTGTTCGAGCTGGTGGCGACCAAGCTGCTGCACTACACCATGCCGACCTTCCCGGCGATCGCGCTGCTGGCCGCGGCGGCCGGCCTGGCCGGCTGGCAGGTCGGCCGGCCTCGGCTGGAGCGCTGGTCCCGGCGCGTGACCATCGGCCTCTTCGCCCTGGTGTCGCTGCTGCTCGGCCTGGCCGTGATCGGCGCGCCGATCCACCTGACCGGCGCGCCCAGTCCCGCCGCGTTGCTGGCCGTACTGCCGCTGGCGGCCATGGCGGTCTACGTGCTGCGCCACCTCGACCGCGCCCCCTTGCGGAACCTGGTGGCGGCCCTGGTGGCCGGCGGCTTCCTTTTCGCCGCGCCGGTCTGGGAGTTCACCCTCGACGGGCTGGACCCGCTGCGCCTCTCGCCGCGCCTGGCCGAGCGGGTGGCGGCGGTCAAGCCCTGTCCCGACACGGTGCTGGCCAGTGGCGGCTACGGCGAGCCCAGTCTGGTCTTCCTGCTGGGCACCGAGACCCAGGTGGGCATCGGCGGCGAGGGCGCGGCGCGCGCGCTGCTCGCCGATCCCGCCTGCGGCCTGGCCGCGGTGACCCAGAAGGAGGCCGAGGCCTTCCAGGCCACCCTGCAGGCGGCCGGCGCCGAGGCCGTGGCGGTGGACAGCCTGGAGGGGCTGAACTACTCCAAGGGGGACGACCTCACCATCACGCTCTACCGGCTGCAGCGCGACTGATCCCACTATGTCCCGTCCTCCTATTTGGCGCTCCCCGCTGTTCGGCAACGTCCTGGCCGTCTGCGCCCTGCTGATCGTCAGCGTCGACCGCCCGGTGTCGCTGGCCATGCAGGAGCTGGGCCCGACGGCCGACGCCGTGTTCGAGGCGCTGACCGACCTCGGCAAGTCCGACGGCTGGCTGTGGGGCAGCGGTCTGCTGGCGATCTACCTGGGCTGGCGGCGCTGGGGCGCGATCGGCCGCATGAAGCGCGCACTGACCGGCTGGGGGGCCCAGGCCAGCCTGTTCTTCTTCGTCGCCGTGGCCGGCTCGGGCATCGTGACCAACCTGTTCAAGGTGCTGTTCGGCCGCGCCCGGCCGCGCATGCTCGAGCGGCAGGAGGTCTACGGCTTCCAGCCGATCAGCTTCGATCCCGATTTCCACTCCTTTCCCTCCGGCCACGCCAACACGCTGATGGCGGCGGGCCTGGTGCTGGCCCTGTTCCTGCCGCGCTACCGCGTGCCGCTGATCCTGGCCGGCTTCGGCCTGGGCTTCACGCGGGTCGCCGTCAACGCCCACTACGTCAGCGACGTGATCGCCGGCGCCGCGCTCGCGGTGGTGACCACGCTCTGGCTGCGCGACGCCTGCGCCCGGCGCGGCTGGGTCTTCGTCCGGGGCCGGGACGGCAAGGTGCGGTTGGCGGCACCCGGCCGCCTCGCCCGTCTGCGGGCCAAGCGCTGGCTCGCGTCCCTGTGGCAGGATGCCCGTATCCGCGTGACGGGGGCGCGCGCCTGAGCCGCCCGCCCTCGACCTGGTTCGCAGAGGAGAGCGACATGAAGATCGCCGTGGCCGGCTTCCAGCACGAAACCAACACCTTCGCCCCCGCCAAGGCGGATTTCGCGGCCTTCGCCAACGGCGGCGCCTGGCCGCCGCTGTCGCGCGGGCCGGCAATGCTGGAGGCGCTGAGCGGCGTCAACCTGCCGGCCGCCGGCGCGATCGAGGAGGCCCGCAGCCTCGGCCACCAGGTCGAGCCGCTGTCCTGGGCGGCCGCGACGCCCTCCGACAAGGTGACGGTCGACGCCTACGAGCGGATCGTCGGCCAGATCTTCGCCGACCTCGACGCCCTGCGCGGCCTCGACGGCCTCTACCTCGACCTGCACGGCGCGATGGTCAGCGAGGCGCACCAGGACGGCGAGGGCGAGCTGCTGCGCCGCCTGCGCGACCGCCTGGGCCCGGACCTGCCGATCGTCGTCAGCCTGGACCTGCACGCCAACGTCACCCCGGAGATGGTGGAGCTGGCCGACGGCCTGGTGATCTATCGCACCTATCCGCACGTCGACATGGCGGAGACCGGCGCACGCGCCCTGCGGCTGCTGCATCGGTTCATGAACGCCGGGCCGGGGCGGGGGCCGCGGCACAAGGCCTACCGCCAGCTTCCCTTCCTGATCCCCCTGACCAGCGGCTGCACCCTGATCGAGCCGGCCGGCAGCCTCTACGGCCAGATCCCGGGGCTGGAGGGCGGCGGCGTCGCCAGCCTGTCCTTCGCCTGCGGCTTCTCGCCGGCCGACATCCACCACGCCGGGCCGAGCGTGGTGGCCTACGGCGAGAGCCAGGACGCGGCCGCGCGGGCGGCCGACGCGCTCTACGAGGCCGCCACGGCGCAGGAAGCGGGCTTCGCCGGGCGCATCCTGCCGGCCGATCAGGCCGTGGCCCACGCCATTCAGCGCTCGGCCAAGGGCGACGGCCCGGTGGTGCTGGCCGACACCCAGGACAATCCCGGCGCCGGCGGCAACGGCGACACGGTCGGCCTGCTGGCCGAGCTGGTGCGCCAGCGCGCGCCGGAGGCGGTAATCGGCGTGCTGTTCGATCCCGACAACGCGCGCCGCGCCGCCGAGGCGGGCGAGGGCGCCCGGCTGGAGCTGGCGCTGGGCGCCCACTCGGGCCTGCCGGGCCACGCGCCGCTGCGCGGCACTTACAGGGTCAAGCGGGTCGGCGACGGCGTCTTCACCTGCACCGGCCCCTTCTACCGCGGCGCGCGCATGCGCCTGGGCCCGATGGCGCTGCTGGAAATCGGCGGCGTCGAGGTGGTGGTCGGCTGCAAGAAGGCCCAGGCCGCCGACCGCGACATGTTCCGCCACCTCGGCGTCGAGCCGGAGTCCCGGCGCCTCGTCGCGGTCAAGTCCTCGGTGCACTTCCGCGCCGACTTCCAGCCGATCGCCAGCGAGGTGGTGGTGGCCGCCGCGCCGGGGCCGAACCCGGTCGACCACCTGGCGCTGACCTACCGCAACCTGCGCCCGGGCATCCGCCTCATGCCGATGGGGCCGCCGCAGGCGGCCTGACCTCGGCCTCCTCGGGTCCCTCGGCCGGAGGGAAACCGAGCGCGGCCAGGGCCTGTCCGGCCGCGCGCTCGCCGCTCAGGCGGGCGCCGTGCACCGTGCCGTAGGCCCAGTCGTGGGCGTACTCGCCGGCCAGCACCAGCCGCGGGTCGACCGGCTCCTGCAGCAGATCACGGGCGCCGGAGCGGCCCGGCGGGGCGCAGGAGTAGGTGCCGCGGCTGAGCGGATGATGCAGCCAGGCGGTGGTCTGCACCGCCCGTTCGGCCCGGACGGCGGCGCCGCCGAAGACCCGGGCCAGCCGTGCGCGCGCAAAGGCGGCCATGGCCTGCGGTCCCTCGGTCTCCAGGGTCTCCGCCGTCTCGCCGCTCAGGTAGCCGATCAGCAGCGGCCGACCGAAGGGCCGCACCTGGAAGCGCAGGGTCTCCGGCCCCTCGTCGAAGGCCAGGAAGCTGGTCGCCGGAAAGTCCGCCAGCAGGTCGGGATCGACCTCGAAGGCGACCTTATTGGCCAGGCCCGGATGCAGCGCCTGCACCGCCTCGGCCACGGCCGCCGGCAGGGCCGGGGTGAAGCCGACCAGGCCGGCCTGTAGCACGCCCAGGGGCAGGGCGCAGACCAGGGCGCGGCCCCTCAGCCGGCCGCGCGGCGTCTCCACCGCGACGCCGGGCCCGCGCGTGTCGATGCGCTGCACCGGTGTGGCCAGCTCGACCGGCACCTCCGCGCCCCAGGCCGCCAGCAAGGCGCCGTAGCCGTCGGCCAGCGGCCAGTTCTCCGGGCTCTCGGCGCTGCGGGCGTAGTCCTGCACGGACATGATCTCCGGCGGCACGCCGACCATGCCGGCGAACAGCGGCCGGAACAGCGCGCGCCAGCGCGCATCGGGGGGCAGCGCCTCGGCGCAGGCGGCCTCGCCCCCGCGCGCGGCCAGCGCGTCGATGGCGCCCCAGGCCGCGTCCTGCCAGGTCTCCCAGGCCGTGCGCTCGGCCTCGCCCCACCAGCCCTCGGCCCCCCAGACCCGGTAGCCGGCGAAGCGGGGCGCGTAGGCCCGGCCGGTGGCGTCGGCATAGGCGACGAAGGGATTGCGCGTGACCTGGTGCAGCCAATGGGCACCGGCGTCCCAGGGGTGACCGCCCGGCGTGCGCCGCGTGTGCGCGCGCCCGCCGATCCGCTCGGCCGCCTCCAGCAGCGCCACGCGGGCGCCGGCCGCCCGCGCCCGCCGGGCCGCCGCCAGCCCGGCCGCCCCGGCGCCGACCACGATAAGATCCACCTCGCTGGTCATCGCTGCGCTTTTCCCCTGCCGTGCCGACCTCGAGCCGGCGTCCTGTGTTCGACGGACTTGCCGAGGCGAGTCCAGACGGGCGGGCCCGTCGCTCTAGGTCCAGGGTCCGCCGCGCCGCCGCCGCCAGGCGCCGGTCCGGTTGAGCCGCAGGTTGCGCGGCGGCGGCTGGCCACCGAACAGCGGCACCATCGGCCGGCGCAGCGGCCCGGCCAGCGCCAGGCCGGTGACGAAGCCGCCGATGTGCGCCCACCAGGCGACGTTGCTGGCGGTATCGCCCTCGAAGACGTTGAGCAGTTGGAAGCCGAACCAGACGAGCAGGGCCAGGCCGGCGGGCACCATCAGCGGGATGAAGACCACCGGCGTGATCACCCAGGCGCGCGGGTAGAGCAGCAGGTAGGCCCCCAGCACGCCGGAGATGGCGCCCGAGGCGCCGACCACCGGCACCTCGGAGGCGAAGTTGAAGGCGAAGTGGGCCAGTCCCGCGGCGACCCCGCAGAGCAGGTAGAAGGCCAGGAAGCGGCCGTGCCCCAGCGCGTCCTCGATGTTGTCGGCGAAGATGAAGAGAAACAGCATGTTGAAGCCCAGGTGCAGCAGGTCCCCGTGCAGGAACTGGCTGGTCACCAGGGTCAGCAGCGGCGGCGCCGAGGCCAGCCAGGGCGGCAGCTCGGCGGCGCCGCTGAGCACCGCCGGGATGAAGCCGTAGCCGTAGACCATTGCCTGGAACTGCCGCGTTCCGCCCTCGAGCTGAAGCAGGAACCCGATCACGTTGAGGGCGATCAGCCCCCAGGTGACGTAGGGCGCCTTGATCCAGATCCGCGGGTTGTTGTCGTAGAGCGGCAGGAACGGCATGGGCGCGGCGTCACTCCCTCAGGCTGCACCAGATGGGCGTGTGGTCGCTGGGCTTGTCCTTGCCGCGCGGACCGCGGTCGATCTCGCAGGCCTCCAGCCGGTCGGCCGCCTGCGGGCTGAGCAGCAGGTGGTCGATCCGGATGCCCTCGTCGCCCTGCCAGGCGCCGCCCTGGTAGTCCCAGAAGGTGTAGGCGCCGCGCTGCGCCCCATGCAGGGCGCGAAAGGCGTCGGTGTAGCCCTGGTGCAGCAGGCGGCGGAAGGCCGCGCGCGACTCCGGCTGGAACAGCGCGTCGCCGCTCCAGACGGGCGGGTCGTGGCAGTCGACCGGCTCGGGGATGACGTTGTAGTCGCCGCCCAGCACCACCGTCGCCTCCTGCGCCAGCAGTCCGTGGGTATGGGCCGCCAGCCGCTCCATCCAGGCCAGCTTGTAGCTGAACTTCCCGGTGCTCACCGGATTGCCGTTGGGCAGGTAGATGGAGGCGACGCGCAGGCCGCAGGTCGTGGCCTCCAGGTAGCGGGCCTGGGTGTCGTCCGGATCGCCCGGCAGGCCCTCCAGCGGATCGGCGATCTCATCGCGCGAGACGATCGCCACGCCGTTGTAGCTCTTCTGCCCCAGGGCCCGACTCTCGTAGCCGCGCGCCTTAAACTCCATGGCCGGGAAGTCGCCGGTCTGGCACTTCAGCTCCTGCAGCAGCAGCACGTCGGGCGCCGCCGCGTCGAGCCACGCGAGCACCGCCTCCAGGCGCGTCTTGATCGAATTGACGTTCCAGCTCGCGATCTTGACCATGACGTTGGGGCGACCTCGTTGGACTCTTGGCAGGGGCGTGGACAAGCGGTGCGGCAGGGCCGCAAAACGCGAACGGCCCCACGCAGCGCTGGGGCCGTTCTAGCAGGTGCGGCGGCGCCCCGTGAGGGGCAATCGCGCCCTAAAGGGCGATCGAGAAGGACGACCCGCAGCCGCAGGCGGACTCGGCCTGCGGGTTCTCGACCTTGAAGTAGCTGCCCATCAGGTCCTCGACGAAGTCGATCTGGCTGCCGGCCAGCAGCTCCAGCGAGGTCTCGTCGATCACCACCTTGGCGCCGTCGCGTTCGAACACGCGGTCGTCCGGATTGATCGCGGTGTCGAAGTCGAAGCCGTACTGGAAGCCGGAGCAGCCGCCGCCCGAGACGGAGACCCGCAGCATGGTGTCGGGCTGCGCCTCCTGCGCCGCCAGCAGGCTGATCCGCTTGGCCGCGTTGGGGGAGATCATGAAGTCGGCAGTGGTCACGTCGCTCATCTTCCGAGTCCCAGGCTCAGGTTTCCCCCGACAAGGTAGGCGAGAGGCCGGCGCTGTCCAAGCCCTCGCGGCGGTTCGGGTCCCGGCCGCCCGGCCAAACGCCTGTTCCGCGCAGGCCGCGATTGCCCGCGCCGGGCGGGTAGGGTAGGGCTTGGCGCCATGAGCGCGCCCGCCCCGTCCAGCCCCGCCACCTATGCCTGCGACCCCGCGGCCAGCCGCGGCCGGCTGCTGGCCGAACCCGAGAGTCCGACCCGCACGCCGTTTCAGCGCGACCGGGACCGCATCGTGCATTCCGGCGCCTTCCGCAAGCTGCAGTACAAGACGCAGGTCTTCGTCTACCACGAGGGCGACTACTACCGCACGCGCCTGACCCACTCCCTGGAGGTGGCGCAGATCGCGCGCTCCATCTCGCGCCAACTCGGCCTCAACGAGGACCTGGCCGAGGCGGTGGCACTGGCCCACGACCTGGGCCACACGCCCTTCGGCCATGCCGGCGAGGACGCGCTGGACGCCGCGATGGCGCCCTACGGCGGCTTCGACCACAACGAGCAGACCTTCCGCATCCTGACCGAGCTGGAGGCGCGCTACGCCGACTTCGACGGCCTGAACCTGACCTGGGAAGGCCTGGAGGGCGTGGTCAAGCACAACGGCCCGGTCGCCGCGCCGCGGCCCTATCTGGCCGCCTTCTGCGCGCGCTGGGATCTGGAGCTGGCGGGCTGGCCAAGCGCCGAGGCCCAGGTGGCGGCGCTGGCCGACGACATCGCCTACAACAACCACGACATCGACGACGGCCTGCGCGCCGGGCTGTTCCGGATCGAGGACCTGCTGGACATCCCGCCGGTCGGGCCGGTGTTCCGCGCCGTGCAGGCGCAGCACCCCGGGCTTGAGCCGGGGCGTTGGGTCCACGAGACGATCCGGCGGCTGATCAACCTGATGGTCGAGGACCTGGTCGGCGAGACGCGCCGCCGGCTGGCGGACCTGGCCCCCTCCAGCGCCGACGACATCCGCGCCGCCGGCCGCCCGGTGGTTGCCTTTTCCGAGGCGATGCGCCAGAACGACCGCGTCCTGCGGGACTTCCTGTTTACCCGGATGTATCGGCACTATCTGGTCAACCGCCAGACCTCGAAGGCGCGGCGGGTGGTCTCGGAGCTCTTCGCGCTGTTCCTGGCCGAGCCGAACACCCTGCCCGAAGCCTGGCGCCGCCGCGCCGAGGCGACCGGCGACGAGGCCCGGCGCGCGCGCGTGGTGGCCGACTACATCGCCGGCATGACCGACCGCTACGCCCTGGAGGCCCACCGCAAGGTCTTCGACCCCTACGCGCTGTCCTGACCGCTTCCTCCGGGCCTGGCGGCCTCTTTGGGCCCGGGGCCCGGGCCCCGAGCCGCCAAACCCGAGTACACACAGATCAAGCGACCATGAACGTCTTCACCCACTTCCTCGGCGTCGTCGAGACCGCCCTCGCCACCCTCAGCGCCGCCGGGACGATCCCGGCCGGGCTGGACACCTCCAAGGTCACGGTGGAGCCGCCGCGCGACCCGGAGCACGGCGACCTCTCGACCAACGCCGCGATGGTCCTGGCCAAGCAGGCCGGCCGCAAGCCGCGCGACCTGGCCGAGGCGCTGGCGGCGCTGCTGGGCGAGCAGCCGGCGGTGGAGGCGGTGGCGGTCGCCGGGCCGGGCTTCATCAACCTGCGTCTCGCCGCCGGCTTCTGGCGCGAGCGGCTGCGCGACGTGCTGCAGGCCGGCACGGACTACGGCGCCTCCGAGCTGGGGCAGGGGCGCAAGGTCAACGTCGAGTACGTCTCGGCCAATCCCACCGGCCCGCTGACCGTCGGCCATGCCCGCGGCGCGGTGGTCGGCGATGCCCTGGCCGGCCTGCTGGAAAAGGCCGGTTTCGCGGTCACTCGCGAGTACTACATCAACGACGCCGGCACCCAGGTGGACACCCTGGCGCGCTCGGCGCATCTGCGCTACCGCGAGGCCCTGGGCGAGGAAATCGGCGAGATCCCGCCGGGCATGTATCCCGGCGCCTACCTGCGCGACGTGGGTCGCGCCCTGGCCGCGCGCGACGGCGACACCTGGCTGAACCGGCCGGAGGAAGACTGGCTGCCCGAGGTGCGCCGCTTCGCCACCGACCACCTGCTGGAGGTGATCAAGGCGGACCTGCACGCGCTCGGCGTCGACCAGGCGGTCTTCTCCTCCGAGCGCAGCCTCGTCGAGTCCGGCGCGGTCGACGAGGTCTTCCGCACCCTGGAGGCGCGCGGTCTGCTCTACGTCGGCGTGCTGGAGCCGCCCAAGGGCAAGACGCCGGAGGATTGGGAGCCGCGGCCCCAGACCCTGTTCAAGGCCACGGCGTTCGGCGACGACGTCGACCGGCCGCTGAAGAAGTCCGACGGGACCTGGACCTACTTCGCCAACGACATGGCCTATCACCTGGACAAGTATCGCCGCGGCTTCGCCCGGCAGATCGACGTCTGGGGCGCCGACCACGGCGGCTACGTCAAGCGCATGCAGGCCGCGGTGAAGGCGCTGACCGAGGAGCAGGCGCGGCTGGAGGTGGTGCTCTGCCAGCTCGTCAAGCTGTCCAAGGGCGGCGTCGAGATGAAGATGTCGAAACGCTCCGGCAGCTTCGTCACCCTGCGCGAGCTGATCGACGAGGTCGGCAAGGACGTGGTCCGCTTCATCATGCTGACGCGCAAGGCCGACGCGCAGCTCGACTTCGACCTGGACAAGGTGCTGGAGCAGTCGCGCGACAACCCGGTGTTCTACGTCCAGTACGCCCACGCCCGCGCCCATTCGGTGCTGCGCCACGCGGCCGCCGAGTTCGCCGAGCTGCCGCAGGACGCCGAGGCTCTGGCCGCGGTGCCGCTGGAGCGTTTGACCGACTCCGCCGAGCTGGCGTTAATCAAGCAGATGGCCAACTGGCCGCGTGTGGTCGAGCAGGCGGCCGTCGCCTCGGAGCCGCACCGCGTGGCCTTCTATCTCTACGATCTGGCCGCCGGCTTCCACGGCCTCTGGACCAAGGGCAAGGACGACGCCAGCCTGCGCTTCCTGCTCGCGGACGATCCCGAGGTGACCGCCGCGCGCCTGGCGCTGGTCAAGGCGCTGGCGCTGACCATCGCCTCGGGCCTGGCCGTCATGGGCGTCGAGCCCGTCACGGAGATGCGCTGAGGAGACGGCAGGAATGGCGGGCGACGACGAGAATCCCTACACGATGCCGGTCCGGCCCGGCGAAGGCCGCCGTGCGGCGCCCGCCGGCGCACCGGGAGGCGGCGATCCCGCCGCCCCGCCGCCGGCCCCCGGCGTGCGGCACGGTCCGGCCGTCGCGCCGCCGGCCGGGGATCCGCCCTACATGGCCGGGGGCGAGGCGGAGCCGGGGCCCCAGGGGCCGCGCCGCCGCACCCGCCTGCTGCCGCTGCTGATCGCCTTCCTGGCGCTGGCCGGCTTCGCCGCCATCGTCTGGTACGCCTATAGCTGGGGCACCGGCGAGGTGCCGCCGGAGGAGCTGCCCGTGGTCCGCGCCGAGCGCGACCTGGCTGAGGTCAAGGAACGCCCGGAGGAGCCCGGCGGCATGCAGGTGCCGCATCAGGACGCGCAGCTCCTCAACGAGCGCGGTGGCGGCCAGACGCCGGCGGACTCGGCGGAGGGCGGCGAGGTCGAGCGGCTGCTGCCGCCGCCGGAAAGCCCGCAGCCGCCGGAGCCGGCGCCCGAGACGGCGACAGAGACGGGGGCAGAGACGGGGGCAGAGACGGCGACAGAGACGGCAGCGGCGCCCGCCACCGGCGACCTGCCGACGGAACCGCCGGCCGCGCCGACCGCCGGCCCTGAAGGCGGCCAGGCCGAAGCGCCGGTCGGGCAAGCGGCGCCTGCACCCGATCGGCCGACTTCCGATCAGCCGGACGTCGAGGTGACCGAAAGCCCCGTCGTCGCGCCGCAGGAGGGCGCGCCGGCCGCACCGGAGACCGCCCAGGCGCCGCAGGCGGCGACCGAGGCAGCGGACAGCGGCGACTCCGCCGGTCCGGCGGCGCTGACGCCGCAGGCCGAACCGGCCCCGGACGCCGCCCCGGAGCCGGCGCCCGAGACGACCGCCGCACAGCCTTCCGCGCCCGAACCGTCCACGCCGGCGGCGGCCACCCCGGTGCGGCCGGGCGACTGGGTGCTGCAGATGGCGGCGCTGCGCGACCGCGCCGCCGTCGAGGCCGAGTGGGGGCGCCTGCAGAACAAGCACGCCGACCTGCTCGGCGGCCTCAGCCTGGCGGTGCAGACCGTCGAGGTGACCGGCAAGGGCACCTTCTATCGCCTGCAGGCCGGGCCGCTGCCCAATCGGGCGACGGCGGAGGATCTCTGCGGCCTGTTGCAGGCCCAGGGGACCGACTGCCTGCCCAAGCAGCACTGAGCCGATGTCCGAAACCTCATCCCTGTCCGCGCCGAGCGCCGCGCGACCGGTCTCCGCCGCGGTCTACGGCTGCGCCGGCCCGGTTTTCGACGACTGGGAGCGCGGCTTCTTCGCCGAGCAGAACCCGCTCGGCCTGATCCTCTTCGCGCGCAACGTGGAGAGCCCCGACCAGGTCCGCGCCCTGACCGAGGACTTCCGCACCCTGGTCGACCGGGCCGACGCCCCGGTGCTGATCGACCAGGAGGGCGGGCGCGTGCAGCGGCTGAAGCCGCCGCACTGGCGTCAGGCGCCGGCCGCGCGGGTCTTCGGCCGCCTGGCCGAGCGCGATCCCGAGGCCGCGCTGGAGGCTACCCGACTGAACGCGAGCCTGCTGGCGCAGGAGCTGCTGTCTCTAGGCATTACAGTGGATTGCGCGCCGGTGCTCGACCTCTTTATCAAGGGCGCACACGGCGTCATCGGGGACCGCGCCTTCGCCGGCGACCCGGGCCGGGTGGCGCGCCTCGGCCGGGCGTCCTGCGAGGGCCTGCTCGGCGGCGGCGTGGTGCCGGTGGTCAAGCACATCCCCGGCCACGGGCGCGCGCGCGCCGACAGCCACCTGGAGCTGCCGAAGGTGGACACGCCCCATGCCGAGCTGAGCGGCAGCGACTTCGCGCCCTTCCGGGCCCTGGCCGACGCGCCCTGGGCAATGACCGCGCATGTGGTCTACACGGCGCTGGACCCGGACGCGCCGGCCACCGTCTCCGCGCGCGTGATCGCCGAGGTGATCCGCGGCGAGATCGGCTTCGACGGGGTGCTGGTCAGCGACGACCTCTCGATGCAGGCGCTCAGCGGTGGCCTCGCCAGCCGCACCGCGGCGGCCCTCGCCGCCGGCTGCGACCTGGCGCTGCACTGCAACGGCAGGCGCGACGAGATGCTCCAGGTCGCCTCTGCGGCCCCTCCGCTGACCGCCGAGGCCCGCCGGCGCCTGGCCGCCGCCGAGGCCCAGCGCCAAGCCCCCAGCCTGGTCGATCCCCTCGAGGCGGCCGAGGCGCTGGAGGGGCTGCTCTCGACCGTGCTGGCCGGGTGAGGCGCGTCCATGCGGTTGGCAAGCCGGCGGGCTTGGTCTAAGCCTGACAGACGGGCCCTCGGGGCCCCCCGCAGCCGGAGAGCCGCAGCATCGTGAGCGCCGAGGACAGGCCGAGCGACCTCTTCGAGGAGGACGTCCCCGACCCGCTTCCGCCGGGCGAGCGGCTGGTGCTCGACCTGGAGGGCTTCGAGGGGCCGATCGACCTGCTGCTGCAGCTCGCCCGCGACCAGAAGGTCGACATCACCAAGATCTCGATCCTGGCGCTGGCCGAGCAGTACCTGGAGTTCGTCAATCAGGCGCGACGGCTGCGCCTGGAGCTGGCCGCCGACTACCTGGTGATGGCGGCCTGGCTGGCCTACCTGAAGTCCCGCCTGCTGCTGCCCGAGCCGGAGGGCGAGGGCGAGCCCTCGGGCGCCGAGATGGCGGCGGCGCTGAAGTTCAAGCTGCAGCGCCTGGAAGCCATGCAGGAGGCCGGGCGCAAGCTGACGACCCGGCCGCAGCTCGGCCGCGAGATCTTCGCGCGCGGCATGCCGGAGCCGTTGCAGCGGGTGAACACCGTGGTCTGGGATCTCAGCCTGTTCGATCTGCTGAGCGCCTACGGCCGCGCCCGGCGCGACCGCGGCGAGCAGTCCCTGCGCATCCTGGCGCTCGACCTCTACTCCGTGGAGGACGCGGTGGACCGGCTGGCGCGGCTGCTCGGCCACGGCGTGCCGGGCTGGCGCACCCTGGAGAGCTTTCTGCCGCCGGAGCTGCGCGGCGGCACCAACCCGCTGCGGCGGCGCTCGGCGATCGCCAGCACCTTCGTCGCCAGCCTGCAGCTCGCCAAGTACGGCCAGGTCGAGATCCGCCAGGACGGCACCTACGGGCGCATCTACCTGCGCCCGGGCAGCGGCGAAAGCGACATGCCGGCGGAGACGGAGAGTCCGGCCGACGAGGGCGGCACGCCGGAGCCATGAGCGAGGACCGCTTCCAGCAGATCCGCCTGCTCGAGGCACTGCTCTTCGCCACCAGCGAACCGCTGAGCGAGGCGGAGCTGGCGCGCCACTTTCCGGCGGAGGCCGAGGTCGGCGCCATGCTGGAGGAGCTGGCCGGCCTCTACGAGGCGCGCGGCGTCAACCTCATGCGGGTGGGAAACAAGTGGGCCTTCCGCACCGCCGCCGACCTGGCGCCGCGCATGCGGCTGGAGAGCGAGACGCGCCGCAAGCTCTCGCGCGCGGCCGTCGAGACCCTGGCGGTGATCGCCTACCATCAGCCGGTCACCCGCGCCGAGATCGAGGAGATCCGCGGCGTCGCCCTGTCGAAGGGCACGCTCGACACGCTGCTGGAGGCCGGCTGGGTCAAGCCGCGCGGCCGCCGGCGCACGCCCGGCAAGCCGGTGACCTGGGGCACCACCGAGGCCTTCCTCGACCAGTTCGGGCTGGAGTCGATCGACGCCCTGCCGGGGCTGGAGGAGCTGAAGGCCGCCGGCCTGCTCGACGCCCGCCCGGCGATCACCGCTTTGGGCGCGCGCGGCGAGCTGCCGCCGGCGGGGCCCGCCCCGGGCGAGGACGCGGAGACCAAGGACGACGAGGGGGCCGAGGACGCAGAGGCGGAGCTGGCGGAGGAGCTGGCGAGCGACGAGGCACTGGCCGCCACCTACGGCGACGCGCCAATCGAGGACACGGCCGGCGACGAGGCCGAGACTGGTGCCGAAACCGGGGCCAAAACCGGGGCCGAAACCGGGAACCAGCAAGGAGAGGCGGCGGAGGATGAGCGTGACGGCCGCGAAGGCTGAGGCGAGCGCGACGCGCGGGTCCGGGGCGCAGGCGGGTACCGGCACGGCCCTGGCGCTGGACGAGGTGTCCCACCGCTATGGCGAGCTGCTGGCGGTCGACCGCCTGTCCCTCTCCCTGGCGCCGGGCGAGGTGGTCTGTCTGCTCGGTCCCTCCGGCTGCGGCAAGACCACGGCGCTGCGGCTCGCCGCCGGACTGGAGGAGCTGCAGAGCGGGCGCATCGCCATGGACGGGCAGGTCGTGGCCGAGCCGGGGCGGGCGGTGCCGCCGGAAAGTCGCTCCGTCGGCCTGGTGTTTCAGGACTACGCGCTCTTTCCGCACCTCAGCGTCGGCGACAACGTCGCCTTCGGGCTGCGGCGCCTCGGCCCGCGCGAACGCCAGGCGTCGGTCGCGCGCGCGCTCGGCCAGGTCGGGCTCGCCGGCTTCGAGACCGCCTTCCCGCACGAACTCTCCGGCGGCCAGCAGCAGCGCGTCGCCCTGGCCCGCGCCCTGGCGCCGCAGCCGCGCGTGATGCTGCTCGACGAGCCCTTTTCCGGCCTCGACCAGCGGCTGCGCCACGAGGTGCGCGACGAGACGCTGCACGTGCTCAAGGAGGCCGGGACCGCGACCCTGATGGTCACCCACGATCCCGAGGAGGCTATGTTCATGGCCGACCGGATCGCGTTGATGAACCGCGGGCGCCTTGTCCAGGTCGGCCCGCCCGACCGCCTCTACTTCCACCCGGCCTCCGCCTTCGCCGCGGAATTCTTCAGCGAGGTCAATCGCTTGCCGGGCCGGGTCGCGGGCGGCCAGGTGGTCACGCCACTGGGATTCCTGCCGGCCGACACGCTCGCCGACGGCACCCCGATCGAGGTGCTCGTGCGCCCCGAGGCGATCCGCCTGTTGCCGCCAGGCGAGACGGCGGGGCATGGGCACGCCGCGGCGCGGGTGATCGCCGCCCGCCTGCTGGGCCGCACCTCCCTGGTCCACCTGTCGGTCGAGACGGCGGAGGGCACGCCCCTCCATCTCCACGCGCGCGTTCCGGGTCGCTTTCTACCTGCGAACGAAGACGCCTTCAGCCTGGATCTCGATCCCGCTTTGGTCTTCGTTTTTCCGCTTTCCGAGGTTACATGAAAGACAACGCATCTCGGGCGCGTGGCCCGGCTGGCCGCTGCGGCGGCGCAGGCGGCGTTGCGGCTGTGAGGGCTTTTTGCGATAGTCCGGCGTCAGTCCGGGCTGACGGGACGTCCTAAAGGAGACCTGTATGGGTATCAGCTTCTGGCAGATTGCGATCATCGTGCTGATCGTCGTTCTGCTTTTCGGTGCCGGGAAGATTCCGCGGCTGATGAAAGACGTCGGCTCCGGCATCAACCAGTTCAAGCGTGGCCTGAAGGAGGAGGGCTCCTCCGAGAAGGAGGCGTCCGAGGAAGCGTCCGCGGGCAAGCTGGAGCAGGACAAGGAGGCCGCCACGGCGACCACCGCCGCCAGCTCCGCCGAGAGCGAGTCCAAGGATGACAAGAAGGTCGCCAACGGCTGACCCGCAGGCGGGGCTGAGCCGTTCCGTGCCGGGCGTCCCCGAGGGGGCGCCGGCGCTTCCGTTTCTCCTGTCAGTGCCAGGCTAGGCCATGTTCGACATCGGCTGGACCGAGATGCTGATGATCGCCGTTCTGGCGCTCATCATCATCGGTCCGAAGGATCTTCCGGGGACGCTGCGCACCGTCGGCCAGTGGGTGCGCAAGGCCCGCTCCTTGGCGCGCGAGTTCCAGTCGGGCATCGACGAGATGGTCCGCGAGGCCGAGCTGGACGACGCCCGCAAGGCGCTGGAGGCGACCAAGCGCAGCAACCTCTCCAAGACGATCAAGGAGACGGTGGATCCGGGCGGCGAGCTGAGCGACGAGGCCAAGGCCCTGGAGGAGACGGCGCGGGAGAGCGACCGGGCGGCCCGCGCGGCGCCGGCCAAGACCGCAAGCGAGCCGGAGACCGCGACGACGCAGAAAGCGGAAGCGCCGGAAGCGCAAGAACCGGCCGGTTCGGCCGCCGGGCAGGAGGCGCCGGAAGAAGCCAAGGCCCGGGTGGTCAAGCACCCGGCCAGCCCGGCGCCGGGCAACTCGGTGCGCCCGCCCCGCGAAGCGGAGGGGGCCACGAAGGGGACGGCCGGCGAGGCACAGAGCGTCGGCGCCGAGGACGACGCCAAGGCCGCCAACAAGGCCGGCGGCTCGGCCGGCTGAACCGCCGGCGCCGCCGCTGCTGGACGGGGCGGCCGCGGGACAGGGCGGCCACGACACCGGGCGGCCACGAGACCGGGCGGCCACGAGACCGGGCGGCCACGAGACCGGGCGGCCTGAACAGAGAGAACGCGACGGGCCGAGATGACGGACACGACAGACCAGGATCTGCAGAAGATGCCGCTGCTCGATCATCTGATCGAGCTGCGCACCCGTCTGCTCTACTCCGTCGGGGCGCTGGTCCTGGCTTTCGTCGGCGCCTGGTTCCTGGCCGACGACATCTACCGCATCCTGGTGCGGCCGCTCGCCGACATCCTGCTGGAGGTGGGGCTGGAGCAGGGCCAGGCGCGGCGGATGATCTTCACCAACCTGACCGAGGTCTTCTTCACCTACATCAAGGTGGCCTTCTTCGCCGCCGCCTTCGTGACCTGCCCGGTGTTCCTCTCGCAGATCTACATGTTCGTGGCGCCGGGCCTCTACAAGCACGAGAAGTCGGCCTTTCTGCCGTTCCTGGTGGCCTCGCCGATCCTGTTCTTCATCGGCGGCGCGCTGGTCTACTTCGCGATCCTGCCGCTGGCCTGGGACTTCTTCATCAACTTCGAGGCGCCCGGCGGTCCGGAAAGCCTGGCGATCCAGCTCGAGCCCAAGGTCAACGAGTACCTCTCGCTGACCATGAAGCTGATCTTCGCCTTCGGGCTCTGCTTCCAGCTTCCGGTGATCATGACACTGCTGGCGCGGGTCGGCATCGCCTCCTCCGAGGGCATGGCGAAGAAGCGCAAGTACGCCATCGTCGCCACCTTCGTCGTGGCCGCCGTGCTGACGCCGCCCGACCCCATCTCGCAGATCAGCCTCGCGGTCCCGATCATCCTGCTCTACGAACTGTCGATCCTCATGGCCAAGCTGGTCGAGAAGCGGCGCCGCGAGCGCGAAGAGGCGCTGGAGCGCGAGCTGGAGGAGTAGGGCCGCGCTCCGGCCCCGTCGGCACCGCGCGGCCGGAGCGCCGGCCGGCGCCCCTGGACGCGACGCGATGCCTCGGCCTATAAGCCGGGCGGAAGCGTCGCGCGCGCCGCGCGCGGACTGGGCCCCTGTCAGACACCGGATTTCCGTTTCATGCACGACCTCCGCTGGATCCGCGAAGCCCCCGAGGACTTCGACGCGGCGATGCAGCGCCGCGGCCTGAAGCCGGTCTCGCCCCGGATCCTCGAACTCGACGGCGAGCGTCGCCGGCTGCAAACCGCCGTGCAGGAGATGCAGGCCCGGCGCAACGAGGCCTCCAAGGAGATCGGGCAGAAAAAGCGTGCCGGCGAGGACGCCGAGGCGCTGATGAGCGAGGTGGCGCAGCTCAAGGAGCGGCTCGGCGCCGCCGAGGAGCAGGAGCGCCACCTGGGCGAGGAGCTGGAGGCGCTGCTGGCCGGCCTGCCCAACGTCCTGGCGCCCGAGGTGCCCGACGGCCCGGACGAGAGCGCCAACGAGGTGCTGCGCAGCCACGGCACCGCGCCGGCCGTCGACTTCGCGCCGAAGGAGCATTTCGACCTGGGCGAGGCGCTCGGCGGCCTGGACTTCGAGACGGCGGCGAAGCTGGCGGGCTCGCGCTTCGTGGTGATCAAGGGCCAGATCGCGCGGCTGCACCGGGCACTGGCCCAGTTCATGCTGGACCTGCACACCCGCGAGCACGGCTATCTGGAGGTGCAGCCGCCGCTGCTGGTGCGCGACCAGATGCTCTTCGGCACCGGCCAGCTTCCGAAGTTCGGCGAGGATCAGTTCCGCACCGAGGAGGGCTTCTGGCTGATCCCCACGGCCGAGGTCCCGCTGACCAACCTGGTGGCCGAGGAGATCCTCGCCGAGGCCGATCTGCCGCTGCGCTTCACCGCGCACACGCCCTGCTTCCGCTCCGAGGCCGGGGCGGCCGGGCGCGACACCCGCGGCATGCTGCGCCAGCACCAGTTCGAGAAGGTGGAACTGGTCTCGATCGCCCATCCCGAGCGCTCGGAGGAGGAGCACGAGCGCATGACCGCCTGCGCCGAGGAGGTGCTCAAGCGCCTCGGCCTGCACTACCGGGTGGTGGTGCTGGCCAGCGGCGACACCGGCTTCGGCGCGCGCAAGACCTACGACCTGGAGGTCTGGCTGCCGGGGCAGGGGGCCTACCGGGAGATCTCGAGCTGCTCCAACACCTGGGACTTCCAGGCCCGGCGCATGAAGGCGCGCTTCCGCCCCGAGGGCGAGAAGGGCACGCGCTTCCCGCACAGCCTGAACGGCTCCGGCGTCGCCGTCGGCCGGGCGCTGATCGCGGTGCTGGAGACCTATCAGCAGGCCGACGGGGCGATCGCCGTCCCCGAGGTGCTTCGCCCCTACCTGGGCGGCCAGGAGCGCATCGCCGCGCCATGACCGAGCTGACGCAGGCCCGCATCCTGGTGACCAACGACGACGGCATCCACGCCCCCGGCCTGAAGGTGCTGGAGGCGGCGGCGCGCAGCCTGAGCGACGACGTCTGGGTGGTCGCGCCGGAGGTCGAGCAGTCGGCGATGAGCCATGCCCTGACCACGCGCCGGCCCTTGCGGGTGCGTCGCTTCGGCGAGCGGCGCCTGGCGGTCGACGGCACGCCGACCGACTGCGTGCTGGTGGCGCTGAACAAGCTGCTGGCCGACAAGCGGCCCGACATCGTGCTGTCCGGCGTCAACCACGGCGCCAACCTGGCCGAGGACGTCGGCTACTCCGGCACGGTGGCCGCCGCCATGGAGGCGGCCTTCCTGGGCGTGCGGGCGATCGCCTTCAGCCAGGTCGGGATCAGCGGCCAGCCGGTGGACTTCGCCCCGGCGGAAGCCTGGATTCCGCGGCTGGTGGAGCGGCTGTTCGGCTTCGCCTGGCAGCGCGACCAACTCATCAACGTCAACTTTCCCCCGCGCGCGCCGGCGGAGATCAACGAGGTGCGAGTCACCCACTGCGGCCGGCGCGACGCCTCGGTCGGTCTGGTCGAGGGCCACGACCCGGGCGGCCGCCCTTACCTGTGGATCGGCGACTGGGCGGCCGGCACGACGAGCGACCGGGAGAGCGACCTGGCCGCGGTGGAGGAGGGGGCGATCGCCGTCACGCCGCTGCACCTCGATCTCACCCATCACAGCGCGCTGCAGGCGCTGAAGGACCGCTTCCTGTGACGCTGGAGGCCCGCAAGATCCGGCTGCTGATGCAGCTCCGGCGCGCGGGCATCGCCGAGACCGAGGTCTTGGCCGCGCTGGAGCGGGTGCCGCGCGAGCTCTTCGTGCCGCATGCCTTCCGCGACCAGGCCTACGAGAACCTGGCGCTGCCGATCGGCCAGGGGCAGACCCTGTCGCAGCCCGAGGTGGTGGCGCAGATGACCGCCCATCTGGCGGTCGACCGCTCGATGACCGTGCTGGAGATCGGCACCGGCTCGGGCTACCAGGCGGCGGTGCTGGCGCGGCTGGCGCGCCGGGTCTACACCATCGAGCGGCACAAGGCGCTGCTGGACGAGGCCGAGGCGCGCTTTTCCGAGCTGCGGCTGCACAACATCACCAGCCGCCTGGGCGACGGCAGCCGCGGCTGGCCGGAACCGCGCAGCTTTCCGCGGATCATCGTGACCTGCGCCGCCAGCCTGCCGCCGGAGCCGCTGCTCGAGCAGCTCCGCCCCGGCGGCGTCATGCTGCTGCCGGTCGGCGGCATCGGCCGCGCGCAGGAGCTGATGCGTCTGGAGAAGACCGAAGACGGGGTGCGCGAGACCCGCCTGGGCATGGTGCGTTTCGTGCCACTGGTCGCCGATCCGCCGGCCGCCGCCGGCGGCCGCAGCGCATGAGGCCGGGCCGGAATCTGGGCCGGAATCTGGGCCGGAATCCGGGCCGGAGTGCGGGCCGAAGCCCAGCGGCCCGGCCGCTGCTGCTCGCCTTGGCGCTGGCCGCCGGGCTGCCGCTCGGCCTGGGCGGCTGCCTGCCGCAAGCCGGCCTGCCGCAGCCCGCCACCACGCCGCTCGACCCGCCGCGGTTGCCGCCGCGCCGGCCGCCGCCGCCGCCCGACTTCGTCGCCCAATCGGCCGTCCCCCAGGCGCCCGCTGCCCAGGCGGACAGGCGGGTGCCCCAGGCAGGCGACACGCGCGCGGCGGGGGTATCACGCGATGCGGGGGTATCACGCGATGCGGGGGCGGGGCCGATCACCGCCGGGCTCTACCGCATCCGGCCGGGCGACACGGTCTATTCCATCGCCCAGCGCGCGGGCCTGCCGCTGCGCGCGGTGATCGACGTCAACCGCCTGGAGCCGCCCTATCCCCTGACGGTGGGCCGCGACCTGATCATCCCCCGCGCCCGGGTCCACGTGGTCAAGGCCGGCGAGACGGTCTACGGCATCTCTCGGCTGCACGGCGTCGACATGAGCGAGCTGACCCGGCTCAACGGCGTCGGCGCGCCCTACGAGATCCGCGTCGGCCAGCGCCTGGTGCTGCCGGATGCCGGCACGCGACAGGTGGCAGCCGCACCGCCGGCTGCGGCGCCGGCACCGGCACCGCAGGCACGCGAGACGCAAAGGCCGCAGACGCCAGCACAGACGCCGGCCAGACAAACGCCGGCCAGACAAGCGCCAGCCGAGGCGCAGGCGGAGCCCCGGACCGCCGGGCAGCCGCCGCTGCCGCCGCGCCGCCCGCAAACCCAGGTGGCGCGCGAGCCGACCGCAAGCAGGGAGCCGGCACCGGCCGCGACGCCGCCGGCGCGGCATCAGACCGCGGCCATTCCGCAGCCGCCGGCGCGGGCCGGGGGCCGCTTCGCCTGGCCGATCCGGGGCAGCCTGCTGGCCCGCTACGGCCCGCAGGACAGCGGCCGGCACAACGACGGCATCAACATCGCGGCGCCGCGCGGCGCGCCGATCCTGGCCGCCGAGAACGGCGTGGTCGCCTACGTCGGCTCGGAGCTGAAGGGCTTCGGCAACCTGGTGCTGGTCAAGCATGCCGACGGCTGGGTCACGGCCTACGCCCACGCCGACAGCGTCGCCGTGCGCCTGGGCGAGACGGTGCGCCGCGGTCAGCCGATCGCCCGCGTCGGCTCCAGCGGCGCCGTCGACCAGCCGCAGCTCCATTTCGAGATTCGCAAGGGCACCAACGCCATCGACCCGCTGCAGATGCTCAAGGGCGGCGCCTGACGCGACGCCTCGAAATCGCGCCAGATCAACCGCTTATCGAGAGATCTTCACACGGGCTCGGGTTTGCCCCGCTCAGCCTCACACGCTGGTACGGTGCACGGTGAAGGGGGCGAAGGCCTGCATCACCGGCATCATCTCCATGCGGTTGATGTTGACGTGACGCGGCAGGGTGGCGGCGAAGTAGATGCACTCGGCGATGTCCTCGCTGGTCATCGGCTGCATCCCCTCGTAGACGGTCTGCGCCTTGCCGGTGTCGCCCTTGAAGCGCACCTCCGAGAATTCGGTCTCGGCCAGTCCCGGCTCGATCGAGGTGACGCGCACGTTCTTGCCCGACAGGTCGGCCCGCAGGTTGAGGGAGAACTGCTTCACGAAGGCCTTGGTCGCGCCGTAGACGTTGCCGCCGGGGTAGGGGTAGCTGCCGGCGACCGAAGAGAGGTTGATGATGTGCCCCTCGTCGCGGTCGACCATGCCCGGCAGGATCGCGCGGGTGCAGTAGAGCAGCCCCTTGATGTTGGTGTCGACCATGGTCTCCCAGTCGGAGAGGTTGGCCTCCTGCGCCGGCTCCAGGCCCAGGGCCAGCCCGGCGTTGTTGATCAGCAGGTTGATCCGGGCGAATTCGGGCGGAAGCTGTTCGATGCAGGATTCCACCGCGGCCTGGTCCTGCACGTCGAGCACCACCGGATGCGCCAGGTCGCCGAGCTCCTGCGCCAGCGCCTCCAGGCGGTCTGCGCGGCGCCCGGTCAGCACCACGCGGGCGCCGGCGCCGGCGAAGCGCCGCGCACAGGCGGCACCGAACCCGGCGGTGGCGCCGGTGACGAAGACGGTGAAGGTCTTGGGGTCAACGGTCTTGATCATCGCGGCTCGTCCTCTTCTCGCCTGTCTGTCTCGGCCGCCTTGGCCCGTTGCCAGGCGGCTTCCATCGCCTCCAGCCCGGCCTCGGCCAGGTCCGCGCCGCCGGCGGTGAGCTCCGCCTCAAGCGCGCGGAAGCGACGCTCGAATTTGCTGTTTGTATGTCGGAGAGCGGCTTCGGGGTCGATCTTCAGGTGGCGTGCCAAGTTGACCACGGTGAAGAGCAGGTCGCCCAACTCGTCCTGCACCCGCTGCGGCGCCGGCTGCGGCGCGGTGACCTCGGCCCGCAGCTCGGCCAGCTCTTCGTCGATCTTGGCGAGCACCGGGGCCAGCGCCCCCCAGTCGAAGCCGACCCGCGCGGCGCGGCTTTGCAGCTTGCCGGCGCGCAGCAGCGCGGGCAGGCCGCGAGCCACCCCGTCGAGCGCCGAGACCGGGCCTTCGCCGGGGGCCGCGGCCGCCTTGGCCGCGCGCTCGGCGGCCTTGATCGCCTCCCAGTTGGTCGCCACCGCCTCGGGATGCTCGGCGTCCACCGCGCCGAAGACATGCGGGTGACGGCGGATCATCTTCTCGGTGATGCCCTCGGCCACGGCGTCGAAGTCGAAGGCGCCGTCCTCGGCCGCCATCTGGGCGTGGAACACCACCTGCAGCAGCAGATCGCCCAGCTCGTCCTTCAGCTCGGCGAGATCGCCGCGCTCGATGGCGTCCGCGACCTCGTAGGCCTCCTCGATGGTGTAGGGCGCGATGCTCGCGTAGCTCTGCGCCAGATCCCAGGGGCAGCCCCGGTCGCGGTCGCGCAGGCGCGCCATGACGGCGCGCAGGCGCTCGATCGGCGCGCGCGCGTCGCAGGACGGTGAGTCGGGCGGTGACTCGGAGGGAGAGCTGTCCGGCATGACGCGCGCAGTCTAACGGATGGCGGCGCGTGAGCAAGGCGAGCGCGCGTCGCCGCGGCCCGCGCAAGCCGGCTTGACGCCCCGGTCGCCTTTCCCATATGCAGAATTGGCGCCGCCGCGGCCGCAGTCAGCGAGCCGCCGCGCGCGACCTGGACGTCCGACGACACCCCGATGACAACTGGCGATTTGCGCGCCGACCGGCGCATGGACCTCGGCTGGGCGCTGCTGCAGGACGGACAGGCCGCCGAGTCGGCCGCGGCCTTCGCGGCGGCACTCGACCTGGCGCCGCGAGCGCCCGGCCTCTGGTACGCGCTCGGCGAGGCGGAAGCCGCGGCCGGCCGGCGCAAGGCGGCGGCCCGGGCCTTTCGCCGCTGCCTGGAGCTGGCGCCCGAAGACCGTTTCGGCGCGGCCGCGCGCCTGGCCCTGCTGGGCGCCGCCGCGACGCCCGAGCGGCTGCCGCCGGCCCATGTCGCGCAGCTCTTCGACGACTATGCGCCGCGCTTCGAGGCCGCCCTGGTCGAGCATCTCGGCTATGTCGCGCCGCAAAGGCTGCGCGCCGCGCTACTGGCCGACCTGGGGGGCGACGACGCCCGCCTGGGGCAGTGGCGCGTGCTCGACCTCGGCTGCGGCACCGGCCTCGCCGGCGCCGCGCTGAAGGACCTGAGCGGCTGGCTCGAGGGGGTGGACCTCTCCGCCCGCATGCTGGCCAAGGCGCGGGCGCGCGGGCTCTACGACCGGCTGCACCAGGGCGACCTGGCGCACCTGCTGGGGGAGGACGCAGGAGCAGGGGAACGGGCAGGGGAACGGGCAGGGGAACGGGCAGGGGCGCCCTACGACCTGATCGTCGCCGCCGATGTCTTCATCTACCTGGGCGACCTCGCGGCGCTCTTCGCCGCCGCAGCGCGGCGGCTGCGGCCGGACGGCCGCTTCGCCTTCACGCTGGAGAAGGCGCCGGCACCGGGGTGGCACCTGCAGGAAAGCCGGCGCTTCGCCCATCACCCGGTCACCGTGGCCGCCTGGGCGGCGGCGGCGAGCCTGGAGATCGCGCATTGGGAGGAGGGCAGCCTGCGCCGGGACCGCGGCCGGCCGGTGCCCTCGCTGCTCTACATCCTGCGCCCGCGCGGCGCCAAGGCCGCCGCCAGGGACGCCTCCGCCCGCCGGCCCCGGCACGACGACGACGGCGGACCGGAGCGGCCGGACGCCTGAGGCGCAACCGTCCCCCGCGCGCCAGCCGCTACTTGATCACGATGCAGGTGCAGCGGGCCAGGCTGGAAACCTTGTGCGAGACGCTGCCGAGCAGCAGCCCCCCGACGTCGCCGAGGCCGCGGCTGCCCATGACGATGGCGTCGGCGTCCACCTCCTCGGCGGCCTCGACGATGGTGCGCGCCGGCTGGCCGCGCCGCACCAGCCCGTCGCCCTGCACGCCGTGGGTGGCGGCCCGTTGCAGCGCCTCGTCGACCACCTCCTGCGCCATGGCCTTGAGCTCGGCGGCCGGCGGCGCGACGGCACGGGCGCGCACCAGGGAGTGGGTGGAGTCGGGCACGCGCAGCGGGCGGTAGACCGACAGGACCGTCAGGTTGGCACCGTACTTCTGGGCCATGTCGGCGGCCAGATCGACCGCCTTGAGGGCATGCTCGGAGCCGTCGACGGCCACCAGGATCCGTTCGAACATCCCGAACCTCCTCCCTACTTGCCGAAGGCCAGATCGCGCAGGAACAGCGCGATGTCGGGGAAGGCGATCAGCGCGGCGGCCACCGCGATCAGGATCACGATGAAGGGCGGCGTGCCGCGGATCACCTCCAGGTAGGGGCGCTTGAAGATCGCGATGGCGGTGAAGATGTCGCAGCCGAACGGCGGCGTGGCCGAGCCGATCGCCGCCTGCAAGGTGACGATCACGCCGACCAGGATGGGGTCGATGCCGCTCGCCTCGACCACCGGGGCGAAGATCGGCACCAGGATCAGGATCACCACGATCGGGTCGACGAACATGCAGCCGATGAAGAAGGCGATCGACAGCGTGATCAGAACCCCGGTGGCGTTCATCTCCGCCAGACCAATGCCTTCCAGAATGGCGTTGGGAATCTGGGCGAAGGAGATGGTCCAGGAGAAGGCGGCGCCGGCGGCGACCAGGATGAAGACCACCGCGGTGATCACGCCGGTCGACAGCGCGATCTCCGGCAGCTCGCTGACCTTCACGGCGCGGAAGATCACCACCTCCAGCAGCACGGCGTAGAGCACCGAGACGGCGGCCGCCTCGGTCGGGCTGAAGACGCCGGCGTAGATGCCGCCGATGATGATCGCCGGAAAACCGAGCGGGAAGAGGGCGCGTTTGACCGCCAGCCAGCGCGCCGGCCAGTCGGCCTTGACCTCCAGCGGGATGCCCTGGCGCCAGGCGGCGATATAGCAGTAGACCGCGAAGAGGAGGAGGATCAGCAGCCCCGGTCCGATGCCGGCGATGAAGAGCTCGCCGATCGAGCTGCCCGAGACCACGCCGTAGATGATCATGCCGATCGACGGCGGAATCAGCAGGGCGATGTCGCTGGCGTTGATGGTCAGCGCCATCACGAAGCTGTCCTTGTAGCCGGCCTGCAGCATCTTCGGGCGCAGCGGCCCGCCGATCGCCACCACCGTCGCCTGGGTCGAGCCGGAGACCGCGCCGAACAGGGTGCAGCTCGCCGCCGCGGTGATCGCCAGGCCGCCGCGCAGATGACCGACGAAGCGCATCACCATGTCGAGCAGCCGGTCGGCGGCGTGTCCCTTGGTGACGATGTCGGCGGCGAAGATGAACATCGGCACGGCGATCAGCGCGGTCGGCTTCACCCCGCCGATCATCTGCTGGATCATGATTTCCGGGTTGATCGGGAAGAAGAAGAAGAAGCCCACGAGCGCCGCCGAGATCAGCGGGATCATCATGGGAAAGCCCAGCAGCAGCAGGACGATCATGACGGCGATGATGGTCTCGGTCATGTGCCGGCTCCAATCGTCGGATCGTCCTCGTCGTAGACGTCCTTCTCGGAGTAGGAGATCCAGACCTCCGCGGTGGTCAGGTTGCGCACCACCGTGAGGCTGTACTGGATGCCGGTGATGGCGAAGCCGATCGGCACCCAGATGTAGGTGAGGTAGAGGGGAACCCGCAGCGCCGCCGTCACGCGGCCGCCGCTGGCCACGTTGACCACGTAGAGATAGGCGTACCAGGCGAGCAGGAACATGATCGCCGCGGTCACCGCCGCGATCACCACCATCAGCGCCTTCTTGGTCCGGTCACCCAGGTTGTCGTAGACCGCCGACATGCGGATGTGGCGGCCGCGCCGCGCCGCATAGCCGAGACCGACGAAGGTCACCAACACGATGAGGAACTGGTTCAGCTCCTCCGAGAAGTAGACCGATTGGCCGAGCACCTGACGCCCGATCACGTTGGCGATCACGTTGATCGCCATGAGGATGATCCCGTAGGCGAGCACGATGGCCTCGAAACGCTCCAGCACCCGGTCGAGAAGACTGAGCGCACCCGCCGGGCCGCCCTTGGGGCGGCGTCCGGCCCGCGACGTTTCGGGTGGGGGAGGCGGGGACTGATCGCTCATGCATTTCCCCTCTGGGGCGAAACCTTAGCTTCGGAAAGACAAGCACATTGCCCTGTGGAAAAAAAGCAACTCGCGCAATTTGCAGAATATCCACCTCAATTCGCCCTGCAAGCCCGAACAAATCCGCCTTTTTCAGTCAACAGGTGCGGAACACGAACCGTCTTCCCTGGCAGCTTTCCGCAGTGCAGCGACTCGCGGCCGGGGTTTGATTTTTGCCACGCGGTCTCAATCCTGACCGCCACGGCCTGCATTACATCGTGTGGCGAGGGGGCAATTTGCAAATCGCGGAGAGCTGCGATACCGTTTGCGCAATGCGTCGGCTGGCGGATGGCGCGCTTGGGTTGTCCGTGCCGAAACAGAAAACGCTGCGGCGACGGGTCGCGCCGGTCCGCTAGACGGCCGCTCGGCCCTCGAGCCTGACGCACTTCACCGACACGGAGGTTTTCTTCATGACCCGCAAGTTGCTGTTCGCGGCCGGTGCAGCGGTTGCGCTGGCGTTGGGCGCCCAGGCGCAGTCTGCGCAGGCCGAGGAGTGGAAGTTCGCGATCGAGGAGATCAAGGGCAGCGTCCAGGACGCCTATGCCCAGGAGTTCGCGAAGCGTATCGAGGAGAAGTCCGGCGGCGACATCACCGTCACGGTCTACCCCTACGGCACCCTCGGCACCTCGGCCGACCTGACCGAGCTGGTCGCCAACGGCGCGATCCAGTTCGCCAACGCCTCGCCCGGCCACCTCGGCACGCTGATCGAGGAGATCCAGGTCTTCTCGATCCCCTATCTGCTGAGCCAGAACGACCAGGTGAACAAGACCGTCCTGGCCGAGAGCGACACGCTCTACGAGACGCTCGAGGACGACTTCGAGGACCAGAATCTCAGGCTTTTGACCATGTACCCCGAGGGCGAGATGGTCTGGACGGCCAACCGCGAGATCCGCAGCCCCGAGGATTTCGACAACTTCAAGATGCGGACCATGGTCTCGCCGATGCTGACCGAGGCCTACCAGGCCTTCGGCGCCAACCCGACGCCGATGCCCTATTCGGAGGTCTACGGCGGCCTGCAGCTCAAGCAGCTCGACGGCCAGGTCAACCCGATCTTCGCGATCCAGGAGATGAAGTTCTACGAGGTCCAGGACTACATGATCTGGGCCGGGCAGCAGACCTTCACCACGACGGTCGTCACCAACAACGACTGGTATGAGGGCCTCAGCGAAGACCGGCAGGAGATGATCGACGAGACCGTCGACGAACTGGTCGACTACATCTTCGAGGTCCAGGCCGAGTTCAACGAGACTCGCCTCGAGAAGATCAAGGAGGCCAAGCCGGACCTGAAGATGATCCGCCTGAACGCGGAGGAGCGCGCGGCCTTCGAGGAGCGCGCCGTCCAGGCCCGCGAGAAGTTCATCGAAATGACCGGCGAGAGCGGGCAGGAGGTGCTGGACAGCCTCGAGTCCGAGATCGAGGCGGCCGAGAAGAAGATGAACTAAGCGTCTGAGATCCTTGGATGCACGGGGCGGGCGGTCGCGCCAGGCGACCGCCCGCTCTTTTTGCGCTGAAGCGCGGCGCGCCGGACCGCCCGGCCAGAGCGCCGCCCGGCGATCGGGCAGGACGGATCAGGCAGGACGATCAGGCGGGGCGCCCGTGCAGCGGCGCGCCAGGGGCCGGCGCCCCGCGCCGGAGCGCGCCAAGGCGGTTGCAAGCGCAGGGCGCCTCGGCAAAGCGGCATCGCTGGCCATCGCTCTGCGGCCATCGCTCTGCGGCAGCCCGGCGCAACCTCGACTCGCAGCCTCGCAGCCTCGGTGCCCGCGAGCCTCGGAGCCTGGGAGCCTGGGGCTCGGGGCGAGAGGTTCGGGGCGGGAGCCCCGGGACACAGCCTGCTCCCCCCCGGCTCATTTCTCGCATAATGATTATTATGGAAAATGAAACCGCTGGGTCCGGGGAGCTTAGAGGGCCACCAGCAGCGCGAAGACTGCCAGGCCCAGGGCCGCGCCGATCACCAGCATGACGCGGTCGCGCCGGCGGCGCTGGGCCGACACGGCCTTGCGCCCGCTGAGTCCAGGCGCTCCGGCGGAGGCCGCGCCTTGGTGCTGCTCGGCCGCAGCCCGGCCGCGCGTTGCATCGCTTTGCGGGTCTCGCTCACTCATAGGCTTTCGTCCGCTGCACCGCGCCCTCGGGTCATCGCTTCACGCCAGCGCCATTCGCTCTCGCGCCAGCGGCCCGGCCGCAAAGCCCCTGTTTCAGCGCCGAACCTTCGGCTAGGCTCGCCGCCGTCATGCCAGCCGATCCGCGAATCCAGATCACCCCGGCGCCGCCGGACCCGCGCGCACCCGACGACCGCCCCGCGACCGCGCGCGAAGACCGGGCCGACCTGGTGTCGCCCAAACTGCAGACCAAGCTGGGCCGGCGGCTCGCCCAGGCGCTGACGCCGGCGCTGGCCGCCATCCTCGACCAGCCCGAGAGCGCGCTGGCCGGCGCCGTCGGCGCCGCTGTGGCCGACTTCCAGCACCTCTATCCGTCGCGCCCGGTGGCCAGCAACAAGGGCGGCATGCAGTTCAACGACTCCCTCTGCCTCTATCTGATCGCGCGCTTCCTGGCCCCCGATTTCGTGCTGGAGAGCGGCAGTTTCCAGGGGCATTCCGCCTGGCTGCTGCGCCAGGCCCGACCGACGGCCGACATCCTGTCCTGCGACGTGGATCTCAGCCGGCTGCGCCATCGCGCCCGGGACGTCAGCTTCCATCACGGCGACTGGACCACGGCGCGCCTGCCGGACTTCGCGCCGGCCGCCGCGCTGGCCTGGTTCGACGACCATATCGACCACTGCCGGCGGATCGCCGAGGCCCAGGCGCGCGGTTTCCGCCACCTGCTGCTCGACGACAACTTCCCGGCCGAGAACCTCTACGCCACCGGCGGGCCGCCGATCCCGACCCTGGCCATGGCGCTCGACCCGGAGCTGGCGGACGGCGACGAGCTGGTCTGGAGACGGCGCGGCAAGACCTACCGCTATCGCTTTGAAACAAAACATACACTGGACGTCGCGGGCCGGATCGACAAGCTGGTCGCTCTGCCGGACCTGACCAGCATAACTCGGTATAATCCGCCCTCCGGCATGACCTATCTACGTCTGAAGCCCGCCGCCCGACGGTCCTGACCGCCCCCTTCGAAGCGGTGCGACGCGAGACTTGAGATGACCTTGCGCCTTCCCTTCTCGGCTCTCCGCCCGGCCCGACCCCGCCTCCTCCGACGAGTCGCCCCCCTGCGCCGCGCGGCGGCGCCGAGCCGCCGGCCGGCCGCGCTGCTCGCCGCGCTGCTCGTGCTGCTGCCGCTGCCGGCGCTCGCGGCAATGGAGCGGCTGGAGCGCAACGATCCGCCGCTGCCGAACACCTTTTCCGAGCCGCCGCTGCTGGCCGAGCGCGTCGCGGCGGACGCCCTGCCGCCCGTCGCCGAGCGCCTGCCCGAGACGCCGCTGGTGGTCGACTTTTCCGCGCGCAGGCTCGGCCAGCCCGGCGGCGAGCTGCGGATGCTGGTCGGCCGCAACAAGGACGTGCGCCTGTTCACCGTCTACGGCTATGCCCGCCTGGTCGGCTTCAATCAGGACTTCGAGCTGGTGCCGGACCTGCTGGAGAAGGTGGAGGTCGAGGCCGGGCGCCGCTTCACCCTGCACCTGCGCCCGGGCCACCGGTGGTCGGACGGCGCCCCCTTCACGGCCGAGGACTTCCGCTACTGGTGGGAGGAGATGGCCAACAATGCCGAGCGCTACCCGGCCGGGCCGCCGGCCACCCTGCTGGTCGACGGCGCGCCGCCGGTCTTCGAGGTGCTCGACGAGACCCGGGTGCGCTACACTTGGCCGGCGCCCAATCCCTTCTTCCTGCCGGCCCTGGCCGGGGCGCGGCCGTTGTTCATCTACGCACCGGCGCACTACCTCAAGCAGTTCCATCCGGCCTACAGCGATCCGGAGGCGCTGCAGGCCAAGGCGGAGGCGCAGGGCCTGCGCAACTGGGCGCAGCTCCACAACCGCAAGGACAGCCTCTACGACTTCGACAACCCGGCGCTGCCGGTGCTGCAGCCCTGGCGGCTGGTGACCGAGCCGCCGAGCCAGCGCTACGTCGCCGAGCGCAACCCCTACTTCCACCGCGTCGACCCCGAGGGCCTGCAGCTACCTTACCTCGACCGCTTCGTGCTGGAGGTGGTCGGCGGCTCGCTGCTGCCGGTCAAGACCGGCGCCGGCGACAGCGACCTGCAGTCGCGCGGGCTCAGCTTTTCCGACTACACCTTCCTCAAGGAGGGCGAGGAGCGCGGCGACTACGCCGTGCGGCTCTGGGACACGGTGCGCCCCTCCGAGCTGGCGCTCTACCCCAACCTCAACGCCAACGACCCGGTGTGGCGCAAGCTGTTCCGTGCCCCGCGCTTTCGCCGCGCCCTCTCGCTCGCCATCGACCGCGAGATGATCAACCAGGTCGTCTACTTCGGCCTCGGCCTGACCGGGAATCAGTCGGTGCTGCCGGCCTCGCCGCTCTACGAGAAGGCCTATCGCCAGGCCTGGGCCGAGCACGACCCGGCGCGGGCCGACGCCCTGCTGCAGGAATTGGGCCTCGACAAACGCAACGACGACGGCCTTCGCCTGCTGCCCGACGGGCGGCCGATGGAGCTGGTGGTCGAGACGGCGGGTGAGAACCTGGAGGAGACCGACGTCCTGGAGCTGATTCGGGACGGCTGGCGCGAGATCGGCGTCAAGCTCTACATCAAGCCGCTGCAGCGCGAGGTGCTGCGCAACCGCATCTTCGCCGGCGATACCCTGATGACCATGTGGTACGGCTTCGAGAACGGCATCCCCAGCGCCGACCTGCCGCCGAGCGAGTTCGTCCCGGTGCGCCAGCACAGCTACCACTGGCCGAAGTGGGGCCAGTACCACGAGACCAAGGGCCAGTCGGGCGCGGCGCCGGACCTGGCCGTGGCCCGGGAGCTCATGCGGCTCTACGAGGCGTGGCGCAGCGCCACCAGCAAGGCGGGCCGCCGCGCGGCCTGGGAGCGCATTCTGGAGATCAACGCCGACCAGGTCTTCACCCTGGGCCTGGTCGCCAAGATCCCCCAGCCGATCGTGGTGCGCAACGGCCTGCACAACGTGCCGCGCGAGGCGATCTACAACTGGGACCCGGGCGCCCAGTTCGGCGTCTACCGGCCGGAGACTTTCTGGCTGGAGGAGGCGGCACGCCGATGACGCGCCCCCTGGAGCCGCGGCTGCGTCCCGGCACGGCAGCGGACCTCGCGGCCATCACGGCGCTACACCTCGCCTCCTGGCGCGACAGCTACCGCGGCCTGCTGCCCGCGGCCTACCTCGACGGCCCGCTGGCGGCCGACCTGGCGGCCAAGTGGCGTCACAAGCTGGTCGAGACCCCGGCCCCGCGCAGCCTGCTGCTGCTCGCCGAGGCCCGGGATGGCGAGCTTCTGGGCTTCCTCTACGCCTGTGCGGACCCGCGGCAGCCGGACAGCGCCTACATCGACAACCTGCACGTCCGCCCCGAAACGCGCGGCGGCGGCCTGGGGGCGCGGCTGCTGCGCCGGGCGGCCGCGGAGCTGCCCGGGCTGGGCTACCGCGGCGCGCATCTGCGGGTCTTCGTCGACAATGCCGCGGCCGTGCGCTTCTACCAGCGGCACGGCGGGCGCATCGTCGCCCGGGCGCAGGAGCAGCTCATGGGACACCCGGCCGAGACCTACCGGATCGCCTGGACGGACCTGCGGCCGCTCGCCGAGGGCGCGTCGCCCGAACCGGAGGATTGAGCGCCGCTGGCGACGAAGGCGGCGCGTCTGCCGGCGCCGGCTGCGACGCCCCGCTACAGCTCTTCGTCGCGCGGGGCGGCGTTGCGCAGGCGCGAGATCTGCTCCGGCAAGGCGTCAAGCCAGCGCTCCACCCGCTTGCGGTTGACCCCCAGGTCCCAGTAGCCCCTCAGGGCGCGTGAGTAGATCGCCAGGGTCGAGGCGCCACGGCCCAGTTCGACGAACTCGACGACGATCCGGTCGGGAAAGCCGAACAGGCGGCTGCGCTGCTCGAACTCCGCCTGGCGCGCCTCCTTCTCCAGGTTCAGCAGGTGGCAGCGCGGCTCCTGGGCGGCCACCGCGACCAGGGCCTCGCGCAGCACCTCGACGGGCACGTCGAAGCGCGGCGTGCGCCCCTGGGCATGGGCGTGGGCCCAGCCCTTGGGAACCATCAGCCACCAGTTGCGGCGCCTGGGCGGGACCAGCTTGTGCAGATCGAGGATCACGGTGCCTCCGGCAGATCGATCACCAGGCCGTCGTAGCCGGGCTCGACGCCGCTCGGACAGCGCGCCGCCACGGTGGCATAGTCCATGGTGTGGTTGAGATGGGTCAGCACCGCCCGCTGCGGGCGAACCCGCGCGATCCACTCCAGGGTGCGGGCGAAGTGGGCGTGGGTCGGGTGCGGGTCGAAGCGCAGGCAGTCGACGATCCAGGCCTCGATCCCGTCCAGCGCGGCGAAGGCCGCCTCGTCCAGCGTCACGCAGTCGGTCGAGTAGCCGAAGGGCCCGATGCGAAACCCGCTGGAGACGACGTTGCCGTGGTCCTGGTCGAAGATCGTCACGGGCACGCCCGCCGCCTCGAAGGCGCCCTCGACCGCGTGATCGGTCATGATCGCGGGATAGAGCTTGGCCTGCGGGTGACTGGAGGAGAAGGCATAGTCGAACTTGACCGTCAGCTCCGCACGGGTGCGCGGGCTCATGTAGGCCGGAATCGGCCCCCGCTGGCTGTAGGAGAACGCGCGCAGCTCGTCGATGCCGTGGCAGTGGTCGGCATGCGCGTGGGTGAAGAGCACGGCGTCGATCCGCGCCACCCGGTGGTCGAGAAGCTGCGCGCGCAGATCCGGCGCGCAGTCGATCAGGATGGTCTTGCCCCGGGTCTCCACCAGCACGGAGACGCGCCGGCGCCGATTCTTCGGCTCGTCGGGGTCGACCCCCTCGCCGAAGTGTCCGCCCGGCGTTCCGTTCGCCAGCGGAACCCCGCCGGAGCCGCCGCTGCCCAGCATCGTGAGTCTCATGCCGCCGCCGGCCGCTCCACCTTGCCGAAGAGGCGGAAGAAGTTGTCGCTGGTGGCCGCGTTCAGCTCCGCGGCGGGCACATCGAGAATCTCCGCGAGCTTCGCCGCGGTGTGGACGACGAAGGCCGGCTCGTTGCGCTTGCCGCGGTTGGGCGCCGGCGCCAGGTAGGGCGAGTCGGTCTCGACCAGCAGCCGGTCCAGCGGCACCGAGGCCACGGTGTCGCGCAGCGCCTGCGCCTTCTTGAAGGTCACGACGCCGGCCAGCGAGATGTAGAGGCCCAGCTCCAGCGCCGCCGCGGCCAGGCCCGGCCCGGCCGTGAAGCAGTGGATCACGCCCGGAAAGGGGCCGCCGGCCGCCTGCTCCTCGCGCAGCAGCGCCACGGTGTCGTCGTCGGCGTCGCGGGCATGCACGATCAGCGGCAGGCCGGTGCGGCGCGCCGCCTTGACGTGCGCCCGGAAGGACCGCGCCTGGGCCTCGCGCGGGCTGTGTTCGTAGTAGTAGTCCAACCCGGTCTCGCCGATGCCGACCACCAGCGAGTCCTCGGCCCGCTCGACCAACGGCTCGGGGCTGTCGACGCCTTCCTGCCCGGCCTCGTGCGGATGCACCCCGACGGTGCAGGTCACGTCGGGGTAGCGCGCGGCGATGGCCCGGACCCGCTCGAACTCGCTGAGCTTGGTGCAGATGGTGACCATCCGCGCCACCCCGGCACGGCGCGCGCGGGCCACCACCTCCTCCAGGTCGCCGTCCTTCTCCAGGTAGTCGAGATGGCAGTGGGAATCGACCAGCATCAGGCGCCCGCCCCCTCCGCGGCGTCCGCCTCGACATGGCGCGGGAAGACCGGCTGCGGCTTGGGCAGCGGCGTGCCGGGCTCCAACGCGCGCTCCAGGTCGGCGAAGCGCCGGTGCTCGGCCGGCACCGAGAGCTGGCCGAGCATGGTGTCCATGGCCTGCGGCATCACCGGCTGGCAGTAGATCGCCAGGCGGCGGATGGTCTCGCAGAGCACGTAGAGCACCGTCGCCATGCGCGCCGGATCACTCTTGCGCAGCACCCAGGGCGCCTGCTCGTCGACGTAGCGGTTGGCCGCGCCGACGACCTGCCAGATCTGCTCCAGCGCGCGGTGGAAGGCCTGGACCTCGTAGAGGTCGCGCAGGCCGTCCAGCAGGCCCGCCGCCTGATCCAGCAGCGCCCGGTCGGCCTCGCTCAGCGCGCCCGGCTGCGGCACCACGGCGTTGCAGTTCTTGGCCACCATCGAGAGCACGCGCTGGGAGAGGTTGCCGAAATCATTGGCCAGGTCGTTGTTGATCCGCCCGACCATGGTCTCGTGGCTGATATAGCCGTCCTGGCCGAAGGGCACCTCGCGCAGCAGGTAGTAGCGAACCTGGTCCAGGCCGTAGCGCTCCACCAGCTCCTGCGGGCGCAGCACGTTGCCGACCGACTTGGACATCTTCTCGCCGCGGTTCAGCAGCCAGCCGTGGGCGAAGATCCGCTTCGGCGGCTCCAGCCCGGCCGCCATCAGGAAGGCCGGCCAGTAGACGGCGTGGAAGCGCAGGATGTCCTTGCCGACCATGTGAACGTCGGCCGGCCAGAAGGCACGGTAGGCCGCGCCGTCGGTGTCGGGGTAGCCGACCGCGGTGATGTAGTTGGTCAGCGCGTCGAGCCAGACGTACATGATGTGGGAGTCGTCGCCGGGCACCGGCACGCCCCAGGAGAAGGTGGTGCGGCTGACCGAGAGGTCGCGCAGACCGCCCTTGACGAAGGAGACCACCTCGTTGCGCCGGCTCTCCGGCAGGATGAAGTCCGGCCGCGACTCGTAGAGGGCCAGCAGCCGCTCCTGCCAGGCCGACAGGCGGAAGAAGTAGCTCGGCTCCTCGACCCACTCCACCTCGGCACCGGAGGGCGCGACCAGCGTGCCGTCGTCGCGCCGGCTCAGCTCGTCCTCGCCGTAGAAGGCCTCGTCGCGCACCGCGTACCAGCCGGCATACTTGTCGAGGTAGATGTCCCCGGACTCGACCAGCTTGCTCCAGATCGCCTGGCAGGCCCGGACGTGGCGCTGCTCGGTGGTGCGGATGAAGTCGTCGTTGGAATAGTTCATGTCCGCCGCGAGCTGGCGGAAGTTCTGGCTCACCGTGTCGGTGAAGCTCTGCGGGTCCTGCCCCGCCTTGCGCGCGGACTTCTCCACCTTCTGGCCGTGCTCGTCGGTGCCGGTCAGGAACATCACCTCGCGCCCGTCCAGCCGCATGAAGCGCGCCAGCGCGTCGCAGGCGAGCGTCGTGTAGGCGTGCCCCAGGTGCGGCACGTCGTTCACGTAGTAGATCGGCGTGGTGACGTAGTAGCGCGAAGGCTGATCGGACATGGTCCCGGCGAGCTCCTGGGGTCTCGACCCTGGCGGCGAGGCCCTCATCTCAAAAGGCGGCACCTCGCCCCTCGCCGGATCGAACCGCAAAGCAATCCGACCCGGGCGGGCCAGGCGCCGGGCGTCAGGTAGGCCGCCGCGCTCAGGCCGCCAAGCCCTCGAGCTCCAGGAAGACGGCGATCAGCGCCTGCTTTCGGTCGAGGGCCGCGCGTTCGGTCTGGGCGAAGCGATGGCGCAGGTTGTCCCACAGGTCCAACCAGGAGGCAAGGCTGCGCCCCGCCCCAAGCTCGCGCAGCAGGCGCCCCTCGCCCGGCAGAACCTCCTGCGGCGCAGCCTGCTGGGCGCGGGCCAGAACCAGCCGGCCGACCCAGCCGGACAGCAGCTCGCCGAAGGTGCGGAACAGGGTACCGGAGCTGTCCCGCGCCAGGCGATCGCCCAGCGCGTGCAGCTTCGCCACGTCGAGTCGCGGCAGACCGCCCAGCAGGGCCACCATCTCGCGGTACAGCTCGAGCCCGCCCTCCCCGGCCAGCGCCAGGGCCCGGCCGATCGAGCCCTCGGCGAGACGCGCCAGGGCCGCCGCGTCCTCGTCCGACAGCTCGGGCGCATAATGGCCCAGGAGCTGGCGCAGCTCCGCCTCGGGCAGCGGCGTCAGGGCGAGCTGGCGGCAGCGCGAGCGGATGGTCGGCAGCAGGCGGCCCGGCGCGTGCGCGACCAGCAGCAGCATCGCCTGGGCCGGCGGCTCCTCCAGCACCTTCAGCAGGGCGTTGGCGGCATTGGGGTTCATCTCGTCGGCGGCGTCGACGACGCAGATCCGCCAGCCGCCCTCCGACGAGGTGTGGCGCAGGAAACCGGTGGCCGCGCGCACGTCGTCGACCACGATCTCGCCGCGCAGCTTCTTGCTGCTCGGATTGATCGTTCGCGTCACTGTGACCAGGTCGGGGTGCCCGCCGGCCGCCACCCGGCGGAAGGTCGGATCCTCGGGCGCCAGCGCCAGGCTGCTGGGCGACGGCGGCGCCTCGCCGAACAGGCCGGGGCCGGCGGCCGCCCCGCCCTGCTCGGCCAGCAGGAAGCGCGCGAAGCGGTAGGCCAGGGTCGCCTTGCCGACGCCGCGCGGACCGGTCAGCAGCCAGGCGTGCGGCAGGCGGCCCGAGGCATGAGCGGCGAGCAACGCCCCCTCGGCCGCGTCCTGCGCCAGCAGACGCGGATTGGCCCGCGGCTCCGGCCAGGCCTGGGCCGGCGCCTCCTCCGCGGCGGCGCGTTTGCGGCTCATGCCGACGGCTCCAGCCGCGCGGCGACCGCCGCCCAGACGGCCGCGGCGACCTGCGCTTCGTCGCCGCCGGCGTCGATCACGCAGCAGCGCTCCGGCTCGCGCGCGGCGATCGCCAGGAAGCCGTGGCGCAGCCGCTCGTGAAAGGCTTGGCCCATGCCCTCGTAGCGCTCGCCGCCGTCGCGCCGCGCCGCCGCGCGCGCCAGCCCCTGCCCGACGGGCAAGTCCAGGATCAGCGTCAGGTCGGGCCGGAAGTCGCCGACCACGCCGGCATAGAGCGTCTCGATGAAGGCCGGGTCGCCGCCCTGCCCCGCGCCCTGGTAGGCCCGGGTCGAGTCCGCAAAGCGGTCGCAGACCACCCAGAGCCCCCGCGCCAGGGCCGGCCAGACCGTCTGGGTCAGGTGATCGCGGCGGGCGGCGAAATGCAGCAGCGTCTCGCTGGTGGCGTCCCAGCGGGCGGAATCGCCATGCACCAGCAGCTCGCGGATCTGCTCGGCGCCCGGGCTGCCGCCGGGCTCGCGGGTCGCCAGGGTCTCGTGCCCCGCCGCCTGCAGTCGCGCGACAAGGCGGCGCACCTGGGTCGACTTGCCCGCGCCCTCGCCGCCCTCGAAGGTGATGAACCGACCTCGATGCCGCGTCATGCCCGCAGGGGAGCCTAGAGCCGGCCCAGGATCAAGTGCTTGACCCCGGCCATCAGCCGGCCAAGCGGCCCCAGGCGCTCCACGTCGTCGCCGGCCAGCAGGGGAAACTCCCGCTTGGGCATGTCGGGCGCCTCGACCGTCAGGGTGGCCAGGCGCGCGCCGGCCTCGATGGGAGCCGGAATCGGCCCTTCGTAGGTCACCGTCAGCTCGACCTCGTCGCGGGCGTCGCGGCGCAGCGCCATTACCGCCTCTTCGGCGATCACCAGCGGCACGGTCTCCGCCTGACCCAGCCAGACCTCGGCTTGTTCGACCACCTCGCCGGTCTCGAACAGCGTCTCGGCGCTGAACTCGCGAAAGCCCCACTCCAGGAGCCGCTCGGACTCCTCGGCCCGCGCGCGCGCCGAGTCGAGCCCGGCCACCACCATGACCAGCCGCCGCTGGTTGCGCACCGCCGAGGCGGTCAGGCAGTAGCCCGCCTCCTCGGTGTGGCCGGTCTTCAGCCCGTCCGCATCGATGTTGCGGTAGAGCAAGGGGTTGCGGTTGGACTGGCGGATCTCGTTCCAGGTGAACTCCAGCTCGGAATAGAAGCCGTAGTACTCGGGATAGTCCTCGATCAGCACCGTCGCCAGCTTGGCCAGGTCGCGCACCGACATGCGGTGCCCCGGGTCGGGCCAGCCGGTCGCGTTGACGAAGTTGGAGCTGGTCAGGCCGAGACGCTCCGCCTCCTCGTTCATCATCTCGGCGAAGGCGGCCTCGGAGCCGGCGATCCCCTCGGCCAGGACGATCGAAGCGTCGTTGCCCGACTGCACGATGACGCCGCGCAGCAGGTCGCGCACCGCCACGCGATCGCCCACCTCGACGAACATCTTGGAGCCGCCCTTGCGCCAGGCCTTTTCGGAGACCAGGAAGGTGTCGTCCAGGCTGAGGTCGCCGGCCTTCAGACGCTTGAAGACCATGTAGGCGGTCATGATCTTGCTCATCGAGGCCGGCGGGATCGGCCGGTCGGCGCCCTTCTCGAACAGCACCGTGTCCGCCGCCAGATCGATCAGGATCGCCTCCTCGGCCGCGGTCTCGAAGGCGGCGGCGGGCCGCAGCAACAGACCCGCCAGCAGACAGGCGACCAGCAGGCCGAGGTAGGGGCGGAGGTAAGCCGGGCGGCGGGACTTGGTCGGGCGGCGGTGCATGGGGCGCGGGTCTCCCTCTCGGTCGTGATCCGCGGGGCGGGCTAGCTCAGGAATGCGACGCGACTATGGCCGTGTCGCGCTCGGCGGTGGATCGAGGTCCGGCGCGCCCGGCGTCAGTCGACGACCACGCGGGATTGCGGAAAGCCGCCGTCGATCAGCGCGGCGAGCACGGCATCGGCTTCCGCCACGTCGCGCAGCGGCCCCAGGCGCACGCGCCAGAAGCGCCGCCCGTCGACCTGCGTCTGCGCCACCTGCGGCTCGCCGAAGGGCGTCAGCCGCCGGGCCAGATTGAGCGCGTTGCCCTGCTCCGAAAAGGCGCCCGCCTGGATGAAGAGGCTGGAGTCCGCCACCGCGACCTGGCGCACCTCGCCGCTCGGCGCGGGGTAGTCCGCCGCCCCGCGGCGGCCGGCGGTCTGCCGCGTCTGCTCCCCCTGCGACCTCGTCGCGGCCGGCGCCGCCAAGGGCTCGGCCGCCACGGTTTCCAATGGCGCGGCCGTCACCTGCTCGACCCCGCCTTGCGGCCGGCGCGCGATCTGGCCGCCCTGGGCCAGCGCCGCGAGCTGCCGGCTTTCGCGCTCCAGAATCTGCACGCGCACCCGCGCCGTGCCGTCGGCGAGGAAGCCGAGCAGCTCGGCGCCGCGCCGGGACACGTCCAGAATCCGGCCGTTCTTGAAGGGCCCGCGGTCGTTGACGCGCAGCTCGATTGTCTTGCCGTTCTCCAGATTGGTCACGCGCACCAGCGAGGGCATCGGCAGCGTCGGGTGCGCGGCCGTCAGGTCGTACTGGTCGAAGACCTCGCCGTTGGCCGTCTGCTTGCCGTGGAAGCCGGGACCGTACCAGGAGGCGATGCCGGTCTCGTCGTAGTCGTAGGCCACCGCCGGGCGATACCAGACGCCGTTGATCCGGTAGGGGCTGCCCACCTTGTAGTAGCCCTTGCCGGGCACGCCGGCGCCGTCCGGCGCGGCGCCCAGCTCGGGCTTCGGATCGCTGCTGCCGCAGGCGGCCAGCCCGCCGGCCAGCGCGGCCACCAAGGCGAAACGCAGAAGACGCCCCCTCATATCCCGACTCGCTCCCCTCCTTCGCGCGCTGCCGCCGAGTTTAGCGATGGACCGAGTCGGCACAAGCCTCTTGCGCCGTCACCCCTCGGTGCGGCGGCGCAGGGTCTGCAGCAGGGCCGGCGAGGCGAAGGCATCGGCCGGCAGGCCGAGGGAGCGCTGGAAGGCGCGGATCGCCTCGCGCGTCTGCGGACCGATCCGCCCGTCGGCCTCGCCGGCGTCGAAGCCCAGGGCGACCAGGCGGCGCTGGATCTCCTCGACCTGGGCGACGGCCAGGCGCTCCGCCTCGGCCGGCGGTTGCGTCGCCAGCGGCGGCAGGCCGATCAGCCGGTCGGCCAGGTGCCCCACCGCCACGGCATAGAGGATCGAACGGTTCCAGGAGAGGATGTGGCCGTAGTTCTCGTAGACCAGGAAGGCCGGTCCCTCGGCCCCGGCCGGCAGGATCAGTCCCGCCTGCATCTCCGCGCGCGGCAGCGGGCCGCCGTCGGCCCGGCGCAGCCCCAGGTCCGCCCACGCGGCCAGCGGCTTGACGATCTCCGGCCGGGTCGCGATCGACACCAGGCCGTAGTCGAAGCCCTCGGGCAGCCGCACCTCGCGGCCCCAGGTCTCGTCGCCGTTCCAGCCCAGCGCCGAGAGGTAGTTGGCGGCCGAGGCGAAGACATCGGGCAGCGAGCCCCAGATGTCGCGCCGCCCGTCGCCGTCCCCGTCGACCGCATGGGCCGTGAAGGTGGAGGGCATGAACTGCAGATGGCCCATGGCGCCGGCCCAGGAGCCCTCCATGCGCGCCGGCTCGATGTCGCCGGACTGCACGATGCGCAGCGCCTGCAGCAGTTCCGCCTCGAAGAAGGCGCGGCGGCGGCCGTCCCAGGCCAGGGTCGCCAGGGCGTCGATCACCGGAAAGCTGCCGAAGGTGGCGCCGAAGTTGGTCTCCAGCCCCCAGAAGGCGACGAGGAAGCGCGCCTGCACCCCGTAGGTCCGCTCGACCTGGCTCAGCAGGACCGCGTGCTTATCCAGCAGCGCGCGGCCCCGGGCGATGCGCTCTTCCGTCACCGCGTTGGCGAGATAGCGCCCGAAGCCCAGCACGAACTCCGGCTGGCGCCGGTCCAGCTCGATCACCCGCGCGACCGGTTCGACGCCGGCGAAGGCCCGATCGAGGGTGGCCGGGGCGAGGCCCTGCTCCAGCGCGCGGGCGCGGAAGTCGCCGAGCCAGGCGGAGAAGGGCTGCTCGGCCGCCTGCTGGGCCGCGGCGCTGGACAGCAGCCCGGGCGAAGCTCCGGACAGCGATCCGCTCAGCGGTCCGGACAGGGGGGCGGCCAGTAGGGCGACCAGGCCGCCGAACAGAACGGCACGGAAAGACGGCATCGGGGCGAACCTCGCAGCCAGGGGAGCTGGTCTTGTCTGCCACGCCGGGCGAGTCGCGGCAATCGCCGCCGGCGCGCTCACCGCGGGTGGAGCGGTGATCTTTTCGGGGCGGGGAAGATCTCCTCGCTCCAGCCGAGCAGGCGATAGGCGAGCAGCCCCGCGTATTCCTTCAGCGCCAGGGCGAAGAGTGCCTGGCGGTCGAGCAGGTTGGGCCCGAACCACCCCTGCGGCCCGGTCGCGTCCGGCGCCGGCAGCTTGTGGTCGACGGGATAGGCCAGCGGGTCCCAGCCGGCGGCGCGGAAGCTCGCCATCGCGCGTGGCATGTGAAAGGCGCTGGTCACCAGCAGCCAGGTCTCGCCGGGCGCGGGCGCCACCAGCGCGAAGGTCTCGGCGGCGTTCTCCCGCGTGTTGCGCGAGCGGGTCTCGGCCCGCAGCCGGGCCGGCGCGACCCCCAGCTCGACCAGCAGGGCGACGGCCAGCTCCGCCTCGCTGGTCTCGGCAGTCGCCGGCCAGCGCGCGCCGCTGGCGTAGACCAGCTCCGCGCCCGGATAGCGCCGCGCCAGCCGCACCGCCGCCAGCAGCCGCTCGCCGGCGCCATTGAGCGCGCTCTCCGCGCCTCGGGTCGCCGTCACCACGTCGAGGCCGCCGCCGAGAACCACGATGCCGGCGACCCGCTCCGGCGGTTCGAGCGCGGCAAAGCGGCTCTCCAGCGGCCGCAGCAGCCAGCGCTCGACCGGCGTGACCGCCGGCAGCGCCGCCAGGACCAGGGCGCCGGCCAGCAGCCACAGCGCCGTCCGCCGCCGGCGCAGCAGCAGGCACAGCAACGCCGCACCCAGCAGCAGCAGCAGCAGCGCCGCCGGGTTGACCAGCGTCCAGAAGAGCTTGGCGAGGTCGAAGAGCATCGCCGCGCAGCGATAGCACAGAGTGCGCGCCGGCGCGCGGGGCTCGGCGCGCGAAGCATCGGCCGCGCGAAAAAAGGGCCGCGGCTGGCGCGCCGCGGCCCAGATAGCAAGCCGACAGGGAGGCTTGCGAACCATCGGGGCGGCATGGGCCCGCCGGCCGAGCGGGCGGGTTTCGCAGCCGCCGTGACCTGTCCCGTCGCCTGTCCCGTGGCCTGTCCCGTGGCCTGCCCCGCGGGACGCCGCCGACGTCAGTGCGTGACGCCCTCCAGAGCGGCTTCGACGGCTTGCGGTTCGGTCCCTTCCGTCAGGTCGGCGAAGCCGACGAGGCCGACCAGCGCCTTCTCGCGGTTGACCACCGGCAGGCGGCGCACCTTCTGCTCGCCCATGTTGCGGGCGACCTCGGCACAGTCCTGGTCGTCGAAGCAGTAGAGCACCTCCGCGCTCATCAGCTTCTCGACCGGCGTGGACACGGGGTCGACGTCGTTGGCGATGCCGCGCACCACCAGGTCGCGGTCGGTCACCGTCCCCTCGAGGCGCTGCCCGCCGATCGGCAGCATGCCGATATCCTCGTCGCGCAGGATGCGCGCCGCCTCGGCCAGGGTGGTCTTCGGCTCGATGACCTTCACGTCGGTCGTCATCACGTCGCGCACAAGCATCTCGTGACCTCCCTTGCGCTGCGCTCGTCGTTGCAGCGAAGGCCGCTTTGGCCTCCGTCTGCCCTGTCCAACGACGCGGACCGCGCGCCCGTTCCTACCGCGCCGCCCCCTGCGCGATCGCCCCCCGGACGACCGGCCTCGGCGCGACCGGCCCCCGGACGACCGGCCCCCGGACGACCGGCCTCGGCGCGACCGGCCTCTGTACGATCGGCCTCTGTACGATCGGCCTCTGTGCGATCGGCCTCTGTGCGATCGGCTGTCCCGCCCCACCCCCGCGCGCGTCATCCCCGGCCACCGCCCCGGGCGGACCGGGCGCCGCCGGCGGGCGCCGGGGCCGCCCCCGGCCCGCCCGCCCCTGGCCCTTGCTGCGTCCCGGGCCATTCCTCCGCCCCGGCCAGCTCGCCGGCCTCGGCCAAGGCGGCCACCAGGCGGGTGCGCTGCAGCTCATGCAGCAGCCGCAGCGTCGGCTTGGCGGCGAACAGCAGGCTGCCGACCAGGAACAGCCAAGTGCCCGCCCGCATCAGGCTGTCGTAGAAGAAGAAGACGCTGCCGACGACGAAGCAGAGGCCGCAGCCGAAGTCGGCGCCCAGATGGGCCCAGAAGTAGAGCCGGCGCAGCCGCTCGACTTTCGGATGAACCTCGCGAGCGTAGCCGAGAATACGCTCCGGCATGGTGGGTCGAGCCCCCTTTTCGCGTGTCGACACCGAGGTGGCGAGCATAAGCCGCGCCACCGTCGCGCGCGATGCCCGCCCTTCCCGTGGCGCGGCGGCTTTGCTAGAGGTCTGCGCGGCCGCAGGCTCCGTCCGCGCGACGGGCCGGCGCACCGGAGGGGTGGCAGAGCGGTTGAATGCACCGGTCTTGAAAACCGGCAGGGGTGCAAGCCCCTCGTGGGTTCGAATCCCACCCCCTCCGCCATATGCCCTCGCGAAAGCGTTCTCCCGATCCGGCTGCGGGCGGATTTTTCCGTTGTTTTCGAGGGTTATGTGGGCCGGCTGTTCACCGGAAGAGCCCAAGAGCGCCGCATCTAGGGCGGTTTCCGATCGAGTGGAACCACGACGTGGGTCCGCCGATCGGCCCAAAACCGTCCTAAACCATAGTGTTAGAGTGATGCTGTCCGACCTGGCGAATCGCAAATGCGATTCGATCAGGTCGGGCATCGCTCTAGGCTCCGGACCCATAAAAGGCTTGCCGGCGCGAGGGCAGGTTTGATTCAAGCTTCCAAACGGTAGGGAGCTTGCGATGTCGGAGAGCCATTTCTGGCTGAGCGAGGCGCAGTTTGCGCGCCTTCAGCCGCTGCTGCCGAACAAGCCGCGCGGTGTGCCGCGGGTGGACGACCGGCGTGTGATTAGCGGGATCGTCCACGTCCTCAGGACGGGGTGCCGATGGGCCGACGCACCGGCGGTCTACGGCCCGCGCAAGACGCTGTACAACCGCTATGTCCGCTGGGCCAAGGCCGGCGTCTGGGCCGAGGTGTTCCGCGCCTTGGCCGACAGCGGCGGTCCACCGGCCGAGCTGCTGCTCGACAGTTCGCACGTCAAGGCGCACCGCTGCGCGGCCGGCGGTAAAGGGGGGGCGCCGTCCACGCCATAGGCCGCTCGCGCGGCGGCCGGACCACCAAGATCCACGTTGCGACAGACGAACTGGGGCGGCCGCGCGCCGTGATCCTCACGCCAGGCCAGCGCGGCGACAGCCCTGTGGCGCTCGCGCTCGTTGGCGCTCTGCCGCCACCGCGCAGACTGATCGCCGACGCCGCCTACGACAGCGACGGCCTGCGCCGGTTCCTGAGCGAGCGCGGCACCGAACCGGTCGTGCCGAACAACCCGACGCGCAAGCGAAAACACGCCTTCGATGCCGCCGCCTACCGGGCACGCAACGCGATCGAACGCACCTTCTGCAGGCTCAAGGACTGGCGACGCATCGCCACGCGCTACGACCGCCTGGCCGCAACGTTCGAAGCCGCCGTCCTCATCGGCGCAATCGTCTGCTATTGGTTATGAGTCCGGAGCCTAGAGCATTTTCCGACCTGCTGGAGTCGAAGGGGATTCCCATGCGTCGAGAAATGTGATTCACGATGTAGGCTGGTGGAGGAGGCCAGCTTGCATGACGCGACCTCTTTCGAACGACCTAAGACAGCGCGTGATCCGTGCGGTGGAAGGCGGGCTCTCCTGCCGAAGGGCCGCGGATCGGTTCGGGATTGCCCCCTCGACGGCGATCAAGTGGATGGATCGCTATCGACGGCTCGGGCACACCGAGCCCCGGCCGCTGGGCGGCGACCGCCGTTCGCACCGGATCGAAGTCTATGCCGACGAACTCCTGGCCCTGATCGACGAACGGCCGGACATCACTCTGGAGGAGATGGCGGCGCATCTCGAAGAGGCCCATGGCGCCGTCTTCTCGTTGAGCACGATCTGGCGTTTGCTGGACCGGCATGGCCTCAGCTTCAAAAAAAACCGCGCATGCATCCGAGCAGCAGCGGGCTGACGTGCTACGTCGCAGGCGCGCCTGGTTCGCACGGCAGATCGAGCTCCTGCCCGAGCGTCTTGTCTTCATCGACGAAACCGGAGCCTCCACCAAGATGGCGCGCCGCTACGGCCGCGCGCCAAGAGGCGAACGCTGTCGGGCGCCCGTCCCGCACGGCCACTGGAAGACGACCACCTTCGTCGGCGCGCTCCGTCTCGACGGCATGACCGCTCCCATGGTCCTTGATGGCCCGATGCACGGCCAAGCCTTCATCGCCTATGTCGAACAAGTTCTGATCCCGACCCTCAATCCTGGCGATGTCGTCGTCATGGACAATCTACCGGCCCACAAACCCATCGCCGTCCGCGAGGCCATTGAAGCCGCCGGAGCCGAACTGCTCTACCTCCCGCCCTACAGTCCCGACTTCAATCCGATCGAGATGGCATTCTCAAAGCTCAAGGCCTTCCTCAAGAAGATCGCAGCCCGCACCGTCGACGACCTCTGGGACGCCATCGCCGAAGCCGTCGACATCTTCACGCCGGATGAGTGTGAAAACTACTTCGCTGCTGCCGGATATGACCGTGATTGATCGGAAAATGCTCTAGCTTTGGTGAATGCAGGGCGCCCGATAAAGCGAACTGCCATTAGCTTGTCGTCGGCATCGATAAACTGGCTCAAGGGATCCACCACCTCTTGCCGATCATCGTTGGTTAGGTCGACCAACCAGAAAGAGCGTAGTGGCCGAAAGGCGCCCAGATTCTCTAGGGGCCCCCAAAAGCTTGGGGTAATCCTTTCGTTTGATCAGATCATAGGTGATCGCAAACAAAGCCATGGTCCACATTCCTCATTTTGAGGTGGCCGGTGCTCAGGGAATGTCGCCAAGCTTTTCGAATGTCACCTGCACCGGATGTCCCGCGACCGAGACGGTTTGAGCGTTGCCGTCCGCGAAGTTGGTGGGCCAATCGATTTGGAGTGGGATCGATTGACCAGCAGGGAGGCGTTGTCCGGTGACCAGCTCCGCCCCGTCGCCAGTAGCGGAAAGCGTGACAGTGCCCTGAAGTCGCCCGTTCGACTCTGTGTATGTGCCGCTGTAGCGCCCGTTGCCTGTATCCGCTCCGAGAATCATGCCCTTACCAACATACATTGTGCCCACGCCGAGGCCGGTCTGGCCAAGGTAGCGCATGATGTAAAGCGAACTCATGGCAACCTCCGGAGGTTTCAATGTGTAAACAGAGGCCCCACGCCGAGACCAAGATCGACCGCCTGATCGACGCTATAGACCGTCTGCATGCTGCACTAATGGCGACCGCCGAGCAGCAGGCTGACACATCCCTGCGGTTGCAGAAAGGCTGTAGCAGGGAAGATGGCGAGTCAAGCGAGGTGTGTTAGGTATACACTCGCCATTTCGCCGGACTCCTCGTTCACGTAAATTGGATAGAATTGGCCCGGCCGGGTGTGCCGCACAGACGATAAATCACGCCTTCTGAAAGTCTGCCATTCTACCTTCGGAGCTTTTCCCGCAGCCGTAACCTTCAAGGGCTTGACACGTTCATCGCCAAACCAAAGCATATAGATGTATTCATTCGTTCGCGAAAATTCGTTGAACCTGCCAGTGCCCTTCGGGTTTATTACGCTTGAAATCATCTGCATGCTCGCCTCTGGAAACATCTGCTCAAGAAGCATGCCGAGGTGCAGGTATTCCTTCTCGTCAATCGACACAATCAAACAGCTTGCGTCTGGACTCAACAGCCGCTTAGCGACCAAAAGTCGACGTTCCATGAATGCCAGCCACTTAGAGTGGCGTTATAGATCTTCTTCTTCGACGTAGTCGTTATTGTATTTCCAGTCTCGTGCACCGGTATTGTAGGGCGGATCTATGTAGATGGCATCGATCTTTCCACGGTGTGTGAATGTCAGCGCCTCCAGACCATGGAAATTCTCGCCGTTGATCACGGTGTGGTAGGGCTTGTCGGCCCCGCGCTCGACCTTCCCGGTGCTGACCAGCCCCGGATAGATGTAGTCGCGGAATTCCGCGACAACGACGATGTCGTCGGTCGCGACGTCGGTCGTGTCGGGCTCTGCGGCGTCGATCAGCGAGACATGCGCTGTGCGCTTGCCGTCACCCTCGTCGATGCGGAGCACCTTCCACAACCGCAGGTCGCCCTTGGCCGTGGACCCGCGCGGCGGCAGGATCCGCACCTTGCCCCCCCCCCGGCGGATCGGCCGACCTGGCAGCTCCACGCTCTCGGGCCGGTGCCGTTCGAAGTTGAGACCGAAAGCGCGCCGTGATGCCACCGCCTTGAATTCTTGCTCCAGCTCGTCTCCGAGAGCTCGATCCTTCGCCTTCGCCCGTGCGATCAGATCCGTCAGTCGCGACACGCTGAAACCTCTTCTATCTCAATACTTGCTGACCAGGATGCCCAACTCACGCCCGAACGCCACCCGGTCCATGGCGCCCCGACACGCGGAGACCCTTGGGCTGGCTGGCCCGAGATCGGACAAGGCTGGAGGGGTCGCGCGCATGGCGGTCATCGTGGTCGCTCTCATTTCACAGCAGGCGGCGGCATTGCCGGACGCCCCGGATTTGAGCTGACATTCCCGCCGTTTACGCCTGCAGACTAAGCTGCGCCGGCCTCCTTCCGCAAGTCGAATGGCCAGACGAAGCCGCCCATGAAGGCGCGGCCGGCGCCGGCGATCACCACGCAGCGGGTCGTGGGATCCGCGGCGACCCTGCGGCAGCCGGCGGCGAAGGCCTCGGCGACCTCGCGGTCGAGGGCATTCAGACGTGGCGGACGCTCGAAGGTCAGGCGTGCGATCGCGCCTTCCCGCCTCACCGTCACCGGGACAGACTGGGACAAGGTTTACCTCCCTGGGTCTTGGCCAGCGCCCTTCTTGCGTTTACGGGGAGTCTCGGCGGTACGGGCTCAGGACAGCGTCAGGCGCCTCCGTTCGGCTGGATCGTCTCGGCCTCCGCCAACGTCGCCCCCCAGCGTTCGACCGGGTCGTCGAGGCTGTGGCCCGTGCGGATGAAGCCTTTTTCGAAGTCGGAGATGTGGCGGCGCATCCAGGTGCGCGCGCCCTCCAGGTCCTGGCTGCGCACGGCCTCGAACAGGTGCTCGTGCGCGGCCAGCAGACGCGGCGCGGCCTCGGGCACACACTCGAAGATCGGCTGGGTGGCCGGGTAGATCAGCAGGCCTGAGGGTTCGCGCGCCAACTGCAGCACACGGTTGCCGGTGGCCTTGGCTGTCAGGGCGTGGAACTCGGTGTCGAGCTCGGCCATGCGCGAAGGATCGTCGAGGGCACCGCGGGTCCGCGCCAGATTCTCGGCCAGCGCCTCCAGGTCCGCGTCCGTGCGGTGGAGCACGGCCAGCTCGATGGTGCTGCGCTCCAGGCGGCCGACTGCCTCGTGCAACTCGCGGAAAGTGACCTGGTGCAGCATCAACGCGCGGCTGATGCGGGTGGCAAGCTTGTGGTAGCGTGGCAGGCTGGCGACCAGGCGTCGCCCCGCCTCGCGCTGCAGCAGCCCGGATTGCTCCAGCGAGCGGATACCCTCGCGCACGGTGGAGCGGTTGACGCCGAACTGCTTGACCAAATCCGCCTCGGTGCCGATCGGCTCGCCGGGGCGGATGCGCCCGCTGACGATCTCCCGCTCGATGGCATCAGCGACAAGCTGATAGGCCGGCGCGGTGGTGATGCGCTCGAAGCGCTCGCCGCTCTGCGCGGATGCGGCTGTCATGCGGCGCCGCCCTCTCCTTCAGGTGGCGAAGCCGTTGGCGGCCCCGCCGTTTGCCTTCCGCCCAGTCCGAGCAGCGCGCGCGCTTTGTGCGGCTTGTGCCGTCGCCGGTGAGGGCGTCCCCGGTCGACGGCTTTTCCGTCTGACCGTTTGTCGGACAAGCGGATTGTGCAACACCCTTTTTCCCAGAATCAAGAGGCCCGCACACCCGCTGAAATGGCGCAGCACCCTGTGCGCGGACAGGGGTCGAGCCCCAGATGTGGGCCCGTCGCAGAAGGGGCGCGGCCGGAAAGCCCAACCTCCCCGGCAACAAACGAGCCGCCGTCACGCCAGCGTCTGCGCGTAGTCGAGCTGCAGCAGCGCGCCGGAGGTCGGTGCAGCGGCCAGGTCCGACGGGCTCAGGCCGAGCCGCGCCGTGGTGACGAAGAGGTGCCGGCCGTCGCCGGCGACGGCGCAGCTCGTCGGCCGCGGCACCGGCAGGTCGATCCTGCGCTCGACCCGGCCGTCCGGATCGATGCGCAGGATGGCGCCGCCGTCGAACAGGGCGCTGAGCAGAAAGCCCTCGGGGTCGAGCGTCAGGCCGTCCGGCTTGCCGGCGGCCGGGTCGAGGCGGACGAACAGCCGTCGCGGCCCGAGCTCGCCGGAGTCCGGGTCGAAGGGATAGGCATAGATCTCGCCCTTGAGCGAGTCGGTGACATAGAAGGTCCGTCCGTCGCGGCTCCAGGCGAGGCCGTTGGGCAGATCGAAGCCGCTGTCGCAGACCTGCCAGGCGCCGTCGGGATCGAAGCGGTAGAGACGGCCGCTTGCCTTGCGCCGCTGCGTGTTCATCAGCCCGGTCCACAAGCGGCCGGCGCGGTCGTACTTGCCGTCGTTGAAGCGAAAGTCGGGCCCCGCCTGGGGCGCCTGTGCGAAGCTCTCGGCCCGACCGTCCGGACGCAGCCGGGCAAGATCGCACCCGAGGCCGAGCGTCAGCGCGCCCGACGGCGCCTCGGCCAGGGCGCCGACGACCTGCGGCAGGTCCAGCGTCTCGTTGCGCCGCGCCGCCGGGTCGTAGGCGTGCAGCTTGCGGCCCATGATGTCGATCCAGAGCAGCCGCGCGCGTTTTGCGCTCCATACCGGGCTTTCCCCGAGAGTGGCTTGGATCGCAACCGCTGTGTCGATGTCGGGCCTGACGCGCTTCATGCCCGAGGCCCTCCCCGAGGCCCGCCCCAGGGCCCTCCCCAGGGCCCTCCCCAGGGCCCTCCCCAGGGCTCCCCCCTTGCCTCCGTGACGGCCGGCGCGATGTCTGCCCAGCGCGCGGCGACCGCTTCCGGGCTGTCGGCCGTCACGCCGCGCAGATCGCGCGGATAGTCGACGCCCGCCGCCTCGCGCGCCTGCAGCGCGTGGAACTGCCCGTTGGCGGCGCGCAGCACCCAGCCGCTGACGCCGCTGGCCTCGGAGACGAGAAAGGCCGCCCCGGGGGCGACCGCCGCCGGGTGCAGCTCGTCGGGCGCGCCCGCCACGCCCCACATCCGCGTCTTGGCCACCGGCGAGATGGCGTTGACCAGGATGCCGTGTGGCGCGCCTTCCCGCGCCAGCACGTTGGCGATGCCGACGCTCGCCATCTTGGCCGCGGCATAGGCCGCAAGTCCGGTCTGCGCGTACTGGGGGTAGAGGGCGCGGCAGGAGGTGGTGAGCAGGATCCGGCCGTAGCCCTGCGCCTTCATGGTCGGCCAGGCCGCCTGTGCGAGCCACAACGGCGTCTCCACCCCCAGCCGCGTCATCCGGGCGAGGAAGTCCGGCTCCAGGGCCTCGATCTCCTGGTAGCCGACCCAGCCGGCGTTGTGGATCAGGATATCGAGACGGCCAAAGGCCGCCCGGGCCGCCTCGACCAGAGCCTGGCAGCCGTCGCGGCTGTCGATCGCGCCGCTCGCCGCGCGGGCCTGCGCCCCTCGCGACCGCAAGCGCTCGGCGGCCGCCTCGGCGACGCCAGAGTCCCGGCCGGTGCCCTCGGCGTCGGCGCCGATGTCGTGCACGACGACGCGCGCGCCGCGCGCGGCAAGCAGTTCGGCATAGGCATAACCGAGGCCGCGGCCGGCGCCGGTGATAAGGGCAACACGCTCTTCGAATTGGATCACTGTAGGTCTCCTCGATCGCTCGAGGAGAGACCTAGAAATCGCGCCACGATCCGTCCAATACCGATTCTACGGCATCGTAATATAAGAGACCTATCGTACGGCGATATCGAGAAAGTTCCGCGCGGCCGCGCCGAGCGGCGCGTCGCTGTGGCAGAGGACGAGGGTGAAGTCCGCTCCGGGCTCCGCCAGGGGCCGATAGACGATCTCCTCGGCGCGGAAGCCGGCCATGCTGGCGGGCACGACCGCGACGCCGATCTCGACGGCGACCAAGGCCAGGACGCCGTGGATCTGATGCGCCTCCTGCACCACGCGCGGCACGAAGCCGGCCGTCGCGCAGAGCTGGATCACCTGGTGGTGGAACCCCCGGCCTTCCGCCGCCGGCCACATGACGAAGGGCGCATCGGCCAGGTCGGCGAGCGCGAGCTCCGTCTTGCCGGCCAGCGGATGCGCCGCCGGCAGCGCGATGGCGAAGCGGTCCCGGTCGAACGCGGTCAACCTCAGGCCAGTCTCGTCCGGCAGCGGCGGCAGGAGCACGGCCAGGTCGCTGGCCCCGTCACGCACCGCCGCCACCTGTGCGGCCGTCGTCGCTTCCTTGAGCTCGAGCCGCACCCGGGGGAAGCTGCGCCGGAACGCGCGCACCGTCTCGGCCAGGCGGCCGTAAAGAGCGCTGCCGACGTAGGTCAGGCGCAGCGTCCCCGTGCGCCCGGCCGCCGCATCCCGGGCCGCCGCCACGGCCGAGTCGGCCTGCGCTACGGTCAGCCGCGCCTGCTCGAGCAGCACCTGGCCGGCCGGCGTCAGGCGGACGACACGGTTGCCGCGTTCGAGCAGCGGCGCGCCGATCTCCTCTTCCAGCCGTCGCACGGTCGCCGTCAGCGGCGGCTGGGACATGTTCAGCCGCTCCGCCGCGCGGTGGAAGTGCAGCTCCTCGGCGACGGCGATGAACTGCCGGAGGTGTCGAAGATCAACCACCTGTTCCCTCCCCCGTCCCGCGGCCTTCCCATCGCTTGAACGTCAGGTGAAAGCAGGGGCCTAGCGTCTTGACCGAACTTGGATACGCAGACCGCGCCCCAGCGTGCTCCAATTTACGCGCCGGCGACGGCCGAAAGAAGGGGCGGCGCCGGCGGCGAGACGCTGGAGCGGCCGGTGCGCCCGCGGGCGCCCCCTACCCCTCCGACCGTCCGCCGGCCGCGCGGTCGCGCGCGTAGCGCCGGGCCAGCGGAAAGGGCGGCAGCCAGGACTCGCGCCGCAGGGTCCAGAGCTCGTAGGTCGGCCGGAGCTGATCCGGCGCGTCCAGGGCGCCCAGGTGCACCTCGATTTCGTCCCCGCTGCGCGCGAACACGGACGAGCCGCAGTGCGGACAGAAGAATCGCCCGCGATAGTCGCGTGTCTCCCCCTCCACCGTCACCGCCTGCTCGGGGAACACGGCGGAGGCGTGAAACAGGGCGCCGTGATGCTTGCGGCAGTCCAGGCAGTGACAAAGCCCGACCCGGTAGGGGGCGCCGGATGCCGTGATTCGGACCCGGCCGCAGAGGCAACCGCCGGTGAAGCGCTCCATGCCGCGTCTCCTCTCACCTTGCGCGCTGGCAGGGAGTATAGCGGGCCGTGCCGCCTCGAAGCACGCTCTGCCGGGCGCCTCGCGCGACGGTCGGGGCACGGTCGGGGCATGGTCGGGGCTCAGCCGTCTTCGCCCCGGCCCAGGTCCAGCCTGCGCTGCACGCCCAGGTGCTCCAGAAAACGCGCGTCGTGACTGACCGCCAGCAGCGCGCCGTCATAGGCCGTCAGCGCCGCCTCCAGGGCGTCGAGCGCGTCGAGGTCCAGATGATTGGTCGGCTCGTCCAGAAGCAACAACGCGGGCGGCCGGGCCCGGCCCAGGGTGCAGGCAAGGCCGGCGCGCAGCCGCTCTCCGCCGCTCAAGCCGGCCACTTGCCGCAGGGCGTCGTCGGCGCGGAAGCCGAAGCGGGCCAGCGCCGCCCGGCACTGGGTCTCGTCGGCCGCCGGGTCGAGCCGCCGGAAGTTGTCGCGCAGCGACCGGGCCGGGTCGAGCAGGCCGACCTGCTGATCCAGCAGCGCAAAGGGCACGGCGCGGTCGACCCGGCCGCTGTGCGGTGTCAGCGCGCCGGCGACCAGCTTCAGCAGCGTGGTCTTGCCGCAGCCGTTCGGGCCGGTGATCGCCACCCGCTCGGGCCCGGTGAGGGCGAACGACAGCTCGCGGATGACGGGGCGGTCGAGGCGATACCCGCCGGTCACCCGATCCAGCCGCAGAACCACCTTGCCCGGCGGCAGTCCGGTCGAGGGCAGCGCCATGCACAGGGGCTGCAGGACCTCGACCTTGTCGCGCGCCGTGGCGAGCGCCGCGTCGGCCTGCGCGCGCCGCGCATCGCGCAGGCGGGCGTTCGCACCGCCCGAGGCCTCGGCCCGCTGCTTGGCCGCATCCATCAGGATCCTGGGCTGGTCGCCCCTGGCGCGCGCCCGGCGCCCGGCGCCGTCCTTGCGGGCCTTGCGCTCGACCGCCTGCCGCGCCCGGCGTTCGCCGTCGGCGCGCGTCTTCTCGGCCTGGGCCAGATCGCGCTGGGCGGCCTCCAGCTCCTCGGCCTTGCGCGCGCGGTAGACGCTGTAAGGCCCGCCATAGCGCGCGGCGCCGCGTGTCGAGAGTTCGACGATGGCGTCCATCGCCTCGAGGAGCGCGCGGTCGTGACTGACCACCAGGGCACCGCCGCGCCACCCCGCGAGGAGGTCGGCCACCGCCCGGCGGCCGGCCCGGTCCAGATTGTTCGTCGGCTCGTCCAGCAGCAGGAAGTCGGGCGCGGCGAAGACCAGCGCGGCCAGGCCGGCGCGGGTGCGCTGCCCGCCGGACAGGCGCGTCAGCGGCGTGTGCAAGTCGACCGCCAGGCCGCAGCGCGCCAGCGCCGCGTCGAGCCGCGCCGGCAGCGTCCAGTCCGCCTCCGCCAGCTCGGCGGCGCCCGCCTCCCCGGCCGCGGCGCGGTCGAGCAGCGCCAGCGCCGGCGCGACACCGAACAGGTCGACCAGGCGTTCCTCGGGGCGCACGCCGATATCCTGGCGCATCACGCCAAGCGTGCCGGACACCTGGACGCTGCCGGAGCGGGGCTGCAGCGCGCCCGAGATCAGGCGGAGAAGCGTCGTCTTTCCGGTCCCGTTGCGCCCGACGAGGCCGGTGCGCTCGGGCCCGAAACTCAGGTTCAGGTCGGTGAAAAGCGGGGTGCCGTCAGGCGTGGACCAGGCCAGGTTGGCCAGGGTGATGGCGGCGGATGACATGGCAGAAAAGCTCTCGCGGCGAAACCGGATGAGGGCGGACGGCAGCGAGACTCTTGTCCATGTCGAAAAACAACTCCCTGGTCTGATCGCCGCCTTCCTACAGCAAGACCGGGGCAGGAAACAACGCCGCGGCTCTTCGGCCCGAACTGACAGACCCTCAGCCGTCGAACGCCCGGCGGATTGCGGCGCTCATGGCCTCCACCGTCTCGCCGGACGCCGCCGGCGCGCGCCGCAGCACCAGAAACGACGGTTGGCGCAGATCCAGGCCGCCCAGCGGCACCAGGCCCTCCGCGTGCCGCGCGCCCGCGCCGAGCAGCCCGGCCGCGAACCCGGCCTGCACGGCGGCGCGCACGCCGCGCGCGCTCTCGCTGGTAAACACGATCCGGTAGCGGCGGCCGGCCGCCTCGAGCCCGGACAGCGCGGCATCGCGCCACCAGCAGTCGCGGTCGAACACGGCGATCGGCAGGACGCGCGCGGCGCAAAGCTCGCGCTGCGGACTGGCCATCCAGATCAAGGCGTCCTGTCTCAGCACGACGTCCTGCGGCGCGGGCTCGGGCACCTCGAAGACCGCCAGGTCCAGAGCGCCGGAGCGCAAGGCGGCGCCGTAGCCGGCGCCCAGCGCGCTGTGCACCTGTAAGCGGACATCCGGATGCCGCGCCGCGAACTCGGCGACGATGTCGGTCAGGACCGCATGGCCCTGATCGTCGGGCAGGCCGACCCGGAGCTCGCCGCTCAGCCCCTCCCCGCGCAGCTCCGTCAGGACCGCATCCAGCGACTGCGTCACCCGCCGGGCGACCGGTAAGAGCCGCTCGCCCGCCACCGTCGGCCTGACGCCGCGCCCGTGCCGCCGGAACAGGGCTTGGCCGACGATCTCCTCGAGCTGCTTGATCTGCAGGCTCGTCGCCGACTGCGACCGGCCGATGCGGCGCGCGCCGGCGGTCACGCTCCCGCTCTCCGCGACGGCGAGAAAGGTGCGAACCAGATCGCTGTCCAACTGGGCCATTGATATTGGGTTTTCCGATGGCTTTCTTTGAAACTACGCGTCACTCAAATGACTGTCCATGCCCCATAGTGGCCCCCGAAGAGAGTTCGGGAGCCGCTCATGTCCTTTGCCGAAACTGTCCGTTCGGCGCGCCCGACCGTTCGACAGGTCTATGGCGCTCTTGCGGTGATCGTCGCGGCGCTGGCCCTGTGGCAACCGGCCCTTGCCTGGGAGACGCTGGTCTTTACCGCGACGGGGCTGGTGGAGGTCGCGCCGATCGTGGCGCCGGGCGTCCTGCTCGCCGCCTGGCTGATGGCCAGCGGCGCCGGCGACCGGGTCGCCGCGCTGTTCGAGGGGCGGACGCTTCACACGGTGCTCGCCGCGTCGGTCGTCGGCGCGATCCTGCCGGTCTGCGGCGTCACGGTGCTGCCGCTGATGGTGGGGCTTCTGGCGGCCGGCGTGCCGCTGGCGCCGGTCATGGCCTTCTGGCTCGCCTCGCCGGTCACCGACCCCGCCATGCTGGCGGCGACAAGCGTGACCCTGGGCTGGGACTTCGCACTCGGCAAGGTCTTTGCGGCGATCGGGCTGGGACTGCTCGGCGGCGCGGGCGCATGCCTGTTCGCCCGGCGCCCCTGGAGCCGGGCCCCGCTGCGTCCCACCCGGCTCGTGACCGCCCTGGGCGCCTCATGCGGCGGGGCGGCTGCCGGACAGGGTTTCGACCCGCGCGTCTGGCGCACGCGCCACCGGCGCCAGCGGTTCGCGCGGCAGATCGGGTCGATCAGCCGGCTGATCCTGCTCGTGCTGACGCCGGCCTTCGCGGCCGAGTTTCTACTCAATGCCTGGCTGCAGCCGGATGCGCTGAGCGGCTATGTCGGCGGCGACAATCCGCTGGCCGTGCCGCTGGCGGTCGTCGTCGGTGGCCCCGCCTACATCGACGGCTATGCCGCTTTGCCGCTGACCCGCGCGCTGCTGGACCACGGCATGGCGCCGGGCGCCGCCATGGCCTTTCTGGTATCCGGCGGCGTGGTGAGCCTGTGGGGCGCCATGGCGATCTTCCCGGTGCTCCGGCTCAAGCCGTTCCTGCTCTACCTCGCCCTGGCCGTGCTGGGGTCGATGCTCTCGGGGTGGGTCTTCGCCGCCGTGGCCTGAAGGCCGCGTCGCGCAGACCGTGCCTCAGCCGCCGCGGGCCAGAACCAGGCCGAAGACGATCACCGCGGCGGCGGCGGCGCGCGGCGGGCTGAGCGGCTCCTTGAGCAGCAGCAGGGAGATGGCGGCGGCGAAGAGCACGCTACTCTCGCGCAGGGCGGCGACCAGGGCGATCGGGGCGACGGTCATCGCCCAGATCACGATCCAGTAGGCGCCGAACGACATGGCCCCGCCCGCCAGGCCGCCGCGCCAGTGGCGCGGCAGCGCGGCCAGCCCGCAGCGTCCGCGCAGCGCCGCCGCCAGGGCCAGCATCACCAGGCCGTCGAGCAGGAACAGCCAGACGGCGTAGCCGTGCGGCGAGCCGGCGGCCCGCGCGCCGATCCCGTCCGTCACGCTGTAGCCGGCGATCCACACGGCCGTGCCCAGGGCGAAGCCGACCGCGCGCCCGTCCAATCTCGCCAGGTCGCGCCCGCCGCGCAGCGACATGAGGCAGACCCCGCCGGCCAGCAGCAGCACGCCCAGCAAAGCCGGCGGCGACAGGCGCTCGCCGAACAGCAGGAGCATCGCCAGCGCCACCAGCAGCGGCGCGGTCCCGCGCGCGATCGGGTAGACCTGCCCGAGGTCGCCGGCGCGATAGGCCTGCACCAGAAACAGCTTGTAGCCGCTGTGTAGCAGCACCGAGAGGCCCAGCCAGGGCCAGGCCGCGGGCGGCGGCGGCGTGACGAAGGGCACGACGGCGAGCGAGAGCAGCCCGGCGCCGAGCGAGACCAGCGTCACCGACAGGAAGCGGTCGAGCCCCAGCTTGATCAGGGCGTTCCAGCCGGCGTGCAGCGCCGCCGCCGCCATCACGGCAAGGAAGACGAAGAGGTCCATCTAGCGCCGAGGCCTCCACAGGTGCGCGCCGTCGCAGGGCCGTCGGCCGGACCCGGCGGCAACCCCGGCGTTGTGCGTAAAGTTCAGTGGCTGCCGTCTCATGCCGTCAGAAAATCCTCTATAAACAGGTGGGAAAAGCGGTATTCTCGAAGCTCTAATGTTCGGAAAACGCACATGAGCCGCCGCCTGCCTCCGCTGACCGCGCTGCGCGCCTTCGAGGCCGCCGGGCGCCTGGGCCGCATGACCCTCGCCGCGGAGGAGCTGCACGTCACCCACAGCGCCGTCAGCCGCCAGGTGCGGCATCTCGAGGCGGCGCTGGGCGTCACCCTGTTCGAGGGGCCGAAGACCGCGCTGCGCCTGAGCGAGGCGGGGCAGCGGCTGCTGCCGGGCCTGACGGCGGCCTTCGACGGCCTGGACGCAGCGGTGCGCCAGGTGGCCGACACCGAGGAAGGCGCGCTCGACGTGTCCTGCCTGGGCACCCTCACCCTGCGCTGGCTGATTCCGCGGCTGCATCGCTTCCAGGCCGCCCATCCGGGGATCGAGGTGCGGCTGACCTCCTCGGACGCACCGGTCGACTTCGGGCGCGACGGCTGCGACGTGGCGATCCGCGTCGGCCGCGGTCCCTGGCCGGCGGAGGCGGAGGTGACGCCGCTGTTTCCGGAGACCTTCGGCCCGGTCATGGCGCCGCGCTGGCAGCAGCCCGCCGCTGCGCCCGACGGGTCGGTGCCCGACGGGTCGGCGCCGGAGGCTCGCCTGCCGGACGCGGTGCCGCGACTGCACACCCGAACCCGGCCCGAGGCCTGGGCCGCCTGGGCCGCGCGCGCGGGGCGGCCGATCGGCCCGGAGACGGGCACCGGAGCAGCGCCGGAGGCGGTGCCGCAGTACGAGCACTTCTATTTTCTGCTGGAGGCGGTGACGACCGGCCTCGGCGCCTGCGTCGCGCCCTGGGTCCTGGTCGCCGACGACCTGCGCGCCGGGCGGCTGGCCGCGCCCTTTGGCTTCATCGACAGCGGCCTGAGCTACGTCGCCCTGCGCCGTCGGCGGCGGCACCGCAAGTCGGCGCGTTTTGTCGCCTGGCTGGAGGCCGAGGCTCGGGCGACACCGCAGCCCTGAGCGCCACCGCGACAGCGCTAACGCCCGGCGCGGCGCCGACCGGCCGCTTACAATTTGTCCCTCGCGCCGCAGCGGCGCTTTCCGCTAGATCCTGCCGGTGATGCTTTTTCTGTCCGACAGCTCCTCCGGCCACGCCACCGTCTGCCTCGACCTGCCGGAGGCACCCGAGCAGTTCGCCGATCGCCGCCAGGCGGCGGTCTATGCCTACTGGCGCGACCGCCGCAATGGCGCGGACGTGCCGCCGGTCGCGGCCATCGACCCGCTGGCCCTGCCGCGCGCCGCCCTGCCCTTTCTCGGCCTGCTGCACCGCGAGCCCGACAGCGGACGCTACTTCACGCGTCTTGTGGGGACGGAGGTGGTCGAGGCCTTGGGCGTCGACCACACCGGCCGCTACATCGACGAGATCGCCGGAATGTCCGCCCAGCGCGAACGCTTCGACCGGGCGGTGCGCGCGCGCCGGCCCTACTGGGCCACCGCGCCGCTCAGCTTTGCGCGCCACGACTACAAGCACTACAGCGTGCTCGGCCTGCCCTTCGCCGAGCCGGGCGCCGAGGTCAGCCGCCTGCTGTTCGTCTTCGATTTCGAGGTGAGGCCGCCGGCCGCCCCGCTTTGATCAGCTCCGCGAGCGCGACGGCCGCAACCGGGGCGCCACGGCCAGCCGCAGGGCGCCGCGCGCGGCGGCCGCCTCCACCGCCAGCGCGGCGCGCGCGCCCAGCGCGATCGCGCCGAGCGCGATCATGCTGCCGAGCGACAGGGTGCTGACGCCGCTCAGTCCGGCGCCGATGGTGCAGCCAAGGGCGAGCACACCGCCCAGGCCCATCAGGGCCGCCCCGGCCAGGTAGCGCAGAAGCTGGCCCGGCGCGGTGAAGCCCTCCAGCCGGGCCTCGCGCCGCAGGCCCGCCCAGAGCGCCGCGCCCAGCAGGGTGCCACCCACGGCGACGATGCCGAAGTCGAGCGCGGCGCCGGTGTAGGTCATCAGGTACTGCAGGGAATCGCCCACCGGCGCCGTAAAGCTCAGGGACTCCAGCGGGACCGGGTCGAAGTCGTCAGCCGCCAGGACGCCGGTCACGTACCAGCCGGCCGGGATCAGCAGGCCGATCCCGATCCCGGCCAGGAGCTGGCCCCAGGCCGCCGCGCGCCAGCCCTCCCGCCGCAGCCCCTGCAGCAGCACGGGCAGCAGCCCCGCCGCCAGGAGGCCGACCACGAGCAGGGTGAGATCCGCCGCCGTCAGGCCGCCCAGCCCGGCGAGCAGCTGCGGCACCGCCTGGCCACCCGCCGACGCCACCGGCAGCGACACCAGCCCCTCGAGCCAGAGCCGCAGCGGCGCCAGGATGCCGCGCAGGCTGGCGTAGGCGACCAGCGCCAGGCTGGCCAGCACCACCCAGGAGCGCAGATTGCCGCCCGCCGCCAACACCAGATGCCGCGCACCGCAGCCACGGGCCAGCACCAGGCCGACGCCGAACAGCAGTCCGCCGAGGCTCAGCGCGAGCAGGTTCACCCGCGCGGCCAGGTAGAGGCTGTCGCCGAGATCGACCAGGCCCTGCCGGGCCAGAAGCTGCGCGCCCGCCACGGCCGTCAGCAGCGCTGCCGCCCAGGCGACCGCCCGCAGGCCGGGGCGGCGCAGGCGGAACTCCATCAGCGCCGAGCGCAGGCAGAAGCCGGAGGCGCGGCCCAGCAGGCCGAAGGCGACGCCGATGAAGAGTGCTCCGGCGATCAAGAGGCTGCGGGGATCGCTGCCCGCGACGGTCTCCAGCATGGCGGTGCTCCCGGCTTGTACGGCAACGGAGCCGGCGCGCCCTCGCGACCGCCCAGCCCCGCAGCAATATACCTAGAGATTGCCGGGGATTCCATATTATCTATCGTGCACAAGTGTTATTATATTTTTTGCACATTTTGTTTTTGTTATTTTAGGCGAGGATTTCAGTAGACCAGGAGCCCGGCCGCCCAGCCGAGCAGCAGCAGCGCCAGGGGCGCCCCGAGCGCCACGGCGGTCAGCAGCGCGATGGTCGCGTCGACCGCGCGCGCCAGCGCCGTGTCCAGCAGCGAGCCCTTGGTGTTTCGCATGGAGGCGTTCATGGCCCGGCTCCCTCATCTCTCAGGTGACCTGACGAGACGATGCCGGGCCGGCCGGCGCCGCGCTGTGACCTGCTCCACAGCCGCAGAGGGGCTCAGGCCGCCAGCACCACCACCAGCCCGGCGAGCAGTGCGGCGGCCAGCCAGTAGCCCAGCAGGCCCAGCAGCAGACGCCGGCGCGCCAGCAGCCCGGCCGCCCGCCGGTCGGCCGCCGCGCCCGGCGCCCGAAACGCGATCGCCGCCGCAACCACAAGGGCTGCGACGGCGATGATGGTCAGGCTGGCGAGCAGCAGCACCACGCTGCCCGGCCGCTGCGGCGCGCTTTACGCGGCGCGATTTATGCGGCGAGCGCCGGCGGATGGTTGCGCCCGATCAGGCCGCGATCGCTCGCCGCCCGGCGGGTGGCCGCCGCCAGCTTCTCCAGCGCGCGCGCCTCGATCTGGCGAATGCGCTCGCGCGAGACGCCGTAGACCTGGCTGAGCTCCTCCAGGGTCCGGGGCTCCTCGCTGAGTCGGCGCTCCTTCAGGATGTGCCGCTCGCGGTCGTTCAGCCCCGCCATCGCGGAGTCCAGCAGCATGCGGCGCTTATCGCGCTCGTCCTCCTCGGCGATCATGGCCTCCGGCGTGGGCGCCTGGTCGTCGCTGAGGAAGTCGATCCGCGAATCCTCGCCCTCGCTGGTCAGCGGCGCGTCCAGCGAGACGTCGCCGATGCCCAGGCGCTGGTCCATTTCGCGCACGTCGTTGACGGAGACGCCGAGCGCCTTGGCGATCTCGCCCACCGCCTCCTCGCTCAGCTCGCCGGTCTCGCCGAGCTGGGCGCGCTGCGCCTTCATGCGGCGCAGGTTGAAGAAGAGCTTCTTCTGGTCGCCGGTGCGCACGGTGCGCACGATCGACCCGCTCTTGAGCACCAGCTCGTGCATCGACGCCCGAATCCACCAGGCGGCATAGGTGGCAAAGCGCACCTGCCGCTCGGGGTCGTAGCGCTGCGCCGCCTGCATCAGGCCGACGTTGCCCTCGGCGATCAGGTCCTCGATGGGCACGCCATAGCCGCGCAGGCCGCGCGCCAGCTTGATCACCAGCCGCAGATGGCTGCCCAGCAGCTTGTTGAGCGCCGTACTGTCGTTCTCTTCACGCCACAGCCGCGCCAGCTCGTTCTCCTCCTCCTGCGTGAGCAAGGGATAGCGGGCCGCCTCTGCGATCAGCAGGTCGAGCTCGCTCCGCTGGGTGCGGTCTTTCGTCATCGTATTCGCCATAGCACCTCTCCAATCACCGGCGCCGGTTGCTTTGCGCCCCGTGCGGACCCGCCCATTGGCCAAGCCCCGCGCGGTCGCCCGTACGCGGTTTCGGGTCTTTCCTGTCCCGGAAGTCACAAAAGAGTATATAGAACGCGCTTAGAACATTTCAAGTTTTGTCGATATCCTCTTGCGAAACCCCTAGGAGCCAGGGGCACAGCCTTGCTCCGAGAGCGGGTTGTGGTCGTCTGGACCGGCGTCCGCAGGTCCGCCGATCACAAAACGACCGGCTCTCCCTCCTAGGGTTGGGGCGATTCGCCGCGACCGGAGGACGCCCCGCGCCGCGTCCAGACGATCGCCTCTCATCCTAGAGGGCATGTGATGCGCCCCTCGACCTTTTCAACGCCGCAGAGGAGCATGCGATCCATGCGCGGACGACAGGCCTGCGCCTCGAGGCCGGAACGAAGCGATCAGGCCGAAGCCGCCGCGGCCTCCGCCGCCTCGGCCATCACCTGATTGCGGCCGCCGCGCTTGGCGGCGTAGAGCGCCTCGTCGGCGCGCTGCAGCAACAGCGGCAGGGGCTCGCCCGGGCGGTACTGCGCGACGCCCAGGGACATGGTGACCGAGCCGAAGGACCGGCTGCCGTCACGCGTCTTCAACTCCTTGCCCGCCAGCCGCCGCCGCACCTGCTCGGCCAGGGTCATGGCATTGGCCAGGGCGGTGGTAGGCAGGATCACCGCGAACTCCTCGCCGCCGAAGCGGGCCGGCGTGTCGCGCCCCTTTACGTTCTGTTTCAAGGTGCGCGCCACCAGCTTGAGCACCTCGTCGCCGATGGCATGGCCATAGGTATCGTTGAAGCGTTTGAAGTGGTCGATATCGCACAGCAGCACGCAGAGCGGCTCGCCGCCTTCCATCGCCTGGCGGGTGTCGCGGCGGAGCTGGGCGTCGAAGTGCTTGCGGTTGAACAGCCCGGTCAGGCCGTCGGTCAGCGCCTCCAGGCGCAGGTCCTCGAGATTGGTCCGCAGCCGCTGGATCTCTCGGGTGGCGTCGCCGAGCTGTGCCTCCAGGCTGCGGTTGCGCCCCTGCGCGGCTTCCGTCTCGTGCAGCATCCCCTCGATCAGACTGCGCAGGTCGCCGCCGCTGGAGACCTCCTGCCCGAACGCCGCCAGCTTCTCGCCGAAGTGGGCCACGTCGACGCCGGCCTGCTTCAGCTCCTTGATGACCCCGACGGCGGCTTCCTGCATCCGCTGCGAGGTCTCGCGCACCGCGTCGGTCTGGCCTTCGTTGCCGAAGAAGCTCTCGTAGATCTCCTCGTTGCGGGCGGCGGTGAACCGCTCGCCGCTTTCCAGCAGGACGTCCAGGGTCTTCGTCAGGTCCGGATGCCGGCCGGAGGCGTAGGCGTACCAGACGGCGAAGTTCATGGGGTTGGGCGGAATCCCGCTGTCGCCCATCAACGCCAGCGCACGCTCGGCCAGATCCCGCGCTTGAAGTGGCGTCTCCGAAAACAACATGGGTCGCCCCGTTCCCCGCCGATTCCGTCCACAGCAACTCGCGCCGAGACGGACCAACGCCCCGCGCGCGAACTCAATCCTACCCGGCAAAGCGTTAGCTAAGCGTTAGCCTTTCACGGCAGGGGCGTGAGCCGGCCCGCTGGCCGACCACTCGACGTTGAGCCGGTTACTTGAAGAAGGTGACCTCGGTGCGGTTGTTGAGCGCGATCAGCTCGTCGCAGGCCGGGGCGTCGCCCTCGGCCACGTCGCAGGGCTCCACCTTGTTGAGCAGGATCTGGGACACCCCGTCGCAGGCCAGGTCGCGCGCCACGAAGGTGGCCACCTTGGTGGCGTCGCTGTCGAGCGGCGGCGTGTCGACCAGCAGGCGCTTGGAGATCACGCCGCCGGTGTCGAAGAAGTAGAGATCCAGGCGCAGCACCTCGAAATCGTAGTCCGTTTCGTTGCGCAGCAGCAGGAAGTACTGGCAGCCGAGATCCGTCTGCTCCGCCTTGTTCAGCTCGATCAGCATGCGCGCCGCGCTGTCCGCCGCCGCCCCGGCCTCGGCCCCCGCCTCGGTCCGGGTATCGGCCGAAGGCGTGCCGCTCTCCTGGGCCGCCGCCGTGGCGAGCGGCGCCGCGAGCGCCGCACAGACCGTCAAGATCCTGAAACAGTTCATCTTATCGCGCTCCGCTGCGGCCTTGTCCTGGTCAAGAGTCCTACACGAGCCGCGCCGGCTTCGCCAGAGCGCGATCCCCGTACCGCGGCCCCTCCCCGGCTGCTCTCACGCGCTGCCCTCAGCCGCTGCCCTCAGCCGCTGCCGGCCCCCGAGCCGACCCGCGGCAGCCGCCAGCGCGGCTTGGGCAGCCTGGCGCGCAGACGGGCCAGCAGCGCGCGGTGCCATGCCTTGTCCTCCGCCTCGGGCTCCAGAGCGATGCCGACGCGCTTGGCCTCCGGCCCGATCTTGTCGACCACGATGAAGTCGACCTGGCCGAAGCGCAGACGGTCGCCGCGGCCCAGTCCGTCGCCCAGGCGCTGACGCAGCAACTCGGCGAGCGACAGCTCGGGGTCGGTCCGCCCCAGCGCGATCCCGTAGGTGGCGCAGAGATCGCCGAGCCGGGTGCGGCCGTCGACCAGGAAGTCGCCCTGGTCGACCGAGAGCTGCCCGGCGGTGGAGGCGAAACGCCGGGAGAAGAAGCGATCGAGCGTCGCCGCCGTCTCCGGCGGCGTGACCATCAGCACGAAGTCGCCGGCGCGAAGCTGCTCCACCTCGCCCAGGCGCTGCACCACGCCGTCGCGGATCACCGCGATCAGCCGGCTGCGCCGGGGCAGCTCCAGATGCGCCAGGGGGAAGTCGGCGGCGCGGCTGTGCGGCTTGACCTCGTAGCCGATCAGGTCGCGGTCCATGCGGTCGGTGCGTCGGGCCAGATCGAGATCCAGGCGGCTCGCCGCCTCCGGCTCGGGCGGCAGCGCGACGTGCAGGCGCCGGGCCACCCAGGGGATCGTCCAGCCCTGCAGCAGCAGCGAGATCAGCACCACCACGAAGGCGATGTTGAAGGCCTGGCCGCTGCGGTCGAAGCCCTCGAGAAAGGGAAACAGCGCCAGGAAGATCGGCACCGCGCCGCGCAGACCGACCCAGGCCGTGAAGGCCTGCTCGCGCACGGGAAAGCGGAAGGGCGTCAGGCAGATCACCGTGGCCAGCGGCCGCGCCACCAGCATCAGCGCGACGGCGAGCACCAGGGCGGCACCCAGGTCCGGCAGCAACCGGCTGGGCGTGACCAGCAGGCCGAGCAGGAGGAACATGACGATCTGGGCCAGCCAGGACAGACCGTCGAAGAAGCGCCCGACGAGCTGGTCGGCGCGCACCCGCCGGTTGCCGAACACGATGCCGGCGATGTAGACGGCCAGAAAGCCGCTGCCGCCGGCCAGTTGCGTGCCGCTGAAGATCAGCAGTGCCCCGGCCAGGGCGAGGATGGGATAGAGCCCGCCCGACAGCTCCAGCCGGTTCATCAGCCAGACCAGCGCGAAGCCGCCGGCCGCGCCGAGCACGCCGCCCAGGCCCATCTGCAGCGCGAAGTCCCCGGCGACCCACCAGCCCAGGCCCAGCTCGCCGCTCGCCAGCAGGCCGGTGAAGGTGATCGTCAAGAAGACCGCCATGGGGTCGTTGCTGCCCGACTCCACCTCCAGGGTGGCACGCAGGCGGTCGCGCAGCGCGATGCCGGAGCGGCCCAGCAGCATGAAGACCGCCGCCGCATCGGTCGCCGAGACGATGGCGCCGAGCAGCAGCGCGAAGACCCAGCCGAACCCCAGAAGATAATGGGCCGCCGCGGCGACGATGCCGGCGGTCAGCACGACGCCGACCGTCGACAGGGCGAGCGCCGGGCCGAGACCCCGCGCGATGGTCGCGCGCGGCGTGCGCAGACCGCCGTCGAACAGGATCACGGCCAGTGCCGACGAGCCGATCACGAAGGCGAGCTGCGAATCCTCGAAGACGATGCCCCCCGGCCCTTCCGCACCGGCCAGCATGCCCAGCGCCAGGAAGACCAGCAGCAGCGGCGCACCCACGCGCGACGACAGCAGCCCGGCGAAGATGCTGGCGAGCAGCATCAGCGAGCCGACCAATAGCCATGCGATACCGTAATCCAAGATCCTCAGCCCGTTTTCCGCCCGGCAGGGAGCTCCGCGGCGCCATCGCCGCCACTCTAGAAGGATTTGCGACCGTCCGGACTCGCTTCGGCGAGCCTGCCGGCCGCGAACAGTCCCTCCAACCCCACGATACCCCCACGATGTCGAGCAGGTTTCGTGTGATCGGCGGCCCCACGCCATGGATCCAGACGAGCACACCCTGCTCTCCCAGGCGGGCCAGTCTAGCAGCGGTCGCCCGGCGATGGGCGCGCGACGCGCACGCCCCCCACGCCCGAAAGAGCGCGAAAAAGCATTCTAGGTCACGACGCTACTGCCGCTTTCGCATCGCCGGCGCCGCCGCAAGGCGGTTCCCTAGACTCTCAAGCTGCTCTAGTCTGCCGGCCATGCGAGTCTTCAGGCCCTTCCTCGCGGCCGCTCTGCTGGCGCTGGCCGGCTGCAGCATGGCCGACCAGCCCACGCCGGTGCTGTCCGACGCGGAGCTGGCGTCTCCCGACGCCTTCGTGCGCAGCGTGCGGCTGGGCAACACCACCTACCTCTACGCGCGCCGCTCCGACGACCCGAGTCTCTTCGACCTGCGGGTCTCGGGCGCCAAGCGGACGACGGAGCAGCAGATGATGGCCGCGCTCGCCCAGGTCTACGGCTGCGCCTCCATGCGCGTCGTCGGCATGAACCGGCAGCGCACCGCCGGGCTGATCGAGGGCAGCGCCTGCCGCGTCAGCCAGTACTTCCGCGAGTAGCCGACGGCCGTGCCCCGGCCACCGACGCGGGCGCGGTGGGCCGCAAGGTCAGCGCCCTTCCCGCCGGGGCCGGCGACCCGGCTCCTTGGGGCGATAGGGTTGCGGAGGGCCAATTCGGCGCCATTATGTCCCCCAAGATCGGGCCGGGCCGACCCGCCGGCCCCGCGTCCCTCAGGCAAGAAGATCCGGTACCCCGCATGACCGTGCACCACAGGCCCGCCACGATCCCAGCGACGGCGGCCGGCGAGTCCGACGCGCAGCGGCGTCTGTCGCCCGGCGATCCGGGCGATGCGGCGGCGCTGCGCCGCGCTCTCGGCTGGTTCGCCACGGGGGTGACGATCGCCACCACCCGCGATGCGGCGGGCCAGCCGGTGGGGCTGACCTGCAACTCCTTCAACTCGGTCTCGCTCGACCCGCCGCTGGTGCTGTGGAGCCTGGGGCGCAGTTCCTACAGCCGGCCGGCCTTCGAGCAGGCGGAGCACTTCGCGATCAACGTGCTGCCGGCCGATCAGGAGGCGCTGGCCCGGCGCTTCGCCCGACCGCTCGGCGACAAGTGGGCGGACGTCGATTGGACCGCCGGGCCGCTCGGCGTGCCGCGCCTGCCCCTGGCCCTGGCCAGCTTCGACTGCAAGGTGCGCGAGCGCTTCCAGGGCGGCGACCACCTGATCTTCCTCGGCGAGGTCGTCGAGATGCAAAGCCGCGAGGTCGGCGAGCCGCTGGTCTTCCTGCGCGGCCGCTTCGGCGGCTTCACCGCGCAGGAGGACTGAGGCGCCGATGCGGCTGTTCCGCCACCACGCCAGCGTGCCGGAGAGCGGGCGCGGCGCCGTCATCGCCGTGGGCAACTTCGACGGCGTGCACCGCGGCCACCAGGCGGTGATCGAGCTCGCCCGGGCCAAGGCCGAGGCGCTGGGCGCGCCGCTCGGGATGCTCACCTTCGAGCCGCACCCGCGCCTGTTCTTCCAGCCCGACCAGCCGCCCTTTCGCCTGACGGCCTTTCGCACCAAGGCGCGCCTGCTGCACACCCTGGGGGTCGAACGGCTCTACTGCCTGCCCTTCACGCGCCAACTGGCGAGCCTGGAGGCGGAGGCCTTCATCGACGAGGTGCTGGTCGCCGGGCTGGGCGTACGCCATGCCGTGGTGGGCGACAACTTCCGCTTCGGCCGCAAGCGCCGCGGCGACCCGGCGCTGCTGGAGCGGCGCGGCAAGGCGGCCGGCTTCGGCACCACCGTGGTGCAGCGGGTCGGCGGCTCCCTGGCCGAGGCCTACTCCTCCACCCAGGTCCGCAGCTATCTGGCCGATGGCAACCCGACGCGCGCCGCGCTGATGCTGGGCCGCTACTGGGAGATCGAGGGCCGGGTCCGCCACGGCGCCAAGCGCGGCCGCGACTTCGGCTTTCCCACCGCCAACATTCCTTTGCGCGCCAACCTGCTGCGCCCGGCCTACGGCATCTATGCCGTGCGGGTGGCCCTGGAGGGCGCGCAGGGCGCGCAGGGCGAGACGCGGCCCTGGCTGCCGGGCGTGGCCAACCTCGGCATCGCGCCGATGTACGGCTACGACGAGCCGCTGCTGGAGGTGCACCTCTTCGACTATGCCGACGATCTCTACGGCCAGAACCTGCGCGTCGCGCTGGTCGACTATCTGCGCGGCGAGCGCCGCTTCGAGGATGTGGACGCCCTGACGCGCCAGATGGCGGCCGACTGCGAAAAGGCCAGGCAGACCCTGGCGTGGGAGGACTGGCGCGGCGAATGGCCGGCCGGCCCCTTCGTGCAGCGCGGCGCCCCGCCCGGCGAAGAGATCGCCCCTGGGTCCGACTGAGCCGCGGCCGCTCTTCGGCCTCGCCCGGGCCGGCAAGCCGTCGGGCGAAAACACTTGTGCGACTCGCCATAATGCCAACAGTCTTTGCGAGCGTGGCGCGTAAAGCGGGCCGCCGACGCACGGCTCAGGCGCGGGAGGGGAGTGGCAGGCATGGCCGCAAGCACGGACCCGAAGACGAGAGGCACCAGGGCAAAGGGCGGCGCGCCGGGGGCCGCCGGCACGAAAGCATCCGGGGCGACGACCAAGCCCCCCGCCGCGACGAAGGCCGGCGGCGCCGCCTCTGCCAAGTTGAGTCAGCTCGACAAGCTGGCGGACAAGGTCCAGCAGCAGGTCGCCGCCGCGTCGGAGCGGATCGACCAGCAGATCCGCTCCGTGGAGGAAAGCCTCGGCCAGGAGCTGTCGCGCAGCAAGGCGCGCAGCTACATCAAGAGCCTGGAGGCCGAGCTGAAGAAGCTGGAAGCAGCGGCGACGGCGAAGCTGGCGCGGATCGAATCCTCGATCGACAAGGAGCTGAAAAAGCTCTCCGGCAGCTTCGAGAAGAAGGCCGAGCAGCATTCGGCCAAGGCCAGAAAGGACGCGGCCGGGGCCAAGGCGAAATCGGCGTCCGGCACGGCGAGCTCCGCGAAGAAGGCGGCCACGAAGAAGACGGCCGCGAAGAAGACGACCGCAAAAAGGGAGGGGGGCAAAAAGGCGGAAGCCCAGAAGACCGCCCCCAAGACCACGGGAAAGAGCACGGGAAAGAGCACGGGAAAGAGCACGACGGGCCGAACGGCCGGTGCCACCAAGGCGCCCGCCAAATCGGCGGCGCCCTATGCGGCGCCCGGCGCCGCCGGCAAGACGGCAAAGTCAGCCGCCAGCAAGACCGCGAAGCCGGCCGCCAGCAGAGCCCCTGCCCCGGCGCCGTCCCGATCGAAGGGCGCAGCGGCGGCCAAATCGGGGCCGAAGGCGAGCGCCGCCAAGGCCGCCGCGCCGGGCACTCGGTCCGGGGGCGCGAAGCCCAAGAGCGGCAGCAGCCGAAAAAGCGGCACGAAATCAACCGGTAAGTCAGCCGGCACGGACCGCTGACGGGCGATCCATCCGCGTTGCGCTCACGCCGCCCGCCCCCACGGTCTTCCCCTCACAGCCGCGTCTGCCTGGCTGACGGGGCCGTGGCCTCCGGCTCCTCGTGCAGCTCCGCGCCGTTGCCTTCCATCTGGGCTTCGAGCAGACGGCGCAGGCTGACCAGGCCGAGCACCCGCGCCCCCTCGGTCACGGGCAGTTCCTGAAGCTTGGCATCGAGCAGCAGCAACAGGGCTTCCGTTGGCGTGGCGTCGGGTCCGACGGTCGGCGGCGCGTTGGCGACGACCTCGGCCAGGGTCGTGCGGTCGGGGTCGCGGCTCAGGGCGATCACCTGCGCCGTGGCGTCCCGCCCGGTGAACAGGCCGACGAAGCCATCGCCGGCCGTGACCACCAGCGCGCTGACGCCCATCAGCGCCATGATCTGACAGGCCTCCCGCACGGAGGTCTCGGCGGCCACCTCGACCACCCGTTCGCGTCCGAGAAGATCGGATACCCGACGATAGCGCATGCTCATCCTTTCGCGGCCATTGCAGCCCGAAGTTCATCGATCGCCAGGCCGGAAAACTTTACCGTGCCACCGCGGCAAAGCAACGACCTTCCGTGCCAAACTCATCAGAGTGGAGAGGCGCCGCCGCCAACGGCCCGCCCCGGCCGCGGGTTCCGCGACGCGGCGGGCACGCGTCCGCGCCCCCACCGGGCCGACGGGGCCCCACCTGGATGCTCGGGCCAGCGTGATTGCCTCGCAACCGCCGGAACCGCCTCGCGGCGGCCTGCAGTCGCGAGGCGTTACGCTCGCCCTATGACGGAGAGCGGCTTCCGGGTGATCTGCGGCCGCGCGGGAGCGGAGCCATCCGATGTCCGATACCTTAGGCCGGCGCGTCGAGCGCCTTCGGGTTGCTCTCCCTGACACGCGCCATGACGCTGTCGAGCAGCAGCTTGTGAACCTCGGGCGCAGCGTCGTAGCGCCCGGCCCGGATCGCCGCCGCCAGGCTGCGGTTGAGCGCGGCCAGGTCGCCCGTCTCTCCCAGCAGCGCCGCCAGCGCCCGCCGCTCCTCTGCCTGCGGGGCGTCGCCCGCCTCCAGCTCCCGGCGCACCATGGCCACGGCCGCGGCCGCCAGCAGCGCCTGGTAGCGCTGTTCGCCGCTCAGCCCGGACGCCAGCTCCTCGCTCAGCACGCGCCAGGCCTCGGCCAGCAGCTCGGCGCCGTTCGGACGATCCCTCATGGCCCCCTCCTCCACTGCTCGGGCGGCGTCAGGCGCAGCAGCGCCAGGTCGAGCTCGGCGGCGCGGCGTCCGGTCAAGGCCAGGTCGAGGCTGGCTTCGGCCCCGGAAGTATGGCGCTGCCCCTGCTGCAAGGCGATCACGTCCCAGCGGACGTGGGCCATGACCTCCCAGTACGCCACCCGCGCCGGGTCGATCTTCACCTCCGCCTCGGCCTCGTAGCCGCGGTAGAAGGATGCGCGCGACGCGATGCCGCCGGCCTCCAGGTCCGGCCGCCCGAAGCGCCAGCAGGCGGCGCAGAACCAGCCAAGGTCGCAGGCCGGGTCGCCCCAGCCGGCGAACTCCCAATCGAGGATGGCGGTCAGCCCGTCCTCGTCGACCAGATAGTTGCCGGTGCGGAAATCTCGATGCACCAGCGTGACCTGCGCGGGCGGCAGCGGCGCCTGCAGCTCGGCCCAGCGCAAGGCCCATTCCAGCGCCGGCCGCGGCTGGTCGAGCGCGTCGAGATAGCCGCGCAGCCGCGCCACCTCGGCCAGCGCCGGGTCGACCGGCGGCGTCCCCAGGAACGCCAGCTCCGGGTGCGGCGGCCGAATCGCGTGGATGCGCGCCAGCTCGCGGCCCAGACGCGCGGCCAGCGCCTCGCGGTCGCCGCCCAGATGGCGGTCCTTCACCACCTTGCTGGCCAAGGCCACACCCGCGGCCTTGCGCATGACGTGGAAGGCCTTGCCGATGATCTGCCGATCCTCGCAGAGCCACAGCGGCTCCGGCACGCTCACCCCCGCCGCCGTGGCCGCGCGCAGCAGCGCGAACTCCTGGGCGCGGCTGTGGCTGACGGCCAGGCCGGAGGGCGCATCGGTGCGCAGGACGAGGTCCTGGCGCCCGGCGAAGGGGCCGCCCTGGAACGCCATCTCGAGCAGCCAGTTCTCCTGGATCGCGCCGCCGCTGAGCGGCCGCGCCTCCAGGATCGTCGCCGCCTCGGCCTTGGCGACCCGGGCGAACCAGGCCTCGAGCGACTCCTTGGCCTCCTGCAGCACCGGCTCAGGCTCCTTGCCCGGCCGGCGCTTCGGACGCCGCCGCGTCCCAGGCGAAGAAGTCCGGCCCCGCCTGCATGAGCAGGCGGGACAACACCATGCGGTGCACCTCGCTGGCGCCGTCGACCAGCCGCGCCTGGCGGGCGTAGCGATACATCCACTCCAGCGGCGTGTCCCGGGAGTAGCCGCGCGCGCCGCAGAGCTGGATCGCGGTGTCGACCGCGAGCTGCAGGCTGTCGGCCACCTGGATCTTCGCCATCGAGACCTCCTTGCGCGCGAAGTCGCCGGCGTCGAGCCTGGCGGCCGCGCGCATCGTCAGCAGGCGGCCGATCTCGATCTGCATGGCGGCCTGGCCGAGCAGGCCCTGCACCGACTCCCGGTCGGCCAGCTTCAGTCCGAAGCTGCCGCGCTCCTGCACGTAGGCGCTGGCGATCTCCAGCGCCCGCTTGGCCATGCCCAGCCAGCGCATGCAGTGGGTCAGGCGCGCCGTGCCCAGGCGGATCTGGGTCAGCTTCAGGCCGTCGCCCACCTGCATCAGCAGGTTCTCGGCCGGGATCTCCAGCCCCTCGAAGACCAGCTCGCAGTGGCCGCCGTGTTCCTCCGGCCCCATGATCGGGATCCGCCGCTCGATCCGCCAGCCCGGCTGGTCGCGGTCGAACAGGAAGGCGCTGAGGTGCTTGCGGGTCTCGCTCGGGTCGGGGTCGGTGCGGGCGATCAGGATGAAGTGCTGCGCCACGCCGGCGCCGGTGATGAACCACTTGTGGCCGTTGACCACCCAGCGGTCGCCGCGCTTGTCCGCCGTGGTGCGGATCATCCCCGGGTCCGAGCCGCCGCCCGGATGCGGCTCGGTCATCGCGAAGGCGGAGCGCACCCGGCCGTCGACGATCGGCTGCAGCCAGCGGTCCTTCTGCGCGGCGGTCGCGACCTTTTCCAGCACGATCATGTTGCCGTCGTCGGGCGCGGCGGCGTTGAAGCAGACCGGCCCGAAGATGGAGCGCCCCATCTCCTCGTAGCAGGCCGCCATGCCGACCACCGAGAGGCCCTGGCCGCCACGCGCCTTGGGCATCTGCAGCGACCAGAGACCGGCCTCGCGCACCTTGGCCTGCAGCCGCGCCAGCAGGTCGGGATGGATGTTCTCGTGCGCGTCGTAGCTGGCCGGATCGGCCTCGAGCGGCAGGATCTCGGCGGCGACGAACGCACGGATCTTCCGGCGCAGGCGCTCCGCCTCGGGCGGCAGGGCAAAGTCCATGGGGCTATCCTGATCTGGTGGAGACGAGGGCCGGCAAGGAGCGCGAGACCGGCGGCGCGCTAGACGATGGCCGACTGGCCGCCGTCGACCGCCAGCACCGCGCCGGTCATGTAGCGCGAGGCGTCGGCGGCCAGCAGCAGCAGCGGGCCGTCCAGGTCGCTCAGCTCGGCGAAGCGGCGTTGCGGCACGCGCCGCAGCAGCGCCGCGCCGGCCTTGCTCTCGAGAAAGCCGCGGTTGAGGTCGGTGACCACGTAGCCGGGCGCCAGCGCGTTGACCCGCACGCCGTCGCCGGCCAGCTCCGTGGCCAGCACCCGGGTCAGGTTGATCAGCCCCGCCTTGGCCGCGCAGTAGCTCGCCACCTGCGCGGTGCCGCGCAAGCCCAGGATCGAGGCGATGTTGATGATCGATCCGCCGTGGCCCAGGCGGACCATGTGGCGCGCCGTCTCCTGCGCCACCAGCCAGGCGCCGCGCAGGTTGGTGTCCAGCACCCGGTCCCAGTCCTCCTCGCTCAGCTCCAGCGCCGGCTTGGAATCGGCGACGCCGGCGTTGTTCACCAGCACGTGGACCGGGCCGAGCTCGGTCTCAGCGCAGGCCACGGCGGCCCGGACCGAGGCGCCGTCGCGCACGTCCAGCTCGATCGGCAGCGCGCGGCCGCCGCGCCCCTCGATCTCGGCCTGCAGGTCGGCCAGGCGGTCGGTGCGCCGGGCCGCCACCGCGACGCGCGCGCCGGCGGCGGCGAGCACCTGGGCGAAGTGGCGGCCGAGCCCGCTGGACGCGCCGGTGACCAGAATGTTCTTGCCGCTAAGGTCTAGGAGATTCATTGAACTAGCCGATTTTCTTCGCGTCTTCACGCAGGACGTATTTCTGGATCTTGCCGGTCGAAGTCTTGGGCAGCTCGCCGAAGACCACCCTGCGCGGCGCCTTGTAGTGGGCCAGGGTGTCGCGGCAGAAGGCGATGATCTCCGGCTCGCTCGCCGTCTCGCCCGGCTTCAGGGTGACGAAGGCGCAGGGCGTCTCGCCCCAGGTCGCGTCCGGACGCGCGACCACCGCCGCCTCCAGCACCTTGGGGTGGCGGTAGAGCGCCTCCTCCACCTCCAGCGAGGAGATGTTCTCGCCGCCCGAGATGATCACGTCCTTGGAGCGGTCCTTGACCTCGATGTAGCCGTCGGGATGCAGGACGCCCAGGTCGCCGGTATGGAACCAGCCGCCGGCGAAGGCCTCGTCGGTCGCCGTGGGGTTCTTCAGGTAGCCCTTCATCACGGTGTTGCCGCGCAGCATCAGCTCGCCCAGGGTGCGGCCGTCGCGCGGCACCTCGGCCAGGGTCTGGGGGTCGCGCACCGTCGCCGCCTCCAGGGTCAGATAGGCCACGCCCTGGCGCGCCATCTGCGCCGCCCGCGCCTCCAGCTCCAGCCCGGCCCAGTCCTCCTGCGTGGCGCAGAAGGTGGCCGGCCCGTAGGTCTCCGTCAGGCCGTAGGCGTGGACCACCCGGAAGCCCTGCTTTTCCATGTTGGCGATGACGGTCGACGGCGGGGCCGCGCCGCCGGTCACCACCAGCACCGGGTGCGGCAGCGGCCGGCGCAGCTCGGCCGGGGCGTGCGCCAGCATGTTCAGCACGATGGGGGCGCCGCACAGGTGCGTGACGCCCTGGTCCTCGATCAGCGGATAGACCAGCGCCGGGTCGACCCGGCGCAGGCAGACGTGGGTGGCGTGCGCCGCCGTGACGCCCCAGGTGAAGGTCCAGCCCGAGCAGTGGAACATCGGCAGCGTCCAGAGATAGACGCTGGTCCGGTCGAGGCCGTAGGTCAGCGCCTGGCCCATGGCGTTCAGGTAGGCGCCGCGGTGGTGGTAGACCACGCCCTTGGGATTGCCGGTGGTGCCGGAAGTGTAGAGCAGGCAGAGCGCCGCCCACTCGTCCTCGGGCAGCCGCCAGGGGAAGTCCGGGTCCCCCTCGGCCAGCAGCCCCTCGTAGTCCAGTTCACCCAGCCTGGCGCCGCGGGTGCCGCCTTGGGCCTCGGTCAGCGGATCGTCGATGTCGATCACCAGCGGCCGACGGGAGAGCTGCTTGAGCGCGCGCTCGATGACCGGCGCGAACTCGCGGTCGGTAATCAGCGCCTTGGCCTCGCCGTGCTCCAGGATGAAAGCGAGGGTGGCCGCGTCGAGGCGGATGTTCAGCGGGTTGAGCACGCAGCCGGCCAGCGGCACGCCGAAGTGCGCCTCCAGCATCGCCGGCACGTTGGGCGCCATGATCGCCACGGTGTCGCCCCGCCCCAGCCCCCGCTGGATGAGCGCCGAGGCCAGGCGGCGGGCCCGCGCGGCCGTCTCGGCATAGCTGTAGACCCGCTCGTGGATCACCGCCGGCCGGTCGGGATAGACGGCCGCGGCCCGCTTGAGAAAGCTGATCGGGGACAGCGCCGCCCAGTTGGCGGCAGTGGGCGCGAGATCGCGCTCGTAGATCGACGGCTGGCCCTGTGCGGCCATCGGCACCTCCCGCATCGCCGTTATCCGGCTGTGTCGTTTCGTCTTCGCCTCGGCCGCGAGCATAGAGGCCCGGGCCGCGGCTCACCAGCCTCTCGCATCCGGAGCCTCTCGCATCCGGCCGGGCGTCGCCTTGCGGCTCGGGCCCGGCGGCCCCACACTTGCAACCATGGAACTCGACATCTTCTCCGACGTGGTCTGCCCCTGGTGCTTCATCGGCAAGCGCCGGCTGGAGGCCGCGCTGGCCGAGCGGCCGCAGCCGGGGCTGGTGACCCGCTGGCGCGCCTTCCAGCTCAACCCCGGCATGCCCTCCGAGGGCATGGACCGGCAGGCCTACCTGGAGCTGAAGTTCGGCGGCGCCGACAAGGCGGCGCAGCTCTACCGGCAGATCGCCGAGGTCGGCGAAGAGGTCGGCATTGCCTTCGCCTTCGAGAAGATCCGGCGCACGCCGAACACGGTGAACGCCCACCGCCTGATCCGCATGGGCGCCGCCGTCGACCGCGAGGACGCCGTGGTCGAGGCGCTGTTCGGCGCCTACTTCCTGCACGGCCGCGACCTCAGCGAGACCGGAGTGCTGGTCGAGATCGCCGACGAGGCCGGGCTGGACCGGCTGGAGGCGGCGGAGTTCCTGACCGGCGATGCCGAGCGCGAGGCGGTCGAGAGCGAGGACCTGAACGGCCGTCAGGCCGGCATCACCGGCGTGCCCACCTTCATCGTCAACCGCCGCCACGCGGTCCCCGGCGCCCAACCGCCGGAGGTGCTGCACAAGCTCTTCGACCTGGGCCGCGAGGGCGCGCCCGCCGCCAACCAGGCCTGACGGGCCAGCGCGCGGCGGCTCAACCGCGCGGCGGGATCGAATAGGTCGCGGTGACGTGGGCGACCGGCGCGTCGGGGTCCGCGCCCTCGGCATGGATAGAGACCTCTCCGTAGGCCAGGCGCTTGCCCACCTTGAGCAGGCGGCAGTCGCCGACCAGCGCGCCCGGCTGCGGCTTGCGCAGGAAGTTGATCGAGAGGTTGGTGGTCACCGCCAGCTCGACCCGGCCGACCGCCGCCATCACCGCGATCCACAGCGCGTAGTCGGCCAGGGCCATCATCGCCGGGCCGCTGATCGTGCCGCCGGGGCGCAGCAGGTCGGCGTGGTCGGGCAGCCGCGCGGTGCAGCGCCCCCAGCCCAGCCGCGTGATCTCCATCCCCAGCTTCTCGGCCAGGGGGAGCTGCGGGCGCAGCTCGCTCTCGATCAGGGTCCGGTCGATCAGCGGCGGGCGTTCGGTGGTCATGGCGGCGCAGCCTCCCAAAAGCTGTTTTTCCCGTCATAGCGCTTGCGGCGCCCCGGGCGGAAGGCCCAGACTCTCCGAAACGCCGCAAGACAGATCCTGGCCCGAGGGGAGCACCGCCATGCCCGACGACGCCACGCAGATGGCCGCCCGCCAGCCCGCCGGCGCAGACGCGCCGCTGCTGCTGCGCCGCGACGCCGAGGGTGTCGCCACCCTGACCCTGAACCGGCCGCAGGCCTACAACGCGCTGTCCGAGGAACTGCTGGCGGCCGTCACCGCGGAGCTGGGCCGCATCGCCGGCGAGGAGTCGGTGCGCGTCGTGGTGATCGAGGGGGCCGGCAAGGCCTTCTGCCCCGGCCACGACCTCAAGCAGATGCGCGGGCACCCGGAGAAGGCCTACTACCAGCGGCTGTTCACCGCCTGCAGCGAGATGATGCTGGCCATCGTGCGCCTGCCCCAGCCGGTGATCGCCAGGGTCCACGGCATCGCCACCGCCGCCGGCTGCCAGCTCGTCGCGAGCTGCGACCTGGCCGTGGCGAGCGAAGAGGCGCGCTTCGCCACCAGCGGCATCAACGCCGGGCTGTTCTGCTCCACCCCCGCCGTGGCACTGAGCCGCAATGTGCCGACCAAGCCGGCCTTCGAGATGCTGGTCACCGGCGACTTCATCCCGGCCGAGCAGGCGCGCCAGTGGGGCCTGGTCAACCGCGTGGTGCCGGCCGCCGAGCTGGACGCCGCCGTCGCGGAGCTGGCCGGCCGGATCCTGGCCAAATCGCCGGTCGCCGTGCGCCTGGGCAAGGAGATGTTCTACCGTCAGCGCGAAAAGGACCTGGCGGGCGCCTACGCCTACGCGGCGGAGGTCATGGCCTGCAACATGATGGCGGAGGATGCCGGCGAGGGGCTCGACGCCTTCATCGAAAAGCGCAAGCCCGCCTGGACGGGCCGCTGAGCGCGCCGGCCGCCCCTTGCGTCGCGCCCAGCTCGCCGCCCACTCCAGCGCCCTGCCCCGCGCATTGCCTGGGGCGGCCCGGCCGGGTTAGGCAGAGCCCATGAGCCCGCGCCCCCTCCTCGCCCCGCTGTTGGCCGCTCTGCTGCTGGTCGGCCTGGCGCCGCCTGCCGGCTTCGCACAGGCACAGGCACAGGCACAGGCCCCGCTCGCCGACCTGCAGATCGGCGTCGACCTGCTGCTGGCCGGCGATGCCGAGTCGGCCGCCGACCTGCTGCTGCCGCTGGCCGAGGCGGGCGACGCCGACGCCCGCTACCTGGTGGCCACCGACGCCCAGATCCAGAAGACCCTGGCCCTGGAGGGCTGGCGCCGCGCCCAAGGCGGCGCGGAGGCGGCCGAGCAGCAGCTCCAGGCCTGGCTCGGCGCGGCGGCCGACGCCGGCCACCCGGGCGCGCTGGAGGCCATGGTGACCCGTGGCAAGGACCTAGCCACGCGCCTGCACTATGCCGAGAAAGGCGCGGAAGCCGGGCTGCCGGCGGCGCAGGAATGGCTCGGCGCGGTCCGCTTCGGGGTCTACGAGGCCGACGCGGCCAAGCCCGAGGAGGCCGTGGCCTGGCTGGAGATCGCCGCCGGGGCCGGCCGCGCCTCGGCCGCCATCGCCCTGGGCGTGCGCTACCTGCAGGGCAAGGGCCTGCCGCAGGACGAGGCGCGGGGCGTGCGCTGGCTGCTTCGCGCCGCCGACATGGGCGACCCCGGCGCGCTGCTGCCCCTGGCCCGGGCCGCCGTCGCCCAGCCCTCGCTGGTCGGCGGCCCCGAGGAGGCCTTGCGCTGGCTGGCGACGGCCCGCGAGAACACCGGCGAGAGCCTGTCCGCCGGGGCGCGCAACCTGCGCGACGGCCTGGAGCGCGACGCGGTCGAGCGCGCGGAGGACGACGCGCGCATCTGGTGGGAGCGCAAGCGCGACGATCCCGACACCCCGCTCGGCCGGGTCGACGCCTGGCTGGCGCGCGCCTTCGAGAGCGGGCGGAGCTGGGCCAACTGGGAGGTCGCCTTCCTCGCCTCCAACGTCGACTGCGAGGCGCCCAAGCTGCAGCGGCTGGTGATCAACAACTACGAGTCCAGCGGCCACTTCGACGCCTGCATGCTGGAGGCGCTGGCCGCCTACGGCGTGCGCTGAGCCCGGCCGCCACGGCTCTGGCGTGCGTTTTGCGTGCGCCGGCCTCGTTCCGCATGGTAGAACGGGCCTGTCGAAAACGCAGAGCCAGCGGCCACGCGCCCGGCGCCGCCCCCTAACCCGCCCCTGCCCCGAAAAGCGGGCCCAGCGCGACCCGGTCGCGGCGGGCGCTGGCAGACCACTCCAGAGACGGGATTCCATGCGCGCGGAGCTTTCCGAACCAGCCGACATCGAGACCCACCGACAGTTCGTCAGCGCCCTGGCGCGCGGCCTGGAGGTGCTGCAGTGCTTCCGGCCCGACGACCGCAGCCTGAGCAACGTCGACATCGCCAAGCGCACCGGACTGCCGAAGTCGACCATCTCGCGGCTGACCTTCACCCTGACCCAGCGCGGCTTTCTCACCTACGACCGCGACAGCGGCCGCTACGCGATCGGCGCGGCGGTCCTGACGCTCGGCTACAACTGCCTCGCCAACATGGACATCCGCGCGCGGGCACGGCCGCTGATGCAGGACCTGGCGGACTTCTCGCAGGTCTCCGTCGCGCTCGGCCTGCGCGAGGGGCAGGAGATGATCTACGTCGAGCAGTGCCGCGGCGACTCCACGGTCACGGTCCGCCTGTCGGTCGGCTCGCGCATTCCGGTCGGCGCCTCGGCGCTGGGCCGCGCCTACCTGGCGGCGGCGCCGGAACGCGAGCGCGAGCGGCTGCTCGAGAACCTGCGCGAGGCCGACAAGGCGGCCTTCCCGGCGATCCTCGAGGGGCTGGCCGAGGCCGAGGCGCAGATCGCCGAGCGCGGCTTCTACGTCTCCCTGGAGGACTGGCACGAGGGGGTCAACGCCGTCGGCTGTCCGATCCTGGACCCCGACGGCAAGACCCTGCGCGCGCTCAACTGCGGCGGTCCGGCCTTCCTGCTGCCCCGCGCACACCTGGAGACCGAGGTGGGGCCGCGTCTGGAGGCGCTGGCGCGCCAGCTCTCGGTCCTGCCGCCGGCGGAGCTGGTGCGCGCGCGCCGGCGCGCCGCCGCCGGTCCCGACGCCGCGTCCCGGGCCTCCACCTCCCCGGCCCCCGCGTCTCAGCCCCCCGCGTCTCAGCCCCCCGCGTCTCAGGCCCCCGCGCCCGACTCGCCCGAGTCGTAGCGCGCGCGCAGCAGGCGGAGCAGCGCGGCGTCGCGCTCCGCCGCCAGCGCCTCCGGGTCGGCGCCGCCGGCCTCCGCCTCCACGCCGGCGACCAGCCGGTCCACCAGCTCCGGCGTCAGGCTGGGCGTGCGGAAGGTGCGCCAGCGCCGTTCGATGCCAGGGCCCAGGTGCTCGATGAAGCCGCGCAGGCCGCCGGCGCCGCCGCCCAGGTGGAAGGTCATGTGCGGCCCGCAGACCGCCCAGCGCAGGCCCAGGCCGTGGACCAGCGCCTTGTCGACGTCCTCGACGCTGGCCAGCCCGTCCTCGACCACCGCCACCGCCTCGCGCCACAGCGCCGCCTGCAGCCGGTTGCCGAGATGGCCCGGCGCCTCCTTGTTGAGCCGGATCGGCGCCTTGCCCCCGGCCTCGTAAAGCGCCAGCGTCCGCGCCACGGTCTCCGGCGCGGTGTGGGCGCCCGCCGCGACCTCGACCAGCGGGATCAGGTGGACCGGGTTGAAGGGGTGGCCGATGACGAAGCGCTCGGGCCGCGCCAGCCCCTCCTGCAGCGGCGTCAGCGCCAGGCCCGAGGTACTGGTGGCGACGATCGCCTCGGCCGGGACGCAGCGATCCAGGGCGACGAAGAGCTCCCGCTTGACCGTCTCGCGTTCCGGCGCGTTCTCCTGCACGAAGACGGCGTCGGCACAGGCCTCCGCCAAGTCGTCGTGCAGGCTCAGGCGCGCGGCCGCCTGCGCCGGCGTCGGGCCGTCCGGCCGCAGGGCGCGCAGCGTGCGCACGCCCTCCAGCACCGCGGTGCGCGCCGGCTGCAGCCGCGCCGCCTCCGGATCGTAGAGGCGCACCGGGCGCCCCTCGGCGGCGAAGTGGGCCGCCCAGCCGATGCCGATCACGCCGGCACCGATCACTGCAACAGGCTGCGTCATGCGCCGGCCTCCCCGCTTTGCCGCCGCCGCGCCAAGCCGCCCAGGGCGACGCCCAGCAACGCCAGACCGGCGGCGACGGCGATCACCGTGGCCTGGCCGATGTCCAGACCGGCGCCGCCCGGATAGGCGAGCAGCAGGCCGGCGACCGCCAGCAAGCCCCGCGCGGCGCCGCCGGCGGTCCCGCCGCCGAGCGGCCCGAAACCGCTCAGATAGCCCTGGGTGCCGGCCGCGATCAGCGCCACGCCGACCAGCGCCGCCCCGAACACCAGGGCGATCTCACCCAGCCCGCCCTGCAGGATCAGCGCGGGGTTCAGCACGAAGAAGAAGGGGATCAGGTAGATGATCGCGCCCATCCGCATGGAGGCCAGCGCCGTGCGCATCGGGCTGCCGCCGGCAATGCTGGCCGCGGCGAAGGCGCCGAGCGCCACCGGCGGCGTGATGAACGACAGCATCCCCCAGTAGAGAATGAAGAGATGCACCGCCAGCGGGTCCAGCCCGGTCTCCACCAGGCCCGGCGCCAGGATGATGGCGAGGAAGACGTAGGCCGCCGTCACCGTCATTCCCATGCCCAGCACGAAGCTGGTGACCGCCCCCATCGCCAGCATCAGCAGGGGATTGCCGCCGGCCAGGGCGACCAGGTCGGTCGCCAGCGTCCCGGCCAGGCCGGTGACCACCAGCGCGCCGATGATCAGGCCGACGGCGGCGAGCAGCGCCAGCAGCTCGATCAGAGTGCGCCCGATCGACAGCAGCAGGGCGTAGGCCTCGCGCAGGCCGAGCCGCTTGCCGACGAGCTGGTTGACCGCCAGCAGCACCGCCGTGGCGTAGAAGGGGGCCGCGGCCTCCTGCTTGAGCACCAGCAGCATCCAGATCAGCAGGGCGAAGGCGAAGAGATGGTGCCAGCCTTCCTTGAAGGCGTCGCGCAGGCGCGGCAGCTCCTGGCGCGGCAGCCCCTTCAGGCCGCGCCGCGCCGCATAGGCGTCGATCTGCAGGAACAGGCCGAAGTAGTAGAGGACCGACGGGGCGACCGCCGCCAGCGCCACCTCCGCATAGGGAATCGCCAGGAAGGAGGCCATGACGAAGGCCGTGGCGCCCATCACCGGCGGCATCAGCACGCCGCCGGTCGAGGCACAGGCCTCGACGGCGCCGGCATGCTCGCGGTCGACGCCGGTGCGCCGCATCGCCGGGATCGACATGGCACCGGTGGTCAGCACGTTGGTGATGACGCTGCCGCTCATCGAGCCCAGCAGCCCGCTGGAGAAGATCGAGACCTTGGCCGCGCCGCCGCGCACGTGACCGAGCAGTGCGAAGGCCAGGTCCATGAACATCTTGCCGGCGCCGGTGGCCTGCAGCGCGGCGCCGAAGATGATGAAGCCGACGACGAGCTGGCCGAGCGCCTGCACCGGGATGCCGAAGGCGCCTTCGCTGGACAGGGCATAGAAGGCGGCGGCCGCGTCCCAGGGCTGCGGAAAGCCCTCGATCGGGCCGGGCACCCGGTCGGCGACCAGCGGATAGAGCGAGAAGACGGCGACAATGACCGCCAGGATGGTGCCGCCGGCGCGCCGGCCGGCTTCGACCAGCACGGCCCAGAAGACCAGCGCGGCCACCAGCGCCTCGCGCGGCGGCGCGTACTCCCAGCCCTCGGTGACGATGGCGTCGCCGTTCCAGGTGAAGAAGCCGAGCACCAGCGCGGTCGCGGCGGCGAGCAGCCGGTCGTACCAGGGCACGCGCGTGCGCGACGCACCGGCGTGGGCCGGCAGCACGACGAAGACCAGCGGCAGCAGCAGCGCCGCCAACAGGTAGAGATAGCTCGGCCCGAGAAGGACGTAGCCGACGAAGAACTTCAGATTGAAGATCTGGTTGACCACCAGCGCCACCGCCGCGGCCGAAGCCAGCGCCAGCAGCACCTGCCAGGGGCGCGACAGGGTCCGGTGGCGGAGTTGCTCCGCCACCGGCCGCGCGCTGTCGCCCGCGGTTCCTGCCCGCCGGGTCATCAGTCGAAGACCACCTCGAGGCCGGCCTCGCTCAGGCCCTTGGCGCGGGCCGCGAGCCAGGCCTCGGCGAAGGCCTCACCGCGCTCCATGTCGGCATGCGCGGCGATGAAGTTCTCCCAGGTCGCCTGCAGGACCTCCTGGCGCGCGATCAGCGCGTCGTTGTGGGCCTGCATCTCCTCGGTCCACACGCCGCGCTCCTCGAACAGGCGCACCGCGCCCTCGTGGTAGGGCACGGCCCAGGTAAAGTTCTGGCGCTCCAGCGCCCAGCCGACCGTGCCCGGGGCACCGTCCTTGTAGGCCGGGTAGAGATCGACCATCGCCCGGGTCATGGCGTAGACGAGGTCGGCATCCTGCTCGGCATAGACCATGAGCTGCGGCATGGGATAGAGCGCGCCGTGGTGCGGCGCCGCCTCGGAGACGCCGGCGCCCTCGGTGCCGACGTTGTAGACGTAGTAGGGCGCCTTCTCCTGCAGGCGCGCCCAGCCCTCGACGTCCTCCTTCGGCAGCTCGGGCCAGACCAGACCGCGCGGCGAGGACTCCAGCTGGTAGGCCCGGCCGGTCGTCATCAGCGCGAAGGCGGCGTCCACCTCGTTGTTGATGATGCCCTCCCAGGACGCACCGAAACCGGGGAACTCGACCACCTCGACGTCATCCCAGGTCAGCCCGCCGGCGGCGAGCAGCGCCTCGACGTTGTAGTTCAGCGCGGCGGCCGCCTTCACCTTGGCGACGCGCTTGCCCTCCAGGTCCGCCAGCGTCTCGACCCCGGTGTCGGCGGCCACGCCGATGCCCAGGTTGCTGTCGGCGATCGAGGTCATGACGATCCGCATCGGCTGCGGCCCCCAGTCGGGCGCGGCGAAGTCGAACACGCCCTCCTGCGCGAAGTAGCTGGCGACGCCGCCAGCGATCGCGTGCACCCGCCCCGCGCGCGCCGGCAGGGTGCGCGAGATGTCGTTCTTGCCCGGAAGCAGGCGCAGGTTGACGCCCAGCTCCTCCTTCATCGCCTTACCGATGGCGACGGCCTGATTGTAGCTGGAGCCGCCGACCCCATAGGTCGACCAGGCCAGGGTGCGCGGCAGATCCTGCGCCTGGACGGCGCCCGCGCTCAGACCGATGGCCGCCGCCACAGCGGCCGCGCCGAAAAGCCGAAACTGCATCATTTCCTCCCAACTGGTCTCTGGCTGCCGGCCCGAACGCGTTCCACATCCAGGTGACAGCCTTTTCGCTTCTAGCGTTTCCGGGCAGCTTTCGGAAGGGAAATTCCAATACTCGTTCTGCATTGCGGTCTATCGTTCCATTCGATAGAGATTCCCACAGCCGCAGCCGGCCCTTCGAAGCGCCGGCGATCCAAACCAGCAGCGGGAGGACGCCTTGCCGAACAAGACCATCATTTCCTGCGCCGTCACCGGTTCCTTCGACACGCTCAAGAAGAACCCGGCCGTGCCGGTGACGCCGAAGCAGATCGCGGACTCCGCGATCGAGGCGGCGCGCGCCGGCGCCGCCATCGCGCATATCCACGTCCGCGATCCCGAGACCGGCGCGCCGAGCATGGCGCTGGCGCTCTACCGCGAGGTGGTCGAGCGCATCCGCGCGGCCGAGGTCGACGTCGTGGTCAACCTGACCACCGGCGCCGGTGCGCGCTACGTGCCCTCGGAGTCCGACGTGCGGGTCGGCGGCCCCGGCACCACCTTCTGCACGCCGGAAGAGCGGGTGGAACACGTTGTCGCACTGCAGCCGGAGCTGTGCAGCCTGGACGTCGGCACGATGAACTTCGGCGAGCACGCCTTCCTCAACCTGCCCGGCCACCTGCGCAGCATGGCCCAGATGATCCGCGAGGCCGGCGCCAAGCCCGAGCTGGAGGTCTTCGACGTCGGCCACATCGCGCTGGCCCGGCGGCTGATCGCCGAGGGCGTGATCGACTCGCCGCCGCTGTTCCAGCTCTGCCTCGGCATTCCGCACGGCGCCCCGGCCACGCCGGAGACGCTGATGTTCATGCGCAGCCAGCTTCCCGCCGACGCCAACTGGTGCGCCTTCGGGATCTCCCAGCAGGAGTTCCCGATCGTCGCCCTCTCGGCGCTGCTCGGCGGGCACGTGCGGGTCGGACTGGAGGACAACCTCTACCTGGCCAAGGGGCAGCTCGCGCCGGACAACGCCTCGCTGGTCCGCCGCGCGGTCGACATCCTGCACAACCTCAACCTCGAGCCGGCCAGCGCGCAGGAGGCCCGCGACCAGCTCGGCCTGGCGGCACCGCGATGACGGACGCCGCGATGACGACCGGCGTGCAGACAGCAGCGTCCCAGACCCGGGCGCTGATCACCGGCGGCGCCTCCGGCATCGGCCTCGCCGTGGCGCGCAGCCTGCTCGCGCGCGGCGCGGCGGTGGCGGTCAATCACCTGCCGGGCGACCAGGCGGCGGCCGAGACCGTCGCGCGGCTGGCCGAGGAGGCCGGGGCGCGGGGCGACGGGCGGGTCGTCGCCGCGCCCGGCGACGTCTCCGAGCGCGCCCAGGCGGAGGCGATGACGGCGGACGCGGTGGAGGCGCTCGGTGGCCTCAACCTGCTGGTCAACAACGCCGGCACGCCGGGGGTGCGCGAGCCGATCCCCTTGCCCGACCTCGACCGCCTGGACGAGGCCTTCTGGCACAAGCTGCTCGACACCAACCTGCTGGGCGCCTTCTGGTGCGCGCGGGCGGCCGCCGGACCGCTCGGCCAGGGCCGCGGCGGCGCCATCGTCAACACCGCCAGCATCGCCGGCCTGGGCGGCGGCGCCAGCAGCCTGGCCTATGCCGCCAGCAAGGCGGCGCTGGTCAACCTGACGGTCAACCTGGCTCGCGGCCTGGCGCCGGCGGTGCGTGTCAATGCCGTGGCGCCGGGCCTGACCCGCACGCCCTGGACGGAGTCCTGGCCGGAGGCGCGCAAGGCGCGCTCGGTCGAGGCGGCCCTGCTCAAGCGCTGGGTCGAGCCCGAGGACGTTGCCGACGCCATCCTCTTCCTGGCGGCCAACCCGGCGGTGACCGGCCAGACCCTGGTGGTCGACGCCGGCCGCCTCTAGAGCATTGCCCGACCTGTGTGACTCGCCTTGGCGAGTCGCCGGGTCGCAGAGCATAACTGCAAGCCTCTGGGTTCGGGCCTCTGGGTTCGGGCCTCTGGGTTCGGGCCTCTGGGTTCGGGCGGTTTTTGCCCGACCGGCGGCCCCACCAAAGTGGGGCCACACGGTCGCAAACCGGCCTAGAAGGTCCGGGTCCGGCTGGGATCGGACGACGCGGGGTCTGCGGCAGCCAGCCGTGGCCCCCGCGCACCCCGGACTTGCCTTGCGCGGCGGCGCCCCATACCTCCTTGCGTCATGCCCAAGGACAGCCCAGACCGCCCCGACTTCGTCTTCGGCCCCGCGCTTTTCTTCCGCGGCGCGACCGACGCCCGGTGGGACCTGCGCGTCCTGGTCGTCGACCGCAGCCCGCCGCCCGAGCTGGCAATCGACGGCACCCCGACCGCCTGGCAGCCCCTCTGGACCCTGGACGGGCTGACGGCCTTCGCCGCTGACCTGCGGCTGCCGCGCGGACAGCGCAGCGCCTACGCCATCGGCCCGCACCGCTGGTCCGTGGCGGTGCCGGCCCGGGACGGCGACCTGCGGATCGCCTGCGTGTCCTGCAACGGCGAGGAGAGCGAGCAGCCGCACGACTGGCGCGACGAGCGCGACGCCGCCTGGCGGCATCTGGCCGACGCCCACCGGGCGGCGCCCTTCCATCTGCTGTTCCAACTCGGCGACCAGCTCTATGCCGATCCGGTCTGGGGGTGCGATCCGGCGCTGCGCACCTGGCGCCGCTCGGGCCGCCGCCGCCGCGCCCGCGCCCCCTTCCCCGAGACGCTGCGCGCGCGGGTGCGCGCCTTCTACCTCCAGCGCTACCTGGAGACCCTGAGCGGTCCCGCGCCGGCGGAGCTGCTGGCCCGGGTGCCGCAGGTCAGCATCTGGGACGACCACGACATCTTCGACGGCTGGGGAAGCTGGCGCGACAGCGACCAGGACTCGCCCACCTTCGACGGGCTCTACGCCGCCGCGCGCGAGCTCTTCCAGGTCTTCCAGCGCGCCGAGGCGCCGGACGGCACGCGCACGCCGCTGGGCCTGGGCCTGCGCGTCGACGACACGCTGATCGTCGCGCCCGACCTGCGCAGCACGCGGCGGCGCACCCAGGTGATGGACGCGGCGGCCTGGACCTGTCTCGACGCCGCCCTGGACCGGGCGCGCGACGCCCGGCGCCTGCTGCTGCTCTCCTCGGTCCCCTTCCTCAACGCCGACCTCTCGCTGCTCGAACGGCTGCTGGTGCTGGTGCCCGGCCAGCAGCTCTATCAGGACGACCTGCGCGACCAGTGGACCAGCTTCGCCCACCGCGCCGAGTGGCGGCGCCTGCACGCGCGGCTCGCCGAGCTGGTCGCGCACGGCGTCGAGGTGACGCTGCTGTCCGGCGAGATCCATCTGGGCGCGGCGGGCCGCGCGCGCACCCCGGGCGGCGACTACCTGCAGGCGATCAGCCCGGGCATCGCCCACCGGCCGCCGCCGCCGGCCTTCGTGCGCGGCCTAGAATGGCTGGCCCGCCGCCCCAGCCAGCCGGGCCTGCCCGCCGGCCTGGAGCCGCTGCCCGGCCAGGGCGGACGCCGCTACCTGGCCGAACGGGGCTGGCTGGAGCTGACCCTCGGCGCCGGCCGGCCGACGCGGATCGCCTGGCGCGGCCCGCGGGTCGATGGGCGGGGCATCGTCCTCAGCCATGGCGATCCGGCCGGTCGGACAGGCGCTCAGACCAGCAGCAGCGTGACCACGGCGAAGTAGATCAACAGGCTCAGCACGTCCTGCAGAATGGTACAGATCGGCCCGCTGCCCAGCGCCGGGTCGAAGCCGACCTTCTGGAAGGCCCAGGGCAGGGCCAGGCCGATCACCGCCGAGACCGTGCCCGCGCCGAGCACCGCCAGCGCCACCGCCAGGGCCAGCAGGGCGTCGCCGAAGATCCACCAGATCGGCGGCAGCACGGCCAGGCCGAGCGCCAGGCCGATCAGCCCGCCGGTGGCCAGCTCGCGCCACAGCAGCGGACCGATCGCCATGCGCCGCGCGCCCAGGCCGCGCACCGCGACGGAGACCGCCTGGGTGCCGATGGCGCCGGCGATGTAGACCAGCGCGGGCACGAAGAAGGCGACGGCGACGTTGGCGTCCAGCGTGCGCTCGAAGCGCGCCACCACCAGGGTCGCCAGCGAGGAGGCGAGCAGCCCGACCAGCAGCCAGGGCAGCCGGCGGCGCAGGCGGTCGCCCAGCGGCGCCTCCAACGCGCCGCGCGCCAGCGTGTCGCCGTCGCGCGCGATGCCGGCCAGGCGCTGCAGGTCCTCGTCGTGTTCGCGGCGCAGAATGCGGCCCATGGCCTGCGGCGGCACGGCGCCCAGCAGGCGCCCCTCGGCGTCGACCACCGGCACCGCCACCAGCCCCAGCCGCAGCGCCGCCAGGGCGACCGCCTCCTGGTCCTGGTCCGGCTGCACGGCGGTATGCTCCGGCTCCATGATCTCCGCCATGGCCTGGTCGGGCCGCGCGGCCAGCAGGTCGTTCATGTGCACCACCCCGACCAGCCGCCCGTCGCGGTCGGTGACGAAGACCGCCTCGGCGCAGTCGAAGCGGCGGCCGCGCAGGTCGTCCAGCACCACCGCCGCGCTGTCGCCGGTCTCGGCGCGCGGCACGCGGCTGGCCATGTGCGCGCGCGCCGTCTCGTGCGGCTGCGCGCTCAGGCCCGGCCAGAAGGTCTCGATTGCAGCCATCCCTCTCCGCCCCTACCTCGCCGTGTTCCGGCTTGCTATACAGCCCGGGCCCGCACCCCAGCGCACCCGGACCGCGATGAACCACGACCGCTATCCCGACGACTACCTGCGCCGCATCCTGCGCGAGACCAAGACGCTGGCCATGGTCGGCGCCTCGGCCAAGTGGAACCGGCCCAGCTACTTCGTCATGAAATACCTGCAATCGAAGGGCTACAGGGTGATCCCGGTCAATCCGGGCCAGGCCGGCGGGACGATTCTCGGCGAGACCTGCCACGCCAGCCTGGCGGAGATCCCCGAGCGCTTCGATCTGGTCGACGTCTTCCGCAACGCCGAGGCCGCGGGGGCCGTCGTCGAGGAGGCCATCGCGCTGCAGCAGGCCAAGGGCATCCGCACCGTCTGGATGCAGCTCGGCGTGCGCAACGACGCGGCCGCCGCCCGCGCGGAAGCGGCCGGCCTGCAGGTGGTGATGGACCGCTGCCCCAAGATCGAGTTCGGCCGCCTCAACGCCGAGCTCTCGTGGGGCGGCTTCAATTCCGGCATCATCAGCTCGAAACGCCGCAAGCTGGGCGGCTGAGCGCCGCAAACCGACACCGCGCGCCCGAGCGCTGTGCGCAAGAAGGGAGGCCCTCCGCGACCATGAGCACCGACAGCCCCGGTTTCGAGACGCTGCAGCTCCACGCCGGCACCCAGCCGGACCCGGTGACCGGCGCGCGGCAGACGCCGATCTACCAGACCACCTCCTACGTCTTCGAGGATGCCGACCACGCCGCCAGCCTGTTCAATCTCCAGACCTTCGGCTTCATCTACTCGCGCCTGACCAATCCGACGGTCTCGGCCCTGGAGGAGCGGCTGGCCGCGCTCGAGGGCGGGCGCGGCGCCACCGCCTGCGCCTCCGGGCACTCGGCGCAGCTCCTCTCGCTCTTCGCGCTGATGGGCCCCGGCGACGAGGTGGTGGCCTCGACCCGCCTCTACGGCGGCTCCGTCACCCAGTTCTCCAAGTCCTTCCGCAAGTTCGGCTGGGTGGTCCGCTTCGCCGACTTCGACGACCTGGCGGCGGTGCGCGCCGCCGTCGGCCCCAGCACCAAGGCGATCTTCTGCGAGGCCCTGGCCAACCCGGGCGGCGTGGTGACCGACCTGGAGGGCGTGGCCGCCATCGCCGAGGACGCCGGCGTCCCGCTGATCGTCGACAACACCATGGCCACGCCCTACCTCTGCCGGCCGATCGACCACGGGGCGACGCTGGTGATCCACTCGACCACCAAGTTCCTCTCGGGCAACGGCACCGCCATGGGCGGCGCGATCGTCGACTCCGGCCGCTTCGACTGGGCGCGCAACGACAAGTTCCCCAGCCTGACCCAGCCGGAGGAGGCCTATCACGGCCTGACCTTCTACGAGACCTTCGGCGAGCTGGCCTTCACCATGCACGCCCACGCGGTCGGGCTGCGCGACCTCGGCCCCTGCCAGTCGCCGATGAACGCCTGGCTGACGCTGCTGGGCAGCGAGACCCTGTCGCTGCGCATGGAGCGGCACTGCACCAACGCCCGGGCCGTGGCCGCGTACCTGGAGGCGCATCCGCAGGTCGACTGGGTCTCCTACGCCGGGCTGGAGTCCAGCCGCTACAAGCCGCTGGCCGACAAGTACCTGCCCAAGGGCGCCGGCGCCGTCTTCACCTTCGGCGTCAAGGGCGGCTACGAGGCCGGACGCGCGGTGGTCGAGAACTGCGAGATGCTGAGCCACCTCGCCAACATCGGCGACACCCGCTCGCTGATCATCCACCCCGCCTCCACCACCCACCGCCAGCTCACGCCGGAGCAGCAGGCCGCGGCCGGCGCCGGCCCCGAGGTGGTGCGCCTGTCGATCGGGCTGGAAACCCTGGACGACATCATCGGCGACCTCGACCAGGCGCTCGCGCAGGCCCGCAAGAAAGCGGCGGAATGATCTGATTATTCAGATTTTCTCCTGGCCTTCGAGCCTTGACGCCGGGGGTCAGATGAAGGAGGCGCTGCGCACCACCGCGGTGCGGCGGCCGTCGGGCGCCTCCACCTCGACCTGGGTGCCGCCGGTCCAGTGGGTCATCTGCACCATGCCGATGGCCACGTTGGTCGCGAAGTCGGGCGACCAGGCGGCCGAGGTGACCTGCCCCACCGGCGTCGCGCTGCCCGGCGCGTAGAGCGGCCAGGGCTCCAGGCAGGGGGGCACGGCCTCCCCCTCGATGGACAGGCTGCGGATCTGGCGCAGCGGCCCGTCGAGGGCGATGCGCAGCAGGGCGTCGCGGCCGGCGCAGCCGATCGCCGCCAGGGTGTTGCAGAAGCGGCCCAGGCCGCATTCGTGGGGCGTGTTCTCCCGCGTCATGTCGTTGCCGTAGGACAGGAGCTGCGCCTCGATCCGCTCGATCAGGTTGGGGCAGCCGGCGCGCACCTCCAGGTCGGCGCCGCGCTCCATCAGCGCGTCCCACAGCGGCCCGGCGATCGCCGCGGAGTCGACGTAGATCTCGAAGCCGCCCTGCTTGGAGTAGCCCGAGCGCGCGACCACCAGGTCCTGCCCCTGGAAGTCGAGCCGGCCGAAGCGGAAGAAGCGGATTTCGCGCACCGCCGGGCCGAACACGCGGGCCATCAGCGCCTCGGCCTTCGGCCCCTGCACGGCCAGCGGCCAGACCTCGGGTTCGGTGACGTCGACCTCCAGGCGGAAGCCGTAGGCCAGGCCCTTGGCCCAGAGCAGCAGGTCGCTGTCGGCGACGGAGATCCAGTAGCGGTCCTCGGCCAGCTTCACGGTGACCGGGTCGTTCAGCATCCCGCCGGTCTCGTCGACCATCGGCGTGTAGTAGCAGCGCCCCGGCGTCATGCCGCGCAGGTCGCGCGGAGTCAGCATCTGCAGCAGGCGCGCCGCCTCGCGCCCGCGCACCTCGACCTGCCGTTCGCAGCCGACGTCCCAAAGCTGCACATGGCGCTTGAGGTGGTGGTAGTCCGCCTCCAGCCCGGCGAAGGCCGTCGGCAGCAGCATGTGATTGTAGACCGTGTAGGCCGTGACGCCGGCCCGCTCGACCCGGTCGGAGAAGGGCGTGCGGCGCACCCGCCGCGACGGCGTCAGGGCATAGCTCTGCATGGACCGCCTCTCGCTTGCCAATCGATCCGGTCGGCCAGATTAGGCGCTTCGCGCCGGCCCGTTCGCCTGACGGCGACACGGAGATGGCGCGCAGACGCCAGGCGCGCCGGCCCGACGGGGCCCCAGCGCAGATGCCGGCCTGAAGGCCTCGCGACGCGATCTCTTCAGGTCGGCTGACTCTGCTCTAACACATTAAAGGGAGAGCGATTTGCGAGCGTCTGGGTTCGGGCGGTTTTCGCCCGACCGGCGGCCCCACCAAAGTGGGTCCACACGGTCGCAAACCGCCCTAGCGCATGGCGAAGAGCTCCTGGTGGAAGCGCCGCGCGACCGGCACCCCGAGCGCGCCCAGGTCCCGCCGCAACGCAGTGCCGAAGGCGCTGGGCCCGCAGAACCAGTAGCTGGCCTCGCACCAGCCCGGCACGGCCTCGCGAATGCGCGCGGCCGTCAGCCGCCCGTCGCGCGCGTCGACCAGGATGTGCAGCCGCACCCCGGCGCGCGCGGCGTCGTCGCGCAGGCGGGACAGGGCAGCCTCGTCGACCTCGGCGGTGGTGTGGAACAGATCGACCGGCTGGGGCGGCGGCGCCCCGGCGGCGCGCTGGCGCGCCAGATGCTTCATGCGGGCAACGAAGGGGGTGATGCCGATACCGCCGCCGATCCAGACCTGGCGCGGCGCCGCATCGTCGAAGGTGAAGCAGCCGTAGGGGCCTTCCACCGTCACGCTCTGACCGACGCGCAGGCTCTTTGCCAGCCGCCCGGTGTGGTCGCCAAGCGCCTTGGTGATGAAGACGATGCGCCGGTCCTCCGGGTCCCAGGCGGAGGCGATGGTGTAGGGATGCGCCCCCTCGGCCGGCCGGGAGGTGGCGAAGGCGAACTGGCCCGGCTTGTGGCCCGGCCAGCCCGGCGCCAGCTCGATCTCGGTCTCCAGCGCCCGCACGCCCGGGAAGGGGCAGAGCGCCGTGATCCGTCCCTCCACCCGGCGTCGCGCTGCGACCCGGCCGAGCAGGACCACGACGGCGGCATAGACCCCCAGCGCCAGCAGCAGCGCCAGGGCCAGGCCGCCGGGCGTGCTCCAGTAGCTGAACTTCATCAACACCAGGGCGTGCCCCGCCAGCGCCAGATAGGCGATGGCCAGCAGGCGGTGCGTCTTGGCGAAGAGGTGGTAGGGAACGCGCTTGACGAGCGCCACGACGATCAGCAGGACCGTGGCGTAGAAGGCCCATTCGCCGAGCGCCTCGGCCGTGTGGCGCTGACTGAGCAGGACCTGCAGCAGCTCGCTGTCCGGCGCGGCGCGCGGCCCGCGCTCGGGACGCGCGAGCAGGCCGTAGCCGACCGCCCACTTGGGGGCCTCGGACCAGAGCCAGTGCACCACGGCGAGGACCAGACCGGCGATCCCCAGCCACTTGTGCAGGCGATACATCTTGTCCAGGCCGCCCAGCCAGCGCTCGGGCCAGCGCGGCCGCAGCGCGAGCAGCATCGCCACGCTCATCGCGCCGATCGCCAGGAAGCCGCTGTACTGGACCATTTGTCCGCGCAGCGCAAAGAAACCGGCGCCCGCGAAGAGACGCGGCTCGGCCGCCAGCCAGGCCAGCGTCAAGAGTAGCAACACGGCCCAGAAGGCGCGCTTGATGGTCGTCATGATCGGCGTCGCTTACCCGGGAAAGAAGAGAGGGGACCGCCTCGCAGCGCCCCCTTTCCGCCTACGCCTTTGGGGCTAGTCCGACATTGACGCAGGTCACTCGCGCGGCGCGCCCGGCCGGCTAGGAAGTGCGGCGCCGTCGCACGATGGCGAAGACTCACGCTGACCCTGACGTGCGAGCGGGGCCCCCGCTCCCCAGGGTGATGTGCGGCCGTCCGGACTCGCTTCGGCGCGGCCGAAGGTCGCGAACCATCGCGCTCGCCCTATGCTGCAGAGCCGGTATCTCGTGATCGGCGGGCCCGCGCGCGAGCCCAGACGCGCACACCACCCCGTTCCCCGGCCGCGAAGGACGCCGCCCCATGACCGCTATCCCCCCGCCCCTGATCTACGTCGATGCCGACGCCTGTCCGGTGAAGGCGGAGGTCTACCGCGTGGCCGAGCGCTACGGCCTGGCGGTGAAGCTGGTCGCGAACGACATCATGAGCGTGCCGCGCCACGGCCCGGCGGTCGAGCTGGTGGTGGTGAGCGACCGCTTCGATGCCGCCGACGACTGGATCGCCGCGCGCGCCGGGCCGGGCGATATCGTCATCACCAGCGACGTGCCCCTGGCCAGCCGCTGCGTGAAGGCCGGTGCCTACGTGCTGGCGCCCAACGGCCGCGTCTTCTCCGAGGACTCCGTGGGCATGGCGCTGGCCACGCGCAACCTGATGGCGGACCTGCGTGCCGGCGGCGAACAGGTTGGCGGCCCGCCGCCCTTCTCGAAGAAGGACCGCTCGGCCTTCCTCTCGGCCCTGGATCTTGCGGTCAACCGGGTGCGCCGCGCCGCCCGCCGATAGCCGAGCGCGACCCGTGCTCGTCTGGCCCCACGGCCTGGGCGCGCCGATCACAAGAAGCCGGCTCTCCTTCGCAGGGGGAGAGCGATGTTTCGCGACCGGCGGACGCGCCGAGGCGAGTCACGCAGGTCGGGCATCGCTCGCGGTCAGTCGGGCGTCTCCTCGTAGGCGGCGACCTCGACCAGGTTGCCGTCGGGATCGCGCAGGTAGAGCGAGGTCAAGGGACCGCAGGCGCCGGTGCGCGGCACCGGACCGGCGACCAGCGGAATGCCGAGCGATTCCAGGTGGCGCTGCACCTCCGCCAGCGGCGCGGCCGCGATGAAGCAGATGTCGGCCGAGCCCGGCGTCGGCCGGCCCGCCTTGGTGTCGATCGGGCTGGGGTTGGGGTGCAGGTTGATCTTCTGTCGGCCGAAGCGCAGCGCCGTGCGACCCGCACCGAACTCCTCGCGCTGCAGGCCCAGCGCCCGCTCGTAGAAGGCGCAGCTCCGCTCGATGTCCTCGACGGTCAGCACCAGATGGTCCAGGCGGTCGACCAGCGACATGACCTCTTCTTCTCCCCCTGCTGTCTATTCGGCCGGCTGGGCCGCCGGCAGCTTCTCCGTCTTGCGTTCGCTGGGCAGCTGCAGCGCCGCCAGGGTGGCGATCGCGGCCAGCCCGGCGGCCAGCGCGAACAGCCAGGTGAACTCGCCGGTCAGCGCCTGCACCTGCGAGACCGCCCAGATCGCCGCCGGCGCGGTGCCGAAGGCGAGCACGAACTTGGCGCCGTAGGCCAGGCTGCGGTGGCGTTCCGGCGTGTAGCGGGCCAGCAGCATGTTCTCCGCCGGCAACGCCGCGGTGGACAGCAGCACGCTGATCGCCGCCACCAGGATCAGCGGCACGCCGCCCAGTAGCGCGATGCCGGCGAGGATCGGCACCTGGAACAGGAAGGCGCCGACGTAGAGCGACTTGAGCGGCAGGCGGTCGGCCATGTAGCCGCCCAGTACCTGCATCGCACCGCCCACGGTGTAGACCGCGGCGACCACGGCGCCGACGCCGAAGGCCCCCTCGCCCACCAGGTCGCGCAGGCGCAGGTCGAACACCTTGGGCAGCGCCGCCTGGGTGGCCTGGAACAGCAGCCCCATCACCGTCATGGTCAGCAGGAAGACCAGGAAGACGCGCAGGACCTCGCCCCGGCCGGAGGGGCGGTGCCCGGCGCTGTCGCGCGCGCCCTCGCTCACCAGCCCCCGCGCCACGGCGACCCAGAGCGCCAGCCCGGTCGCCACGCTGATCACGCCGGGCACGATGAAGGCGGCCCGCCAGGAGAAGAGGTCGATCAGGGTGCCGGCTACCAGGCCGGCCACCGCGACGCCGACCGCGCCGAAGACCCCGTTGATCCCCAGGGCCTTGCCGCGTCGGGCGGAGGACTTGACCAGCCAGGCGATGCCGACCGGGTGGTAGATCGAGGCGAAGAGCCCGATCGCCGCCAGGCCGAGCAGCAGCGCCGTGGGCTGGTCGACCAGGCCGCAGGCAATGGCCGCGCCGCCCATGCCCAGAAAGTAGAGCACCATCATGCCGCGCGCCGACCAGCGGTCGCCGAGCCAGCCGGCCGGCAGCGCCGCCAGGCCGACCAGCAGCGCGCCCAGGGTCCAGAGCTCGACCAGCTCGTGGTACGGCAGGCTCCAGACCTCCTCCAGCGACAGCACGATCACGAAGTAGAAGGCCGTGAAGAGGTGGACATAGAGGTGGCCCAGGCAGCTGAAGGTCAGCGTCAGCCGGGCGGAGGGCGCAGCCATGGCGAGCCTTTCCGTCTAGAGCGATGTGCGGCCGTCCGGAGGCGCTTCGGCACGTCCGCCGGCCGCGAAAACCACTCCAACCCTATCGTCTAGATCGGGCTTCCTGCGATCGCCGGACCCGCAACGCGGGTCCAGACGATCACAACCCGATCCAAGAGCGCGCAAGTTTGCCGCGCGCCCGAGGCCGGAACAAGCGGCCCGCCCCGCATGGCTGGCCTGCGACGGGAGGTCTCAGGCCGGCGGCCCGTGCGCCTCCGGGGTCGCGGTCTCGGCGCCGATCCAGTCCAGAAAGGGGGCATGGCCGGGCCCGATCGGCAGGGCGACCACACAAGGCAGATCGTAGGAATGCCGCTCGACGAGCAGTTGCGTGGCGGCCGGCACCAGGTCGGCGCGCGTCTTGGCCAGAAGGATCGCCTCGGAGCCCTCCTGCACTGCGCCCTCCCACCAGAAGATCGGCGTCATCTTCTCGATCACGTTGGCGCAGGCCGCCAGCCGGGCCTCGACCAGCGCCCGGCCCAGCGCCTTGGCCTCGGCGGCATCCTCGGCCGTCACGTAGAGCAGCTTGCAGTCCATCCGCTGGTCTCCTTGTCTGGCGGTGCCTTGTCGGGGCGCGCCCTTTCTGGGGGCAGCCTTTTCCGGGGGCGCCCTTTCTGGGGGCGCCCTTTCTGGGGGCGCCTTGTCCGGCGCGAGACTGTCCCGGCCGCCCGAGCGCTGTCCGGCCTGTTTGACTCGCTTTGCCCCCGCTCGCAAGGCGACCACATTAGGGGGACAGGCGACTCGGCGCCGCGCCACGGCCCCATGCCCACACCTCGTCGGGATCGCAAACCACGCCGAAGGTTGGAGAAAGGACAGGCCCGATGGCCAGAGCTGCAAGCGACGGCTCGCCCGCCCGCCCGACGGCGGCGCAGAAAGCCTATCTCCGGCGGGGCCTGGAGCAGCCCGGCGGCAAGCTGCCGCTGTTCGACGCGCAGGGCCAGCGCTACGCCGCCAGCACGATTCGCAGCTGCATCGACCACGGCTGGGCCGAGCCCTGGTTCGACAACCCGATCAAGCCGGACTGGCTGGTCTGCCGCCTGACCCCGCGTGGCCGGGCGCTGTTCGACAAACCAGCCGATCCGAAATCTTAAAGTGATTTTTCGCCACCGGCGGACGCGCTGACCCGCGTCCAAACGGCCGCAAATCACTCTAGAGCGATGCCCGACCTGATCGAATCGCATTTGCGATTCGCCAGGTCGGACAGCATCACTCTAACACTATGGTTTAGGGCGGTTTTGGGCCGATCGGCAGACCCACGTCGTGGTTCCACTCGATCGGAAACCGCCCTAGCCGGCGTCGTTGCTCTGTCGGATGATCTGTTCGCGTGCTTGAAGATGGTCGGGACGGCAGGATTTGAACCTGCGACCCCCAGTCCCCCAGACTGGTGCGCTACCAGGCTGCGCTACGTCCCGTCCTCTCGCCTGCGTCCGCTCCTGGTGCGGCGGCGCCGTCGCGAAGACCCGCTATATAACGGTCAAGCTCGCGGCTGACAACACGCCAGCGTGTCGTCCTGGCGAATAGGCCGGCCGCGCCCGCAATCTTCGCCGCTGGTCAGCCCTGCACCGCGGCCGCCAGCTCGTCGCGCAGCGCCGCCAGCTCGTCGCGCAGGGCCTGCAGCTCGCGCCGGGTCGCGGGGTCGAGCTCGCCCCGCGCCCGCTCCGTCACCGGCTTGGGCAGCGCTTCGCCCTTGGTCTCGCGCAGCAGCTTCTGCACACCCTTGATGGTGTAGCCTTCGCCGTAGAGGAGATCGCGAATCCGCCGCAGCAGCTCGATGTCGCCGGGGCGGTAGTAGCGCCGCCCGCCGCCGCGCTTGAGCGGCCGCACCTGGGTGAACTTGGTCTCCCAGAAACGCAGGACGTGCTGCGGCACCTCCAGCTCTTCGGAGACCTCGCTGATGGTGCGGAAAGCGTCCGCCGACTTGCCGCCCGCCCGCGCGGTCCCGGCACGGCCCGCCGCACCGCGCCGGGCGCCATCCTGCGCCGCGCCCGGCTCACCGGCCCCGTCCCCGCGCGTACCGCGCCCAGAAACCACTTGATCGCTCACAGCCCGCCCTGCCGGTCCGGTCAATCGCGAATGACTTGATTGATGCGGTTCTTCAGGACGTGGGAGGCCCGGAACACCAGCACCCGGCGCGGCAGGATCGGCACCTCCTCGCCGGTCTTGGGGTTGCGGCCCACCCGCTCGCCCTTCTGGCGCACCGAGAAGCTCCCGAAGGAGGAGATTTTCACCGTATCGCCGCCCACGAGCGCGTCGGCGATCTCGTCGAGCACCGCTTCGACCAATTCGGCCGATTCGTTCCGGGAGAGGCCGACCTCCTGGTAAACGGCCTCGCTGAGATCGGCCCGGGTGATGGTCGATCCGCTCATCGGCGCCTCTCCTCTCCAAGATTAAACAAGAGGTTACTAGAGGGCGTTGAAGCGGTCAATCACGGGAGTTGCGTAAAAGGAGAAGGCGGGACCTACCAGCGCACCACGGCCGAGCCCCAGGTGAAGCCGCCGCCCATGGCGTCGAGTAGCAGCAGCTCGCCGGCCTGCAGCCGTCCGTCGCTGGCGGCCTGGTCCAGCGCCAGCGGGATCGAGGCGGCCGAGGTGTTGGCGTGGCGATCGACGGTCACCACCACGCGGTCCATCGGCAGGTTCAGCCGCTTGGCCATCGACTCGATGATCCGCACGTTGGCCTGGTGCGGCACCAGCCAGTCGATGTCGCCGGGCGTCAGGTCGTTGGCCGCCAGCGCCGTGTCGATCGCCTCGGCCATGCGCACCACGGCATGGCGAAAGACCTCCCGCCCCTCCATGCGCAGGTGCCCCGTCGTCTGGGTCGAGGAGGGCCCGCCGTCGACGTAGAGCGCGTCGTGGTGCCGCCCGTCGGAATAGAGATGGGTGGAGAGCACGCCGCGGTCGGTGTTGGCGCCGTTGCCGGTCTCCGCGCGCAGCAGCAGCGCCCCGGCGCCGTCGCCGAACAGCACGCAGGTGCCGCGGTCCTTCCAGTCGAGAATCCGGCTGAAGGTCTCCGCCCCCACCACCAGCGCCGTGCGGGCCTGGCCCAGGCGCAGGAAATTGTCGGCCACGGCCAGGGCGTAGACGAAGCCGCTGCACACGGCCTGCACGTCGAAGGCCGCCCCGGCGGTCATGCCGAGCTGCGCCTGCACGCGAGTCGCCGTGGCCGGAAAGGTCTCGTCCGGCGTCGCGGTGGCGCAGACGATCAGGTCCACCTCGCCGGCCGCCACCCCGGCCCGCTCCAATGCCTGCCGGCAGGCCGCCGTGGCCAGGTCGGAGGTCATCTCCCCCTCGGCCGCGATATGGCGCTGGCGGATGCCCGTGCGCTTGACGATCCAGTCGTCGGAGGTGTCGACCTTCCGGGCGAGCTCGTCGTTGGTCCAGATCGTCTCGGGCAGGTAGGCGCCGTGGCCGATCACTTGCGCGCGCAAGGGCATGGAGGTTCCGAAATGGCTGGGCCGGCGCCGAACTAGATGGCGGCGGCCTGTGCGGTGGCAGGGGGGCGCCGGTCGAGCTTACCGATGTCGGCGCGGATGGTGTCGATGAAACGATGGCGCGCCAGATCGACGGCCAGGGTAATGGCGTGGGCGAAGCCCAGGGCGTCGCTGCCGCCGTGGCTCTTGACGGCGATCCCGTTGAGCCCCAGCAGCACCGCCCCGTTGTAGCGCCGCGGGTCGACCCGCTTGCGCAGCTTGCGCATCGCCGGCTTGGCCAGCAGGTAGCCGAGCTGCGCCAGAGGCGAGGAGCGGAAGGTGCGGCGCAGGAACTCGGTATAAAGTTTGACCGTGCCCTCGGCCGTCTTCAACGCGATGTTGCCGGAAAAACCGTCGGTGACCACCACGTCGGTGGTCCCGGTCGCGATGTCATCGCCCTCGACGAAGCCGTAGAAGCGCCCGGCCAGCTCCAGGCCGCGCAGGATGGCCGCCGCCTCGCGCAGCTCCTCGTGGCCCTTCTGCTCCTCAGAGCCGACGTTGAGCAGGCCGTAGCTCGGCTCCTCCAGGCCCAGCACCGAGCGGGCGAAGGCGTTGCCCATCACGGTGAAGTCGATCAGGTTGTCGGCGTCGCAGGCGACGTTGGCGCCGAGATCGAGCATCACCGACTCGCCGCGCAGCGTCGGGAAAAAGGACGCCATGGCCGGCCGGTCGATGCCGGGCAGCGTCTTCAGCGCGAACTTCGCCATGGCCATCAGCGCGCCGGTATTGCCGGCCGACACGCAGGCCTCGGCCTCGCCGTTCTTCACGGCGTTGATGGCCAAACGCATGGAGGAGTTGCGGCCGCTGCGCAGCGCGACGGAAGCCCGCTCGTTGGAGTCGACGACATCGTCGGTATGGACGATACGCGAAACCTTGCGCAGTTTCTTCAGCTTGTCGAGCAGCGGCCGCACCTGGTGTTCGCGTCCGTAGAAGACGAACTCCAGGTCCGGCTTGCGCCGCAACGCCATGTTCGCGCCCCGCACGACGACGGCCGGCGCGTGGTCGCCCCCCATGGCGTCCAAGGCGATGGTCAGCGGAGCGCTCACAGCCTCTGCCGTTCCCACACCACCGGCGAACCGGCGGCGTGCGCCCTAAAACTCGTCCTTGGGCTCGAGAATCTGACGACCGCGGTACATCCCGGTCTTCAGATCGATGTGGTGCGGACGCCGCAGCTCGCCGCTGTCCTGGTCCTCCACATAGCTGGGCGCCTTCAGCGCGTCGTGAGCGCGGCGCATGTCGCGGCGCGACTTCGACACCTTTTTCTTGGGAACGGCCATTTCTCACTCGTCCTTCTCTGTCGAGGTCGCCCCGACCCCGTCGATCGGCGCCAACCTCAAGGATTCCGGGCCTCTCTTAGCCCAAAACGAAACACAGCGGCAAGGGCGCCCGCCCTGGAGCGCGCGCCTTGTCACAAAACTACCGGTCGTCGCCCCGCCCGCGCTTGAGCTCCTCCAGGGCGGCGAAGGGCGACGGCCCCTTGTCCCCCTCCCGCGCCGTGTCTCCGGCCTCGCTTTCGGGGCCGAACTCGCTGCGGGTCAGGGTCGCCTCGCTCGCACGCGGATAGGGATCCAGTGCGACCGCGAAAATCTGCGCCATCGCCTCGCCCAGGTCGATGGCGCCGTCCTCGATCGGCTCCGGCGGGTCTTCGCCCTCGGCTTCGACCAGCACCTCGCCGCTGTCCTGAATCTGGCCGGCCGGCGCGAAGGTCAGCCCGACCGGCAGATCCAGTGTGAAGGGCACCGGCTCCAGGCTCACCACGCAGACCTGCGCGCCCTCGGCCCGCAGCCGCCCCTCGACCCGGATCAGGCCGCTGCCCGCGCGCCGCAGCGTGAGCTCGGCCTCCAGACGGTCCAGCCGGTCCAGGTCGAACCGTTGGACCAGGGCCGCGCGTTCGGCCGGCTTGGCCGACACCTCGACCGCCGCCGGCTGCGCGCCGAGCTTGTCGACCGCATAGGGCCGCGAAAACTCCGGCTCCGGCACGGCGCCGCCGGGCGTTGTCTTGGCATCCTGCCCCTTCCGCATGGTCGAATCCTCCTGGCCCGACCGCGCGAAGCGGCGGACACTAGTCAAGCCGCGGACGGCGGTCAACTCCACCGGTGCGCGCAGCGCTCCGAGCCCTCACTCCGCCGAGGAGTCCGTCTCCGCCGCGGCCAACTGCTCCGGCCCCGGGGGCGGCGCGAAGCGGAGCCGCCCGTCCTGCAGCTCGCCCAGCGGCTGATCGGAGAGCGCGCGCATCTGACTGCGCACATAGGCCGCCATGGCGCGAACCTGCAAGGGGGGCGGCGTGCCGCCGGCGCCGTAGAGGTTGCGGCGCAGCGCATCCTCGAGCTCCCGGGGCTCCTCCGCGGCCAGGCCCCGCTCGTAGGCGCGGAAGCGCCCCATCAGCGCCTCGCCCATCGCCCGCAGCCGCTTGGCGCTGCCCAGCTCGCCGGGCCCGCTACCACGCACCGCCTGGTCCAGGTGGAAGGCCATGATGTCGAACAGCCGCTGCGAGAGGTCCGCCGTGGCGGCGCGGTCGTGCTTCAGGCGCGCGAAGACCAGGAAGGAATGCAGGGCCAGCAGCTCGAAGCGGCCATCGACACTGTCGGGCACGGCCATGTCGGTGTAGAAGACCGGGGCGCGTGCCTGCGCGACCAGCGTCTCGTAGAGGGCGCGGGCCGCCTCGTCGCCGCGGCGGTCGCCGGGCGTCTTGAGGGGGTTGCCGCCGAACAGTCGTGTGAGCACAATCGCACCGCTTCGCATTGAGGGGAGGCCGCCGGCCGCCGAGGCGACTCGCGCGCCGCAGCCTTCCGAGAAATGGCCGATCGCGCGGCGAGGTCAAGTCGCCGTCGGCCGCCGCAACCGGATGGACCCCATGGCCAGAACCGCGCTCGCGTCGCCCCCTACCGCCTTCGCGTCGATTCGCCCCCTGCTGCTCGCCGGCGCCGCCGCGCTGATCCTGGCCGGCTGCGCCGAACGCGTCGACGTGCGCGGCAACCTGCCGGACGTCGAGCAGGTGGTGGAGATCGAGCCGGGGATGTCGACCCGCGACGACGTGGTGCGCCTTCTCGGCACCCCCTCGACCCTGTCCAGCTTCAAGGACCGCACCTGGTACTACATCGGCCAGCGGCAGGAGCAGACGGCCTTCTTCCGCCCCGACGTGACCGACCGCAGCGTGCTGATCGTCACCTTCGACGGCCGCGGCGTGGTGCAGGAGACCCGGCTCAACACCATCGAGGACGGGCGCGACGTCGAGCTGGTCGAGCGCGAGACCCCGACCGAGGGGCGCGAGCTGACCGTGCTGCAGCAGATCTTCGGCAACCTCGGCCGCTTCCCCGGCGCCGGCGAGCCCGCCGAGTAGGCCCGGGGGAAGACGCGCCGCCGGCACCCACCCTGCCCTGGACCGGATTAGAGTGATGCTTCGCGACCGGCGGACGCGCCGAAGCGCGCCCGGACGGTCGCCAATCGCTCTGGGCTGCGCCGCAAGCGCCGCCAACCGGCTGCGCTCGCGCACGGACGGGCCGCCGCCAAGACGAAGGGCCCGGCGCCGAAGCGCCGGGCCCTCTTTGCAGGCGGAGCGGCCGTCGAGGCGGCCGCCTCGGCCGAATCAGTGCGCCAAGACCGCCAGCAGCAGCAGGGCCACGATGTTGGTGATCTTGATCATCGGGTTGACGGCCGGGCCGGCGGTGTCCTTGTAGGGATCGCCCACCGTGTCGCCGGTCACCGCGGCCTTGTGGGCCTCGGAGCCCTTGCCGCCGAAGTTGCCGTCCTCGATGTACTTCTTGGCGTTGTCCCAGGCGCCGCCGCCGGCCGTCATGGAGATGGCGACGAACAGGCCGGTGACGATCACGCCGAGCAGCATGGCGCCGACGGCGGACAGCGCCGCCGACTGGTCGGCGATGGCCCAGACCACGAAGTAGAGCACCAGCGGCGAGAGCACCGGCAGCATCGAGGGGACGATCATCTCCTTGATCGCCGTCTTGGTCAGCATGTCGACGCAGCGCGCGTAGTCCGGCTTCTGCGTCTTGTCCATGATGCCCGGCATTTCCTTGAACTGCCGGCGCACCTCCTCGACCACCGCGCCGCCGGCGCGGCCCACGGCCATCATGCCCATGGCGCCGAAGAGGTACGGCAGCAGGCCGCCGACGAACAGACCGATGACCACGAAGGGGTTGGACAGCGAGAAGTCGACCGTCACGCCCTCGAAGGCGGTGACGCCCTCGGCGATGAAGTAGTTCAGGTCCTCGGTGTAGGCGGCGAAGAGCACCAGGGCGCCGAGTCCGGCGGAGCCGATCGCGTAGCCCTTGGTCACGGCCTTGGTGGTGTTGCCGACCGCGTCCAGCGCGTCGGTGGTCTCGCGCACGCTGGCGTCAAGGTCGGCCATCTCGGCGATGCCGCCGGCGTTGTCGGTGACCGGGCCGAAGGCGTCCAGCGCGACCACCATGCCGGCCAGCGCCAGCATGGCGGTGACGGCGATGGCGATGCCGAACAGGCCGGCCAGCATGAAGGTGACGTAGATGCCGGCGACGATGACCAGCGCCGGCAGCGCGGTCGCCTCCATCGACACGGCCAGGCCCTGGATGACGTTGGTCGCGTGACCCTTCACCGAGGCGCCGGCGACCGACTTCACCGGGCGGAAGTTGGTGCCGGTATAGTACTCGGTGATCACCACGATCAGGCCGGTCACGGCCAGGCCGACCAGGGCGCAGAAGAAGAGGTCGAGCCCGGTGAAGGAGGTCTCGCCGTAGGTGAACGCGTTGCCGAAGCCGATGGTCGCCCAGGTCACCGGGATGAAGGCGAAGACCGACAGCAGGACCGAGGCCACGAAGCCCTTGTAGAGGGCGGCCATGATCTTCTTGCTGGCGCCCAGCTTGACGAAGTAGGTGCCGAGGATCGAGGTGATGATGCAGGCGCCGCCGATCAGCAGCGGGAACAGCATCAGGTCGCCGAGGAAGGCCTCGCCGGAGAAGAGGATCGAGGCCAGCACCATGGTGGCGCCGACGGTGACCACGTAGGTCTCGAAAAGGTCGGCCGCCATGCCGGCGCAGTCGCCGACGTTGTCGCCGACGTTGTCGGCGATGACGCCGGGATTGCGGGGATCGTCCTCGGGAATGCCGGCCTCGACCTTGCCGACAAGGTCGGCGCCGACGTCGGCGCCCTTGGTGAAGATGCCGCCGCCCAGACGCGCGAAGATCGAGATCAGCGAGGCGCCGAAGGCCAGCGCGACCAGCGCCGCGACGATCTCGCGGTCGGCCGGCTCGTAGCCGATGGCGAGCAGGAAGGCGTAGTAGACGCTGAGGCCCAGCAGCGCGAGGCCGGCGACCAGCATGCCGGTCACCGCGCCCGACTTGAAGGCCACGCTCAGCCCCTTCTCCAGGCCGCCGGTGGCCGAGGCCTGGGTGGTGCGCACGTTGGCGCGCACCGAAACGTACATGCCGATGTAGCCGGCCAGTCCGGAGAGCACCGCGCCGATCAGGAAGCCGATCCCGACGATCGGCCCGAGCAGCAGGGAGACGACGACGAAGATCACCACGCCGACCAGGGCGATGGTGCGGTACTGCCGGTTCAGATAGGCGCGCGCGCCCTCCTGGATCGCCGCGGCGATCTCCTGCATGCGCTCGCTGCCGGCGTCGGCGCCCAGCACGGACTTGGCCGTGACCGCGCCGTAGATCACGGCCAGAAGGCCGCAGGCGATGACGAATAGCAAAGTCACGTCCATGTGACGGTTCCCCTCATTTACCCGGACCTACGGCCCGCGCTGTCTGTCCCAGAGCTTTTCTGTGTCTGAGTGTCCTGCTCCCCCGGCATCCCGCCCCTCCGGCCGAGGCCGCCCGCGCGATCCGCCGGTCGCGGGCGAGGCGTTCGATTTCGGCGGGAATCCAGCGGCTTGGCCCCATCTTATGGCGAGGCGGGCGGACCATGGCAGAACTGTGCCGCCAAGGCAACAGGCAGAGGGAATTCGGCCCGAGGGGCTTGCGCGGCGGCGGTGGCGGCCCTACTCGGCCGCGCCCGACGCGGTCTCCGAGGCCGGCCGGCGCAGACCCAGCCAGAACAGCGCGCCCAGCACCGCCAGCAGCGGCAGCACCACCGCCAGGTTCACCGCCTGCCAGCCGAGCGCGTTGTACACCGCCCCCGAGGAAAAGGCGGTGATCGCCACCGTGCCCCAGACCAGCGTGTCGTTGAGCGCCTGGACCTTCGCCTTCTCCTCGACCCGGTAAGTCTCGGTCACCAGGCTGGTGCCGCCGACGAAGAGGAAATTCCAGCCGAGCCCTAGCAGGATCAGGGCCACCGAGAAGTGGCCGACCTCGACCCCCGCCAGGTTGACCGCCACGCAGGCCAGGATCAGCAGCGCGCCGAGTCCCAGGATCGGCAGATGGCCGAACTTGTGCAGCAGGTGCCCGGTGAAGAAGGACGGGGCGTACATGCCCAGCACGTGAAGCTGGATCACGAAGGCCGCCACCTCGAAGGGGTGGTCGCAGCCGAGCATCGCCAGCGGCGTCGGCACCATGATCAGGTTCATCGCGCCGTAGCCCACCATGGCCGCGAGCGCGGCGACGATGAAGGTCGGCTGGGTGGCGATCTCCAGCAGCGGCCGGCCGCTGGTCGCCCGCGTCTGCCGGCTCGGTCGCGGGATGCGCACGAGCTGCAGCAGCGCCATGACCACCAGGTTGAGCACGGAAATGGCCAGGTAGCCGCCGAAGAAGAGCAGCGGCTCGAAGAGGTCGCGGGTCTGCTTGGCCAGCTCCGGCCCCAGGATCGCGGCGCCGATGCCGCCGGCCATGACCAGGGAGATCGCCTTGGGACGGAAACTCGCGCTGGCGGTGTCGGCGGCGGCGAAGCGGTAGAACCCGCCGTGCACCGCCATGGCGCCGAGGAAGACCGACCCGACGCAGAGCAGCAGGAAACTGCCGTACCATACCGCCGCCGCCGCGATCAGTCCGCCCAGGAAGCCGCAGAACGCGCCGACGGTGAAGCCGGCGCGCCGGCCGAAGCGCTGCATGAAGAAGGAGGCCGGAATGGTGCTGCCGAGCACCGCGAGGAACTGCAGCGCCAGCGGGAAGGTCGCCAATGCCGGATCGGCCGCCAGCATGTCGCCGACCACCGCGGAGACGGTCATCAGCAGGCTCAGGCAGCTCATGGTCAGCGCCATGCAGACCGCCAGGACGGCGACGTTGCGCCGGGTGGGATCGCGCTCGCTCGCGGCGGCGGGCGCGGCGTTCTGTTCGGAAGACTCGCTCATGACGGCCGGCAGACTAGCGAGGCGGCCGACGCCGCGCCACCCCGCGCGGCGGCGTGTCAGCCCTGCGCCCGGCGCTGGCCCTTCACCCGGTCGATCGAGCGGATCAGTACGTCGGTGATCACGCCCTCGCCCAGCTCGCGCGTGCCGACCTGCAGCAGCCGCTGCTTGATCAGCGGCAGCGCGACGCCGCCGTCGCGCACGATGCGCAGCGACATCAGGCCGTAGAGCTCCACGTTGAAGGCGTCGATGATCCGGGGCAAGGCCTCGCGCAGCTTCTCGTCCGCCTTCAGCCCGGCGACCTCCAGCGAGATCGCCAGGGTCAGGTGGTGGGTGACGGTGTCCTTCTCGATCACCGGCACCAGCAGCGGCTCCATGGTGACGTAGAGCGGCTGGGACTCGGCCTTCTCCTTCTCCGCCTTCATCTTCTCGTAGAGTGGCTTGCCGTAGGTCCAGGCGGCGAAACCGCCGCCCGCCAACAGCAGGAGGAGAACCAGCAGGACAACCAGACGCTTCATTGCGACGCTCTTCGGGTGATGCGGGGCGGCGCGGCCGCGCTTGCCTGCGCCCTCCCCTCAGCCGCCAGCATCGCCCGCGCGTGGTAAACAGCGCGTAAAGCCGCCAGGAGTCAGGATTTATTCAATTTTTTAGTCACTTGCGGGGCATTCTTCAGAAATGCGTCCAGCCGCGAGTGGCGAGCTCGAGCGGCTCGCCGCGGCGATCGACCACCGTCACCCCCTGCCCGGCCCGGGTCCGCCCGATGCGGGTGATGGGCACGCCGCTGGCTTTCGCCAGGGCGGCGACCGCCTCCGCGCGCTCCGGCGCGGCGGTGAAGGCCAGCTCGTAGTCGTCGCCGCCGGTCAGCACCAGCGGCCAGAGGTCGGGGTCGTCGGCCAGCACCGCCTGCGCCGCCTCCGACAGCGGCACGTCGGCCGAGCGCAGCTCGATCGCCAGGCCGGACTGCTCGGCGATGTGCGCCAGGTCGGCGACCAGTCCGTCGGAGACGTCCAGGCAGGCCGTGGCCAGGTCCAGCAGGCCGGCGCCCACGGCCAGGCGGGGCTGCGGCAGGCGGTAGCGCCCCTCCAGGTGGCTGCGCTCGGGCTCGGGCAGGCCGCTCAGGCGTCCCTGGCGCACCAGCAGTCCCAGGGCGCCGTCGCCGAGGCTGCCGGTGACATAGACGTCCTGCCCCGCCTGGGCCGTGCCGCGGGCCAGGCCGCGGGCGTCGGGCACCCGGCCGAAGGCCGCCAGCGACAGGGTGGTCGGCCCCGGCGTCGAGACGGTGTCGCCCCCCAACAGCGCCAGGCCGTAGGTCTCCTGGTCGGCGGCCAGGCCGGCGGCGAAGCGCGCGATCCAGGCCTCGTCGCAACGCGTGTCCAGCGCCAGGGTCAGCAGGTAGCTCTCGGCCGTGGCCCCCATGGCGGCCAGGTCCGACAGATTGACCCGCAGCAGCTTGCGGGCGACCAGGTCGGCCGGATCGTCGGGCAGGTAGTGCACCCCCTCGACCAGCGTGTCGATCGTCGTCACCAGGCCGCGCGCCGGGTCCGGCGAAATCACCGCGGCGTCGTTGGCCAGGCCGTAGGTGCCGGCCGCGCCCCCGGCCAGGGGAGCGAAGTGGCGGGCGATGAGCCCGAACTCGTCGCGCAGCGCCATGCCGGCTCCTAGCCGAAGGCCTCGGCGCGCAGAACCCGCGCCAGGCGGTCCAACACGCCGTTGACCAGCGCCGGCTCGCGCCCGCTGAAGAAGTCGTGCGCCAGGTCGACGTACTCGGCGATCACCACCTTGACCGGCACCTCCGGGCGATGCGCCAGCTCGTAGGCGCCGGCCCGCAGGATGAGCCGGAGCAGCAGCTCCAGGCGCTCCAGGGTCCAATCCGGGGCCAGCAGCGAGGCCAGCATCTCGTCGAGCTCGCCGCGCCGGGCGGCGACGCCCTTGAGCAGATCACCGAAGAGGCCGCGGTCCATGTCGCTCAGTCGCAGCCCCTCGTCGATCTCCTCGTCCAGGCGGTGCTGCAGGAACTCCAGCAGCACGGCATCGGCGCCGACGCCGGCGACCTCGACCTGATAGAGCGCCTGGACGGCGGCGAGGCGGGCGACTCGGCGGGCCAGGGCCGGGTCACGGCGGGGAGCGGTGCGGGTCATTCCGGCGCCTCAGCGGGGATAGAGACGGAAGCGGCGCTTCAGGTCGAGCATCTGCAGGCAGGCGCGGGCCGCGTCCGCCCCCTTGTTCTTCTGCTGCCGCGCCGCCCGAGCCCAGGCCTGCTCCTGGTTCTCGACGGTCAGGATGCCGTAGCCCAGGGCCAGGCTGTACTGCACCGCCAGGTCCTGCAGCTTGCGCGCGCTCTCGCCGCAGACATAGTCGTAATGGCTGGTCTCGCCGCGAATCACGCAGCCCAGCGCGATATAGCCGTCGAAGCGGCGGCGCCCGGCGAAGAAGTCCATCGAGCGGATGGCGAACTGGATCGCCGCCGGCACCTCGAAGGCGCCCGGCACCTCGAAGCGCTCGTAGCTCGCGCCCTCCACGTCCAACACCTCGATGGCGCCGGCGGCCAGCTCGTCGGCGATGTCCTCGTAGAAGCGGCCTTCCACGAGCATGATGTGCGGCCGGTCGTCCATACCGCCTGTCCGTCCTTTCCTCTTGCCTGTCGAAGGGAACCGGCTAGGGCGCCGGCGCCTCCAGCGGCCGTTGATCGACCACGCGCAGGCCGTAGCCCTCCAGGCCGACGATGGTGTGCTTGGTGTTGTGCAGCAGGATCATGTCCCGCACCCCCAGGTCCAGCAGGATCTGGGCGCCCTCGCCGTAGTCGCGCAGCTCGACCGACGGCCGGCCGGCCTCGCCCAGGCGGGCCTTGATCTCGTCCTCCAGGCTGCTGGCATAGGGCTGGCGGATCAGCACCGCGACCCCCCGACCCTCGGCGGCGATGGCCTGCAGCGCGGCCTCCAGCTCGCCGCCGCGGCCCAGGGCGGTATCGCCGAGCACGTCGTCGAGCAGGCTGAGCGCATGGACGCGCACCGGCACCGGCCGGCCGTCGTCGATCTCGCCGGCCCAGAGGGCGACGTGCTCGGCGCCGGTCACGGTGTTGCGGTAGACCGTCATGGTGAAGGTCCCGCCGTGCCGGCTGGCGAAGTCGCGGTCCAGGCGGCGCTCGACGATCTTGTCGTGGCGCCGGCGGTAGGCGATCAGGTCGGCGATGGTGGCGACCTTCAGGCCGTGGCGCTGGGCGAAGGCGATCAGGTCGTCGCGCCGCGCCATGGTGCCGTCCTCGTTCATGATCTCGCAGATCACGCCGGCCGGGTTGAGCCCGGCCAGCCGCGCGAGATCGACGGCCGCCTCGGTATGGCCGGTGCGCACCAGCACGCCGCCGTCGCGGGCCATCAGCGGAAAGACGTGGCCCGGGGTGACGATGTCCTCGGCCTCGCTGCTCGGGTCGATCGCCACCGCGATGGTGCGCGCCCGGTCCGGCGCCGAAATGCCGGTGGTCACGCCCTCGCGCGCCTCGATCGAGACGGTGAAGGCGGTCTCGTGCCGGGTCTGGTTGCTGCGCGCCATCATCGGCAGGTCGAGCTGCGCGATCCGCTCGCGGGTCATTGCCAGGCAGATCAGGCCGCGGCCGTACTTGGCCATGAAGTTGACCGCTTCCGGCGTGCACATCTGGGCCGGGATCACCAGATCGCCCTCGTTCTCCCGATCCTCGTCGTCGACCAGGATGAACATGCGGCCGTTGCGGGCTTCCTCGATGATCTCCTCGATCGGCGAGGCCAGCTCGCGGAAAGTGACGCGCCAGGGTTCCTGCAGGTCAGGTTCGGCCATGGGACTTCCGTTGCGGCTCACGGGATCCGGCGGTCTCGGGCTGCGCGCCGCGGTTCGCCAGCAGGCGCGCAACGTAGCGCGCGAGCATGTCGATTTCCAGGTTGACGCGGTCGCCGTCCCGCAGGCGCCCGAAGCCGGTCGCCGCGAAGGTGTGCGGGATGATGTTGACGCCGAAGACGGCGCCGCCGTCCGGGCGGTCGGCCACCTCGTTGACCGTCAGCGACACGCCGTCCAGCGCGACCGAGCCCTTCGGCGCCAGGAAGGGCGCGACCTCCGGGCCGACCGCGAAGCTGAAGCGCCAGGACTCGCCCTCGGCGGCGATCGCCTCGACCCGCGCGGTCGCGTCGACGTGGCCGGAGACCAGGTGCCCGCCCAGCTCCTCGCCCAGGCTCAGCGCCCGCTCGAAATTCACGGCCTGGCCTTCCGCCCAGTCGCCCAGGGTGGTCTTGGACAGGGTCTCGGCCGAGGCGTCGGCCGCGAACCAGCCGTCGCCCTTGTCCACCACGGTCAGGCAGCAGCCGTTGCAGGCGATCGAGGCGCCGATCGCGATGCCCGCGGTGTCGTAGGCGGTCTCGAAGGTGAAGCGGGTGTCGCCGCGCCGCTCGATGCTGCGCACGGCCCCCAGGTCGGTGACGATGCCGGTAAACATGTGCCTGGATTTAGACCGCGCGGCGCCAGCTTTCCAGCAAATCCGCGCCCAGCCGCTCGACGCCCTCCAGCTCGAAGTCCGGCGCCTCCGCCAGCCGATCGAGCCCGAACCCCGCCACGGCGGGCAGTCCGTCGCCGCCGATCAGCTTGCCGGCCTGGAACCAGGCCAGACGGTCGATCAGATCGGCGCGCAGCAGCTCGGCCGCCACATGGCTGCCGCCCTCGACCAGAAGCCGGGTGATGCCGCGCTCCGCCAGGGCCGCCAGCACGCCCGCCAGGCTCAAGCGCCCCTCCGCGTCGAGGTCCACCGTGTGGATGATGACGCCGGCGTCGTGCAGCGCCTGGAGCCGGTCCTTGGGGTTGTCGGCGCGGGTGAACAGCCAGGTGGGCTGCCGGCTGGCCTGGGCGATCAGCTTGTGGGTCAGCGGCGTGCGCAGGCGCCCGTCGAGCAGCACGCGCACCGGATTGCTCGCCGCCAGGCCCGGCAGGCGGACGTCGAGCTGCGGATCGTCCGCGCCGGCCGTGCCGGCGCCGATCAGCACCGCGTCGTGGCTGGCGCGCAGCAGATGGGCCCGCGCGCGCGCCGCCGCGCCGGTGATCCACTTGCTCTCGCCGCTGTGGGTGGCGATTCGCCCGTCCAGGCTGCTGGCCAGCTTCAGCGTCACCAGGGGGCGCTGCGCCTCGATACGCAGGAAGAAGCCGCGGTTGAGCGCGCGCGCCGCCTCGGCCAGCAGGCCGACCTCCACGGCGATGCCGGCCTCGCGAAGCTGCGCCAGGCCGCGCCCCGAGACTCGCGGATCGGGGTCCTCGCAGGAGACCACCACGCGGGCGACTCCGGCCTGCACCAGGGCGTCGGTGCAGGGCGGCGTCTTGCCCCAGTGGGCGCAGGGCTCCAGGCTGATGTAGACCGTCGCGCCGGCGGCGGCCGGGCCGGCCCGGCGCAGCGCCTCGGTCTCGCCGTGCGGCCGCCCGCCCGGCTGGGTCCAGCCGCGGCCGACCACCCGCCCCTGCTGCACCACGACGCAGCCGACCGAGGGGTTGGGCGCCACCTGCCCCAGTCCGCGCGCGGCCAGGCGCAGGGCGGCCGCCATGTGCCGGCGATCCTCGGGCGACCAGTCCCGCGCGGACGGCCCTCCCGGCCTGGCGTCCGTGGCCGCCATCAGGGCAGCGTGTCGTCGGGCTCGACGCCGAGCTTGCCGATGAAGTCCTCGAAGTCGCCGACCTCGCGGAAGTTGCGGTAGACGCTGGCGAAGCGGATGTAGCCGACGGGGTCCAGAGTGGCCAGCGCGTCCATCACCATCTCGCCGACCAGCTTGGCCGGCAGCTCGCTCTCGCCCGAGGACTCCAGGCGGCGCACGATGCCGTTGGCCACCCGCTCCACCCGGTCGCGGTCGACCGGGCGCTTCTGCAGCGCGATCAGCATCGAGCGCAGAATCTTCTCGCGGTCGAACGGCTCCTTGCGCCCGGTGCTCTTGACCACCGTCAGCTCGCGCAGCTGCACCCGCTCGAAGGTGGTGAAACGGGCCCCGCAGTTGGGGCACTGGCGACGGCGCCGGATCGCGGCGTTGTCCTCCGTCGGCCGGGAATCCTTCACCTGCGTGTCTTCATTGCCGCAGAACGGGCAGCGCATACGGAACCTCTCCCCCTATCCCCAGGACGCCGGCGCGCCGCGACTCACACGGCCAGGTCCGGATAGATCGGGAAGCGCTGGCAGAGCGCCTTGACCTCCGCCTTGACCTTGGTCTCCACCGCCGCGTTGCCCTCGGGGCCGTTGGCGCGCAGCCCCTCCAGCACCTCGTCGATGAAGCGGCCGACCTGCACGAACTCGGCGGTGCCGAAGCCGCGGGTCGTGCCCGCCGGCGCGCCGAGCCGGATGCCGCTGGTGATCATCGGCTTTTCCGGATCGAAGGGCACGCCGTTCTTGTTGCAGGTGATGCCGGCGCGGTCGAGGCTCTCCTCCGCCGCCTTGCCGGTCAGCGACTTCGGCCGCAGGTCGACCAGGCAGAGGTGGTTGTCGGTGCCGCCGGTGACCATGTCGAGCCCGGCCTCCATCAGGGTGCCGGCCAACGCCTTGGCGTTCTCGACCACCTGGCGGCTGTAGACCTTGAACTCCGGCTTCAGCGCCTCGCCGAAGGCCGCGGCCTTGCCGGCGATGGCGTGCATCAGCGGGCCGCCCTGCAGCCCGGGGAAGGCGGCCGAGTTGATCTTCTTGCCCAGGTCGGCGTCGTTCGACAGCACCATGCCGCCGCGCGCGCCGCGCAGGGTCTTGTGGGTCGTGGTGGTCACCACGTGGGCATGCGGCAGCGGGCTGGGGTGCACGCCACCGGCGACCAGCCCGGCGAAGTGCGCCATGTCGACCAGGAAGTAGGCGCCCACCGCGTCGGCGATCTGGCGGAAGCGCGCGAAGTCGATGACCCGCGGATAGGCCGAGCCGCCGGCGATGATCATCTGCGGCTTGTGCTCCCGGGCCAGGCGCTCGACCTCGTCGAAGTCGATCAGCCCGTCCTCCTTGCGCACGCCGTACTGCACCGCGTTGAACCACTTGCCCGAGAGGTTCGGCGCCGCCCCGTGGGTCAGGTGTCCGCCGGCCGACAGCGACATGCCAAGGACGGTGTCGCCGGGCTTGAGCAGCGCCAGCATGACCGTCTGGTTGGCCTGCGCGCCGGAGTGCGGCTGCACGTTGGCGAAGGTGCAGTCGAACAGCTTCTTGGCCCGGTCGATCGCCAGGCTCTCGACCACGTCGACGTACTCGCAGCCGCCGTAGTAGCGACGGCCCGGATAGCCCTCGGCGTACTTGTTGGTCAGCACCGAGCCCTGCGCCTCGAGCACCGCGCGGGAGACGATGTTCTCGCTGGCGATCAGCTCGATCTGATTCTGCTGGCGGCCCAGCTCGTCGCGGATCGCCTCCGCCAAATCGGGATCGCTGTCGCGCAGACGCGAGTCGAAGAAGGCGGCGTGCCTGGTCTCGAGGTCGCGAGCGGCGTCAGAGGGGCTCATGGCGGTCAACCTTCCTTGCTGCAGATCTTCCGGGCAACGGCCGCCCCGCCGGGACGCGGGCGGCAAACGTGCGGCACACTGGTATCAAAGCGTCGCGAGCTTTTCCACGCGCCGGGCGTGGCGGCCGCCCTCGAAGGGGGTGTCGAGGAACACGCGCAGGATGTCGCGCGCCGTCTCCAGGCCGGTGATGCGCGCGCCCACGGCGAGCACGTTGGCGTCGTTGTGCTGGCGCGCCAGGCGGGCCGTGGTGGTGTCGTGACACAGGGCCGCGCGCACCGCCGGGTTGCGGTTCGCCGCAATGGAGATGCCGATCCCCGTGCCGCAGACCAGCACGCCCAGCTCGGCCCGGCCGCCGGACAGCGCCTCGGCGACCGCCTTGCCGAAATCGGGATAGTCCACCGAATCCGGACCGTTGGTGCCCAGGTCCAGAAACGCGTAGCCGAGGGCCTTCAATTCCTCGGCCAGCGACTGCTTCAACTCGTAGCCGGCGTGATCCGCCGCCAACGCAACAATTCGATCCGTCATGCTTTTCTGTAGCCGTGCCCGCTTGACCGCCGCCGTGCCCGGGACTCCGCGCCCCGAGAGCGACCTCGCCCGGGCCATCCTTTGCCCGGCCGCCGTCGTGACAGTTGGCTCCGAGGCGGACCCACGCCCACGTCCCGAAGCAGCGGGGCGACGCTACCATATGTCGGTTGCCCGGAAAAGGCCGCCACAAGGCCTTGCCCAAGGCTTTCGATTGGCCCGGCCGAAGCGGCAGTGACGCACCGCCCCGGCTTAGGCACCAAACAGTTAACCAATAATTCCGAGTAATCGGCGCTGAAGCTTTTGGCTTTCAACTGAGAAGAATTCATCGTAGCGTCGGGGACATTGGGGCAACTGGTCGGGCTCGCAAAGGATGACCGAAGAAACGCACGAGAAGGTGGGCGACGCCGAAGTGCTACGCATGACCGCCGCGGTGGTCTCGGCCTACGTCCGCAACAATCCGCTGCCCAGCGGGGAGATGACCGCACTGATCGGAGCGATCCACCGCACCTTCGCCGAGATCAACAGGGCGGCCGTGGAACCGCAGGCCCCGACCCCGGCCGTTCCGGTCAACAAGTCGATCCAGCCCGACTACCTGATCTGTCTGGAGGACGGGCGCAAGCTGAAGATGCTCAAGCGCCATCTGCGCACCACCTATGACATGACGCCCGAGGACTATCGGGCCAAATGGGGCTTGCCCGTCGACTATCCGATGGTGGCGCCGAACTACGCCAAACAGCGCTCCGCCTTCGCCAAGGAGATCGGCCTGGGCCGGAAGAGCCGGCGCCCGCGCAAGCGGAAGTAGCGCGGCCGCAAGCACGGCCGAGGGGCGCCGGGCCGGTCCCGGCTGCCCGTCAGGGAGGGCAAAGCGGCCTGTACAGACCCCGGGGGCAACTTCAATATAGGACGTCATCCGCCCGTTCCGGTGGAGGCAGCGGGCAGGTCGACGGGCCGCGGCGGCGCCGCGGCGCCGCCGATACCAGAGAGATAAACAATCAGGGAGACAGAACATGACGTTCGGTAAGTCGTCGCTGGCCGCCGTCGGTCTGGCGGGCGCACTGCTCGCAGCCGGACCTGCGGCCGCGCAGGAGATCAAGCTGGGCGCGCTGCTGCCCATGACCGGCGACCTGCAGGCCTACGGCCCCTCGTCGCTGACCGGCATCGAGCTGGCCATGAAGGAAATCAACGCCCAGGGCGGCGTGCTCGACGGCCAGGAGCTGACCGTCGTCGTGGGCGACACCCAGACGGCCGCCCAGGCCGCGGTCGACACCGCCCAGAAGCTGATCAACGTCGACGGCGTGGTCGCGATCATCGGCGCCCTCTCCTCCGGCAACTCCGGCCCGGTGGCCACCTCGGTGACCGGCCCGGCCGGCATCCCGCAGGTCTCCAGCGCCTCGACCGCCCCGGTGCTGACCGACATCGAGGACAACGACTTCTTCTTCCGCACCGTGCCGACGGACAGTCTGCAGGGGGTGGTGCTGGGTCAGGTGGCGCGCGACGCCCAGAACCTCGACACCGTCTCGATCCTGTACATCAACAACGACTACGGCGAGGGCCTGGCCAATGCCTTCGCCGAGGCCTTCGAGGCCGAGGGCGGCACCGTGGCGGCCAACATGGCCTACGAGCCGGGCAACGCCTCCTACCGCGGCGAACTGCAGAGCGCGGCCACCGGCGGCGCGGAGGCCCTGGTGCTGATCGGCTACCCGGAGAACGGCATCGCCATCCTGCGGCAGTCGCTGGAGGGCGGCTTCTTCACCCGTTTCGTCTTCTCCGAAGGCATGAAGACGCCGGACGTCGTCTCCGCCATCGGTGCCGACTTCATGAACGGTTCGGTCGGCACCTCGCCGCAGGCCGTGGCCGACAGCCCCGCCGCCGTGACCTTCCGCGAGGCCTATGAGGCCGAGTTCGGCGAGCTGCCGCCCAAGCCCTTCATCGACTCGACCTACGACGCCGCCTTCCTGCTGGCGCTCGCGATCGAGAAGGCCGGCTCGACCGACGGCACGGCGATGCGCGACGCGCTGCGCGAGGTCTCCCGGGCGCCCGGCGTCGAGATTCTGCCCGGCGAGTGGGAAAAGGCCAAGCAGGCGCTGGCCGAGGGCCAGGACATCGACTATGTCGGCGCCGCCGGCAGCCAGGACTTCGACACCAACGGCGACGTGCCGGGCACCTTCGCCTACTGGGCGTTCGAGGACGGGCAGATCGTCACCCGCGAGGTGATCTCGCCGCAGATGTAGAGATGTAGACACCCCGGAGCAGGCTGGAGAGTCATCCAGCGCCGCGCCCGCGGACCGCCAGGTCCGCGGGCGCTTTGCGTTGCGCGCGTCAATGTTGCGCGCGTCAATAGCGCCGGCGCGCGGCGCCCCACCAGAGCTTCAGCGCCCGGCCCGGCAGCTCCTGCTGCACCCGCGGATCGAAGGGATCGAACGCGGCCGCCTCCAGGCGCGCGAGGTAGCCGTCCGCCAGCCGCGCGGGCAGCAGTGCCGGCAGCGCCGCCCTGGGGACCTGGGCGCGCATCCGGCGCGCCTCGGCCAGCCGCTCGCGGGCGCGGCGCGCCAGACGCATCACCACGCCGGACAGGGCCGGCGAGCCGCGCAGCTCGAACAGTTCGGAGCGCTCCACCCCGGCGACCGCCAGATGATCCTCCGGCAGGTACAGCCGCTTCTGGCGGGCATGGAAGGGCACGGCGCGCAGCAGCCCGGTCAGCGCCCAGGCGATCCCGACCTGGCGCGCCGCCGCCTCGGCCGCGTCGTCTGCCACCCCCAGGATCGCGAGCGCCAGGCCCTGCAGGGTGGCGCTGGTGTCCGCGGCGTAGCGCTCCAGCCCGGCCAGATCCGCCGGCGGTGCGGGATCGAGGTCGGCCTCGCGGGCATCGATCAGCCGCTCGAAGTCGGCGCGCTCCAGGCCATGGGCGCGAATCGCAGCCCCCAGCGGCGCCGCCACCTGATGCTTGCGCAGCGGCCCCGCGCCATAGGCCTGGTCCAGCGCCTCGCGCCACCACTGCAGCCGGATCTGGCCGAGCATCGGCTCGCTGACCACCTCCGCCGTCTTGGCCACCTCGAGGTTGAAGGCGTAGAGTGCGAAGAGCGCTTCCCGTTGCTCCGCCGGTGCGAAGAGGCAGGCGAGGAAGCGGTCGCGGTCGCGCGCCCGCAGCTCCTGCGCACAGTAGGAGAGTCCCTCACCGCTCATGACCGGCCCCGACCTTCGCTGCAAGCATGGAACCCCATAAGATTCAAATGGTTCACATTGCTGTCCCTTCGCTTATGTATGTCCTGCGGGGCGCGGTGACACGCCCGGACCAACCCGGCGGCCATCGCGCCCAACGGATTTCCATCTGGCCTAAACGATCGACCTGAGGAGAGACGTCATGCCCTTCGAACTGCCCGAGCTGCCCTACGCCAAGGATGCGCTCGAGCCTCACTACTCTGCCAAGACGCTGGAGTTCCACCACGGCAAGCACCACAACGCCTACGTCACCAAGACCAACGAGCTGATCGCCGGCACGGAGTTGGAGGGCAAGCCGATCGAGGAGGTGATCGCCGCGGCCAAGGCCAAGGGCGACAAGGCCCTGTTCAACCAGTCGGCCCAGATCTGGAACCACACCTTCTTCTGGCACGGCATGAAGCCGGGCGGCGGCGGCAAGCCAAGCGGCGCCGTGGCCGAGGCCATCGACAAGGCCTTCGGCAGCTACGAGGACTTCGTGGCCCAGTTCAAGGCCAAAGCGGCCGGCAACTTCGGCTCGGGCTGGACCTGGCTGGTCAAGAGCGGCGACGGCGTGGAGATCGTCAACACCGACGACGCCGACACCCCGCTGGCGCATGACGGCATGACCCCGCTGCTCACCGTCGACGTCTGGGAGCATGCCTACTACCTGGACTACCAGAACCGCCGCCCGGACTACGTCCAGGCCTTCTTCGACCACCTGGTCAACTGGGACTTCGTCAACGACAACCTGGCCAAGGCCTGAGGTCGCAGGGCGCGGTCGGCCGCCGGCGGTACGTCGCCGCAGGTGGCCGCAGGTGGCCGCAGGTGGCCGCAGGTGGCCGCAGGTGGCCGCAGGAAACGGGGCCGGCTCGCGTGCGAGCCGGCCCTTTTCTTTTCCCTCTCCCACTTGACGCGGCTCAAGGCTCCGCCTGCGCGCCGGTGCCAGGCTGGGCCGGCTGCCACAAGAGACGACGCGCCTTGGCCCGCACCATCCTGCTGATCGACGGGCATCCGGACCCCGACCCCGCGCGCTTCTGCCATGCCCTGGCCGACGCCTACGCGCGCGGCGCGGCAGCCGGCGGGCACCGGCTTCGGCGCCTGACCATCGCCGAGCTGGAGCTGCCGCCGCTGCGGTCGACGCGGGAGTTCGAGACAGCTCCGGCGGGCGCCGAGGTGATCGCCGCGCAGGAGGCGATCGCCTGGGCCGAGCACCTGGTCCTGGTCTACCCGCTCTGGCTGGGCACGCTGCCGGCGCTGCTCAAGGCCTTCTTCGAACAGACGCTGCGACCCGGCTTCGCCTTCGATCCGGCGCGCGGTCCCTTTTCCGCCAAGCTCAAGGGCCGCTCCGCGCGGGTCGTCGTCACCATGGGCATGCCGACCCTGGCCTACCGCCTGTTCTACCGCGCCCACAGCCTTAAGAGCCTGGAGCGCAACATCCTGAAGTTTTCGGGCTTCGCGCCGGTGCGCAGCACCCTGTTCGGCGGCGTCGAGGGCGTCTCGGCCGCCCGGCGCGCACACTGGCTGGCGCGCCTGGAGGCGCTCGGTCGGCGTGGCCTGTAAGTGAGTCGCGACCGCCGGAACCGCTGCGCGGGCCCAGACCGGCGCAAATCACTCCAACCCTTTGGTGAGAGCAGGTTTCTTGTGATCGGCGGACCCACGCTGTGGGTCCAAACGATCGCAATCTGCTCTAGAGCGATGCCCGACCTGATCGAATCGCGTTTGCGATTCGCCAGGTCGGAAAGCATCACTCTAACACTATGGTTTAGGGCGGTTTTGGGCCGATCGGCAGACCCACGTCGTGGTTCCACTCGATCGGAAACCGCCCTAGATCCGATACTTGGAGCGATGCCGCTCTAAACCGCGATCAGCGCGGCGGCGACCCGCCGGCCCTCGGTTTGCAGCAGGTTGAAGGTGCGCGCCGCGGCGCCGGTGTCCATGATCTCCGGCACCGGCCCCCGCGCGCGGATGGCCGACCGCAGCGCCACGGGCAACAGGGTCATCTTGGCGCCGGTGCCGATCAGCAGCACCTCGTAGGGCGGCGCCTGCTCCAGCACGAAGGCCAGGCTCTCGACGGTGATCTCCTCGGGCGCCGCGACCGCCCAGGGCGCCGCCGCCTCGGCGACCACCTGCAGCGAGCCTTGGTGCACCTGGCCGGCCAGGGTGAAGCGCCCGGGGCCGTAGCCTTCGATCAGGTGGCGGCCCGCCCCGGCGGCGGGCGTGACGTCGGCGTCCTTCATGCCTCTCAGGTCGTCGATTTCGCGCCGCTGTCAACCGCGGCCCCACCGGTCTTGGCCCCACCGGTCTTGGCACCACCGGTCTTGGCGGCGCCGGTCTTGGCGGCGCCCGTCTCGGGCCCCGCTTCCTCCTGGTCGCCGCCGGTGATCTGCTCGCGGCGCAGCTTCATGTAGAGCAGCAGCGGCACCGCCAGCGCCACCGAGGAGTAGGTGCCGATCAGCACGCCCCAGATCAGGCCCGAGGTGAAGCCGCGAATCACCTCGCCGCCGAACACCGCCAGGGAGATCAGCGCCAGCAGAGTGGTGACCGAGGTCAGCAGGGTGCGCGACAGCGTCTTGTTGATCGCCAGATTGAGCAGATCCGGCATCGGCATCTTCTTGTACTTGCGCAGCTTCTCGCGCACCCGGTCGAACACCACCACGGTGTCGTTGATCGAGTAGCCGGCGATGGTCAGCACCGCCGCCAGGGTGGCCAGGTTGAACTCGATCTGAGTGACGGCGAAGAAGCCCACCGTGGCGATCACGTCGTGCGCAAGCGCGATCAGCGCCGCCAGGCCGAACTGCCATTCGAAGCGCAGCCAGATGTAGAGGCCGATGGCGGCCAGCGCCAGCACCGTGGCCAGGATGCCGGCCTGGCGCAGCTCGGCGCCCACCTTGGGGCCGACGAACTCGATGCGGCGATACTCCGCGACCCGCTCGCCCAGGGTCTGCTGCACCTGCTCGATGGCCGCGCGCTGGCCGGCCTCGCCGCCCTCCGGCCGGCTGATGTTGAGCAGCAGCACGTCCGGTGCGCCGAACTCCTGCAGGGTGATCTCGCCCAGCCCCAGGTCGCCCAGTTCGGCGCGGAGCTGGCCGAGATCGGCCGGCTGCTCGGTCTCCACCTCCATCAGGATGCCGCCGCGGAAGTCGACGCCGAAGTTCAGCCCCTGGGTCAGGAAGGCACCGATCGAGGCGAGCATGAGGAAGGCCGAAAAGACCATGAACAGCAGCCGCTTGCCCAGGAAGTCGAGCTTCGGTTCGATCGGCATCAGTCGGATCAGGGCCATGGCGCGCGGGTCCTACTCGTCTCGGCTCAAATCGGGAGGGCCTTGGCCGCCGTGCGGCGCCGGCGCAGCCAGGCCACCACCAGCAGGCGGGTGACCATGATGGCGGTGAACAGCGAGGTCAGAATGCCGATCGCCAGGGTCACGGCGAAGCCGCGAATCGGCCCGGAGCCGAACTGGAACAGCAGCAGCGCGGCGATCAGCGTCGTCAGGTTGGAGTCGATGATGGTGGTCAGCGCCCGCTTGTAGCCGGCATCGATCGCCGAGACCGGGCCGCGCCCGAGCCGCGCCTCCTCGCGGATGCGCTCGAAGATCAGCACGTTGGCGTCGACCGCCATGCCGATGGTCAGCACGATGCCGGCGATGCCCGGCAGGGTCAGCGTCGCCTGCAGCCCGGAGAGCGCGGCCAGGATCAGGACCAGGTTGACCAGCAGGGCGAGGTTCGCGAACAGCCCGAACAGGCCGTAGGACGCGCCCATGAAGACCATCACCAGGATCATGCCCAGCACCGCAGCCAGCTCGCCGGCGCGGATCGAGTCGGCGCCCAGGCCGGGCCCGACCGAGCGCTGTTCGATCACCGTCAGCGGCGCCGGCAGGGCGCCGGCGCGCAGCAGCAGCGCCAGGTCCTGCGCCTCCTGAACGCTGAAGTTGCCGCTGATCACGCCGCTGCCGCCGAGGATCGGCTCGCGGATCACCGGCGCCGAGATCACCTTGTCGTCGAGCACGATGGCGAAGGGCCGGCCGACGTTCTCCTGGGTCACCTGACCGAAGCGCTGGGCGCCGGTGGAGTCGAAGCGGAAGCTGACCACCGGCTGGCCGTCCTGAAAGGTCGGTTGGGCGTCGGTCAGGTTCTCGCCGGAGACCAGGATGCGCTTGCGCACCACGATCTGCCGCCCCGGCTGCGCCGGCTCGGACTGGCTCGCGCCGCTCTGCCCCTCTTCCATGGGCAGCAGCTCGGAGCCCGGCGGCACGGGATCGACGCCGGGGCGCACCTCCTCGTTGACCATGCGGAAGCTGAGCTGCGCGGTCTGGCCCAGCAGGTCGATCAGCCGCTCCGGATTCTCCACGCCGGGCACCTGCACCAGGATGCGCTCGTCGCCCTGGCGTTGGATCGAGGGCTCGCGGGTGCCCAGCTCGTCGATGCGCCGCCGCACGATCTCGATCGACTGCTGCAGCACGCTCGACTGCCGCTCCTGCTTGACCTGGTCGATCAGGCGGATCTCGCCCGCGCCGCTATCGCCGTCGACGGTCAACAGCGCGTCGCCGACGAAATTGGACAGGGCCTCGCGCGCGGCCTCGGCCTGGGCGGGGTCACGCAGGGTGAAGTAGACGCTGTCGCCCTCGCTGCGCAGGCCGGTGTAGCCGATCCGCTCCCGCCGCAGCTCGCTGCGCACCGTGTCGACCAGGTTGCCGAGCTCCTCCTCGAAGACGGCCTCCATGTCGACCTCGAGCAGCAGCGAGGAGCCGCCCTGCAGGTCGAGTCCCAGGTTGACCTGCTGGTTCGGCAGCCAGGACGGCAGGCTCTCGGACACCTGGCGGGGCAGCAGATTCGGCGCCGCGAAGGCGAGGCCGAGCAGCACCACGGCGAGGACCGCCAAGAGCTGCCAGCGGGAGAACTGGACCATGGGAATCGCAGACCTTCTTCAAGGCCCCGGCGGGCCCGCGCCCGCCGGGCCGGAACCGGCTTGCCCGGACTACTTGCGCTCGTCGCCCGCCGGCGCGTCCGACGTCTCGCCGGCCTCGCCGCCCGAGTCGCCGCTGCCGGCCTCACTCTCCTCGGCGGCGGCCTCCTCGGCCTCCGGCGCGGCCTTCTTCTTGCCCTTGGCCTTGCCGCCGCGGTCGACCGGCTCGTTCTTCGCGACGACCTCCTGCACCGTGCCGCGCAGCATGCGCACCTTCACGCCGTCGGAAATCTCCACCTCGATCTCGCTGTCGGAGACGACGCGCGAGACCGTGCCGTAGATGCCGCCGGCGGTGAGCACGCGGTCGCCGCGGCGCAGCGCCTCGACCATCGCCTTGTGCTCCTTCTGACGCTTCTGCTGCGGCCGGATCAGAAGGAAGTAGAAGACGACGAAGATCAGGATCAGCGGCAGGAAGGTCAGCAGCGCGTCGCCGCCGCCGCCGGCGCCCTGGGCGTATGCGGGAGAAATCAGCATCAAGTCCTCGTCTCGTTCGTGCTGCGAAGGGGCCTGCGCACGAGCCTGGCTCGCCTGCCGGTGTCGCGGGCCTTGCGATCTGGTCGGCCGGAGCGGCCGGAAAAGACCGGCGGACTATAGCCACGTGCCCAGGTTTTGCAACGCCAGCGGCCAAAATCCGCGCCCTTGGCGCCGGGCCCGGCCAGATTGACCCTGCCCGCGGCGCGGACTAGCTTCGCGGGCCTTTCACCCTTCGCTCCGCTGCCTCATCTAGGGGTTTTTCATGCCGTCGTCCAACGCCGAAGACCTTGCCCCCCTGCTCGCGCGCATCGCCGACGCCCTGGACCGCCTGTCGCCGCCGCCGGTCCAAGACGCGCTCGACGCCAGCGCCGACGGCTACGTCTGGGACGCCGAGGCCGGCTGCCTGGTGGCGGTGCCCAGGATCAACCGCGTCGCCTTTCCCCTGCTGGTCGGCATCGACCGCCAGGCCGGCCTCTTGCTCGACAACACCGCGCGTTTCGCACGCGGCCTGCCGGCCAACAACGCCCTGCTGTGGGGCGCGCGCGGCATGGGCAAGTCCTCCCTGGTCAAGGCCGCCCACGCCCAGGTCAACGAGACTCTGCGCAGCGACCCGAGCCTGGCGCTGGTCGAGATCCACCGCGAGGACATCCCCAGCCTGCCGCGGCTGCTGCAGCTCCTGCGCGCGCGGGCGCCGCGCCGCTTCCTGTTGTTCTGCGACGACCTCTCCTTCGACCAGGAGGACGCCAGCTACAAGTCGCTGAAGGCGGTGCTGGAAGGCGGCATCGAGGGACGCCCGACCAACGTGCTGTTCTACGCCACCTCCAACCGCCGTCATCTGATGGCGCGGGACATGATCGACAACGAGCGCTCGACGGCGATCAACCCGAGCGAGGCGGTGGAGGAAAAGGTCAGTCTGTCCGACCGCTTCGGCCTGTGGCTCGGCTTCCACAACTGCGACCAGCAGACCTTCCTGGCGATGGTCGAGGGCTACGTCGCCCACTTCGGCCTGGAGGTCGACCAGGCGCGGCTGCAGGCCGAGGCCAAGGAGTGGGCGGTCACCCGCGGCGCGCGCTCCGGCCGCGTCGCCTGGCAGTTCATCCAGGACCTCGCAGGCCGCCTCGGCCAGCCGATCGAGCTCTAACCCGCCGGCGCGCTCAACGCCGCCAGGGCGTCGCCGAACAGCGTCGCCCGCAGCGCCAGCCAGGACTCGCGGTCCGGCGCCGACAGCAGGCCCAGGCTGCGGCCGTCCTGCGGCCGATAGGCCCGGTCGTCCAGCAGCCGCGACTGGCCGCCGGCCTCGCGGTGCAGCAGCACCCCGGCCAGATGGTCCCAGGGCTTGGTGCTGCTGAACAGGCTGAAGTCGGCCTCGCCGGTGACCAGGCGGACGTACTCCAGGCCGGCGCAGCGCAGGCTGCGGATCTGGCGCACCCGGCCGCGCGCCCGCTCGACCCGCGCGCGCAGCTCCGGGTTGCCGCGGAATCCGGCGTGCAGGGTGCCTTTGAGCGCCGCCAGCTCCGACGGGGCCGCAATGCGCAGGGGGGCGCCGCGCAGCTCCGCGCCGCCGCCCAGCTCGGCCAGCGCCGTCTCGCCGCGCACCGGGTCGTGAATCCAGCCGGCCAGGGTCTCGCGGCCGCGGCAGAGCGCCACGATCACCGCGAAGCGCGCCACGCCGTGGGCGAAGTTGTAGGTGCCGTCGACCGGATCGACCACCCAGACCGGGTCCGGCGTCTCGGCCAGGGCCCGCAGCGGCACCTCGCCGCGCGCCACCATCTCCTCGCCGAGCACCCAGGAGCCGGGCAGCAGGTCGGGCAGCCGCGCGGCCAGCGCCGCCTCGGCCTCCTCGTCGGCGACGGTGACGAAGTCGTTGACGCCCTTGTCGCGCACCTCGTGGGCCGCCAGCGCGCGAAAGCGCGGCAGCACCACCTCGGCCGCGACCTCGGCGATCGCCGCTTCCACCTGTTTCGGGTCGATCCGCATGATGCCTCAGAGAATAGGCACGACCGGCGGCGGAACAAGAAAGGGCCGCGGGACATCTGCCCCGCGGCCCCCTCGTCGCTCGGACGTGAGCGCTGGTCGGCGGGCCTAGAAGCCCATGCCGCCCATGCCGCCCATGCCGCCCATGCCGCCCATGTCGGGGGCAGCGGCGCCTTCGTCCTTCTTCTCCGGCTTCTCGGCGACCATGGCCTCGGTGGTGATCATCAGGCCGGCGACCGAGGCGGCGTCCTGCAGGGCGGTGCGCACCACCTTGGTCGGGTCGATGATGCCGGCCTTGACCAGGTCGCAGTACTGACCGCTGTAGGCGTCGAAGCCGTGGTCCTTGCTCTTCTGCTCGAGCAGCTTGCCGACGATCACCGAGCCGTCGTGGCCGGCGTTCTCGGTGATCTGACGGATCGGCGCCTGCAGGGCCTTGCGCACGATGTCGACGCCGACGCGCTGGTCGTCGTTGGCCGGGTCCAGCTTCTCGATGGCGCGCGAGGCGTAGAGCAGCGCGGTGCCGCCGCCGGGGACGATGCCCTCCTCGACCGCCGCACGGGTGGCGTGCATGGCGTCGTCGACGCGGTCCTTCTTCTCCTTCACCTCGACCTCGGTGGCGCCGCCGACGCGGATCACCGCCACGCCGCCGGCCAGCTTGGCCAGCCGCTCCTGCAGCTTCTCACGGTCGTAGTCGCTGCTGGTCTCCTCGACCTGGGCGCGGATCTGGTTGCAGCGGGCCTCGATGTCCTTCTTCTTGCCCGCGCCGTCGACGATCGTGGTCTCTTCCTTGGTGATCGTCACCTTCTTGGCCTGGCCGAGCATCTTGATGTCGACGCTCTCGAGCTTGATGCCCAGGTCCTCGCTGACGAGCTGACCGCCGGTCAGGGTCGCGATGTCCTCGAGCATGGCCTTGCGGCGATCACCGAAGCCCGGCGCCTTGACGGCCGCGACCTTGAGGCCGCCGCGCAGCTTGTTGACCACCAGGGTGGCCAGCGCCTCGCCCTCGACGTCCTCGGCGATGATCAGCAGCGGACGGCTGGACTGAACCACCGACTCCAGCAGCGGGAGCATCGGCTGCAGGCCCGAGAGCTTCTTCTCGTGCAGCAGGATGTAGGGGTTCTCCAGCTCGCAGACCATCTTCTCGGCGTTGGTCACGAAGTAGGGGCTGAGGTAGCCGCGGTCGAACTGCATGCCCTCGACCACGTCCAGCTCGGTCTCCAGGCTCTTGGCCTCCTCGACCGTGATCACGCCCTCGTTGCCGACGCGCTGCATGGCGTCGGAGATCATCTCGCCGATCTCCTTGTCGCCGTTGGCCGAGATCGTGCCGACCTGGGCCACCTCGTCGGGGTTGGAGATCTTCTTGGAGCGCTTCTTGAGGTCGGCGACCACCGCCTCGACGGCCATGTCGACGCCGCGCTTGAGGTCCATCGGGTTCATGCCCGCGGCCACCGCCTTGGAGCCCTCGCGCACGATCGACTGGGCCAGCACGGTCGCCGTGGTGGTGCCGTCACCGGCGATGTCGTTGGTCTTCGAGGCCACCTCGCGCACCATCTGCGCGCCCATGTTCTCGAACTTGTCGGAGAGCTCGATCTCCTTGGCGACGGTCACGCCGTCCTTGGTCGTGCGCGGCGCGCCGAACGACTTGTCGAGCACCACGTTGCGGCCCTTCGGGCCCAGGGTGACCTTCACCGCGTCGGCGAGGATGTCGACGCCGCGCAGCATCCGCTGGCGCGCGTCGGTCGAAAAGCGGACGTCTTTCGCTGCCATCTGGGAACCTTTCCTTGTCTTGCGTGGGAACGCGCGAAGCGAGCGGCGCGAAGGCCTACTCGAGCACGCCCATGATGTCGGACTCGCGCATGATCAGGAGGTTCTTGCCGTCGATCTTGACCTCCGTCCCCGACCACTTGCCGTAGAGCACGCGGTCGTTCTTCTTGACGTCGAGCGCGGTCACCGTCCCGTCGTCGCCGCGCGAGCCGGGGCCCACGGCGATGACCTTGCCCTGCATGGGCTTTTCCTTGGCGGAGTCGGGGATGATGATGCCGCCGGCGGTCTTCTCCTCCTCCTCGAGAGGCTCGACGACCACGCGGTCGTGCAGCGGCCGAAACTTCATGGAGATTCTCCCCCTGGTGCGGTTGGGCATGGGATGTAAGGCAAAGCCGGCGCGCGAGACCCGCAGCACCCGGCTGTTAGCACTCTCCCGCGGAGAGTGCTGAGGTGCATATAAGAGAGCCCGGGGGCGAGTCAACCGGAGGCGAGCAGATCCAAGGCCGGCCGGGTCCGGCCGGCCCCGCCCCGCCCGCGGAGTTTAATCTGCGCTAGAGCAGATTGTGACCGTTTGGCCCCACAGCGTGGGTCCGCCGATCACAAGAAACCTGCTCTACGCCAAAGGGTTGGAGTGATTCTTCGCGACCGGCGGACGCGCTGACGCCCGTCCGAACGGTCGCAAATCACTCTAGCGCCCCCCGGCGCGGCGGATGCGGCTGTGCGCGCCGTGCCGCCGCCGGAACCGCTCGAGGTCGGCCGGGTCGAGGCTGACCGTCATGTGCGCCAGGTCCGCATCGTCGCGCCGCGCGCTGACATGGCCGTGCCGGTAGAGCCAGGCGATGGCCGCGCCGTCGCTCAGGTCGACCGAGCAGAGCACGGTGCGGTGGGCGGCCTGCAACCGCCCCTCAACGGCGCCCAGCAGCGCCTCGAGCCCCGCCCCCTCGACGGCCGAGACGCAGACCTGGTCGTCGCGCCGCGCCACCTGGGTCTGCAGCACGGCCCGCGAGTCGGCGTCCAGCAGGTCGATCTTGTTCAGCACCTCCAGCACCGGCTGGCCGCCCTCGGCCTCCGGCTCGACGCCGAGATCGCCGAGCACCTCCAGCACGCTCTGGCGCTGCGCCTCGCTGTCGGGATGGGCGATGTCGCGGACATGCAGGATCAGGTCGGCCTCCAGCACCTCCTCCAGGGTGGCGCGGAAGGCCGCCACCAGGTCGGTCGGCAGGTCGGAGATGAAGCCGACGGTGTCGGAGAGGATGACCGTCTGCCCGCTCGGCAGCTCCAGGCGGCGCATGGTCGGATCGAGCGTGGCGAACAGCAGGTCCTGGGCGAAGACCCGCGCCGCCGTCATCCGGTTGAACAGGGTCGACTTGCCGGCGTTGGTATAGCCGACCAGCGCCACCACCGGATAGGGCACCTTGCGCCGGGCCGAGCGGTGCAGCTCGCGGGTGCGCTTGACCTGATCCAGCTCACGCCGCAGCCGCGCGATGCGGTCGGTGATCAGGCGGCGGTCGATCTCGAGCTGGCTTTCGCCGGGACCGCCGAGGAAGCCGAAGCCGCCGCGCTGGCGCTCCAGATGGGTCCAGGAGCGCACCAGCCGCGAGCGCTGGTAGCTGAGGTGCGCCAGCTCGACCTGGAGCTGGCCCTCCTTGGTGCGCGCCCGCTCGCCGAAGATCTCCAGGATCAGGCCGGTGCGGTCGATCACCTTGCACTTGAGGCTGCGCTCGAGGTTGCGCTGCTGCACCGGCGTGAGCTGGGCGTCGATCACCGTGACCTGCGCGCCGGCCGCCTCGATCTCCGCCGCCAGGCGCTCGATCTGGCCGCTGCCGAACAGGCTCGCCGGCCGCTTGCGGTCGACACGCACCACCTGGCGCAGCACCACGCCAAGGTCGATCGCCTCGGCCAGGCCGACGGCCTCGGCCAGGCGCGCCTCGGCGCTGCGCGGGTCCTCCACCGCCTGGCCGTCGCGCAGATTGGGGTGCAGGACGCAGGCCGGGGTGGCGGGCGCCGGCCGCCCGGCTTCGCCCTGGCCGCCGCCGGCCTGCCCGTCCGCCCCGGAGTGGTCGGCGCCGCGCGTCAACTGCGGGTCCGTCGGCTCACGCCTCGGCCTGCGCCTCTTCGCGCTCGCCCGGCTCGAACAGGGAGATCGGCGTCGCCGGCATGACGGTCGAGATGGCGTGCTTGTAGACGAGCTGGGAGTGGGCGTCGCGCCGCAGGAGGACACAGAAGTTGTCGAACCAGGTGACGATTCCCTGCAGCTTCACGCCGTTGACGAGGAAAACCGTGACCGGAACCTTGTTCTTGCGGATGTGATTGAGAAACACATCCTGCACGTTTTGCGATTTCTCGCCGGCCATCGCACTAATCCCTGCTTGGTTATTTGAGCCCGTTGAGGATGTCGCGCCCAGCCTACCGGGCTGATGCAGGTCCGAGCGCAGTTTACACATAATAGCCAGGCCGACTGCGCCCCTTGCAGCCGTACCGTGACAGGCAGGTAGTATGCAGAAGCGCGGTTTAAAAGGAAACCGAGGCGCTTTTCTTTGTCATCGACCGCGCCCCCACCTCAACGCCGCCTCATCGCCACCTCAACTCCCCCGCACCAACGCCGCCAGCGCGGCGAAATCCGCCGCATAGGCGGCCGGTTCGTGCCCGGCGAACTCGCCGGGCGCCGGCGGCGTCTCGCGGATCAGGATCGGCGTGCAGCCGGCATTGACCGCGCAGAGCAGGTCGATGTCGGTGTCGCCGACGAACCAGACCTCCGGCCCCGGCCCCCGGCCGCTGTCCGCCAGCGCCAGCTCGACCGGATCGCGCGCCGGCTTGTCGCGCGGCGCGTCGGTGGCGCCGACCAGCCGGTGGAAGTGGCGCTGCCAGCCGAGCGCCTCCGCCTCGACCCGCAAGAGCTCGCCGCTCTTGTTGCTGACCACGCCCAGCAGCAGCCCCGGGTCGGCCGCCAGCTCGGCCAGCATCGCCCCCGCTCCGGCCCGCTCGCGCAGATGCGCCAGGTGGTCGCGCGCGAAGGCCTCGTAGAACAGCCGCGTGGCCTCCTCGGCGCGGGCGCCGAACAGCGCCGGAAAGGACTCGCGCGCGGACTGGCGCACGTTGGCGCGCACCTCCTCCAGGGTCCAGGGCGCGCGGCCCATCGCCTCGAAGGTGACGGCCAGCGCCCGGTGGATGGTCGACCAGGTGTCGACCAGGGTGTTGTCCCAGTCGAACAGGAGCGCGCGCGGCGGCGTCAGTCCCGCCGCGCCGGCCCAGAAGCCGGCGTCTGCCGTCGCGCCGCTCACGCCGCGCTCTGCGCCGACGGCGCCCCGCGTCCTTCGATGTAGGCGACGTAGGCCTCGCGCAGCTTCATGGTCAGCAGGCCGGGATGGCCGTTGCCGACCGGCGTGCCGTCGATCGAGGTCACCGGCATGACGTAGTTGGTCGAGGAGGTGATGAAGGCCTCCTTGGCGTTGAGCGCCTCCTCGACGGTGAAGGGCCGCTCCTCGAAGGTCACCCCCTCCTCCGCCACGCGCTGCAGCAGCGCGACTCGGGTGATGCCATTGAGGATGTCCTGGTTGGCGGTGCGGGTGACCAGCTTGTTGTCCTGGGTGATGATCCAGGCGTTGGTCGAGGTGCCCTCGGTGACGTAGCCCTCGGCGTCGACCATCCAGGCCTCGACCGCGCCGGCCTCGTGCGCCTGCTGCTTGGCCAGGCAGTTGGGCAGCAGCGACACCGACTTGATGTCGCGCCGCGCCCAGCGAATGTCCGGCAGGGTGATCACCGGGATGCCCTTGTCCAGCTTCTCCTTGGAGGCCGGCTTCATCTGCCGCACGGTCATCACCACCGCCGGCCGGGCGGCGGCCGGGAACTTGTGGTCGCGCGGCGCCACGCCCCGGGTCACCTGCATGTAGAGAAAGCCGTTGGACAGGTGGTTGCGCCGCATCACCTGGCGGCTGATCAGCTTCAGCGCCTCGCGGCGCATCGGCATGGCGATGCGCAGCTCGCGCAGGGAGCGCTCCAGCCGGTCCAGGTGCAGCTCCTCGTCGACCAGGATGCCCTTGTGCACCGGCACCACCTCGTAGACGCCGTCGGCGAACTGGTAGCCGCGGTCCTCGATGTGCACGGCGGCCTTGGCGTGCGGCAGGTAGCGGCCGTTGACGTAGGCGATGCGGGGCATGGGTCCTCCGGAAGCGACAGGCGGTTGCTGGCCCTAAGAGTAGAGCGGTTTGCGCGCCTAGGGAACCGCGCCGCGACGCGGCGGTCGCAAGAAAACCGCCCTTTTTCATATTGCTAGAGCAGGTTGCGACCGGCGGAGGCACCGCGGCGCGTCCAAACGCTCACAGATCACTCTCAGCTTCTGGGTTCGGGCGGATGACGGCAGGACGGAGCGGCCGGCCAAGGCGTCCGGTTGGGGCCGGCCGCACGCCTCTTCCTAGAAGAACTCCAGCTTCACCGCGAAGAGCTTCTCGACCTTCTTCACCGCGGCGCTGGCGGCGAAGATCGTGACCAGGTCGCCGGCGCGGATCACTGTGTCGCCGCGCGGCACGATGACCTCCTCGCCGCGCAGGACGGCGCCGACCACCACGCCCTCGGGCAACTTGGCGTCGCGCAGCGGCGTGCCGACCAGCCGGCTGGTCTCCAGCGCCTCGGCCTCGATGATCTCGCCCAGCCCGTCGGACAGGGTGTAGACCGAGCGGATGCGCCCGCGGCGCACATGCTGGAGGATGGTCGAGACGGTGATGCCGCGCGGGCTGACCAGGGTGTCGATCCCCAGCGAGCCGACGAGCTGGCCGTAGCTGGTCGAGTTGATCAGCGTGACCGCACGGGCGCAGCCGTGCCGCTTGGCCAGCAGCGAGGCCAGGATGTTGACCTCGTCGTCGTTGGTCACGGCGATCACCGTCTCGGTGCTGGCGATGTTGCACTCCTCGAGGATCTCGACGTCGAGGGCGTCGCCGTGGATCACCACCGAGCGCTTCAGGGTCTGCGCCACGAACTCGGCGCGCTGCTTGCTCATCTCGATCAGGCGGAGCTGCACCTGGGGCTGCTCGCGCTCCATGATTTGAGCCAGGTTCAGCCCGATGTTGCCACCGCCCAGGATCACCACCCGCCGGGCCTGGCGCTCGTCATGGCCGAAGGTCAGCAGCGCGCGGGTCAGGTGGGCGGTGTCGCAGACGAAGTAGACGTCGTCGCCCGGGTGCAGCTCGCTGTCGCCGTGCGCCACCATGCCGCGGCCGTCCCGCTCGATCCCGACGATGGAGATGTGCAGGTCGGGGAACAGGCCGGTGAGCTGGCGCAGCGGCGTGTTGATGATCGGCGTATCCTCGCGCACGTGCACGCCGATCAGCGAGATGCGCCCGTCGGCCAGGCTGATCGCGTCGAAGGCGCCGGGAATCGACAGCCGCCGGCTGATCGCGCGGGCGACCTCGATCTCCGGCGAGATGATCACGTCGATCGGCATGTTGTCGTGGCTGAAGAGGTCCGACCAGACCGGGTCCAGGTAGCTCTGGTGGCGCACCCGCGCGATCTTGGTCGGCACCTCGAAGAGCGAGTGGCAGACCTGGCAGGCGACCATGTTGACCTCGTCGGCGTAGGTCACCGCGATCACCATGTCGGCGTCGGCCGCCCCGGCCTTCTCAAGCGTCTCCGGGTGGCTGGCGAAGCCGACCAGCCCGGTGACGTCCAGGCTGTCGGAGATGCGCTGCACCAGCTCCGGCGAGATGTCGATCACCGTCACGTCGGCGTTCTCGCTCGCCAGATAGCGCGCGATGTTGAACCCGACCTGCCCGGCCCCGCAGACGATCACCTTCATCTATGCACCTTCTTGTGGGCAGCACGCTCGGCCTTGTGGGCAGCACGCTCGGCCCGCCCGGACGGCGGGCGGCCGCACCGCGCCCCGTCAGCGTTCGCCGCTGTTGATCCCGAGCGAGCGGAGCTTGCGGTGCAAGGCCGAACGCTCCATGCCGACGAAGGCCGCGGTGCGCGAGATGTTGCCGCCGAAGCGCGTGACCTGAGCCTCCAGATACTGCCGCTCGAACTGTTCGCGCGCCTGGCGCAGCGGCAGCGCCATGATCTCCGCCGCGCCCGAGCCCTGCAAGACCGGCGGCGCCGAGGAGCTGACGTCGGGCGGCAGGTGCTCGGCGCGGATCGGCTGGTCGGCGCTGCCCGGCGCCATGATCAGCAGCCAGTCGATGACGTTGCGCAGCTGGCGCACGTTGCCCGGCCACTCGTAGGTCTGCAAGGCCGTCATGGCGTCCTCGCCCAGGCGGCGCGGCGGCAGGCCGGCCGAATCGGCCGAGCGGCGCAGGAAGTGTTCCGCCAGGTCGGGAATGTCGTCGCGCCGCTCGCGCAGCGAGGGCACGTGCAGCGGCACCACGTTGAGCCGGTAGAAGAGGTCCTCGCGAAACCGCCCCTCCGCGATCAGCTTGCTCAGGTCGCGGTTGGTCGCGGCGATGACGCGCACGTCGACCTCGACCCGGCGGCTGCCGCCGACCCGCGTGAAGGACTGGTCCTGCAGCACCCGCACGATCTTGCCCTGGGTCTCCAGCGGCATGTCGGCCACCTCGTCGAGCAGCAGCGTGCCGCCGTGCGCGCGCTCGAAGGTGCCGATCTTGGTGCCGCCCTCGGCCCCGTTGCTGCCCGGCTCCACGCCGAACAGCTCCTGCTCGATCCGGTCCGGGTGCATGGTCGCGCAGTTGAGCACCACGAAGGAGGCCTGCCCGCGCTTGGAGGCGCGGTGGAGCTGGCGCGCCGCCACCTCCTTGCCGGCGCCGGCCGGCCCGGTGATCAGCACCCGGCTGCCGGTGGGCGCGACGCGCTGCAGCGCCTGGCGGAGCTGCTGCACCGCGCTGCAGCGCCCGATCAGCTCGTCCTCGGTGGAGCTGCGCAGCCGCAGCTCGGCGTTCTCCTGGCGCAGCCGCGCGGCCTCGATCGCCCGCTGCACGATCAGCAGCAGGCGGTCGGCCTTGAAGGGCTTCTCGATGAAGTCGTAGGCGCCCTGCTTGATCGCCTCGACGGCCGTCTCGATCGTGCCGTGGCCGGAGATCATCACCACCGGCAGGCCCGGCTGCTCGCGCTGCAGCACGCCCAGCAGCTCCAGGCCGTCGAGCTGCGAGTTGTTCAGCCAGATGTCGAGTACCACCAGGTTGGGCCGGCGCGCCCGGATCGCCTCCAGCGCCGCCTCGGACTCGGCGGCGGTGCGCACGCTGTAGCCCTCGTCGTCCAGAATGCCTTCGATCAGCAGCCTGATATCGGCTTCGTCGTCGACGATCAGGATGTCATCCGCCATCGCTTGCCCTCTTCTGGGGTTCCGATTCGCTGTCCTCCGCCGAGGCCGCCGACCCCGCGCCGAGCGGCATCGTTTCCTCGCCGGAGGCGAAGATCAGGCTGACCAGGGCCCCGCTCTCGCGCGGATTGTCCGCCAGCAGCAGGTCGCCGCCATGGTCCTCCATGATCTTCTTGACGATCGCCAGGCCGAGGCCGGTGCCCTTGTCGCGGGTCGTCACATAGGGCTCGGTCAGCCGTTCGCGGTTCTCGCGCGGCAGGCCGCGCCCGTTGTCGGCCACCTCGACCACCCAGCCGTCCTCGCTCTCGGCCAGGCGCACCGCGATGCGCCCCGGCCGCGGCGCGTCGCCCGCCGCCTGCTCCGCCGCGATGCGCGCCTCGACCGATTCGGCAGCGTTCTTCAGGATATTGGTGAGCGCGCGGTTGATCTGCGCGGCATCGACCGGACGCAGCACCGGCTTGTCGGGCAGCTCCAACGCGTACGCGATGCCGGGATGTCCGCTGTCCTGCAGCACCACCGCCTCGCGCAGCAGCTTGCCCAGGTCGGTCTCGCGCATCTGCGGCGCCGGCAGCCGCGCGAAGGAGGAGAACTCGTCGACCATGCGCCCGATGTCGCCGACGTGGCGCACGATGGTGTCCGACAGCGCGCTGAAGGTCTCGGGGTCCTGCTCGATCTGCTTGAGATACTTGCGCTTCAGCCGCTCGGCCGAGAGCTGGATCGGCGTCAGCGGGTTCTTGATCTCGTGCGCGATGCGCCGGGCGATGTCGGCCCAGGCCGCCTTGCGCTGAGCCGAGAGCAGCTCGCTGACGTCGTCGAAGGTGACGACGTAGCCGACGATGCCGCCGGAATCCCGCTCGGCGATCACCCGCACGAAGAGGGTGCGGGCGCCGTCGGGCCGTGGCAGCACCACCTGGCGCTCGTGCACCCGGCCGGGGCGACGACGCGCGCGCAGCAGCAGCTCGCGCACGTCGCGGGACAGGTTCGCCAGCTTGCGGCCGCGGAGCTGTTCCGCGTCGACCTGCAGCAGCTCGCAGGCCGCCCGGTTGGGCAGCATCACCCGCCCCTCGCGGTCGAGCGAAATCACGCCGGAGGAGACGCCGGAGAGCACCGCCTCGATGAAGCGGCGGCGCTCCTCCATCTGCCGGTTGGCGTCGAGCAGCTCGCGGCGCTGCCGGTCCAGCTCCGCGGTCATGCGGTTGAAGCTGCGCGCCAGCACGCCGACCTCGTCGCTCTGCTCGGGCTCGGCGACCCGCGCGTCGAGGTTGCCCTGCCCCACCCGCTCGGCCGCCGAGATCAGGCGGCCGATCGGCGTGCTCAAACGGTTGGCGAAGGCCAGGCCGACCCAGACCGCCGCCATCAGCAGCAGCAACGCCACCACCAGGAAGATGGCGGCGAAGGTGATGATCATCCGGCTGCGCTCGCCCTCGAGCTGCTGGTAGACCTTCACCGCGTTGGCCGACTGGTCCATGTGGGCGAGCACGCGCGGGTCGATGAAGCGCCCGACCACCAGGTAGGCCTCGTCCAGCGCGTCCAGCGCCACCAGCGCGCGGACCCGGTCGTCGCTCTCGGCCGTGACGATCACCGACTCGCCCCGCTCGGCGGCGTTCAGCGCCCAGTCGGGCAGGCGCGGATTGAACTCCAGCGCCAGGGAGATGCCGCCGCGCGCCAGTACGCGGCCGTCGCGGGTCAGCACCACCGCCTCCGACAGCGAGCGCAGCGCCGCCTGGGTCGCGACCACCTGGTCGAGCCGCTCGACGTCGCGCCCCAGGGTCGCGAGCTGCCGGTCGATCTCGGCGGCCATCGACACGGCGTCGGCGTTGATCGTCCGGCCGTGCTCCTCCAGGTAGGAGCGCGCGACCGCCATGGACTCCCGAACCGCCGTGCTGACCCGCTCGCTGAACCAGCCCTGCAGGCCGTAGTCGAACAGCAGCACCGAGAAGACCGCGACGATCACCGTGGGCGTCGCGGTCACCAGGCCGAACAGGCCGACCAGGCGGGCGTGCAGGCGGGCGCCGGCGACGTTGCGCCGCCGGGCGATCCAGAGGTTGACCACCCGGCGCGCGATCAGCACGCCGAAAGCCAGCAGCAGCAGCAGATTGAGATTGATCAGCAACAGGACGTCGCGCGGATCGGCCAGCGCCTCGATCCGTCCGGTCATCGCCCCGAAGGTCGCGAAGCCCGCCGCCAGGGCGGCCACCAGCAGCACCACGGCGAGCCGCTGCTCCAGCCTGGCCCGGCCGGCCCAGGCCGCGAACCGGCGCCAGCCCCGCAGCAGCCGCGAGCTGCCGGCCTCCGCCTCGCGGTCGCGGCGCTCCTGGCCCTCCTCGGAGCTGCCGTCGGACTGCGACGGCCCTATGTCCGCCTGGACGGTCATGGCGGTGGGGACAAGCTCCCGGCTGACTGTGTGGACGCGCCTATTGGGCCACTCTGTTGCCGGAACGCAACATATAATTCGTGCCGCCCCCTACTTGAGGCCGCGAATCACCTCGATGTCGAGGTCGCGGATCTTCTTGCGCAGCGTGTTGCGGTTGAGGCCGAGCAGCTTGGCGGCCTTGAGCTGGTTGCCGCGGGTCGCCGCCAGGGTCATCTCGATCAGCGGGCGCTCCACCTCGCGCAGCACCCGATCGTAGAGGCCGCTGGCCGGCAGCTCGGTCTTGTGGGCGGCGAAGTAGTCGCGCAGGTGACGCTCCACGCTCTCGCCCAGGGATTCGCCCTGCACGGCCACCGGGCCCGGCTCGCGGCTGCCCATCTCCAGCGGCGACTCGGCCAACTCGCCGCGGATGACGCCGACGTCGATCACCTCCTGGCTGTAGAGCGCGGCCAGGCGGCGCACCAGGTTCTCCAGCTCGCGCACGTTGCCCGGCCAGCTATGGTTGCGCAGGTAGGCCATGGCGTCGGCCGTCAGCGTCTTGGCCGGCAGCCCCTCGGCGCCGGCCTGGCGGAAGAAGTGGCGCGCCAGTTCGGGAATGTCCTCGGTCCGCTCGCGCAGCGGCGGCAGGCGGATCGGCACCACGTTGAGCCGGTAGAACAGGTCCTCGCGGAAGTCGCCGGCGCGCACCATCTGGCGCAGGTCGCGGTGGGTGGCGGCGACGATGCGCACGTCGGCGCGGATCGGGGTACGCCCGCCCACCGTGGTGTACTCGCCCTCCTGCAGCACGCGCAGCAGCCGGGTCTGCGCCTCCAGCGGCATATCGCCGATCTCGTCGAGGAAGAGCGTGCCGCCGGCGGCCTGCTCGAAGCGGCCGGCACTGCGCGCCTGGGCGCCGGTGAAGGCGCCCTTCTCGTGGCCGAACAGCTCGCTTTCGATCAGCTCGCGCGGGATCGCGGCCATGTTCAGGGCGACGAAGGGGCCGGCGCGGCGCTTGCCGTAGTCGTGCAGCGCGCGGGCCACCAGCTCCTTGCCGGTGCCGGACTCGCCGTAGATCATCACCGTCAGGTCGGTGCCCATCAGCCGCGCCAGCACGCGGTAGATCTCCTGCATCGCCGGCGAGCGGCCGATCAGCGGCAGCCGCTCCTCCTCCTCGCCGGCCGCCGCGCCCGGCGCCAGCGCGTCGTGCGGCTGCGACAGGGCGCGCTCCACCGCGCCGACCAGCTCGCGCAGGTCGAAGGGCTTGGGCAGGTACTCGAAGGCGCCGCGCTCGGTCGCCTTGACGGCGGTCAGCAGGGTGTTCTGGGCGCTCATCACCAGGATGCGCAGGTCCGGGCGGATCTGCTTGATGCGCGGGATCAGGTCGAGGCCGTTGTCGTCGGGCATCACCACGTCGGTGATCACCAGATCGCCCTCGCCCTCCTGCACCCACTGCCAGAGGGTCTGGGCGGTGCCGGTCGTCCTGACCTCGTAGCCCTCGCGCGCCAGGGCCTGGGAGAGCACCGTGCGGATCGCCCGGTCGTCGTCGGCGACGAGAATCCGCGCCGCTTTCCGCCCGGCCGCCGTCTGCCCCTCGCTCATGGCTTGCCTCCCGCGCTCCGCCTCAGGGTGCCTTGGGCAGCATCACCCGGAAGGTCGTGCCCTTCTCGTCGCTGTCGAACTCGATCGTGCCGCCGTGGTCGCCGACCACCTTGGCGACCAGGGCGAGGCCCAGGCCCTTGCCGGCCGGCTTGGTGGTGACGAAGGGGTCGAACAGGCTGGCGCGCAGGTCCTCGGGGATGCCGGGGCCGTTGTCCTGCACCGTCACCACCAGCGGCAGGTCGACCCGGCTGCCGCTGCCGGGCACCGCCAGGCGCACGCCCTGCTGGTAGCGGGTCGAGAGATGGATCTCGCCGCCCTTCTTCGGCACCACCTCCATGGCGTTCTTTACCAGGTTCAGCAGCGCCTGGATCAGCAGGTCGCGGTTGCCGTAGACCGGCGGCAGCGAGGGGTCGTAGCTCTCGTGAAACGCCACCTCGCCGGCGAAGCCGGTCTCGGCCACCTTGCGCACATGGCCCAGCACCTCGTGGATGTTCACCGCGCCGCGCTCGATGGGCCGCTCGTCGGCGAACATCTCCATCCGGTCGACCAGGGAGACGATGCGGTCGGCCTCCTCGCAGATCAGCCGGGTCAGCGCCTTGTCCGCCTCGCTGGCCGAGGCTTCCAGAAGCTGGGCGGCGCCGCGGATGCCCGACAGGGGGTTCTTGATCTCGTGGCCCAGCAGCGCGGCCATGCCGGTGATCGAGCGGGCGGCGCTGCGGTGGGTGAGCTGGTGGTCCAGCTTGCGCTCGATCGAGCGCTCCTGCAGCGCCACCACGACATGCCCCTGGTGCTCGCTGATCGCCGCCACGTCGACCGCCACCAGGTGGGTGCCGATGCGCGGCGTCTCGATGGTCACGCCGAACTCGGTGATCGAGTGGCCCCCGGCGCGGGCCTGCGCGACCAGCATGAGGATCGGATGGTCGCCGGGCAGCAGCTCGCCCAGCGGCCGCCCGAGCAGGGTCCGCGCCGACTGCCCGAGAAACTGCTCGGCCGCCAGGTTCACGTAGACGAAGGCGCCCGCGGCATCGAGCACGAAGATCGGCTCCGACAGGGCGTTGAGGATGGCGCTGTGGTCGATGCCCGCCGCCCGGGCGGCGTGGCGCAGCAGCTCGGCGGAGGTCATGCGGCCTGCGCCTCCGGCGCCGTCTCGCCGTCGTAGACCGCCTGGATCATGGCGCGCACGGCCTGCGGGTCCTCGGCGCGGTTGACCGCCCGGCGGAAGGCGTTGGCGCCCGGCAGGCCGCTGACGTACCAGGCCAGGTGCTTGCGCGCGATGCGGTTGCCCATGACCGTCCCGTGGTGGCTCAGCAGTGCCTCGTAGTGCTCCAGCGCGATGGCGCGCTGCGCGGCCGGCGCCGGATCGGGCTCGACCCGCCGCTCGGCCAGCCAGGTCATCGCCTGGCGCAGGAACCAGGGCCGCCCCTGGGCGCCGCGCCCGATCATCACCCCGGCCGCGCCCGACAGGGCCAGCGCCCGGTCGATGTCCGCCAGACCGGCGATGTCGCCGTTGACCAGCACCGGCAGGTCGGTGGCCTCGACCGTGGCGCGCACCGCGCCCCAGTCGGCCGCGCCGCCGTAGAGCTGGCAGCGGGTGCGCCCATGCACGGTCAGCAGGCGCACCCCGGCCTCGCGCGCGATCCGCGCCAGCTCCGGCGCGTTGCGCGCCTCGTCGTCCCAGCCCAGCCGCATCTTCATGGTGACCGGCCGGTCGACCGCGCGCACCACCGCCTCCATGATGCGCCCGGCCAGCGCCGGCTCGCGCATCAGGGCCGAGCCGGCGAGCTTGTTGACGATCTTCTTCACCGGGCAGCCGAAGTTGATGTCGATCAGCGCCGCGCCGCGGTCGGCGTTGAGCTTCGCCGCCTCGGCCATCACCGCGGGCTCGTGGCCGGCGAGCTGCACCGCCATGGGAAACTCCTCCGGCGTCGAGCGCGACAGCTTCAGGGACTCCCGGGTCTGGCGCACCATCGACTGGCTGGCGATCATCTCCGAGACCACCAGGCCGGCGCCCAGGCGCTTGACCAGGCGGCGGAACGGCAGGTCCGTGACCCCGGACATCGGCGCCAGCACCACCGGCGCGAAGGACAGGCCGTCGATCTGAATGCCCATCATAAAGGCATCTTCTCCGATCTGCTCATTTCTTGGGCGAGTTGTAACGGCTCTCGCGGCCGCTTGCACCCTTTTTCGCGCTGCACCGCAACAGCCGCCGAACGCGGCCGGCCCGTCCCCTAGAGTGATTTGCGACCGTTTGGACGCGCGTTAGCGCGTCCGCCGGTCGCGAAAAATCACTCTAACCCTTTGGTGTAGAGCAGGATTCTTGTGATCGTGTGGACCCACTTTGGTGGGTCCGCCGGCCAGGCCAGAACCGCCCCTAACCCAGAGGCCCGAACCCAGAGGCCCGAACCCAGAGGCCCGAACCCAGAGGCCCGAACCCAGAGGCTTGCAGTGATGCTCTCCGACCTGACGCCTCGCCAAGGCGAGTCACTCGGGTCGGGCATCGCTCCAGCCCCCGCCGCGCGCCGCCGTCAGCCCAGCAGCACGTCGGTGACGAACTTCACGCCCGGATAGGCCAGGGTCAGCAGCAGATAGGCGACCAGCACCAGGCGCCCGGCCCGCTGGCCGCGCAGGCCGGTGCGGTTCTGCAGGTAGAGCAGCACGGCGATCACCGCGAAGGCGAGCAGCGAGAGCGTGGTCTTGTGGTCCAGCGGCAGGCGGCCGGTCTGCACCCAGGCGAGCGCCGCGCCGGTCAGGATGCCCAGCCCCAGCACCGTCTCGGCGGCGGCCAGGAAGTTGACCTGCAGCCGTTCGGCGTCGGCCACCGACGGCAGCAGGCGGCTGAGGGCGTCGGGCCGCTTGCGCTTGAGGGCGCGCTGCTGCAGCACCGCGGCGGCGGCGGCGACGGCGGCCAGGGTCGCCAGGGCGTAGGTGGTCAGCGAGATGGCGATGTGCACCAGCAGCCAGCCCTCGGTCGCCAGGTCGGCCGGCAGCGGCACCGGCGCCGGCCCGCGCTCGGCCGCCAGCCAGACCGTGCCGAGCAGGCCCAGGCACAGCAGATAGGGCAGCAGCAGCGCCGAGAGGCGCCAAGCCTGGCGCAGGAAGACGGCGGCGAAGAGGTAGGCGGCCAGGGACACCGTCACCGACAGCCAGAGCGCCACGCCCAGCCCCGGCGACCAGCCGCCGCCGAGCTGCGCCGAGACGGCCGCCACCGCCCCCGCCACGGCCACCGCCAGCAGCGCCCAGAACACCAGGTCCGGCCGCGTACCGGGCCAGCGCCAGGGCAGCAGCGCGGCCGGCAGCAGGGCCGCCAGGGCCGTCAGGTTGATCAGCAGCAGCGTCGTCGGCATGGGCGCTATATAGCACCGGGCGCCGCCGACTCACAGCCGCCCGGCCGCGCCGCGCGACAGGGGCCGGCCGCGCCGCGCGACAGGGGGGCGCAAAGCGATTCCTTCGCGTCCGCATCTGCACTAGGCTCGCGCCGCGTCGACCAGTCGGTGAGGGAGAGGAATGGGCGGACAGACCGTGGCGATCGTGGTGGCGGCCGGACGCGGCAGCCGGTTCGGGGGCAGCGCGCCCAAGCAGTACACGCCGCTGGCCGGCCGGCCGATCCTGACCCACGCGCTGGCGCGGCTCGCCGCCCACCCGGCGATCGACGCGGTGCGCGCGGTGATCCATCCCGACGACGCGGCGGCCTATGCGCAGGCCGCCGCCGGCCTCGACCTGTTGCCGCCGATCGACGGCGGCGCCGAGCGCCAGGACTCCGTGCTGCGCGGTCTGGAGAGCCTGGCGGCGCTGGCGCCGGCGCGGGTGCTGATACACGATGCGGCCCGGCCGCTGGTGACGCCCGCCGTGGTCGAGCGCCTGCTGACGGCGCTAGAAACGGCGCCCGGCGCGCTGCCGGTCCTGCCCGTCACCGACACCCTGAAGCGCGGCGCCGCCGGCCGCGTGGCGGACACGGTCCCGCGCGAGGGGCTCTACCGCGCGCAGACGCCGCAGGCCTTCCGCTTCGCCGAGATCCTGGCGGCGCATCGGGCGGCGGCCGGCCGGCGCCTGACCGACGACGCCGCCGTGGCCGAGGCGGCCGGGCTGGACGTTGCCCTGGTCGAGGGCGCGCCGGAGCTGCTGAAGATCACCACCCAGGCGGACCTGGCCGAGGCCGCGCGCTGGCTGGGCCAGGGCCCGGCGCAGCCCCGACCGGCCACCGCCGAGCTGCGGGTGGGCCAGGGCTTCGACGTCCACCGCTTCGGGCCGGGCGAGGCCGTCACCCTGTGCGGCGTGTCGATTCCCCACAGCCGGGCCCTGGCGGGCCATTCCGATGCCGACGTCGGCTTGCACGCCCTGACCGACGCACTGCTGGGGGCCCTGGCCGAGGGCGACATCGGCAGCCACTTCCCGCCCAGCGACCCCACCTGGCGCGGCGCCGACTCCGCCCGATTCCTGCGCCATGCCGCCACCCTGGTCGCGGCGCGCGGCGGCCGCGTCCTGCACTGCGACGTGACCCTGATCTGCGAGGCGCCGAAGGTCGGGCCCCACCGCCCGGCGATGCGCGCACGCATCGCCGAGATCCTCGGCCTGCCTGCGGGGCGGGTCAGCGTCAAGGCGACCACCACGGAGAAGCTTGGCTTCACCGGCCGCGGCGAGGGCATCGCCGCCCAGGCCACCGCGACCCTGGAGCTGCCTCCGGAGGCCGCCCCCGACACGCTGGCGGACCCGGCGGCCGGTCCGCCGAGGCTGGTCCCCGCGCCGCAATGACGCGGAGCGCCGTCCCCCCGCCCGGGCCGCACCAGCCCGACTGGACGCGGCCGCCGCTGTGGCGTCCGGAGAGCCTGATCGCCACCTGGTTCGGCGCCGGCCTGCTGCCCAAGGCGCCCGGCACCTGGGGCTCGCTCGCCGCGCTGCCCTGGGCGGCGCTGATCGTCTGGCTGGGCGGCCCCTGGAGCCTGCTGGCCGCGGCCGGCCTGGTCTTCCTGATCGGCATCTGGGCCAGCGCCAAGTACGCCGGCAAGCGCCCCGACCCGGGCGAGGTGGTGGTCGACGAGGTGGCGGCCCAGTGGCTGGTGATCTTCCCCGTCGCCCTCGACCTGAAGCTCTACCTCCTGGCCTTCCTGGCCTTTCGCGTGGTCGACATCCTCAAGCCCTGGCCGGCGAGTTGGGCCGACCGCCGCGTCAAGGGCGGGCTCGGCATCATGCTCGACGACCTGCTCGCCGCGCCCTACGCCATGGCGCTGTGCTACGCTGCCTGGGTCTGGCTCGGGAGAGATTCATGTTTCCCCTGGACGTACTAGAGACCGCCGAGGCGCTGCTGCAGCGCTACCGCGAGGCCGGCCGCATGCTGGTCACGGCGGAGTCCTGCACCGGCGGGCTGGTCGCGGCGGCGCTGACGGAGATCGCCGGCTCCTCCGACGTGGTGGAGCGCGGCTTCGTCACCTATTCCAACGCCGCCAAGATGGAGCTGCTCGGCGTGCCGGAAGGCGTGCTGAGGACCGAGGGCGCGGTCAGCGGCGCGACCGCCGCGGCCATGGCCGCCGGCGCGCTGAAGGCCAGCCGCGCCGACGTTGCCGTCTCGATCACCGGCGTCGCCGGGCCCGGCGGCGGCTCGCCGGACAAGCCGGTCGGCCTGGTCTGGTTCGGCCTGGCCACCCGCGACGCCCCGGCCAGGCGCGACCGCCAGAGCTTCTCCGGCGATCGCGCCGGCGTGCGTCTGGCATCCCTGCGGCATGCGCTCCATTTGCTGGGCCATGCCCTCTAGCCGCCTGCCGCAGCGCCGCCTGCGACCCGATCGCGAACCCGAACTGGCGCCGCCCCCGGCCCCTGGATCGGGACCGGGCCCGGCGCCGGGCTCGGGGCCGGGCTCGGGGCCGGGCTCGGGGCCGCAGCCGGGCCGCCCCGACCTGGTCGACGTGCTGACCACCCTCGCCTGCTTCCTGGGCGCCGGCTTCGCCGCCGGCGCGCTGGCCGACCTCTTCGGTCTTTCCGCCGCGACGCCGCAGGCGCGCGCGCTGCTCGTGCCGCTGGTGCTCGCCGGGCAGTCGCTGATCTTCCTGGCCGCCTTCCTGGTCCTGGTCCGGCGCGGCCGCGCCCTCTCGCTGCGCAGCCTCGGGCTCGGCCCCTTCCCGCCCCAATGGCTGCAACGCGGCGCGCTCTGGGGCCTGGGCGTCGTGATCCCGGCCATGGCGATCAACGCGGTGACGCTCAGCCTGCTCGGCGGCGCGCCGGCCAACCCCCAGGTCGACGTGCTGGCCCCGGCCGGCCCCTCGCTGGTGAGTTTCCTGGCGGTGCTGCCGCTGGCCTCGATCCTGGTGCCCTTCGTCGAGGAGCTGGCCTTCCGCGGCGTGCTCTACGGCTGGCTGCGCCGCCACCTGCCGGCGGGTTGGGCGATGGCCGTCTCGGCCGGCCTCTTCTCGGTCGCCCACGGCATCCCGCAGCTTATCCCGGCGCTGCTGCTGGTCGGCTTCTACCTGGCGCGCCTGCGCGAGCGCAGCGACAGCCTCTGGCCGGCCATCGCCATGCACGGCGCCTTCAACGCGGTGATGACCGCCGTCCTGTTCCTCGCGCTGGGCCAGATGCCGAGCTGACGGGCCGCGGCCTGGCCGAAGGGCCGGACGTCGCCTACCCGTAAAGCTCGCGGGCGCGGGCCTCGAAGGCGGCGACCATGCGGCGCACGGCCTCGTTGAACAGCGGCTGGATCATCTTCTGCAGGAAGCGCGAGCGGAACTCGAAGTCGACGTAGAAGTCGATCAGGCAGCCCTCGGGGTGCTCGATGAACTGCCAGGTGTTGTTGAGGTACTTGAAGGGCCCCTCGACATACTCGACGTGGATCTCGCCGGTGTCCGGGTAGAGGTCGACCCGGCTGGTGAAGCGCTCGCGGATCATTTTGAAGCCGATCACCAGGTCGGCGACGATGCGCCGGCCGTCGGACTCGCGCCGGCGCACGCGCGCGGCGATGCACCAGGGGAGAAACTCGGGATAGCGCCCGACGTCGGCCACCAGATCGAAGAGTTTCTGCGGCTCGTAGGGCAGCACCCGCTGCTCGGCATGAGTGGGCATGGTCGGGATACGAAATGGCGAGTGAGACGGCGCGCGACCCTAGACCGGATGGCGCGGAATTGAAACCGCGCGGGCGGCGGCGCGATACCGGCCGCCCGCGCGAGGCGGGAAGTTAGCTCGGCAGACCCGTCCGGCCAGCGCCGCGCGACGCCCGGTCGCGCTCAAGCTTAGGCTCGGGCTCGGGCTCGGGCTCGGGCTCGGGCCCAGGCTCAGGCACCGGCAGCCACCCGCTGCTCGCGGGCCGCCCGCAGGCGGGCGAAGTCCTCGTCGGCGTGGTAGGAGCTGCGGGTCAGCGGGCTCGCCGAGACCAGCAGGAAGCCCTTGGCCTGGGCCGCGGTCTCGTAGGTCTTGAACTCCTCCGGCGTGACGAAGCGGTCGATGGCATGGTGCTTCGGCGTCGGCTGCAGGTACTGGCCGATGGTCAGGAAATCGACGTCGGCCGAGCGCAGGTCGTCCATCACCTGCTGCACCTCGCCGCGGTCCTCGCCCAGGCCGACCATCAGGCCCGACTTGGTGAACAGCGTCGGGTCGAGCTCCTTGACCCGGTCGAGCAGGCGCAGCGAGTGGAAGTAGCGCGCGCCCGGCCGCACCGAGGGATAGAGCCGCGGCACGGTTTCCAGGTTGTGGTTGAAGACGTCCGGCCTGGCCGCGACCACCACCTCCAGCGCGCCTTCCTTGCGCAGGAAGTCGGGGGTCAGGATCTCGATGGTGGTGCCCGGCGCGGCCTCGCGGATCGCGCCGATCACCTGGGCGAAGTGCTGGGCGCCGCCGTCGTCCAGGTCGTCGCGGTCGACCGAGGTGATGACCACGTGCTGCAGGCCCAGCTTCTTGACCGCCTCGGCCACCCGATAGGGCTCGAAGGGATCGAGCGGATTGGGCCGGCCGGTGGCGACGTTGCAGAAGCTGCAGGCCCGCGTGCAGGTGTCGCCCATGATCATCATGGTCGCGTGCTTCTTGGCCCAGCACTCGCCGATGTTCGGGCAGGCGGCCTCCTCGCAGACCGTGTGCAACCGGTGCTCGCGCACCACCTGGCGGGTGTTGTGGTACTCCCGGCTGACCGGCGCCTTGACGCGCAGCCACTGCGGCTTGCCGCGCTGCACCGGATTGTCCGGCTTGTGCGCCTTCTCCGGATGGCGCAGGCGGGGCTTTTCGGTCAGATCGGTCATTGCTTCACCTTATCAGAGACCAGCAACGCTTCGGCCGCTTCACCCAGATGCTTACCCAGATGATGCCGAAGCCCTTCTCGTCGGCAGTCAAACCTCGATGCGCCTCGACCCACGTTCGGCTTCCCTCGGCCGTCTCCTCGGACCGACATGTTCGCGAATCGATGAACGCGTCGACGATCGCCCGGTCTGCAAGGTTACGCGCCGACGACAAATCGACACCGCGCCGATTGGCTCGCGGCCCACCCCCGCCAAATCGCGATTCCTATTCCAAGGAGACCGCCTGCGACGATGGCCCGGTTCCGGACGATCTCGCTGGCATCGACTGTCCAGAGATCGCCCATGCCTCACCTCTCAGAAATGGATCGCCCGGCCGTAGGCATCAAGCACGGACTCGTGCATCATCTCGGAGAGGGTGGGGTGCGGGAAGACGCTGTGCATCAGCTCGGCCTCGGTGGTCTCGAGCTGCATGGCGACCACGTAGCCCTGGATCAGCTCGGTCACCTCGGCGCCGATCATGTGGGCGCCCAGCAGCTCGCCGCTGTCGGCATCGAACACCGTCTTGACCAGCCCCTCCGGCTCGCCCAGCGCGATGGCCTTGCCGTTGCCGATGAAGGGAAAGCGCCCGACCTTGACCTTGTGGCCGGCCGCCTTGGCCTTCTCCTCCGACAGCCCGACCGAGGCGATCTGCGGGTGGCAGTAGGTGCAGCCCGGGATGCGCCGCACGTCGAGCGGATGGACGTCGGCCTTGCCGGCGATCTTCTCGACGCAGATGACGCCCTCGTGGCTGGCCTTGTGCGCCAGCCAGGGCGCGCCGACCACGTCGCCGATGGCGTAGACACCCGGCTCGCCGGTGCGCATCCAGGCGTCGATCTTGATATGGCCGCGCTCGACCTCGACCTTGGTGCCCTCCAGGCCGAGGTTCTCGACATTGCCGACGATACCGACGGCGGAGATCACTTTGTCGACCTCCAGCGTCCGGGTCTTGCCGCCCTGCTCCACCGTGGCCTTGACCGGGCCGGCGCCGTTCTTGGGCTTGTCGAGCTTGGTCACCTTGGCCTCGGTCAGGATCTTCAGCCCCTGCTTCTCGAAGGCTTTGCGGGCGAAGGCGGAGATCTCCGGGTCCTCGGCCGGCACGATGCGATCGACCAGCTCGACCACGCTCACCTCGGCGCCCATGGTGTGGTAGAAGCTGGCAAACTCGATGCCGATGGCGCCGGAGCCGACGACCAGGACCGACTTCGGCATGGTCTCGGGAACCATCGCCTCCTTGTAGGTCCAAACGCTCTTGCCGTCGGCCTCCAGGCCGGGAAGCTGGCGGGCGCGCGCGCCGGTCGCCAAGATCACGTGGCGGGCGGTCAGGTCGGCCACCGCCTTGCCGTCCTTCTCGACGTGCAGCTTGCGCTTGTCGCCGCTGGTGCCGTCGAGCCGGCCGTGGCCGTCGACCACCGTGACCTTGTTCTTCTTCAGCAGGTGCTTGACGCCGCCGGTGAGCTGCCCGGCGACCTTGCGCGAGCGCTTGACCACGGCCTCCAGGTCGAAGCCGATCTTCTCGGCGCTCAGGCCGTAGTCCTTGGCATGCTGGAAGGTGCGGTAGACCTCCGAGGTGCGCAGCAGCGCCTTGGTCGGGATGCAGCCCCAGTTGAGGCAGATGCCGCCCAGGTGCTCGCGCTCGACCACCGCGGTCTTCATGCCGAGCTGGGCGGCGCGGATCGCCGCGACGTAGCCGCCCGGCCCTCCGCCCACGACGATCAGGTCGAAATCGGTCTCGGCCATGCTGACTATCCCATCCCAGGTTTGCCGGCGTGCCCCCGGTGCCGGAAGCTCGCCTCGATCTTGTCTCCGACGGAAGCGCGTCGGGAGGGGCCGCCCTCCGTCGCGGTGAAACCGCCGCCCGTGCCGCTCCCGTGCCGCTCTCGCCCCCCCCCCCTGCCGCGCCCCGGCTTGCCGCGCGCCGGCTTGCCGTGCGCCGGAGCCCGCCGGCTAGAGCAGCATCGTCAGGGGGTCTTCGATCAGCTTCTTGAAGGCGGCCAGGTATTCCGCGCCGACCGCGCCGTCGACCACACGGTGGTCGACCGAGAGGGTACAGGACATGACCGTGGCGACGCCGAGCGCGCCGTCCTTGACCACCGCGCGCTGCTCGCCGGCGCCGACCGCCAGGATGCAGCCCTGCGGCGGGTTGATCACCGCCTCGAAGTGCTTGATGCCGTACATGCCCAGGTTGGAGACCGAGAAGGTGCCGCCCTGGTACTCCTCCGGCTTCAGCTTGCCGTCGCGCGCCTTCTTGGCCAGGTCGCGCATCTCGCCGGAGATCCGCTGCAGCCCCTTGCCGTCGGCCTGCTTGATCACCGGGGTAATCAGCCCGGCCGGCGTGGCCACCGCGACCGAGATGTCGGCCCGCTCGAAGAACACCAGGCCCGAGGGGTCGTAGGCGGCGTTGGCCGCCGGCACCTGGCGCAGCGCCAGCGCCGCGGCGCGCACTACGAAGTCGTTGACCGAGAGCTTGTAGCCTCCCTCGCCCTCCGGCGCGCGGGCGTTCAGCTCCTGGCGCACCTTCAGCAGGGCGTCCAGCTCGCAGTCGATCGTGCGATCACCTTGCGCATGCCCGACAGCGGCTCCTGCCGGTAGGGGATGTCGTAGGTGTCGGCGAAGGCCTTGCCCAGCGGGCCCTGCGGCATCGCCGCCGCCGGCGCGGCCGCGGCCGGCGCCTGGGCCGGCGCGGCGGCCTCGGCCGCCGGCGCCCCGCCCGACAGCGCGGCGTCGATGTCGGCCTTGACGATCCGCCCGTGCGGCCCCGAGCCGGTGAGCCGGGCGAGGTCGAGACCGGCCTGCTCGGCCATGCGCCGCGCCAGCGGCGAGGCGAAGATGCGGCCGCCCTCCCCGCCGCCGGTCGCGGGCGCGGGACTGGGCGCCGGTGCTGGACTGGGGGCCGATGCTGGACTGGGGGCCGATGCTGGACTGGGGGCCGGTGCTGGACTGGGGGCCGGTGCTGGACTGGGCGCCGGGCCGGGCGCTTCCGCCGCGCCTTTGCTCTCGCCGCCAGTGTCGCCGCCAGTGTCGCCCTCGCCGCCGGGGGCGGCCGGCGCCTTGGCCTTGGCCGCCTCGACGTCGATGGCGTCGGCGCTCTCGCCCTCCTCCAGCAGGATGGCGATCACCGAGTTGACGGCCACGCTCTCGCTGCCCTCGGCGACGACGATCTTGCCGACCGTGCCTTCCTCGACGGCTTCCACCTCCATGGTGGCCTTGTCGGTCTCGATCTCGGCGATCACGTCGCCGGAGCTGACCTCGTCACCCTCCTTGACGTGCCACTTGGCCAACGTGCCCTCGGTCATGGTGGGCGAGAGGGCCGGCATCAGGACATTGATCGGCATGACGCTTCCTGTTCCTTCCAGAGCGCGTGACGGGCCAGAGCGCGTGACGGGCGGCCGCCGCGCGGGCGAGCCGCCGCCGGTCAGTCGCGGTAGCAGACCTGCTTGGCCGCCGCGACCACCTTGTCGGCCTGCGGCAGGGCCAGCTTCTCCAGGTTGGCGGCGTAGGGCAGCGGCACGTCGGCGCCGCAGACGCGGGCGACCGGCGCATCCAGGTAGTCGAAGGCCTGCTCCATCATCGTCGCCGCCAGCTCCGCGCCGATGCCGGCGAAGGGCCAGCCCTCCTCGGCGGAGACCAAGCGGTTGGTCTTCTTCACGGACTCGACGATGGTGGCGGTGTCGAGCGGGCGGATGCTGCGCAGGTCGATGACCTCCGCCTCGATCCCTTCGCCGGCGAGCTGCTCGGCCGCCTCCAGGCTGCGGCCGACCATGATCGAGTGGGCCACGATGGTCACGTCGCTGCCCGCGCGCACCACCTTGGCCTTGCCGATCGGCACCACCCAGTCGTCGCTGTCCGGCACCTCGAAAGACTGGCCGTAGAGGATCTCGTTCTCGAGGAAGATCACCGGGTTCGGGTCGCGGATGGCGGCCTTCAGCAGACCCTTGGCGTCGGCCGCCGACCAAGGCGAGACCACCTTCAGGCCGGGCACGTGGCCGTACCAGGAGGCGTAGTTCTGGCTGTGCTGGGCGGCGACCCGCGAGGCGGCGCCGTTGGGGCCGCGGAACACGATGGGGTTCTGGATCTGACCGCCCGACATGTAGAGCGTCTTGGCCGAGGAGTTGATGATCTGGTCGATCGCCTGCATGGCGAAGTTGAAGGTCATGAACTCGACGACCGGGCGCAGGCCGTACATGGCGGCGCCGGCCGACAGCCCGGCGAAGCCGTGCTCGGTGATCGGCGTGTCGATGATGCGGCGCTCGCCGAACTCCTTGAGCAGCCCCTGGGTGACCTTGTAGGCGCCCTCGTACTCCGCGACCTCCTCGCCGATCACGAAGACCCGCTTGTCGCGGCGCAGCTCCTCTGCCATGGCGTCGCGCAGCGCCTCGCGCACCGTCTGGGTCTTGGTCGGACCGTCCCACTCCGGCTCGGGGGCCAGCTCGGCGGCCGGTTCGGTGGCCGGCTCGGGGGCCGATGCGGCGGCCGGCGCGGGCCCAGATTCGGGCCCTGGGGCCGGCGCGGCGGCGGGCTCCGGGGCCGGAGCCGGGGACGGCGCGGCCTTATCCAGGGCCGCGGCGTCCTCGCCCTCCTCCAGCAGCAGGGCGATCGGCGTGTTGACCGCCACCTCCTCGCTGCCCTCGGGCACCAGGATCTTGCCCAGCGTGCCTTCCTCGACCGCCTCGACCTCCATGGTCGCCTTGTCGGTCTCAATCTCGGCCAGCACGTCGCCGGCGACGACCTCGTCGCCCTCGCGCTTCAGCCACTTGGCCAGCTTGCCCTCGGTCATGGTCGGCGAGAGCGCCGGCATCAGCACTTCGATCGGCATACCGCTTGTTCCTCCCGTCTCGCCGTCTATTCCGCCGCCGCGGCGTCCGTGTAGACGTCGGTCCACAGTTCGGCCTCGTCCGGCTCCGGCGAGTTCTGGGCGAACTCGGCAGCCTCGGAGACGATGTCCTTGACCTCGCGGTCGAGCGTCTTGAGCTCCTCCTCGTCGCAGAAGCCCTGCTCGATCAGCGTGTGCTTCAGCCGGTCGATGGGATCGCGCTCGGTCCGCATCTTCTGGACCTCTTCCTTGGAGCGGTACTTGGCCGGGTCCGACATGGAGTGCCCGCGGTAGCGGTAGGTCAGCATCTCCATGATGTAGGGGCCCTTGCCCGCGCGGACGTGGTCCAGCACCTTCTCCGCCGCCTCGCGCACCGCCAGCACGTCCATGCCGTCGACCTGCACGCCCGGGATGCCGTAGGCCTGTCCCCGGTTGTAGAGCTCCTGCGACTTGGCCGAGGAACGCTCGATCGAGGTGCCCATGCCGTACTTGTTGTTCTCGATGACGTAGACCACCGGCAGCTTCCAGAGCGCCGCCATGTTGAAGGACTCGTAGACCTGGCCCTGGTTGACCGCGCCGTCGCCCAGGTAGGTCAGACAGACGGCCTCCTCCTCCAGATAGCGGTGGCCGAAGGCGATGCCGGTGCCGATCGGCACCTGGGCGCCGACGATGCCGTGGCCGCCGAAGAAGTTCTTCTCGCGGCTGAACATGTGCATCGAGCCGCCCTTGCCCTTGGAGTAGCCGGTGCGGCGCCCGGTCAGCTCGGCCATGACGCCCTTGGGGTCCATGCCGCAGGCCAGCATGTGGGCGTGGTCGCGGTAGGAGGTGACCACCGTGTCCTTCTCGGTGATCGCCGTCTGCAGCCCGACCACCACGGCCTCCTGGCCGATGTAGAGATGGCAGAAGCCGCCGATCAGGCCCATGCCGTACATCTGGCCGGCCTTCTCCTCGAAGCGGCGCGCCAGCAGCATCTCGCGGTAGAAATGCAGCAGCGCCTCCTTGCCGTGCTTTTTCGCGCGCTGCGCCTGCTTCTGGGTGACGCTGGCGGACTTCGCGCCGGATCTTGCGGCGGACCGGCGGCCGCCGCTGCGCGAGGTTGAGGGTGCCGATTTGGGAGCCGGCGCCTTGCCGCTCCCCGAGGTCTTGCTGGCCATGGCTCTCGAGCGCTCTCCCTGCTGCGCGGCCGCGCGGACTCGCTCGCCCGCTAAGGTCGCCGACTAAGGTATGAGTCGCTTCGGAAAAAAGCAAGAAATCCGCTAGCCCTTTGTTATATATAGCGAATTTCTATTTTAACTTATGTTTCGTTAATTCGCCGGCAGACGCGGCTCCAGCAGGACCACCGTCTCCTGCGGATAGCCGAAGTTCAGCAGCACCCGGGCGCGCTCCTCCAGCAGGTCGGGATCGATGCTGCCGTCGCGCAGGCGGTCGACCTTGCGGTTCAGCTCGCTGCGCTCGCTGCTCAGGGCCGTGGCCACCGCCTCGGCCTCCGCCAAGTCCTGGGAGAGCTGCAGATAGGCCAGCAGGCCGCGCTCGCCCTGGATGCCGTGATAGGCGAAATAGCCGATCACCCCCACCGCGAGAACCTGCGGCAGGATGACCTTGAGGCGGCGGCGGATCTCGTAGGCGAGCTGCATGACCCCCAGGGAATCACGGGCGGTGACTCCGGTCAAACCCGCAGTCAAGCCGCCCGCCCCATTCCCGCCGGCCTGTGGCCGGGCGGACTCACAATTCACGTTTCAGCCCTGTCCATCGCCCCCCGTCCATCGCCCCCGCCCATCGCCATCCGCCGGCCCCCGGCGGACGGCCAGGGCCCGGCGGCGCGGCCGGCAGCCGGTCAGCCGTTGGGCAGGCAGCCGCGCCCGGCATAGCGGCCGGCGGTGCCCAGCTCCTCCTCGATGCGCAGGAGCTGATTGTACTTGGCCAGGCGGTCGGAGCGCGACAGCGAGCCGGTCTTGATCTGGCCGCAGTTGGTCGCCACCGCCAGGTCGGCGATGCTGGCGTCCTCGGTCTCGCCGGAGCGGTGCGACATCATCGCGCCATAGCGCGCGCGCTGCGCCATCTCGACCGCCTCCAGGGTCTCGCTCAAGGTGCCGATCTGGTTGACCTTGACCAGGATGGCGTTGGCGACGCCGCGCTCGATCCCCTGCTGCAGGCGCTGCGGGTTGGTGACGAAGAGGTCGTCGCCGACGAGCTGGACGCCCTCGCCGACCCGCCGGGTCAGCTCCGCCCAGCCGTCCCAGTCGTCCTCGGCCATGCCGTCCTCGATCGAGACGATGGGGTAGCCCTCGGTCAGCTTGGCCAGCTCGACGGCGAGATCCTCGGAGGTCATCTCGCGGCCCTCGCCGGCGAGCTGATAGCGGCCGTCCTTGAAGAACTCGGTGGCCGCGCAGTCGAGCGCCAGGGCGATCTCCTCGCCGGGCTTGTAGCCGGCGGCCTCGATGGCGCCCATGATGGCGTCCAGCGCCTCGGTGGCCGAGCGCAGGTCCGGGGCGAAGCCGCCCTCGTCGCCGACGTTGGTGTTGTGGCCGGCGGCCTTCAGCTTGGCCTTGAGGGCGTGGAACACCTCGGCGCCCGCGCGCAGCCCCTCGGCGAAGCTCTCGGCGCCCCAGGGCACGATCATGAACTCCTGGAAGTCGATCGGGTTGTCGGCGTGGGCGCCGCCGTTGACGATGTTCATGAAGGGCACCGGCAGGGTCCGGGCGAAGCTGCCGCCGACGTAGCGGTAGAGCGGCAGGCCGCTTTCCTCCGCCGCCGCCTTGGCCACGGCCAGCGACACGCCGAGCAGGGCGTTGGCGCCCAGCCGGCCCTTGTTGTCGGTACCGTCGAGCTCGACCAGCGTGTGGTCGATCGCCACCTGGTCCTCGGCGTCGAGGCCGGAGAGCACGTCGAAGATCTCGTGGTTGACCGCCTCGACGGCGGTCAGCACGCCCTTGCCGTTGTAGCGCGCCGCGTCGCCGTCGCGCAGCTCGACCGCCTCGTGCGCGCCGGTCGAGGCGCCCGAGGGCACGGCCGCGCGGCCGAAGGCGCCGCCGTCGAGCGTGACGTCGACCTCCACCGTGGGGTTGCCGCGGGAGTCGAGGATCTCTCGGGCACGAATGTCGACGATGGCGGTCATGGCGGCTCCTTTTGCGTTGGATGGCAGCGCGATAGCGATCGGCCCCGGATGGATAGCCGGGCCGCCGGCCCGCGGCAAGAGGCGGACGGCGGCGCGGGCCGTCGGCGGTCGCCCGGTCTGCGCGTCTCGGCGCCGGGTGCGGAGATGCGCGCAGGCCGGCCGGCCCGGCAACCGCCTCGCCTCTTCGAGCAAACCGAAGGCCGCGTCAGGCCAGCTCGTCGGCCGGCGCCTTGGCGATGCGGTCGAGGGCGCGCAGCCGCGTCAGCAGACGCTCCAGCTCGCCGAGCGGCACCATGTTGGGCCCGTCGGAGGGCGCCCGGTCCGGGTCCTCGTGGACCTCCATGAAGACGGCGGCCACGCCCACCGCCATGGCTGCGCGCGCCAGCACCGGCACGAACTCGCGCTGGCCGCCGGAGGTCGCCCCCTGCCCGCCCGGCTGCTGCACCGAGTGGGTGGCGTCGAAGACCACCGGGTAGCCGGTCTCGGCCATGATCGGCAGGCCGCGGAAGTCGGTCACCAGGGTGTTGTAGCCGAAGGAGGCGCCGCGCTCGGTCAGCAGGATCCGCTCGTTGCCCGACAGCGCGACCTTCTCCGCCACGTTGCGCATGTCCCAGGGCGCCAGGAACTGCCCCTTCTTGACGTTGACCGTGCGGCCGGTCTCGGCGGCGGCGACCAGCAGGTCGGTCTGCCGGCAAAGGAAGGCCGGGATCTGCAGCACGTCGACCGCCTCGGCGGCGCGCGCGCACTGCTCGGGCAGGTGCACGTCGGTCAGCACCGGGCAGCCCGTGGTCTCGCGCACCTCGGCGAAGATCGGCAGCGCCTCCGCCAACCCCAGGCCGCGGTTGGACCGCAAGGATGTGCGGTTCGCCTTGTCGAAGGAGGTCTTGTAGATCAGCCCGATGCCCAGGCGATCCGCGATCTCCTTCAGCGCCGCCGACATCTCCAGCGCGTGCTGGCGCGATTCCAGCGCGCAGGGGCCGGCGATCAGCGCGAAGGGCAGATCGTTGCCCAGGCTCACGCCCCCGACCTCGACGTGGCGGGCGGCGGCGGGGGCGGTCTCGATGGTGGCGGCGGTCATGGCCGGACCTTCTTCCTTGAGGCGCGGTTGCCGGGCGCGACTGCGCGGGGGCCTACATCAGGCGCGACTGCTCCAGGGCGGCGCGCACGAAGGAGGTGAACAGCGGGTGCGGCTCGAAGGGGCGCGAGCGCAGCTCCGGGTGGAACTGCACGCCGATGTACCAGGGGTGCCCCGGCAGCTCGACGATCTCCGGCAGCACGCCGTCGGGCGACAGGCCGGAGAACAGCAGGCCGGTCGCCTCCAGCTTTTCGCGGAAGTTGATGTTGACCTCGTAGCGGTGGCGGTGCCGCTCGCTGATCTCCTCGCAGCCGTAGATCTCGCGCACCTGGCTGCCGGCCTGAAGCTTCGCCGGATAGGCCCCCAGGCGCATGGTGCCGCCCAGGTCGCCCTCCTGGCTGCGCCGCTCGACCTGGTTGCCGCGCAGCCATTCGGTCATCAGGCCGACCACCGGCTGGTCGGTGGGACCGAACTCGGTGGAGCCCGCCGCCTCCAGGTCGCCCAGGTGGCGCGCCGCCTCGACCACGGCCATCTGCATGCCCAGGCAGATGCCGAAATAGGGCACCTTGCGCTCGCGCGCGAAGCGGGCGGCGGCGATCTTGCCCTCGGTGCCGCGCTCGCCGAAGCCGCCGGGCACCAGAATACCGTGCACGTTCTCCAGCTCGGTCAGGTAGCTCGGCTTCTCGAAGATCTCGGCGTCCAGCCAGCGCACCTTCACGCGCACCCGGTTGGCGACACCGCCGTGGGTCAGCGCCTCGGCCAGCGACTTGTAGGCGTCGATCAGGCTGGTGTACTTGCCGATCACGCCGATGGTGACCTCGCCGTCGGGATTGCGGATCGCCTCGCAGACCCGGTCCCAGCCGCTCAGGTCCGGCTGCGGCGTCTCCAACCCGAAGTGGTGGCAGACCTCCTCGTCGATGCCCTCCTCGTGATAGGCGCGCGGCACCGCGTAGATCGTGTCGACGTCGAGGGCCTGGATCACCGCCTGCTCCCGCAGGTTGCAGAACAGCGCAAGCTTGCGCCGCTCGTCGCGGCCCAGCGCCATCTCCGAGCGGCAGACCAAAATGTCCGGCTGGATGCCCAGCGACTGCAACTCCTTGACGGAGTGCTGGGTCGGCTTGGTCTTCAGCTCGCCGGCCGAGGCGATGAAGGGCAGCAGCGTCAGGTGCATGAACAGGCTGCGCTCGCGCCCCAGCTCGTTGCCGAGCTGGCGGATCGCCTCGAAGAAGGGCAGCCCCTCGATGTCGCCCACCGTGCCGCCGATCTCGCAGATGATGAAGTCCTCATCCGTGATGTCGCCGCGCACGAAGTCCTTGATGGCGTCGGTGACGTGCGGGATCACCTGCACCGTGGCGCCGAGGTAGTCGCCGCGCCGCTCCTTGGCGAGGATCTTGGAGTAGATCTGGCCGGTGGTGACGTTGTCGCTGCGCCGCGAGGCGACGCCGGTGAAGCGCTCGTAGTGGCCCAGGTCCAGGTCGGTCTCGGCCCCGTCCTCGGTGACGTAGACCTCGCCGTGCTGGTAGGGGCTCATGGTGCCCGGATCGACGTTGAGATAGGGGTCGAGCTTGCGCAGGCGGACCTTGAAGCCGCGCGCCTGCAGCAGCGCGCCGAGCGCCGCCGAGGCCAAGCCCTTGCCCAGAGAGGAGACCACGCCGCCGGTGATGAAGATGAACCGCGTCATGGACCGCCACTATCCTCGCTGATGGCAGGCACGGCAAGGGCCGAGGCCGAACTGCTGAAACGGCATGGGAATTCCACGGATTTTCACAAACGGAAGGGCTGCCGCAGCGCGAGGCGGCAGCCCTGGGCGGGATAGCCCGGCGCCCGGAGTCGCGGCCAGCACCCCGCCCGCGAACCCCGGAGCGCGCCGGACCACTGAGACGGGCTACTGCAGCGGAACGCTCGGCTCCGCCGGCGCGGCCGGCTCTTCGGCCGGCGCGGAGTCCGGCTCCACGGCGGCCGGCGGCACGAAGGTGTCGCCCACCGGCTGATCCAGGATCGAGCCGCTCTCGCGCCCGCCGCCGGCGAGAATCGCCAGGGTGATCGAGGTCGCCATGAAGAGCGCGGCCAGGATGGCGGTCGTCCGGGTCAGGAAGTTGGCGGTGCCGCGGCCGGTCATGAAGCCGCTCATGCCGCCGCCACCGCCGCCGCCACCGCCGCCGATGCCGAGGCCGCCGCCCTCGCTGCGCTGCATCAGCACCACGCCGATCAGCACAAGGGCGATCAGCAGATGCGCGACGAGAAGTATCAGTTCCATCGTCCCAACCCGAAAGCAGAAGCGGCGGCGCGGCCGTTGGTCGACAGCCGCCCGCACCGCCATGGTCATGTCGTCTTGCGGCGCTATGTAGGGGATCGCGACCGCCATGGCTAGAGCCGATTGCGACCCGGGCGCCGCGCCCTGCGTCCCGACCGGGCCCGGCTCAGGTCGGACAGGCGGCGGCGATGGCCCAGAAATCCTCGGCCTTGAGGCTGGCGCCGCCGACCAGCGCGCCGTCGACGTCGGGCAGCGCCAGCAACTCGGCCGCGTTGGCCGGCTTGACCGAACCGCCGTAGAGCAGGCGCGTGGAGGCCGCCCGCGCCTCTCCCAGCGCGTCGGCCAGCCGCGCGCGCAGCGCCGCGTGGACCTCCTGAACCTGCTCGGGCGTGGCCGTGCGACCGGTGCCGATCGCCCAGACCGGCTCGTAGGCCACGACCAGCCCGGCCTCGGGCGCGGCCAGCGCGTCGGCCGGCAGCGAGCCGGCCACCTGGGCGGCGATCACGGCCAACGTCTCGCCGGCGTCGCGCTGCGCCTCGGTCTCGCCGACGCAGACGACGGGGGTGAGCCCGGCGGCCAGGGCGGCGCGCGTCTTGGCCTGCACCGTGGCGTCATCCTCCGCATGATCGTGACGCCGCTCCGAATGGCCCAGGATCACGTAGCCGCAGCCGATGTCGGCCAGCATGGCGGCGGCGATATCGCCGGTGTGCGCGCCGGACGGCGCGCTGTGGCAGTCCTGCCCGCCGAGCGCGATGCCGCTGCCGGCGACCGCCTCGCGCAGCGGCCAGAGCAGGGTGAAGGGCGGGCAGACCAGGAGGTCGCAGGCCGGCGCCGGCGGATCGCCGTAGTCGACCGCCTGCTGCAGGCGCTGGGCCAGCGCCTCGGCCAGCTTCATGCCGTCGGCCGACAGCCCGTTCATCTTCCAGTTTCCGGCGATCAGCTTGCGCCGCATCGGCGCGCCCTCCCCCTTCCAGTTGGTGCCAGCCAGCTCACGGTGTGGCCGCAGGGCTTAGCACGAGCGGCGCCGGCCAGACCAGCCGGCCGCGGGGGCGGCCCGCCGGCGTTCCTCGACAGGCCCGGCGCGCTCAAGCAGGGTGCGCCGCGGACAGGCCCTCCGATCCAAGCGGTTGCGGCGATGGCGACCGTCCGACAAGGCCCCGCAAAGCGATTTCTTCGCAACGGCATCTGCTCTAGGATGCGCCGCCCGAAACACCAGCAGCCCGAAACACCAGCAGACTGTACGGATCTCAGACCCCATGAACTTCCTGCGCGGCATCGTCGCCAAGGTCTTCGTCTACGTGCTCTTCGGCCTTCTGATCGTCAGCTTCGCGATCTGGGGGATCGGGGACATCTTCCGCGGCACCTCGGGCACGCCGACCGTCGCCAGCGTGGGCGACCAGGAGGTCCAGGAGGCGGAGTTCCGCCGCGTGCTGGCCCAGGAGTACAGCGCCCTGCGCCAGAGGGTGGGCGGCCAGCTCGACCCCGAGATGGCGCGCGCCATCGGCCTGCCGCAGCAGGTGCTCAACCAGCTCATCGTCTCCGCCCTCTTCGCCCAGCAGTCGGACGACCTGGGCTTGGCCGTGACCGACGAGACGCTGCGCGCCGAGATCGTCGCCGACCCCCGCTTCCAGGATTCGCTCGGCACCTTCGACCGCAACCGCTTCCAGGCCTTCCTGCGCAACCAGCGCCTGAGCGAGGCCCAGTTCCTCGAGCGCCTGAAGGCCGAGGTGGTGCGCGACCGCGTGGTCCGCGCGCTGAGCGGCGCGGTGGAGGTACCGCAGCCGCTGGCCGAGGCGCTCTATCGCTTCCAGGCGCAAACCCGCGTGGCCGACTACGTGGAGCTGCCGCTCGACAGCGTCGAGGAGGTCGCCGACCCGGACGCCGAGACGCTGCAGAGCTTCTACGAGGAGGCTAAGACCGACTACATGGCGCCGGAATACCGCAGCGTCACCTATATCCACCTGCGTCCGCAGGCGCTGATGACGGAGATGGCCGTCGGCGAGGAGGAGTTGCGCCAAGCCTACGAGGAGCGGCTCGGGGAGTTCGGCACGCCGGAAACGCGCGGCGTCTCGCAGATGGTGTTCGACGACAAGGCCGCCGCCGACGCCGCCGTGCAGCGCCTCGACGAGGGCGCCGACTTCGCGAGCCTGGCGGAGGAGCTGACCGGCCAGGCGCCGATCGACTTCGGCCAGGTCACCCGCGGCGACCTGCCGGCCGAGCTGGCCGAGGCCGCCTTCGCGCTCGACGCCAACAGCACCAGCCTGCCGGTCGAGACCGGTTTCGGCTGGCACGTCCTCAAGGTCGGCGAGGTGCAGCCGGGCGAGACGCCCAGCTTCGCCGAGGTGCGCGACCAGCTTCGCGAGGACCTGCTGTTCGGCCGCGCCATCGACGAGCTGGTCTCGATCGCCAACCAGCTCGACGACGAGCTGGCCGGCGGTGCCAGCCTGGAAGAAGCGGCCCAGACGCTCAACCTGCCGCTCGAGAGCCGGGAGGCCGTGGCGCGCGACGGCACCGACCGGAGCGGCGCGCCGCTCGAGGGCCTGGCGGCGCGCGAGCGTTTTCTGGAGAGCGCCTTCACGACCGAGGCCGGCGAGACCTCGCTGCTGCTTGAGACCGACGGCGGCGGCTACTTCGTGCTGCGGGTCGACGGCGTGAGTCCCGCCGCCCCGCGCCCGCTGGAGGACATCCGCGACCAGGTGGTGGCGGACTGGAAGGCCGAGGAGCGCGCGGCCCGCCTGCTGGAGCGCGCCGGTGCGCTCGCCGCCCGCCTGCGCGAGGGGCAGACCCTGTCGCGGGTGGCCGAGGCCGAGGGCCTGGCGATCCGCACCACGCCGCCGCTGACCCGCAACGAGGCCGACCCCGAGGTGACGCCCTCCGGCCAACTGCCCGGCCAGCTATTCGGGCTGGAGGTCGGCGAGGTGACCGTCGCCGCCGCGCCCGAGGGGCAGATCGTCGCGGTGCTGCGCGAGATCATCGAGGCCGACCCGCAGGCCGCGACCGAGCGGGTGGCGCAGCTTCGCGACCAGCTCGAGACCAGCGTGAGCAGCGACCTGCTGAACCTCTACGGCACCGCCCTGGAGCGCGACTACGGCATTCGCGTCGACCAGGCCGCGGTCGACGGCGCGCTGACGGACTTCTAGCGCCGATGCACTGCACGCCCGCGTTCGAGAGTTTCCGCAGCCTCTACGAGTCCGGCCGGCCGCAGGTGGTCTTCACCCGCCTGATCGCCGACCTGGAGACGCCGGTCTCGGCCTTCCTCAAGCTGACGGACAACCGCCCCTACTCCTTCCTCTTCGAATCGGTCGAAGGCGGCGCCACCATCGGGCGCTATTCCTTCATCACCATGAAGCCGGACCTGATCTGGCGCTGCCGGCGCGGCGCCCCCGGCTCCGGGCAGGAGGACCGCGCCGTCGCGGAGATCAACCGCCGCGCCCGCAGCGAGCCGGAGGCCTTCGCGCCGCTCGACGGGCCGCCGCTGGATTCGCTGCGCCGGCTGATCGAGGAGAGCCGCATCGCGCTGCCCGCGGAGCTGCCGCCCATGGCCTCCAGCCTGATCGGCTACATGGGCTACGACGCGGTGCGGCTGATGGAGCGGATTCCCGACGCCAATCCCGACGTGCTGGGCATCCCCGACGCCTTGTTCGTGCGGCCGACGGTGACGGCCGTGTTCGACCGCGTGGAAGACGTGGTGACGGTGATCACGCCGGTTTGGCCGCGCGAAGGAGTCGACGCCGGCGCCGCCTACGACCTGGCGCGCGAGCGGCTGGCCGAGGCGGTCGAGGACTTCGGCCGCTCCCTGCCCTACCGGCGCGAGCGGGCCGAGGCCGCCGAGGCCCTGCCGCAACCGCGCTCCAACATGACGCCGGCGGCCTTCCGCGCCATGGTCGAGCGGGCCAAGGACTACATCGCCGCCGGCGACATCTTCCAGGTGGTGCCCTCGCAGCGCTTCCGGCTGCCGTTCAAGCTGCCGCCCTTCGCCCTCTACCGCTCGCTGCGCCGGCTCAACCCCTCGCCCTTCCTGTTCTTCATGGACTTCGGCGACTTCGCCGCCGTCGGCTCCTCGCCGGAGATCCTGGTCCGCCTGCGCGATGAGACGGTCACGCTGCGCCCGCTGGCCGGCACCCGCAAGCGCGGCGCCACGGCGGAGGAGGACCGCGCCCTGGCCGCCGACCTGCTGAGCGATCCGAAGGAGCTGGCCGAGCATCTGATGCTGCTCGACCTGGGGCGCAACGACGTCGGCCGGGTCGCGCAGGTCGGCTCGGTGCGCGTCCCGGCCAAGTTCACCGTTGAGCACTACAGCCACGTCATGCACATCAGCTCCACCGTCGAGGGCCGCATCCGCCCCGGACTCGATGCCGTCGACGCGCTGATGGCCGGCTTCCCCGCCGGCACGGTCTCGGGCGCGCCCAAGGTGCGGGCCATGGAGATCATCGACGAGCTGGAGCCGGAGCGCCGCGGCCTCTACGCCGGCGCGGTCGGCTACTTCGGGGCCGGCGGCGACATGGACACCTGCATCGCCCTGCGCACCGCTCTGATCAAGGACGGCACGATGTACGTGCAGGCCGGCGGCGGCGTGGTCGCCGACAGCGACCCCGAGGCGGAGTTCCAGGAATCGGAGAACAAGGCCCGCGCCCTGCTACGCGCCGCCGAGGAAGCGCTGCGCTTCGCCCGGGCCGGGTGACCGGTAGGCCCACGCCGTAAGCCCAGACGATCACAAGAAACCTGCTCTACACCAAAGGGTTAGAGTGATTTTTCGCGACCGGCGGACGCGCTGACGCCCGCCCAAACGGTCGCAAATCACTCTAGAGCATTTTCCGACCTGCTGGAGTCGAAGGGGATTCCCATGCGTCGAGAAATGTGATTCACGATGTAGGCTGGTGGAGGAGGCCAGCTTGCATGACGCGACCTCTTTCGAACGACCTAAGACAGCGCGTGATCCGTGCGGTGGAAGGCGGGCTCTCCTGCCGAAGGGCCGCGGATCGGTTCGGGATTGCCCCCTCGACGGCGATCAAGTGGATGGATCGCTATCGACGGCTCGGGCACACCGAGCCCCGGCCGCTGGGCGGCGACCGCCGTTCGCACCGGATCGAAGTCTATGCCGACGAACTCCTGGCCCTGATCGACGAACGGCCGGACATCACTCTGGAGGAGATGGCGGCGCATCTCGAAGAGGCCCATGGCGCCGTCTTCTCGTTGAGCACGATCTGGCGTTTGCTGGACCGGCATGGCCTCAGCTTCAAAAAAAACCGCGCATGCATCCGAGCAGCAGCGGGCTGACGTGCTACGTCGCAGGCGCGCCTGGTTCGCACGGCAGATCGAGCTCCTGCCCGAGCGTCTTGTCTTCATCGACGAAACCGGAGCCTCCACCAAGATGGCGCGCCGCTACGGCCGCGCGCCAAGAGGCGAACGCTGTCGGGCGCCCGTCCCGCACGGCCACTGGAAGACGACCACCTTCGTCGGCGCGCTCCGTCTCGACGGCATGACCGCTCCCATGGTCCTTGATGGCCCGATGCACGGCCAAGCCTTCATCGCCTATGTCGAACAAGTTCTGATCCCGACCCTCAATCCTGGCGATGTCGTCGTCATGGACAATCTACCGGCCCACAAACCCATCGCCGTCCGCGAGGCCATTGAAGCCGCCGGAGCCGAACTGCTCTACCTCCCGCCCTACAGTCCCGACTTCAATCCGATCGAGATGGCATTCTCAAAGCTCAAGGCCTTCCTCAAGAAGATCGCAGCCCGCACCGTCGACGACCTCTGGGACGCCATCGCCGAAGCCGTCGACATCTTCACGCCGGATGAGTGTGAAAACTACTTCGCTGCTGCCGGATATGACCGTGATTGATCGGAAAATGCTCTAGAGCGATGCCCGACCTGATCGAATCGCATTTGCGATTCGCCAGGTCGGACAGCATCACTCTAACACTATGGTTTAGGGCGGTTTTGGGCCGATCGGCAGACCCACGTCGTGGTTCCACTCGATCGGAAACCGCCCTAGCGCACCGCCCCGTCGAGGGCGCGGCGGATGTGGGCGATGGCGGCGGCGGCGGTGACGCCGGCGGGATCGGCCGCCGGGTCGTAGGCGGTCACCGCCATGGCCCGCAGCGGCAGGCGCGCAGGTCGCCGCCGCGATCACGGCGGCGCCCTGCGCGGGCTGCAATCCGCCGGGCGGCCGGAAGTGGTTGGTCGGGGCCGCCGCCCATGCGGCACAGGCGCTGGCCTGAATCGTGGGGCACGACGAGCAGGCGGACCCGCAGGGCCCCTTCCTTCCGCGTCCGGCCGGCCGCCGCGCCGCCCCCCCCGGGCCTCCCTGGGCCTCCCTGGGTCTCCCCGGGCCTCCGCCCGACTCAGTGGCTCAGGATCTGGCTCAGGAACAGCTTGGTGCGCTCGGACTGCGGATTGTTGAAGAACTCTTCCGGCTCGTTCTGCTCGATGATCTCGCCGCCATCCATGAAGATCACGCGGTTGGCCACCTTGCGCGCGAAGCCCATCTCGTGGGTGACGCAGAGCATGGTCATGCCCGACTCGGCGAGGCCGATCATGACCTCGAGCACCTCGGAGATCATCTCCGGGTCGAGCGCCGAGGTCGGCTCGTCGAACAGCATGATCTCCGGGTTCATGCACAGCGAGCGGGCGATCGCCACGCGCTGCTGCTGACCGCCGGAGAGCTGCCCGGGGTACTTCAGCGCCTGCTCGGGGATCTTGACCCGCTCCAGGTAGTGCATGGCGACCTCTTCGGCCTCCTTCTTCGGCATGCGCCGCACCCAGATCGGCGCCAGGGTGCAGTTGTCCAGCACCGTCAGATGGGGGAAGAGGTTGAAGTGCTGGAACACCATGCCGACCTCGCGGCGCACCTCGGCGATGTTCTTGATGTCGTTGGTCAGCTCCACGCCGTCGACGATGATGTCGCCGCGCTGGTGCTCCTCCAGCCGATTGATGCAGCGGATCAGCGTCGACTTGCCCGAGCCGGAGGGGCCGCAGATGACGATGCGTTCGCCCCGGTTGACGGTCAGGTTGATGTCCTTGAGCACGTGGAACTCGCCGAACCACTTGTGCATGTGGCTGATCTGGATCGCCACCTCCTCCCCGACCTGCATCTTCGAGCGGTCGACCTGGCGCTCCTGCGGGGTGGCGGTGTGGGACTCTGCGTCGCTCATCTCTCGCTCCAAGGGGATCGGCTGGCCTGGTCCATGCGGCTGGCACCTTGCGGCGGCGCCGGGCGCGACGGACCACGCGCCATCGCATCGCGTTAGCGCCGTTTGTGCCCGGTATGCAGCTTTTCTTCAAGGTAGATGGAGTAGCGCGACATCCCGAAGCAGAAAATCCAGAAGAAGATCGCCACGAAGGTGAAGGTCTCCTGGAAGAAGCCGATCCAGTCGGCGTCGGTGTTGGTGGACTTGGCCACCTGCAGCAGGTCGAGGATGCCGATGATCCCCAGCAGGGTGGAATCCTTGAACAACCCGATGAAGGTGTTGACGATGCCCGGGATCACGATCTTCAGGGCCTGGGGCAGCACGATCAGGCGCATCGACTTGGCGTAGTTGAGGCCCAGTGCGTCGGCCGCCTCGTACTGCCCCTTGGGGATCGCCTGCAGGCCGCCGCGCACCACCTCCGCCATGTAGGCCGACGCGAACAGCGAGACGCCGATCAGCGCGCGCAGCAGCTTGTCGAAGTTCACCCCTTCCGGCAGGAACAGCGGCAGCATCACCGAACTCATGAAGAGGATGGTGATCAGCGGCACGCCGCGGATGATCTCGATGAAGGAGGTACAGATCACCCGCACGATCGGCATTTTCGAACGCCGGCCGAGGGCCAGCAGGATGCCGATCGGCAGGGACGCGGTGATGCCGACAAGCCCGGTGACCAGGGTCGCCAGCAGCCCGCCCCACTCGTCGGTCCGCTCGATCGGTAGCACCACGCCGCTGAACAGCTTCTGGCCCGCGAAGAACAGCAGCAGGGCGGCGAAGAGACTGCAGGCCGCGGCCAGCGGCCCCCAGACGCGCCACTCGGCCTCGTCGGTCAAGCCGCCGGCATGGCGCAGCACCCTGACCAGGCCGAGGCCGAACACCCCGGCGCCGATCAGCCACCAGAGCGGCGTCAGGCCGAAGCCGACGAGGAACAGCGTGCCCCCGAAGAATTGGCTGACCGGCCCTTCGCGCACCTGGATCGGCTGACCGGGCTGAACGTCCGTGCGCTCGGCCGCCATCTCGACCGTAGCCTGGACCTGGGTGACCGTCGGCTCGAAGGCAATCGGGCTGCGCTCGCCGCTGAAGGCGAAGAGCACCAGCATGGCGACCGCCGGGGTGACGTAGACCAGGGGCAGCAACGGCCGCCGCACCGCCTTGGCGAAGGGCCCCCAGATCACCGCGCCGGCGGCGAGCAGCAGCAGCACCCCCAGTGCGAGCCGCAGGGGCGAGGCCGCCAGGTTGACACCGGTCAGCAGGTAATAGGCCAGCACCGGATAGGCGGCCGCGAAGTAGAGCAGCGGCTTGCGCAGCGGCACGCCGGGGAACAGCAGCGGCGCCAGCGCGAAGATCAGGCCGATGCCGGCGAGCAGCGGCCGCCAGGTCTCGTCGCGGTCGTAGAAGCCGGTCATGAACAGCAGCCAGCGCTGCTTGACGACCACCCAGCAGGCGCCGTCGTAGCTGTCGCCCCAGGTCGACAGCGGCTGCAGGCGATCGAACAGCGGCTGCGCGGCGGCGACGTTGCCGGCCTCGACCGCCGCCTCCAACTCGGGCAGGATCTGGCGCGGCTGGACCCGCTCCACCACCGGCGGCAGGCTGGCCGGTACCAGCTCGGGCGGCATCGCCTCGTAGCGCTGCACGAAGGTGCCCAGGGCGCCGGCGGTGCTGCGGAAGGCGTTGTCGGCCACGCGCTTGCGCACCGCCGCCTTGGCCGCGGCGTCCGCGTCGAGGCCGGGCGCCTGCGGATCGAGTGCGAAGTCCTCGACGTCGAAGGCCGCGATGTTGCTGCCAATCAGCGATGCGCTGCGGCCCAGGTCGCAGAGCCGGCGATCCTGCCCGCTGACCACGGCGTCCACCGCCACCCAGTTCACGATCGGCACCACGACGATGTAGATCACCGCCGCCGCCAGCAGGGTCGCCAGGCTGTTGAGCGGGCCGGAAAACAGATTGGCCCGCAACCAGCCGACGAAGCCGACGGAGCCGGCCGGCGGCGGCAGGTCGGGGTGCTGGCCCGGCGCGTAGGTGCGGCCGTCGTCCTGGGGGACCTGGCTTTCCGACATCACCATGGCGTCAGCGCTCCACCAGCGCGATGCGGCGGTTGTAGATGTTCATGAACAGCGAGATCAGCAGCGAGATCGTCAGGTAGACCGCCATGGTCAGGGCGATGCACTCGATCGCCTGGCCCGTCTGGTTGAGGGTGATGCCACTGATGGTGGCGACCAGCTCCGGATAGCCGATGGCGACGCCCAGCGAGGAGTTCTTCGTCAGGTTCAGGTACTGGCTGGTCAGCGGCGGCACGATCACCCGCAGGGCCTGCGGGATGATGATCAGCCGCATGGTCCAGTTCGGCTTCAGGCCCAGGGCGTAGGCCGCCTCCGTCTGGCCGTGGCTGATCGCCAGGATGCCGGCGCGCACGATCTCCGCGACGAAGCCCGCAGTGTAGAGCGACAGCGCCAGCAGCAGCGCGACGAACTCCGGCGCGATCGTGAAGCCGCCGGTGAAGCGGAAGCGCCCCAGCTCGGGCACCTCGAAGCCGACCGGCATGCCGGCGGCGAAATAGGCCAGGACCGGCAGGCCGAGGATCAGCGCCAGCCCGGCCCAGAACACCGGGAAGATCCGGCCGGTCGCCTCCTGCCGCCGGCGCGCCCAGCGCCGGAGCAGGACGATGCCGGCCACGGCGACCAGCATGGCGATGGGAATCGCCGCGAAGCCGGGCTCCAGGATCGGCGCCGGCGCCTGCATGCCGCGGTTGTTGATATAGGCGCCAAAGCCGAGGTCGATGGATTCCCGCACCGTCGGCAGCGCCAGCAGGACCGCGTACCAGAAGTAGATCTGCAGCAGCAGCGGCACGTTGCGCACCACCTCGACGTACCAGTAGACCACCTTGCTCAGCAGCCAGTTCGGGGTCAGGCGCAGCACGCCGAGAATGAAGCCCAGAACCGTCGCGATCAGGATGCCGAGGGCCGAGACCAGCAGGGTGTTGAGCAGACCGACCAGGAAGGCGCGGCCGTGGGTATCGGTCGGGCCGTACTCGATCAGCGTGTTCTCGAGCTGGTAGCCGGCCTGGCTCCAGAGGAAGCCGAAGCCGGTGGCGATGCCCCGGTTCTCCAGGTTCGTCGTGGTGTTCTGGATGATGAAGGCGAGAAACGTCCCGGCCAAGCCAATCGTCAGCGCCTGGTAGAGCACGGCGCGGAACCGCCGGTCCGTCCAGAGCGACGCGGCGCCCTTGTGGTCCTGCCCGGCCGTCTCGACAGCCATACTTTACGTCCCCCCGTAGTCGCTGGCCGGTTCCGCCGGCCGCGCCGGCCGGCCGCCGCCGCTGACACCGGCCCCGGGCCGGGCGCCGCGGCACACCGCGCGACGGCCGGGTCCGGCCGGGGAAGCCAAGGAGCCGCCGGCGGGCGCCGGCCGTGCCGCCACGCCGCGCCGAGGCTGCCGCCCGGCCACCGCTTGTGTCTGTTGCTCGCTCCGCGCGGCGCGTCGCTTAGCCTCGGCCGCTCCCAGTCCGGCCGTCGGCGCCGTCGCATCGCGCGCCCTGTCGCGTCCCATGTCGCATCGCACCCGATGCCGCGGCCCGCCCTGCGCCGCTCGCCCAGCGTCGGCCCAGGGGCAGCCCGCGGCGCCCGGCCGGCGACCGGACCGAAAGCGCGAAACGGCCCGCAGCGCCAAGGCGGCGCTGCGGGCCATCCGGCTTACCGGAAGGGCATCGCGTAGAGGATGCCGCCATCCTTCCACTGCGCGTTCAGGCCCCGCTCCAGGCCCAGCGGCGTGTTCACACCGACGTTACGCTCGAAGATCTCGGCGTAGTTGCCGACCATCTTGATGGCGTTGTAGGCGAAGTCGTTGGACAGTCCGAGCATCTCGCCCAGGCCGCCCTCGGTGCCCACCAGACGGCGGATTTCCGGATTCTCGGCGTTCTTCATCTCGTCGACGTTCTCGGAGGTGACGCCGAGCTCCTCGGCCGCGACGATCCCGTTGAGCACCCAGCGGTTGATGTCGCCCCACTGGTTGTCGCCGTGACGGACCAGCGGCCCCAGCGGCTCCTTCGAGATGATCTCGGGCAGGACCTTGTGCGCCGAGGGGTCGCTCATCGAGGAGCGCTGCGCCGCCAGGCCGGAGGCGTCGGTGGTGTAGACGTCGCAGCGCCCGGCCGTGTAGGCCTCGCGGGCCTGGTCGGAGGTGTCGACCGTGACCGGCTCGAAGCTCATGTCGTTGGTGCGGAAGTAGTCCGCCAGGTTGAGCTCGGTCGTGGTGCCGGTCTGGATGCACACGCTGGCCCCGTCGAGCTCGAGCGCCGAGTTGACGCCCAGGTCGCGGCGCACCATGAAGCCCTGGCCGTCGTAGTAGTTCACCCCGACGAACTCGAAGCCCAGGTTGACGTCGCGCGTCAGGGTCCAGGTGGTGTTGCGCGCCAGCAGGTCGACCTCGCCCGACTGCAGCGCCGTGAAGCGCTCCTTCGGGGACAGCGGCGTATAGCTCACCTTGTCGGGGTCGGCGAAGATCGCCGCCGCGACGGCGCGGCAGAAGTCGACGTCGAAGCCTTCCCACTCGCCCTGGTCGTTGGGGTTGGAGAAGCCGGCGATGCCGGTGGACACGCCGCAGTTGAGCACGCCGCGCTCCTTGACGTCCTCCAGCGTCTGGGCGGAGGCCGCCCCGGCGCCTGCGGTCAGCGCGCCGACCGCTACCGCGGCCGACATCAGCTTGATCAGTTTCATTGCCTTTGACCTTCCCTGTTCGTCGCTCTTATAGCGCTCTTTGGCTGAGCGGCCGGCACCGCGCCGAATATTGCACCGCACAACGGGCAAATATCCTTTCGCGCCGACCTGCTGGCGTCAAGATGAAACATTCGCGGCCGCAAGGCAATTGCGCTACTTGTATACGATCTCTTGACCGGCTCAAGTGACCGCCCCCTGTTTCGGCGTAAACCCGCCGCTGCGTGCAGATCGGCGCCAATTGCATTTGCGGCGCGGATCGGCTGGTATCACGGCGAGCCCGCCGCCGCGCCGCGGCGCGGGTCACAACGACGACGCGATCCACCACCACGACAGGCGAGAGTCCATGCCCGACACCCCGCGCAAGCCCTCCCGCGCCGCTGCCCACGCCACGCGCCTGGCGCACGCCGGCCGCAACCTCACGACCCAGGGGGGCCGCACCGTCAACCCGCCGGTCGCGCGCGCCTCGACGATCCTGTTCGACAGCCTGGCCGACCTGCGCGAGGGGGCCGCACGCCGCGGCGAGCCCGACTTCGTGCAGTACGGGCGCTTCGGGACCGAGACCCACATCGCCCTGCGCCAGGCCTGGAGCGACCTGGAGGGGGCCGACGACAGTCTGCTGCTGCCCTCCGGCCTGGCGGCCAACGTGCTGACCCTGCTCGCCTTCGTCGAGGCGGGCGACCACGTGCTGATGATCGACAACGTCTACGCGCCGGCGCGCAAGGCCTGCGACGGACTGCTCAAGCCGCTGGGCGTCGAGACCAGCTACTTCGACCCGGCGCTCGGCCGCGACGTCGCGGCGCTGATCCGGCCCAACACCAAGCTGCTCTACCTGGAGACGCCGGGCTCCCACTCCTTCGAGCTCTGCGACGTGCCGGCCTACGTCGAGGTGGCGCGCGCCCACGGCATCAAGACGGCCCTCGACAACACCTGGGCGACGCCGCTGTTCTACCGGCCGCTCGAACAGGGGGTCGACGTCTCGATCCAGGCCGGCACGAAGTACCTCGGCGGCCACTCCGACGTGATGCTCGGTCTGGTCGCGGCGCGCGGCGAGACGGCGCGTCAGCTCCGGGCCAAGTGCGACCAGCTCGGCTACGCCGCGGCGGCCGACGAGGCCTACCTGGCGCTGCGCGGCTTCCGCACCCTGGAGGTGCGCCTGCGCCGCCACGAGGCCAGCGCCCTGGAGGTCGCGCGCTGGCTGCAGGACCGCCCGGAGGTCGAGCGGGTGCTGCACCCCGCCCTGCCCGCGCATCCGCAGCATGCACTCTTCGCCCGCGACTTCGACGGCTCCACCGGCCTGTTCGGGCTGATCCTCAAGCCCGGCTTCCCGCCCGCGGCCGTCGAGGCCATGGTGGACAGCCTGACCTACTTCGGGCTCGGCTACTCCTGGGGCGGCTACGAGAGCCTGATCGTGCCCAGTCCGGTCGAGAAGATGCGCAGCGCCACCGCCTGGGCGGCGGCGGGCCGCACCCTGCGCCTGCATATCGGGCTGGAGGACCCCGCCGACCTGATCGCCGACCTGGAAGCCGGTTTCGAGCGCCTCAACGCCCAGGCCCGCGCGGCGGAGTAGGCCATGTCCGGCACCGGGCCCCATAAGAGCAGGACCGGAGCGGCCGAGGGGCCGCGTCTGCGCGTCCTGCTCGGCCAGGCCATCGCCATGGGACCCGGCAAGGCCGACCTGCTCGACGCCATCGACCGGGAAGGCTCGATCACCCGCGCCGCCAAGGCCATGGGCATGTCCTACCGCCGCGCCTGGCTGCTGGTGGAGACGATGAACGCCTGCTTCACGGCCCCCCTGGTCGAGGCCGCGCGCGGCGGCAGCGGCGGCGGCGGCGCCGGCCTCACCGAGCTCGGCCGCGAGGTGCTGGGCCGCTATCGCGCCCTGGAGGAGAAGGCGGCCGCGGCCGTGGCCGGGGACCTGGCGGACTTCTCCCGGCTGCTGGCCGAGGCGCCGAGCGGCCGGGACAGCCCGGCCAGCGACGAAGCGGAATAGAACGGGCAAGGAAAGCGATGGCGCGGTGGCACCGCCGCCGCTCCGGCGCTCCCTCCGGCGACCGGCCCGGCCCCGATTCGGCCCCGGCCCGGCCCCGATTCGGCCCCGGCCCCGGCCCGGCCAACGTCTGTGCCAGGGACGCCGCGCCGAAACCCCCTTGCCCCCGCCGCGCATTTGCCGGAGTATCGCGAACGTTATATCCGCTTCGATATTTCGAGATCGGGGCGCGACCGGCACCGTCGCGTCCCGCGCTCCGGAGGTTCGCCATGGCACGCCTGCTGGTCCGCGCCGCGCTCTTCGCGCTGCTGCTGGCGGCCCCCCTGCAGCACGCCGTTGCGGGGGAGCGCCTGACCGTCTTCGCCGCGGCCAGCACGACCGACGCGCTGAGCGAGCTGCTGGCCGCGTTCGAGGCGGAAAGCGGCGTCGCCACCACCGCCTCCTTCGCCGCCTCCTCGACCCTGGCCAGGCAGATCGCCGCCGGCGCGCCGGCCGACCTCTACATCTCCGCCAACGTCGCCTGGATGGACCATCTGGAACGACAGGGGGCGCTGCGCGCGGACAGCCGCTTCGATCTGCTGGGCAACGCGCTGGTCCTGATTGCCGCCGCCGGCAGCGGCTTCGCCTGCGACCCCGGCGCCGGCTGCGACCTGGCCGCGGCGCTCGGCGACGGGCGCCTGGCGGTGGGCGATCCGGACCACGTGCCGGCCGGGATCTACGCCAAGCAGGCGCTGACCAGCCTCGGCCAGTGGCAGGCGGTGGCGCCGAAGCTGGCCCGCGCCTCCGACGTGCGCGCCGCCCTGGCCCTGGTCGCGCGCGGCGAGACGCCGGCCGGGTTGGTCTACGCCACCGACGCCGCGCGGCTCGACGCGGTCGAGGTGGTCGCCACCCTGCCGGCCGAAAGCCACGCGCCAATCCGCTACCCGGCCGCCGTCACCGCCGACAGCCGGCATCCGGCCGCCGCCGTCTTCCTGCGCTTCCTGGTCGGCGCGCAGACCCGCGACGTCTTCGCCCGGTACGGCTTCACCCTCGTCGCCCCGCCGCCGCCGGCCGGCTGAGACATGCTCGACCTGGCGCCCGCCGAGATCACGGCGATCGAGCTGTCCCTGCGCGTCGCGCTGTGGAGCGTGCTGGGCGGGCTGCTGCCGGCGCTGGGCGCGGCCTGGCTGCTGGCGCGCCGCGACTTCCCCGGCAAGCTGCTGCTCGACGGGCTGGTGCACCTGCCGCTGGTGGTCCCGCCGGTGGTGGTCGGCTATGCCCTGCTGGTGGCGCTGGGGCGCAACGGGCCGCTGGGCCGCCTGCTCGACGCCTGGTTCGACGTCACCGTCGCCTTCACCTGGCAAGGCGCGGCCGTCGCCTCGGCCGTCATGGCCTTCCCGCTGATGGTGCGCGCCATGCGCCTGTCGCTGGAGACGGTCGACCGCAAGCTGGAGGCCGCGGCCCGCACCCTGGGCGCGCCGCCCTGGCAGGTCTTCGCCACCGTCACCCTGCCGCTTATGGCGCCCGGCCTGCTGACCGCCGCGATCCTGGGCTTCGCCCGCTCGCTAGGGGAGTTCGGCGCGACCATCACCTTCGTGTCCAACATCCCCGGCGAGACCCGCACCCTGCCGCTGGCGCTCTACACCTATACCCAGACTCCCGACGGCGAGGCCGGCGCGCTGCGCCTGGCGGTGGTCTCGGTGCTACTGGCGCTGCTCGCGCTGGCCGGCTCCGAGCTGCTGGCCCGCCGCCTGCAGGCGCGGCTCGGCGGCTGATGCTGGAGCTCTCGCTGGACAAGCGCCTCGGCGCGCTGCGGCTGCAGGCGGAGCTGACCTGCCCGAGCGAGGGCGTGGTGGCGCTGTTCGGCCGCTCCGGCGCCGGCAAGACCTCCCTGGTCAACATGCTGGCCGGCCTGCTGCGGCCCGACCGCGGGCGGATCGTGCTGCGCGGCGAGGTGCTGTTCGACAGCGCCGCCGGCATCGACCTGCCGCCGCACCGCCGGCGCATCGGCTACGTCTTTCAGGAAGGCCGACTGTTTCCCCATCTGAAGGTGCGCGACAACCTGCTGTACGGCTGGCGCCGGGCGCCGGCGGCGGCGCGCCGGATCGGCCTGCAGGAGGTCAGCGACCTGCTCGGCCTGGCGCCACTGCTCAGCCGCCGTCCCGGCGCGCTGTCCGGCGGCGAGAAGCAGCGCGTGGCGCTCGGCCGGGCGCTGCTCGCCAACCCGCGGCTGCTGCTGATGGACGAACCGCTGGCCAGCCTGGACCAGGCGCGCAAGCAGGAGGTGCTGCCCTTCATCGAGCGGCTGCGCGACGAGCTGGACCTGCCGATCGTCTACGTCAGCCACGCCATGGAGGAGATCGTGCGCCTGGCGGACACCCTGGCGCTGGTCTCCGACGGCCGGCTGGTCGCCAGCGGCCCGGTGGAGGAGCTGACCAGCCGGCTCGACCTGCGCCCGCTGACCGGCCGCTACGAGGCCGGCACGGTGATCGCCGCCAGGCTGGAACGCCACGATGCCGAGGACGAGCTCAGCGAGCTGGTCTTCGCCGGCGGCCGGCTGGTCGTGCCGCGGCTCGACGTCGCCGCCGGCACGCCCCTGCGCCTGCGCATCCGGGCGCGCGACGTGGCGCTGTCCCTGCGGCGGCCCGAGGGGCTGTCGATCCAGAACGTCTTCCCGGCGCGGGTGGTCGACCTCGGCAGCGAGGGCGGCGCCCAGGTCGACGTGCGCCTGGACGTCGGCGGCGCGCCGCTGTGGGCGCGCATCACCGCGCGGGCCCGGCGCCAGCTCGACCTCGCCCCGGGCCGGCAGGTCTATGCCCTGGTGAAGTCGGCGGCCATCGACCGCCACGCCCTCGGCCGACCGGCCGCCGGCGGCCGCTTTCTGGACCGGCCGGCCGCCGAGACCGAGGACTGAAGCCCCGGATGAAGCCCCGGATGAAGCCCCGGATGAAGCCCCGGGCGGCCGCGCCGGCTCAGTGGAGCTGCAGCCCGGCGTAGCGCCGCTGGCACAGCCGCCAGAGCCGCTCGCCGCCGGCCGCCTCGTAGGCCGTCGCGGTGACCTGCTCCTCGATCAACTGCTGCGCCGTGGCGCACTCGTCCAGCGCGCGCAGGGCCCGCCAGCCCTCCTGCGCCTTGACCTCCTCGATCGCGGCCTGCATGGCCTCCAGCGACTCGACCACGGCGTCGGCGCGCGCAAAGTCGGGCGCGCTCACCTCCGGCAGGTCGGCCGCCGCCGCGCCCGCCGCCAGGCCCAGCAGCCCCGCGCCGGCCACGGCCGAAACCAGCGCCGCCATCACCGGGCGCCTCACCTTCCACTCACGCATCGTCTGCTCCCTCCGGGCTGCGCTCTTCTTGTCTGCCGCCGTTCTGCCGGCCGGGCCGGCTGCCCCCGCCGCATCCGGTCCGGCGCGAAGCTTAGGTCATAAGTCCGCGAAGGGGCGCACAGCAAGCGGTGCTGGGCGGGAGGGCGCGAAACCCAGCCGCCTGCCCGCCCCGGCGGCGGCCGCCGTGCCAGGGGGCATCGCGACGAGTCGAGACCCTGCCGGGAAAACCGCTCCCGCTCCGTCGCAAGAAACAACGCTAACACATTGAAAAATTTGGCGCGCCCGGCAGGATTCGAACCTGCGACCTGATGCTTAGAAGGCACCTGCTCTATCCGACTGAGCTACGGGCGCTTGGAGACCGCCAGGGCCCGCCTGTCCGGTCGGCCTTTCTGGTCCGCCTACCCGGTCCGCCTGCCTGAGGCCGGCGGACCGAGCCTAGCCCCGGTTGTAGCGCGCGGCGGCGCCAGGGACCAGAGGCGCGGCGGCGCCGTGCGACCGGGGCCCCTGCTCTAATGGGTCCAGCGCAGCAGGCGGTCGTACTTGAAGTTGTCGGCATAGGCCTTGGGGCGAACCTGGCGCTCGTGCGGCCGCTCCAGGGTGTACATGTAGCCGTGGCGCTTGGCATAGTCGACGGCCTCCTCCTCACTGTCGAAGAAGAGGCGGAGCTGCTGGCGCGTGTCGCCCGAGGCGGTCCAGCCCATCAGCGGCTCGATGCGGCGCTGCTGCTGCGGCTCGAACTCCAGGACCCAGCGCTTGGTGTTGGCGCGGCCCGACTGGGTCGCCGTCTTGGGGCTTCGGTAGATGCGCACCTGCATGGCGGTTTCTCGGCTACTCGCTGGCTGACTTGCACTCAAGGGACATGACGCAACGGACGTTCTTCAAGAGACCCGACGCGGCCGGCGGGCGATGGTCGGGGAGACTGGATTCGAACCAGCGACCCTCTGCTCCCAAAGCAGATGCGCTACCAGGCTGCGCTACTCCCCGCTTCTCGGTTCCGGCCGGCGCCCCGACCCACGTTTTGGCCCACGGCCCGGCCGCCGTCCGGCGACCGCAGGGCGCTTATATCACTGTCAGATAGGCCGGCAAAGCCGCAGACGCCAGCGACCGCCGGCCGCGGCCAATCTTTAATCGCGCCGCCGCCTGAGCTACATCTGGCCCAGAAACTCACCCGACAGGAACTCACCCGACAGGCTAGGGCCTTCATGGACACCGTCACCCCGCAGGGCGTGGCCGCGCGCGCCGCCGACCCCAGCACCGACCCCGCCCCGGATACGCCGGTCGGGCGGCGGCGCACCTTCGCCATCATCTCGCACCCCGACGCCGGCAAGACGACACTGACGGAAAAGCTGCTGCTGTTCGGCGGCGCGATCCAGCTCGCCGGCGCGGTCAAGGCGCGCGGCGAGCGCCGGCGCGCGCGCTCCGACTGGATGAAGGTCGAGCAGGAGCGCGGCATCTCCGTCACCTCGGCGGTGATGACCTACGACTACGCCGGCTGCACCTTCAACCTGCTGGACACCCCCGGCCACGAGGACTTCTCCGAAGATACCTACCGCACCCTGACGGCGGTCGACTCGGCGGTCATGGTGATCGACGCCGCCAAGGGCATCGAGGAGCAGACCCGCAAGCTGTTCGAGGTCTGCCGCCTGCGCGACATGCCGATCGCCACCTTCGTCAACAAGATGGACCGCGAGGCGCGCGACCCCTTCGAGATCCTCGACGAGATCGAGCAGGACCTGGCGCTGGACGTGGTGCCGGCCTCCTGGCCGATCGGCATGGGCAAGAACTTCCTCGGCTGCTACGACCTCTTCCGCGACCGCCTGATCCTGCTCGCGCGCTCCAAGGGCGAGCGGCCGGACGAGGGCGAGGTCTGCTCCGGCCTGGACGACCCCAAGCTGGACGCACTGCTGCCGGCCTGGGCCGTCAGCGAGCTGCGCGAGCAGGTGGAGATGGTCCGCGGCCTCTGTCCCGACTTCGACCTCAAGGCCTACCGCGAGGGCACCATGACGCCGGTCTACTTCGGCTCGGCGCTCAACACCTTCGGCGTGCGCGAGCTGCTGCAGGGCCTGGCCGAGATGGCGCCGCCGCCGCGCCGACAGCCGACGGCGGAGCGCGACGTGGCGCCCGACGAGGGCAAGGTCAGCGGCTTCGTCTTCAAGATTCAGGCGAACATGGACCCGAAGCACCGTGATCGCATTGCCTTTTTCCGACTCGCGTCCGGTCACTTCAAGCGCGGCATGAAGCTGCGCCACGTGCGCACCGGCAAGCAGCTCACCCTGCACAACCCGGTGCTGTTCCTGGCGCGCGACCGCGAGACGGCGGAGGAGGCCTTCGCCGGCGACATCATCGGCATTCCCAACCACGGCAACCTGCACCTGGGCGACGCGCTGACCGAGGGGGAGGCGCTGCACTTCACCGGTATTCCGGCCTTCGCGCCGGAGCTGCTGCAGCGGGTGCGCCCCACCGATCCGCTGAAGGCCAAGCACGTCGGCCGCGCCCTGCAGCAGCTCGCCGAGGAAGGCGCCGCGCGGGTGTTCAAGCCGCGCATGGGCTCGGACTGGATCGTCGGCGTGGTCGGCGCGCTGCAGTTCGACGTGCTGGCCGACCGCATCCGCACCGAGTACGACGTGCCGGTGATCTTCGAGCCGACCACCTGGTTCACCGCGCGCTGGCTGGAGTGCGACGACGCGCAGACCCTGAAGAAGTTCTGCGACGCCAACCAGGCGAGCCTGGCCGACGACCACGACGACCAGCCGGTCTTCCTGGCGCGCAACGCCTGGCATCTCAACGACGCCGCCGAGAACAACCCGAAGATCCGCTTCCTCAAGACCCGCGAGCGGGTCTACTGAGCGGCCGGCCTGGCCTACCACCGGCCTCCTATCGGAGCCGTCCCCTTACCGGAGTCAGCCCATGTCCCCGCGCACCCTCGGCATGACCGACGCCCTGCACGACTACCTGCTGCAGGTCTCCCTGCGCGAGCCGGAGATCCTCTACCGGCTGCGCCGGGAAACGGCGGCGGGGCCCGGCGACGGCATGCAGATCTCGCCCGAGCAGGGCCAGTTCATGCAGCTCCTCGCCGAGCTGACCGGCGCGCGCAGCTATCTGGAGGTCGGCACCTTCACCGGCTATTCGGCGCTGGCCATGGCGCTGGCCATGCCGGCCGACGCGCGGCTGGTCTGCTGCGACCTGAGCGCGGACTACACGGCCATGGCGCGGCGCTTCTGGACCGAGGCGGGGGTGGCCGAGCGCGTCGACCTGCGCCTCGCCCCGGCGCTGGACACCCTGGCGGCGCTGCAGGACGAGGGGCGGCGCTTCGACCTGATGTTCATCGACGCCGACAAGGAGAACTACGGCGCCTACTACGAGGCCGGCCTGAAGCTGGTCCGGCCCGGCGGCCTGATCCTGTTCGACAACGTGCTGTGGGGCGGCAGCGTCGTCGATCCCGACAAGCAGGACGCGGACACCAAGGCGATTCGCGCGCTCAACCTGGCCCTGCACGCCGACCGCCGCATCTCCCTCTCCCTGGTGCCGATCGGCGACGGCCTCACCCTGGCGCGGGTGCGCTGAGCCCTGGCCTCGGCCAAGTTGTCGGCGATGTAATCGCGAAGTCGGCGCAAGTCCTTTAGGGCGGCGTTAACCTCTCTCGACGGAAACTGACTTCGCGCTCTGCTGTTGGAGCGAGTCGCGGTCTCTTGCGGAGGACCCGCCATGCGCCGACTGTTCACCCTTGCCGCCCTCGCCTCCGGCCTGGCCGCCGCGCTGACCGGCGCCCAGGACGCCGAGGCCGCCCCGGCGACCTGCAAGCAGCGCGACGAGGTCCTGCAGCACCTCTCGGGCAAGTACAGCGAGGCCCCTGTCGCACTGGGCGTCACCAACACCGGCGGGCTGATCGAGGTCCTCTCCAGCGGCGAGGACGGCACCTGGACGATCATCGTCACCTCGCCGAGCGGCCTGAGCTGCCTGATGGCCGCCGGCGAGGGCTGGCGCCCCCTGGAGCAGGCTCAGGCAGCCGGCCCGGAAGCCTGATTCTCAGTTGGTTACAAGGTCCTCTTTGCACGCTGACGCAGCGGCTTGACGGCCTTCCGCCTCAATTCAGGCCGTCGACCTCGACCCGGTCGCCGGGCGCCAGGCCCAGGCGCTCCACCGTGCCGCCGGGCACCTCCAGCACCGCCTTGACCGGCAGGTTGGAGGAGATCAGGGCGGTGGACTGGGGCACGGCCCGCTCGTGGGCGCCCAGAATCGTCCAGTCGTGCCCGATCCAGATCATGTCCAACGGGATGAAGGTGTTCTTCATCCAGAAGTTCGCCACCCGCGGCCGGCGGTTGACGAAGAGCATCCCGCGATCCGCCGCCAGCTCCCGCCGGAACATCAGCCCCTGCGCCTGTTCGTCCGGCGTGCGCGCCAGCTCGACCCGGAAGTCGTGGCGGGCCCCGTCGGCCGTGACGATGCGCAGCGGCACCACCGGCAGGTCGCCCCCCTGCGCCAGGGCCGGCGCGGCGAGCAGCAAAGTCGCGAGCAGAACGAGCAGACGGATCATGCCCGCGGCTTTAGCCCGCGACGGCCGCCGGCACAAGCCCGCCGGCGCGGGAAGGGGCCCGGCCTGCGCCGCCCCGCCCGCAAACCCGCCCGCAAACCCGCCCGCTCCCCCGCCGGCAGCGGCGGGCCGGCTCACGGCGCCAGCACCGTCGCGGCCAGGGCGCGCACCTCCGGGCGGATCGGCCCCGGCCGCGGCGCGTCGGCCAGGGTGGTGAACCAGCTCTCCGGCGGATTGCGGCCGAGCCGGTGGCGCCACGTCAGGCCGCGCAGCACCGCCTCGGCGGCCGGCGGCAGGCGGGGCGGGATCTCCCGCTCGTTGAGCAGCCCCCAGATGCCGGCCCAGGCGCGCCCCACGGACCAGGGATTGTAGCCGCCGCCGCCCAGCGCCAGCAGGCGCGGCGCCAGGGGCCGCACCGCCTGCACCACCCGCCAAAGCGCGCCGTTGGACAGGCACAGCTTGCTCAAGGGGTCCTCCTCCAGGGCGTCGGCGCCGCACTGCAGGACCAGCGCCTCGGGCGCGAAGGCCTCCACCAGCGGCAGCACGGCCGCCTCCAGCAGGAACAGCAGCTCGCTGTCGTTGGCGCCCGGCGGCAGCGGCAGGTTGCGCGCGGCGCCGCCGGCCCGGTCGTGCGCGCTGCCCGCCCCGCCGCTGCCGTCGCGCGCCAGCGGCCAGCGGCCGGCCTCGTGCAGCGACAGGGTGAAGACGCGCGGATCGTCGTGGAAGGCGTCCTGCACCCCGTCGCCGTGGTGCGCGTCGATGTCCAGGTAGCAGACCCGGGTCAGGCCGCCGTCGAGCAGCCGCAGGATCGCCAGCACCGGGTCGTTGAAGTAGCAGAAGCCGCTGGCGCGGTCGGGCCGGCCGTGATGGGTGCCGCCCGCCGGCGCGTGCACGCTGCCGCCCTCGGCCAGCAGCAGGTCGGCCGCCAGCAGCGCACCGCCGCAGGCCGTCGCCGGCCGGCGGAAGATCTCCGGGAAGACGGGATTGCCGGCCACGCCCAACTGGAAGCGCGCCTTGGTCTCGGCGTCGGCGTGCTGCGTGCGCTCGACCCGCTGCACCGCGGCGATGTAGGCGGGGTCGTGGAAGCGCGCGAGCTGCGCCGGCGTCGCCTGCGGCGACTCCAGGTACTGCGCCGGCGGCAGCCAGCCCAGGGCCCGGCAGAGGTCGATGCAGGTGGACACGCGCGGAATCGCCAGGGGGTGCCTTCGCCCGTAGGTCGACAGCCGATAGATCTCGTGCCCGATCAGCCGCGGCGGCGGAGTTTGCCGCGGGGTCTGCTGCGGAGTCTGCCGCCGAGTCGCGGGGCGCGCCGCCAGGTCCTGCCTCTGCGTCATGCCCTTGAGGGTATGGTGGCGCCGACCCGCCCTGTCCAGTGTCCCGGCTCCGCGGCCCGCCAAGCCGCTTCCCACCCCAGCCGGCTCTGGCCTTGGCGGGCACTAGCGGCCATAGTGCGGCACGTCTTCACCGGGGGAGCCGCTGGCCGGCTGAGAGGTCCCGTCCCGGGACGACCCCAGGAACCTGATCCGGTTCACACCGGCGTAGGGAGGTGACCTGCCGCATGCACGATGTTTCGCAAGGCCGTGCGCCCGCCGTGACCGTCGAGGCCGCCCGCCTGGTCTACGGCGACGTGCCGCTGTTCGACGACCTGCACCTGGAGCTGCCGCCGGGCGAGATCACCGCCCTGCTCGGCCCCTCCGGCGTCGGCAAGTCCAGCCTGCTGCGCCTGCTCGCCGGCTTGGAGGCGGCGGCGGAGGGCGTCGTGCACGACGGCGCGGGCCGGCCGCTGGCCGGGCGCGTGGCCTACATGGCGCAGCAGGACCTGCTGATGCCCTGGCTCGACCTGGTCAGCAACGTGGTGGTGGGCGACCGACTGCGCCGCCGCCGGCCCGACCGGGACAGGGCCGAGACGCTGCTGCGCGAGCTGGGACTCGGCGCGTGGCTGGGCGCCCGCCCGGCGGCGCTGTCCGGCGGCATGCGCCAGCGCGTGGCGCTGGCGCGCACCCTCTACGAGGACCGTCCCGTGGTGCTGATGGACGAGCCCTTCAGCGCGCTCGACGCCATCACCCGCCACGAGCTGCAGGCGCTGGCGGCGGCGCGACTGGCCGGGCGCACGGTGCTGCTGGTGACCCACGACCCGCTGGAGGCGCTGCGCCTGGGGCACAGCCTGCTGGTGATGGCGGGGCGGCCGGTGCGGCTCGACCCGCCGCTGCGGCCGGCGGGCCTGCCGCCGCGCGACCCGAGCGATCCCGCGCTGCTCGGCCGCCACGGCGAGCTGCTCGACCGCCTCGGCCGGGCGCGGGCGGCGGCATGACCCTGCTGCGCCCCCTGCTCGTCTTCCTGGTCCTGCTGGGCCTCTGGCAGCTCGGCGTCTGGCTGAGCGGCGTGCCCGCCTACCTGCTGCCGCCGCCCTCGCGGGTCGCCGGCGTGCTGGCGACCCGCTGGCCGGACCTGCTGGCCAATGCCGGGGTGACCGGGGCGGAGATCCTGCTGGGCCTGCTGCTGGGCACGGCCCTCGGCTGCCTGTCCGCCCTGTCGCTGGCCCTGGCGCCGCGGCTGCGGCGCTGGCTGCTGCCGCTGCTGGTGGTCAGCCAGGCGATCCCGGTCTTCGCCATCGCGCCCCTGCTGGTGCTCTGGTTCGGCTACGGCCTCGGGCCGAAGATCGCCATGGCGACGCTGATCATCTACTTCCCGGTCACGGCGGCCTTCTACGACGGGCTGCGGCGGACCGAGCCGGGCTGGCTCGACCTGGCGCGCAGCATGGGCGGCAGCCGCCTGTCGGTGCTGCTGCGCGTGCGTCTGCCGGCGGCCCTGCCGGCCCTCACCTCCGGCCTGCGGGTGGCCGCGGCGACCGCGCCGATCGGCGCGGTGGTCGGCGAGTGGGTCGGCTCCGGCGCCGGACTCGGGCGCATGATGCTGGACGCCAACGGGCGCATGCAAACCGACGTGATGTTCGCCGCCCTCTTCGTGCTGGCGCTGCTGGCGCTGACCCTCTACGCCCTGGTCGATCATGGCTGCCGCGCGGCCGTGCCCTGGGCCCAGGAGCGGCCCTGACGGCCATGACGCGCACCGCGCCGCCTGGCCGGCGCGGCGCCGTGGTTGCCGCCACGTCGCCCCTCGGCTAGCGTGCCGTCCGGCAACACCCGAGCACGAACGGCCGCCCTCCGCACCGGCCGTCGCCTTTCGCGAGAAGGATCCCGGCCCCCATGCCGATCAAGACCATTCTGGTCCACCTGGCCAACGACGCGCACCACGCCGACCGTTTGGAAGTGGCCCTGCGCCTGGCCAAGCAGTACGACGCCCACATCACCGCTCTGTTCATCACCTTTCCGGTCGGCATGCCGCCGGTGATCGCCGGGCGCAGCGCCTCGGCCGTGTTCATCGCCGATGCCCGCGAGCGCGCCCGCGAGCGCGCTGCGGCGCTGGAGAAGGAATTCGAACAGAGCTGCGCGAAGCAAGGGGTGTCGCACACCTGGGTGGTCGAGGATGGCGCCCATCTGCAGGCCCTGTCCTACCACGCCCACGCCGCCGACCTGATGATCCTCAGCCAGTCCGAGCCCGGCCAGTACCTGGAGGACCGCTTCCGCCTGCGCTTGGCCGAGGAGCTGGTGCTCGACGTCGGCTGCCCGGTGATGCTGCTGCCGCGGGTCCAGCCGGTGCCGGCCTTCGGCAAGAGGATCCTGATCGGCTGGCACTCCAACCGCGAGGCCGTGCGCGCCGTGCGCGGCTCGCTGGACCTGCTGCGCACGGCCGAGTCGGTCACCGCCATGACCGTCGGCCCGACGCCGGAGGACAAGCTGTCGGAGCACGAGCTGGTCGCCTACCTCGCGCGTCACGGCGTCGAAGCCGAGGGCGTCAACGTCGACGACCGCGGCGGCGTCGGCGAGACCCTGCTGGCCGAGGCCAAGGCGCGCGGCAGCGACATGCTGGTGATGGGCGCCTACGGCCACTCGCGCATTCGCGAGGTGGTGCTGGGCGGCGCCACCCGGCACGTCTTCCGCCACGCCGAGCTCCCGGTCTTAACCAGCCATTAGAGCGGGGCCATACGATCACACCCCGCTCTACAGCAGGCCCCCACCGGGCCCCGGCGTCCCCCCACCGTTCCCCCGGCGTCCCCCCGGCATCCCCCCGGCATCCCCGGCGTTCCCCGGCGCGCGGGTGACAAGGCTGTGATCGCCCGGCGTCGGGAGCAATCCATGCGCCCGTGCGTTGCGTAAGATGTTGCGCAAGTTCGTGAACACGGACTTCATCCGGCGCGCGGCCGATTCGCGCGCCGCACGTCATCATGGAGTTGGAGGAGGCATCCCGATGTTCGGTTTCACCAAGCGCCTGCGTCACGCCACCCTGGCGCTCAGCGTCGCCGCCGGCGCGCTCTTCGCGGTCGACGACGCGAAGGCCGCCAACCTCGCCGAGACGGCCGCCGCCGCCGGCAGTTTCGAGACCCTGATCGCCGCCGCGCAGGCCGCCGGCATCGTCCCCAAGCTGGTCGGCGACAAGCCCTACACCGTCTTCGCGCCGACCGACGAGGCCTTCGCCGAGCTGCCGGCCGGCACGGTGGAGACGCTGCTGCAGCCGGAGAACCGGGCCCAGCTCCGCCGGATCCTGAACTATCACATCGTGCCCGGCGTGGTGCCCTCCAGCGCCGTGCTCGGCAACCAGGTGGCCGCCACCACCATGGCGCTCGACCCGATCTACATCAATGGCGTCAGCGCCAACGGCGTGTTCATCGACACCACCCCCGGCAGCTATGCCTCGCCCAACGCGGCGCAGGTGATCCAGGCCGACGTGATGGCCGACAACGGCGTGATCCATGTGATCGACGGCGTGCTGCTGCCGTAACCGCGCCGCGCGGTCCGCACGACACACAGCAAACGGGGGCGGCCCTGCGGCCGCCCCCGTCTCGTTCGCGCGCTCGCGCGCCGGCGCCGCGCTACCCCTCGAAGTCGGTCACCACGCTCACGCCGACTCCCGAATAGGTCTCCATGGCGGCCAGCGCGGCACCGGCCGCGTCCAGCCCGATGCGTCGCGTCACCAGGCGCCCGGGCGCGATCCGCCCCTGCCGGATCAGCTCGAACAACGGCGGGAAGCCGCGCGCCGCCATGCCGCGCGTGCCCAGCAGCGTGAGCTGGCGCGCGTAGATCAGGTCCAGCAGCGCGATCGTCGGCGTGGCATGGGCCCCGGTGGGCATGCCGATCTGGACGTGGCGGCCGAGCGGCGCCAGGCCGGCCAGCGAGGCCTGCAGGGTGGCGGTGATTCCCAGCGCCTCGACCGAGACCTGGGCGCCGCCGCCGGTCGCCGCGCGCACCGCCGCGCCCACGTCGTCGACCGTCGAGGCGTCCAGCGTCGCCGCGGCCCCCAGCTCGCGAGCCAGCGCCAGCTTGGCGTCGGCGATGTCGACGGCCAGCACCCGCGCGCCCAGCGCCGCCCCGATCATCACCGCCGAGAGGCCCACCCCGCCGCAGCCGTGCACCGCCAGCCATTCGCCCGGACGCAGGCCGGCCCGCTCGACCACGCCGCGGTAGGCGGTGGTGAAGCGACAGCCGAGCGCCGCGGCGGCAGCGAAGTCGAGGCTCTCCGGCAGGCGCACCAGGTTGACGTCGGCGTGCGGCACCGCGACGAACTGGGCGAAGGCGCCCCAGCCGGTGAAGCCGACCACCTGCTGCGCGGCGCAGACCGTCGGGTCGCTGTCGCGGCAGGCGGCACAGCGCCCGCAGGAGAGGATGAAGGGCGCGGTGACCCGCTCGCCCGGCCGGAAGGCGCGGCACTGCGGCCCCACCGCCTCGACCACGCCGGCGAACTCGTGGCCCGGCACGTGCGGCGCGGTCACGTCGGGGTCGGCGCCGGTCCAGGCATGCCAGTCCGAGCGGCAGACGCCGCAGGCCTGCACCCGCACCACCGCGCCGTCGGGCGGACAGGCCGGGTCGGCCACCTCGACCACCTCCAGCGGCGCGCCGAAAGCTTCGAAGCGCGCCGCCTTCATCGTCCCGCGCCTGTCACGCCGGCCGGTTCGCGCCCCCGCGCGCGCGCCGCATCGCTCACAACAGGCCGTCCGCGAAGAAGATCGCGGTGATCACCACGAACAGCGGCACCAGGAAGGCGACCGACCAGAGCATGTAGCCGAAGAAGCTGGGCATCGGCACGCCGCGCTCCTCCGCGATCGAGCGGACCATGAAGTTGGGCGCGTTGCCGATGTAGGTCATGGCGCCCATGAAGACCGCGCCGGTGGAGATCGCCAGCAGCGTCTCCGCCCACTCGGTCATCAGCTTCTCCACGTTCGGCGCGCCGCCGGCGGTGTTGAAGAAGACCAGGTAGGTCGGGGCGTTGTCCAGGAAGCTGGACAGCACGCCGGTGGCCCAGAAGTACATGTAGTTCAGGGGCTGGCCGTCCTCCTTGGTGACCGAGCGGATGATCTCCGCCAGGGCGCCGTTCTCGCCGGCCCGCAGCATGGCGATGGCCGGGATGATGGTGATGAAGATGCCGGCGAAGAGCTTGGCCACCTCGAGGATCGGGAACCAGGTGAAGCCGTTGGCCTCGCGGCTCGCGCGCGGCGTCATCCGCCAGGAGACGTAGGCGATGCCCACCAGCAGCAAGTCGCGCACGATGTTCTGCAGCGCCCATTCCGTATGGTAGATCTCGATCGAGAGGCCCGGCTGCCACAGCCCGCTCAACAGGACGCAGCCCATCACGCCCAGCAGCAGCACGATGTTGAAGCTGCCCTCCAACGCCAGCGGCTCCTTCGCCTCGTCGCCCGCTTCGGCCGGCGCCTCGCGCTGCTCCTCGCTGCGGAAGAGGTAGCTGTCGAAGGCGAAATAGATCAGCAGCAGCGGCACGGCCATCACCAGCATGGGCACGAACATGTGCGTGGTCGGCCAGAAGAAGTCGACGCCCTTGAGGAAGCCCAGGAACAGCGGCGGGTCGCCCAGCGGCGTCAGCGAGCCGCCGATGTTGGCGACCAGGAAGATGAAGAACACCACCGTGTGCACCTGGTGCCGGCGCCAGGAGTTGGCGCGCAGGATCGGCCGAATCAGCAGCATGGCCGCGCCAGTGGTGCCCATGAAGCTGGCCAGCACCGTGCCGAGCGCCAGGATCGTGGTGTTGACCGCCGGGGTGCCGCGAAGGCTGCCCTTCAGCCGCACGCCACCGGCCACGGTGAACAGCGACAGCAGCAGGATGATGAAGGGGATGTACTCGAGGATCGCGACGTGGATGATCTCGAAGGCCGCCAGCTCCCAGCCGAATACCAGGGCGAAGGGGATCAGGAAGGCCAGGGCCCAGAAGGCCGAGACCTTGCCGAAGTTGCGATGCCACCAGATCGGCGCGACCAGCGGGAAAACCGCGATCGACAACAGGATGCCGATAAAGGGGATGTCCCAGATCAGCGTCAGGTCGGCCCCCTCCAGGTGCGGCGCACCGCTGTCGACCCCCTCGGCCGCCAGGGCCGCGCCGCTCGTCGCCAGGAGCCCGGACAGGGCCAATCCCGCCAGCGCGAGCCCGGCCGCAAGCAGTCCACCAAGCCGCATCGCAAGGCCGCGGCCGAAGATGCCGAAGAAGAGCGCCTTCAGGCCGGCGGCGACAGACAGGTAGGCAAGCAAGTGATGATCCTTCGGTCTGGTGAAGCCCGACCCCCCGACGGCCCGGGCAGGCAGCGGGGCGGCCTGCGGCGCGCTGGCGCCAGCCTGCCGGCGCCCGCCGCCCGAATGGCGCGGGAGTATGCCCGATGGCCGAAACGGCCGCAAAGGTCCATCTCGGCACTGTAGATTTCCGCGCGATGGCTGCGCAAATGAAGGGCCGCGCGCGCCGACTTCGGCCCGGCCCGCGTCGCGTGGAATTGGCGGCGGGGCCGCCCGGTGGTAGCGTCTGCGCGAGGAGTTCCACGGAGGCTAGACACCATGCAGATGACCGGCGAGTACCGGATCGAGGCCCCGCGCGACAAGGTCTGGGCGGCCCTCAACGACCCGGAGGTCCTGAAGGCCTCCATCCCCGGGTGCGAAGAGCTGGAGCAGACGGCCGACGACGCCTTCGAGGCGAAGGTGCGCGCCAAGGTGGGGCCGGTGAGCGCGCGCTTTTCCGGCGCGGTCAAGCTGAGCGACGTCAACCCGCCGGAGAGCTACACCATCTCCGGCGAGGGCAAGGGCGGCGCGGCCGGCTTCGCCAGCGGCGGCGCCAAGGTGCGCCTGGCCGAGGTCGACGGCGGCGCCACCCAGCTCCACTACGAGGTGGAGGCCAAGGTCGGCGGCAAGCTGGCCCAGCTCGGCTCGCGCCTGATCGACTCGACGGCCAAGAAGATGGCCGACCAGTTCTTCACCAGCTTCGCCGAGCAGGTCTCCGGCGAAGCCCCCGCCGGCGGCACCGCGACCGGCGGCGCCGAGCCGCCGAAGCCCGAGGCCGAGACGGCGGCGCCCGCCCCGGCCCCCGAACCTGCCCCCGAACCTGCCCCCGAACCTGCCCCCGCCCCCGCCGCGGAGCCGAGCGAAGGCGAGGCGGCAGAACTGCGCGAGGCCGCGATGGCCGGCGCGGCGCCCGGCCACACCCGCCCCTCCGGCGGATCGGCCGAAAGCGGATCGGCCGAAAGCGGGGCGGCCGAAAGCGGGGCGGCCGAAAGCGGGGCGGCCGAAAGCGGGGCGGCCGACAGCGGGGCGGCGGTCAAGCGCCGCGCCGCCGAGGCCTCTACCACAGCGGTCAAACAGGCGCGCGGCGCCAAGAGCCTCTCGCCCATTGTCTGGGTGGCGGCGCTGATCGCCGTGGTCGCCATCCTCTGGGCCATCTTCGGGCTCTAGGGACCGGGCCCGCGCGGGGCCTCCGGCGCTGGCAGGTTGCCGGACGCAAGTCTTTGTCGGCATGCGGAAAATCGCGTCCGGCGGTTTGTCTTGACCTGCTTCGGGAGGCCCCACACACTATCCGCCGGCTGGTCGGTGGGCGGCGCACGACGGGTGCGTGTCGCCTGGCTGGAGGCGCCGCAACCGGCTGTAGAACGAGGCGAGGACCGGGCAGGCGACTCACCCGGAACCCCGGTCCGTCACAGGGAGGATCGCATGCTCACCGTAACGATGACGGTGAACGGGCAGCAGGTGGCCAAGGAGGTCGACCCGCGCACGCTGCTCGTTCAGTTCCTGCGCGAACAGCTCAATCTGACGGGCACGCATGTGGGCTGCGACACCAGCCAATGCGGCGCCTGCGTCGTGCATGTCGACGGCAAGTCGGTGAAGGCCTGCACCATGCTGGCCGCCCAGGCCAACGGGGCCGAGGTAACCACCATCGAGGGGCTGGCCGCCAACGGCGAGCTGCACCCCATGCAGGCCGCCTTCAAGGAGCACCACGGCCTGCAGTGCGGCTTCTGCACGCCCGGCATGATCATGAGCGCGGTCGACCTGCTGCAGAGCAACCCGGACCCCAGCGAGCAGGAGATCCGCGAGTGGCTGGAGGGCAACATCTGCCGCTGCACCGGCTACCACAACATCGTCAAGGCGATCCGGCACGCCGCGCAGGAAATGAGGAGCTAGACCCATGCCCGATTCCGGCATCGGCGCCTCCGTCAAGCGCCGCGAAGACTTCCGCTTCATCACCGGCCGGGGCCGCTACACCGACGACATCAACCGCCCGGGTCAGCTCTACGCCGCCTTCGTGCGCTCCCCCCTGGCCCACGCCAAGGTCACCAGCATCGACACCGCCGAGGCCGCCAAGGCGCCGGGCGTGGTGGCGATCTACACCGGCGCCGACATGGAGGCCGACGGCATCGGCTCGCTGCCCTGCGGCTGGGTGGTCACCGGCAAGAACGGCGAGCCGCACAAGGCGCCGCCGCACTGGCCGCTGGTGCGCGGCAAGGTGCGCTACGTCGGCGACCACGTCGCGGTGGTGATCGCCGAAAGCACCGCCCAGGCCCGCGAGGCGGCCGAGCTGGTCGAGGTCGACTACGAGGAGCTGCCGGCGGTGGTCGAGGTCGCCCACGCCGAACAGGGCGCGCAGCTCCACGACGAGGCGCCCGGCAACCTCTGCTTCGACTGGGAGCTGGGCGACAAGGCCGCGGTCGACGAGGCCTTCGCCAAGGCCAGCCACGTCAGCAAGCTGGACCTGGTCAACAACCGCCTGATCCCCAACGCCATGGAGCCGCGGGCGGCGATCGGCGAGTACGACGCCGGCACCGACAGCTACACCATCTACTCGACCAGCCAGAACCCGCACCTGCTGCGGCTGATCCTCTGCGCCTTCGTGCTGAACCTGCCCGAGCACAAGGTCCGCGTCGTCGCCCCCGACGTCGGCGGCGGCTTCGGTTCGAAGATCTACGCCTACGCCGAGGAGACGGTCTGCACCTGGGCGTCGAAGAAGCTGGGCGGCAAGCCGGTCAAGTGGACGGCGGAGCGGACGGAGTCCTTCCTGTCCGACGCGCACGGCCGCGACCACGTCACCCACGCCGAGCTGGCGATGGACGCCGAGGGCAGGTTCCTGGCACTCAAGGTCGACACCAAGGCGAACCTGGGCGCCTACCTCTCCAGCTTCTCCACGGCGGTGCCGACCTACCTCTACGCCACGCTGCTGGCCGGCCAGTACGCGACGCCGGCGGTGCACTGCAACGTCAAGGCCCTGTTCACCTCGACCGCGCCGGTCGACGCCTACCGCGGCGCCGGACGGCCCGAGGCGACCTACGTGGTCGAGCGCATGGTCGAGGTCGCGGCGCGCGACATGAAGATGGACCCGGCCGAGATCCGCCGGAAGAACTTCATCCAGCCCGACCAGTTCCCCTACCAGACCCCGGTCGCGCTGGTTTACGACATCGGCGACTACGAGCCGGCGCTGGACAAGGCGCTGGAGATGATCCGCTACGACGACTTCGCACAGCGCCGGGCGGAGTCCGAGGCCCGCGGCAAGCTGCGCGGCATCGGCTTTTCCGCCTACATCGAGGCCTGCGGCATCGCCCCCTCGGCGGTGGTCGGCTCGCTCGGCGCCGGCGTCGGCCTGTGGGAATCGGCCCAGGTGCGCTTCAACCCCACCGGCAGCGTCTCGGTCTTCACCGGCGCCCACAGCCACGGCCAGGGGCACGAGACCACCTTCGCCCAGCTCGTCGCCGACCGCCTCGGCGTCGACTACGAGCAGGTGGACATCGTCCACGGCGACACCGGCCAGATCCCCATGGGCATGGGCACCTACGGCTCGCGCTCCCTGGCGGTCGGCGGCTCGGCCATCTCCAAGGCCTGCGACAAGATCATCGAGAAGGGCAAGAAGATCGCCGCCCACCTGATGGAGGCCAGCGTCGAGGACGTCGAGTTCGAGGGCGGCCAGTTCAAGGTCGCCGGCACCGACAAGGCCAAGGGCATCGGCGAGATCGCCTTCACCGCCTACGTGCCGCACAACTACCCCGAGGGGGTCGAGCCGGGGCTGGACGAGACGGCCTTCTACGACCCGCTGAACTTCACCTACCCGGCGGGGGTGCACATCGCAGAAGTGGAGATCGACCCCGACACCGGCGAGACCCGGATCGTCGACTGGGTCGCGGTCGACGACTTCGGCAAGGTGCTCAACCCGATGATCGTCGAGGGCCAGGTCCACGGCGGCATCGCCCAGGGCGTCGGCCAGGCGCTGCTGGAGCACACGGTGTACGACGCGGACGGCCAGCTCGTGACCGGCTCCTACATGGACTACACCATGCCGCGCGCGGACGACTTCTGCGAGTTCCGCGTCGGCATGACCGTGTCGGAGTGCACCCACAATCCGCTCGGCGCGAAGGGCTGCGGCGAGGCCGGAGCGATCGCCGCGCCGGCGGCGCTGATGAACGCGATCACCGACGCCCTGGGCGTCGAGATCGACATGCCGGCCAGCCGCGAGAAGGTCTGGCGCCACGCCCAGGCCAGGCTCCAGGCGGCGGCCGAGTAAGGGAGGACAAGCAACGCCATGTACGCGTTCAACTACCACCGTCCCGACAGCGTCGATGCCGCGGCCCAGGCCCTGGCGGCGAACGAGGACGCCAAGCTGCTGGCCGGCGGCATGACCATGCTGCCGACCATGAAGCAGCGCCTGGCCATGCCGAGCGACCTGGTGGACCTTGCGGCCATCGCCGAGCTCAAGGGCGTGCGCCAGGAGGGCGACGGCCTGACCGTCGGCGCCATGACGACCCACGCCGCGGTGGCCGCCGACCCCACGGTGCAGGCGGAGATCCCCGCCCTGGCCAAGCTGGCCGGCGGGATCGGCGACCCGCAGGTGCGCAACCGCGGCACCCTCGGCGGCTCCATCGCCAACGCCGACCCGGCCGCCGACTACCCGGCGGCGGTGCTCGGCCTCGGCGCGACGGTCAAGACCAACCAGCGCGAGATCGCCGCCGACGACTTCTTCACCGCCCTGTTCGAGACGGCGCTGGAGCCGGGCGAGCTGATCGTCTCGGTCCACTTCCCCAAGCCGGAGGCGGCGGGCTACGCCAAGTTCGACCACCCGGCCTCGCGCTACGCCATCGTCGGCGTGATGGTCGCCAAGACCGGCGGCGGCGTGCGGGTGGCGGTCACCGGCGCCGCCCCAAGCGTGTTCCGGCAGAGCGAGATGGAGCAGGCCCTGGCGGGCAACTTCGCGCCCGATGCCCTCGACGGCATCGCCGCCGCCGCCGACGGGCTGAACGGCGACATCCACGCCTCGGCCGAGTACCGCGCCCATCTGATCGGCGTGATGGCCAAGCGCGCCGTGGCGGCCGCCCAGGGCTGACGCCGACCATGCGGCTGGCGGCGAGAGCCGCCGGCCGTCTCGGGCTCCAGCGGGGCCGGGCGCGGCGACGCCCGGCCCCGCGTCGTTTCGGCTTGCCGCCACCGGGGCTTTTCGACTACGCCCGCCGGGTCCAGATCGTTAGCCTAGAGTGAATTGCGACCGTTTGGATGCGTCTCGGCGCGTCCGCCGGTCGCGGGAAATCACTCTAACCCTATGATGGAGAGCAGGTTTCTTGTGCTCGGCGGCCCCGCGCAAGCGGGGCCAGACGATCACAGCCGGCTCTAGAGGCCATGCGGCGCGCCCGGTTCGCCTTCCTCCTTCTCCTGCTCGTCCTGATCGGCCTGGCCGGCGGCGCCTGGACCTTCCGCCTGCCGCTGGCCGAGGCGCTGGCGCAGCGTTGGCTGACGGCCCGGGGGATCGCTGGCGAGCTGACCGTCACCCGCCTCGACCCCGGCGGCCTGAGCCTGCGCGCGCTGCGCCTGGGCAGCGCCCCCGCCGCAACGGCCGAGCGGATCGACCTCGCTCTGGACTGGTCCGGGCTCGGCCCACCCCGCGTCGCCGATCTCGCGGTGACGACCGCGACCCTGCGCCTGGACCTGACCGGCGCGGGACCGCTGCTGGGCGAACTGCAGCCGCTGCTGCGCGATGACAGCGAGCCGCGGGCCGCACCGGAAGCGGCGGAGACCCCGGTCGCCCTACCCGAGCTGCCCTTTCCCGTCACCCTGGAGGCCGTCACTCTGGCGGCGCAAACGCGGCTCGGGCCGGCCGAGCTGCGCCTCGACGGCCGCGCCGCGCCGGCCGCCGCCGGGCTGGAGAGCGACCTGACCCTGCAGGGCACCACCCCTGTCGCGGTCTTCGGCGGCCGCGTGCAGACCCGCAGCAGCGCCCAGCGCATCGCGCGGCTGCAAGCCGACCTGCGCTTCGCCGCCGAGGCGCAGGGCCTGGACGGCCGGCTGGTCGCCGACCTCGGCGACCTGCTGACGGCGCCGCGAGGCCGCCTGACCGCCGACCTGACGGCCGGGCCGCGCACCGCCGAGGTGCTGGCGCCCTTCCTGCCGGCGGCGCTCACCTGGGAGGCGCTGCAGCTCACCCTCGATCTCGACGGGCGCCTGCCGCTGCCGCCCGGCGGGGAAGACGCCAGTGGCGACGCGGGCGCGCCGGCCGATTGGCGGGCCTGGGCCGCGGCGGGCGACTGGACGGCGGCGCTGACCCTGACCGGCGAGCGGCTGGCCTGGCCGGGCCGCTTTGCCGGCGGCCAGCTTCTGCTGGCCCTCGACGCCGCGCAGAGCCAAGGCCGGCTGACGCTGCTGCCCGCCCAAGCGGCCGAACTGACCCTGCCCGAGATCGACGCGGACTTCCTCGCCGGGCTCGGCCTGCCCGCCGACCTGCGCGCGCGCCTGGCCGGCGGCGGCAGCCTGCGCCTCTCCCCCCTGCAGGCGGGCGCACCGCTGCTGACCGTGGAGCAGGGCCCGGCGGCCGTCGCGCTGGCCCCGGCCCTGCGCCTGGGGCTCGCCGCCGGTCCGGGCGCGGCCGCCGCCGGCCTGCGCGGCGAGCTCCTGTTCGATGACAGCTTTTCTCTGCAAAACATTGATCTTTCTGAATTCAACCTCTCCCTCTCCGACTGGCGGATCGCCGGCCAGAGGCTGACCAGCGCCGCCCTGTCGGGCCGTCTGTCCGGCCCCCCCGACGCCCTGAACGGCGCCTTCGACCTCTCCGCCGAGGGGGTGGCCGCGCTGCCCGACGGCCCGGCGGCGGAGCGGATCACCGCCCACTGGCCCGGCGAGCTGCGGGCGGAGCTACCCGGCGCGCCGGGTCGCGATCCAGGGGGCGATCCGAAAGGGGGCCGGCTCACGCTCACCGGGCCGCTCTCGCTGACGGCCACGGAGCTCGTCGCCGACGGCCTGCGCCTGGCGCGGCTGGCCGCCGGCCTGGACGCACAGGTCGCGGCCAGCCGCGCCGGCGTGACGCTCGCCGCGCCGGGCAGCCTCACGGCCGAGGGCCTGCGGGTCGGACCGCGCCGGGTCGCCCGGCTGCGCGCCAGCCTGGAGGAGAACGCCGCGACCTGGCGGCCCGACGGCGCCCTGTCCCACCGCCTCGCCGGGCGCTGGGCGCCGCTGGAGCTGCGCATCGCGCAGAACGACACCACCCTGCTGGAAGCCGGGGTCGAGGCCGGCCGCTGGCAGGCCGAGGGGCGGCTGGGCCCGAACGGCTACGATGGCAGCTTTGCCATCGCGCAGGCGGCCCTGACCCTGCAGGACCCGCCGCTGCACCTGGAGGGACTGCGGCTGGCCGGGCCGCTGCCGCCGCAGCCCGAGCGGGCGCTCGACCTCGCCGGCCGGCTGACCCATGCCGCGGCGGTGCCGCTGCTGCCGCCGATCGACTTTGCCGGCACCCTGGAGCCGGCGAACGGCGGCTACGAGATCGCCGCGACCGGCACCGCCCTGGGCGAGCAGGTCACCGCCGCCGCCCGCGCCACGCTCGACCCGGTGGCGCCCAGCCTGCGCGCCCGCCTGACCCTGGCGCCGATCGCCTTCGCGCCGGGCGGCGTGCAGCCGGGCGACCTGACGCCGGTGCTGGCCGAGCTGACGCAGGTCAGCGGCGCGCTCTCCGCCACACTGGGGCTGCGCTGGGCCGCGAGCGGCCCGCAGGCGCGGGCCGAGGTGACGCTCGACGACCTGGACTTCGGCTACGGCGAGGGGCTGCGGGTCGCCGGCCTGTCCGGGCGCCTGGAGCTCGACAGCCTGATGCCGCTGCGCACCGCCGCGCCGCAGCGCCTGACGGCCGCGCGCCTGGAGGCCGGGGTGACGATGACCGACCTCTCGGCCGAGCTCGCCGTGGCGCCGACGCCGGACGGCGGCGCGCCGGAGCTGCGCGTGATCGCGGCTGCCGCCCAGGCGCTGGGCGGCAGCCTGCGGCTGCGCGACGGCCGGATCGACCCCGCCGCCAACCGCCAGGAGGCGACCCTGGTGCTCGACGGCATCGACGTCGCCGCGCTGCTCGCCCTGCTCGACACGCCGGACGTCGCAGCCACCGGCCGCCTCAGCGGCACGGTCCCGATCCGGGTCGCAGGCGACACCGTGACGATCCCGGGCGGCGCCCTCGCGGCCGAGGCGCCCGGGGTGCTGCGGCTGACCTCGGAGGCCGCCAGGCGGGCGCTGGCCGGTGGCGGCCAGAGCGTCGAGCTGCTGATGCAGGCGCTGGAGAACTTCCAATACGAGGAGCTGGCGCTGACCCTGGAGAAGCCGGCGGCGGGCACCACCCTGGTCACGCTGCGCCTGCTCGGCCAGAACCCGGAGGTCCTCGACGGTCAGCCCTTCGACGTCAACGTGCGCCTGGAGACCGATCTGGCGCCGCTGCTGCTGGCCCTCTCGCAGGCCCTCGAGCTGACCGAGGGCGCGGTCGAGCGCCTGTGGAGGCTGCAGCGCTGACCTGCGTACCATCGCCAGAGGAGGTTCTGGACAGGCCGGCGCCCAGAGGCCAGCATGCGCCGCCGCAGAAGGGAGAGGTCTTGTGCAGGCTTTGACGATACCCGTCGGATCGACCGTTGCCGTGCTGCTGCTCGCCGGCGCCGCCCTGCTGGCCGCCTGTCAGCCGCGCGTCGCGGTGGAGGCGCCGAAGGAGCCGATCACCATCAATCTCAACATCAAGCTCGATGCCGATGTGCGCCTGCGCCTCGAACGCCAGGCCGAAGAGGACATCAAGCAGAACCCGGACATCTTCTAACCTGCCCTTGACAGGGCCGGCCCGAGAGCGAAGCTGACAGCCATGCGGATCACACGACGCACCCTTCTTCTCCAGACCGGCGGCGCGCTGGCGGCCGGCGCCCTGCTGCTGGGCGCCGCCGCGCCGCCGGCCCGCGCCCAGAGCGCCGACGAGCTGAAGCGCCGCGGCCTGGCGGGCGAGAACCTGCAGGGCTACCTGGTGGCGCGCGACGCCTCGGTGACCGCACGGGTCGAGCAGATCAACGCCGAGCGGCGCCGGGTCTACCAGGAGCGCGCGGCGCAGGAGGGGGTCGACGTCAGCGCGATCGGCCAGATCTATGCCAGGCAGATCATCCAATCCTCGCCGCCGGGCACCTGGTACCAGTCGCCCAGCGGCCAGTGGGTTCAGAAGTAGCGACCACCGGACACAGCGACGAACGGACGAGACGTGAGCGACGCCCACCCCGCCGAAGCCACCGCCGAAGGCCCGGCCGACGTCCCGGCCGAAGCCACCGCCTCCGCCGCCCTGCCGAGCGACGTCGACGGAGTGGTCGAGCTGCTCCAGCATGGCAGCTACGTGGCCGACCGCAGTCTGGCGACCGTGCTGTTCCTGGCGCTGAAGCTGGGCCGGCCGCTGTTCCTGGAGGGCGAGGCCGGCGTCGGCAAGACCGAAATCGCCAAGGTTCTGGCCGAGACCCTGGGCCGCGATCTGGTGCGCCTGCAGTGCTACGAGGGGCTGGACGTGGCCTCGGCGGTCTACGAGTGGGACTACCCGCGCCAAATGGTGGAGATCCGCCTGGCCGAGGCGGCCGAGAGCCTGGACCGGGAGTCGCTGGAGTCGACCATCTTCTCCGAGCGCTTCCTGATCGAGCGGCCGCTGCTCAAGGCGATCCAGCCCAACGTCAACGGCCCGCCGGTGCTGCTGATCGACGAGCTGGACCGCACCGACGAGCCCTTCGAGGCCTTCCTGCTGGAGGTGCTGAGCGACTTCCAGATCACCATTCCCGAGCTCGGCACCATCAAGGCGCCGCAGCCGCCGATCGTGGTCATCACCTCCAACCGCACGCGCGAGATCCACGACGCGCTGAAGCGGCGCTGCCTCTACCACTGGGTGCCCTACCCCACGGCCGAGCGGGAACTGGAGATCCTGCGCGTCAAGGCGCCGCACGCTCCGGAGCGGCTGAGCCGCGAGATCGTCGGCTTCGTGCAGCGGCTGCGCGACCTGGACCTTTTCAAGCTGCCCGGCATCGCGGAGACGATCGACTGGGCCGAGGCGCTGACCCAGCTCGACAAGGTGGCGCTCGACCCGCAGGCGATCGACGACACCCTGGGCGTGCTGCTGAAGTACCAGGACGACATCGCCAAGATCGAAGGCAGCCAGGCCGCCCGGCTTCTGGAAGAGGTCAAGCGCGACCAGGCCGGCCTGCCGGGCGCCTGACCGCGCCATGGCGCGCCAGGCCGACCCCTTCGCCGACGCCAAGCGCCAGCTCGAGGCGCAGGGCAGGGTCGCCGGGCTCGAGGCCGGCGACCTGGCGGCGCTGCCCGGCGGGCGCCTGGCCGAGAACATCATGTATTTCGCGCGCACCCTGCGCGCCGCCGGCCTGCCGGTCGGGCCGGGCAAGACCCTCGCAGCGCTGGAGGCGGTGGAGACGGTCGGCGTGGCGCGGCGCGACGACTTCTACTGGACGCTGCACAGCATCTTCGTGAACCGCCGCGACCAGCAGGAGGTCTTCGACCAGGCCTTCCACGTCTTCTGGCGCAACCCGAAGTTCCTCGAGCGCCTGCGCAGCCTGTTCCTGCCCGACATCGCCCTGGACGGCGAGGAGCCCGAGGGCCAGGAGCTGTCGCGCCGCGTCGCCGAGGCCCTGCGCGCCGAGATGCCGGGCCAGAGCGAGAGCGATGAGGACGAGGAAGAGGTCGAGATCGACGCGGCGCTGACCTACTCCGACAAGGAGGTGCTGCGCCACCAGGACTTCGAGAAGATGACGGCTGAGGAGGTCGCCCGCGCCCGCGAGGCGATCCGCAGCATGCGCCTGCCGATCATGGAGGTGAAGACCCGCCGCTATCGCCCGACCTCGGGCAGCGGCCGGGCCGACCTGCGCGCCAGCCTGCGCGCCGCCCTGCGCCAGGGCAGCGACACCATCCCGCTGAAGTTCAAGCAGCGTCGCCGGCGCCATCCGCCGCTGGTCATCCTCTGCGACATCTCCGGCTCGATGAGCCGCTACTCGCGCATGGCGCTGCACTTCATGCACGCCGTGACCAACGACCGCGACCGGGTGCACTCCCTCGTGTTCGGCACGCGGCTGTCCAACATCACCCGCTACCTGCGCAACGCCGACGTCGACGCGGCACTGCAGGCCTGCGGCGAGGTGGTCGACGACTGGGCCGGCGGCACGCGCATCGGCGCCTGCCTGGCCGAGTTCAACCGCGTCTGGTCGCGCCGTGTGCTCGGCCAGGGCGCCGTGGTGCTGCTGATCACCGACGGGCTGGACCGCGAGGGCGCCCAGGGCCTGGACGCGGAGATGGAGCGGCTGCACAAGTCCTGCCGCCGGCTGATCTGGCTCAACCCCCTCTTGCGCTACGAGGCCTACGAGCCCAAAACCATGGGGGCAAAGGCGATCATGCCCCACGTCGACGACGTCCGCTCGGTGCACAACCTCGAGTCGCTGGAACAGCTCGCCGGCGTGCTCGGACGGGAGCCGAAGCGACGCTACGAAGGCGTGGGCCACTGGGCGGAGCAGGCCGCATGAGCGAGACAGCCGTCACCTACCCCACAACCGACAGCGTGCTGCGCCAAGCCGCCGCGTGGCGCGACGCCGGCCGCAAGGCGGCGTTGGCCACGGTGGTCGCCACCTGGGGCTCCTCGCCGCGGCCGGTCGGCAGCCAGCTCGCCGTCGACGAGGAGGGCAACATGCTGGGCTCGGTCTCCGGCGGCTGCATCGAGGGCGCCGTGGTGACCGAGGCGCTGGAGATCATGGAAGGCGCCGACGGCGGCCAGCCGCGCCTGCTGGAGTTCGGCGTCAGCGACGAGAACGCCTGGGAAGTCGGCCTGGCCTGCGGTGGCACGGTCCAGGTCTTCGTCGAGGCCCTGGAGTAGTCATGCGCCGCGCCCTGCTCGACCGTCTGCTGGAGGCGCGCGACGCCAAGCGGCCGGTGGCCCTGGTCACCGACATCGGCGACGGGCGCCAGGCCCTGCTCGACGGCGCCGCGGTCGAAGGCGACCTGCCGCTCGCGCCGGCCAGCCTGGCGGCGGCCCGCGCCGCGCTGCGCGACGGCCGCTCGGGCCGTCTGGGCGAGGCCGAGCAGCTCTTCGTGCAGGTCTTCAATCCGCCGCTGCGCCTGATCGTGGTCGGCGCCGTGCACATCGCCCAGGCGCTGGTGCCGATGGCGCAGATCCTGGGCTACGACGTGGCCATCGTCGACCCGCGCCCGGCCTTCGCCACCGAGGCGCGCTTTCCCGGCGTACGCCTGGTGGACGACTGGCCGGACGAGGCCATGGCCGCGCTGGCGCCGGACCGCCGCACCGCGATTGTCACTCTGACCCACGACCCCAAGCTGGACGATCCGGCGCTGCGCGAGGCGCTGCGCAGCGAGAGCTTCTACATCGGCGCGCTCGGCTCCACCCGCACCCACGCCAAGCGCCTGGCGCGACTGCGCGAGGCCGGCCTCGACGAGGCCGCGCTGGCGCGCATCCACGGCCCGGCCGGGCTGGCGATCGGCGCCAAGAGCCCGGCCGAGATCGCGCTGTCCGTCTGCGCCCAGATGACGGCCGCCCTGCGCGGCGCGCCGCCGCTGGTCAAGGCCGCGGCGGCGGACGCGCCGGCCGCCGCACAATGATCCGCCGCACAATGATCCGCCGTGCGATGATCCGCCGTGCAATGCCCCCCCGCGCCGTAATCCCCCGATCCGTCCCCTCGCCTGCGGGGGCGCCTCGGGCCGCGATCTGCGGGCCATGATCTTCGGGCCGACCCCCGTTGCCGAGGCCGAGGGGGCGATCCTCGCCCACTCCCTGCGCCAGGGCGGGCTTTCCTTCAAGAAGGGCCGGCGCCTGTCCGCCGCCGACGTCACGGCGCTGCGCGAGGCCCAGGTGCACGAGGTGATCGCCGCGCGCCTGGAGGAGGGCGACGTCCACGAGGACGCGGCCGCGCGGCGCCTGGCCGAGGCCGTGGCCGGGCCCGGCGCCCGCCTGAGCGAGGCCTTCACCGGACGCTGCAACCTGATCGCCGAGACCCGCGGGCTGGTCACGGTGGAGGCCGAGCGGCTCGACCGCCTCAACCTGATCGACGAGGCGCTGACGATCGCCACCCTGCCGCACCTGGAGCCGGTCGAGCCGCGGCAGATGCTGGCGACAGTCAAGGTCATCCCCTTCGCCGCGCCGGCGGCAGCGCTGGAGCGCTGCCTGGAGGTCGCCGCCAGCGGCCCGCCGCTGGTCCGCGTCGCCCCCTTCGCGCCGCGCCGCGTGGGCCTGGTGCAGACGCGGCTGCCGGGCCAGAAGGACAGCCTGCTGGACAAGACGCGCGCGGCGCTGGACGGGCGCCTGGCCGCGCTGGGCAGCGCCGCCTGCCTGGAGCTGCGCTGCGAGCACACGGAGGCCGCGGTGGCCGCCGCGCTGGACCGGCTGCGCGCCGCCGACTGCGAGATCCTGCTGGTCTCCGGCGCCTCGGCGATCGTCGACCGGCGCGACGTGGTGCCGGCCGGCATCGCGCGGGCCGGCGGCCGGGTGCGGCACTTCGGCATGCCGGTCGATCCCGGCAACCTGCTGCTGCTGGGCGATTGGGACGGGCGGCCGGTGCTGGGCCTGCCGGGCTGCGCGCGCTCGCCGAAGATCAACGGCTTCGACTGGGTGCTGCAGCGCCTGGCCGCCGGGCTTGCGGTTCAGCCCCAGGACGTCATGCGCCTGGGCGTCGGCGGCCTGCTCAAGGAGATCGGCGGCCGCCCCCTGCCCCGCGCCGAGGCGGTCGACCAGGACGCCCCGAAGCGGGCGCCGCGAATCGCCGCGCTGGTCCTGGCGGCCGGCCAGTCGCGCCGCTACGGCGCGGAGAACAAGCTGCTGGTCGAGCTCGAGGGGCAGCCGCTGGTGCGCCGCGCCGTCGCCGCCGCCCAGGCCAGCCAGGCCGAGACGGTGCTGCTGGTCACCGGCCATGCCCGCGCCGAAGTGGCGGCGGCGGTCGCCGATACCGGCGTGGCGACGGTGCACAATCCCGACTACGCCGAGGGGCTCAGCACCTCCCTGCAGCGCGGCCTGGCCGCCCTGCCCGAGGAGGTCGACGGGGTGGTCGTGCTGCTGGGCGACATGCCGCGGATCGACGCGCGCACCATCGACAAGCTGATCGCCGCCTTCGATCCGCTGGAGGGGCGCGCCATCTGCATCCCGACCCATCAGGGCAAGCGCGGCAACCCGGTGCTGCTCGCCCGCCGCTTCTTTGCCGAGGCCATGGAGATCGCCGGCGACGTCGGCGCCAAGCCGCTGATCGCCGCCCATGCCGAGCAGGTGGCCGAGGTGCCGGTCGAGGGCGCGGCGATCCTGCTCGACGTCGACACGCCCGCCGCGCTGGACCGCCTCACGCCGTAGCGTCGAGCGCGGGCGTTCGCGCTCGCAGGAAGTCCACAAGCGCCGCCCTGGCCTCCGGCCGCGCCAGGTGGTCGACGTGGCCCAATCCTGGCAATGCGACCAGGCGCTTGGGCTCGGCGGCCGCGGCGTGCAGGCACCGCCCGAAGGCGAGGGGCACCGTGCGGTCGGCCTCCCCGTGCAGGATCAGCAGCGGCGCGCCGACCGCCGCGATCCGGGCCAGGCTGTCGTAGCGGTCGCGCACCAGCCAGCGCGCCGGCAGCCAGGGATAGTGGCGCTGGGCTGCCGCCGCCATCGAGGTGAAGGGCGCCTCCAGCACCAGGCCGGCGGCCGGCCGGCCGGCTCGCGCCAGCTCCGCCGCCAAGGCGGTGGCGACGCCGCTGCCCAGGGACTCGCCGTAGAGCAGCAATCGCTCGGGCGGCAGCCCCTGCCCCTCCAGCCAGGCCAGCGCGGCGCGCGCATCGGCCAGCAGGCCCGGCTCCGACGGAGCCCCAGGATTGCCGCCGAACCCCCTGTATTCGCAGAGAAAGACGCCGACCCCTCGGTCCAGCAGGAAGTCGAACTTGGCGGTGCGGTGCCCAGCATGGCCGGCGTTGCCGTGGAACAGCACCAGGCTCGCGCGGCCGGGCGCGGCGGGCCGGTGCAGGTGGGCCAGGCGCAGGCCGTCGGCGGTCGTGGTCTCCACCCGGCACCAGTCGGGCCCGGCCCGCCGTGGGTCGAGCCGCTCCGGGTCCGGGCGATACATCAGGCGCCGCTGACGCCTGAACAGGAACAGACAGACTCCGGCGTAGGGCGCGAACAGCGCCGCGAGGCTGCCCAGCAGCCAGCTCACGCCGACGCCCCGAGGCGGCGGCCGCAGACGGGCCCCTCGCGCCGCGGCCTAATCGGCGTAGCTCGGGTCTTCATGGTCGAGCAGCCGCTTGAGGGCGTTGAAGTGCGGCTCCGGGTAGGCGCCGCCGGCGCCGAACTCCGCCTTGGTGCTGGCCGCCACGTTGTCGCTCACCCGCTTCAGCGGACGTCCGGTCGACATGGCCAGGACCTGCACCCGGCAGGCCTGCTCCAGGTAGTAGAGGTCGTCGAAGGCCCTGGCGATGGAGTCCCCCACGACCAGGACGCCGTGGTTGCCCATGAAGAGCACCCGCTTGTCGCCCAGGGCTTCGGCAATGCGCTCGCCCTCGGCCGGGTCCTCGGCCAGGCCGTTGTAGGTGGCGTCGTAGGCCACGTCGCCGTAAAAGCGCAGGGAGTTCTGGTGCACCGGCTCCAGGCGCCCCTCCTCCAGGCAGGTCAGCGCCGTGGCGTAGGGCATGTGGGTGTGCAGCACGCAGCGCGCCTGCGGATGCCGGGCATGCACGCGCCCGTGGATGGTGAAGGCGGTCAGCTCCGCCGCGCCGCCGCCGTCGAGGCTGCGGCCCTCGCCGTCGATCAGCAGGATGTCGCGGGCCCGCACCTGCGACCAGTGAAGGCCGTGGGGGTTCAGCAGGTAGCGATCCGTCGTGCCCGGCAGGGCATAGCTGAAGTGGTTGCACACCCCTTCGTTGAAGCCGAAGCGCGCCGCCAGCCGCAGCGCCGCCGCCAGATCCACCTTCGCCTGTCGGATCGCCGCGTCCATCCTGCCTCCCGCCGTTTGTGCCGAACACCTGGCTCCGGCCCCGCCCGGGCCGCGGTCAGGATAGCCGGCCCCGCTGCCGGGTCAACGGCGGGCCGGGCGGCGGCGACCCGCGGACCGGCCCCCAGGGGGGGGTTGCGACCTTATGGACCCACTTTGGTGGGTCCATAAGGTCGGGCAGAAACCGCCCGAACCGGAAGCTGAGAGCGAGGCGCTCCGACCTGGCGACTCGCCAAGGCGAGTCACTCAGGCCGCGCATCGCTCTAGGTGTGGAGCCTCAACAGGTTGTTCTCGGAGAGGCCGAGGCGGCTGATGGGCGTGTTGGTTTTCAAGCTACCATGTGGGCGATGCCAGTTGTAGCGATGGAGCCAGGCGGGCAGGTGCTGTGCGCGCTGGTCTGAAGTTTCATAGGCATGGGCATAGGCCCATTCGCGCAGGGCGGTTTGGATGAAGCGTTCGGCCTTGCCGTTGGTTTTAGGGGTATAGGGTTTGGTGCGGATGTGGCGTAGGCCGAGCTGTTTGCAGGCGCGGCGGAACGCCCGGGATTTGTAGCAGGCGCCGTTGTCGGTCATGACCTGTGTGACGGGGACGCCCAGTCGGGCGTAGTAGGCGACGGCGGCGTGCAGGAACGCGACGGCGCTTTCCTTGCGCTCGTCGGGTTTGATCTGGCTGAAGGCGACGCGGGAGGCGTCGTCGATGCAGACGTGGACGTACTCCCAGCCGGTGCCGCCGAGCTTGGTGCCGCGGCGGTTGCTCTGGCCTCTGCGATCGCCGGTGACGCGGTGGCCGGGCCGCTCGAAGCGGCCGAGCTTCTTGATGTCGAGATGGATCAGCTCGCCGGGATGCTCGCGCTGGTAGCGGCGCACCGGCGGGGCGGGGTCCAGGTCGCGCAGCCGGCTGAGGCCGGCGCGCTTGAGGACCCGGCTGACGGTGGCGGGGGAGACGCCGATGTCGCGGGCGATCTGCTGGCCGGCGATGCGCTGGCGACGCAGCGCGACGATGCGCTTTTGGGTCGCCTGGGACGTCGGCCGGCGCAGCTTGTGGGGCCGTGAGGAGCGGTCGCGGAGCCCGTCCGGGCCTTCGGCCTGGAAGCGCGCGACCCATTTGTTGACGGTTTTTGGCGAGACCCCGAAGGCCGTGGCCACGGCCTTCGGGGTCTCGCCGACCTCCAGAATGCGGCGCACAAGCAAGGCTCGACCGTAGGGCGTCAGACGGGCATTCTCATGGATGTCCATTCGGTCCCCCGAGCGAGTTTGATGATCTGGCAATCACCAGTCTCCTCGGCCGGGACCGAGTGGACAACCTGTTGGAAGCTCACATCTAGGCCCCGAAGCCGGCGGCCGGGCCGCCGGGCGTCTCTTGTCCCTCCCGCCGAAGCGGCAGCGTGAAGCTGACCGTGGTCCCCGCCCCGGGCTGGCTGTCGATCCACATCTCGCCGCCGTGCAGCTCGACCAGCCCCTTGCTGAGCGGCAGGCCGAGGCCCGTGCCCTCGGCCGCGGCGCCGATCTGCGAGCGCACCTGCTCGAAAGGCTGCAGAATGCGCTCCAGGTCCGAGGCCGCGATCCCGATGCCCTCGTCGATGACGCAGACCTGCAGGCAGTCCCCGGCGCGCGCCGCCCGCAGCGTGACGCGGCCGCCCGGCGGCGAGAACTTGATGGCATTGACCACCAGGTTCAGCAGGACCTGGCGCAGCGCGAGGCGGTCGGCCGGGACCGGCGGCAGATCCGGTTCGACCGATGCGATCAGCCGCAGCCCGGCCCCCTCGGCCTTGCTGGTGAGCAAGCGGCTGACGTAGTCGAACTCCACCCCGATCGACAGATCGCTGCGGTCGAGCTGGCGCCGCCCGGCCTCCAGCTTGGACAGGTCGAGGACGTCGTTGATCAGCTCCAGCAGGTGGTTGGCGCTGCGGTGAATGTCCTCGGCATAGCCACGGTAGCGCGGCGCCAGCGGGCCGAAGTGCTGCTCGCGCATGATCTCCGAGAAGCCGAGCACGGCATTGAGCGGCGTGCGCAGCTCGTGGCTCATGTTGGCGAGGAAACGGCTCTTCGTCTGGTTCGCCTGGAAAAGCTCGTGCGACAGCCGCGAGAGCGACGCGTTCGACTGGCTGAGGCGGCGGTGCTGCAGCCAGAGCAGGACGACGAAGGCCAAGACCCCGGCGGCCAGCACGATGAAGACCAGGACGATGAGGACGAGCAGCCGCTGCATCTCTGTCTGGTAGTCGGCCTGTTGCTGGCTCTCGAGCTGCCCCACCCGTACGGTCATCCGGCGCAACGCCGGTGCCAGGGGCTCCAGCGCCTGCGACAGCGCCTGCGCCGTCTGCCGCCGGCCCAAAGTCTCGGCCTGCAGCAGCACCTCGTCGGCCCGCGCGAGCGTCGCTTCGGCCTGGGCCAGAATCGCGGCCAGGTCGGGCCGCTCGTCCAGCTTGCGGCGGAAAGTGCCGACCTGAAGGATCGGGATGCGGCTGGCGAAGATGTCCAGGCGCAGCTTCAAGGCCTGGAAATCGGCCGCGCTGCCGCTTTGTGCCGTCCGCTCGCTGGCCAGGCGCAGGCGCAGGAACTCGTGCTCCAGGTCGGAAACCGCCCAGCGCAGATTGTCCGGCGGGTCGCCGACCTCCTTGTTGATCTCGTTCAGCGCGTGCGCGAACAGGATCGCGAGGGCGCCCAGCGCGGCCCCGACCAGCAACGCCAGAAGAGCCGGTAGACCGCCCTTGTGGCGGAGTCCGCCCGGACCTTCGGGCTTGGTGTGTTCTGCGGGTTCGGCCACGCGCGAACCGTTACCGGAACTCGATCCGCGCCAGTTGCCAGATCGAACGCGCTTGATAGGCGTTGGTGTTCAGGTCCGCGCGCTGGCTGTAGGGAAAGACGATCCACAAGGGACCGTTCTCGCGCACCGGCATGGACTTGCCGTCGCGCTTGTAGGCGATCAGCAGCCCCGCCTCCCGAAAGTCCGAGACCGGAATCTCGACCCGGTAGTCATTCAGGGCGATTGCCGTGGCGCTCTGTCCGGTCACCTCCAGCAGCGCCAGAAGCTGCGCACCGGACATGCCCTCGAAGGTCACCGGCGCCTCGGTCCAGGGGGTGTCGGTCGTCAGCACCGTCCCGCCGAAGCGCTCCAGCAGGGACAGATCCAGCTTCGCCGCCGGCTCGCCCGTGGCGGTGCTGCCGTTGGTGGCGCCGATGGTGCCGGTGACCTCCAGCAGGACCGCCCCCTCGGCCGGCGGCAGCGCAACCGCCGGCTGCCACCCACCGATGCAGAGGCCAAGAAGAAGCGCCGCCGAGGCGACGCGGCGTTTGAGCGACATGAGCTTTCCCGGAGTCTGGCTGACACGCGACACTGGCATCCTATAGATCGCAGAGGTTACCTCTCGCTTACCACCGGCGCGACTGCTATCCAAACGAGGACGCATGCCCCGGACCGACCCCCCCGGCCCCGCCCCTTCCGAACGCGCCCTGGCGCAAAGCCTGTCGCGCCGCCGCAGCGACCGGGCCGGGCTGTTCCAGCTCGGCGGCCATCTCGGGCTGCTGGCGCTGGCCGCCGGGCTGACGCTCGCCGCCCGGGACAGCGCCTGGGTGCTGCCGGCCTGGCTGCTCCAGGGCACGTTGCTGATCTTCCTGTTCTGCCCGCTGCACGAGGCCAGCCACCGCTCGGCCTTCCGCAGCCGCCGCCTGAACGCCGCCGTCGCCTGGGGCGCCGGGCTGCTGTTGCTGATGCCGCCGACCTGGTTCCGCCATTTCCACATGGCGCATCACCGCTGGACCCAGGACCCCGAGCGCGACCCGGAGCTGGCCCTGCCCAAGCCCCGCTCGCCGGCCGGCTGGCTGCTGCACGTCTCCGGCCTGCCGACCTGGCGCGCCCAGCTCGCCACCCTGCTGGGCCTGGCCGCCGGGCGGGCCGCGCAGCCCTACCTGCCGGCGCGCGATCACGCCAAAGTGATCGCCGAGGCCAGGGCCATGCTGGCGGTCTACGGCGCGGTCGCCGCCCTGGCGCTGGCCTTCGCGAGCTGGCTGCCGCTGGTGCTCTGGATTGGGCCGCTGCTGCTCGGCCAGCCGCTGCTGCGGCTCTACCTGCTGGCCGAGCACGGCGGCTGCCCGCAGGTCCCCGACATGTTCGCCAACACCCGCACCACGCTGACCAACGGCGCCATGCGGCGGCTGTGCTGGAACATGTGCTTCCATGCCGAGCACCACGCCTACCCGGCGGTGCCCTTTCATGCCCTGCCGGAGCTGCACGCGCGGGTGCGCGGGCGCCTGCAGGTGACGGCCCCCGGCTACCGCGCCGCGAACCGGGAAATCCTGGCCGGCCTCACAGCAAGACCCAGCCCGCCAGGGCGCCCAGTCCCACAACCGCCCAGGGCGGAGCCTTGAGCAGCATCAGCAGCGCCAGGGCCGCCAACAGGAAGACGAAGTCCCCGGCGGCGGTCACCGTGCCGGTCCAAAGCGGATCGTAGAGCGCGGCCAGCAGGAGGCCGACCACCGCGGCGTTGGCGCCGGTCACCGCGCCGGCCATCGCCGGCTTGCGCCGCAACACCCGCCAGAAGGGCAGCACGCCGAAGATCAACAGCGCCCCCGGCAGGAAGATCGCGACCAGCGCGATCAGCCCGCCGGCCAGGCCGCCGCCGCCGCCCTCCTTCGCCGCGCCCAGGAAGGCGGCGAAGCTGAACAGCGGCCCGGGCAGCGCCTGCGCGGCGCCGTAGCCGGCCAGGAAGACGTCGCGCTCGACCCAGCCGCCGGGCACGGTCTCCGCCTGCAGCAGCGGCAGCACCACGTGGCCGCCGCCGAACACCAGGGCCCCGGCGCGGTAGAAGGAATCGAAGACCGCCAGCGGTCCGTCGGCCAGGCCCGCGCGCAGGGCCGGCAGCAGCAGCAGCAGGACGAAGAAGGCGGCCAGCAGCAGCGCTCCCGCGCTGCGCCCGACGGCCAGGCCGCTGTGCGCGGCCGCCGGGGCCTCGCGCCGGAAGGCCAGCGCGCCGGCCAGGCCGCCCAGCAGGATGGCGCCCACCTGCCCCGCCACGCCGGGCAGCAGCAGCGCCAGCGCGGCGCCGCCCAGCGCCAGCCCGGCCCGCGCGCGGTCGGGGCAGAGCTTGTCGGCCATCTGCCAGAGCGCCTGGATCACCACGGCGACGGCCACCAGCTTCAGCCCCTTCAGCCAGCCGGCCCCCGCCGGATCGCCGAGCGCCACCAGGCCGTAGGCGAAGGCCAGCATCAACAAAGCCGACGGCAGGGTGAAGGCGGTCCAGGCCGCCAGGCCGCCGAGCCAGCCGGCGCGGTGCGCGCCGAGCGCCATGCCGACCTGGCTGGAGGCCGGCCCGGGCAGAAACTGCGCCAGCGCGACATACTCGCCATAGCTGCGGTCGTCGAGCCAGCGGCGCTTCTCGACGAACTCGGTGCGGAAGTAGCCGAGATGGGCGACCGGGCCGCCGAAGGCGGTGACTCCCAGTCGGACGAAGGCCAGGAAGACCTCCGCCGCACGACCGCGTGCCGCCGCCGGCCCCTCCGTCTCGCGCCCCCCCGTCTCGCGGCCCCCCGTCTCGTGACCCTCCGTCTCGTGACCCTCCGTCTCGCGGCCCTCCGTCTCGCACCCCTCGGCCATGTCCGCGCCGCCTCCCTTGCCCCGATCTCCGCTTCGGCGCGGCGGACTGTAGCCAAGCGCCACCGGCCCGTCAGCCGCGAGACGGCGATGTCACGAAACCTTCGCGAAGGCGCGTTAGCGTGGCATTCTTGCCGGAGTCACCCGTGGCGGCGCAGGGCCGCCACCATTCAACCGGGGGAGTCACACACGCATGCTCGCACGCAGCACCCGCGCTCTACTCGCGGCCACGGTCGTGGCCACGTTCGCCGCCGGCGGCACGCTGGCCGCCCTGGCCGCCAGCCCCGAGGAGGCGGTCGCCTACCGCCAGGGCGTGTTCCAGAACCTCAAGTGGAATGTCGCGCCGCTCGCCGCCATGGCGAAGGGCGAGACGGAGTTCAACGCCGCCGAGGCGAAGCTGCGCGCCCAGCGCATCGCCACCCTGTCCGCCATGATCGTCGAGGGCTTCCCCGCCGGCTCCGACATGCAGGCCGACAGCGACGCGCTACCCGAGATCTGGGAGAACAAGGCCGACTTCACGGACAAGGCCGCCGCCCTCGGCGAGACCGCGATCAAGCTGAGCTCGGCCGCCTCGGACCTCAGCGCCGAGGAGCTGGGACCGCTGGTCGGCGCCGTCGCCCAGGCCTGCAAGGCCTGCCACGACGACTACCGCGCGGAGTAGCCGGCAGCCTCACCCGGCCCAGGCCGGCAGCCCCCAGACCAGGGCGGCCACGGCCGCACCGGACAGCGCCAGCAGCAGCAGGCCGCGCAGCGCCGCGAGCGGAACCTCCGCCGGCGCTGCGCGACCGCTCTCGCGTTCGGCGGCGGTGTCGCTCGCAGCGGCGGTCGGGGCCGCCGCCTTGCGGCCGGTGACCATGGCGCGCAGCAGCCGTTGCCCGGCCAGGGCCTCGTAGGCAGCCACCGCGACGAGGTGCAGAGCGACCAGCGCGAGCAGCAGGTTGAAGGCCAGCCCGTGCACCCGGCTCATGAGATCGACGGTGGCTCCGGAGACCAGGCCGGCGAGCGGACCCTCGATGAAGATGTCGTCGCTGGTGAACAGGCCGCTGCCCGCCTGGACCAGCAGGACCAGCAGCAGCGCCAGCACCGACAGGCCGCCGAGCGGATTGTGCCCGCGGTAGCCGGGCGTGCGTCCCGCCAGCAGGCCGCGCAGATAGGCCAGCGTCTCGCCCGGCGGCCGGACGAAGTCGGCGAAACGCGCATGGCGCGTGCCCCAGACCCCCCAGGCCAGCCGGAACAGCAGCAGCGTCAGGATCCCGTAGCCCGACAGCTTGTGCCACTGCATGTCGAGGCCGCGCCAGAACTCGCCCGTCAGGTAGCTGGTCAGCACCAGCGCCACCAGCGCCCAGTGAAACAGGCGGGTCGGCAGGTCCCAGACTCGCGGCGCGCGCTGGCGCGCGGTGGAACTCGGGTCCTTCGGCATGGGCTCCTCTCTCTGCACCGGACGGCGATCAGGGGGCGTCACTTGACCTTCCACCAGGCGGAAGCTCAATCTGATTTGCGCAGTTGTCTAGAGCGATTTGCGACCGTATGGAACCCGCGCCGCGGTTCCGCCGGTCGCGAGACGTCGCTCTCACTTTATTGTGTTAGAGCAGAGTCAGCCGACCTGGAGGGAGCGCGTCGCGAGTCCTTCAGGTCGGCATCTGCTCTAGCGCAAGTTCACGAACAACGATACGGGACGAGGCAGGGCAGGATGGACATGCGAGGCCTGATCCGGGCAGGCGTCCTGGCGGCGGCGCTGGGCGGCGCCGACGGCGCCTGGGCCCATACCGAGAAGATGACGAGCGAGCCGGCCGACGGCGCCACGGTCGCCAGCGTCGAGAGCGCTGTGCTGCGCTTCGACGAGCCGGTGCGGCTGACCGCGGTCACGCTCAGCAACGGCGCCGGCGAGGAGATCGCCTTGCCGCGCTCGCGCAGCCTGGAGCCGGCCGCGCAGGTCTCGCTGCCACTGCCGGAGCTGCGCCCCGGCGACTACCGCCTGGACTGGCGGGCGCTGTCAGCCGACGGGCATCCGGTCAGCGGCGGCTTCGACTTCACCGTCGCCCCCTGACCGCGACGTCGGCCGAGCTTCATGCCACAGCTTGAGCTGCTTCGGGCGGGCCTCAGTCTGCTCGCCAGCCTCGGCATTCTCGGCGGCGGCGGCGCCCTGCTGTTCGCCGTCCTCCTGCCGCGGGCGCCGGAGCCCGCCTTGCGGCTGGCGCGGCATCTCGCCTTCGCGGGCTCCGGGCTTGCCCTGCTGGCCCTGCCGCTGCGCTTGGGGCTGGACGTGGTCTTCCTGGGCGGCGGCTGGACGGCCGGCCTCGACCCGGCGCTCTGGGAGGTCGTGCTGACGAGCCCCGCCGGGCAGGCGGCGCAGGTCCAGGCCGGCGGACTGCTGCTGCTGCTCGCCGGCACCGCGGTGCCGCCCCTGCGGCGCCTGGTCGGCCTGCCCGGCCTGCTGGCCGCCCTCGCCGGCTTCGCGCTGCTCGGCCACACCGCCGACCTGCAGCCGACCTGGCTCGCACAGGCACTGCTGCTGGTCCACCTGGCCGGGCTCGCCTTCTGGCTCGGCAGCCTCTGGCCGCTGCTGCGCTGCACCGAGGCGCCGCCGGACCAGGCGGCCGCGGCGATGGAGCGCTTTTCGCGCCAGGCCACCTGGGCGGTGCCGCTGCTGCTGGCCGCCGGCCTGGCCCTGGTGGTCTGGCTGGTCGGCCGGCCCGAGGCGCTGGTCGACACGCTCTACGGCCGACTGCTGCTGGCCAAGCTCGCCGGCGTCGCCGTGCTGCTCGCGCTGGCCAGCGCCAACAAGCTGCGCTTCGTCCCCCGCCTGTGCCGGGGCGACCCCGCCGCCGCCGGCCGCCTCGCCACGGCGATCCGCCTGGAGCTGCTGCTGGCCGTCGGCGTGCTGGCCGCAACGGCGCTGCTGACCAGCCTCGCCGGCCCCCCGACGTGAACCGGGCGGGCGCGACGCCACGGCCCAGGCCGAAGGCTTGACCTTCCCACCAGAGGAAGCGGCATCTCCTGACCCATGAAAAAGCTGCTGATTCCCGCAACCCTGGTGGGCGCCGGCGCGGCGGCCGCCCTCGCCTTCGTGCTGCTGCAGCCCGGTGAGAGCCAGGCGCTGATCGACCCCACCGACAGCGACCTGGTGACCAGCGGTGCCGAGATCTACCGGGCCGAATGCGCGGCCTGCCACGGCGCCGATCTGGAAGGCCAGCCCAACTGGCGCCAGCGCAACGCCGCCGGCCGGCTGCCGGCGCCGCCGCACGACGCCAGCGGCCATACCTGGCACCACCCGGATGCCCACCTCTTCGCGATGACCAAGTTCGGCCCCCAGGCGCTGGTGGGCGAGGACTACGAGAGCGACATGCCGGCCTACGCCGACATCCTGAGCGACGCGGAAATCCGCGCCGTGTTGAGCTATATCAAGAGCCGCTGGCCGGACGAGGTGCAGGCTCGCCACGACGAGGTCAACCAACGCTACGAGGCCGCCCAGAACTGAGGCGGTCCGGGGATCGAGACAGCATGCAGCCCACTTCGCCGGGTCGCCTGACCCGCCGCCCCCTGTCGGGGCCGAGCCTGACCCGACGCCGCGCCCTCGGGCTGGCCGCCGCCGCCGCGGCCGGCCCGCTGCTGACGCCCTGGCCCGCCGCCGCCCAAGCCGAAGCCCCACAGGCCGAAACGGGCCCCGCCCCCGCGGCGACACCGCGCAGACTGACCGCCGCGCCGAGCGAGGTCCCGCTGGTCGGCACCGACTATCCGCCGACGGCGGTCTGGGCCTACGACGACCGCTGTCCCGGGCCGCTGCTGCGCTACCGCCAGGGCGAGACCCTGGAGGTGGAGCTGGTCAACCGCCTGCCGCAGCCGACCACGCTGCACTGGCACGGCCTGCGCCTGCCCAACGCCATGGACGGCGTGCCCGACGTGACCCAGCCGCCGGTCCGCCCGGGCGAGCGCTTCCGCTACCGCTTCGCGCTGAAGGACGCCGGCACCTTCTGGTACCACCCCCACGTCAACGCCAGCGAGCAGGTCGGCCGCGGCCTGGCCGGCGCCCTGGTGGTCGCGGAGGCCGAGCCGCCGCAGGTCGACCGCGAGGAGCTCTGGGTGCTCGACGACTGGCGCCTCGACGAGCAGGCGCGGATGGTCGGCGGCTTCGGCGAGAACCTCCACGAGGCGGCGCATGCCGGGCGCATCGGCAATACCGTCACCCTCAACGGCGTCCTGCCGGCGAGCTGGCCGGTGCGCAGCGGCGAGCGGGTGCGCCTGCGCCTGGCCAACGTCTCAAACGCGCGCACCTTCGGCCTGCGCTTCGAGGGGCACGCGCCGCAGATCGTCGCACTCGACGGGCAGCCCTGCCGCCCGCACAGCCCGCCGGACGGGCTGGTCGTGCTCGGCGCCGGCGGGCGCTGCGACCTGATCCTCGACCTCGGGCAGGACCCGGGCAGCCGCGCCCGCGTGGTCGACGCCTACTACGAGAACTATGCCTACGAGCTGCTGAGCATCGCCTACGACGCGGAGCGGCCGCTGCGCGCCAGCCCGCTCGACGCGCCGCTGGCCCTGCCGGACAATCCCCTGCCCGCCCCCGACCTGGGCGCCGCCGAGGATCTCGAGCTGGTGCTGGGCGGCGGCGCCATGGGGCAGATGATGACGGCGCGGCTGGGCGGCGAGTCCTACGGCTTTCGCGAGCTGGCGGCGCGCGGCAAGGTCTGGGCGCTCAACGGCCAGGCCCATGCCGGCCCCGACGACCCGCCGCTCTTCTCGCTGCAACGGGGCCGCAGCTACCGCCTGCGGCTGGTCAACCGCTCCAGCTTCGAGCACCCCATGCATCTGCACGGCCATCACCTGAAGCTGCTGGCGCGCGACGGGCGGCCGGTCGAGCCGCAGCCCTGGCACGACACCCTGCTGATCGCGCCCGGCGAGACGGTGGACACCGCCTTCGTCGCCGAGACGCCGGGCCGCTGGATGTTCCACTGCCACGTGCTGGAGCACCAGCTCGCCGGCATGATGGGCACCCTGGACATCGCCTGAGCCCGCCGCGCGGCGCCCAGGGCGGCGGTTACGGGGCTGCAGGTTACGGGGCTGCAGGTTACGGGGCTGCAGGTTACGGGGCTGCAGGTTACGGGGCTGCAGGTTACGGGGCTGCGGGTTACACGAGACGCGCGGGCACGCCGGCGCGGCGCAGCACGTCGGCCACGTGGCTGGTCAGACCGACCCGTCCGACCACCTCCAGGCCGCAATCCGGCGGCAGCTTCTCCAGCCGCGCGCGCAGGGCCCCCAGGCCCTCGGCCACCTCGAAGCGCTCCCAGCGGGCCGCCGCGCCGGGCACGATGACCGCGCCCTGGCTGGCGGTGCGGCCGCGATGGAGCTGGACGACCCACAGCGCTTCGCCGTCGTGCACCCACTCGAAGCGCACCGGCCCGAAGACCTCGGCCAGGCGCGCGGCCTCGCGCTCGATCTCGCCGCGCAGGCCGGCGGGCAGCTCCTGCGGCGCCTGCGCGCCCAGCATGAAGGCGTCGCCCGCTCCGGCCACGCCCTCGGCCAGGCCGCGTCCCTCGGCGTCAACGTAGTAGGCGCCCGACCAGGCCGCCGGCACCCCGGCCTGCACCACCGCCGAGGCCAGGATGTGACGCAGGTCGCTGAGGTGCAGGTCCGGGTCGGTCCATTCGCGCGGCTCGGGGTCCTCGGCCTGCAGCAGGGCGAAGGGCTCGACCCAACCGTGGTGCGTGGCGTAGCGCCCCGGCACCGGCTCGATCGGACAGGTGCGCACCCAGACGTCGCGCCCGCCGGTCTGCGCCCCGAAGCTGAAGGGACGTCCCGGCAGGCGCCGCGCGAAGACGGAGGTCAACGGCACCCGGGCGCCGGCCAGGTGCGCCATCAGCAGGCCGTAGGCCTTGTCCCCGATCAGCCGGGAAAAGCGGTTGGGCCAAGCCAGGCGCGGCGTCAGCGCGTGGGCGCCGACCTCCTCCACCTCCCAGCCCAGGGTCTGGGTGCCGCGCCAGCCGCGCGGCTGCGGGTGGAGGGAGAACTCCAGCCGTTCGCCCGCGCCCACCGGCAGCTCCGGATCGAAGCCGTAGACCAGCGCCAGAACCTGGCGTGCCCAGTCGAGCGGCAGCGAGGCGGTGCCCGGCTTCTCCACGCAGCGCGGCGTGTCGTCGGGCGCGAACTCGACGATGCCGCCCTCGACCACGCCGGAAACGCCGCCGTCGTTCACGTCCACCGTCTCGTTGAGGATGACGAAGAAGCCGTCTGCCAGCGCGTCCTCGGCCACCTGGACGATGTCGTCGAGCCGGTCGAGCCCGTAGTGGAAGGGCTTGCTGCGCGGGTCCTGCGGCAGGTAGCTGCGCAGGTTGACGGCGCGGTCGGCGCCGCGGCGCAGCAGTTCCTCGGCAGCCGCGCGCAGATCGGGAAAGTGCGTGTTGGGGCTGTGCCCGCGCACCCGGCTGAAGGTCTGCTCCGGCCCTTGCGGCGTCGGCGCGTAGGCGACGAACTGCGCCACGTTGATGCGCTCGGCGAGCTGATCCAGCGCCTCGTCCTTGCGCAGTTCCTGCTCGTCCCACTCCGCGCTGGTCATCGCGACTCCCCCGGTGAACCGACTGCCCCCTGAACCGACAGCCGAGGGCTTAGCGCAGCCGCCCGCCGAACGAAAGTCGCGTGTGCGCCCGCGGGGGCCGATCCCGGGGGACCAGCTCCGGCGCGCGTCAGACCCGCCGGGCGGCGCGGCGGGCGGATTGCGGCGTGGCGGATTGCGGCGTGGCGGATTGCGGCGTGGCGGCGGGCGCCGAGGCTTCACTCCGGGTCTGCTGCAGCAGACGGTCGACGGTCCAGCCCTGGAAGTGCACCAGGTCGTGGCGCACGCCGTACTCCAGCGCGTCGAGGGAGTCGCACTGGCTGAGCACCAGGCGCCGGCTGCCCGCCGACTCGACGAAGCGGGCGAAGGCGGCGTTGCGCTCGCGCCCGCCGGTCAGGGCGTCGGTCCACAGCAGCTTGTAGTGGTCGGCGCGCAGGTAGCCGCTGTCGATCAGCGGAAGCTGTGAGGGGCGGATGCGGTCGATCACCACGCGGATGCCCAGCGTGCGAAGGTAGTCGCGCAGGATGAGGTATTCGTCGAGGTGGGCGAAGACCTCGGCGGCCGCGAATTCCACCAGCAACGTCCCGGCCTGTCCTTGCAGCAGCTTCAGGCCCGCCAGCACCTTGTCGTTCTCGGCGCTGGTCTCGAGCGAGAGGTTGAGCGAGACGGCCTGGCCCGGCCGGGCGGCGAGCAGCTCGCCCAGCGCGCCCACCACGCTGCTGTCGACCAGGCCGGTCAGGAACTGGAAATGGCTGCCGCGCGCCTTGAGGTCGTAGCCCGGCAGGACGGCCTGGGCCAGGCGCTCGAAGGCCAGGAAGTATTCCCGAAAGACCTCCCGGTCGACGCCCTCGCGGGTGAAGCGCACCACCGGCTGGTGGCTGATGAAGCCGGTCAGGTCGGAGCCGCGCAGGCTCGCTTCCAGCTTGGTCAGCAGGGTCACGTCGAGCGGCCGCGCCCCCGCACCGCCGCCCGCATCGCCGCCCGCACCGCCCCTGCCGCCGGCCGTACCCGCGACCTCGGCCGCCGCGTCCAGCGCCTCGGCCCGCTCGGCCACGCCTTCGAGCCGGTCGAGCAGCGCCTGGTAGTCGTCGGGCAGGCGATGGAAGTGGGCGAGATCGCCCAGCAGCCCCGCCTGCTGGCGGCGCAGAACCAGCTCGAGCTTGCCGATCAGGGCCGGATGCCGCGCCTCGGCCGCAAGCGGAATGACGGCCAGGATGTCGCCGGTGCGCAAGGGATAGACCTGCCCCTGGCTCTGCGCCGCGAAGTCGCCGAGCACGCGGTGCAGGATGCCGGCGCGCAGCCGGGCCGCGGTGTCGGGCCGGAACTGCCGCGCATCGATCCAGCAGCACAGGCAAGGCTCGCGCTCGCGCAGGCGGGCGCGCAGGGCGCGGTCGGTCTCGCGCAGACTGGCGGTCTTGGGCGCAGGTCGCATGCTCCGGGTCCCGTCTCGTCGCAATTGGCTCCCCATCGCTTGTATTTTATTGAGCTTTGTAAGTAATTAACGGCTGCACTTTTCGCCGTCTCCTCTCGCGACGCGAAGGCTTCCGGGCAGGCCTCGCCGGCAGGTCCCACGCCATCGCCCGTCGGGTGGCGCGGCGCCGGCGCCACCTTTCGCCCGGCGCCGGAACGCCCCATCTCTTGGCCTGTACGCGCGCACGGCTACGCGCTCGTGGCCCTCCAGCCCCCGCAACCGCGAGGCCCCGTATCATGGACGTCAATGCCGCCTTCGACCGCCGCGCCGCCGTGCATGCGGCGACGCTGGACTGGACCCCCTCGCCGATCGCCGGGGTCGCGCGCAAGATGCTCGACCGTGTCGGCGGCGAACTGGCCCGCGCCACCTCGCTCGTGCGCTACGCGCCGGGCAGCGCCTTCAGCCCCCACCTGCATGGCGGCGGCGAGGAGTTCCTGGTGCTCGAGGGCGTGTTTCAGGACGAACACGGCGACTACCCGGCCGGCAGCTACGTGCGCAATCCGCCGCAGTCGCGCCACACGCCGGCCTCGGCGGCGGGCTGCACCATCTTCGTCAAGCTCTGGCAGTTCGCCGCCGACGACCGCACGCCGCTGCACCGCGGCACCCGCGACCTGCCGCTGACGCCGCAGCCCGGCCGTCCCGGCGTCGCCGTCGGCCCGCTGCACCGCGATGCCCGCGAGGAGGTGCGGATCGAGCGCTGGGCGCCGGACGCGGAGATCGTCTGCGACGCCCCCGGCGGGCTGGAGTTGCTGGTGCTGGACGGCGCCTTCACCAGCGCCGGCGAGCGCTTCGCCCCGGCGTCCTGGCTACGCCTGCCGGACGGCGACAGGCTCGTGGCGCGTGCCGGAGCGGAGGGCTGCCGCCTTTGGCTCAAGCGCGGCCACCTGCGCTTCGTCGCCGCTGATCTCGCGGGCCTCCAGGCGGCCGCCACCGGCTAGAGCGATTTGCGCGTGGTTGGCACCGCACAGCGGTTCCGCCGGTCGCGAGACACCTGGTCTGCCGCCTCGGGCTAGACCGGTCGCGAAGCCCCCGACCGCGGCAGCGATTGCCCCCCGCGCTGCCCTCCAGACGGCCGCGGATCCGACCCGCCGACCGCGGAGGCGAGCTGCTCGCCGAGCCAGGACTCGAAGCGGCGCAAGGCATCGGAGGTGCCGCCGCCGGCCGGCACCAGCAGACAGAGGCCGCGCGCCAGCGGCAGCTCGGCGGTGCCCAGCCGCAGCAGCCGCCCGGCCGCCAGGTCGTCGCGCGCCAGCAACTCCCGCACCAGCGCCGCTCCCTGGCCCGCCAGCGCGGCGGCGATCAGCACGGCGGTGTCGCGGAACCGGCTGCCGCCCTCCGGCACGGCCGCCACCCCGCTGCCCGCCACCCCCAGCCAGGCCCTCCAGCCGGGGTGCAGCTCATCGACCAGCAGCGGCAAGCTCAGAATCTGCGCCGCCGAAAGCCGCGCGGCCGCCGCCTGCGACACCGGCAGGCCGGCCGCGGCCAGCACCGAGGGAGCGGCCACCGGCAGCAGCGCCTCGCGGACCGCCAGCCGCGTCTCGTAGCCGTCCCAGGGGCCGGCGCCGTAGCGCAGCGCCGCGTCGATGCCCTCGCGGTCGAGGTCGAGCGGCCGGTCGTCGGTCACCAGACGCAGGGAGATATCGGGATGGCGGGCCTGGAACGCGCCGAGGCGCGGCACCAGCCACTTCGACGCCAGCGAGGTGGAGAGGGTCAGGGTCACCTGCCGGGCCAGGGCGGCCCGCCGCGTCTCGCGGCAGGCGACCCGCAGGCGGGCGAAGGCCGGCCCGACCTCGGCGGCCAGGCGCGCGCCGGCCGCGCTCGGCACGACGCCGGAGGGTCCGCGCACGAGCAGCCGCGCGCCCAGATGCGTCTCCAGCGCCTGGACCGCGCGGGAGACCGCTCCGTGAGTCACGTTCAATTCCCGCGCCGCCGCGCTGAAGCTGCCGTGACGCAGCGCCGCCTCGAAGGACTGCAAGGCACGCAGGGAGGGAAGGTGCTCCGTCATGGGCGCCCCGGGGCTGTGAGTTCAACTCACGGAATCATGAGGATTTGGTGCGCGCTGTCGATACCAGGACGCGGTAGGACGGGGCCCTGCCCCAGCGAAGATGCCCCCGTCAGCGAAGATGCCCCGTCAGCGAAGATGCCCCGTCAGCGAAGAGGAGCCGACCCGATGTCCTCTGGCCCGATGTCCTCTGGCCCGATGTCCTCTGGCCCGATGTCCTCTGGCCCGACGTCCCCTGGCCCGACGTCCCCTGGCCCGACGTCATCTGGCCCGACGTCCACCGACGCGACCCCGTCGTCCGCCCGCCCCGCCGACAGCGCCGCGGCCCCGGTCGCGCTGGTGACCGGCGCCGGGCGCGGGATCGGCGCCGGCATCGCCCGGGTGCTGGCCGCCGAGGGCTGGCGGGTGGCGCTGATGTCGCCCTCCGCGCGCAGCCTGGAGCTGGCCGAAGCGCTCGGCGGCCTCGGGCGCCAGGGCTCGGTGCTGGAACCGGCCGACCTGCAGGCGCTGGCCGACGACGCCCTGCGCGCCTGGGGCCGCATCGACGGCGCCGTCTACAACATGGGCCACGGCGGCGGCCTGCCGTCGCAGATCGAGGAGGCCTACTGGAGCCCGGACCTGGACATGCCGCTGCTCGACCTGCCCGACAGCCTCTGGCACGAGAGCCTGGACATGTACGTGCTGGGCGTCGTCCGCCTGGCCCGCGTGGTGACGCCGCTTATGGCGGCGACGGGGGGCGGCGCGCTGGTCGCGATCTCCTCGATGAACGCGTTGGAGCCGCGGCCCTACTATCCGATGAGCGCGCTGCGCGGCGCGCTGCACGGCTTCGTCAAGGCCTACGCCGACCGCTATGCCCGGCAGAACCTGCGGATGAACGCCCTGCTGCCCGGCTTCTGCGAGAACGTGCCGATGAGCGAGGAGGCGCGCCGGCGCATTCCGATGGGCCGCACCGGCCGCTTCGAGGAGATCGGCCGGGCCTGCGCCTTCCTGCTCTCGCCGGCCTCGGGCTACGTCACCGGCCAGTGCCTGCTGGCCGACGGCGGCCTGAACCGCGCCGTGCGCTAGAGTGATTTGCGACCGTTTGGACGCGCGTCAGCGCGTCCGCCGGTCGCAAATCGCTCCAACCCGCAGGTCTTTCCCCGCCGCGCCGCGCTCACGAGGAGGCGGGGAGCTCGGGCGTCCGCACGGCCGACGGCGGGTCCGGCGCGAGACGCGCGGCCGCCCAGACGCCGCTGACCGCGACGATGGCGGCGAGCAGCATCACCAGGGTCCAGAGGTGCGGATCGCGTGCGTGCAGGAAGTCGGCGCCGGCGTAGTGGAACAGCCCGGCGACCAGCAGCACCACCAGCCAGCCGACGGCCAGCGCCCAGCCGCCGCGCCGGGCTTCGCCGGTCTCCTCCGGGTCCTCCGCCGTCAGCGAGGCGAGCAGCGCCGCTTCGTTGCGCGCCGCGCCGCCCGAGGCGGGCGCGGCGCCCTCCAGCTCCTTGCTCAGCCGGCCGGCCAGCCGGCGCGCCAGCCAGCCGCCGCCCGTCGCCCGCCCGACCTCGGCCGCCGCCCGCTGCGGCGCGAGCGCCGGGCGCCGCGCCACGAAGCGGTTGTAGGCGACGGCCGCGGCCAAGAGCGCGAAGCCGGCCAGGTCGGTGCCGGCGTCGGGGAAGAACAGCAGCACGGCGCCGCCGAGCGCCACCAGCCGCTCCGCCGCCCCCAGGGGACGCAGGGCATAGCCGGTCATCACCATGGCGAAGCCGAGCAGGGCCAGGGCGGTGCTCAGGCTGGCGGTGACGATCTCCGTCCAGCTTCCCTCCAGCAGGATCGCCGGATGGTAGATGAAGAGGATCGGCAGCAGCAGCGAGGAGAGCCCCAAGCGCGCGGCATGCACCCCGGTCTCCAGCGGCCGCGATCCGGCGATCGGCGCGGCGGCGTAGGCGGTCAGCGCGATCGGCGGCGTGATGTTGGAGGCGATGCCGTAATAGAAGGCGTAGAAGTGGGCGGCGATCTGCGGCACGCCGGCCAGGGTCATGATCGGCACCACCGTGGCGGCCAGGGTGATGTAGACCGCCGGCGCGCTCATCCCCATGCCCATGACCACCGCCAGGGCGCCGCAGAGCAGCACCAGCAGCCAGAGGTTGTCGCCGGCCAGGCGTGCGGCCTCTTGCGAGACCTGGAAGGACAGGCCGACGGCGAAGATCGCCCCCAGCATGATACCGGCCGCCGCCGCCGTCGCCGAGAGGCCGACGGTGGAGCGCGCGGTCTCCTCCAGCGCGGTGACCAGGCGCTCGGGCTGCAGCCGCCGGCGCCGCTGCAGCAGGCCGATGGCGACGGTCGCACCGATCGCCACCACCGCGACCAGGACGATGGAGTAGCCCAGAGCCAGCGCGACGCCGATCACGGCCAGCGGCAGCAGGTAGTAGGCCTGGCGGCGCAGCAGCGCGCCCGGCCGCGGCAGCCTGGCCTTGTCCAGCGGCGCCAGCCCCAGCTTGCGCGCCTCCAGGTCCACCGTGAAGAACATGGTCACGTAGTAGATCACTGCCGGGATCGCCGCCGCCGCGATGATCTCCACGTAGTCGCGGCCCATCAGGTCGGCCATGATGAAGGCGACCGCGCCCATCACCGGCGGCATGATCATCCCGCCGTTGGAGGCCGCCGCCTCCACCGCGCCGGCGAAGGCACGGCGGTAGCCGAGGCGGATCATCAGCGGGATCGTGAAGATGCCCGTGGTCACCACGTTGCCGATGGCGCTGCCCGAGAGGGTGCCCATCATCGCCGAGGAGACCAGCGCCGCCTTCGCCGGGCCGCCGCGCCGCTGCCCGAAGAGGCTGAAGGCCAAGCGGGTGAAGAAGCGCCCGCCGCCCACCGCGTTGAGCAGAACGCCGAAGAGGATGAAGAGCACGACGTACTGCGCCATCACCGTGACGGCGACCCCGAAGATGCCGGCGTCGCCGAGGAACAGCGTCTGTAGCAGCCGGGTGAAGCTGACCGGCGGGCCGTAGAACATGCCGGGGAAGTGGTCGGCCGTCAGGGCGTAGCCCATGAAGGCCAGGCAGATGACCACCAGGGTCAGGCCGACGGCGCGCCGGCTGGCCTCCAGCACCAGCAGCACGAAGACGATACCGACCAGATAGTCGATCGGCCGGAACAGGATGGTGCGCAGCGTCCAGCTATCCAGCTCGACCAGGAAGTAGCCGGCGCTGGCGAAGCTGGCGAGCACCGCCAGGGCGTCGACCAGCCGGCCCAGGCGGTGGCCGCGGCGCCCGCGCCGGATCAGCGGCGTGGTCAGGAACACCAGGGCCAGCGCCAGGGTGACGTGCAGCGAGTTCAGGAGCTGCGTATCGGGCGCGCCGTAGATCCCGGCGTAGAGATGCACGAAGACGTAGAAGGTACAGAGCACCGCGATCAGCCAGGCCAGCCCGGCGGCCCGCAGGCTGCCGGCCGCGCCGGCGAACAGCGACTGCGCGGACCAGAGTGTCGGCATCAGCCCTCTCCCGGTTCGGCGACGGCGCGGCGCCGCGGCGCCGCGCCGTGCGCGCCTCACTCGATGACGCCGACCTCGCGGTAGAAGCGCTCCGCGCCCGGGTGCAGCGGCAGGCGGTTGTTCGCCAGCGGCTCCTCGGCGTCGATCTCCTCGGCGCCGGGGAAAAGGCCGTGGAACTCGGCATAGCGCTCGTACATCAGCTTGGTCACCTGATAGACCAGCGCCTCGGGCACCTCCGCGCTGGTCACCAGGTGGTTGACGAAGTGCGGGGCCAGCACGTCCTCGTCCTGCCCGGCGTAGGTGCCGGCCGGGATGACCTGACCGTCGATGCCCGGCAGCAGCTCGGCCAAGCGCGCCAGCGTCGGCGCATCGAGGCCGATCAGGGTGAAGCCCGGCGCGCGCTCGACCTGCTGCAGCAGGCCGTAGGGCACCCCGCCGGCGAAGAAGCCGACGTCGAGCTTGCCGTCCTGAAAGGCCTGCACCTCGGCGGCATAGCCCATGGTCTCGGTCACGCCGCCGGCGGCCCGGATGTCCTCGAGCGTGATGCCGTGCGCCTCGATCGTCGGCTTGACGAGCTGGGAGAAGATGAAGCTCTCCGGCCCGACCCAGACGCGGTAGCGGTCCTCGGTGAGCTGCGCCAGGTTGGTGATGGTGTCCGGCCGGGCGATGATCTGCAGCGCCGAGCCGTAGAGGGTGATGACGTGGCGCGCCTTCGGCGTCGGGATGCCGAGCCCGCCCTTGCCGTCGTAAATCTTCTTGGTCAGCCAGGTGTAGGCGATGTTGAAGTCCAGCTCGCCGGTCTCCAGCATCACCTGCGCCGGCTCGCTGTCGCCCGGCACCACCGAGGCGCGGACGTCGGCGATGTTGTCGTTGATCAACTGGCTGAGCTTGGCCCCGAACAGGGGGTAGGTGCCCGTCACCCCGCCGCCGACGCGCACGAAGCGCTCGTCCGCCTGCGCCGTACCGGCCAGACCGAAGGCGAGCACCGCCATGCCCAGACTTCGCAAGACTCGTCGCATTCCCTGCTCCTCTGCGTTTTCGGTTGTTGTCGTTCGCGCGCCCGGACCCGGCACCGGAGCCCGGTCAGGAGGCGTCGGCCGCCGCCTCGGCGCTCAGCTCCGCCTTCAGCACCTTGCCGGCCGAGTTGCGCGGCAGGCTGTCGAGAAAGCGGACGAGCTTGGGGACCTTGTAGGCGGCCAGGCGCTCGCGGCAGTGGGCGGTCAGCGCCGCGGCGTCGACCGGCCCGGTCGCCACCACGAAGGCCGCCACCTCCTCGCCGAACATCCTCGAGGGCTGGCCGACCACGGCGGCGTCGCCGACCGCCGGATGGGCGAGCAGCACCGCCTCGATCTCGTTGGGGTAGATGTTGACCCCGCCGCGGATGATCATGTCCTTGGCGCGGCCGGTAATATGCAGGTAGCCCGCCGCGTCCAGAAAGCCGAGGTCGCCGGGCAGGTACCAGCCGTCGCGGAAGACGCGTGCGCTCTCCGCCGGGTCGTCGTAGAACGCCTCCGGCAGCCAGGGCGCGCGCTGGCGGATGTGCCCGATCTCCCCCTGGGGCAGGGCGTGGCCGGCATCGTCGGCGATGCTGATCTCGGCCCCCAGCACCGGCCGCCCGACCGAGCCGGCGGCCGCCTGCGGCGCATCGGCGTAGAGGATCGCGACGCCGCCGCCCTCGGTCGAGGCATAGAAGTTCATGATGTTCGGCGTGATGCGCGCCATCATCTCGGCGCGCTCCTCGGGATGCAGGGCGGAGCCGCTGCAGATCAGGAAGCGCAGGGCCTGAAACGGCCGCCGCACCGTCTCCGGCGCCTCCAGCACGCGGCGCAGCAGCGTCGGCACCAGGAAGGTGGTGGTGACGCCGTGCCGGGCGATCAGGGCGCCGACCTCCTCGGGCTTGTAGGGCGGCGGACAGAACACCACGGTGGCGCCGCCCATCAGGTAGTCGAGGGTGAAGTGCCGGCCGCCGCCGAAGTAGAGCGGCGTGGCGCAGAGGTTGACGTCGTCGGCCAGGAAGCCGAGGCCGAGCCATTCGCTGTAGTGGCGCTGCATGAGCTGGCGGTGGGTCAGCAGCGGCCCCTTCGGCCGCCCCGTTGTGCCGGAGGAAAGCGAGAACTGCAGCGGCTCGTCGGCCGAGAAGTCGGCCGGCAGCGCGACCGGCCGGTCGCAGGCGTAGGCCTCGGGCGCGAAGACCAGCAGCTCCGCCGCCTCGGGGTCGCAGCCCTCGGGTGCGTCGGTGACCACCAGCCGGGCGCCGAAGCGGGTGGCGGCGCCCGCCCGCTCGGCCGCCGTCCAGCGCGCGTCCATCGGCAGCAGCACCGCGCCGATGCGCAGGATCGCCAGCATCGCGACCATGTGGTCGATGCCGTCGCGCAGGCTGAGCCCGACCACGTCGCCGCGCGCCACGCCGCGGCTCTGCAGCAGGCCGCCGACCCGGTGCATGGCCTGGGCCAGCTCCGGGTAGGTGAGCTGCCGCTCGCCCTCGATCAGCGCGACCCGCTCGCGGCGGCGCAGGGCGTTGAGGTCGATGTATTCGGCGAGGTTCTGAACGATCACAGTCCCATCTCCCGGGCGATCAGGTCGCGCTGCATCTCGTTGGCGCCCTCGCCGAAGCTGTAGAGTCGGCCGTCGCGCCAATAGCGGTTCATGTCGCTTTCCGCGGCGTAGCCGGCGCTGGCCAGGATCTGCATGCCGTGGTGGCTCACGTACTGCAGCGCCTCGGAGGCCAGCACCTTGGCCGCCGCCGCCTCGCGCCGGCAGGGCCGGCCCTCGGCGATCAGCCAGGCCAAGCGGTAGAGCATCAGCCGCGCCTGCTCGACCCGGAGCTGCATGTCGACCAGGCGGTGGCGCAGCACCTGGAACTGGGTCAGCGGCCGGCCGAACTGCGCGCGCTCGCGGGCGTGGCGCACGGCCAGGTCGACGGCGGCCTGGGCCTGGCCCAGCGCATTGGCCGCCTGGCCGCCGCGGCTGTACTGCAGCGTCGACATCAGCAGCCTGAAGCCCTCGCCCGCGGTCCCGACCAGTGCCGTGTCGGGCACCTCGACCCCGTCGAAGCCGATGTCCCAGGACAGTAGCGAGTTGTTGCCGACCTTGGGCAGCCGGGTCATGTGCACCCCGGGCGCGCCCGGCGGGACCAGCAGCAGCGACAGGCCGCGCTTGCCCTGGCTTCCCGGCTCGGTGCGGCAGACCACCACCAGGTAGGCGGCGCTGTCGGCACAGCTAATCCAGGTCTTGCGGCCGGTCACCCGCCAGCCGCCGGCCCGGCGCTCGGCCCGCGTCGTCACCGCCGCGGCGTCGGTGCCGGCGCCCGGCTCGGTCAGTGCCAGGGCGAACTGCAGCGCGCCGGCGATCAGCGGCGGCAGCAACGCCGCCTTCTGTGCCTCGCTGCCGCCGGCCAGCAGTGTCATGCCGCCGAAGTCGACGGTCACCGAATAGAGGGCTGCGGCGATGGCGGCGTGATAGCCGAGCCGCTCCTGAATCAGGATCACCGTGCGCCAGTCGGCGCCGAGCCCGCCGTAAGCCTCCGGAAAGGCGGCGGCCAGCAACCCCAGCTCCGCGAAGCCGGCCAGCAGACCCGGCGGGCAGCTATGCGCCAGGTCGTGCGCGCGCACCGCCTCGGGGGGATAGCGGCGTGCCATGAAGCGGTCGATCGAGTCGAGCAGCGCGCGCTGCTCCTCGGTGGGGGCGAACTCCAGCGCCATGGCTCAGCCCCGGCCCGCAGCGCAAACGCGCGGCCCCGGCGCCGCCGGACGCCGCATCACAGGCCGCGCAGGTGGGCCAGCACCTGCTCCAGCGCCAGGACGTCGCCGTACTTGGCGTCGATGTCGAAGAGATTGGCCTCGTGCGGCGCGGCGTGGCGGTCGCCGACGCACTCGCGCGGGACGATCACCCGAAAGCCGTGCTGCAGGCCGTCGACGGCGGTGGCGCGCACGCAGCCGCTGGTCGAGCAGCCGGAGAGGATCAGCGTGTCGACCCGCTGCGCCGTCAAGGTGGCGGCCAGCGAGGTGGCGAAGAAGGCGCTGGCGTAGTTCTTGACCAGCACCAGGTCGCTGTCGGCCACCGGCAGCTCGTCGACGATCTCGGTCAGCGGCTCGCCCGGCACGAAGCTGCGCAGCACCGGCACCTTGCGCACGAACCAGCCGCCGTCCTGGCCGCTGGGGTGGAACAGCACCTTAGTGAAGATCACCGGCAGCCCCTTCGCCCGCGCCAGCTCGAGCAAGGGGGCGCTGCGCGCGGCGGCCGTCACCACGTCGGGCGCGTAGAGCGGCGCACCGGGGGTGGTGTAGGCCTTGACGAAGTCGATGAGCAACAGCGCGGGCCGCTCGCCAAAGCCCACGCGGCCGTCGAACACGCCGGCGTAGTTCTCTTCGAGACTGGTCATGCTTGAGGGACTCCTCGCGTTCGGCCGCAGGCACGCCGCCGGCGGGCGCCGGGGCGCGTCGGCCGCTTTCGACACCGTGTCTCTGGTCCGGCCCGGCGGCGCGCCGGCCCGCCTGGCGCGCGTGGCTCACAGGGCGCGAGCCACGCGCGCCCGCCTCACTCCGCCGCCTTGCGGCCGGTCATGAAGCTCTGGAAGCGCGGCGGCTGCGGCGGGGCCAGTCCGGTCTCCTCCCGGCAGCGCCGCAACAGCTCCTCGACGCTGCCGCCACGATCGAACAGGGCGGTCTCGCCACGCGCCGCCGCCATCTCGCGCCGCAGCGCCTCGGTGGCCGCCGTGTCGACCGCCCCGGCCGCGTCCAGCACCACGCCGTAGGCGCGAGCCCCCGCGGGGGTGACCAGGCCGCGCCGCACGTCGCGGGCGACCAGCTCCGGGTCGCGCTGCAGCGGATCGCCCCAGCCGCCGCCGCCCCAGGTGTTGAAGTGCAGGCGGTCGCCGATCTCGACCTGGATGCGATCGCACTTGGAGGGCAGCAGTTCGCGCGTGCCGTCGGTCCGCTCCAGCAGCTTGGTCGAGCGCAGGCCCGGCTGGCCGCCGTTCACGCCCCAGGGATAGGTCAGCCAGCGGTCGTCGTGCACCGAGATCTGCCCGGCCTCGAGGAACTCGTAGACCATGTGCACGCCGTTGCCGCCACGGTGCAGGCCGGCGCCGCCGGAATCCGGGATCGTCTCGTAGATCGGGATGCGCAGCGGGAAGTAGGCTTCCAGGTACTCGTTGGGCACGTTGGTGAAGGCCGGCCAGAGGGAGTGGCCGTCGGCCCCGTCGCCGGCCGGACGGCCGGGAATGCCGCCGAAGCCGATCTGGTAGAGCTGGTACCACTCGCCTGCGCGGTCGTGACCCGAGTACATGAAATGCGGGCTGTCGGAGAAACCGGCGGCACAGAGCGCGTCCGGCGCCCCCTGCCCCAGCAGCCCGCTCATGATGTCGAAGATGCGCCCCAGCAGATGGGTCCGGCAGGACAGCGCCGCCGGCCGGCGCGGCTTGAGGATCGTGCCCTCGCGGATCCGCACCTCGACCAGGTCGTAGAAGCCGTCGTTGAACAGGATCTGCGGGTCGAAGAGATTGATGGTGAAGGCGCCCAGGAACATCTTGAACATCTCCTCGTTGAGGAGGAAGTTCACCGAGCTGATCGACTGGGGATCGGACTCCGAGAAGTCGAAGATGGCCTTGTCGCCCTCGCGCCAGAGCGAGCAGGCGATCTTGTAGGGCCCCATGCCCAGGCCGTCGTCGTCGATGTAGTCCTCGAAGTAGACCTTCTTGTTCTCGGGGATGATCATCTGGATGATCGCCGACATGGCGCGCTTGTTGCGTTCCAGCATCTCGTCCATGGCCGAGACGTAGGTGTCCACGCCGAAGCGCTCGGCAATCTCCAGCACCCGCCGCTCGGCCAGCCGCAGGGCGGCCAGCAGCGCGTTGAAGTCCGAGCGGTTCCAGTCGGGCATGCGCGAGTTGCGCAGCATGATGTCGAAGACGTCCTGATTCAGCTCGTTGCGCCGCAGGATCTTGACCGGCGGCACCTGCAGGCCCTCCTCGAAGATCTGCGCCGCGTCGGTCGGCAGGGAGCCCGGCACCTTGCCGCCGTTGTCGGACATGTGCCCGAACATCGCCGCCCAGGCGAGCAGCCGGCCGTCGCGGTAAATCGGCTTCATCACCAGCCAGTCGTTGAGGTGGCTGACCGCGCCGTTGCAGGCATAGGGGTCGTTGGTCATGAAGACGTCGCCGTCCTCGATGGTGCCCTCGTAGCTCTGCATGAAGCCGTAGATGAAGGAGCCGAACTGGCCGACCACCATCTGGCCACGATGGTTGGCGATCATCGGGAAGGCGTCGTGCTGCTCGCGGATGCCGGGCGACATGGCGGTGCGGAACAGCACCGCGTCCATCTCGCCGCGCGCGTTGCGCAGGGCGTTCTCGATGATGTCGAGGGTGATGGGATCGACGGCGACCTGGGCATAGGGAGTCGCGTCGGACTGGACGATGGTTGCAGGCATGGCGTTGCGTCTCCCCTGGGTCACTCGGCCGGCGTAATGATGAGGCAGCCGGTGGCGTCCACCCGGCCGCTGTGGCCGGGCAGGATCACCGTTGTCGTGTCCATCTGCGCGATCACCGCCGGTCCCGCGATCCGGTCGCCGGCGCGCAGCCGGGCGCGGTCGTAGATCACGGCGTCGCGGTCTGCGCCGTCGACGAAGATCGTGGTCCGCTCGATCGCCGCGTCGGCGGGGTCGCCGCCGCCGCGCTCCAGCTCCGCGGCGGTGACCAGCGGCGCCGGCCCCTGCACGATGGAGCGCAGGGTGACCAGCTCGTGCGGCTGCTCCAGCGCGAAGGTGAAGAGCTGGGTGTGCATGCGGTCGAAGGTCTCGGCCAGACCGGCCAGACCGCTCTCGCGGAAGGCCTCCAGCGTGGTGTCGACCGGAATGCCCATGCCCTGGCCGTGGTAGCGCACGTCGATCTGCAGGGTGACGCTCTGCTGGGCGCGGGGGATGCCCTCGGCCTCCAGCGCCTTCGCGGCCTCGGCCGTCAGCCCCTCGAGCACTTCGAGCACGCTGGCGTCGTCGGTGGCGTCGAAGCGACGGACCATGGTCTGCGAGGCCTCGTTGCGCGGCCGCGTGGTGGCGTCGCCGTAGGCGCAGAGTACGCCGGGCGCCGGCGGGATGATCACCGGCCAGGCGCCCATCAGCCGGCCGAGGGCGTTGGCATGCAGCGGCCCGGCGCCGCCAAAGGCCACCAGGGCGAAGTCGCGGGGATCGTGGCCCTGCTCGACCGAGACCAGCCGCAGGGCGCCGAACATGTTCTCGTTGACGATGTTGACGATGCCCTCGGCGGCCGTCTTGACGTCCAGGCCCAGCGGCTCGGCCACCTTGGCCACGGCCGCCTCCGCCCTGGCGCGGTCGATCACCATGTCGCCGCCCAGCTTGGCCGAGGCGGGCAGATAGCCGAGCACCACGTTGGCGTCGGTCACCGTGGGCTCCTCGCCGCCCTTGCAGTAGGCGGCCGGGCCGGGCTCGGCGCCGGCGCTCTGCGGGCCGACGCGCAGCGCCTTGGTCAGCTCCGGCACGTAGGCGATGGAGCCGCCGCCGGCGCCCACGGTGCGCACGTCGATGGAGGAGGCGCGCACCGTGACGTCGGCCACCCGCGTCTCGCGCCGGGTCTGCGCCACGCCGCCCTCGATCAGCGCCACGTCCGTCGAGGTACCGCCCATGTCGAAGGTCAGCAGGTTGCTGTAGCCGGCCTGCTCGGCGACCCAGCGCGCGCCGGCGACGCCGCCGGCCGGGCCGCTCATCAGCAGCGTCACCGGCGCCGCCTTGGCGTTGTCGACCGAGGAGAGGCCGCCGTCGGAGCGCAGCACGTGCAGGCGGACCTCGCCCATGCTGGCGCTCAGCTCCGTGTGCAGGCTCTCGATGTAGCGCTGCACCACCGGCCGGACGTAGGAGTTCACCACCGTCGTCTCGGTGCGCTCGTACTCGTACATCTCGGGAATCACCTCGGAGGAGATCGACACCGACACCTCCGGCATCACCTCTTCGGCCAGAGCCCGAATGCGCCGTTCGTGGGCGCCGTTGGCGTAGGCGTTGAACAGCGAGACGGTCAGCGCCTCGATGCCCTCGGCCTTGAGGTATTCCAGCTTCGGCCGCAGATCGGCCTCGTCCAGCGGGGTGACCACCTCGCCCCTGGCGCCGACGCGCTCCTCGGCCTCGACGGTCAGCTCCAACGGCGCCAGCAGCTCGCGCTTGTTCCAGATCACCCAGCCGCCGAGCCCGCCGGGCACGTAGGAGCGGGCGATCTGCAGGGTCTGGCGATAGCCCTTGGTGGTGACCAGGCCGACCCTGGCGCCGCTGGAGGTCAGCACCGTGTTGGTCGCCACGGTGGTGCCGTGCATGACCTGGGAGATGGCCTTCGGGTCGATGCCGACGCCCTCGCAGATCTTGCGGATGCCGTTGAGCACGCCGACCGAGGAGTCGCCCGGCGTCGAGGGCACCTTGGCGCTGTAGCTCCGGCCGCTGCGGTCGTCGATCAGCAGCAGGTCGGTGAAGGTGCCGCCGACGTCGACTCCCAAGCGATAGATCTTCTCTTCGTTCCCACTTTGCGCCGACATGAGTTGATCTGCCTCCCTTGTCTGTTCTTGCGTTTGGCGCGCGCGGCTCCGGCCCTGGCCGGTCTATGGTCGCGGCCGTCTAGGGCCCGGCCTCCGTCGGCCGGCGGTCGAGGGACCGGCCCTGCCGCCCGACCTCCCGGTTCAGCCCGGGGCTTTCGCGCAGCAGCGCGCCGCAGAGCGCGGCGGCGCCCGGCGCCTGCTGCAGCACCGCCAGGGCGTCGCGCGCCAGTTCAGCCACCGCCGGCGCTTCGCCGGACTCGCCGCGCGCCTCCGGACGGCGGTCGAACCAGGGCGCGTGGAGCCGCGCGTCGCGGGCCCGGTGCCACGCCGCCAGCAGGTGCCCGCCGCTCCACGCCGGGCGCGTCTCGCAGGGATAGTCGTCGCACAGGCGCTGCAACGCCGCGCCGCCCGGCGGCGGGTTCAGCAGGCGCAGCGTGGCGACGCGGCGCGGCGCTTGCCGCGCCATCTCGGCCGCCACCACCGCGCCGGTGAAGCGGCCGGCAAGATCGAACTCCTCGCACTCCAACGCCGTCAGCAGCGCGTGCGCGAGATCGCCGGCGCGCGTCGCGTCCCGCGGCTCGAGCGGCGCCGACTGGCCGCTGCCGGGCAGGTCGGGCAGCAGAACCGGCCCGCCCGATGCGCCGCGCGCCGCCAGCATCCGCTCGGCCGCGGCCAGCTCCGAGGTCGAGGACCAGGGATGCGCGTGCAGGAGCACCAGCGGCCGCCCGCGGCCCGCCCCCAGTCGCCGCACCATGAGGGAGCCGCCGAACGTCAGCCGCGCGCCCGCGCCGCGCAACGCCGGCGCCGGCGCGCGGCAGACCGCCAGCGCCTCGGCCACGGCGGCGCCCCAGGCGGCGCGGTCGCCGTCGAGCCGCCGCAGCGCGACCCCCGGCGCCGTGGCGGCGATGCGGTCGAGATGGCCGAACAGCAGGTCGTCGGACCGGGCCAGGCAGGTCACCGGACAGGGCAGCCGCGCCGCCCCGGCCAGCGCCGCCGCGCTGTCGAAGCGAAAGGCCGCCGCGTAGGCGGTGCGATAGCCGGAGCCGGCGGACAGGATGTCCAGCACCACCTCCTGGTGGCGCGCCAGAGAGGCGCCGCCCCGGCTCAGCCGGCGCTCCGCCCGGCGCTCGTACCAGGGGAAGTAGGTGAACTGATCGCGCACCCGCGACCAGAGCCAGGCCAGATGGGCCCCGCTCCACGCCGGCTCGAAGGCCGGTAGATAGTGGTCCAGCGCCTCGCGGCGCTCCTGCGGCGTGAAGCAGGGCAGACCGTCGAGGGCCAGGGCCGTGGTGCGCTCCGGGTAGCGCAGGGCGAAGGCCAGCGCCACCACCGCGCCGGTGTGGGTGCCGTAGACGCCGCAGCGCGCGACCCCCAGCGCCGCCAGGGTCGCCGCCAGGGCGTCGGCATAGTCCTCCGCCTCCGGCTGCGCGAGCGGCAGCGGGTCGGACAGGCCGTAGCCCGGCGTGTCGAAGGCCAGGACGGTGAAGCGCGCGGCCAGCATCCGGAGCAGCGGCAACAGGGCCACGCTGGAGCGCGGCGACTCGTGCAGCAGCGCGACCAGCGGCCCCCGGCCGGCCAGGCGGAAATGAACGTCCCTTCCGTCCACCGAGACCGTTCGCCGCTGGATCGGAAAGTCGTTCATGGCGCTCAGCCCCGCCGCTCTGTCGCCGCCGTCCGGCGCCGCCGGCCGCCGCACAGGCGGCCCCCGGGACCGGCCGACGCGGCGCCGGGTACGCCGGCGGCGCGGGGAGGAGGCGCCTCAGGCCGCATCGCTGACCCGCTTGCTCTCCGGCAGGCGGAAGACCCGCAGGGCGTTGTCGCGCAGCAGCTTCTGCCGCGAGTCCGCGCGCAGCCCCAGCTCGCCGATCTCGCGCATCGCCCGTTCCGGATCGATCACCGGCCAGTCGGTGCCGAACAGCACCTTCGCGGCGCCGTAGGTGTTCAGGTAGTGGACGAGCTGCGGCGGCCAGTGGCGCGGCGCGTAGGCATCGACGCCGATGAAGACGTTCTCGTGCTTCCAGGCCATCGAGATCATCTCGTCGGTCCAGGGCACGCCGATGTGGATGCCGATGATCTTCAGTTCGGGAAAGTCGATGGCGACCTGGTCGAGACAGATCGGCCGTCCGACGCTCGGCAGCCGCCGCTCGCGCGAGTAGACCAGATTGTGCCCGACCTGCAGCATCACCGGCACGTCGAGCTCGCAGCACTTCGCGTAGTAGGGGTACCACTTGGCGTCGTCGGGCGCGAGGCCGAACCAGTGCGGATAGAAGTGCGCGCCGACGAAGCCGAGTTCGGTCACCGCCGTCTCCAGGTCGCGCAGCCCCTGCATGCCGCGAAAGGGATCGAGCCCGGCCAGGCCCGAGAACTGCTCCGGGTCGGCGGCGCAGACCTCGGCCACCCGCTCGTAGGAAATCTCGAAGGAGCCCCGGATCTTCAGGTCGCCGGCCCGCACCGCGACCAGCAGCGAGCGGTCGATGCCCGCGCGGGCCATCTTCTCCTTGTAGCGGGGAATGGAGACGCCGTCGCGCACCTCCTCGGGCATGCGCACCTGTCTCTTGAAGGTCTCGTCGATGCCCGTCTGCCCGCCGCGAACCTCCGCCTCGGTAAAGAGATTCGCGACAATGTCGATTGCACCCACGCGCGCCCCCTTCGCCATAATCGCGTGAAGGGTGGCGGCACACCCGCAAAGCGTCAACAGAATTCGATCACATCGCGCAATGATTCTTCATTTTGTTTCACGATACAAAATTCTGGTCTCCGGACTCCTCCCAGCGGCTGCGATGGCGCAGCGCCTCCGGGCGCCGCATCATGGCTGCGTAGATCTCCGCCGCCGCCTCGCGCAGCACCTCGGCCAGCTCGCGGATGCGCGCCTCGTCCATGCGTTCGCTGATCGCCGAGAGCGCCAGAGCCGTGACCGGCCGGCCGCGCCGGTCGCAGATCGACCGGGCCAGCGAGGTGATCCCCTGCCCCTGCCCCGGCTCCTGCCCCGGCGCCTGCCGATGGCGATAGACGGCGTAGCCGAGGCGGCGGCAGTCGGCGAGCGCCGCCTCCACGGCCGCCCGCGCCTCGCCTTCCGTGAAGCGGTGGAAGCGCGGCGCGTTGGCATCGAGAATGTCCTGCACCTCGGCCGCCGACAGGTCCGCCAGGATCGCCACGCCGGTGGCGCCGACGCCCAGCGGCACGCGCGCGCCGATATCGTAGGGCAGTGTCTTGATCGGATAGCGGCCGGTCTTGACGTCGACGCAGACATAGTCGTTGCCGCCGCGCAGGCAGAAGAAGGCCGTGTCGCCGGTCGCCTCGGCCAGACGCTGCAAGGACTGGCGCGCCACCTCCTGCACGTCGTAGCGGTTCGACGCGGCCGAGGCCAAGGCGAAGAAGTCCAGGCCCAGGCGGTAGGTCTTCGCCACCCGGTCCTGTTCCACGAAGCCCTCGTCGCAGAGCGTCAGCAGCAGACGATGGGTCGTGCCGCGATCCAGCTCCGCGGCGGCGGCGACATCGCGCAGCCGCGCGCCTTCCGCCGGCGCGGCGGCCAGCACCTTGAGCAGGCGCGAGGCCCGCGTCACCGCCTGGACGGTGCCGGGCCGCCTGGCCGCCCCCCTCCCCTCGTCAGCCGCCTCCGGCTCGGTTCCGCCGACTCCCGGCACACGCGATGACTCCATCACTCCACCTGCCGCTCTTCAGCCCCCGCGCGACGGCCGCGCCGCCGACGCCGACGAAGTATAGGCGGCGCCCCGATCCGAGTCATGACCGGGCCGCAGGCATGGGCGGCACCGCCCCGCCCGTGAGGCGCGAACAACCGGCGGGGGAGCCGCGCGCACGCCGCTCTTGTATCGCTTTATGCGAAAATGACGAATCGCATCTCGTATAGTGTGATTTTTTCCGATCCCGCGTTGACGCTTTGGAGACATCGCTCTGACCTAGCCGCGTCGTTTCAGGGCTGGAGGGAGCAATGACCCCGGACGCGCGCATCGTTCTCGTCAGCGGCGCCAGCCGCGGGATCGGCCTGTCCGTCGCCGAGACGCTGCTGGCCGAAGGTTACCGCGTCAGCGCCGGCGCGCGCGACACCGCGGCCACGCAGAGCCGCCTGGGCGAGCATCCGCGCCTCCTGGTCTGCCGCTACGACGCGCAAGACCCCGACAGCCAGCGCGCCTGGGTGGAGCGCACCGTCGCGACCTGGGGCGGCATCGACGCGCTGGTCAACAACGCCGGCATCGCCGAGCCCTTCGCCATCGAGGACGAGGACGAGGCGGTGCTCGACCGCCTCTTCGCGGTCAACGTCAAGGCACCGCTGCGCCTCACCCGCCTCTGCCTGCCCCATCTGCGCGCCAGCGGCCGCGGCCGGGTGATCAACGTCTCCTCGCTCTCCGGCAAGCGGGTGAAGAACGACAACGTCGGCTACGCCATGAGCAAGTTCGCACTGATGGCGCTGACTCACGGCACCCGCCGGTTGGGCTGGGACGACGGGCTGCGCGCCACCGCGCTCTGCCCCAGCTTCGTGCGCACCGACCTGACGGCCGAGGTCACCAAGATCGACCGCGAGGCGATGATCGACCCGGAAGACCTGGGCCGCAGCGTCGCCTACCTGCTCGCCCTGCCGAACAGCGCGAGCGTCGCCGAGCTGCTGGTCAACTGCCGCCTGGAGGACATGCTGTGAGCGGCCGCCTGGTCCGCGTGCGCGCGCCCGAGGGGCCGCGTCTGCGCTTCCGGCTCGACGGGCGCGCGGTAGAGGGCGCGGCCGGCGACAGCCTGCTGACCGCCATTCTGCTCAACGGCCGGGTGCTGCGCCGGGCCGAGTTCGGCGGCGGCCATCGCGCCGGCTTCTGCCTGATGGGCGCCTGCCAGGACTGCTACGTGCAGCTCGACGACGGCCGCCGACTGCGCGCCTGCCAGACACCGCTGGAAGCCGGCATGAGCGTGCGCACCGACGCCGACGGCTGGCCCGATGCCGATGGCTGGCCCGATGCCGATGGCTGGCCCGATGCCTGAGACCGCCGGGACACACGCGCCGCGTATCGTCATCGTCGGCGCCGGGCCGGCCGGCGTGCGCGCCGCCGAACGCCTGGTCGCCGCCGGCCTCCGCCCCAGCGTGATCGACGAGGGCCAGGCCGCCGGCGGCCAGATCTACAAGCAGCCCGCCCCCCACCACGCCGCCGACGGCGCGACGCTCTACGGCAGCGAGGCGGGCAAGGCGGCGGCCTTGCACGCCCGCTTCGCCGCGCTGCGCGGTCGGATCGACTACCGCGCGAAGACCCTGGTGTGGGACGCCGTGCCCGGCCGGCTGCACCTGCAGGACCTGGCGGCCGGCGGCACCGGCGCGCTGGACTGGAGCCACCTGATCCTCGCCACCGGCGCCATGGACCGGGTGATGCCGCTGCCCGGCTGGACCCTGCCGGGCGTGTTCACCCTGGGCGGCGCCCAGAGCCTGCTGAAGACCCAGGGCTGCCTGATCGGCCGGCGCACCGGCTTCGTCGGCACCGGCCCGCTGCTCTACTGGGTGGCGGTGCAATATGCCCGGGCCGGCGCGGACATCGCCGCGGTGCTGGACACCACCGGCTTCGGCCGGCAGCTCGCCAAAGGCGTCGGCCTGCTCGGCGCGCCGGATTTCCTGCGCCGCGGCCTCGCCTTCGTGAGCGAGCTGAAGCGCCGCGGCGTGCCGGTCTACCGCGGGATCACGGCGCCCGAGGTTCTCGGCGAGCGGGAGGTCGCGGGCCTGTCCTTCCGCCACGGCGGCCAGCGCCTGGAGCTGGCCTGCGACGCCGTCGCGCTGGGCCACGGCCTGCGCTCCGAGATCGCGCTGGCCGACCTGCTGGACCTGCCCTTCGCCTACCGCCGCGACCAGCAGCAGTGGACGCCCCGGCGCGACGCGGCCGGGCGCACCCCCATGCCCGGCGTCTACCTGGCCGGCGACGGCGCCGGCATCGGCGGCGCCGACGCAGCCGAGCTCGAGGGGCGCCTGGCGGCCGAGGCCCTGCTCGCCGACCTCGGCCGGGCGCCCGGGGCCGGGGACGGGGACGGGGTCGGGGCCGGGGCCGGGGCCGGGGCCGGGGCCGGCGGGAGCGACCGGCGCCGGCTTCGGCGGCTGCGCCGGGTCCGCCGCACGCTCGACGCCATGTATCCCCTGCCGGTCGAGCAGGTGGCCGCGGCGCCGGACGAGCTGGTGATCTGCCGCTGCGAGGGCGTCACCGCCGGTCAGATCCGCGCCGCCGTGGCCCACCCGGGCGCCGAGGAGGTCAATCGCGCCAAGGCCTTCTCGCGGGTCGGCATGGGCCGCTGCCAGGGCCGCGTGTGCGGGCTCAACGCCCAGATCGTCACCGCCGCCGCGCGCGGCTGCACGCTGGAGGCGGCCGGCCGGCTGCGCGGCCAGGCGCCGGTCAAGCCGGTGCCGGTCGAGGATCTGGCCAGCGCCCTGCCGGAGCCGCGCGATGATTGACGCGGAGGCCCGCCCCCTGCCCGCCCGGGTCGACGTCGCGATCATCGGCGGCGGCACCGCCGGCTGCTCGGCGGCGCTGCATCTGCGCCGGCGCGGCCTTTCCGTGCTGCTGTTCGAGCGGCGGCTCTGCGGCAGCCAGGCCAGCGGCGTGAACTACGGCGGCGTCCGCCAGCAGGGCCGCCACCCGGCCGAGATCGCCCTGTCGAGCCGCGCCCGCGCGCTCTGGGACTCCCTGCCCGAGCTGGTCGGGCACGCCTGCGAGTTCGAGGCCACCGGCCACCTCAAGCTCGCGCGCACCGAGGCCGAGATGGCGGAGCTGGAAGCCTGGGCCGCGATGGCGGGTGCGCGCGGCATCGCCACGGAGCTGCTGTCCGGCAACGCGCTGCGCGCGCGCTACGACTACCTGGGCCAGGCGGTCTACGGCGGCTCGCTCTGCCCGAGCGACGGCCAGGCCAACCCGCGCCTGGTAGCGCCCTACTTCGCGCGCGCCGCCGAGGCCGCCGGCGCCGACCTGCGCGAGCACTGCGCGGTCGCGCGGGCCGAGCGGGCCGGCCAGGGCGAAGACGCCGGCTTCCGGATCGAGCTGGCCGACGGCCGCAGCACCCGCGCGGGCGCCCTGGTCAACACCGCCGGCGCCTGGGGCGCGGAGATCGCCGCCCAGTTCGGCGAGCCGGTCGACGAGGGCGTGATGGCCCCGAACATGCTGGTGACCGAGCCGGTCGGCCACCGCATCCGGGTCAACTTCGGGATCTGCGGCGGCGACGTCTACCTGCGCCAGATCGCCCAGGGCAGCATCATCTTCGGCGGCGGGCGCGGCTGGGCCGACCGCGACGCGATCAAGGCGCGGCCGCTGGCCGAGAGCAGCCGCAGCGCGGCGCGCGCCCTGCTCGACCTCATGCCGTTGCTGCGCCAGGTCCGCGTGCTGCGGTCCTGGACCGGACTCGAGGGCGTGATGCCCGACCAGATCCCCGTCGTGGGGCCGAGCCGGACGACGCCGAACCTGTTCCATGCCTTCGGCTTCTCGGGGCACGGCTTTCAGCTCGGGCCGGCGGTGGGCGCCGTGCTCAGCGAACTGGTGGTCGACGGACACACGCCCACGGACATCGCCGGGCTGGCGATCGACCGCCTGCTGCCGGACGGCGCCGCGCCGCCGCCCGGCGCGTCTCAACCAACAGCACAGGGAGGTTAGACAAGAACATGCGCAAGAGCTGGATCACCACGACGGCCGGCGCCGCCGGGCTGGCCGCGGCCCTGGCCCTCGGCGGCCACGCGGCCGCGGCCGAGACCGTGCTGCGCGTCGGCATGGGCGCCAACGACGTCGGCAGCCTGGACCCGCACATCTCCTCGGGCACCCCGGAAAAGGCGCTGTTCGGCTGGATGTTCAACGGCCTGGTGCGGATCGAGCCGGGCCGCGCCGACCCCAGCCACATCGAGCCCGACCTGGCGACGAGCTGGGAGACCTCCGACGACGGGCTGACCTGGACCTTCACCCTGCGCGAGGGCGTGCAGTGCCACGGCGACTACGGCGAGCTGACGGCCGAGGACGTGGTCTACTCCCTGGAGCGGGCCGCCGACCGCGAGCGCTCCAACTTCGCCGGCGACTACGCCGCCTTCGAGGCGATCACCGCCGTCGACCCCTACACGGTGGAGATCCAGCTCAGCGAGCCCATCCCCACGGTGCTCGGCCTGCTGGTCAACTACCAGGGCGGTAACATCGTCTGCAAGGCGGCGGCCGAGGCCGCGGGCGACGACTTCGGGCGCACCCCCGTCGGCACCGGCCCCTTCATGTTCGAGTCCTACACGCCGCAGGACTCGGTCGTGCTGGTCGCCAATCCCGACTACTACCGCGGCAAGCCGAAGATCGACCGCATCGAGTACCGGATCATCCCCTCGGTCGCGAGCCGCGACCTGGCCTTCCGCAACGGCGAGCTGGACATCACCTTCGGCGCCGCCGACAAGCGCTGGTACGAGCGCATGAGCGAGGTCGAGGGCGCACGCGTCGTCGCCTTCCGGCCGGGCGAACTCTACACCCTGCACCTGAACCAGTCGACCGCGCCGCTCGACGATCCCAAGGTGCGCCAGGCCATCGCCCATGCCATTCCGCGCTCGGCCATCGCCAAGTACCGCGGCGAAGCGGTGGTGAACCTCGCCGCCTCGGTGGTGCCGATCGGCTACCTGGGGCACAGCGACGAGGTCGGGCTGTACCCCTACGACCCGGACAAGGCCAAGGCGCTGCTGGCCGAGGCCGGCTACCCCGACGGCATCACCCTGGAGGTGCTGCAGACCTCGCTGCCGGTGATGCGCCAGACCATGGAGGTCGTGCAGGGCCAGCTCCAGAAGGCCGGCATCACCCTCGACCTGCAGATCGTCGACCACGCCACCTGGCACAGCATGATCCGCCAGGACCTCAGCCAGATGGTGATGTACGCCGCCGCCCGCTTCCCGGTGGCCGACGTCTACCTCAACCAGTTCTACGACTCGCGCAGCATCGTCGGCACGCAGAAGGCGGTCACCAACTTCTCCCACTGCTCGGTTGCCGACGCGCAGATCCGCGCCGCCAGCAGCGAGGTCGATCCCGAGCGGCGCAACGCCCTTTGGGCCGAGGCCCAGCGCAAGGTGGTGCAGGATGTCTGCGGCATCCCGATCTACGAGGCGCTGCAGGTCTGGGCGATCAGCGACAGGGTCGAGCTCGGCTACGAGCTGGAGGGCTCGCTCTCGCTCGGACCGGTGATCACGCCGGAGAGCGACATCACCCAGTAGCGCGAATTCCCGGCCCGGTCCCGGCGGTCCCCGGCCGCCGGGGCTGCGCCGCATTCGCCGCCCCACCGCAACGCCTCTCGCCTCGGAGCCGCCGATGGGCCGCTATGTCGTCAACAAGCTGCTGTTCGCGATCCCCACGCTCTTCGCGGTGCTGACGCTCGTCTTCGTGATCACCCGCATCATCCCGGGCGATCCCGCGCAGCTCATCCTGGGCGACCAGGCCAGCGCCGAAGCCATCGCCGCACTGCATGAGCGCCTCGGCCTCGACCGCCCGATCTACGTCCAGTATTTCGACTTCCTGGGCCAGATCCTGCAGGGCGACCTGGGCCAGTCGCTGGCCAGCGGCAAGCCGGTGGCCGAGGCGATCGGTGCGGTGCTGCCCTACACGCTGGAGCTGACCCTGGCCTCGCTGGTCTTCGGCTCGGTGATCGGCATCCCCCTGGGGGTCTGGGCGGCGGTCAACCGCAACCGCATCCCCGACTACCTGACCCGCATCGGCTCGCTGCTGGGGCTGTCCTTCCCCGCCTTCGTCTCGGCGGTGATCCTGCTGCTGGTCTTCGCCATCCAGCTCGACCTCTTCCCGGTGATCGGCGACGCCAAGTTCGACGAGCCCGGCGACCACCTGCGCAGCCTGGTGCTGCCGACCGTCAACCTCGGCATCCTGATGGCCGCCTACATCACGCGGGTCACCCGCTCGTCGATGCTGGAGGTGCTGGGCGAGGACTTCATCCGCACCGCCCGCGCCAAGGGCGTGGCGCGGCGGCGCATCATCCGCCGCCACGCGCTGCAGAACGCCGTCATCCCCGTGGTCACCGTGGTCGGCCTCTACCTGGGCATCCTGATCGGCAACTCGGTGCTGACCGAGATCGTCTTCAACCGCCCGGGGCTGGGCAAGCTGATCGTCGGGGCGCTGGCGCAGCGCGACTACCCCATGCTGCAGGGGCTGATGGTGCTCTACACCGCCCTGATCGTGGGCACCAACATCCTCACCGACCTCGCCTACGGCCTGATCGATCCCCGGGTGAAGTACGAATGACCATGACCGCTCGTCACGACGCGGCGCCGGCCCCCTCGCCGCTGGCGCGCAGCCTGCGTAGCCTCGCCAGGGTCTTCAGCGCCAACTGGACCTCCTGGGTCGGCCTGGTGGTCTTCGCGCTGGTGGTGCTGCTGGCCCTGCTGGCGCCGCTGATCGCCCCGCACGACCCGCTGGAGCAGGACATCCTGGCCATCCTCGAAGGGCCCTCGGCCGCGCACTGGCTGGGGACCGACCACTTCGGCCGCGACATTCTCTCGCGCATCCTCTACGGCGCGCGCATCTCGCTGGTCATCGGCCTGCTCTCGGTCGCGCTGGCCATGGTGCTCGGCACCGCGCTCGGCATCGCCGCCGGCTATCTCGGCCGGCGCGTCGACCAGGTGATCTCCCAGGCGACCGACATCCTGCTCGCCTTCCCCTCGCTGATTCTGGGGCTGATGATCGTGGCGATGCTGGGCCCGACGCTGATGAACCTGGTTTTCGCCATCGCGTTGACCACGGTGCCGCAGTTCATCCGCATCGCCCGCGCGCCGACCCTGGCGCTGAAGAACCGCGAGTACATCACCGCCTGCCGGGCGCTCGGCTACGGCGGCCCGCGCATCATGGGCCGCCACATCCTGCCCAACATCCTGCCGGAGGTGATGGTCATGGGCTCGCTCTGGCTGGCCACCGCGATCCGCGTCGAGGCCTCGCTGGCCTTCATCGGCCTGGGGGTCAAGCCGCCGACCCCGACCTGGGGCGGCATGATCCGCGAGGGCTTCGAGAACATTCTCGACAGCCCCTGGCTGGCGCTGTTTCCCAGCCTGGCGATCCTCATCCTGGTCTTTTCGCTGAACATGCTGGGCGACGGCCTGCGCGACGCGGTGGACCCGAAGCTGAGGAGCGAGATGAACAAATGAGCGAGCGCTCCGAGATCGGCAGCAGCGGCCCGCCGGCCCCGCACCCGGGCGACGCCGCGGCGGAGACGGTCCTGCAGGTGCGCGACCTGGAGGTCAGCTTCCGCATCGGCGGCGCCTGGCGCGCGGCGACCCGCGGCGTCTCCTTCGACCTGCGCCGCAACGAGACCCTGGCCCTGGTGGGCGAGTCCGGCTGCGGCAAGAGCATCACCTGCCAGTCGCTGATGGGGCTGATCCGCGAGCCGGTCGGCCGCGTCAGCGGCAGCGTGCGCTACCTCGGGCGCGAGCTGGTCGGCCTGAGCGAGAGCGCGCTGGAGCCGCTGCGCGGCAAGGAGATCGCGATGATCTTCCAGGAGCCGATGACCGCGCTGAACCCGGTGCACCGGGTCGGCGACCAGGTGGCCGAGATGCTGCTGACCCATGAGGACATCGCCCCCGAGGCGGCGAAGGAGCGTGCCGTCGCGCTGTTCGAGCAGGTGCATATTCCCGCCGCGCGCCGGCGCTACCGCGACTACCCGCACCAGTTCTCCGGCGGCATGCGCCAGCGGGTGATGATCGCCATGGCGATGGCCTGCCGGCCCCAGGTGCTGCTGGCCGACGAGCCGACCACGGCGCTGGACGTGACCATCCAGGCCCAGGTGCTCGCCCAGCTCCGCGAGCTGCGCGCGGACTACGGCCTGGCGATGGTCTTCATCACCCACAGCCTGGGCGTGGTGGCGGCGGTCGCCGACCGGGTGGCGGTGATGTACGCCGGCGAGATCGTCGAACTGGCCCCGGTCGACAGGCTGTTCGACGATCCGAAGCACCCCTACACCCGCGCCCTGCTGGCCTCGATCCCCAGCGTCGAGGACCGCCTGGACTCGTTGGAGGCGATTCCCGGCCAGGTGCCCTCGATCGCGGACTTCCCCGCCGCCTGCCGCTTCGCCGCGCGCTGCCCGCACCGGGCGCCGCTGTGCGAGCGCGCGGCGCCGCCGGCCGTGCCGCTCTCCGATCGCGGCGAGCCGCAGGGCGACGAGCACCAGGTGCGCTGCTGGCTGCACCACCCCGATCCCCCGGCAGGAGGCCCGCAATGACCCCGCTGCTCCAGGTCAAGGGACTGGCGAAGGCCTTTCCGGTCGGCGCTCAGCTTCTCGGCCGGCCGAAGACCTTCCTGCACGCCGTCGACCAGGTGTCCTTCGAGTTGAACCGCGGCGAGGCTTTCGGCCTGGTCGGCGAGTCCGGCTGCGGCAAGTCCACCACCGGCCGCCTGGTGCTGCGCCTGACCGAGCCGGACGGCGGCGAGATCCGCTTCGACGGCGCGGACTTCCGCGGCCTCACCGGCGGCGCGCTGCGGCGCATGCGCCGGCGCATGCAGATCGTCTTCCAGGACCCCTACGCCTCGCTCAACCCGCGCCTGTCGATCGGCGCCGCGCTGGCCGAGCCGATCCGCGTGCATGGCCTGGCCGGCCGGGCCGAGGCGCGCGACCGGGTCGCCGGCCTGCTGGAGGACGTCGGCCTGCCGCGCGACGCCGCCTTGAAGTTTCCGCACGAGTTCTCCGGCGGCCAGCGCCAGCGCATCGGCATCGCCCGCGCCCTGGCACTGCACCCGGAGATGATCGTCGCCGACGAGGCGGTCTCCGCCCTGGACGTCTCGGTCCAGGCGCAGATCCTGCTGCTGCTGCAGCGCCTGCAGGCCGAGCACAGCCTGAGCTTCCTGTTCATCAGCCACGACCTGGGCGTGGTGCGCTACTTCTGCGCCCGCTCGGCGGTGATGTACCTGGGCCGGCTGGTCGAGACCGGACCGACCGCCGAGCTGCTCGACGCGCCGCTGCACCCCTACACCCGAATCCTGCGCGAGACCTCGCCGGTGCCCGACCCGCGCAAGGCGCGCCGCCTGGTCCAGGTCAAGGGCGAGCCGCCCTCGCCGCTCGACCCGCCGCGCGGCTGCCACTTCCACCCGCGCTGCCCGCACGTCATGCCGATCTGCAAGGAGGTCTACCCGAGCCTGAGCGAGGCGGCGCCGGGCCGCCGGGTGGCCTGCCACCTGCACAGCCAGTAGGGCGCGCCATGGCCGATCACGACCCTGTCCGAGACCCGAGCCCAGAGAACCGCGTGCCCGAGAACCGCGCGCCCGAGAACCGCGCGCCCGAGAACCGCGCGCCCGAGGACCGCGCGCCCGAGAGCTGCTACTGGGCGGCCTCGGCCCCGCCGCCGCCGGCACTGCCGCGCCTGAGCGGCGAGGCGGAGGCGGAGATCGCCGTGGTCGGCGGCGGCTATACCGGGCTGGTGACCGCGCTGCTGCTGGCCGAGCGCGGCCACGCGGTGGCGCTGCTGGAGGCGCGCGAGATCGGCCACGGCGGCTCGGGCCGCAACGCCGGTCACTGTACCCCGACCTTCCACCTCGCCTCGCCGGACCAGATCCGCCGCGCCTTCGGGCCCACCTTCGGGCCGCGCATCGTCGCGCTGCAGACCGGCGCGGCCGCGCGGGTCGCCGCGCTGATCGCGCGCCACGGCATCGACTGCGACTTCGTGCAGCGGGGCTACCTGCGCGCCGCCCACGCGCCGAGCCGCATGGCGGAGCTGGAGGTCAAGTGCCGCACCTACCGCGCACTGGGGCTGTCGGGCGAGCTGCTCGATGCGGCGGCGGCGCAGCGCCTGGCCGGCTCGCCCCGTCCCTACGGCGGCTGGCTGCTGCACGACGGCGCCCACCTGCATCCCCTGAAGTTCGCCCGCGGGCTGGCCGCGGCGGCGCAGCGGTCCGGCGCCGCGCTGTACGTCGACAGCCCGGTGCGGGGTCTGGCCCGCCGCCCCGACGGGCGCCCGGGCTGGCAGCTCGACACGCCGCACGGCCGCCTGCGCGCGCGGCGCGTGCTGCTGGCGACCGGCGCCTATCTCGACGGCCGGCCCTGGCGCCGCCTGGAGCAGGCGGTCTCCCAGGTGCACATCGTCGGCCTGGCCAGCGCCCCCTTGCCGGGGGGCCTGCGCGCGCAGGTGCTGGCCGGCGACCAGACCTTCACCGACACCCGCAAGGACCCCTTCATCTACAAGTGGACAGCCGACAACCGGCTGGTCACCACGGTCTACCGCAGCCCGCGCCTGGGCCGCGACCCGGCGCTGACCCGCGCCTACGTGGCCGAGCGCACGGCCTGGCTGTTTCCCGAGGTCGGGCGCGTCGACTGGCCCCACCTCTGGCCCGGCAAGCTGGACGTGCAGCGGCGCACCTTCCCGCGGGTCTTCGCCCTCGAGGCGGACCTCTTCGCCTGCCTCGGCTACTCGGGGCGCGGGGTGCCGACCGCCACCGCCCTGGCCGGCGAGCTGGCCGCGCTGCTCGGCGGCGCGCCGCCGGACGAACTGGCCGTGCCGCTCGAGCGCTTCGAGGCGGGCCGGCGCGCGCTCGACCTTCTGGGCGAACCGCTGATGGCGGCCTGGCGCTTGCGCGACCGCCTGATCGCTTGGAAAGATGGCGTGCGCGAGCCGGATTTCCTGGCTCTGGCGCGGTCTCGGTAGAGGGCGGCACGGCGCATGGCGGCAGGACAGAGCGGCTACGGCTCGACCCAGGTGGTCGACCGCATCGCGCGACTGCTGGCGATCGTCGCCGAGAGCGGCCGCGAGGGCTGCCGTCTGCGCGATCTGGTCGAGCGCTCGGCGCTCAACCGCGCCACGGCCTACCGCCTGGTCGACAACCTGCGCCGCCACGGCTTCCTGCGCCAGGGCGCCGACGGCAAGACCTATCACCTGGGACTGCAACTGCTCAGCCTCGGCGCCATGGCCGGCAGCCACGAGGGCCTGCGCGAGATCGCCCGCCCCTGCCTGATGCGACTGGCAGCCGAGTACAGCGACACCTTCTTCCTCTTCGTGCGCGACGGCTACGAGAACGTCTGCATCGACATCCGCGACGGCCGCTACCCGGTGCGCAGCTACACCCGCGGCATCGGCGGCCGGGTGCCGCTGGGCGTCGGCCAGGCCGGGCTGGCGGTGCTGGCCTTCCTGGAGGACGACGACCGCGAGGAGGTGCTCTCGCGCAACCGCGGCAATCTGGAGAGCAACTTCGCCGTGCGAGTCGAGACGCTGCCGGACTTCGCCGAAATCCGCGCGCGCGGCTACGTCAGCGACACGGGAAGCTGCATGATCCCCGAATACACCGGCGTCGGCGCGCCGATCTTCGACAGCAACGGCCAGCCGGTGGCCGCGATCAGCAGTTGCGCCCTGGTCAGCCGCTTCACGCCGGCGCGCGCGCAGCAGGTCTCCCAGGCCGTGCTGGCGGAGACGCGGCTGATCTCGGCCCGGCTCAACCCCCTCGACCCGCTGTTCAACGCCAACCACGGCTTCGGATAGGCGCGCCGGCGGCGCGGCTCAGAGCCCGGCGCCGCTGCGCGAGACCAGTTCGACCAGCTCGACCAGGCGCGGGCCGAGGTCCTCCTCCAGCCGCTCGCGGGGCAGCAGGTAGGCCGGCCCGCCGCAGTTGAAGGCGAGCAGCGGGGAGCCGCCCTGGGGGGCGCGGTAGGGCACGGCGACGGCGTGCACGTCCGGCTGCCACTGGCCGAAGTTGGTGTAGAAGCCCTTCTCGCGCACCTGGTCGATCGCGTCGTGGATCTCCGCCTCCAGGCGCGGCCAGCGCTCCGGCCCCGCGCGCTCGCGGATCTGCGCCAGCAGGTGGTCGCGCTCGGACGCGTCGGCGCCGGCCAGGTAGGCGCGGCCCATGGCCGAGCGCGCCAGGGAGATGCGCGAGCCGACGTCGAGCTGCAGCGAGACCAGCCCCTGCGAGCGGGCGCAGGCGATGTAGGTCATGCTCAGCGCATCGCGCCCGCCCAGCGCGACCAGGACGCCGCCGCCCGACCTGTCGGCCAGCTCCTGCATGTAGACCTGCGCCGTCTCGCGGATCCGCATGCCGCCGAGGCAGGCATAGCCGAGGCTGAGCACCGGCACGCCCATGCGGTAGCGCCCGCTGCCCTCGTCATAGATCAGGTAGCCCAGCTTGCTGAGCGTGTAGGTCAGGCGCGAGACGGTGGAGTTGGGCAGGCCGCTGCGCTGGGCCAGCTCCAGGTTGCCCAGGCCGGCGCTGTCCGAGGGGTGGAAGCAGCGCAGAATCCGCAATCCCCGGTAGAGCGCGGAGACGAACTGCCGGTCGCCCTCGAAGGTCTTCTCCGTGTTCAGGCCGGCCGCCTGCGGCCCCGTATAGTTGCGGCGTTTCTTCACGACTTCACCCCTTCCGGCCGGCGGACCGGTCCGCGCGGCATCTTTTCCTTGGCCCCTACCTACAACGCCGCGCGCGTCCCGACAAACGCCGCACCGGGTCAGGGCGCAGCGGCGACGAGACGCGCGTCGTCGCGGCCAACGACGGGGCGCAGCAGCTTGCCGGGCGATACCGCTGCGTCGTTTGCCCCGCCTGGAGCAGGGGGCGATCGTCTGCCCCCCGCTTCCGCGGCTCCGCCGATCCCACGACACCTGCTCTGCATCATCGAAGGAGCGTGAGTCTTCGCGCCCGAGCGGACCGGCCGAGGCGCGTCCGCTCGGGCGCAGATCAGGCTAGGGCGGTTTGCGACCGTGAGGCCCCACTTTGGCGGGTCCGCCGGTCGGGCAAAAACCGCCCGAACCCAGAGGCCCGAACCCAGAGGCCCGAACCCAGAGGCCCGAACCCAAAGGCTTCGAGCGATGCTCTGCGACCTGAGGGGCTCGCCAAGGCGAGTCCCTCAGGTCGGGCATCGTTCTAGGCGGCGCCGGCCCGTCCCGCGCGCTCGCGCTCCTGCAACTGCTTCCATTGCAGCTTGCCGGTGGCCGAGCGCGGCAGCGCCTCGACGAACTCCACCACGCGCGGGCACTTGTAGGCGGACATGGTGGCGCGGCACCAGGCGATGACGGCCTCGGCGTCGACCTCGCCGCGCGCCTCCTCGCGCAGCACCACGACGGCCTTGACGTTCTCGCCCCGGCGCCCGTCCGGCGTGGCGATGACGCAGACCTCCGAGATCGCCGGATGGCGGTGCATCAGGGCCTCCACCTCGGTCGGCCAGACCTTGTAGCCGGAGGCGTTGATCATCCGCTTCACACGGTCGACCATGAAGAAGTAGCCCTGCGCGTCGTAGTAGGCGATGTCGCCGGTGCGGAAGAAGGGCTTGCCGTCGATCTCGACGAAGGCGGCGCGCGTGGCCTCGGGATTGTTCCAGTAGCCGGTGAAGACCTGCGGCCCGGCCACCACGATCTCGCCGGGCATCTCGGGGCCCAGCTCGTGGCCGTCGTCGAGGTCGAGCACGCGGCAGTCGACCCCGAAGACCGGAATTCCCAGGCACTGGCGCTTCGGCCGCTGGACCGGATTGATGTGGGTCGCGGCCATGGTTTCCGACAGGCCGTAGCCCTCGATGTAGTCGAGACCGGTCAGGCGCTTCAGCCGATCGGCCACGGCGTCCGGCATGGCGGCGCCGCCGCCGCCGAGCATGCGCAGGCTGGAGAAGTCGTGGTCCGCCGCCGCCGGGTCGTTGACCAGGTCGATCGCCATGGTCGCGATGCTGCGCCAGTGGGTCACGCGGTGGCGCCGGATCAGCTCGGCCGCCAGGCGCCGGTCCCAGCGCGCCATGATCACCATCGTGCCGCCGACGTAGACCGGGCCGTTCATCGAGCTCTGCATGCCGGTGACGTGGAACAGCGGCAGCGAGACGAGGCTGATCCCCTCGGCGTCCATGGTGTTCCAGACGACGCTGCCGACCAGCGTCGCCATCACCGTGCGGTGGGTGTGCATGCAGCCCTTGGGCTGGCCGGTGGTGCCGGAGCTGTAGGGGATCACCGCCAGATCGTCGGGCTGCGCCCGCGGCGCCTCCGGCCTCAGCCCGGCGGCCAGGGCGTCGGTCCAGCGCACCACCCCGGGCATGCCGTAGTCGGCCGGCGCGGGCGCGGCCAGCGCCTGCGGCAGCGCCAGGTCGCAGGCCGGATCGGCCGCCTCGGCATAGGCCGCGGCGACCACCGTGGCCAAACCCGTCGCGCTCACCAGCGGCCCGACCTGATCGAGCAGTTCCTGCCCGACCAGCGCGACGCGCGCGCCGGTGTCGGCCACCAGGTACTCCAGCTCGGCGGTGCGGTTCATCGGGTTGACCGGCACCACCACGGCATCGGCGCGCAGCACCGCATAGTAGCCGATCACGAACTGCGGGCTGTTCTGCATCGCCAGCAGCACGCGGTCGCCGCGCCGCACCCCGGCGCGCTGCTGGAGAAAGCCGGCCAGCGCCTCGACCCGGGCATTCAGCTCGGCGTAGGTCATCCGCGCGCCGTAGAACAGCGTGGCGGTCCGCTGGCCGAAGCGTTCGGCGGTCATCGCCAGGTTCGCCGCCAGGCTGCGCTCCGGAAAGCGCAGGTCGCGCGGGGCGTGGGGCGGCCAGACCTTCAAATGGCGATCGAACATGCAGCGCGCGCCTCCCTCCTGCGGACCGGCGGTCCGTCGCACCGCGGCGGCGGGACCGTCGTCCTGGGCCTGTCCGCCGCACCCGTCGGTCCCGTCGCCGGCGCCCGGCCCCTGCCTTTTGCCGAAGGCTCGCACAGCCGCCGGAGGCGGTCAATTTATACGGAAATTATTTCCGCATTGCGGCATCCGCCCCGGAGCGCCCGCCCTCCGTCCCGCCGCCGGCGCCGCGCCGGGCCGCCGCCCGCCCCATGCGCCAAGCCGGCAGCACCGCCAGCAGGGTCAGCGCGGTCAACGCCAGGAAGGCGTCGCGGAAGGCCAACTCCAGCGCCAGGGTCTCGGCCGCCGGCAGCAGTCCGGCGCCCGGCGGCAGGCCCTCGGCCGCCGCCTGCGCCGCGCGGTGGTCGGCGGCGCGCAGCTCCAGGATCACCGCCAGCAGGTTGACGCCGAAGGCGCCGCCGATCTGGCGCGCGAAGCTGATCGCGCCGGAGCCCTGGGCGACCAGCTCCGGCGGCAGCAGGCGCAGGCCGCCGGCGTTGACCGGCGGCATCATCAGGCCCAGGCCCAGCCGGCCCACCAGCGTCCAGGCCGCGAGCTGGGTGAAGGAGGAGGTCGCCTCCATGCCGGCCAGCGCGGCGGTGGAGAGCGCCAGCAGGGCCACCCCGGCCAGGATCTGCCGCTCGCTGCGCACCCGGTCGCTGAGATGGCCGGACAGCGGAAAGATCGCCGCCATGGCCAGGCCGGCCGGCATCAGCAGCAGGCCGCTTGCGGTGGCGCTGAGGCCCTGCACCTGCTGCACGAAGAGCGGCAGCAGATAGGTGGTGCCGTAGAGCCCCACCCCGACCACGAAGGCCAGCAGGGAGGCGGCGGCGAAGCCCGGCACGCGCTGCACCCGCAGGTCGACCATCGGGTCCGGCTGGGCGAGCTGGCGCCAGACGAAGCCGGCGCCGGCCAGCGGCCCGCCGAGCAGCGCGGCCAGCACCAGCGGGTCGGCCCAGCCGAGCAGCCGCCCGTTGGCCAGCCCCCACAGGCAGGCGGTCAGGCCGAGGGCGAGCAGCAACAGGCCCGGCAGGTCGAAGGGGCGCCGCCGTTCGGCGCGGGTGTCGAGGCGCAGGACCGCCAGCGTCAGGGCCAGGGTGGCCAGGCCCAGCGGCGCGGCGACCAGGAACACCGCCCGCCAGGAGAAGGAGTCGACCAGCAGTCCGCCGAGCGACGGTGCCAGGGCCGGTCCCAGGATCACGCCCAGGCCGTAGAGCCCCATGGCGGCGCCGCGCCGCTCCGGCGGATAGACCTTGAACAGCACGACCAGCGCCAGCGGCTGGACGATGCCGGCCGCGGCCCCCTGCAGCACCCGCGCGGCCACCACCAGCTCGTAGACCGGCGCCAGCGCGCCGGCGGCCGAGGCCAGGACGAAGGCGCCCAGACTGGCCGCGTAGGTCGCGCGCAGGCCGAAGCGCTCGGCGCACCAGCCGCTGATCAGCATGGTCACGGTCATGGCCGCGAAGAAGCCGGTTGCCAGCCACTGCGCCTCGGTCTGGGCCAGCGCGAAGACGGCCGTCAGCTCCGGGATCGCCACGTTGATGATCGTCGCCTCGGCCACCACCGACAGGGTGCCGAGCATGACGGTGAGGGTGACGGCGCGGCGCCGTCCCGGTGTCATCGCCCGATCAGCACCCGATCAGCGCGCGGCGCCGCGCGTCGGGTCCTCCCCCACGCGCACCAGCAGCTTGCCGCGGTTGCGGCCCTGCAGCAGGCCCTGGAAGGCCGCGACCGCCGACTCCAGCCCCTCGACGATGTCCTCGCGGTAGCGCACCGCGCCCGAGGCCAGCCAACCGGCCATATCGCGCAGGAAATCGGGCTGGCGCTCGGCGTGGTCGAACACGATGAAGCCGCGCAGGGTCAGGCGGCGCACCAGCACCAGGCCCATCAGGCGGACCAGGCGGTCCGGCCCCTCGGCCTTGCCGCCGCCGACCCCGCCGTCGTTGTAGTGGGCGATGCGTCCGCACACCGGGATGCGGCCGAAGTCGTTCATCAGCGGCAACACCGCGTCGAAGACCGCGCCGCCGACGTTCTCGAAGTAGATGTCGACCCCGTCGGGACAGGCCGCGGCCAGCCGCTCGGCAAAGTCCGGCTCGCGGTAGTTGACGGCGGTGTCGAAGCCCAGCTCCTCGACCACGTAGGCGCACTTGTCCGCCGCGCCGGCGACGCCGACCACGCGGCAGCCCTGCAGCTTGGCGATCTGGCCGACCACCTGCCCGACCGCGCCGGAGGCGGCGGAGACAACCACCGTCTCGCCGGCCTGCGGCTTGCCGTGCTCGAGCAGGCCGACATAGGCGGTCAGCCCCGGCATGCCCATGACGCCCAGCGCCGTGGTGATCGGCGCGGCGGCCGGGTCGAGCTTGCGCAGCCCGGTGCCGTCGGACAGGGCGTGGGTCTGCCAGCCGGCCGTGGCCAGCACGATGTCGCCGGGGGCATAGCCCTCGAGTCGGCTTTCCATCACCTCGCAGACCGTGCCGCCGACCATGGTCTCGCCGGGCTTGACCGGCGCGGCGTAGGACTTGGCCGCGCTCATGCGGCCGCGCATGTAGGGGTCGAGCGACAGGTAGATGATGCGCAGCAGCACCTGCCCCGCGCCCGGCGAGGGGATCTCCATCGGCTCCAGGCGCAGGTGCTCCTCGCCGGGCATGCCGTCGGGATAGGCGGTCAGGACGATGCGCTTGGCCTCGCTCATGGCGATCTCTCCGGGTCTGGCAGGTCACCGCGCGCCTCGCGGCGAGGCGGGTGCGCGCGCGTCGGGAGTGGCGCGACGATAGCCGCTTTACCCGCCCCCCGACAAATCCCCGGGCACCGCCGCCGCGCGCGCGCGTCCCAGGGCGACGAATCGCTCCAGGTGATGATCCTCGTCCCCCAGCAGGTGGTCGATCATCACCAGCCGCTTGGCGAAGTGGCCGACGACGTATTCCCAGGTCATGCCGATCCCGCCGTGGAGCTGGATCGACTCCTCGGCGATCCGGCGCCCGGCGCGGCCGATCAGGTTCTTGGCGGCGGCCAGGCTGCGCTCGCGCTGGCTCCGCTCGGCGTCGAGCCGGCCGGCCGCCAGAAGGGCGATGGAGCGCGCCTGCTCCAGCTCGCCGCGCAGGTCCACCAGGCGGTGCTGCAGCACCTGGAAGCTGCCGAGGGCCACGCCGAACTGCTTGCGCTGCTTGAGGTAGTCGAGGGTGAGGTCGCAGCAGGTCTCCATCGCGCCGACCGCCTCGCCGCAGAGCGTGACGAGGCCGCGGCCGACCGTCGCCTCGATCGCCGGGAAGGCCCCGCCCTCGCGTCCCAGCAGCGCGTCGTTCGCCACCACCGCGCCGTCCAGCTCGACCTCCGCGGCGCGCAGCCCGTCGACCGTCGGATAGCCGCGAACGGCGACGCCGTCGGCGCTGCGCGGCACCAGGAACAGGCTGATGCCGGCCTTCGAGTCGGCCGCGCCTTCGGTGCGCGCCGAGACCACCAGGGTGTCGGCGGCGTCGCCGTGCAGCACCACCGCCTTGCACCCGTCCAGGCGCCAGCCCTCGTCGACGCGCTGCGCCGCGGCGGTCACCCGCGCCAGCTCGTAGCGGGAGTCGGGCTCGCCGTGGGCGAAGGCCAGCAGGCGCTGGCCGGCGATCATCGGCGCCAGCTCAGCCGCCTTCTGCGCGTCGCTGCCCAGCGCCTCGACCAGGCCGCCGGCCAGCACCACGCTGGCCAGATAGGGCTCCAGCAGCAGGCCGCGGCCCAGCTCCTGGGCGACGAGCAGCAGCTCCACGCCGCCGCCGCCGAAGCCGCCCGAGGCCTCGGCGAAGGGCACGCCCAGCAGCCCCAGCGCGGCGAACTCGGCCCAAACGGCGGGATCGAAGCCGGCATCGCTCTCCAGGGTCTTCAGCCGCGCGTCGAAGGCGAAACGCTCGCGCACCAGCCGGGCGACGGTGTCGCGGAGCAGCGACTGCTCCTCGCTCAGCGTGAAATGCATTGTCCCTTACCTCTCCCGCTGCGCGCTCACAGGCCGAGGATTGCCTTGGCGACGATGTTCTTCTGGATCTCGTTGGAGCCGCCGTAGATCGACAGCTTGCGGCGGTTGAAATACTGCGCGGCGGCCGGCGCCGCCTCGGCCGGGCCGACCGGCGCCTGGTTGGTCTCGGCGTCCAGCAACTCGCTGAGGAACGGCAGGGCGTAGGGGCCGACGGCGCGGCGCTGCAGGTCGGCGATGGCCTGGCGGATCACCGTGCCCTTGATCTTCAGCAGGGAGCTTTCGGCCCCCGGCGCGCTGCCGGCCTGGGCGGCAGCGAGGGTGCGCAGCACGGTTATCTCCAGCGCCATCAGGTCGATCTCGACCTCTGCCACGCGCGCGGCGAAGCGCGGGTCCTCGCTCAACGGCCGGCCGCCCTTGGACTGCTGCGCGGCCACCGCCTTCAGGTGCGCCAGCGCCGCCTTGGCCTGGCCGACCCCGGCGATGCCGGTGCGCTCGTGGGTCAGCAGGTACTTGGCGCAGGACCAGCCCTCGTTTTCCGCGCCGACCAGGTTCTCGACCGGCACGCGCACCTCGTCGAAGAAGACCTCGTTGACCTCGTGCGCGCCGTCCAGAGTGATGATCGGACGCACGGTGATGCCCGGCGTCGCCATGTCGATCAGCAGGAAGGAGATGCCCGCCTGCTTCTTGGCCTGCGGGTCGGTGCGCACCAGGCAGAAGATCATGTTGGCGTGCTGGCCCAGGGTGGTCCAGGTCTTCTGCCCGTTCACCACGTAGTGGTCGCCGTCGCGCTCGGCGCGGGTCTTCAGCCCGGCCAGGTCGGAGCCGGCGCCGGGCTCGGAGTAGCCCTGGCACCACCAGTCGCTGCCGTCGAGGATGCGCGGCAGGTAGTGGTCCTTCTGGGCCTGGGTGCCGAACTTCATCAACACCGGCGCCACCATGTTGACGCCGAAGGGCACCACCACCGGCGCGTCGGCGGCCGCCAGCTCCTCGTCGAAGATGTGGCGCTGCACCGGCGTCCAGCCGGGCCCGCCGTAGGCCCTCGGCCAGTTGGCTGCGAGGTAGCCGGCGCCGGCCAGGATGGCGTGCCAGCGCTCGTGGTCCGACTTGCTCAGGCGCTTGCCGCCGCGCACCTTGGCAGCGATGTCGGCCGGCAGCTTGTCACGCAGGACGCCGCGGATCTCGTCGCGGAAGGCCGCCTCCTCGGGGGTGTAGTTCAGGTCCATGGTCCTCGTCCCTCTCGCGCCGATCAGGCGACCTCGAACAGGCCGGCCGCGCCCATGCCGCCGCCCACGCACAGGGTGACCACCACGTAGCGCGCACCGCGCCGGCGGCCCTCGATCAGGGCATGGCCGACCAGGCGCGCGCCGGTCATGCCGTAGGGATGGCCGATGGAGATCGAGCCGCCGTCGACGTTGAGCCGCTCGTCGGGCAGGCCCAGGCGGTCGCGGCAGTAGATCACCTGAGAGGCAAAGGCCTCGTTCAGCTCCCAGAGGTCGACGTCCTCGACGCTCAGGCCGTGGCGCGCGAGCAGGCGCGGCACGGCGAAGACCGGGCCGATGCCCATCTCGTCCGGCTCGCAGCCGGCGATCGCCAGGCCGCGGAAGATGCCCAGCGGCTGCAGCCCGCGCCGCTCGGCCAGCCGGCCATCCATCACCACGCAGGCCGCGGCGCCGTCGGAGAGCTGGCTGGCATTGCCGGCGGTGACGAACTGCCCGGCGCCGCGCACCGGCTCCAGCCCCTGCAGCCCCTCCAGGGTGGTCGCCGGGCGGTTGCACTCGTCGCGCGCCAGCCGGACCGGCTCCTGCGAGTGCGCGCCGGTCTGCTTGTCCTTGACCGTCTTGACCGTCTCCAGCGGCACGATCTCGTCGTCGAAGCGGCCGGCCTGCTGGGCCGCGGCGGTGCGCTGCTGGCTTTGCAGGGCGTAGGCGTCCTGGGCTTCGCGGGTCACGCCGTAGCGCTGGGCGACGATGTCGGCCGTCTCGATCATCGACATCCACAGCGCCGGCTTGCGCGCTTTCAGCCAGGCCTCCTCCAGGTGGGTCTGGTTGAGGTTGGCCTGAGTCAGGCTGATCGACTCCAGGCCGCCGGCCGCCATCACCGGCACCTTGTCGACCAGCACCCGCTGGGCGGCGAAGGCGATGGCCTGCAAGCCCGACGCGCAGAAGCGGTTGACCGTGGTGCCGCCGGCGCTGACCGGCAGGCCGGCGCGCAGGGCGCTCAGACGGGCGATGTTCTTGCCGGTCGCCGCCTCGGGCAGGCCGCAGCCCATCACCACGTCCTCGACCTCGCCCGGCTCGATGCCGGCGCGGGCGACGGCCTGGGCCAGCACATGCCCGCCCAGGGTGGCGCCGTGGGTGGCGTTGAAGGCGCCGCGAAAGGCCTTGCCGATCGGCGTGCGCGCGGTGGAGACGATAACGGCCTCGGTCATGGCGGGCTCCCGGCCTGTCAGAGTTCAGCGAAGCGGCCGCCGCTTTCGGCCAGGCGGGCCAGCAGCCGCGCCGGCTGCCAGCCGGCGCGGCCGGTCTCGGCGGCCAGGCGCGCGCAGGCCTCGTGGATGGTCCTGGCCCCGACCTCGTCGGCCCAGCACATCGGGCCGCCGCGATAGATCGGGAAGCCGTAGCCGTGGACCCAGATCACGTCGATCTCGAGCGCGCGCCGGGCGATGCCGGCCTCCAGGATGCGCGCGCCCTCGTTGACCAGGGCGTAGAGGCAGCGCTCCAGGATCTCCTGGTCGCCGATCTCGCGTTGGCGGACTCCCTTGGCCTTGGCCTGCTCGGCGATGATCGTGGCGACCTCCGGATCGGGGATCGGCGTGCGGCTGCCCGGCTCGTAGCGGTAGACGCCGGCGCCGGTCTTCTGGCCGTGGCGGCCGCGCTCGGCCAGGGCGTCCAGCCAGTTGGGCGCCGGCGCGTCGGGGGCGCCGGCCTTGCGCTGCTCCTGGCGGATGCGCCAGCCGACGTCCAGCCCGGCCAGGTCGGTCATGGCGAAGGGCCCCATGGGAAAGCCGAAGTCGGTCAGCACCCGGTCGACCTGCGCCGGCGCCGCGCCTTCCTCGACCAGCAGCACCGCCTCGCGCTGGCGCTGGTGCAGCATGCGGTTGCCGACGAAGCCGTAGCCGTTGCCGACGGCGACCGCGACCTTGCCGAGGCGCTTGCCCAGCGCCATGGCCGTGGCCAGCACCCGGTCGTCGGTGGCCTTGCCGCGCACCACCTCCAGCAGCTTCATCACGTTGGCGGGACTGAAGAAATGCAGCCCCAGCACGTCGCCCGGGCGGGCGGTGGCGCCGGCGATGGCATCCACGTCCAGGCTCGAGGTGTTGGTCGCCAGGATGGCGCCGGGCTTACAGGCGCGGTCCAGCTCGGCGAAGATCTTCTGCTTGAGGTCCATGTCCTCGAACACCGCCTCGATCACCAGATCGACCTCGGCCAGGTCGTCGTAGGACAGGGTCGGCGCGATCAGCGCCATGCGCGCCTCGACCTGGGCGTCGCTCAGGCGGCCCTTCCTGGCGCTGGCCTCGTAGTTGCGACGGATCGTGGCGAGGCCGCGGTCGAGCGCCTCCTGCTGCGCGTCGACCAGGCGGACGGGCAGGCCGGCATTGGCGAAGACCATGGCGATGCCGCCGCCCATGGTGCCGGCGCCGATCACCGCGGCCTGGTTGATCTCGCGCCGGGGCGTGTCCTTGGCTAGACCGGGCACCTTGGCGACCGCGCGCTCGGCGAAGAAGGCGTGGCGCTGGGCGCGCGACTGGGGCGAGTCCTTGAGCTGCTGGAACAGCGCCCGCTCGGCCGCCACCCCCTCCGCGAAGGGCAGCGCGACGGCGTTGCGCACCGCCTCGATGCAGGCCAGCGGCGCCTCGAAGCCGCGCTTGCGCCTGGCGATCTCGGCCTCGTAGGCGGTGAAGACCGACTCGTCGACCGGCTCCAACCGGCGCGCGCTCAAGGGGCGCTTGGGCGCGCCCTCGGCCAGCAGGCGCCCGGCATAGGCCAGCGCGGCCGCGACCAGCGGCGCGTCGGCGGCCCCGGCCTGCGTGCCCGGCGCCGCCAGTTCGTCGAGAATGCCGAGACCCCTCGCCTTGGCGGCCGGCACCGGCGCGCCCTCGGCGATGATCGGCAAGGCGGCCTCGGCGCCGATCAGGCGTGGCAGCCGCTGGGTGCCGCCGGCGCCCGGCAGCAGGCCCAGCTTGACCTCCGGCAGGCCGACCTCGGCCTCGGCGGCGGCGAAGCGGTAGTCGCAGCCCAGCGCCAGCTCCAGCCCGCCGCCGAAGGCGGTGCCGTGCAGCGCGGCCAGGGTGACTTTCGGAACGGCCTCCAGCGCGGCGATCACCTCGGGCAGCGAGGGCGGCTGCGGCGGCCGGCCGAACTCGCGGATGTCGGCGCCGGCCGGAAAGCTGCGCCCGGCGGCGGCGATCACCAGCGCCTTGGCCGCGCCGTCGGCCGCGGCCTCGGCCAGCGCCGCCTGCAGGCCGGCGCGCACGTCGTGGCCGAGCGCGTTGACCGGCGGATTGTCGATCACGATCAGGCCGATCTCGCCGCGCCGCTGGTAACTGACCGGACTGTCGGCCCGCTGGGCGGCGCTGTCCTGCACGGTGCTGTCCATCTCCCCTCCCCTGCGTCTTGCCGGTTTCGTCGCTCTGGCCGCGCTCGGCGCAAGGCCACGCGGCCCGCCACGACCGGACGTTGCAGGGAGTATGGGCCAAGCCGAAGGCCGACGCAAATTTTTGGAAATTAATTCTGCTTTGCAGAATATCGGCGCAGGGCGCCCGCGCCCTCGGCCAACGCCCGACCGGTCTCGGCCAGCAGGCCGGCGCGGCCGCCGACCTCCTTGGCGTCGGCGCTGGCCGCGTTGCCCTGGGCCGCGCGCGCGGCCACGCCCTGCAGGATCGCGGCCAGGCGGAACAGCGAGAAGGCCAGGTAGAACGGCCACTCGGCGCCCGGCGCGCGGCCGCTGCGCGCGGCGTAGGCCGCCAGGATCTCGGCTTCGTCGGGCAGGTCCAGGGCCGCCAGGTCGTGGCCGACCAGCCCGCGCACCCCCGGCACCCCGGCCGGCAGGTGGTAGGGCAGGCAGAAGTAGGCCAGGTCGGCCAGCGGATGCCCCAGGGTGGACAGCTCCCAATCCAGCACCGCGACCACCTCCGGGCGCTGCGGGTGCAGGATCAGGTTGCCGGGCCGGAAATCGCCATGCACCAGCGTCGCCGGCTCCGCCCCGGCCGGGGCCGGTGGCAGGTTGTCCGGCAGCCAGCGCGCCAGCCAGTCCATGGCCGGGTTCTCGGTGCCGGTGCGCGAGGCGGCGTACTGCTGCGCCCAGCGGTCGACCTGCCGGGCGAGGTAGCCTTCCGGCCGGCCGAAGCCCGCCAGCCCGACCGCGCGCCAGTCGACGGCGTGCAGGTCGGCCAGGGTCGTCGTCATGGCCAGTCGGCTCGCCCGCCGCTCGGCGGGGGCCAGGGCGGGCGCCGCCGGGTCGGCCTCGATCCGGCCGGGGACGTAGTCCATCACGTAGAAGGGCGTGCCGATCACCGCGGCGTCCTCGCACAGCAGGCGCATGCGCGGCACCGGCACCGCCGTGCCGGCCAGCGCCGCCATCACCCGGTACTCGCGCTCGACCTGATGCGCCTTGGGCAGCAGGCGCCCCGGCGGCTTCTTGCGCAGCACGTAGCGCGCGCCGCCGCCGGTGGTGAGCAGGAAGGTGGGATTGGACTGGCCGCCGTGGAACTGGCGCACCGTCAGGCCCGCGCCGGCGTCGGCCAGCCGTCCGCTCAGGTAGGCCGCCAGGGCCGCCTCGTCGAAGCGCTGCGCCGGCGCGACCGCTCCGGTGGCGCTGGCCGCCGGGTCCGGGGTCGCCATGGCGCCCCGACTCAGGAGATCGTCTCGCCGCCGTCGGCGACGAGGGTCTGGCCGGTGACGTAGGCGCCGGCCCGGCTGGCCAGGAACACGGCGATGCCGGCGATGTCCTCCGGCTCGCCGATGCGGCGCAGCGGCGTGCGCGTCTCGGCCCGCTCCAGGCGCGCCGGGTCCTCCCAGAGCGCGCGGGCGAAGTCGGTGCGCACCAGGCCGGGGGCGATGGCGTTGACCCGCACGTTGCGGGGCCCCCACTCCAGCGCCAGGTTGCGCGCCAGCGCCGCCTCGGCCGCCTTGGACATGCCGTAGGCGCCGATGGTCGTGCTGCCGCGCAGGCCGGCGATGCTGGATAGCAGGATCACCGCGCCGCCGCCGGCCTGCGCCATGTCCGGCAGCACCAGGTTGCACAGCTGCACGGTGGAGCGGACGTTGGTCGCCATGATCTTGTCGAAGGCGGCGTCCGACAGCTCCGCCAGCGGCCCGTAGGTCGGGTTGATCGCGGCGTTGCAGACCAGCACGTCGACGCCGCCCCAGGTCTTGCGCGTCTCGGCGACCAGCGCCTCGAGCTGGTCCTTGCGGCCGATGTGGCAGGGCACCGCCAGGGCCTCGCCGCCCTCGGCGCGGATCGCTTCCGCCACCGGCGCGCAGGCCTCGGCGCTGCGGCTGGAGACCACCACGCGCCCGCCGGCGCGGGCGAAGGCCTCGACGATGGCGCGGCCGATGCCGCGGCTGGAGCCGGTGACGACGCAGACTTTGCCGCTCAGGTCGAACAGGGCGTTGCGCGTCGCCATGGCGCTACTCCGCCGCCCCGGCCGCCGGCCCAGACTGCACCGCCGCGGCCGCCGCGCGGTAGGGCTTCAGCTCCAGCTTGGCGATGGTCTCGCGGTGCACCTCGTCGGGGCCGTCGGCCAGACGCAGGGTGCGCGCCTTGGCGTAGGCCGCGGCCAGGAAGCTGTCCTGGCACACGCCGGCGCCGCCGAACACCTGGATGGCGCGGTCGATCACGTCGCAGGCCATCTGCGGAGCGACCACCTTGATCATCGCGATCTCGCGCCGCGCCGCCTTGTTGCCGACGCTGTCCATCATCGCCGCCGCCTTCAGGGTGAGCAGCCGCGCCTGCTCGATCTCGCAGCGCGCCCGGGCGATCTCCTGGCGCAGGCCGCCCTGCTCGGCCAGGCTGCGGCCGAAGGCCTCGCGCGCCACGGCGCGGGCGCAGAGCGCCTCCAGCGCCCGCTCGGCCAGGCCGATCAGGCGCATGCAGTGGTGGATGCGCCCCGGCCCCAGGCGGCCCTGCGCGATCTCGAAGCCGCGGCCCTCGCCCAGCAGGATGTTCGCCGCCGGCACCCGCACATTGTCGTAGAGGATCTCGGCGTGGCCGTGGGGCGCGTGGTCGTAGCCGAACACCGTCAGGTGCCGCTCGACCGTCACGCCCGGCGTGTCCAGCGGCACGAGGATCATCGACTGCTGCCGGTGCTTGGGCGCCTCGGGATCGGTCTTGCCCATGACGATGGCCAGCTTGCAGCGCTCGTGGTTGCCGCCCGACGACCACCACTTGCGCCCGTTGATCACGTAGTGGTCGCCGTCGCGCGTGATGGCGCAGCGGATGTTGGTGGCGTCGGAGGAGGCCACGTCCGGCTCGGTCATCGAAAAGCAGGAGCGGATCTCGCCGTCCAGCAGCGGGCGCAGCCAGGTCTGCTTCTGCGCGGCGCTGCCGTAGAGAAACAGGATCTCCATGTTGCCGGTGTCGGGGGCGTTGCAGTTGAACACCTCCGGCGCGATCGGCGAGCGGCCCATGATCTCGCACAGCGGCGCGTAGTCCAGGTTGCTCAGGCCCGCGCCGCCGTAGTCCTGCGCCTCGTCGTGGGGCAGGAAGAGGTTCCACAGCCCGGCCGCGCGCGCCTTGGCCTTCAGTGCCTCCATCACCGGCGGCGACCGCCAGGGGCTGTCCTGGCCGGCGTGCTCGGCGCGGTAGGTCGCCTCGTTGGGATAGACCTCCTCGGCCATGAACCGCAGCAGCCGCTCGCGCAGGGCCTCGGCACGCGCGGACATCTGGAACATGGCGGGTCTCCTGGATCTGGGGGGGCGGCGCCCCTCGCGGCGGGCGCGCGCAGCAACGTGCGATGGCCGGAATGCTGCCACGGCGCGCGCGTGGCGGTCAATTCAGCGGAAGCAAATTCTGCAATGCGGTTTTCCGCTCGGCCGCCGCGCCGCGCCGCGCCGACCCGCCCGTCGTGAGGCGGAAAAGCCGCCGGGCGCACGACACAGGTATTGATTTCTTAATGCGCCACCTGGAAAAACGGGCCGACAGGGGGCAGCATGCTGCCGTCGAGTCAGGTATCATCCCCGGGGGGGCTCCCATGCGCGTCAACGTCATCGGTTGGGTTGCGGCTGCGGCCGTCGCGGCGACCTGGATCGGCTCCGGCATCGGAGCGGCCCAGGCGCAGAGCAGCACGCTGGGCTTCGCCGGCGTCGATGCCCGCGAGCGCAGCTACTACGGCTATGTCGGCGTGCGCCATCACTTCAGCGGCGACATGACCACCGACGGCTTCCTGCTGCGGGCCGTCGGGCTCTACGGCGCTTACGACTACGACTCGACCGCCGTTGCCGGCGGCGAGGTGGACGCCGACGTGATCTCCGGCGACGCCGAGATCGGCTACCAGAAGATCTTCGGCGGGGTGGCGCTGCGCGCCTACGCCGGCGTGGAGTACGAGGATCACGACCTCTCCCCCAACAACTCCTTCGACTCCAACGAAGGCAGCGACGTCGGCGTGCGGCTGCAGGGCGAGATCGAGACCGACTTCTTCTCCCCCTACTACGGCAACCTGATCGTCAGCTACGGCGGCGCCAAGGAGCGGCTCTGGGCGCGGCTGCGCGGCGGCTACAACCTGGACGGCTACATCTTCGGCCCCGAGGCCCAGGTCAGCAACAACGAGGAAAGCACCGACCGCCGCCTCGGTGCCTTCGTGATGGTGCCGCTGCTGGCACAGACCGGCGTGGGGCCGCTGGGCCTGTCGGTCTCCGCCGGCTATTCCGACACCAGCGACCGCCGCGGCGGCGCCAGCCCCTACGGCAATCTCGAGCTGGCGATCGGCTTCTGAAGCGCACCGGCCCGGCCGACCGAGGCCGCGGCACCCCGGCCGCATCGGATCGCCCCCCGAAACACTCGGCCTGCGGGCAGGCGCGCGACGCGGATACGACCCTTGCGCGTGCACGCCGACGCGGTTAACCTTCTTTTCATTCGCCCTCCCATAGCTTCGAGAACGAGCCGGTCCTTCCTGCCGCACGGCAAGCCCCCCACGGCACGCCCCCCGGCAAGGCAACTGGACCGGCGCCGCGATCCTGGGAGACGAGATCGATGCGCCTGAGCGTTGCAGCCCTGTTTTCCGCGCTCCTTCTCTGGGGGCCGCTGTCCACGGCCACCCAGGCGCGCGAGCTCGTCACCTTCGCGGCGAGCGAGCCCTACGCGGGCGACCAGGTGCTGCTGCGCGCGGAGCTCTACCGTCCCGCAGGGCCCGGCCCCTTCCCCGCCGTGGTGCTGATGCACGGCTGCGGCGGCTGGCAGCCGGCGGTGCGCTTCAGCCTGCAGACCCACGCCCGCTTCCTGCGCGACAACGGCTTCGTGGTGCTGAACCTCGACAGCTTCGGCCCCCGCCGGGCGACCGGCGGCAAGCTCTGCGCCGACAACCGCGCGCTCTATCGGGCGCTGTCCTACCGCACCCAGGACGCCTTCGACGCGCTGCACTTCCTGCAGGCACGCGACGACGTCGAGACCAGCCAAGTCTTTCTGATGGGCCAGAGCAACGGCGGGGCGGTGGCGATCCGCGTCGCCAAGGCGGCCTCGGCCCGGCGCTACAGCGAGGGCCCCACCTTTCGCGGGGTCGTGGCCTACTACCCCTGGTGCGGCGAGTTCGGCGGCTCGCGCGTCACCCTCGGCTCGCCGCTGCTGATCTTCGCCGGCGGCCGGGACGACTGGGTGCCCGCCGACGAGTGCCAGGGCGTGCGCTCCAGCGGCGCGGCCCTGCAGGTGAAGATCTATCCCGAAGCCGCGCATTCCTTCGACCTCGACATCCTGCCCCACCGCTACCTGGGCAACCTGGTGGGCGGCCACCCGCAGGCCACTGAGGACAGCCGCGCCCGGATGCTCGACTTCTTCGCCGAGGGTGCCTTGAGCACGCCGGTGCAGCCGCCGAAACAGCCCAGCGGCCCGCCGCTGGTGGCCGAGAACCTGCCGCAGCGGTTCCACCGATAAAGCAGATGGCCGACCTGGGTGACTCGCCTTGGCGAGTCGCCAGGTTGGAGAGCATCGCTCCAAGCCTCTGGGTTGGAGCGGTTTTTGGCCGACCGAGAGGGATGAAGTGATCCGCCATCTGGTCACGCGCCCCCCTTGTGATGGTGCAGCGCAGGTGCCTTGGGATCGGCGGGCCCGTGAGCGCGGGGCCCGACACGCGCACCCGGCTCCAGCGCGGCGTCCCGACTGCCAGCGCGAAATTCCGGCGCCTCAGGCCGTCCGGCCGCCGCTCGGCCAGGCCGGATCGAAGGAGGCCTGGGCGTAGACCAGCGTGCCGCCGTCGAACTGCGCCTCCAGACGCACCGGGCCGCGCAGGCGGTCGAACTGGCAGATCAGCGTCTGTGGCAGCCAGGAGGCCGCCCCCTCGAGCCGTGTTTCGACGGTCAAGAGTCCCCCCTGCCCCCCCGGCAGCGCCGTGCAACGGCAAAACGCCCCCGTGAAGGGCTCGCGCAGGAAGGGGGCCAGAGACAGGCCGAGCAGCCCCAGGCGCCGATAGGGGCGCAGCAGGGTCAGGTCGCCCCAGACCAGCTCCTCGCGCACGGCGTAAGGCACGCTGGGCACCGCCAGGGCCAGAAGGGTCAGCAGCCCGGCGCCCTTTTCCTCCAGCTCCACGACGCGCCAAGCATCGGGGTCCAGACTGGTCACCAGGCTTCCGCCGCCCGCGTCCCTCAGGACATGGCGACCGGCCTCGTCGAGCGAGACGGTGATCCGCGCCGTGGCGGCGTGGTCCGCGGGCCTGCCGACGCCCATGCCCGGCAGCCGCCCCTTGACCTCGCGGGTCCAGAGCGCGCGCCCCGGCGCGAAGCTGGCGAGCACCTCGTGCGCCGCCGGGGTCGAGGTCGCGAGCGAGAGCAATGCCGCCTCGGACGGCATGGCGGCGGCGGTCCAGGTCCGCAAGGGCTGGCCCGGATCGAGGGTCGAGAGGTAGTTGGCGATGCGGAACGGCACCGTCGGCGCCCCCGGCTCCGGCGAACTCTGGACCTGGAGGTGCAGGTGCGGCACCGGCGAGCGCCCGGAGTTGCCGACCGTGCCGAGCTGCCGGCCGATCTCGACGCGCTGGCCCGGCTGGACCGCCACACTGCCCTGGCGCAGGTGCGCCAGGAAGGCCCAGCTTCCCTGGTCCAGACGGATGACGACGTAGTTGCCCCAGTTGTCCGCGTAGTTGCACACCCCCAGGCGGTTGTCGGGCACCCCGTCGCGGACCCGCTCGACCGTGCCCCCGGCCGGTGCGATCACCGGCGCGTTCCAGATCGTCGCCCGCGGGGCGTCGCCCGCCCCCTCGTCGGGCACCGGCCGTTCGAAGTCGAGCGCATGGCGCCAGGGGCCGATGTGACTGAGCCGGCCGTCGGCGCCCTGGGAGATCCGCACCACGCCGGGCAGCGGGACCACCAGCAGCGGCCCCTCCCCGCCGAGGCGCTGGCGCCAGTAGCTCGCCTGCCACCAGGCACGCTCCGGCGTCAGGTCGGTCGTCGGATTGCGGCGGGGCTGGGGCTGGCCCGTCATCTGGCCGAGCGCGCTGATGCCGATCCAGATGGTCAGCGTCGAGGCGATCGGCAGGTAGCCGAAAGCCGTGTAGGGAAAGAGCTTTTGCAGCGCCACCGCGATCAGCGAGGCGCAGATCCCGGCCAGCGCCGCCGCCGCCAGGCTGGCCCTGCCGGGCAGGAAGAAGACGGCGCCGAGTCCCATGCCGGCCAGGAAGTAGTTGTAGGCCGTGGGCATCCAGTAATAGACGACGCCCAGCTCGCCGAGGCCGACGGCGACGGCGATTCCGGCGATCCAGCCCGCCAGCCCGGCGAGGAACGCCAGGCGCGACCACAGCAGGATGACTCCGGCGAGGATCACGCCGACGCCCAGGGTGGGATTGAACAGCAGCGCCCCCAGGGTGCGGAAGAAGGTGGCGGCCCAGCCGATCAGGTCGTCGGGCACCGGCCACCACGCCACTGCCAGCGAGGCGCTATGGGTCCAGTTCGGGAAAATCGCGAAGAGCATGCTCGCGACCGCGCAGTAGCCGACCACCAGCGGCGGCAGCTCGGACCCCGAGAGGGCGCGCATGACGGCGGCGGTCGCGAAGGCCGCCAGCAGGGCGGTCAGGCCGGCGACCAGAACCTGGACCTCCGGCCCCACGCCGAGACCGGCCGGATGAGTCAGCCAGGCGGCCGCCAGGGCCGCCAGCAGCGCGTTGGCCTTGAGACCGCCGTGCACCGGCGAGGTGTCGGCGATCCGACAGGCGCGCAGCATCACTTCCGCGATCACCACGCCCAGCACGGCCAGGGCGGCGGCCTGCAGTTGCTGGAGCACCGCCAGCCAGAGGATGGCTCCGACCCAGGGGTTGGGAATCAGGAAGACGCCGCCGAGCGCGGTTCCGAGAATCCCCACCAGGGGCGTCGGCAGCCGGTCGATCGCCTTGGCCGACAGGCTGCGCAGCGAACGCACGGTCTGGTTGCCCTTGGGGGCGGAGCTCACCGGCGTCGCCCCGCTAGGTCGACGCGAGGCGCGCGGGCAGACTCTCCGCCTGCTGAACGTCGTCCAGCGTTTCCTGGCGCCGGATGACCTCCGGCGTGCCGCCCTCGGAGATCAGCACCACGGCCGGCCGATAGGCGATGAACTGCATGGACTGGGCCAGGTTGTAGGCCCCGACCGGATGCAGGCTCAGCACGTCGCCCAGACGCAGCGGCGGCAGGTCGATGTGCTCGCGCACCACGTCGATCGCCATGCACAGCGGGCCGTAGATGCGCGAGGGCACCGGCGGCGCGTCGATCCGGCGCGACGGACGGATGCCGAACTGATACCAGGCGCCGGTGTAGAGCAGGTTGACGCCGGCATCGATCACGTAGCCGACCTTCGGCTCGGCGCCGAGCAGGAGCTGCTCCTTGTAGTCGCGCGCCGTCAGGTCGGTGCTGCTGGCGACGTGGCGGCTCATGCCCTTGACCGCGACCACGCTGCTCAGCAGGTAGCCGGCCTCGTCCACCAGGAAGCGGCCCGATTCCAGGCGCAGCAGCGGCCGCTCGGCCGCCGGCAGCTCGTTGAAGACCTCGGCGATCGCCTCGGCATAGGCCTCGATCGGCGGCACCGCCTGCTCGGCCGGCCCGACCATGCCGTGCAGCAGGCTGTAGGAGGGAAAGCCGCCGCCCAGGTTGATGCAGGACACCAGGTGGTCCTGCTCCTCGCGGATCTGCTCGCGCAGCGCCAGCAGTTTGCGCGCCGCGACGCCGTAGGCCTCCGGCGCCAGGATATAGGTGCCGATGTGGGTGTGCAGCGTGTGCAGGCGCAGCTTGTCGTGCTCGGCGATCCGGGCGGCCGCGCGGGCGGCCTCGCCATTGGCCAGGGCGAAGCCGAACTTGGACCAGACCGGACGGATGCCGGCGTCGAGCCAGACCCGGATGCCGACCTCGACCGGCCCGTCCAGCTCCGCGACCAGCTCCTCGATCAGGTTGAGCTCGTCCCAGTTGTCGATCTGCACCAGCGCGCCCTCGGCCAGCGCCTGCTGCAGACTTTCGCGCCGCTTGTGCGGCCCGTTGTAGACGATCTCCTCGCCGGGGAAGTCGAGCTTGCGCGCCTTCTGGTACTCGAAGTCGGAGACCACCTCGGCGATCCAGCCCTCCTGCCGCAGGATCTGGCAAACCGCGTTGAGGTAGTTGGTCTTGAACGACCAGGCGAAGCTGGTCTTGGGATAGCGGCTCTTGAAGGCCTCGCGCAAACGCCGCGCCTTGCCCCGCAGCGTGTGCTCCGACAGCACGAAGAGCGGTGAGCCGTAGTCCTCGACCAGCCGATCGATCGGCACCCCGTCGATGTCGAACAGAGCCGGGGTGTGGCCGCCCCGGGCGAAGGCGTTGCGGTCGGCGGCCGCCGTGGGCGCACTGCGCCCCAGCTCGCTGCTGATCGTTGGCCCGACGTAGTTCTGGTCCATCAGACTGCCCTGAGATTGGCTGCGGTGCCGACCGGCTCCTCGACGCGCTGACCGCTCGTGGTCATGTGCGCGATCTCCGAGATGTCGGTCACCAGGTCGACGCTATGGCGGATGAACATCTGGCCCGCCGTGCAGCGGCGCAGCGCCGCCGGCGCGAGATCGAGAAGCCGCTCCAGCAACCGGGCCGGCAGGTTGCAGCCGATCTGCGAGGGGAAATCGACCCAGGCGGGGAAGCGCGGGTTCATCTCGAACAGCGCGAGCGGCGCATGGGGCGCCTTGATGAACTCCAGCTCGAAGGGGCCGTCCCAGCGCAGCTCCGCGATGGTCTCGCGCACGCGCGCGTCCAGCTCCGGGTTGGCGACCACCACGCCGGCAAAGCCCTTGCCGGCGGCGGTGCGCTGCATCTTGCGGATGGCGCAGGACCCCAGCAGCCCGCCCGCGCCGTCGCCCAGGCCGACCACGTTGTACTCCTCGCCGATCACCACCTCCTGCAGCAGCACCGGACCGCCCCAGACCCGCACGATCTCGTCGTAGGCCTCGATCACGTCCTCGTAGGAGGTGGCGCGGCGCGCCTCGTAGAAGCGGCCCTTGACGTAAAGCGGGTAGCCGATCTCCTCGGCGAGGGCGAACAGCGCGGCCGGATGGTGGGCCAGCTCCGTGCGCGGCGTCGGGATGTCCAGCGCGCGGCAGAGCGCGGTCAGGCGGGTCTTGCTGCGCCGCTCGAGCGCCTGCCTGCTGGGCGGCAGGCAGTGCACGCCCCGTTCGGCCAGCTCGGGCTGCAGGTCGATGTAGTTGGCGATCTCGGAGTCCAGGCAGGGGATCACCGCGTCGATGGGCTCCTGCGCCAGGATCTCGTCCAGCCGCTCCAGCAGGGCCTCCGGGCCGACGCCCGGAAAAGGCAGCAGGTAGGCGGCATCCGGGCAGCTCTCGTCGTGACTGTAGAGGGCGCTCTCCAGCGGGTCGTAGCACAGGCCGACGATGCGCAGATCGGGAAAGCTGCGGCGCAGGCTGGCGGCCACGGCGGCGCCGGGCTGGGGATTCTCTCCGCGGTGGAGACCGCTGATGGCGACGGTGGTCATGCCGCCTCGCTGACTGATTGGACACGCAGACGGTCGAGCGGCTCGAGCGCGGCCACGTCGTTGAGGAACAGGGCGACGTCGCGCACGGCGGTGCTGCGATCGATGCCGTAGCGGGCCTGCAGGAGGTCCGGCAGCGTCTCGGGCGCGGCGCCCTCGTCGAGTGCGCTCAGCAGGGCACAGGCCGGCGCGCTCATGCGGAAGAACAGGCCGGACACCGTATCGAAAACGAAGCCATCGTCATAGAACCGAAGGGTCGAAGCGCGCGTGCGCGCCGGCGCGACGGCGACCGTCGCCGCCTCGGGCTGCCGCTTTCTCGTCATGTCTGTGCACCCCCACTTACCCGCGGCGCCCTCGCCGCGGGACCCGTTTGTGCCACCAAAGACCAGTGTCCTCTTCTACAGGCTTCGCATCAATCACGTTAAAGCTTGGTGTATTCGAAAAGACTCCCCCTCTCAACGAATCGGCGTTGACCTGCTATCGCTTGGCGAGCAAAAAACCAGTTCTTAGTGGAATGTTCAGCTAATCTCGGCTAGCCCAAGGTTCGGCGCAGGTCCGACGGCCCCGCCGGCACCTCGCACCGATCGAGATAGGCCCCGCCTTGTCTTGGTCAAAGGCATCGGATTGTCGGCTGCCCCTGCCCCCAATCGTCGCAGCAATGGATCACGCGCAATGCTACCTCGGTTCAAACAGACCCTGATCGCCTCGGCCGCCCTGGCCGCGCCGCTTCTGCTCACCGCCTGCGGCGAGACGATGCAGATCGCCTCCCACGCGCCGCTGACGACGGTCGACCCGGTCGCGACCACGGCCTACGTCGCGCGCAGCCACGGCTACCTCGTCTACGACACGCTCTTCGCCATGGACGAGAGCTTCCAGCCGCAGCCGCAGATGGTGGAGACCTGGGACGTCTCCGACGACGGCCTGACCTGGCGCTTCACGCTGCGCGACGGGCTCGCCTGGCATGACGGGACGCCGGTCACCGCGGCCGACAGCGTCGCCTCGCTGGAGCGCTGGGGCAAGCGCGACGGCAAGGGCCAGCAGCTCTTCCGGCTGGTCGAGAGCCTGGAGGCGCGCGACGACAAGACCTTCGTAATGACGCTCAGCCAGCCTTACGACGAGGTGCTGCAGGCCTTCGCCAAGGTCTCGGCCAACGTCCCCTTCATCATGCCCAAGGCGGTCGCCGAGACCGATCCCTGGGCGGAGATCCAGGACACCACCGGCTCCGGCCCCTTCATCTACCAGGCGGAGGAAAGCCGGCCGGGCAAGGCCGTCTACGTCCGCAACCCGGACTACCGGCCGCGCAGCGAGCCCCAGTCCCTGGCCGCCGGCGCCAAGGTCGCCGAGCTCGACCGCATCGAGTGGATCTACTACCCCGAGCAGCGCGACGCCGTGCAGGCGCTGATCGACGGCGAGGTCGACTACGTCGAGTCGCCGGCGACCCGGCTGGTGTCGATGATGGAGGGCAAGGAAGACGTCATCGTCGCCTCGACCGACCCGCTCGGCAACGTCGCCATGGCCCGCTTCAACCACCGGATTCCGCCGTTCGACAAGGCCGAGGTCCGGCGCGCCGTGCTGATGGCGATGCAGCAGGAAGACTACATGACCGCGGCGCTGCAGGACCCGCGCTACTGGCGCACCTGCTACTCGGTCTACCCCTGCGGCACGCCGCTGGCCGAGGAGGACCCCGAGGGCATCATGCAGATGGCCGACCGCGCGGCCGCCCGCGCCGCCCTGGAGGCGGCCGGCTACGACGGCACGCCGGTGGTCGTGCTGAAGCCGGTGGACACGCCGGTCATGGCCGCCCTGACCGACGTCACCACCGACCTGCTGCGCGACATCGGCATGACGGTCGAGGTCGAGGAGATGAGCTGGACTGCGCTGCTGGAGCGGCGCCAGAACCGCGGCCCGGTCGCCCAGGGCGGCTGGAACCTCTTCCACACCTGGTGGATCGCCGCCGACCTGCTCGATCCCACGGCCATCGCCTTCTCCGGCGATCCGGAGACCGGCTGGATCGGCTGGGCCGAGGACGCCCGCCTGGAGGAGCTGCGCGCGGCCTTCAGCGAGAGCGAGGCCCCCGAGGCGCGGCGCGAGATCGCGGCCCAGGTGCAGCAGCGCCTCTGGGAGATCGGCGCCTTCGGCGTGCTGGGTCAGTTCTTCGAGCCGGTCGCCTTCCGCGCCAATGTCGAGGGTATCACCTCGCCGATGCAGTTCTACTGGGGCGTCTCCCTCGGCGGCTGAGCCGTCTTGACGATGGGGGCCGCCGCGTGGCGGCGGCCGCCGCCGCCGATCCGACTGCGCACCGAAAGCAGGCGCCCGGCCGGGCCGCACGACTGGGGCACGGCCGGGCACGCCCGCTCAGCGGCCGCCCATCGCCGCGAGATCGCGGCCGGCTAGCGCCATGAACTCCAGGCCGAGCGCGCGGTAGGTGCCGTCCCGGGGGCTCCAACGGTCGACGATGTGGTAGCGGCCGTTGCGCCGCGCCTCGACGATCCACTGGGAGCCGTGCACGCCGTAGAGGTTGCTGGACGTCGGCAAGGACCAGAAACCGGCCCGCCGCAGGGCCTGCTGCAGCCGCCCCCACTCCGCCGGCGACAGGGTCCTGCGGGTCCGCTCGACCGGCACGCCCGGTTCCGCGAAGCCGGTCCCGTCCAGCTCCACCGCGACCAGCTCCGCCCCTGCCCCGCGCCGCGTCACGCGCACCGCCAGGGGATGGGCGAAGGTCTGCAGCCAGAGCAGGCGGTAAACCTCCTCGCTGCCGTCCCAGCCACCGCAGGCCAGCGACGGCTCCTCCATGCGATAGAGCACCAGCGAGTACCAGCGCCGCCGCGGCACGTCGGCGGCGGGATAGCGGCTCGGAAAGGTGCCCTGCGGAATGTACCAGCCATCGCCGGTGCAGGCCGGCCGCGCGGCCGGCGCGGCGCCCGCGGCGGCGCCGGTCGCGGTGGCGCCGGTCGCGGTGGCAACGGTCGCGGTAGCGCTCGGGCTTCCGCTCGTCTGGCAGCCTGCCAGGGAGAGGGCCAGCAGTGCAGAGGCGGCGAGAAGACGGGAAGAGAGGGCCATGGGCGGAGATCCCGGGCAGTAGGGCGGACAAGGCCGGACCGGCGACTGGGTCGGCAGACAACGCGGCCGGCCCCGTGCGGGCGACCCGGCACAGGCGGGCCGCGAAGTCTGCCGCAGGGCGCTTAAGATAAGGATACTTCCGATCTAGGGCGGTTTCCGGTCGAGAGGAACCACGACGTGGTTCCGCCGATCGGCCCAGAACCGCCCTAAACCATAGTGTTAGAGTGATGCTGTCCGACCTGGCGAATCGCGAACGCGCTTCGATCAGGTCGGGCATCGCTCTAACCCTATGATCAAGAACAGGTTTCTTGCAATCGGCGGACCCGCGCAAACGGGTCCAGACGCTCACAACCTGCCCGACGGGGACCTCTTCGGTGCCGGGGCGCCGCCCGGCGCCGGGGCCGTGCCGTCGGCGGGGGCCGCGACCACCGGATTGCGCGGGGCGCCGGCCAGGAAACCTTCGATGTTCGCCACCGTCGTCTCGACGATCCGGGCCACCGCCTCGCGGGTATTGAAGGCGCTGTGCGGCGTGACCAGCACGTTGTCCATGCGCAGCAGCACGTGGTTGGCCACCAGGTTGCGCAGGTCGTGCGCGTCGCAGAACAGCGAGCAGATCAGCTCCGCCTCCTCGCGGATCATCGGCTCGTCAGGCAGGACGTCGAGCCCGGCGGCCGCCACCTTGCCGCTGTTCAGGGCCTGGATCAGCGCGCGCGTGTCGATCAGGTCGCCGCGCGCCGTGTTGATCACCACCACGCCGTCCTTCATGCGCGCGAAGGCCGCGGCCGAGAGCAGGCCGCGCGTCTCGGGCGTCGCGGGCAGATGCAGGGAAAGGATGTCGGCGGCGGCGAGCAGCGGGTCCAGCTCCACATAGCGAAAGCCCAGCTCCGCCGCCAGGTCCGGGTCCGGTCGCGCGTCGTGGGCCAGCACCTGCATTCCGAAGCCGCGCGCGATGCGGATCACATGGCGGCCGATGCTGCCGCTGCCGACCACCCCCAGGGTCTTGCCCGCCAGGTCGAAGCCCTGCAGCCCGGCCGGCGAGAAGTGCCCGCCGCGCGCCCGCGCCAGCGCCTCGGGCAGGCGGTGGCTGATCGCCAGCAGCAGCGCGAAGACGTGCTCGGCCACGGTGGCCTCGCCGTAGCTCGGCACGTTGCTGACGGCGATGCCGCGCGCCGCGCAGGTCTCCAGGTCGACATGATCGACCCCGGTCGAGCGGGTGGCGACCAGCCGCAGCGCCGGCAGCCTGTCCAGCACGGCCCTGTCGAGGTGGGAGTAGATGAAGGTCGAGACCACCTGCGCGTCGGCGTGCCGCTCGGCCGTCTGCGCGTCCAGCGGCGCTTCCTCCAGCACCACCTCGTGGTCGCGCCGCAGCGCCGCGAAGAAGGGCGCCTCGCGCGGCTCGGCCTCGAAGATCACGATTTTCATGCCCATCCCCTTGGGTCCCGCTCCCCTTCAGTCCCGCTGGCGGGCCTCGGCGGCGGCGACCCGCTGCTTGACCGCCAGAAAGCTGTCCGGGCTGACCGAGATGGAATCGATGCCGCAGTCGACCAGGAACTCGGCGAAGGCGGGATGGTCGCTGGGCGCCTGGCCGCAGAGACCGACCTTGGCGCCGGCCGCGTGGGCCGCCTCGATCACCCGGCGGATCATCCACTTGACCGCCGGGTCCTGCTCGTCGAACAGGCCGGCCAGCTCGTCCGAGTCCCGGTCGACGCCGAGGGTGAGCTGGGTCAGGTCGTTGGAGCCGATGGAAAAGCCGTCGAAACGCTCGGCGAAGGCTTCGGCCAGGATCACGTTGGCGGGGATCTCGCACATGACGTAGACCTCCAGCCCGGCCTCGCCGCGCCTCAGCCCCTGCGCGGCCATCACCTCCAGCACCCGGTCGGCCTCCTGCACCGAGCGGCAGAAGGGGATCATCACCACCACGTTGGTGAAGCCCATCTCGCGGCGCAGGCGGTCGATCGCCCGGCACTCCAGGGCGAAGCCCTCGCGGTAGCGCGGCGAATAGTAGCGCGACGCCCCGCGAAAGCCGAGCATGGGGTTCTCCTCGCGCGGTTCGAAGGCCGTGCCGCCGATCAGGTTGGCGTACTCGTTGGTCTTGAAGTCGCTCATGCGCACGATCACCGGCTGCGGGTGATGCGCAGCGGCGATGCGCGCCAAGCCGCGCGCCAGGCGGTCGACGAAGTACTCCGTCTTGTCCGCGTAGCCGCGCGTCAGCGCCTCGATCCGGCGCCGGGCCTCGGCATCCTCGACGCGGTCGAAGTGGACCAGCGCCATGGGGTGCACCTTGATGTGGTTGCCGACCACGAACTCCATGCGCGCCAGCCCCACCCCGTCGGCCGGCAGCCGCCACCAGCGCAGGGCCGCCGCCGGATTGGCGAGGTTGAGCATCACGCGCGTGCGGGTGTCCGGCACCGCGTCGAGCCGCAGGTCCTCGACCTCGAAGGCCCGGATCCCTTCGTAGACGAAGCCCTCGTCGCCCTCGGCGCAGGACACCGTGACCTCCTGCTCGTCGTGCAGCAGCTCGGTGGCGTCGCCGCTGCCGACCACCGCCGGCAGCCCCAGCTCGCGGCTGACGATGGCGGCGTGGGAGGTGCGCCCGCCGTGGTCGGTGACGATGGCGGCGGCGCGCTTCATGATCGGCACCCAGTCTGGGTCGGTGGTCTCGGTCACCAGCACCGCGCCGTCCACGAAGCGGTCGATCTCGGCGGCGCTGCGGATCAAGCAGACGCGGCCGGCGACGATGGCATCGCCGATGCTCAGCCCCGAGACCAGCCGGCGCCCCGGCTCGGTCATGCGGTAGGCCTTCAGCGTGCCGGCCTCGCGGCGCGACTGCACCGTCTCGGGCCGGGCCTGCACGATGAACAGCTCGCCGCTCTCGCCGTCCTTGGCCCACTCCATGTCCATCGGCATGCCGTAGTGGGCCTCGATGGCGCAGGCCCAGCGGGCGAGCTGCAGAATGTCGGCATCGCTCAGCACAAAGGCGGCGCGCTCGGCGCGGGAGGTGGGCACGCTGCGCGTCGGCCCCTCCGCGCCGCTGGCGTAGATCATCTTGCGCGCCTTCTCGCCCCGCTTCTTCTCGATGATCGGCGAGAGCTCGGGCGCGTCGAGCAGCGGCTTGAAGACCTGGTACTCGTCCGGGTCGACCGTGCCCTGCACCACGGTCTCGCCCAGGCCCCAGGCGGCGTCGATCACGCAGACCCGCTCGAAGCCGGTCTCGGTGTCGATCGAGAACATCACGCCGGCCCCGCCGGTGTCGGCGCGCACCATGCGCTGCACGCCGATCGACAGCGCCACCTCCAGGTGGTCGAAGCCCTTGGCCTCGCGGTAGCTGATCGCCCGGTCGGTGAACAGCGAGGCATAGCAGCGCCGGCAGGCGTCGAGCAGCGCCGCCTCGCCGCGGATGTTCAGGAAGGTCTCCTGCTGGCCGGCGAAGCTGGCGTCCGGCAGGTCCTCCGCGGTGGCGCTGGAGCGCACCGCCACGTCCACCTCGCCCGCCGCGCCCGTGCGCTCCGACAGGGCGCGGTAGGCCGCGCGGATCGCCTGCGCGCTCTCCTCCGGCCAGTCGCCGCGCAGGAAGGCGCCGCGGATGCGCTGCCCCGTCTCCTGCAGGCTGGCCTTGCCCTCGGCCAGCTCGGCCAGGGCCGCGCGGATCACCTCCGTCAGGCCGTTGGCCTCGACGAAGCGCCAGTAGGCCTCGGCCGTGGTGGCGAAGCCCGGCGGCACGCGCACGCCGTGGCGTTCCAGGTTGCGCACCATCTCGCCGAGCGAGGCGTTCTTGCCGCCGACGCGCGCGACGTCGTCGCGGGCGAGCTCCTCGAACCAGACGACCCCGGCCGCCGTTTCGTCGCGGCGCTTCGCAGTCCCGCCCGTCTCCGTCATGTCTCACCTCCCGCGTTCCATCGGCGGCCCGCAGCCCCCATCGAGAAGGCCCCCCCATCGAGAAGGTCCCCCCATCGAGAAGGCCCGATCGTGAAAGGCCCATCGAGAAGGCCGTGGACGGGATGACGGCGGATGTCGCGCCCGCGTTACAGCGCCGGCCGGTCGGACCCGTCCGCAAGGGGGCCGCACCGGCGAGTCTGCGCCCCGACGCGCGGGCGGTTCAAGTCGGCATGCGCGGCACCTGATGCGTGGGGCGTGGGGCGTGGGACGTGGGGCGTGCGCCAAACGAAAGGAGCGCAGGCCGTCCCCCCCCCCCCGGTCGGCCTGCGCTCCTTCGCGTCCGCTCGGCGCTCGGCGCCCGACGCGGTCAGCGGATGGTGAAGCCGTCGCGCAGCGGGTCGCGCTCGTCCATCAGCCACTTGGCATAGCCGGTGACGTGGGCCGTGCCGGCCACGGTCGGGATCACGCCGCGCTTGTCGCCGACCCTGCGCTCGCCGATCAGCTCGCCCTCGAACTGGCCGCTGCCCAGCAGGCCCTCGGAGCGGATGCGCTGGTTCATGCCCATCTGACCGCGCGCCTCGAACATCGCCATCATGGCGCTGGTCCCCGTGCCGCCCGGCGAGCGGTCGCACTTGCCGTCGGAGAAGACGTGGACGTTGCGGTAGAGCGAGTCGGCGCGGTCGGGCTCGTGCCAGAAGGTCACGAAGTTGATGTGGTCGATGTGCGGCTGCTCGGGGTGGCGCACCTGCATCTTCTCGTTGAGCTGCTGCTTGACCAGCAGGCCCAGCTCGGAGAAGGCGCTGCCGGTCTCCGGCGAGATCCGCAGCGCGGGATCGTCCCAGCGCAGGATGCCGAAGTAGTTGCCGCCGAACACCACGTCGGCCTTCAGCGCGCCGTAGCCCGGCAGCTCGACCGGCACGTCCTGCGCCTCGACGAAGGCCGTGACGTTCTCGAAGCGCGTGCGGGTGACCACCTGGCCGTCGCGGCTGACCTCGGCGGTGACCGGCCCGGCCGGCGTCTCGTAGCGGATCACGCCGGTCTCGCTGCAACGCGGGATCAGCCCGTGGGCGATGATCGCCATGGACAGCGCGATGGTGCCGTGGCCGCACATGTCGACGAAGCGCTCGCTGTCGAACCACAGCATGCCGGCATCGAACTCCGGCGAGCTGGGCGGCGTCAGGAACACGCCGAACATGTGCTGGTGGCCGCGCGGCTCGCGCATCAGCGCCTGGCGCAGCCAGTCGTAGTGGGTCTGCAGGAAGGCCCGCTTGCCCAGGATGTCGCTGTCCGGCGGATAGAAGATCCCGGAGTGGACGATGCAGGTCGGCTCGCCCTCGGTGTGGGTGTAGATCACGTCGAAGAACTGGTTGCGGTTCATGGAAACACTCCGGGTGCTAGAGCCCGAGGGCTCGCGGTACGGACAGGACGATCTCGTCCGGGAAGAGGATGACCAGGGCCAGCACCGCCAGCATCACGGCGATGAACGGCAGGTTGGCCCGGGTCAGGGTCAGCACGTCGACCCGCGCGATGACGCTGGTGATGAACAGCGCCGCGCCGACCGGCGGGGTCTGCTGGCCGATGCCCCAGCAGATGATCACCACCATGGCGAAGTGGACCGGGTCGATGCCCAGCAGCTCGATCGCCGGCATGAACAGCGGCACGATGATGAACATCATGGCGATGCCGTCGAGGAAGGTGCCGGCGACGATCAGCACCAGGCTGGCGACCACCAGGAAGACGGTCGCCGTCAGGTCGGCCTCGGCGATCGGGCCGAGCACGGCGTCGGCCAGGGATTCGTAGGCGAAGGTGTAGCCCAGCACGTGGGCCGTGGCGGTCACCAGCATCACCGCGCCGCTCAGCACCGCGCTCTCGACGAAGACGTCGTAGAGCTGCTTCAGACCGAGCGTGCGGTAGTAGAAGACGCTGACCAGGATGCCGTAGACCACCGCGACGGCCGAGGCCTCGGTCGGCGTGAAGACGCCGCCCAGGATGCCGCCCAGGATGATCACCGGCATGAACAGCGCCGGCGCCGCCTTGATCGCCGCCGCGCCCAGGCGTCCCAGGCTGAAGGGCTCCTCGGCCGGGTAGCCGCGCCGCTTCGACACGCCCCAGGCGGCGAGGATCAGGCCGAGGCCGAGCAGCACGCCGGAGATCAGCCCGGCGGCGAAGAGCGCGCCGGTCGACACCCCCATGTAGGCGGCCAGGATCACCATCGGCACGCTGGGCGGAATGATGATGCCGATCGTCGAGGAGGAGGCGGTGACCGCCGCGGTGAAGGCGCGCGAGAAGCCGCGCCGGATCATCGGCGGGATCAGGATGCCGCCGACCGCGGCCGTGTCCGACATGGAGGTGCCGCTCATGCCGGCGAAGAACATGCTGGTGACCACGTTGACCGCGGCCAGGCCGCCGCGGATCTGGCCCACCAGCGTCTTGGCGAACTCGACCAGGTGGCCGGAGATGCCGCTGCGGTTCATGATCTGGCCGGCCAGGATGAACAGCGGCACGGCGACCAGCGGAAAGCTCTGGACGCCGCGGTAGAGCCGCTGGGCGACCACCAGCATGTCGACGTCGGCCAGGGCCAGGACGGTGATCGAGACGGCGCCGAGCGCGAAGGCGATCGGCACGCCGAAGCCGATCATCCCCAGCAGGACGAGGAGAACCCAGAGGAGCGTCATGGCCGGCTCACATGTCCAGGGAGAAGCTGTCTTCGGCGCCCTCCGGGCGCGCGCCGCGGGCATAGCGGCGCAGGCCGCGCAGGCTTCGCGCCAAGGTGTCGAGGCCCATCGCCAGACCGCTCAGCGGCACGATGGCGTAGATCGGGCCGCGCGGAACGCCCAGCAGCGTCGTCGTCTCGCCGGCGAACTTGAGCATCTGCTCGCTGCCCCAGACGACCATGATGACGCAGACGCCCAGCACGGTGACCTGCGCCAGCAGGAAGACCGCCAGGTGCAAGGGCCGCGGCAGGCGCTGCGCCAGCACGTCCACCTTCAGGTGGGCGCCGCGCCGCAGCGCGGCGTAGCAGCCCACGAAGGTGATGTAGGTCAGCAGGATCAGCGAGACCTCGAAGCTCCACGACAGCGCGGAGTCCAGCAGGTAGCGGAAGACCACGGCCGCGAAGGCGACGATGACCGAGAGCGCCAGCAACCCGGCCATGATCGCGTCGACGAGACGATCGAGAAGACGCACGGAGGATCGGCCCTCAGTCGGTCTGGCCGGCGGCGGCGATCACCTCGATGAGCTGCTTGGCGAAGGCCGGGTCGGCCTGCGCCTCGGCCCAGGCGTCCCACAGCTCGCTCGACTGCGCCTGGAAGGCGGCGACGTCGGCCTCGTTCACCGCCATGCCCTGCTCTTCCAGAAAGGCGATGATCTCCTGCTCGGCGGCGCGGCCCACCTCGACGGTGTGGGCGGCGGCGTCGGCGCCGGCCTGCTGCACCACGAGCTGAAGCGCCTCGGGCAGCGCCTGGAACTTCTCTTCGCTCATCAGCAGGTGGGTGACGGTGTAGAGGTGATTGGTGATCGAGAGGTAGTCCTGCACCTCGTAGAAATTGGTCGTCTTGACCCAGATCACCGGGTTCTCCTGCCCGTCGAACACCCCGGTCTGCAGCGCCGTGTAGAGCTCGTTGAAGGGCAGCGGCGAGGCGTTGGCGCCGTAGTGATTGAAGATCTTCACCCGCAGGGCGCTGTCGGGCGTGCGCATCTTGACGCCCTCCAGGTCCGCCGGCGTGACGATCGGGCGGACGTTGTTGGTGATCTGCCGGAAGCCGCCCTCGAAGAAGCCGACGACCCGCAGGTCCTCCGCGGCCAGGCGCCGCTCGAAGAGGTCGCCGACCGGCCCCTCCATGACGCTGCGCACATGCGCGCGGTCGCGGAAGACGTAGGGCAGCGCGGTCACGCCCAGCAGCGGGTCGACGGTGGTGATCGGCGTCTCCACCGTGGCGAAGCCCAGGGTGCCCGACTGCAGGCTCTCGATGCCGCTGACCTGATCGCCCAGGGCGGCCGAGTCGAACAGCTTGACGCTGATCCGCCCGTCGCTGCGCGCCTCGACCAGTTCCTTGAACTTCTTCAGGCCGGCATAGGCGATGCTGTCCTTGTTGCCGATGGTGTTGGCGCGAAACTCGTAGGTCTGCGCCTCGGCGCGCAGCTCGGCCGGCGCCGCGAGCAGCGCGAGCGCCAGGGCGCCCGTGGCCAGGGCGCCCGAGACCAGGGTGCCGAAGCCGGCGCGTGCGGTGAACGATGGTGTCTGCATGACGAACCTCCCTGTCGAGCGGGCTCCTCCACCGAGCAGCCCTCCTGCCGGGCCGGGCGAAAACGATCCCAGCCATTCGGCGGCATGAATGCTAGGGTATGGAGCGCGCATAACCCGAGAAGGATCGCGGCATGGATTTGAAGAAATCCGCCAGCGCGGGCGGACGAGAGGCACTAGGGAACGGCGCACGGAACGGCGCAGGAAACGGCGCACGGGGCGGCCCGCCGGCGCCGCTTTCGGTCGGCTTCGTGCTGCTCGACCGCTTCACGCTCAACGCCTTTTCGCCCTTCATCGACGCCCTGCGCCTGGCCGCCGACCGCGGCGGGCGCAGCCGACAGATCCACTGCGCCTGGACCATCATGGGCCGCAATCCGGTCGCCGCGAGCTGCGGGTTGAAGGTGGTGCCCGACGAGCCCCTCGGCGCACCGCAGCGCTTCCACTACATCGCGGTCTGCGGCGGCAACGGCTATCTCGACGCCCGCCCCGACCCGCAGCTCACCAGCTTCCTGCGCGAGGCCGACGCCCGCGGCGTCAAGCTGATCGGCGTGTGCACCGGCACCTTCGAGATCGCGCGGGCGGGCCTGATGCGCGGGCACCGGGCCTGCGTGCACTGGAACGTCTACGACGCCTTCCGCGAGCAGTTTCCGCACCTCGACGCCGTGCCGAACCAGATCTTCCTCGACAGCGGCACGCGCATCACCTGCGCCGGCTCGGCCGGCGTCGGCGACTTCGCGCTGCACCTGATCGCGCGGCACTGCGGACCGGAAAAGGCGCAGCAGGCGGTGCGCCACATGATGCTGCGCGAGGTGCGCCCCTCGACCCATCCGCAGGCGCACTTCTACAGCGACCTCGACGGGGTGCGCGACCACCTGGTGCGCCGGGCCGTGCAGCTCATGGAGCAGGCGCTCAACGAGCCGCTGACCTCGCCCCAGCTCGCCGCCGCGCTGGGCGTCAGCCTGCGCCAGTTCGAGCGGCGCTTCCACGCCGCGCTCGGGCGTCCGCCTTCGGCCTACTGCCGCGATCTGCGGCTGCGCTACGCGGCCTGGCTGCTGGAGCACACGGAACTGCCCGTCGGCGCCATCGCCGGCGACTGCGGCTTTTCCGACGGCGCCCACTTCGCCCGCCTGTTCCGGGCCCAGTACGCCTGCCCGCCCAGCGCCTTCCGCGCCCGCCTGCGCGCCACCGGCGGCCGCACCGACCGCGCGCAGCCCCCCTCACCCGCCGCCGTCGCGGCTCAATAGGCCAGGGCGTAGCGCGCGCACTGCTCGCGCGGGGACAGGCCGCTCATCAGGTCGAGCTCGCAGCGCTTGTGCCGGGCGATCACGTCGATCAGCGTCTCGCCGAAGCTCGCCTTCGCCCAGTCGCTGGCTGTCAGCCGCGCCAGCGCCGCCTCCAGGTTGTCGGGCAGCCGCTCGTAGCCCAGGCGCGCCAGCTCGTCCGGGTCGGCCGTGCTGAGGTCGCGCTCGGTCACCGGCGGGGTCTCCAGGCCGGCCTCCAGGCCGCTCAGGCCGGCGTTGACCAGGGCCGCGAGCACCAGATAGGGGCTGGCCGCCGCGTCGGCGGCGCGGAACTCGAAGTGGAAGCGCGAGTCCAGCTCCTCGGCGCCGCCGAACACCGGGCAGATGCGCAGGGAGGCCTCGCGGTCCTGCTTGCCGAAGTTGTTGTAGGCCGCGCTCCAGCGGTGCGGCGTCAGCCGCAGGTAGGAGGAGACGCTGGGCGCGGTCAGCGCCAGAAAGTCCGGCAGGTGCTTGAGAATGCCGGCCAGGAAAGCGCCGGCCGGTGCCGAGACCCCGTGGGCGCCCTGCGGGTCGTGGGAGACCGGCCGGCCGTCGGCATCCCAGAGGCTGAAGTGCAGGTGCACGCCGTTGCCGACCCCCTCGGGGTCGATGATCGGCGCGAAGCTGGCGCGGCTGCCCAGGCCGCGCGCTGTGGCACGCACCAGTTCGCGCAGGATCGCCGCCTCGTCGGCGGCGCGCAGCGCCGGTCGCGGCCCGACCGTGACCTCGCACTGGCCGGCCCCGTACTCCGGCATGAAGGTGTCCAGCTCCAGGCCGGCCGCGTCCAGCACCGCCATCAGGCGGTTGGGGAAGCTGCCGAGGCGGCGGAAGGCGCGCAGGGCGTAGCCCAGCCCCGGCTGCGCCTCGGTGCCGTAATAGTGGAACTCGTGCTCGAAACTGGCGACCAGGCGCAGCCCGTGGCGCGCCTCCAGGCGGCGCAGCGCCGCCGCGAGCTGGCCGCGCAGGCAGCAGTCCCAGGGCGTGCCGTCGAGGTTGAGCACGTCGCCCAGCACGAAGCTCTCGTCCACCCCCAGCTCCGGCAGCTCCAGGTCCACCAGGGTGGAGAAGTCGGGGCGGATCATCAGGTCGCCCAGCGCGCCCCAGGGCGAGGGGGCGATCGGCCCGAAGGAGGTGATGCAGACGTTGGTCGGCGTCCAGCCGATGCCGATCTCGCGGCGGGCCTCCGCCGCGCGGCGCGGCATCGCCTTGCCGCGGAGCTGTCCGGCGACGTCGCTGGTGCAGACCATGATGAGATCGCTGTCGGACCGGGCCATGCTTACTCCCTGTTGGTATCGGTCGTTTCGTTGGCGTCGTTCGGATCGATGCCCGGCCAGGCCAGGCTGAGATCGCTCTCCACGCAGTCCATGGCCTCGCAGAGCGCCAGGCGGTCGTGCAGCTCGGTGCCCAGTTGCACCGCCACCGCCCCGACCAGCGCCTCGACCAGCACCAGCGGCGCGGCGTAGCTGTCCATCAGCGAGGGCGAGGAGGTCGGCAGGCGAAAGGTGAAGTCGGCGGCGTAGTCGCGCGCCGCGGCCCAGAGGTCGGTGATCAGCACGACGGTGGCGCCGCGCTGCTTGGCCAGCTCGGCGAAGCGGCGCACGGTGCGCTGGTAGCGGCGGATGTCGATCACCAGCACCACCGCGCGCGGCCCGATGTCGATCAGCAGCCGCGACCAGCCGTCGGGCTGCCCGTCGGCGAGCTGGACCCCGGCGCGCAGCACCCCGAGGTAGTCGGCCTGCAGCCCGGCCAGGTGCCGGCCGTAGCGCCCGCCGATGCAGTAGAGGCTGCGCTTGGGGTCGGCCAGCAGCTCGACCACCTGCCGGAAATCCGCCTCCATCACCGGGTCGACGCAGCCGGCCAGGCTCCGGCCGGTGCGCTCGAACATGCGGGTGACAAAGGCGGCGCCGTCGTCCTCGCCGACCCGCTGGGGCGCGGCCAGCCGGTCGGAGGGCGACTGCAGCATGCGGTTGAGGTCTTCCTTCACCGCCTCCTGAAAGGCGCCGTAGGCGCCGTAGCCCAGGCGCTGGACCAGCCGCAGCACCGTCGCCGTGCTGGCACCCGACTGCTCGGCCAGGGCCGCCACGGTGTTCAAGGCCGACAGCGGGTAGTCGCGCAGGATCTCGCGCGCGACGCTCTTCTCCTGCCGGCCGAGCCCCTCGAACAGCACCTGCAGCCGGGCCGAAGGCCCCTCGGACCACCTCTTCGTCATGCTCCGCCTCGCGCCGCGGCCGGGTCGTACAACTGAAGATATTGGTACATTACTATCATACGGAAACCAAAATGTATTATTCCATTGACCACGCGCCCCGCTCGGCTACCCTTGCGGGACCCGAGGGTCCGGCGCCCGGCGCTTCCCGGCGAGAGTGGTCTGCCACCGTCCGGACTCGCGTCAGCGAGTCCGCCGGTCGCGACCGATCACTCCAGCCCTGTGACGGAGAGCAGGCTTCTGGTGATCGGCGGAACCGCAGGAGCGGGTCCATGGGATCACCCCCTGCGCTCAGCGGGAGCGAAGACGGGAGGCGGCCAGGAAGCGGCCCCGCCTCCCCCGCGGCCCGGGTCGGCAGCGCCCTGCGCAGCGGCGTGTCCGCAGCAGGCTCGACTGCCGCCGGGGCGGCGACCGGGGCCGCGGCCCGCAGGAGGTTCGCAACGCGGGAGGCAAGCATAATGAGAGGCTTCTTCAAGACAGTTACGGCAGCCGCCGCTCTGGCGGCCGCCCTGACGGCTCCGGCCCTGACGGCTCCGGCCCTGGGGCAGGAGCCGATCAAGATCGGCGCGCTCTACAACGTCACCGGCGGCATGTCGTCGCTCGACGGGCCTTCGCTGAAGGGCGCCGAGCTGGCGGCCAAGCAGGTCAATGCCGCGGGCGGCGTGCTGGGACGCCCCCTCGAGGTCGTGGCGGTCGACACCCGCACCGACCAGCAGGAGACGGCCAAGGCGGCCCAGCGCGTGCTCTCGGAGGGCGTCGTCGCCGGCATCGGCATGTCGGACACCACCTTCGTGATGGCCGCCGCGCCGCTGTTCCAGGAGGAAGGCATCCCCTTCGTCACCTCGGGGGCGACCCATCCCGAGCTGCCGCAGTGGGTCGGCGACCACTTCTTCATGACGCCCTTCGGGGACGACGACCAGTCCTACGCCATCGCCGACTACGCCTACGACACCATGGGGCTGCGCACGGCGGCGGTCTGGACCGACCAGTCGATGGATTTCACCAAGGCGCTCAGCAAGTTCTTCATCGAGCGCTTCACCGAGCGCGGCGGCGAGATCCTGGGCGAGGACTCCTTCATGATCGGCGATACCGACTTCTCGGCCCAGATCGCCCGCCTGAGGGCCATGGACCCCGCTCCGGACGCGGTCTTCGTCTCGGCCATCCCGACCGAGGCCGGGCTGTCGGTCAAGCAGATCCGCGAGGCCGGGCTGAGCCTGCCGATCATCTCCGGCGACGGCTTCGACACCGACCTGGTGGCCACCACCCCCGGGCCGGAGCTGGCCAACGACGTCTTCTTCTCCACCCATACCTACCGGGCCGACGACCGCCCGGAGGTCACGAAGTTCGTCGCCGACTATACCGAGGAGTACGGCCACGAGCCGGAGAACGCCTTCGCGCCGCTCGGCTACGACGCGATGATGCTGGTGGTCGACGCCATCGAGCGGGCCGGCTCGGCCGAACCGGCGGCGATCCGCGACGCGCTGGAGCGGACCCGGGGCTTCAAGGCGGTGACCGGCGAGATCTCCTACACCCGCGAGTCGATGGTGCCGCCCAAGCCGATCTCGATCATCTCCGTGCACGGCGGCGCGTTCGAGGTGGAGGACATCTGGCGGCCGTAGAGTCAGCCCGGGAGTCGTCTGCGACCGTCCGGCCCCGCTGCGGCGCGTCCGCCGGTCGCGGCGTGCCCCAAAAGGCCCCGGAGCGCAACGCTCCGGGGCCGTTACCTGTGTGGGCCGTTGCCTTCGGGTGCGGCTCAGGCGGCGGCGGCGATGTCGGCCAGCACCTCGTCGACGCTCTGCAGGCGGCAGTAGCCCTTGAAGGCCTGCAGCGCCTGCTCGTGCCGCGCGTCGGTCTTGGAGGCGCAGGCGTCGCCGGCACAGACCATGTAGAAGCCGAGGTCGGCGCCGTCGCGCACCGCCATGTCGACGCACTGGTCGGTCAGGATGCCGGTGACCACCAGGTTGCGCACCCCCAGATTGCGCAGCACATAGGCCAGATTCGTCGAGTTGAAGACGCCGGAGGAGGTCTTGGGCAGCAGAATGTCGTCCGCCTGCCGGCGCGCCTCGGGCAGCGTGTCGGCCAGCGGCGAGCCCTTGGGCACCAGGATGTCGGAGAGCTTGTGGTCGAGCCCGCGGTCGCGGCCGTCGCGGGTCAGCGCCTCGATCACCGTGTAGACGATCTCGCAGCCCTGACCGCGCGCGCCGTCGACCAGGCGCGACAGCGCCGGCAGCATCCGCTGCCGCAGCGCGCGGGCGTATTCCGGCGCCTGGTCCAGCACCTCCGGCGTGGCTTCGCTGGCCTGCACGTCGACCACCAGGACGGCGGTCTCGGCCGGACGCAGCGGCCAGTTTCTCACGGGCTCGACGTACTTCACGAAAGCGATCCTCCGCTGCTGTGGGAAAAGGAGACCTCGACGCCCAGCTCACCGCAGGCGCGCTGCAGCGCCCGGCCCAACCGCTCGGTCCAGGCGGCGCGCCCGCCGGCGTCGGCGATCAGGTCGTTGCGCACCTCGATCTCGGTCGCCGGCAGGCCGCGGTCCTCGCCGTGCACCGGCACGGTATAGTCGGTGTCGCGGCCCATGGCATAGGGCTCGTTACAGCCGATGACGCCGCCGTGGCGCGACTCCAGAATCTCGAACAGCAGCGGCGAGAGGGCGGTGTCGCGATCGTAGAGCACGCCGGCATGCCAGGGCCGCGCGCGCCCGTGGAAGACCGGCGTGAAGCTGTGGATGGTCACCAGCAGACTGCGCCGCCCGGCCGCCGCGCGCGCATCGAGCAGCGCGGCCACGCGGGCGTGGAAGGGCGCCCAGATGGCCGCCTCGCGCCGCGCCCGCGCCGCCGCGTCGAGGTCGCGGTTGCCAGGCACCGCCACCCCCTCCCCCGCCTCGGGGATGAAGCTCTCCACGTCGGGCCGGCGGTTGCAGTCGCAGACCATGCGTGAATAGGGCTGGTGCGCCAGCGGCGCGTCGAAGGCGCGCGCCAGCGCACGCGCCAGGTCGATCGCCCAGAGGTCGACCATGAAGTGCTTGCGCAGGTGCCGCGCCTCCAGCCCCAGGCTGCCCAGCGCGGCCGGGATGCGGTGCCCGCCGTGCTCGCAGACGAACACCAGGGGGCTGCGCCCCTGGGGATTCTCGAGTTGGAACGGCGCGGGCTCGTCGGGCCCCAGAAGGGCTGGCGCCTCCACCATGTCCTGGCCTTCTGCTCGCGCCCGGCACGGCGCGGAAATCGGGTTTCTGCTCATCGCGTTTCCGAATGATCTTGTTCATCGAGGTCTTGGAATGCAAGCTATGTGCAATCCTGTTTGTTTTCCACCGGCCCGGACCTGGCATGACGCTGCTGACCACCCGCGACCTCAGCAAGCAGTTCGGCGGCGTCGTGGCGCTGTCGCGGTTCCACCTGAACATCGCGGCGGGCGACCTGCTGGGGCTGATCGGCCCCAACGGTGCCGGCAAGACGACGGCCTTCAACCTGCTCACCGGCGTGCTGCGCCCCAGCGGCGGCGAGATCCGCCTGGACGGCGCCGACATCACCCGGGCCGCGCCGGAGCGGCGCGCGCGCCTGGGGATGACCCGCACCTTCCAGAACATCCGCCTGTTCGACGACCTGACGGTGCGCCAAAACGTCATGGCCGGCGCCCACGCGCACGCCGGCGCACCGCTGCTGGCCGCGGTCTTCGGCACGCCGCGCCACCGCCGCGCCGAGGCGCGGATCCGCGAGACCGCCGAGGAGGTGCTGGCGCGTACCGGACTGGCCGCCCTCGCCGACCAGCGCGCCGGAGCACTGGCCTACGGCGACCGCCGCCGGGTGGAGATCGCGCGCGCCCTGGCCAGCCGGCCGCGCCTGCTGCTGCTGGACGAGCCGGCGGCCGGGATGAACGATGCCGAAAAGGCGACGCTGTCGGAGCTGATCCGCCGGCTCAACGCCGACGACGGCCTGACCATCGTCCTGGTCGAGCACAACGTGCGCATGGTGGCCAGCCTCTGCCGCCGCCTGGTGGTGATGAACAAGGGCGAGATCCTGGCCGAGGGGCCGAGCGAGGCGGTGCTGCGCCGGCCCGAAGTCGCGCAGGTCTACCTGGGCCGGCGCCGCGGCGGCGCGGGCGCGGCGTAATGCTGAACGTGGCCGACCTGCACCTGCGGCGCGGTCGCACGCCGGTCCTGCGGGGCGTCGACCTGCGCGTGGCGGCCGGCGAGATCGCCACTTTGATCGGCGCCAACGGGGCCGGCAAGACCTCCACCCTGATGGCGCTGTCCGGGCTGCTGCCGATCGCCGCCGGCCGGGCCGAGCTGCAGGGCCCGGGCGGCCCGCTTGACATCGCGCGCAGCGACCCGGCCAAGCTGGTGGCCGCGGGCCTGATCCACTGCCCCGAAGGCCGCCAGGTCTTCGCCCGCCTGTCGATCGAGGAGAACCTGCGACTCGGCGCCTTTCTGGAGCGCGACGCCGGCCGCATCGCCGAACGGCTGGAGCGGGCCTACGCCCTCTTCCCGATCCTCGCCGAGCGGCGGCGACTGTCCGCCGGCGGGCTGTCCGGCGGCGAGCAGATGATGCTGGCGATCGCCCGCGCGCTGATGGCCGCGCCGCGGGTGCTGCTGCTCGACGAGCCCTCGCTGGGCCTGGCGCCGCAGGTGACCGAGACGATCTTCGACACCCTGCGCGAGCTCAACGCCAAGGAGGGCGTGACCATGCTGATCGTGGAGCAGAATGCCATGCTGGCTCTGGAGATCGCCGACCGCGGCTTCGTCCTGCAGGAGGGGCGCATCGTGCACAGCGGCAGCGGCGCCGAGCTGTTGGACGATGCGGCGGTGGTCGAGGCCTACCTGGGGGTCGGCGCATGAGCGACTACGTCGTCCAGCAGCTCGTCAACGGGCTGTCGCTCGGCAGTCTCTACGCGCTGGTCGCCATCGGCTTCTCGCTGATCTACGGCGTGGTCCGCCTGGTCAACTTCGCGCACGGCGACCTGATGATGATCGGCGCCTTCCTCACCCTGGCGCTGGTCGCCACCGGCAACACCCTCTGGGCGGTGGTGCCGCTGGTGGTGCTGCTGGGCGGCTTCGCCGCCGGCGGCATGATCGAGCGGGTCGCCTTCCGCTCGATCCGCGGCGCGCCGATGATCACCGGCTTCATCGTCACCCTGTCGGTCTCGGTGGCGATCCAGAACCTGGGCCTGATGCTGCTCGGCCCGCAGCCGCGCAACTTCACCTTCCCGGCCCTGTTCCGCGAGCGGCTCTCGCTGGCCGGCGCCGACGTCGCGGTGATCGACATCGTCATCCCGGCGGCCGCCATCCTGCTGGCGCTGGGCCTCACGCTCTTCATCGGGCGCACCCGCCTGGGCATCGCCATGCGCGCGGTCTCGGAGAACGCGCTCGCCGCCCGCCTGATGGGCATCTCGATCGACCGCATCGTGCTGCTCGCCTTCGGGCTGGGCGGCGCCCTGGCCGCCGTCGCCGGCCTCTTCTGGGGCGGCAAGTTCGGGCAGATCGACCCGCTGATGGGCTTCGTGCCGGGCCTCAAGGCCTTCGTCGCCACCATCATCGGCGGCGTCGGCTCGGTCACCGGCGCGCTGCTCGGCGGCTACCTGCTGGGCTTCGCCGAGGTGGCCTTCGTCGGCTTCCTGCCCTCGGCCTATTCCGGCTACCGCGACGCCTTCGTCTTCGCCCTGCTGATCCTGATCCTGCTGCTGCGCCCGCAGGGCCTGCTCGGCCGCAGCGAGGAGGAGCGTGCATGAGCCGCGGCGCCCCCGCCCCCCTCGCTGGCGCCCGGCCCGCCGCCGGCGCGCGCCTGCCGCAGCTCTCGCCGCGCCTGGCGCTGCTGCTGCTGGCCCTGCTCCTGGCCGGCGGCATCGCCCTGCTGGAGGGCTTCGGCAGCGGCTACCTGCGCACCCTGGCCGCGCTGACCCTGATCAACGTCATGCTGGCGGTCAGCCTGACCATGACCAACGGCTTCACCGGGCTGTTCAGCCTCGGCCACCCGGCCTTCATGACGCTGGGCGCCTACGTCGCGGTGGCCTTTACCTACCCGGCCGGCCGCAAGAGCTTCGCCATGCCGGACCTGCCGGCGGTCTTCGGCTCGATCGAGTGGCCGCTGCCCCTCGCCGCGCTGATCGGCGCCCTGGCCACCGGCCTCGCGGCCTGGCTGATCGGGCTGACGGTGCTGCGCCTGCGCACCCACTACCTGGCAGTGGCGACGCTGGGCCTGATCATCGTGGTGCAGACCCTGGCTCTCAACCTCGACGGCCTGACGCGCGGCGGGCGCGGCCTGACCGGCATCCCGCGCAGCGCCGACCTGCCGCTGATCGGGCTCTGCACCCTGCTGGCGATCCTGCTCTGCTGGCGGATCAAGCACGCCTCGCTGGGCCGCGCCATGCTGGCGGTGCGCGAGAACGAGATGGCGGCGCGCTGCTTCGGCATCGACGCCTTCCGCCTCAAGCTGCTGGCCTTCGTGCTGGGCGCCGCCATCGCCGGGTTCGGCGGCGCGCTGCTGCCCCACGTGGTCTCGGTGATGACGCCCAAGTCCTTCGGCCTGGTCATGGCCTTCAACCTGATCGCGATCACCGTGGTGGGCGGACAGGGCTCGATCATCGGCGCGATCCTGGCCGCGCTGGCGATCAGCCTGGGCAGCGAGGGCCTGCGGCCGCTGGAGGAGAGCCTGGGGCTCTACGGCCTGACCCAGGTGGCCGTGGCCGGCGCCCTGATCGTGGTGCTGCTGCTGCGCCCCAAGGGCCTGTTCGGCCTGGACGAACCGCTGGTGCGAACGCCATGAGCCGCGTCACCGCCTCGGGCCCGAGCACGCGGGACCGCCTCGCCGCCCCGGACGCGCTGGACCCGCAGCGCACGGCGCTGCTGCTGATCGACGTGCAGAACTACGTGCTGGATGCGCGCAAGCATCCGCCGCGCCCGGAGTTCTACGCCCGCGCCCGCGGCCTGGTGCTGCCCAACCTGCAGCGCCTGCTGCCGCGCGCCCGCGCCGCCGGCGTCGAGGTGATCTACACGGTGATGGAGAATTTGACCGCCGACGGACGCGACCGCAGCCTCGACTACAAGCTGTCGGGCTTCAACATCGCGCGCGGCTCCTGGGACGCCCGGGTCGCCGCCGAGGTGGCGCCCGGCGGCGACGAGATCGTGCTGGCGAAGACCTCGGCCTGCCTGTTCAACTCGACGAACCTCGACTACCTGCTGCGCAACATGGGACTCGTCACGCTGCTGTGCGGCGGCTTTTTGACCGACCAGTGCGTCGAGCAGACCCTGCGCGCCGGCGCCAGCCGGGGCTATCGCATGCTCTGCCTGACCGACGCCTGCGCCGCCAACACGGACCTGCGCCACGACCAGGCCCTGGCGCGCGTCGCCGGCTACGGCGCGCAGATCGACAGCGCCACGGCCGCGCGGCTGTTGCCGTGACGCGCCGCTCCGCGCGGGGGCGCATTTGCTGTCCTGAAGATCCGCCGCAGCGGGAAGCTGGCGTCCCCAACGGGACTCGAACCCGTGTCTCCAGCGTGAAAGGCTGGTGTCCTAGGCCACTAGACGATGGGGACGCGGCAGGTGGCCGACGCGGCGGGACCGCGCTCAGGCCCCGTGACTTACTCAGCGCCGGGCGGGAATGCAAGCCCGTCGTTCGCGCTGTCGCGTCCGGCGTCGCGCTCCCCCTTGTGCCCGCTCGCGGCGGCCGGGCCCGGCCCGGCGGTTTCGGCCGCCTGCAGGGCGCGCGGCCCGACCGGCGCGCGCGCCCGGTCGAGCGCGCCCGCACCCTCCCACGGCGGCGACTCCGCCGCGCGCTCCGGGGCGGGTGGGTCTGTCGGCGCCCGGGCGATCGGCGGGCCGGCGATCTCGCGCAGCAGCTTCTGCTTGATCGCCCGCGCGAAGTCCTTGTAGTCGGTCGCCGACAGCAGGAAGGCGCCGGAGCCGCCGATCACGTTCTGCTTGAAGTACTGGTCGACGCTGGGATCCTCGTTGAGGATCGCCAGGCCGTTGACCGTGACCCCCTCGGCAATCGCCGCGTCGCGCATCTGGCTGGTCTGGACGCCCTGGTTGGTGCGCCCGTCGCCGGACACGTCGACCACCCGGCGCCGCCCCTCGTAGGCGTTGAAGGTCAGTAGGTTGACCGAGAACTCGATGGCGTTGCCGATGGCGGTGGAGCCGCCCGAGATGAAGCGCGGCGTGGCCGCGATCTCGGCGGCGAACTCGCGCGCGCTGCCGGGGCCGTAGACCTGCATCCAGTCGGTGGCCAGCACCTGGCGGTCGCGCCCGGACCACTGCACCAGCGCCACCGCGATGCCGCGCTCGCCCGCCGCCCGCACGGCACCCTGGACCTCCGGGTCGCGGAAGGCCGCGGCCAGGCCCTGCATCTGCAGGTCGAACTCCCAGGCGGTGACCGAGGAGGAGGCATCGACCGCCAGCACCAGCTCCAGTTCGACGGGCTGGTTGGCCCGCGCGGTCGGCGCCGCCAGCACCAGCGAGACGAGGGCCGCAAGGCCTATGGCGCGGATCGAGCAGGTCACGCCGCAAGTATAGAGCGTTCCGGCCGCAGAAAAAGCCTCGGCCGACTGGGGGCATCGCGGCGAGCCGGGCCAGGGCGGATCGGGCCAGGGCGGATCGGGCCAGGGGCGGCGTCAGGCCAGGGCGGCGTCAGGCCAGGGCGGCGTCAGGCCAGGGCGGCGTCGTCGACCACGAACTGCACCGCGTCGGCGCCGGCCCAGGTGTCGGCGCGCAGCTTGCCGGCGAGGTGGACCGGGCGGCCGCGCGCCTGCACCAGCGCCTGGCCGAGCGCGCTTTCGAAGGCGCGGAAGCAGATCGCCTTGAGGCTGCCGCCCTCGCCGCCGCGCACCCGCAGGCGCAGGTGGCTCTCGCCGACCGGACGGGCGTCGACCACGCGCACCGCCGGCAGCACGAAGCGCGGCTCGGGATTGCCCTGGCCGAAGGGCGCGCAGCGCTCGAGCTGGGCCAGCAGCCCGGCATCGGCGGCGCCGGCCGAGAGCACGCCGTCGCAGCCCAGCGCCGGGCGCCAGCCGACCTGCGCCATGCGCTGGGCCAGACGCGTGTCCAGAAACTCGGCCAGGGCGGGGATCTCCGCCTCGGCGACGGTCAGGCCGGCGGCCATGGCGTGGCCGCCGCCGTTGACCAGCAGCCCGGCCTGACGCGCCGCGATCACCGCCGCGCCCAGGTCGACCTGCGGCACCGAGCGGGCCGAGCCCTTTCCCACCCCCGCCTCGTCCAGGGCGATCACCAGCGCCGGGCGGTCGTAGCGCTCCTTCAGGCGGCCGGCGACGATGCCGATCACGCCGGGATGCCAGCCCCGCCCCGCGGCCAGCACCAGGCCGTCACGCGGCGGTGCCGCCTCGACCTGGGCGAGCGCCTGGTCGAGCACCTGGCGCTCGATCTCCTGACGCTCGCGGTTGAAGCCGTCCAGCTCGGCCGCCAGCGCCGCCGCCTCGGCCGGATCGCCGGTGGTCAGCAGGCGGGTGCCCAGGTCGGCCCGGCCGACGCGGCCGCCGGCGTTGACCCGCGGGCCGAGCAGGAAGCCGGCCTGGTAGGTGCCCGGCGGCCCGTCGACCCGCGCCACCTCGGCCAGCGCCGCCAGGCCGGGATTGGCGTGCCGGCGCATGACCTTGAGGCCCTGGGCGACGAAGGCGCGGTTGAGGCCGGTCAGCGGCACCACGTCGCAGACCGTGCCCAGCGCCACCAGGTCGAGCAGCTCCAGCAGCTTCGGCTCCGGCCGGCCGCCGGCGAACCAGCCGGCCGCGCGCAGCGCCCGGTTCAGCGCCACCAGCAGCAGGAAGCTGACCCCCACGGCGGCGAGCTGGCCGAGCCCGCTGTCGTCGTCCAGGCGGTTGGGGTTGACCACCGCCAGAGCCGGCGGCAGCGCCGGCTCGGCCACGTGATGGTCGCAGACGATCACCTCCAGCCCGGCCTCGGCCGCCGCCGCCAGCGGCGCGTGCGCCGTGGTGCCGCAGTCGACCGTCACGCAGACGCCGGCGCCCTCGGCCTGCAACCGCAGCAGGGCCGGCGCGTTGGGGCCGTAGCCCTCGGCGATGCGGTCGGGGATGTGCACGCGGCAGCGCGCGCCGACGGCGGTGAGGTAGCGCTGCAGCAGCGCCGAGGAGGTGGCGCCGTCGACGTCGTAGTCGCCGAACACGGCGATGGTCTCGCCGGCCTGGACGGCGGCGGCCAGGCGCGCGGCGGCCTTGTCCATGTCGACCAGCCGCGAGGGGTCGCAGAGCTGGTCGCGCAGGGAGGGCTCGAGGAACAGCGGCGCCGCCGCCAGGTCGACCCCGCGGTTGGCCAGCACCCGGGCGACGATCTCCGGCAGGTCGAGCCGCTGGGCCAGGGTCAGCGCCAGGCGCGGGTCGCCGCCCCGCTCCTCCCAGCGCTTGCCGGTCAGCGAGTCGGTGACGTCCAGCAGGCACGCACGGCGCTGTTCGTCACGCCCTGCCAAGAGGCCGCTGTCCGGCGCCATGGCGTGGCTCTCCCTCCCTTGTCGCGCTTCGGGTCCTGCCGGCCCCGGCCGGCTCAGACGCCCAGGTTGTCGTACCAGGTCTTGCGCGAGAAGTTGTGCTGCGCCTCGACGAAACGCACCGTGCCGGTGTTCGAGCGCATGACCATGGAGTGGGTGGTGGCGCCGGCGTGATAGCGGCGCACGCCGCGCAGCATGGAGCCGTCGGTCACCCCGGTGGCGGCGAACATCACGTCGCCGGAGGCCAGGTCGTGCAGGTCGTACTTGCGGTCGAAGTCCTCGATCCCGATGCGCCGGGCGCGGCCGCGCTCGTCGTCGTTGCGGAACACCAGGCGGCCCTGGAACTGGCCACCGATGCAGCGCAGCGCCGCCGCTGCCAGCACGCCCTCCGGCGCGCCCCCCTGGCCCAGGTAGAGGTCGACGCCGGACTCCTTCTGGCTGGTGGCGATCACGCCGGAGACGTCGCCGTCGCCGATCAGCATGATGCGCGCGCCGGCCTCGCGCACCTTGGAGATGATCTCCTGGTGGCGCGGCCGGTCGAGGATGCAGACCACCAGATCCTCCAGCTCGACCTGCTTGGCCTTGGCCAGGGCCCGGAGGTTCTCCTCCGGCGTGGCGTCGAGGTCGACGACGCCCTGCGGCAGGCCGCCGCCGACCGCGATCTTGTCCATGTAGACGTCGGGCGCGTTGAGAAAGCAGCCCTCGGCCGCCATGGCGATCACCGCCAGGGCGTTCGGCCCGCCCTTGGCGGTGATGGTGGTGCCCTCCAGCGGGTCGAGGGCGATGTCGATGCTCGGCCCGCCCTTGCCGACCTCCTCGCCGATGAACAGCATCGGCGCCTCGTCGCGCTCGCCCTCGCCGATCACCACCCGGCCGCTCATCGCCAGGCCGTTGAGCGCCTCGCGCATGGCGTTGACGGCGGCCTGGTCGGCGCCCTTCTCGTCGCCCCGCCCCATCCAGCGCGAGGCCGCCAGCGCCGCGGCCTCGGTCACGCGCACCGCCTCCAGCGCCAGGTTACGGTCCATGAAGCTCATGCCAGTCCTTACTCCAATGCTTGACGGCCCCTCGGGCGCGGGCGGCGACCGCGCCGCGGGCGAGGCAGCGGCGCGGCGCGGCGCCCAAGGCGGCCCGACTCGAAACGGCTGGGCCCCAGTCTACAGGGATTCGATGCGGATCACCCGCGGCGGCTCCACCGTCGTCTCCTGCGCGGCGATCTGCGCCAGGGCGCGGCGCAGGTTGGCCTCGCGGGTCTCGTGGGTGGCGATCACCAGGGGCACCGCCTCGCCGGGCGCGCGGCCGCGCTGCAGCAGCGCCTCGACGGAGATCTCCTCGTCGCGCAGCACCGCGGCGATGCTGGCGATCACGCCGGGGCGGTCGACCACCATGAGACGCAGGTAGTAGGCGCCGAGATGGTCGTCCATCGGCAGGGTCGGCAGCTTGACCAGCCGCCCGGCCGGAACGCCGAAGACCGGCAGGCGCGCGCCGCGCGCCAGGTCGATGACGTCGGCGACCACGGCCGAGGCGGTCGGGCCGGCGCCGGCGCCGCGCCCCTCGGCGACGATGCGGTCGACGAAGTCGCCCTGGGCGGCCACCGCGTTGAACACCCCGTCGACGTGGGCCAGCGGCGTGCCGGTGGCGATCATGCAGGGGTGCACGCGCTGCACCACGCCGCCGTCGCGCCGCTCGGCGATGCCCAGCAGCTTGATGCGGTAGCCCAGCTCCTCGGCGTACTGCATGTCCATGGCGGAGATGCCGCGGATGCCCTCGACGTGCACGGCGCCGAAGTCCACCTCGCAGCCGAAGGCCAGGCCGGTCAGGATCGCCAGCTTGTGGGCGGCGTCGATGCCGTCGACGTCGAAGGCCGGATCGGCCTCGGCGTAGCCCAGCTTCTGGGCCTCGGCCAGGACCTCGCCGAACTCGCGCCCGCTCTCGCGCATGGTCGAGAGGATGAAGTTGCAGGTGCCGTTGAGGATGCCGTGCACCCGCTCGACGCGGTTGGCCGCCAGCCCCTCGCGGATGGTCTTGATCGCGGGGATGCCGCCGGCGACCGCCGCCTCGTAGGCAAGCGCGGCGCCGTTGGCCTCGGCCAGGCGGGCCAGGGCGGTGCCGTGGTGGGCGACCAGCGCCTTGTTGGCGGTGACCACCGGCGCGCCGCGGCCCAGCGCCGTCTCGACCACCGTCTTGGCGATGCCGTCGGCGCCGCCGATCAGCTCGACCACCAAGTCGATCTCGGGGTCGGCCGCCATCGCCACGGCGTCGTCGAACCAGCGCACGCTGGAGACGTCGAAGCCGCGGTCCTTGCGCTTGTCCTTGGCGGAAACGGCCGAGACGTGGATGGGCAGGCCGCAGCGCTCGGCGATGGTCTCGCCGTTGGCCGCCAGCAGCTCCACCACCCCGCCGCCGACCGTTCCCAGCCCGGCGACCCCGATCTTCAACGCGTTCGTCATACTCAGCTAACTACCCCAGTGCCTGAAGAGACTCGCCCGCCCCGTGCCCCGGCTGGGCGCGCAGGAAGGCCTTGATGCTGCGCACCGCCTGGCGCGTGCGGTGCAGGTTCTCGACCAGCGCCAGACGGACGTGGCCGTCGCCGTACTCGCCGAAACCGACGCCCGGCGCAACCGCGACCTTGGCCTCGCGCAGCAGCAGCTTGGAGAACTCCAGCGAGCCGAGCTCGGCGAAGGCCGACGGCAGCGGCGCCCAGGCGAACATGGTCGCCGGCGGGCGCGGCACCGGCCAGCCGGCGGCCGCCAGGCCGTCGATCAGCACGTCGCGCCGCTCGCGGTAGCGCTGGCGCATCTCCGCGACGCAGTCCTGCGGGCCGTTGAGCGCCGCCGTGGCCGCAACCTGGATCGGCGTGAAGGCGCCGTAGTCGACATAGGACTTCACCCGCGCCAGGGCGGCGATCAGCTTCGGGTTGCCGCTGCAAAAGCCGATCCGCCAGCCGGGCATGGAGTAGGTCTTGGACAGCGAGGTGAACTCGACCGCGATCTCCTTGGCGCCCGGCACCTGTAGGATGGAGGGCGGCGGCGGCCCGTCGAAGTAGACCTCCGCATAGGCCAGGTCGGAGATGATCCAGATCTCCTCGCGCCGGCAGAAGGCGACCAGCTCCTCGTAGAAGGACAGGTCGCAGGTCTCGGCGGTCGGGTTGCTCGGGAAGTTGACGATCACCGCCAGCGGCTTGGGCACCGAATGGCGCACCGCGCGCGCCAGGCCCGCCATGAAGTCCTGCTCCGGCCCGGCCGGCAGCGAGCGGATCGCCGCGCCGGCGATGATGAAGCCGAAGGCGTGGATCGGGTAGCTGGGGTTCGGCGCCAGGATGATGTCGCCGGGGCTGGTGATCGCCTGGGCGAGGTTGGCCAGCCCCTCCTTGGAGCCGATGGTGACGATGGTCTCGCGCTCCGGGTCGAGGTCGACCCCGAAGCGGCGGTCGTAGTAGGCCGCCACCGCCCGGCGCAGCCCCGGGATGCCGCGCGAGGTGGAGTAGCGGTGCACCCGCGGGTTGGCCAACGTCTCGGCCAGCTTGTCGATCACGTGCTGCGGCGGCGGCAGGTCCGGGTTGCCCATGCCGAAGTCGATGATGTCCTCGCCGGCGCCGCGCGCCGCCGCCTTCAGGGCGTTGACCTCGGCGAAGACGTAGGGCGGCAGGCGCTTGATGCGGTGAAACTCTTCCATCGGCGTCGATCTGGGCTTCGGGCTAACAGGGGCGTCGGCCGACTGGACGCCGGCCGACTGGATGCCGGCTGGTTGGGGCGCCGCCCCGGCCGGGCGGCTACGCACGGCCCCTGGGCGCGCGGTCGGCGCCGGCAGGGCGGATGTTCAGTACTCCAGGTAGACCTCGACCCGGCGGTTGCCGGCCTCACCGGTCGGCATGAACTCGTAGTAGACCGGCTGCTGGGCGCCGAGCGCCTCGATCACCAGGGCGGAGTCGGGCACGCCCTGACGGTTCAGCTCGTTGGCGACGGCGGCGGCGCGCTGCTGGCTGATCTCCAGGTTGGCCATGGCATGGCGGGCCGGCTCCAGCACCCCGGTGCGCATCGAGGCGTGACCGACCACGCGAAGCTGGCCGCCGGTGTCGCGCAGCATGTCGCGCACCTGGCGCAGCACCTCGCGGTCGCGGTTGTCCAGGTTGGCCGAGCCGTGCGCGAAGTAGATCACCCCGACCAGCTCGCGGCGCTGCGGCGCCTGCTGCTGCATCTGCTGCATCTGGGGCGTGGCGGTCATCTGCGGCGCCCGGCTGACCGAGGCGGGCTGCTGATCGATGCCGGCGCGCTGCGAGGGCGCCGGCGGCAGGTCGCGCGAGACGTCGGCCTCCGCCTGCGGCGGCACGGCCTGCCCCGCACCGTTCATGCCGCCGGTCGTGCCGCCGTTCATGCCGCCGGTCGTGCCCTCGTCCATCCCGCTGCGCGCCGCCTCGGCCCGGGCGCGGTCGCCGGCCAGGCTCTCGCGCAGGGCCTGGCGCTGCGACCCCGGGCTGGCGTCCCGGCGCTGGGGAATCGAGCCCAGGCTGGGTGTCTCGGCCTCGGCGCTGTCCGCCGGCACCTGCACCCGCGTCGGCTGCGGATCGTCGCCGAAGAACTCGTCCCACACGCCGCAGCCACTGAGCAGCAGCGGCGCCGCCAGAACCGCCGCGATCCGCAGCGCGCGGCCCCGGCCCGTCGCGTCCCGGCCCGCGGCTTCGCCGCAACGCCCGCGTGTCCGCCCTTCGCCTGAAACCCTCAGCACTGCCCCACTCCTCGCGCCTTCGCTCTCGAACTGGTCTCCGGCCCCCACGGCCGCCGGCGCGCCACCCCCGCAGCGCGCCCCTTTGCGCGCACCGGCCGGCACCGGCGTCCGCATGCCCTTTTCCCGGCCGACTCCGCGCCTGCCCTTGGTCTTGGACGCTGGGTTGCTTACCTTGCGCGCAAGCAGGCGGCAAGGTAACACAGACAGCCGTTGGGCAAAGGCTTTATGCGCCCTTCGCAGCCCGGCCGACTCCAGCCAGGCCGGCGCGAAGCCAGCGCCTTTTTTCCGAGGCGACCGCTCACCCGCGAGGACGAAGGATGGCCGACGACAAGCAGTCCGCAGATGTGAAGCTGCCGGACCCGGTGGAGCTTTCCCGGGCGATGGCCGGCATTGCCGAGCGCAGCCAGAAGCTGGTCAGCGAGTTTCTCGAACGCCAGGCCCGCGAGTCCGACGGCCTGACCAACCAGCCGATCGATCCGCTCAACATCGGCAGCGCCTTCTTCGACATGACGGCGCGCCTGATGACCGATCCGACCAGGCTGATGCAGGCGCAGCTCGGCTTCTGGCAGGACTACATGAAGCTCTGGCAGAGCGCCGCGCAGCGCATGATGGGGCAGGAGGCCGACGCGGTCGTCGAGCCCGAGCGCAGCGACCGGCGCTTCCGCGATCCGCTGTGGGAGGAAAGCCAGCTCTTCGACTTCATCAAGCAGTCCTACCTGCTGAGCGCGCGCTGGATCCAGGCGACGGTCAACGAGGTCGACGGCCTCGACGACAAGACGGCCAAGAAGGTCGACTTCTACACCCGCCAGTTCGTCGACGCCATGGCCCCCTCCAACTTCGTCATGACGAACCCGGAGGTGCTGCGCGCCACGATGGAGAGCGGCGGCGAGAACCTGGTCAAGGGCCTGGAGAACCTGCTGGAGGACCTGGAGCGCGGCAAGGGCAAGCTGAACATCCGCATGACCGACCTGGAGGCCTTCAAGATCGGCGAGAACATCGCCGTGACCGAGGGTCAGGTGGTCTACCAGAACGAGCTGATGCAGCTCATCCAGTACAGCCCGCGGACCGAGCAGGCCGCCAAGCGGCCGCTGCTGATCATCCCGCCCTGGATCAACAAGTTCTACATCCTCGACCTGCGCGAGAAGAACTCCTTCGTGAAGTGGGCCGTCGAGCAGGGCCACACGGTCTTCGTCATCTCCTGGGTCAATCCCGACGAGACGCTCGCCCAGAAGACCTTCGAGGACTACATGCTCGAGGGGCTGTTCGCCGCGATCGACGCGATCGAGCAGGCGACCGGGGAAGAAGAGCTCAACGTCATCGGCTACTGCCTGGGCGGCACCCTGTTGGCGGCCGCGCTCGCCTACCTCTCGGCCAAGCCGAAGTCGAAGCCGGGGCCCGACATCGCGCGCATCAAGAGCGCGACCTTCTTCACCACCATGACCGACTTCGAGGAAGCCGGCGAGCTCGGGGTCTTCATCGACGAGGAGCAGCTCGCCGCGCTCGAGCAGAAGATGAGCCAGAAGGGCTACCTGGAAGGCACGTCGATGGCGACGACCTTCAACATGCTGCGGGCCAACGACCTGATCTGGTCCTTCGTGGTCAACAACTACCTGCTGGGCAAGGACCCTTTCCCCTTCGACCTGCTCTACTGGAACAGCGATTCCACCCGCATGCCGGCCGCCATGCACTCCTTCTACCTGCGCCGCATGTACCAGGAGAACCGGCTGGTCAAGCCGGGCGGGATCGAGCTGCTGGGCGTCCCGCTGGACCTCCGCAAGATCAAGACGCCGATCTTCATGCTCTCGACGCGCGAGGATCACATCGCGCCCTGGAAGTCGACCTATGCGCTGACCCAGAACGTCTCCGGCCCGATCAAGTTCGTGCTGGCCGCCTCCGGCCACATCGCCGGGGTGGTGAACCCGCCGGCCGCCAACAAGTACTGCTACTGGACCAACAGCCGCAACCCGAAGGACCCGGACACCTGGCTGGACAAGGCCAGCGAGCATGCGGGCTCCTGGTGGCCGGAATGGCAGAAGTGGGTCGGTCGCCACGCCGGCGGCAAGGTCGCCGCGCGCACGCCGGGCGACGGCAAGCTGACGCCGATCGAACCGGCGCCGGGGTCCTACGTCAAGGTCCGCTCCGTCCCCAAGTGACGCCGCGTCGCGGCCGTTTCCGCCGCCGTCTGCGCGCGCCCCTTCCGCGTCTGGGAGCTTCGTCCGTGATGCGCCGCCTGGCCCTTCTCGCGCTGCTGCCCCTCCTGCTGGCCACGCCGGCGGCGGCGGTCGAGCCGATCGAGGCCGGCGAGGTCGCCGCCTTCCTGGCCGAGGCCGGGCCGGTCTGCGCGCTGAAGCCGGCGCCGGACTGCGTCGCGGTAAGCTGGCGCTTCGCCGATCTGGACGGCGACGACCGCCTGGGGCTGGACGAGGCCAACGCGCTGCGCGACGGCGTGCAGCGCTGGTTCCTGGGCGCCCGCGAGAGCCTGCCGCAGCAGGCCAAGACCGGCGTCGCGGTGGGCCTGCTGGCGCTGCAGCTCGTCGGCGTCGACTCGCTGCACCGCAGCTATGACGGCGACGGCGACGGCCAGCTCACCCGCGCCGAGGCGCTGGCCGACCTCAGCCTCGACCGGCGCCCCCTGCCGGCCCTGCTGCAGGACCGCGCCGCCGTCGACTGGCCGCGTCTGCTCGACCGGCTCGGGCTGGGCGCCGCGGTGCTCGGCGATCTCGTCCCGCAGCGCGCCGGCACGGGCGAGTAGCCCGAGGCCCCTGCCTCTTTCTCCGCCCCCTCTTTCTCCGCCCCCTCTTTCTCCGCCCCCTCTTTCTCCGCCCCGCCTCTTCCAGCATCGTGCCGACTCCCCGCTGGCCCGGCGTGTCCCCGCGACGCGGGAGGCCCGGAACTGTCGCGGCCGCAGGGCGTTTGTCTCGGAGGCGTTTGTCCCGGCGGGCGTATCGGGCAAGGCGCGTGCCCTGTCACGCATATCCTGTCACGCATATCCCGTCACGCATTCCCTGTCGACGTCGGCCTGGCCGCGCGACCGGCCCGGCCGCCCCTCGCACTCAGAAAACAGCGGCTCAACACCAGCCAGGCAACAGTCGATCGCGCGCGGTGGGAATACAACACCCGCAACAACCACGTATTATCCTTTTAATTCTGATGGATAGCAGCCCTCTCCCCCCCTGTGAACTCGGCCGTTTTACCGGACCCTACTTGAAGCCAAGCTCGCGCGTGTTATGATTAAAGCGAGCCTTTACAGCACCCCGCCCTTCGGCGGGTTTTTTATTGACGACAAGGAGGATCCACAGGGAATGACGGAGAAAGATCCGACCAAGGGCTATATCGCCATCCTCGGGTGGAGCCTGAACGCCATCGACGCGATCGACCGCTTCGACCGGCGCTACATCGTGGTGGCGCCGAACTGGGCGGCCGACTATGCCGAGCAGAACGACATCCCCTTCATCGCCTGGGACTTCGAGCGGCTGAACGAGCGCTCCATGGAGCTGGCCGAGCGCCTGCAGGACGAGGGCGTCGACGTCGCCATCCCGCTGTTCGAGGAGACCGTCGAGTGGGCCGGCGCGATCAACGCCGTGCTGATGCGCAACCCGCGCCTGCACGGCCAGTCTTTGCTGTTCCGCGACAAGTCGCTGATGAAGCGCCGCGCCCAGCTCGCCGGCATCCGCGTCGGAATCTTCGAGGAGGCGCACGACCGCCAGGACGTGCTGCGCTTCCTGCGCCGGGTCAACCAGACGCTGCTCAAGCTCGACGGCGACCCCAACGATCCGATCCACTTCAAGGCCTTCGACAAGGCCGGCTGCCTCGGCCACCGGGTGATCCGCACCGGCGAGGACATCGAGACGATCAGCGACGACGAGTTCCCGGCGCTGCTGGAAAGCCATCTCGACGGCTGGGAGTTCGCCGTGGAGGCCTGGATCAAGGACCGCAAGATCCAGTTCCTCAACATCTCGGAGTACGTCACGCTCGGCTACTCGGTCTTCGTGCCGGCCACCCCGGAGCTGGAGGCCTACCGCGAGCGGATCACCCGCGAGATCGAGAAGCTGATCGAGGCCTTCGACATCGACTTCGGCTTCATCCACCCCGAGTACTTCGTGACCAGCGACGGCACCATGTACTTCGGCGAGGTGGCCTACCGGCCGCCGGGCTTCAACGTCTTCGAGCTGCTGGAACGGGTCTACGGCTTCAACGCCTACCAGGCGCTGGTCGTGGTGTTCGACCCCAAGACCACGCCGGAGGAGCTGGAGCGCTTCTTCCCCCGTCCCGTGGTCGACGCCAAGGGCTACGCCGGCTGCTTCGGCGTCTACCCGCGCCGGCGCGTCATCAGCGACCTGCGCATCCCGCCGGAGACCGAGGAGCATCCCTACTTCGAGACCCACGAGCTGCTGCCGCCGACGGAGCAGAAGGTGCCCAAGCGCACGGCCTTCGGCACCCACTGGGGGTTGGTGTATTTCTTCGGCGACGACCCGCATAAGATGGCCGATCTTTTGAAGGCGCAAGAGGAGCTCGACTACTATTTGTAAAGACAACCGGGAGAAGATGGGCAGACGCGGGCCCGCCCCTGCTTTAGGGTAGGCCGTTATTGAGGCTCGGGAGCCACCGCCGGTGGAGTGAGTTGAGCACCTCGCCCCCTCCACTCGCGGCGGCCGCCCGGGCGCCGCCAGATCAAGATCACGGACAGGCTGTTTCATGGATTCGGCTTCACGCGGCGCCGAGGCGTCGGATCGCTTGCCCCTCCTCTGCGAGAAGCTCGACGCCGCGATCGGGCGGCTGGAGACGGCGCGCCCCTTCGCCAAGCAGAGCCACCGCGGCGCGGTGCTCGACTTCGCCCGCCGGGCCATGCTGGAGCCGGGCGGCGTGCAGGCGGTCTACGACCGGGCCCAGGGACTGGAGGCGGCGGGGCTGTTCGTCGGCACCGACTGGGCCGATCCGGAGATCCTGCAGCCGGCCCTGGCGGCGCGCACCCTGCGCCTGGCCGACGCCGCGACCGCGACCCTGGAATGCATCAGCGAGCTGCGCATGCTGGCGGTGGCCGAGCGCCGCTACTTCCACCCCGGCCTGTCGTCTGAGCAGGCGCAGAACTTCCTGGCGCGCACCCTGGGGCTCAATCTCGACGCGCTGTTCGGCACCCCCGACGAGGCGGCGCGCGAGCGCGCCGGCCGCGCCACGGAGGTGATCCACAACCTCTTCGAGTTCGTCGTCTCGCGCATCGGCTACGCCGAGATTCTCGACCGGCTGATCGCCGAGATCTGGCGCCTGCTGGCGCAGCGGCCGATCGTGGTCGACGACATCAAGGCGATGATCGCGCAGATCTCGGTCTGGCTGGTCAACGGCCAGAACGAGAAGGGCGCAGCCGCCGGCTGGGGCGCCGATCGCCTGATCAGCGCGCTGTTCGGGCCGACGGCGGCCTGCCGCGAGGACCCCGGCCTCGCCGTCTACCTGGAGCGGGTGGCCGGCATGGACTCCGCCGCCCTCGCCCAGGAGGCCGCGGCGCTGGCGCGGGCGATGCACGACACCGGCCTGGTCTCGGCCTACCACGCCGCCTTCCTGCGCTACGCGGCGCAGGAGCATCAGGGCCTGGTGGTCCAGGCGCTCGGCCTGTCGAGCACCGGCGCCGACGGCTACCGCTGCTATGCCGAGCTGGTGCACACCCTGATCGACCGGGCCGTGCACGCCGAGACCGCGCAGGCGGTCTACGGGTTGGCCCAGATCCTCGAACGCGGGCTGCTCTACCAGCCCCCCATGGGCCCGGCGCTGTGGCGCCAGATCGGCCTGCCGCTGGCCCCCGAGGCGCGCGAGGCGCTGCGGCTGACCTACGGCACGGCGCAGCCGCCCGAGGCCTTCCTGCTGGCCGGCACGCTCAGCATGCTGGGCCAGCCCCTGGGCGTGGGCCAGGGCAACAACCCGACCTGCCAGGCGGCGCGGGCGCTGGCCATGTGGGCCTACACCGACCCCGACTATCTGCTGCAGGTCATCTCCTGGGCGGCGCGCGACAACGAGGTGATCCTGCACTTCGAGGGCCAGCCGATCTCCTCGGCCACCGCCGCGACCGGGCTGGCGGTCGTGCCGCCCTCGGACGTCGATCCCGTCTCGCTGCTGCTGGTCCCCCACCTCGACCGCATCTACGCCGAGATGGGCCGGCTCTGCGTGCCGCGCGGCGGCGACGCGCACCGCTGGATCAACCCGGAGCTGCACGGCTGGTGGGTCGGCCGCGGCTGCGCGCTCGCCGTCGACATCGCCACCGGCAAGCTGGCGGACTACGAGCGCTTCCTGCGCGACTTCTATGCCGCCTACCACCCCTTCTACAACGGCAACCAGCCGGTGATTCACCCGCAGCCCGCCGGCATCGCCTTCACCGACAGCGCCGCGCGCTTCATCGGCTGGCACGCCATCGCGATCTTCCGGGTCGGGCTCGACCAGCACGGCCAGATGCGGGTCTACTTCTTCAATCCCAACAACGACAGCGGCCAGGACTGGGGCGAGGGAATCGTGGTCTCCACCGAGGGGCACGGCGAGCGCTTCGGCGAATCCTCCCTGCCGATCGAGCAGTTCGCCGCGCGCCTCTACCTCTACCACTTCGATCCGCTGGAAGAGGGCGACCCCGCCGCGGTGCCGGCGCACGACATCGCGCGGATCACCGAGATGGCGCGGGCGAGCTGGGCGGCCGAGCGCTGAGCCGCGTCCCCGGCACGACCAGGTTGGCGACGGACAGTCTTGCGACGAAGAGCTTCGCGGCGAACGGCTTCGCAGGCCGCCCGGATCACTCCGCTCCGCGCGCCCCGTGCTTGGTCTTGCGGCTGTAGGCCTTGGCGGAGGGCTTGACGCGCCGGCCCTGGCGCCAGAGCTGCGCGGCCAGCGGGTTGCGCCGCGCCTTCGGCGTGGACTTGGGCGTGGGCTTGGACTTGGGCGTGGACTTCGTCCTGGCCTTAACCTTGCGTGCCATCGTCTTGTTTTCGCTGCATCCGCTCGCGCAGATAGCCGGCGCCCAGCCGGGCGTAGTGGGCCGCCTGCGGGGCGAAGCCCGCGATCTCCGCCGGCTCCAGCGCGCGCATCGGCTTGGCCGGGCTGCCGGCCCAGAGCTGGCCGGCGGCCACCCGCTTGTTCGGGGTGACCAGCGCGCCGGCGGCCACCATCGCGTGACGCTCCACCGTCGCCAGGTCCATCACCGTCGCGCGCATGCCGATGAAGGCCTCGTCCTCGAGGGTGCAGGCGTGGAGCAACGCCGAATGCCCGACGGTGACGCGGTCGCCGATCACCGTCGGCATGCCGCCGCCGTCCTCGCGGTAGTCGCCGCCGTCGCTCGGCCGGTTGACGTGGATCACCGTGCCGTCCTGGATGTTGGTCTCGGCGCCGACGCGGATGTAGTTGACGTCGCCACGCAGCACGCAGCCGTACCAGATCGAGCTGCCCGGGCCGATCTCCACGTCGCCGATCACCACCGCCGTCTCGGCCACGAAGGCCTCGGGGTGGATCTTCGGGGCGATGCCGCGGTGCGGCAGGATCAGGGGAGCGGACATGCGGACACCTTCGCGTTGTCGGGCGCGTGATCGCCGGGCGCGTGATCGCCGGGCGCGTGATCGAGCCATGACTCCGGTCTTCTAGCAAGTCGGGCGGGGGCCGTCACCGCCCCGTCCCACATCGGGCCGCCCGGCGAAGAGCGCCGCGCGCGACGCCCCTGAGGCGTCCTCTGAGCTCCCCTTGAGGCGCCCCTGACGCAAAACGGGCGACAGAGCCAAGAGCCCTGCCGCCCGCTTTTCGGCGTCGTCGTGAGATACGCCTTTTAGCGCTTGGAGAACTGGAAGCTGCGGCGGGCCTTGGCCTTGCCGTACTTCTTGCGCTCCACCTCGCGGTCGTCGCGGGTCAGGAAGCCGCCCTGCTTGAGCACCGGGCGCAGCGCCGGCTCGAAGTTGGTCAGCGCGCGGCTGATGCCGTGGCGCACGGCCCCGGCCTGACCCGACAGGCCGCCGCCCTTGACGGTGCACAGAACGTCGAACTGGTCGACGCGGTTGGCGGCGCCGAAGGGCTGGTTGATGATCATGCGCAGCACCGGACGGGCGAAGTAGGTCTCCACCTCGCGGCCGTTGACGGTGATCTTGCCCGAGCCGGGCTTGACCCAGACACGGGCGACAGCGTTCTTGCGGCGACCGGTGGCGTAGGCACGCCCCTGGGCATCCAGCTTGGGCTCGGCCGCAGCGGCCTCGGCCGCGGGCGTCACGCCGGCGGCGTCGCCAAGCTGCGAGAGATCGGTGAGGGTCTGTTCCTCGGCCATGGAACCGTTAGCCTCGCTTGTTCTTCGGGTTCATCGCGGCGAGATCGAGCGTCTCGGGCTGCTGCGCCTCGTGCGGATGCTCGGCCCCGGCGTAGACGCGCAGATTCTTCATCTGGGCGCGCCCCAGCGGTCCCTTGGGGACCATGCGCTCGATGGCCTTGTAGATCACCCGCTCGGGGAAGCGACCGGTCAGCACCTCGTCGGCGGTGCGGTCCTTGATGCCGCCGGCGTAGCCGGTGTGCCAGTAGTAGCGCTTCTGGTAGCGCTTGCGGCCGGTCATCTGCACCTTGTCGGCGTTGACGACGATCACGTTGTCGCCGCAGTCCATGTGCGGCGTAAAGGTCGCCTTGTGCTTGCCGCGCAGAATGTTCGCGACACGGCTGGCGAGCCGACCGAGCACCACGCCATCGGCATCGATGACGATCCACTTCTTCTCGATGTCGGACGGCTTGGCTGAATAGGTCTTCATGTCCGCCGGGTCCTGTTGGATCGGATGGGCTCTCATGCGAGAAACGGAAAACGCGCAAGGGCGGGCCGCAGTCTCCAGCCCGCGCCCTGCCCGCGCGTCGGCCGGTGAGATACGCACCCCGGAGCGGCAAGTCAACGGGAAAAAAGCGCGCGAAACCAAGCCCTTGTCAATTCGGTATTTTAATACCGCCATGAAACCCCGCGGCAGACGGGCGATCGCGGCGCAAGTGCCTGACGACGTTGACTGCCGCACCGCCGCACTGGCCGGCGGCGGCGGCGGCGTGGCAGGCTGAGGCCGCCCCCGCCCCCGAGCCCCCACCTGGCCGCAGGAGCCTTCGCCGCATGTCCGAGACCGCGATCACCGGCATCTCCGCCATCACCCTGGCGACCCACGACATGGCGCGGGCGGTGCGCTTCTACGAGACGCTGGGCTTCGCCCTGAAGTTCGGCGGTGCCGAGAGCGCCTTCACCTCCTTCCACGCCGGCAGCGGCTTCCTCAACCTGATCGCCGCCGCCCCCGAGCAGCCGCTGCAGTGGTGGGGCCGGGCGATCTTCTACGTTGAAGACGTCGACGCCTTCCACGCCCAGGCCGTGGCGGGCGGGCTGTCGCCGCAGTTCGCGCCCGAGGACGCGCCCTGGGGCGAGCGCTATTTCCACATCACCGACCCCGACGGCCACGAGCTGAGCTTCGCCCGCCCGCTGTAGGGCGGTTCCACTCGGCCGGAAACCCCCTTAGAGTCCGGCCGCCCGCGACGCACGCGGGCCAAGGCGGTTCACGGAGGAGCCGGCGGCAAAGCGCCCCGGACGGCAGGGAGAGGGATGTGATGAGCGGAGTGACGCAAACGGCAGCACGGATCGGGGCGGCACGGATCGGGGCGACACGGATCGGGGCGACACGGATCGGGGCGGCGGGCCGCCGCCTGGCCCTGGCGGCGGCAAGGGCGACGGCAGCGGCGGCGGTCGCGGGCCTGGGCCTGGCGCTGGCCGCGCCGGGCGACGCCCGGGCCCAGGAGGCGCCGGTCAAGATCGGCATGATCACCACCCTGTCCGGCGGCGGCAGCGCGCTGGGCATCGACGTGCGCGACGGCTTCTTGCTGGCGGTCGAGCGGGAGGGCGGCAGCCTCGGCGGCGTGCCGGTCGAGGTGATCGTCGAGGACGACGCGCGCAAGCCGGACCTGGCCAAGGAGATCGCCAACCGCATGGTCGAGCGCGACGAGGTCGACCTGATGACCGGCATCATCTTCTCGAACCTGGCGATCGCCGTGGTGCCGGGCGTGGTGCGCGACGAGGTGATCTACCTCAGCCCCAACGCCGGTCCCTCGCAGCTCGCCGGGCGCGGCTGCCACGAGAACTACTTCAACGTCGCCTGGCAGAACGACAACCTGCACGAGGCGGTCGGCAAGTACGTCTTCGACCAGGGCTACCGCAAACCCTTCATCCTGGCGCCCAACTACCCGGCGGGCCAGGACGCGCTGACCGGCTTCAAGCGCTTCTACACCGGCGAGCTGGCCGGCGAGCTCTACACCCAGCTCGGCCAGACCGACTACGCCGCCGAGCTGGCGCAGATCCGCGCCGCCGAGCCGGACTCGGTCTACTTCTTCCTGCCGGGCGGCATGGGCATCAGCTTCATCAAGCAGTACGCGCAGGCCGGCCTGCGCGGCGAGGTCCCGCTGTTCGGCCCCGCCTTCAGCTTCGACCAGGCGATCCTGGGCGCGGTCGGCGAGGCGGCCCTGGGGGTGATCAACTCCTCGCAGTGGAACAAGGACCTGGACAACGCGGCCAACCGCGAGTTCGTCGCGGCCTTTCGGGAGGCCTACGGCCGCCTGCCCTCGCTCTACGCCAGCCAGGGCTACGACACGGCGCGCCTGATCGCCGCGGCCCTGGCCGAGACCGGCGGGGCCGAGGACACCGCGGCCCTGCGCGCGGCGATCGAGCGGGCGGCCTTCGAGTCGGTGCGCGGCCCCTTCCGCTTCGGCAACAACAACCACCCGATCCAGAACATCTACGTGCGCGAGGTGGTGATGGAGGACGGGGTGCTGACCAACCGCACCGTCGCCCGCGCCTTCACCGACCACCAGGACGCCTACGCCGCCGACTGCCCGCTGGAGTAGAGCGGCCACCGGGCCTGGGGTGGGTCGGGCCTAGGCCCTGGGGGAGCGGGGTCCTTCCGATTACGACCTGCTCCAGGCCCGCAGGGGACGAGCCCCGCGCGGGCCCTCCCCCTTTTTCCCTCACTCGCCGGCCGTCTCCTGGCTCGAGCGGTCGAGCGCGACCCACTGCAACACGGGGCAGAAGGCCGCCTCCTCCTCGACGGGGGAGCGCTCGCTGGCCGGCTGCCGGAAGATCGCCCGCCACGCCAGCACGAAGTCCGGCAGGGTCCAGCCGGCGGCGAGCCGCCGTTCGACGAGGTAGCGCACGCTTCTGTTCGCCGCGTTCAGGGGCAGGTCCGGGTCGATCCCGAAGCGGTTGAAGTAGATCCTGCGGTCCTTGACCAGAAGCTCGCCGTCCCAGTCGAACCGCGTCCCCACACCCTGAAGCTCGTGCAGGATATCTATGAAGGCCCCCATGAAGACCGGGTCCAGAGGCCCGTCGAAGGTCCTGTCCCCGTCGGGACACAGCGGCTCGTACTGGTAGCGGCCGTGAAAAGCCCAGAGATAGGCCGGCAGCGCGACCGCGACCGAAGACAGCGCCGCCAAGATCAGCCGCCAACGCCTCCTCACGCGGCTCATTCCTATGGTGCGAGTGCGATCCACTCAACCACATCGCAGAAAGCGCGGCCGTGTTCCTGGTCTAAGCGCTCGTTGACCGGACGATTGTCGAGTTCGTGCCAACGACGTACGCCAGCGGGCACTGTCCGGCCTTGCGCGATCTGCTGATGCGCCATCCGTTCTATCGTCTTCATCTCAGCATTGAGAATCAGGTTGTAGTCGATGCCGCCTGTGATGAAAAAAATATCTTGATCACGAATCAAAATTTCCCCGTTCCAGTCAAAAGAGGGGCCATCCCTGAGAGCATACAACGTCTTTGTAAATTGGATGATATATTCAGGGCGCAGTTTCCGATCATAAAATGTCTCTGTTGCCCAACATTATGGCATATATTGAAAATAACGCTCATTTTTCATAATTAAATAGAGTGAAAATGATATTGCAATAATAATAACCGCTATTAATAATGATATTTTCTTAATCACCGACGTCTCTCCAGATAAAGCGTGGCGCTCCAAGCACGAGCCCATCCTCGTTCTCGCCAAGAATCCTGACTGTACCTTCGAACTCCTCCGTCCAGGTTCGTTCGATCCTGAACGGCATCCCGCGGCCAGCATCCTGAAGATCTTTCGCGCCGTCGTCGCATCGCCGGCGGCGCCGCGGCGCAGCGGACCGTCTTCCGGGGCGGCCAGGCCCTTGACCCTGGCGGCGGGTTTCCGGATCTTCACACGCGCCCTCGGGGTGCCCCGCTCCCGCCTGTCCCTGGCGACCAGCTTCCGGCCGTTCGCCGCCGCCCGCCAACCGCGCGACCGCGATGTCCCTCCTCCTGATCCTCGAGCAGCTTCTCAACGGCCTGCAGTTCGGCGTGATGCTCTTCCTCATCGCCGCCGGGCTGACCCTGGTGCTGGGGATCATGAACCTGGTGAACCTGGCGCACGGCTCGCTCTACATGGTGGGCGCCTTCGTCTGCGCCTGGGTCAGCGTGCAGACCGGCTCCTTCCTGCTGGGCCTGATCGCTGCGCTGCCGGTCACCGCGCTGGTCGGGATCGCGGTCGAGCTGGCGGTGCTGCGCCGCCTCTACACCCGCGACCACCTGGACCAGGTGCTGGCGACCTTCGGCCTGATCCTCTTCTTCAACGAGGGCGTGAAGATCGTCTTCGGCGCCCGGCCGCTGCGGCTCGACCTGCCCGAGTGGCTGTCCGGCGCGGTGGAGATCCTGCCGGGCGTGCCCTACCCGGCCTTCCGCCTGGCGATCATCGCGGTCGGCCTGCTGGTGGGGGCCTTCCTGTTCTGGCTGGTGACCCGCACCCGCCTGGGCATGCTGATCCGCGCCGGCGCCTCCAACCGCGAGATGGTGCAGGCGCTGGGCGTCGACATCGCCCGGCTCTACACCCTGGTCTTCGCGCTGGGCGCGGTGCTGGCCGCACTCGGCGGGGTGATGGCCGGGCCGATCTACGCGGTCGAGGTCGGCATGGGCGAGCCGATGCTGATCATGGTCTTCGTGGTGATCGTGATCGGCGGCATCGGCTCGATCCGCGGCGCCTTCGTCGGCGCCCTGCTGGTCGGCCTGACCTTCATGCTCTGCCGCGCCTTCCTGCCGGGACTCTTCGCGCTGGTGCTCGAGCCGGCCGCCGCCGCCGCGGTCGGCGGCGCGCTCGCCTCCATGGCGATCTACATCCTGATGGCCGGCGTGCTGATCGCGCGCCCGCGCGGCCTGTTCCCGGCGCAGGGCTAGGCCATGGCCGCGATGCAGCGCTCCGACCGCTTCGCCCTGATCGGGCTCGCCGCCTTCGCGCTGTTTCCCGCCGCGGCCTGGGCCGGCGATCTGCTGTGGGCGCTCGACCTGGCCAGCCGCATGCTGATCTACGGGCTGGCCGGCCTGGCGCTCAACCTGGTGCTGGGCTACGGCGGCCTGGTCAGCTTCGGCCACGCCGCCTTCGTCGGCGCCGGCGCCTACGTGGTCGCGATCCTGTCGTTCCACAGCATGATGGGCGGCACGATCCTGGGCTACGGCGGCAGCGAGTCCGGCTTCGTCGCCTTTCCGCTGGCGATGCTGGTCGGCGGCCTGCTGGCCCTGGCGATCGGCGCGCTCAGCCTGAAGACCAGCGGCCTCTACTTCATCATGATCACCCTGGCCTTCGCGCAGATGGCCTACTACCTGTTCGTCTCCCTGCCCGACTACGGCGGCGAGGACGGGCTGAGCCTCTGGGCGCGCAGCACGCTGGGGCCGCTCGACCTGAGCGACGACCTGGTCTTCTTCTACCTCTGCCTCGGGCTGGTGCTGGTCTTCGCCCTGCTCAAGCGGCGCCTGATCGCCTCGCGCTTCGGCTGGACCCTGATGGGCCTGCGCGACAACCAGCGGCGCATGGCCGCGCTGGGCACCCCCGCCTTCCGCTACCGGCTGGCCGCCTTCACCCTCTCCGGCGCGGTCGCCGGCCTGGCCGGCGCGCTGCTGGCCAACCAGACCGAGTTCGTCAGCCCCGCCTTCCTGTCCTGGCAGCTCTCCGGCGAGCTGCTGGTGATCGTCATCCTGGGCGGCATCGGCACGCTCTACGGTCCGCTGGCCGGGGCGGTGGTCCTGCTGCTGCTGGAATTCTTCCTGAAGGAGGTGACCGAGCACTGGCAGCTCTTCCTCGGCCCCGTCCTGATCCTCGTGGTGCTCTACGCCCGCCACGGGCTCTGGGGCTTGATCGAGCGGCGACGCGCGGGCGAGGCGCCATGACGACACCGCTGCTGGAAGCGCGCGGGCTGAGCAAGTCCTTCGGCGCGGTGCGCGCCTGCGACGGCGTCGACCTGGCGATCCGGCCGGGCGAGCTGCGCGCGGTGATCGGCCCGAACGGCGCCGGCAAGTCGACGCTGATCGGCCTGCTGGCCGGCGAGCTGCGGCCCGACGCCGGCAGCCTGCATTTCGCCGGGCGCGACATCACCGGGCTGCGCGCGCCGCGGCGCGCCCAGATCGGCCTGGCCCGCTCCTACCAGATCACCAGCCTCTTCCCGCGCTTCACGGCGCTGGAGAACGCGCTGCTGGCGGTGCAGGCGCGCGCCGGCCACGCCTTCGGCTTCTGGCGCCCGGCAGCCCGCGACCCGGCGCTGCTGACCCCGGCCCGGGCCGCGCTGGAGCGCGTCGGCCTGGCCGCGCGCGCCGAGGTGCCGGCCGCCGCCCTGGCCCACGGCGAGCAGCGCCAGCTCGAGATCGCGCTGGCGCTGGCGACCCGGCCGCGGCTGCTGCTGCTCGACGAACCGACGGCGGGCATGAGCCGGGAGGAGACCCAGGCGATGGTCGCGCTGCTGCGCGCGCTCAAGCGCGAGGTCACCATCGTGCTGATCGAGCACGACATGGACGCGGTCTTCGCCCTGGCCGACAGCCTGACGGTGCTGGTCTACGGCCGCCCCATCGCCACCGGCGCGCCGGCCGAGATCCGCACCGACCCGCAGGTGCGCCGCGCCTACCTGGGCGAGTCGCACGCCGCGGAGACCTCGGGCACGGGGGCCGGCGGCTGATGCTGCAGGTGCGCGACCTGACCGCCGCCTACGGCCGCAGCCGCGTGCTCTTCGGCCTTGAGCTCGAGGTCGCCGCCGGCGAGGTCGCCACCCTGCTGGGCCGCAACGGCATGGGCAAGACCACCACGGTGCGCTGCCTGATGGGGTTGCTGCGGCCCACCGGCGGCTCGATCCGCTTCGACGGCGCCGAGCTGGTCGGCCTGCCGCCGCACCGCGCCGCGCGCGCCGGCCTGGGCCTGGTGCCCGAGGGCCGGCAGATCTTCCCCAACCTGACGGTGGAGGAGAACCTGGTCGCCACCGCCCGCCCCGGCCCCTGGAGCCTGGCGCGCGTGCGCGGCCTCTTTCCCGTGCTGGCCGAGCGGCGCAGCGCCCTGGGCACCCAGCTTTCCGGCGGCGAGCAGCAGATGCTGGCGATCGGCCGGGCGCTGATGACCAACCCCAGACTGCTGATCCTGGACGAGGCGACCGAGGGCCTGGCGCCGCTGATCCGCGAGGAGATCTGGCGGGTCCTGGGCGAGCTCAAGCGCGCCGGCCAGGCGATCCTGGTGATCGACAAGAACCTGGACGCCCTGCTGCCCCTGGCCGACCGCCACACGGTGATCGAGAAGGGTCGGGTCGCCTGGACCGGCGGCTCCGCCGAGCTGGCCGCCGACCGGGCCTTGCAGGAACGCTATCTGGGGGTGTAGCCGCGTCGGCAGCGAACGAAGGGGTCCGACATGCACCTCTGGGCGTTCGACGACGACGCGGCGGCTACTCCGCGACGCCGATGCGCGGGGCGCCGCCCTGGGCGGCGCGGCTGGGCCCGAAGGCCTTGTCGAGCGTGTGGGTGGAGTCCTCGGCCAGGCGGCGCGCCTCGGCCAGCAGGCTCAGGATCTTGATGTTGTTGTCCAGCACGCGCCGGGCCTCGGGGCGATGGTCGTCGGCGATCTTCTCCGCCCGGTAGAGCACGTCCTTGGCAAGGGCGGCGAGGATGTCCTCGAGCTTGTAGCCCTCGGGGTTGAGATCGGAACTGAGGAAGTGGGTCATGAACAGGGCCCCTCTTCGGGCAACGGGTGGCACGCGGGCGCGATCCTAGAGCCCAAGCCTTGCCGAAAGGTGAAGCCCAGCCCACCGGCACGGCCCCAGGCCGGCAACACCCCCCGGGCCGGCGCCCCCCGGCCGGCGGGGCCTTCCCCTGGGCGGGCCGCCTGGGGCAGTCTGCCAGCCGGACGGGTCGCCGCGCCCAGCGGCCGCCCGCCGACGAGACCGCCCCAGCAGGCCCGGCAGAAGGCCGCCCAGGAAGGATTCCCCGCGAGATGCCGCCCTCCTCGACCGCTCCCGACCCGGCGCCCCCCTCGCCCGCCGCGTCGTCCACCGGATCGCCCGCCGCCACGGGCCGCCGCCACCTCGGCCAGTTCGACTACATCATCGTGGGCGCCGGCTCGGCCGGCTGCGTGCTGGCCAACCGCCTGTCGGCCGACCCCGAGGTGCGGGTGCTGCTGCTGGAGGCCGGCGGCACGGACGACTGGATCTGGTTCAAGATCCCGATCGGCTACCTCTACTGCATGGGCAACCCGCGCGCCGACTGGGGCTTCAAGACCGAGCCCGAGCCCGGCCTCAACGGGCGCGCGCTCAACTATCCGCGCGGCAAGGTGCTGGGCGGCTGCTCCTCGATCAACGGCATGCTCTATCTGCGCGGCCAGGCGGCCGACTACGACGGCTGGCGCCAGCGGGGCAATGTCGGCTGGGCCTGGGACGACGTGCTGCCCTACTTCCGGCGCTCGGAGGACCATTTCCAGGGCGAGAGCGCGCACCACGGCGCCGGCGGCGAGTGGCGGGTCGAGCGCCAGCGCCTGTCCTGGGAGATTCTGGAGGCCTTCGCCGAAGCGGCCGAGCGGGTCGGCATCCCGCGCAGCGACGACTTCAACCGCGGCGATAACGAGGGTGTCGGCCTGTTCCAGGTCAACCAGCGGCGCGGCCTGCGCTGGTCCACCGCCACCGGCTTCCTGAAGCCCGCCCTGCGGCGCCCCAACCTGACCCTGCTGACCCAGGCCCAGGCCGAGGCACTGATTCTGGACGGCAAGCGGGTCACCGGCCTGGCTTTCCGCCACGCCGGCGCACCGGCCGAGGCCGCAGCGGCGGGCGAGGTGATCCTGGCCGCCGGCGCCATCGGCAGCCCGCAGCTCCTCGAGCTCTCCGGCATCGGCCGGCCCGAGCTGCTGGCGGCCCACGGCATCGCCCCGCGCCACGCCCTGCCCGGGGTCGGCGAGAACCTGCAGGACCACCTGCAGATCCGCACGGTCTACCGGGTGCGCGGCACCCGCACGCTGAACCAGATGGCCAACTCCCTGCTGGGCAAGGCGGCGATGGGCCTGGAGTACCTGGTCCGGCGCAGCGGCCCGCTGACCATGGCGCCCAGCCAGCTCGGCGCCTTCGCCAGGTCGGACCCCAGCCAGGCCACGCCCAACCTGGAATACCACGTGCAACCGCTCAGTCTGGACGCCTTCGGCGAGCCGCTGCACCGCTTCCCCGCCTTCACCGCCAGCGTGTGCAACCTGCGCCCGGAAAGCCGCGGCTCGGTCCACATCCGCAGCGCCGACCCGCAGGCGGCGCCGGCGATCCGGCCCAACTACCTCTCGACCGAGACCGACCGGCGCATCGCCGCGGAGTCGATCCGCCTGACCCGCAGGATCTGCGCCCAGGCGCCGCTGCAGCGCTTCCACGCCGAGGAGGTCAAGCCGGGGCCGGACTTCGCCCGCGACGCGGAGCTGGCCAGCGCGGCCGGCGACATCGCCACGACGATCTTCCACCCGGTGGGCACCTGCAAGATGGCCGACGACGCGCGCAGCGACCCCGGCGCGGTGGTCGACGCCCGCCTGCGGGTGCACGGCCTGGCGGGCCTGCGCGTGGTCGACGCCTCGGTGATGCCGACCATCACCTCGGGCAACACCAACTCGCCGACCGTCATGATCGCCGAGAAGGCGGCCGACATGATCCGCGCGGACCGGCGCAACCGTGCCTGAGCGCCGCCCCCTCTCACCGCCCGTCTCGCCGCCCGTCTCGCCGCCCGTCTCGCCCCCGCCCCCCGTCTCATCCTCCGTCTCGCTCCCCCTCTGACCGCCGCCATGTCCGATCGCTGTCGTGTCTAACCCCGCCGGGGCGCCGGCCCTGTCCCCACTCGCCCTCTCGGCCCGCTTCGCGCTGGTCTACGGCGGCCTGTTCCTGACCATCGGGATCTACCTGCCCTACGCCCCGCTGTGGCTGGAGGCGCAGGGCTTCTCCGACCCGGCCATCGGCCTGGTGCTGGCCATCCCGGCCTGGCTGCGCATCGCCACCACGCCCGGGCTGGCGATCCTGGCCGACCGCAGCGGCCGGCGGCGGCGGGTGCTGACGGCGCTGGCCCTGCTGACCCTGCTCGCCTTCGTCTCGCTGGAGGTGGCCGCCGGCCTGGTGGCCATCGTCGCGCTGCACAGCCTGGCGGCGCTGACCCAGCAGCCGCAGATGCCGCTGGTCGAGGCGCTGGCCGTGCGCGCCGCCGAGCGGCGCGGCTTCGCCTACGGCCGCACGCGGCTGTGGGGGTCGCTTGCCTTCGTCGTCGCCAACCTGGGCGGCGGCGCGCTGGTCGGCGCCCTGGGCCCCGACTGGGTGCTGCACCTGCTGGTGTTCGGCGCGCTGCTGAGCCTGCTCGCGGTCCTGCTGCTGCCGGCCGAGGCGGAGCCGGCGCGGCCGGCGGGGTCACAACCGGCGGCACGGGTCGGGGCCGGCGGGCGACCCCTGGCGCTGCTGCGCCGGCCGGACTTCCTGCTGGTCCTGGCCAGCGGCGCGCTGATCCAGGGCAGTCACGCGGTCTACTATGCCTACTCGGCGCTCGACTGGTCGCGCGGCGGCCTCTCGGAGGTGATGGTCGGCGCGCTCTGGGCGCTGGGGGTGATGGCCGAGGTCGCGCTCTTCTGGTTCGGCCGGCCGCTGCTCGCCCGCTTCGGGGCGCTGCGTCTGCTGGCGCTCGGCGGCCTGGCCGGCGGCCTGCGCTGGCCCTTGATGGCGCTGACCGACGACCCGCTGCTGCTGGCGCCGATCCAACTGCTGCACGCCCTGACCTTCGGCGCCGCCCACCTGGGCGCGCTGACCTGGCTGGCCCGCGCCATTCCCGACGTCCAGGCCGGCACTGCCCAGGCGGTCTATTCCACCGCCGTCGGCTCGCTCGGCGTCGGCAGCCTGATGTTCGCCGCCGGCTGGCTCTATGGCAGCTTCGGCGCCGGCGCCTATTTCGCCATGGCGCTGACATCCCTGCTTGGTATGGTGGCCGCCCTTCTGCTGACCCGGACGACGAGTCGAACGAGCGCATGACCGACACCGACGCCGCGCGCTTTGCCAACCTGCGCGTGGTCGACCACCCGCTGGTGCAGCACAAGCTGACCCTGCTGCGGGACAAGACCACGCCGCCGATGGCCTTTCGCCAGCTCCTGCACGAGCTCGGGCTGCTGCTGGGCTACGAGATCACCCGCGACCTGCCGATCGAGCTGCGGCCGATCGAGACGCCGGTGGCGCCGATGCGCGCGCCCCACCTGGCCGGCCAGATCACGCTGGTCTCCATCCTGCGCGCCGGCCTGGGGCTGGCCGAGGGCGTGCGCGCGCTGATCCCCATGGCGCGGGAAGGCCACATCGGCGTGTTCCGCGACCCCGAGACCAAGGTGCCGCAGGAGTACTACGTCAAGCTGCCCGACGCCCCCGGGCGGGTGCTGCTGATCGACCCCATGCTGGCGACCGGCGGCTCGGCGGCCCATGCGCTGGACGTGCTGATCGACCACGGCGTGCCGGCCGCCGAGATCCGCTTCCTCTGCCTGGTCGCCGCCCCCGAGGGGGTCGCGCGCCTGCAGGCCGCGCATCCCGAGGTGCCGGTCATCACCGGCGCGCTGGACAGCCACCTGGACAGCCACGCCTACATCGTGCCGGGCCTGGGCGACGCCGGCGACCGCCTGTTCGGCACGCTCTGAGCGCACCGGATGGCCCGCCGGGCGCGCGCGCCCTTCTGCGCCGTGCGGGCCGGCGGGGCAATCCTGACTGTCAAGGTCAGATTTGCGCTTGAAATCGGCGTGCGGATGGGTATCTCTGTAATCCGGAATGGATTGGTCCGGATTGCCCGCCGGCCCACCGCCTCGGCGCCGAAGGACGCCTGCTTCACGGATGTTTCGCCTCAACCGCTTGACCGACTACGCCGTGGTGGTGCTGGCGCGGATGTCCCAGCATCCCCAGCGCCTGGTCAACGCCGCGCACCTGGCCGAGGACACCGGCATCCCGCAGCCGACGGCGGCCAAGGTGCTGAGCCTGCTGGCCAAGGGCGGTCTGCTGGCGTCCCAGCGCGGCGCGGCGGGCGGCTACCACCTGGCCAAGCCGGCGACCGAGATCCAGGTCGCCGAGATCATCGAGGCGATGGACGGGCCGATCGCCCTGACCGCCTGCGTCGACGGCGCGGCGGACAGCTGCGGCTCGGAGTCCTTCTGCCCGATGCGCGGCAACTGGGACCGGGTCAACACGGCGATCCGCACGGCGCTGGAAAACGTAACCCTGGCCGAGATGGCCCTGCCCTTCGCGCCGCCCCGGGCGACGCCGGAGGGCGAGCGCGCGGCCGCAGGGGCCTAGACCGGGACACATGCGCAGGCGGGACCAACCCGCCGCGACAGTCGACGACGACGAGTAGCGAGAGAGATCGGGAATCATGGCGGCGAGTGTCGAGACAGTCGAACAGGTCAAGTCGCTGGGCGAGCGCTACAAGCACGGCTGGTCCACCGAGCTGGAGATGGAGACCGCGCCCAAGGGGCTGAGCGAGGAGATCATCCGCTTCATCTCGGCCAAGAAGGACGAGCCGGCCTGGATGCTGGACTGGCGCCTGAAGGCCTACCGCCACTGGCAGGAGATGCCGGAGCCGAACTGGGCCAAGGTCGGCTTCCCGCCGATCGACTACCAGGACGTCTACTACTACGCGGCGCCCAAGCAGGGCGAGAAGCCGCAGTCGCTCGACGAGGTCGACCCCAAGCTGCTGGAGACCTACGAGAAGCTGGGCATTCCCCTGAAGGAGCAGGAGATGCTGGCCGGCGTCGCGGTCGACGCGGTGTTCGACAGCGTCTCCGTGGCCACTACCTTCAAGAAGAAGCTCAGCGAGGTGGGGGTCATCTTCTGCTCGATCTCCGAGGCGATCCAGGAGCACCCGGAGCTGGTCCGGAAGTATCTCGGCTCGGTGGTGCCCTACGCCGACAACAAGCACGCCTGCCTGAACTCCGCCGTCTTCACCGACGGCTCCTTCGTCTACATCCCGCCGGGCGTGCGCTGCCCCATGGAGCTGTCCACCTACTTCCGCATCAACGCGGAGAACACCGGGCAGTTCGAGCGCACGCTGATCGTCGCCGACAAGGGCTCCTACGTCAGCTACCTGGAGGGCTGCACCGCGCCCCAGCGCGACGAGAACCAGCTCCACGCCGCCGTGGTCGAGCTGGTCGCGCTGGAGGACGCGGAGATCAAGTACTCCACGGTGCAGAACTGGTTCCCCGGCGACGAGGAGGGCAAGGGCGGCATCTACAACTTCGTCACCAAGCGCGGCCTGTGTAAGGGCGACCGCTCGAAGATTAGCTGGACCCAGGTCGAGACCGGCTCGGCGATCACCTGGAAGTACCCGAGCTGCATCCTGCAGGGCGACAACTCGGTGGGCGAGTTCTACTCCATCGCCATCACCAACAACCTGCAGCAGGCCGACACCGGGACCAAGATGATCCACCTGGGGCGCAACACCTCCTCGCGGATCATCTCGAAGGGCATCTCCGCCGGCCGATCGACCCAGACCTACCGCGGGCTGGTGCGCATGGGCGGCAAGGCCGAGCGCGCGCGCAACTACACCCAGTGCGACTCGCTGCTGATCGGCGAGACCTGCGCGGCGCACACCGTGCCCTACATCGAAAGCAAGAACCGCTCCGCGCGGGTCGAGCACGAGGCCACCACCTCGCGCATCAGCGAGGACCAGCTCTTCTACTGCCGCCAGCGCGGCATCGGCGAGGAGGAGGCCGTGGCCCTGGTGGTCAACGGCTTCTGCCGCGAGGTGCTGCAGCAGCTTCCCATGGAGTTCGCGGTGGAGGCGCAGAAGCTGGTCGGCATCAGCTTGGAAGGCTCGGTCGGCTAGGCCCCCACTCCCCTCTCAGACACGCTGGCAAGAAACGAGACCATGCTCGAGATCAAGAACCTGCACGCCACGGTGGACGGCACCGAGATCCTCAAGGGCATCGACCTGACCATCGGGTCCGGCGAGGTCCACGCCATCATGGGGCCCAACGGCTCCGGCAAGTCGACCCTGTCCTACGTGCTGTCCGGCCGCGAGGGCTACGCGGCGACCGACGGCTCGGTGACCTTCAAGGGCAAGGACATGCTGGCGCTGGAGCCGGAGGAGCGCGCCGGCGAGGGCCTGTTCCTGGCCTTCCAGTACCCGGTGGAGATCCCCGGCGTGCCCAACACCACCTTCCTCAAGGAGGCGGTCAACGCGGTGCGCAAGTACCGCGGCGAGGACGAGCTGGACGCGATGGAGTTCGTCAAGCACCTGCGCGCCAAGGCGAAGGAGCTCGGCGTCTCGCCGGACTTCCTCAAGCGCGCGGTCAACGCCGGCTTTTCCGGCGGCGAGAAGAAGCGCAACGAGATGCTGCAGATGGCGATGCTGGAGCCCAGCCTCTGCCTGCTCGACGAGACCGACAGCGGCCTGGACATCGACGCGCTGAAGGCGGTCGCCGAGGGCGTCAACGCCATGCGCGGGCCGGAGCGCTCGATGCTGCTGATCACCCACTACCAGCGCCTGCTGACCTACATCGTGCCGGACAAGGTGCACGTCCTCTCCAAGGGGCGGATCGTGCGCTCCGGCGGGCCGGAGCTGGCCCAGGAGCTGGAGGAGAAGGGCTACGCCGAGCTGGGCGAGGCCGCGTAGCAGGACAACGAGACAGGCGAGCGACGGTATCCCTTCCATGGCCCGTGAAATCCTCTCCACCGAGCCCTATCTGGCGCGCTTCGACGCCGCCAAGGCCGCCCTGCCCGGCGCCGACCAGTCCTGGCTGGCCGAGCGGCGCGAGCAGGCGGCGGCGCGCTTCCGCGACCTCGGCTTTCCCACCCAGCGGCACGAGATCTGGAAGTTCACGCCGCTCAAGGCCCTGCAGGGCCTGAGCTTCCGGCCGGCCGCCGAGCTGCGCCAGTCGGCCAGCATCGACCACGTGCCCTCCCTGCTGGCCGAGGATCAGCCGCGCCTGCGCGCCACCCTGGTCGGCGGCGGCTTCCGCCCGGAGCTCTCGGCGCTGGACGGCCGGCTGCCCGCGGGCGCCTCGGTCGAGCCGCTGGCCGCCTGCCTGGAGCGCGATCCGGCGCTGCTGGAGCCCTGGCTCGGCCGCATCGCCGCGGACGAGGACCAGCCGCTGGCGGCCCTCAACACCGCGCTGTTCGAGGAAGGGCTGGTGGTGCGCCTTGGCCGCAACGTGGTGCTCGACCGTCCGCTGGAGCTGACCCTGGTCGGGCCGCTGAGCGACGCGCCGACCCAGCTTCATCCCCGCATCCTGGTGGTGCTCGACGAAGGCGCGCAGGCGACCCTGCTGGAGCATCACCTGGGCTTCGGCGAGGACCCGGTGTTCCACAACGGCGTGACCGAGATCGCCCTGGGCGCCGGCGCCCGCCTGACCCACGTCAAGGTGCAGTCGGCCCCGGCGGGCACCTTCCACTTCGCCACCACCCACGTCGAGCAGGCGCGCGACAGCGCCTACGACAGCTTCACGCTCAACCGCGGCGCCGCCCTGTCGCGCCTGGAGACGCGGGTGCGCCTGACCGGCGAGGGCGCCGACTGCCGGCTCAACGGCGCCTACCTGCTGCGCGACCGCCAGCACGGCGACATCACCACGGTGATCGACCACCAGGTGCCCCACTGCACCAGCCGCGAGGTGGTCAAGGGCGCCCTGGACGCGCGCGCGCGCGGCGTCTTCCAAGGGTTGATCCGCGTGGCGCCGGACGCCCAGAAGACCGACGGGCGCATGCTCAACAAGACGCTGCTGCTCTCCGACACCGCGGAGATCGACACCAAGCCGGAGCTGGAGATCTTCGCCGACGACGTGCAGTGCGCCCACGGCGCCACGGCCGGCGAGATCGACCACGACGCGCTGTTCTACCTGCGCAGCCGCGGCCTGCCCGAGACACGCGCGCGCAGCCTGATGGTCGAGGCCTTCCTGGCCGAGACGGTGGAGGAGCTGGGCGCCGAGGCGCTGCGGCCGCTGCTGCTGGCGCGCATCCGCGACTGGCTGGGCACCCGGCGCCAGGACGAGGAGATGGCGGCATGAGCGACGCCCTGAACGCCAAGAGCGGCGCGACGGCGACGGACCCTGTCGGCCACCGCCTGCCGGGCGCCAACGCCGAAGCCGCCTTCGACGTCGAGCGGATCCGCGCCGACTTCCCCATCCTGACCCGGGAGGTCTACGGCAAGCCGCTGGTCTATCTGGACAACGGCGCCTCGGCCCAGAAGCCCCGCCAGGTGCTGGAGGCGATGGACGCGGCCTACCGCGAGCACTACTCCAACGTCCACCGCGGCGTGCACAAGCTCAGCCAGGAGGCGACCGACGCCTTCGAGGCCGCGCGCGAGTCGGTGGCCGGTTTCCTGGGCGCGGCCAGCGCGGAGGAGATCGTCTACACCCGCGGCGCGACCGAGGCGATCAACCTGGTCGCCAACACCTGGGCGCAGCGCAACCTGCAGGCCGGCGACGAGATCGTGCTGACGGTGCTGGAGCATCACGCCAACATCGTGCCCTGGCAGATGCTGCGCGAGCGCCTGGGCGTGACCCTTAAGGTCGTGCCGCTGGAGGCCGACGGCGCGCTCGATATGGCCGCCTTCGAGGCGGCGCTGGGCCCGCGCACGAAGCTGGTCGCGGTGGCCCATATCTCCAACGTGCTCGGCAGCGTGCTGCCGGTGCGCCGGATCGTCGAGATGGCCCACGCGGCCGGCGCCAAGGTGCTGCTGGACGGCTGCCAGGCGGTGCCGCATATGCCCGTCGACGTCGGCGCGCTGGGCTGCGACTTCTACGTCTTCTCCGCGCACAAGCTCTACGGCCCGACCGGCATCGGCGTGCTCTGGGCGCCCTACGAGACGCTGCTGGAGATGCCGCCCTACCAGGGCGGCGGCGAGATGATCGCGCGGGTGACCTTCGAGGAGACCACCTACAAGGAGCCGCCGCACCGCTTCGAGGCCGGCACGCCGGCGATCGTCGAGGCGATCGGCCTGGGCGCGGCGATCGACTACCTGCGCGAGATCGGCCTCGACGCCATCGCCGCCCACGAGGAGGCGCTACTGCGCTACGCCAGCGAGCGGCTGAGCGCGATCGAGGGGGTGACGCTCTACGGCACGGCGAAGGAGAAGTCGGCCATCCTCTCCTTCAACGTCGCGGGCGCGCACGCCCACGACGTGGGCACCATCCTCGACCGCTCGGGCGTGGCGGTACGCGCCGGCCACCACTGCGCCCAGCCGCTGATGGACTATCTCGACGTGCCGGCCACGGCGCGCGCCTCCTTCGGGTTGTACAACACCCGCGACGAGGTCGACGCGCTGGCCGACGCCATCGAGAAGGTGAAGGACTTCTTCTGAGACGGGTTGCGAGAGAAGCGGAACGCCACGGGATGACCGACGAGACCAAGACCGACGACAAGCGCGACGAGCTGGAGCCGCTCGAGCCGCTCGCGCAGCCGCACTACAACCCCTACCTCTGGCCCGGCGCCATGCAGGACGAGGAGGCCGCCGAGGAGGGCGCCACCACGACCGCCGGCGAGGCCAAGCCGGCCGATCAGCCGGTGGCGCCCGAAGCGGCGGTGGTCGAGGCGCTGCGCACGGTCTACGATCCCGAGATCCCGGTGAACATCTTCGATCTCGGCCTGATCTACGAATACAAGATCGACGAGACCAGCGGCGACGTCGCCATCCTGATGACGCTGACCGCCCCCTCCTGCCCGGTCGCCGGCATCCTGCCCGGCCAGGTCGCCGAGACGGTGGCCCAGGTGCCCGGCACCGGCGAGGTGACGGTCACCATCACCTGGGACCCGCCGTGGAACCACCACAAGATGAGCGAGGACGCCAAGCTGGCCCTCGGCATCTTCTAGGACCGGGATTAGCGGGCCAGCCGGGCCGGCGATCCGGACGGGGGCTTTCGTCCGACGGCCCCGGTCTTACATACTGAAGGGACAGACGGAGTTCGTTCCGAGGAGTCGATGACCATGGGTCCGATGCTGACGCTGACCGACCGCGCCGCCGAGCGGGTCAAGTCGCTGATCACCAACAGCCCCGAGGACGGCGTGCTGGGCCTGCGCGTGGGCGTGAAGACGCGCGGCTGCTCCGGCATGAGCTACTTCGTCGAGTACGCCAAGGAGCAGAAACGCTTCGAGGACGTGATCGAGGACAAGGGGGTCAAGATCTTCGTCGACCCCACCGCGGTGATGTTCATCCTGGGCAGCGAGATGGACTATCAGGAGGACAAGCTGCAGTCCGGCTTCGTCTTCAACAACCCCAACGAAAAGAGCCGCTGCGGCTGCGGCGAAAGCTTCTCGGTCTGAGCCGCGGCGGCCGGCGCCGCGACACGGCCGCGACCTGCAAAGCGAAGACCCCCGGCGTCACCGCGACACCGGGGGTCTTGCGTTCGGCGCCTGCGGCGCGGGCGGCTGAGCCGCGCCCCGGATCAGCTCGTCGGGTCGGTCGAGCGGCTGGCCAGCACGCGGGCGGGGAAGCCGGCGCCGTCCAGGGCGGCCGTGATCTCCTCGACATGCTCGGCGTCGCGGGTCTCCAGCGTGACGTCGATGTCGGCGCGCTTGGCCGGCACGTCGGCGAAGAGACGCTGGTGGTTCACCTCGATGATGTTGGCGCCGGTCTTGCCGATCACCTGGGAGAGGCGGGCGAGCTGGCCCGGCTGGTCGACGATGGCGATGCGCAGGCGCACCAGGCGGCTGTCGCGCACCAGGCCGCGGATCAGCACGCCGGAGAGCAGGCGCATGTCGATGTTGCCGCCGCAGACCACCACGCCGACCTTGCGCCCGGCGTAGCGCTCGGGCTCGGCGACGATCGCCGCCAGCCCCGCCGCGCCGGCGCCCTCGGCGACGAGCTTCTGCTCCTCGGCCAGGCGATGCACGGCGGTCTCCAGCGCCGCCTCGTCGACCAGGCGGATCTCGTCGACCAGCGCGCGCACGATCTCCATCGTCAGCTTGCCGGGGGTCTTCACCGCGATCCCGTCGGCCAGTGTGGTGCCGCCGGCCTGCACCGGCTCGCCGCGCAGCGCCTGCAGCATGGAGGGGAAGAGCGCCGCCTCGACGCCGACGATCTCCAGCCGCGGGTTGAGCGCCTTGGCCGCCGTGGCGATGCCGGAGATCAGGCCGCCGCCGCCAATCGGCACCACCAGCACCTCCAGCTCGGGGGCGTCGGCCAGGATCTCCAGCCCGATCGTCCCCTGCCCGGCGACGATCGCCGGGTCGTCGTAGGGATGCACGAAGGTCAGCCCTTCGGCCTCGGCGATCTCGCGCGCCTTGCCGGCCGAGACGTCGAGCGTGTCGCCGACCTGCACCACCCGGGCGCCGTAGGCGCGGGTGCGCTGCACCTTGGTGAAGGGCGCGAACTCGGGCATCACGATGGTCGCCGGAATGCCCAGGCGCTGGGCGTGGTAGGCCACCCCCTGGGCGTGGTTGCCGGCGGACATGGCGATCACCCCGCGCCGCGCCTGCGCCGGGTCCAGGCGCATCAGCTTGTTGCAGGCGCCGCGGTCCTTGAAGGAGCCGGTGACCTGGAAGTTCTCGCACTTGAGGAACAGCTCGCAGCCGAGCTGGCGCGACAGACGGAAGGCCGGCACCAGGGGCGTGCGCACCACCTGCGCGCGCAGCGTCTCCGCCGCCTGCCGGATCGTCTCCAGCGTCACCGCGCCGGTGTCGGGCGCCGCGTTCGCCGCCTGGTCCTGGGGGCCTGCGCCCATGCTCCTCGCCTCCGCTACCGCCGTCGTCCTCGGCGCCGCAGTCTAGTGCCCCGACTCCGAAATGCGATGCATCGAATCTCGGCGCCCGCCGCCTCAACGCGGACGAAGCACCAGGCGCCCACCGGCGGCTTGCGCGTCGCCGACCAGTTTTACATAGCCGCCGTCGCGCCAGCGCGGCGCCAGGTCGAGGAAGTGCGGCGAGAAGGGGTTGCCCGACTGGCCGCTGGTGATGACGAAGCGCGACTGCTCCAGGTCGGCGAGGTCGTAGACCGCGCGCAAACCGGCGCCGTGCACCATGCGCAGCGGCGTCTCCTCGCCCCAGGAGGGGGTGGCGCGCTGGACCGTGTAGTTGCCGCCGCCGATGGGAAAGCGCGTGCGGTAGGCCTGGCCCAGCAGCGGCACCCGGCCGAGCAGCAGGTGCTGCAGGCGCGCCACGTGCCAGTCGCCCCAGGCCAGCTCCGCCGGCGCGCCCTCGGCCCCCAGCCGCTCGAGCCAGGCCAGGGCGCGGTCGAGGCCGGCCTGGCGCGCCCAGCGGCAGTCCTCGACCGCCGCCGTGTCGACGTTGTCGCACCACGCCGGCGCCGCCGTCAGGGCGCGGGCGATGCCGGCCGGGTTCCAGGCGGCGTAGCCGGCATAGGCCTCGGCCCCCAGCTCGTCGGCGAAGATCACGGCGTTGAGCTCGCGCAGCCAGGCGTAGAGCAACAGCGGCTGCGGCCGGTCCGCCGCCATCACGAAGTCCCAGTCGCGCAGCAGCGCCAGCGCCGCGCCCGCGCGGCTGGGCTGGCTCGGCGTGCCCTCGCCCGGTAAGCCGGCAGTCAGCAGCGGCACCAGCTCGCGCGCCATCAGCGAGAGGCGGTCGCGCTGCAGCGCCCAGCTCGCCGCCGGCGTGTGCGGGCGCTCGGCGTCGAGCACCTCGGCGATGCGTTGCGCCCGGTAGGGCGGCTCGAAGCGGGTCGCCAGGCGGTAGGGATAGGCGGGCCCGGCGATGCGGTTGTTGGCGTTGATCAGCACCCCGGCCTCGGGGTCGCGAGCGTGCGGCAGCTCGGCGAAGGGGATCGTCCCCGACCAGAGCCGCGCGCGGGACGCACCGTCGACCGGCAGGCTGCCGTCGTAGCCCTCGCGCAGCGGCACCAGCGCCGGCGCGTAGAAGCCGATGGTCCCCTCGGTATTGGCCCAGAAGATGTTCTGCTGCGGCCCGGTCCACAGCCGCATGGCGGCGGTGAACTCCTCCCAGGTGCGGGCGAAGTTCAGGCGATAAAGCGCCTCGGGCGAGGTGTCCGGCGCCCGCAGGAAGGGCCAGGCCAGCGCCAGCACCCTGCCCGCGCCCGCCGCCGCGCCGGCCGCGGCGTCGGCGTCGGAGACCACCGGGCCGTGGCGGGTGGCGCGAAAGGTCTCGGTCACGTCGGCGCCGAAGCGCACCGCGATGGTCTCCTCGCGGGTTTCGAAGGGCCGCGAGCCTTCCGGCGTCAGGTAGCGGCCGGGGTCGGCGGGATCGAGCGTCTCGACCACCAGGTCCTGGACGTCGCTGTGGGTGGTGGTGAAGCCCCAGGCGGCGCGCCCGTTGTGGCCCAGGATCATCAGCGGCACCCCGGGCGAGGTGGCGCCGGCCAGCACGCCCTCGGGCGTCTCCAGCCGCGCCAGGTACCAGGTGGCCGGCACCTGCAGCCCCAGGTGCGGGTCGTTGGCCAGCACCGGCTTGCCGCTGGCGGTGCGCGCGCCGGCCACCGCCCAGACGTTGCTGGCGCCCAGACCGGCCTCGCGCGGCAGCGCCTCCAGCAGGCTCGACAGCCGGCCGATCCCGGCCCCGGACAGGGTCGCCGCCTCCGGCGCCAGGTCGGGGAAGAGATCGCCCAGCGCGTCGCGCCCGACCGCCTCGATCAGGCGCGCGTTGTCCAGCTCCTCGCGCCAGTTGCCGGACAGGCGCAGGGCCATCAGCTTGCCCCAGAGCAGCGAGTGCCAGGGCTCCCAGCGCTCCGGCGCGCCGGCCAACAGGAACTCCGGCGGCCAGGGCCCCTCGTGGGTCTCGAGATAGGCGTTGACGCCCTCGGCATAGACCTCCAGGGCGCGCCGCAGCTCGGGTCCCAGGGTCCGCCAGCTCCGCCGCGCGGCGCCGGCCAGGTCCAGCGCGCGCATCAGCCGGTCGAAGTCGAGCGTCATGGCGCCGGCGACCTCGGACAGGCGGCCGGTGCCGACCCGCCGAAGCATCTCCATCTGCACCAGGCGGTCCTGCGCATGGGCATAACCCAGGGCGAAGTAGGCGTCGTTCCAGCTCTCGGCGCGGATCGTCACCAGCCCGTCGGCATCGCGCAGGATCTCCGCCGGCGCCTGCGGGCTGCCGACCAGCACCTCGCCGTCGGTGCGCGGCAGCGAGCCTTGCAGCCACAGCCACCCGCCGGCCAGCCCCAGCAGGACCAGCGCCACCAGGCCCGCCAGCCCCCCGCCGATCCACTTCACCGCCCAGCGTAGCCGTTTGCGCATGCCGTTCTTCGCCCGTCTCCGCTTCGTGGTCCGCGTCGAGCCCGGCGCCCGGCGCCCTTGGCTCTCGCCCCTTCGCCCGACCAATATGGCGCCGGCGCGTCGCGATAACAGGGCGAGCGGACCTCGCCCGCCCCCGCGACCGGCGCCCGCCCCTTCACGAGAGGTGTGCCGGCTGCCAAGCCGTGCCACCTTGCCCCCGCCGCCCGGCGCCCCCATGCTGGCGCCTGCCACCGCCTGCCCACTTCAGAGTCTCTTCGCCATGACCGCTTCCGCCTCCCCCTCGACCGCCACGCCGGCGTCGGCCGCGCCGGCCCCCGTCTTCGGCTCCGCCCTGGAGATGATCGGCAACACGCCGCTGGTGCGGGTGAACAACCTCGACACCGGTCCCTGCACCCTGTTCCTCAAGCTGGAGAGCCAGAATCCCGGCGGCTCGATCAAGGACCGCATCGGCCGCTCGATGATCGAGGCGGCCGAGCGGGACGGCCAGCTAAAGCCCGGCGGCACCATCGTCGAGGCCACCGCCGGCAACACCGGCCTCGGCCTGGCCATCGTCGCCGCGCAGAAGGGCTACCGCCTGATCATCGTGGTGCCCGACAAGATGGCGCAGGAGAAGATCTTCCACCTCAAGGCGCTCGGCGCCGAGGTGCGGCTGACCCGCTCCGACGTCGGCAAGGGCCACCCGGAGTACTACCAGGACATGGCCGAGCGCATCGCCGCCGAGGAAGGCGGCTGGTTCGTCAACCAGTTCGGCAATCCCGCCAACCCCCTGGCCCACGAGACCACCACCGGCCCGGAGATCTACCGCCAGATGGACGGGCGGGTCGACGCGGTGGTCTGCGGCGTCGGCTCGGCCGGCACGATCACCGGACTGTCGCGCTACTTCGCCGAAGCCGCACCCGAGGCCGAGATGGTGCTGGCCGACCCCGAGGGCTCGATCCTGGCGGACTACGTGCGCACCGGCGCGGTCTCCGACGAGGTCGGGAGCTGGATCGTCGAGGGCATCGGCGAGGACTTCGTGCCGCCGATCGCCGACTTCAGCCGGGTGCGCCAGGCCTATGCCGTGCCCGACAAGGAGGCGCTGCTGGCCGCGCGCGAGCTGCTGCGCGCCGAGGGCATTCTGGCCGGTTCCTCCTCCGGCACGCTGCTGGCCGCGGCTTTGCGCTACTGCCGCGCGCAGAGCACGCCCAAGCGCGTCGTCACCTTCGTCTGCGACAGCGGCAACAAGTACCTCTCCAAGATGTACAACGACTTCTGGATGCGCGATCAGGGCTTCCTGGACGAGCCGCGCAGCGGCGACCTGCGCGACCTGATCGCCCGCAAGCACAGCGAGTTCGCCACGGTCACCGCGGCGCCGGAGGACACGCTGGCCCAGGCGCTGGGGCGCATGAAGCTCTACGACGTCTCCCAGCTTCCGGTCCTGGACGAGGCGGGCCGGCCGGTCGGCATCGTCGACGAGAGCGACATCCTGCTGCGGGTCTACGCCGACCGCGGCCGCTTCGCCGATCCCGTGCGCAGCGCCATGACCGAGAAGATCGAGACGCTGCCGCCCGAGGCCAGCCTGGACGAGCTGCTGGCCATCTTCGGCCGCGACCACGTGGCGATCGTGGCCGAGGGCGCGCGCTTCTTCGGCCTGATCACCCGCATCGACCTGCTCAACCACCTGCGCCGGCAGATGCCGTAAGGCCGCAGTGCCGCGAGGCTGCCGGGCCGTGAGACCCCAGCGACCCGGCCCCGCCGCCACAGCTTGACGCGACTTGAAGGACCGAACCGCCCGATGCCCGACAGCTCCAAGCCCAACCGCGCCAGCTTCGACACCCGCGCGATCCATGCCGGCCAGGCGCCCGACCCCACGACCGGCGCGATCATGACGCCGATCTACGCCACCAGCACCTACGTGCAGGACAGCCCGGGGGTCCACAAGGGCTACGAGTATTCGCGCAGCCAGAACCCGACCCGCATGGCCTACGAGCGCTGCATCGCCGACCTGGAGGGCGGCGCGGCCGGCTTCGCCTTCGCCAGCGGCATGGCCGCCACCGCGACGGCGCTGGAGCTGCTCGACAGCGGCGATCACGTGATCGTGATGGACGACGTCTACGGCGGCACCTACCGCCTGTTCGAGAACGTGCGCCGCCGCTCGGCCGGCCTGGCGTTCAGCTTCGTCGACCTGAGCGACCCGGAGGCCTTCGAGGCGGCGGTGCGGCCGAACACCCGCATGGTCTGGATCGAGACGCCGACCAATCCGCTGCTCAAGCTGGTCGACCTGGAGGCGCTGGCGCGCCGCGCCCGCGCGCACGGCCTGATCTCCGTCGCCGATAACACCTTCGCCAGCCCCTGGGTGCAGCGCCCCCTGGAGCTGGGCATCGACCTGGTCATGCACTCGGCGACCAAGTACCTGGGCGGCCACAGCGACCTGGTCGGCGGCGTGCTGGTGGCCCGCGAGGCCGGCGAGCTGGCCGAGCGCCTGGGCTACCTGCAGAACGCCGTCGGCGGCGTCCAGGGCCCCTTCGAGTCCTTCCTGGCGCTGCGCGGCCTGAAGACCCTGCACCTGCGCATGGAGCGCCACTGCGCCAACGCCCAGGCGGTCGCCGAGGCCTTGGAGGCGCACCCGGCCGTCGCCCGCGTCGCCTACCCCGGCCTGGCGAGCCATCCGCAGCAGGCCCTGGCCCGGCGCCAGATGGCGGCCGGCGGGGGCATGGTGACCGCCGTGCTGGAGGGCGGTCTGGCGGCCGCCCGCCGCTTCCTTGAGCGGGTCGAGGTCTTCGCCCTGGCGGAATCCCTGGGCGGCGTCGAGAGCCTGGTCGAGCACCCGGCGATCATGACCCACGCTTCGATCCCCGCGGACACCCGCGCCGCGCTGGGCATCGACGACGGGCTGGTGCGCCTGTCGGTCGGGGTCGAGGGCACCGACGACCTGCTGGCCGATCTGCACCAGGCGCTGGCCTGACCCCGCTCCGCCCCCACCGGCGCGCGCGCCGGGGGAACGCGACGGGGGAACACGGCGGGGGAACACGGCGGGGGAACGCGGCGGGGGAACACGGCGATCCGCCGAAGCGTTGACTCGGGTCCCGATCAACGCCTCCAAGGAGGTCGCCATGACGGAAAAGACCGTGGCCAAGGCGCGCACCACCTGGCGCCGCTGGGTGTTCCGCGGCTACGTGGCTCTGACCCTCGTGATCGCGGTCATCATCGGCCTTGCCGACCCCTTCGACTTGGCCGGCAAGGTCGACGGCTTTCCCATTGCCGTGGTCGCGCCGCCCCTGCTCTTCCTCGGCCTAGCCGCCGGGCTCGGCTGGCTGATCCTGCTGGTCTTCACGCCGCGCCGCCACCTGCCGCAGCAGGCGGACAACAGTGCGGACGCGACCAAGGAGCGCTCGCCGTCTCCCTGAGCCGCCGCTCGCCGGCGCCCGAAGCGTGATCTGCGCGCCGCCGCGATCGCCGTGTCCGCCGACTGCGCCCCCGCGGGGCGGGCGCGGTGTCCCTTGCAAGCGCCGTTCGGCCCGTCAGCCGGTTCCGCTCGCCCGCTCCCTGAAAGGCGCCCTGAAAGGCGCCCTGGGAGGCGGCCTGAAAGGCGGCCGCCGACCGGACAGGCCCCGCTCTCGATCAACAAAGGCAACGCGCGCCCGTCCGACCCGACGGCTGGCCAAGACGAGTCACGCGGAACGCAGAGCGCGCCATGCCGCGGCGTGGCGCGCCCGGTGCGCAAGTCTCTTCCACGACAGCTCAAGAGAAGAAAGAGACCGCCCGCCCCGGCACGGCGCGGCGCCAAGACGCTGTCAAATGAAGGCGAGCCGGCCGGCGGGCGTACAACCTCCGGATCTCCCTCGCGCCCCCGCGCTCCCCACCAGACTCGATCTGTATTTAAACAATATTCCGGCTTCACTTGACAGTTTAACGGCTCTTTAAATATGTAATGAGCCAGATTTCTCGAAGCTCGACCCCAAAATGTCCGTACGTGGACATAGAAAAATTATCTTAAGTTAATTTCGCCAATCGAAACTCGGTCAAAACGGTTATGACTATTTCTGGTCATGGTCATTTTTTTATTGTTTACGCACCGCCCCATGCTCACCATGTGGGGAACGTCAGGCACCGAACCGGCTTCCCCGCATAAGCCCGGTGCCGCGATTTCAGACTTGCGGGACTGCCTGAGAAGGAGAGGATTCAGGGGATATGACCGACCGTATCGACTTGATCGAGGCAGAGATCCCCAGACTCCGGCGTTATGCACGCTATCTGGCCGGCGATGCCGACCGTGCCGACGACCTGGTGCAGGACTGCCTGGCGCGCGCCCTGGAGAAGATCGATCTCTGGCAGCCGGGCACCAACATGCGGGCCTGGCTCTTCACCATGATGCACAACCTGCATGTCAGCAACGTGCGGAAGGCGCAGCGCCGGCCGCAGTCCTGCGAAGTGACCCCGGAGAACCCCGGCCCGCCCACGGTGGGCAACCAATTCGACAGCGTGCAGCTCCGCGAGCTCTCGGACGCGCTCGACGGCCTGTCCGAGGAACACCGCGAGATCCTGCTGCTGGTCGTGGTGGAGGGCATGGCCTACCAGGACGCCGCCGACGTCCTCGAGGTCGCCGTCGGCACGGTGCGCTCGCGCCTCTCGCGGGCCCGTGAAGCGCTGCGCGAGGCCCTGGAGACGGTCGCCCCGGAAGCCGGGGACGAGGCGCTGCTCGGCGCCATGACGGAGAGCGCGCCGAGTTTCGAGAGGAATTGACACGGCACCGCGCGGAGCGCACCCGGCGGTGCGACGCTGCGGCGCAGGCGACCGGCGGCGGGGTCCAGGAACGGACCCCGCCGCCGGTCGTTTCATAGGGTGACCATTTCACACAAACTGACTGAGGAGGACGCTGATGGCAGCCGACCTCACCGGGAAGAAAATCGCGATTCTGGCCACCAACGGCTTCGAGAAGTCGGAGCTCTTCGATCCGCTCAAGGCCTTCAGGGCGGCGGGCGCCGAGGTGCACGTCGTCTCCCCCGAAGAGGGCGAGATCCGGAGCTGGAAGCATACCGACTGGGACGAGTCCGTGGCGGTCGACGTGCAGCTCGGCACGGCCCGGGCGGAGGGCTACGATGCCCTGGTCCTGCCGGGCGGGCAGATCAATCCCGACATCCTGCGGACCAAGCCCGAGGCCGTCGCACTGGTGCGGGCCTTCGACCGGGCCGGCAAGCCGGTCGCCGCGATCTGCCACGGCCCCTGGATGCTGGTGGAAGCCGACCTGTTGCGCGGCCGGCGGGCCACTTCCTACCCCTCGATCCGTACCGACATGATCAACGCCGGTGCCGACTGGGTCGACGAGCAGGTGGTGGTCGACGGCAATCTCATCACCAGCCGCAATCCTGGCGACATCCCGGCCTTTTGCGATAGCGTCGCCGAGATGTTGACCGGAGAGCGCCTGCAGGCCGCCGAGTAGCCGCCGGACGAGTGGCCGCCGGACGAGTGGCCGCCGGACGAGTGGCCGAGGGGCGGAGGCGATTCGCCCGCGTCGAGACGGGACGCCGCGTGGCGCCGGAGGTCCGGCGTCCCGCGGTCTTGGCCGACACGGGTTTGCAGAGCGCGCTCCGCCAGAGGCGCCGGAAAGGAGAGTCCCGCACATCATGGCCTACGATCCAACAGAGCAGTCGCCACAGAACGGCGGCGCCCCCCCTGCCTCGGATCTGCCCGAAGACATCGCCAGCTTCGGCGACCTGTCGCTGACCGAGCGGCTGAAGGAACTGCACGTCAACCTCCTGACGGACCGGCCGCCGGAGCGCCTGCTACAGATTGTCCGCGACGCCCGCCGCCTGGCGAACAAGCAGTAGAGACAAGCCGTTATCGCCAAAAAACCTCGCTCCCTAACCCTCCCTTAACCTCGTCACGTCAGTTTCGGTGGGCGTGCGCTCGGCGCTGGGCTGGGCAGAGGATAGACGACGGCAGCGATGGCGAGCGGCGACAACCACGCCCCCATCATCATCAAGAAGGTCAAGAAAGGCGGCGGGCACGGCCATCACGGCGGTGCCTGGAAGGTCGCCTACGCCGACTTCGTCACGGCGATGATGGCCTTCTTTCTGCTGCTTTGGCTGCTCGCCTCGACCTCCGAGGAGCAGCGCCAGGGCATCGCCGACTACTTCTCCCCCACGGTCATCTCCGATTCGGCCAACAGCGGCGCCGGCGATATCCTGGGCGGCCAGACCCTGACCACGGAGGGCTCGGCCCGCGACACCCGCACGCCGATGGGCGTGGTGCCCAGCATGACCGGTCAGGGCTCCGACGGCGACCGGTCGGAACAGGGCAGCGAGCCGGTCGAGACCCGCGGCGGGAACAACCCAGACTGGGCCGGCCGCGACCTCGACGAGGACCAGCTCGACGCGGCGATGGCGCAGCGCGAGCGCGAGAACTTCGAGGCGATCGCCGAGAAGCTGCGCCGCACCATCGCCAGCGTGCCGGAGCTCAACGGCCTGGCCGATCACCTGCTGGTCGACCAGACGCCCGAGGGTCTGCGCATCCAGATCGTCGACCGACAGAACTCCTCGATGTTCGCGTCGGGCTCGGCCTTGCCGCTGGCGCGCACCCGGACCCTGCTCAACCTGGTCGCCGACGCCGTCAAGTCGCTGCCCAACGAGATCGCGATCAAGGGCCACACCGACGCCGCCCCTTCCGCGGCGACGGCGCCTACTCGAACTGGGAGCTGTCCAGCGACCGCGCCCACGCCAGCCGCCGCGCCCTGCTCGCCTCCGGGCTCGCGTCGGAGCGCGTGGCCTACGTCGTCGGCAAGGCCGACCGCGAGCCGCTGGACGAAGCCGACCCCTATGCCGCGGTCAACCGGCGGATCTCGATCGTGCTGCTGCACGAGGGCGTCACCGAGGCGCAGGCCGAAGGCGGCGCCCCGGCCGCGCCGCGCCAGCCGCCGCCCTTCGAGCCGCCCTCCCTGCTGCAGCAGGGCCAGGCGCCGCGGCCGGACGCCCCGGAGCAGCGGGCCGCCGAGCAGCGGGCCGCCGAGCAACGGGCCGCCGAGCAACGGGCCGCCGCGCAACGGACCTCGCAGCAGGAGACGCCGCGGCAGTCGTCCAGCGAGGTGGCGGGCGACGCTGTGGCGCGCGACGCTCAGGCGCCGCCGGACCCCTTCGCCAACGTGCTGATCTTCGACGCCGCCCAGCCGCAGTAGCCGCACCCTCGCCGCTTGAGGCCGGCGGCCCGACTCCCCACATCCAAGGCGTGATTTGACCGCAGCTCGGGAATTGCCGCCGCGTGAGCACCAACCTGCCAGCCCGCCGCCCCTTCCTCGTCAGTCTCGACGATGGCGGCGCCTCGCTGTTCACGGATCGCAGCCTGTTCGACGAGGTCCTGATCCGGCGGGCCATCGCCTACCTGGTGGACGTGGTGATCCTGGCCATCCTGGCGCTCGCGCTGTGGTTCTCCCTGGGCATCCTGGCGCTGCTGTCCTTCGGCCTGCTGTTCCCGCTGCAAGCCGCGGCCTTAACCCTGCTGCCGATCGGCTATCATACGCTGTTCATCGGCGCCCAGGGCGCGACGCCGGGCATGCGCCTGCTGGATGTGGAGGCGCGCAGCCTCGACGGCGGCCCGCCCGACTACCTGCAGGCCTTCGTGATGAGCGCCGCCTTCTACATCTCGGTCTCGGTGACGGCCTGGCTGGTGCTGGCCGTGGTGCTGTTCAACGCCCGGCGGCGCACCCTGCACGACTTCGTCTCGGGCATCGTGGTGGTGCGCCGCCTGTCGGTCGCCGCGGCGGGCCGGCTGCGCTCCTGAGCGACCTCGCGCCCCCGCCAGAGCCGCGCGGCCCCGCGAATCGGGGTTAACAGCAGGCGGCGGCGCTTGCCATAATGCGGCGAATCGGGCGGCCATCCGGCCCTCGTCCACTTGCGCGACGCGGCATCCGATGGCTCTGGCACGCAGCGACGGCACGCTTTCCGCCTACGATCCCGACGACTACTACTGCGAGGTCTTCGGGCTGCCGGACCGGCCGCTGGCGGAGACGGCGGGCATTCGCGCGCGCCTGGACCGCATCCCGCTGGATCAGCTCCGCGCCCGCGCCGCCGACGCCGAGCGCGAGCTCTACAACTTCGGCATCACCTTCACGGTCTACACCCAGAAGGACGCGGTCGACCGCATCCTGCCCTTCGACGTGATCCCGCGGGTCATCTCGGCCGCCGATTGGCGCCGCATCGAGGAGGGCGTCAAGCAGCGGGTCGCGGCGATCAACGCCTTCCTCGGCGACATCTACACCGACGGCAAGGCGGTCAAGGACGGCGTGATCCCCGGCGAGCTGGTCTACGCCAACGCCAACTATCGCCCCGAGATGGAGGGCTTCGCGCCACCGCGCGGCGTCTACGCGCATATCGACGGGACCGACATCGTCCGCGACCACCAGGGCGCCTTCCGGGTGCTGGAGGACAATGCGCGCACGCCTTCGGGCGTCTCCTACGTGGTGGAGAACCGCCACCTGATGCAGCGCGCCTTCCCCGACCTGATGGCCGGAGTGGGCATCCGTCCGGTGTCGAACTACGGCGAGAAGCTGCACGCGGCCCTGGCCGCCCTGGCGCCCGGCGCGACGCTGGACCCGCAGGTGGCGCTGCTTTCGCCGGGCGTGTTCAACTCGGCCTACTTCGAGCACATCTTCCTGGCCCGCGAGATGGGCGTACCGCTGGTCGAGGGGCACGACCTGGCGGTCGACACGCGCGGGCGCGTTCTCATGAAAACCATCGCCGGCGCGAAGCCGGTGGACGTCATCTACCGCCGCATCAACGACGACTTCCTCGACCCCCGGGCCTTCAATCCGGACTCGCTGCTGGGCGTGCCGGGGCTGTTCGCCGCCTACCGCAAGGGCACGGTGGCGCTGGCCAACGCCGTGGGCACCGGCGTGGCCGACGACAAGGCCGTCTACGCCTACATGCCGCGGCTGATCGGCTACTACCTGGACGAGGAGCCGATCCTGGCCAATGTCGACACCCACATCTGCCGCGAGCCCGAGGGGCTGGCCTACACCCTCGCCCACCTCGAGGAGCTGGTGGTCAAGCCGGTCGGCGAGGCCGGCGGCTACGGCATCACCGTGGGGCCGCGCGCCAGCCGGGAGGAGCTGGAGGCCTGCCGCGCGGCGCTGCGGGCCGATCCCGCCAACTACATCAGCCAGCCGATGGTCCGCCTCTCGGTCTGCCCGACTCTGACGGAGGAAGGCGTGGCCCCGCGCCACGTCGACCTGCGCCCCTTCGCCATCACCGGCGAGTCGACCTGGGTGCTGCCCGGCGGGCTGACCCGCGTCGCCCTGCGCAGGGGCTCGATCGTGGTCAACTCCTCCCAGGGCGGCGGCAGCAAGGACACCTGGGTCCTGGAATAGGAGAGCAGCTTGGCCCCCTCCTCGCTCCTGTCGCGCTACGCCGAGGCGATCTTCTGGATGGCCCGCTACGTCGAGCGGGCCGAGAACCTGGCGCGCCTGCTCGACGTCCACGAAAGCTTCAGCCGCGACATGCACGGCGGCCAGAACTGGGGCGCGATCGTGCAGCTCTACGCCGACGAGGCGGCCTTCTCGGCCCGCCACGACGCCGCCACCACCGAGGCCGTGCTCGACTTCTACATCCTCGACGACAGCCACCCGGGCTCGATCCTGCAGATTGTCAAGGCGGCGCGGGAGAACGCGCGGACCCTACGCCCGCTGCTCTCCACCGAGATGTGGATCAATCTCAACACCTTCTACAACCGCATGCGCGCGCTGCGTGCCGAGGACATCGCCGAGGAACGGATCGCGCGGCTCTGCGCCACCATCAAGGAGAGCTGCCAGACCCACACCGGGATCACCGAGGGCACCTTCTTCCGTGACGAGGGCTGGTACTTCTATCAGTTCGGCCGGCTGATCGAGCGGGCCGACCAGACCACCCGCCTGGTCGACGTCAAGTATCACCTGCTGCTGCCGAAGCCGGCGGACGTCGGCACGCCGCTCGACCTCAGCCAGTGGAACGCCCTGCTGCGCTCGGCCGCCGGCTACCACGCCTTCCGCCGGGTCCACCCGTCGGGCATGAGCCCGGCCACGGTCTCCGGCTTCCTGCTGCTCAACCCCTTCTTCCCCCGCTCGGTCACCGCCTGTATCGCGCTGCTCGAGAAGACGCTGACCGAACTGCGCTCCTTCCGCGGCCTGCGCGGCGGCGCCGCGGCGCTGGAGATCCTCGACGAGCTGCGCGCCGTCTACGGCGGCAGCCGGATCGAGACGATCCTGCAACGCGGCCTGCACGAGTTCCTCGATTGGACGCAGTTGCGCCTGATCGACGTGAGCCGCGCCTTGGGGCAAGATTTCTTCGGGCACGCGCCGGTGCAGCGGCAGGCCGACTCGGCGTGAGCGCCGGAGCGGCGCGCTCGGCCGCCCCGTCAGGCAGGGCGAAGCCGGCGCCCGGGCCGACTGGTCGGCGGCGATGGAAGGGCATAGGTAGAGGGCATGCCGAACGAGGCCTTCGAGACCAGGTTGGACCCGCTGACGGCGCCCGAGATCGCGCCGGCGACGCCCGCGACGGGCGGACGGCCGCGACTGGAGACGCCGCGCAACGCCCTTTTCGTGCTGCGCGAGACGGCCTGCCCCTATCTGGAGGGGCGGCGCGAGCGCAAGCTGGTCGCCGAGCTGCCGCCGGGCGACACGGCCCTCTACGGCGAACTCAGCCGCGCCGGCTTCCGGCGCTCTCACCGCTTCGCCTATCGCCCGGCCTGCACCGCCTGCGACGCCTGCGTGCCGGTGCGCGTGCCGGTCTCGGCCTTCCGGCCGAGCCGCTCGCAGCGCCGCATCGCCAACCGCAACGCCGACCTCGAGCTCGGCAGCCGCGCGGCACGGGCGGACGGCGAGCAGTACGAGCTGTTCCTGGCCTACCTGCAGGCCCGCCACAGCGACGGCGAGATGGCGAGCATGAGCTACCGCGACTACCGCTCGATGATCGAGGACACGGTGCTGCCAAGCCGCCTGGTCGAGCTGCGCGACGATGCGGGCCGGCTGCGCGCAGCCTGCCTGGTCGATTGGCTGGAGGAAGGCCCCTCGGCCGTCTACAGCTTCTTCGATCCCAGCGAGCCCGACCGCTCGCTCGGCACCGAGATCATCTTGCGGTTGATCGGCGAGACCCGCCGGCGCGGCCTGCCCTACGTCTACCTCGGCTACTGGATCGCGCAGTCCCCGAAGATGGCCTACAAGGCGCGCTTCCGCCCGCTCCAGGGTTTGACTTCGCAGGGATGGCGCGCCCTGGAGCCCGGCGCCGCGCCGCCGCCGCAGGCCGCCGAGACGGCCTGAGCCCGCTGCCGGACCGCCAGGGCAGCGGTTGCGCGGGCCGCGACGGGCCTGCCCCAATCAGTTGCAGCACTTGGCCGCACCCCTTAATGTCACGCCCCATCGAGGCTCAGCCCGATGGCTCGTTTGGCCTGCGCCGGACGGGGCGCCGACGGCCGGAGCCGAGACGAAACAAAACAGGGAGGTGCAAATAAATGGAGCGCCGTAAGTTTCTGAAGGGAGCCGGCGTCGCCGGCGTCGCTGCCGCGGGCGCCGCGGCAGGCTCGTTCCCCACGCCAGCGATCTCACAGGGCATGCGCGAGCTGCGCATGGTGACCACCTGGCCGAAGAACTTCCCCGGTCTCGGCACCGGCGCACAGCGCCTGGCCGACCGCATCACCGCCGTCACCGAAGGCCGGATCACCGTCAAGCTGTTCGCCGCCGGCGAGCTGGTGCCGCCCTTCGAGTCCTTCGACGCCGTCTCCGAGGGCACGGCCGACCTGTTCCACGGGGCCTCCTACTACTGGCAGGGCAAATCGAAGGGCTTCAACTTCTTCGCGGCCGTGCCGATGGGGCTGACCTTCACGGAGACCAACGCCTGGCTCTTCCACTCGGGCGGCCACGACCTCTGGAAGGAGCTGGCGGCCGAGTTCAACCTCATGCCCATGCCGGCCGGCAACACCGGCTCGCAGATGGGCGGCTGGTTCCGCCAGGAGGTCAACTCGGTCGAGGACTTCAACGGCCTGAAGTTCCGCATGCCGGGCGCCGGCGGCGAGGTGCTGCGCGAACTCGGCGCGGCCGTGGTCAGCCTGCCGGGCGGCGAGATCTTTCCCGCGCTGCAGTCGGGCGCGATCGACGGCACCGAGTGGGTCGGTCCGTGGAACGACCTCGCCTTCGGGTTCTACCGCGTGGCCAGCTACTACTACTATCCGGGCTTCCACGAGCCGGGCTCGACCCTGGAGTGCACCTTCAACCTGGACGTCTGGAACTCCTTCTCGGACAGCGACAAGGAGCTGGTCGCCACCTGCTGCTTCGCCGAGAACAACATCATGATGGCCGAGTTCAACGCCCGCAACGGCGATGCCCTGACCACCCTGATCGACGAGCACGGGGTCAACCTGCGCCGCTTCGACCAGAGCATCTTCAACGCCTTCGCCGCCGCGTCTTCCGACGTGCTGGCGGACATGGGCGCGGAGTCGGAGCTGGTCGGCCGGATCTACGACTCCTTCATCGGCTTCCGCGAGAAGGCGATGGGCTGGACCGCGCTGTCGGACCAGAGCTACGCCGACATGCGCCGGACCGCGCTGGAGTCCATCTAGCCCCGCGGCCGGCCTGCGCGATACGGAATGGCCCGCCCTCGCGGGAGGGCGGGCCATTCCATTTTTCCATCAACAAGGCCCCCCGATTTCGGCTATACAGGCGCCGCTTCACGCTCGATACGGGATAAAACCCGTACGCAAAGATTCTATTGGGGGATGAAGGCTGCCGGACAGTGCCGCCATGGGCGCGCGTCGACCGGTCTGCACGTCGTCACGAACAGGGAATACCGGGGAGCGCAATGTCCGTTTCACCCCAGAGCGGGACCGGCGCCGCCGCGGCGAAGCTGCCGGTCGTGCTGGCCGGCTTGCTTCTGGTGCTGTTCTTCCTGCCGTGGGTGCAGTGGCCCGGCGGGGAGGAGCCGCGCCGGCTCGCGGGCTACGAAGTCCTGCTCGAAGGCGTCCGGGCCCCGGCGCTGAGCCGCGCCGCGGCCGAGGCGGCGATCGCCGAGCAGGAGGCCAGTCTGCGCGGCGCCATCGAGCGGGCCGAGGCGCGCGTGGCCCAGGCCCGCGCCGACGCCGAGGAGGCCGAGGCGGCCGCTGCGGCCGATCCCGACGACGACCGCGCGCGCAGCCGGGCCGAGCGCCGCCGCGGCAGCGTCGAGCGCGCCGTCGAGCGGGTCGCCGAGGCCGAGGCGGCGCTCGAGGCCTACCGCCAGACCGACCAGCAGCTCTGGACTCACGCACTGTTCTACGTCTACCCGCTGCTTCTGCTGGCCCTGCCGCTGGGCGCCGCCGCCACGCTGCTGCTGTGGCTTGTCGGCCGCCCCGTCCTGCCGGCCGTGAGCGCCGCCGCCTTCGGCGGCGTCTGGGCGCTGCTGGCGCCTCACCTCTGGTTCGGCATGGCGGTGATCGAGGGCTTGACCCCGTTCGGCGCCCTGACCTTCCTGGTCAGCCTGCTGCTGCTGCCCGCCGCGCTGGGCCTGGAGCGCTGCGCCGCGCTGATCGACCGGGTGAACTGGCGGGTCGGCACCACCATCGCCTGGCTGGCGCTGTTCATGGTGCTGGTGCAGTTCGCCCTGGTGCTGATGCGCTACGTCTTCGGCATCGGCTCGATCATGACCCAGGAGTCGCTGATCTACGCGCACGGCGCGCTGTTCATGATCGCCGCCGGCTACACCCTGCTGGTCGGCGGCCACGTGCGGGTCGACATCTTCTACCGCGCGGCCTCGCCGCGCCGGAAGGCCTGGGTCGACCTGCTGGGCGTCGTCTTCCTGCTGATCCCCGTCTGCCTGCTGATCTGGCGCTACTCGCTGCCCTACGTGCTGAGCTCCTGGGCGGTGCTCGAGGGCTCGCGCGAGACCAGCGGCATCCAGGGGGTCTACCTCCTCAAGAGCAGCATTCTGGTGTTCGTCGTGCTGATGATCCTGCAGGGCGTCGCCCTGGCGTTCCGCTCCGCTCTGGTGATCGCGGGCCTGCGCGAAGAGGCCGGCTCGGCCACGGCCGGGGGGCACTGAGCCATGGCCGAGATCCTCGACATCCTGATGTTCGTCACGGTCTGCGCGGTGCTGCTGAGCGGCTTTCCGGTCGCCTTCACCCTGGCCGGCACCGCGCTGATCTTCGGCCTGCTCGGCCTCGCCTTCGGCGTCTTCCAGCCCTCGACCTTCTTCGGCGCGATGCCGCAGCGGATCTACGGCGTGATGACCAACGAGGTGCTGATCGCCGTGCCGCTGTTCGTCTTCATGGGCGTCATGCTGGAGCGCTCGAAGGTGGCAGAGGAGCTGCTGGAGAACATGGGCCGCCTGTTCGGCACGCTGCGCGGCGGCCTCGGCATCTCGGTCTCGGTGGTCGGCATGCTGCTGGCCGCCTCCACCGGCATCGTCGGCGCCACCGTGGTGACCATGGGCCTGCTCAGCCTGCCGACCATGCTGCGCAACGGCTACGACCCGAAGCTGGCCTGCGGCTCGATCTGCGCCGCCGGCACGCTGGGCCAGATCATCCCGCCCTCGATCGTGCTGGTGCTACTGGGCGACGTGGTCTCCAACGCCTACCAGGAGACCCAGCTCGAGATGGGCAACTTCTCGCCGGAGACCGTCTCGGTCGGCGACCTCTTCGCCGGGGCGCTGCTGCCGGGCCTCATGCTGGTCGGGCTCTACATCTCCTACCAGCTCGTCAAGGCGATGATCGACCCGCAGTCCTCGCCGCCCCTGCCCTACGACGAGCGCCGCCGCGACATGACCCAGGGTCAGGTGATCGCCCAGGTGCTCCACGCCCTGCTGCCGCCGGTCGTCCTGATCATCGCCGTGCTCGGCTCGATCCTGGCCGGCATCGCCAGCCCCACCGAGGCCGCCGGCGTCGGCGCGGTCGGCGCCCTGATGCTCGCCGGCCTGCGGCTCGACGAGCGCCACGGCCTGGCGATCTATCTCTCCGGCGCCTGTCTGGTCGCACTGCTGGCGCTGACCGGCTACGCCGACCTGCGGGTGATGCGCGAGGTGATCCCGACCCAGGACCAGTTGCTGATCGGCCTGGCCGTGCTGCTCACGCTCGGGGTCGCCTACGGCATCGTGGTCAGCCTGGTCCGGGTCTGGCGCACCGGCATTCTGCGCGAGGTCATGGAGGGCACGACGCAGGTCTCGGCGATGGTCTTCATCATCCTGATCGGCGCCGCCCTGTTCAGCCTGGTGTTCCGCGGCCTGGGCGGCGAGGAGATGGTCCACGAGTTCCTGACCGGCATGCCCGGCGGCCAGTGGGGCGCCATCGTCACGGTGATGATCGTGATGTTCATCATGGGCTTCTTCCTCGACTTCATCGAGATCACCTTCGTGGTCGTCCCGATCGTCGCGCCCGTGCTCTTCACCTTCGGCGTCGACCCGGTGTGGCTCGGCGTGCTGATCGCGGTGAACCTGCAGACCTCCTTCCTGACGCCGCCCTTCGGCTTCGCGCTGTTCTACCTGCGCGGCGTGGCGCCGCCGGAGATCCAGACCATGGAGATCTACCGCGGCGTGATCCCCTTCGTGCTGATCCAGATCGTCGCGCTCTTCATCCTGGCCAGCTTTCCGGAACTGGCGACCTGGCTGCCGAAGATCGTGTTCGGATAGCCGCCGCCCGTCCTACCCCGGCTCGTTGCCGCTCCAGCGCGCCTTGAGGTCGGGCAGGTGCTCGGAGGAGGTGATCAGCAGCACCTCGTCGCCCCGCTTCAGCCGGGTGTCGGGGTCGGGCAGCAGGAAATCGTTGTCGCGGTAGATGCAGATCGCCTGGGTCTTCGACGGCAGTTCCAGTTCGCCGACCGAGTCCGGCGCCTCCTTGCCGACCGGCAGCGGGAAGAAGCGCACCTCGCCGCGCAGCATGGAGGAGAGCTCGGTCATGTCCCGTCCCTCCAGGTTGTCGGCCAGATGGCGCGCGATGGTCTCGTCCGGCACGATGGTGTCGGTCAGCCCCAGCTCGGTGCAGATCGGCTCGTAATCCGGCTCCTGGATCTTCGGCACCACCCGCGCGAAGCCCAGCGAGCGACCGACCAGCGCGGCCAGGATGTTGTCCTGGTCGTTGCCGGTCAGGCAGAAGAGGACATCCGTGCCCTCCGGCCCCAGCTCGCGCAGGATCGAGGGGCGCGTGCCGTCGCCGTGCAGGAAGCCGCAGTCGAGCCCCTCGGCGAGCTGGTCGATCCGCTCCTTGTCGGCCTCGACGATCACCACTTCGTGGTCGCGCTTGAGCAGCAGCCGGGCGGTGGAGACCGCCAGGGCCGTCGAGCCGATCAGTCCGATACGCATGCGCCAGTCTCCTCGGGGCGAGTCAGGTTTCCGGCCGGGGGCCGATCCAGGTGCGCGGATAGACCAGCACGAGCAGCGCAACGATTTCCAGCCGCCCGAGCAGCATCACCAGGCAGAGCAGCGCCTTGAGCGCGGCCGGCAGCTCCGGCGCCGCGATGCCGGCGCTGAGCCCCACCGTGCCGACGGCGGAGACCACCTCGAACAGCGCCGGCAGCGCCGGATAGCCGGCGAAGAGGAAGACCAGCCAGGCGGCCAGCGGCACCATCAGGTAGAGCGCGATGATTGCCAGCGAGGTCTGCAAGGAGCGCGCGTCGATCGGCGCGCCTTCGGCGCGCGGATGCACCACCGCGTGCGGCGGCACGGCGGTGCGCAGCAACAGCACCTGCAGCAGGCGCAGCGCCAGCAGCAGGCGCAGGATCTTGACCCCGCCGGCGGTCGAACCGCCGTCGCCGCCGATCCACATGGCGACCAGGGTGATCGCCTGGCTGGCCGGGTCGAGCGCGGCGATCTCCGTCGGGGCGAAGCCGGTGGTGGTCTGCGCCGAGAGCGCCAGCAGCGGCGCGCTGCGCAGCACCTCGGCCAAGGGCCGCTCGCCGGCCAGCCAACCGGCCAGGATCAGCAGCCCCGTCCCGGCCAGGATCAGGCTGAGCAGCAGCCAGAGGGTCTCGTCGCGCAGCAGGGCCCGCCCCCCCTGGCGCCAGATGCCGAGGTAGAGGCTGAAGGCGATGGCGCCGCCCAGCGCGCCGACCAGGGCGACGGCCTGAGCGCCCCAGCCGCCGAGCGCGACGAAGCCCGCGTCGGCCGGGCTGAAGCCGGCCGTCGAGACCGCCGTCAGGCTGTAGAGCAGCGCCGCGCGCGCGTCGCCGGTCACCGCCAGCAGGGCGAGCCCGGTCGCCAGGGTCAGCGCGGCATAGACCAGCAGGCTGCGCTGCGCGCGCCGGCGCGTCGACTGGGCCAGGTCCTCCTCCTGGGCGTCCTGGGCCGGCACGCTGCGGAACACCGTGGCGGGGTCCAGCACGAAGGCGAAGGCCAGCACCACGATCCCCAGGCCCGAGTACCACTGCACCCAGGCCCGCGCGAAGAGGAAGCCCTCGCCGTAGGCCTCGACGCTGGCCAGGGTCGACAGGCCGGTGGTGGTGATGGCCGAGACCGCCTCGAAGAGGGCGTCCCAGCCGGGCAGGCCCAGCCGCCAGAAGGCGCCGGCGATCAGCAGCCCGCCGACGATGAAGGAGAGCGCGGTGAGCACCAGCGCCTCGTTGCGCTGGATCACGCCCACCGGCCGCAGCCGCCGCAGCGCCAGGCCGCCGAGTACCGCGAACGCCAGGGCACCGCCCAGCCCCTGCGCCAGGCGCCAGTCGGCCAGCGCCAGGGCCACGCCCAGCGGCACGGCGAACAGTCCGCTCATGGCCAGCAGGATCTGGCCCAGGTGGTAGCCCACCACCGGCAGCCGCACGGCGAAGGCGAGACTGGCCGCTTGCGAACGCACCAAGACACTGCCCCCCAAGCCAAGACCGCGAAACCGCGCGGGTCCCATCATCCCGCGACACGGCCGCCCGCGCCACCGCAGGGCGCCACGGGCCGCCGCAGGCCGCCAGCGCCCCGCGTTACGCGGCAGCGCCCGTCCTAATCGAAGCGGCCGTGCTTGGGAAAGCCGGTCGGCGGCATGCGGCCGGCCTGGGCGCGCTTGCCCTGGTAGTCGCGCAGGTCGAAGGTGCGGCCCCGCTCGGGCCCGAGCTGGACCTCCAGCCCCTGCTCCAGCACGAAGGCCTTGGCGTCCTTGAGGCCGCCGTCGCGGAACTTCTGCAGGGTGACGCCGCGCCCGCGGCTCATCTCGGGCAGCTCGGCCAGCGGGAACACCAGCAGCTTGCGGTTCTCGCCGATCGTCGCCAGGTGGTCGGCGCCCTCGGGCACCGGCCGGACCACCTGGGCCTCGGCGCCGGAGGCCAGGTTGAGCACCTGCTTGCCGTTCTTGGTCTGGGCGACCAGCTCGTCCTCGGCCACCAGGAAGCCGCGTCCGTCGGAGGCGGCGACCAGCAGCTTGCGGCCCGGCTGGTGGACCAGAATGGCCAGCACGTCCTGATCGTTCGGCAGGTCGATCATCAGCCGCAGCGGCTCGCCGAACCCGCGCCCGCCCGGCAGCTTGTCGGCGCCCAGCGTGTACATGCGCCCGTTGGTGGCGAAGAACAGCAGCTTGTCGGTGGTCTGGCAGGGCACCGCGAAGCGCGGCTTGTCGCCTTCCTTGTACTTGGCGTCGCCGGCGGCGGTGCCGTGGCCCTTCATGGCGCGGATCCAGCCCTTGGCGGACAGCAGCACGGTGACCGGCTCGCGCTCGATCACCGCTTCCAGCGGCACCACGACGGCCTGGGGCGGCTCGGCGATGTCGGTGCGCCGGCTTCCCAGCGCGCTGTCCGGCGCGAAGTCGGTCTTGAGCTGGCGGAACTCCTCCTCCAGCACGCGCAGGCGGCGCCCCTCGTCGGCCAGCAGCGCGCTCAGGTCGGCCTGCTCCTCGGTGAGCTGGCCGTGCTCCTTGCGGATCTCCATCTCCTCGAGCTTGCGCAGGGCGCGCAGGCGCATGTTGAGGATCGCCTCGGCCTGGGTCTCGTTGAGGTCGAAGGCGCGCATCAGCTCGGCCTTGGGCTCGTCCTCCTCGCGGATGATGCGGATCACCTCGTCGAGGTTGAGGTAGGCCACCAGATAGCCTTCCAGCACCTCCAGGCGCCTGGCGATCTTGTCCAGGCGGTGGGCAGTGCGCCGTTGCAGCACCACATGGCGGTGGTCGATGTAGGATTGCAGCGCCTCGCGCAGGGACAGCACCCGCGGGGTCTGCTCGCCGTCCAGCACATTGAGGTTGAGCGGGACGCGCACCTCTAGGTCGGTCTGACGGAACAGCGATTCCATCAGCACCTCGGGCTCGACATTGCGGCTGCGCGGCTCCAGCACCAGGCGCACGTCCTCGGTCGACTCGTCGCGGATGTCGGCCAGCATCACCAGCTTCTTCTGGTTCAGCAGCTCGGCGATCCGCTCGATCAGCTTGGCCTTGCCCACCTGGTAGGGGATCTCCGTGACCACCACCTGGTAGGTGCCGCCCTTCTGGCGCTCGACCTCCCAGCGGGCGCGCAGGCGGAAGCTGCCGCGGCCGGTGCGGTAGGCCTCGACGATCGACTCCCGCGGCTCGACCAGCAGGCCGCCGGTCGGGAAGTCCGGCCCCTGCACCTTGTCGACCAGCGTCTCGATGGCGGCCTGGGGATGCTTGACCAGATGCACCAGCGCGTCGGCCAGCTCGGCGACGTTGTGCGGCGGGATCGAGGTGGCCATGCCCACGGCGATGCCCTGGGCGCCGTTGGCCAGCAGGTTGGGGAAGTTGGCCGGCAGCACGACCGGCTCCTGGGCCTCGCCGTCGTAGGTCGGGCGGAAGTCGACCGCGTCCTCGTCGATCCCCTCCAGCAGGCGCGCCGCCACGGCGGTCAGCCGCGCCTCGGTGTAGCGCATGGCCGCGGCGTTATCGCCATCGATGTTGCCGAAGTTGCCCTGCCCCTCGATCAGCGGGTAGCGCAGCGCGAAGTTCTGTGCCAGGCGCACCAGCGCGTCGTAGATCGCCGTGTCGCCGTGCGGATGATACTTGCCGATCACGTCGCCGACCACGCGGGCCGACTTCTTGAAGGGGGTGTCGGGATTGAGCCGCAGCTCGCGCATGGCGTAGAGCAGGCGGCGGTGCACCGGCTTCAGGCCGTCGCGCACGTCGGGCAGCGACCGGCTCATGATGGTCGAGAGCGCGTAGGAGAGGTAGCGCTCGCTCAGCGCCTCGACCAGGCGCACCTCGCGCACTTCGCCGGACTCGGCCGTGGACTGGGGAGACATGGGGACCCTCGCCTGTGAACGCTACCCATCGTAGGGCGGCAGGCTTTCTGCCACAAGATCGGCCAAACGAGCCAGGGGCGGCTTTTCCACAAGCAGGCCCCTTCCCGCGCCTGCCCGCTCACTCGGAAGGATGAGAAACCTCGGCCGAATGGCCGTTTAGGAATACGGCCGAATTCGTTACTGTTGCGGGGCTTTCTTTTGGGGGAAGGGCAACGCCATGCCAAGGCTCGGGGGGGCCAGGGGCTTGCTTGACGAACTCCGGCGCACGGCCCAGGCGGTCGCGGTTCGGATTGCGGTGGGCGTTGCCGTCCTGGCGGCCGCCTCGGCGGCCACGGCCGCGCCCGCGGGGTCCGAGCGGCTGCAGCGCCTCCTGGCCAGCGGGACGCCGCAGGAACTGCTCGACCTGGCCGAAGCGGAAATCGCCGCCGGGCGCTACGAGCAGGCCGTCGGGCTGCTCTCCGCCCTCGTCGTGCAGGCACCGCGCGACGCCGACCTCAAGCTGCTGCTGGCCGACCTCTATCTGCGCCTCGGCGCCCGCCAGCAGGCGCGGGTCTACCTCGGCCAGGCCCTGGCGGCGGCGGGCACCGCCGGGCTCGCCCCGGCTCAGCGCCGTGCGGCGGAGGCGTTGCAGGCCTTTCTCGGCGATCCCGAGGCCGGCCCGTCGCGGCTGGCCGTGCTCGGCCGGCTGTCGACCGGGCTGCGCTACCGCAGCAACGCCAATGGCGGCACCAGCAGCGACAGGGTGTTGATCGCCGACCAGGCCGTGGACCCGCGCGACGGCGCCGCCGAGGGGGATTTCGACTGGTACACGACCGGCTTCGCGGCGCTACAGGCCCCGCTGGCGCCGGACCTGGTGTTCGACGGCCGCGGCTACCTGCTGGCGCGCAAGCAGTTCGAGCAGACGGAGAACGACATCCTGGCCCTGCGCGTCGATCCCGGCCTGGCGATCGCCGTTCACCGCGCCGCCGGCACCGAGGTCACGCTGCGCCCCTACGCGGCGCTCGGCACCACCCTGGTGCAGGACGAGGTGGGGTTGCTGACCGCCGGCGGCGGCGTCGAGCTGCGCCAGCGCCTGGGCACCGACTGGCTGTTCCACCAGGCGGTCGAGGTTCAGGCGCTGGACTTCAAGGAGACCGAGGCACGCGACTTCGCCGACGCACAGGACGGCAGCCGGACGTCCCTGGAGGTCGGCCTGCGCCACGAGCTCACCGGCGATCTCACCGCGACGCTGAGCTACGGCTTCACCTACCGCACGGCCGCCGCCGACTTCGAGGCCTTTGTCGGCCACCGGCTGCGCGGCGGCGCCAGCCTGGCCTACCCCACCCCCTTCGCGATCACCCGGCGGGAGTCGCGGCTGCGCTTCGGCGCCGCATTGGATCTGGCGGACTACGACGGCCCCAACCCGACCTACTCGGCCAGCGAGGTGCGCGAGGACCGCGAATGGGCCGTCGATCTGTCCAACGCGCTGGCGCTCAGCGAGGCCCTGTCGCTCGACCTGAGCCTCAGCTACAGCCAGCGTCGCTCCAGCCTCGACAACTACGAACGGGACAACGCCGAAGCCGCGCTCGGCGTCAGCTTCCGCTTCTGAGCCTTCCACGGCCCGAGGGAGCCCCCCGATGATCCGCCCGCTGCCGCCCACCGTGACCGGTCTCCCGCTCGCAGGCGCCGCCCTGGCTCTGGCCGTGTCGCTGCTCGCCGCCGCGCCGGCCGGCGGCCAGGAGCAGGCCGGCGCCCAGGAACAGGCCGGCGCCCAGGAACAGGCCGGCACCGCAACCGCCGCCGTGCCCCTGGTCGAGGCGGCCCTGCAGGACCGGGCGGTCCGCCGGCTGGAGATCGGCAACCCGGTCTACCGCCAGGAGCGGATCTCGACCGGGCCGGAGGGACATCTCCACGTCGTCTTCCTGGACGAATCGAACCTGACCGTCGGCCCCAACTCCGCGGTGGTGATCGACCGCTTCGTCTACGATCCCGCCGCCTCGACCGGCGAGCTGGCCTTGCGCCAGGCCTCCGGCGTGCTGCGCTTCGTCGGCGGCGCGATCTCCAAGTCCGGCGAGGTGAAGGTCGACACGCCGGTCGCCTCGATCGGCATTCGCGGCGGCATCGCGGTGATCCAGCAGCTTCCCGGCGGCGGCACCCGCGTGTTCTTCCTGTTCGGCGAGCGTCTGTCGGCCGAGAACCGCGACGGCGAGCGGCGGGTGCTGGAGGAGGCGGGCTTTTCGCTCACCATCGGGCCGGACGGGCGGATCGGCCCGCCGGAGCCGATCGACCCGGAGGCCCTGGCCGGGGCGCTGGCGCTGCTGGAGCGGCCGGGCGGCGCCAGCCGGGCCAGCCTGCCCGACGGGGCGATCCGCGCCCTGCACGACCGCCTGCGGCGGCGCGGCGTCGATCCCGGGCCCGGCCGGCGCGGCGGCCTGGCGGCCCCGATCACCCCGCGCGAGCTGGAAACGCTGCTGGGCGTCCCGCCGCTCGACGACGGCCGCCTGCGCGGCCTCTACGAGGGGCTGACGCCGCCGCCGGAGCCGGCGCCGGAATTCGATCCGCAGAACGACGACGTCTTCATTCCAGGCTTCGGCGGACCCGGCTGAGCCGCCCCTGGTCGGACAGGCCGCCAGAGCCGGTCGCGTTCGTAGGGCCCCACGGCGTGGGTCCGCCGGTCACGAGAAACCTGCTCGCCACCCGAAGGTCAGAGTGATTTTTCGCGACCGGGGGGACGCGCTGGGGGCGCGTCCCCCCGGTCGCGCACCGCTCTAAAGCGGCAGGTTGTCGTGTTTCTTCCAGGGGTCCTCGACCCGCTTGTTCTCCAGCATCTTGAGCGCGCCGCAGATCCGCCGGCGGGTGCCGTGCGGCATGATCACGTCGTCGATGAAGCCGCGCGAGGCCGCGACGAAGGGATTGGCGAAGAGCTTGCGGTATTCCTCGGTGCGCTGCTCGATCTTCTCGGGATCGCCGGCGTCGGCGCGGAAGATGATCTCCACCGCCCCCTTCGGCCCCATCACCGCGATCTCGGCCGAGGGCCAGGCGTAGTTGACGTCGCCGCGCAGGTGCTTGGAGCTCATCACGTCGTAGGCGCCGCCGTAGGCCTTGCGGGTGATCACCGTCACCTTGGGCACGGTGGCCTGGGTGTAGGCGAACAGCAGCTTGGCGCCGTGCTTGATGATGCCGCCGTATTCCTGGCTGGTGCCGGGCAGGAAGCCGGGCACGTCGACGAAGGTGACCAGCGGGATGTTGAAGCAGTCGCAAAAGCGCACGAAGCGCGCCGCCTTGCGCGCGGAGTCGATGTCCAGGCAACCGGCCAGCACCATCGGCTGGTTGGCGACGATGCCGACCGGGCGGCCGTCCATGCGCGCGAAGCCGACGACGATGTTGGCGGCATAGCCCGGCTGCAGCTCGAAGAACTCGCCCTCGTCGACGACCTTCCGGATCAGCTCCTTCATGTCGTAGGGCTTGTTCGGGCTCGGCGGCACCAGCGTGTCGAGCGAGAAGTCCTGGCGCTCGGCCGGGTCCTCGGTCGGCCGCAGCGGCGGCTTCTCGCGGTTGTTCTCCGGCAGGAAACCGAAGAAGCGGCGCAGTTCGAGCAGCGCCTCCACGTCGTTCTCGAAGGCGGCGTCGGCCACGCCGGACTTGGTGGTGTGGGTGATCGCGCCGCCCAGCTCCTCCTGGGTGACGCTCTCGTGGGTCACCGTCTTCACCACGTCGGGCCCGGTGACGAACATGTAGGAGGTGTCCTTCACCATGAAGATGAAGTCGGTCATCGCCGGCGAGTAGACGGCGCCGCCGGCGCAGGGGCCCATGATCATGGAGATCTGCGGCACCACGCCGGAGGCGACCACGTTGGCGGTGAAGACCTCGGCGTAGCCGGCCAGGCTGTCGACCCCCTCCTGGATGCGCGCGCCGCCGGAATCGTTCAGGCCGATCACCGGCGCGCCCACCTCCATCGCCTTGTTCATGATCTTGGAGATCTTCTTGGCGTGGGTCTCGGACAGGGAGCCGCCGAAGACGGTGAAGTCCTGGCTGAAGACGAAGACCAGGCGGCCGTCGATGGTGCCGTGGCCGGTGACCACGCCGTCGCCGGAGATCCGCTGCTCGGCCATGCCGAACTCGTTGCAGCGGTGCTCGACGAACATGTCCCACTCCTCGAAGGAGTCCGCGTCGAGCAGCACCTCGAGGCGTTCGCGCGCCGTCAGCTTGCCCTTGCCGTGCTGGGTTTCGATCCGGCGCTCGCCGCCGCCCAGGCGCGCCTGGGCGCGCCGCCGCTCAAGTTCCTGCAGAATCTCCTGCATGCCCCGCTGTCCGCTGCTGTTTTACGGTAAAGGTGTGCGGGGGCGGCATACCACCCCGACAGGCAAATCGCCAGAGTCAGCCCGACCGCGGGCCCGCGCAGCGGCGCCCGACGCCGGTCTGGCCACCACCAGCGCGGCACCCACCCGCTAAGCTTTCGCTTTTATTTCAGCCGGTTGCGAAGAAATATCGAGCCAGGACATGAGCCGGCTCGAGAGACGGGTCAGGCGGTCGCGCGCAGCAGGTCGAGGAAGCGCCGGGCGGCGGCGAGATCCGCCTGCACGACGGCGCGCCGCGCCGTCGCCTGCGGGTCCTCGCCCCACTGCTCGAGGCTGTAGGTCTCGTCCAGCTCGGCGGCGGCGAAGGCTTCCTCCGCCGTCACCCGCCCGTCCGCCAGGGCCAGCCCGATCACCAGCGAGCCGGCGGCGCGCACCGCCATCGCCAGCGCCGCCAGGGCGAAGGCGTCGTAATCGGCCACGGCGGCCCGCAGGCGGGCCAGGCTCTCGGCCGGCTGCGGCCGGTGGACGATGCCCGCCGTCGGCACCAGCGCCGCGCCGTAGCTGGCCTCGGCCCAGTCCAGCAGCGGCTGCCAGACGGCCTGCTGCCGCGCCACCAGCTCGCCCGGCGCCTCGGCGCGGTAGCAGAGCAGCTCGGTCTCGGCGAAGCCGCTGACCTCCTCCACCGCCCGCTCCGGCTCGCGCGCCACCAGGTCGAGCGCGGTGCAGGCGAGCTGGGTCAGCGGCATGCTGGCGGGGTCCACCTGCTCGCCCTGCCCACCCCACTCCTCGGCCAGGGCGCCGGCCAGGGGCGCGCTCGGCACCGCAAGCAGGCGCGCCTGCGGCGTGCGCATCGGACGCCCGTCGAGCAGAACCCCGTGGCCGCCCTCGACCTCCCCGGCCGCGGCGGAAGTGTAAAAACGCTTCATAAGATTCTGTTTTTCTACGCTTTCTACTCGCCGAACAGGCCCTTGAGCTTCTCGACGCCCTCTTCGACGGCCTTGCCGGCATCCTCGGCGCCGCCCTCGGGCACCATCTCCTCGACCGCCTTGCCGACGTCCTCGACCGACTCCGGCATCGCCGGCGCGCTGTCGGTCGGCTCGGCGCCGGCGGCCGCCTGGGCGTCGGGGTCCAGCGCCGTCAGGCAGAGGTTCTCGCTCCCACCGTCCTGGCTCTCGCCGCCGCCGTCGCTCGCCGCGCCGCCGGCCAAGCCGCCGAGCACCGCCAGGGGATTGCTGATGCCGGCGGCCGCCCCGGCCAGGCCCTTGAGCGCGCCGGCGGGGTCGGGAAGCACCCGCGGATTCTTCATGGTGCCCTGCACCCGGAAGGGGATCGCCAGCGAGACCAGCGCCGGCACCCGCGAGGAGGTGTCGAAGGTCAGGTCCAGCTCCTCGCTCCGCAGGTCGACGTTGCCGGCCCCGGCCAGGGAGAAGGTCGCCGTGTCCAGCACCATGGCGCGGCTCTCCGCCAGGCCGTCGGCCACGTCGAAGCGGCTGACGATGCAGTTGAGCGCCGTGGTGTCGGACTCGCCGAGCAGCGGGCCGAGGATCTGGCTGAAGTCGGCGCCCAGGATGGCAAGCAGCTTGTTGCTGATCTTGCCGCCCTCGTTGACCAGCTCGGTGGTGCCGTTGAGGCTGCTGGCGATCGCCCGCGGGCTGGCGCCGGCGCCGGTCAGGTCGATGCGGATGTCCATCGTGCCCTCGACCTCGTCGGTGATGCCCTGCTCGTTGAGCATCCGGCCGAAGTCCAGCTCGTCGATCGCCAGGTTGGTTGCCAGCCGGGGGGTGTCGCCCGAGGCGTCCAGGGCGACCTGACCGTCCAGGCGGCTCTGCTGATAGCCGGCCTGCAGCGGCGCGACCTCCAGGTTGCCGTTGGCCAGGGTCAGGCCGAGGGTGATGTCGCTGATCTCCAGCTCGGGGTCGACCCGCAGCACGCCGGCCTTGAGCTGCACCGTGGCATCGGCCGCGCGCAGGCCGTCGAGCGGCAGCGGCGTGTCGGGAATGACGTAGGGGGACTCGCCGGCGCCGCCGCCGCCGTCGGCGCTCTCGCCCTCGGCGGAGTCCTCCGCCGCCTCGCCCGACTCCGCCTGGAAGTCCCGCAGGTCGATCACCGCCGCGGTCAGGTCCGCCGTCACCTGCGGCCGCGCACCCGAGAGGTCGGCGCTGAGGCTGCCGCTGAGGTCGCTCTCGCCGATCTCGGCCTTCAGGCCCTCGACGCCGTAGCGCGGCCCCTCGGCCACCAGCCGGCCCTCCAGGCTGTAGGGGCCGAAGTCCGGAATGGCGGCGCCGCCGGCCAGCGGCGCGAAGGAGGCCAGACTGTCGCCGGACAGGGTCAGGCTGAGCTCCGGCGTCGGCGCCGACAGCGGCGTCTTGACCACGCCGTTCACCGCCACCTCGTTGCCGGCGACGCTGCCCGCCAGGTCGATCGGCAGGTCGCGGTCGGCCAGAACGGCCTCCGGCGCGCCGATGGTGCCTGACAGCGCGATCTCCGCCTCCTGGAAGGTGGCGGCGAGGTCGAGCTCTTGGCCGGCGCCGGCCTGGCGCAGCGTCAGGGACTCCAGCCCCAGGGTCATGGTCTCGCCGCTGGCGCCGTCGCGGTAGACGAGCTGCCCCTCCTCGATCGCCAGCGCGACGATCTGCGGGATCATGCCGCCCGCGCCGGGCGCGCCCGGCTGCGCGGTCTCGTCGCCGGCCGCCTCGCCCGTCGCCTCGCCCGTCGCCTCAGCCGTCGCCGGGCCGAGCGCCCAGTTGCCGTCGCCGGCCGGGTTGGTCTCGAGCAGGATGTCGGGACGCACCAGGACCACGCGGTTGACCTGCACGTCGCCGGAGATCAACGGCAGCAGCTCGACCTCCAGCTCGAAGCGGTCGAGCGTGATCATCTCCGGCCGGCTGCCCCAGTCGGCATTGGCCAGGGTGACGTCCTCGACCGCGATGGCCGGCTGCAGGCCGATCGCCAGGTCGACCGGCCCGGAGATGGTGAGCTGGCGGCCCGTCGCCTTCTCCACCTCCGCCGCGACCTCGGCCTTCAAGGTCTCGAAGTCCAGCGTGGAGAGGTAGATGTAGCCGCCGACGACCACCGCGACGATCAGCGCGGCGAACGCCAGCAGGACGTGCTTGATCTTCATGTCACCTTCTCCCCAAGACCTTGAAGCGCGGCCGGCAGCTCGGCCGGCCGATCGATGATGACGGCTGCGCCGGCCGCCCGCAATTCCGCGACGCTGTGATAACCCCAGGATACGCCGATCGCCGGGATGCCGGCATTCTGGGCCATTTCCATGTCAAACGTGCTGTCGCCGACCATGACGGCCGCGCTGTGCGCCACCCCGCATTCGCTCACCGCGCGCTCGACCATGCCCGGATGCGGCTTGCTGGGCGCCAGATCCGGCGTCTGCAGGGTGGAAAACAGGGTCATCAGGCCGTGACGCTCCAGCGTGTTGCGCAGGCCCCGCAGGTTCTTGCCGGTGGCGATCCCCAGGTGCAGCTCGGGCCGCGTCAGCCCCTGCAGCAGCTCGCGCACGCCGGCGAACAGCGGCTCCTCGAAATCCGGCGCGGCGCGCATCGCAAAGGCGGCCTCGCGATAGGCGCGGGTGACGTCGAGGACCAGATGTTCCGCCCCTTCCGGCAAGAGACGCTCCAGCGCCAGCTCCAGCGAGAGCCCGACGACCCGCGCGATGCGGTGCTCGTCCGGCAGCGGCAGATCGTGCGCCGCGAAGGCGCTGTGGGTGCAATGCACGATTCCCGCCCGGCTGTCCACCAGCGTTCCGTCCAGATCGAAGAGGATAAGTTCACAATTCAATGATTTAGCCCCAGGTTTCCATGTCCTGCATCAGGCTGTCGGCCTTCGGGTCGGCGGGATCGAGGCCGAGCCGCTGCCAGACCGCGAGGCGGTCGGGCGGGAGCGGCGCCTGGACGCGCAGCGTGGTGCCGTCGTCCGGGTGCGGCAGGGCCAGCTCGCGGGCGTGCAGCATGATCGTCTTGGGCAGCTCCAGGCCCGGCTTGAAGGCCGCCTTGCCGCCGTACTTGCCGTCGCCCAGGATCGGACAGCCGAGCGCGGCGCAGTGGACGCGGAGCTGGTGCGTGCGGCCGGTCAGCGGCATCAGCAGCAGCCAGGTGACGCCGCGCGCCGCCGCGATGGTGGCATAGCGCGTGACCGCCGGCTTGCCGCCGTCGTCGACCGCCACCTTCTCGCCGCCCGGACGGCCGCGCTTTTCCAGCGCCAGGCGGATCAGACCGCGCGCCTTCGGCGGCTTGCCGACCACCAGCGCCCAGTAGGCCTTGCGCACCGCGTCCTGCTTGAAGGCGCCGGTGAGCGCGCGCGCCGCCGGCGCGCCGCGCGCCAGCAGCAGCACGCCGGAGGTGTCGCGGTCGAGCCGGTGGACCAGACGCGGGCGCTCGGCCGCCTCGAAGGTCAGGTGATCGAGCAGCGCATCCAAGTTCCTGGCCTGCTTCGGGCCGCCCTGCACGGCCAGGCCGGCCGGCTTGTTGAGCGCCAGCACCTGCGGATCGCGGTGCAGGACGGCGGCCTGCAGGGCCGCCACCTCGGCCTGCGAGACGGCCGGCGCCACCGAACGCTGGGCTGCCGGACGCTGGGCTGCCGGACGCTGGGCTACCGGGCCGGCAGCGGCGGCGCCCTCGGGCTCCAGCGGCGGGATGCGCAGCACCTGCCCAGCCGCCAGGCGGGTGTTGGCCTTGGCGCGCTTGCCGTCGACGCGGATCTGCCCGGTGCGCAGCAGCTTCTCCAGCCGGCCATGGCCGAGCGCCGGATAGTGGCGCTTGAACCAGCGGTCGAGGCGCTGCTCGGCCTCCGCCGCGTCGACGGTGCGGGTCTCCACGCCGGTCATGCCGCCAGGCTCCGCACCAGCCAGAGCCCGAAGAACAGGCCGCCGACCGAGAGCAGCACGGACAGGGCGACGTAAAGCCCCGCCAGGGCCAGAGCGCCGCGCTCGTAGAGCAGGGCGACGTCCAGCGCGAAGGTGGAAAAGGTGGTGAAGGCGCCGAGCAGGCCGACCGCCAGAAAGGCGCGCAAGGCCGCGCCCGGCTGCCAGACCAGGGCCGAGACCTCCACCAGCAGCCCCATCAGGAAGGAGCCCAGCACGTTGGCCGTCAGGATGCCCCAGGGAAAGCCGCCGCCGGTCAGGTGCATCACCTGCTGCGCCAAGAAATGCCGCGCCAGCGCGCCGACGGCGCCCCCGGCCGCGATCGCCAGAATGAGCTGCATCTGCTTCGGGTCCGCTCCCCGCTTCCCGCCCCGGGCGCCGCGTCGTGCCGCCCGCCAGGGTCCCGCGCCGCTGTCCTGCGCCGCTATCTAAGGCTTTCCGCGACCGGGAGAAACCGGCAAACGGCCAGCGCGGCCCCGGATCGCGGCGGCGGTGCCCGCCGGTCGCCCGAGCTTGTCGCAGGAAAACGGCCTTCAGGCCAGGACCATGAATGCGGTCACCGGTGCGCCGGTGCGTCGCCGGCTCGGGCCCGCAGCCCGCCCAGGGCGGCCCGCTCAGGCTTGCCGGCGTCTCACCGGCGTCTCAGGCCGCGGTGGCGGCGCGCGCGCCCTTCAGCCAGGCCAGGCAGGCCTCGGTGGTCATCAGATAGACGCCGAGCCGGCCGAGCTCCTTGAGCGCTTCCTCGCGGGCGTCGCAGACCGCGTCGGAGCCGACCACGACCCGATAGTCGCGGGCCGAGGCCTCGTAGATCGTGGCCCGGGTGCCGGTGGGGAAGTTGCACCCCGTGACCACCAGCGTGGTGATGCCCAGCTCGTCCAGCTTGTGCTGCAGCGGCGAGCTGTAGAAGGCGCCCCAGCGGGGTTTGTAGAAGACGAACTCCTGGGGCGCGATCTGCTGCACGTCGCCGGCCAGCAGCGCCTCGGCATCCAGGCGCACGCCGGCATCCGGCTTGATGCAGTCCCACAGCTCGGCCCCGCGGGTGCCCGGCATGAGGACGCGTAGGCCCTCCTCGACCGCCGCGCGGCGGCAGAGGTCGACGTTGGAGCCGTCCGGCCGGTAGAAGCGCACCCCGTGGAGGATCGGCTTGCCGGCCTCGCGGAAGCCTTCGATCAGACGCTTGATGTTGGGCGTGTTGCTGCCGACCCCGCTCGCCTTGATCGGCGAGTCCGAGAGCGCGAAGTCACGCTGCAGGTCGATGGTGAGCAGGGCCACACGGTCCCGTTGGGGAACGTTGTATTCGGGCATATTGCGAAAAGCGATCCTTCGATCTCGACTCCCGAAGCGGGCCGCCAGCGGCAAGGGCGAGACCCACGATTTGTTGCCGTGACAATACGCTTACAGGACGCGGGTACAACCCGGGCGAACGCATGCCCGCCTCGCTGGTCATGCAACTCTATGCTAACCCGTTGAGCCTTCCTCTTTTTCGCCAGGACCGCCCGGGCGCCGCGCGCGCAGGCGGTCCCAATACTCCAACCGCTTGGCGATCTCGCGCTCGAAACCGCGCTCCACCGGCCGATAGAAGCGCTGCCGGGCCATCTCGTCGGGGAAGTAGTTCTGACCGGAAAAGCCCTCGTCGGCGTCGTGGTCGTAGGCATAGCCCTTGCCGTAGCCGAGATCGCGCATCAGCCGCGTCGGCGCGTTGAGGATGTGCATCGGCGGGGTCAGCGAGCCGGTCTCCTTGGCGCTGCGCTGCGCCGCGCCCAGGGCCTTGTAGACCGCGTTCGACTTGGGCGCAGTGCCCAGGTAGACGACGCACTGGGCCAGCGCCAGCTCGCCCTCGGGCGAGCCCAGCCGCTCGTAGGCCTCCCAGGCGGAGATCGCCTGCGGCAGGGCGTTGGGGTCGGCCAGCCCGATGTCCTCGACGGCGAAGCGCACCAGGCGGCGGGCGACATAGTGGGGGTCCTCGCCGCCCGCCAGCATGCGCGCCAGCCAGTAGAGCGCGGCATCGGTGTCGGAGCCGCGCAGCGACTTGTGCAGCGCGGAAATCAAGTTGTAGTGGGCCTCCTGGCTCTTGTCGTAGAGCGGCATGCGCCGCTGCACGATCTCCGCCAGGCCGGCCGGGTCGCGCTTGGGCTCCGGCGGCAGGCCGGCCAGCTCCTCGACCAGATTGAGCAGGTAGCGCCCGTCGCCGTCGGCCAGCGCCAGCACCGCCTCGCGCGCCGCCTCGGTCAGCGGCAGCGGACGGCCCAGCTCGGCCTCGGCGCGGCGCACCAGCTCGGCGAGGGCGTCGTGGTCCAGCCGCTTGAGCACCAGCACCTGACAGCGCGAGAGCAGCGCCGCGTTGAGTTCGAAGGAGGGGTTCTCGGTGGTGGCGCCGACCAGCACCACCGTGCCGTCCTCCACGTAGGGCAGGAAACCGTCCTGCTGGGCGCGGTTGAAGCGGTGGATCTCGTCGACGAACAGCAGCGTCCCCTGCCCCGCCTGGCGCCGCTGGCGCGCCCGCTCGAAGACCTTGCGCAGGTCCGCGACGCCGGAGAAGACCGCCGAGAGCGGCTCGAACACCAGGTCGGTGGCCTCGGCCAGCAGGCGCGCGATGGTGGTCTTGCCGCAGCCCGGCGGCCCCCAGAGCACCAGCGAGGCCAGGCGCCGCTGCGCCAGCATGCGGCCGAGCGGCGCTTCCGGCGCCATCAGGTGGTCCTGGCCGACCACCTCCTGCAGCGTCTTGGGCCGCAGTCGGTCGGCCAGCGGCCGCGGGGCCTGACTTTCGAAGAGCGACATGCCGCCTCAGCCCGAGAAGTCGACGGTGCGCAGGCGCCCGTCGCGTTCGATGGTCATGCGCCAGCGGCCCTGCGCCGCCTCCATGGCGCTGGCGAGCTGGCGCACGGTGCGGACCTGGCGGCCGTTGATCTGGTGCACCACGTCGCCGCGGCGAAAGCCGAAGCGGCGGGCGGTGGCGCCGTTGGGCACCTGTAGGACCACCACCCCCTGCCAGGCGCCGTGCAGCTCCAGCTCCTCGGCCAGGGCCGGCGAGAGGTTGGCAACCACCGCGCCGCTGAGGGGATGGCGCCCGGTCATGCGGGCCGGGTTGCGCGGCGGCTCCTCCGGCGGCGGCTCGAGCGGCAGGCTGAGCGTCACCTCGCCGGCGTCGCGCCAGACCCTGAGGTCGGTGCGCTCGCCGAGCTGCAGGGTGGCGAGGCGGAAGCGCAGCGCCTGGGCGTCGGCGACCGGCTTGCCGCCGACCGCCAGCACCACGTCGCCCTCCGCCAGACCGGCGCGGTCGGCCGGACCGCCCGGATAGATCTTGTTGACGATCACCCCACCGGCCCGCGTCAGGCCGACCGCCTCGGCCAGATCGGCGGTCAGGGTCTGCCCCTGGGCGCCGGCCCAGGGGCGCCGGATCACGCCGCCGTCGCGCGCCCCGGCGACGACGGTGCGCACCATGTTGCTGGGCACCGCGAAGCCGATGCCCACCGACCCGCCGCTGCGCGAATAGATCGCCGTGTTGATGCCGACCAGCCGCCCGTCCATGGTGACCAGGGCGCCGCCGGAATTGCCCGGATTGATTGCCGCGTCGGTCTGGATGAAGAAGCTGTAGTCCGACACCCCCACCTGGGTCCGCGCGGTGGCCGAGACGATGCCGCTGGTCACGGTCTGGCCGACGCCGAAGGGGTTGCCGATGGCGAGAACCAGGTCGCCGACCTCGATGCTGTCGGAATCCCGAAAGGCCACCGCCGGCAGCTCCTCGCCGCCGCTGTCGAGCCGCAGCACGGCGAGGTCGGTGCGCGAGTCCTCCAGAACGATCTCGGCGGCGAATTCGCGCCGGTCGGCCAGCACCACGCGGATCTCGTCGGCATCCGCGATGACGTGCTGGTTGGTCACCACCAGCCCCGCGGACTCGACGATCACGCCGGAGCCGAGCGAGTTCTGGGTGCGCTCGCGCGGCCGGCCGAAGACGCCGAAGTCCTCGCCGAAGAAGCGGCGGAAGAAGGGGTCGTCGAACAGCGGCGACTGGCGCTGGGTGACCGTCTTGCTGGCGAAGATGTTCACCACCGCCGGCGCCACCTGCTTGACCACCGGCGCGAAGGACAGCTCGATCTGCGTCTGGCTGTCGGGCACGGCGCGCGTCTGCGCGGCCGCCGGCAGCGCCAGCAGCAGCGCAGCCGGCAGCAGGGCCGCCAGCGCCAACCCCCTCAGCGCTCCGCCGGTGCGCCCTCGCGCCGCCGCGCGGAAACAGCGGTCGAAGATCATCTTGCAGCTTCCTCGAACCGGGACACGACTTGTCGAACGGGGGCGAGCGTACTCATCTAACGGCAAAAGGCAAAAGTCCGCCGTGGTGTCGCAGCCAGGCGCCGCGGCGGCCGGCAGAAAAGGAGAGCGTCATGCCCCACCGTTTCAGCCTGCCCCGTCCCGTGACCGCGCCGCGCGCCCGCCTGCTCCCCCTCACCGGCCTTGTCCTGGCCTTCGGCCTGTCGGCGGCCGTCGCCCAGGACCCGGTCGACCAGTCCAGCATCAACATCGGCTCCGCCATCTCCAAGCTGGAGCGCCAGGGCTACCGCGACGTGCGCGACGCCGACCGCGACGCCTTCGACAACGAGATCGAGCTGCGCGCCATCAACCCGGAGGGCGAGGCGGTGATCGTCACGGTGGACACCACCACCGGCAGCCGCCTCTACGAGAAGCCGGCCGGCGAGTAGCCCGGCGCCGCGCGAGCGCCACGCCGGACCCGAGGGCCTCGCCCTGGCGAGCCGCTGGCTCGGAGGGCATCACTGCCAACCTCTGGGTTCGGGCCTCTGGGTTCGGGCCTCTGGGTTCGGGCCTCTGGGTTCGGGCGACTTTTGCCCGACCGAGGGCTCCACCAAACTGGGTCCCCGCGGTCGCAAACCGCCCGAGACCCACTTGCCACCGTGACGCAGATAGACCAAGGGGGCGGCACCGCCGGTGCCGCCCCCGTTGATCTGTCTCGCCGGACGGGGAGAGGCTCACGCCGCCTCCTCGTCCTCCTCGGCGGCGCGCTCGGCCGTCGGACCCGAGTCCTGGCCCTTGGCGTCGGGGTTGCGGTCGACCAGCTCGATCACCGCGACCGGCGCCATGTCGCCGTGGCGGAAGCCCGCCTTGAGCACGCGGGTGTAGCCGCCCGACCGCTCCTTGTAGCGCTCGGCCAGCTCGTCGAACAGCTTGGCCACCAGGGCGTCGTTGCGCAGCGTGGCAAAGGCCTGCCGGCGCCGCGCCAGGCCGCCCTTCTTGCCCAGCGTCACCAGGCGCTCGGCGACGCGGCGCAGTTCCTTCGCCTTCGGAAGGGTCGTGACGATCTGCTCGTGCTTGATCAGCGAGGCCGCCATGTTCGCGAACATCGCCTTGCGGTGCGAGGCCGTGCGATTGAGCTTGCGGCCCGACTTCCCGTGACGCATCCCGGGTCTCCTTCCTTCACGCTGGGCTTCGCGGCGCGAAGCCGATGGTGCCGCCGCCCGCCCTTCGCGCCGGCCAAAGCCGCCGCTCCGGTACGCGCGGGTGGGCCCGAACGGCCCTTAGACAAGGCCCGCCAGCAACGCCCCGGCTTCCGGGGCCTCTGGCGCGGCTTCTCGCGGCCGGCGGACGCGCTGACGCGCGCCCACACGGTCGCAAATCACTCTAGAAGGGCTCCTCCAGCTTCTTCGCCAGATCCTCGATGTTGTCCGGCGGCCAGTCCGGGATCTCCATGCCCAGGTGCAGGCCCATCTGCGCCAGGACTTCCTTGATCTCGTTCAGCGACTTGCGGCCGAAGTTCGGCGTGCGCAGCATCTCGGCCTCGGTCTTCTGGACCAGGTCGCCGATGTAGATGATGTTGTCGTTCTTCAGGCAGTTGGCCGAGCGCACCGACAGCTCCAGCTCGTCCACCTTGCGCAGCAGGTTCTTGTTGAACGGCGGCTCGGCGCGCTCCTCGGCGACCTCGCGGACCTTCGGCTCCTCGAAGTTGATGAAGAGCTGGAGCTGGTCCTGCAGGATGCGCGCGGCCAGGGCCACGGCATCGTCGGGGCTGACCGTGCCGTCGGTCTCGACCTCCATGGTCAGCTTGTCGTAGTCGGTGACCTGACCGACGCGGGTGTTCTCCACGCGATAGGCCACCCGGCGCACCGGCGAGAAGAGGGAGTCGACCGGGATCAGGCCGATCGGCGAGTCTTCCTGCCGGTTCTGACTGCCCGGCACGTAGCCCTTCCCGATGGCGACGGTCATCTCCATGTCAATCCGCGCCCCGTCGTCCAGGGTGCAGATCGTCAGATCCGGGTTCATCACCTCGATGTCGGCCCCGGTCTCGATCTGCGCGGCGGTCACCTCGCCCGGGCCGTCGGCGCGCAGGCGGATGCGCTTCGGCCCCTCGCCGTGCATGCGCAGGGCCAGCGCCTTGATGTTGAGGACGACGTCGGTGACGTCCTCGCGCACGCCCGGAATCGACGAGAACTCGTGCAGCACGCCGTCGATCTGCACGGCGGTCACCGCCGCCCCCTGCAACGACGAGAGCAGCACCCGGCGCAGGGCGTTGCCCAGAGTCAGGCCGAATCCGCGCTCCAGCGGCTCGGCCACCACCTTCGCGAAGCGCTGCGCGTCGGGGCCGGGCTGGATGTCCAGCTTGTTCGGCTTGATCAATTCGGTCCAGTTTTTCTGCATCATGGCTTTCAGCCTTTCGGCCCTTGGTTGCGAGCGATGGCCAAACGGCGTTGCGGCGGATGCACCCACAAGAGCGCTCCGCCGGCCTGCGCCTCTGGCGGGCCGCCCTGTCCCGGCTGCGTCCGGCGCTCGCAACGGCCGGCGGCGCAGCCCATGCGTCGGGCGGCGGTGATGCGGGGCCTCGCGGCCCGCCCCGGGGCGGGCGCGGAGCTAGACGCGCCGGCGCTTGGGCGGACGGCAGCCGTTGTGCGGCACCGGCGTCACGTCGCGAATCGCGGTGATCTGGAACCCGGTGGCCTGCAGCGCGCGCAGCGCCGACTCGCGGCCCGAGCCCGGCCCCTTCACATTCACCTCGAGGGTGCGCATGCCGTGCTCCTGGGCCTTCTTGCCGGCATCCTCGGCGGCCATCTGCGCGGCGAAGGGGGTCGACTTACGCGAACCCTTGAAGCCGACCGAGCCGGCCGACGACCAGGAGATGGTGTTGCCCTGCACGTCGGTGATGGTCACCGTGGTGTTGTTGAAGCTCGCGACGACGTGCGCGATGCCGCTGGAGATGTTCTTGCGCTCGCGACGACGGACGCGAGCCTGCTGCGGTTTCGCCATGATTTCTGCCCTGATGCCTTACCGGGTGGCCTTCTTCTTGCCCGCGATCGGACGGGCCGGCCCCTTGCGCGTGCGCGCGTTGGTGTGAGTGCGCTGACCGTGGACCGGCAGCCCCTTGCGGTGACGCAGACCGCGGTAGCAGCCCAGGTCCATCAGCCGCTTGATGTTCATCGCGACTTCCCGGCGCAGATCACCCTCGACCAGGTAGTCCTGGTCGATGGTCTCGCGGATGCGCACGACCTCGTCGTCCGTCAGCTCGTTGACGCGGCGGCTGTCGACAATGCCGACCTTGCCGCAGATCTCCTGCGCCTTCGCCGGGCCGATGCCGTGGATGTACGTCAACGCGACGTGCACGCGCTTGTTGGTTGGAATGTTGACACCAGCAATACGAGCCACGTTGTGGTCTCCCCAAAACCGAACGCCCGCGGCCCGCGGGCGCCCGTCAGCTTTATCCCAAAGCGAAAACCCCGGCGACTGCGCCTCGCCGAGGGAGCGCGGATTATAGGAATTCCGCACGCCCCGTCAAGGCGCAACCGGGCTTTCGCCCGTCTCTCGTCGGTCGAGCCCGTCCCGCCCGGCGCGCCTTCAGGCGGCCTCGGCGAGAATCGACTCGATCTCCTCGCTCACCGTGTCGATCGGCTTCATGCCGTCGACCGTGATCAGCCGGCCCTGCCGCTCGTAGTAGGGCAGGATCGGCGCGGTCTGCTCGTGGTAGACCGCCAGCCGCTTTTTCAGCGTCTCGACGTTGTCGTCCGAACGGGCCGCCTGGGACTGCGAGATCCGGGTGTTGATCCGGTCGACCAGAACCGCGTCGGCCACCTTCACCTCGATCACCGCATCCAGCTTCAGCCCCTTGGCCGCCAGCATCTCGTCGAGCGCCTCGGCCTGCCGAACGGTGCGCGGAAAACCGTCCAGGATGAACCCCTTGGCGCAATCCGGCTGGTCGATCCGCTCGGCGATCATCTCGACCATCAGGTCGTCAGGCATAAGCTGCCCGGCGTCCATGATCTGCTTGGCCTGCCGGCCCAGCTCGCTGCCGGACGCGGCGGCGGCGCGCAGCATGTCTCCGGTCGAGAGCTGCTTGAGGCCGTGCCGCTCCTCCAGACGCTTGGCCTGAGTGCCCTTCCCGGCGCCCGGCGGGCCGAGCAAGATGATGTTCATCCGCGCCTCCCCCTCAGCTTCGCCTTCTTGACGAGGCCTTCGTACTGGTGCGCCAGCAGGTGCGAGTGGACCTGCGCCACCGTGTCCATGGTGACCGACACCACGATCAGCAGGCTGGTGCCGCCGAAGTAGAACGGCACCGAGTACTGGCTGATCAGCAGCTCCGGCAGCAGGCAGACCAGCGCCAGGTAGAGCGAGCCGACCGTGACCAGGCGCATCAGCACGTGGTTCAGGTAGTCGGTGGTGTTCTTGCCCGGCCGGATGCCCGGAATGAAGCCGCCGTGCTTGCGCAGGTTCTCGGCCGTGTCCGCCGGGTTGAAGACGATCGCCGTGTAGAAGAAGGCGAAGAAGATGATCAGCCCGACATAGAGCGCCATGTAGAGCGGCTGGCCATGGCCCAGGTAGGCCGTCACCAGGCCGAGCCAGCCGCCCGCTTCGCCACCCGAGAAGCCGGCCACGGTCAGCGGCATCAGCAGCAGCGAGGAGGCGAAGATCGGCGGGATCACGCCGGCCGGGTTCAGCTTCAGCGGCAGGTGCGAGGACTCGCCGCCGAACATCTTGTTGCCCACCTGGCGCTTCGGATACTGCACCAGGATCCGGCGCTGCGCCCGCTCCATAAAGACGATGAAGGCGATCACCGCCACTGCCATCAGCATGATGAAGAGGATGAAGCCGGTCGACAGCGCGCCGGTGCGGCCCAGCTCCAGAGTCGAGGCCAGGGCGAAGGGCAGGTTGGCGACAATGCCGGCGAAGATGATCAGCGAGATGCCGTTGCCCACGCCGCGCTGGGTGATCTGCTCGCCCAGCCACATCAGGAAGATCGTGCCGCCGGTCAGCGTGATCACCGTGGTCACCCGGAAGAACAGACCCGGGTCGATCACCGCCGACCCACCGGGGCCGCCCATGTTCTCCAGGCCGACGGCGATGCCGTACGACTGGAACATCGCCAGCACCACCGTGCCGTAGCGGGTGTACTGGTTGATCTTCTTCCGGCCGCTCTCGCCTTCCTTCTTGAGCTGCTCCAGGGTCGGATTCACCGCCGTCAGCAGCTGCATGATAATGGCCGCCGAGATGTAGGGCATGATGTTCAGGGCGAAGATCGTCATCCGCCCCAGCGCCCCGCCGGCGAACATGTCGAACACCCCGAGCACGCCGCCCTGGTGCTGCTCGAAGATCAGCGCGAGCTGCGCCGGATCGATGCCGGGCACCGGGATGTAGGTGCCCAGGCGGTAGACGATCAGCGCGGCCAGCGTGAACCAGATGCGCTGCTTGAGCTCGGTCGCCTTGGCGATGGCGCCGAAGTTGATGTTGGCGGCGAGCTGTTCGGCGGCTGAGGCCATGATCCCTCGTCTCGGTCCTGGGCCCCGCCAGCCACCCGGGCGAGCGGGGCGCGTCTTCGCGGATCGGACCGCGGCCCGATCCGACGATCAGGCCCTGCGGTTACGCCGACTCCCCGGCGTTCTCGCCACCGGCTTCGGCGGCGACCGGCTTCGGGGCGGTTACCGTGACGGAGCCGCCAGCCTTCTCGACGGCCTCCACCGCCGCCTTCGAGGCGCCGGCCACGGTCACATTGATTTTGGACGTCACAGCGCCCTTCGCAAGCAGGCGCACGCCGTCCCGCGACTTTTTGAACAGTCCGGCGGCCTGCATGGCGGCGGCGTCGATCGGCTGCGCCGCGTCCAGCTTGCCGGCGTCGATCGCGGCCTGCAGGCGGTCGAGGTTCACCTCGACGTAGTCGCGGCGGAAGATGTTGTTGAAGCCGCGCTTGGGCAGACGCCGGTGCAGCGGCATCTGACCGCCCTCGAAGCCCTTGATCGCCACGCCGCTGCGCGCCTTGGCGCCCTTGTGGCCCTTGCCCGCGGTCTTGCCCAGGCCGGAGCCGATGCCGCGGCCGACGCGCTTGCGCGCCTTGCGGGCACCTGGATTGTCAGCCAGCTCGTTGAGCTTCATCGCACCTACGTCCTTCTCAGTCCTCGCGGCGCCGTCCCGCGGCGCGCGCCCTGCCGCGGCAGGCTTACTCGACCACCCGCACCAGGTGGGGAATCTTCTCGATCATGCCGCGCACCGCCGGGGTGTCCTCCAGCTCGCGCACATGGCCGATGCGACGCAGACCCAGCCCCTTCAGGGTGTCCTGCTGGCCCGGCTTGCGGCCGAAGCCGCTGCGGATCTGCTGCACCTTCACGGTCTTCTTGCTAGCCGCCATGGTCCTTACTCCGTGATCTCGGCGCCGGTCGAGGCCTGATCCTCGCGCTTGCCGACGACGTCGGAGACCTTCTTGCCGCGGCGCTGCGCCACCATGCGGGGCGACTGGATCTCCTTCAGCGCCTCGAAGGTCGCCTGGATCATGTTGTAGGGGTTCTGGGTCCCGGTCGACTTCGCGACCACGTCCTGCACGCCCAGGCACTCGAAGATCGCGCGCATCGGCCCGCCGGCGATGATGCCGGTGCCCGGAGGCGCGGCGCGCATCACGATCTTGCCGGCGCCGAAGACGCCGCGCATGTCATGATGCAGCGTGCGGCCCTCGCGCAGCGGCACGCGGATCATGCCCTTCTTGGCGGACTCGGTGGCCTTGCGGATCGCCTCGGGCACCTCGCGCGCCTTGCCGTGGCCGAAGCCGACGCGGCCGCGCTGGTCGCCGACCACCACCAGGGCGGCGAAGCCGAAGCGGCGGCCGCCCTTGACCACCTTGGCCACGCGGTTGATGCCGACGAGCTTATCGACGATGTCCGAGTCTTCCCGGCGGTCGTCGCGTTGGGGTCGTGCCATATCTCTAAATCCCGTTCCTGCTCGCTGCGGACCCGCCTTAGAAGCTCAGGCCGCCGTTGCGCGCGGCGTCGGCCAGCGCCTTGACCCGGCCGTGGTAGAGGTAGCCACCACGGTCGAACACCACCTGCTCGACGCCCTTGGCCTTGGCGCGCTCGGCCAGCAGCTTGCCGACCGTCTCGGCCGCCGACTTGTCGGCGCCGGTCTTGAGCTGGCCGCGCAGGTCCTTCTCCAGGCTGGAAGCCGAAGCCAGCGTGATCCCCTGCGTGTCGTCGATCACCTGGGCGTAGATGTGCTTCGACGAGCGGAAGACGCTCAGCCGCGGACGGCCACGAGACTTCTTGCGCAGATCGTCGCGCACCCGGCGCGCGCGGCGCCGCAGAACCCTGAATTTGTTCAGCATGGCCGTTACTTCTTCTTGCCTTCCTTGCGGATGATCTGCTCGTCGGCGTAGCGCACGCCCTTGCCCTTGTAGGGCTCCGGCCCGCGCATCGCGCGCACCACCGCCGCCATCTGGCCGACGAGCTGCTTGTCCGCCCCGTGGATCGAGATCGCCGTGGGCCGCTCGCACTTCACGGTCAGACCCTCGGGGATCGGATAGTTGATGTCGTGGCTGTAGCCGAGCTGCAGGTTCAGGGTCTTGCCCTGGACCGCCGCACGGTAGCCCACGCCGGTGATCTCCAGGTCACGGGTGAAGCCCTGGCTCACGCCGGTCACCAGGTTCTGGATCCGCGCGCGCGCCGTGCCCCACATGGCCCGGGCCTTCTTGGACTCGTCGACCGGCGTCACCGTGACCTTGCCGTCTTCCAGCTTCAGGCTGACGTCGTCGGTGGCGGTGTAGCTGAGCTCGCCCAGCTTGCCCTTGGCCGAGACCGTCAGGCCATCGACCTTGACCTCGACGCCGTCGGGCACCTCGACCGGGTTCTTGCCTACGCGCGACATGTGACTCTCACTCCGTTCGAAACCGTCCGCCGGCGCCTTAGAAGACGCGGCAGAGCACCTCGCCGCCCACGTTCTCGGCCCGCGCCTGGTGATCGGCCATCACGCCCTTGGGCGTCGAGAGGATGGCGATCCCCAGACCGTTGTAGAAGCGCGGCAGCTCCTTGATCTTCGAGTAGACCCGCCGGCCCGGCTTGGACACGCGCGCGATCTCGCGGATCACCGGGGCGCCGTCGTGATACTTCAGCTGCACCTCGATCTGCGGATGGCCGCGCTCGTCGCTGCCTTCGGCGAAACCGCGAATGTAGCCCTCGCGCTGCAGCACCTCCAGGACGTTCAGTCGCAACCTGGAATGCGGCGTGAGAATAACGGACTTGCCGGCGCGCTGCGCGTTGCGAATGCGGGTCAGCAGGTCCCCGAGGGGATCGCTCATGGCCATGACGCCGCTACTCCTTCCTTACCAGCTCGACTTGACCATGCCCGGGATCTGGCCGTTGGAGGCCAGGTCGCGCAGGGCGATACGCGACATCTTCAGGCGCCGGTAATAGCCGCGCGGACGGCCGGTCACCTCGCACCGATTGCGGATGCGCGTCTTCGAGGAATTGCGCGGCAGTTCCGCCAACTTCAGGAACGCCTGGAAACGCTCCTCTGGCGGCAGCGTCCGATCGTAGCCGACTGCCTTGAGCTGCGCGCGCTTGGCCGCAGCCTGCGCGACCATCTTCCGGCGCCGCTTGTTCTTCTCTACCGCTGACTTCTTCGCCATAGCGTCTACCCTTTCGCCGTTGTCCGGACTGCTTGCTTACTGCCGGAACGGCATGTCGAAGTTGGCGAGGAGCGCACGCGCCTCCTCGTCGGTCTTGGCCGTCGTGCAGATGATGATGTCCATACCCCGGACATCGTCGATCTTGTCGTACTCGATCTCCGGAAAGACGAGCTGCTCCTTCAGGCCCATCGAGAAATTCCCGCGTCCGTCGAAGGACTTGCCGTTCAGGCCGCGGAAGTCGCGCACACGCGGCAGCGCGACGTTCACCAGGCGGTCGAGGAACTCGTACATCCGCTCGCGCCGCAGGGTCACCTTGCAGCCGATCGGCATGCCCTCGCGCAGCTTGAAGCCGGCGATCGACTTGCGCGCCTTGGTCACCACCGGGCGCTGACCCGCGATCGCGGTCAGCTCCTGCACCGCCGTGTCCAGCTTCTTGCGGTCGGCGACGGCTTCGCCGACGCCCATGTTGATGACGATCTTCTCGAGCTTGGGCACCTGAAGGTCGTTGGCATAGCCGTACTCCTTCTTCAGGGCCGGCTTGACGACCGTCTCGTAGTGCTCACGCAACCGGGCAGCCATGGGTCTCGTCCTCAATCGAGTCTTAGCTGTCGATCGGCGCACCGGAGCGCTTGGCGTAGCGCACCTTGCGGCCTTCGACAAAGCGGTAGCCGACACGGGTGGGCTGGTCGCCCGCCTCCGGATCGACATGGGCGACGTTCGAGATGTGGACGGGCGCCTCCATCTCGACGATGCCCCCCTCGGGGTTCTGGGCGCTCGGGCGCTGATGGCGCTTGACCAGGTTGGCACCCTGGATGACCACGCGCTCGTCGGCGCGGTCGACGCGCAGGACCTCGCCGACCACGCCCTTGGAGCGGCCGGCGGTCACGATCACCCGATCGCCCTTCTTGATCTTGAACTTCTTCATCACAGCACCTCAGGCGCCAGCGAGACGATCTTCATGAACTTCTTGGCACGCAGCTCGCGGGTCACCGGCCCGAAGATGCGGGTGCCGATCGGCTCGTTCTGCTTGTTCAGCAGCACGGCCGCATTGCGGTCGAAGCGGATCACCGTGCCGTCCGGCCGGCGCAGATCCTTGGCGGTTCGCACGATGACGGCGCGATGCACGTCACCTTTCTTCACGCGACCCCGCGGGATCGCCTCCTTGACCGAAACGACGATCACATCGCCGACGCTGGCAAAGCGCCGGTTGGAGCCGCCGAGCACCTTGATGCACTGCACCCTGCGTGCGCCCGAGTTATCGGCCACGTCGAGGTTCGTCTGCATCTGGATCATGACGCCTTACTCCTTACCCTCGCGTCGGACCGAACTCAGGCCTGGGTCGCCCCGGCAGCTTCGTCCTGAGCGCCGTTGTAAACGACCTTCCACTTCTTGGACTTCGAAATCGGCGCGCACTCAACGATGCGCACGACCTCGCCCTCCTTGCAGCGGTTCTCCTCGTCATGCGCGTGATAGCGCTTCGAGTTCTTGATGAACTTCTTGTAGAGCGGGTGCATCACCCGGCGCTCGACCACGACGGTCACCGTCTTGTCCATCTTGGTCGACACCACGGTGCCCTGCAGCACGCGACGCGGCATGGCGGACTACTCCTTGTTGGCCTGCGGCTGCGCGGCCTTGGCCTGGCGCTCGCGCAGGATCGTCTTGATGCGCGCAATGTCGCGGCGAACCAGCCGCTTGCGCGTCGTGTTCTCGAGCTGCCCACTGGCCGCCTGGAAGCGCAGGTTGAACGCCTCCTTGCGCAGGCCCAGCAGCTCCTGCTTCAGCTCGTCGTCGCTCTTGGTGCGCTGATCGGACGCCTTCATCTCTACCTACTCCTTGCCTCCGCCTCGCGCCGTCAGTCGGCGGTCGGGCGAACGACGAACTTGGTGCGCACCGGCAGCTTGGTCGCGGCGCGGGCAAAGGCCTCGCGCGCCAGCTCCTCGGACACGCCGTCCAGCTCGAACATGATGCGGCCCGGCTTGACGCGGCAGGCCCACCACTCCGGCGAGCCCTTGCCCTTGCCCTGGCGCACCTCGGCCGGCTTCTGGGTCACGGGCACATCCGGAAAGACCCGGATCCACAGCTTCCCGACGCGGCGCATGTGGCGGGTGATCGCGCGGCGCGCCGCCTCGATCTGCCGCGCAGAGACCCGCTCCGGCGTCACCGCCTTCAGCCCGAACTGGCCGAACGCCAGCGTGGTGCCGCCCTTGGCTGTCCCGTGGATGCGGCCCTTGTGCTGCTTGCGGTACTTCGTGCGCTTCGGCTGCAGCATCTTCCTTCAGTCCTTCTCGAACGTCCGTTCACTCGGTACGCGGTTAGGCGCGGCCGGCGGGGCCGGTCTGCATCTCGGTGTGGCGCTTCTCGCTGGCCAGCGGGTCGTGCGCCATGATCTCGCCCTTGAACACCCAGACCTTCACGCCGCAGGTGCCGTAGGTGGTGATCGCCGTCGACACGCCGTAGTCGATGTCCGCGCGCAGGGTATGCAGGGGCACGCGGCCCTCGCGGTACCACTCGGTGCGGGCGATCTCGGCGCCACCCAGACGGCCGCCGCAGTTGATCCGGATGCCCTGGGCCCCGAGGCGCATGGCGGCCTGCACCGCGCGCTTCATGGCGCGCCGGAAGGCCACGCGGCGCTCGAGCTGCTGCGCGATGGAGTCGGCGATCAGCTGCGCGTCGATCTCCGGCTTGCGGATCTCGACGATCGAGAGGTGCACCTCGCCGCCGGTCATCTTCGACAGCTCGTTGCGCAGCTTCTCGATGTCCGCGCCCTTCTTGCCGATCACCACGCCGGGCCGCGCCGTGTGGATCGTGATCCGGGCCCGCTTGGCCGGCCGCTCGATCACCACCCGGGAGACGCCGGCCTGGCTGAGACGCTTCTTCAGGAATGCGCGCAGCCGCAGGTCCTCGTGCAGCAGCTTGGCGTAGTCCTTGCCGGCGATCCAACGGGAGTCCCAGGTGCGGTTGATGCCCAGGCGCAGGCCGATCGGATTGACTTTGTGACCCATGACTTAAGCTTCCTCGCGCTCGCGGACCACCACCCGCAGGCGGCTAAAGGGCTTCTGGATGCGGCCGACCCGGCCCCGGGCGCGCGGCCGGAAGCGGCGCATGATCAGCGACTTGCCGACACTGGCCTCGGACACCACCAGACGATCGACGTCGAGCTGGTGATTGTTCTCGGCATTGGCGATCGCGCTCTCCAGCACCTTGCGCACGTCCTGGGCGATCCGGCGCTTGCTGAACTGCAGCTCGGCCAGCGCGGTCTGCGCGTTCTTGCCGCGGATCAGCCCGGCGACCAGGTTCAGCTTCTGCGGCGAAACACGGAGGTTGCGCGCGACGGCCATCGCCTCGTTATCGGCCAGACGGCGGTCCAACTTGGGCTTGCCCATGGCCTTACTTCCTCTTCGCCTTCTTGTCGGCCGCGTGCCCGTAGAAGGTACGGCTCGGCGCGAACTCGCCGAACTTGTGGCCGACCATGTTCTCCGTCACCAGCACCGGCAGGAACTTCTGGCCGTTGTAGACGCCGAAGGTCAGGCCGACGAACTGCGGCATGATGGTCGAGCGCCGCGACCAGGTCTTGATGATCTCGTTGCGTCCCGAATCGCGCGACTTCTCTGCCTTCTTCAGCAGATAGGCGTCGACGAAGGGACCCTTCCAAATTGACCGCGCCATGCTTCGCGCTCCCTACTTCTTCGCGTGCCGGCGCCGCACGATCAGCGCATCGGTCTTCTTGTTGTGCCGGGTGCGGTGGCCCTTGGTCGGCTTGCCGCTCGGCGTCACCGGATGGCGGCCGCCCGACGTCCGGCCCTCACCGCCACCATGCGGGTGGTCCACCGGGTTCATCGCCACGCCGCGCACCGCGGGGCGGCGGCCCAGCCAGCGACTGCGGCCGGCCTTGCCCAGCGAGATGTTCTGCTGATCGGCGTTCGAGACCGCGCCGATCGAGGCCATGCAGTCGCCGCGCACCATGCGGACCTCGCCGCTCGACAGGCGCAGCAGGGCATAGCCCTGGTCGCGACCGACGAGCTGGACGTAGGCGCCGGCGGCGCGGGCGATCTGGCCGCCCTTGCCCGGCTTGAGCTCGACGTTGTGCACCACGGTGCCCACCGGAATGCTGCGCAGCGGCATCGCGTTGCCGGGCTTCACGTCGGTGCGCGCGTCGGCGACCACCGTGTCGCCCACCGCCAGGCGCTGCGGCGCCAGGATGTAGGCCTGCTCGCCGTCCTCGTAGGTGATCAGCGCGATGAAGGCGGTCCGGTTGGGATCGTACTCCAGCCGCTCCACCGTGGCCGGCACGCCCCACTTGCGCCGCTTGAAGTCGATCAGGCGGTAGGTGCGCTTGTGCCCGCCGCCGCGACGACGCGCGGTCACATGCCCCTGGTTGTTGCGGCCGCCGGACTTGGTCAGGCCCTCGGTCAGTTTCTTGACCGGCTTGCCCTTCCACAGGCCGCTGCGGCTCACGATAGTGAGCTGCCGCTGGCCCGGCGTGATCGGATTGAACGTCTTGAGCGCCATGAACCTGGTCCCGCCCTTAGATACCGGTCGTCACGTCGATGGCGTGACCTTCCTCGAGGGTGACGTAGGCCTTCTTGAAGTCGGAGCGCTGGCCCAGCCGGCCACGGAAGCGCTTGACCTTGCCCTTCTGGATGGCCGTGTTGACCGCCCTCACCTTCACCTTGAACAGCCCTTCGACGGCCGCCTTGATCTCCGGCTTGCTGGCGTCCAGCGGCACCTCGAAGGCGACCTGGCCATGCTCGCCGCCGAGAGTCGTCTTCTCGGTCACCAGCGGACGGCGGATCAGCTCGTACATGCGCTCCTGCGAGACCTGCAGGTCGAGCTTCCTGCGCGGACGTGCCCTGCTCATTTCAGCCGTGCCTCCAGTGCTTCAACAGCCGCGCGGGTCAGCACCAGGCGGTCCCGGCGCAGGATGTCGTAGACATTGGCGCCCTGCTGCGGCAGCAGCTCCACGCCCGCGATGTTGCGCGCGGCCCGCTCGAACTGCGTATCGATCTCCGCGCCGTCGATGATCAGCGCGTTGTCCAGGCCCAGCTTGGCGAACTGCTCGGCCAGGGCCTTGGTCTTGTGGGTCTCGGTCTTGGCCGAGTCGAGCACCACCAGCTTGCCGTCCTTCGCCTTGGCCGACAGCGCGCACTTCAGACCGAGCGCGCGCACCTTCTTCGGCAGGTCGAAGCCGTGATCGCGCGGCAGCGGACCGTGCACGACGCCGCCGCCGCGCATGATGTTGGTCTTCAGGTTGCCGCGACGCGCCCGGCCGGTGCCCTTCTGGCGGTAGGCCTTCTTCGTCGTGCCCGCGACCTCGCTGCGGCCCTTGGCCTTGTGCGTGCCCGCCCGGCGCTTGGCCAGCTGCCAGGTGACGACGCGATGCAGGATGTCGCGGCGCACCTCGACCCCGAAGATCGACTCGTCGAGCTCGATCTGGCCGGCGGTCTCGTTGGCGAGCGTGGTGACGTCCACCTTCATCGTTTACGAGTCCTTCTTCTCTTCGCCGGCTTCGCCACCGGTCTCGGCCGGCGCCGCATCGGCAGCCGCCTCGGCGGCACTGTCCTCGGCCGGCGCCGTCTCGGCCGCCGCGCTGGCGCGCAGCGCCCCCGGATACGGCGCCTCCTCGGGACGGCCCCGCTTGACCGCGTCGCTCACCGTGACCCAGCCGCCCTCGCTGCCGGGCACCGCGCCGCGCACCAGGATCAGACCGCGCTCGGCGTCGACCTTGACCACCTGCAGGTTCTGGGTGGTCACCCGCCGGTCGCCCATATGGCCGGCCATCTTCTTGTTCTTGAAGACCTTGCCGGGATCCTGGTTCTGACCGGTCGAGCCGTGGGCGCGGTGCGAAATCGACACGCCGTGGGTGGCGAACATGCCGCCGAACCCGTGGCGCTTCATCACACCGGCGAAGCCCTTGCCGATCGAGGTGCCGCAGACGTCGACGAACTGCCCCGGCACGAAGTGGTCCGCCGTCAACTCGCTGCCGACGTCGATCAACGCGTCCTCGGCGACGCGGAACTCGACGACCCGCTTGCGCGGCGCCACCTTGGCCTTGGCGAAGCGCTCGCGCTCCGGCTTGCTGACCCGGTTCACCTTGGCCGCGCCGGCGCCGAGCTGCAGCGCGACGTAGCCGTCCTTTTCGGCGGTGCGCTGAGCGGTGACGTAGCAGCCGTCGACCTTCAGCACGGTGACCGGCACGTGCGAGCCCTCTGCGTCGAAGACGCGCGTCATACCGACCTTCTGGGCGATCAGACCCGTACGCATGACCCTAGCCCTTCAGCTTGATCTCGACGTCGACACCCGAGGCCAGGTCGAGCTTCATCAGCGCGTCCACGGTCTGCGGGGTCGGGTCGACGATGTCGAGCAGCCGCTTGTGAGTGCGGATCTCGAACTGCTCGCGGCTCTTCTTGTCGATGTGCGGCGAGCGCAGCACGGTGAAGCGCTCGATCTTGGTCGGCAGGGGAATCGGCCCACGCACCTGCGCACCCGTGCGCTTGGCGGTGTTGACGATCTCTCCCGTCGACTGATCCAGCACCCGATGATCGAACGCCTTCAGGCGGATGCGGATGTTCTGGCTTTCCATGGCTCGCTCGACCGCTGTTATCTAGGAAGCAGAGGGGGGCCCGACACGGCGGCCGAGGCCCCCTCCCGCTCGAATGACCTGACTACTCGATGATCTTGGAGACGACGCCGGCGCCGACGGTGCGGCCGCCCTCGCGGATCGCGAAGCGCAGGCCCTCGTCCATGGCGATCGGCGCGATCAGCACCACCTCCATCGACACGTTGTCGCCCGGCATCACCATCTCCGTGCCCTCCGGCAGCGTGCACACCCCCGTCACGTCCGTCGTGCGGAAGTAGAACTGCGGACGGTAGTTGGTGAAAAACGGCGTGTGCCGGCCGCCCTCGTCCTTGGTCAGGATGTAGGCCTCGCACGCGAACTTCGTGTGCGGCGTGATCGTCCCCGGCTTCGCCAGAACCTGACCGCGCTCCACGTCCTCGCGACCGATGCCGCGCAGCAGCGCGCCGATGTTGTCGCCCGCCTCGCCCTGGTCCAGCAGCTTGCGGAACATCTCAACGCCGGTCACCGTCGTCTTGCGGGTGTCGCGCAGGCCGACGATCTCGACCTCCTCGCCCACCTTCACGACGCCGCGCTCGACACGCCCCGTCACCACCGTGCCGCGGCCCGAGATCGAAAACACGTCCTCGATCGGCATCAGGAACGGCTGGTCCTTCGGACGCTCCGGCGTCGGCACGTACTCGTCAACCGCCGCCATCAGCTCCATCACCGCCTGCTGCCCCAGCTTCTGGTCGCTGTCCTCCAGCGCCGCCAGCGCAGACCCCTTGATGATCGGAATGTCGTCCCCCGGGAAATCGTACGAGCTCAGAAGCTCGCGCACCTCGAGCTCGACCAGCTCCAGCAGCTCCTCGTCGTCGACCATGTCGCACTTGTTCAGGAAAACCACCAGCGCCGGAACGCCAACCTGGCGCGCCAGAAGAATGTGCTCGCGCGTCTGCGGCATCGGGCCGTCCGCCGCCGAAACAACCAGGATCGCGCCGTCCATCTGCGCCGCGCCCGTGATCATGTTCTTCACGTAGTCGGCGTGACCCGGGCAGTCCACGTGCGCGTAGTGACGGTTCTCCGTCTCGTACTCAACATGCGCCGTCGAAATCGTGATCCCGCGCGCCTTCTCCTCCGGCGCCTTGTCGATCGAATCGTACGCCATGAAGGTCGCACCGCCCGTCTCCGCCATCACCTTCGTGATCGCTGCCGTCAGCGACGTCTTCCCATGGTCAACGTGACCGATCGTCCCAATGTTGCAGTGCGGCTTCGTACGCTCGAACTTCGCTTTCGACATCTTCCTTGCTCCACCTCTCGGCGCTGGCCCGCCTGCCGATCAGGTCCCGGGCCGGAGTGACGTTTGGATGCTTGGCCTTAGGCCAGCTTCGCCTTGACCTCGTCGGCCACGGCCTGCGGCACCTTCTCGTAGTGGGAGAAGTGCATCGTGTACTGGGCGCGGCCCTGACTCATGGACCGCAGGGTGTTGACGTAGCCGAACATGTTGGCCAGCGGCACGGTCGCGTTGATGACGCGCGCGATCCCGCGCTGGTCCATGCCGGCGACGTTGCCGCGGCGGCTGTTCAGGTCGCCGATGATGTCGCCCATGTATTCCTCGGGCGTGACCACCTCGACCTTCATCACCGGCTCAAGCAGCGTCGGCCCGGCCTTCGGCAGCCCCTCGCGGAACGCCTGACGCGACGCGATCTCGAAGGCCATCACCGAGGAGTCGACGTCGTGGTAGGCGCCGTCGATCAGCGTCGCCTTGTAGTCGATCACCGGGAACCCCGCGACCACGCCGCTGTCGTTCGACTGCTTGAGGCCCTTCTCGACGCCCGGGACGTACTCCTTGGGCACCGAGCCGCCGACCACGGCGTTCTCGAAGACGAAGCCGGAGCCCGCCTCGAGCGGCTCGAACACCATCTTGACGCGCGCGAACTGACCGGACCCGCCGGTCTGCTTCTTGTGGGTGTAGTCCACCTCGGTCTGGCGCGTGATGGTCTCGCGGTAGGCCACCTGCGGCGCGCCGACGTTGGCGTCCACCTTAAACTCGCGCCGCAGCCGATCGACGATGATGTCGAGGTGCAGCTCGCCCATGCCCTTGATGACGGTCTGACCGCTCTCCTGGTCGGTCGAGACCTGGAAGGAGGGGTCCTCCTGGGCCAGCCGATTGAGCGCCACCGACATCTTCTCCATGTCGGCCTTGGTCTTCGGCTCCACCGCGACCTCGATCACCGGATCGGGGAACTCCATGCGCTCCAGCACGATCGGCTTGGCGGCGTCGCAGAGCGTGTCGCCGGTGGTGGTGTCCTTCAGGCCCGCGATCGCCACGATGTCGCCGGCCAGCGCCTCGTCGATCTCCTCGCGGTGGTTCGCATGCATCAGCAGCATGCGGCCGACGCGCTCGCGATTGCCCTTCACCGAGTTCATCACCGAGGTGCCCTTGGTGATCTTGCCCGAGTAGACGCGCACGAAGGTCAGCGAGCCCACGAAGGGGTCGGTCATGATCTTGAAGGCCAGACCGGCCATCGGCGCGTCGTCGCTCGACGGGCGGCTGTCGACCTCTTCGGTGTTCGGCTTGACGCCCTGGACGTCGGCCACCTCGGTCGGCGACGGCAGGTAATCCACCACCGCGTCCAGCAGCGGCTGCACGCCCTTGTTCTTGAACGCGGTGCCGAGCAGCACCGGCACGAAGGCCAGGCCGCAGGTGCCCTTGCGGATCAACCGCTTGAGCGTCGCCTCGTCGGGCTCGTCACCCTCGAGGTAGGCCTCCATCGCGGCCTCGTCCTGCTCGACCGCCAGCTCCACCAGCTTTTCGCGGTACTCGGCGGCCTGCTCGGCCAGCTCGGCCGGAATCTCGGTGATGTCCCACTCGGCACCGAGGCTCTCGTCGCGCCACACCAGCGCCTTCATCTGCACCAGGTCGACCACGCCGGCGAAATCGCTCTCGGCGCCGATCGGGATCTGGCAGACCAGCGGGGTCGCGCCGAGGCGGTCGACGATCATGTCGACGCAGCGGAAGAAATCCGCGCCCATGCGGTCCATCTTGTTGACGAAGCACATGCGCGGAACTTTGTACTTGTCCGCCTGACGCCACACCGTCTCGGACTGTGGCTCGACGCCGGCCACCGAGTCGAAGACCGCGACCGCACCGTCGAGCACGCGCAGCGAGCGCTCAACCTCGATGGTGAAGTCGACGTGCCCCGGGGTGTCGATGATGTTGACCCGATGGTCCTTCCAGAAGCAGGTCGTCGCGGCCGACGTGATGGTGATGCCGCGCTCCTGCTCCTGCTCCATCCAGTCCATCGTCGCGGCACCCTCGTGCACCTCGCCGATCTTATGGGAGCGGCCGGTGTAGTAGAGGATGCGCTCGGTCGTGGTCGTCTTACCGGCATCGATGTGGGCCATGATGCCGATATTACGGTAGCGCTCGAGCGGGGTCTGGCGGGACGACATGTATCTCTTCCTTCAGCGTCTCGGCAGGGCGGTTACCAGCGGTAGTGCGAGAACGCCCGGTTGGCCTCGGCCATGCGGTGCGTATCCTCGCGCTTCTTGACGGCGGCGCCACGGTTGCTCGAGGCATCCAGCAGCTCGCCGGCCAGCCGCGCGGTCATGGTGGTCTCGGAGCGGCTGCGCGACGCGTTGATCAGCCAACGGATCGCCAGCGCCTGGGCGCGCTCGGCCCGCACCTCGACCGGCACCTGATAGGTGGCACCGCCGACGCGGCGCGAGCGCACCTCGATATCCGGCTTCACGTTGTCGAGCGCCTCGTGGAAGACCCGCAGCGGATCGTTGCCGCCCTTGGAGGCGATACGGTCGAAGGCACCGTAAACGATGCGCTCGGCGACCGACTTCTTGCCGTCGCGCATGAGGTTGCTCATGAACTTCGTCAGCACCCGGTCGCCAAACTTGGCGTCGGGGAGAACCTCTCGCTTTTCGGCCCGGTGACGACGGGACATCGCTAACTACTCCTCAGTGGCGGCGAAAGGCGCCGTCCCGCGTGCCGACCCGTCGCGGCCCGACAGCGAGGACGGGCAAAACAACGACGGATCGCCGGCGAGACGCCGCCGAACGACCCTCTTGTGTCTCCAACCAGGTTTAGCTCTCGCGGAGCAAGCGCTGCCGCAGGATCCATATCGATCCCCGACGCAGCGCCTCGGCCGCTCTGCAGGAACGGAAGGACCCTGCAAGGCTGAGCGACCGCCCGGAGTTGCGTTTAGCCGCCTGAGGCGCCTACCACCAACTCCCCTGACGGAACGGCGCGGAACATACGCACGGGCCCGGGGGGCGTCAAGGTAAAGCAACGCTTTTTCTCGGCACCGGGCCGGATTTCCGCCCCGCCGGCGGCCGGCGGCGGCCGCAAGACGCGTGTGCCAGACGCCAAAACCCGCATAGGTTGCCGACGACGCCTTGCGGGCCGGCGCCCACCCGTCAAACGAGAGCGGGCGGGACTGTCGCCCCGCCCGCTCCCTGTCAGGTCGGCTGGCCGCGAGTCGCCCGCGCCGAGCGATTCGCGGCCGTCCGAGTCGGCCGCCGGGCCGAGTCGCGCCGGCGGAGTCGCGTCGCTCAGGCCACCGAGGCCGAGCCGTCGCCCGACTCGACATCGGCCGCCGTGGCGGCCTCGGCCTCCGCCGCGGCCTCCAGCTCGGCCTTGCTGCGCTCGGCCTCGATCACGGCGTCCCGCTCGGCGGCGATCCGCTTCAGGCGGTTGATCACCGAGCCGGTGCCGGCCGGGATCAGGCGGCCGACGATGACGTTCTCCTTGAGGCCCACCAGGTTGTCGAGCTTGCCGTTGACGGCCGCCTCGGTCAGCACCCGGGTGGTCTCCTGGAAGGAGGCCGCCGAGATGAACGAGCGGGTCTGCAGGCTGGCCTTGGTGATGCCCTGGAGCACCGGCTTGCCCTTGGCCGGGATGCCGTTCTCCAGCAGCGCCCGGTTGTTGGCCTCCTCGTACTCGTCGCGATCGACCTGCTCGCCGACCAGGAAAGTGGTGTCGCCGGCCTCCATGATCTCGACCTTCTGCAGCATCTGGCGAACGATCACCTCGATGTGCTTGTCGCTGATCTTGACGCCCTGCAGCCGGTAGACGCTCTGGATCTCGTTGACCAGGTACTCGGCCAGCGCCTCGACGCCGAGGATGTCCAAAATGTCGTGCGGCACCGGGTTGCCGTCCATCAGCAGGTCGCCGACCCGCACGTAGTCGCCTTCCTGGACCGCCAGGTGCTTGCCCTTGGGGATCAGGTACTCGACCGCGTCGCCGCCGTCCTCCGGCCGCACCAGGATGCGGCGCTTGGTCTTGTAGTCGCGACCGAACTCCACGCGCCCCTCGGACTCGGCGATGATCGCGTAGTCCTTCGGCTTGCGCGCCTCGAACAGCTCCGCCACGCGCGGCAGACCGCCGGTGATGTCGCGGGTCTTGGTCGACTCCCGCGGGATGCGGGCCAGCACGTCGCCGGCCTGCACCTTGGCGCCGTTCTCCACCGAGAGGATCGCGTCCACCGACATGAAGTAGCGGGCCTCGGTGCCGTTCGGCAGGGTGACCACGTCGCCCTTCTCGTCGCGCAAGGTGATCCGCGGCCGCAGGTCGGAACCACGCGGCTGCTGCTTCCAGTCGACCACCACGCGGCTGGAGATGCCCGTGGTCTCGTCGGTGACCTCGCGCATGGACAGGCCGTCGACCAGGTCCACGTAGTTCGCGATGCCCTCCTTCTCGGTGATGATGGGGATCGTGTAGGGATCCCACTCGGCCAGCTTCTGGCCCTTGGTCACCTGGGTGCCGTCGTCGACCAGCAGGCGCGAGCCGTAGGGCACACGGTGCCGCGCGCGCTCGCGGCCGCCCTCGTCGGCCAGCACCACCTCCAGATTGCGGCCCATGACGATGGACACGCCCTCGGAGTTGGCCACGACGTTCTTGTTCTTGACCTGAATGACGGCGTCGTGGCTGGCCTCCACGCTCGACTGCTCGGCACCGCGCTGGGCGGCGCCGCCGATGTGGAAGGTCCGCATGGTAAGCTGGGTGCCCGGCTCGCCGATCGACTGGGCGGCGATCACGCCGATCGCCTCGCCGATGTTGACCTCGGTCCCGCGGGCCAGGTCGCGGCCGTAGCACTTGGCACAGATGCCGCTGCGCGACTCGCAGGTGAGCGGCGAGCGGATCTTCACGGCGTCGATGCCGGCGGTGTCGATGCGCTCGACCAGGTCCTCGCCGATCATCTCGTTGCGCTTGACGATCACCTCGCCCGACAGCGGGTCGAGCAGGTCCTCGGCCGCGAAGCGGCCCAGGATGCGGTCGGACAGCGGCGCGATGGTCTCGCCGCCCTCGACCACGGCGCGCGAGGTCAGCCCCTGGTCGGTGCCGCAGTCCTCCTCGACGATGATGGCGTCCTGCGCGACGTCGACCAGACGCCGGGTCAGGTAGCCGGAGTTCGCCGTCTTCAAGGCGGTGTCGGCCAGGCCCTTACGGGCACCGTGGGTGGAGTTGAAGTACTCCAGCACGGTCAGGCCCTCCTTGAAGTTGGAGATGATCGGCGTCTCGATGATCTCGCCCGAGGGCTTGGCCATCAGGCCGCGCATGCCGGCGAGCTGCTTGATCTGCGCCGCCGAGCCACGGGCGCCGGAATGGGCCATCATGTAGACCGAGTTGACGTCCTTGCCCTTCTGGCCGGACATCACCTTCATCATCTCGTCGGCGACCTTGTCGGTGGTGTTCGACCAGACGTCGACCACCTTGTTGTACTTCTCGCCGCGGGTGATCAGGCCTTCCTGGTACTGCGACTCGAACTCCTTGACCTGCTCGGTCGCCTCCTCGACCAGCGGATGCTTGGCCTCGGGGATGATCAAGTCGTCCTTGCCGAAGGAGATGCCGGCGCTGCAGGCCTGGGTGAAGCCGAGCTTCATCAGGCGGTCGCAGAAGATCACCGACTCCTTCTGACCGCAGTGGCGGTAGACCGTGTCGATGACCTCGCCGATCTCCTTCTTGGTCAGCACCCGGTTGATCAGGCGGAACGGCACGTTCTTGTGCCGCGGCAGGATCTGGTAGAGCTGCAGCCGGCCCGGCGTGGTCTCGACCACCTGGACCTGCTCCTCGCCCTCGGCGTCGACCAGGCTGAGGCGCGCGCGGATCTTGCTGTGCAGCGAGACCGCGCCGCTGGTCAGCGCGTGCTCCACCTCGCCGATGTCGCCGAAGGCCATGCCCTCGCCGGGCTCGCCCTCGCCTTCCATGGCCAGGTAGTAGATGCCGAGCACGATGTCCTGGCTGGGCACGATGATCGGCTTGCCGTTGGCCGGGCTCAGCACGTTGTTGGTCGACATCATGAGGACGCGCGCCTCGAGCTGCGCCTCGAGCGACAGCGGCACGTGCACGGCCATCTGGTCGCCGTCGAAGTCGGCGTTGAAGGCGGTGCAGACCAGCGGGTGGAGCTGGATCGCCTTGCCTTCGATCAGCACCGGCTCGAAGGCCTGGATGCCCAGGCGGTGCAGCGTCGGCGCGCGGTTCAGCATCACCGGATGCTCGCGGATCACCTCCTCCAGGATGTCCCAGACCTCGGGCCGCTCCTTCTCCACCATGCGCTTGGCCGCCTTGATGGTGGAGGCCATGCCGTAGAGCTCGAGCTTGGAGTAGATGAAGGGCTTGAACAGCTCCAGCGCCATCTTCTTGGGCAGGCCGCACTGGTGCAGCTTCAGCTCCGGCCCGACCACGATGACCGACCGGCCGGAGTAGTCGACGCGCTTGCCCAGCAGGTTCTGGCGGAAGCGGCCCTGCTTGCCCTTGAGCATGTCGGACAGCGACTTCAGCGGGCGCTTGTTGGCGCCGGTGATGACCCGGCCGCGCCGGCCGTTGTCGAACAGCGCGTCGACCGCCTCCTGCAGCATGCGCTTTTCGTTGCGCACGATGATGTCGGGCGCGCGCAGCTCGATCAGCCGCTTCAGGCGGTTGTTGCGGTTGATCACGCGGCGGTAGAGGTCGTTGAGGTCGGAGGTCGCGAAGCGGCCTCCGTCAAGCGGCACCAGCGGGCGCAGCTCCGGCGGGATGACCGGGATCACGTCCATGATCATCCACTCGGGCCGGGCCCGCGACTCCTGGAAGGCCTCGATCAGCTTCAAGCGCTTGACGAACTTCTTGCGCTTGACCTCGCTGTTGGTCTCCTTGAGATCGACCCGCAGCTTCTCGCGCTCGCTCTCCAGGTCGATGGAGGAGAGCATCGACTTCAGCGCCTCGGCGCCGATCATCGCGGTGAAGGAGTCCTCGCCGTACTCGTCCTGATAGTCGAGATACTCCTCCTCGCTGAGGAGCTGATGCAGCTTCAGCGGGGTCAGGCCCGGCTCGGTCACGACGTAGTTCTCGAAGTAGAGGACCCGCTCGAGATCCTTGAGCGTCATGTCGATCAGCAGGCCGATGCGGCTGGGCAGCGACTTCAGGAACCAGATGTGGGCCACCGGGCTGGCCAGCTCGATGTGGCCCATGCGCTCGCGGCGGACCTTGGACAGCGTCACCTCGACGCCGCACTTCTCGCAGATCACGCCGCGGAACTTCATCCGCTTGTACTTGCCGCAGAGGCACTCGTAGTCCTTGATCGGCCCGAAGATGCGCGCGCAGAACAGGCCGTCGCGCTCCGGCTTGAAGGTCCGGTAGTTGATGGTCTCCGGCTTCTTGATCTCGCCGAACGACCAGGAGCGGATCTGCTCGGGGCTTGCGATCGAGATGCGGATCTGATCGAAGCTCTGAGGGCCGCTCGGCTGGCCGAAGATGTTCATCAACTCATTCATGGGTGAGCTCCGCTTGTGCGTTCCCTCGCACGGGACATGCCGTGCGCAATCGGTTCAAGGCCGTCTCCCGCCGCGCGCGCCGGCGCGGCGGGAGCCCCCTCGTCTCAGTACCCGCTCTGGCGCAGGTCCACGTTCAGTCCGAGCGACTTCAGCTCCTTGACCAGGACGTTGAAGGACTCGGGGATGCCGGCCTCGAAGGTGTCCTCGCCCTTGACGATCGCCTCGTAGACCTTGGTGCGGCCAGCGACGTCGTCGGACTTCACCGTCAGCATCTCCTGCAGCGTGTAGGCCGCGCCGTAGGCCTCCAGCGCCCAGACCTCCATCTCGCCGAAGCGCTGGCCGCCGAACTGCGCCTTGCCGCCCAGCGGCTGCTGGGTGACCAGGCTGTACGGGCCGATGGAGCGGGCGTGGATCTTGTCGTCCACCAGATGGTGCAGCTTGAGCATGTAGATGTAGCCCACGGTGACCCGGCGATCGAACTTCTCGCCGGTGCGGCCGTCCCACAGCTCCACCTGGCCCGAGGCGTCGAGGCCGGCGGCCTCCAGCATCTCGACGATGTCGGCCTCGCGCGCGCCGTCGAACACCGGCGTGGCGATCGGCGTGCCGTTGGACAGGTTGCGGCCCAGCTCCAGCAGCGAGTCCTCGTCGAGGTCGCCGACCTCCTCGGCCAGCAACTCCTTGCCGTAGATGGTCTGGAGCTGCTCCCTGATCACCTCGCTCTTGCCGCTGTGCTGCGCCGTCTGCACCGCCTCGCGGATCTGTCGGCCCAGGCCGGCGCAGGCCCAGCCCAGGTGGGTCTCCAGGATCTGCCCGACGTTCATGCGGCTGGGCACGCCCAGCGGGTTGAGCACGATGTCGACGTGGGTGCCGTCCTCCAGGAAGGGCATGTCCTCGATCGGGACGATCTTGGAGATCACGCCCTTGTTGCCGTGGCGGCCGGCCATCTTGTCGCCCGGCTGCAGCTTGCGCTTGGTGGCGATGAAGACCTTGACCATCTTCATCACGCCCGGCGCCAACTCGTCGCCGCGCTGCAGCTTCTCGACCTTGTCCTCGAAGCGCGCCTCCAGCGCCTTGATGGACTCGTCGAACTGCTTGATCAGCGCCTCGATATCGCCCTGACGCTCGTCGTTCTTGACGACGATCTGCCGCCACTGGCCGGGGGTGTACTCGGATAGCACCTTCTCGGTGATCTTGGTGCCGTCCTTGAAGCCCTTGGGGCCCTTCACGCCGGTGTGGTTGAGCAGCAGGTCCTTGAGGCGGCCGTAGAAGCTGCGCTCGAGGATCGCCTTCTCGTCGTCGCGGTCCTTGGCCAGCCGCTCGATCTCGGCCTTCTCGATGGCCAGGGCGCGCTCGTCCTTGTCGACGCCGCGGCGCGAGAAGACCCGCACCTCGACCACCGTGCCGGTGACGCCCGGCGGCACCCGCAGCGAGGTGTCGCGCACGTCGGAGGCCTTCTCGCCGAAGATCGCGCGCAGCAGCTTCTCCTCCGGCGTCATCGGCGACTCGCCCTTCGGCGTCACCTTGCCGACCAGGATGTCGCCCGCCTGCACCTCGGCGCCGATGTAGCAGATCCCCGCCTCGTCGAGGTTGCGCAGCGCGTCCTCGCCGACGTTGGGGATGTCGCGGGTGATCTCCTCCTGGCCCAGCTTGGTGTCGCGCGCCATGACGTCGAACTCCTCGATGTGGATCGAGGTGAAGACGTCGTCACGCACGATGCGCTCGCTGATCAGGATCGAGTCCTCGAAGTTGTAGCCGTTCCACGGCATGAAGGCGCAGAGCACGTTGCGGCCGAGCGCCAGCTCGCCGAGGTTGGTCGAGGGACCGTCACCGATGATGTCCCCGCGCTGCACCACGTCGCCCACCTTGACCAGCGGCTTCTGCGTGATCGAGGTGTTCTGGTTGGAGCGCTGGAACTTCAGCAGGTTGTAGATGTCGACGCCGGGCTCGCCGGAGGTCGTGTCCTCGGTCACCCGCACCACGATGCGGGTGGCGTCGACCTGGTCCACCACGCCGCCGCGGCGCGCCACAATGGTGACGCCGGAGTCGCGCGCCACGGTCGACTCCATGCCGGTGCCGACCAGCGGCGCCTCGCTCTGCAGCAGCGGCACGGCCTGGCGCTGCATGTTCGAGCCCATCAGCGCCCGGTTGGCGTCGTCGTTCTCCAGGAAGGGGATCAGCGCCGCGGCCACCGAGACGAGCTGCTTGGGCGAGACGTCGATGTAGTCGATCTCCTCGGCCCGGGCCATGATGTAGTCGGCGCCGGCGCGGCAGGAGATCAGGTCCTCGATCAGCTTGCCGTCGGCGTCGAGCTGGGCGTTGGCCTGGGCGATGGTGTACTTGCCCTCCTCCATGGCCGAGAGATAGACGACCTCGTCGGTCACCTTGCCGTTCTCGACCTTGCGGTAGGGGCTCTCGATGAAGCCGTACTGGTTCACCCGGGCGTAGGTCGCCAGCGAGTTGATCAGGCCGATGTTCGGGCCTTCCGGCGTCTCGATCGGGCAGATCCGGCCGTAGTGGGTCGGGTGCACGTCGCGCACCTCGAAGCCGGCCCGCTCACGGGTCAGACCGCCCGGCCCGAGCGCCGAGAGGCGGCGCTTGTGGGTCACCTCCGACAGCGGGTTGGTCTGGTCCATGAATTGGCTGAGCTGCGACGAGCCGAAGAACTCGCGCACCGCCGCCGCCGCCGGCTTGGCGTTGATCAGGTCGTGCGGCATGACGGAGTCGATCTCGACCGAGGACATCCGCTCCTTGATCGCCCGCTCCATGCGCAGCAGGCCGACGCGGTACTGGTTCTCCAGCAGCTCGCCGACCGAACGCACCCGGCGGTTGCCCAGGTGGTCGATGTCGTCGATCTCGCCGCGGCCGTCCTTCAGCTCGTGCAGCACCTTGAGGATCGCGAGGATGTCCTCCTTGCGCAGCACGCGGAGCTGGTCGTCGGTCTCGAAACCCAGGCGGGCGTTCATCTTCACCCGGCCCACGGCCGAAAGGTCGTAGCGCTCGGAGTCGAAGAACAGGCTGTGGAACATCGACTCGGCGGTCTCGAGCGTCGGCGGCTCGCCCGGGCGCATCACCCGGTAGATGTCGATCAGCGCGTCCTCACGGGTGCGGTTCTTGTCGACCGCCAGGGTATTGCGCAGGTAGGCGCCGACGTTGACGTGGTCGATCGCCAGCACCGGCAGCTTCTTGACCCCGGCCTCGACCAGCTTGCCCAGCAGATCGAGCGTCAGCTCGTCGCCGGCGTCGGCCAGGACCAGGCCGTTGGACTCGTCGATCAGATCTTCGGCCAGGTACTTGCCCGCCAGCTCCTCGTCGCTGACGCGGACCTCCTTGAGGCCCTCGTCGATCATCTTGCGCGCCTTGCGCGGCGTCAGCTTCTCGCCGGCCGCCAGCACCGCCTCGCCGGTCTTGGCGTCGACCAGGTCGTGGCTCAGCTTCTGCCCGCGCAGCCGCTCCGGATCGAACGCGGTCTTCCAGGCGTCCTTGGCCCGGCTGTAGACCACCTGGTCGTAGAAGGAGCGGAGGATCTCCTCCGCGCTCATGCCGACCGCCTCGTAGGGCTCCAGCCCCTTGTCCTCGCCCTGGCGCAGCTCGCGCAGGCTCTCGGTCGCCGCCGAGTCGAGGGCATAGAGCAGGGTGGTCGCCGGCAGCTTGCGGCGCCGGTCGATGCGCACGTAGATGATGTCCTTGGCGTCGAACTCGAAGTCCAGCCAGGAGCCGCGGTAGGGGATCACGCGGGCGGCGAAGAGGTACTTGCCCGAGGAGTGGGTCTTGCCGCGGTCGTGGTCGAAGAAGACGCCCGGCGAGCGGTGCATCTGGGAGACGATCACCCGCTCGGTGCCGTTGACGATGAAGGTGCCGTTGGACGTCATCAACGGCATGTCGCCCATGTAGACGTCCTGCTCCTTGATGTCGCGGATCGAGCGGGCGCCGGTGTCCTCGTCGACGTCCCAGACCACCAGGCGCAGCGTCACCTTCAGCGGCGCCGCGAAGGTCATGCCGCGCTGCTGGCACTCCTCGACGTCGAACTTCGGCTCCTCCAGCTCGTAGCGCACGAACTGCAGCTCGGCGCGCTCGGAGAAGTCCTTGATCGGGAAGACCGACTTGAAGACCTCCTGCAGCCCGCTCTCGTTGCGCTCCTCGGGCCTCTGCCCCACCTGCAGAAACTGATCGTAGGAGATCTTCTGCACCTCGATCAGGTTCGGCATCTGGGCGATCTCGGGAATCCGCCCGAAGCTCCTACGAATGCGCTTGCGACCCGTGAACGACACCGCCATGCTCTAATCCTCGTCCTCGCGCTCGGGGGGCCGACGGGTCGACCGATGCCCGCCACCCCTTGAATCTAACAGCCCTGTCAAGTCTCCGGCTGCGCCGACTCGGTCGCTTGCGCCCGAGCCCCGCTGGATCGACTCCGCTGTCCACGTAGGGACCCCGTCAGACCTGCAATCCGTCCGGGTCCCTGCGCCGGCAGCCGGCCGGCCTCCGCCTCGACTCTCGCCCTCTTATCGCCGCCCGCCCCGCCCCGGCCGGCGTCGCCGACGGCCAAGACGCGACGACCGGCGCGGCGCGGGAGGGCCTCCCGCGCCGGCCGGACGTCAACGAAACTCGAGAGATCGAGAAGCGTCACTTGACCTCGACAGTGGCGCCGGCCTCCTCGAGCTTCTTCTTGATCTCCTCGGCCTCCTCCTTCGAGGCGCCTTCCTTCACCGGCTTCGGCGCACCCTCGACCAGGTCCTTGGCCTCCTTCAGGCCCAGACCGGTGATGCCGCGCACCTCCTTGATGACGTTGATCTTCTTGTCGCCGGCCGAAGCGAGGATGACGTCGAACTCCGTCTGCTCCTCGGCCGCTGCGGCCTCGCCGCCACCGGCCCCCGGAGCCGCCGCGACGGCGACCGGAGCGGCGGCGGAGACGCCCCACTCCTCTTCCAGCTTCTTCGCCAGCTCGGCCGCCTCGAGGACGGTGAGCTTGGAGAGTTCTTCGACGAGCTTGTCCAAATCGGCCATCTATCAGTTTCCTTCAGGCTTGAGCTTCGGTTCTGCGGTCTCTTGGCTCGTGAAACGGCGGTCTTCTCAGGCCGCTTCGTCCTTGGCGCCGTAGGCGGAAAACACCCTGGCCAACTGCGAGGCCGGCGCCTGCACCACACCCGCCACCTTGGTGGCCGGGGCCTGCAGAACGCCGATCAGCTTGCCGCGCAGCTCGTCCAGGCTCGGCAGCTCGGCCAGCGCCTTGACGCCCTCGGCGTCGAGGTACTGTCCGTTCAGGCCGCCGCCCAGGATGGTCACCTTGCTGTTCGTCTTGGCGAACGTCTGGACCACCTTCGCCGCCGCCACCGGATCGTCCGACAGCGCAATGGCCGTCGGCCCGGAGAACAGCGGGCTCAACGCTTCGAACTTCGTGCCCTCGAAAGCGCGCTTCGCGAGCCGGTTCTTGACGACACGGTAGTGAGCGCCCGCTTCCCGCGCCTTGCGCCGCAGCGACGAGGATTCCGCCACGGTCAGGCCCAGTTGATGGGCCACGACCACGTTGGAGACCTCGCCGAGACGCTCGTGCAGGGAGGCGACCAACGCTTCCTTATCTGCTCGCTCCACGAGTTACCGCTCCCTAGGTTCCGGATCGGCCGCCGTCCTTGCGGACGCCCCACCGATCCGACTGCACAAGGGCATCGCACGCGGGACCCTCGGGTCCCCGGGCGCGTTGCCCGGTTCGCCTGTCCCGGAAGCTCAAGCCGTCCCCGCTCGGGCCCGGACCGCGGCAGCGCCGCCGTCCACGGCCGGCTTGGACCAGCTCGCAACCCCCGTCTATGCAGGCCGCCGTCCCCCGGGGGACACTCTTAAGTCCGGGCCGGCCCCGGACACCTGCAGTCTCGGACAGGTCGGAGGGCCAACCGCCACGGGCCCGCCCTCCTGCTTTCCACGACCCGGCCGGCGCTGCCCGGCCGGGCCCGTGGACCATCTCTTACTCGGCGGCCGCCGCGACAGCCGACAGGCTGCCCACGTCCACCTTGACGCCGGGCCCCATGCTCGACGACAGGGCCACCTTCTTGATGTAGGTGCCCTTGGCGCCGCTCGGCTTGGCGCGGGTGATCGCCTCGACGAAGGCGCGGATGTTCTCCACCAGCGCGGCCTCGTCGAAGGAGACCTTGCCGACCCCGGCGTGCACCACGCCGGCCCGCTCGGCGCGGAACTCGACCTGGCCGCCCTTGGCCGCCTTGACCGCCTCGGCGACATCGGCGGTGACCGTGCCCAACTTGGGGTTCGGCATCAGGCCGCGCGGGCCGAGCACCCGGCCCAGCTTGCCGACGACCGGCATCATGTCCGGGGTCGCGATCACCCGCTCGAAGGGCATGTCGCCGTTCTGCACCTGCTCGGCCAGGTCCTCGGCGCCGATCACGTCGGCGCCGGCCGCCTTGGCCTCCTCGGCCTTGTCGCCGCGCGCGAAGACCGCCACGCGCACCGTCTTGCCGGTGCCGTTCGGCAGGGTCACCACGCCGCGCACGTTCTGGTCGGCATGGCGCGGGTCGACGCCCAGGTTCATGGCGATCTCGACCGTCTCGTCGAACTTCGCCGTGGCACGCGCCCTGACCAGCTTCACCGCCTCTTCCAGCGCGTAGAGCTGATTGCGCTCCAGCCCCTCGAGGGCCTTGTCCATACGCTTTGCAATCCGGGCCATGGCGCTTACTCCACCACCTCGAGGCCCATCGAGCGCGCGGAGCCGGCGATGATGCGCACCGCCTCCTCGACGTCGTAGGCGTTCAGGTCCTGCATCTTGGTCTCGGCGATCTCGCGCAGCTGCGCAGTGGTCACCTGACCGATCGAGCCCTTGCCGGGGGTCGACGACCCCTTCTGCACGCTCGCCGCCTTCTTCAGGAAGAAGCTGGCCGGCGGCGTCTTGGTCTCGAAGCTGAAGGAGCGGTCGGCATAGGCGGTGATCACCACCGGAACCGGCATGCCCTTCTCGAGATTGTCGGTGGCCGCGTTGAAGGCCTTGCAGAACTCCATGATGTTGAGCCCGCGCTGCCCCAGCGCGGGGCCCACCGGCGGCGAGGGATTCGCCTGCCCGGCCGGGATCTGCAGCTTGATGTAGCCTGCGATCTTTTTCGCCATTTCTCCTCACCCTTTCCTTGCAGGGCTTCGCGGTTGCACGGCCATGGCTGGCCTCCCGCGCCTGCGCTTGCCGGGACCGGGGAGCGCCCGAGGCGCCGCCGTCCCGCGACCGGTCAGGACTTCTCGACCTGACCGTATTCCAGCTCCACCGGCGTGGAGCGCCCGAAGATGGACACCGCGACCTTGACGCGCGCGCGCTCCTCGTCGACCTCCTCGACCACCCCGTTGAAGGAGGTGAAGGGGCCGTCGCACACGCGCACCGTCTCGCCGATCTCGAAGGTCACCGACGGCTTCGGCCGCTCGACTCCCTCCTGCATCTGCGACATCAACCGCTCGGCCTCGCGGTCCGGCACCGGCACCGGGCGCCCGCGCGTGCCGCCGCCCAGGAAGCCGGTCACCTTCGGCGTGTTCTTCACCAGGTGCCAGGTCTGGTCGTTCAGCTCCATGCGCACCAGGACGTAGCCGGGAAAGAACTTGCGCTCGGTGCTGACCTTCTGGCCGCGGCGGATCTCCGTCACGTCCTCGGTCGGCACCAGGACGTCGGGAATCTCCTCCTCGAGGTCCAGCGAGCGGGCCTGCTCGCGGATCGCCTCGGCGACCTTCTTCTCGAAGCCCGAGTAGACGTGAATCACGTACCAACGCAGCGCCATGGCGCGCCTAACCTCCAAACCCGAGGACCAGTCGCACCACCCAGGAGAGCGCCTGGTCGACGACGAAGAAGAAGAGCGCGGCCAGGAACACGAAGATGAAGACCATGATGGTCGTCACCGTCGTCTCCTTGCGGGTGGGCCAGGTCACCTTGGAGACTTCCTGGCGCACCTCGCGGATGAATTGGCCCGGGCTGACTTTGGCCATGACTGTCCGTTCTTCGCCTTCTGCTCGCGCCGGCCGGCGTGGAAGCCGGCCCGGCGCCTGTCACGCGGACGGGCCGCCCCGATATGGGCAGCCCGGCCCGAAGATGGCCTGCGACGTTTCGACCGCGGTGCCGGCGCGCCTCGGGCGCGCCGCGGCCTGCGTGGCAGGAGTGGAGGGACTCGAACCCCCAGCCCCCGGTTTTGGAGACCGGTGCTCTGCCAGTTGAGCTACACTCCTATCGCCGCCCGCTCGCCGTCCGGCTCGCCGCCGGACGACGCCCTTTGCCTTCGACCTGACTACTCGATGATCTTGGAGACGACGCCGGCGCCGACGGTGCGGCCGCCCTCGCGGATCGCGAAGCGCAGGCCCTCGTCCATGGCGATCGGCGCGATCAGCACCACCTCCATCGACACGTTGTCGCCCGGCATCACCATCTCCGTGCCCTCCGGCAGCGTGCACACCCCCGTCACGTCCGTCGTGCGGAAGTAGAACTGCGGACGGTAGTTGGTGAAAAACGGCGTGTGCCGGCCGCCCTCGTCCTTGGTCAGGATGTAGGCCTCGCACGCGAACTTCGTGTGCGGCGTGATCGTCCCCGGCTTCGCCAGAACCTGACCGCGCTCCACGTCCTCGCGACCGATGCCGCGCAGCAGCGCGCCGATGTTGTCGCCCGCCTCGCCCTGGTCCAGCAGCTTGCGGAACATCTCAACGCCGGTCACCGTCGTCTTGCGGGTGTCGCGCAGGCCGACGATCTCGACCTCCTCGCCCACCTTCACGACGCCGCGCTCGACACGCCCCGTCACCACCGTGCCGCGGCCCGAGATCGAAAACACGTCCTCGATCGGCATCAGGAACGGCTGGTCCTTCGGACGCTCCGGCGTCGGCACGTACTCGTCAACCGCCGCCATCAGCTCCATCACCGCCTGCTGCCCCAGCTTCTGGTCGCTGTCCTCCAGCGCCGCCAGCGCAGACCCCTTGATGATCGGAATGTCGTCCCCCGGGAAATCGTACGAGCTCAGAAGCTCGCGCACCTCGAGCTCGACCAGCTCCAGCAGCTCCTCGTCGTCGACCATGTCGCACTTGTTCAGGAAAACCACCAGCGCCGGAACGCCAACCTGGCGCGCCAGAAGAATGTGCTCGCGCGTCTGCGGCATCGGGCCGTCCGCCGCCGAAACAACCAGGATCGCGCCGTCCATCTGCGCCGCGCCCGTGATCATGTTCTTCACGTAGTCGGCGTGACCCGGGCAGTCCACGTGCGCGTAGTGACGGTTCTCCGTCTCGTACTCAACATGCGCCGTCGAAATCGTGATCCCGCGCGCCTTCTCCTCCGGCGCCTTGTCGATCGAATCGTACGCCATGAAGGTCGCACCGCCCGTCTCCGCCATCACCTTCGTGATCGCTGCCGTCAGCGACGTCTTCCCATGGTCAACGTGACCGATCGTCCCAATGTTGCAGTGCGGCTTCGTACGCTCGAACTTCGCTTTCGACATCTCTGCTCCGGCCCTTATGACGTCGCTGCCCGCGGCAGCGAAGTGACACTCCTCAACACCTCTGCGCGCGCCACGCTCTCTCGGCGGGTCGCCCCCTACTGCGCAAGCCCCGCGCCCCGGACACGGGCGGCCGCCGCGACGCGGCCGGCGGCCTGCGGGCCCGGGGCTGGAGCGGGTGACGGGAATCGAACCCGCACAACCAGCTTGGAAGGCTGGAGCTCTACCATTGAGCTACACCCGCAACTTCCGTGACACCTCTCCACGATGCGGCTCGGCGCGCGAGGGCCGATGGGCGGGAGGCTGGTGGAGGGGGTTGGATTTGAACCAACGTAGGCATAGCCAACGGATTTACAGTCCGTCCCCTTTAACCACTCGGGCACCCCTCCAGCGTTCCGCCTCTACCAGCGCAACGGAGTCGCGCACTATGGACATTTCGCGTCGAGTGTCAACGGCGATCACGACAAAAAGGCCCGCTGCCGGCCCTGACTTGCGGTCTGGCCGTTCGCGGGTCTTGCCCAGTGCGAGACTGGCTGCGCAAAACTAGGCATTAAGGCGCGGGGACGCAAGACTTACCTCGTCGTGGCGCGCGCCCCGTCCCGATGACGCGCGCGGTGGCGCGCCCGTTGAGGCGGTGGCGCGCCCGTTGAGGCGGCGGTGTCGCCGCAACTTCGCCGCAACGCCGCGCCGGACGGGACATGCCGGACAAGACCCGCCGCCGCCGGCGGCGGACCGCGACCAGCCGTGAGGCCGAGCCACGCAGATGATCCGAATCGATTCGGAAGGCCGGGTCAGCCGGCATTTCTGGCCGCACCTGCTGATGCTGGCGGCCGCGCTGGCCGGCCTGGCCTGGGACCACAGCGGCGCGGCCGGCCAGCGCGGCTTCTGGAGCGCGCTGGTCCTGGGCGAGATCCTGGAGCCGGTCACCCTGCTGCTGGGCGGCCTGGCCGGCTGGTGGCTGCTGCGCCACCGGCTGCTGCTGCCCTGTCTGCTCGGCCTCGGGCTGGTCGTCGGATTCGGCGTCACCGCCGTCAGCTTCGAGCACATGGGACGCAGCGCCCACTTCTCCCTGGTGTTGGCCCGGGTCGTCGCGGTGCTCCTGACCGGCTACGCGGCCAACGCCCTGCGCCTGCTGCTCGACCCGCCGGCGCCACGCTTCTGACCCGGCCCTCTCGACGGGGGCACCGCCCTGCAACCCGGCCCCCGGCTCGGCGCGCCCAAAGCGCCACGCAACCCGGCTTTGCGCGGCGCCGTCCGGCAGCCCCCTTTCATCGCCGCAGCGGCGTGCTAGCATCCGCCACGCACCCGGCGGCGCGATCCCGAAGCGGCAGCGAAACGCCGCCAGACGCGGCGAGACGGGCGAACCAGAGGAGGTTAACGGCCATGGACGGCTCCGTGCTCGGCATCAATCCGGATGCCGCCCCGAACAATCTCGATCCCTACTGGATGCCGTTCACCTGGAACCGGCAGTTCAAGAAGGACCCCATGCTGGTGGTCAGCGCCGAGGGGCTGCACTACACCAGCGTCGACGGCCGCCAGGTCCTCGACGGCACGGCCGGCCTGTGGTGCGTCAACGCCGGACACCGCCGCGAGAAGATCGTGCGCGCCGTGCAGCAGACCGTCGAGCACCTGGACTACGCCCCCTCCTTCCAGGTCGGCCACCCCCTGCCCTTCGAGCTGGCCCAGCGGCTGCTGCAGCTCCTGCCGGGCACCTACGACCACGTCTTCTTCTGCAACTCCGGCTCCGAGGCGGTGGACAGCGCGCTGAAGATCGCCCTGGCCTATCACCGGGTGCGCGGCGACGCCGCCCGCACCCGCCTGATCGGCCGCGCACGCGGCTATCACGGCACCGGCTTCGGCGGCATCTCGGTCGGCGGCATCGTCAAGAACCGCATGTTCTGGGGGCCGCTGCTCAACGGCGTCGACCACCTGCCCGACACCCACGACCTGGAGCACAACGCCTTCACCCGCGGCCAGCCCGACCACGGCGCCCACTTCGCCGACGAGCTGGAGAAGATCTGCGCCCTGCACGACCCCTCGACCATCGCTGCGGTGATCGTCGAGCCGGTCGCCGGCTCGACCGGCGTGCTGATCCCGCCCAAGGGCTATCTCCAGCGCCTGCGCGAGATCTGCGACCGCCACGGCATCCTGCTGATCTTCGACGAGGTGATCACCGGCTTCGGCCGCCTGGGCACCGGCTTCGCCACCGAGTACTTCGGCGTCGAGCCCGACCTGATCACCTGCGCCAAGGGGCTGACCAACGGCACCATCCCGATGGGCGGGGTGATCGCGCGCAAGGGCATCTACGACGCCTTCATGGACTGGGCCGACGCCACCGGCAACACCATCGAGCTGTTCCACGGCTACACCTACACCGGCCATCCGGTCGCCGCGGCCGCCGGCTTGGCGACCCTGGAGGTCTACAAGGAAGAGGGGCTGTTCCAGCGCTGTGCCGAGCTGGCGCCCTATTGGGAAGAGGCGGTGCACAGCCTGCGGGGCACGCGCCACGTCATCGACCTGCGCAACCTCGGCCTGATCGCCGGCATCGAGCTGGAGCCGCGCCCCGGCGCGCCCGGCAAGCGCGCCTACGAGGCCTTCCGCCGCGCCTTCGACGCCGGCCTGATGATCCGGGTAACAGGCGACATCATCGCGCTCTCGCCGCCGCTGATCGTGGACAAGCCGGATATCGACCGCATGTTCGAGACCCTGCGGGAGATCCTGCAGGGGCTCGACTGAGCTTTCCACGCTGCCTGTTCCCGGGGCGCTGCATCATCAGGTGCAGCGCCCCTTCTCCTTAGACCCGAAGACAATACGATTTGACAATCTGGAGGCTTTCATGCGCGTTGGCGTGCCCAAGGAGATCAAGGCCAAGGAGTTCCGGGTCGGGCTGATGCCCGCCTCGGTCCGCGAGCTGGTCCACCACGGCCACGAGGTGCTGGTGGAGACGCGCGCCGGCGCCGGCGTCGGCTTCGACGACGAGGCCTACCGCGCCGCCGGGGCCGAGGTCGTCGACGGCGCCGAGGCGGTCTTCGCCCGCGCCGAGATGATCGTGAAGGTCAAGGAGCCCCAGGCCAGCGAGATCGCGCGGCTGCGCCCAGACCAGATTCTCTTCACCTACCTACACCTGGCGCCCGACCGGCCGCAGACCGAAGGCCTGGTGGCCTCCGGCGCCACGGCCATCGCCTACGAGACCGTGACCGACGCCAACGGCCGCCTGCCGCTGCTGGCGCCGATGAGCGAGGTGGCCGGGCGCATGTCGGTACAGGTTGGCGCCCACTGCCTGGAGAAGGAGCAGAACGGCGCCGGCCTGCTGCTGGGCGGCGTACCCGGCACCCCGGCGGCCAAGGTGGTGGTGCTGGGCGGCGGCGTCTCCGGCACCAACGCCGCGCGCATGGCCATGGGCATGGAGGCGCATGTCACCGTGATCGACAAGTCGCTCCCCACCCTCGACCGCCTGGACATGCGCTTCGGCGGCCAGCTCAACACCATCTTCGCCACGGTCGACGCCATCGAGCAGCACGTGCTCGGCGCCGACCTGGTGATCGGCGCGGTGCTGGTGCCCGGCGCCGCCGCGCCCAAGCTGGTCACCCGCGAGATGGTGGCGGCGATGAAGGCCGGCTCGGTCCTGGTCGACATCTCGATCGACCAGGGCGGCTGCTTCGCCACCTCCAAGCCGACCACCCACGACGACCCCACCTACATCGTCGACGACGTGGTCCACTACTGCGTCGCCAACATGCCCGGCGGCGTCGCCCGCACCTCCACCAACGCCCTGAACAACGCGACCCTGCCCTTCGTGCTGGCCCTGGCCGACAAGGGCGTGCGCCAGGCCCTGGCCGACGACCCCAACCTGCTGAACGGCCTCAACGTCGCCCAGGGCCAGGTCACCTACAAGGCGGTGGCCGAGGCGCACGGACTGCCCTACACCGCGCCGCAGGAGGTGATGGGCCTGTCGTGACCGGCCCCGCGCTCGCCGCCCTCGGGGGCGCGCGATTGCGGCGAGCGGAGCGGGGCCGGCCGGGGCGTCGCGAGACTGCGCCGGCGCCCCCTACCGCCGGCCGCACCGCAGCACCATATTCCGGTCATCTCCCGCTTCTAGGGTTGCCTTTATGCGTCGTACGGTGCTCTTCGCGCGGCGGCTGACCCGCTCGCGCTACGGTCAGGCCGGCCTCTTCCTCCTCTCGGTGGCGGAGACCGTGTTCCTGCCGCTCGTCCTGGAAGCGGTGATGGCGCCGATGATGCTGGTCGACCGCCGGCGGGCCTGGCGCACCGGCCTGACGGCGACGGCCGGCTGCGTGTTGGGCGCGCTGATCGCCTACTTCCTCGCGGCCTGGCTCTACGACCTGCTGGGCCAGGACCTGGTCGCCCTGGTCGGCGGCCAGCAGGCCTTCGACGAGTTCCGGGCCTTCATGCAGACCCACGGCTTCTGGGCCATCCTCTTCGCCGGGCTGACGCCGATCCCCTTCCAGGTGGCGGTGCTGGCCAGCGGCGTCAGCGGCTATTCCGTGCCCGGCTTCCTGGTCGCGGTGCTGATCGCCCGCGGCCTGCGCTACATGGGCCTGGCCGCGCTGATCGCCTGGTTCGGGGCCGACGCCCTGCGCGCCTTCAGCCGACTGCGCCGCCTGCTGCCCTGGCGCCGGGCCGGCCTGCCGCAGGGTCGGCCGACCCCCCCGCCGACCGGGCCCGACGCCGCCTCCCAGACGCGTCAGCCCCGGTCCGGCAGCCGGGACCCGGCCGCCGAGCAGCGCGGCGCCGGCTGACCCGCTCCGCGCGCCTCGCTCTGGACGCTGTACCGGACCCGGTGGTAGCTGGAAGCACACCAGCCTTCAGAGCGAGATGCTGAGTCCATGTCCTACATCGAGGAATTTCTCAAAGAACATCGCATCGAAGAGGTCGAATGCCTGGTGCCGGATATGGCCGGCATCGCGCGCGGCAAGATCCTGCCGGCCGCCAAGTTCGTGCGCGGCATCAACCGGGGCCTGCGCATTCCCGAGGCGATCTTCGTGCAGACGGTCAACGGCCGCTATCCGGAGAACTCCGAGGACGTCATCGACGATGCCATGTCCGACGTCTACCTGGAGCCCGACCCCGAGACCATCCGTGTCGTGCCCTGGTACGAGGAGCCGACCGCCCAGATCATCTGCGACCCCTACTACTTCGACGGCACGCCGGTGGCCTTCGCGGCGCGCCACGTGCTCAAGCGGGTGCTCGCGCTCTACAAGGAGAAGCGCTGGCAGCCGATCGTGGCGCCGGAGCTCGAGTTCTACCTGGTCGACGTCAACGACGACCCCGACTACCCGCTGCAGCCGCCGATCGGCCGGTCGCGCCGGCGCGAGACCTCGCGCCAGGCCTACGGCGTCGACGCGGTCAACGAGTTCGATCCGCTGTTCGAGGAGGTCTACGACTTCTGCGAGGCGCAGAACATCGACATCGACACCCTGACCCACGAGGCCGGGGCGGCGCAGATGGAGATGAACTTCAACCACCTCGACGCGCTCTCGGCCGCCGACCAGGCCTTCCTGTTCAAGCGCACCGTGCGCGAGGCCGGCCTGCGCCATCAGGTCTACGCGACCTTCATGGCCAAGCCGATGCAGGGCGAGCCGGGCAGCTCCATGCACATCCACCAGTCGCTCACCGACGGCAGCAGCGGCCGCAACCTGTTCAGCACCACCCGCGGCGGCCCCTCCAAGCTGTTCCTCAACTACATCGGCGGGCTGCAGCGCTACCTGCCCGCGACCATGCCGTTGCTGGCGCCCAACGTGAACTCCTACCGCCGCCTGATCCCGCACGCCGACGCGCCGATCAACACCCACTGGGGCTTCGACAACCGCACGGTCGGCTTCCGCGTGCCCAACTCGGAGCCGGAGGCGCGGCGTGTCGAGAACCGCGTGGCCGGCGCCGACGCCAACCCCTACCTGGCCGTCGCCGCCTCGCTGGCCTGCGGCTATCTGGGCATGGCCGGGCGGCTGAAGCCGACCAAGCCGCAGGAGGGCAGCGCCTACCGCCTGGCCCACACCCTGCCGCGCACGCTCTACGACGCGCTCTATCGCTTCACCCGGACCAAGGCGCTGAAGGAGGTGCTCGGCGAGTCCTTCGTCACCGCGGTCGCGACGGTGAAGAACGCCGAACTGGACGCCTACCAGGAGGTCATCTCCTCCTGGGAACGCGAGCACCTGTTGCTGAACGTCTGACCAAAGCGAAAAACATCGATAAATCAAATTCCTGAGGAAAAGAACCAACCTTTTTTACCAGGGTTGCCTGGACAAGTGACGGGGCGCCGGCCGCAAGGGTCGGCGCCCCGTCTGCCTTCTGCCGCCGCTGCAAGGGCATCAGGGCATCATCAGGGTGTCACGACGATGCGCCCGTCGATGCTGCCCTGCTGCAGGCGGTCGAACACGCCGTTAATGTTCTCCAGCGGCTCGACGCTGACCTGCGCCTTGATCTGGCCTTCGGCGGCGAAGGCCAGGCACTCCTGCAGGTCCAGGCGGGTGCCGACGATCGAGCCGCGCAGGGTGACGCGCTTCAGCACCACATCGAAGATCGGCACCGGAAAGTCGCCCGGCGGCAGGCCGTTGAGCGCCACCGTGCCGCCGCGCCGCGCCATCCCCAGGGCCTGGGCGAAGGCGGGCCGCGAAACCGCCGTCACCAGCACGCCGTGGGCACCGCCAATGCTGCGCGCCACCTCCTCGACCGGGTCCTGAGTGCCGGCGTTGATGGTCATGTCCGCGCCCAGTCGGCGGGCCAGCTCCAGCTTGTCGTCGGCGATGTCGACGGCGACCACGTGGCGGCCCATCGCCTTGGCGTACTGCACGGCCATGTGGCCGAGCCCGCCGATGCCGGAGATCACCACCCAGTCGCCCGGCTTGGTGTCGGTCTCCTTCAGCCCCTTGTAGACCGTCACCCCGGCGCAGAGCACCGGCGCGATCTCCGTCATCTCGACCCTGTCGGGCAGGTGACCGACGTAACGCGGATCGGCCTTGGCGTACTCGGCATAGCCGCCGTCGACGCTGTAGCCGGTGTTCTCCTGGGACTCGCAGAGCGTCTCCCAGCCGCCGACGCAGTGCTCGCAGACGCCGCAGGCCGTGTGCAGCCAGGGCACGCCGACCCGGTCGCCCTCCTTCACGTTGGTCACCTCGCGGCCGACTGCCGCCACGGTGCCGCAGCCCTCGTGGCCGGGGATCAGCGGCAGCTTCGGCTTGACCGGCCAGTCGCCGTGGGCGGCGTGCAGGTCGGTGTGGCAGACGCCGCTGGCCTCGATGCGCACCAGGATTTCGCGCGGGCCGATCTCGGGGACCGGCACCTCCTCGATGGTCAGGGGCTGGCCGAAGCTGTGGACCACGGCCGCCTTCATGGTTTTCGCCAAGACGCTCACTCCCTTCTTCGCTTTTGTCGTTTCCGGACCGCTCTACCTATGCGGGTTTCCACTCTGCGCCGGATTTGGGGCCGAATTTTGGCGCGTGGCCTGCGCAAATTAATCAAATCCCCTGCTGAACTTGCCACGCAGCGGCACCTTGGAAGCGCGACGCCGCGACGCTATGCTTGCGCCATGCGTTGGCAGACGTCAGCTTCCCCCGCCGCCGCGCCTCAGCCGGAGGCGCCGTGCCGCAGCCTGCAGAGCGAGCTGCTGATCCTGTGCGCGCGCATCGGCTACAACCCCTAGAGATCGAGAAATTTCTTTCGAGATTTCAACGTTTTCTAGGGAGTTTCTAAAATGCCGAACGAACCTCTGGGCAACACCACCACGCGCTGGCGCGAGCTGGACGTCCGCCACCACCTCAGCCCCTTCACCGACTACAAGGCCCTGAAGCAGGGCGAAGGCGGCAGCCGCATCATCACCCATGCCAAGGGCGTCTACCTGACCGATTCGGAAGGCCAGGAGCTGCTCGACGGCATGGCCGGGCTGTGGTGCGTCAACATCGGCTACGGCCGGCATGAGCTGGCCGAGGCGGCCTACCGCCAGATGCTGGAGCTGCCCTACTACAACACCTTCTTCAAGACCGCGACGCCGCCGGCGGTGGAGCTGTCGGAGAAGCTGGCGCAGCTCGCGCCCGCGGGCCTCAACCGCGTCTTCTACGGCTCCAGCGGCTCGGAATCGAACGACACGGTGGTGCGCCTGGTGCGCCGCTACTGGAACCTCAAGGGCCAACCGGACAAGAGCCACATCGTCAGCCGTACCTTCGCCTACCACGGCTCCACCATGGCCGCGGCCAGCCTGGGCGGCATGTCCGGCATGCAGGAGGGCTTCGGCCTGCCGCTGCCCGGCTTCCACCACGTCATGCCGCCCTACGCCTTCGACTGCGCCGAGGCCGACGAGAGCCCCGCGGACTTCGGCCGCCGCGCCGCCAAGGCGGTGGAGGACAAGATCCTGGAAATCGGCCCGGACAAGGTGGCGGCCTTCATCGGCGAACCGATCCAGGGCGCCGGCGGGGTGATCATCCCGCCCGAGACCTACTGGCCGGAAATCCAGCGGATCTGCCGCCAGTACGACGTGCTGCTGGTGGCCGACGAGGTGATCTGCGGCTTCGGCCGCACAGGCCACTGGTTCGCCAGCGAGCCCTTCGGGATCGAGCCCGACCTCATGACCCTGGCCAAGGGCATCACCTCCGGCTACATCCCGCTGTCGGCCGTCATGGTCGCCGACCGGGTCGGCGAGGTGCTGGAGGCCGGCAGCGGCGAATTCGCCCACGGCTACACCTACTCCGGCCACCCGGTGGCCTGCGCCGTGGCGCTGGCCAACATCGCGGTGATGGAGCGCGAGGGGCTGGTCGAGAAGGTGCGCGAGGAGACCGCCCCCCACTTGGCGAAGCGGCTGGCCGACCTGGCCACGCATCCGCTGGTCGGCGAGGTGCGCAGCTTCGGCCTGCTCGGCGCCATCGAGCTGGTCGAGGACAAGGCGACGCGCAAGCATTTCGAGCCGCTCGGCCGGGTCGGCACGATCTGCCGCGACCACTGCTTCGCCAACGGCCTGGTGATGCGCGCGGTGCGCGACGGCATGGTGCTCTCGCCGCCGCTGATCATCGAGACGGCACAGATCGACGCGCTGGTCGACACGGCCCGCCGCTGCCTGGATCTGACCGCCAAGGACCTCGGCATTTCCGTCTAGTTTCAGGTCTTTAGCTCACTTCCTTGCGGGCGCGGCAAAACCCGGAGCGGGAGGCCGCGCCCCCCCGGCGCCGGGCGCGGCCACCTGGCGCCCGGCGGCGCGGCCTCTTGACGTCGTGCCACGACCGGGCGACCTCTCGGCTACCGTTCCTTCCGCAGCCGAGAGCGCCGCCCCATGCCCCGCGAGATCACCGTCGCCGCCACCCAGATGGCCTGTAGCTGGGACCGGGCCGCCAACCTCGACCGGGCCGAGGCCCTGGTCCGCCGCGCCGCGGCGGCCGGCGCCCAGGCCATCCTGCTGCAGGAGCTGTTCGAGACGCCCTACTTCTGCCCCGACCAGAAGCAGGCGCTCTTCGCGCTGGCCCGTCCCTACGACGACCATCCGGTGATCGCGCGCTTCGCCGCGCTGGCCCGCGAACTCGGCGTGGTCCTGCCGCTCAGCTTCTTCGAGCGGGCCAACACCGCCCACTACAACAGCCTGGCGATGATCGACGCCGACGGCACGGTACTGGGGCTGTACCGCAAGTCCCACATCCCCGACGGGCCCGGCTACCAGGAGAAGTTCTACTTCAACCCGGGCGACACGGGCTTTCGCGTCTGGGACACGGCCTATGGCCGGCTGGGCGTCGGGATCTGCTGGGACCAGTGGTTTCCCGAGTGCGCCCGCGCCCTGACCCTGATGGGCGCCGAGGTGCTGTTCTACCCGACCGCCATCGGCAGCGAGCCGCAGGACCCGGAGCTGGACTCCAAGGCTCACTGGCAGCGGGCCATGCAGGGCCACGCCGCCGCCAATCTGGTGCCGCTGGTGGCCAGCAACCGGATCGGCGAGGAAGCGGCCGAGGCGGCCAGCCTGCGCTTCTACGGTGCCTCCTTCATCGCCGACGAGACCGGCGCCAAGCTGGCCGAGGCCGGCGATGAGGAGGCGGTGATCACCGCCCGCTTCGACCTGGAACGCATTCAGGCCGCGCGTGCCTCCTGGGGCGTCTTCCGCGACCGCCGGCCGGAGCTCTACGGCCCGCTGCTGACCCTCGACGGCGGCCTGACGCGGCCGCGCTGAACGGCTCCGCGCAACAAGAAAAATATTTTAAATCCAGCGATCTACACCCGAATGCTGAGACGCCGCCGGCGCAAGCCACGCGACCGGATCGGCCGCCGCGCGAACCGAGCCGCCGGCGCATGCCGGCTATGCGGCGGCTTGCCGCGCCACCGCGCCACAGAACAGGCTATGCAGTCTCCCGGCGCGGCCGCCGGCCGCGCCGCGGCACCGGCGGAAGGACGCGGCCCCGACCGGCAGGCGCCACACAGACGGCCCCGAAAAGGAGCAGCACCGGCATGCAGATCCTCACGGTCATGAACAACCGCCATGCCCCGGCGGGCTACTTCGGCGAGGCGATCCTCCGGCGCGGCGGCTACTTCGACTCGCTGCTGGCCCCGGACCAGCTTCATTCGGCCGCCCCCACGACCCCCGCCAAGATCCCCGAGGGGCCGGGCGACTATGACGGACTTCTGGTGCTCGGCGGCCTGATGGGCGCCACCGACGACGCCGAGCACCCCTACCTGCCGGAGCTGGCCGCACTGATGCGCCGCTTCGAGGCGGCGGGCCGGCCGGTGCTGGGCATCTGCCTGGGCGCCCAGCTCATGGCGCGCGCCTGGGGCGGGCGCTGCTGGCGGCTGCCCGAGGCCGAGGTGGGATTCACCCCGCTGCGCGCCACCGCCGCCGGCGAGCGCGACCGGCTGCTGGGCGGCCTCGACCCGAGGCCGCATCTGATGCAGTGGCACAGCGACAGCTTCGACCTGCCGGACGGCGCCGAGCTGCTGATGACCGGCGAGGCCTGCACCAACCAGGCCTTCCGCATCGGCGCCCTGGCCTACGGCCTGCAGTTCCACTGCGAGGCCACGGTCGATATCCTGCGCCAGTGGGTCATGGCCTACGCGCAGCCCGCCGAGGCGGCGCCGGCCGGCTTCCTCAACGGCCTCGATGCGCAGATCCGCCGGCACCACCTCGCCGCGCGCCACTGGGCCGAGGCCCTGGCCGAACGCTGGCTCGACCTGGTCGCCGAGACCCGCGGCCGGCGCCAGGCGGCCTAAGGCGCCGCGGGCACCGGCCGCCTGAGGGAACCGAGGCCATGACGGGAGAGCGCGGGATGACCGGGCGGGTGGAGATCGCGCCGCTCGGCGCGGCCGACCTGGCCGCCGTGCTGCGGCTCAACAACGGCGCCGAGCCGCACGTCCCGGCGCTGCCGGAGGCGCGCTTCCGCCGGCTGCTGGAGGTCGCGCGCCTCGCCGTGGTGGCCCGGCGCGGCGCGGCGCTGCTCGGCTTTCTCGTCGCGGTCGATCCCGGCGCCGACCACGAGAGCGACAACTACGGCTGGTTCTGCGCGCGCTACCGCGCCTTCACCTACGTCGACCGCATCGTGGTCGCGCAGGCGGCGCGCGGCCTCGGCGTCGGGCGCCGACTCTACGCCGCGGTCGAGGCCCTGGCGCCGCGGCCGCCGCGCATCGTCTGCGAGGTCAACGAGCTGCCGCCCAACCCCGTCTCCCTGGCCTTCCACAAGGCGATCGGCTTCGTCGAACTCGCCAAGGTCGACAGCGGCCCCGGCAAGCGCGTCGTCATGCTGGAAAAGCCGCTGTCCTGAGCGCCCGGCCGCCGGGAGAAGCCGCTCACCCCGAGCCCGTGGCCGCGCGCGCGGCGCCGGCCGGTGCCGGACAGTCCCGCGCCGCCGCCAGGATCTCGGCGAGTTGGCTGCGCAAAAGCCCCTTGCGCGGCGAAAAGCGGCCCTCGAAGGCGGCCGAGCCGATGGTGAAGGCATCGGCCCCGGCCGCCGCCAGCGCCTGGATGCGCGCCGGGCTGTCGATGCTGCCGGCGACCACCAGCCGGCCCCGCCGGCCGCCTTCATCCGAGCCGCCCCCCTCCGAGCGGCGCGCATCGAGCCCGCGCCGCGCCGCGCGGACCAGGTCGAGCGGCTCGGCCTCGGTCGCCCGGTAGGCCAGCAGGTCGACGCCGGCGCAGCCGCGCTGCAGCAGCGCGCGGCACTGCCGCTCGACCAGGTCGGCCGTGCCGCCCAGCCGCGTGGGATGGTCAAAGGGCCGGCCCGGGAAGGGATAGTAGCCGATGCCCGAGCCCTGGAGGATGCGCAGCACGCCCTCGGGCTCGGCCCCGCCCAGCAGCAGGTCGACCCCGATCTCCCGCGCCGTGCGGGCGGAGCGCAGCACCGCCTGCGGGTCGGTCGCCACCACCTCCAGGCAACTGCGGGCGCCGCTCTGCTTGATCCGGCGGTTCAACGCGGCGAGCGTCGCCCGGTCGATGCCGAGGTCCTTGAAGCCGATATGGCCCAGCCCCAGGCTGCGCACCTCCTCGACCACCGCCAGGCAATCCGCCACCGTGCGGTCCTGCCGGGTCAGCATGAAGATAAAGTCCATGGGGCCGCCGTCCTTGCCGGGCGCGGCGGCGTCGGGACCGCCGCCGCGCCCGGCGCCGAGTCTGGCGGCCGGCGGGGCGCTTGCCAACCGCAAAGCGCGGGCCGGGCGCACCCTTTCCTTCGGCCTAAACGCCGAGATAGGCTTCCTTGACCCGCTCGTTGGCCAGCAGAGCCGCGCCGCTGTCGCTCAGCACCACCTTGCCGGTCTCCAGCACATAGCCACGGTCAGCGATCTTGAGGGCGGCGAAGGCGTTCTGCTCGACCAGGAAGACGGTCACGCCCTGGCGCTTGAGCGCGGCGACCGAGGCCAGGATCTGCTCGACCAGGATCGGTGCCAGGCCCATCGAGGGCTCGTCGAGCAGCAGCAGCCGCGGCCGCGTCAGCAGGGCGCGGCCCATGGCCAGCATCTGCTGCTGGCCGCCGGACAGGGTGCCGGCCGCCTGGCGCCGTCGCTCCTTGAGGATCGGGAACATGCCGTAGACCCGCTCGAGGTCCTGGGCAACCTCGCGGTCGCGGCGCAGCACCGCGCCCAGGCGCAGGTTGTCCTCGACGCTCAAGGGCCCCCAGACCTGCCGGCCTTCCGGCACCTGGGCGATGCCCAGCCTGACCCGCGCGTGGGGCTTGAGCCGGGTGATCTCCTGCCCCTCGAAGACCACGCGCCCGCCGCTGGCCGGCTGCACGCCCGAGAGCGTGCGCAGCAGCGTGGTCTTGCCGGCGCCGTTGCCGCCGACCAGCGCCACCAGCTCGCCGGCCGCCACCTCCAGGTCGACGCCCTTGAGCGCCTGGATGCGGCCATAGTGGCTGGTCAGCCCCTCGACCCGCAGCATCGGCTGCCGCTCCGTCTCAGCCATGGGCCGGCACCTCCTCCTCCGGCTGCTGGCCCAGGTAGGCGGCGATCACGTCGGGATTGCGCCGCACCGCCTCGGCCGTGCCCTCGGCCAGCTTGCGGCCGTAGTCGAGTACCAGGATGTGGTTGGAGATGTTCATCACCAGGTGCATGTCGTGTTCGACCAGGACCACGGTCACCCCCTGCTCCGCCACCTTCTGGATCAGCGCGTCGATCTCGCGCGTCTCCACCGCGTTGCAGCCGGCCGCCGGCTCGTCGAGCAGCAGGATTCTGGGCTCGCCGGCCAGGGCGCGGGCGATCTCCAGCCGCTTGAGCGCGCCGTAGGGCAGCGCGCCGGCCGGCTCGTCGGCCTGCTCGGCCAGGCCGACCAGCTCCAGCAGCTCCAGCGCCCGCGCGCGGCTGCGGCGGTTCTCCGCGACCACCCCGGGCAGGCGCAGCAGGTGGCTGAGCAGCGCCTTCGACTCGTGCAGGTGGCGGCCGAGCATGGCGTTCTCCACCGCCGTCATGCGGTCGAAGATCTGCAGGTTCTGGAAGGTGCGGCACATGCCCCGGCGCGCCAGGCGGTGCGGCGGCAGGCCGGTCACCTCCTCGCCGTCCAGCAGGATTCGCCCCTCGCTCGGGCGGTAGACCCCGGTGATGAGGTTGAACAGCGTGGTCTTGCCGGCGCCGTTCGGCCCGATGATCGAATGGATCGTCCCGGCGCCGATCTCGAAGCTCAGCTTGTCGATGGCGCGCAGGCCGCCGAAGTCGATCGACAGGCCCTCGACCTTGAGATGGCTCATGCCCGGCGCCTCCGGCTCAGCAGGTCCAGGGTGGAGGGCAGCAGTCCGCGTCGCAGGAAGATCATCGCCGCCATCAGGATGGCGCCCAGCAGCACGTGCTCGTAGTCGGCGAAGGCGGTGAGGAACTGCGGCAGCGAGGTCAGCACCGCCGCGCCGAGGATGCCGCCGAAGGTCGAGCCCATGCCGCCGAGGACCACCATGGTCACCAGCTCGATGGAGTGGACGAAGCTGGCCTTGTCCGGCGTCACGAAGCCGGAATAGAGCGCCGACATGGAGCCGGCCAGGCTGGCCAGCACGGCCGAGTAGACGAAGGCCACCACCTTGAAGCGGGCGACGTCGACGCCGGCCACCTGGGCGGCGATCTCGCTGTCGTGCAGCGCCCGCAGGGCGCGGCCGGTCGGACTGTCGATCAGGTTGAGGGTCAGCCAGACCGAAAGCAGCAGCATCACGCTGGTGATCAGGTACCACCAGTCCTTGCCGCTGATCCGCTCGCCGAACAGCCGCAGCTTCTCCACCACCATGCCGTCCGGCCCGCCGGTGAGCTGCGACTCGTTGGTCAGCACCATGTAGACCAGGATGCCCAGCCCCAGGGTGGCCATCGCCAGGTAGTGGCCCTTCAGGCGCAGGATCGGCCGCGCCACCGCGAAGGCCAGCAGCCCGACGCCCAGCATGCCGACCAGCGGCGCGGCCAGCGGCGGGATGCCGAGCTGGGCCGGCAACACCGCCGAGGCGTAGGCGCCCAGTCCGAAGAAACCGGCGTGGCCGAGGCTGATCTGTCCGGCGTAGCCGATCAGCAGGTTCAGCCCCACCACGACCATGGCGTTGAGCCCGATCTGGATCGCCACGTCCAGGTAGAAGTTGTTCGGCGCCGCCAGGTAGACCGCGCCCATGATCGCCGCCAGCAGCAGCAGGCCGCCGCTGCGCGGTTGCATCAGCCAGCTCGCCATGGCGCTACACCCGCTCCGTGCCGCGCCGGCCGAACAGGCCGCTGGGCATCACGAAGAGCACGCCGAGGATGATCAGGAAGGCGACGGCGTCCTTGTACTCGGAGGAGATGTAGCCGGCGCCCAGCGCCTCGGCGGCGCCGACCAGCAGGCCGCCGACCACCGCGCCCAGCGGGTTGCCCATGCCGCCCAGGATGGCGGCGGCGAAGCCCTTGAGCGCCAGCATGGTCCCGGCGTCGAAGGAGGTCAGAGTGATCGGCGTCACCAGGATGCCGGCCAGCGCCCCGATCGCCGCCGAGAGCGCGAAGGAGGCGAGCAGCACCACCTCGACGTTGATGCCGACCAGCCGCGCGGCCAGGCGGTTGTGGCTGGTCGCCAGGATCGACTTGCCGAAGGTGGTGCGGGTGAAGAAGTACCACAGCGCCACCACGATGACGGCCGTCCCGCCCATGACCCAGAGCGACTGCGGCGTCAGCGTGGCGCCCAGTACGTCGATCGGCTGGTCGCCGGAGAAGCTCGGCAGCCGGTGGAACTGCTTGTCGAAGACCACCTGGGCCAGGCCGCGCAGGAAGATCGACGCGCCGATGGTGATGATGATCAGCGTCACCACGTTGGCGCCGCGCGCCGGCTCGATCGCCAGCTTGTTCAGCGCCACGCCCACCAGGCTCGCCGCGATCACCGCCGCCACCGCGGCGAGCGGCAGCGGCAGCCCCCAGAGCGAGAAGAACACGGTGCACATGCCGCCCAGCATGACGAACTCGCCCTGGGCGAAATTGATCACGTCGGAGGCGTTGTAGATGATCGTGAAGCCGAGGGCGACGATGGCGTAGACGGCGCCGACCGTCAGCCCCCCGAAGAGGAACTGGAGAAAGGTTTCCATCGCGTGCCCGCGCCTGCCTGTTCCGAAGGGCCGGTCGGGGCCGCCGCCGGTTCGCCGGCGGCCCCGTGCCGCCGTCCTACTCGACGATGGTCCAGTCGCCGTCACGGATCTCGAGCATCCGGAAGGCGGTCAGGTCGAGGCCCAGATGGTCCTCGGGGCTCATGTTGACCTCGCCGGCCGTGCCCATGAAGCCGCTGGTCTGCTCGATCGCGTCGCGCACCGCCGCGGGATCGGAGGTGCCGGCGCGCTCCATCGCCTCGACCAGGATCATCAGGCCGTCGTAGGCGTGGCCGCCGAAGGTCGAGACCGGCTGCTCCCACTCGGCCTCGAAGGCCTGCTTGTAGTCGACCACCACCTGCTTCTGCGGGTCGTCGTCGGGTAGCTGCTCGGCCACCAGCAGCGCCGCCGCCGGCAGGCGCACGCCGTTGGCCGCCGCGCCGGCCAGCTCGATGAAGGACTTCGAGGCGACGCCGTGGCTCTGATAGAGCGGCGCGGCGATGCCGAGCTGGGCGTAGTTCTTAGTGACGATCGCCGGGCCCTGGCCGAAGCCGGCGTTGAGCACCGCCTGCAGCCCCTCGGTATTGCGGATGTTGGTAAGCTGCGGCGTCATGTCGGTGTCGCGCGGGCCGTAGGTCTCGTCGGCGACGATCTCGACGCCGTAGTCGCCGGCCACGTCCAGGCACTGGCCGCGCATGGACTTGCCGAAGCCGCCGGTGCCGCTGATCAGGCCGACCTGGGTCAGGCCGCGCCCCTGCATGTCCTGAAAGATCTTCTCGCAGGCCATGCGGTCGGTGTGCGGCGTCTTGAACACGAAAGGCTTGACCGGGTCGATGATGACGATGCCGCCGGCCAGGGAGATCAGGGGGATCTCCGCGTCCTCGAACAGCGGCACCATGGCCATGGTGGTGCCGGTGGTGGAGCCGCCGACCATGGCGACGATCTCGTCGTCCTCGATCAGGCGGGTGGCCAGGGTGCGCGCCTTGTTGGCGTCGCCCTCGCTGTCGTAGACGACCAGCTCGAGCGGTTCGCCGTTGACGCCGCCGGCCGCGTTGATGCGCTCGACGTACATGCGCAGGGTCTTGTCCTCGGGGTCGCCGAGGAAGGAGGCCGGGCCGGTGATCGAGAGCACCGAGCCGATCTTGATCTGGGCCGCCGCCTCGCCCGCGGTCCAGCCAGCCGACAGCGCCACGACGGCGGCCGCGGCGGCGGTTCCCTTGAGCAGCTTGGGCCGCTTGAGCAGTTTGGTCAGAGACATGATGCTTTCACTCCCTATTCCGGCAGGCCGTGGTCGGCGCTGCGCGTTTTTGTTTGACCAGCCGCCCTTCTTTACGGAGCGGTCGGGCCGTCAGGTCACGACGCGCCGGCCTTGCGCGTCTGCTTGAGCGGCGCCAGGCCGCTCGAGGCCACCCGGGGCCGCTCGGGCTCCGGTTCCGACAGCGGGACCGCCGGCGTCAGCGCGCGCCGGCAGCGCACCGCCAGGTCCTGGTACTCGCGGGTCCCCTCGCTCTTCCAGGCGATTTCCTCGTCGGTGAGCTGGCGCAGCACCTTCGCCGGAATGCCGCCGGCCAGGCTGCGCGCGGGCACCTCGAAGCCGGCCTTGACGAAGGCCATGGCCGCGACGAAGGCCGCCTCGCCCACCACCGCGCCGTCCATCACCACGGCATTCATGCCGACCAGCGCGTTCCGCTCGATGCGGCAGCCGTGCAGCACGGCGCCGTGGCCGATATGGCCGTCCTCCCCGATCACCGTGTCCAGTTGCGGGAAGCAGTGGAGGGTGCAGTTGTCCTGCAGGTTGGAGCCGCGCTCCATGACGATGCGGCCCATGTCGCCGCGCAGCGAGGCGCCCGGCCCCACGTAGCACTCCGGCCCGACGATCACGTCGCCGATCAGCACCGCCGTGGGATGCACGAAGGCACTCGGGTCGACCACGGGCACCAGGCCCTCGAAGGCGTAGATCTGCGCCATGGCTGCGCGAGCTCCCTCTCCAGCGCCGGAGCCGAGTCAGGCGGCGTGCGGGCGCCGCACCGCCACCACCCGGAAGCGGTTGGCGACGAAGGCCGCGTCGGTCAGGCAAGCGTTGCCCGCCGGGTTGGCGCCGCTGACATGATAGTCGCTGAAAGCGGCCGACTGGTTGACCAGAATCTGCCCCGTCAGGTTCTCCGACAGCGACACGCCGGCGGCGGCGAAGGCCGCCTCGGCCTTGGCCAGGAAGCCGGCGTCGGTCGCGTGCACCGCGGCGGTGATCGCCCCCTTGGTCTTGACCAGCTCGGCGGCGCGCGCCAGGGCGACCTCGGCGTCGGGCATGGCGATCACGAAGGACACCGGGCCGAAGCACTCCTGGCCGTAGGCCGCGCCCGCCTCCTCGTCCACCTTCAGCACCAGCGGCGTGGCCATCCGCGCGCCCTCGAACTCCGGGTGGGCGGGACTCGTCGAGTCGTGCACCACCGTGCCGAGGGCGCGGGCCGCGGCGACCCGCTCCAGGGTGGCCGGGTTCTGCACCGCGCCGAGCACCGCGGCCGCGCGTTCGGGATCGCCGAGCAGCTTGTCCAGCGCCGTCGCCAGACCCTGGCAGACCTCGTCGAACGACTTGTGCCCCTGGTCGGTCGCGATGCCGTCGGCCGGCACGAAGATGTTCTGCGGCGCCGTGCACATCTGCCCGGTGTAGAGCGACAGCGAGAAGGCCAGGTTGCCGCACAGCCCCTTGAAGTTGTCGGTGGACTCGACGACCACGGGGTTCACGCCCGCCTGCTCGGTGAAGAGCTGCTTGCCGCCGGCGTTCTCCTCCAGCCAGCGACCGAAGCCCGGTCCGCCGGTGTAGTCGATGATGCCGACCTCGGGCCGCTGCGCCAGCTCCTTGGTGATCGGCGCCTCGGGCGTATCGACGGCGAGCAGCGCCACGTTGGGGTCGAAGCCCGCCTCGGCCAGCACCTCGCGGGTGATCCGCACGGTCAAGGCCAGCGGCAGCACCGCGCCGGGATGCGGCTTGACGATCACCGAGTTGCCGGTGACCAGGCTGGCGAAGTAGCCGGAGTAGCTGTTCCAGGTCGGGAAGGTCGAGCAGCCGACCACCAGCGCGACGCCGCGCGGGACGATGCGGAACTCCTTGTCGAGCTGCTGCGGCGGGTTCTTGCCCTGGGGCTTCTCCCACAGCACCGCGCCGGGAATCTTGCGCAGCTCGTCGTAGGCGTAGGCGACCGCTTCCAACCCGCGGTCCTGGGCGTGCGGCCCGCCGGCCTGAAAGGCCATCATGAAGGCCTGGCCGCTGGTGTGCATCACCGCGTGCGCCATCTCGAAGCTGCGGGCGTTGAGCCGGCTGAGCACCTCGAGCGCGACGCCGGTGCGCGCCTCGAGCGAGGCGGCGGCCCAGCGCGCGCGCGCCGTCTCAGAGGCGGCGACGAGCTGGTCCACGCCGGCGGCCGGATAGCTGATCTCCAGCGCGAAGCCGTAGGGGCTGACCTCGGCGCCGATCCAGCGCCCGTCGCCCGGCTGGTCGAGCGCGAAGCGCGTGCCCAAGGCCGCCTTGAAGGCCGCCTCGCCCTCCGCCTTGGCGGTCTCGCCGTAGAGCTTGCCGCTCGGCATCTCCGGATAGGGCGACCAATAGCCGCGCGTTGTGATCGCCTCGAGCGCCTTGTCCAGGGTCTCGCGATGGGCGGCGAAGAACTCGGCCATGCGGCCTCCTCCCGTGATCTGCCTCGGTGGTCCGCGGCTCGCGGCGGCGCGGGTTGGCTCCCGCCGCTCGCCCGGCGCCCGCCGGCCCGTCGCGGCGCCTCGCCCGGACCCCCCGAGAGATCCTGTCGAGACCGCGTTGACAGAGTGGCGGGCGACGCTGAATATTAATTGACCGACCGGTCGGTCATTTCAAGAGCGAAGTCGCGCCGACCGACTTCCACCGTCGAGAACGGCTCCGCATGCGGCCGGCAAAGCGGGGCGCTTCGGGAGGAGATTTCCGCCGATGGACAGCGTGCTCTACGAGGCGAAGGACGGCTACGCCCTCGTCACCCTCAACCGCCCGGACAAGCTCAACGCCTTCACCGAGGAGATGCACCAGCGCCTGGCCGACGCGCTGGACCGTGCCCGCGACGAGGGCCAGCGGGCGCTGCTGCTGACCGGCGCCGGGCGCGGCTTCTGCGCCGGGCAGGACCTGAGCGACCGCAGCTTCCCGACGGGCGAGCAGCCCGACCTCGGCGTCACGCTGGACCGGCTCTACAATCCGCTGGTGCGCCGCCTCCGCGCGCTGGAGATGCCGGTGATCTGCGCCGTCAACGGCGTCGCCGCCGGCGCCGGCGCCAACGTGGCGCTGGCCTGCGACATCGTGCTGGCGGCCCGCTCGGCCAAGTTCATCCAGGCCTTCGCCAAGATCGGCCTGGTGCCCGACAGCGGCGGCACCTGGTCCCTGCCGCGCCTGCTGGGCGAGGCCCGCGCCAAGGCGCTGGCGCTGACCGGCGCGCCGCTGAGCGCCGAGCAGGCGGCCGACTGGGGCCTGATCTGGCAGGCGGTGGACGACGACCGGCTGATCGAGGAGGCCGAGGCTCTGGCCGCCGGCTTCGCCGAGGCGCCGACCCGCGGACTGGCGCTGACCAAGCAGGCGATCCAGGCGGCGGCGACCAACAGCCTCGACGCCCAGCTCGACCTGGAGCGCGACCTGCAGCGCGCGGCCGGCCGCACCGACGACTATCGCGAGGGGGTCGCCGCCTTCCTGGGCAAGCGCAAACCCGCGTTCCAGGGGCGCTAACCGGCCATGCCCACGCTTCCCGTGAAGACTCCGGTCGGCGTCGTCGGCGCCGGGGCCATGGGCGCCGGCATTGCCCAGGTCGCCGCCCGCGCCGGCCATCCCGTGCGGCTGTTCGACCGCGCCGACGGTGCCGTCGACGCGGCCATCGACGGCATCGCCAAGCGCCTGACGCGCAGCGCCGACAAGGGCCGTATCAGCGCCAGCGAGGCCGAGGCCGCGATCGGCCGCCTTAGCCGCGCCGACAGCCCGGCCGACCTCGCCGGCTGCGGCCTGGTCGTGGAGGCCGTGGCCGAGCGCCTGGAGGTCAAGCGCGAGGTCTTCGCCGAGCTGGAGGAGGCCTGCGGGACCGAGGCGATCCTCGCCACCAACACCTCCTCCCTGTCAATCGACGCCATCGCCCGCGGGCTCGCCGCGCCGGGGCGCGTGGTCGGCCTGCACTTCTTCAACCCGGCGCCGGTGATGCAGCTCGTCGAGGTGGTCTCCGGCCTGCTGACCGACCCGCAGGTGGCCGAGACGGTCTTCGCCACGGCGGCGGCCTGGGGCAAGGCGCCGGTGCACGCCCGCTCGACCCCCGGCTTCATCGTCAACCGCGTCGCCCGCCCGTTCTACGCCGAGGCCCTGCGCCTGCTGGAGGAACAGGCCTGCGACGCGGCCAGCCTCGACGCCGTGCTGCGCGAGGCCGGCGGCTTCCGCATGGGGCCGCTGGAGCTGACCGACCTGATCGGCCAGGACGTCAACAGCGCGGTGACCCAGGCGGTCTTCGACGCCTACTTCCAGGACCCGCGCTACCGCCCCTCGCGGCTGCAGCTCGCCCTGGTCGAGGCCGGGCGCCTGGGCCGCAAGACCGGCCGGGGCTTCTACGACCACGCCGCGCAGACGCCGGCGGAAATCGCCACCGAAGCCCCCCGTCCCTGTCCCGACGGCGTCGTGCTGGCCGGCGGCCTGGGCCATGCCGAGGGCCTGGTCGAGCGCCTGCACCAGACCGGGATCGCGCTGCGCGAGGCGGAGGGGCTGGGCGAGCTGCGCCTGCCCTCGGGCGGCCTGCTGCGGCCCTCCGACGGCTGGCTGGCCACCGAGGTCGCCGCCGAGTACGGCTGCTCCGTGGTGCTCTTCGACCTCTGCCTGGACTACGCCAGCGCGCCGCGCATCGCGGTCGCCGCCAGCGACGGCTGCACCGCCGCCACCCTGGACGAGGCGGTGGGTCTGCTGCAGGCGGCCGGCTTCGCGGTGACGCGACTCGACGACGCGCCCGGCCTGATCGTCCTGCGCACCGTCGCCATGCTGGCCAACGAGGCGGCCGAGGCGTTGCATCACGGCATCGCCGACGCCGCCGGCATCGACACCGCCATGACCAAGGGCGTCAACTACCCGCTGGGACCGCTCGCCTGGGCCGACCGCCTGGGCGCCGATCTGCTGGTCGCCGTCCTCGACAACCTGACCGCCGTCTACGGCGACGACCGCTACCGCGCCAGCCCGCGGCTGCGCCGCCTGGCCCTGTCCGGAGGCCGCTTCCATGCCTGAGCCCGACCGCCCGCTCGACACCACGCGCGACACCCCGCACGACCCCCAGGCCCTGGCGGAAGGCTGCGCCGAGGCGATGTTCGCCAAGGACCAGGCCGCCCGCCACCTCGGTATGGCGGTGGAGGCGGTCGGCCCCGGCACGGCGACGGTCGCCATGACGGTCGACGAACGGATGATCAACGGCCACGCCATCTGCCACGGCGGCCTGATCTTCGCCTTGGCCGACACCGCCTTCGCCTATGCCTGCAACGCCTACAACAAGGTCACGGTGGCGCAGCACTGCGCCATCTCCTTCCTGACCCCGGCGCGGCTGGGCGACCGCCTGAGCGCGGTCGCGGCCGAACGCACCCTGGCCGGGCGCAGCGGGATCTACGATATTCGCGTGACCAACCAGGCGGGCACGCTGATCGCCGAGTTCCGCGGTCACTCCCGCACCATCCAAGGCACGCTGATACCCGAGGAGGGACAAGTCGAATGACCGAAGCCTTTATCTGCGACGGACTGCGCACGCCGGTCGGGCGCTACGGCGGGGCGCTGGCCCCGGTCCGCGCAGACGACCTCGCCGCCCACGTCCTGCGCGCGCTGACCGCGCGTAACCCCGGCGTCGACTGGGGCGCGCTGGACGAAGTGATCCTGGGCTGCGCCAACCAGGCCGGCGAGGACAACCGCAACGTCGCGCGCATGGCCGCGCTGCTGGCCGACCTGCCGGTCGAAGTGCCGGGCAGCACGGTCAACCGCCTCTGCGGCTCCGGCCTGGACGCGGTCGGCACCGCGGCGCGCGCGATCAAGGCCGGCGAGGCCGATCTGGTGATCGCCGGCGGCGTCGAGTCGATGAGCCGCGCGCCCTTCGTCATGCCCAAGGCCAACAGCGCCTTCTCACGCGCCGCCGAGATCCACGACACCACCATCGGCTGGCGCTTCGTCAATCCGAAGATGAAGGCCGAGCACGGTATCGACTCCATGCCGGAGACGGCCGAGAACGTGGCCGAGGACTACCAGATCAGCCGCGCCGACCAGGACGCCTTCGCGCTGCGCAGCCAGCAACGCGCCCGCGCCGCGCAGGACAGCGGCCGGCTGGGCCGGGAGATCGTCGCGGTCGAGATTCCCCAGCGCAAGGGCGACCCCCTGGTGGTCGAGCGCGACGAGCATCCGCGCGACACCACCCTGGAGAAGCTGGCCGGGCTGCCCACGCCCTTCCGCAAGGGCGGCACGGTGACCGCCGGCAACGCCTCCGGCGTCAACGACGGCGCCGCCGCGCTGCTGATCGCCTCCGAGGCGGCGGTCAAGCGCTACGGCCTGACGCCCCTGGCGCGGGTCGGCGCCATGGCGACCGCCGGCGTGCCGCCGCGCGTCATGGGCATCGGCCCCGCGCCGGCCAGCCAGAAGCTGCTGGAGCGTACCGGCACCGCGCTGACGGACATTGACGTCATCGAGCTGAACGAGGCCTTCGCCGCCCAGGCGCTGGCCGTGCTGCGCCAGCTCGGCCTGCCCGACGACGCCGAGCAGGTGAACCCCAACGGCGGCGCCATCGCGCTGGGCCACCCGCTCGGCATGTCCGGCGCGCGCCTGGCCCTGACGGCGGCGCTGGAGCTGCGCGAGCGCCAGGCCAAGCGGGCGCTCGTGACCATGTGCATCGGCGTCGGCCAGGGCATCGCCGCCCTGCTCGAAGCCGCATGACCCGCCAACGATAAGAGACGACCGAGGAAACCTGGAGACCGACGCCATGGAGGACCTGACGCCAGCCAAGGAGCTGCTCGACCCGATCGAGATCGCCTCGCGCGACGAGATCGCGGCGCTGCAGCTCGAGCGCCTGAAGTGGAGCCTGCGTCACGCCTACGACAACGTGCCGCACTATCGCCAAGCCTTCGAGGCCGCCGGGGTCCACCCCGACGACCTGACGTCCCTCGCGGACCTGGCGAAGTTCCCCTTCACCACCAAGGCGGACCTCCGGGACAACTACCCCTTCGGTCTCTTCGCGGTGCCGCGCGACCAGGTCGCGCGGCTCCACGCCTCCTCGGGCACCACCGGCAAGCCGACGGTGGTCGGCTACACCAAGCACGACCTGGAGGTCTGGGCGAGCGTGATGGCGCGCTCGATCCGGGCCTCCGGCGGGCGGCCCGGCGACATCGTCCACGTCTCCTACGGCTACGGCCTGTTCACCGGCGGCCTCGGCGCCCACTACGGCGCCGAGAAGCTGGGCTGCACCGTGGTGCCGATCTCCGGCGGCATGACCGAGCGGCAGGTCTCGCTGATCGAGGACTTCAAGCCGCGCATCATCATGGTCACGCCCTCCTACATGCTCTCGATCCTCGACGAGTTCGACCGGCGCGGCCTCGACCCCCGGCTCTGCTCCCTGCAGGTCGGCATCTTCGGCGCCGAGCCCTGGACCGAGAAGATGCGCCGCGAGATCGAGGCGCGCTTCGACATGCACGCGGTCGACATCTACGGCCTGTCAGAGGTGATGGGCCCCGGCGTCGCCAACGAGTGCGTCGAGACCAAGGACGGCCTGCACATCTGGGAGGACCACTTCTATCCCGAGATCATCGACCCGGTGACCGGCGAGGTGCTGCCGGACGGCGAGATGGGCGAGCTGGTCTTCACCTCGCTGAGCAAGGAGGCGCTGCCGATCGTGCGCTACCGCACGCGCGACCTGACCCGCCTGCTGCCCGGCACGGCGCGCAGCCTGCGCCGCATGGAGAAGATCACCGGCCGCTCCGACGACATGATCATCCTGCGCGGCGTCAACGTCTTCCCGACCCAGGTCGAGGAGATGATCCTGCAGACCGGCGGGCTGGCGCCGCACTATCAGATCGAGCTCAACCGCGACGGCCGCATGGACCGCATGACGGTGCTGGTGGAGGCCCGCGAGGCCTGCCGCGGCGAGGCCCGCGACGCCGCCGCCAAGGAGCTGGTCCACCACATCAAGTCGAACATCGGCGTGAGCTGCGCGGTGCGGGTGATGGACCCCGGCGAGGTCGAGCGTTCGGTCGGCAAGGCCAAGCGCGTCGTCGACCTGCGTCCCAAGGAGTAGCGCGTGGCCAGGGTCCGGGCAGCCGAGTACGACGACAAGCGCGACGCCATTCTCGACCGCGCCGCGGAGCTCTTCGCCGCGAAGGGCTTCGCGCGCACCTCGATGAACGCCATCTCAACGGCCTGCGGCGCCTCCAAGGCGGCGCTCTACCACTACTACGACGGCAAGGACGCGCTGCTGTTCGACATCCTCGACAGCCACATCCGCTTTCTGCTGGAGACGGTGGAGGAGATCGCCGCCGCCGAGCCCGATCCCGAGACGCGGCTCTACCGCCTGACCGAAGGGCTCATGCAAGGCTATGCCGACGCCGACGCCAAGCACAAGGTGCTGCTGAACGAGATGGGCAGCCTGGACCCGGACAAACGCGAGACCATCCGCCGCATGGAGCGCCGCATCGTCGCCGTCTTCACCGAGACGCTGACCGGGCTCAACCCGGACCTCGACGCCCCGGCCCTGGCTAAGCCGGTGACCATGTCCCTGCTCGGCATGCTCAACTGGCACTACACCTGGTTCAAGCCCGGCGGCAGCCTGACCCGCGAAGGCTACGCCAAGCTGGCCACCGACCTCTTCCTGCGCGGCGCCAAGGCGCTGTAGCCAACCGCCGAGGGACGTCGTCCGCCCCGGCGACTCGCCAAGGCGGGTCACGCGGCCCGGGCGTCGCGCTCGCGGCGCGGCGTCAGGACGCCGCCATCGCCCGCTCCACGGCCCAGCGCTGGGAGCCCTTGGACAGGCGATGCGCGGCCTCGGCCGGGGGCAGCCAGACCATGGCGTGATCCTCCTCGATCGGCGCGGCCACCCGCTCGCCGAGGCGCGCCAGGAAGAAGGCGCAGAGCTTCTCGAAATGGCTGTCGTAGTCGGGCTCGAAGGCGAACTCCCGCGCCGCGCCCAGGCGCGCGCCGACCTCCACGGCGTGCCCGGTCTCCTCCCGCAGCTCGCGCACCAGCGCCTGCTCCTCGCTCTCGCCGGGATCGAGGCCGCCGCCGGGCAGGATGAGCTCGCCGCGCTGCTCGATCACCAGCAGGCGCGCGGGCGCCGCCAGGATCAGGGCGTAGGCGCCGCGCCGCGGGGTGTAGAAGCGGCCCGGTTCGATCTCGCCGAAGGTGATCATCCGCGCGCAGCGCCTCAGGCGGTCGGCCGGGTCTGGAAGCCCGGCTCCAGCGGACCGTGATGCTCCGCGACGGTGACATCCTCGACCCGGGCCAGCGGCGGCCCCTCGCGGCAGGCCGCGACCATCTCCTCGACCCGGTCGCGCGGGCCGGCGAAGACGGCCTCGACCCGGCCGTCGGAAAGGTTGCGCACCCAGCCCGACAGGCCGCGCCGCTCGGCCTCCTGCTGGGTCCAGGCGCGGAACCAGACGCCCTGCACCCGGCCCGAGACCAGGACGTGCAGGCGCACCTCGCCGGGGCCGGCGGGGGTCATGCCGCCTCCAGGCCGACCCGCTTGAGCAGCTCGGGATCACGGATCGACAGCTCCTCGCCCGCCAGGTCGGCCGCCGCGTCCGAGCAGAGCCAGGCGATCACCTCGGCCGGGCGGGCGGTCGGCGCCAAGTCGGAGCGCTTGAGCTTGGCCACCGGTCCGACGCCGGAGGCGCGGATGGTGCCCTGCATCTCGGTGTCCACCACGCCGGGCCCGAAGCCGTAGACGCGCAGGCCCCGCTCGGCATACGCGTGCGCCAGGCAGCGGGTCAGCATGTAGAGACCGGCCTTGCTGGTGCAGTAGGCGGTCCAGCCCTCCAGAGGGCTGTGCGCGGCGCCGGAGGAAATGTTGACGATGCTGCCGCGCCCGCGCGCCAGCATGCCCGGCAGCACGGCATGGGCGCAGGCCGCAGCGCCGCCGATGTTGATGCGCAGCGTGGTCATCACCGCCTCGGGCTCGACCTCGTGCAGCGCCCCGATCGGCTCCAGAATGCCGGCGTTGTTGACCAGGATGTCGACCGGGCCGAGCTCGCTCTCGACCGCCGCGACGGTGGCGTCGACCTGGGCGAAGTCGGCCACGTCGCAGGTGAAGGCGGCAGCCCGCCCGCCGGCCGCATTGATCTCGCCGGCGACGGCCTGGACCGCCGCGCCGCTGCGCGCGGTCAGCGCGACGGCGGCGCCGGCCTGTGCGAGGCGCCGCGCGGCGGCTTCGCCGATGCCGCGGCTGGCGCCGGTGACGAGGGCGACGCGACCGGACAGGTCGATCATGGCTGAGACTCCTCCCGAGAGCTGGGTCAGGCGAAAGCGGTGCGGCCACCCGGATAGAGGGCGGCGAACACCAGATCAACGGCGCGCTTGGCCGCGCGCTCCCATTCGCGGCGCTGGGTCCACTGATCCTCGATGGTCAGCGCCGGGTTGCTGCGGTCCTCGTGAACCAGGCGGTTGCGCAGGCTGCGCAGCCAGCGCAGCTCCTCCGACGGCGCCGCGCGCCGCTCCTTGGAGACCTCGACCTGGCTGTCGACGATGGTCGCGGCCAGGATCACCACGGCGGCCCAGGCGCCGGCGCAGAAGCAGGCCTGCAGGTCGATCAGCAGCGCGGTCGCCTGCTCCGACAGGCGCCCGGCGCCCAGGCGGCCGGCCTCGGCCTGGCGCCGCTCGAACCAGAGCCGCCGTTCGTCCCAGACGCGCGGGTCGGGCGGATCGAGCTGTTCCATGCCTCGCGCGCGACCCGCCGCTCAGTGGAACTCGATGATGGCCTGGTCGACCGACAGGCTGTCGCCGGGCGCGGCGTGCAGCTTGGAGACCGTGCCGTCGCGCTCGGCGCGCAGCACGTTCTCCATCTTCATGGCCTCGACCACCGCCAGCTCCTCGCCGGCCTTGATCTCCTGGCCCTCCTCGACCGCCAGGGAGACCAGCAGGCCGGGCATCGGCGAGAGCAGGAAGCGGCTCATGTCCGGCGCCACCTTGACCGGCATCAGCGCAGCCAGCTCGGCCAGGCGCGGGCGCAGCACCAGCACGTCGACCGTGGCGCCGTCGTGGGTGAGCTGCCAGCGCGGGCCGGCGGCGTCGACCTGCACGGTGATCGGGCGGCCGTCCAGCTCCCCCTCGAACAGCGGCGCCCCGGGGCGCCAGGCGCTCTCGATCAGGTGGGTGCCGCCGTCGAACTCGACCGAGAAGGCGCTGCCCGCCGGCGTGATCACCGCGCGGTGCGGCTCGCGGCCGACCATCACCACCCGCTCCAGCGGCGCCAGCTCCGCATCGCGCGGCGGGCCCCGGTGCTCGGGCGCGGCGATGCCGGCGTTGCGCTGCTCGGCACGGAGCTGCAGCACCGCGGCCACCGCCACCAGGCGGTCGCGCTGGGCGGCCGGCAGCTCGCGGCCGTGGAAGCCGTCGGGATACTCCTCGGCGATGTAGTTGGTGGTCAGCCGGCCGGCCTGGAAGCGCTCGGCGGCCATGACCGCGGCCAGGAAGGGAATGTTGTGGTTGACGCCGCGAATGTAGAAGGCGTCGAGCGCGCGGCGCATCTCCGCGATCGCCGCCTCGCGGGTCTCGCCCCAGGTCGCCAGCTTGGCGATCATGGGGTCGTAGAACATGCTGATCTCGGAGCCCTCGCCAACGCCGGTGTCGACCCGCACCGCCCGGCTCTCGGCCGGCGCGCGGTACTGCACGAGCCGCCCGATCGAGGGCAGGAAGCTGCGCAGCGGGTCCTCGGCATAGACCCGCGCCTCGATGGCCCAGCCGTCGAGCCGCACCTCCTCCTGCCCGAAGTCCAGCGTCTGCCCGGCGGCGACGCGGATCATCCACTCGACCAGGTCCAGGCCGGTGATCATCTCGGTCACCGGATGCTCGACCTGCAGGCGGGTGTTCATCTCCAGGAAGTAGAAGTTGCGGTCCTTGTCGACGATGAACTCCACCGTGCCCGCACTGGTGTAGCTGACCGCCTTGGCCAGGGCGACGGCCTGCTCGCCCATGCGCTGGCGGGTCTCCGGGTCGAGGAAGGGGCTCGGCGCCTCCTCGATGACTTTCTGGTGGCGGCGCTGGATCGAGCATTCGCGCTCGCCGAGATAAAGCGTGTTGCCCTGCCCGTCGGCCAGCACCTGGATCTCGATGTGGCGCGGCTCCTCGACGAACTTCTCGATGAAGACGCGGTCGTCGCCGAAGCTGGCGCGCGCCTCGTTCTGGGCGCCGCGGAAGCCGTCGACCACCTCCTGGTCGCTGCGCGCGATGCGCATGCCCTTGCCGCCGCCGCCGGCCGAGGCCTTCAGCATCACGGGGTAGCCGATGTCGCGCGCGATCTCGACCGCCTGCTCGCCGGACTCGATGATGCCCATGAAGCCGGGCACGGTGCTGACCCCGGCCTCGGCGGCCAGGCGCTTGGACTCGATCTTGTCGCCCATGGCGGCGATGGCGCCGGCCGGCGGGCCGATGAAGACCAGCCCGGCGGCGTCCAGCGCGGTGACGAAGTCCGCCTTCTCCGACAGGAAGCCGAAACCGGGATGGATCGCCTGGGCGCCGGTATCCTTGGCCGCCTGGATGATCCGCTCGGCCTGCAGATAGCTCTCCGCCGCCGCCGCCCCGCCGATGTGCACCGCCTCGTCGGCCATGCGCACGTGCAGCCCCTCGGCATCGGCGTCGGAGTAGACCGCGACCGTGGCGATGCCCAGGCGCTTGCAGGTCTTGATGATGCGGCAGGCGATCTCGCCCCGGTTGGCGATCAGGATCTTGTCGAACATCTGCGCGAACCCCCGCTCGAAAATGCGCCCACGGTTAGACCGCGAGGGTGGCCCCCTGTCAACCGGAGTGGCGGCCGGCGCCCTTTCCTGGGCGCGGGATCAGAAGCGGGTCGGCGCGAAAGGGGCGAGGTCGATCGCCGGGCGGCGTCCGGCCAGCAGGTCGCTGACCAACGCGCCGCTGCGCGCGCCCAGCGTCAGCCCCAGGTGGCCGTGGCCGAAGGCCAGGATCGCGTTGCCCGCCGCCGGCGCCGGGCCCAGCACCGGAAGCGAGTCCGGCAGCGAGGGCCGCAGCCCCATCCAGCGGCTGGCCCCGGCGGTCTCCAGCTCGGGCAGCAGCCGCCGGCCGCGCGCGGCCAGCACCTCGGCGCGCCGCCAGTCGGGCGCGGCGGCGAGGCCGCCCAGCTCCACCGTGCCGGCGACACGCAGCCCCTCGGCCAGGGGCGTGCAGACCAGCCCGAACTCGCCGGAGAAGACCGGCCGGCCGAGCTCCAGGGCGGGCGCCGGCAGGCTCAGGTGGTAGCCGCGCTCGGTGTCGAGCGGCACCCGCGCGCCCAGGCGCCGCGCCAGCTCCTTGGACCAGGCGCCGGCCGCCACCACCACGGCGTCGCAGGCCAGGCTGTCCTCCGTGGTCTCCACCGCCTCGACCCCGGCGCTGCCCAGGGTGAAGCCGGTAACGTCGCGGCGCAGCACGCGCCCGCCGGCCCGCCGCACCGCCTCGGCCAGGCTCAGTACCAGGCGGTAGGGGTCCAGGGTGTGACCGACCTCGGGGTAGTAGAAGCCGCCGGCCAGGTCGCGGGTCAGCGCCGGCTCGAGCCGGCGCAGCTCGCCGGGGGAGACCTCGCCGACCTCGATGCCGCGGCGGCGTTGTAGCGCGACGGCGGCGCGGTAGCCCTCCAGCCCCGGCCGGGTCGTGAAGGCGCCGAGCCAGCCGCGCCGGCGCAGCAGCGCGCCGGCCTCGGCCGGACCCAACAGCGTCTCGTAGGCCGGGATGGCGCCGTCGAGCAGCGCCTGCAACGCGCCGGAGATGGCCTCCACCCGCGCCGGCGCGCTGGCCGCCAGGAAGCGCAGCAGCCAGGGCGCGAGCCGCGGCAGGTAGCCCCAGCGCAGCGCCAGCGGCCCCAGGGGATCGCGCAGCATCCGCGGCACCTGGCGCCAGATGCCCGGCGTGGCGACCGGCACGACCGACCCGGTCGCCAGCACCGCGGCGTTGCCGAAGGACGCGCCCTCGCCCGGCGGACCGCGATCGAGCAGCGTCACCCGGTGGCCGTCGCGCTGCAGCGCCCGCGCGCAGCAGACCCCGACGATGCCCGCGCCCACCACCACGACATGGCGCGGCGCGGCAGCGGGAGCGGGAGCGCCAGCGGCGGCCGGTCCAGGCGCGGCCGGTGACTCAGCCGGGGGCGCGGCCGGGGAACTTGCGGGCATGGGCGTGTTTCAGGTCGATGACAGGAGGGCTTGGTTTGCCCCGGCCTCCCGCGGCGGTCAAGGGCCCTGCGCCGCCATCGCCTCGCTAAATCGTTTACGTGCCGACGGCAGGTCGCGGTCCTGGGGATGAAACACGTTCCGCGCGAGAAAATGCGCCGTCAGCCGCAGGCCCGCGGCCACCTCCTGCGGCCCGCCGCCGCCCCGCCCGATCAGGAAGCCGGGCAGCGGCAGCAGGCGGTCGAGGTAGGGCTCGGCCGCCGCCAGCGAGACGGCGCGGCCGGTGCGCGGCGAGACGTAGGCGAGCTGGTCGTTGGCGCCGCCCGCCGCGCAGCGCTCCAGGTCCAGGCCGTAGCCCAGGTCCTTCAGCAGCAGCAGCTCCCACTGGACGTAGGCCTCCGGCCAGTGGTCGCCGGACAGCGCGTCGATCAGCGCGAGCAGGCCGTGGTAGCTGGCCGGATGGGGCTCGCGCTCCGGCAGCGCGCGGTCGCACACGGCCGTGGCCGCGGCCAGGGCGGCCAGGCGGGCGCGGTCGTCAAGCACCGCCGCGGCATGGGCGCCGGTCAACTCCAGGCTGAGGTTGCCCATGTGCTCGGCCAGGCGCGCGTTCCAGGTGGCGCGCACCGCGTTGCCCGGCTGCAGCACCGGGCGCATCTGCCGGCCCTGGCCGCCGCGCACGAAGCCGGCGTGGCGGCCATGCCGCTCGGTCAGCAGCGAGACCACCGCCCCGCTCTCGCCGTGCGGACGGGCCTCCAGCACGATCGCGTCGTCGGTCCATTCGAGCATGGCGATGAAGATAGGCCCGCCACCGCCGGTCAGCGAGGGGTCAGGCCTGCCAGTCGAGGCCCCAGTCGCGGTAGCGCTCGGGGTCGTCGATCCAGCGCTCGCGCACCTTGACGAAGAGATAGAGGTGGACCGGCCGCTCGAGCAGCGCCTGCAGCTCCGCCTGGGCCTGCTCGCGCACCTTGCGGATGCTGCGCCCGCCGGCGCCGATGGCGATGCGCTTCTGCGCCTCGCGCTGCAGGTAGATGGTCTGGTCGATCTTGACGGAGCCGTCGGTGAACTCCTCCCAGGCCTCGGTCTCCACGGTCAGCGCGTAGGGCAGCTCCTGGTGCAGGTTGAGGAACAGCTTCTCGCGGGTAACCTCCGCCGCCAGCAGGCGCAGCGGCAGGTCGGAGGCCTGGTCGGCCGGGTAGAGCCAGGGCCCCTCCGGCGCCTCGGCGGCGAGGTAGGCCAGCAGGTCTTCGACGCCGTCGCCGGTCAGCGCCGAGATCATGAAGGTGCGCTCGAACTGGGCCATCTCGTTGAAGGCCCCGGCCAGACCCAGCAGCGTCTCGCGCGGCACCGCGTCGACCTTGTTGAGCGCCAGCACCAGGCGCCGCGCCTTCTTGGCCAGGCCGCGCACGATCGCCTCGGCCGCCTCGTCGGGCGCGCGGCGCTGGGCGTCGTAGAGGAAGACCACCAGATCGGCGTCCTGCACGGCGTTCCAGGCGGCCGCCACCATCGCGCGCTGCAGCCGGTCGCGCGGCGCGAAGATGCCCGGCGTGTCGACGAAGATGAGCTGCGCGCGGTCCTGCAGCGCGATGCCGCGCACGCGGGTGCGGGTGGTCTGCACCTTGTGGGTGACGATCGAGACCTTGCTACCGACCGCCCGGTTGAGCAGCGTCGACTTGCCCGCGTTGGTCGCGCCGACCAAGGCCACCACGCCACAGCGGCTCTGGCCCTGGTTGAGGCTCCGGTTCATCGTTCCTCCTCCGTCAGCCGGGTCAGCAGCGCCTCGGCCGCGGCCTGCTCGGCGGCCCGCTTGGACCGCCCCTCGGCCTCGGCGCCGCGGCCGTCGGCCAGGGCCACGCGCAGGGTGAACAGCGGCGCATGGTCGGGGCCGCTGCGCCCCACCTCCTTGTAGACCGGCAGTGGCAGCCCCTGCCCCTGCGCCCACTCCTGCAGGCGGGTCTTGGCGTCCTGCGGCGGCGTCAGGTCGGCCTCCAGCAGCGGCGCCCAGATCGGGTCGACCAGACGGCGCGCCGCTGCCAGTCCGCCGTCCAGGTAGAGCGCGGCGATCACCGCCTCGCAGGCATCGGCCAGGGTAGCCGGGTTCTGGCGCCCGCCGGAGTCCTCCTCGCCGCGCGACAGGCGCAGGTAGGGGCCGAGATCCAGGCCGGCGGGCCCGGCCACCTCGGCCAAGGTCTCGCGGCGCACCAGCGCGGCGAAGCGCTTGCCGAGCGCGCCCTCGTTCTCCGCCGGGAAACGCCGGTAGAGCAGCTCGGCGACCAGGCAGCCGAGCACGCGGTCGCCCAGGAACTCCATGCGCTCGTAGGACTGCGCGGCGCTGCCGGCGCGGCTGGAATGGGTCAGGGCCTGGGCCAGCAGTCCGGGCTCGGCGAAGCCGTGGCCGAGGCGCTCGGCCAGCTCGGCCAGGTCGGGTTCGGGCGGCGCGGTCGGCTTGGCGGGTTTAGCGGATGCCATCGAACAGGCGACCCCAGCGGATGGCGAAGGGCCACTTCCAGACCTCCCAGAGACGCGCCGAGCCGTCGTAGGAGAAGAAGAGGAACTCGGCCCGGCCGACCAGATTCTCGCGCGGCACGTAGCCGACCAGCCGCTGGGCCCGGCTGTCCTGACTGGAGTCCCGGTTGTCGCCCATCGCGAAGTAGTGGTCCGCCGGCACCTCGTAGACCGGCGTGTTGTCGAAGGGCATGTCGTCGCCGCGCTCCCAGATCAGGTGGCGGCGCCCGTTCGGCAGGGTCTCGACGTACTCGACGACCGTGCCGATCGTGCCGGGCACGACGCTCTCGGCCACCTTCTCGCGCTGCACCGGCTCGCCGTTGATGTGCAGCAGGCCGCCGACCACCTGGATGCGGTCGCCCGGCAGGCCGACGATCCGCTTGATGTAGTCGGTGCGGTTGTCGGTCGGCAACTTGAAGACCGCGACGTCGCCGCGCTCCACCTCGCCGCCCAGCACCCGCCCCTCGAAGGGGACCAGCCCCCAGGGCAGCGAATAGCGGCTGTAGCCGTAGGAGAACTTGGAGACGAAGAGGTAGTCGCCGATCAGCAGCGTCGGCAGCATCGAGCCGGAGGGGATGTTGAAGGGCTCGTAGGCGAAGGTCCGCAGAACCAGCGCGATCACCACGGCGTAGAAGATCGTGCGCACGGTATCCCAAAAGCCTCCGCCGGCGCTCTTGCTCGCCTTCGCCATGGACAATCGCAGCTCGCTGTGTGGGTTGAGAAATGCTCTGCCGGAGATGTGCCAGCAGCATATAGCGCTAGTCGCCGCGCAACGGAACCGCGGAGATGATGACCATGGCCTGGGCCAGGGGATAGTCGTCGGTGATGGTGAGGTCGATCTGCGCCTCGGTGCCCGGCGGCAGCAGCTCCGCCAGGCGCGTCGCCGCGCCCTCGGTCAGCGCCAGGGTCGGCTTGCCACTGGGCAGGTTGACCACCCCCATGTGCTTCCAGTGCACGCCGCGCCGCGGCACGCCGGTGCCCAGCGCCTTGGCGCAGGCCTCCTTGGCGGCGAAGCGCTTGGCGTAGGTGGCCGCGCGCAGGCGGCGGCGCTCGGCCTTGGCGATCTCGGCCTCGGTGAAGACCCGGTCGGTGAAGCGCCGGCCGAAGCGCTCCAGGGTCTTCTCGACTCGCCGGATGTCGATCAGGTCGCTGCCGATGCCGATGATCATCGCCGGCGCGCGCTCAGGCCGAACGGGCGCCGAGCGCCTCGGCCCGCGCCTTGTCCATCACCGCGCGCATCCGCTTGACCGCCGAATCCAGGCCGCTGAAGATCGCCTCGCCGATCAGGAAGTGGCCGATGTTGAGCTCGACCAGGTTGGGGATCGCGGCGACCGGCGGCACGGTGTCGTAGGTCAGGCCGTGGCCGGCATGGCACTCCAGGCCCAGCTCCTCGGCCAGGCGGGCGCTGTCGCGAAGGCGCTGCAGCTCCGCCTCGGTCTCCCGGCTGTCCGGCCCCTTGTCCAGCCAGGCCTCGCAGTAGGCCCCGGTGTGCAGCTCGACGACCGGCGCGCCGAGGTGCCGGGCCGCCTCGAGCTGGCGCGCCTCCGGATCGAGGAAGAGCGAGACGCGGATGCCGGCCTCGCCCAGCGCGTCGACGTAGCGGCGCAGGGCGTTCATCTGGCCGGCGGCGTCGAGGCCGCCTTCGGTGGTCACCTCGTCGCGCTTCTCGGGCACGATGCAGGCCGCGTGCGGTTTGTGGCGCAGCGCGATCTCCAGCATCTCGTCGGTCGCCGCCATCTCCAGGTTGAGCGGCAGCGCCACGCCGACGGACAGCGCCGCGATATCGGGGTCGGTCATGTGGCGCCGGTCCTCGCGCAGGTGCGCCGTGATCCCGTCGGCCCCGGCCGCCGCCGCCAGATGGGCGGCGCGCACCGGGTCGGGGTGGCGCCCGCCGCGGGCGTTGCGGATGGTGGCGACGTGATCGATGTTGACACCCAGACGCAGGCGCTGGCCCATGGCCCGGCTCCTCCTCGGCAAGCTTCGGTCTCCGAAAGGTAGGCGACTGGCGACCGATCCGCAAAGGTGCGGCCGGCGGTGGCGCTCAGCCGCGGGCGCGCTCCACGGAGGTGATGTTGGGCATCGCCCGCAGGGCCGCCATGATGTTGGTGAGGTGCCGCACGTCGCTGACCTCGACGTCGATCAGCAGCTCGTAGAAGTCCAGCGCGCGGCGGGTGAACTTCAGGTTCGAGATGTTGCCCTCGTTGCGCCCGATCACGGTGGACAGGCCGCCCAGCACGCCGGGCTCGTTGTTGACCGTCAGGTGCAGGCGCCCGGTGAAGGGCTCCTCGCCCGGGTTCTTCTCCCAACCCAGGTCGACCCAGCGCTCGGGCGTGTCCTGGAACTGCTGCAGCGTGTCGCAGTCGATGGTGTGGACGGTCACGCCCTTGCCGGTGGTGACGATCCCGACGATGCGGTCGCCCGGCAGCGGGTGGCAGCAGTGCGCGAAGTGCACCGCCATGCCGGGGATCAGCCCCTTGATCGGAATGGCGAAGTGGTCGCCCCCGCGATTGCGGCGCGCCTTGGCGATCGGAACGATCTTGTCGCGGTCGGCCTTGGCCTGGTCGCGCACGCCGGGGAAGACCGAGACCAGCACCTCGCGGGCCGTCAGGTGCCCCTGGCCGACCGCGATGCAGACCTCCTCCACCGTCTCCTGCTTGAGCTTCTTGAGGATGCCGGCGACGGCCTTGTCGGTGTAGTCGTAGCCCTCGGCCTTGAAGGCGCGCTCGAGCATCTGGCGGCCGAGCGACAGATACTGGCTGCGTTGCTCGTTGCGGATGAAGCGGCGGATGCAGGCCTTGGCCTTGCCGCTGACGGCGATGTTCTCCCAGTCCGGCGAGGGACGCTGCGCCTTGGAGGTGACGATCTCCACCTGGTCGCCGTTGCCCAGTTCGTGGCGCAGCGGCACCAGACGGCCGTTGACCCGGGCGCCGACCGTGCGGTTGCCCACCTCGGTGTGGACGGCATAGGCGAAGTCGATCGGCGTGGCGTGGCGCGGCAGGGCGATCAGATCGCCCTTCGGCGAGAAGCAGAAGACCTGGTCCTGGAACATCTCGAGCTTGGTGTGCTCGAGGAACTCCTCCGGGTTCTGGGCGTGCTCCAGAATGTCGAGCAGCTCGCGCAGCCAGCGGTACTGGCGACCCTCCACCTGGCGGTCGCCGGGGTCGCTCTTGTAGACCCAGTGCGCCGCCACGCCGTACTCGGCCACCTCGTGCATCTCCAGGGTGCGGATCTGCACCTCGATGCGCTGCTGCTCCGGCCCGAAGTAGAGCCCGGTGTGCAGCGAGCGGTAGCGGTTCGGCTTCGGGGTCGAGATGTAGTCCTTGATCCGCCCCGGCATCACGGGGTAGCGCGAATGCAGCGCGCCCAGGGCCTGGTAGCAGTCGGGAATGGATTTCACGACCACCCGGAAGGCCATGATGTCGGCCAGGTGCTCGAAGCCGACGTTTCGCTTCTGCATCTTCCGCCAGATCGAATAGGGCGTCTTGATGCGCCCGGAGACGCGGGCCTCGACGCCGTCCTCGGCCATGTCGCGGGTCAGGCGGTCGATGATGCGCCGGCTCAGGTCCTCGCCGTCGGCCTTGAGATACTCCAGGCGGTTGAGGATCGACTCCCGCGCGTCGGGATTGAGCTCGGCGAAGGCCAGGTCCTCGAGCTCGTCCTTGAAGCGGTTGAGGCCGATGCGCTCGGCCAGCGGTGCGTAGATGTCGGCGGTCTCGCGGGCGATCCGCTTGCGCTTCTCGGCCGACTTGATGAAGCGCAGGGTGCGCATGTTGTGCAGTCGGTCGGCCAGCTTGACCAGGAGGACGCGGATGTCCTCCGACATGGCGACCACCAGCTTGCGGAAGTTCTCGGCGTGCTTGGACTGCTCGGACTGCAGCTCGATCCGGGTCAGCTTGGTGACGCCGTCGACCAGCCGGCCGATCTCCCCGCCGAACAGCTTTTCGATCTCCTCCAGCGTGGCGTCGGTGTCCTCGACCACGTCGTGGAGCAGCGCGGTGACGATGGAGTCGGCATCCAGCTTCAGCTCCGTCAGGATGCCGGCGACCTCGATGGGATGCGAGAAGTAGGGGTCGCCCGAGGCCCGGCGCTGCGAGCCGTGCATCTTCATGGCGTAGACGTAAGCCTTGTTGAGCCGGTCTTCGTCGGCGGCCGGGTCGTAGGACATGACCCGTTCGACCAGCTCGAACTGGCGGAGCATCTGTGGTCCTCTGATCTCGCGGTCCGGAAGAATTTCTCTGCGGAAATCTAAGACTAGGGGGGCGGCCCACAAGCGCCAAGCAAAAGCGCGCCGCAGCGGCCGGAAGACAAGCCCCGCCCCGGCGCGGCCCGCCGCCGGCGCCTCCCCCGAAAAGAAAACGCCGCCGCAGCAGTCGCCCGACAAGCGGGTCCGCGCGGCGGCGCCGTTACGTCGCCCGATCTGGGGCGGCGGGCCTAGGCGGTCTCCTCGCCCTCGCTCTCGCCAGCTTCGCTCGCGGCCGGCTCGTTCGCGGCGGCGCTGCTGGCCGGCGCGCTGGCCGGCGCGGCGCTGCCGCTCTCGGCCTCCAGGCTGGCGGCCAGGGCGATCTCGGCCATGTCGTCGTCTTCCGGCACGTCTTCCTTGTGGAAGCGCTGCATCAGGGTGATGCGCTCCTCGCGCAGCTTCTCCGGGTCGATGGTGACGTCGGCGATCTCGCGCAGGGAGACGACCGGGTTCTTGTCGTTGTCGCGGTCGAGGGTCAGCGGCGCCCCCGAGGAGATGTCGCGCGCACGCTGCGCGGCGAGCACCACCAGATCGAAGCGGTTGGGAACCTTCTCGACACAGTCTTCAACGGTCACGCGCGCCATGCGGGCGAACCTCCTTCAAGCGGGCAGCGGAAAACGGGCTGTTCCCCGCGGTTATAGGCAGCGGCAAGAGCCCGTGCAAGGCCGCCGACGGCGGCCGCCGCGCGGCCTACAGCCGGGCGCGCTTGTTGCGCCGCCCCTCGCCGCACTTGCGCCGGCAGATCGCGCCGGCATCGGCGCGCCAGCCCTGCTCGTAGAGGCTGGCGAAGGGCTCGTCCCGCAGGATGTCCTCGAGCGGGCGGTTCCGGATGTTGTAGTCGTCGGCGCCGCGCCCGGCCGCGGCCTGCAGCGCGCGCTCCTCGGCCGAATGGTCGATCCAGCAGCAGGCCGAGACGTTGCCGTCGGCGGTGATGTAGGGCCGGTTGAAGATCTGCGCCTTGCAGCGGATGCCGTTGATGCCGGCGGCCGCCCGGCCGGCCGGGCCGTCGTCCGGCACAGCGGGCCGCGGGCCGGCCTCGGCCTGCGCCGTCGGCGCCGCGTCGCCCGCGCCGCTGCCAGCGTCCGCGTCGTCGGCGGCGGCATCGGCGGCGGCATCGGCGGCGGCGGCGCGCACCCGCGCCTGGATCTCGGCGGCGCCGGCGCGCGCCGGCTCCAGTGCGCGGGCGGTGCCGTCGGGCAGCACGTAGTCGAAGCGCTGGCGCTGGCCGAAGCGGATCGTGTCGATCAGGACGAAGTGGCGAAAGCCCATCTCGCGCGCCAGAGCCTGCGCCGCCTCGACCTGATGCTCGTTGTGCCGGAAGAGGATGTAGTACCAGTCCGCCACGGCGCCGGTCCCGAGGTAGGTCCGCGCGTTCTGCATGATCTTGTCGAAGTCGGTGTTGACCCGGTAGAGCGCGTTGGTGTCGCGCAGGCCGTCAACATGCAGCTCCAGGTGGGAGCCGGTGCGCCCCATCACCTCGCCGAAGCGCCGCCACCACTCGGGGCTGCGCAGGCCGCCGTTGGTCGAGACCACCAGCCGCACGCCCTGGCGGGTCAGGTAGTCGCAGATCTCCAGGCACTCGCTGGCGGCCAGCGCGTCGCCCAGGCCGCCGCCGAACTGCACCTCCTCCACCCGGCGGCAGAATTCCGGCGTGAACTGCGCCTCGAAGTCCGCCAGGCCCAGCTCGATCTTGCGCACCTTCGCCGGATCGGGGCGGCAGCGGTTCATGGCGTCGGTGCGCCCGCACATCGGGCAGCCGGCGTTGCACTTGTCCGTCAATTCGATGTGGAAGCGGTAGGGGCGGGCGGAATCGAACATGCGGTCACCTCGGATCGGCCGTGGACAGACGCCGCTCGCCCGGCACGCCCTTCGGCATCTGGAGTGATTTGCGACCGTAGGGACTCGCCTCGCGAACCAGCCGGGCGCGAAGAATCACGCTCACCCCAGGGATTCGAGCAGGCGTCTTGCGATCGAACGACCCGCCCGAGTCGCCCATCCGATCACACCCTGCTCTCGGCGTGCAAGGCGCGGATCGCGGCGGCCGGCAGGCAAAGGCGCCGCTCACGCCTGCGAGGCACCGTCCACCGCCCCGCTCCGGGCCGCGCCCTCCGCCTCGATCGGCTCGGCCGGCGTGTCGGGCGGCAGGTTGGCCAGTAGCTCCGCGAGCGCAGCGCCGGTCACAGGGTGGCACCACTGCGGCGCCAGCTCGGCCAGCGGCAAGAGCACGAAGCCCCGCTCGTGCATGCGCGGATGCGGCACCGTCGGGCCCTCCGGCTCCGCGAGCACCCGGCCGTGCCAGTCGATCAGGTCGAGGTCCAGCACCCGCGCGGCGTTGCGTTGGCCGCGCGCGCGCCCGAAGGCCGCCTCGACGGCGTGCAGCCGCGCCAGGGTGTCGGCCGGTCCCAGCGTGCTGACAATCTCCGCCACGCCGTTGACGTACCAGGGCTGGTCGGAGGGCGGCCAGGGCGGCGAGCGATACCAGCGCGAGCGGCGCAGCACCCGCAGCTCCGCCGTCTCCAGCTCGCGCAAGGCCGCCTCCAGCACGCAGCGTGGCGAACCGAAGCGCGGATGCGGAAGATTGGCGCCTAGAGCAATAAAGATCATTGTCCGATCCGAGAGCTGCCGGCGCACGACCGCCGGTTTCGCTTGCCGCCGGGAAACAGAAATGCCACCGTCCCGCCCCGGCGTTGCGGCGCCGCCATTTGACATATTCTTTGTCGCCTGCGGCGCCTGACCTTTGTTCATCACGCTATTGCAAACGGAGATGCAGACCCAATGCAATTCTACCCTGAAGAACGCGTGGCTCTTTTCATCGACGGCGCGAATCTCTACGCCACGGCCCGCACCCTGGGGTTCGATATCGACTATAAGCGCCTCTACAATTTGTTCGCGGGCGAATGCCGCCTGGTTCGGGCGTTTTACTACACCGCCCTGGTGGAGGATCAAGAGTACTCCCCGATCCGGCCGCTGATCGACTGGCTGGACTACAACGGCTACAGCATGGTGACCAAGCCGACCAAGGAGTTCACCGACTCCATGGGGCGGCGCAAGATCAAGGGCAACATGGACCTGGAGTTGGCCGTCGACATGATGGAGATGGCCGAGCGGCTGGACCATGTGGTGCTGTTTTCCGGCGACGGCGATTTCCGCTGCCTGATCGAGTCGGTGCAGCGCCGCGGCGTGCGCGCCACGGTGATCTCCTCGATCCGCTCCTCGCCGCCGATGATCGCCGACGAGCTGCGCCGCCAGGCCGACAACTTCATCGATCTGGGCGACCTGCAGACCTCGATCGAGCGACAGCTCCCGGCCGACCATCCGCGCCAGCGCGAGCGCCAGGAGCGGACGAGTCAGCAGCGCGCCGCAGAGCCGTCCGCGGCCGAGCTCGACGAGGAGGCCGACGAGACCTACGACGACGAGTAGGCGCGGCACTCTCCGATGGCCGACTCCCTGCCCGCTCCCGCGCCGGACTGCGCGCGCTGCCCGCGTCTGGCCGATTTCCGCGCGGCCAACCGCCACGCGCATCCGGACTTCTTCAACGCCCCGGTGCCCAGCTTCGGGCCGGCGGCGGCGCGGCTGCTGATCGTCGGCCTGGCGCCGGGGCTGCGCGGCGCCAACAAGACCGGGCGCCCCTTCACCGGCGACTTCGCCGGCGACCTGCTCTACGCCACCCTGCTGCGCCACGGCTTCGCGCGCGGAGTCTACGCCAAGCACAAGGACGACGGCCTGCACCTGGTCGGCTGCCGGGTCACCAATGCCGTGCGCTGCGTGCCGCCGGAGAACAAGCCGACCCCGGCGGAGATCGGGCACTGCCGCCCCTTCCTGGAAGGCGAGCTGCAGGACCTGCCGCGCCTGGAGGGGGTGCTGGCGCTCGGCCAGGTGGCGCACACCGCGACCCTGGCGGCACTGGGCCTCAAGAAGTCGGCCAAGCCCTTCCGCCACGGCGAGATCCACCAGCTCGGCCCCGGCCGCCCCTGGCTGGCCGACAGCTACCACTGCTCGCGCTACAACCAGAACACCGGACGGCTGACGGCCGAGATGTTCGACGCGGTGATCGCGGCGCTGGCCGGCCGCATGGGGATCGCGGCCTAAACCAGGTGCAGTTTGTCGACCCGCTCCGGGTAGAAGCACAGCAATCCGGCGATCGCCGCCATCTCGGGGATGGGGCTGCGGTAGGTCCAGACCGCATCCTCGGCCAAGCGGTCGCCGACCTGGATGGAGAAGTAGTGCGCCTCGCCCTTCCAGGGGCAGTGGGTCACCGTGTCGGTCGGACGCAGCAGCTCCACGCGGACGTCGCCGGCCGGGATGTAGTAGCGGGCCGGCAGCCGGCCCTCGAACAGCACCTTGGCCCGGTTGCTGCGCGCCACCGTGGCGCCGTTGAAGATCACCTCGACGGTCTCGCTGAGATCCGCCACCTCGATGCGGGGCTTGCTCGACGTGTCGGCCATGATCGCCTCCCTCCTCCGGACGTCGGGCCCCCCTGGGCCCGTCGGCAGGCGAAGGGGCCTCAGCGCCGCCGCCTGCCCCGCTTCACATAGGGATTCTCGCCGGCGCGTGCGAAGATGCGGATCGGCGTGCCCGGCAGCTCGAAGTCCTGGCGCAGGGAATTCTCCAGATAGCGCAGGTAGCTGTCCGGCAGCTCCTTCGGCTGGGAGCAGAACAGCACGAAGGTCGGCGGCCGCGTCTTGGCCTGGGTGACGTACTTGATGCGGATGCGCCGGCCGCCCGGCGCCGGCGGCGGATGCTGGCTGGTCGCCGCCTCCAGCCAGCGATTGAGCTGGCCGGTCGACAGCCGCACGTTCCACACCTCGTAGGCGGCGAAGATCGCCTGCAGCAGCTTGTCGAGGCCGCGCCCCTCCAGCGCCGAAATGGCGACGATCGGCACGCCCCGGGTCTGCGGCAGGGAACGCTCCAGGCGGTCGCGCAGCAGCCGCATGGCACCGATCCGGTCGGCGCAGGCGTCCCACTTGTTCAACGCGATGACCAGGGCGCGCCCCTCCTCGATCACCGTGCGGGCGATGGTCAGGTCCTGCTTTTCCAGCGGCGAGACGTTGGCCTCGACCGCGCCGTCCAGCATCAACACCACGACGTTGGCAAAGTCGATGGCCCGCTTGGTGTCGCCGGCGGACAGGCGCTCGACCTTGTCGGTGACGCGCGCGCGCTTGCGCAGGCCGGCAGTGTCCACCAGGCGCACCGGGCGGCCGCCGAACGCCCAGTCCAGCTCGATGGAATCGCGCGTGATCCCCGCCTCCGGCCCGGTCAGCAGCCGCTCCTCGCCGATCAGGCGGTTGACCAGCGTCGACTTGCCGACGTTGGGCCGGCCGACCACGGCCATCTGCAACGGCCCGTGATCGCGCGCCGCCGCCGCCTCCGCCGCGTGCTCCGCCGCGCCCTCCGGCGCCACCTGCCCCTCGGGACCGGCCGGCACGGCGACGGCCGCCTCCTCGCCCTGCGGCACATAGGCGCGCAGCACCTCGTGCAGGTCGGCCAGCCCCAGTCCGTGCTCGGCCGACAGCTCCAGCGGCTCGCCCAGGCCGAGCGCATAGGCCTCGAGCAACCCGGCCTCGCTCGCCCGCCCCTCGCACTTGTTGGCGACCAGCAGGGTCTTGCCGGCGGCGCGGCGCAGCAAATCGGCGAAATGCGCGTCCAGCGGCGTGACGCCGGCGCGCGCGTCGATCAGGAACAGCACCAGGTCGGCCTCGGCGATCGCCCGCTCGGTCTGGCGGCGCATGCGCGCCTCCAGCGAATCGTCCTGCGCCTCCTCCAGCCCGGCGGTGTCGATCACCTGGAACTCCAGGTCGTAGAGGCGCGCCTGGCCCTCGCGCCGGTCGCGGGTCACGCCCGGCTGGTCGTCGACCAGCGCCAGGCGCTTGCCGACCAGGCGGTTGAACAGGGTCGACTTGCCGACGTTGGGCCGGCCGACGATGGCGACGGTGAAGGACATGGGGAACGACTGTGCTCACGGCTGGGACGCCCGGCATATGGGCCTGCCGGGGTCGGCTTGTCCAGCCTCCTTGTGCGGGCGCCCGGCGCGGCGCGGCCTCAGCGGTAGGCCAGCAGTTCCCCGCCGGAGGTGACGAGATAGAGCGTGCCGTCGGCCACCACCGGCCCCACCGCGACGGCGCCCGGCAGGTCGACCGCGCCGATCCGCTCGCCGCTGTAGGGCGAGAGCACCACCGCCTCGCCCAGGCTGTTGCCGAGGATCAGGCGCTCGCCGGCCAGCGCCGGCCCCTTCCAGACGAGGGGATCCTCGAGATCGTCCTCGTCCTCGTAGCGGCGGAGCTGATGCACCCAGCGCACCTGCCCGCGATCGCGCGTCAGGGCCACGACCTGGGCGTTGTTCGTCAGCAGAAAGACGAAGTCGCCGGCCACCCAGGGCATGTCGGTGCCGCCCAGCTCCTGCTCCCAGACCCGCAGTCCGCGGCGCAGGTCGATCGCCGCCATGCGGTCGGAATGGCCGACCGCGATCACCGTGCCGGCGTCGATCACCGGCAGGGCGCGGATGTGCGCCAGACCGGCCACCTGGGCCGAGCGGCGGGCCGACATCAGGCTGTCCGACCAGATCACCCGGCCGGTGTCGGCCAGCAGGGCGAAGATCTCACCGGAGCTGTAGGGCACCACCACCACATCGCCGTCGACCGCCGGGGCCGCCGCGCCGACCAGTCCGGCGATCTCCTGGATGCCGGTGTGCTCCCACAGCTCCTCGCCACTGGCGGCATCCAGCGCCACGGCCTGGTTGTCCAGGGTGACGACGTAGACGCGTCCCTGGGCGAAGCTGGGCGGCGCGCGCAGCGGTGCCGGCGCCGCCGCCTCCCAGACCAGCGCGCCGCTGCCGGCATCCAGCGCGAAGACGCGGCCGAAACCGGTGGTGACGTAGACCCGGCCGTCGCCCACGGCGACGCCGCCGCCGAAGTAGCCGTCGTCCTCGTCCTCCGGCTCCAGATCGACGCGCCAGATCACCTGGCCGTCGGCCGCGTCCAGGGCCGTGACCCGCGAGCGCGCGTCCATGCCGTAGACCCGGCCGCCGGCGACCACCGGCTGCGCCAGGATCTTGGCGTCGTCCTCGTCGCCGGTGCCCAGGTCGACCGACCAGGCCAGGCGCAGGCCCTCGCCCAGCGCCAGGTGCTGCGGATTGTGCTGCGGCCCGCCGCCGGGCTGGGCCCAGTCGGCAGTGGCACGCGGCGCCGGCAGGTTCACCTGCAGGGCGGCGATCGACGGATCGGGCTCGATCACCTCGTCGTCGACCAGCACGGCCAGCCGCTCGCCGGGCAGCGGCTCCTCCTCCTCGGCGAACCAGTCGCCGACCAGGCTGCAACCGGACAGCAGGCCGCCGGCCAGGACCAGCGGCAGCACGCGCTGGGCAATGCGGTGAAGGGGGGCGGGAGTCATCGGCATGGGCGCTCAGGAGGCCGGCAGGACGGCGAGGAGCTGCGCCGCCCGATTGGCGAGCTGCGGCGGCGCCTCGGCCATCGCGGTCAGGGTCTCCAGCCGCGCGCGCGCGCCGGCGGTGTCCCCGGCCGCCAGCGCCGCCAGCGCCGCCAGTTCCAGCGCCGCCGGGCGATAGACCGACTCGGGCTCCAGCAACGGCGCCAGCCGCGCCTCGACCTCCTCGCGCGGGCGTTCGCCGACCGCGTGCTGCGCCGCCAGCAGGCGCGCGGCGCCCCGCCAGGGGGCCGGCACGCCGTCGTCCTCGGCGAGGGCATCCCACTCGGCGATGGCCCCGTCCAGATCTCCCGCCTCGACGCGCAACGCCGCCGCCTGGAAGCCGGCCAGCAGGCCGTAGGACTGGTAGCCTTCGCCGGTCATCTCCTCCAGTTGCGCCAGCGCCGAAACGGCGTCGCCGCCGGCCGCCTCGGCCAGCGCGGCCTCGTAGCGCGCCGCCAGCTCCAGGCGCTGGTCCTGCTGCCACTGCTGCCAGAGCTGCCAGCCGCCAAGCGCGACCAGGGCACCGAGGACCAGTCCGAGCACCCAAGGACCGTGCTTCTTGGCCAGGCGTTCGAAGCGCTCCTTGCGGACCTCTTCGTCGACCTCGCGGAAAATATCGCTCACTGGACGCTCCCTTCCTGGGCGCCGCCCCGCCGTCGGCCGGACCGGGAACGCTGCGCCGCCATCGGCCTGGGTTGATAAAGACTCCGCGGTCCGGTGACAACTCTCCGCCGCGCCGTGGCAAGGCTTCGTTTACCCCTCGGCCTTAGCCTGCCGTGGCATGAAGGGACGACTCGCATCGATTCGGCCGGCGGCGGCCGTCGCCATGGCGCTGCTGCTCGGCGCCTGTGAACCGAACATGCTGTTCACCGGCGCCGGCCTGGTCACCCTGGTGGCCACCGACAAGACGATCACCGATCACGCGCTGAGCCTGGCGCTCGACCGCAACTGCTCCTTCGTGCGCTCCAGCCGCGGCGAGAGCTTCTGCGAGCCCGAGCCCTTCGTGATGAGCACCGAGCACTGCTACCGCACCCTCGGCGGCGTCACCTGCTACACCAACCCCGACCCGCTGGCGAGCGACCAGCGCCGTGTCGCCGACGTGCCCGAACTGCGCGAGACGGCGCCGGCCGTCGACCTTGGCAGTCTGGACCTGACGGCCGATTTCGGCGAAACTCCCCAGCCGAAAGAAAACTGAAACCCACCACGACGAAACCGCGCGGCGAAAGACGCGTGGCCCGGGGCCCGCGAGGGCCCGGCATCGCAAAGGGGGAGAGCGGCTTCATGGGCGATCTGCTGAGCCTCGAGGCATACCGCCGACCGGCCAAGAAGAGCGCCAAAGCCACCTATTTCACCCGCGCCGAGCTCAACCAACTGCTCTCGATCTATTCCCGGCGGGTCGCCAGCGGCGAGTGGCGCGACTACGCGATCGACCACCGCCCCGGCCTGGCGGTCTTCTCCATCTTCCGCCACACCCACGAACGTCCGCTCTACGCCGTCACCAAGCGCGCCGCCGGCAAGCAGACGGAGTACCAGGTCTTCTCCGACCGCGAGCGGCTGGCCCGCGCGACCAGCCTGGCCGAATGCCTGCGGGTCTTCGAGAAGAAGCTGCGCGTGGTCGGCTGACACCGCTGCGGCTTGGAGCGCATCCGGCTTGGAGCGTCGGACTTCTGGCGTTGGCACGGCCCCCCGCCCGACGCAGAGCCGGCCAGCGCTCGAGTGATTCGCGACCGGTTGGGCGCGCCTCGGCGGGCCCAGACGGTCGCGGGTCCAGACGGTCGCGGGTCCAGACGGTCGCGGGTCCAGACGGCCGCGGGTCCAGACGCTCGCCCCCGGCCTACCCCTCCGCGGCCGCGCTGCGCGTCTCGTAGGGCAGCGCGGCCCAGAAGGCGAGGCCGGCGTCGAAGGCGCGCTGCGCCAGCTCGTGCGACAGCGTCAGCCGGCCGGTGGGATCGCCGTCGCCGAAGACGTCGAGATCGGAGAAGTAGTCGGGATAGTGCTCGGCCAACTCCAGCCGGGCGGCCCGCGAGGACTCGGCGATCGCCTCGGCCACCGCCGCGAGCTCCTGCAGCCCGGCCCAGACCTCCTCCGGCGGCTCGCAGTCCAGCTCGTCGCGCAGCAGCAGGCGCACCTGGAACACGAAGGCCGCCGCGTCGCGCGCCTCCTCGGCCGCGCGCCAGAGGTCGGAATCCCGTCCCACGGCGGAGAGCTGGTCGCGCACCAGGTCGCGCACGCGGCTGCGCCAGGCGCGGTACTCCACCACGAAGACGCGGCGGAACACGCCGTCCTCCAGGGCCGCCAGATACCAGGCGTCATGGTCGCCGTAGCTGTCGGGCTCCGGCGCCGGGATCGCCTCCATGGCCGCGACCAGGGCCTGGACGTAGGCGCGGCGGTGGTGGATGTCGGCTAGGGCGCCCGCGACCGTGTCGGCATCGGCGGGCAGGACAAGGCGGCTCATGCTCTGCAGGGCGAAGACTTGGGATCCACGAACAGCAGCAGCCTATCGCCTTGCGGCCGGTTAGGCCAGCAGCGCGCGGCGGGCCGCGGCGAAGCCCTCTAGCGCCTGGGCTTCCAAGGGGTGGCGCCGGTCGCGCACGCACCAGCGACCGCCGACCGCCACGTCGCGCACCGGGTTGGCATTGCCGGCGAAGACCAGCGCGTCGAGCAGCCGGTCGCCGGCCAGCCCGACCAGGGCCGGCGTCTCGGGGTCCAGCACCAGCAGATCCGCGCGGTAGCCGGGTGCCAGCCGCCCGAGCGGCCGGCCCAGTGCCTGCGCTCCGCCGGCCAGGGCGCCGCGATAGAGCTCGGCGCCGACGTTGACGGGGGCCTCGCCCCCGGCCCCGGCCCCGCCCCCCGGGCCGCGCAGGACGTTGCGCCGCTCGGCCCGCAGCCGCTGTCCGTACTCCAGCAGCCGCAGCTCCTCGATCGGGCTGAGCGAGACCTGGGCGTCGGAGCCAATGCCCCAGGCCCCCTGCGCCGCCCAGTAGCCGGGCCCGTCGAACAGCCCGTCGCCCAGGTTGGCCTCGGTACTCGGACAGAGCCCGGCCACGGCGCCGCTGCGGGCGAGCGCGGCGGTCTCCGCCGGCTCCATGTGGGTGGCGTGGACCAGGCACCAGTGCCGGTCGAGCGGCTGGTTGTCGAGCAGCCAGGCCACCGGCCGCGCGCCGCACCAGGCCAGGCAGTCCTCCACCTCGCGGCGCTGCTCGGCCACGTGGATGTGCCGCGGCGCCGTGGCGTCCAGGCTGTCGAGACCGGCCAGCGCCGCCGCCAGGCCGTCGGGCGTCACCGCCCGCAGCGAATGGGGCGCCAGGCCGACGCGCACCTGCGGGTCGCCGTCGCTGGCGGCCTGCAGCGCGGCGACGATCTCCAGCAGCCCCTCGGGCGTGTTGAGAAAGCGCCGCTGCCCCGTCTCCGCCGCCTGGCCGCCGAAGCCGCCGTAGCCGTAGAGCACCGGCAGCAGGGTGAGGCCGATGCCGCTGGACCGGGCCGCCTCCAGCAGCCGCAGCCCGGTCTCCGCCCGCCGGGCGTAGGGCGTGCCGTCGGGGGCGTGGTGCAGGTAGTGGAACTCGCCGACCGCGGTGTAGCCGGCCTTCAGCAGCTCGATGTAGAGCTGGGTGGCGATGGCCTGGATCTCCTCCGGGCCGAGCCGCGCGACGAAGCGGTACATCAACGCCCGCCAGCTCCAGAAGGAGTCGTCGGGGCTGGCCGCCTGCTCGCCCAGCCCGGCCAAGGCGCGCTGAAAGGCGTGGCTGTGCAGGTTCGGCATGCCCGGGATCACCGGCCCGGCCGCCCGCTCCGCCCCGGCGGCCGTCGCCGCCTCGGCGGGACCGCTGTCCGGCGTCACCGCGGCCAGGCCGCCGTCGGGGCCGATGTCGAACAGCACGTCGCGGCGCCACCCCTCCGGGAGCAGGGCCTGCGGCGCGAACAGCCGATGCAAGATCATGGACCTGTCCCGCTTCCAAGGCTATTTCACAGACCGGATACTCTATCCGTCCGGGTGCCGCAAAGGGCGACGGCGCGCCAGGGCACCGCAGGCAGGGGCGCCGCGCAAAGAACCGCGCCGCGAACGCAACGACGATGCGGGCGCAACGACACGGAGGACCCGCCGGCCCATGACCGACTCCCCCGGGATCGACTCCCCCGGCTCTCCCAGCCCGACGCGCCTCGCCGCTGCGCAGGGCGAGGAGCAGTGGGACCTGCTCTTCACCGACGCGCGCCTGGCCACCATGGTGCCCAACGGCACGCCCTACGGCGCGCTGGAGGGCATGGCCCTGGCCGTGCGCGACGGCCACATCGCCTGGCTGGGACCGATGCGCGAGCTGCCGCACCAGGGCGCCAAGCGGCTGGTCCCGCTGGAAGGGCGCTGGGTGACCCCCGGCCTGATCGACTGCCACACCCACCTGGTCTACGGCGGCAACCGCGCGGCCGAGTTCGAGCTGCGCCTGACCGGCGCCAGCTACGAGGAGATCGCCCGCGCCGGCGGCGGCATCGCCGCCACCGTCGCCGCCACCCGCGCGGCCGACGAGGAGACGCTGCTGGCCGCCGCCCGGCCGCGGCTGGAGACGCTGCTGAGCGAGGGCGTGACCGCGGTCGAGGTCAAGTCGGGCTACGGCCTGGACCTGGAGACCGAGGTCAAGATGCTGCGCGTCGCCCGGCGGCTCGCCGCCGACTACCCGGTGACGCTGCGCACCACCTTCCTGGGCGCCCACGCCGTGCCGCCGGAATACCGCGACGACCGCGCCGGCTACCTGGAGGCGGTGATCGCCATGCTGCCGCCCCTCGCCGAGGCGGGTCTGGCCGACGCGGTCGACGCCTTTTGCGAGTCGATCGCCTTCACCCCCGAGGAGACGGCGCGCCTGTTCACCGCGGCGCAGGCGCTGGGCCTGCCGGTCAAGCTGCACGCCGACCAGCTCTCCGACCTTGGCGGTGCCGCGCTGGCCGCCCGCTTCAAGGCGCTGTCGGCCGATCACCTGGAGTACACCGGCGAGGCCGGGGCGGCGGCCATGGCCGCCGCCGGCACGGTGGCCGTGCTGCTGCCCGGCGCCTTCTACGTGCTGCGCGAGACGCAGCTTCCGCCGATCGCGGCCTTCCGGAGCCACGGCGTCGCCATGGCGCTGGCTACCGACTGCAACCCCGGCAGCTCGCCGCTGACCTCGCCGCTGCTGGCGATGAACCTGGCCTGCACCCTCTTCCGCATGACACCGGAGGAGGCACTGACCGGCTTCACCCGCAGCGCCGCGGTGGCGCTGGGCCTGGGCGCCAGCCACGGCACCCTGGAGGTCGGCAAGGCCGCCGACCTGGCGGTCTGGGAGATCGAGCGGCCGGGCGAACTGGCCTACCGCCTGGGCTTCAACCCGCTGGCCTACGCCATTCAGGACGGCAAGCCGCGTCAGAGCCCGCTGACGGTCTGATCGCCCGCCGGCCTCCGGACGCGGCAGGCAGAGCGCACCGCCGACCACCACCGCCGCCGCCGCGGCGAAGGCCAGGTACTGCCGGTCGAAGCCCTGGCCGGCCAGGTGCAGCGCCGCCATCGCCGGCACCACGGCGGAGCTGACGCCGAGCGCCAGCAGGTACTCCACCGCAAAGGCGCGGGCCCGCCAGGCGGACGCCACGTAGTGCCCCAGCAGCCAGCCGGTGATCGGGATGCCGGCGAACATCAGGGTGACCGCGACCAGCGCCGCCGACAGCGTCAGCGCCTTCGTCGCCGCCTTCCGCACGGCGCTCGGCACCACGCCGGGCCGCTCCTTCGCAGTGCCGCGCGCGAGCGCCGCACCACAACCGGGTGGGGAACTGGAAGTCCCCCCAGGCGTCTAGTAGGCTGGACAGCGGGACGCGGCCGCGACGGGCCGCTCCCCGCGAGACCCGAGAACCCTCGAACGGGAGGCGGAGTCACCATGCCCACACGCAGTGCGAACGCGACCTGGAGCGGCGGCCTGAAGGGCGGCAAGGGCCATGTCGAGAGCCAGTCCGGCGCGGTCGATACCGACTACTCCTTTCCCACCCGCTTCGAGGACCAGCCGGGCAGCAACCCGGAGGAGCTGATCGGCGCCGCTCACGCGGGCTGCTACGCCATGGCCTTTTCCGCCCTGCTGGAGCAGAAGGGGTTTCCGCCCGACCGCATCGACGCCAAGGCGGCCGTCACCCTGGGCGAGGTCGACGGCAAGCCCACCATCACCGGCGTCGCGCTCAGCGTGACCGGCAAGGTCCCCGGCCTGGATGCCGAAACCTTCGAACAGGTCGCCGAGGAGGCCAAGGGCTTCTGCCCCGTCTCCCGCGCCCTGGCCGGCACGGAGATCACCCTGGAGAGCGCCGCGCTGGCGGGGTGAGCGCCGCGAGCGCCGAGAGCACCGCCTCCAGCATCGCCCGCAGCGTCGGCTGCAGCTTGCCGGCCAGGTCCGCGCGGTAGGTGAACGGCGGGCGCTCCTCCATGTAGAGGTCCTGCGCCAGCTCCATCTGCAGGGCGTGGATCGCCTCCGCCGGCCGGCCGTTGGCGCGGGTCAGGTAACCGCCCTTGAAGCGGCCGTCGACCGCCAGCGCGAAGGGGCTGTCGCGCCCGGCCGCGGCGGCGGCGTCGACCAGCTCGGCCGCTGCGCTGGTGCCGTTGGCGCTGCCCAGGTTGAGGTCCGGCAGGCGCCCTTCGAAGAAGCGCGGCACATGGCTGCGGATCGAGTGGGCCTCCCACAGCAGAGCGACGCCGTGGCGCGCGCGCAGCCGCTTCAGCTCGGCGGTCACGGCCCGGTGGTAGGGCTGCCAGTAGGCGGTGCGGCGCGCCGCGATCTCCGCGTCGTCGGGCGCCGCGCCGGGCCGGTAGATCGGCTGCTCGTCGAAGGTCGTGGTCGGGCAGAGCTCGGTGTTGCTGGCGCCGGGATAGAGCGCGCTGCCGTCGGGTGCGCGGTTGAGGTCGATGACGTAGCGCGAGTAGCGCGCGGCGATCATCCCCGCCCCCAGCTCGCGGGCGAAGCCGTAGAGCCGGTCGACGTGCCAGTCGGTGTCGGCCAGGATCTGGCCGGCCGGCGTGAAGCGCGCGAAGAGCTCCGGCGGCACCGCCGTGCCGCAGTGGGGCACGGAGATCAGCAAGGGATTGTCGCCCGGGGTGAGGACGAAGGGGCTCTCGCCGGTCATCTGGACTCCTGCGCGTGGGGAAGGATCGGGGCCGAACGGCGGGCACGCCGATGGGCATGGGTGCCGCACCGGCAAATCGTATAGGCTGCCTGCGCCGCCGGCCAGGGGCCGGCCCGCGAAAGAGGCCCGTTCGAGACATCGCCTGCCGAGGCGAGAGCCCAGGGAGAGCCGCCATGCCCGAGACCCCCAGCGACCAGACGCCCAACAGCCGGACGCCCAACAGCCGGACGCCCAACAGCCGAACACCCGGCGACCAGACGCCCCCCGGCCCGGCCGCGCCGGCCGAGAACCCGCGGCTCGACAACGCGCGCCGCGTCCGCGCGGCACGCGGCAGCGAGCTGACCGCCCGCTCCTGGCTGACCGAGGCGCCGCTGCGCATGCTGATGAACAACCTCGACCCCGAGGTGGCGGAGAAGCCAGAGGAGCTGGTGGTCTACGGCGGCATTGGCCGGGCGGCGCGCGACTGGCAATCCTTCGACCGCATCGTCGCCGCGCTGCGTGAACTGGGCGAGGAGGAGACCCTGCTGGTGCAGTCGGGCAAGCCGGTCGGCGTCTTCGCGACCCACGCCGACGCGCCGCGGGTGCTGATCGCCAACTCCAACCTGGTGCCGCATTGGGCCGACTGGGCGCATTTCTCCCGGCTCGATAAGCTCGGCCTGATGATGTACGGCCAGATGACCGCCGGCTCGTGGATCTACATCGGCAGCCAGGGGATCGTGCAGGGCACCTACGAGACCTTCGCGGAGGTCGGGCGCCAGCACTACGGCGGCGACCTGGCGGGCCGCTGGATCCTGACCGGCGGACTGGGCGGCATGGGCGGCGCGCAGCCGCTGGCCGCCACCATGGCCGGCGCCTGCATGCTGGCGGTGGAATGCCGGCCCAGCCGCATCGACCGGCGGATCGAGACCGGCTACCTGGACCGCCGCGCCGACACCCTGGACGAGGCCCTGGCGCTGATCGAGACGGCCTGCGCGCAGAAGCAGGCGCTGTCCGTCGGCCTGCTGGGCAACGCCGCCGAGGTCTTCCCCGAGCTGCTGAAGCGCGGCGTCAGGCCGGACGCGGTGACCGACCAGACCAGCGCTCACGATCCGCTGCACGGCTACCTGCCGGCCGGCTGGACCCTGGACGCCTGGGAGCGCGCCCAGGAGAGCGAGCCCGAGCGCTGCATCCAGGCGGCCAAGGAGTCGATGACGCAGCAGGTCCGGGCGATGCTGGGCTTCCACCGTCAGGGCGTGCCGACGCTCGACTACGGCAACAACATCCGGCAGATGGCGCTGGAGATGGGCGAGGAGCACGCCTTCGACTTCCCCGGCTTCGTGCCCGCCTACATCCGTCCGCTGTTCTGCCGCGGCATCGGCCCCTTCCGCTGGGCCGCGCTGTCCGGCGACCCGGAGGACATCTACCGCACCGACGCCAAGGTCAAGGAGCTGATCCCCGACGACCCGCACCTGCACCAGTGGCTCGACATGGCGCGCGAGCGGATTCACTTCCAGGGCCTGCCGGCGCGCATCTGCTGGGTCGGCCTGGGTCAGCGCCACCGCCTGGGCCTGGCCTTCAACGAGATGGTCGCCAGCGGCGCGCTGAAGGCGCCGGTGGTGATCGGCCGCGACCACTTGGACTCCGGCTCTGTCGCCAGCCCCAACCGCGAGACCGAGGGCATGCTGGACGGCTCCGACGCGGTGTCCGACTGGCCGCTGCTCAACGCCCTGCTCAACACCGCCAGCGGGGCCACCTGGGTCTCGCTGCACCACGGCGGCGGCGTCGGCATGGGCTTCTCGCAGCATTCCGGCATGGTGATCGTCTGCGACGGCAGCGCGGCCGCCGCCCGGCGCCTGGAGCGGGTGCTATGGAACGACCCGGCCACCGGCGTCATGCGCCACGCCGACGCCGGCTACGAGATCGCCAGGGCCTGCGCGCGCGAGCACGGCCTCAAGCTGCCGATGCTGGAGCGCTGAAGCCCCCATGACGCCCCCCGCCGACACCGTCTCGCCGCCGGCCGCCGAGACGCCGCAAGCCTGGGACATCGTCTTCCGCAGCCGCGCCGGCCTGCGCCTGGCCGGCGAGGACCACGGCGAGGCCGGAGCGCCGCCGGTGCTGCTGCTGCACGGCGGCGGCCAGACCCGCGCCGCCTGGAAGGGCACCGCCCGTCGCCTGGCCGAGGCGGGCTGGCGGGCCATCGCGCTCGACCAGCGCGGCCATGGGCAGAGCGCCTGGGCGCCCGACCAGGACTACCGCATCGCCCGCTTCGCCGAGGATCTGCTGGACGTCACCGCCGCCTTCCCGGTCAAGCCGGTGGTGATCGGCGCCTCCCTCGGCGGCCTGGCGGCCATGACCGCGGCCGAGCTGGCGCTCCGCAGAACCACGGCGGGGGGCGCGCCGGGGAGCGACACCGCAGCCCCCTTCGCCGGCGCGGTGCTGGTCGACGTCACGCCCCGGCTGCGCCAGGAGGGCGTCGAGGAGGTGCTGAGCTTCATGGCGGCCGACCTGCGGCACGGCTTCGCCGACCTGGAGGAGGCGGCCGAGGCGGTGGCCCGCTACCTGCCCAACCGGCCGCGCCCGCGCGACCTCGCGGGCCTGGCGCGAAACCTGCGGCGCGACGCCGACGGGCGGCTGCGCTGGCACTGGGACCCGGCCTTCGTCGAGGGCCCGCTGAACATCCAGTCGAGCCTGTCCGAGCCGGCGCTCGACGCCGCCGCGCGCCATCTGAGCATGCCGATCCTGCTGGTGCGCGGGCGGCTCAGCACCCTGGTCACCGAGGAGGAGGCGGCGCACTTCCTGGGTCTGGTGCCGCACGCCCGGCTGGTCGACGTCTCCGAGGCCGGGCACATGGTCGCCGGGGACCGCAACGACGTCTTCACCCGCGCCATCCTGGACTTCCTGCACGCGACCTTCGGCCCGCTGGCCGCCTGAGCCGCCCACCGTCTGAGCCGCCCACCGTCTGAGCCACCCTCCGTCTGCGCCGCTCTTCTCCACGCCCCTTCCCGCAGGAAGGCGGCTCCGCCTACAAGGACCCGCTGTTCGAGTTCTTCGACGTCACCGCCAAGGTCCTGCAGAAGGCCATGGCGAACGAGGAGATCGTCTTCATCACCGTGGCCGAGGCCATGCGCGCCGCCGACCTCTACATGGTGGATTGAGGGCGGGCCGGCCCGGTCATCGAGCCGCGGCTTAGGGGGCTGCCCGACCTGAGTGATTCGCCGTGGCGAGTCGCCAGATCGGGGAGCATCACTCGCCCCCTACGATGCAGAGCGGGTTTCTTGTGATCGGCGGCCCCACACCGAGGGTCCAAACGATCACCCCCCGCCCTCCCCCTCGACCTCGAAGCGGGCGGTGACGGCGGCGTCGGCGTTGCCGGTCTGCAGCGCCAGCAGGACGATGCGGGCGTCCAGGCTGTCGGGATGGTCGAGCAGCGCGTCGAGCCGCCGCTCGACGGCCACGGCGGCCGCGGGCGAGGTCGCCGCGGCGTAGTCCTTCGGCCCCAGGATGCAGTAGCCGAGGAGCTGCGCCGCGCCGCGCAGCTCGTCGGGTCGGGCCGCCGTGCCGCGCCCGGGCAGCAAGCGCAGCAGGGTCAGCTTGATCGAGTCGTGGACGAGCTGCGGGTGCAGGCCGGCCGCGCGCAGCTCCTGCTCGAGCGCGGCCATCTCCTTGCGTTGTCCCAGGATACCGAACAGACCGAGCATCGCGCCTCCTTCCGGCCGGCATCTTCGCGGGCCACAGGGCTGCCGCGCAAGCGCGGCGAACGGCAGCGGGCGGCGCCACGCCGGCGCCGCCCGCCCGTCTCCGCCCCTCTCCGCCCGGTCGGGCGGGGCCGGAGGCTCAGCCCTGGGTCGCGGCGATCTTGTCGCTGGCGCCGCTGAGATCGGGCAGCTTCTCGCCGGCGTGGATCTTCTTCAGCAGCTCGACCTCGCGCTCCTGCATGCCGATGGCCCGCCGGGCCACCGCCTCGACCTGCGCCGGCTTGAGCACCAGCACGCCACTCTCGTCCGCCAGCACGGCGTCACCCGGCTCGACCACCTGGCCGCCGCAGCTCACCGGCACGTTGAGGGCGCCGGACAGGCCGAGCAGCTTGGTGGTGATCGGCGAGGGCCCGCGGCACCACATGGGCATCTGCTCCTTGCGGATCTCGCCCAGGTCCGTCGCCGGGCCGTCGATGATCGCGGCCGCCACGCCGGCCTGCTTGGCGGCATGGGTGACGACGCCGCCCCAGCAGGCGTGGCGCACGTCGCCGGCGCGGTCGATCACCAGCACGTCGCCCGGGCGCACCAGCTTCATGACGTGATGCAGCAGGGTCGAGTCCGCGCCCGGCAGGCGCAGGGTCACCGCGGTGCCGGCCACCCGCTTGTCCGGCAGCACGGCCTTGATGTCCGGATCGACGAAGCTGTCGTGCAGGAAGTGGCCGACCGTCGCGGTCTCGACCTGCTCCAGCAGGGCCACGGCCTCGGCGCCGATCTGCGCCGGCATGTCGTTGAGCTGATACATCACGCGACCTCCTGCGCCGCGGCCTGGCCCAACACGTGGTGCTGCATCACCGGCATCTTGGCGCGCACCGTGTCGGTGTAGCCCGGGTCGATGCGGGCGCTGATCGTGCCGACCACGTCGGAGGCCTCGGCGACGATGGTGCCCCAGGGGTCGACGATCATCGAATGGCCGTAGCAGAGCTTGCGCCCCTCGTCGTGCGCGAAGATCTGCCCCGGCGCCACCATGAAGGTCTGGGTCTCGATCGCGCGCGCCCGGATCAGCGGCGCCCAGTGGTCCTTGCCGGTCAGCAGGGTGAAGGCGGCCGGCAGCATGATGATCCGCGCGCCCTTGTCGCGCAGACCGCGGAACAGCTCGGGAAAGCGCAGGTCGTAGCAGATGGCGCAGCCGATGGTGACGCCGTCGAGGTCGTAGGTGACCAGCTCGTCGCCGCGGCGCATGGTGTCGGACTCGCGGTAGCTGACGCCGCCCGGCACGTCGACGTCGAAGAGATGGATCTTGCGGTAGCGCGCCACCAGCTCGCCCGCCCGGTTCCAGACGGTGGTGGTGTTGTAGCACTTGTCGCCGGCGGCCTCGGCCATGCTGCCGGCGTGGATGAAGACCCCGTGCTTGCGCGCCAGGCCGGACATGAGCTGGCAGGCCTCGCCGTCGGGAATGCTCTCGGCGTTGGCGCGCTGCTGCTCGAAGTTGCTGGTCATCGAGGTGAAGGTCTCGGGCAGCACGACCAGGTCGGGCTTCTCCTGCTCGACCGCCGTCTCGATCAGCGCCCGGGCGCTTTCGAGGTTGGCCGCCTTGTCGGCCTGGGTGTTCATCTGAACGACCGATATCTTCATGGGGTTTCACTCCTTGCTTGCATGCCGTCGTGATGGACGCTCCGCCGCCCTCGCCCGCGGCACGCAGGCACAGGCGGGGCGGTCCGGCGCCGCGGTCGCGGCGCCGGGCGGAGGCCGTGTCGGGACGTCGCCTACTGCTGCGGACCCATCACCAGGTCGGGCAGCCAGAGGGCGATCTCCGGCACCGCCGCGAAGAGCAGCAGCACCAGGCTGAGGGGCAGGAAGAACGGCAGCACGGCGCGCACCACCTCCTCCACCGGGATCTCGGCGATCTTCGAGACGATGTAGAGACCGATGCCCAGCGGCGGCGTCGCCAGCCCGAGGATCAGCGACATCTGCATGACGATGCCGAAATGCACCCGGTCGATGCCGAAGGAGTCGACCAGCGGCAGCAGGATCGGCACCAGCAGCAGCTTGGCGGTGACGCCGTCGATGAAGCAGCCGATCACCAGCATCATCACCACCACCAGGCAGAGGAAGGCGAAGGGGCTGTCCACCAGCTCGGGCAGGCCGGCGGCGAGCTGCTGCGGGATCTGCTCGATGGCGAGCAACCAGCCCATGCCGTTGGCGAAGCCGATGATGATCATGATCACCGAGGTGATCAGCATGGTCTCCGACACCGCGTTCCAGACGTGGCGCCAGTCCAGGGTGCGGTAGACCAGCCCGAGCAGCAGCGTGTAGGCGCAGGCCAGGATGCCGGCCTCGGCCGCCGTGGTCGTGCCGGTCAGGATGCCGACCATGATGATGCCCGGCGCCGCCAGGGCCGCCACGCCGTCGAGCGCGTGGCGCCAGATCTCGCGCGCGCTGGCCCGCTTCTGGACCGGGAAATCGTGGGTCCGCGCCAGGAAGCGGTTGAACAGCATCAGCGCGCCGGCGACCACCAGGGCCGGCACGATGCCGGCCAGGAACATCCGCGCCACCGAGGTGTTCGACAGGAAGGCGTAGACCACCAGCGGCACCGACGGCGGAATGAAGGGCGCGACGATCGCCGAGACGGTGGTGATCGCCGCGGCGAAGGAGGGCTTGTAGCCCCGCTCGCGCATCGCCTTGATCTCCACCGTGCCCAGGCCGGCGATGTCGGCCACCGCCGCGCCGGTGCCGCCGGCGAACATGATCGAGGCCAGCACGTTGACCTGCGCCAGGCCGGCCTTGAAGTGGCCGACCAGGGCGTTGGCCAGGGTGAAGATGCGCTTGGTCATCCCCACCGCGTTCATCAGGTTGCCCGCCATCACGAAGAAGGGGATGGCCAGCAGCGAGGGGTTGTCCACGCCCTCCATGACCTTGAGCGGGATGACCCAGAGCGTGTCGGAGAAGCCCGAGGCCAGCAGCGCGGCCAGCACGGCCAGGCCGATGGCCATGGTGATCGGCACGCGCAGCGCGATCAGGACAAGGAATCCGGCGAAGAGAGCGGCGGCGGTCATTCGATCGCTCCTCTCTCGCGCGGGGCCGCGACGGCGACGGGCCGCGGGCCGGCCAGCGCGTTCAGGAGGTCCAGCAGGAACTGCAGCAGGATCAGCGCGCAGGAGACGTAGAAGGGCACGGCCAGCCAGTAGCGCTGGATGCCCACCAGGTCGAGCTCACCGACCTGGCGCGGCAGCAGCGAGGGCGCCTGCGAGAGCACCAGCGCCATCAACGCCACCACCAGCAGGTCGACCAGCACGCGCACGGCGGTCTGCAGCCTGGCGCCGAGGCGCTTGACCAGGACATCGACGGTGATGTCCTTGCCCCGCCGGTAGACGACGAAGAAGCCGAGGAACACCATCCAGACGAACATCACCGTGGTCCAGGGAAAGACCCAGATGATCCCCAGGTCCAGGATCAGGCGCGAGAGGATGTTGACCACGTTGATGGCCAGCATCGCGAGCAGCAGCAGGTTGGCGGCCGCGAGAAACCCTCTTTCGCAGACCGCCAGCCCCCGTTCGGCCAGCGCCAGCACGGCCTACTCCGCCGCCTGGGTCGCGTCGACCGCCCGGGTCGCTTCGACCGCCTGCAGGAAGCCCTCGGGCAGTTCGCCCGCCGCCGCCATCTCCTCGTAGAGCGAGCGCATGCGGGTGACGAAGTCGGCGGTGTCGGCCTCGATGAAGTTCACCCCCTCCTGCTTCATGCGCGCGATCGACTCGGCGGCCACCTCCATCGTGCGGGTGTGCGAAGCCTCGGTGACCGCGTCGTAGGCCTCCAGCACCTGCCGGCGCAGCGTCTCGTCGAGGCCGTTCCAGGCCTCGGCGTTGGTCATGAAGGCCATGCCCTGGGGGTACTCGTCGTGGCGGATGACGTGCGGCGCCACCTCGTAGAAGCGCATCGGCTCGACCAGGGCGACGGGGCTGTTGACCGCCTCGACGATGCCGCGGCCGATCGCCTCGTAAACCTCGGTCCAGCCCAGGGTCCGCACCTCGGCGCCGAGGTGGCGCCAGGCCCGCGCGGCCAGCTCGTCGGGATGGATGCGCAGCTTGACGCCCTGCATCTCCTCCAGGTTCGACCAGGGCTTGCTGGAGACCATCACGCGGTAGGGGCCGCGCAGGAACGCCGTGGGATCGCCGATCACCGCGACGCCGGCGTCCTGCTCGATCCGCTCGAACCAGCCCTGCGCCAGGTCCGAGGCCATGAAGCGGCGCCAGTGCGCGCGGTCGTCGAACAGGAAGGGCGCGCCGGTCAGCTTGAAGTCCGGCACCCACTTCTGCAGGTAGCTGGTGCCCTCGGGGTAGATGTGCACCATGCCGATCTGGAGCTGCTCCAGGATCACGTCGTCCTTGCCGAGCTGCTCGTTGGGGAAGACCTGCACGGTGATCTCGCCCTGGGTCTTCTCCTCGATCTTGTCGGCGAAGAGCTGGAACAGCTCGCCCTCGATCGAGTCCGGCGGCATCTTGTGGGCCATGCGCCAGGTCTCGGCCTGGGCCGCGGCGAGCGGCGCGGCGCCGAGCGCGACTGCCAGGGCGAGCGAAAGACTTTTCGCGGAAAGCATCGGGGTCTCCTCCATCACCTGATTTTTTCTCATTGCTTGGCCGGCATGTTTGAAGACCCGCCTTGCGAGCGTCCAATTCAAATTTTTTCTCAAAGGCGATAAAGCGCGGTGATCGCCGCACCGCCTCCGCATTCGCCGCAGCGGGGCGGTGCGCGCGCCGGTCAGTCGGCCGGCGACGCGACAGCCGGGGCCCCTGGCGGCAGGGCCTTGCCGGGCCCCTTGGCGTGGGCGAAGCGGGCCGCCTCGTCGCCGGCGAATCCGGCCACGGCGGCCGGCAGGCTGGCGCCCGGCCGGTCCAGGTAGAAGGCCTGGAAGGCCAGGCTGGGGAAGGTCTGGCGCACCGGAATGACGCTGAGGTCGCCGTGGGCGATCTCGGCTTCGATGACCACCGGCGGGATCGCCGCGATGCCGATGCCGTCGACCGCCAGGCGCACCAGAGAGGCCAGGGAGTTGGAGCAGTTGAGCAGCGGCTGCCGCCCCTGGCTGGCGCTGAAGTAGCGCTCGATCATGCGGTAGGGCTTGGAGTGGCGCGGATAGCTGAGCACGGGGTACTCCGCCAGCTCGCTGACGTCGATCGCGCTGGAGAAGTGGAAATGCCGCGGGCTGGCCACCCAGGCCATGGGAAAGCTGCCGATGTCGCGGCTGACCACCGCCTCCTCGTCGAGCGGCCCCATGGCCAGCGAGAGGTCGAGGTCGCCGGCGCGCAGCAGCTCGCCCAGGCGCAAGGAGGTGTCGGCCGTCAGCTCGAAGCTGACCTTGGGATGGGCCGCGCGCACCCGCTCGATGAGCTGCGGCAGCCAGCTATGGATGATGGTGTCGATCACGCCGATCCGCAGGATGCCGTGCAGCGCCTCGCCGCTGGACAGCGACTCCTGCATGCGCGCGGCCAGGTCGGTGATCGCCTGGGCGTAGCGCAGCGCCTCGAAGCCGGCGGGCGTCAGGCGCACCTCGCGCCCGCTGCGGTCGAGAAGCTGGGCGCCGAACTGCTCCTCCAGAGCCCGGATGCGCGCCGAGACCGCCGGCTGGGTGGTGTGCAGGCGCGCCGCCGCCTGACGGAAGCTGCGCGCCTCGGCCACGCAGACCAGGGTCTCCAGGAACTTCAGGTTCATCCGGCTGCGTCGCGTCCCTCTGCCGATCCGCCGCCACCCTAACGGCTGCGGCCCGGCCGACGCGACGGCTATTCTCCCCCGGCCCGTCTCTTCGCCCCCCGCTCTCCGGCCCGCCGCGCCGGCCGATCAAGGGGAATCGGCCGGTGCCCGCGGGAGACACCGGCCGATCGCTCAAGGCCGCCAGGCGCGCCCTACTCGGCGGGCGCCGCCTCCTCGGCCGCGCCGGCCGCCCGGCGCCGCCGGCGGCGGGTCCGCAGTGCCAGACCGGCGGCGAAGACCGCCAGGGTGACGGCGCCGGCGCTGAAGACGATGTCGCCGGGCACCCGCAGCCAGACCAGGGTGTGGACCAGCGGCGACTGCAGCAGCTCCGCGGAGCGGGCGTACCACAGGCCCTGGCTGACGCTCGCCCAAGCCTGCACCACGCCGACCGGGAAGAGGCTCATCAGGACCATCATGGCCAGGCCGCCGTTGAGCAGCCAGAAGGTCCAGGCCAGCGGCCGGTCCGACCAGGCCCAGCGGGGGAACAGCCCGCGCAGGCAGAAGAGCATCAGGCCGATGCCGAGCAGGCCGTAGACCCCGAACAAGGCGGCGTGGGCGTGGGTCGCCGTCAGGTTCAGGCCCTGCACGTAGAACAGCGAGATCGGCGGGTTGATGAGGAAGCCGAACAGGCCGGCCCCCACCAGGTTCCAGAAGGCGACCGCGACGAAGAACAGCAGCGGCCACTTGTAGGCGCGCACCCAGGGCGCCGCCTTGGTCAGCTTCCAGTTCTCGTAGGCCTCGTGCCCGACCAGCGCCAGCGGCACGACCTCCAGCGCCGAGAAGACCGCGCCGACGGCGATCACGCCGGTGGTCGTCCCCGAGAAGTAGAGGTGGTGCAGGGTGCCCAGCACGCCGCCGGTCAGGAAGATCACCGTGGCGAACAGCACCGCGTGGTTGGCGGTGCGCGCCCGCACCAGGCCGAGCTTGACGGTCAGCAGCGCGATGGCGGCGGTGGCGAAGACCTCGAAGAAGCCCTCGACCCAGAGGTGGACCACCCACCAGCGCCAGTACTCGATCATCGAGAGGTGGGTGTGCTTTCCCCAGGTCAGGCCGGCCCCGTAGAACAGGCCGATGGCCACCGTCGAGAGGAACAGGATGACGGTCAGCGGCTGCGACTCGCCCTTCTGCCGCAGGGCCGGCCAGAGCGCGCGGCCGACCAGGCCCAGCCACAGCATCAGCCCGGCGAACAGCGCGAGCTGCCAGACCCGGCCGAGGTCGACGTACTCCCAGCCCTGGTGACCGAGCCAGAAGTTGGTGTCCAGGTCGAGTAGCTGCTGCACGCCGAGCCACTCGCCGGCCATCGAGCCGACCACCACCACGAGCAGGGCGACATAGAGCAGGTTGACGCCGAGCTTCTGGAAGCGCGGCTCGCCCCCGCCCAGGGCCGGCGCCAGGTAGAGGCCGGTGGCCAGCCAGGCGGTGGCGATCCAGAAGACCGCGAGCTGGGTGTGCCAGGTCCGCGTCACCGCGTAGGGCAGAATGTCCGACAGGGGGATGCCGTAGAAGTCGTGCCCCTCCACCGCGTAGTGCGCGGTGATCGCCCCCAGCCCGATCTGCGCGGCGAACAGCGCGATCACGGTCCAGAAGTACTTGGCGGTCGCCCGCATCGAGGGGGTCGGCGCCAGGCGCCCGAGCGGATCGGCCTGCGGCGGCGTCGGCGCCAGCTCCTCCTTGCGCGCGGCGTGCCACCAACTGAGCGCCCCGATGCCGGCGATCAGCAGGACGATGCTGGCGATCGACCAGACGATGTTCGCCGTCGAGGGCGTGTTGCCGACCAGCGGCTCGTGCGGCCAGTTGGCGGTGTAGGTGACCTCCTCGCCCGGCCGCTCGGTGGTGGCGGCCCAGGCCGTCCACTGGAAGAAGGCCGTCAGCTGCTCGCGCCGCGGCCGGTCGGGGATCGCGTCGTTGGCGATGGCGTAGTCCTCGCGCAGCCCCTCCAGCGCCTCGACGTCGCCGAAGAGGTCGACGTAGTGCGCCGCCACCCGACGGATCGCCGCGCCGCGTTCCGGCGAGACGGTGATCTCGCCGCGCGCCGGATCGTAGGTGTTGCGCCGCATCTCCGCCTGCAGGCGCCGCTCGAGCGCGGCCTGCTGATCCGGCGTGAGATAGGCGAAGGCCGAGGAGAGGTAGTCGCGCTCGGCCCAGACCTCGAGCAGGGCCAGAGCCTCGCGGTGCAGCCAGTCGGCCGACCAGTCGGGCGCCAGGTAGCCGCCGTGCCCCCAGATCGAGCCGACCTGCTGGCCGCCCATCGATTGATAGACTTGCCGGCCGGTCTGGATGTCCGCCTTGGTGAACAGCGTTTTGCCGTCAGTGGTGACCACGGCCTCGGGAATCGGCGGCGCTTCGCGGTGGATCTCCCGTCCGAGCAGGCCGAGCGTGCCGAACGAGGCGATCAGGATCAGGGCGAGCGCCACCCACAGGCGTCTGAGCGAGCGGGACGGCATGGCGGGACCTCTCCTGGCAAGGGGAGCCGCCCGGCGCGGCGCCGGGCGGCGATGGAGAGAGGAGTCGCACGCCGCCCCGGCCGGGAATTTGCGCCGGGACAAATTCCGGGCACTCGTCGCGGCGCGACCGCCGGTCGCAATGGTCGCGTCAGCCTGTGATTTGCAGAGAGATGCCCTGTGGGCGGGCGCCCGCGCGGCCGGCCCTTTGCGAGCGCCGCCTGCGCTCCGCCATAGGGCTAGAGTGATTTTCCGCGACCGGGGGACACGCCGAAGCCAGTCCGGAGCGAGTCGAGAGGATCGCAAGTCACGCTAAACGGCCCGCGCGTGGCGCAGCCGGTGCGCGGCGCCCCCCGCCGCGGCGGTGGCGCCGGACGCCAAACGCGCGTCGAAGGCCGCCGCCACGACGCGGGCCAGCGGCCGGAAGGCTTCGCGCACGCGCAGCCGCCCGCGCTGCCAGGTCACCACGCCGTCCGCCTCCAGCTCGGCCAGGTCGGCGGTCGGTTGCGGCAGGCCGTGGGCCGCGGCCAGGGCCGCCACGTCCGCCTCCAGATCGCACATGATCCGCTCGATGATCGCGCGGCGCAGACGGTCCTCCGCGCTCACGGCGATGCCTCGGGCCGTCGCGAACTCGCCGGCGAGGACCCGGCGCTGCCACGCCGCCGTGGAGGCCGTGTTCTGCACGTAGCCCTGCGGCAGGCAGCCGATGGCCGAGGCGCCGACGCCGAGCAGCGTGTCCGCCGGGTCGGCCGTGTAGCCCTGGAAGTTGCGCCGCAGCCGGCCGGCCCGCTGGGCGCGGGCGAGCTCGTCGTCGGCGCGCGCGAAGTGGTCGAGTCCGATCGCCGTGTAGCCCCGGCCTTCCAGCAGGCCGCCGATGCCGTCGGCCTGGGCGAGGCGCTCGGCCGCGCCGGGGAGCTCCGCCTCGGCGATCATGCGCTGATGCGCCTTGAGGTGCGGCACATGGGCGTAGCCGAAGACCGAGACGCGCTCGGGCGCCAGGTCGAGCAGGCGCTGCGTGGTGCTCAGGCAGCTCCCGACCGTCTGACCGGGCAAGCCGTAGAGCAGATCGGCGTTGATCGCGCCGAGGCCGGCGTCGCGCAGCCGGGCGACGGCGCCGGCCACCTGCGCGAAGGGCTGCACGCGGTTGATCGCGCCCTGCACCGTCTCGTCGAAGGTCTGCACGCCGAGGCTGACCCGCGTGACCCCGCCCTCGGCCATGGCCGCGATGAAGTCGTCGCGCAGGCTGCGCGGGTCGACCTCCACGGCGATCTCCGCGTCCGCGCGCAGATCGAAGCTGCGGCGCAGGCGGTTCATGATGCCGAGAAAGCGCGGCGCCCGAACCAGCGTCGGGCTGCCGCCGCCCCAATGCACATGGATCAGCGGCAGCCGCGCCGGCAGCGCCGCGGCCAGGTGCTGCAGCTCGAACTCCAGCATGTCGAGGTAGCGCTCGACCGGCTCGCTGCGCTGGGTGGCCGTGGTGTGGCAGCCGCAGTACCAGCAGAGGCTGCGGCAGAAGGGCACGTGCAGATACAGCGAAAACGGCCGGTCCGGGGGCAGCGCCGCCAGCCAGTCGCGGTAGGTCGCGGCCTCGACCTCCGGCCCGAAGTACGGCGCGGTCGGATAGCTGGTGTAGCGCGGCAGATGCCGGGCGGCGTGCGACAGGACGATCCGGTTGCGCGTGCGCGGCCAGGGCCCGCGCAGCAGCATCGGCGTGAGCGGCGCGGAGGGCGAGGGGTGGACGGGCACGGAGGAGACTCCTCGGGCTTGACGGCATGCGATTGGCGCGTGACATGCCACGTCCGCCGGCCGGCGCAATTGCGCCAGCGCAATCCCGGCGCCACCTCCCTGGCCCGCGGCGGCCCGCGTCGCACTCTTTGCGCCAGCGCAAAACCGTTGCGCCCGCCCGGCCTAAGCTGGGCGCAAGCTGCCACCGCTGGAATCTCCGGAGCCCCCGGCCATGACCGACCCTTCCGCCCCCACGCCTGCCCCCGGCACGTCCCCCAGCGCGGCCGAGCTGGCGGCCCTGCCGGTCGGTGCGGTGATGGACCACTGGCCCGTGACGGTTCCGGTCTTCGTGCGCCGGCGCATGGCCTGTCCGGGCTGCGTCATGGCCCCCTTCATGACCGTGGCGGAAACGGCGGAGGCCTACGGCATCGACTGCGACGCGCTGGTCGCCGAGCTGCACGCGGCGCTCGCGCGCGACCGCGACCCGACGACGCCGTGAACGGGCGACCGCTCTATCTGCTCCTGGGGCTCGCCGCCCTCGGCTTCGGGCTGGCGGGCGTCGTGCTGCCGCTGCTGCCGACCACGCCCTTCCTTCTGCTCGCGGCCTTCGCCTTCGCCCGCTCCTCGCCGCGGCTGCACGACTGGCTGCTGACCCACCCGCGGCTCGGCGGCCCGATCGCCGACTGGCGCGCCGGCGGGCGCATCCGCCCGCGCGTCAAGCTCCTCGCCCTCGCCGCCATGGCCGCGACCCTGGCCGGAAGCTGGCTCGCCGGTCTGGCACCGCCCCTGCTGGCCGTGCAGGCCGCGGCCCTCGCCGCCGTCGCCGTCTTCCTGCTCAGCCGGCCGCATCCCTGAGCCCTGGCCTGCCCCCGACCTGACCCCGACCTGGCCCCCGGCCCGGCGACCGGCCCGGCGACCGGTGCGCCCGGCCCGCCGCTGCGCCCTGTCGGGCCGCGCAGCGGCCGCCGTGACGAAAAAATGACCGGGGTTTGCTGCAGCGCAAATTCGATCCGGCGGCCGGGTCCATCCTATGGCTCACAGACAACGCGCTAGCCATGAAGGAGCAAGGCCATGAGCCGCCAGACCCTGTCCCACCTCGCCGGAACCGTCAGCGCCATCGCGCTGGCCGCGGCGATCGGCTTGACCGCCACCGGTCCGGCAGCGGCCGCCGAAGCCTCCCCCGAAGCCGCCGCCGAAAGCGAGCCGGCCAGCGTGGTGCGCGCGCCGACCGACCTGCCGGGGCCGATCCGCCGCGACACCCCCGCGACCGTGGAGTTCGCGCTGGAGACCACCGAGGTGATGGGCCAGCTCGCCGACGGCACCGCCTATCGCTACTGGACCTTCAACGACCAGGTCCCCGGCCCGATGCTGCGGGTCCGCGAGGGCGACACGGTCAAGGTCACCCTGAAGAACGACGAGGCGAGCTGGCTGTACCACTCCGTCGACTTCCACGCGGTCACCGGCCCCGGCGGCGGCGCCCACGCGACCCAGACCGAGCCGGGCGACAGCAAGGGCTTCACCTTCAAGGCCATGAAGCCGGGCGTCTACGTCTACCACTGCGCCACGCCGTCGGTCGCCCAGCACATCGCCAACGGCATGTACGGCCTGGCGGTGGTCGAGCCCGCCGGCGGCCTGCCCGAAGTCGACCGCGAATTCTACATCATGCAGGGTGAGATCTACACCGAGGAGCCCTTCGGCAGCCAGGGCGAGGTGATGGAGAGCTACGAGAAGCTGCTCGACGAGGCCCCCGAGTACTACGTCCTCAACGGCGCCGTCGGCGCCCTGACGGAGCAGGCCCCGATGCAGGCCGAGGTCGGCGAGACCGTGCGCCTCTGGTTCGGCGTCGGCGGGCCGAACAAGACCAGCTCGTTCCACGTGATCGGCGAGATCTTCGACACGGTCTACGATCTCGGTTCACTCAACTCGACCCAGACCGCCGACGTGCAGACCGTCACCGTGGCGCCGGGCGGTGCCGTGGCCGTCGACATCACCTTCGACGTGCCGGGCAAGTACATCGTCGTCGACCATGCCCTCTCGCGGCTGGAGCGCGGTCTCGTCGGCTTCATCCACGTCGACGGGCCGGACAACCCCGAACTGTACCAGGAGAGCGAGCAGCTCGCGGGCCTGTAAACCGCCCGCACCGCACGCAGACGCCGGCGGCCCGACAGCCGCCGGCGCAGAGGCGAAGGGCATTCACCGGAAGGGCGAATGCCCTTTTGCCATGACAGGGCGGCGACGCGGCCTGTGCCGCGCCCGACGCGCTCGATCACAGCGCACCAGCGGCCGCCCGCCCCTCGGCCTCGCCTTCCCGCCCCTCGGCCTCCCCTTCCCGCCCCTCACCTTTCGAGGTCTCTCGAGATGCGCGCCCGCCTGAATTCGATCTCCACTCCGACCCTCGCGGCCATGGCCCTGCTCGCCCTCTTCGCGCTGGTCGCGACCCAGTCCGTGGTGCGCGACGCCGTCGAAGCGCGGGCCGCCGCCCAGCGCGTCGCCCGCAGCAATCCGGTCGCCGACCGTCTTCTGGAGGCCGCCGGCCAGTGGGCGGTCGAACGCGGCCTGACCAACACCGCCCTGGCCGCCGCCGCGCCGATCTCGCCGGCGCAGCGCGACGCGATCATCCAGCGTCGCCAGCGCGGGGACCGGGCGCTCGCCGCCGCACTGACCCTGCTGCCGGCGGCCCCGGACTTCCCCGCGCGCGCGCAAGCCGGCGAGGCGCTGCGCCAGGCCGGCGACCGCGTCGCCACGCTGCGCGCCCGGGTCGACCGCGCCCTGCAGCAGCCACTGGCGGCTCGCGATCCGGCGCTGACTCGCGCCTGGGTGCCGGGCATGACCGCGAGGATCGAGGCCAGCCAGGCGCTGCGCAGCGGCCAGGACCTGGCGGGCAACGCCGAGGACCTGCGGCTCGCGCAGCTCTTCGACCTGCGGCACTTCGCCTGGGTCATGAGCGAGTATGCCGGGCGCGAGCGGGCGGTGGTCGGCAACCTGCTCTCGTCCGGCGGCGCTGCGAGCCTCGACCAGCTCACCCGCCTGGCCGGCTTTCGCGGGCAGGTCGAGCGGGCCTGGACCGCCGTCCGGCGCCTGAGCGCCGACCCGCGCCTGCCGGAGCGACTGCGCGAGGCCGCCGCGGGCGTCGAGACGGCGTACTTCGGGCGCTTCGAGCAGACGCGCCGCCTGGTCTACGAAGCCGGCCGCAACGGCGCGGCGCCCGAGTTCGACAGCGCCGCCTGGATCGCAGCCGCGACCGAGGCGATCGACACCATCCTGGCCCTGCAGGAGGCGGCCACCGCCGCGACGGCGTCCAGGGTCGAAGCCTCCACCGCCTCCGCCACCCGGCGGCTCGCGCTGGCGGCGGCCTTGCTGACCGGACTGCTGCTCAGCGTCGGCGCCGGCGGCTGGCTGGTGGTCGGCCGCGTGACCCGGCCGTTGCGGAGCATGACGGCGGCGATGCGGAGCCTGGCCCAGGGCGACCTGAGCGTCACCGTCCCCGGTCTTCGCCGCGGCGACGAGATCGGCGCCATGTCGGCCGCGGTGCAGGTCTTCAAGGACAATGCCATCGAACGCGAGCGGCTTCAGCGCGCGCAGTCCGACGCCCAGCGGGCGCAGCTCGACCGGGCCCGCCACCTCGAGGCGTTGACCGGCCGCTTCGAAGGGCTGGTCGGCGAGGTGCTCCAGGGCCTCGCCGGCGCCGCCGGCGTGATGGAGGGCAATGCCCGGGCCATGGCCGGCATCGCCGAGCGGAGCCGCGATCAGGCCGGCGGGGCGGCCGCCACCTCCACGCAGGCGGCGGCCAACGTCCAGACCGTCGCCGCGGCGGCCGAGCAGCTCTCCGGCTCGATCCAGGAGATCTCGCGTCAGGTCGGGCAGTCGTCGGACATCGCCCGGCGGGCGGTCGAGCAGGCCGGCGACGGTCGCAGCCAGGTCCAGCGGCTGACCGCCGCGGCCGAGCAGATCGACCAGGTCGTCCGCCTGATCTCCGAGATCGCCGAGCAGACCAACCTGCTGGCGCTCAACGCCACCATCGAGGCGGCGCGCGCCGGCGAGGCCGGCAAGGGCTTCGCCATCGTCGCCGCCGAGGTGAAGTCCCTGGCCCAGCAGACCGGGGCGGCGACCGAGCAGATCGAGCAGCGAATCGCCGAGATCCACGGCGCCACCGACGGCGCCGTCGGCGCCATGGAGGCCGTCGGGCGCACCATCGAGGAGATCAGCGGAATCGCCAACTCGATCGCCGCCGCCGTCGAGGAACAGACCGCGTCCATCGGCGAGATCGCCCGCAACGTTCAGGAAGCCGCCGGCGGCACCGCGGCGGTGACCGAAACGCTGGAAAGCGTCGCGCAGGGCGCGCAGGAGACCAGCGGAGCCGCGGCCCAGGTCCTCACGGCCAGCGGCGAGGTCAGCAGCCAGACCGCCGCCCTGCGCGCGGAGGTCGACGGCTTCCTGCAAGGCGTCAAGTCGGCCTGAGCCATCCAATACAACCGGCGGCAGGCACGGCCTGCGCGCGCCGAGAATCCGGCGGCGCGACACAAACCTATGACCTGACTTGGCGTTAGCTATGCGTCACGTGCGATGCAGATGCTCGCCAGCGGCTTTGACATTCGTAGGTCACAACGCCAGGGTCGCGCGTATTCACCAACAGCGCAACACTGGAACAGTGGCTGAACAAATCGAACAGGCAAAGACAAAAATCGTTGTCAAAGATCTCTACAAGATCTTCGGCAAACACCCGGAAGATGCCAGAGAGCTGTTACAGCAGGGCTATTCCAAGGATGAGATCCAGGCGCGCAGCGGCCAGGTGGTCGGCGTCAACAATGCCGGCTTCGAGGTCCGCGAGGGCGAGGTCTTCGTGGTCATGGGCCTGTCCGGCTCCGGCAAGTCGACCCTGGTTCGCATGCTCAACCGGCTCATCGAGCCCACCTTCGGGTCGATCGAGATCGACGGCCGCGACGTGGCGCAGCTCTCGCGCGAGGAGCTGATCCGCCTGCGCCGCAAGGACGTGGGCATGGTGTTCCAGTCCTTCGCCCTGATGCCGCACCTCTCGGTTTTGGAGAACGCCGCCTTCGGGCTGGCGGTCGCCGGCGTCGATGCCGCCGAGCAGCGCGAGCGGGCCAGTGCCGCCCTGGAGAAGGTCGGGCTCGCCGGCCAGGCGAAGGCGCGCCCGGATCAGCTTTCCGGCGGCATGCAGCAGCGCGTCGGGCTGGCCCGCGCGCTCGCGCAGAACCCCTCGATCCTGCTGATGGACGAGGCCTTCTCCGCGCTCGATCCGCTGATCCGCACGGAGATGCAGGACGAGCTGCTGCGTCTGCAGGCGGACACCACCCGCACCGTGATCTTCATCTCGCACGACCTCGACGAGGCCATGCGCATCGGCGACCGCATCGCCATCATGCAGGACGGCGTGATCGTGCAGGTCGGCACGCCCGACGAGATTCTGCTGGAACCGGCCAACGACTATGTCCGCTCCTTCTTCCGCGGGGTCGACGTCAGCCAGGTCTTCACCGCCGGCGGCATCGCCTCGTCGAAGGCCTTCACGCTGATCCAGCGGCCCGGCGACAAGGCCGCCGCCGCCCTCGAGCGGCTGGAGCGCAGCGAGAACTTCTTCGGCTACGTCCATGACCGGCAGCGCCGCTTTCAAGGTGTCGTCTCGATCGACAGCCTGCAGACGACGCGCGAGTCCGGCGGCGGCCTGGAGGAGGCCTTCCTGCCCGGCGTCGAGCCGGTCGGCGCGGCCACCCCGCTCAACGACCTCATCTCCCAGGTGGCCTCCGCCCCCTGCCCGCTGCCGGTCGTCGACGAGGAGACGCGCGAGTACAAGGGCGTGATCTCCAAGGCGCGGCTTCTGCACACCTTCGACCGGAAAGGCTGAGGCCATGGACATCGATATTCCCATCGGCCCCTGGATTGCGGCCGTCGTCGACTATCTTCAGGAGCATGCCGCCGGTGCCTTCGACGGCATCTCCTACTTCATCGGCGCCCTGGTGGAGGGCATCGAGGACGCGCTGATCTGGGTGCCGCCCTGGATCATCGCCCTCGCGCTGGTCGGTATCGCCACCTGGCGGGTCGGCTGGCGCTTCGGGCTGTTCGCCCTGGCCTCGATGATCCTGCTCTTCGGCATGGATCTCTGGCGCGAGACCATGCAGACCTTCGCGCTGATCGCCTCCTCCACCGTGGTCAGCCTGGCGATCGGCATTCCGCTGGGAATCTGGGCCTCGCGCAGCGACAAGGTGGAGACGGCCGTGCGCCCGATCCTCGACCTGATGCAGACGCTGCCGCCCTTCGTCTACCTGATCCCGGCGGCGATGTTCTTCGGGATCGGCAAGGTGCCGGGCGCGCTGGCCACGATCATCTTCTCGATGCCGCCGGCGGTCCGCCTGACCAACCTGGGCATCCGCCAGGTCCCGAAGGAGATCGTCGAGGCCGGGCTGGCCTTCGGCTGCACCGACCGCCAGCTCCTGCTGCGCGTGCAGGTCCCCAACGCGATGCCCTCGATCATGGCCGGCGTCAACCAGACCATCATGCTGGCCCTGTCGATGGTCGTCATCGCCTCGATGATCGGCGCCGGCGGGCTGGGCAACACGGTGCTGACCGGCATTCAGCGCCTCGACGTCGGCCTCGGTTTCGAAGGCGGCCTCGGCGTGGTGATCCTCGCGGTCCTGCTCGACCGCGTGATGCAGAGCTTCGGCCGGAACCGCGGCGAGACGGTCAATCCCCTCGGTCGCCTGCGCGCGCTGATCTCGCGGCCAGACACCGACGGCGAGCGAACCGCCTCCGGCCGCGTCGCCCGCTCGGCGGGGGATTAGCGCCGGCGCCGGGCTTGTTGCCATACCTTCAGGGCGGCGGGCCCGCCTCGGCGGCCCCGAGGTTTCACAAACGCCCTGAATGCCCTCTGAAACGGGGGCCCCCGCGAGGCGGGCCAGCGCGACGCGCCGGTCTCGGTGCCCGCGCCGCCTCGCAATCACTCGAACCTTTGAAGGAGAGAGGAGACCCATGTTCCATCGCACGAAGTCCCTGTTGGCCGCGACGGTGGTCGCCGCCGGCAGCTTCGCCGCGCCGGCCATGGCGCAGGACGTGACCATCGGCTGGACCGCCTGGTCCGACGCCGAGTTCGTCACCAAGCTCGCCCAGAAGATCATGACCGAGCGCATGGACCTGGACGTCGAGCTGATCCAGACCGACATCGCGCCGCAGTACCAGGGCGTGGCCTCGGGCGACATCGACGTCATGCTGATGTCCTGGCAGCCGAGCACCCATGCCGACTACATCGACCAGGTCGCCGGCGACACGGTGAGCCTCGGCATTCTCTACGACGGCGCCCAGCTCGGCTGGGTCGTGCCGAGCTACGTCCCCGAGGATCAGCTCGGCTCGCTCGCCGACCTCACCAACGAGGAGGTGCGCGAGAAGCTCGACGGCAAGATCCAGGGCATCGACCCGGGTGCCGGCCTGATGCGCCTGTCCAATAATGCCGTCGAGGCCTACGAGCTCGACGACTACGAGCTGATCTCGGCCTCCGGCGCGGCCATGACGGCCGCCCTCGACCGAGCGATCAAGCGCGAGGAGTGGATCGTGGTCACCGGCTGGACGCCGCACTGGAAGTTCGGCGCCTACGACCTGCGCATCCTGGACGACCCCGAGGGCGTGCTCGGCGGCTACGAGCGGATCATGGCGGTGGCGCGCGAGCGCTTCTACCAGGAGCAGCCCGAGGCGGCCTCCTTCCTGTCGCGCATGTACCTGCCGCTCGACAGCCTGCAGGCCTACATGTTCGAGGCGCGCGAGACCTCCTATGACGAGGCCATCGCCAAGTACCTCGAGGAGAACGAGGCGCGGGTGAACTACTGGATCACCGGCGAGATGCCCGCGTCGTAAGACCGACGTCGGAGGCTGCCGGACGCCGCAGCCTCATCGACCGGATAACGGCCCCTTCCGCCCCGCGGGAGGGGCCGTTTTCTATGGCCCCCGGGCGTCGCCGCGGGCGCGGCCTCTCCCGAGCTCCGGCGAGAGCTGGAAGACGCGCCGCGCGCCACCGCCTCTTCGGATAAAATAAAAGCTTTCTGTGACAATATAAAATCTCTATTTCATGTATTAACTATGGTTTTTTGAAGCTAAACACCTGTGTAATTATTTAAATTACTCACATCACCCCATTCGCCCTAAACATGAAGGGGCAAAGCCACAGGGCAAAGCGCAAATCGCCCGACGACATCCCTGGAGATCATCTCCCATGAAGAGATCGAGTACAGCGAATTATTAGGGGGATTGCGCGATTTCTGCTGGCTGCAGCGGCAGGGCCCAAGCCGGGTCCAACCGCGACCGCCGCGGGTGATGCCTGATCGAGCGATCGGACGTCGGGCCACGGCGGTCGGCAAGACAAGAACCGGACAGACGGACCGGCAGGTGATCACCTGGCCAGAGCAGAGGAGGCCCGACCATGCAGACATGCGTTTTCCCGACCCGAGGGCTCAACGGCACCGTTGAGCTGCCTGCCTCGAAACCGCACATGCAGCGGGCGCTGACCTTCGCCCTCCTGTCCGAGGGGGAGACGAGCATCCGCCCGCCCTCCTGGTCGACGGAGACCCGGCGGCTGTTCGAGGCGGCGCAGCAGTTCGGCATGAAGGTGCGCCGCAACCAGCCCGAGGCCTTGACGCTTTCCGGCACCGCCGGCCGCCTGCGGCCGGCGGCCGCGCCCCTGCAGACCGACGGCTCCGCCTTCATGTTCCGCACCGTGGCGGCCCTGGCCTGCGCGGTCGCCGGCGAGACCGTTCTGGAAGGCCACAACTCGATCAAGCAGCGCCCGGTGCTGCAGTACTTCTCCTTCATCGACGACCTGGGCGGGCGTTGGCAGGACGAGAGCGGCGAGACCGGCGTCCGGCTGAGGATCACCGGCAGTGCCGCCTTCGGCGGCGAGACGGTCGTCGACACCGTGCAGACCTCGCAGTTCCTGACCGCGCTGCTGCTGGTCGGCCCCCTGGCCCGCGACGGCCTGACTCTGAAGACGGCGGGCGGCAGGCGCGTCGGCGAGGGCTACATCGACCTGACCCTCGAGATGATGCGCGAGCGCGGCATCGAGGTCGACATCGCGGACGGCCGCTACCGGGTGCCGCCCGGCGACTACACCGTCAGGCCGACCGAAATCCCCTCCGACTTCACGGCCCTGTCCTACCTCATGGCCGCCATCGTGGCCGCGCCCGCTTCGCAGCTCGTCGTGCCGAACTACCGCCCCTCGGCCATGAGCAGCGAGCGCGAGTTCTTCGAGGCCTTCGCCGCCCTCGGCGCCCTCAGCGAGTACGATGCGGCCAGCCGGACCCTGCGGCTGCGCCACGGCGCGCCGCTGCAGCGCCACGTCGAGATCGACGGCAGCAACATCCCGACCGTGATCCCCGCTCTCTGCACGGCGGCCTGTTTCGCCGATGCCGACGTCACGCTGCGCAACGCCGGTCACGTCAACAATCACAAGTGCCAGCGCCTGCTGGTCATGGTCGACCAGCTACGGCGGATGGGCTGCCTGGTCGAGCCGCTGTTCAACCGCGACGGCGCGATGGAGGGACTGCGCGCGCCGGGACGCAGCCAGCCGAGCGGCGGCGTCGAACTCGACAGCTTCCGCGACCATCGCATCTTCGGCGGCCTGCTGGCCGCCAGCCTGGGGGCGCACAACCCGGTGATCCTCGACGGCGCGGAGACCGTCGACGCCGGTTTTCCCGGCTTCATCGAGGCCATGACCGACCTGGGCGCGCGCTGTGCCTTCCACCGCAGCCCCGCTGCCCTCGGCAAGCCCGCAGAGGCCCCCGTGGAGGAGATTCGCTATGCGACTGCATGAATCCGACAAGCTGCGCGTCCATCCGGCGCGCAACCTGGCCGGCGAGATCGTCCCGCCCGCTTCCAAGAGCTCGTCCACCCGCGCCGTGCTGGCCGCCACGCTGGCCCAAGGCAGCAGCCGGATCGAGAACATCGCCAACAGCAACAACGTCCGCGCGATGATCGCCTGTTGCGAGGAACTCGGCGCCGCCTGCCGCTACGAGGGCCCGAACGACCTGTGCATCGACGGGCCGGGCGCGGACGGGCTACGCGACGGCGTGACGCTCGACCCGGGCAACTCCGGCATCGTGCTGCGCCTGCTGCTCGGGGCGGCCGCGGGGCTGTCGAACGTCACCTTCGTCACGCGCTACGATCGCTCGCTCGGCCAGCGCGCGAACATCGAGATGATGCGCGCCCTGGAACCGCTCGGCGTACGCGGCCACTGGCGCGGCGAGGACGGCCGGCTGCCCATCCGGCTCGACGGCAGCGGCCTGCGGGGCGGGGCGACCCGCATCTCCGCCCGCAAGAGTTCGCAGTTCCTCAGCGGTCTACTGTTTCTCGGCGGCGCGCTGCGCGAGCCGCTTTCGATCCGGGTCGAGGACGAGTTGAAGGCGCCGGACATGGTGCGCACGACCCTGCGGGTGCTGGAACGCGCCGGCGTGCCCGCGCGCGCAGCGGACGACATGATGTCGTACGAGATCGCCGCCGACACCCGGTTCCAACCGGCCACCCACCGCGTCGGCTCCGACCCGGCCAGCACCGCCGCGCTGCTGGCGGTGGCCGCCGTGGTCGAGTCCGACGTCCGGCTCACGGCCTTTCAGGAGGAGGAGATGGGCGGCGGCGCCGTGGTCGAGCACCTGCGACAGGTCGGGGTCGCCATCTCGCAGACCGAGGGCGGCCTGCGGGTGCGCGGCGGCGGCCCCTTCGCGGCCAGGGACTTCGACGGCTCCCTCGCGCCGGACGCGGTGCTGCCGCTGGCCGCGGTCGCGGCCTTCGCCGAGGGGGTGAGCCGTTTCACCAACATCGAGCATCTCCGCTACAAGGAGTGCGACCGCATCAGCGACTTCCGCCGAGAGCTGCTGAAAGCGGGCGTGCAGGCCGAGGAACGCCGCGACGAGCTGATCGTCCACGGCCAGCCCGCGGGCATCCGCGGCGGCGCCGAGATCGACGGGCACTTCGACCACGGCGTGATCATGGCGCTGTCGGCAATCGCCCTGGGCAGCCACGCGGGGCTGACGATCAACGCCCCGCGCCACGTCGCCCAGACCTATCCGGACTTCTTCACCGACCTGCGGTCGATCGGCGGAGCGATCGAGCCCTTCGAAGCGGCGGCCTAGCGCGATCTGCGCGCGCACGGACTCGCGCCGCGAGGCCGCAGGATCACGACAGGCCGCACCAACGCAAACCCCTGGAGCGGGGGCCGGGTGACCGCGGGTCTCCCCCGCGCCCCTCGCCCTCAGGACCGAACTCAGGAGGACACGTCATGTGCGGAATCGCCGCCATTGTGGAGCTGTTCCGGACCGCCGACGCGGCGCGCCGGGACCAGCGCCGCCAAACCCTGCTCGACATGCTCGGCACCTTCGCCCATCGCGGCGACCCGGAGCACTTCGGCGAACTGCTGGTCGAGGAGGACTTCGCCCTCGGCACCAACCGGCTGGCCATCGTCGACCGGGATCACGCCCGCCAGCCGGTCGCGGACCCCGACGGGCAGGTCGTCGTCGCCTTCAACGGGGAGATCTACAACCACGAGCGCCTGCGCGCCGAGCTGGAGGCCTGCGGCCACCGCTTCCGGACCCGCTCGGACACCGAGGTGCTGGTCAACGGCTACCTGGAATGGGGCGAAGAGCTGCCCGAGCGGCTCGACGGGATCTTCGCCTTCGTCCTGGTCGACCGGGCCAAGGGTTCCGTCCTCGCGGCGCGCGACCACATCGGCATCAAGCCGCTCTACTACCTGCGCCGCGGCGACGGCCTCTACCTCGCTTCGGAGCAGAAGGGCCTGCTCGCGCTCGGCGCGGAGATCGAGACCTTGGCGCCCGGCTGCTATCTGCGGGACGGCGTCGTCCGCCGCTACTTCGACCTGCCCGACGAGCCGCCGGCGCCGCCGCTGCGCGGCGGCGAGGCCGCGCAGGTCGCCGAATGCCGCAGGCTGCTGGAAGAGGCGGTGCGCAAGCAGGTGCAGACCGACCTGCCCCTGGCGGTGATGTTCAGCGCCGGGATCGACAGCAGCATCGTGCTGCACCTGGCGCGCAAGTACCACGGCGACGTCACCGCCGTGACCATCGGGCTGGAGGGCGCCACCGACGTGCCGCTGGCCGAGCGCTACTGCGCCGAACACGGCATCCCGCAGCTCACCTACCGGCTGCGGCGCGAGGAGCTGGTGGCCCTGCTGCCCCGGATCGCGCACGCCGCCGAGTTCTTCGAGGGCATCGACGCGATCGACGCCTGCGTCGCCTACTTCGGCTATCGCCTGGCCCGGTCCCAGGGCTTCAAGGTCGCGCTCTGCGGCGAAGGCAGCGACGAGGTGCTGGCGGGCTACGACCTGTTCCGCGGCCATCCCGAGCCGGAGGCGCTGATGCACTACCGCGTGCACAACCTGCACCGCACCGACCTGCAGCGCGTCGACCGGGCCAGCATGCTGAACTCCGTCGAGGCGCGGGTGCCGTTCCTCGACAAGGACTTCCTGCGCTTCGCCTACCACCTGCCGATGGCGATGAAGCTGCGCGACGGGGTCGAGAAGTGGGTCCTGCGCGAGGCCTTCCGCGACGTGCTGCCGGACTATCTGGTGGACCGGCCGAAGGTGCGCATGCCCGAGGGCAGCGGCGTGAAGTCGCTGCTGATGGACCATGCCGCCGCCCAGGGCAAGCGGGTCGGCGCCGAGCTGCGCCGCGGCCTCGGACTCGACACGCCGCAGGCCGAATACTTCTGCGCGCTCTACCTCGACGCCGGCTTCCCGCCGCCGCGCGAGCGGCACCGGCTGGCCGGCCGCGACTATTCGGAGAACGGCTACTTCGCCTTCGCCTCGTGAGCCGGGGCGCGGCGCTGTCCGCCCCCTCCCGTCCCCCCAATTCCACGCCGAGCAAGGAGGAAACGATGATCGTTCGCTCGCTCAAGGACATTCACGGCGGCCCGCGCGACGTCAACTGGGGCCTCGGCCAGAGTCGCCGCTTCCTGCTGTCGTGCGACGGCATGGGCTTCACGCTGGCCGACACGACCATCCCCGCCGGCACCGACATCACCATCCAGTACCGCCAGCACCTGGAGGCCTGCTACTGCGTCGAAGGCGAAGGCGAGGTCAGCGACATGGAGGGCAATCGCCATGCCCTGACCACCGGCGTGATGTACGCCCTGGACCAGCACGATCGGCATCGCCTGCGCGCCTTCACCGACATGCGGCTGGTCAGCGTCTTCTCGCCGGCCCTGGAGGGGGCGGAGAGCCACAAGCTCTCCAAGGAGATGGCCTCGTCCTACTGAGGCCGGACGAAGGCGGCGCAGGGCGGGGCCGGTCCCGGCCTCGCCCACTCCGCCGGCTGCACCCCCCGATTGCACCCCCCGGTTGCACACCCCGGTTGCACACCTCGGTTGCACAAGGGCCGCTCCGAAGGGAGCGGCCCTTTCTGCCGTGCGCTGCTGCGGGACGGCCTCGGGGCCGGGGGCGCCTGGGCGGAGTCGCAGTCGCCACAGGGGTGCAGGGGTGCAGGGGCGCAGGGGACAGGGGCGCGGTCGGCGCTACCGGCCGTCCTTGGTCACCAGGTAAAGCCCGGCGACCACCAGCAGCGCCCCCAGCCCGAAGGAAAGGGTGATGGCATCGCCCAGTAGGGCGGCGCTGATCAGCACGCCGAACACCGGCGCCAGGAAGGAGTAGGCCGAGAGGGTCGCGGCGGCGTAGCGCTTGAGCATCCAGAAGAACACCAGGTAGCTGGCGAAGGCGACCAGCACGATCTGGAAGCCGAGGGCGGAGATCGCCTCGGGACTGCGCGGCAGGCTCCAGCTTTCGCCCACGGCGAGGGACACCAGCGGCAGCGCGAAGGCCGAGCCCAGGAGCTGGAAATAGAGCGCGGCGCTGGCCGGTACCTCGACCAGGCGGGTGGTCTTGATCAGCAGGATCGTGGCCGCCCAGGCCGCCGCCGCGCCCAGGCAGAGCAGGTCGCCGATCAGCGCCCCGCCCTCGGCCGTCCGCTCGCCGCGCCAGAGCACCACGCCGACGCCGACGAAGGCCAGCACGAACCCGGCGATCCCCTTCCGACCGATGCGCTCGGCCGGCAGGATCGCCGCCGCGCCGGCCGCGATCATGATCGGCCCGGTGTAGTAGAGGATCGTGCCGCGCGAGGCGGTCGTCTGGTCCAGCCCCAGGAACAGCAGCGCGAAGTCCAGGGTGAACAGCAGGCCCAGGGCCGCCGCCTCCCAGGGGCGCACCCCCATCCGCCAGGGCGGCGACCCGCGCAGACTGAACCAGAGGGTCAGCAGCAGAGTCGCGCCGATCGAGCGCAGACCGGCCTGGTAGATCGGCGCCATCTCGGCGTTGCCGACCTTGATCGCGACCTGCTGCGCGCCCCAAACCGCGAAAACCAGCACCAGCACTGCGGTGGCGCCGAGCGGCAGGTGGCGGACGGACGGGCGGTGGTTGAGCGTTTCATCAGTCACGCCTCACCCTGTGCGCGGCGGCTCGAGCCGGACAAATGAGAAGATGGAAACACGCGTTTAGACAGGGTAAACTGCTCGCTGTGGTAGCGAAACTCCCCTTCGAGCCTCTACGTGCCTTCGTCTATGCGGCACGCGCCTCGAGCTTCCGCGGCGCCGCCGAGCGGCTGAATCTCACGCCCGGCGCCCTCAGCCAGCGAATCGCCGCGCTGGAGGCCCACCTCGGCACGCCGCTGTTCGCACGCAGCGCGCAGGGCGTCGAGCTGCTGCCGGCCGGCGAACGGTTGCTGGCCAAGGTCTCCGGCCCGCTGGACGCGATCGAAGACATCCTGCGGCCGCCGGCGCAGCGCGACCTGCTGCGGCTGCACACCGTGGCCAGCTTCGCCAACTTCTGGCTGATCCCGCGCCTCGGGACCTTCCGCGAACGCCACCCGGCGATCGAGATCGCCATCGAATCGAGTGCGCGCCTTGCCGACCTGTCGAGCGGAAGCGTGCACGCCGATCTCGCCATCCGGTACGGCAAGGGCGTCTACGCCGGTCTGGCGGCGCACGAACTGCTGCGCCCGAGCCTGGCGCTGATCGTCGCCCCCACCCTGCGCGCGCAGGCCGGCGAGGCGGCGTCGGTGGCCGAGCTGCTGCGCCGCCTGCCGCTGCTGCGCGACCGCAACCACGAGGAGTGGCAACTCTGGCTCGACCGCTTCCAGGTGCCGCGCGCCGAAGCCTCCTGGGGGCCGGCGCTGGACGACGACGCCGGCATGATCGGGGCCGTGCTGGCCGAGCAGGGCGTGGCCAGCGTGCGCGACCTCTACATCGCCGAGCACCTGGCGGCCGGCCGGCTGGTGCGCCTCGCCAGCATCGCCGCCCCGCCCGAGGCCTTCTACCTGGTCGGCCGGCGCGAACGCCTGGAGCGGCGCGACGCCCGCGCCTTCCTCAGATGGCTGCGCGCGGAGGCCAGCGCCGAGGCCGACGCCGCCGAACCGGCCTGACCCCGCCGTCCTGCACCGCCCCGGCCGCCTGATGCAGCGCTATCCGGTTGCCCTCGCTGTCCTTGATCTCGGCGGCGGAGAGTGGACGATGCCCGCCGTTTTCGACCGCACGTAGACGTCGCAGCGGACCAGCGCACCGCTGGCCCCAAGCGGCCGTCGGCAGGAGCGAAGAGTGCCACCTCATAGCCGTCGATCGTCGCGCGCTCGACGTCGATGCCGAAGACAGCAGCGTAGAAGGCCGCCGCATGCTCGAGCTCGTGCACGGGCCCCTCGACGTCTCGGGTGGGATTCTCGACCATACCAAGAAATTCGGGGCACCGCATTTGCCTGCGCGTGGTGCTCTCCCCCCTGACGACTTGCCGAGGGGAGTCCCCCGGTCCGCAGGCATCTCGTCAGACCTTCTGCGCATCGTAGTAGTGGTTGCCGCCCTCGTCGACCGGCTCGCCGACAAGACGCAATCCCGAGCGGCACAGGATACTGGCGTAAGCCTCGGCGCCGAGCGACGCGGAGCGCCGGCCGGTGAGAACGTCATCCCAGGTACAAACCTGGCGCGGCGCGGTGAACAGAAAGCGCCCCCCGGGCTCGAGGACGGCGGCGATCCGTTCGATCAGGTCGCGCTGGGCGGCCTCGGGCAGCAGAAACATCAAGCCGACCGCCACCGCGCCATCGAAGGTACGGCCGAAAAAGCGGCTGTGTTCGGCCGGCTCGCAAGCCACCTCAACAGCGGGAAACCGCTGATGCAACGCCTCGACGAGCGCCGGGGAGGCGTCGATGGCGGAGACAGCCAGCCCGCTTTCGATCAGGGAGGCGGTGATCGGCACGCCCGACCCGCAGCCGATGTCGATGACCGAACCGCCACGGGGCAGCGAGGCCGCCCAGTCGCGGATCACCGCAAGCCCGACCGTCGACCTTGAGCGGGCCGCGACGAAGGCATCGGCGACGGCTTCGTAGCCATTCGACGCGTCTTCGGGCACTGATCGCCTCCAGGTTGCAGGATCGCCGCGAATTGCCTCGCGCGGCCGGCCGCGCGACGACGCGCAACCGGCGCGCAGATCTCGAATGATACCGCCGAACGCCCACCTTTTCGAGACAGCCGTTCCGCGCCGGCGGCGAGGGACGCCTCGAGCCGCCCCCGTTTCCGGTCGCCGGACCGGGCGCGGCGACGACATCGGCCCGACTTTCGACCATTTCCGGCGGAATAACGGGGATGCAGCCACCAGCCGGTGCCGCTGGCCGGAGCAACGGCAAGGAGACAGCCATGGTCTGCTTTCACAAGACGACCCCGGTCCTGCTCGCGGACGACGTTCGGGCCTGCGTCGAGTTCTGGACCGAGCTGGGACTCGAGACACCGGTGAGCGTGCCGGAGGGAGACGGCCTTGGGTTCGCGATTCTCGCCGGCGACGGCATCGAGATCATGTACCAGTCGGTTTCCTCCGCCCGCGCCCAAAGGCCAGAGGCGGTGGAACGCGTCGACCGCTCCATCCTCTTTGTCGAGGTCGCATCGCTCGATGACGTCCTGAACAGCCTTGCGAAGACGGAGGTCGTCGTCCCCGAGCACGTGACCGATTACGGCGCACGTGAGGTCTATCTGCGCGACCCGGCCGGCAATCTGATCGGGTTTTCCCAGTTCGGCCAGCCGGACTGATGCAGCCTGTCCGCCGGCCTCGTCCGCGGCTGCAGCGCCAATCGCCGGCAGCGAAGCAGGATCACGGAAAGGTCGCAGTGAAAATCCGGCATGCCGTTCTGGGCATCACCCCGGCGATCCTGTCGGGACTCGTCCTCACCAACGCATCCTGGCTGGCGCCGCCGCCCGAGGGGGAGCCGAAGCTCTACGCCCATTGGGGCCTTCACCGGCCCTACGCCCGGGCGGGCCTGACCAACGAGACCTGTACGGCCGCGCGCATGCTGGAGCCGCGCCACGCCTACCTCGAGAATACGATCGCCAGCATGGAGGCCGCCTTCGCCTAAGGCGCCGACCGGGTGGAGATCGATATCCAGCGCACAGCGGACGGCGACTGGGCCGTGTTCCACGACGCCGAGCTTGCATGCCGAACCGACGGAGAAGGGCGCGTCGGCGTGAACCGTGTCATAGTCCCCAACCGTCCGAGACGCCCCGCCAAACTCGCGCTATCGCCGCCGATAGTCCCCCCTCACTCCCACTCGATGGTGCCGGGGGGCTTGGAGGTGACGTCGTAGACGACGCGGTTGATGCCGCGCACCTCGTTGATGATGCGGGTGGCGGCGCGGGCCAGGAACTCGTGGTCGAAGGGGTAGCTCTCGGCCGTCATGCCGTCGGTCGAGGTCACCGCGCGCAGGGCGCAGACGTGATCGTAGGAGCGGGCGTCGCCCATCACGCCGACGGTCTTGACCGGCAGCAGCACCGCGAAGGCCTGCCAGATTGCGTCGTAGAGCCCGGCCTTACGGATCTCGTCGAGGTAGATGGCGTCGGCCCGGCGCAGGATCTCCGCCTTCTCGCGGGTGACCGTGCCGGGCATGCGGATGGCCAGGCCCGGGCCGGGGAAGGGGTGGCGGCCGACCAGCGCCTCGGGCAGGCCCAGCTCGCGGCCCAGCTCGCGCACCTCGTCCTTGAACAGCTCGCGCAAGGGCTCGACCAGGCGCAGGCGCATGCGCGCCGGCAGGCCGCCGACGTTGTGGTGGCTCTTGATGGTGACCGAGGGGCCGCCGGTGAAGGAGACGCTCTCGATCACGTCGGGATAGAGCGTGCCCTGAGCCAGGAAGTCGGCGCCGCCGATCTTCGCCGCCTCCTCCTCGAAGACGTCGATGAAGGTGGCGCCGATGATCTTGCGCTTCTGCTCCGGGTCCATCACGCCCTCGAGCTTGCCGAGAAACAGCTCCGAGGCGTCGCGCGCGACCAGCGGGATGTTGTAGTGGTCGCGGAAGACCTCGACCACCTGCTGCGCCTCGCCGGCGCGCAGCAGGCCGTGGTCGACGAAGATGCAGGTGAGCTGCTCGCCGATCGCCTCGTGGATCAGCACCGCCGCCACCGAGGAGTCGACGCCGCCCGACAGGCCGCAGATCACCTTGCCGTCGCCGACCTGCTCGCGGATCTCGGCGATGGCCTGCTCCTTGAAGGCGGCCATGGTCCAGTCGCCGCTGCAGCCGGCCACCTTGCGCACGAAGTTGTGCAGCAGGCGCGCACCGTCGGGGGTGTGCAGCACCTCGGGGTGGAACTGCACGCCGTAGTAGCGCTTCTGGTCGTCGGCGATGGCCGCGCAGGGCGCCCCCTCGCTGCGGCCGACGGTGACGAAGCCGGGGGCCAGGCGCATCACCCGGTCGCCGTGGCTCATCCAGACCTGGTGACGCTCGCCCTGCTGCCACAGGCCGTCGAACAGCAGGCAGTCCTCGGCGATCTCCAGGAAGGCGCGGCCGAACTCCTGGTGATCGCTGGTCTCCACCTCGCCGCCGAGCTGCGAGGTCATGGCCTGCATGCCGTAGCAGATGCCCAGCACCGGCACGCCGAGGTGAAACACCTCGTCGGGCGCGCGCGGCGTGGTCGCATCCGTCACGCTGGCCGGGCCGCCGGAGAGGATCACCGCCTTGGGATCGAAGATCTCCAGCCGGGCGGGGTCGATGTTGAAGGGCAGGATTTCGCAGTAGACTCCCGCCTCGCGCACGCGCCGGGCGATGAGCTGCGTGACCTGCGAGCCGAAGTCGAGGATGAGTACGCGGTCGGTCATGGGCAGGGTGATAGCGGATTCTGTGGCGTCTGGCGAGGTGGCATCATGCCGGCGGCTCGGCCTCCTCGGTCTCGAACCGCGCCGGCAGGGTGATCTCCAGCATCTCCAGGTCGTCGGAGTGGGCGAGCTCGCGGTGGCGGATGCCCGGTGGCTGGTGGACGCAGGAGCCCGGCTCCAGTCGCACCTCGCCGACGCCCTCGTACTCGAAGACCACCCAGCCCTGGAGCACGTAGACCATCTGGAAGGCCAGATCGTGGGTGTGCCAGACCGGGTTGGCCGCGCCGCCCGGGCGGGCGCGGATGACATGGGCGCCGACGCCGCCGGCGCTGGCCGCGGCGCTGCCCAGATCGCGGTATTCGAAGAAGCCGCGCAGGCCCGCCTGCCAGGGCGCGTCGGCATGGGTGACGCAAAAACCTTCGGGCGGTCCTCCCTGCCCTGCGGTCTGCGGTGCGGTCTGCGGTGCGGTCTGCCCTGCGGTCGGTGGTGGGGTCTGCGGTGGGGTGTCGCTCATGCACGGGCCTCCCTCGTGTCTCGGTCTGCGTGACGTTTGCTCGCTCGCCGCGCCCTTCCGGCCCGCCGCCGTCAAGCCGCGCCGTCCGGCCGATCGCCGCGCCGCTGGCGGTGCTTGACCTGCGTCAGCCAGGACATCAGGTCGGGCCAGGCGTAGGCCACCTCCGGCAGCCAAATGCCGGCAAAGCGCTCCTCGCGCTCGGCCACGGCCTGCCCGCCCATGCGCTCGTAGAAGAAGCGCGTCGGATTGCCGCTCAGCATCCACAGGCCGGCGTCGGTGAAGCCCTTGGCCGCCAGCTCCTCGATCAGCGCGACGAGGAGCCTGCGGCCGTGGCCGCGGTCCTGGAAATCGGTGTGGACGTAAAGGGTGTAGATCTCGCCGCGGAAGGGCGCGCGGGCGCTGTCCGCCTCGCGTACCAGGCCGCAGGAGCCGAAGCCGACGATCTCGCCGGCGGCGGTCTCGTCGCCCTGCGCCTCCGCGCCGTCGTCCAGCGCGACCAGCACCTTCTCGGCCGCCCGCCGTCCGATTAGCTCGCGCCAGAAGCGTTGGTAGCGCGCGAGGTCCATGCCGGCGAGGTAGCCGTCGGGGACCAGTCCGGCATAGGTCGCCTGCCAGGTCTCCACATGGATGCGCGCGATCGCCGCGGCATCCATCGGCGTGGCCTCGCGCACGCTCATGCCGCGCGCCCCCGCGCCGCGCGGCCGCTCAGCGCCGCCTCCATCGCCCGCTCCGGCGTCTCACCGTCATGGCGTCTCGCTCCCGGGGCTCTCGCCCTCCGTCCCGTCGGCCGGGTCGGCCGCCGCCGCGCCGGCACCGCGTTCGAACACCGCGACGAAGAAGCCGTCGGTGCCCTGGGCGGCGGGGCGCAGCAGCAGCGTCGCCTCGCCGCTCGGCGGCCGGCCGGGCAGGCTCTCGGCCCAGACCTCGGCCAGGGGCACCAGCCTAAAGTCCTTGCGGCGTTCAAGGAAGCGTTCGACCTGGGCGTGATTCTCCGCCGGCAGCAGCGAGCAGGTGGCGTAGACCAGGCGTCCGCCCGGCCGGACCAGCCGCGCCGCCGAGACCAGCAGCCGCCCCTGCAGCGCGGTCAGCTCCTCCAGCCCCTCCGGCGTCAGCCGCCAGCGGGCGTCGGGATTGCGCCGCCAGGCGCCGGAGCCGCTGCAGGGCGCATCGACCAGGACCCGGTGGAAGCCGGACTTGTGGCGCTTGATCCAGGGGTCGCTCTCGCTCTTCAGGTGGCGCCGGGTGACGTTGTGGGCGCCGGCCCGCTTCAGCCGCACGGCCGAGCGGTCGAGCCGCCCCTTCAGCGTGTCGCAGGCGACGAGCTGGCCGCGATTCTCCATGGCGGCGGCCAGGGCCAGGGTCTTGCCGCCGGCGCCGGCGCAAAGGTCGCAGACCCGCTCGCCCGGCCGCGCGCCGACCAGCGCCGCGATGAGCTGCGAGCCCTCGTCCTGCACCTCGACCAGCCCCGCGCGAAAGGCGCGGGTCGCGGCGATCGGGCGGCGCCCGTCGAGCCGCAGCGCCCAGGGCGAAAACCGGCCGACGGCCGAGGCGATCTCTTCCTCCGCGAGAGCCGCCTGGGCGTCGGCGCGGGTGGCCTTCAAGCTATTGACCCGCAGATCCAGCGGCGCCTCGCGGGACAGCGCGGCCAGCTCGCGTTCCAGATCCGCGCCCAGGCCGGCGCGGAGCTGCGGCAGCAGCCAGGCCGGCACCTCGCAGCGCACGTCCAGCGGCTGCTCGGGATCGTCCAGCGCCGCGCCGGCCAGCCGCTTGCCCGCCGCCACCTCGCCCGCGTCCAGCGGCGCCGGGGCGTAGCGCGCGCCGTCGAAGAGCTGGCGGAGCTGCGCCAGCGGCAGGCGCTCGTGCAACAGCAGGAAGGCGATCAGCCGCAGCCGGTTGGTCGGCGCCGCCCCGACCCGCGCCAGCCACCAGCCGAGCCGCGCGTGGGCGCGCAGCACGCCGTAGAGCAGCTCGGTGACGGCGCGGCGGTCCTTGGCACCGATGTAGCGGCGCCCGCGCAGGTAGTCGGCCACCGCCCGGTCGGCCGGCGGCGCGGACGGCCGCGCCGCCTCGGCCTGGGCGTCGGAGCGGAGCGCGGCGTCCGCCTCGGGCGGCGGGCGGCTGTCCTCCGGACCGGCCGCATCGGCGCTGGCGGGATAGAGGAGGTCGAGCAGGTCGAGCGCGGCTTGCGCGCGGGCGGCAGGTGTCATGGCGCCGCCTATGTGACACCTCGCGCGCCGAAGGGCCAGCCCCCCGGCGCCCCAGCCCCTCTGCGCCCCTGCCCCCGGCGCCCCTGCCCCGACGGCGGCCGTGACGCCGCCCCCCGCGCGGGCCTAAGCTTGCAAGTCAGGCGGAGACGGGAGCGCGGCATGGCACAGGACACGGCGGTGGTGATCGGCGTCGGCCCCGGGCTGGGCTGGCACCTCTGCACGCGCTTCGCGGCGGCGGGGCTGCGCGTGGTGGCCGCGGCCCGCGACGGGGAGAAGCTGGACCGGCTGGTCGCCGAGGCCGAGGTGCCCGGCATCGAGGCGCAGGCCTGCGACGCCGCCGAGGCGGCCAGCCTGCAGGCCCTCTTCGCGACCAGCGGCCCGGCGCGGCTGGTGGTCTACAACGCCGGACAGATGCTGCGCGGCGGCGCGCTGGAGCTGGACCCCGAGGCGGTCGCCGCGGCCTGGCGGGTGACCTGTCTGGGCGGCCTGCACGCGGCCCAGGCGGCGCTGCCCGGCCTGCAAGCGCTGGGCGGCGGCACGCTGATCTTCACCGGCGCCACGGCCTCGCTGCGCGGCGGCGCGGGCTTCGCCGGCTTCGCCCTCGCCAAGGCCGGGCTGCGTGCCCTCGCCCAGTCGCTGGCGCGCGAGTTCGGGCCCCAGGGCATCCACGTGGCGCATGCCGTGATCGACGGGCAGATCGCCGGCGCGCGCCACCCCGGCCGCGACCCCGCCACCCTGCTCAAGCCGCAGGCGATCGCCGAGGCCTACTGGCAGCTTCACTGCCAGGACCCGAGCGCCTGGAGCTTCGAACTCGACCTCAGGCCGGCGCAGGAGCGCTGGTAGGCGCAAGCCGCCCGCCGCGGCCGCGGCCGGGCTGTCGCAATCGCTCGTTCGGGTGTCGCAATCCGGGACTCCGCCGCCGCAGGGCTTGGTCATCCTGCTCGGAACGGTCGTGGCGGAACGGCCGGCGTCCCGGGGCCGAAGGAGTGCGGCGATGAAGTCTCATGCCCGTGTCGTGGTGATCGGCGGCGGCGCCGTCGGCGTGTCCACCCTCTACCACCTCGCCAAGCTCGGCTGGTCCGACGTGGTGCTGCTCGAGCGCACCGAGCTGACGGCCGGCTCCACCTGGCATGCGGCCGGGCTGCTGCCGCTGTTCAACATGAGCTACGCGGTGGGGCAGATCCACAAGTACTCGGTCGACCTCTACAAGTCCCTGGAGGCGGAGACCGGTCAGAACGTCTCCTTCCACGTCACCGGCAACCTGCGCCTGGCGACCAACCAGGAGCGCATGGACGAGTACAAGAAGTACTGCGGCACGGCCAACACCATCGGCGTGCCCTTCGAGATGATCGGCCCGGCCGACGTCAAGGCGCTCTGGCCGCTGGCCGAGGTCGACGACCTGGTCGGCGCCCTTTACCACCCGGACGACGGCCATATCGCCCCGGCCGACCTGACCACCGCCCTGGCGATCGGCGCGCGCAGCCGCGGCGCCGAGATCTACCGGCAGACCCCGGTGACCGGCGTCGCCCAGACGGCCAGCGGCGAGTGGGTGGTGCAGACGCCGAAGGGCGAGATCACCTGCGAGCACATCGTCTGCGCCACCGGCAACTACGCGCGCCAGACCGGCGCGCTGTTCGGCCTGGACGTGCCGGCGATCCCGGTCGAGCATCAGTACATCGTCACCGAGGCCCACCCCGCGCTGGTCGAACGGCAGAAGCAGGGCCAGGCGGAGCTGGCGGTGCTGCGCGAGTCCGACGCCAGCTACTACATGCGCGAGGAGCGCCAGGGCCTGATCCTCGGCCCCTACGAGAAGGGCGCGCCGGCCTGCTTCGTCGACGGCGTGCCCGACAGCTTCGGACAGGATCTCTTCCCCGGCGACCTGGAGCGGCTGATGCCGCACGTCGAGGCCGCCATCAAGCGCGTGCCGATCTTCGCCGAGGTCGGCATCAAGGACATCGTCAACGGCCCGATCTCCTACACCCCCGACGGCAGCCCGCTGATCGGCCCCGCCTGGGGCGTCAGGAACGTCTGGCTGAACGAGGGCCACTCCTTCGGCATCACCGCCGCCGGCGGCGCCGGGCGCTACCTGGCCGAGTGGATCGTCGAGGGCGAGCCCTCGATCGACCTGCTGGACGTCGACCCGCGCCGCTACGGCGCCTATGCCAACAAGCAATACGTCAAGGCCAAGAACGAGGAGGCCTACGAGCACGTCTTCGTCATCCACTACCCCGACGAGGAGCGCCCGGCCGCCCGCCCCGCCAAGACCAGCCCGGTGCACGACAAGCTGGACCGGGCCGGCGCCGTCTGGGGCCAGCGCTTCGGCTGGGAGCGGCCGAACTGGTTCGCGCCGGAGGGCGTCGAGCCGAACGACGTCTGGTCGTTCCGCCGCAGCAACTACTTCGAGCATGTCGGGCGCGAGGCGCGGGCGCTGCGCGAGACCTGCGGCCTGATCGACCTGAGTAGCTTCTCCAAGTTCGAGGTCAGCGGCCCGGGCGCCGAGGCCTACCTGGACCGCCTGGTCGCCAACGTGATCCCGAAGAAGATCGGCCGCATGAGCCTGAGCCATGCCCTGACCCCGCGCGGCGGCGTGCGCAGCGAGTTCACCATCACCAAGCTGGGCGAGCAGCGCTACTACCTGATCTCCTCCGGCGCGGCCAACCGCTTCGACTGGGACTATCTCTGGAAGAGCCTGCCCGCCGACGGCTCGGTGCAGCTCGAGGACGTCACCCTGCGCCGCGGCGTCTTCGTGCTGGCCGGCCCCAACGCCCGTCGGGTGCTGGAGCAGGTGACCGACACCGACGTCTCCAACGCCGCCTTCCCCTGGCTGTCGATGCAGGAGATCGCCATCGGCGTGGCCGGCGGCGTGCGCGCCCTGCGCGTCAACTTCGTCGGCGAGTTGGGCTGGGAGCTGCACCACCCCATCGAGTACCAGCACGCCATCTACGACGCGCTGCTGGAGGCCGGCGGGCCGCACGGCCTGGGCCTGGTCGGCATGCGCGCCATGGACGTGCTGCGCATCGAGAAGTCGTACCGCATGTGGGGCAAGGACCTGACCCGCGAATACTCCCTGCTGGAAGCCGGCCTCGACCGCTTCGTGCGGCTCAACAAGGGCGACTTCATCGGCCGCGACGCCCTGGTCCGTCAGCAGCAGGAGGGGGTGCCCCAGCGCTTCGTCACCCTGGAGGTCGACATCGCGCAGCGCGACGGCCGGCCGCTGGCCGACCCCTACGGCAACGAGCCGCTCTACAGCGACGGCCGCATGATCGGGCGGGCCACCAGCGGCACCTTCGGCCACAACCTCGGCAAGACCCTGGCCATGGCCTATCTGCGGCCCGAAGCCGCCGAACTCGGCACCGAGCTGGAGATCGAGGTACTGGCCGAGCGCTTCCCGGCCCGGGTCATCGCCGAGAGCCCGTGGGACCCGGAGAACCAGCGCCTGCGGGCCTGAGCCGCCCCGCGCCGGCAGCCCCCACCGGCAACCAGCCCGCCGGCTACCAGCCCGCCGGCTACCAGCCCGCCGGCTACCAGCCCGCCGGCGACCAACCCGCCGGCAACCGGCGCGGCGGCGTCAGTCCTCGGGGCCCTCGGCGGCCGCCCGGGCCGCGTCCAGGGCGCGCCGCGCCTGCTCCGGAGCCGCCGACAGCGGCGCCAGGGCGGCCTCGATCTCGCGGGGGTAGCTGTGCGCGCGCACCGCGCCCAGCGCCTCGTCCAGGCTCTGCTCGGCAGTGCGGCTGGCCCGCAGCAGCACCGGCGCGGCATCGGGGCTGAGCAGGCCGCGCACCTCCTGCACCAGCCCCTCGACCGTCAGGCGGTCGGGGTCCGGCTCCGCCGGCGGCGCGTCGCTCCGTTGACCGGCGGCGAGCAGGGCTTCGACCGCGGCCTCGCGCGTCTCCGCCAGCTCGCGCAGCGCCGCGGCGGCCGCACCCTCGCCCAGCCGCTCGGCGCCGTGACGGTGGATCTCGGCGGCGCGGGCCAGTGCCAGGACCAACTCGTCCAGCGCCACCTCGGCATCGCTGCGGATCAGGCCGCTGCCCTCGTCTTCGCTCATGCTCCCTCCTCGCTCCCGGCCTTCCGGCGCCCCGGCGCGGCCGGCACCAGCACCTCGAGGGCGCCGGGCAGGACCTCGAAGCGGGCCGGGGTCCGCTCCAGCAGATCGCCGTCGACATCGATCCGCCGCGGCCGCCGCGTGCGCGCCTCGACCCGGCCGGCCCAGTAGAAGTGGGCGCCCTCCCAGAGGGCGTGCGCGCCCAGCTTGACCGACAGGGCCATCGCCACGAGCCGCAGCGGCGGTTGCGGCTCGATCACATAGACACACAGCCGCCCGTCGTCGATCCGCGCGTCGGGCGAGACGCGCGCGCCGCCGCCCTGGGTCTCGCCGCTGGCGATCCCGACCTGCAGGGCGCGGTGGCGGACCTCCCGCCCGTCCAGCGTCAGGCGCACCTGCAGGGTCCGGCGCGCGCGCAGCGCGTCGAGCATCTCGCGCAGGTAGGCCAGCGGGCCCCAGCGCTTCTTGCGCTCGGCGGACAGGCGTTGGGCGACCTGGGCGCTCAGCCCGAAACTGGCGACGTTGCAGTAAATCCGTCCGTTGCAGCGGGCCAGGTCGATGCGCCGGCGCCGCCCCTCGGCCAGCAGGCCGGCCGCCGCCTCGGCGTTCAAGGGCAGCCCCAGGGTGCGGGCCAGATCGTTGGCCGTGCCCAGCGGCAGCAGCGCCAGAGCCGCGCCGCAGCGGTACGCCAGATCGGCGGCCGTGCGCACGGTGCCGTCGCCGCCGGCGGCGAGCACCAGGTCGGCCTCGACCGGCGCGTCCGTGGCGCCCATCTCGCGCGTGTCCACCCGGCAGCCGCGCGCGCGCAGGATCTCCAGCGCCGCCTGCACGCCCGGGTGCGCGCGCCGGTCGCCCCCGGCCAGGAGCAGCAGCACGCGGCTGCCCTCGGCGACCCCCGCGCCATCTGTCGCCGTGCCGGGCCCTGCGCCGGCCGGCCTGTCCGTGTCCAGATTGGTCATCTCGACAGCCTAAACGCTTGACCGCAAAGAAACGATCCGCCGCCGCCCGAGCGCGCGCCGATGCTCGGAGAATGTCGCAGCGAGGCCCCCGGATGGCGCTTGTCCGTCACAGCATGCGGCCGAGGCGTCTAGAGTGGAGTGGGCTGGCAGGCCCGTAACGCGGCCCCACCAAGCAACCCCATCACGCAACAGGAAAGGACCGGGCGGCAATGAAGGACAGGGTTCAGGCGGCGGTGATCGGCGGCGGCGTGGTCGGCGCCTCGGTACTCTACCACCTGACCAAGGCGGGCTGGCGCGACGTGGTGCTGATCGAGCGCAGCGAGCTGACCGCCGGCTCCACCTGGCATGCCGCCGGCGGCATGCACACGCTCAACAGCGACCCCAACGTGGCCAAGCTGCAGAGCTACACGATCAACCTCTACCGCGAGCTGGAGGAAATCTCCGGCCAGTCCTGCGGCCTGCACCTGACCGGCGGCATCATGCTCGCCGGCACGCCCGAACGGCTCGACTTCCTGCGACTGGCCCAGTCGAAGAACCGCCTGCTCGGCCTGGACACGGAGTTCATCTCCCTCGACGAAGCCGAGCGGATCTTCCCGCTGATGGACAAGCGCCACTTCCTGGGCGCGCTCTACGACGCCAACGAGGGCCACGTCGACCCCTCGGGCGTCACCAACGCCTACGCCAAGGCCGCGCGCCTTGGCGGGGCGGAGATCTACCGCCACACACCGGTGATCGAGCTGAACCGGGCGGCCGACGGTGGCTGGCTGGTGGTCACCGAGGCGGGCACGATCCACGCCGAGCAGGTGGTCAACGCCGGCGGCCTCTGGGCGCGCGAGCTGGGCCGCCTGGTCGGCCTGGAGCTGCCGTTGCTGGCGATGGAGCACCAGTACATCGTCACCGACGAGATGCCCGAGGTCATGGCCTTCGACGGCGAGCTGGCGCACTGCATCGACTTCGAGGGCGAGGCCTACATGCGCCAGGAGGGCCGCGGCATGGTGCTGGGCACCTACGAGCGCGCCGGCGTGCCCTGGTCGCCCGAGACCACGCCGGCCGACTTCGGCCACGAGCTGTTGCAGCCGGACCTGGACCGCATCGCCCCCAGCCTGGAGATCGCCTTCGAGCACTTTCCCGCCCTGGGCAACGCCGGGATCAAACGCACCATCAACGGCCCCTTCGTGTTCGCGCCCGACGGCAACCCCGTGATCGGGCCGGTGCGCGGCCTGCCGGGCTACTGGCTGGCGACCGGGGTGATGGCCGGCTTCAGCCAGGGCGGCGGCGTCGGCCTGGCGCTGGCCAACTGGATGGTCGAGGGCGATCCCGGCCTGGACGTCTTCGCCATGGACAACGCCCGCTTCGGCGCCTGGGCCGACCGCGCCTACACCCACGCCAAGGTGCAGGAGAACTACGCGCGGCGCTTCCGCATCACCTTCCCCAACGAGGAGCTGCCGGCCGGCCGGCCCAAGCGCACCACGCCGGTCCACGAAGCGCTCGACCGCGCCGGCGCCGTCTGGGGCGCCACCTACGGGCTGGAGCAGGCGCTGTGGTTCCACCCCGACGGCCCTGGCCATGTCGAGGCGCCGAGCTTCCGCCGCTCCGACGCCTTCGGCCCCGTCGGCGCGGAGGTGCGCGCCTGCCGCAGCGGCGTCGGCCTGTTCGAGACCTCCGGCTTCGCCAAGTACCGGGTGCGCGGCCGCGACGCGCAGGCCTGGCTGGACCGCCTGCTGGCCGGGCGCCTGCCCGCGGTCGGGCGCATCGCGCTGACGCCGATGCTGGCCGCGGACGGCACCCTGCGCGGCGACTTCACCGTCGCCCGCCCCGACGCGGAGAGCTTCTACCTCTTCGGCTCCGGCCCGTCGGAGGGAGTCCACCTGCGCTGGTTCGAGGGGCAGCGCAACGGCCACGCGGTCGAGGTCGAGGCCCAGGGCACCGACCTGGTCGGCTTCATGATCGCCGGGCCCAGGGCGCGCGACCTGCTGGCCCGCCTGGCCGAAGCTGAGGTCTCGGCCAACGCCTTCCCCTTCCTGTCCTGCGCGCGCATGACCCTGGCCGGGCTGCCGGCGCTGGTCGCCCGCATCTCCTTCACCGGCGACCTGGGCTACGAGCTCTGGGTGGCACCGCAGCATCAGCCGGCCCTGCTGGCCGAACTGCGCGCGAAAGGCGCCGACCTGGGCCTGCGGCTGTTCGGCGGGCGGGCGCTCAACTCCATGCGCCTGGAGAAGGGCTACGGCGCCTGGCTGCGCGAATACCGGGTGGTCGACGAGCCCTACGAGGCCGGGCTCGGCCGCTTCGTCGCCCTGAGCAAGGGCGACTTCGTCGGCCGCGACGCCGCCGCCAAGGTGAAGGAGGAGGGGCCGCGGCGCCGCCTGGTCACCTTGCTGGTCGACGAGCCGGAGACCGCCGACGCGGCTGATGCGGCCGATGCGGCCGATGCCTGGGGCGACGAGGCGGTCTGGCAGGACGGCCGGGTGGTCGGCGCCGTCACCTCCGGCGGCTACGGTCACCACGTCCGGCGCTCCCTCGCCCTGGCCTACGTCCCGGCCGAGCTGGCCCGGGACGGCGCCCGCTTCGAGGTGGAGATCCTGGGCACGCGCCGCCCCGCCACCCTGAGCGCCGCCGCCCCCTTCGACCCCGAGGGCGCACGGCTGCGCGGGTAGCCCGCGTCACCCCGCCCCGCCTTACCCCGCCGTCACCGGCCGCTCCACCAGCGCGGCCAGGGTTTCGACCCGGTCGGCCTCCTGCGCCGGCTTGTCCCAGCGGATGCGGGCGATGCGGGGAAAGCGCATGGCCAGGCCGGACTTGTGGCGGGTCGAAGGGTGGACCGCGTCGAAGGCGATCTCCAGCACCAGCGCCGGCTCCACCGCGCGCACCGGGCCGTAGCGCTCCACCGTGTGGTCGCGCACCCACTTGTCGAGCTGGCGCAGCTCGGCGTCGGTGAAGCCGAAGTAGGCCTTGCCGACCGGCACGAGCTCCTCGCCCCCCTCGCCCCCCTCGCCCCCCTCGCCCGTCCGCCAGGCGCCGAAGGTGAAGTCGGAGTAGAAGGAAGAGCGCTTGCCGTGGCCACGCTGGGCGTACATCAGCACGCAGTCGAGCCGCAGCGCATCGCGCTTCCACTTGTACCAGGGCCCCTTGGGCCGCCCGGCCAGGTAGGGGCTGTCGGCGCGCTTGAGCATCAGCCCCTCGATGGAGTTCTCCCGCGCCGACTCGCGCAGGGCCTTGAGCTCGTCCAGCGTCTCGAAGGCGAGCAGCTCCGAGAGGTCGAGCCGCGCCGGACGCAGCCGCGCCATCCAGGCCTCCAACCGGCGGCGGCGCGCGTCGAACGGCAGGCCGCGCAGGTCCTCCTCCCCCTCGAACAGCATGTCGTAGACCCGCACGTGGGCGGGGTGGTCGCGCAGCAGCTTCGCCGTCACCGTCTTGCGACCGAGGCGCTGCTGCAGGTCGTTGAAGGGCGCCACCTGCCCCGCGCGCAGCACCAGCAGCTCGCCGTCCAGCACCGCGTCCCAGGTCACGGCCTCGATCACCTCGGGAAAGGCGCGGCCGATGTCGTCGCCGGTGCGGCTGAACAGGCGGGCCTGTCCGTCGCGGCCGGCGAGCTGCACGCGGATGCCGTCCCACTTCCACTCCGCGCGGTAGTCGGCCACCGGCAGGCTGTCGACCTCCTGCTCCTCCAGCGGGTTGGCCAGCATCAGCGGGCGGAAGGCGGCCGCGCGGTCCAGGACCGGCTGCGGCCCGCGCCCCTCCAGCCAGGCAAAGAGGCCGGCGTAGGGCGGCGCCAGGCCGTGCCACAGCTCCTCGATCTCGGCCACGTCGCGGCCGCCGAACTCGGCCAGCGCGGTCTTGGCCAGCCGCGCCGAGACGCCGACGCGCAGGCCGCCGGTGATCAGCTTCAGCAGGCCCCAGCGACCGGTGGCGTCGAGCGCGTCGAGCCAGCGCTCCAGCAACGCCGGCACCGCGCGGCGGGGGGCGGCATTGAGCTCCGCCACCACTTCGGCCAGCTCCGGCGCGCGGTTGGCGCCGCGGCGCTCGGGCCAGATCAGCGCCACCGTCTCGGCCAGGTCGCCGACATAGTCGTAGGACCAGCCGAACAGCACCGGGTCGCTGCGCTGGGCGGCCAGCTCGCGCACCAGCGCCGGCTTCGCGCTGCGCAGCTCCAGGGTGCCGGTCAGCGCGGCCAGGGCCCAGCCGCGATCCGGGTCCGGGGTGGCGCGGAAGAAGTCGGCCAGGAGCCGCAGCTTGCCGTTGCGCGACGGCGTGTAGATCAGCCGGTCGAGCAGCCCGGCGAAGGCCGCCATGCTCATGCCGCGCCCTCCGGCGCGGGCGCCGCCGCGGCGTCTTCCTGCTCCGCCTCGCCGCGGCCGATCAGGGCCAGGGCGCGGGCGCGCAGCCCCATCTGCGTCGCCCGGTGGACCAGCGCCTCCTCGCTGCCGTGGGTCACCCAGACCTCGGGCGCGCCCACGTCCGCCAGGGTCTGCACCAGCTCGTCCCAGTCGGCATGATCGCTGACGATCAGCGGCAGCTCGACACCGCGCTGGCGGGCGCGCTGGCGCACCCGCATCCAGCCCGAGGCCATCGCCGTGACCGGGTCGGACAGGCGCCGGGCCCAGCGGTCGGCGATGGCCGAGGGCGGCGCCAGCACGATCTCGCCGGCCATCTCGCGCTTGTCGGCCGCGGTCGCCGGGCGCAGCTCGCCCAGCGCGACGCCGTGGTCGCGGTAGAGGTCGCAGAGCTGCTGCAGCGCGCCGTGGATCCAGATCGGCCGCTCGTAGCCGGCCCGGCGCAGCAGCGCGATCAGGCGCTGCGCCTTGCCCAGGGCGTAGGCGCCGACCAGGTGGGTGCGTTCGGGAAACAGGCGCTGCGAGTCGAGCAGCCGGGCCACCTCGCCCTCTGTCGGGGGGTGGCGGAAGACCGGCAGGCCGAAGGTCGCCTCGGTGACGAAGACGTCGCAGGCCACCGGCTCGAAGGGCGCGCAGGTGGGGTCTTCGCGGCGCTTGTAGTCGCCGGAGACCACGACGCGGCTGCCGCGATACTCCAGCACCGCCTGGGCCGAGCCCAGCACATGGCCGGCCGGCGCGAGCCACACCGTCACCTCGCCGAGCCGCCGCGGCGTCCCGTAGGTCAGCGGCTCCAGGCTGGCGCCGGCGGCGTCGCGGTAGCGCGCGCGCATGATCGCCAGGGTCTCCGGCGTCGCCAGCACCGCCCGGTTGTTCGGCCGCGCGTGGTCGGCGTGGCCGTGGGTGACCACCGCCCGCGCCACCGGCCGGGACGGGTCGAGATGGAAATCGCCGGGCAGGCAGTAGAGCCCCTCGGGCCGGACCTGCAGCCAGGTTTGGGGGTGCGGGGCGGTGGCGCGCGGTGTCATGCCCGGAGATATGGCGCCCGCCGCCGCCGTCCTCAAACCCCCGCCCGTCTCCGCGCAGCGGTCGCAACGCCGGCAGGGCGCCCGGCGGGCCATTCCTTCGCCGCCCGTCATGCTTTAGCCTGGGGCCATGACTGAAACCTTCGAGCTGCACCCGGACCTCGCCAAGCTGGCGCTGGTCGAGGACTGGGATCTCTGCCGCGTGCTGCTGATGGACGACGCCCACTACCCCTGGCTGGTGCTGGTGCCCCGCCGCGCCGATCTGCGCGAGCTGCACGACCTGACCGGCGAGGACCTGACCCGCGCGACGGCGGAGATCGTGCGCGCCTCGCGGGCGCTGGAGCGCTGCGTGCGGGCGGAGAAGATGAACGTGGCCGCGCTGGGCAACCAGACGCCCCAGCTCCACATCCACGTGATCGCGCGCTTCGCCTCCGACGCCGCCTGGCCCGGCCCGGTCTGGGGCAAGGTGCCGGCCCGCCCCTATGAGGAACACGAGCGCGACGACCTGCTGGTCGCCCTGCGCGGCGCCATCACCGAGGTCGAGAACGCCGAGGGCTGAACGCCCGACCGGCCGCCCGGACCCTGCGCTTGGCAGGCGGATTCCGGCAAAGTGCGTGGCCGCCTCCGCCGCCCCTTAGACCCGGCGGGGGTGCGCGCCTATCTTGTCGACCATGGCCGCCGCCCCGCCCACCTCTTCTCCTGGCCTCTCGCCCGGTCCCTGGTCCGGTCCCTCCCCCGGTCCCTCGCTACCCGCGCCCTTCGCGGCCTGGTTCGCGCAGCGCGGCTGGACCCCGCATCCCCACCAACTGGAGATGTGGCAGGCGGCCGAACGGGGCGAGTCGGCGCTGCTGATCGCGCCGACCGGGGCGGGCAAGACCCTGGCCGGCTTCCTGCCGTCGCTGATCGACCTGGCGCACCCTCGCCGCGACACGGCCCGGGCGGGGCTGCACACCCTCTACGTCAGCCCGCTCAAGGCCCTGGCGGTCGACATCGAGCGCAACCTGACGGCGCCGGCGGCCGAGATGGGCCTGGACATCGCCATCGAGACGCGCAGCGGCGACACGCCCCAGGCCAAGCGCACGCGCCAGCGCAAGCGGCCGCCGCAGATCCTGCTGACCACCCCGGAATCCCTGGCGCTGCTGCTGAGCTACCACGACGCCGCCAAGATCTTCGCCGGCCTGAAGACCGTGGTGATCGACGAGCTGCACGCCCTGGCCTTCGGCAAGCGCGGCGACCTGCTGTCCCTGGGGCTGGCGCGCCTGTCCGGGCTGGCGCCGGGCCTGCGCCGGGTCGGCCTCTCGGCGACGGTCCACGACCCCGCCTTCCTGCGCGCCTGGCTGTCGCAGCGCGCACGGCCCGACGATCCCGCCGTGCGTCAGGTCCGGGGCCGCGACGGGGCCGAGCCGGAGGTGGAGATCCTGACCACCCGCGCGCGGCTGCCCTGGTCCGGCCACATGGCGCTGCACGCCTTGGGCGAGGTCTATCAGCGCATCCGCCAGGCCGGCACCACGCTGGTCTTCGTCAACACCCGCGCCCAGGCCGAGCTGGTCTTTCAGGAGCTCTGGCGGCTGAACGCCGACGGCCTGGCGATCGCGCTGCACCACGGCTCCCTCGCGGTCGAGCAGCGCCGCAAGGTCGAGGCCGCGATGGCCGCCGGGCGCCTGCGCGCGGTGGTCGCCACCTCCTCCCTCGACCTCGGGGTCGACTGGGCCAGCGTCGACCTGGTGGTGCAGGTCGGCGCGCCCAAGGGGGTGGCGCGCCTGCTCCAGCGTCTGGGCCGCGCCAACCACCGCCTCGACCGCCCCTCCAAGGCGCTGCTGGTGCCGGCCAACCGCTTCGAGGTGCTGGAGTGCCGCGCCGCCCGCGACGGCGTGCGCGCGCACACCCTCGACGGCGACCCGCCGCGGCCCGGCGGGCTGGACGTGCTGGCCCAGCACATCCTGGGGGTGGCCTGCGCCGGCCCCTTCGACGCCGAGGCGCTCTTTGCCGAGGTGCGCGGCGCCGCCCCCTACCGCGATCTGACGCGCGCCGACTTCGACGACGCGCTAAACCTGGTGGCGACCGGCGGCTACGCGCTGAAGACCTACGAGCGCTTCCGCCGCCTGGTCCGCGACGCCCGGGGGCTGTGGCGCGTCGCCGGGCCGGCGCACGTCCGGCGCTACCGCATGAACCTGGGGGTGATCGTCGACGCCCCGACCCTCAAGGTGCGGCTGCAGGGCGGACGCAGCCTGGGCGAGGTGGAGGAGTACTTCGCCCAGACCCTGGTGCCCGGCGACACCTTCGTCTTCGCCGGCGAGCTGCTGAAGTTCCTGGGCATCAGGGAGACCAGCCTGGTCTGTGCGCGCCAGTCGGGCGGCGACGCCCCCAAGGTGCCGGCCTACCTGGGCGGACGCCTGCCGCTGTCCACCCACCTGGCCGAGCGGGTGCGCGCCCTGTTGGAGGACAGCCGGGGCTGGGACGACTTCCCGCCGGCGGTCACCGAATGGCTGCGCCTGCAGCGCTGGCGCTCGGTGCTGCCGCCCAGCGACGGCCTGCTGGTCGAGACCTTTCCGCGCGGCGAGAAGGAATTCCTCGTCGCCTACTGCTTCGAGGGGCGCAACGCCCACCAGACACTGGGCATGCTGCTGACCCGGCGCATGGAGCGCGCCGGCCTGTCGCCGCTGGGCTTCGTGGCCACCGACTACGTGATCGCGGTCTGGTCGCTGAAGCCGGCGCGCGACCTCGACGCGCTGTTCGACCAGGACATGCTGGGCGACGACCTGGAGGCCTGGATGGCCGAGTCCTCCCTGCTGCGCCGCACCTTCCGCAACGTCGCCGTGATCGCCGGGCTGATCGAGCGGCGCCTGCCCGGCCAGGAGAAGACCGGCAAGCAGGTCACCTTCAGCGCCGACCTGATCTACGACGTGCTGCGCAAGCACGAGCCCGATCACCTGCTGCTGCGCGCCACCCGCGCCGACGCCGCCAGCGGCCTGACCGATATCGGCCGGCTGGGCCGGATGCTCGCCCGCGTCCAGGGGCGCATCGCGCACCGCAGCCTGGACCGCGTCTCGCCACTCGCCGTGCCGGTGCTGCTGGAGATCGGCCGCGAGCAGGTCTACGGCGAGGCGCTCGACGACCTGCTGGAAGAAGGCGCGCAAGCGCTGATCGACGAGGCCACGGCCCCCGGCCTCGACCAGGCCAGCCTGCCGCTCTGACCGGCGCGTCCACTCCACGCCGGCCTCAGTCCCGCGCGAACCTGCCGCCCGCGGTGATCAGCGCCTCCATGAAGCCGCACTCGGACGGCGCCATCAACTCGGGCTCGGGGAGTCTGTCCCCGTAGGTATCGGTGCTGACGTAGAACGCCGCAGCGGAGCGTTCGTCGATGGCGCCCTCCGCGATCCGACGCTGCAGAATGTCCCAGACAATATCCCGCGAGAGATAGTACCGAAACCCGCCCCTCTCTCCGCCGAACTTGCCTTCGATCGCAGCGAAGTAGCTGCGCGGCGTGATGTACAGGGCACCCTCACGCTCGGCGAACCAGGCGCCGCGCCATTGGTCGCTGCGCAGCAACAGCCTGAGGTCGCGCCGGAACTCCCCGCTCGGCGCTCTCGCCACATCGTGCAGGGACTCGCCATCGAACCCCGCCCGATGATAGTCCCGGCAGACCGGCACGAAGGGCAGCAGTGGCACCCGCTCGTAAACCTGGACGCCGCCCCAGCCGGCGGCCAGCGCCAGCAGGCCCAGGCCCGCCAGCGCCGCGATCCGCCGCGCCCGCAGGGGCCTAGGGAGCCGGAGACTCGTCCACATCTCGCCAGTCTATCGATTCAAGCCGCAGGTCTTCATCTCCGACCCTGGATATGGCTGTCATTTGCTGTTGCCAGGCCGCCCGGTTCTGGTAGACGGCGGCATCGCCATCGGCAGCCCGGTTCGCCAAGACCGAAAGGCTGTCGTTCGGCTTGGTGAAGTCGTAGGTGTCGTCCCATCTATGGGTGACGAGCCCGGTCATGGTGATCCTGTCGCCACGACGCGTCGCCGTGAATCCGTCTCCTGCTTCCGATTGGAGGCTGCTTGCGCCGTGGCGCGCTTGGGGTCCGGGGGCCGGCGTCCTGCGCCGACGCTCCGGCGAAGCGTGGAAACGGGAAGGTGAAATCGCCACGCTCCGGGCGCCGGTCGGCCGTGCGCAGCCCCCCTTCGGTCGCACCTCTGCCGACGACCGGGTAGAATCCTACTCGGCCTCGCGTGTTCGATCATTGTTCTTCTTTCCGGAGAGGCAGTCCCGGCCGCGGCGGGGCGCCGCAGGGCTGCGCGGCGGCTCCCCGGACTCCAGCGCGCAGGCTAGACTTGGCGTTATGCTCGACGGACTCTCGCCCGCCTACACGCCCACAGCCGCCCCGCCGGTGTCGCCGCTGCGCGTCAACGGCCAGACCCTGGTGCCGGACCTGAGCGGCGCGCTCTGGTGGCCGGCGCGCGAAACCCTGGTGGTCGCCGACCTGCACCTGGAGAAGGGCTCGAGCTTCGCCGCGCGCGGGCAGTTCCTGCCGCCTTACGACACGGCGGCGACGCTGGACCGGCTGGAGGCGGCGGTGGCGCGACTGCGCCCGCGCCGCCTGGTGGCACTGGGCGATTCGTTTCACGATGCCGCAGCCGCCGCGCGGGTGGCACCGCGCGATCAGACGCGCATACGCGCCCTGACGGCCGCGCTCGAGTGGCTGTGGATCGCCGGCAACCACGACCCGGCCCCGCCGGCGCAGTGGGGCGGGCGCGTCGCGCCGGAGATCGCGCTGGGCGGACTGGTCTTGCGCCACGAGGCCGTGGCGGCGCAGCCCGACGGCGAGCTCAGCGGCCACTTCCACCCCAAGGCCAGCGTGCGGCTGCGCGGCCGCCGCGTCTCGGCCCGCTGCTTCCTGACCGACGGACGGCGGCTGATCCTGCCGGCTTTCGGCGCCTTCACCGGCGGGCTGGACGCCCTGGACCCGGCCATCGCGCGGCTGTTTCCCGCCGGCTTCACGGCTTACCTGCTGGGCCGGCGCCGGCTGGCGGCCTACCCCGCCGCCGCCCTGGCGTAGAGCGATCGGCGAGCGTACGGGTGCACGTCAGCGAGCCGGCGACGGCTGCAGGCCCGGACAGGAAAAGGGCCCGGAAAAGAAAAGGGCCCGGACAGGAAAAGGGCCGGCATGCCCTGCGGCATACCGGCCCGCGCGCCAGGCGAGCGGCGCGGCGGCGCCCCCGGCGAGGGAGAGACCGGCCCCACCGCCGACGCCTGTTGGCGCCTAGGGGGATCGCGCCTACTGGGGCAGGACCACCGTGTCGATCACGTGGATCACGCCGTTGGAGGCCTCGATGTCGGCCTGCACCACGCTGGCGTTGTCGACCATCACGCCCGCGCCGGTCGCGTCGATCTCCAGCGACTGGCCCTGGACGGTCTCGGCCATGGTCTGCTTGCCCATGATGTCACCGGCCATCACCTTGCCAGGCACCACATGGTAGGTCAGCACGGCGACCAACTGATCCTTGTTCTCCGGCTTCAGCAGATCCTCGACCGTGCCCTCCGGCAGCTTGGCGAAGGCGTCGTCGGTCGGCGCGAAAACGGTGAAGGGCCCCTCGCCCTTCAGGGTGTCGACCAGGTCCGCCGCCTTCACGGCCGCGACCAGGGTTTCGAAGTCCGCGTTGCTGGCGGCGGTATCCACGATGTCGGCGGCCTTGGCGGCCAGCGCGCCGAGCGCGAGCGGTGCGGCAATACTGGCCGCGGCAAGGGTGCGCAGAATGCCCATGGGTGACGTCTCTCCTGTCTGGAACAGCCTTATCTTTTCGCGAAGACGGACGGGCGCCCGCTCCGCACCGCGAGAGCTAGCGCCGGGCTGCCCCCGGGCAAGCCTCTGATTTGCATGACAAAAATTTAATCTTGCCGAATGATCCAGACAGCCGGCGGCAACGTAAACCTGGCTTGACGCAAGGCGTCATCGCGCCAGTTTCCCTCAACAGTCCGCTTTCCCGTCAGCCATCGTCTCTTTTCCCGAGGGTCATGTCCGCATCCGCCGCCCCGACGCTGGTCTGGTTCCGCCAGGACCTGCGCCTGTCCGACAATCCCGCGCTGAGCGCCGCCGCCGCGCGCGGCGCCCCGGTCGTGCCGGTCTACCTGCTGGACGAGGAGACTCCGGGCGCCTGGGCGATCGGCGGCGCCGGCCGCTGGTGGCTGCACCAGTCCCTCGTGCGGCTGTCGACGGACCTGGCGGCCAAGGGCGCGCCGCTGCTGCTGCGCCGCGGCAAGGCCGAGACGGCGATCCCCGCCCTGGCCGAGGAGATCGGCGCCGCCTGCGTCGTCTGGAACCGCTGCTACGAGCCCTGGGCGGTGCCGCGCGACACGGCGATCAAGCAGCGGCTCAAAGGCGCCGGGCTGGAGGTCGCCAGCTTCGCCGCCAGCCTGCTGCAGGAGCCCTGGACCGTGGCCACCGGCGCCGGCAAGCCCTACTCGGTCTACACGCCCTTCTGGCGCGCGATCCGGGACCGCCCGGTGCCGACGCCCCTGCCGACGCCGCAAGCCCTCAGCGGCCTTGCGGGCGCGACGGCTGCCGGGGGGCCGGCTGGCGAGCGGCTGGAGGACTGGGGCCTGTTGCCGCGCCGGCCGGACTGGGCCGGCGGGCTGCGCGAGACCTGGACGCCGGGCGAGGCCGGCGCGCAGGGCCGGCTCGGCGCCTTCCTGCAACACCACCTGGCCGGCTATGCCGAGGCGCGCAACCGCCCCGACCAGGCGGGCACCTCCGGCCTCTCGCCGCACCTGCACTGGGGCGAGCTCTCGCCGCGCCAGGTCTGGCACGCCACCCTGCACCGCCTGGACGCCGAGGGGACCGGCGCCACCGGCGCCTGGGCCTTCCTCGGCGAGCTGGGCTGGCGCGACTTCTCCTACCACCTGCTCTACCACTGGCCGGAGCTGATGGACGCGAGCTGGAAGGCCAACTTCCGCGACTTCCCCTGGCGCGACGACCCGACCGGCTACCGCGCCTGGTGCCGCGGCCAGACCGGCTACCCCATCGTCGACGCCGGCATGCGCCAGCTCTACGCCATCGGCTGGATGCACAACCGCGTGCGCATGATCGTCGGCTCCTTCCTGGTCAAGGACCTGCTGATCCACTGGCGCGAGGGCGAGCGCTGGTTCTGGGACACGCTGGTCGACGCCGACGCCGCCAGCAACGCGGCGAGCTGGCAGTGGGTCGCCGGCTGCGGCGCCGACGCGGCCCCCTACTTCCGCATCTTCAACCCGGTCACCCAGGGCGAAAAATTCGATCCAAAGGGCGCGTACGTACGTAAGTGGGTACCGGAAGTGGCTGGATTGCCGGACAAGTACCTGCACAAGCCGTGGGAGGCGCCGTCCGCGGTGCTGGCCGACGCAGGCGTCCGGCTGGGCGAGACCTATCCCGAGCCGCTGGTGGACCACAAAAAGGCCCGACAGGCTGCACTCGCGGCCTTCGCGGAAATCAAGAAGGGCGCTGCATGAAGATCGCGGTGATCGGTTCGGGGGTTGCGGGGCTGGGCGCGGCCTGGCTCCTGTCGCAACGGCACAAGGTGGTCGTCTACGAGGCCGAGGGGCGGCTCGGCGGCCATTCCAACACGGTGGAGGTGCGCGGCCCGAACGACCGCCCGATCGCGGTCGACACCGGCTTCATCGTCTACAACGAGCGCACCTACCCCAACCTGATCCGCCTGCTCGACGCCCTGGGCGTGGCGAGCGAGCCCAGCAACATGTCCTTCTCGGTCTCGGTGGACCGGGGCCGCTTCGAGTACGCGGGCAGCCCGGCCGGCCTCTTCGCCCAGCGGCGCAACCTGCTGCGCCCGCGCCTCTGGCGGATGCTGCGCGACCTGCTGCGCTTCTACCGCGAGGCGCCGGGCTTTCTGGACGCGCCGGAGGACCTGCCGATCGGCGACTACCTGCGGCGCGAAGGCTACTCGCCGGCCTTCATGGACGACCACCTGCTGCCCATGGCGGCGGCGATCTGGTCCTGCTCCCTCGCGGAGATCCAGAGCTTTCCGACCAAGTCCTTCCTGCGCTTCAACCTCAACCACGGCCTGATGCAGCTCGCCAACCGGCCGCAGTGGCGCACGGTCAGCGGTGGCAGCCGCAGCTACGTGGAGCGGATCGCCGCCCCCTTCGCCGCCGGGACCCGTCTGGCCACTCCGGTCGCCGCCGTGCGGCGCGGCGCCGAGGGGGTGACGGTGACCGACGCGCGCGGGCAGAGCGACCGCTTCGACGAGGTCGTGCTCGCCTGCCACGGCGACCAGGCCCGCGCCCTGCTGGGCCCCGACGCCACGCCGGCCGAGGCGGCGGTGCTGGGCGACCTGCGCTACCAGCCCAACCGCGCCCTGCTGCACCGCGACCCCCGGCTGATGCCGCGGCGCAAGGCCGTCTGGGCGAGCTGGAACTACCTGAGCGGCCGCGGCGTCGACGACGAGCGGGCGGTCTCGGTCACCTACTGGATGAACCGCCTGCAGAACCTGGACCCGGCGGTGCCGCTGTTCGTCTCGCTCAACCCGATCGACGCGCCGCGCGACGAGCTGGTCGAGGCCGAGTTCGTCTACGACCACCCCGTCTTCGACGCGGCGGCGGTGGCGGCACAGCAGCGGCTGCCGGCCCTCCAGGGCGTCAACCGCACCTGGTTCTGCGGCAGCTACTGCGGCTACGGCTTCCACGAGGACGCGCTGCAGGCCGGCCTCGCCGTCGCCGCGGCGCTGGGCTGCCCGGCGCCCTGGGCGGAGCAGATCACGCCGGTCAGCCCGGCCGCGGGAATCGTGCCGCCGTCGGCCCAGCGCGTGGTGCTGGAGCCAGCCGCGGCGGCGGAGTAGGCTTTGCCCGCTATGGACTCGGCGCTCTACTTCGGCGAGGTGATGCACAAGCGGCTGCGCCCCTTCACGCAGCGCTTCGTCTACCGCGTCTTCTCGCTTTGGTTGGACCTGGACGAGCTGCCGCGGCTCGACCGCCGGCTCCGGCTGTTCAGCCACAACCGCTTCAACCTCTTCAGCTTCTACGACCGCGACCACGGCGCGCGCGACGGCTCCGCGCTGCGCCCCTGGATCGAGGCGCAGCTCCGCGCGGCGGGGCGCGACATCGGCGGCGGTCCGGTGCGCCTGCTCTGCTTTCCGCGGGTCCTGGGCTATGTCTTCAACCCGCTGACCATCTGGTTCTGCCACCGGCCCGACGGGACGCTCGACTCGCTGCTCTACGAGGTGCGCAACACCTTCGGGCAGAAGCACGGCTACCTGATCCCCCTGGGCGCGGCGCCGGCCCCGGGCGAGGCGATCCGCCAGGCCTGCGACAAGGGCTTCTACGTCTCCCCCTTCATCGGCATGCAGGCGCGCTACCGCTTCAAGCTGCGCGAGCCGGACGCCGCGCTCTTCGTCGCGATTCTGGAGGAGGTGGCCGCGGGGCCGCTGCTGGTCGCCACCCAGACCGGGCAGCGCCGGCCCTTGCGCGACGGCACGCTGCTGCGCGCCTGGCTCACCCGCCCGCTGATGACCGTGAAGGTGATCGCCGGCATCCACTGGGAGGCGCTGAAACTCTGGCGCCGGGGCGCGGCGTATCACAAGAAGCCGGCCCCGCCGGCCGCCGAGGTGACCGTGCTGCCGCCCCAGCCGGCGAGCCACGGCGCCGCCCCCTCGTCCAGCGCGCCCCAGGCCGCCGAGTAGCCCGTCGAGTGAAGAGTTCCCGCGCATGACCGTCAGCGAGATGACCCGAGACCTGGACCCCAGCTCCCACCTGCCGCGCCCCTACGGCCTGCTCGGCTTCTTCGGCCGGCGGCTGGCCTGCGGCAGCGTCACGCTGGTGCTGCCTGACGCCAGCCGCCACCTCTACCGCGGCATGCAACCCGGCCCCCACGCGGAGCTGCAGGTCTGCCACCCGCGCGCCGTGCGCCGGCTGGTCTCCGGCGGCTCCACCGGCTTCGCCGAGGCCTACATGGCCGGCGACGTGGACTCGCCCGACCTGGCCGCCTTCCTGCGGGTCGCCGCGCTCAACTTCGACGCCTGGGAGGAGCGGCTGGAGGGCAGCGCCGCCTACCGCATGATGAAGCGGGTCTGGCACGTCATGCGCCCCAACAGCCGGCGCGGCGCCAAGCGCAACATCGCCTTCCACTACGACCTGGGCAACGCCTTCTACGGCGCCTGGCTCGACGAGACCATGACCTACTCGGCCGCGGTCTTCGAGCACGAGGGGATGGACCTCAGCGCGGCGCAGCGCGCCAAGTACCGGCGGATCGCCCAGGCCGCCGACCTGACGCCGGACCACCACCTGCTGGAGATCGGCTGCGGCTGGGGCGGCTTCGCCGAGTTCGCCGCCCGCGAGGTCGGCGCGCGGGTCACCGCCGTGACCATCTCCGACGAGCAGTATGCCTTCGCGCGGCGGCGCATCCACGAGGCGGGCCTGGCCGAGAAGGTCGAGATCCGCCGCCAGGACTACCGCGACATTCCCGAGCGCTTCGACCGGGTGGCCTCGATCGAGATGTTCGAGGCGGTCGGCGAGAAGTACTGGCCGGCCTACTTCGCCAAGCTGCGCGAGAGCCTGAAGCCGGGCGGGCGCGCGGCGCTGCAGGTAATCACCATCGCCGACCACTTCTTCGAGCGCTACCGCCGCGGCGCCGACTTCATCCAGCGCTACATCTTCCCCGGCGGCATGCTGCCGTCGCCCGGCGTGTTGCAGCAGCAGGTCGAGGCGGCCGGCCTGCGCTGGGTCGAGGACGGCGGCTACGGCCCGCACTACGCCCGCACCCTGGCCGACTGGCACGAGCGGTTCGACGCGGCCTGGCCGCAGCTCGCCACCCTCGGCTTCGACGGCCACTTCCGGCGCATGTGGAAATACTATCTCGCCTACTGCGAGGCCGGCTTCGCCGCAGGCCGGATCGACGTCAAGCAGCTCGCCCTGGCGCGCGATTGACCCGGCCCGCGCAAATGACGGCCCCCGGCGGCGGGACCGGCGGCGCAGCCGGCGCGCCGGCGCGCGTCACCCGTGGCGGCCATGTCCCCTGGTCGATGCTGACCGCCTTCGGGCTGCTCGGACTGCCGATGGCGGCGCAGCAGCTTCCGCTCTACGTCTTCCTGCCGCCCTACTATGCCGAGGACCTGGGCGTCGGGCTCACGGCCGTCGGCGCCGCCCTGCTGGGCGCGCGGCTATGGGACATGGTGACGGACCCCCTGGTCGGCTGGCTGTCCGACCGCACCAGCAGCCGCTTCGGCCGGCGCAAGCCCTTCATCCTGGCCGGCACGCCGATCCTCATGGTCTCGATCTGGTTCCTTTTCGTGCCGCCCGAGGGGGCCGGCGCGCTGCACCTGCTGGTCTGGACCATGATCGCCTATCTGGGCGGCACCCTGCTGGTGCTGGCGCACCAGGCCTGGGGGGCGGAACTCTCGCCGGACTACCACCAGCGCAGCCGCATCGCCATGAGCCGCGAGCTCTTCATGGTGGTCGGCACGGTGCTGACCGTGGGCCTGCTGATGGTCACCCGCGGCGACGTGAGCGAGGTGATGCGGCTGATCGCCTGGGGCTTCACCTTCGCCCTGCCGCTGACCGTCGCGCTGGCCCTCTGGCGCGTGCCGGACAGCCACATCGCCCCCAAGCGGCGGCCCTTCAACCTGCGCCAGGGCCTGGCGCTGCTCACCGGCAACAAGCCCTTCGCCAGGCTGATCGCCGCCTACTTCCTCAACGGCGTCGCCAACGGGCTGCCCGCCAGCCTGTTCCTGCTCTACATCGGCAACGTGCTGCAGCCGGCCGAGGAGGCCTGGAAGGCGGTGCTGCTGCTCGCCTACTTCCTCAGCGCCGTGGCCGCAGTGCCGCTTTGGCTGCGGCTGTCCTACCGCTTCGGCAAGCACCGCACCTGGATCGCCTCGATCGTCTGGGCCTGCCTGATCTTCATCTGGGTGCCTCTGCTCGGCGCCGGCGACCTCTGGTGGTTCCTGGCGGTCACGATCCTGACCGGCATCAGCCTGGGCGCGGACCAGGCCCTGCCGACCTCCATGCAGGCCGACGTGATCGACCTGGACCATCTCAAGTCTGGCCGCCAGCGCGCCGGGCTCTACTTTGCACTCTGGGGCATGGCCAACAAGCTGTCGCTGGCCCTGGCGGCGGGCCTCGCCTTCCCGCTGCTCGACCTCTTCGGCTTCAACCCGCAGGCCGCGCGCAACAGCGACACCGCGCTCTTCGCGCTGGGCGCGCTCTACGCCCTGCTGCCGGTGGCCTTCAAGCTGGCGAGCATCTGGACGGTGGCGGGCTTTCCCATCGGGCCGGAGACCCAGGCGCGCATTCAGCGACTGATCCAAAGACGAGGACTGCAACGTACCGAGGGGTGAACTATGCGGGGTCTTGCATTCGCCGGCCTCTTGCTGGCTGCCGTCACCGTCTCAGGGTGTGATTCGATGAAGATCGAGGACTTCGAGGGCCGCGAGCCGAGACTTGTTCTGGAGGACTACTTCTCCGGCCAGACCCGAGCCTGGGGCATTTTCGAGGACCGCTTCGGCAATCTGAAGCGGCAGTTCACGGTCGACATCGAAGGGACCTGGGACGGCGAGACCCTGACCTTGGTCGAGGACTTCGTCTATGCCGACGGCGAGACCGACCAGCGGATCTGGACCCTGACCAAGACGGGCGAGAACCGCTACGAGGGCACGGCCGCCGACGTCACCGGCGTGGCGCGCGGCCAGACCGCCGGCAATGCCTTCACCTGGAGCTACGACATCGACCTCAAGGTGGGCGACAGCACCTGGAACGTCCATTTCGAGGATTGGATGTTCCTGCAGGACGAGCGGACGCTGGTCAATCGCGCTTACGTGCCCCGCGCAGCGCCCTTAGCAGCCCCGCCACCCTGGCGCCCGGATCGGCGCTGCGCATCACCTCGCCCATGACCGCGGCGCCGGCCGCGCCGGCCGCCAGGCAGTCGCCCAGCCGTGCCGCCGTGACGCCGCCCAGGGCGAGCAGCGGCAGCGGCCCGGCCGCGCCGCGCAGGCCCGCGCCGCCCAGCGCCGGGCCGTAGCCCGGCTTGCTGGCCGTCGCGAAGACCGGCGACAGGGTGGCATAGTCCGCGCCGGCCGCCGCGGCGGCGACCACCGCCTCGGCGTCGTGGCACGAGCTGCCGATCAGCGCGCCCGGGCCGAGCCGCCGGCGCGCCGCCGCCACCCGCTGCGCGACCGCGGCGCCGGCCGGCAGATGCACACCGTCGAGGCCGAGCGCGGCCGCCGTCTCCGGCGCCCCGTGCAAGGTCAGCCGCGCGGCCGGCGGCCCGGCCAGCGCGGCGCGGCAGGCCGTGACCAGCGTGCCCAGCTCGGCCTCCGTCAGATCCTTCTCGCGCAGGCTGACCCAGCCCAGCCCGGCCGCCCGGGCGGCGCGCAGCGTCGCCGGCAGGTCGCGGCCCGGCGGAAGCTGCCGGCGATCGGTGATCAGCAGCAGCGGCGGCCGCGGCAGGGCAGCGCCCGTCACGCCCCGATCAGCCCAAGGCGCGGGCTCGACCACTCGGCATGGGCGCGCGCCGGCATGCGCACGGCGCGCCGGGCCAGGCGGCCGGCCGCGACCGCGCCGCGCAGCGCCCCGGCCATGCCCACCGGGTCCTCGGCCTTGGCCACCGCGCTGTTGGCCAGCACGCCGGCGCAGCCCAGCTCCATCGCCAGCACCGCGTCGGAGGCCGTGCCGATACCGGCGTCGAGGATCACCGGCACGCCCGCGCGGGCGCAGATGTGCGCCAACATGGCGGGATTCTGCAGGCCGAGGCCCGAGCCGATCGGCGCGCCCAGCGGCATGACGGCCGCGCAGCCGACGTCCTCCAGGCGGCGGCAGACCACGGGATCGTCGTTGCAGTAGGGCAGCACGGTGAAGCCCTTGCCGACCAGGATGTCGGCCGCCTCCACGAGCTGCTCGACATCGGGGTAGAGGCTCTCGCGGTCGCCGATCAGCTCCAGCTTGATCCAGTCGGTGCCCAGCGCCTCGCGCGCCAGTTCGGCCGTCAGCACCGCGTCCTGCACCGTCTCGCAGCCCGAGGTGTTGGGCAGCAGGCGATAGCGGCCGGCGAGCTGCTCGATCAGGCTCTCGTCCTGCCCGGAGAGGTCGAGGCGGCGGATCGCGACGGTGACAAAGGCCGGCTCGGCGGCGGCCAGGGCGTCGAGCAGCACTTGGCGGTTGGGATAGCCGGCCGTGCCCAGGAACAGCCGCGAGCTCAGCTCCAGATCGGCCAGACGGAAGGGATCGGGGGTCATGGCACTCCTCATCTCGGGTCAGCCGCCCTGCAGCGGCCGGACGATCTCCACCCGGTCGCCTTCGGCCAGCCGGTGCCGCGGCCAGTCGGCGCGGCGCACCACCGCGCCGTTGACCGCCACCGCCAGGCCGCGGCGGCTGGTGTCGATGGCCAGCCGCTCGAGCAGGCTGGCGAGGTTGCCGGGCTCCATCTCCCGGGGTGCACCGTTGACGGTCAGTGCGATCATGTCACCTCCTCGGTCGCGGCCGCCGCGCCCGCGGCCCCGGCGCCCGTCCCGGCCCCATCGCCGAAGCGGGCCAGGCTCCAGGGCGCGATCGCGGGGTCGCAGCGGCCGGTCAGAATCAACTCGGCGATGCCGTCGGCCGTGACCGGCAGCAGCAGCACGCCGTTGCGGTGATGGCCGGTGGCCAGGATCAGGCCCGGCAGCGCCGTCTCGCCGAGGATCGGCGCGTCGTCCCGGGCGGTCGGGCGCAGGCCGGTCCAGACCTCCGCCACCGGCAGGTCCTCGACCCCCGGCAGCGCCCGCCAGGCACCGTCCAGCAGCGACAGCAGGCCGCCGGCGGTGACCTGGTCGTCGAAGCCGGCTTCCTCCACTGTGGCGCCGACGATCAGCCGCCCGTCGCGGCGCGGCACCAGATAGCTGGTCGGCGTCCAGACGACATGGCGCAGCAGCGGCTTGGCCGGGTCCATCTGCACCGCCAGCATCTGTCCCTTGAGCGGGCGCACCGGCGGGCGCAGCGCCGGCGGCAGGCCCTCCAGCGCGGGCGACCAGGCGCCGGCCGCCAGCACCACCCGGTCGGCGGGCAGCCGCGTCTCGCCGAGGCGCAGGCCGCTGACCCGCCCGGCGGCCGTCTCCAGCGCCGTGACCGGCGTGTGCTCGCGGATCTCGGCGCCGGCGGCCCGGGCGGCGGCGGCCAGCGCGGCGACCACGCGACGGTTGTCGACCTGCATGTCCTCGGGGCTGGACAGCGCGCCGGTGACCCGCGGCGTCAACGCCGGCTCCAGCCGGCGCACCGCGCGCCCGCTCAGCCAGTCCAGCGCGATGCCGCGCGCCGCGGCGAAACGCTGCTGTCGGCGCAGCGCCTCGGCATCGTCGCGGCCCAGCGCGACCAGCAGGGTGCCCTCGCGCCGCAGGTCGACCGGCAGGCCGCTGGCGGCCTCCAGCTCGGCGGCGAAGGCCGGCCAGGCGGCCCGGCTTTCCAGGGTCAGGCGGGTCAGCGCATCCTCGCCGGGCTCCGCCTCGGCGCCGGCCGCCAGCATCCCGGCGGCCGCCCAGCTCGCGCCGCGGCCCAGCTCGCCGCGCTCGCAGACGGTGACCCGCGCTCCGGCGGCGGCCAGCCGCCAGGCGATGCCCAGGCCGACCAGGCCTGCCCCGACGATGGCGACCCGCAGGTCGGCCGCCGGGCCGGGGGTCTTGGGGGAAAGGGCGGAGGAGGAAGGCAAGGTCCGAAGCTCCCTTCGCCGGCATGACCCGGATCAGGTGGTGTGGGTATGATCTCAGCCGTCGCCCGGCCCTCCGTGGAGGGCTTCGCAAGGGGGCAACGGCACCCCAGCTCTCAATTCCGTATGGGCAGCGGGCCCGGCCCTGTCAAGCCCGCCCGGCGGCGCGCGCCCTTACCCCGCGGCGGTTTCGGCGCCCGCCGCGCCCAGCCGGCGCCAGCGCGGCAGGATCAGCGACACCGCCGCGCCGGCGCCCGGCCCGGCCTCGTCGAGTTCCAAGCGGCCGCCATGCAGTTCGAGCAGCCGTTTGGCCAGCGCCAAGCCGAGCCCGAGCGACTCCTCGCAGCCGCGCTGCATGAGGTCTCCCGCCACGGCCAGCGGTTTGACCAGCGCGGACCACTCCTGCGGCGAGAGACCGGGCCCCTCGTCGCGCACGGTAAAGCGCGGGCAGCCGTCCGGACAGGCAAGGGTCACGGTGATCCGGCAGGGCTCGCCATCCGTTCGCTCGCAGCCGTGCTCGAGGGCGTTGCGGAGAAGCTGAAACAGCGCCTGCTCGAGGAGCGCGGCATCCGCCGTGATCGTCAGGCCCTCCGCCGCGCACGGCGGGTCCGGCACGACCAGGGTGACGCCCGCGTGTCGCGCCTGGGCGGCGATCAGGCCGCAGGCCCGCGCGACGATCTCGGCGGCCCCGACCGCCTCCTCGTCGAGCTCCACCCGCCCCAGCGCGATCTGGGTGTAGCGCAGCGCGCGGTCCGCCAGCCGCTCGAGGCGGCGGCCACCATCGCGCAGATGCACGGCATAGTCGCGATAGGCCGGCGGGGAGACGGGCCCCAGCGCTTCGTCGGCGATGATGTCGGCGAAGCCCAGCAGCGCGTTCAAGGGGGTGCGCAGTTCGTGACTGAGCAGGGCCAGGGCGCGGCTCCGCTCCCGCGCCTGCTCGGCTTCCTGGGCCTGCAGCCCGTCGCCGCTCGCCCGCCGCGCCGTCAGCAGGCTGCTGGCCAGGGCCGCGAAGTCTTCGAGATCGGCAAGCTCCTCCGCCCGCAACGCCGGCCGGGGAACGGTATCGAGAATGCAGAGAGTGCCCAGCCTGGCCTCCTCGACGACCAGCGGCACGCCGGCGTAGAAGCGCAGGTAGGGCGCCCCGGTGACCAGCGGCGAGTCGGCGAAGCGCGGGTCGGCCTGGGCGTCCGCGACGACGAGCGGCGCGGAGAGGACCACCGCGTGGGCACAGAAGGCCCAATCGCGCGGCGTCTCGCGCGCCGCCATGCCGACCTGCGCGGGGAACCACTGGCGGCCGCCATCGAGCAGGGAAACCAGGGCCATCGGCGCGTTGAAGCGGCGCGCGGCCAGGCGGGCGACACGCTCGAGATCGGGGTCCGGCGGCTGATCGACCAGGCCGCAGGCGTCGAGAACACTTTGGCGATAGGCCTCGTCGAACGGCCGGGGATAGTCTCCGCCACGGCTGGCAAACGGCATCGTCGAAACTCGTCGCAGCGGGGTTGGGCCGACAGCGCTCGCGCCGACGGCCGGCCGCACGCGCGGCCTGCCGCCAAGAAACCGGATAAATCTTAATTGCTGGATAAATTACGGCGCGCGCGGCGACCGCGTCGGCGGCTCAGTGCGCCACGCGCCGGCGCACCCGCTCGATCAGCCAGCCGAGTAGCGGCAGCCTGGCGTAGAACTGGCTGCCGGCGTCCCAGTGGTCGAGGTGCAGGACGACCCGGCCGTCGTCGTCGAACTGCAGCTCCGACATGCCGGTGATCCGCCAGGCCGCGCCGCCGCGGCGGGTGCGGAAGGTCATGGTCCAGCGCAGGTAGCCGGCGCGCGCGCCCAGCGCGCTGTCCTCCACGGCAAAGGTCGGCTCGACCAGGGTGTCGAACATCTCCCGAAAGACGCCGAGAAAGGCGTCGCGCCCTTGCACGTCGTTGAAGGGGTCGCGAAAGCGCACCTGGTCGCCGACCAGCTCGCCCAGCTCGGGCAGGCGCTCGGGCGTCAGCGCCGCGAAGAGCGCGCCGTAGCGCCGCAGCGTCTCCGCGCGGTTCATCGCGCCGGCTCCGGCCGGTCCTTCACCATCCGCTTCGTCGCCGCGAAGTAGAGTGGATAGGGCAGCAGGCGCAAGAGCTTCAGGAGGTAGGCGAAGCGGCGCGGGAAGACGATCTCGAAGCGCCGCGACTCCAGCCCGTCGGCGAAGGCGCGGGCCGCCGCCTCGGCCTCCATCAGGAATGGCATGGGAAAGTCGTTCCGGTCGGTCAGCGGCGTGCGCACGAAGCCCGGGTTGACCACCTGCAAGGTAATGCCGGCCAGCGCCAGTTCCGGGCGCAGCGCCTCGCACATGTTGATCAGCCCGGCCTTGGTCAGACCGTAGGCGGCGGCCGAGGGCAGGCCGCGATAGCCGGACAGCGAGGCGACGACCGCGATGCGGCCGCGCCCGCGCGCCGTCATGGCGGCGATCAGCGGCTCCAGGCAAGTCACCGTGCCCATCACGTTGAGCTCGACCAGCTCGCGGAAGTCGGCGGCCCTGAGATGCCGCCCGTCGACCGGGCGATGGGTGCCGGCATTGAGCACCGCCGTGTCGATCGGGCCGACCTCGGCGGCGATCCGCTCCAGCGCCGCCGCCACCGCCGCGGCGTCGGTGACGTCGAGCGGCCAGGCCAGGATGCGCCCGGCGCAGTCGGCGCCCGCCTCGGTCAGCTCGGTCAGCTTGTCCTCGCCGCGCGCGCTGGCGACCACCGTGCGGCCGCGCCGCGCCAGCTCCAGCGCCAGCGCCCGGCCCAGCCCCTGGGAGGCGCCGGTGATCCACACGCAGCCGCTCACGTCGCGCGCCATTGCCCCGCCCCCACCGTGTCCAGCGCCTCCAAAAAGCTCTTCGCCTGGGCCCGCATCGCCCGCACCCTGTCCGGCTGCATGCGGTGGAAGGACTTGAGAATCATGGACATGCGCGGGTTCCGGTCGAACTTCTCGCCATTGCGGGCGATGAAGTCCCAATAGAGATAGTTGAAGGGGCAGGCATCGGCACCGGTCGCCTTCTTCACGTCGTAGGGGCAGGCCCGACAGTAGTCGGACATGCGGTCGATGTACTTGCCGCTCGCCGCGTAGGGCTTGGAGGCGAGGCGCCCGCCGTCGGCGAACAGCGCCATCCCGGTCACGTTGGGCAGCTCGACCCACTCGTAGGCGTCGGCATAGACCGCCAGGTACCACTCGTTCACGGCCTTGGGGTCAACGCCCGCCAGCAGCGCAAAGTTTCCCGTCACCATCAGACGCTGGATGTGGTGGGCGTAGGCCCCGGATCGGGTCTGGCCGATCGTCTCGGCCAGGCAGGTCATCTCCGTCTCGCCGGTCCAGTAGAAGCGCGGCAGGCCGCGCCGGGCGTTGAAGAAGTTGCGCCGCGCGTAGTCCGGCATCTCCAGCCAGTAGAGGCCGCGCACGAACTCGCGCCAGCCCAGGATCTGGCGGATGAAGCCCTCCACCGCGTTGAGCGGCGCGGCGCCGTCGCGCCAGGCCTTCTCGGCCCGCGCGCAGACCGCCCGGGGGTCGAGCAGCCCGGCGTTGAGGTAGAGCGCGATCACCGAATGGAACAGCGTCGCCTCGCCGCGCGCCATGGCGTCCTGATAATCGCCGAAGCTGGACAGCCGCCTCGTCACGAAGTCCTCGAAGGCCCGCTCGGCCTGTGCGGCCGTCACCGCGAAGCCGAAGGGCTCCAGGTCGCCGAAGTGCGCGGCAAAGCGCGCGTCGACCAGCTCCAGCACGGCGCGGGTGGTGGCGTCCGGCGCGACCTGCGGCAGCGGCGGCGGCGCGACCGCGCGCGGCAGCGCCTTGCGGTTGTCCTGGTCGAAGTTCCAGCGCCCACCCTCGGGCGCGCCGCCGGCGTCCATCAGATAGCCGGTGCGGCGCCGCAGCTCGCGGTAGAAGTACTCCATGCGCAGCGCCTTGCGCCCCTTCGCCCAGGCGGCGAAGTCGGCCGGCGTGCAGAAGAAGCGCTCGTCGGCGCGGATCTCCACCGGCAGGCCGAGCGCCGCCTCCCAACCCTGCAGATCCTGCCACAGGCGCCACTCGCCCGGCGCCGTGACCACCACCCGCTTGGCCGCGCGGCGGCGCAGCGCACGTGCCACCTCGCCGCGCAGGTTGCCGCTGTTCTCGGGATCGTCGAGGGTGACGTAGTCGACCGCGACCCCCTCGTCGCGCAGCGCCGCGGCGAAGTGGCGCATGGCGGAGAAGACGAAGGCGATCTTCTTCTTGTGGTGGCGGACGTAGGTCGCCTCGTCCCAGACCTCGGCCAGCAGCACCCGGTCGCGGTCGGGGTCGAGGTCGCTCAGGGCGGAGAGGCCCCGGCTCAGCTGGTCGCCGAGCAACAGGCGCAGGCTACCGGAGGCCATGCGGCGTCTAGCGCTCGCCCCCGCCGCCACCCAGCGCGTCACCGCCCAGCGCACCGCCGTCCAGCGCACCGCCGTCCCCGCGCCGCTGCGCGAAGTAGCTCGCCTGCTCCAGGTTCTCCGGCACGCCGCCGCGGAAATACTCGATCTGCTCACCGCGGATCTCGAAGGCGGTCTTCACCCATTCGCGGTCGGCGTCGTACCAGAGGTCCAGCTCCAGGTCGCCGCGCATGCGGTAGTGGCGCGCCGGAATCAGCGCGCCGTTGACCCAGATCTCGGTCTCGCCGACGAATTCGGTGGCGACGTCGAGGACGCGGCCCTTCTGGGTGTCGAGCACCTGCTCGGCCTCGACGATGGCGTAGTTCCAGTAGCTCGAGGGGATGATGTCGCCGGGCACGATCCGGCTGCCCTCCCGGGTCTCGACCCGCAAGCCGTCGTCGGTGCGCTGCGCCTCGACGAAGAAGGACTCGCCGTCGTCGTCCGTCTCGGTGCTCAGCCGGACCAGGCGGCCGTCGCGCCAGACCTCACGGTTCTCGTGGGTGTATTCGTAGAGCGTGAAGGGCCCGAGCTTGACGTCGAGGTCGATCGAGACCAGCACCTCCAGCCGCGCGCCGTCGCGCTGGAAGGTCAGGCGGTGGTCGCCCATCGGCGAGTCGCCGCGGAGCACGCGGAAGGCGAGATCGCCGTCCGGCGGCACCGAGGCCACCGCCGGCAGCCCCACCGCCACGGCCAACGCCGCCGCCATGAGTCCGCGCCTTTGCAGCTTGCCTCGTGCCATCGCGCTCAGCCCCTCCTTCGATCTTTCGTGGCGCCTTCACCGCGACGCGCGGCCGAAGCCACGCACCCTGGTCGGCCACTTCTCGGCCACACCATCGATAGGGTTTACGAAAGCTGCGGCCCTTTGGATGACTTGGGCGACCCGCGCGGGCGCCATCGGTGGCGCGGCGGGCGTCGTCGTCGCCGCACCGCGAACCCGCGGCTGTCGCCGGTCATTTGCGCACCACTGACGGCAGAATTTAACCTGGCGGTCACGGAACCGTCAAAGCCGGCGCGTTAAGTCTCTGAACCAAGGGCGCGGCGCCGCGCGCCCGGCCAACCCCCGCTTTCGCAACAAGAATCTCGCGGCCGGCCGCCGCGAGACCGGGCCTGGGAGAGAGCAATCGATGACCAAGACCGACCTGTCGCACTATTCCAACCGGGCGGAGGCCTACGAGGCCTCCGAGGACGTTCCCGCCAACCGCTCGAACGCGCCGACCTTCGGCGACGTGGTCAACCGCCGTTTCGGCCGCCGCGACGTGCTGCGCGGCGCGCTGGGGGTCGCGGCCATGGGCGCGATCGCCGGCAGCGGGCTGCTCGGCGCCGGCCCGCGCCAGGCGCTGGCCGCCTCGGCCTCCTATAACTTCTCCGAGATCGCGCATGGGGTCGACGAGACGCACCACGTCGCACCGGGCTACCGCGCCGAGGTGCTGATCCGCTGGGGCGATCCGGTCACCGCCGACGCGCCGGCCTTCGACCCGATGAACCAGACGGCCGAAGCCCAGGCCAAGCAATTCGGCTACAACAACGACTACGTCGGCTACATCGGCCTGCCCTACGGCTCCGACAACGCCGAGCGCGGCCTGCTCTGCGTCAACCACGAGTACACCAACGAGGAGGTGATGTTCCCCGGCCTCGGCCGCCAGGACGGCGAAGCCGACTTCGCCGGCATGACCCGCGCGCTGGTCGACATCGAGATGGCGGCGCACGGCGGATCGATCGTCGAGATCGAGAAGGTCGAGGGCACCTGGCGCCTGGTGCGCGGCGGCGCGCTCAACCGGCGTATCACCGCCAGCGACACGGAGATGGAGATCAGCGGCCCGGCGGCCGGTCACCCGCTGCTGCAGACCTCGGCCGACGCCAGCGGCACGCGGGTGATCGGCACGCTGAACAACTGCGCCGGCGGCATCACTCCCTGGGGCACCTACCTGATGGCCGAGGAGAACTTCCACGGCTACTTCCTGGGCACGGCCGAAGGGCATCCGCAGCAGGCGGCGCTGGAGCGCTACGGCGTGCCCGGCGGCTGGTATGCCTGGGGGCGCCACCACGACCGCTTCGACGTGACCAAGGAGCCGAACGAGCCGAACCGCTTCGGCTGGGTCGTCGAGGTCGACCCCCTCGACCCCGCCGCGACGCCGAAGAAGCGCAGCGCGCTCGGCCGCTTCAAGCACGAGGGCGCGGAATCGCTGGTCAACGCGGACGGCCGCGTCGTGGTCTACATGGGCGATGACCAGCGCTTCGACTATCTCTACAAGTTCGTCTCCGCCGGTCGGGTGACCCCGGGCGACCGCGCAGCCAACCTGGACCTGCTGGACGAGGGCACGCTCTACGTCGCGCGCTTCAACGACGACGGCTCGCTCGACTGGCTGCCGCTGGTCCAGGGCGAAGGGCCGCTGACCGCCGAGAACGGCTTTCCCGACCAGGCCACGGTGCTGATCCACACCCGCCTGGCCGCCGACGCCCTGGGCGCCACGCCGATGGACCGGCCGGAGGATGTCGAGCCGAACCCGAAGAGCGGCAAGGTCTACGTGATGCTGACCAACAACAGCAAGCGCCAGCCCGACCAGATCGACGCCGCCAATCCGCGCGCCGCGAACAGCTTCGGCCAGATCGTCGAGATCAGCCCGGCCGAGGGCGACCACGCCGCGACCCGGGACCGCTGGGAGATGCTGGTGCTCTGCGGCGATCCCGCCGATCCTTCGGTCGGCGCCCGCTGGAACGCCGCGACCAGCGAGAACGGCTGGTTCGCCTCCCCGGACAACTGCGCCGTCGACCACATGGGCCGGCTCTGGGTGACCACCGACCAGGGCAGCAACTGGTCGAAGTCGGGCACCGCCGACGGCGTCTGGGCGCTGGAGACCGAGGGCGAGCTGCGCGGCACCGGGCGCATGTTCTTCCGCGTGCCGATCGGCGCCGAGATGTGCGGGCCGGTCTTCACGCCGGACGACACCACGCTGTTCGTCGCGGTGCAGCACCCCGCCACCGACGGCACCAAGGCCTACCCGGGCTTCGAGCGGAGCTCCACCTTCGAGGACCCGGCGACGCGCTGGCCGGACTTCCAGGAGGGCATGCCGCCGCGCCCCTCGGTGGTCGCCATCACCAAGGCGGACGGCGGCAAGATCGGCGTTTAGGGCGGATTGTGACCGTAGGGACCCGCGTGCGCGGGTCCGCCGATCGCGGGCGGCGCGCCACGGCGCGCCGCCCGCTTCGCGTCGACGGCTGAACTTTTTCGGTTGACTGTACCGTCCGGACGGTACAGTTAGCGGACCATGACCGAGCCGAAACCATCAGCAGAAGCCGGCGGCGGCCGCGGCGAGACCCGCGACCGTCTGCTCGACGCGGCCGCCGAGGTGGTGCTGGCGCGCGGCGCGCTGGGCCTGACGCTGGAGGCGGTGGCCAAGGCGGCGGGCGTCAGCAAGGGCGGCCTGCTCTACCACTTCGCCAGCAAGGAGGCGCTGCTGCGCGCCATGGTGAACCGCCTGGTGGAGGCGACCGAGGCGCGCATCGCCGCCTCGTGCCGGGCCGAGGCGGCCGGCGGCGGGGCAACGCCGCAGGCCGGCGCCTGGCTGCGCGGCTACCTGACCGCCTGGACCGGCCCCGAGGGCGCGCCCGAGTCCGACCGCAGGCTGGGCCAGGCGCTGCTGGCGGCCTCGGCCGTCGACCCCGCCCTGCTGGACGAGCTGCGCGCCCAGGACGCCCTCTGGGGCCAGCGTCTGCGCACCGACGGCCTCGATCCCCTTCTGGCGCTGATCCTGCGCCTGGCGATCGACGGCCTTTGGTTCAACGAGACCCTGGGCATCGAGGTGGTGAGCGCCGAGGAGCGCCGCGCCCTGGCCCAGCGGCTGGAGGAGATGACCCGTTCATGACCGCGAGCCTGCTGCCCTACCTGCTGCTGCTCGGCGCCATCGTCAGCGAGGTGGCGGCGACCAGCGCGCTCAAGGCCTCCTACGGCCTGACCAAGCTGACGCCGACGCTGCTGATGGTGGTCGGCTACTGCATCGCCTTCACGTTGCTCGGCCTGTCGCTGAAGACCCTGCCGGTCGGCCTGGCCTACGCGATCTGGGCCGGGCTGGGCGTGATCGGCGCGGCGCTGGTCGGCCTGTTCGTCTTCAACGAGGCGCTCGGCCCGCTGCAGTACGGCGGGATCGCCCTAATCCTGGTGGGCGTGGTGCTGCTCAAGGGCACCGGTCAGGCCTGAGTCGACTCCGCCGGACAGATCGCGTCTTCCCACGCGCCTCCACCCCTGCGATATCTCATGACAAGAATTCCCTCTTGCGACGGGAGTGCTGTGCCATGAATCTCGCGGAATCCCTCCTCCACGCGCTCAAGGACCACGGCGCGCGGGAGATCTTCGGACTGCCGGGCGACTTCGCCCTGCCCTTTTTCAAGGTGGCCGAGGAGTCCGGCCTCCTGCCGCTCTACACCTTCAGCCACGAGCCGGCGGTCGGCTTCGCCGCCGACGCCGCCGCGCGCTTCGGCAGCCGCCTGGGCGTGGCGGTGGTGACCTACGGCGCCGGCGCCTTCAACCTGGTCAACCCCGTCGCCTGCGCGCTGGCCGAGCGCTCGCCGCTGGTGGTGATCTCCGGCGCGCCGGGGCGGGCCGAGCGGGCCTCCGGCCTGCTGCTGCACCACCAGGCCAAGACGCTCGACAGCCAGTTCCGGGTGATGGCCGAGCTGACCTGCGACCAGGCGGTGCTGGACGACCCGGTCACCGCGCCGGCGGAGATCGCCCGGGTGCTGCGCGCCGCCGTCGAGCAGTCGATGCCGGTCTATATCGAGGTGCCGCGCGACCTGGTCTTCGCCGAGACCGAGCCGACCCGCCCGCTGCCCGAGGCGCCGGCCGACCCGGAAGCCCTGGCCGAGTGCGCCGAGGAGATCCTGGACCGCCTGGCCAAGGCCGAGCGCCCGGCGCTGATGGTCGGCGTCGAGGTGCGCCGCTTCGGGCTGGAGGAGAAGGTCGGGCGCCTCGCCGAGAAGCTGGGCCTGCCGCTGGTCACCTCCTTCATGGGCCGCGGCCTGCTGGCCGAGGGGCCGGCGCGGCCGCTGGGCACCTACCTGGGCGCCGCCGGCAAGCCGGAGGTGACCCGGCTGGTCGAGGGCTCCGACGGGCTGCTGCTGCTGGGCGTCATCCTCTGCGACACCAACTTCGGCGTCTCCGACAAGCAGATCGACCTGCGCACCGCCATGCATGCCCTGGGCCGCGAGGTGCGGGTCAGCCGCCACGTCTATGCCAACCTGCCGATCGAGGCGCTGGTCGACGCGCTGCTGGAGCGCGCGCCCACGGCCAACGCGCCGCGCGGCGAGCCGGTCGCCGCCGCCAGCTACCCCCGCGGCCTGGCGGCCGACGAGTCCCAGGTCGCACCGACCGACATCGCGCGGGCGGTGAACGACCTGATGCGCGTGCACGGCCACCTGCCGATCGTCAGCGACATGGGCGACTGCCTCTTCACCGCCATGGAGATGGAGCACACCGAGCTGGCGGCCAACGGCTACTACGCCGGCATGGGCTTCGGCGTGCCGGGCGGGCTGGGCTGCCAGGCGGCGACCGGCCAGCGGCCGCTGATCCTGGTCGGCGACGGCGCCTTCCAGATGACCGGCTGGGAGCTGGGCAACTGCCGCCGCTACGGCTGGGACCCCATCGTCCTCGTCTTCAACAACCAGAGCTGGGAGATGCTGCGGGCCTTTCAGCCGGACTCGCGCTTCAACGACCTCTCCGACTGGCACTTCGCGGAGATGGCCGGGCCGCTCGGCGGCGACGGAGTGCGCGTGCACAGCAAGGCCGGGCTCAAGACGGCGCTGGACAGGGCGGTGGCGACGCGCGGGCGCTTCCAGCTCATCGAGGTGATGCTGGAGCGCGGCGCCATGTCGGAGACCCTGGCGCGCTTCGTCGGCGGCGTGAAAAAGGGTCGCGGCCAGTAACGGCCGGCTTCAGTGCGTGGTTTCGCGCGGCAGGTAGCGGTGGCCGTCGTAGCGGCCGAAGAAGCGGCCGAGCGCGGGATGGTCGATCTGCGTCTTGTCCGGATGCGGCTCCAGGTGGCGCTCGGCCACGTAGGTCATGTGCTCGGCGCCGTCGACCAGGACGTGATACCAGGGTTTGTCCTTGGGCGGGCGCGAGCGGGCGACCTGCGCGTACCAGGCCTCGGTCAGGCTGAAGACGGGATCGACGTCCACCACCACGCCGCGGTAGCCGAACCTGGCGTGGTGCACGATCTCGCCGATGGCGAAGAGCGGGCGGCTGGCGCTCACCGCTCCTCCTCCTCCGCGCCGAGGCGCCGCGACCAGCCGCGCAGCAGGCGTCCGGCGCGGTAGCTGGCCGGCTTGTCCGGCTCCTTCGACCACTCCGCCCGCGCCTCGCCATAGGCGCGGCCGGCCCGGCGCGCGGCCTCGGCGGCGCGCGGGCGCACCTCCTTCTGCACGAATTCGCCGGCCTTGGCACGCGCCCGCTCGTCGGCGGCCACGCGGCGGGCGGCGGACCAGATCAGATTGCGCAAGATCGACATGACCCTCTGTCGGTCCCGTTCGAGACAGCCAAACATCCTGGCAACCGAGTCTTTCGGCGGTTGCACAGGCAAATGTCGGCGGCCGGCGCGGCGCGATCAAGGGGCCTCGGCTGTCGTGCCCCGCTTTCGCGCCCCGGCATTTGCGCGCCAGCATTTGCGCGCCAGCATTTCCCCGCCGGCTTTTGTGCGCTGGCTTTTGTGCGTTGGCTTTTGTCCGTTGGCTTTTCTGGGCCGACCGCAGGGGCTATCTTGGCGCCATGAGCCGGCCTCACCCCACCCGCCGCCGCCTACTCGCCGGACTGGCCGGCGGCCTCCTCGCCGCACCGACGGCGGCGCGCGCCTTTACGGTCGAGCCGATGGCGCCGGCCGACGCCGAGATCTACCGCAACGCCTGCGCCGCGCGGCATCCGGCTTACCACGACGACTTGGTGGCCGAGCTGTCGGCCCGGCTGGCGGCGGCCGGGATCGAGACCAGCCCGGACGCGCTGCGCCAGGCCCTGGCCGCGGCGTCCTGTCCGCTGTGCGGCTGCACCCTGGCCGCGGCGCCCGGCGGCGCGACACCAGCCGGAAAGCGGCCCGGGGCATGAGCACGGCACGACACCTGGAGAGCGCCGCCGCCCTCTCCGCCCACAGCCCCAAGGCCTGTCACGACGAGCTGGCCGAGATGCTGGACGCGGCCGAGGCGCTCTGCACCAAGCGCGGGCGCCGGCTGACGCCGCTGCGCCGCCGGGTGCTGCAGCTCGTCGCCGAGCAGGACCACCCGGTGGGCGCCTACGACCTGATCGAGCGCCTTAGTGGCGAGCGCGGCCGCACCGCGCCGCCGACGGTCTACCGCACCCTGGAGTTCCTTCAGGCCGAGGGGCTGGTGCACCGCATCGAGAGCCTGAACGCCTTCGTCGCCTGCCCGCACCCGGACCGGCCGCACGCCACGCAGTTCTTCATCTGCAAGGGCTGCGGCGCCACCGCCGAGCTGCACGACCAGACCCTGGCGGCGACGATCGCCGCCCATGCCGCCCGCGAAGGCTTCGCCGTGGAGCGTCAAGTCATCGAGGTCACCGGCCGCTGCCCGGAGTGCCGACGCGCCTGACCGGGGCTGCGCCTGACCGGGGCTGCGTCTGGCCGGGCGCCGTACTGAACCGGGCCCACCGCCCGGCACCCGCCGTCCCACGCCCATCCTGCAGGCGCGATCACGCCGCCGGTTCGAAGGGCCGCACGCCGTTGTTGAGCGCCCAGATCGCCGCCTGGGTGCGGTTCGAGGCGCTGATCTTGCGCAGGATCGACTTGAGGTGAACCTTCACCGTGGCCTCGGTGATGGCGAGGTGGCCGGCGATCACCTTGTTGGAATGGCCGGCGACCAGGCAGCGCAGGATCTCCATCTCGCGGTCCGACAGCTTGCGCAGGTCGCCGTGGCGGGCTCCCGACAGCTCGACCGCGCCCCCGCGCGGCAGGATCAGGCTGACGAGCTGGCGCGGGAAGACCTTTTCCCCCAGCATCACCAGCTCGAGGGAATTCAGCAAGGCGTGGCTGGAGATCGTCTTGAGCAGGAAGCCATCGGCTCCGGCGGAAAAGCAGCGCCGCAGCGTCTCGGCGTCGAAACTCTCCGCCAGCACGATCAGGTGCAGATCGGGTCGGGCGAGATGCAGGGCGTTCAAACGCGCGTCGAAATCGGCGTCACCATCGGGCAGGGTGACGATCGCCAAGGCGTATTCGTCGCCGTCCTCGGACAGCGGCAGAAGTTCCTCGATCCGCTCGGCATGGCGCGCGACATGGAAGCGTGTGCCGCTGAGGATGCGCAGAATCCCCTCGCGAAACAGCGTGGTGCCGTCGACGAGCGCCACTTCGACCGGCGCTTCTCGCTCGACACTGTGCAGGGGCACACTCGACTCCGGCATAGGGAAATACTCCTACAGCAGGTTTGAGTCCGGCCCCGACGCGCACCTGCCGAATAAATCCACATTTTCCCTTTGGAGGCATGTTACCCCAACCCCTTCGGAGATGGAATAGTTCGTTCGAGGGGTAAGGAATTTTGTTGGCGAAGTTTCAAAGAACTACCGCGGTGCGCATTTCGCGGCATTCGGCAATCAAAAATTGCGCAATCTCAGATGGCGGAGTCCGCCATCCTCGCCTCAGCGTTGTTATGCAAGCGAATTTTCAGGGAACGCGGGGCCGGCACCGCTGGCTGCGCGCCGCCGCCCCTCACCTTCCGATTGGAAAACCCTGAGGGCCAGCCGGTGACCGCCCGCCGCAGAGCCCGTGCCCCCAGTCCGTGCCGCGACGGACGGGCCGGGCACGGGCCGGCGCTGTGTCGGGCAAGCCCGGCGAGAGGCCGAGGTGCACGCCTCTCGGCCGGAGCCACGCCCTCCGTCTCAGGCGCCCTTGGGGCTCTTGGCGGCCTCGATCGCGGCGGCAATCATGCTGCGCGCCTCGTCGGCGTCGCCCCAGTGGTTGATCTTGACCCACTTGTCGGGTTCGAGGTCCTTGTAGTGCTCGAAGAAGTGCGCGATCTGCTCGAGCAGGATCTCCGGTAGCTGCCGGTAGCTCGCCACCTCGGTATAGTAGGGGTGCAGCTTGTCGACCGGCACGGCCAGCACCTTCTCGTCCTGCCCGGCCTCGTCCTCCATCACCAGCACGCCGACCGGGCGGCAGCGGATCACCGCGCCCGGCACCACCGGCACCGGCCCGACCACCAGCACGTCCACCGGGTCGCCGTCGTCGGCCAGGGTGTGCGGTACGAAACCGTAGTTGCAGGGATAGAACATCGCGGTGTGCAGGAAGCGGTCGACGAAGATCGCGCCCGAATCCTTGTCGAGCTCGTACTTGACCGGCTCGCCGCCCAGCGGCACCTCGATGATGACGTTGATTTCCGCCGGCGGGTTCGCCCCCACCGAAACCTTGGTGATGTCCATGCCTCGGATCTCGCTTACCAGGGACTGCGGCGCGCCGCGCCGGCGCGGGTCCGCAGTCTTGTTTGTGGTTGCATGGAGCCTTTGACGGAGCGCCGCAGCGGCGCCACGGCTCCCGGCTCTCGGCCTCTTCGTCTAGCCGGTTTTGCGCTGCAGCGAAACACCCGATCGCCGTAGCGGCGAGCGCGCCTGCGCCGCTACTCCGCGGCGCCGCGGCCGGCGCCGGCCATCTGGTCGTAGATCCAGGCGTAGGTGCGCTCCATCCCCTCTTCCAGGGAAATCTCCGGCCGCCACCCCAGGCGCTGCTGGACCAGCGTGTTGTCGCTGTTGCGCCCGCGCACGCCCTTGGGCGCGTCGAGCTTGTAGTCGCGGCGGCAGCGGATGCCGGCGATCGCCTCGACGATGTCGACCAAGCGGTTGATGCTGACGAGCTGGTCGCTGCCGATGTTCAGCGGCTCCGCCACCGCGCTGTCCATCAACCGCCGGGTGCCGGCCAGGCAATCGTCAATGTAGGTGAAGCTGCGGGTCTGCTCGCCGTCGCCCCAGATCTCGATCTCGTGGCGCCCGCTCAGCTTGGCCCGGATGACCTTGCGACAGATCGCCGCCGGCGCCTTCTCGCGCCCGCCGTCGTAGGTGCCGTGCGGGCCGTAGATGTTGTGATAACGCGCCACGCGCGTGGCCAGCCCGTAGTCCTCGCTGAAGTGGCGGCACATGCGCTCGCTGAACAGCTTCTCCCAGCCGTAGCCGTCTTCCGGCATGGCCGGATAGGCGTCCGACTCCTTCAGCGCCGTCACGTCGGCCTCGAGCTGCTTGTCGGCGGCGTAGACGCAGGCCGAGGAGCTGAAGAAGTAGCGCTGCACCTCGGCGTCCCGGCCGGCCATCAGCAGGTGGGTGTTGATCAGCACGGAGAGCATGCAGGCCGCCTTGTGCGTCTCGATGAAGCCCATGCCGCCCATGTCGGCCGCCAGGTTGTAGACCTGGGCGACGCCCGCCACGGCCTGGCGGCAGGCCTCCAGCTCGCGCAGATCGGCCTGCCGGTTCTCGGCGGCCGGGTGGCGCTGGTACCACTCGCCGAGATCCTTGATGTCGACGGCCCGCACGCGGCGGTAGCCCTCGGCGAGCAGCGCCCCCACCAGGTGCCCTCCGATGAAGCCGCCGGCGCCGGCCACCAGGATCGGGTCGTCCTTGCCGGGCAGCGCACCGCCTTGCGTGGTCTTGCTCACAACGCCTGTTCCTCTCTCCGCCGTCGATGACCGGCTCCTTTAGCACTCCGGCGGTTAACGGCGCCACAATCCTGCGGGCGAAAGCCGCCGCTGCGCGTCACTCGGCCTGACGCAGCCGCTCGAGCTGGTCGGCGAACTTTTCGCAGGGGTCGGCGTCGTCCCGGCGCGGCGTGAACCAGACCAGGTCGTGGCCGCCCTGGGCGCCGTAGGCCGCCGCCGCCGTCCGGCCCGCCTCCACCTCGCGCAACGCCAGCGAAAGGCTCTCGGCCTCGGGCGCGCGGGCGCGCAGGAACCAGGGCACGCCGCGGTCGGGCCGCGTGTGCCCCGTCCCCGCGATCAGCACCGCCGAGTCGCGGCTCTCCAGCGCGCCCAGCAAGGCATCGGCCATGGCGGCGTCGCGCGCGCGCTGCACCTCGGCCAGGCCGGCGAAGGCCTCGGGCGGCGCCACCGCGCAGTGCGCCTCGGACAGCTCCTGCAGCAGATCGCGGGTCAGCTCCGGTGCCCAGGAGCGCTCCAGGGCCCAGGTCGCGCGCAACGCGTCGGGCAGCGCCTCGGCCCCCCGCTCGCCGATCTGCCGGCGGTCGGCCCGGGGCAGGTCGGCGGCGACCAGCGGCAGGTCGGCCGCCAGGGCCGCCTCGGCGATCGGCTGGTAGAGCGGCCACGCGGGCCAGCCGCTGTCCGCCCAGTCGAGCGCGGCGCCCAGCCCCGCCGCGTCGCCGCCGCCGTCCAGATAGGCGGCCAGCGCCCCGGCGCGGTCGCGCGGGATCATCTCGAAGGCCACCGCCGGCGCTCTCCCGGCCTCGGCCAGAGCCGCGACCACCCAGGCCTGCAGCCGGTGATGGTCAACGTTGTCGTGCCGCTCGCCGACCAGCACCAGGTCGGCCGCGCCGAGACGCCGGACCAGGTCCTCCACCTCGAGGAAGCGGGCCGCCGCCGGGTCCCAGATCCGTCCGACCAGCGGGTGGTCGCGCAGCAGCGGGCTCTGCCAATCGGGCAGCGGCGGCGCGGCGGCGGCGGGACCGGAGACCAGCGAGACGAGCAGCAGGACGAGAGGGAGGAGACGGCGCATCGGGCGAAGGGTTCCTTTACGGTTGTCTCTTCAAGGTGTCGCTTTGGCGACGGTGCGCAAGAGGCCGGCGCGGCGAACCGTGGGGGCCGCCTCCAATGTGGTGGGGGGAGGGCGCCACTTCGCTCTCGACCCCGGGCCCTCCCCCCACCACATTGGAGGCGGCCCCCGGCGCCACGGGCCGCCGGCGGGCGCGCCTGCCACGAGACCAATCCGCCCCGAGTCACCGCGAGGGAGAGCAGACCCTGACACCCGATTTCGCCTTTACCTCCGGCGGTGGCGGCCCGCGCGGCGTCGGCGGCCCGGCCCTGCAGCTCCCCGGCACCGTCAAGCTGCTGCTCGGCGCCATGCTGCTGGTCCATCTGGCCCAGGTGCTTCTGCCGTTCCAGCAGAAGCTCTGGCTGGAGATCACCTTCGCCTTGTGGATGTTCGCGGGCGGCCAGTTCCTGCCCGAGCGGGCCTACTCACTGGTGACCTACGCCTTCCTGCACGGCGACTGGTGGCACCTGATCTTCAACGCGCTGTGGATCGCCATCCTGGGCAGCCGCCTGCACGAGATCCTGGGCGCCAGCCGCTTCCTCCTGCTCTTCCTGATCGCCACCGCCGTGGCGGGCCTGGTCCAGGTCGCCAGCGCCTGGGGCGAGACCAGCCGCGTCATCGGCGCCTCCGGCTTCGTCTACGCGCTGATCGCCTGCATCGCCTACCTCTACGTGCTGCAGCCGCACGACAGCCGGGCCGAGCGGATCAAGAAGCTGGTGGTCTTCACCGCCGCCATCGTGGTGCTGAACATCGCCTTCGCCTACGCCGCGGGCGGCTTCGTCACCGCCGGCGACATCGCCTGGCAGGCCCATGCCGGCGGCTATTTCGCGGGGCTGTTCCTCTTTCCGCCGCTGGCCCGCTCGGCCTTCAGAGCCAGGCGCGGCGGAGCAGGTTGAGGCCGATCACGATCAGCAGCGCGATCACCAGCCGGCGGAAGGCCTCCTGCGGCACCCGCCGGCGCAGGCGCTCGCCCAGCCGCATGCCGGCCAGCACCGGCAGCAGCGCCGCCGCCGAGGCCAGGGCCTCGGCCCGGCCGTAGACGCCGAAGCCGATCAGCAGACCGTAAAGCGGCAGGGCGCCGAGGAAGAAGGCCAGCCCGACGGCAGCGACGAAGGTCTCGCGCGGCAGACGCAGGGCGACGAAGTAGAGGATGATCGGCGGGCCGAAGAAGTTCGACAGGCCGCCCAGCAGGCCGGCGCCGAAGCCGACCGGCGGCGACACCCAGCGCTCCTGCGCCCGCCCCAGGGTGAAGCGCGGATTGGCCAGGTTCACCGCCCCGAAGACGATCACCGCCGCGCCCAGCACCGTATAGAGCGCGCGGGCGTCGAGGCGGACCAGCAGGTTGGCGCCCAGCGCCACGCCGATCAGCAGCGCCGCCAGCAGCGGCCAGAAGCGCCGCCCCACGGCCGGCAGCTCGCCGCTGCCGAGGGCCTGGTAGCCGTTGGTCACCAGGATCGGCAGCGACATGATCGCGATGGCCTGCGGCACGCTGACAAAGAGCGACAAGGCCGGCACGGTGATCAGCGGCAGGCCGATGCCGATCAGCCCCTTGACCAGGCCGGCGGCCAGCAGCACGGCCAGGGCGACGGCGACGAACTCAGCCTCCAGCGGCAGTCCGGCCACGGCCTCAGGCGCCCTTGGCGAGCTGCTTGAGCGGCGTGTCGGGGTCGGCCAGGGCACCGGGGTCGACCGTCAGGCGCCGCTCGATGATCTGCTTGAGCGGACGCCGCTCGCGGCCGGCGTTGACCAGCGCGGCCGTCACCACCCGGCCTCCGGCCAGCCCGAAGAGCGCGAAGCTCCCGCCCTCCGGGTCGCCGCGCAGCACCTCCCGCTCGACCGGCTGCGGCAGTCCGAGAAGCTGCAGGTTGAGGTCGTACTGGTCGGTCCAGAACCAGGGCACGCCGCCGTAGGGCTCGGGTCGGCCCAGGATCGCCTTGGCCGCGGCCTGCGGCGCCAGCTCGGCGTTCTCCCAGGACTCCAGCCGCACCGGCCGGCCGAGCCAGGCATCGTCGAAGCGGCTGCAGTCGCCGAGCGCGAAGATCCCCTCGGCGGCCCGGCAGTGGTTGTCCACGCGGATGCCGTCGTCGCAGGCCAGGCCGGCCGCCTCGGCCAGCTCCACGTTGGGCAGCGCACCGACCCCGACCACCACCAGGTCGGCCGCCAGGCGCTGGCCGTCGCTCAGGCGCACCGCCTCGACCCGCCCCTGCCCCTCGAAGGCGGCGACGCCGGTCCCAAGCCGCAGCGCGACTCCCTCACGGGCGTGGCGGGCGGCCAGATGGTCGGCGATCCGCTGCGGCAGCGCGCGGGTCAGCAGTCGCTCCTGGGCCTCCAGCAGGGTGACCTTGCAGCCCCGCGCGCGGGCGCTGGCGGCCAGCTCCAGCCCGATGAAGCCGCCGCCGACCAGCACCACCTCGGCGCCCGGGCGCAAGGCCGGCCTGAGGGCGCGCGCGTCGGCCGCGCTGCGCAGCGTCATCACCCCGGCAAGCCCGGCGCCCCGGCAGCTCAGGCGGCGCGCGCGGCTGCCGGTCGCCAGCACCAGCAGGTCCCAGGGCTCGACGCCGCCGTCGGCCAGCTCGACGCGGCGGCCGGCGCGGTCCAGCGCCCGCACCGCGCAGCCGCTGCGCAGCTCGACCTCCTGCTCGGCATACCACTCCGGGCCGTAGAGCCGCCCGACCAGGGGGTCGGCCTCCCGGGTCAGCACCTCCTTGGACAGCGGCGGGCGCTCGTAGGGCGGATCGGCCTCGGCGCCGAGCAGCAGGATACGCTCCTGCCAGCCCTGCTTGCGAAGCTGCGCGGCCATGCGGCCGCCGGCCTGGCCGGCGCCGACGATGACGAGACGGCGGGCGCGCTGGCCCGGCGCGGATGCGGCGGTCGACATGAGCGGGGCTGGCCTCTCCTGCTGCTGGTGCGGACCGGTCTGGCCGGCGGATGGCGTGGAAGGGCGATCTGGACAGAAGGCTCCCGCCGACGCAAGCGCCGCGCTGGCCCCGCCCGCGCGACGCGGTTAGGCTGCTACCCCCTTCTTTCGAGGAGTGTTCCCATGCGCCGGCTCCACCGCGCCCTTGCCCTCTGCCTGGCCGTGCTGTCCCCCCTGCCGCTGGCCGCGCCGGCCCAGGCCGAGGTGATGACCCTGGCCGGCGGCCGCGAGGGCGGGCTGTGGAGCCGCATCGGGTTGGGCCTGGCACAGGCCGTCAGCGCCGGCGCGCCCGACATCACCCTGGCCTACGTCGCCTCCCAGGACGGCGTGACCAATGCCAAGCTGCTCAGCCAGGGCGGCATCGACCTGGCCCTGGTGCAGTCGGCCGAGCTGGCGGCGGCCCGCGCCGGACGGGCGCCCTTCGCGCAGGCGCTGGACGGCCTGACGGCGGTGGTCAATCTGGACATGGCGGCGCCGCTGCACCTCTTGATGCGGCGCGAGCGGGCCGCGGCGCTGGGAATCGAGTCCGCCCGCGACCTCGCGGCGGCCGAGGAACTGGCCTTCGGCCTGATGCCCCGCGAGGGACTCTCGGCGGAGATCGGCCTCGCGTTGCTGGAGAGGCTGGAATTGGAGATCCCCGCGGCGCAGCGGCAGAGCCGCCTGGTCTTCGCCGGGCTGCGCAGCCAACTCAGCCGCTTGGCCAGCGGCGAGATCGACGTGCTGGTGGCCCCCATTCTGCTGGGCCACGGCGCGGTGACCGAGACGGCGGCGGCGCTCGCGCCGAACACCGAGGGGGACACCGAGGGGGACGCCGAGGGCGGATCGCTGGTCGCCTTGGCGCTGGACGCGCCGCTGCGCAGCGCCTTGCGCGCGCGCTTCGCCCTGGTGCCCGCGACCTTGCCGTCGACCGCCTACGGCTTCGTCGAGGCGCCGGTCGAGACCGTGGCGAGCGACCTCGTCCTGGCCGCCCGCGCCGCCAGCGAGCCGGCGGAAATCGAGGCCGTCACCCGGGCGTTGTTCGAGAACCTGGACCGCCTGCGGGCCGTCCACCCGCTGCTCTCCGGCCTGACGGTCCGACAGTTGGCCTCGGTCGCCAAGCTGCGGGACGCGATGCCGCTGCATCCCGGCGCGGCGGCCTACCTGGAGGCGGCGGGCCTGCTGCCGGAGGCCGAGTAGCGCGGCTGGCGGGAGGCCTCGCGGCCGGCGCGGCGCGGCGCGAATCCAAGCCGTCCCGGGTTACAGGACCGCAGACCGCGCCGGGCTCAGGCGATCACAGCTCGATCAGCAGGTCGTCGCCCTCGACCTTCACGGCGAAGGTCTTGAGGTCCTCGTCGACCGGCCCCTCTTCGGCCTCGCCGGAGCGGATGTCGAAGACCCCCTGGTGCAGCGGGCACTCGATCTTCCCGTCGTCCACGTAGCCGTCGGACAGCAGCGCAAAGGCATGGGTGCAGACGTTGTGCGTGGCGAAGAACTCGCCCTCGAGGTTGTAGATGGCGACCGGGGTGCCCTCGATCTCGACGCCGATCACCTCGCCGTCCGGAACCTCGGACGTCTTTGCAACCCTGTGCCAGGCCATGCTTCCCCCTTGGACTCGACAGCTCTCACCGGCGATGCCGCTTCGGCGCCGCCCCGCCTAGATAGACGGCCGGGGGGCGGGCAGCCAAGTCCCTTGGCGACCTTTTCTGCGCCATTGCAGACACCGCGCCGGCGCGAAGCGACGCGGCCGCCGGCAGGTCAGCCACGCGGGGAGGCGGCGCGTTCCAGGCTCTCGGTGACGCGGTCCAGCAACGTGGCCAAGCTGGCAGTGTCCGACGCGGACAAGCCGATCATGCCCGGCGTCTCCAGGCCCTCCTGCAGAGACTGCAGGCGGCCGCGCAGCGCCTTGCCCTTGCGCGTCAGCCGGACGACGCGCCGGCGTTGGTCCATGGGGTCGCGCTGGCGCCTGACCAGGCCGTAGCGCTCCATATGCCCGAGGGCACTGACCGTTGTCGGCTCCATGGTGCCGACCCGCCGGCTCAACTCGCGCTGCGAGATGCCGTCCTCCTGCCAGAGCGCGCAGAGGAAGTACCACATGCCCAGGGTGATCCCCTCCTCCGCCAGGCGGCCCTGCAGAAGACGGTTGTAGGCGCGATGGGCATCGCGCAGTTTGGCCCCGACCCCATCGCGTCCGGTCAGGCGCTCCAGCTTGGCGTCGGTGTCTTCGGCTGTCGCCGAGGTGAACGGAGACTGTGCCATACCCACCACGTTTCTATCACCGATAGGACAAGACCGATGAGAGAACCATCAAAGAGAGAGTCGTTCAAGCACCAAGATTGCAGATTATGCGTAAAAATTCCATGACCCGCCCCGGGCGTGGCGCGACCGGACAGAGGCCATGCTGGACGCCGCCGCACGCCGGTTGATCGACCGCCCGCTGACCGCGCTGGCGCGTCCGCTCGCCGCGCTCGGCCTGGGGCCCAACGCGCTGACGCTGGCCGGGTTCCTGGTCGGGCTGCTCGCGCTGCCCCTGCTGGCGATCGAGGCCTACGCCGCCGCCCTGGTCTGCATCCTGCTCAACCGCCTGGCGGACGGCCTGGACGGCCCCCTCGCCCGGCTGCGCGGCCGGGCCAGCGATCTGGGCGGCTTTCTCGACATCGTCTGCGATTTCATCTTCTACAGCGCGGTGATCTTCGGCTTCGCCCTGGGCCGGCCGGACACGGCCCTGGCGGCCGCCTTTCTGATCTTCAGCTTCGTCGGCACCGGCAGCGCCTTCCTGGCCTATGCCATCGTCGCCGCCAAGCGCGGCCTGAGCACCTCCCTGCGCGGGCGCAAGTCGCTCTACTACCTGGGCGGCCTGACCGAAGGCAGCGAGACCTTCGCCCTGCTGGTGGTCATCTGCCTGGTGCCGGACTGGTTCGCCTGGCTGGCCTGGGGCTTCGGGGCCGCCTGTTGGATCACCACCGCCGGCCGCGTCCTCGCCGGCTGGCGCAGCTTTCGGGAGGCCTGATGCCGGACTGGCCGCGCTTCTATGCCGCCACCGAGGGCCGGCCGCCGCGCCCCACCCTGCGGCGCGCTCTCGACCTGCTGGAGGCCGAGGGCTCGCCCGGCTTCGCGGTCGACCTGGGCTGCGGCGCCGGGCGCGACAGTGTCGAGCTGCTGCGCCGCGGCTGGCGGGTGCTGGCGATCGACGGCGAGGCCGAGGCGCTGCGCCGGCTCGAGGCGCGCGCCGACCTGCCGTCCGGGGCCCTGCGCGAGGCCCGGCTCGAGACCCGCCAGGCGCGCTTCGACGCGCCGGATTTCACGCTGCCGCGCTGCGAGCTGGTCAATGCCAGCTTCTCGATCCCTTTCTGCGCGCCGGCGGACTTCCGACGCCTCTGGGCCGAGATCTGGCGCGCCCTGCGCCCGGGCGGCTGCTTCGCCGGCCAGCTCCTGGGCCAGCGCGATAGCTGGGCCGCGCGCGACGGCGTGACCGCAGTGGATGACGCCGGGCTGGCCAAGCTCACCGCCGGCACCCAGATCCTGCTGCACGAGGAGGAAGAGCAAGCGGACTCGATCACCGTGACCGGCAAGGCCAAGCACTGGCATATCCACCACCTGGTCCTGCGCAAGCCGCGCGGGGCGCCGGCGTGACGCGCGCCGGCCGCCGCGCGGCGCGCCGGCTGGCGGCGCTTTGGCTCGCGCTCGCCATCCTTGGCATCGGGCCAGGCGTCGGGCCGGGCCTTGGGGCGGACCTTGGGGCGGGCATCGGGACCAGCCCCGCCGCGGCCGAGCCGGCCGGCCCTGCCGCGCGGCTGCTGGCGCTGGTCAATGCCTACCGCCAGGCCCACGACCTCCCCGCGCTCGCGGTCTCGGACGCGCTGACCGCCGCAGCCGCCGCGCACACGGCCGACATGGCGGCCCGGGGCTACTTCGCCCACACCTCGCCCGAGGGCGGCCGCCTGGAGGACCGTCTGGCGGCGGCCGGCTACCGCTTCCGCTTCGCCGCCGAGAACCTCGCCGGCGGGCAGGAGACCCCGGCCGAGGTGCTGCAGAGCTGGCGCGACAGCCCGGGCCACGACGCCAACCTCCTCAGCCCCGCCGCGCGCGCGGCCGGCGCCGCCTACCTGCCGAACCCGGACGGCGTGCCGATCGCGCGGCTCTGGACTCTGGTGCTGGCCGCGCCTTGGCATCGGCGCGACGCCCGGCCCGAGTGACCCGCCGCGGCGGGTCGCGAGATCGCCCCCGCACCGCGCCGCCTTTGTCGTCGAGAGCCAAGCGCCGCCGGCGGGGCCGGCCCCGTCAGGCCGCGGCCGACCGAAGCCGTCAGTGGGCGGCGTGGCGCTTGAGCTGGTAGGTGCCGTTCTTCATGCCGTCGAAGACCTGCGCCACCTCGGGATGGGAGACCGGGCGGCCGCTGTCGTCGGGCACCAGGTTCTGCTCGGAGACGTAGGCGACGTAGCTCGTCTCCTCGTTCTCGGCGAAGAGGTGATAGAAGGGCTGGTCCTTGCGCGGGCGCACATCCTCGGGGATCGAGAGCCACCACTCCTCGGTGTTGGCGAACTCCGGATCCACGTCGAAGATCACGCCGCGAAAGGGATAGAAGCGGTGACGCACCACCTCGCCGATCTTGAATTTCGCCCGTACGACCGTCATGGCCTCCATCCTACCGTCCTGATTCCATATGTCGACGCCGCGCGGCCGGTTTCAACGGTCGGCAGCCGTTCCGACCTGCGGTGCCGCCGGCGCGGGCAGCCGCCGCAACTCCGTGATCAGCGGTGTCAGCAGCCGCTCCACCGCCTGGCGGAAGGGCGCCGGCGCGGCGGCCTGCTTGGCGGCGCGGTCGTCGACGAAGGCCCGCTCCGGCTGCTTCGCGTCCCTTTGCCACAGCGCCTCCAGCGCGGCCCGCTCGGCCGCGGTGAATTCGATCCCGAAGTGCGGCGCCAGCCGTGCCGTCACCGCGCCCGGCAGCGCCACATAGTCGACGGCCAGCGCCTGGCCGCCAGCAGGGCCGCCGGGACCGCCGCCGGGACCGCTTGCGGGGCCGCGCGCCGCCTCGACCACCCGCGCGCAGATCTGCCGCGTCAGGGCGATGGCATACTCCGCGCGGCTGTAGCGCGCTACCGCCTCGGGCGGCAGGCCGGTCAGGGCGGCGGCGCGCTGCGGCTCGGCCTGCAGCGACACGGCGAAGTTGGGGCGCTGCACCAGGGAGACCAGCACCTCGACGGGATCGCGGTAGACGAAGGCCCAGCGCAGACCCGGAAAGGTCTCCAGGAACAGCGGCAGGCGGCAGGTCAGGGCGCTCATGGCCTTGATCACGAAGGGCCGACCGGCCGGCGGCGCCAGCAAGTCGACCAGGTCGCGCAGCAGCGCCGGGCGCGCCTCGGCCGGCAGGCGCGGCAGCAGCTCGACCAGGTCGGTCAGGGGATTGGGCTCGCCCAGCACCCGCGCCGCCTCGGCCTGGGCCAGGCTGCGCGAGACCAGGGTGGAGCCGCAGCGCGCCATGTGGAAGACGAAGCCGGGCTGCGCGCGCGGCGCCTCGGCGCGCCGGCGCGCGGCCGCGCCGTGCAGCGCCGCCAGCGGTGTCGTCGTCCGGCGCCGCGCCGGGTCCGCCAGCGCCAGATCCAGCGTGTCCTGAAAGAACGGCCGGTCGAAGGCCAGCCCGCGCAGGTCGATCCAGCTCACCGCCAGACCGCCCGCCGGCCGGTCGACGTGGACGCGGATCGGCGTCAGCCCGGCGGTCTGGGCGTCCGCCGCCGGCGCGTCTCGGCTGGACTCTGTCCCGGTCAAAGGCTCCGCCCTCTCCTGACTTCGGCTGGTCGGCGCCGCGGCGGCCGGCCAGGCTCGGCCCGACATAGCCGCTTTCACCGCCTGCGGCCAAGTCCGGCGTCGCCTCCGAGGCTGTCGGGCCGGGCCGGGCCGGCGGCATACGCCCCCTTGTTCCGCGCAATTCCGCTGCTATTGTGCGCCCGCACACGCTGGCGGGCGGCCGGGCGCGAGTTTCGCGCGCCGCCTGCCTCCTCCCACCCCACAGCGCGAGGCGAGGCCCCAAGGCACCATGGACAAGATCAAGGTCAAGAACCCGATCGTCGAGCTCGACGGCGACGAGATGACGCGAATCATCTGGGCGTTCATCAAGGACAAGCTGATCCTGCCCTACCTGGATGTCGACCTGCGCTACTACGATCTTTCGGTGCAGGAGCGCGACCGCACCGACGACCAGATCACGGTCGACGCCGCCAACGCCATCAAGGAGCACGGCGTCGGCGTCAAGTGCGCCACCATCACGCCGGACGAGGGCCGCGTCGAGGAGTTCGGCCTGAAGAAGATGTGGCGCTCGCCCAACGGCACGATCCGCAACATCCTGGGCGGCACGGTGTTCCGCGAGCCGATCATCTGCTCCAACGTGCCGCGCCTGGTGCCGGGCTGGACCCAGCCGATCGTGATCGGCCGCCACGCCTTCGGCGACCAGTACCGCGCCACCGACTTCAAGGTGCCCGGGCCGGGCAAGCTGACCATGACCTTCCAGCCGGCCGACGGCGGCGAGGCGATCGTGCACGAGGTGCACGACTTCCCCGGCGGCGGCGTGGCCATGGGCATGTACAACCACGACGAGTCGATCCGCGGCTTCGCGCGGGCCTGCATGAACTACGGCCTGATGCGCGGCTACCCGGTCTACCTCTCGACCAAGAACACCATCCTCAAGGCCTACGACGGCCGCTTCAAGGACCTCTTCCAGGAGGTCTTCGATGAGGAGTTCGCCGACAAGTTCCGCGAGGCGGGCATCACCTACGAGCACCGGCTGATCGACGACATGGTCGCGGCGGCGCTGAAGTGGAACGGCGGCTTCGTTTGGGCCTGCAAGAACTACGACGGCGACGTGCAGTCGGACACCGTCGCCCAGGGCTTCGGCTCGCTCGGCCTGATGACCTCGGTGCTGATGACGCCGGACGGCAAGACCGTCGAGGCCGAGGCGGCGCACGGCACGGTGACGCGCCACTACCGTCTGCACCAGCAGGGCAAGGAGACCTCGACCAACCCGATCGCCTCGATCTTCGCCTGGACGCGCGGCCTGAAGTACCGCGGCACCTTCGACGAGACCCCCGAGGTGGTGGCCTTCGCCGAGAAGCTGGAGCAGGTCTGCGTCGAGACGGTCGAGGCCGGCCACATGACCAAGGACCTGGCGCTGCTGATCGGCGAGGACCAGAAGTGGCTGACCACCAACCAGTTCCTCGACAAGCTCGACGAGAACCTCACCAAGGCGATGGGCTGAGGCACGCCATGGCCCTGTCCGCCCTGTTCCGCAAAGCCGCCCGCACCCTGACCCGGGGCAGCCTCGTTGCCCTGTTCACCCTGACCATCGGAGGAGTCATGGCAACCGCGCAGGCCCAGGACCTGGACCCCGAGAACACCCTGCGGCTGGAGCTGAAGGACGGCCCGGTCCTCATCAAGCTGCTGCCGGACGTGGCGCCGCAGCACGTCGAGCGGATCAAGACCCTGGCGCGCCAGGGCTTCTACGACGGGCTCAAGTGGCACCGCGTGATCGACGGCTTCATGGCCCAGACCGGCGACCCCACCGGCACCGGCACCGGCGGCTCGGAGCTGCCCGACCTGCCGGCCGAGTTCTCCGCCGTGCCCTTCGAGGAGGGCACGCTGGGCATGGCCCGCACCCAGGACCCCAACAGCGCCAACAGCCAGTGGTTCATCGTCTTCGAGCGGGCCGACTGGCTGGACGGCCAGTACACCGCCTTCGGCCAGGTGGTCGAGGGCATGGACAAGGTGCACGGCATCAAGAAGGGCGACCGCGCCGCCAACGGCCTGGTGCGCGAGCCGGACACCATCGTCAGCCTCAAGGTGCTGGCCGACACGCAGTAGCCGCGCGGCCCACCCCCCAGACGCGAACGGCCGGCCCCCTTGGGGCCGGCCGTTTTCTTTTGCTTGCGCGTCCTGGCCGACGTGCCGGCGTGCCGGCGGGTCAGCCGGCCAGCGCCGCCTCGATCGCCTGCACCGCCTCCTGCGCCTTGGCGCCTTCGGGGCCGCCGGCCTGGGCCATGTCGGGGCGGCCGCCGCCGCCCTTGCCGCCGATCGCGGCCGAACCGGCGCGCACCAGCTCGACAGCGTTGAGCCGCCCGGTCAGGTCGTCGGTCACGCCGACCACCAGCGAGCCCTTGCCCTCGTTGACCGCGACCACGACCACGACGCCCGAGCCGATCTTCGTCTTCAGCTCGTCGGCCATGGGCTTGAGGTCCTTGGGCGGCACCTCCTCCAGCACGCGGGCGACCAGCTTGACGCCGCCCACCTCCTTGGCCTCGGGCGCCGCCGCCGCGCCGCCGCCGGTCGCCAGCTTGCGCCGCGTCTCGCCCAGCTCGCGCTCCAGCTTGCGGCGCTCCTCCAGCAGGCCGGCGATGCGCTCGGGCAGCTCCGCGGCGCCGACCCGCAGCGCCGCCGCCGCCTCGCCCAGCAGCGCCTCCTGCCGCTCGGCCCAGGTCACGGCGGCCTCGCCGGCGACCGCCTCGATCCGCCGCACGCCGGCCGAAAGCGCCGTCTCGCCGACGATCTTGAAGAAGCCGATGTCGCCGGTGCGGCGCACGTGGGTGCCGCCGCAGAGCTCGGTCGAGAACTGCGCCTCGGCGCCCTTGACCTCGTCCAGGCCGCCCATGGAGACGACCCGCACCTCCTCGCCGTACTTCTCCCCGAACAGCGCCAAGGCGCCGGCGTCGATCGCCTCGTCCGGCGTCATGTAGCGGGTCAGCACCTCGGCGTTGGCGCGAATGCGGGCGTTGACCATCTGCTCGACGGCCCGGATGTCCTCGGCCGTCAGCGGCTTGGGCTGGCTGATGTCGAAGCGCAGCCGCTCCGGAGCCACCAGCGAGCCCTTCTGGGTGACGTGCTCGCCGAGACGGCGGCGCAGCGCCTCGTGCAGCAGGTGGGTGGCCGAGTGATGCGCGCGCAACTGCGCCCGTCGGGCGCCGTCGACGCGCAGCTCCAGCGCCTGGCCGCGCTTCAGGGTGCCATGGGTCACCCGCGCGGCGTGCACGTGCAGGTCGCCGGCCCGCTTCTGGGTGTCGCTCACCGCCACCTCGATGCCGCCGGCACCGCCCTCGCCGGGGGCGAAGAAGACGCCGGTGTCGCCCATCTGGCCGCCGCTCTCGCCGTAGAACGGCGTCTGGTTGAGGATCACCTGCACCTCGGTGCCGGCCTCGGCCTGCGCGACCTCCTGGCCCGCGACCACCAGGGCGGTGACCACGCCCTCGGCCACCTCGGTGTCGTAGCCCAGGAACTCCGTGGCGCCGACCCGCTCGCGCAGGTCGAACCAGAGCTTCTCGGTCGCGGCCTCGCCGGAGCCGGCCCAGGACTTCTTGGCCTGCGCGCGCTGGCGCGCCATGGCGGCGTCGTAGCCGGCGACGTCGACCGTGCGGTCCTGGCCGCGCAGGATGTCCTGGGTCAGATCGAGCGGGAAGCCGTAGGTGTCGTAGAGCTTGAAGGCCACCTCGCCGGGCAGGGCCTCGCCGCCGCCGAGCTTGCCGGTCTCCTCCTCCAGCAGCTTCAGGCCGCGCCCCAGCGTGTCCTTGAAGCGGCTCTCCTCCAGCTTCAGGGTCTCGCCGATCAGCGCCTGGGCGCGCCCCAGCTCGGGGAAGGCGGCGCCCATCTCGGCGACCAGCTCCGGCACCAGGCGGTGCATCAGCGGCTCGCGCGCGCCCAGCATGTGGGCGTGGCGCATGGCCCGGCGCATGATCCGGCGCAGCACGTAGCCGCGCCCCTCGTTGGACGGCAGCACGCCGTCGGCGATCAGGAAGGCGCTGGCGCGCAGATGGTCGGCGATCACCCGGTGCGACACGGCCTGGGCGCCGTCGGGGTGGACCCCGGTCGCCTCGGCCGAAGCCAGGATCAACCGGCGCATCAGGTCGATGTCGTAGTTGTCGTGCCGGCCCTGCAGCACGGCGGCGATGCGCTCCAGCCCCATGCCGGTGTCGATCGAGGGGCGCGGCAGGTCGACGCGCTCGTCCGCCGCGAGCTGCTCGAACTGCATGAAGACCAGGTTCCAGATCTCGACGAAGCGGTCGCCGTCCTCGTCCGGGCTGCCGGGCGGGCCGCCGGGGATCTCCGCGCCGTGGTCGTAGAAGATCTCCGAGCAGGGGCCGCAGGGGCCGGTCTCGCCCATCGACCAGAAGTTGTCGCTGGTCGGGATGCGGATGATCCGCTCCTCCGGCAGGCCGGCGATCTTGCGCCAGAGGTCGAAGGCCTCCTGATCCTCGGAGTAGACCGTGACCAGCAGCCGCTCGGCGGGCAGCGCGAACTCCTTGGTGATCAGCTCCCAGGCCAGCTCGATGGCGCGGTCCTTGAAGTAGTCGCCGAAGGAGAAGTTCCCCAGCATCTCGAAGAAGGTGTGGTGGCGCGCGGTGTAGCCGACGTTGTCCAGGTCGTTGTGCTTGCCGCCGGCACGCACGCACTTCTGCGAGGTCGCGGCCCGTGTGTAGGGCCGCGTCTCCTGGCCGGTGAAGACGTTCTTGAACTGCACCATGCCGGCGTTGGTGAACATCAGGGTCGGATCGTTGCGCGGCACGAGCGGCGAGGAGGCCACGACCTCATGGCCGTTGCGCGCGAAGAAATCGAGGAAAGCCTTGCGGATGTCGTTGGCGCTGGTCATGGCTTCTACTTGGGTTCTGGGAACTTGCCGCACAAGCTGGAAGCCTTCCAAGGGCGGCGTCCGGCGAGCCCGCGCGGGCGGTCTCGGGTTGTAGCCGGCGCCGTGGGCCCTGTCCACCGGCCGGGCGCCGGCGGCAGGCCGGCCGAGCGTCCCGACGCGGGGTTTCGCGCCCCTTTAAGTCGTCACAAAGGACGACTAGAGTGCACGCCATGCAGCCGCACCGCCATTTCCTGCGGCGCCTCGGTGGAAGTCTCGCCCTGGCGTCGCTGCTTCTCGCCACCGCCGCTGCCGGGCCCGCCCTGGCGCAGACCCAGCCCCAGGGCCAGCAGCCCGCGCCACGCTCCCAGAGCCAGCAGCCGGCAGAGACCCAGACCTTCCAGGACTGGACGCTGGCCTGCTTCGACCGGCAGGACGGCAGCCAGGCTTGCCGCATGCTGCAGAACGTGGCCAACGACCAGGGCCAGGTGGTGATGCAGGCGGCGGTCATCCGCCTGCCGGACGGCAACTCCGGCCTGCTGTTCAACCTGCCGCTCGGCGTCTGGCTGCCGGAGGGCGTGACCATCCAGGTCGACGGCGGCGAACAGATCTCCGTGCCCTATGCCCGCTGCCTGCCGGCGCCCGACCAGTGCCGGGTCGAGCTGGTGCTCGACGACCAGCGGCTGGCCCAGCTCAAGGCCGGCACGCGGATCACCGTGACCTTCTACGGCCCGCGCCAGGAGCCGGTGCGCGCCACGGTCTCGCTGCTCGGCTTCACCGCGGCCTTCGACCGCCTGAGCTGACCGGCGCCCGGCGGCGCGCGATCGCGCCGCCTGGCCGCCTTCGCGCAAGGACGAGAGGGGAAGCGCTGCGCCGCTTCCCCTCTTCTCGTTCCGGCCCCCGACGGCCTGTCTCCACCGGCGGCGCCGTCAGTTGCGCGAGGGATAGAGCCCATAGAGGGAAATGCAGAAGTTGATCACCTGGAAGGGCATGCGGTTCTCGTGCGACTCGCTCGCGCCGCTGTTGAACAGCGTGACCTGCCCGCCGGCGCTCGACTGCAGTCCGCCTACGCTCGTGTTCGGCGAGGCGTCGGCGTAGAGGCGCACCTGGGTCGGCGAGCGCGTATCCCCGAACTCCGCGCTCGCCAGCACGTTGCTGTCCGGCGAGAGCTGATTGGCACCGCCGCTGTTGGCCCCGACGGCCACGCCCGAGGGGCTGCTGGCGGAAAAGCTCGCGCCGTGCGAATGGATCGGCATATCCAGTTGCGTGAGGGTCACGAACTGAACTCCCGCGCGGCCGCCGAGGGGATAGTAGAGGAGGCCGGGCCCGGACCCGGCGCCGACGGCCGACCGGCCGCGCAGGTCCGGCAGGGCGAAGGTCGTGCGCCCGTCGCCGCCGTAGAGCGTGCCGATCAGACTGAACAGCGCGTTGTTCGCCGAGATGGCCAGAAGCTGATTTTGGCAGAAGGCCCAGCCCCGCGGCGCGAAGGGCGCCGGCCAGGGCATCACCTCGGAAAGCAAGGGGTCCGTCATTGGCCCGCTCCTCTTGACTGTCGCGTGCGCCGCGCGCCGGACCGCCGACACGGCCGCCCGGACGCAGGCCGCAGATCTCCAGACCCGTCGGCCGCTCGGGCTCGGACCCTGCCGGTCTCGGCAGCGCCTCGCGCACCGGCCTCGGTCTTGGCCTGGGCTCCGGCTCGCATAGCTCCACCCGGCCCTAGCTGCGTGACGGGAAGAGGCCGGCCAGGGAGATGACGTAGTTCATGACCTGGAAGGGCTGCCGGTTCTCGTGGGACTGGCTGCCGCCGGCGTTGCCCACCGTGACCGTGCCGCCGCCGCCGGTGGAGGTGACGCCCCCCAGGGTGGTGTTGGGCGTCTGGTCGGAGTAGGCGCGCACGTCGGTCGGACTGCGCGCGTCGCCGAACTGCGCCTGCGCCAGCACGTGGTTGGGTCCCGGCTGGAGCTGGTTGGCCCCGCCGTCATAGGCCTCGAGCGAGGTCGAGCCGCTGCTCGGCTGGAAGGTGGCGCTGTGGTTGTGGACCGGCATCTCGAGCTGAGTCAGGGTGACGAACTCGAGGCCGGCCATCTGCCCCTCCTGGTAGAGCGACAGGCCCGGTCCGCGGCCGGCGCCGATCGGCACCCGGCCGCGCAGGTCGGGCACGCCGAAGGTGGTGCGCCCGTCGCCGCCGTAGAGCGTGCCGATCAGGCTGAACAGCGCCGTGTTGCTCGAAATCGCCAGCAGTTGCCCGTGGCAGAAGGCCCAGTTGCGCGGCGCGAAGGTCGCCGGCCAGATCATGATCTGCGAGATAAACGGATCAGCCATGTTTCCCCCCAGTGGCGCAAGTCACGGCCAGGTGACGCAGGCGCGGGCCGGCGCTGCCGTGCCGGCGGACCGCCTGCGGGGCCGTCTCTCGCGCCGAACCGCCGCGGCGCAAGGCCCGACGGCACGACTTCACGCGAGGTTAGCCCTGCTGATTCACAACCCTAGCGGAAGAAATCGCCTGAGACGAGAAGAAACATCCACAACTTGCGCAAAATTCGGGTGCTCTCCCGCGCGGCACGGCCCGCCGCCCCGGCGGGCGACGGCGCTGTCCGGGGCGGCCCGTCGCTGGGGGTGCGAAACGGTCGCCCGGAACAGAGACCGGCCGGCAGTGCGGGCGCGCGCTCAGGCCGACGCGCTCAGGCCGGCGGGCGGGCACGCCGCGTGCCGCCGCGGCTAACTCACTGCCGCGGGAGGCCGCAGAAACGGCGGCGGGGCGGTAGGGGAGCGGCGGTGGAGCGGCGGCGAGAGGGGGCGGCCGGAGAGGCCGCTCAGCCGTCCTCCTCGCCCTGGCCGCCCGGCCCGTCGAGCATGGCATCGGCGACCAGGCCGGCGTTGGTCCGCACCGCCTGCTCGATCCGGGCCGCGACCTCGGGGTTTTCGCGCAGGAAGGTCTTGGCGTTCTCGCGCCCCTGGCCGATGCGCTGGCCGTTGCTCGAGAACCAGGCGCCGGACTTCTCCACCACGCCGGCCTGCACGCCGAGGTCGAGCAGCTCGCCGGTCTTGGAGATTCCTTCGCCGTACATGATGTCGAACTCGACCACCCGGAAGGGCGGCGCCAGCTTGTTCTTGACCACCTTCACGCGGGTCTGGTTGCCGACCACCGTGTCGCGGTCCTTGATCGAGCCGATTCGCCGGATGTCCAGGCGCACGGAGGAGTAGAACTTCAGGGCGTTGCCGCCGGTCGTGGTCTCGGGGCTGCCGAACATCACGCCGATCTTCATGCGGATCTGGTTGATGAAGATCACCAGGGTGTGGCTGCGCGAGATGGAGGAGGTCAGCTTGCGCAGCGCCTGGCTCATCAGCCGCGCCTGCAGGCCCGGCATCTGGTCGCCCATCTCGCCCTCGAGTTCGGCGCGCGGCACCAACGCCGCCACCGAGTCGATCACCAGCACGTCGATGGCGCCGGAGCGCACCAGCGTGTCGGCGATCTCCAGCGCCTGCTCGCCGGCATCGGGCTGGCTGATCAGCAGCTCGTCGATGTCGACGCCCAGCTTGGTCGCGTAGGAGGGGTCGAGCGCGTGCTCGGCATCGACGAAGGCGCAGGTGCCGCCGGTCTTCTGGGCCTCGGCCACCACGTGCAGGGCGAGCGTCGTCTTGCCCGAGGATTCCGGTCCGTAGATCTCGACCACGCGTCCACGCGGCACGCCGCCGATCCCCAGGGCGATGTCGAGGCCGAGCGAGCCGGTCGAGATGGTCTCCACATTGACCACCTCGCGCTGCCCCAGCTTCATCACCGAGCCCTTGCCGAAGGCGCGCTCGATCTGGCTGAGAGCCTGGTCCAGTGCTTTCGTCTTGTCCACTTTGTCCCCGTCGATCAGTCGCAAAGCCGCCTGCGTCATGAGGTTCGCTCCCTTATCCCACGGCCGCCCGAGGTCCGCAATCGGAGTGCGAATGTACCTCGAACGTTCTTTGCGAACAAGGCGAAATCGGATCGAAAAGCGAACATTAAGAGCTCAAGGCGCGAGCAGAACAGGCGGCGGCCGGCGCGGCAGGCCTGTCCGCCCGGCACCGGCCGGCGCCGGCCGCCCCGACTCGAAGCCCCATGCGAGGATCGGCCCGGCGCCCGCGCCGCGCCCCTGAGCGCGGTCCGGCCCGGGCGCTCAGGCGCTGCCCTCGCCCATTACCTCCTTCACCTTGCCGGCGAGCTGCTTGAGGGTGAAGGGCTTGGGCAGGAAGTGGATGCCCTCCTCCTCGCCCAGCCGCTGGCGGAAGTTGTCCTCGGCATAGCCGGAGATGAAGATCACCTTGAGCGTCGGTCGCGCCTGGCGCACCTCGCGCACCAGGCTGGGCCCGTCGAGCCGCGGCATCACCACGTCGGTGACCAGCAGGTCGAGCTTGGCCAGGCTGGTGTCGCTGCGCAGCATCTCCAGGGCCGCCTCGCCCGAGCGTGCCTCGTAGACCTCGTAGCCCTTGTTGCGCAGGGCCCGGGCCGAGAAGGAGCGGACCGCGTCCTCGTCCTCCACCAGCAACACGCTGCCGATGCCGGTCAGGTCCCGCGCCGCCCGCGCCTCCGGCTCGACCGCCGCCTCGCCCTGACGCAGATGGCGCGGCAGGTAGATGGTGAAGGTGGTCCCCTCGTTCAGCGCCGAGTCGACGAAGATGAAGCCGCCGGTCTGCTTGACGATGCCGTAGACCGTGGAGAGCCCGAGCCCGGTGCCCTCGCCCACCTCCTTGGTCGAGAAGAAGGGGTCGAAGATGCGGTCGAGATTCTCCTTGGGGATGCCGCAGCCGCTGTCGCTGACCTCGACCACCACGTAGTCGCCGGCCGGCACCTCCTCGCCCTTGCGCCGCTGCGGCGTCTCGAAGGCGGCGTTGTAGGTGCGGATCGCCAGCCGCCCGCCGCCCACCATGGCGTCGCGCGCGTTGACGGCCAGGTTGATGATGACCTGCTCGAGCTGGCCCTGGTCGGCGCGAACCTGCCCGAGATCGCGGCCGTGGATCATGTCCAGCTCGATCGACTCGCCGATCAGCCGGCGCAGCAGGTGGCTCAGCTCGGCCAGGATGTCGGTGACGTTGAGCATGCGCGGCTGCAGGGTCTGCTGGCGCGAAAAGGCCAGGAGCTGGCGCACCAGGTTGGCCGCGCGGTTGGCGTTCTGCTTGATCTGCATGATGTCGGCGAAGGACTGGTCGCCCGGCCGGTGGCGCAGCAACAGCAGATCGGAAAAGCCGATCATCGCGGTGAGCAGGTTGTTGAAGTCGTGCGCGATGCCGCCGGCGAGCTGGCCGACCGCCTGCATCTTCTGCGACTGGGCGAACTGCACCTCCAGCGCCTTCTGCTCGGTGGCGTCGAGCAGATGGCAGACGAAGCCGGACGGGCGCCCGGCGCCGTCGTCGATCACGCTGACCGAGAGGGTGCAGAGCAGCTCGCGCGGGCCGTGCAGCCGCAGGTCGGCCGGCTGGCCGCGGTTCTCCGCGCCGGCGATCAGCGTCTCGCGCAGCAGGCTACGGTCCTCCTCGACCACCCAGCGCGCCAGCGGCTGCCCGGTGACCGCCGCCCCCTGCAGGCCGAGCAGGGTCGCGAAGGCGGGGTTGCTCTCGCGGATGCGACCGCCGCGGTCGAGCTCGACGATGGCGATCGGCGCCTCGTCGAAGAAGCGCTTGAAGCGGCGCTCGGACTCCGCGAGCGCCTGGGCGGTCGCCCGCTCGCGCGTCAGGTGGCGCACCACCGAGCGGGTGCGCAGCGCGCCGCCCTCCTCCTCGTCGGCAGCCACGGCCTGTACGATCAAGGCGTCGAAGACTTCGCCGCCTTCGCCGCACAGCTTGATCTCGACCTGGCTTTCGGAGGTGGCCGTCGGCGCGTGCGCCGGCGCGCCGTCGGTCGGCGCCTCGGCCAGGATGTCGTGCAGGCGCGCACCCGCCGTCAGCACGTCGGCCGGACGGCCCAGCCAGTCGGCCAGGGTCTGGTTGACGAAGCGGAAGTAGCCCTGGCCGTCGACCGAGTAGAAGCCGATCGGGGCGCGCTCGAAGAGGTCCAGCAGGCGCCGCTGCTCCGCCCGCATCGTGCTCTCCATCTGGCGCCGCGCCGTGATCTCGCTGAGCTGCCAGAGCAGCGCCCCCGCGGGCACCCCCGCGGGCCGCACGTTGACCTGCACCCACAGGTCGCCGGCGCTGCCGCCCTCGCCGTGCAGGCGCAGCTCCGCGGTGCCCGGCGCCCCGTTGCGGGCGTTGGTGGCCAGCCGTGCCAACGCGTCGGCGCCGCTCTCGGCCGCCGCCTCGTCCTCCGCGTCGTCGCCGGCCAGCCGCTCGGCCAGCACGGCGTCCAGCGGACGCAGGCGGCCTCCGCAGAAACTGCGGCAGGCCGTGTTGGCGTGCAGGATGCGCCCCTTGCGGTCGACAAGCTGGTGCGGCTCCGGCACGGCGTCGAGCAGCGCGCCCAGACGCCGGCCGGCCAGGCGACACCGCCCGTAGGCAAAACCGAGTCCGGCCGCGCCAAGCACGCCCAGACCGGCGAGAGCCTGCCAAATCAGCAGCGTCTCCATCCCCCTGCTCGCACGCCCCTCTCAGACTCGCCACCGCGCTCGCGCGCCGCAGTATAGCGGCAGTGTATATAGCCGCAGTGTATATAGCCGCAGTATAACGGCGCGCCCGCGCAGCGACACGCCGCGTCTGTCGCCGGCCCGGACTCCCGCCCCGGCCCCGACTCCCGGCCCCGACTCCCGGCCCGACTCCCGGCCCCGGGCGCGATGCCCCGGCGCCGCGCCCGAGCGGATTCGCCGATGCCCGTCCAAACGGCCGCAAATCGAATCAGGCCGCCCGCGCGTTGGGGAAGTCCGAATTGAGTACAGACCCTAGAGCAGATCGTGATCGTTTGGCCCCACAGCGTGGGTCCGCCGATCACAAGAAACCTGCTCTACACCAAAGGGTTAGAGTGACTTTTCGCGACCGGCGGACGCGCTGACGCGCGTCTGAACCGTCGCAAATCACTCTAGCGCGGCCGCCGGCCCTTCAGGCGCATGACGTAGCCGATCACCTGCGCCACGGCCTTGTAGTGCTCGGGCGGCACCTCCTGGTCCAGCTCGACCGAGTCGTAGAGCGCGCGCGCCAGCGGCCGGTTCTCGACCAGCGGCACGTCGTTCTCCTGGGCCACCTCGCGGATGCGCAGCGCCAGGTGGTCGATCCCCTTGGCCACCACCACCGGCGCCGCCATGGCGTCCATCTCGTACTTCAGCGCCACGGCGTAGTGGGTCGGGTTGGTGACCACCACGTCGGCGCCGGGCACCGCCGCCATCATGCGCCCGCGCGCCCGCTCCTGCCGGATCTGGCGCAGGCGGGCCTTGACCATGGGGTCGCCCTCGGTCTGCTTGAACTCGTCCTTCACCTCCTGGCGCGTCATGCGCAACTTCTTGATGTGCTGGTAGCGCTGGAAGGCGAAGTCGAGCGCGGCGATCACGCTCATCATGGCCAGCACGGCGATCAGCACCCGCAGCGCCGTGCTCTGCAGCACCTCCAGCAGCAGGCCGGTCTCCATCTCGGCCAGTTCGTTGAGCTGCTCGCGCTTCGGCCAGATCGCCAGCATCACCACGCCGGCCACCAGGGAGATCTTCAGGAGGCCCTTGGCGAACTCCATCAGCGAGCGGCTTGAGAACTGCCGCTTGAAGCCCTCCAGCAGCGAGATCTTCGACAGCTTCGGCTTGAGCGATTCGGCGGAGAACACGAAGCCGGTCTGCAGCACCGTCGCGCCCAGGGCGGCGGCGATGATGACCAGGCCCGGCACCAGCAGGGTGAGCGCGAGGTCGGCGAGAATGTCGATCAGAAGCTGCCGGCCGCCGTCCGCCGACAGGTCGATGATGTGCGGCCGCTCGACCAGGATGAACAGGCTGTCGGAGATCGAGCCGGTCAGCCAGGGGCCGAAGATGCCGACGATCGCCGCGAAGGCGAGGATCATGAACCAGTGCCCCAGTTCCTGGGACTTGGCCACCTCGCCCTTCTCGCGCGATTCGCGCAGCTTCTTCGGCGTCGGCTCCTCTGTTTTTTGCGAGTCGTCCTGCGAGTCGTCGGCCAAGGCTCACTCCCCTCCCGGCCGGCTCAGGGCATCAACAGGTCGACCACGGTCGACTCGAAGCCCTGGAGGAAGACCCGCAGCATCACCGGCAGGGCCAGCGCCATGACCAGCAGCCCGAGAGCGATCTGCAGCGGGATCGCGACGAAGAAGATCTGCATCTGCGGCATCAGCCGCGCCAGCAGGCCGAGCCCGAGGTAGAAGACGCCGGCCACCACGATGAAGGGCGCGGCGATCTGGAAGGCCAGCACGAAGGCCTTGCCGACGACCCGCGCCACCACGTCGGAGAAGTCGCCGATCGGCAGCGGCTGCCCCGGCGGGAAGAGCATGTAGGAGTCGACCACCGCCATCAGCAGCAGGTGATGGATGTCCAGCGCAAAGATCAGCAGCAGCGCGATCAGCGTCAGGAAGCTGCCGGCGATCGAGCCCTGCTGCGCGGCCGAGGGGTCCATCACCAGGGCGTTGGCCATGGAGGTGGAGAAGGCGATCATCATGCCCGCAGTGACCAGCGCGCTCATCAGCAGCCGCGTCACCGTGCCGAGGAACAGGCCGACCACCAGCTCGCCCAGGATCAGCAGGAACATGCGCGGCAGCGAGTCCGGCAGGGCCGGCAGGTCGGGCGCGGCGATGGGAAAGGCGATCAGCGAGATCAGCAGCGCCAGCATCAGCCGGCTGCGCGGCGTCACGTAGGGCTCGCCGATGCCGGGCAGCAGCATCAAGGCCGCGCCCAGCCGCACGAAGACCAGCAGCAGGCCGAAGACCTGCGCCGGCAGCAAGGCTTCCAAGAGCGGGGTTTCGAGCATCGCGGGCGGCTACCCGAGCGCCACGATGCGGTCCATCAGCGTGACCGTGAACTCGCTGAGCACGGTCAGCATGAAGGGCGCCAGCACGATCAGCGCCAGGAAGATGGCCAGGATCTTCGGCACGAAGGAGAGGGTCATCTCCTGCATCTGCGTCAGCGCCTGCACCAGCGAGATGATCAGGCCGACGATGAGCGCGATGATCAGCGCCGGGCCGCCCACCTTGAGGGCAACCCAGATGGCCTCGCGCGAGACCTCGAGCACATCGACCGCTTCCATGGGAAAAACTCCGCAGCGCGCCGGGTTGCCCCGTTACCGCCGCCGCTACCGTTACCGCCACCGTCATCGCCCCCGCCCACGGCGCGGCCGCCCGCGCCGGACAGGCCGCCCGCCCGCCAGGCGTCGCGGCGGGCGGCGGCGCGTCAGATCGGCATTCGCAGGATGTCCTGGTAGGCCTGGACCGCGCGGTCGCGCAGGGTGACCACCGTCTGCAGCGTCATCTCCGCCTTGCTGACGGCGACCACCACGTCGTTCACGTCGGCCTGGCCGGCCGCCGACTTGAGCGAGGCGACCTCGCCCTGCTGCAGACGGTCCTGCACCGTCTCGGCCGTCTCGCGCAGCATCGACGCGAACTCGGAGCCGGCGCCGGCCTGCGGCTTCAGGCCGTCCTCGCCGGCCGCGCCGCCGCCCAGCGTGCGCTGCTGCGCGCGCTGATAGGCGTTCAACGCCTCGGTGAAATTCACGCTCATCGTTCGATCCCGGCGGCCCGGCCGGGCCGGATCCGCCGCCTTCTCCTCGCCCGCCCGTCCTGGGCCGGGTTACGGCCGCCTTCCTGGCCGCCGGGTCGGTTTGCCGCGCCCGCGCGTCAGCGCAGGATGGCGATGGTCTGCTCCAGCATCATCCGCGAGGACTGGATCACCCGCAGGTTGGCCTCGTAGGACCGCTGGGCCTCGCGCATGTCCGCCATCTCGATCAGCGAGTTCACGTTCGGCGTGAGGATGTAGCCCTCCTCGTCGGCCGCCGGATGGCCGGGCTCGTAGCGCCGGCTGAACTCCGACTTGTCGACGCCGACGTCCTTCACCTTGACCAGCTCGGCGCCGAGTTCGCGGTCCAGCTCGTTGGTGAATGTCACCATCTTGCGCCGATAGGGCTCCGCGCCCGGCGTCTGGCCGGTGGAGTTGGCGTTGGCGATGTTCTCCGAGATCACGCGCAGGCGGGTTCCCTGGGCGCGCATGCCCGAGGCGGAGATGTCGAGAGTTTTGTAGAGGTCCATGGCTCACCCGCGTCCCTTGCCTGTCCGCCGTTAGCCGCCGCGGCCCAGGGCGGTCGCGTACATCCGCAGATGCTTGCTGTAGAGGTTGGTCATGGTCTGGTAGTCGACCTGGGTCTGCTGCACCTTGACGAGCTGCTCCTCCAGCACCACCGCGTTGCCCGAGGGCGCCGTCTCGTAGCGCTCGCGCGGCTCGAACTCGCGCGCCTCGCCCTTGCCGCCGGCGCCGGCCGGGGTCAGGTGCTGGGCATCGGTGCGGCGCGGCTGGACCACCGCGAGCTGCCCGCGCACCATCCGCTCGAACGGCCCCTCGCGCAGATCTCTGGGCGCGAAGCCGGGCGTATCGGCATTGGCGACGTTGGCCGCCAGCACCTTCTGGCGCTGCGACAGCCAGTCCATCTTGCGCGCAATGACGTCGAACAGGCCGGGGCGCTCCGCCACGCAGACTACCTCCAATTCGCTGGCCGGACGCTCTTTCGGACAGGTCGCGCAGGGTCCGGTCTCTTCACCTCGACTATCGGCCGCGGCTTGTTAATATCCAGTAAAGCAGGTTAAATCGGGCCGGGCCGCAGGCGCCCGGTTCGGCAGGTTTCGAGTTCGGCGACGGGAATCCCAGCGCACCATGCTGTATTTGACGCGCAAGATTGGAGAATCCGTCGTCATCAACGACGACATCGAGGTCACGGTCGTCGACATCCGCGGCAAGTCGATCAAGCTGGGCTTCACCTTCCCCCCCGAAGCCAGCGTTCTGCGCCGCGAGATCTATGAGCGCATCCAGGAAGAAAACCGCGCGGCCGCCGAGGGTGGCGATGCCCTGGCCGAGGCCTTCGGCAGCGGCCGCGCCGCGCCAGAGCAGAGCGAGGCGGAGGCCGCGCCGCCGGAGTCGGCGCCCCCGGAGCCCGCACCGCCGGAGCCCGCGCCCCCGGAGTCGGCGCGCGACGACCGGGCGCGCGGGTCGAACCACCGCAAGTAGACCGCCCGGCGCGCGCTCGGCCCGACCGCACCGGCCCCGGGGCGCCGCTGCCCGCGAAGCCCAGGTTTGACGCCCGCCGTTGCCCGGCCTGCCGCCGACGGGCCTCGTTCGCTTTGCCGGAGCGTTGCCCGCGAAGGCCGAATCGCGGGCGGGACCGGTGCCCCGGGCGGCGCGGCACAAACGCCTAAAAAGCATTTCTTAATCATGTTGCGTGAGTATGCCGGCGCAGTCGGCGATCGAGCGTCGGCGCGCTCCGGCCGCCGTCCCGCCCCGGCGGCCGTCCCGCCCCCGGGCAGGACGACGCCGCAGGGCGGAGCGAGAACGTCAGCCCGAGACCTCGGAGAGTCGCGCGTGAACAGCACAGCCACCATCCTGGAGCAGTTGGAGCGGCTCTCCGGCCGGATGGAGATGGCGCGCCAGAAGGTGCAAACCGGCCAAAGCCTCGACCTCGACCACCTGGAGGCCGAGATCCAACACGTCTGCGCCGGCATCGCGGAACTGCCGGAGGCTGAGCGCAGCGCCTTCCGGCGGCCGCTGACCGGCCTGATGAGCGAGCTCGACGACCTGACCCATTTGCTGCGCCACGGCCTCGACCAGCTCGGCCGGCAGCTCGCCGATTCCAGCCAGCGCCGCCAGGCCGTCGCCGCCTACGGCCAGCCCGGCACGCCGCCGAGGGGCTCCGGTCGCTAGATGCAGCTTGCCGACTACCTCAACTTCGCCATCGCGCTGGCGCTGGTCGTCGCCCTGATTCTCGGGCTGGCGTGGGCGGTCAAGCGCTTCGGCCTCGGCGGCCCGCTGGTGCGCGGCCTGCCGAGCGGCGCCGGCCGCCGCCTGGCCGTGGTCGAGGTGCTGACCCTCGACCCCCGGCGCAAGCTGGTGCTGGTGCGGCGCGACGAGCGCGAGCATCTGCTGCTGCTGGGCGCCGGCGCCGACCTGCTGGTCGAGCGCGTGCGCCGCGATCACGCCGAGGAGGTGCAGCCGTGAGGCCACCGCACATCGCGCCGCGGCGCCTGCTCGCCCTGCTGCTGCCGGCCGGCCTCGCCGCGCTGCTGCCCCAGGCGGCCTTGGCCCAGGCCCTGACCTTCGATTTCGGCGCCGCCGGCGCCAGCCAGACGCAGACGATCCTGCAGATCATCGCGCTGGTGACGATCCTGTCGCTGGCGCCCTCGATCCTGGTGATGGTGACCTCCTTCACGCGGATCGTCGTGGTGCTTTCCTTCCTGCGCAGCGCGTTGGGCATTCAGCAGACGCCGCCGAACTCGGTGCTGATCTCGCTGGCGCTGTTCCTCACCGCCTTCGTGATGATGCCCACCCTGGAGGCGGTCTACGACCAGGCCCTCGCCCCGCTGCTGGCCGAGCAGATCGACACCCTCGAGGCCTTGGAGCTGGCGACCGGCCCGCTGCGCGAGTTCATGCTCGGCCACGTGCGCCCCGAGGACCTGCAGCTCTTCCTCGACCTCTCCGACGCGGAGACGCCGGCCTCGCCCGAGGAGACGCCGATGCGCAGCCTGATCCCCGCCTTCATGATCAGCGAGCTGCGCCGCGCCTTCGAGATCGGTTTTCTGCTGTTCCTGCCCTTCCTGGTGATCGACATGGTGGTCGCCTCCATCCTGATGTCGATGGGCATGCTGATGCTGCCGCCGGTGATGATCTCCCTGCCCTTCAAGCTGATCTTCTTTGTGCTGGTGGACGGCTGGTACCTCGTGGCCGGCTCGCTGGTGCAGAGCTACGGAGGCTAGACCGACATGGCACAGGCGAACGTCTCGACGGGCACCTACGAGGTGCAGGTCTACGCCAACGGGCAGTGGCGCGCCGCCGCCGCCTTCGACGAACGCGAGGCGGCGATCGATCAGGCCAAGGAACTGGCCGAAAACCCGCGCTACCTCAGCGTCAAGGTGATCAAGGAGCAGTTCGACGAACCGCGCGGCCTCTTCGTGCAGCAGACGGTCTATCGCTCGGCGCCGCTGCGCGAGGAAACGCCCGAGGTCAAGGAGAAGAAGGGCGAAGACGCCTACAAGCGACTCGGCGAGCGCCATCGTCAGCGGGTCAGCCGCCAGCAGGCCGCCCGGCAGGCCGAGAAGAGCCGGCGCCGGCAGCAGTGGGCCCAGGTCCGCTTCGCCCTCGGCCTCACCGCCCGCCTGCTGCTGATCACCGGCCTGGGCCTCGGCATCCTCTACTGGATCCTCACCCAGTACTGAACCGCGCGGCCCAGCCGCACCGCACGAGCCAGCCGCACCGCACGAGCCAGCCGCACCGCACGGCCCAGCCGCACCCGGCGGTGGGCCGCCGGGCGATCGCCGCCGACCGCGCGCCGCGACGCCATCCCCCTCGAACCGCCCCCGCTCCCGAGCGACCCGGCCCCAAGCGACCCGGCCCCAAGCGGCCTGCTCCCGCGCGACCCGGCCAGGCGGGCGCGCGCCGCGTTGGCGGGTGCGACCGCGCCCGCTTCCGGGGTCTCTGCGGGGGCCGGCGACGTGTCGCCGGGCGCGCTCAGTTCAGCTCGCTCAATTGGGTCTCGCGCAGTCGCTCGCGGTAGATCGCCATGAAGGCCTGGACCCGGTCCACCTGGGCGAGCTGCTGGGCGATGGTCGCCACGCTCGCCGGGTCGAGGTCCTCCGCCAGCAGCGCGAAGGCCTCGGCATGGGGGCCGTCCGCCATGGCCTCGCCCCAGGTCTGGCGCAGCTTGCCCAGCTCTTCCTGATCGCCGGCCAGGGTCAGCGCGACCGCCAGATTGAGCACCTGGCCGCTGGTGTCGGAGTCGAGCGGCGTATCGGCCGGCTCGGGCAGCGTCGCCGCCAGGGCCACGGCCGCCGCCGCCCAGTCGCGCTCGGCCCAGAGGATCTCGGCCCGCAGCCGCTGTGCGTCCAGGCTGCCGTCGCCTTCCAGCAGGGACAGCCCCCGCCCGCCCCGGTCGAGGCCGGCCAGCGCGCGGGCCTGGAGGTGGCGGCGCTGGCGCGCGACCTTCTCGGGCAGGCCGCTTTGCTCGGACATCTCGAGCGCTTCGAGCGCCTTGCGCGGCTTGCGGTCGAACAGATGAATCAGCGCCAGACGGGCGCCGACCCGCGCTTTTTCTTCGCCGCTCAGCCGGAACTGCACCTGCCCCTCGAGCAGGCGGGCGGCGCGGTCGAGCAGGTCGACCGCGACAAGACGGTCGGCGAGCTGCTCGATGACGCGGTTGCCCCGGTCGCCGGCCGGCGTCAGCTCGCGGAACTCCTCGTAGATCGACAGCGCGGTCAGCGGCGGCAGATCCGGCTGCTCGGGCCCGAGGAAGAGTCGGGCGAAGAGCTTGCGCAGCCGCTCGGCCGCCGCCTCGGCGCGGGTCGTGCCGGGGAAGTAGGTCGCCGCCTGGCGCAGCGAGCGCAGCGCTTGACGCCACTGCCCCTGCTGTTCGTAGAGGCCGGCCAGCCGCTGCAGCAGGGCGAACTCGAAGGCGTCGCCGCGCCAGGCGAAGCGGAGCTGTTCGAGCTGCTCGATGGCGTCGGCCGGCGCCAGCTCGCCCTCGGCCAGGGCCTGCTCGATCAACGCCAGCCGCGCCTGCACCGCCGGCGCGCCGAGGCCGCTGGTCGCCAGCCGCTCGAGGATCTCGCGCCCCGCCTCGGCCTCCCCCTGGCCCTGCAGCAGCAGCGCATCGAGAAAATCGTAGCGCGCCTGCTCCAGGTCGGTGGTCAGGTCGTCGTTCACCTGCTCCAGCCGCAAGGCCGCCGCGCCGATGTCGCCGGCCTCCAACGTGGCCTCGGCCGCGGCCAGGCCCAGGCGCACCCGGATCGGCCGGGCATAGTCGTCGATCAGCGGGTAGCTGCGCGCGAACTGCGCCGCGGCCGCCGGCCAGTCCTGCGCCTCGGCGGCCAGGGCGGCGCGCCAGACGTCGGCCTCCGGCTCCTCGAGCAGCACCGGATCGGTCAGCAACTCCTGCGCTTGGGCGTGATCGCCCACCAGCAGACGGCTCGCGGCCTCCATCAGCATCAACTGCGGATCGCCGCTCAGCGCCGCGTTCTCCCGCCGGATCAGCGTCAGGGTTCCCAGGGCTTCGCTGGCCAGCCCGTGCGCGAAGTAGAAGCGCGCGAGATCGAGGCGGGCCAGCCCCAGGCGATCGCCGCTGGCCTGCACCACCGCCCGCTGCAGGGCCTGGCGGCGCTCGTTGAAACTCTCCGCCCCGCCCTGGCGCCAGGCCTCGAGGTCGAAGAGGCGCGGCGCGGCCCCCGCCGGCGTCTCGCCGTCGGCCGCCGCCGCGTCGGGCTCGCCGGTGGCGGTCAGCGTCGGCGCCGGCGCGGCCACGGTCACGCCGTTGGGGCGCAGCCCCACCTCCAGCGGCTCCAGCCGGGGCAGCAGCGCCAGGCCCTGGTGGGTCGGCAGCAGATCGAACACCGGACTCTGCCGGCCCTGGGGCGTCGCCTGGCCCTCGCCGGCGAGCGGCACCAGCAGCAGTCGGCCGCCGCTGCCGGGGTCCTGCAGCGCCAGCAACCGCTGCGGACGATCGACGGCAATGCGCAGGCTGGCGGTTTCGGCATCGGGCTCGACGACGATCGGCGCCCCGCCGATCGGCGCGATCCCCGCCCGCCGGAACTCGATCAGCCACCCGGCGTCGTCGCGCCACAGATGTGGCGCATAGAGCGCCGCCTCGTCGAAACGCAGCAGGCTGCCCCCCTCGACCGGCTCGGCCACCGCGGGCCCGAGTTCGGGCGCCGCGGCGCTCACGGCCGCGGCCAGATCGACCGGGGCTTGCCGGTCGAAGCCGAGCAGCAGGCTGCCGGCACGCTGCAGGGCCACGGCGCCCACCTCCGCCGGCCAGGCGAAGCGCAGCAGGACCGGCGGCGTCTCGGGCGCGCGCGTGCCCGGCGTCGGCCGCCCCTCGACGGTGGGCAGGGGCTCGCGGGTGACGAAGCCGTCCTCGCCGGCGGGCGTGGGCTTCGCCGTGGCCGTCTCCGCCGCCGGCGTCCGGCGCGGCGGCGCGGGCCGCGGCACGGGCGGCGGCGCGGGCGCGGCGGCGCTCTCCGGTGCCGCGTTCCGCGGGGCCGGTGCCGCCTCCCGCGGGGCCGGGCCCGCATCTTCCGCCGCGACCGGGGCGCCCCGCTCGGACGGCGCCGCCGGACGCCGGGCGGCCTGGGGGACGAGCGGCCTGGGCGCGCCCGCGGCCTCGCGATCCGCGTCACCGGCCCCGCGATCCGCGTCGCCGGCCTCGCCCGCGGCGTCGCCGGCGCCGGCGCCGGTGGCTTCAGCGGTGGCTTGCGCGGTGGCCTCAGCGGGTGCCTCAGTCGCCTCCTCCGCCTCGCTTGCCGCGGCCGCCGGCTCCGACGACGGCGCAACGGGCGTCTCGGCCAGCGCGGGTGGCCCGGCCGGCGGGCTCGGCTCGATCTCGGGCGGCCGCAGCAGGTCGACGACGACGCGAGGCCCGTCGGCAAAGGCCCGCAGGCGCGTCCCGGGCACATATTGCAGCTCGATCCGGGTCTCTCCGGCGGCACGGCGGTCGGCGAAGCGGCGCAGCGTTTCCGGCGGATTGGCCTGCAGGCGGCTGACATCCAGTCGCGCGGCACGCTCGAAGACCAGCTCGGCGGTCTCGACATCCTGCTGCAGGCGGTAGCCGACCGGCACCGGCCAGTCGAAGACCAGGCGCTCGAAGGCGGCGTGCTCGCCGACGCGCACGCGGATCTGCGGCAGGTCACGGTCCGCCGGCGTCGCCGCGAAGGTGGCCGCAGGCGCCGCGTCCGGCGCGGAAGCGTCGGGCGCGCCGGCGGCCGTTTCGCGGGCCGGGTCCGGCTGCGGATTCGCCTGGGGGGTCGCCTGGGGGGCCGCCTGGGGGGCCGCCTGGGGGGCCGCCTGGGGGGCGGCTTGAGGGGCTGGCTTGGCTTCCACCTGGCCGGCGTCGTGCAGCAGATCAACCACCACCTTGGGGCCGAGGGTGAAACTCTTCAGGCCGTAGCGCTCTTTCAGATCGAAGGTGACGCGGCGTCCCTCGGCGCCGACCTCGACTCCCTCCAGATAGCGGAAGAGATGCCGCTCGGCGGAGGCCGTGTCGAAGCTGGCCGGCCGTGCGAAGGTCACCACCAGCGCGCCCTCCTGAAGGCGCGCGCCATAGTCGACCGGTTCGGCCCAATCGAAGACCAGACGGCCGAAGTCCGCGTGCACGCCGCCGCGCACGGTGACCGGCTCGGCGGCGGCCGCGGCCAGCGGCAGGATCAGGAGGAGGAAGCCCAGCAGGCGAGCGGTCGTCATGGCTCGGCGGCCCGTTCATGGATCAGGATTTCAACGCGGCGCGCGAGCGCCAGGGCCTCGGCCCGGCTCAACTCCTCGGGCAAGGTGTCCCAGCGCGTCTCGCCATAGCCGAGGACGACCACCTCGTTGGTCAGCCCCGCCACGCGCAGCAGCGCCGCGACGGAGGCCGCGCGGGCCAGGGACAACTCCCAGTTCGACGGGAAGCCGCTGCGGCCGACCGAGGTGGGGTCGGCATGGCCGGCGACCTCGACGACATTGTCCAGGTGCCGCAGCAGGCCGCCCAGTTCGAACAGCGCCGCCCGCGCCGCTTCCCGCGGCACCGCCGTGCCGGGCGCGAACAGCAGGTCGCTCGGCAGCGAGAGATTGACGTGGTCGGTGCGGCGCAGCACCCGCGCATCGGCCAGCGCCGGCACGCCGTCCACCCGCTCGTCGAGCAGCGTGGCGATGTAGTCGAGGTTGTCGCCTGGCGCCACGCGCACGTCGGGCATGTCCAGTAGCTCCGGGGGCTGCGGCACCAGCGGCGGTCCCAGACGCTCCAGCTGCATCGCCAGACTGTTGGTCAGGTTGCGCCAGGCCGCCTGCTCCACCGACATCATCGCGAAGAGCATCACGAAGAAGGTGAGCATGAGGGCGACCAGGTCGGTGAAGGTCACCATCCAGGCCTGTCCCTGGCCCTTCCCGCCCGAGCCGCCTGCGCCGCCGCCGCGACCGAGCAGCGGCGCGCTGTCCTGCTTCTTCGTCACGACTCGGCCTCTTGGCTTTCGACCCCGGGACGGTCGGCCAGGCGCAGCACCAGGCGCACCCATCCTTCGGCGCCGGGCAGGATGCCGACCGACAGACGCTCGGCGGGCAGTCCCCGCGCCGCCAGGCTGCGGGCCAGCTCGCCGGCGCGCAGCACCGGCAGCGCCTGCGGTTGGGTGCCCAGTGCCGAGAGCGCATCCGCGGCCACGCCCACCAGGACCTCCAGGCGGGCCTCCAAGTCTTCCGGGCGCTCCGGGCCCAGCGCCCGCGCCAGGCGATTGAACAGAACGGCCGGCGCCGCACGCAGGCGCGGGTCGTCGGCGGCGAAGAGGCTGTCGGTCGGGATTTCGATGCGCAGCTCGCCAAGCTGTTCATCCTGCTCGATCCGGGCCATCGGCAGGGTCGACGCGAAGAGATTGCGCACCCGCCGGCTGAGCTGCACGCTGCCGGGCAGCGGCCCGACGGCGGCCTCGACATCGGCCAGGTCCTGCGGCGCGGCCACGCGCCCGTCGAAGGCCTGGTTCACCGAGCTGACCACCTGCTCGACCTTCTGCTCCTCGTAGCTCGAGATCGCGTTGAGCAGGATGAAGAAGGCCAGCAGCAGGAGCTGCAGGCTGAGCAGGGCGACGATGTTGGGATCGCCGCCGCCAGCCTTCTCCTCGTCTTGAGCCGGGCCCATGCCGCCTCCGCGCCGCGAGAGCAGCTTGTGATCGTACGGCCCCGCGCCCGCGGGTCCGCCGATGACAGGAAACCGCTCTGCATCCTATGGTAAGAGCGATACTTGGCAACCGGCGGGCGCACCGCAGCGCGCCCTTGAGATCGCCTATCCCTCTAGAGCGATTTGCGACCGTCTGGACCCGCGCCGCGGTTCCGCCGGTCGCGAGACATCGCTCTCGCTTTAATGTGGTAGAGCAGAGTCAGCCGGCCTGAAAAGATCGCGTCGCGAGTCCTTCAGGTCGGCATCTGCTCTAGTCGAAGCTGGCCAGCAGCGCGTCGATGTCTTCCTGACTGATCGCGTCGTCGGAGGATTGCGGGCCGTTCATCAGCCCCGCGTCGGGATGCCCGTCGTCGGCCTTGGTCTTGGCGGCCCTGGCCCGTTCCCGGACCGCTTCGCTCTGACCTTCCTGGCCAAAGGCGTCGAGCAGCGCGTGCACCTTCTCCTCGATGTGGGTCAGGGTCGCGACCACCTTCTTGATGCGCTGGCCGGTGATGTCCTGAAAGCCGCAAGCCTCGTAGACCTGGGTGACCGCGTCGACGACCTTCTCGGACACCTCCGGCGGCATCTGCTCGGTCAGCCCCTCGATCGTCTCGACCGATTCCATGATGGTGTTGGTGGCCTGCTCGGTCGCCCCGACCACGGCCTCCAGCTCCTGGCCGGCGACGGGAAGGTGCTCGGCGGTGATCTCGTCGGGGCGCAAGGACGCGATCTCCTCACGGGCACGCTGGATGTAGATCGAGAGCTGCTCGATCTCGGCGTAGAGCTTGAGATTGACCGAGGAGAGATCGCCATCGGCCGAGGTCATGATCGCCTCGACCACCTCCACCAGGTCCTTCGGGTCGATCCCCGGGTGACGCCGGCCGAACTCGGCCAGTCGCGTCTGGAGATCGGTCTGCTGAGCCAGAGCGGTCATGCCCTCACCCCTTTTTCCCTAAGCGTCAGAAGTGGCCCAGGACGGCGCTGAGCTTCGTCTTGAGGGTGGCGGCGTTGAAGGGCTTGACGATGTAGTTCGTCACGCCAGCCTGCTTGGCGGCAACCACGTTCTCGGTCTTGCTCTCGGCCGTGATCATCACGAAGGGCACCTTCGAGAGCTTGCCGTCGGCGCGCACCTCCTTGAGGAGCTGCAGCCCGCTCATGGGCTCCATGTTCCAGTCGGAGATGACCAGGCCGTAGTTCTTGTCGCGCAGCTTCTGCAGCGCCATGGCCCCGTCGGTGGCCTCGTCGACATTGTCGAAACCGAGCTGCTTGAGCAGGTTGCGGATGATCCTCAGCATCGTCTTGTAATCGTCGACGATCAGGATCGGCATGTTCATATCAACGCCGCTCATGTCCTTCTCCCAAAGCGGTCCGGGGACCCGCATACGTCGCTCGGCCCCATAAGGTTAATCCGGAGTGTGAAGCTAGCGCTCCGGTCTTAATGCCAGGTAAAACCTGTTCATCTTTCGCGACTTACCCCGGGATGCCGCCGCCCCCTCTCAAGCCCGCGCGACCTAATCGCGCGGGAGCGGCAGCTCGCGCCGCTGGGCCAGCTCCAGCGTCACCGCCTTGGCCGTGGCCGGGTTCATCTCGGCCAGGATCGTGGCGGTCTTGCGCTCCTTCATGTTCTCCACGACGTCGAGCAGCACGGGCATCTCCAACTCCTCGAAGATGCGGGCGGCATCCTTGGGCTTCATCGACTCGTAGATCTTGACCAGGGACTGGAGTTGCGCCTCCTCCTGCTCGTCGTAGGACACCAGCAGCCCCTCGATGGTGGCCTGCAGCTCCTCCAGGCCGGCGATCTTCTCCTCGATCCGGCTTTCGGCGGCGCGCAGCAGCGCCTCGCGCGTCTCCAGCTCCGCCTCGCGGCGGTCCAGCTCGGCGCGCCGCTCCGACAAGGCCTGCAACAGCTCGATCTCGCTGTCGGTCAGGGCGAAGGGGTCGCTCGGCAGCTCGCTGAGCAGGTTCTCCGCGCTCTGCGACGGCGGCGCGGCGGCTTCCTGGGTCGGCGTCTCGGCGCCCGCCTCGGGCTGCGCCTCGGCTTCGGCCGCGGCGGCGGCCGACTGCTCCGTCAGGGCCTCCGAGGGGGCGGGCAGCGGATCGGTCGGCGCCGCCGCCGGCGCGGTCTCCTGGGCGAGCACGACCACGCCCTCGCGCAGCGCCTCGAGCCGGAAAGCGAGCGTGATCACGGCCAGCGCGATCACGAGGGGAAGCAGACGCACACGCATCGTCCTGGAAGCTCCTGTCCTGTCCCGGCCCGCTCAGCGCACGCGGTCAAGCGTGCGCAGCAGCTTCGCCTCGGGCGACTCGTCCTCGCCGGCGCCCGCCGCCGGGGCGGCCGGGGCCGGGGCCGCCGGGGCGCGGGCCGGCTGGCCCGGATCGGCGGTCTTGATCGCCGCGCTCACGCTCTTCTCCAGCCGGTCGGCCAGGCGCCCGCCCTTGTCGATCATGAAGGCCAGGTCGTCGGCCAGCTTGCGGGCCTCGTCCAGCCGCGCCTCGGTGGCCGAGACCCGCTGGTTAAGCTCGTCGCTGGCCTCGTCGGCCCGCTCGCGCAGGCTGCCCACGCCCTGTTCGGCCTGCTGGGTGGCCTCGGCGAACTCGCTGATCAGCCGCTCCATCTCGCCGCGCGAGTTGCGCAGCTCGGTCAGCTTGCGATTCAGGATCACCGCATAGGCGATGGTCGCCGTCAGCAGGGCCACCAGGGCGCCGTCGAAGATCAGCGCGAAGCTCACGCCTCGTCCTCCTCTTCGGACTGCTGCACCAGCTTGTCGGCGATCCGCACGGCGATCTGGCCGTTGCGCCGGCCCATGTAGCCGGTGAACATCGGCACGTCGCCACAGTGCAGGTTGACCTTGGAGCTCGGCAGGCAGTTGAGCTCGAGACGGCTGCCGACCTGCCAGTTCAGCACGTCGCCCAGCTTCAGCTCGACGGTGTCCAGCACGGCCTCCAGGTTGACCTCGGTCTGCCAGAGCTCGGCGGTGAGGTGGCCCTCCCAGATGGAGTCGCGGCCGAACTTCTCGCCCATGAACATCTGCAGCAGCAGCTCGCGCACCGGCTCGATGGTGGCGTAGGGCAGCACCAGCTCGATCATGCCGCCGCGATCTTCCATGTCGATGCGCAGCTTGGTGACGATGGTGGCGTTGCCGTGCCGGGCGATGGCGGCGAAGCGGGGGTTGGTCTCCAGCCGCTCGAAGCGGAAGGTGACCGGCGAGAGCGGATCGAAGGCGGCGGAGAGGTCGGAGAGCACCACGTGCATCATCCGCTCCACCAGGCTGCGCTCGATGGTGGTGTAGGGGCGGCCTTCGATGCGCATGGCCGCGGTGCCGCGCCGGCCGCCGAGCAGCACGTCGACGATCGAGTAGATCAGCGCGCTGTCGACCACCATCAGGCCGAAGTTGTCCCACTCCTCGGCCTTGAAGACGGCCAGCATGGCCGGCAGCGGGATCGAGTTGAGGTAGTCGCCGAAGCGCGCGGAGGTGATGTTGTCGAGGCTGACCTCGACGTTGTCCGAGGTGAAGTTGCGCAGCGAGGTCGACATCATGCGCACAAGGCGGTCGAAGACCACCTCGAGCATCGGCAGGCGCTCGTAGGAGACCAGCGCCGAGTTGAGGATCGCCTTGATGCCGGAGCCGTCTTCCTCGTCGGCGTCGGCGTCGTCGACCCCCAGCAGCGAGTCGATCTCGCTCTGGTCGAGCACGCGCGAGGAGCTGCCGCCCATGGCCTCGGCCATGGGATCGTCCTCCTCCTCGCCGCCCTCCTCGGCCATGGCCTCCCACTCGGCCATCAGGGCTTCCTGATCGACTTCCTCGTCGCTCATGTCCTGCCCGTCCTCGTCCGCCATGACGCCCGTCCCGCCGGCTACTGCACCAGCATCTGCTTGAAGAGCACGTCGCGCACCTCGACCGGATGCGCCGCGGCGTTGACCCGCAGCAGCAGTTCCTCGCGCAGCCGCTGCAGGCCGGCCGACCCGCTGAGGTCCTCGATGCGCAGCTCGCGCAGATAGACCTGGAAGGAGTCGATGATGCGCGGCTGCATCTCCTGCACCCGCGCCACGTCGGTCTCCGACGTCAGCTCCAGCGCGACGGAGAGCTTGAGGAAGCTGGTGCGGCGCCCACCGGTGTTGAGGTTGACCAGCAGGTCCGGCAGGTCGTGGAAGACGGTCGCCTTCGCCGCCTTCTCCTCTTCGACGCTCTCCTCGGCGACCTTCTCCTCCTTGCCGCCGAACACGCCCATGAAGTAGGCCGCCGCGCCGCCGCCGATCAGCAGCAGCAACAACGGCACCGCCACGAAGAGGACCAGCTTCTTGCCGCTCATGCCGCCCTTGCGCGGCGTCGCTTCGACCTCGACGTCCTCACCCAGATCGTCGATCGCCTGTTCGGCCATGACCTCGGCCCATCCTTCGTCCTGAGAGCCCGGCGGTTGGCGCACCGCCCCCGCTGTTGCCGAGCACCCTAGGGCGCGGCTGGTTAACAGCCGGTTGACCGGCGGCAGAGACGTCCCCCCGAAGCGGAAAATCTTGCCGCCCCGGCCTTGTCACGGCGCCTCTCCTGCCGCCCTGGCGTGGGCCCGGAATTCAACCTTTTCCGCAAGTTAGGCAGTTGGCACGGGGCCTGCATCGTCGTCAGCGCCCGACCCGCCGCAGCGCAAAAGACGGCGGGCGTGGCGACCAGCAAGGTCGAAGACCGGACGGAAGAGAGCCAGACGCGATGGAAACCCCCGGCTACGTAGCCCTGTCCCGGCAAGCGGTGCTGCGCCGCGAGCTCGACATCATCTCGAACAACATCGCCAACCTGGACACCCCGGCCTACCGCGGCGAGTCGATGATGTTCGTCGAGTACCTGGCCGACACCAAGGACCGCGTCCCCGCGGGGCTGCGCAAGATCTCCTACGTGCAGGACCTGGCCACGGTGCGCGACCTGGGCGAAGGGCCGAAGGTGGCGACCGACAACCCCCTCGACCTGGCGCTCAACGGCGCCGGCTACTTCGCGATCGAGAGCCCGGACGGCGAGCGCTACACCCGCGCCGGCACCTTCATGCTGGACGCCGAGGGCCAGGTGGTCACCTCCTCCGGCCTGCCGTTGCTCAACGAGGGCGGCCAGCCGATGGTCATTCCGGCCAGCGCCGGGCGCATCGACGTCACGCGCGACGGCACCGTCTCCTACCACGACCGCAACGGCGGCGACGAAGTGCGCGTCGGCCGGCTGCGCCTCGTCCAGTTCGAGAACGAATACGCCCTGAAGAAGGACGCCCAGGGGCTCTACCGCGCCGAGGGCGAGGCGCCGCTGCCGGCCGAGGAGGCCGAGGTGCTTCAGGGCTTCGTCGAGAAGTCCAACGTCAACGGCGTCGTGGAGATGTCGAAGATGATCCAGACGGTCAACAGCTACCAGTCGGCCGGCCGCATGGTCGAGGCCGAGCACGAGCGCCAGCGCCGGGCCATCCAGAGCCTGGCCGGCCGCTCGGCGTGATCCGGCTCGCCCCCACGGCCGCAATACAGGAGACGCGACCATGAGATCCCTGAGCATCGGCGCCACGGGCATGCTGGCCCAGCAGATGAACGTGGAGGTGATCTCCAACAACATCGCCAACATGAACACCACCGGCTACAAGCGTGGCCGCACGGAGTTCCACGACCTGCTCTACCAGGACCTGCGGCGCGTCGGCTCCGCCTCGTCCGATGCCGGCACCATCGTCCCCTCGGGCGTCCAGGTCGGCCTCGGCGTCAAGGCGGCGGCGGTCTACCGCATCACCGAGCAGGGCAACATCTCGGTCACCGACAACACCTTCGACCTGGCCGTCAACGGCAAGGGCTACTTCCAGATCGAGCTGCCGAGCGGCGAGACCGGCTACTCGCGCGCCGGGTCCTTCCAGCTCTCGCCCGACGGCGACCTGGTGACCCCCGACGGCTACCTGGTCCAACCCGGCATCACCATCCCGACCAACGCCAAAGGCGTGACCGTGAACGCCAGCGGCGAGGTCTGGGTCGACATCGAGGGTCAGGTGGCGCCGACCAACGTCGGCCAGCTCGAACTGGCGACCTTCGCCAACGAGGCCGGCCTGGAGGCGATCGGCGACAACCTCTTCAAGGAGACCGGGGCGTCCGGCGCCGCCAACGTGGCCGCGCCCGGCACCCCCGGCTACGGCACCATCCTGCAGGGCGCGCTGGAGACCTCCAACGTCAACGTCGTGCAGGAGATCACCAACCTGATCACTGCCCAGCGGGCCTACGAGATGAACTCCAAGGTCATCCAGGCTTCCGACGAGATGATGCGCAGCGTCTCGCAGATGCGCTGACCCCCGCCGCCGCACGGCCGCACGAGAGGACCCCCGCCATGACTGCCACGCCCCGCCCCCAGACCGACCGCTCCAAGAGGTCGCGCCGCTTCCTGCGCGGCAGCGCCGCCGCCGCCAGCCTGGTCGCCGGCCTCTTCGCCGCCGCCTCCGCGCTCGCCGCCGAGCCGCCGGTGGCGGAGGAGACCCTGCAGACCGCCAGCGTGCCCGTGGCGCTCAAGCCGCAGGTGAGCGTCGACAGCGACCTGGTGCGCCTCGGCGACCTTTTCCACGGCGAGATCGCCAAGGCCGACGTGCCGATCGCCCGCGCCCCGGCGCCGGGCGAGCAGATCGAGCTGCAGGCCCAGTGGCTCTGGTCGGTGGCCCGCGCCTACGGCATCGCCTGGCGGCCGCGCTCCACCCTGGAGACGGTCAAGCTGCGGCGGGAGTCGTTCCTGCTCGACGCCGCGCGCCTGGAGGGCCTGCTGCTGGACGGCTTCGCCGACCAGGGCCTCGACCCGGCCCGCCTGTCGGTGCAGCTCGACAACCCGCGCTTCACCCGCCACCTGCCGGCCAGCGCCGCCGGTCGGCTGGAGGTCGCCCAGATCGACCACGATCCGCGCAGCGGCCGCTTCGCCGCCGACCTGCGCGCGCCGGTCGAGGGCGGCCGGGTGCTGCAGGTGGCGGTGTCCGGCCGCCTGCTGGAGATCGTCGAGGTGCCGGTGCTGAACCGTCGGGTCGCCGCCGGCGAGGTGATCACCGCGCGCGACATCGACTGGCTGCCGCAGCAGGCCGACCGCGTCGCCGGCAATGTGGTGACCGAGGCCGAGGCGCTGATCGGCAGCAGCCCGCGCCGCGGCCTGCGGGCCGGGCAGCCGGTGCGCATCAGCGAAGTCGGCGAACCGGTCCTGGTCGAGAAGAACCAGATGGTCCTGCTGCGCGTGCAGACCGCGGCGATGCAGCTCACCGCCCAGGGCCGCGCCATGGAGGACGGCGCGCGCGGCGAGACCGTGCGCGTGCTCAACCCGAAGTCCAGCGCCGTGGTGACCGGCCGGGTGGCCGACGCCGGCCTGGTCATGGTGACCCCGCTCAACGCCACGATCGGCAACTGACCCAGACGCCCCCGCGCCCTGCCGGCGCGACACCAGAGCCCGAACGGGCCACCCGAAGGACGGAAAGGACCCTGTCATGACCAGCCTCGCCCTGCCGCCGCGCACGCCCTGTCAAACCGGCCCGGCCAAGACCGCCGCGCCGCCCCGCCGGCGCCCGCCGCGCCACCTCGCCGCGCTCGGCCTGGTCGCCGCCATGCTGATGCTGCCGGGCTGCAACATGCTGACCCGCCTGTCCGAGGTCGGCGCCGCGCCGGAGATGAGCAAGATCGAGAACCCGGCGCAGTACCACGGCAACCAGCCGGTGGCCGTGCCCATGCCGCGGCCGGTCGCGCTGGACTTCCAGGCCAACTCGTTGTGGCGGCCCGGCAGCCGCGCCTTCTTCAAGGACCAGCGGGCCAGCCAGGTCGGCGACATCATGACGGTGGTGATCGACATCCAGGACCGCGCCGCGATGTCCAACTCCTCCGAGCGCAGCCGGACCAGCAGCGAGAGCGCCGGCCTCGGCGGCTTCCTCGGCTTCGAGACCGAGCTGGACAAGATCCTTCCGGACGGCGTCGACAACGACAACCTGGTGGACGCCGGCGCGGATTCCGTCTCCGGCGGCAGCGGCACGATCGACCGCGAGGAGACCATCGAGGTGCGTGTCGCCGCCATGGTCACCCAGGTGCTGCCGAACGGCAACCTGGTCATCGCCGGCCGGCAGGAAACCCGCGTGAACTACGAACTGCGCCAGTTGCAGGTCACCGGCATCGTGCGCCCGGAGGACGTGACCGCGGTCAATACGGTCAGCTTCGACCAGGTCGCCGAGGCGCGCATCAGCTACGGCGGCCGGGGCCACCTCTCGGACGTGCAGCAGCCCCGCTACGGCCAGCAGATCTACGACATCATCTTCCCGTTCTAAGCCGAGAGCGCCCGGGAAGAGACCGGAACTCCAAGCGACCTTCCGTCCCGCTTGGCACACTCGGGCCGGCTGCCATCCGCGCAGCCGGCCCTTTTCTTCGCGGCCGCCGGCGCCTGGCCGCACAGGGGCCGCGCAGGGGCCGCACCGGGGCCGCCGTCCTGCCGGAGTCCGTCTTTGTGCCGGGGTCCGCCGCCGCGCTGGCGTCAGTCGTCGCGCTGGGTCCGTTCCATGCGCTCGTGGTGCTCCTGCGCCTCGATCGAGAGGGTGGCGATCGGCCGCGCCTCCAGGCGCTTGATGGAGATCGGCTCGCCGGTCTCCTCGCAGTAGCCGTATTCGCCGTCCTCGATCCGCTGCAGGGCGGCGTCGATCTTGGAGATCAGCTTGCGCTCGCGGTCGCGGGTGCGCAGCTCCAGCGAGCGGTCGGTCTCCAGCGAGGCGCGGTCGGCCAGGTCCGGCTCGGCCAGGCCGCCTTCTTGCAGATGGTTGATCGTCTCGCCCGATTCCCGCAGCAGCTCCGCCTTCCAACGCAACAGCTTGCGCCGGAAGTACTCCTGCATCTTGGGGTTCATGAACGCCTCGTCCTCGCTGGGACGGTAGTCGGGTTCGAGAGTGACCGTCGTCATGCCGCCTGCCTGCTCACCGAGTCACCATAGGGGCCAGAGCCGGCGCGGAGTATAGGCAAAAAGTCGAAGGCGACAAGCGAAGTGATTTGCCTGGGCGGCAAAGGTCACCTGATTGAAAAATAGGGATTATTTCGACGTCAGGTCGAATTCGCCCGGCGCGGCGCCCGACAGGCGCCCGATCAGGCGGGTTTCACTGGCCGAGCTTGGCGAGTTCCACAGCGGCGCGGGTCTCGATCTCGTCCAGCACCTGCTCGATCCGCGGGTCGTCGACCTGCGGGCGCGCCTGGCCCAGCAGCGCCTGCAGGCGCTTGAGCCCCGCCAGGGAGACGCGACCCATCAGCAGGCCGACGCGCAGGCGGTCCAGCTCATCCAGCAGATCCTCCCCGCGCTTGCGCGCCTTGGCCCGGCCCGCCAAGGCATCGGGGGCCTGCTGCAGCGTCAGCAGGGTGTCGAGCGCGCCGACGCCGGGCGCACCGGCGGTGTGCGACGCCCGCTCGGCCCCGCCCTTGAGCGCGTCGGCGAACGCCGAGCCGCCGCCGGAGCTGCGCTCCTTGCGGCGAACCGTCTGAGCCCGCAAGCCGGAAAGGGGATCGATCTTCATGCTGTCCGTTCGTCTCCCGTGACCCGCGGAGACTGCGCGGATCGCAGTTAAGCGCGCGTTAAGCGAAGCCCCTGAAAGGGAAAATCTTGCCGCCCGGCAAGCGCCGCCCCCGGTCCGAACCGCCTAGTCCTCTTGGGCACCTCCCCGACGTTTCCTTCTATTTCAACACCTTAAGGAAGGAGCGCCGGATTGGCACGGCATTCGCATCTGTGAGCGCGTTGACAGCCGGCCGCCACAAGAGCCGGCACCGCTCGGGACGACACGGAAAGCTCGCTGGACCCATGCCCCACGCCTTCGCCCGGATCCGTACCGCCACCGCCCGCCTGTCCCTGGGCGCGCTGCTGGTGGCGCTGCTGGTGGCGCTGCTGCTGACGCAGCCGGCCGCCGCCCAGTCGCGCATCAAGGACATCGCCGACTTCGAGGGCATCCGCGACAACCTGCTGGTCGGCTATGGCCTGGTGGTCGGCCTGAACGGCACCGGCGACGATCTCGACAGCGCCGTGTTCACCCGCGAGAGCCTAATCGGCATGCTCCAGCGCCTCGGCGTCAATGCCCGCGACCAGGACCTCGACACCGACAACGTCGCCGCCGTGATGGTGACGGCCGACCTGCCGCCCTTCGCCCGCCAGGGCACGCGAATCGACCTCACGGTCGCCGCCCTGGGCGACGCCCAGAGCCTGCAGGGCGGCACCCTGCTGGTCACGCCGCTGGTCGGCGCCGACGGCGAGGTCTATGCCGTCGCCCAGGGTCCGGTTGCGGTCGGCGGCTTCCAGGCCCAGGGCGCGGCCGAGCAGATCACCCGCGGCGTGCCGACCACCGGCCGCATCGCCAACGGCGCGATCGTCGAGCGCGAGATCGACTTCGACCTCGCCAGTCTGACCGCGGTCGAGGTCAGCCTGCGCAACCCGGACCTGACCACCGCGCGGCGGATCGCCGAGGCGATCAACGACTTTACCGGCGTGCCGGCCGCCCGCCCCACCGACCCGGGCACGGTCAAGGTGCAGGTGCCGCCGACCTACGACGGCGACACCGTGGCCCTGCTGACCGACATCGAGCAGCTCCCCGTGGAGGTCGACCAGACCGCGCGCGTGGTGATCGACGAACGCTCCGGCGTGATCGTGATGGGCGAGAACGTGCGCATCTCCGAGGTGGCGATCGCTCAGGGCAACCTGACCATCCGGGTCACCGAGACGCCGCAGGTCAGCCAGCCCGGCCCACTGGCCGAGGCCGGCGAGACCGCCGTGGTGCCGCGCACCAACATCGAGGTCGACGAAGACTCCGAGCGTCGCCTGGCGGTGCTGCCGTCCGGCGTGACGCTGCAGGAGCTGGTCAACGGCCTCAACGCCCTGGGCGTCGGCCCGCGCGACATGATCACCATCCTGCAGGCCATCAAGGCGGCCGGCGCCCTGCAGGCCGAAATCGAGGTGATGTGATGATGGACGTCGGCAGCCTGCTCACCGCCCAGGGCGCCCAGCCGAAGGGCGCGCAGCCGAAAGGCGCCGCCGCGGCCGCTCTGTCCGGCCTCAGCGAGCGCCAGGCCGAGGAGACCGGCAAGGAGTTCGAGGCGATGTTCCTGGCCCAGATGATGGCCCCGATGTTCGAGGGGCTGGGCGAGGACAGCCTGTTCGGCGGACGCACCGCCAAGGCCTACCGCTCGGTGATGCTGCAGGAATACGGCAAGGCCATCACCGCCGGCGGCGGCATCGGCATCGCCGACCAGGTGAAGGCCGAGATTCTCAAGCTTCAGGAGGTGGCACGATGACCGCCCAAACCGCCCTCGAGACCCGCGCGCCCCGGGCCGGGGCCGCCCCGCAAGGCGAGCCGGCCCGCGTGACCCAGCTACTCTCCGTGACCAGCCGCCTGATCGGCGTGCTGGAACGCGAAATCGACATGCTGCGCGACATGAAGCCGAGCGAGATGCAGCAGCTCCAGCAGGACAAGATCGTGCTCGCCGCCGCCTACGAGGCCGCGGTGCGCGAGCTCAACGCCGACCCGGCCGAGCTGGAGGTCGTCGCGCCGGCAGTGCGCGAAGAGCTGCGCGAGACCACCGAACGCTTCCACGCCGCCCTGGCTGCCAACGAACAGGCCCTGCGCGCGGCCAAGGAGGCGACCGACCGCCTGCTCAAGTACATGGTCGCCGAGGCCGACCGCCAGCGCGGCCAAGCCAACGCCTACAGCGCGCGCGCCGGCAAGGCCGTGGCCGTGACCAGCGGCGCGGCCCTGTCCCTCAGCGTCGACCAGCGGCTCTAGGCCCACCCGACCCCTCCAAGGAGCGCCCAGGCGGCGGCCCCCCCCCATGTCGTTGACAGTCTCTCTCCGGACCGCGCTATCCGGCCTGCAGATCAACCAGGCCGCGATGACGACGACCTCCAACAACGTCGCCAACGCCAACACGCCCGGCTACAGCCGCAAGATGGTCGAGCCCAGCTCGCGCACCGTCGCGGGCCAGGGTGTCGGCGTCGAGCTGGGCTCGCTGCGCCGGGCCGTCGACGAACGCCTGGTGCGCGAAATCCGCGAAGCCAACGCCATGCTGGGCAGCTTCGACGTCAAGGGCACCTACCTGGACCGGGTGCAGGACCTCTTCGGCAAGCCGGCCGACAACTCCTCCATCGCCAACCGGATCGACAGCCTGGGCGCGGCGGTGGCCAGCCTGTCGGTCACCCCGGAGAGCGAGACCGACCGCATCGCGATGATCAATGCCGCCGAGATCGTCGCCCAGCAGCTCAACGACATGTCCGACGCCCTGCAGGACCTGCGCCTGGAGGCCGACGCCGAGATCGCGCGCAGTGTCGACGTCATCAACGAGCAGCTTCAGAACATCGTGCGGCTGAACGCCGAGATCTCGCAGATGACCGGCCTCGGCCAGCCGACGGTCGAGCTGGAGGACCAGCGCGACCGGGCGATCGACACCATCAGCGAGCACATGGAGATCAACTACTTCAAGCGCGGCACAGGCGAAATCGTCGTCTACACGCCGGACGGCACCGTGCTGGCGGACAATGCCGCCAAGACGCTGACCCACAACGCGGCGGCGGCGATCGGGCCCGGCGTGACCTACGGCAGCGGCATCGACGGCATCGACGTGGGCAGCGTCGACCTGACCCCGATGCTCGAGAACGGCCGGATCGCCGGGCTGATCGACATGCGCGACAGCGAGCTGCCCGGCCTGCAGGCCGAGCTCGACCGCATGACCGAGCTGCTGCGCGACCAGGTCAACGGGCTGCACAACCAGGGCAGCGGCCTGCCCCCGGCCAACAGCCTGAGCGGCCAGCGCAGTTTCGCGGACATCACGGTCGACAACATCGTGGTCGGCCAGCCGGTGCGCTTCTCGGTCGTCGACTCCGAGGGCGTCACGGTGAGCACCGCGCAGCTTCCGGCCGACACCTACAGCGCCGAGGAGGTGCGCGACTGGATCAACGCCAACCTGGCCGGTGCCACCGCGACCGTCTCCAACGGCAACGGCCTGGAGATCACCGCCACGGGCGCGGCCAACGGCATCGCCATCGCCGACAGCCCGAACCAGAGCGTCACCGACGGCACGGTGACCACCCAGAGTCTGTCCCACTACTTCGGTCTGAACGACTTCTTCGTCACCCCGGGCAACGTCACCGGCGACGCCATCACCGGCCTGTCGCAGATGCTGCAGGTGCGCGGCGACATCGCCAGCAATCCGCAGCTCATCTCGCGCGGCCGCCTCGACGTCAACGCCGCCGCCCCCGGCGACACCGCCCTCTCGGCCGGCGACAACACGGTGATCACGGCGCTGGCGGAGAAATTCGACGAGGAGCTGCTGGTGCAGCCGGCGGGCAACCTGCCGCTCACCCGGACCACGCTGTCGGGCTACGGCGCCGACATCCTCTCCAACGCCTCGATGGAGGCCAATGCGGCCAGCGCCAACAAGAGCTTTCAGGAGAACCTGAGCCAGGAGATGGCCTACCGCCGCAGCGCCGTGAGCGGCGTCAACATCGACGAGGAGATGGGCAACCTGGTGCTCTACCAGAACGCCTACAGCGCCTCGGCCCGGGTGCTCGACACCGCCCGCCGGATGTTCGAGACCCTCGAAAGCATCATGCGCTAAGCCCAAGGACGAGAGCGATGTTCCGAGTTTCCACCTTCGGCAGCCACGAGCTCAGCCTGTACAACGCCATGCAGACGCAAAAGCGCCTGCAGGAGGGGCACATCGCCGGCACCACCGGCATGAAGAGTCAGGACTACGCCGGGCTCAACACCGAGACCCGCCGCCTGCTCTCCATGGAGTCGACGATCGCGCGGATCGACGCGCACGACCGCAACATCGCCGCCACCGAACGGCGCCTGCAAGCCATGGAGATCTCCGTCTCGCAGCTCAGCGACATCGCCTCCGAGGCGAAGACCCTGCTGGTCAACGCGCTCAACGCCGAGGACGCCGAGGAGCTGCAGCTCGACGTGCGCGCCGGGGACATGCTGGAGCAGGTCGCCGGGCTGCTGAACGTCAATTTCGAGGAGCGCTACCTCTTCGCCGGCGGGCGCACCGACGTCGAGCCGGTCGACTTCGGCGCCTTCGACCCGACCAACCCGGCCTACGATCCCAACAACCCGGTCCCGGCCAACGCCGGCTACTACCAGGGCGACACCCAGGTGCTGACCGCCCGCATCGACGAGTCCCAGACCCTGGACTACGGCGTCACCGCCGCCGAGGGCGCCTTCGAGGAACTGATCCGCGGTCTGAAGCTGGTCGAGAACGCCGGTACGCCGGGCATGATCGACCGCCCGAGCCTGGAGCAGGCCCTCGACCTCATCCAGGGCGCCGTGCGCGACATCCCCGACGTGCGGGGGCAGATCGGCGCCAACCTGACCACCCTCGATTCGGTGCGCGACAAGCAGGAACAGCTTCGCATCTACGCCCAGGAGACGATCACCCAGACCGAGACCGCGGACATCGGACAGACCATGACCCGGATTACAGCCGACCAGGTGCTGCTTGAGGCCTCCTACACCCTCACGGCCCGCCTCAGCCAGGTCAGCCTCGTGAACTTCCTGCGTTAACCGCTGGGTTACCCGGTTTGAAGGAGACTACCGTCATGTCGAGCACCGCACACGCCCTGGCCACCCCCATGCCTCCGCAGGTTTCCGTGACGCCGCGCACTCTCGTCGAGACGCGCTTCGGGAGCTTCGCTTTCGATGCCGAAAACACCCTGTTCATGCCCTCGGGGCCGCTGGGCTTCGCCGCGCATCATCGCTTCGGGCTGGCCAACCTGCCCGATCCGAAGCTGGAGGCCTTCAAGCTGCTGCAGTCGCTCGACGACGTGGAGGTCAGCTTCATCGTCACGCCGCTGGCGTTGCACCCCGGCCTGATCGAACCGCAGGACCTGGACGCCGGCGCCGGCGCCGTCGGCCTGGACGCGGCGCAGGTCGAGCCGCTGCTGATCGTCACCGCCCGAGCCACGCCCGAGGGCACGCAGCTCAGCGTGAACCTGCGCGCGCCGGTGCTGGTCGACCTCACCACGCGCACGGCCCGCCAGGTGGTGCTCGGCAACCCCGACTACCAGGTGCGCCACCCGATCACCGCGCCCGCCAGCTAAGCGCGCATCCAGCGGGCCCGCCGCCGGCGCGGCGCGGCCGCTACGCCGTCACCCCGAAATCGCGGCTCAGGGCCGCGGCGATCTCATCCAGCGCCTCGGTCAGCGGGGCGCCGTTGGGCACGCTGTGGATCGTCATGCGGGGATACCAGGGCAGGCGATCGCTGCCGAGCTTGATCCAGGTGCCGTCCTGGGTGGTGAAGCGGTAGGTGCGGCAGCCCAACGCCCCGGCCATGTTCGCCACCGTGGTGCTGGGACAGACCACGGCGTCCAGGGCGCTCATCAGGGCCGCCACCTCGTCCAGGTCGTCGGCCATGTCGATCTCGTCGTCGAACGACAGGAAACGCTGCGGCCAGCGCGCGGCGCCCTCCGCCAGCTCCTCGGCCGCGACGCCATACTGCAGGCTGACGAACTGCAGCCCCGGCAGGTCCAGCAGCGGCGCCATCTCCTCCAGCGAGAGGTAGCCGTAGGTCCGGCGGGTCAGCAGCAGCATCGAACGCCAGCAGAAACCGATCTTCGGCGCCGGCCCCAACGCCGCCAGGCGCGCGCGCCAGTGCGCGACCCGCGCCGGGTCGGCCGTCACGAAGCCGACCCGCTCGGGAAAGGCCTCGAGGCTGCGGCGATAGCGCGCCGGCAGGCTGCCGAGCTGCAGCACGTAGTCGAGGTCGGCGTCGAACGCCTCGGTCCCCTGGCCCGGACCGTCCCGCTCGGCCGGGCGCACCTCCACCTCGGGGAAGGAGCGCGCGACCAGCGGCAGGATCTTCGGATGGACCTCCAGCGCGACCCGGGCGCCGCTCGGGCGCAGCTCGCGCAGCAGGTCCGGCAGGCAGGAGATATAGAAGAGCTGGTCGCCGACGCCCTGCTCGGCGATCACGCCGAGGCGCTGGCCGCTCAGGTCCTGGCCCTCCCACAGCGGCCGGCGGGTCATTCGCCAGGCGCAGCGCACCTGGGCGTGCACCCCCATCTCGTAGTGGTCCCAGCCCGCCTCGATCCGCCCGAGGGCGAGCAGCGCGAAGGCCTTGTTGAACAGCGTCGCGGGGCTGAGCGGGCCGGTGCGGCCGGCCGCCTCGAAAGCCTCCAGAGCCGCGGCGTAGTTGCCGCGGCGGTTGTGCAGAATCCCGAGGTTGTTCCAGCCGTGGGAGCGCTCCGGCGCGAGCGCGACGGCGCGCTGCAGCACGGCCTCCGCCTGGGTCAGCTCGCCGCGGTCGATGTGCAGCCGGCCCTGCATGGTCAGCGCCGGCGCGTTATCCGGTTCGCGGCGCAGCGCCTCGGCCAACGCCGCCTCCGCTTCGGCCAGGCGGTCGAGGTGCAGCAACACCTCGGCCTTGGCCACCTGCTGGCGGGCATCGCGCGGCGCCAGCGCGACGGCCCGCTCCACCGCCGCCAGCGCCTCCTCGTCACGCCCCAGCTTGACCAGGACCGCGCTGCGCAGGCGGTGCAGGTTGGCCAGCTCGGGATGACGCGCGACGGCGCGGTCGAGCAGCGCGATGGCCTCGCCGTTGCGCGCCAGGCCGAACAGCAGGTTGGCGTAGGTCCCCAGCACCTCGGCATGATCGACGTCGAGCAGCAGCGCCTCCTGCAGCGCCGCCTCCGCGCCGGCATAGTCCGAAGTGGCGATCAGCGCCTGCGCCAGGCTCAGGCGGGCGTCGAGCCGCGAGAGGTCGAGCTTGACCGCCCGGCGGGCGGCGAGGACGGCGTTGGCGGCGTCCTGGCCGGCCAGGAGGATCGCCGCCAGGCGCGCGAAGGCGGCGGCGCAGTCCTGCCAGCGGTCGATCGCCTGGTTGGCGGCTTCGGCCGCCGCCGGCAGCAGGCCCCGCGCGGCCAGCCGCTCGGCGATCCAGAGCAGCGGCTGCGGGTCCTGGGACTGCTTTTGCAGGCGTGTCAGCCCCTGCGCCAGACTGGCCTCGCCACCGCGGCACCACCCCTCGACCAGCAGTTCGGCCAGCACCTCGGCCGCCGCCGCGGGCGGCAGGCGCTCCGGCTTGACCGCCAGCAGCTTCAGGCCCAGCCGCTCGGCCTCGCTCCGCCGGTCCAGACGCGTCAAGGCGCCGACCAGCTTGACCCGGGTGTCGAGCGGACGGCCGTCGATCTTCAGGGCCTCGCGGTAGGCCTTCTCGGCCTCGCGGTCGCGCCCCGCGGTGGCCAGTGCATCGCCCAGCGCCGTCTTCAGCCTGGCGTCGCGCGGTTGCAGGCGCGCCGCCTTGCGCAACCGCTCGATCTCGCCGTCGCCGGTGGCGGCGCCCGCGGCTGGGCGACGGGACGAAGGGGCGGACAGGGACATCGCGGACTCGCTCTCGCACTATGGGTCGGGGCCGAAGCGGCATCGGCCGGCGGGCACCCTCTCCAGCTAACCGCTTATGCTTTCGGAATGCTTAAGCCGGCGCCCCGGCCGGCAGTTCTTGCCCGGCAGAAGCTGCAGCGTTGGGCAAAACTTGCCGCGTTAACCCGGTCGAAACTGCCGGGTCGGCAGGATCGACTCACCCTCCCGGCAAGTCCTGCCGCGCCCTCGGCAGTTTTCGCCGAGTTGGCACGAGGTTTGCTGAGAAGGGGGCGGACGCGCAGTCGTCCGGAACCTGGGACAAGCAGTCCCGCCCTGACAGGAGGTCGGGGTCGAAAATCCAAGTAGGAGACCTAAGGACTATGAGCACTCTCAACGTCGTTTCGAACTTCGCCGCGAACGTCGCGCACCGCAACCTGTCGCAGTCCAGCTCGGAAGCGACCAACTCGGTGGCCAAGCTGTCGGCCGGTACGCGTGTGCTGGCCGCCAAGGACGACGCGGCCGCCCTGGCCATCGGCTCCCGTCTGAACTCCGAGGTGAACAGCCTCAAGCAGGCGGGCGTCAACGCCGGCCAGGCCATCTCCATGCTGCAGATCGCCGACGGCGCGATGAGCCGCACCAACGACATCCTGGTGCGGATGAAGACCCTGGCCGTGCAGTCCAGCTCGGGTCAGCTCTCCGACACCGAGCGGGGCATGCTGAACGAGGAGTACACGGCGCTGCGTTCGGAAGTCGACCGTATCGCCAACGACACCGAGTTCAACGGCACCAAGCTGCTGTCCGGCAGCGACACCTTCTCGGCCACCCTCGCCGGCACGGCGACGGCGATCGAGGTCGGCGACGGTTTCGAGCAGGTCAGCTTCACCAACGACACCGGCGCCTTCAGCACCGGCAACGTGGTGCAGATCGCCTACGACGCCACCGCGGACCAGTTCACCGTCACCAACCTGAGCACCAGCACCAGCTACACCTCCGACGCCGGTGTCTCTTCGCCCAGCGCGGGCGACTTCCGTGACGTGACGATCAACGGCGCCGGCATCACCCTGAAGCTGAACTCGCTGTTCGACGACACCAGCAACATCACTGCTGACGTCACCACCCAGTTCACGGTCGCCGGCGGCACGTCGGACACCCTGAGCCTGGACTTCCGGATCGGTACCGGCACGGAGTCGACCGAGGACGAGATCACCGTCAGCCTGAAGTCGGCCACGGCCGACGCGCTGAACAGCAACCTCGGCTCCTCGACCATCGACACCAACACCAACGCCGAGAACGCCATCGGCTACATCGACAGCGCGATCGACACCCTGGCGCAGAACCGCGCCGAGCTGGGTGCCAGCCAGAACCGGCTGGAGTTCGCCTCGGCGAACATCGCCACCTCGATGGAGAACACCGAGGCCGCGCGTTCGGCCCTGATGGACCTGGACGTCGCTTCGGAGATGACGAAGTTCACCTCCAAGCAGATCCTGGTGCAGTCGGGCGTCTCAATGCTGGCCCAGGCCAACCAGATGCCGCAGAACCTGCTGCGTCTGCTGGGCTGATCCGGCGTCTTCCGGTTCGGGGAGGGGGTCCGCCCCCTCCCCACTCGGCTTTAACGGCCGCCTCTTCCGCGCTGCGCTTTGTCAGATTCTGGCATCATTCTTGCTTCTCATTTCTCGCAAGGTCGATCCCGTTAGGACCTTTGTTTTGCGAAGCACAGCGCAGGTAGTGCCGGTCGCCGGGGCCCGTCGGGCCCACTGACGGCCGACGCGAACGAGAGCCATGGAAATCACGCCCCTGTCCCTTCCGCCCCAGCCCGCCGCGAAATCCGCGGCGTTCGGGGCTGCCGCGGCCGCCGTCGCCGACGAACAGCCGGCCGCGGCGCGCGAGCGCCTGCTGGACCGGGCGATCGAGGCGCCGCGGCGCGCGACCGGCGAAGCGCCCGGCGGGGCCCCGCAGAAGCTCAAGGTCACGCTCGACATCGACGAGGGAACCAAGCAGGTGATCGCCAGCCTGGTCGATCCGGAGACCGGCGAGGTCAAGCAGCAACTGCCGCCGGAAGAGCTTCTGCGCAGCGCCGAGCAGCTGCATGCGCTGCTCGACCGTCTGGTCGACATCGAGGTGTGAGGGCGGCATGTCGGATATCGCGATCAACTCCAACAGCCTGATCACCGACGCCAACGGCCGGGTGCGCTTTTCCGGCCTGCAGTCGGGCATCGACTTCAACTCGGCCGTCGACGGCATCATGCAGGCCCGCCGCATCCCGGTGGATCGGCTGGAGGCGCAGATCGAGGACCGCGGCAGCAAGCTGGAAGCGCTCAGCCAGCTTCGTGCGCTGATGACCAACATGCGCACCTCGCTGACCGACCTCTACGGCCGTATCACCCTGGGCGACGCCGGCAACGTCTTCGCGACCAAGTCCACCTTCGCCTCCACCTCGCGCCAGGACGGCGGGGCGGCCTCCGACGCGGCCAACCTGCTCGGCGTGGCGGTCACCAACGCGGCCGAGACCGGCACCCACGAGATCGAGATCGACCAGATCGCCCGGGCCCAGCGGATCGGCAGCCTGACCTTCAGCAGCACGACCGCCGACCTGGGCAGCGCCAGCGGCGGCGCCGCCGGCTCGATCGCCGGCAGCATCGACATCAACGGGCGGACCATCACAGTCGACGGCACCGACAGCCTGCTGACGCTGCGCGACCGGATCAATTCGGCCAACAGCGGCACCGACGCCACCGGCGTGCGCGCCTCGATCGTCTCGGTGGCCGAGGGCGAGAACGTGCTGGTGCTCACGGCCGAGGAGACCGGCAAGGAGATCAGCCTGACCAACGAGACCGGCGGCCTGCTGTCCGAACTCGGCATCTCGAACGACGGCGGCGCGACCCTGCTCAACGAGTTGCAGTCGCCGCGCACGGCCCAGTTCTACGCCGACGGTCTGCTCGACCCCGACAAGTGGCACTCCAAGAGCCTCAACGGCAGCGCCGCGCTCTCCACCTTCGGCGTCGGCGGCGGGCCCTACAGCTTCGAGATCCGCGACGCCAGCGACAGCCTGCTCGGGACCGTCGCCTACAGCGGCAGCGACAGCGTCAGCGACCTGGCCGCCTCCATCAACGCCGTCGCCGGCGTGAGCGCCAGCGTCGTCACCTCGGGCGGCACCACCCGTCTGGAAGTCACCGGCGACGGCGGGCAGGCGATCAACCTGAGCGGCGACACGGGCAGCGCGCTCGACGATCTCAGCCTGACCAACCGCCAGCTCATCGAGCGCAGCAGCAACACCATCGCGGACCTCTTCGCCGGCACCACCCTCACCCTCTTCGGCGCCGAACGCGGCACCACGATCCGGGTCGAGGTGGAGCGCGACCTCAACGCGGTGAAGACCGCGATCAGCGGTTTCGTGACCGCCTACAACGAACTGAAGAGCTTCATCAATCAGCAGCAGCTCGCCGATCCCGACACCGGCGAGGCGACCGAGGAGACCGGGCCGCTGTTCCGCAACTCGACGCTGGGCGACATCGAGCGGCGTCTGAGCTCGGTGCTCGGCAACGGCGCCGAGGGCACCTCGACGGCCTTCAGCGTGCTGGCGCAGATCGGCGTCGACTTCGTCAACAACGACGCGCTCAGCGACCCGCTGCTCAAGGACACGCTCAGGATCGACGAGACCAAGCTCGACTCTTCGCTGCTGAACAACATCGACGAGATCGAGAGCCTCTTCACCTTCGGCCTCACGAGCTCCGATCCGCGGGTGCAGCTCCTCAACTTCAACCGCAATACCGCCTACGATCCCAACGGCTATACCCTGAACCTGGGCGGCGTCGGCTCCTCGCGCGAGCATTCCGCCACGATCGTCGACTCGACCGCGACACTCGACGACGGCGCCAACTCCGTCGGCGCCACCACCTCGGGCAGCTTCGAGATCAACGGCACGGCGATCACCTACGACGTCACCACCGATTCGCTGGACGACCTGGCGGACGCGATCAACGCCGCCGGCATCACCGGCGTCACCGCCGCCGTGTTCGACGGCGAGAGCGGCAAGCAGCTCGCCATTTCCTCCAGCGAGGACGCCCTGACGGTGACCAACGACACCGGCGACCTGCTGGCCGGGCTGTCCTTGACCACCCAGAGCTACCTGGTCGGCTCGGCCAACCTCGACGGCGCCGGCGACGGCAGCGACGACGGCTCGGTGAGCGTGTCGGGACGGACCCTCACGGTGAGCGACCAGAGCGGCGCGGAGGGGCTGCGGCTGCTCTACACCGGCGCCGGCGACGCCAGCGGCATCGACATCGACTTCAGCGTCGGCCTCGGCGCGAAGATGTTCTTCGAGCTCGACGCGCTGCTCGACACCGAGAGCGGCTCGCTGGAAGGCGAGGTCGACACCCTGACCGAGCAGAACCGCCTGGCCCAGGATCGGGCGGGCGAGATGATCGAACGCCTGGACTTCCAGCGCGAGCGGCTGCTGGAGCGCTTCGTCACGATGGAGCAGAACCTGGCGCGGCTCAACTCGATCCTCGATCAGATCCGCCAGATCACCGAAGCCGGCAGCGGCAACCAGTGATGCACCGCCATCACACCTTCTCCGAGTAAGTCAAGAGGTCAGGACGCGCCATGAGCTACGCCCTCGCCCGCAACTACCAGACCCAGGCCCTGATGACCGCTTCGCCGGCGGAGTTGGTGGCGATGCTGTTCGACCGCGCCATCCAGTTGCTGCGCGAGACCGAGCGCGCGATCGAGGAGGGGCGGATCGAGGCGCGCCACAAGGCCAACGCCAAGGCGATGGACGTGATCCATCACCTGGACATGACCCTCGACCGCGACCAGGGCGGCGAGATCGCCGAGCAGCTCGCCCAGCTCTACAGCTTCGCGCTGCGGCGGCTGGCGGAGGTGGACCGCCTCAACGACCCCCAGGTCCCGCGCGACATCGTCGCCCTGCTGGAGCCGCTACGCGACTCCTGGCGCACGCTGGCGCGTGATGGCGCGGCCATGCCGCGCCCCGCCGCGGCCCCCTACCAGAAACAGGCGCAGACGAAGTCGAGCGCCGCGTCCGAGAACCGCGACAGGGCCGCCACGCCACCGGCCGTGAGCCTCAGCTTCTCAGCCTGATCCCGGGCATTCGTCGCGAAACCACGACGTCCGAAGCCGCCTGCCGCCCCGCTGGTCCCGCCAGCGGGGCTTTTGCTGTCTCGCCCGCGCCGCCACCGCGCGAGCCGCCACCGCGCGAGCCGCAAGCGCCTGCAACGCCGCCTTGCTAGGCAGGATCTGCGCCACCGGGCGGGCAGAAATGACCCAGCCCCGCCCCGTCGGACTCCCGGCAAAGCTTGCCCCGGGGCCTCGAAACGGCTTCGAGCCTGTCCATTTTATCATTATTTTTCAATGATTTAACCCGCACCCTCGGAGTTGGCACGCGCCTTGCTGAAACAGGGTGCCGGCAAGGCTCGCGTGCATCTGCGTGGCTCGACCGGCGTGACCTGCAACCGCCCGCCTCTGCGCGGGGCAGAGCCAAGGAGGAACGAAGCTCGGCCGATCCGGCCCACGCGCAGTCGGCGCAAGCGCGCCCTGCCCCCCGTCGGAGGCCAAGCCAGAGTTCGAGCCCACGCGAGCGAAAGAAGACGGAGACCCCAACCATGCCCCTCAACGTCATTTCCAACTTTGCTGCAAACGTGGCCCATCGCCACCTGCAGCAGTCGGACGCGGAAGCGACGAACTCGCTGGCGAAGTTGTCGGCCGGCACCCGCGTGCTGTCCGCCAAGGACGACGCCGCGTCGCTTGCCATCGGCTCGCGCCTGCGCGCCGAAGTCAGCGCCCTGCGCCAGGCCTCGGTCAACGCCGGCCAGGCCATCTCCATGCTGCAGATCGCCGACGGCGCCATGGCGCGCGTCGACGACATCCTGGTGCGGATGAAGACCCTGGCCGTGCAGGCCAGCTCGGGTCAGCTCTCCGACACCGAGCGCGGGATGCTGAACCAGGAGTACACGGCGCTGCGTTCGGAAGTCGACCGCATCGCCCAGGACACCGAGTTCAATGGCACCAAGCTGCTGTCCGGCAGTTCGACCTTCTCGGCCACCCTCGCCGGCACGGCGACGGCCATCGAGGTTGCCGACGGCATCGAGCAGATCGCCTTCACCAACGACACCGGCGCCTTCAGCACCGGCAACGTGGTGCAGGTCGCCTACGACGCCACCGCCGACCAGTTCACCGTCACCAACCTGAGCACCAGCACCAGCTACACCTCCGATCCGGGCGTGTCCGCACCGAGTGCCGGCAACTTCAACGAGGTGACGATCAACGGCGCCGGCATCACCCTGACGCTGAACTCCCTGTTCGACGACACCAGCAACATGACTGCTGACGTCACCACCCAGTTCACGGTCGCCGGCGGCACGTCGGACACCCTGAGCCTGGAGTTCAAGATCGGCACCGGCACCGACACGACCGACGACGTCACCATCGACCTTGCCTCGGTCCAGGCCTCCGCCCTGGGCACCGGGCTGGACACCTCGACGGTGGACACCTCGGCCAACGCCACGACGGCGATCACCGCGGTCAACGAGGCGATCGACAACCTGGCCGTCGCGCGGGCCCAGCTCGGCGCCGCCCAGAACCGTCTGGAGTTCGCCGCCGCCAACATCGCGACCACCATGGAGAACACCGAGGCCTCGCGCTCGGCCCTCATGGACCTCGATGTCGCCGCGGAGATGAGCAACTTCACCTCGAAGCAGATCCTGGTCCAGGCCGGCGTGTCGATGCTCGCCCAGGCCAACCAGCTACCGCAGAACCTGATGCGCCTGTTCCAGTAACGACCGGACGCCGCATCGCCGCGCCCGGCCGGGCGGCGGGACCGTTCCCCCGCCCCGGCGCCGGACGCCAACCGCAGGAGATGACCCATGGCCCGCTTCGCCACGCGGATCCGCACCGACGATCTGCTGAAGATGAGCCCCAACCGCATGGTCGCGACCATCTACGAGGAAGCGATCACCATGCTCGAAGACGCCAAGGCGGCGATCGCCCGCGGCGACATCGAGGCCCGCTGCAACGCCGTGTCCATGGCCCACGAACTGGTCGGCTCCCTCTACCTCTGCCTCGACATCGCGCGCGGCGGCGAGGTGGCGGAGAACCTCGGCCGGATCTACGGCTTCGTCCTGCAGCGTCTGCACCGGATCAACTTCGAGAACGATCCGGCCATCGCCGACGAGGCGATCGGACTGCTGGCCCCCTTGCGCGAGTCCTGGCTGCAGCTCGACGGCGACGCCGTCGCGGTGGAGCCCCACGAGCTGGACTACGCCGCCTCCTGAGCCGCGCCTGCCCCCCTTGCGCTGACCAACCGATCGGACCCTGGACGTGATGCAGACCTTGGCCGTCACCTCTCAGCCGGGCCGCGCCCCGGACGCCGCCGCGACGCCGGGCGCCGCCGCCGCCACGACCTCGGCGCGCCTGCTGGCCGTCGGCGCCGCCGGCGGCGACTTTCTCTCGCTGCTGCTGAGCAACGGCAGCGAAGCCACGCAAAGCAGCGAGGAGCTGCGGCCGCGCGCGAAGGACCGCGGCGAACCGGGCGAGGATCAGGGCCGCCCGGCGCGGAGCGACACGCGCGCCGAGGAGACCGCCGACCCACAGGCGGCGGCGCTTCCCGGCCAGGGCCAGCTTCAGCCGACCGCAAGCGGCGGTCAGGACGCGCGTGCCGCCCAGGCGGCCACGAGTGGCGGCCCGGTCCCGGGCGAGGCGACCGCGCCGCGCGACCCCGCGCCCGGCGACGCCGCCGCCCGCCAGCCCGGCACCCTCAAGGCGGCGATCGAGCCGGCGGCCGTCGAGTCCCGGCCGCGGGCGGCCCTGGCCAGCGGCACGTCGCAGGTCGCGCTCGCCGCGCAGGACCAGGCCGCCGCCCACGGGCAGGCCCAGTCGGCCGCGACGTCGCCGGCACAGGGTCTGCAGGCCCGGGCCGTCGCCCAGGGTCGCGACGGGACGGCGCCCAATCAGGGCAACACCACCCTCGCCGGCCTCGAAGCCATGGCCGAGGCGAAGCAGACGGCCAAGGCGCAGAGCGGGCAGGCACTGGCCGGCCCAGCCCAGAGCGCGGCGCAGCGCGCCGGCGGCCAGAGCGACCTGCCTGGACAGGCGGGTCCGGCCCAGGCCGCCCAGCTCGCCGCCCAGGCGAGCGAGCGCGCGCAGAACGGCGGCCGGAGCGCCGCGCTGGCCGTCGGCGGCGTGAGCCAGGCGGCGAGCGGCGCGGCCGGAGCGGCGCAGACCGCGTCCCTGCCCGGCGGCGAGGGCATGAGCGGCGCAACCGGCAGCGGCCAGGCCGGCCGCGGCGAGTCCGCCGCCGCGCCCAAGCCCGCCGCGACCAGCGGGCGCGCCGCGCAGCCGGCCGTCGACCAGGTCGCGGTGCGCATCCAGAAGGCCGCCGCGGCCGGCCAGGATCGCATCCAAATCAAGCTCAACCCGGCCGAACTCGGGCGCGTCGACGTCAAGCTGGAGTTCCAGTCCGACGGCGGCGTCCGGGCGGTGGTCTCGGTCGAGCGCCCCGAGACCTTCGACCTGCTGCAGCGCGACGCGCGCAGCCTGGAGCGCGCGCTGCAGGACGCCGGTTTCAAACCCGGCCAGACCAGTCTGAGCTTCGAGATGGACAGCGGCGGCCAGGGCGGCAGCTTCGCCAGCCAGGACTTCGGCGAGGGCGGCGGCGGCGGCTTCGGCGGCGACGCCACGCCCGCGAGCGAGCCCGCCGCCGGGACCGCACCGCCCGCGCCCGAGAGCGGGGCCACCGCCGGCGACGGCCGCGTCGACCTGCGGATCTAGGAGACCAGCATGACCGAAGTCAACGGCGCCCTCGGCGTTCCCGGCACCGGCGGCGGCAATGCCGCGGCCAGCCAGAAGAAGCTGGACGAGACCTTCGACAACTTCCTGACCCTGCTGACCACCCAGCTCCAGCACCAGGACCCGCTGTCGCCGATGGACTCGACCAAGTTCACCGAGCAGCTCGTGCAGTTCACCAACGTCGAGCAGTCGATCGCGCAGACCAAGAAGCTCGACGAGCTGCTCACCCAGAACAGGTTCAACAGCACCGCCCAGGCCGTCGGGTTCATCGGCAAGGACGTCGAGGTCTTCGGCGAGTTCGTCACGATCGGCGAAGACGGCCTGAACGACGGCGCCAACATGACCTATGCCCTGGCGCGCGACGCGGCGGAGACCAAGATCAAGATCGTCGACAAGGACGGTGTGGTGGTCCGCGAGCTGCGCGGCGCCGTTGGCGGCGGCGCGCACGAGCTGGACTGGGACGGGCGCGACGAGAACGGCAACGCCGTGGCGGCCGGCACCTACCAGGTGATCGTCTCGGCGGTCGACGCGGCCGGCGAGGAGGTCGGCACCGCCGGACGCACGGAAGGCCGCGTCCAGTCCGTGCGCAGCCTCGACGGCACCACCTACCTCGACCTGGGCGGGGCCGAGGTGCCGCTCGAGGACATCATTTCCATTCGCGAGCCCGCCCAGGGCTCCTCCAACACCGCCACCTGATCCAGCAGGATATCGCAAGGAGCCCTGAGAGATGAGCATCTACGGCGCTATGTATTCCGGCGTCTCGGGCCTGGCAGCCCAGTCCAACGCGCTGGGCATGATCTCCGACAACATCTCCAACGTGAACACCATCGGCTACAAGAACACCTCGGCCGCCTTCAAGACGCTGGTGACGGAGTCGGCCAGCCGCACGACCTACACACCGGGCGGCGTGCGCTCCATGCCCATGGCGCAGATCGACCGCCAGGGCCTGCTGCAGGCCTCCTCCTCGGCGACCGACATGGCGATCGCCGGCAAGGGCTTCTTCGTGGTCAACCAGGCCGCCGATCCGGCCGCCGGCAACCAGTTCATGTACACCCGCGCCGGCAACTTCCGCGCCGATGCCCAGGGCAATCTGGTCAACGCCGCCGGCTACTACCTGCAGGGCTGGCCGCTCGACGCCGCCGGCGACCCGATCGGCAACACCTCGGTGCTGACCAGCGTGGAGACGGTCAACGTCGCCAACCTCTCCGGCGCGGCCACGCCGACCCAGAACATGAACCTGCGGATCAACCTGCCCTCGACCGCCGCAGTGGGCGACACCCACGACGTGACGATCCAGATCTACGATTCGCTGGGCAACGCCCACGACCTGACCCTGGAGTTCCAGAAGGGCGCCGCCAACGCCTGGGACGTCTCGATTACCGGCATGACGCGCGCCGGCACCACCACCGACAGCCTGGACGCCGCCGGCATGGCAGCGCTGACCAGCTACAGCGGGTCGATGACCTTCGTCGACGGCGCGCCCTCGGCCATGACGCTGCCGGACATCTCGATCAGCGGCTTCGCCTCCGGCGCGTCGAACCAGACGATCGGCATCGACGCCGGCACCATTGGCGAGACCGACGGCATCACCCAGTTCGGCGAGGACTACACCATCTCGGTGCTCGATCAGGACGGGGTGCGCTTCGGCCAGTACACCGGCGTGGCGATCGACGAGGCCGGCGTCGTGACCGCGCTGTTCGACAACGGCGAGCGCCGCCCGATCTATCAGCTTCCGATCGCCATGTTCTCCAACCCCAACGGCCTGGAGGCGCGCGACGGCAACGCCTTCATCCAGACCGACCGCTCCGGCGACTACGTGCTGTCCGAGGCCAACAGCGGCGGCTCCGGCAAGGTCGCGCCCAGCGCCCTGGAGTCGTCCACGGTCGACCTGGCCGAGGAGTTCACCGACATGATCATCACCCAGCGCGCCTACTCGGCGAGCGCGAAAATCATCACCACAGCCGACGAGATGCTGGAGGAGCTGATCCGAATCCGCCGCTAGCCTGGCGCGCGCAGCCTCGCCCCCGCCCGACGGGCGGGGCGGGCGCTGCCTCCAGGCTTGCCGCCGCCGCCTTCCGGGCCTGGCCCGGGGTCCCCGCCGGCCCGATCGCGGACGCGTGACGCTCCCCGATCGGGCCGGTTGTGCGTCTCGCCCCTGGGTGGTTCGGTGGGATTTGGCTTAACTATTGGATTTAGGTCTTTTTTAAAGCGCGGGGCCTAGCGTTGGTGGCCATCGCAAAGGACGTTGCGAAGACGAGGATTGCCGTACAATGTCGAACGACCGTCCAGGTAGGCCGGCTGTCGCCATCGGGCCCAACGGGCAGCCGATGACGCTTGACGACCTTCCGCCGCCGAACACGAAGCGCTGGGTGATCCGCCGCAAGGCCGAGGTGGTCGCCGGTGTGCGCGCCGGCCTGCTCAGCCTGGAAGAGGCCTGCGAGCGCTACAAGCTGTCGATGGAGGAGTTTCTCTCCTGGCAGCGCCTGATCGACCGCCACGGCGTGCGCGGTCTGCGCACCACCCGGCTGCAGGATTACCGCCGTCCGGAGGGAAACGCCGAGAGTGACGACGGCACGCTCGGCTTCCAGGCCGCCGAGTAGCGTCGGAGCCGCGGGCCCTCGGCGGCGCGGACAAGAGGAGGTGCGGGCAGGCCGCCGCCAGGCCTCCCGCCCTCCGCCGACCGGGGCGGCAATTTCTGCCCAGCACCGGGGCCAGATAGGCAAGTTTTTCCCCCGCATTAACGACGCTTAAACCAGCCGAGCCCTAGCGTGCCTCCATCGGCTGGGACGCGAGGCACACCTGCTTCGCGGGCAAGAGGGTTCGCCCGGCCGGGTCCGACCTTGAGCGACCAGGACGGTAACGCCCGTGAACGCCTTCTTCGAAACGTTGCGCAGCCTCGGCCCTGCCCGCCTCGCCCTGATGGCCGGAGTCGGGGCCGCGATCCTGGCCTTCTTCATCTACTTCACCGGCCGCCTCTCGCAGTCGGAGATGGCGCTGCTTTACGGCGAGCTGGAGCAGGCCGACAGCGCCCAGATCGTCAACACCCTGGAGTCCATGGGCGTGCCCTACGAGCTGTCGCGCGACGGCAGCCGCGTGCTGGTGCCCGAGGACCAGGTCGCGCGCCTGCGCCTGACCATGGCCGAGCAGGGCCTGACGACCGGCGGCTCCATGGGCTACGAGCTGTTCGACGGCGCCGACGGCTTCGGCAGCACCAGTTTCGAGCAGAATCTGCGGCACAAGCGCGCCATGGAGGGCGAGCTGGCCCGCTCGGTCTCCTCGATCTCCAGCGTGCGCTCGGCGCGGGTCCACCTCGTCCTGCCCGAGCGCGAGCTGTTCAGCCGCGAGCGGCGCGACCCCTCGGCCTCGATCGTCGTCAGCCTGGTCGGCAACCGCGGCCTCTCGGCGCAGCAGATCCGCGCCATCCAGCAGCTCGTCTCCTCGGCGGTGCCCGAGATGGCGCCCGGCGCCGTGTCCATCGTCGACGACGAAGGCAACCTGCTGGCGCGCCGCAGCGACGGCGAGGGCGCGGAGCAGCTCGCCACGACCGCCGAAGAGATGCGCGTCAACATGGAGAACCGCCTGGCCAACGCGGTCGAGTCGCTGCTCGAGCGCTCCGTCGGGCCGGGCAACGTGCGCGCCGAGGTGTCGGTCGAGCTGGACTTCGACCGCATCACCGAGAACAGCGAGATCTACGACCCCGACAGCCAGGTGGTCCGCTCCACCCAGGTCATCGAGGAGTCCTCCCAGGACAGCGAGGGCGGTGACGCCGCGGTCACCGTCGGCAACAACCTGCCCGACCCGGGCCTGCAGGACCCGGCCGCCGCGGCCGGCTCGAACAGCCTGAGCCAGCGCACCGAGGAGACGGTCAACTACGAGATCAGCCGCGTGGTGAAGACCCACGTGCGCGAGACCGGGCAGATCCGCCGCCTGTCGGTCGCCATTCTGGTCAACGGCGAGAGGGTCGAGGGGCCCGAAGGCGAGATCACCTTCGAGCCGCGCTCCCAGGAGGAGCTCGACCAGCTCGCCGCGCTCGCCCGCTCCGCCGTCGGCTACGACGCCGAGCGCGGCGACAGCGTGGAGATCGCCAACCTGCCCTTCGCCGACATGGTGCCCGCCGGCGTGGGCGGCACCGGCGTCGACAGCTTCCTCGGCATCAATCAGCAGGATCTGCTGCGCATCGCCGAGCTGATCGTCCTGGGCGTGGTCGCCGTGCTGGTGCTGCTGCTGGTCGTCAAGCCGCTGGTCGGCCGCCTGCTCGAGCGCGGGCCGGCCGTGGCCGGCGACGCCGGCGGCATTCTGGCGGGCGAGCTGGGCGGCCAGGGCGGCAATCTGCCGGTGCCCGCCGGCGCCGGGGCCGGCGTTGGGGCCGGCGGCGGCCTGCCGGCGACGGCAGGCGGACAGAACCGCTCGATTCTGGGCGGCGGCGGTGGCGGCGGCAGCGGCAGTGGCGTGGCCGTGGCCCAGCAGACCGGCGTGTCGCAGCCCGAGCTGGACGAGGAGAGCCACGACCTCGAACAGCTCATCGACATCAACCGCGTCGACGGACGGGTGCGCGCCTCCTCGGTCCGCAAGATCGGCGAGATCGTCGAGAAGCATCCCGAAGAGGCCGTCGCGATCCTGCGCAACTGGCTCTACCAGGAGACCTGATTCATCATGGCTGCCGCCGGTACCGCCCTGCGCGTCCGCGACGACTTCCGCACCCTGACCGGGCCCGAGAAGGCCGCCTTGCTGATGATGGCCATCGGCGAGGAGAACGCCGCGCGCCTGTTCACCATGCTCGACGACGAGGAGATCAAGGAGATCTCCGGCATCATGGCGAGCCTGGGCACGGTCGCCGCGCCGGTGGTCGAGCGGCTGTTCGTCGAGTTCGCCGACCAGATTTCCTCGACCGGCTCGCTGATCGGCAACTTCGACTCGACCGAACGCCTGCTGCTCAAGGTGCTCGACAAGGATCGGGTCGACAACATCATGGAGGAGATCCGCGGCCCCGCGGGTCGCACCATGTGGGACAAGCTGGGCAACGTTCACGAGAACGTCCTGGCGAACTACCTGAAGAACGAGTACCCGCAGACCGTCGCGGTGGTGCTCTCCAAGATCAAGGCGGAGCATGCCGCGCGCGTGCTGGCGCTGCTGCCCGAGCCCTTCGCGCTCGAGGTGGTGATGCGCATGCTGCGCATGGAAGCGGTCCAGCGCGAGGTGCTGGAGGACGTCGAGCGGACGCTGCGCAACGAGTTCATGAGCAACCTGGCGCGCACCAACCGGCGCGACAGCCACGAGCTCATGGCCGAGATCTTCAACTGCCTGGACCGCAACACCGAGTCGCGCTTCCTGGGGGCGCTGGAGGAGCGCAACCGCGACGCGGCCGAGCGCATCCGCGCGCTGATGTTCACCTTCGAGGATCTCGGCAAGCTCGACGGCGGCGGCATCCAGACCATGCTGCGCGAGGCCGACAAGGACAAGCTGGCGCGCGCCCTGAAGGGCGCCTCGGAGAGTCTGCGCGACCTCTTCTTCTCGAACATGTCCGAGCGCGCCGCGAAGATCATGAAGGAGGACATGCAGGCGATGGGGCCGGTGCGCCTGCGCGACGTCGACGAGGCGCAGCTCTACATGGTGCAGCTCGCCAAGGACATGGCCGCACGCGGCGACATCGTGATCGCCGACAGCAAGGGCGACGACGAGCTGGTCTACTAGGCGGGCGCGCGGGACGGGACAGCGACCATGACGGCGGTGCGCAAATTCCTCTTCGACACCAACTTCGACGCCGGCGAGCCGGCGGCGGAGACACCCGAGCGTGGTGCCGGCGCCGCGCCGGCCGCCCCGAGCCAGGCGCGCGAGGCGGACCCGGGCTTCAGTGCCGAGGACCTGGAGCAGGCGCGCAGCGAAGGCTTCGCGGCCGGCCGCGCCGAGGGGGAGGCGGCCGCCCGCCAGGCCGCCTTCGAGGAGGGCCGCGCCGCCGGACAGAGCGAGGCCGAGCAGGCCGGGGTCCACCTGGCCGCCGAAGCGCTCACTCTTGTCGGACAGCGCCTGCAGGCCCTGCTCGACCAGCGCGCCCAGACCGCCGACGAGGCGCGCGAACTGGCGCTGACCGTGCTGCGTGCCGCCCTCGGCAAGCTCTGCCCTGTGGTGACCGCGCGCCACGGCCTGGAGGAGGTCGAGGCGCTGCTGGCCGACTGCCTGACCCGCCTGGGCGAAGAACCGCGGGTCGTGGTGCGGGTGGCCGACGACCTCTACGACACGCTGGACGGCCGGCTGGGCGACCTGACCCGGCGCAGCGGCTTCGAGGGCAAGGTGGTGCTGCTCAGCGAACCCGAGCTGACCGCCGGCGACCTGCGCGTGGAGTGGGCCGATGGCGGCGCCGAGCGCGACACCGCCACGCTGCTCCGTGACCTCGACGACATCCTCGACCGTGCGCTGGGCGCGAGCCCGGCGCCGGCTGACGCTCCCGCCGCGCCGTCCGGGTCGGCGGGCGAAACCCAGGAGGGCTAAGACATGGCCGACGACGAGTCTCTCGAACTGACCGACCTGGACGACCAGCCCGCGCCGGCCGAGCCGGACGAGGGCGGCCTGCCGTCCGGCGCCGACAAGCCGCCGACCAACGCGCGCGAGCTGGAGGCGGTCTACGACATCCCGGTGCAGGTCTCCGCCGTGCTGGGCAAGTCCACCATGCAGGTCAGCCAGCTTCTCAAGCTCGGCCGCGGCGCGGTGGTCGAGCTCGACCGCAAGGTCGGCGAGGCGATCGACATCTACGTCAACAACCGTCTCGTCGCGCGCGGCGAGGTGGTGGTCGTGGAGGACCGCCTCGGCGTGACCATGACCGAGATCATCAAGATGGACCGCAGCTAGCAGCGCAGCGCGCGCGACGCAGGAGCAAGGGACGCCAGCTTCCATGGCCAACGTCGAAGCCACCCAGGGTACCGGACAGGCGGCCGCAAGCGGTGCCGGCCGCATGGCGCCGCCGGCGCTGCAGCCCGCCAAGCCGAGCCTGGACTTCGCCACCATCCTCGGCGCCGTCGGCGCCTTCGCGCTGATCGTGACGGCGATGGCGCTGGGCGGCTCCCCGGGCTCCTTCCTGGACGCCCCGGCCCTGCTGATCGTGCTGGGCGGCACCTTCATGGTGACCACCATCAGCTACACCTTCGGCGAGGTCATCAAGGCCCAGTCGGTGATGCTGCGCGCGATCCTCTACCATGTCGACCGCCCGCGCGACGCGGCCCTGCGCATGCTGAACCTGGCCGAGCAGGCGCGCTCCAAGGGGGTGCTGGGGCTGCAGCAGGAGCTCGACAGCCTGAAGGCCGACCGCTTCCTGCACAAATCCATGACGCTGGTGGTCGACGGCACGCCCGGCGAAGAGGTCGAGCGCATCCTGACCCAGGAGGTGGAGGCGACCAGCCAGCGCCACCAGCGCTCCGCCGGCGTGCTGCGCCGCGCCGGCGAGGTGGCCCCGGCCATGGGGCTGATCGGCACCCTGGTCGGCCTGGTGCAGATGCTCGGCCAGCTCGAGGACCCCAGCACCATCGGCCCGGCCATGGCCGTGGCCCTGCTGACCACCTTCTACGGCGCGATCCTGGCCAACATGGTCTTCAACCCGCTGGCCAGCAAACTCGACCGCAACTCCGGCGCCGAGCGGACCGTCATGCAGCTCTACGCCCTGGGCGCCGCCTCGATCAGCCGGCAGGAGAACCCGCGCCGGCTGGAAATGGTCTTCAACACGCTTCTGCCGCCGGCAGAGCGGGTCACCTACTTCGACTGAACCGCAAAGATTAGAGAGTGGGCCGCAGCGCCGCCGGGTGCCGGTCCGTGAAGGAGTGACGGGACGATGCGTCTACTGATCGTGGGCAGCCTGGACGGCTACATCGCCAGCGCCGGCAAGATCGCACTCGATCGCGGCGCCAAGGTCGCGCATGTCGACGACGTCGACCAGGCGATGGCGACCCTGCGCGCCGGCAAGGGCGCCGACTTGCTGATGATCGACGTCGGCCTCGACGTCGCCGGCATGGTCAAGGCCCTGGAGCGCGAGCGCATCGCCATCCCGGTGATCGCCTGCGGCGTGCGCGCGGACCCGGAAAAGGCCGCCGCGGCGATCCGCGCCGGGGCCAAGGAATACGTGCCGCTGCCGCCCGACGCCGAGTTGATCGCCGCGGTGCTGGCGGCGGTCGCCGAGGAGACCACCACCTTCATCTATGCCGACCCGCAGATGGCCGAGGTGCTGCGCCTGGCCGAGCAGGTGGCCGGCAGCCAGGCCAGCGTGCTGATCACCGGCGAGTCCGGCACCGGCAAGGAGGTGATGGCCCGCTACATCCACTCCAAGTCGAAGCGCGCCTCCAAGACCTTCGTCTCCGTCAACTGCGCGGCGATCCCCGAGAACCTTCTGGAGTCCGAGCTGTTCGGCCACGAGAAGGGCGCCTTCACCGGCGCTCTGGCCCGACGCATCGGCAAGTTCGAGGAGGCCGACGGCGGCACCCTGCTGCTCGACGAGATCAGCGAGATGCATCCGCGCCTGCAGGCCAAGCTGCTGCGCGCGATTCAGGAGCGCGAGATCGACCGCGTCGGCGGCACCCATCCGATCAAGGTGGACATCCGCCTGCTCGCCACCTCCAACCGCGACCTGGAGGAGGAGGTGCGCAACGGCAACTTCCGCGAGGACCTCTATTTCCGCCTCAACGTCGTGGCGGTCGAGATGCCGGCGCTGCGCGCGCGGCCGCAGGACATTCAGGTGCTGGCCGACCACTTCGTGCGCAAGTACAGCGAGTCCAACGGCGTGCCCAAGCCGCTGCTGACGCCGCAGGCGCGCGAGGTGCTGTCCGGCCACCATTGGCGCGGCAACGTGCGCGAGCTGGAGAACACCATGCACCGCGCCGTGCTGCTGGCGCGCGACGGCAAGATCACGCCGGAGTCGGTGGTCCTGACCGGCGGCAAGCTGGCGCGCGAGGACGCGGCCCACCGCGCCGCCTCCGCCGCGTCCAGCGTGACCGGCAGTCCCGCCCCGCTCGCCCCCGCCGCCCAATCCGGCGCTGCGGGCGCCGGCGAGGGCCAGGAGGGCGAGGCCGGCGCCGGCGGCCTGGTCGGCAAGACGGTGGCCGAGGTCGAGCGCGACCTGATCCTCAACACGCTGGAGCACTGCCTGGGCAACCGCACCCACGCGGCCAACATCCTGGGCATCTCCATTCGCACCCTGCGCAACAAGCTGAAGCTCTACACCCAGGAGGGCATCCCGGTGCCCATGCCGGGCGAGAGCGAGGCCCGTTCGGTCGGTTGAGGTCGGACAGCTAGCACGGACAGGGTCTAGGGCGGACGACGATGGCGGAAACCAGCGAATCGGGCGGTGTTGCCAGCCGGCTGCTGGGGGGCGGACGGCTTGCCGGCGGCCTCAGCGAGGCGATGAAGCACGGCGACGTGGCGCTTGCGCTGGGCGTGGTGTGCATCCTGGTGGTGCTCATCCTGCCCATGCCGTCCTGGCTGCTGGACATGTCGCTGGCCATCTCCATGACCTTCTCGGTCCTGGTGCTGATGGTCGTGCTCTTCATCAACCGGGCGCTGGACTTCAGCTCCTTCCCGACGGTGCTGCTGATCGCCACGATGCTGCGCCTGTCGCTCAACCTGGCCTCGACCCGCCTGATCCTCAGCAACGGGCACGAGGGCACCGACGCCGCCGGCGACGTCATCGAAGCCTTCGGCAACTTCGTGATGGGCGGCAACTTCGTGATCGGGATCATCGTCTTCGCGATCCTGATCATCGTGAACTTCATGGTCATCACCAAGGGCTCGGGGCGCATCGCCGAGGTCTCGGCCCGCTTCAGCCTGGACGCCATGCCGGGCAAGCAGATGGCCATCGACGCCGACCTCTCGGCCGGGCTGATCGACGAGAACGAGGCGCGCCGCCGCCGCAAGGAGCTGGAGGACGAAAGCAACTTCTACGGCGCCATGGACGGTGCCTCGAAGTTCGTGCGCGGCGACGCCATCGCCGGCCTTCTGATCACCTTCATCAACATCATCGGCGGCATCGTCATCGGCGTCGCCCAGATGGAGCTGAGCTTCGGCGAGGCGGCGCGGAACTACACCGTACTGACCGTCGGCGACGGCCTGGTCTCGCAGATCCCCGCCCTGATCGTCTCCACCGGCGCCGGCCTGCTGGTTTCCAAGGCCGCCTCCACCGGCTCGGCCGACGAGGCGCTGTTCAGCCAGCTCGGTGGCTATCCCAAGGCGCTGGCCCTCGCCGCCGTGCTGATGCTGGCCCTGGCGTTGCTGCCGGGCATTCCCTTCCTGCCCTTCGTCATCCTGGCGCTGGTCAGCGGCGGCGCCGCCTGGCTGCTGTACCAGCGCAACAGCGCCCAGGAGCAGGAGCGCGCCGAGGCCGAGGCCACGGCCGCCGCGCCCGAGCCGGCCGCCGAGGAGCCGATCGCCCAGGCCCTGCAGATCGACCAGATCCGCCTGGAGCTGGGCTACGGCCTGCTCAGCCTGCTGAGCGCCGAGGGCGGCCGCCGCCTGACCGACCAGATCAAGGGACTGCGCCGTCAGCTCGCCCAGGAGGCCGGCTTCGTCCTGCCGTCGGTGCGCATTCAGGACAACCTGCAGCTCTCGCCCAACAGCTACGTGATCCGGATCAAAGAGATCGAGGCCGGCGCCGGCGAGCTGCGGCCCGGCCACCTGCTGGTGATGGACCCGCGCGGCGACCAGATCACCCTGCCCGGCGAGGAGACCGTGGAGCCGACCTTCGGCCTGCCCGCCCTCTGGGTCGAGGAGGCGGCGCGCGAGGAGGCGCTGTTCCGCGGCTACACCGTGGTCGAGCCGACCACCGTGATCACCACCCACCTGACCGAGGTGGTGAAGGACAACATGGCGGAGCTGCTGTCCTACGCCGAAACCCAGAAGCTGCTGGACGAGCTGGAGGGCGACCAGAAGAAGCTGGTCGAGGACCTGATCCCCAACACCATCTCGGTCGGCGGCGTGCAGCGGGTGCTGCAGAACCTGCTGGGCGAGCGCATCTCGATCCGCGACCTGCCGACCATCCTCGAAGGCATTCAGGAGGCCTGCGGCTACACCCGCAGCGTGCTGCACATCACCGAGCATGTGCGCGCGCGCATCGCCCGGCAGATCTCCAACGCCGCCGCCGCCGACGACGGGCTGCTGCCGCTGATTACCCTCTCGCCGGGCTGGGAGCAGGCCTTCGCCGAAGCGCTGATCGGCGACGGCGAGGAGAAGCACCTGGCGATGGCGCCCTCCAAGCTGCAGGAGTTCATCTCCACCGTGCGCCAGACCTTCGAACGGCAGGCCATGCTGGGCGAGAGCCCGGCGCTGCTGACCAGTCCCGGCGTGCGCCCCTATGTGCGCTCGATCGTCGAGCGGTTCCGGCCGCAAACCATGGTTCTCAGCCAGAACGAGATCCACCCCAAGGCCAAGCTGAAGACCGTCGGCCAGATCTGATGCCCCCGCACCGCAAGGACCCGCCCACCCCATGCGCCTGAAGACCTTCACCGCCAAGACCCTGCCCGAGGCCATGGCGCTGGTGCGCGAGCGTCTCGGTGAGGAGTCGGTGATCCTCTCGACCCAGGAGATCGACGGCAGCGTCAAGGTCACGGCCGCGCAGGACGACCCCGGCGCGCCGGAGACGCCGCAGCAGGACCTGCGCGTCGCCGCCGAGTGGCTGAGCGATCTCTCGGAACTGCTCGAGGCGCACCGCGTGCCGAACGGGCTGGCCGACCGCCTGCTCAACGCCGGCGCCCAGGCCGGGGCCGCGGGGCCTGGCGAGATGCTGACCGCCGCGCTCGCCGAGGTGCTCGACTTCGCGCCCCTGCCCTTCCGCAAGACCGGCAACACCGGCGCGGCGCCGCTGCTGCTGATGGGCCCGCCGGGCGCCGGCAAGACGGCGACCGCCGCCAAGCTCTGCGCCCACGCCCGCCTGGCCGGCCGCGCCACCCACCTGGTCTCGATGGACACGGTCAGCGCCGGTGCGCGCGAGCAGGTCAGCGCCTTCGCCAAGGCGATCGGCAGTCCGCTGTCGATCGCCGAGACTCCGGCCCAGCTCGCCGGGGTGCTGGAGAAGGTGCCGCCCGGCCGGCTGATCGTGATCGACACCATGGGCGTCAACCCCTTCCTGGCCGAGGAACTGGCGCCGCTGAGCGGCGCCCTGCAGGCCGCCGACGCCCTCGGCCTGCTGGTGCAGCCCGCCGGCGGCGATGCCCTGGAGGCGGCGGAGTCCGCGCTCGCCTTCTCCGAGATCGGCGCCCGTCTGTTCGTCCCGACCCGGCTGGACGCGGCCCGCCGCTTCGGCGGCGTGCTGGCCGCCGCGCAGGCCGCGCAGCTCTCCCTCATGGCCGGCGGCGTCTCGCCCAGCCTGGGCTCGGGCCTCAGCCCCCTTACGCCGCGCGGACTGGCAAAGCTCCTGGCTCCGGCCTGGGCCGGCGCGGCCGCCCGCGACAGCTTCGCCGACGACGACCTCCTGCCCGCCACGGGAACCTTCCGATGACCCTCGCCCGCCCGCTCGATGCCGCCGCCGGCACGCCGACCGCCCACAACGGTCCGCTGCCCAACATGATCGCCGTCGCCTCCGGCAAGGGCGGCGTCGGCAAGACCTGGCTGTCGATCGGCCTGGCCACGGCCTTCGAGCGCCTGGGCCAGCGCGCGCTGCTGTTCGACGGCGACCTGGGCCTGGCCAACGTGGACGTGCAGCTCGGCCTGACGCCGCGCCACGACCTCGGCGGCGTGCTGCAGGGCCGCTACGCCCTGGAGACGGCGGCCGAGACGGTGGAGGCCTGCGGCTTCTCGGTGATCGCCGGCCGCTCGGGCTCGGGCAGCCTGGCCGCCCTGGAGCCGGCCCGCCTGGGCCGCCTGATGGCCGACCTCGGCCAACTCTCCGGCCGCTACGACCGGGTGCTGCTCGACCTCGGCGCCGGGATCGAGCGCACCGTGCGCTTCCTCGCCGCGCGCGCCCAGACCTGCCTGGTGGTGACGACCGACGAGCCGACCGCCATGACCGACGCCTATGCCTTCATCAAGCTGCTGGCGATGAACCGGCCCGGCGCCGACCTGCGGCTGGTGGTCAACATGGCCGCCGACAAGGCCGACGGCGAGCGCACCTACGGCACCCTGCGCAAGGCCTGCGAATCCTTTCTCAAGATCTCGCCGCCGCTGGCCGGCATCGTGCGCCGCGACCCGCATGTGCGCGAGGCGATCCGCCACCAGGCCCCGCTGCTGGTGCGCCACCCCAACACCCCGGCGGCGCAAGACATCGAGGCGATCGCCCGCGAGCTGCTGTTCCCGCTCAAATAGACAGGATTAATGTCTTATTTATCGCGGGCTTTCGCTTAAATTTCGCGATCGAACTGCGCGCGATTTCGACGCAGATCGCGCCGGCCCGTGCGGCCCCCGGCCGGCCCAGGCCGCCGCCTCACTCCGGCCGCACCAGACTCAGGCGGGCCCGCTGCTCTTCGGTCAGCAGCGCCTCGGTCCAGGGCCCGTCGGGCATGCGCGCGGCCAGCTCGGTGATCTGCGCGTTCCACCACTGCCGCTGGGCGCGCAGGTCGTCGTAGTCGTACTGCGCCTCGCGCCAGCGCCGGTCGGCCCGGACGTAGGTCAGCATGTCGATCGGATAGCCCACGTCGGCCGAGGAAAAGCGGGTCGAATCGAAGGAGAGGTAGGCCAGCTTGAGGGCGGTGCGCAGCGGCGTGCGGAAGTCGAGCGCGCGGTCGAGGATCGGCTTGCCGTAGGCTGTGGCGCCGATCGAGAGGTAGGGCGTGCGAGCGTCGACCTCGATCCAGTTGCCCTCGGGATAGACCAGGAACATCGCCGGCTCCGGGTCGTCCGGCAGATGCCCGGCCAGGATCGCGTGCAGGTTGAAGGTCAGCTCCGAGCGCTCCAGCGCCTCGCGGTCCTCCTCGGCCACGACGCGCAGCGCCGCGCCGTAGACGCTGACCGCCTCCAGCATGCTGGCGAAGCCGTGCTTGTGGTCGCGGCGCTGGTCGCGGTCGAAGTAGGCCAGCGTCTTGTCGCGCAGGGAGCGCAGGCCGGAGGTCATGATCGCCACCTGGGCGCCACGCCCGTCGCCCTCTGCCGGGCCGTGCAGCGTGGCCTTGCGGGCGTTGCTGACCTGCTGGCCGACGGTGATGCGGCCGTCGGCCAGCAGCACCAGCCCCTCCTCGACCTTGATCCCCAGGCAGTAGGTCACCCGCCGCTCCCGTCAGACCGCCGAGTCGCCCGCCGACCGGCACCGGCGAATGCTGGCAAGCTTTCGGCAACGCAGCAAGCCTCGGCCACCACCGCCCGCCGGGCTAATCGCGCGCGTGACTCTCGCTCTGCGCGAAGCGATCATGCCGGTGTTCCTGTTGGTGGATTGCGGCCCCGGCTGCTACCGTATCCCCCAAAAAGGGGTTCGCCCCGCTCCCAGACGCGACAACGCGCCGAGGACCTCATCAGGGAGGACAAAGAGACGATGACACGCAAACTGACAGTGACGCGCCGTCTGGCGGCGCTGCTGGCCGGCACCGCCGCGCTCGGCCTGCTCGCCGCCGCGCCGGCCCAGGCCCAGAACCAGTGCGACGACGGCGAGATGGTCATCAAGTTCAGCCACGTCACCGCCGCCCAGGGCCACCCCAAGGGCGAGGCGGCCGCGCTCTTCGCCGAGCGGGTGAACAGCGAGATGGACGGGGTCGCCTGCCTGGAGGTCTACCCCAACTCGCAGCTCTACAACGACGACAAGGTGCTGGAGGCGATGCAGCTCGGCGACGTGCAGTTCGCCGCCCCCTCGCTGTCGAAGTTCGAGAAGTACACCAAGCGCTACCGCATCTTCGACCTGCCCTTCATGTTCGCCGACATCGACGCGGTCGACCGCTTCCAGGCCGGCGAAACCGGTCAGGAGCTGCTGGGCATCATGGAGGACCGCGGCCTGCTGGGCCTGGCCTACTGGCACAACGGCATGAAGCAGCTCTCGGCCAACCGGCCGCTGCTGGAGCCGGCGGACGCGGCGGGGCTGAAGTTCCGCATTCAGACCTCCGACGTGCTGGAGGCGCAGTTCCGCGCGCTCGACGCCAATCCCCAGAAGATGGCCTTCTCCGAGGTCTACGGCGCGCTGCAGACCGGCGTGGTCGACGGGCAGGAGAACACCTGGTCGAACATCTACACCAAGAAGTTCTTCGAGGTGCAGGACGGCATCACCGAGACCAACCACGGCATCATCGACTACCTGGTCACCGTCTCGGCCGAGTGGTGGAACGGCCTCGAGCCGGAGGTCCGCGACCAGCTCCACGGCATCCTGATGGAGGTCACGGAGACGCGGAACACCATGTCCTACGAGATCAACCAGGAGAACCGGCAGAAGATCCTGGATGCCGGCGGCACCATCCGCACGCTGTCCGACGCACAGCGGGCCAAGTGGGTCGAGGCTATGAAGCCGGTCTGGGCGCAGTTCGAGGACGACGTCGGCGCCGCGACCATCGAGGCGGCGCAGGCGGCCAACACCGGCAGCTAGGCGGTCGCCCGGGTCCGCGCGAGGCCCCGCCGGCGGCGTCATCCGCCGCCGGCGGGAGCCTGGCGGACGGCCGCGCCAGCGGGGCCGAGACCAGCAGCGGCCGACAGCAGCGGCCGACAACAAGCGACAACGGGGGCAGCGGCCGTGAGCAAGCTCGGCCAGATCGTCAACCGCATCGAGGAGGACCTGATCTCCTTCTTCTTTGCGGCCATGGTGCTGGTGACCTTCGTCCAGGTGGTGCTGCGCTACGTCTTCAACTCCGGCTTCGTCTGGGCGCTGGAGCTGACCACCTACTGCTTCGCCTGGATGGTGCTGCTCGGCATCTCCTACGGCGTCAAGATCGGCAGCCATCTGGGTATCGACGCCTTCGTCAAGCTGTTCCCGGCCCGCGTCGAGCGGCTGCTGGTGCTCTTCGCCTGCCTGTGCTGCATCGCCTACGCGGCGATCCTGCTGGTCGGCGCCTGGGACTACATCAGCAAGATCTACCGCATCGGCATTCCCACCGAGGACCTCTACGTGCCGCGGGTGCTGGTCGAGCTGCTGTCCGGCGCCGCGGACTACGAGGAGGTGCCGATTCCGCGCTGGATTCCCTACGCGGCCCTGCCGCTGGGGCTGGCGCTGCTGCTGTTCCGCTTCGTCCAGGCCTTCTGGCTGATCCTCACCGGCCGGCGCGCGCGCCTGATCGCCGGTCACGAGGCCGAGGAGATGGCCGAGCAGGCCAAGCAACGCAGCGCCGAAGAGCCGCAAGGCTGAGGTGAGCTGAGGTGGGCTGAGGTCGGCTGACGGACTGGCGGGCGGAGGGCCGGGCCGGCGGCGCATGAAGTCGGGGGACTGAGGGCGTGGAATCCATTCTGCTGTTCGTGCTGGTCTTGCTGCTGCTGCTGCTCGGCGTGCCCATCGCCGTGGCGCTCGGGCTGTCCAGCCTGACCATCATCCTGGTGTTCAGCGACGACTCGCTGGCCTCCATCGCGCTGAAGCTGTTCGAGGCGATGGAGCACTACACGCTGCTCGCCATTCCCTTCTTCATCCTCTCCTCCACCTTCCTGTCGACCGGCGGCGTGGCCCAGCGCATCATCCGCTTCGCCATCGCCTGCGTCGGCTCCTTCCGCGGCGGCCTGGCCATGGCCGGCGTCTTCGCCTGCATGCTCTTCGCCGCGCTCAGCGGCTCCTCGCCGGCCACGGTGGTGGCGATCGGCTCGATCGTCATCGCCGGCATGCGCCAGGTCGGCTACACCCGCGACTTCGCCGCCGGCGTCATCTGCAACGCCGGCACCCTGGGCATCCTGATCCCGCCGTCGATCGTCATGGTGGTCTATGCGGCGGCCACCGACGTCTCGGTCGGGCGCATGTTCCTGGCCGGGGTGATCCCCGGCGCGCTGGCCGGGCTGATGCTGATGATCGGCATCTACATCGCCGCGGTGCGCCGCGGCCTGCCCCGGCAGCCTTGGCAGGGCTTCGGCGAGGTGCTGGCCTCGGCGGCCGACGCCGGCTGGGGCCTGTTCCTCATCGTCATCATCCTGGGCGGCATCTACGGCGGCATCTTCACCCCGACCGAGGCGGCGGCGGTGGCCGCCGTCTACTCCTTCCTGATCGCCGTCTTCGTCTACCGCGACCTCGGCCCGCTCAAGGAGGTGCCCTGGCGCCATCCGGGCGAGGGCCTGCCGGCGGCGGTGCTGCGCAACAGCCTCGCCACCCTGGTCGGCTTCCTGCCCGGCTGCGTGCATGCGGACACGCGCAAGGTGCTGGTCGAGGCGGCGCGGGTGACGCTGATGCTGATGTTCATCATCGCCAACGCCCTGCTGTTCGCCCACGTGCTGACCACCGAGCGGATTCCGCAGGTCATCACCGAGACCTTCGTCCAGGCCGGGCTGCAGCCCTGGATGTTCCTGGTGGTGGTCAACCTGCTGCTGCTGATCGGCGGACAGTTCATGGAGCCGTCGGGCCTGCTGCTGATCGTGGCGCCGGTGGTTTTCCCGATCGCCATCGAGCTGGGCATCGACCCGATCCACCTGGGCATCGTCATGGTGGTCAACATGGAAATCGGCATGATCACCCCGCCGGTCGGGCTGAACCTTTTCGTCACCTCGGGAATCACCGGCATGTCGGTGCTGCAGGTGGTGCGCGCGGCGCTGCCCTGGCTGGCGATCCTGATGACCTTCCTGATCATCGTCACCTACGTGCCCTGGGTGTCGACCTACCTGCCCACCACCCTGATGGGCCCCGAAATCGTGCGCTGACCGGGCCGGAGGGCCCGTGCCAGTCCCAAGATCCCTGCCAGACCAATGAGGTGACCGCGGTGTTCCAGACCGACCTGCTGGCCGACAAGCGCATCCTGATCACCGGCGGCGGCACCGGCCTCGGCAAGTCGATGGGCCGGCGCTTTCTGGAGCTGGGCGGCCGGCTGATGATCTGCGGCCGCCGCCCGGAGGTGCTGGAGGAAACCGCCGGCCAGTTCGCGGCCGACTTTCCCGGGCGTGTTGCCTGGCAGGCCTGCGACCTCCGCGACCCCGACCAGGTGAGCGCCCTGCTGGACGCCTGCTGGGAACGGCTGGGCGGTCTCGACATCCTGGTCAACAACGCCGCCGGCAACTTCGCGGCGAAGAGCGAGACGCTGAGCCACCGCGCCTTCGACGCCGTGGTCAACATCGTCCTGCACGGCACCGCCTACGTCACGCTGGAGGCCGGGCGGCGCTGGATCGCCGCGGGCCGGCCCGGCACGGTGCTGTCGATCGTCACCTCCTATGCCTGGACCGGCTCGGCCTACGTGCTGCCCTCGGCCGCGGCCAAGGCCGGCGTGCTGGCCATGACCCGCAGCCTGGCGGTGGAATGGGGACCGCACGGCATCCGGCTCAACGCCATCGCCCCCGGCCCCTTCCCGACCGAGGGCGCCTGGTCGCGGCTGATCCCCAACCAGCGGATCGACCGCCTGTGGCACGACAAGATCCCGCTGAAGCGCTTCGGCGACCACCGCGAGCTGGCCGACCTGGCGAGCTATCTGGTGGCCGACGGCGCGGGCTATGTCACCGGCGAGGTGGTGACCATCGACGGCGGCGAGTGGCTGGCCGGCGCCGGCCAGTTCAACCTCTTGTCGGAACTGACCGACGCGGAATGGGCCGACTGGCGGGACCGGACCAAGGGCGGGTGACACGGGGGGACGGCCGACACGGGGGGACGGCCGACACGGGGGGACGGCCGACACGGGGGACGGCCGACACGGGGGACGGCCGACACGCGGTTTCGCGCATTGCGGCGCCGGCGGCGCCGGCCCTATCCTGTCGCCATGCCCCTGGATGCCTCCTCCGCCCAAGCCTGGGCCCCCAGCGTCTGCCCGCACGACTGCCCCTCCACCTGCGCGCTGGAGGTCGAGCTGCTCGACGCGCGGCGCATCGGCAAGGTGCGCGGGCGGCGCGACAACCCCTACACGGCCGGCGTGATCTGCGCCAAGGTGGCGCGCTATGCCGAGCGGGCGCACCACCCGGAGCGCCTGACCAGGCCGCTGCGCCGGGTCGGCGACAAGGGCGTCGGCCGCGCCGCCTTCGAGGAGATTTCCTGGGAGGCCGCGCTCGACCTGGTGGCCGAGGGGCTGCTGCGGGCCGAGCAGCGCCACGGGCCCGAGGCGGTCTGGCCCTACTTCTACGCCGGCACCATGGGCCATGTGCAGCGCGACGGCATCGAGCGGCTGCGTCACGCCAAGGGCTATTCGCGCCAGTGGTCGACCATCTGCACCACCCTGGCCGAGTCCGGCTGGCTGGCCGGGGTCGGCGCCAAGAAGGGCGTCGACGCGCGCGAGATCGCGCAGTCCGACCTGGTGGTGGTCTGGGGCGGCAATCCGGTCTCCACCCAGGTCAACGTGATGACCCACATTGCCAAGGCCCGCAAGGGCCGCGGCGCCAAGCTGGTGGTGGTCGACCCCTACCGCACCGGCACGGCGTCCCAGGCCGATCTGCACCTCGCCCTCAAGCCCGGCAGCGACGCCGCGCTGGCCTGCGCGGTGGTCCACGTGCTGCTGCGCGACGGCCTGGCCGACCGCGACTACCTGGCGCGCTACACCGACTGGGACGCCGCCGCCGAGGCGCACTTCGCCGCGCGCGGCCCCGACTGGGCGGCGCCGATCACCGGCCTGTCGGCGGCGCAGATCGAGGACTTCGCCCGCCTCTACGGCAGCACGAAAAAGAGCTTCATCCGCGTCGGCTACGGCTTCTCGCGCGCGCGCAACGGCGCCGCCAACCTGCACGCCGTCTCCTGCCTGCCGGCGGTCACCGGCGCCTGGCGGGTCGCGGGCGGCGGCGCGCTCTGGGGCAACGGCGCGATCTACCACCTGGACAAGACCCTGATCGAGGGACTGGACGCGCGCGACGCGCGGCCGGCGCGCTGGCTCGACCAGTCGCGCTTCGGCCCGGTGCTCACCGGCGACCGCCGCGACCTGGGCGACGGTCCGCCGGTCACCGCGCTCTTCGTGCAGAACACCAACCCCGCCGTGGTCTGCCCGGAGTCCGCCAAGTGCCGCGACGGCCTGGCGCGCGACGACCTCTTCGTCGCCGTGCACGAGCAGTTCCTGACCGAGACGGCGGCGATGGCCGACGTGGTGCTGCCGGCCACCATGTTCTTGGAGCACGACGACTACTACACCGCCAGCGGCCACACCTTCCTGCAGGTGGCCAAGGCGGTGATCGAGGCGCCCGACGACTGCCGCTCCAACCACGAGGTGATCTGCGCCCTGGCCGAACGGGTCGGCGCCGCGCATCCCGGCTTCGCGATGAGCGCCTGGGAGCTGATCGACGCCACCTTCCGCGCCTCCGGCCATCCCGGGGCCGAGGCGGTCCACGCCATGGGCGGCCTCGACTGCGCCGAGCCCTTCGACGCGGCCCACTTCCTGGACGGCTTTCCGCAGCCGGACGGCCGCTTCCGCTTCGCCCCCGACTGGCGCGGCCTGGCGGCGCCGCTCGGGCCCGGCGGGGCGGAGATGCCGCTCTTGCCCGACCACTGGCGGGTCTACGATAGCGGCGACGCCGCGACGCCCTTCCGCCTGGTGGCGGCGCCGGCGCGCAGCTACCTCAACACCAGCTTCACCGAGACGCCGGGCTCGCAGGCGCGCGAGGAGCGGCCGGAGGTGCTGGTCCACCCCGAGACCTGCGCCCGGCTGGGGCTGAGGGAGGGGCAGCGGGCGCGCCTGGGCAACGCGCGCGGCTCGCTGGTGCTGCCGGTGCGGCCCTTCGACGGGCTGCAGCCCGACGTGCTGGTGGTCGAATCGATCTGGCCCAACGCCGCCTTCGAGGAGGGGATCGGCGTCAACCTCCTGGTCAGCGCCGACAGCGGCGCCCCGCGCGGCGGCGCCGTCTTCCACGACACCGCGGTCTGGCTGCGGCCGGCGTAGACCGGAGGCCGGCCCGGAAGTCTCGCAAGGTCAGTTCTCGCAAGGTGAGCCCTGGCGAGCTGCGCCCCCTACAAGGCGCCCCCGGGCCGGCGCGCCCCGCCCTACCCCATGTCCTTGTTGGACAGCAGGCAGTTGAAGGCCGCGTCGAGGTCGAAGAGCACGTCCGACTCCGGGTCGTCGAAGTCCTCGCTGAGATGGAAGATCACGCGGTCGACGCCGATCTCCGCCAGGCTGTCCGGCACCCCGTCGGACATGAAGACGTAGCTGCCGGAAATCCCCAGCGGGTGCAGCAGCACCGAGGCGCCGAACAGCTCGGACTGCGCGATCATGATCAGGGTCTGCGGGTTGATCTGCCAGTCGGTCGTCACCTCGCTGCCCAGCCGGTCGCCGAAGGCGTCGCGGCAGAAGGAGTCGAAGGCCGGCGCGGGCGACCCGGTCTGCTCGACGGCGAAGATCTTGTCCAGCGTGACGCTGCTGCTGCCCTCCTGGGTCTCGGCCTGCGCCGCCCCGGCCAGACCGAAGGTCAGCGCCCCGGCCAAGAGCCCCGTCCAGATGGCTGTGCTCATGCGCTCCTCTCCCTGCTTCCGCCCACCGACCCACTCGGTTCGGGCGCAATAAAAGGAAATACTATCCTCTTTTGGTTGAAATTACCACTTAATTGGGAGAGACAGAGGGGCTTTTCCCCCATGGCGAGAGAACCCGCCAGCCCCACCCGCTGGGCCGAAGGCCGCGGCGGGTGCCGGCCAGAGCGGGGTCCGCCCGCCTACCCCGCCTTGGCCCGTCGCCGGATCGAAACGCCGCATTCTGGCGTCGGGCTGCGGCAGCGGTCTTTCTGCCCGATCGACGTCAGGCGAAGACGCGGGCGAAGATCTCGTCGACGCGCTTGGTGTGGTAGCCGAGGTCGAAGCAGGCCGTCAGCGCCGCGTCATCCAGCGGCACCTCGGGGTCGGCCTTCAGTTCGGCGAGGAAGTCGGCGCCCTGCTCCCAGACCTTCATGGCGTTGCGCTGGACGAGGCGGTAGGCCTCCTCCCGGCTGACGCCGGCCTGGGTCAGCGCCAGCAGCACGCGCTGGGAGTGCACCAGGCCGCCCAGGCGGTCCAGGTTGGCCTGCATGGCCTCGGGATAGACCAGCAGCTTCTCGATCACCCCGGCCAGGCGGTTGAGGGCGAAGTCCAGGGTGACGGTCGCGTCCGGCCCGATCATCCGCTCGACCGAGGAGTGGGAGATGTCCCGCTCGTGCCAGAGGGTGACGTTCTCCAGCGCCGGCGTGACGTAGGCGCGCACCATGCGCGCCAGCCCCGTCAGGTTCTCGGTCAGCACCGGGTTGCGCTTGTGCGGCATGGCCGAGGAGCCCTTCTGGCCCGGCGCAAAGTACTCCTCCGCCTCGCGCACCTCGGTGCGCTGCAGGTGGCGGATCTCGGTCGCCAGGTTCTCGACGCAGGCCGCGACCACGCCGAGCGCGGCGAAGAAGGCGGCGTGGCGGTCGCGCGGGATGACCTGGGTGGAGACCGGCTCCGGCGTCAGGCCGAGCTTGGCGGCCACGTGCGCCTCCACGGCGGGGTCGATGTTGGCGAAGGTGCCGACCGCACCGGAAATGGCGCAGGTGGCGACTTCCGCGCGCGCCGCCTCCAGCCGGGCGCGGCAGCGCGCGAAGGCGGCGTAGTGCCCGGCCAGTTTCAGGCCGAAGGTGGTGGGCTCGGCCTGGATGCCGTGGCTGCGGCCGATGCAGACCGTGTGCTTGTGCTCCTCGGCGCGCGCCTGCAGCGCCGCCAGCAGGCGGTCCAGGTCGGCCAGCAGCAGGTCGGCGGCGCGGCTGAGCTGCACGGCCAGGGTGGTGTCCAGCAGGTCGGAGGAGGTCATGCCCTGGTGTACGAAGCGGGCCGGCTCGCCGACCGCCTGGGCCAGGTAGGTCAGGAAGGCGATGACGTCGTGGCGGGTTTCCGCCTCGATCTCCTCGACCTTGGCGGTGTCGGCCTCGCTCCAGCCGTCGAGCAGGGGCTGCCCCTTCTCCCAGACGGCCGCCGCCGCCTCGCGCGGGATGACGCCGAGCGCGGCCAGTCCGTCGCAGGCATGGGCCTCGATCTCGAACCAGATGCGGTAGCGGCTGGCGGGCGACCAGATCTCGGCCATCTCCGGCCGGCTGTAGCGGGGAATCATGAGGAACCTTGCTCCGGAAGAACGGCCTGGCGGGTGAAGGCCTCGACGACGGCCTCCGGCCAGAGGTGGTTGGTGTCGATGTAGTGGCGCGCCTGCACCCGCTCGCCCGAGAGGGTGACGGCGCGCAGGTCGACCAGCGGCAGCCCCAGCCGGGCGGCGGCCTGCCGCAGGGTCTCGGCGAAGCGCTTGTGGGCGGCGAGGAAGCGGCCACGCTGCGCCTCCTTGATCAGGCTCAGCGGCGCGTTGCTGGCCGGCGGGGTCAGCAGGATCGGCGTGACGCCGCGCGCCCGTCCCTCGGCGGCGACCAGCTCGGCCAGCTTGCTGGCCAGCTCCTGAACCTGGCGCAGCAGCTCGGTCTCGCTGCGGCCGTGCAGCCGCGAGAACAGCCCCTGGGTCAGCCGCAGGTCGAGCTCGCCCAGGCAGACGGCCGGCTGCGCGCCCTTGGGCAGGCGCTCGAAGGCGGCCTGGAAGGCCGCCAGCAGCGGGCCGGGCGTCTCGGCCAGCAGGTCCGACGGCGCCGCCTCCAGCAGCGGTTCGGGCAGCAGCAGCGCCCGCCCCGCGCGCCAGGGCACCACCAGATGGCCGGTGGTGATGCCATGGGCATCGCCGATCACCGCGATCAGGGCCGAGACCTCGCCCTCGTAGAGGGCCGGCTGCGCGGCGCGGTGCCGCAACACCTGGCGCAGCAGGTCGGCCAGGGTGACGTAGGGCCGCACCGAGGTCTCGCCGGCCAGCGCGCCCGCCTCCTCCCCCGCCAGGTCCAGGGCGCGGGCGGCCACCTCGGGGCGATTCGCGCGCCAGGCGGCCAGCGCCAGCAGCACCGCCTCGTTGTGGCGCTGGGCCGGCGCCGCCGCCGGCGGCAGCTTCGCCAGCTCGCCGTTGCGGCCAAGGGCGTAGAGGCTGCGCGCCAGCAGGCAGCCCGGATCGGCCTCGCCCGCGCCGCGCAAGGCCAGCAGCAGCTCGGCCGCCTCGGCCAGGGCCCCGCGGCGGTAGGCGAGCAGCGCCAGCAGCCGGCGCCCGCCCTCCACCTCCGGGTCCGCAGCCAGGGCGCGTCGGGCGAGGTCGTAGGCCGCCTCGGTCTCGCCGGCCTCCAGGCGCAGGCGCGCCAGGAAGACCAGCGCCACCGCATCGTCCGGACGGCGCTCCAACAGGCGCAACAGCACCGCTTCGGACTCCGCCGGCCGGCCGGCCGACTGCAGGGCCTCGGCCAGTCCCCAGGCGGCCGTGGGCGAGTCCGGCGCCAGCTCCACCGCACGGGTCAGGGCCGCGATCGCCGCGTCGGGCTGGCGCAGGCGGAACAGCGCCACGCCGTACAGGCGCTGGGCCTCGGCATGCTCGGGCTGCTCGGCCAGCAGGTTGGCGGCGCGCTCGGCCGCGGTCTGGGGGTAGCCACGGGTCAGGAATCCGAGGATTTCGGCAACCGCCGGCTCGGGCTGTGGGGTATCCATCGGCAAAGAGTACGGTCTCGCGGGGGAGGGGCTGGACGGCGCGCACCATGCCCCGCAGCGGCCGGCCTGGCAAGCCGCTCGGCCGGACCGGGCCGCCAGGCCCGCCGCGCACGCCGGAATGGCGCCGCCGCCGTGCTCAGCTCTTCGGGAAGACGCCGCGCGTGCGGTTGGCGAAGGCGACCAGCGAGAGCATCACCGGCACCTCGACCAGCACGCCGACCACCGTGGCCAAGGCCGCGCCGGAGTTCAGCCCGAACAGGCTGATGGCGACGGCGACGGCCAGCTCGAAGAAGTTGGAGGTGCCGATCAGGGCGCAGGGCGCGGCCACCTTGAAGGGCACGCGCCAGGCCCAGGCGGCGGCGTAGGCCAGGAAGAAGATGCCGTAGGACTGGATCAGCAGCGGCACGGCGATCAGCGCGATCACGACCGGCTGGGCCAGGATCGTCTCGCCCTGGAAGCCGAACAGTAGGACGACCGTCGCCAGCAGCCCCAGCACCGACACCGGCTTGATCCCGGCGGTGAAGCGCTGCACCGCCGCTTCGCCGCTTTCCCCGCGCGCGGCGTGGCCGGTCAGGTAGCGGCGGGTGACGTAGCCGGCGATCAGCGGTACGACCACGTAGAGCCCGACCGAGAGCAGCAGCGTGTCCCACGGCACCGCGATGTCGGTCACGCCGAGCAGCAGCGCGACGATCGGCGCGAAGGCGAAGACCATGATGACGTCGTTCACCGAGACCTGCACCAGCGTATAGGTCGCGTCGCCGCGGGTGAGCTGCGACCAGACGAAGACCATGGCCGTGCAGGGCGCCGCCCCCAGCAGGATCAGGCCGGCGATGTACTGCTGCGCGTCGGCCGGCGCGATCAAGTCGGCGAAGAGCACTTCGAAGAACACCACGCCGAGCGCCGCCATGGTGAAGGGCTTGACCACCCAGTTGACGGCAACGGTGATGACCAGCCCCTTCGGCCGGTCGCCGATGTGGCGCAGGCTGGCGAAGTCGACGGCCACCATCATCGGGTAGACCATCGCCCAGATCAGCACGGCCACCACCAGGTTGACCTTGGCGACCTCCCAGCCGGCCAGGGTCTCGAACAAGGCCGGCGCCAGATTGCCGAGCAGCAGGCCGGCGCCGATCGCCAGGGCGACCCAGACGCTCAGCCACTTCTCGAAGAAGCCGATGCCGCCGGGCGCGGCGCCGGCGGTAGAGGTGTCGGCGGACATGGAGACTCCGTGAGGATGGGCGGGCTCAGGCGCCCTGTTTGAGCGCGACGGGCCCGGACAGCCCGATGCCGTCCAGGCGCCGTTGCAGGCTCAACCGGTCGAGCGAGGCGAGCGGCAGGTTGACGAAGATGCCGATGCGCTGTTCGAGCATTCGCAGGGTATCGGCGAAGGCCAGGCGCCTCTCCGCCTCGCTGCCCTCGGCCGCCGCCGGGTCCGGCAGGCCCCAATGGGCGCTCATCGGCTGGCCCGGCCAGACCGGGCAGACCTCGGCGGCCGCCGAATCGCAGACCGTGAAGACGAAGTCCATCTTCGGCGCCTCCGGGGTGGCGAAGACATCCCAGGACTTCGAGACGAGGCCGGCGGTCGGGTAGGACTGCCGCGTCAGCAGGTCGAGAGCATAGGGGTGCACCGCGCCCTTCGGGTGGCTGCCGGCGCTGTAGCCGCGAAAGCGGCCCTGCCCCAGGCGGTTGAGGACCGCCTCGGCGAGGATGCTGCGGGCGGAGTTCGCGGTGCAGAGGAACAGCACGTTGCGCAGGCTCTCGCTCATCGGGCGGCCTCTTCCTTGGCGGGGCCGGCGACGCAGGCGATCTCGTCGATCCCGCAGATATCCGGATGGCCGGCACAGCAATCCTGCATCAGGAAATCAAGCAGGCGGCGCATCCCGTCGAAATGCGTGGCATAGAGGATCTGCCGACTCTGCCGGCGGCTCAGCAGCAGCCCGGCCCGCTCAAGCTCGCGCAGGTGGAACGACAGCGTCGCCGGCGGCACCTCCAGACGGCGCGCGATCTCCCCCGCGGCCAGCCCGTTCGGACCGGCCTGGACCAGCATGCGAAAGACGTTCAGGCGGGTTTCCTGCGCCAGCGCCGCGAGCGCCTCGATGGCCTGCTTGCTTTCCATGATTCGAAATTAGTCGAACAATGGGATTGACACAAGCCCCAAGATAGTTCGATGATAATCGAAATGATGGAGGTTCCCGATGATCGCGCCATACCCCCCTGTCACACCGCCCGCCGGAGCGCCCGGCCGCCTGCTGCAGCGTCTGATCGACCTTTTCCGCCAGGCGCGCGAACGGCACGCCACCCAGCGCGAGCTGCGCCGCTTCGGCCCCGAGCTGCTCGCCGACCTAGGCATCGAACGCGATCAAATCCCGGCCGTCGCCGCCGGACTGGTGGCCCGCACGCCGGAAGAGCAGATGGCGACGCGTCCGTTCGCCGCGGCCTGGACCTCGCCCTCTGCCGCCGCCCGACGCGGCGCCGAGGTCCACTTTCTGGCGCAGTGGCGCAGCCCGTCGGCGCGGCGGCCCGCCGTCCGTCCCGACTGCTGCGCCGCCTGACCGGCGCCCTCCACGAGTCCCCTTGCGAAACCAGGAGTCTTGTCATGAAACGCATCCACATCGGCCTGTCGGTGGCCGACCTTCCGGCCTCGGTCGCCTTCTACACCCGCCTGTTCGGGGCCGAGCCGACGCTGGTGAGAAGCGACTACGCCAAGTGGCAGCTCGAGGACCCGCGCGTGAACTTCTCCCTGTCGCAGCGCGCCGAGGCGCCCGGCGACTATCACCTGGGAATCCAGGTGGAGACCGCGGCCGAGCTCGCCGACATCTCCGAACGCCTGCGCGCCGCCGGCGAGGAGCTGGTCGCGGAGGGGCCCGCCACCTGCTGCTACCACCACTCCGACAAGGCCTGGGTGTTCGACCCCCAGGCCGTGCGCTGGGAGACCTTCCTGACCCACGGGGAGGCGACGGTCTACGGCGAGGACAGCCTGACGCCGCAGTCGGGCGGCGACCGCCCGGCCGCGTCCGAGGCCTGCTGCAAGTGACCTGTGACGGGAAGTGACCTGTGACGGGGCGGCGCTGGCCGTCGCCCCGTCGCTGCCGCTCGAGCCGATGCCGACCTGAAGGAGTCGCGACGCGATCCCTTCCGGTCGGCTGACCCTGCTCCAACACGTCAAAGGGAGCGCGGTGTCTCGCGACCGGCGGCACCGCTGCGCGGTTCCATACGGTCGCAATGCGCTCTAACCTTCCGGCCCCGCGACCGAGGACGGAAGGACGCGCCCATGATCTCCCCCGACTACGTCCGCACGCTGGCGCGCTACAACGCCTGGCAGAACGAGAGCCTGATCGCGGCCGCCGACAGCCTGGACGCGGCCGCGCGCACGGCTGATCGCGGCGCCTTCTTCGGCTCCATCGCCGGGACGCTGAACCACCTCCTCTGGGCCGACCGCATCTGGATGAGCCGGCTGGCCGGCCTGCCCAAACCGCAGCAGCCCTCGATCCCCCGGTCGGTCGCGGAGACCGCCGACTGGGAGAGCTACAAGACGGCGCGCGGCAGCCTGGACGGCGAGATCGCCGCCTGGGCCGCCGGGCTGGACGCAGCCGACCTGGCCGGCGACCTCACCTGGTTTTCGGGCGCCGCCAACCGCGAGGTCTCCAAGCCGCGCTGGGTCGTGATCGCGCACCTCTTCAACCACCAGGCCCACCACCGCGGCCAGGTCCACGCCCTGCTCACAGCCGCCGGCGCGCGCCCCCAGGACACCGACCTGTTCTTCCTGCCCGACACCTGAGCGCGGCGCCTGAGCCCAGCGCCAGAAGCCCGCGCCGCACGCCAGGGTGGCGTCGCCCGCCCCTTGATTCCCCCGCGCCCGGGGACACACATCCGAGCACAGCAAGGCCGAAGCGCCAGACCTTCGGCCGCCCCGGGAGGAAGATGCCCGTAGCCCCCGCTGCGGAGATCTTCCATGCACCAGACGTTCAGCCTCCTGCCTGCCGCCGCCCAGGGGCCCGGCCGCCCCTGGCGCGCCACGCCGCAGTTCCGCAAGCTGCGTCCGGACGACGGCGCCAAGCTGCGCGCGCACCTGCTGCGCCTGCCGCCGGGCGACCGGCGCCTGCGGTTCTGCGGCCAGCTCAGCGACGACGCCGTGCGCGCCCACTGCGCGGCGATCGACTGGTCGCAGAGCCTCTTCGTCGGCTGCTTTGTCGGCGGGCGGCTGCGCGGCGTCTGCGAGCTGCGGCTGTTTGCCGCGGCCGGCCGGCGGGCCGAGCTGGCCCTGACCGTGGAGGCGCCCTACCAGGGCCGCGGCCTCGGCCGCGAGCTGCTGCGGCGCGGCCTGGTCCTGGCCCGCAACCGCTACGTCAGCGAGATCGCCATGCTCTGCCTGGTCGAAAACCGGCGCATGCGGGCGCTCGCGCGCAGGTTCGACTCGCAGCTCGCACTCGACGCCGACGAGGTCTCAGCCCGCCTGCGCCTGCCCTGGCCGAGCCCCCTCTCCCTGCTGGAGGAACTGGCCGGCGACGCGCGCAACGGACTGCGGCCCCTGCGCCTCTCCCCCCTGCCCCATCCGCAGGCGGCCTGACGCGCAGAGGCCACGGCCGCGAGACCGCGTCATAGCGGGAGTGTCCGAGACCGGCGGCCCCGCGGCAGCGGGGCCAGACGATCACAACCTGCGCTAATCCGGCGCCTCGGTGGCGTTGGGCCGGGACTGCAGCAGGAGGAAACGCTCGAGGCCCATCTTGTCGATCAGGCCGAGCTGGGTCTCCAGCCAGTCCACATGCTCCTCCTCGTTGGCGAGGATGCGCTCGAAGAGCTCGCGGCTGACGTAGTCGCGCACTTCCTCGCAGTGCTGGATGGCCGCGCGCAGGTCGGGGATCGCCTGCTCTTCCAGCTTCAGGTCGCAGGCCAGGATCTCCGGCACGTCCTCGCCGATGCGCAGCTTGTTGAGGTCCTGCAGGTTGGGCAGACCTTCGAGGAAGAGCACGCGCTGGATCAGCTCGTCGGCGTGCTTCATCTCCTCGATCGACTCTTCGTACTCCTTCCTCGCCAGCTCCGAGACGCCCCAGTCGGCGAGCATGCGCGAATGCAGGAAGTACTGATTGATCGCCGTCAGTTCGTTGACCAGCACCTTGTTGAGGAAGGCAATGACCTTGGGCTCGCCCTTCACGGATCTCTCCCCTGTTCCTTGATGCCCCGGCGTGACGCGCTCGGCGAGGTCTGCCGCCCCGTTGCGCGGGCCCGCCGGGCCGTGTCGCGAACGCGCCCGCGCGGTCAGGCGGGCCGTTCCCCCAGGCGCTGCAGGCTACCAGATTTGCCGGCTTCACCCAGCATCTCGCGCACCGTGGCGAGGCAGCGCCCGCACTGCGGCCGCACGCCGTGGTGGAGGTAGACCTTGGCGCAGCTCGACGCCCCGGCCTCCAGGGCCTCGGCCACCTTGCGGCCGTTCAGGTTGTTGCAGACACAGACGATCACGGCGCCTCCGCAAGCCACTTGCCCGCCCGCCAGATTGCGAGCGATTTGCAATCGCAAGAATGGGAAGGTCGCGAACGCGTGTCAATTTCAAAAAGGCGCCGGAGAGCACCCGGCGGCAAGACCGCAGGCCGGGGCCGCCCGCCGGCGGCCCCGGCGCCGGCTCACACCGGCAGCTCGTCCTCGTCCAGGCTCATCAGCGAGGCGTTGCCGCCGGCCGCGGTGGTGTCGATCGAAACCACCCGCTCGACCGCGAAGCGCTTGACGTAGTTGGGGCCGCCCGCCTTGGGGCCGGTGCCCGACAGCCCCTCGCCGCCGAAGGGCTGCACGCCGACCACGGCGCCGATCATGTTGCGGTTGACGTAGGCGTTGCCGACCTTGGCTCGCCGCACGATGTAGTCGGCGGTGGAGTCGATGCGGCTGTGCACCCCCAGGGTCAGGCCGTAGCGGCTCTCGTTGATCGCCTCGACCACCTTGTCCAGGCGGCTGGCCTGGTAGCGCACCACGTGCACGAAGGGGCCGAAGACCTCGCGCTGCAGGCTGTTGAGGGAGTCGATCTCGAAGGCCGCCGGGGCGACGAAGGTGCCCCGCTCGCTGCCGGCGCCCAGCGGCGCGCGGGCGATCAGCCGTCCCTGGTTGGTCATGGCCTTGTCGTGGCCGACCAGCATGTCGCGCGCCTCCTCGTCGATCACCGGGCCGATGTCGGTCGAGAGATCGCCGGGGTCGGACACGCGCAGCTCGGCCATGGCGCCGGCCAGCATGTCGAGGGTGCGCTTGGCCACCTCCTCCTGCACGAAGAGCACGCGCAGCGCCGAGCAGCGCTGGCCGGCCGACTGGAAGCCGGAGATGACGATGTCCTTGACCACCTGCTCGGGCAGCGCGGTGGAGTCCACCAGCATGGCGTTCTGCCCGCCGGTCTCGGCGATCAGCGGCACGATCGGCCCCTCGCGCGCCGCCAGCGCGCGGTTGATCGCCTGGCCGGTCTCGACCGAGCCGGTGAAGGCGACGCCGCCGACGCGCGGGTCCTTGACCAGGCGGCCGCCGATCGCCGCGCCGTCGCCGGGCAGCAGATGCAGCACCTCGCCCGGCACGCCGGCCTGGTGCATCAGGCGCACCGCCGTCGCCGCCATCAGGCTGGTCTGCTCGGCCGGCTTGGCGAGCACGGCGTTGCCGGCCATCAGCGCGGCGACGATCTGCCCGGTGAAGATCGCCAGCGGGAAGTTCCACGGGCTGATGCAGAGGAAGACGCCGCGCCCGGCATAGCGCAGCTCGTTGCGCTCGCCCGTCGGCCCCGGCAGGCGGTGGCTGCCGGCGAAGGCCTCCTCGCCGCGCGCCGCGTAGTAGCGGCAGAAGTCGACCGCCTCGCGCACCTCGGCCAGGGCGTCGCCGACGGTCTTGCCGGCCTCGCGCACGGCCAGCGCCATCAGCTCGGCGTGGTGCGCCTCGTAGAGGTCGGCGATGCGGCGCAGGATCTCGGCCCGCTTGTCCGCCGGCGTGGCGTCCCAGGCGCCGGCCGCCTTGGCCGCGCGCGCCAGGGCCTTATCGGCCAGCTCCGGGGTCGCCCAGACCGCCTCGCCGACCTGGCGTCGGCGGTCGGCGGGGTCCAGCACCGGCCGCGCCTCGCCGGCCTGCTCGGCGCCGTCGACGATCGGCGCGGCACGCCAGGGCGTGGCGGCGTGGCGCTCCATCTGCTCGCCCAGGCGGGCGACCACGATGGGATCGGCGAGGTCGAGGCCGGCCGAGTTCGCCCGCTCGCCGTTGAAGAGGTCGCGCGGCAGCGGAATGTGTGGATGCGGCACGCGCTCCAGCCGCTCGGCCCGCGCCACCGGGTCGGCGATGATCTCCTCCAGCGGCAGCGCCTCGTCCTGAATGCGGTTGACGAAGGAGGTGTTGGCGCCGTTCTCCAGCAGGCGGCGGACGAGATAGGCCAGCAGGTCCTCGTGGCTGCCCACCGGCGCGTAGATGCGGCAGGGCACGTCCAGCTTGTCGGGCCCGACGATCTGGTCGTAGAGCGCCTCGCCCATGCCGTGCAGGCGCTGGAACTCGAAGCTGTCGCCGGCCGGGCGGTTGCCGGCCATCTCCAGCACCGAGGCCAGGGTGTGGGCGTTGTGGGTGGCGAACTGCGGATAGAAGGCCTGCGGGTCGGCCAGCAGCTTCTTGGCGCAGGCCAGGTAGGAGACGTCGGTCGAGACCTTGCGGGTGAAGACCGGATAGCCTTCCAGCCCGCGCTCCTGGGCCAGCTTGATCTCGGTGTCCCAGTAGGCGCCCTTGACCAGACGCACGTTGAGGCGCCGGCCGGCCCGGCGGGAAAGGTCGGCCAGCCAGTCGATCAGCCGCGAGCAGCGCTTCTGGTAGGCCTGGATCGCCAGGCCGAAGCCCTGCCAGTCCTTCAGCTCGGGGTCGCAGGCGACGGCCTCGATGGCCTCCAGCGAGAGGTCGAGGCGGTCGGCCTCCTCGGCGTCGACGCAAAAGCCCATGTTCTGCTCGGCCGCCATCACCGCCAGGCGCTTCAGCTTGGGCACCAGCTCGCCGAGCACCCGGTCGCGCTGGGCGAACTCGTAGCGCGGGTGCAGCGCCGAGAGCTTGACCGAAATGCCCGGTCCGTCGTTGACCGCCTTGCCAGCGCCGGCCTGGCCGATGGCGCGAATCGCCTCGGCGTAGGACTCGTAGTAGCGCTCGGCATCGGCCATGGTCCGCGCCGCCTCGCCCAGCATGTCGTAGGAGTAGCGGTAGCCCTGGGACTCCAGCTCGCGCGCCCGGCTCAGCGCCTCCTTGATGTTGCGGCCCATGACGAACTGGCGGCCGAGGATGCGCATGGCCTCGCGCACGGCGGCGCGGATTACCGGCTCGCCGGAGCGGTGGATCATGCGCCGCAGGAAGCCGCCCAGGTCGACCCGCTCGCCCTGGTCCAGGCGCACCACCCGGCCGGTCAGCATCAGTGCCCAGGTCGAGGCGTTGACGAAGAGCGACTCGCTCTTGCCCAGGTGGCTCTCCCACTCGGCCGTGCCGATCTTGTCGGCAATCAGCTTGTCCACCGTGAAGGAATCGGGCACGCGCAGCATGGCCTCGGCCAGGCACATCAGCACCACGCCCTCCTTGCTGGACAGCTCGTACTGATGCAGGAAGGCGTCGATGCCGCCCTGGTGGACGCGCTCGTCCCGCACGGCCTGGACCAGTTGCCGCGCCCGCTCGGCCACGCGGTCGCAGGCGGCGGCATCCAGGCGCGCCTCCCCGATCAGCCGGCGCACCACCTCCGTCTCGTCGGCCAGGGTGTCCGCGCGCAGCGCCTGGCGCAGCGGCCCGGCTTCGGCGAGAGCGGGATCGATCAGCATGACAAACCTCGTCTTGTTGTATCCAATTCGATGGGCCGCAGATTAGAGCAGATGCCCGTCCTAAAGGAATCGTCCCGAACCACCGTCCAGTCGGCCGCATCCGCCCTAACGATTTGTTATAGGCCGACTTTCGGGCAACCGCCGCAGCACGCGCGGTGGGGCCGTCGGTCGCAGGCCACTCTACGCCCTTCCGCCGCCGCGATCAGCCCCCTGGAATCTCCCGCGCCCAGCCCGACGCCGCTCAGGCGAACTTGGCCGTCAGGCCGCCGTCGACCACCAGTTCGGTGGCGGTGACGTACTTGGCCTCGTCGGAGGCGAGGAACAGGCTGGCGTGGGCGACGTCCCAGGCGTCGCCCATCCGGCCGGTGGGGCATTGGGCGTCGCGCAGCTCGACCATGCGCTCAACGTCGCCGGCGGCGTAGGCGTCCTTCAGCGGCTCGCGGATCATCGGCGTGTTCATCAGGCCCGGCAGGACGGCGTTGGCGCGGATGCCGCGCTTGGCGTACTGCATGGCCACCGAGCGGGTGAACTGGATCACCCCGGCCTTGCTGGTCGCGTAGGAGATGAAGGGCACGCCGGTCCAGCGGATGCCGGCGATCGAGGCGATGTTGACGATGGCGCCGCCCTGGACCGCCACGGCGCCGCCTGCCGCGTCGCCGCCTGCCGCGCCCCCCGCGCGCCCTGCGCCGCCGCCGCCGGCCGTCTCCGCCTGGGCGCTGCGCAGCTCGAACTGCCGGTCCATCACCGGCAGGACGTGCTTGCAGGTCAGGAACATGGAGGTGAGGTTGACCTCCATCACCCGGTGCCAGGACTCCTCCGAGACCTCGACCGGACCGCCGACCTCGACGATGCCGACGTTGTTGTGCAGCACGTCGATGGCGCCGAAGGCCTTGAGCGCCGCCTCGACCATGCCCTGCACCTGGGCGTTGTCGGTGACGTCGGCGGCGTGGGCCTCGGCCCGGCCGCCCTCCTGGGCGACGATCGCCGCCGTCTCCTCGGCCGCCGCGCCGTTGCGGTCGACGCAGAAGACCTGCGCGCCTTCGCGCGCGAAGAGCACCGCCGTCGCCTTGCCGTTGCCCCAGCCCGGGCCGCTGGAGCCGGCGCCCACCACGATCGCGACCTTGTCCTGCAGCCGTCCGGCCATGTCACCCTCCCCTAGCCTTTGTTTGTTTGCTTGCATCGGCCAGAGAAGCTACGCGCAGCCGGGCCGGCGGGCAAAGCACCGCGGCGCGGCGCGCGCGCATGCCTGCTCCGCCGCTGCCGCGCAGCCGCCCGACGGCAGCCACCCACTTGCCCGCCGCGCCGAACTCCTGCGATATCTTCGCTTCGCACCGGCCCCTTGGCGGAACTGGTAGACGCACGGGACTTAAAATCCCGGGTCTTCGGACGTGCGGGTTCGAGTCCCGCAGGGGTCACCACCTTCGTTTTGACGGCGGGGTCTTGCGACTGCCGGGGCCAAGCGGGCGGCCTCGAGGGCACGGCGCCCTACTCCTCCTCGTCGCCCCCGTCGCCCTCGTGGCGGGCCTGGCTCATCACGCCGATGCCCATGGCGACCGAGCCGAAGGTGATGGCCAGGCCGATGAAGATGAGGGCGATGCCCAGCCAGCCCTCGGGCTGGGTCACGGCCAGGCTGCGCAGGCCGAAGAGGTCGAAGTAGAGCAGCAGGCCGGTCAGCCCGGCCGCCGCCGCGACGCCGAGCGCCAGGTGGCCGGCGAGGAACTGCAGGAAACGCTTCTCGTGGGGCAGCAGACCGGACATGCCCTGGAGTCTGGCCGCTGGCGCGCCGGGATCAAGGGGTCTGTCGCGCCCCGCCGTCGTCCCCCGCCGTCGCCCTCCGCCGTCGTCCGCGGTCGTCCCGCCGGTCGCGGCGCGGGTCGCAGCGCCGGCGCGCCCCGCCCGCGGGCCCTACTGGCCGCGGCCGTCGCGGATGCGCCGCCACTTGGCGACGTTGCGGTTGTGCTCGGCCAGGGTGGTGGCGAAGGCGTGGCCGCCGCTGCCGTCGGCGACGAAGTAGAGGTAGTCGCTTTCCGCCGGATCGAGCACGGCGGCCAGCGCGGCGCGGCCGGGATTGGCGATCGGACCGGGCGGCAGGCCGTCGATCCGATAGGTGTTGTAGGGGTGCTCGACCTGCCAGTCAGCGCGCGTCAGCGCCCGGTCCAGCGGCCCGGCGCCCTCGGTCAGCGCAAAGACCACCGTCGGGTCGGACTGCAGACGCATGCCGCGCTCCAGCCGGTTGAGGAAGACGCTGGCAACCAGCGGCCGCTCGCCGTCGACGCCGGTCTCCTTCTCGACGATCGAGGCCAGGATCACGGCCTCGCGCGGCGTCGCCAGGGGCAGCCCCTCGGCGCGCCCGGCCCAGAGCTCCTCGACGGCGGCCTGCATGGCCGCGCGCATGCGCGCGATCAGGTCGGCGCGGTCGTCGCCCCAGGCATAGTGATAGGTCTCGGGCAGCAGGCTGCCCTCGGCGGGCAGCTCCGGCACCTCGCCCTCCAGTCCTTCCGCCCCCTCGATCAGCGCCACCACCTCGGCCGAGGTCAGCCCCTCGGGCACCGTCAGGCGGCGCACCACCGTCTCGCCGGCATTCAGCTTGTCGAGCACGCCGCGCATGGTCACGCCCGGCGCGAACTCGTATTCGCCGGCCTTCAGTCGGGTCGCCCGGTCGGTCAGCTTGGCGCCGAGGCGGAAGACCAGCGGCTCGGAGATCACCCCGGCGTCGTGGAGCTGGCCGGCGATGCCCTCCAGGCCGGTGCCGGCGGCGATCACCACCCGCTTGGTGGCGTCCAGGGGGCCGGGCTGGGTGAAGCTGGCGTAGCCGTGATAGGCGAGGAGCCCGGCGGCCGCCAGCCCGACGGCCACGACCAGACCCAGGGCGAGGCGCAGGACCCCCATCGATCCCTCCGGCTAGAGTGGTCCGCGATCGCTGGGACTCGCCTTGCGCGCCCGCACGATCCTGAAACCTCACTCGCGTTCAGCGTCCGAGAACGGGTTTTCTGTGATCGGCGGGCCTGCGACGCGGCTCCGGGCGATCCCCCGCTGCTCTAGTGGTCGAAGCGGCTGAGCACCAGACTGGCGTTGGTGCCGCCGAACCCGAAGGAATTGCTCAGCGCGTGGCGCACCGCACGCTCCTTGGGCTGATGCGGCACCAGGTCGATGGCGTCCGCCTCTTCGGCCGGCGCATCCAGATTGAGGGTCGGGGGCACGACACCGTCGCGGATCGCCAGGGTGCAGAAGATCGCCTCTACCGCGCCGGCCGCGCCCAGCAGGTGGCCGATCGCCGACTTGGTCGAGGACATCGACAGGTCGGACACGGCCGCGCCGAACAGCTTCTTGATCGCGCCCAGCTCGATCACGTCGCCCAGCGGCGTCGAGGTGCCGTGCGCGTTGACGTAGTCGATCCGCTCCGGGTCGAGCTGCGCCCGCTTGAGGGCCGAGCGCATCGAGCGGAAGCCGCCGTTGCCGTCCTCCGGCGGCGCGGTGATGTGGTAGGCGTCGCCGGACAGGCCGTAGCCGGTAACCTCGGCGTAGATCGGCGCGCCGCGCTTCTTGGCGTGCTCCAGCTCCTCCAGCACCAGGGCGCCGGCCCCTTCGCCCATGACGAAGCCGTCGCGCCCCTTGTCCCACGGCCGCGAGGCCTGGGTCGGGGTGTCGTTGTAGCTGGTCGACAGCGCCCGCGAGGCGCAGAAGCCGGCGATGCCGATGCGGTTGACCGCCGCCTCCGCGCCGCCGGCGATCATCACGTCGGCGTCGTCCAGCGCGATCAGCCGCGCGGCGTCGCCGATCGCGTGCGCCCCGGTCGAGCAGGCCGTGACCACCGCGTGGTTCGGCCCCTTGAAGCCGTAGCGGATGGAGACGTGGCCCGAGACCAGGTTGATCAGCGCCGCCGGAATGAAGAACGGCGACAGGCGCCGCGGCCCGCGCTCGTGCACCGTGACCGCGCCCTCGCAGATCGTCTCCAGGCCGCCGATGCCGGAGCCGATCATCACCCCGGTGCGCTCGAGCGACTCCGCGTCCTCGGGCGTCCAGCCGGCATGCTCGATCGCCTCCTGCGCCGCGGCCATGCCGTAGACGATGAAGCGGTCGACCTTCCGCTGTTCCTTCTGCGCCATGTACTCGTCGGCATTGAAGCCGCCGCTGGCCCTGTCGCCGCGCGGAGGCTGGCCGCCGATCTTCGACGGAAGGTCGGAAACGTCGAAATTCTGGATCGCGTTGATGCCCGACTCGCCCGCCAGGAGGCGAGACCAGACATGCTCGACCCCGGTGCCCAATGGCGTGACGAGCCCGAGACCGGTTACGACGACGCGTCTCATATCATGCTGTACCGCTACGCAAGGCCGGCCCGCAGGACGGCGCCTTCGTCCCTTGCGAAGGCGCCGGCGCCGGGGCTCAGGACTCGGCGTGCTCCTGGATGAAGTCGATGGCGTCCTTGACCGAGACGATCTTCTCGGCGGCGTCGTCGGGGATCTCGCAGCCGAACTCCTCCTCGAAGGCCATGACCAGCTCGACCGTGTCCAGGCTGTCGGCGCCCAGATCGTCGATGAAGCTGGCGGACTCGGTGACCTTGCTCTCCTCGACGCCGAGGTGCTCCACAACGATCTTCTTCACGCGATTGGCGATGTCGCTCATGACCCTCTCACCTTCTTGATTCCAAGGGAGGCCGGATTGCCCTCGTGCCCCCGATCGTTTCTGTTCCGGAAGTTGCCGTCCGACGTGGCGCCGCCGCGGTCGCCTCGGCAACCCGACTCCGCCGGCCTTGAGCCCCGTCCGGCCGCAAAAAGCGCCGCCTCTTAACACAGGCTCCCGGCTTTGCCAATCGGCCTGCGGACGGCGTCGAATCCCAACGATTCCCCCACGAGATGGGGTTATATCATTGTCATTCCACCATTCACATGCAAGGTCTGCCCGGTGACGTAACCGCCTTCGGCCGAGGCCAGGTAGACCACGGCCGCCGCGATGTCCTCCGGGCGTCCCAGCGCCCCGGCCGGCACCGCCGCCAGGATGCGCTGCTTCTGCTCGTCGCTGAGCACGTCGGTCATCGCCGTGTCGATGAAGCCGGGCGCCACGCAGTTGACCGTGATGCCGCGGCTGGCGACCTCGGCCGCCAGCGACTTGGACATGCCGATCAGCCCGGCCTTGGAGGCGGCATAGTTGGTCTGGCCCGGATTGCCGGTGACGCCGACCACCGAGGTGATGTTGACGATCCGCCCCCAGCGCCGCTTCATCATGCCCCGCAGCGCCGCGCGCGACAGGCGGAAGGCGGCGGTGAGGTTGACGTCGAGCACCGTCTGCCAGTCCTCGTCCTTCATCCGCATGGCCAGGTTGTCGCGGGTCAGCCCGGCGTTGTTGACCACGATGTCCAGGCCGCCCAGCGCCGCCTCGGCCTGGCCCGGCAGCGCCGCCGTGGCGTCGGCGTCGGACAGGTTGCAGGGGGTGACGGCGGCCCGCTCGCCCAGTTCGCCGGCCAGGCTCTCCAGCACCTCGGCGCGCGTTCCCGACAGCGCCACCGATGCCCCCTGGGCGTGCAGCGCGCGGGCGATGGCCGCGCCGATGCCGCCGGTCGCGCCGGTCACCAGCGCGTGCTTTCCGCTCAGATCGAACATGCGCGTTTTCCTCTAGAGGCTGTTCAGGAAGGCGTCGATATCGCCCGGCGCGCCGATCGCGCTGCCCGCCAGGGAGCGGTCGATCCGGCGCAGCAGGCCCGAGAGCACTTTGCCGGCGCCGCACTCGACGAACTGCTCCACCCCGGCGTCGCGCATCGCCTCGACCGACTCGCGCCAGCGCACCAGCCCGGTCACCTGCTCGACCAGCAGACGGCGCAACGCCTCGGGCTCCTGCGCCGCCCCGGCCGTGACGTTGGCGATCAGCGGCACCTGCGGCGGCGCCAGGGTGACCGCGGCCAGGGCCTCGGCCATGACGTCCGCCGCCGGCGCCATCAGCGGGCAGTGGAACGGCGCGGAGACCGCCAGCATGACGCTGCGCCGCCCGCCCCGCTCGGCGGCCAGGGTCACCGCGCGCTCGACCGCCGCCTTGTGGCCGGAGACCACCACCTGGCCCGGCGCGTTGTCGTTGGCCGGCACGCAGACCTCGCCCTCGGCCGCGGCCTCCTGGGCAATCTCCTCGACGACCTGCAGCTCGAGGCCCAGGATCGCCGCCATCGCCCCTTCGCCGACCGGCACGGCCTGCTGCATCGCCTGGCCGCGCCGCTTGAGCAGGCGCGCGGCGTCGGCCAGCTCCAGGCTGCCGGCGGCCGCCAGGGCCGAATACTCGCCCAGGGAGTGGCCGGCGACGAAGGCGGCCAGCTCCGCCAGCGGCTTGCCGGCCTGCGCCTCGATCACCCGCAAAGCCGCCAGCGAGACGGCCATCAGCGCCGGCTGCGCGTTCTCCGTCAGGGTCAGCTCGCTCTCCGGCCCCTCGAACATCAGGCGCGACAGGCGCTGCTCCAGCGCGTCGTCGACCTCTTCGAAGACCAGCCGGGCCTCGGGAAAGGCCTCGGCCAGGCTCTGGCCCATGCCGACCTGCTGGCTGCCCTGGCCAGGAAAGATGAAGGCGCGTGTAGGCATGGCTGCTCGTCCGACCGCTGGCCTGTGGGACCCCGTGGAAAGTCCGACCCGAAGCCGTCCGGGCCACCGTCGGCCGCGTTGGCGCGCGACGCCGCGGCGTGGCCGGTCCGGGTCCGTTGGGGGGCGGACGCAGCCGAAGCCGGCGCCCGCGCGTGAGGGCGGCTATGTCTAACGTGCGCATCGGGCCTGTCAAGCATGGCGCCGCGCAAAGGCTTGCACGCCGGGCGCCAATCGCTATATTCCGCGCTTCCCGCTGTCCGGCCCGGGCGGCGGAATGCTCCTTGCCGGCTGCCGCTCGCCCGCGCGAACGGGATGTACGCAGTCGGCTAGGGCCGGGATAGCCGCCCGATCGGCGGGGGGCGCCGGCCCGCGAAACAGCCGAAAGGAGTGGCTTCGATGCCATTTTACGAAAGCGTGATGATCGCGCGCCAGGATCTCTCGGCGCAGCAGGTCGAGCAGCTCGCCGACGAGCTGACCGAGGTGATCAAGGCCAAGGGCGGCGACGTCGCCAAGCGCGAGAGCTGGGGCCTGCGCAACCTCGCCTACAAGATCAAGAAGAACCGCAAGGGCCACTACGTCCTCATGAACCTGGACGCGCCGGCCGAGGCGGTGACCGAGTACGAGCGCGTCATGCGCTTCAACGAGGACATCCTGCGCTACCTGACGGTGCGCGTGAAGGCGCTCGACCCCGAGCCCTCCGCCATCCTGCAGGGCCGCGACCGGCGCGACGACCGGCGGGGCGGCCGCGACCGCGATCGCGGGCCGCGCGGTGACCGTGGCGACCGCGGTGACCGTGGCGACCGCGGGGATCGGGGCGAGCGTCGCGACCGCGACGACCGTCGGGCAAGCCAGGCCGGGGAGTAAGCATCATGGCCGTCGAAATCGTCAGCAAGAGCGCCGGCCCGCGCCGGCCCTTCTTCCGCCGCCGCAAGTCCTGCCCCTTCTCCGGCCCCAACGCGCCGAAGATCGACTACAAGGACATCCGGCTGCTGCAGCGCTTCGTCTCGGAGCGCGGCAAGATCGTGCCCAGCCGCATCACCGCGGTCTCGGCCAAGAAGCAGCGCGAGCTGGCCCGCGCCATCAAGCGCGCCCGATTCCTCGCCCTGCTGCCCTACGTGATCCAGTAGGCGCCGGGCCAAGGAGGCGAAGACCATGGAAGTGATTCTGCTCGAGCGCATCGAGAAGCTGGGCCAGATGGGCGACGTCGTGCGCGTCAAGCCCGGCTTTGCGCGCAACTTCCTGCTGCCCCAGCGCAAGGCGCTGCGGGCCAGCAAGGACAACCTGGCCTACTTCGAGACCCAGCGGGCCCAGCTCGAGGCCGAGAACCTCAAGCGCGCCCAGGAGGCCGAGGCGGTCGCCAAGAAGATCGAGGGCGCCCAGGTCATCCTGATCCGCCAGGCGGGCGAGACCGGCCAGCTCTACGGCTCGGTCTCGTCGCGCGACCTGGCCGACGTGATCCGCGAGAACGGCGTCACCGTGACCCGCGGCCAGATCGTTCTGGACAAGCCGATCAAGACCCTCGGCCTGCATGACATTCGGGTGCGCCTGCACCCGGAGGTCAGCGTGACGATCACCGCCAACATCGCCCGCTCGAACGAGGAGGCCGAGGCCCAGGCGGCGAGCGGCGCGGCGGTCAGCTCGGAAGAGCAGGAAGAGGCTCTGGCCGCGGCGGAAGCCGCGCTCGAAGAGCAGTTCGAGACCGGCGACGAGGCGGCCGACGAGTTTGGCGAAGCGGAGGAGACCGCACGCGCCTGATCCGGCCGCACATGGCCCCGGCGCGCGCGCCGGGTCCGCAGAAAGAGGGCGCCGCCGTGGAGCTTCCGCGGCGGCGCCTCTTTTTTGTCCCCGCCCCCGCCTCGCCGGGGCCGGCCCGGAGACGGGGCCGCCCGGCCGCTCTGTGCCCCGCAGACACAAAAGCTTCCCCCGCGGCACCGCCTGGACAAGAAGTGCGGCAGATCGCTAACATTTTTCCGGGTTGGCGGATCGGCGCTCGCGCCCGTGCAGGCGACACCGGTCCGTTTGGGGAAGCACACGACGGGCCGGCGCCAGCGGGCAGGCGACGCTGTCGAGGTCGGAGGGACAGGCGATGCTGACGCACCGCTTCTTCGACGCGGTGATCCGCAGCGGCGATCTGGAAGTGACCTACGCCGACGGACGCCGCCGGCGCTACGGAGATGGCAGCGGCCCCAAGGTCCGCGTGCGTCTGACCGACCGGGCGAGCGAGCGCAAGCTGCTGCTCAACCCGAAGCTCGCCTTCGGCGAAGCCTACATGGACGGCCGCCTGATCATCGAGGAGGGCGACCTCTACACTCTGCTCGCCGTCGCCATCGACAACCTCGACCATCTCGAAACCCACCCCGCGTTCCGCTGGCTGGACGAGGCCGAGCGTCTGGCCCGCAAGCTGACCTCCCTGAACCCGGTGGCACGCGCGCGGCGCAACGTGGCGCACCACTACGACCTCTCGCGCGAGCTCTACGACCTCTTCCTCGACGAGGACCGGCAGTATTCCTGCGCCTACTACGCCCGTCCCGGGGCCGACCTGGAGGTGGCGCAGTTCGACAAGAAGGTGCACCTCGCCGCCAAGCTGAAGCTCGACCGCCCCGGCTTGAAGGTGCTCGACATCGGCTGCGGCTGGGGCGGCCTGGCGCTCTACCTCGCCGAAGCCGGCGACGCCGAGGTGCTGGGCGTCACCCTCTCGACCGAGCAGCTCCAGATGGCCCGCGAGCGCGCCCGGCAGCGCGGCCTGGACAAGCGGGTGCGCTTCGAGCTGACCGACTATCGCCACATTCAGGGCCAGTTCGACCGCATCGTCTCGGTCGGCATGTTCGAGCACGTCGGCCCCGCGCACTACGACACCTTCTTCGCCTCGGTGCGCAAGCTGCTCAAGCCCGACGGCGTGGCGCTGCTCCACTCGATCGGCTCGTCCCATCCGCCCAGCGCCACCAACCCCTGGCTGCGCAAGTACATCTTTCCCGGCGGCTACACCCCCTCGCTCAGCGAGGTCCTGCCGGCCGTGGAGCGCGCCGGCCTGTGGAGCACGGACATCGAGGTGTTGCGGCTGCACTACGCCGAAACGCTGCGCGCCTGGCACGACCGCTTCATGGCCAACTGGGACAAGGCGGCCGCGCTCTACGACGAGCGCTTCTGCCGCATGTGGGAATTCTACCTGATCGGCTGCGAGCTCTCCTTCCGGCGGATGGGGCAGATGGTGTTCCAGCTCCAGATGGCACGCGACGTCGAAGCGCTGCCGATCACCCGCGACTACATCACCGACTGGGAACGGCGCCGGCGCCACGGCGTGGCTGCCTGCGACAGCGACCGCCAGACCGCCCACGCCGCCGAGTAGGCCCGGGCGGCGCTCCCCTGATCGGGCAGGCCCACACGATGGGCCCCCAGGGCTGGCCGCATGACTGGCCACATGCCTGGCCACATGCCTGGCCGGGGCCGCGCGAGGAGGCCGCAGCCGCGCCGCGCGAATCGGGTTAGACTGTCCGATCAAGACCGGCCCCGGTGCGGCTTGCGCCCGCTGTCCACCCTATCCACAGCCCGCCGAAAGCTGCGCCGACGCCGGTCACCCGTTAGTGTCGGATCCCATGAACGCCAACACCCCCGGTTCCAACGTCGCTCAACTGCCCGGCCTGGCCGAGAGCGCGAGCCGCCTGCCGCCCGCGAATTTGGAGGCCGAGCAGGCGCTGCTGGCGGCCATCCTGGCCAACAACCAGGCCTTCGAGCGGGTGTCCGAGTACCTCCAGGCGGACCACTTCGCCGACGGCGCCCACGCGCGCATCTTCGAGGCCTGCCGCAAGCTGATCGAGCGCGGCCAGCAGGCCAACGCCATCACCCTGCGCAACGTCTTCGACCAGGACGGCGACCTGAGCGACGTCGGCGGCGCCGAGTATCTGGCGCAGCTCCAGGCCTCCTACGTCACCATCGACGCCCGCCACTACGGCGAGCTGATCTACGATCTCTACCTCCGCCGCGAGCTGATCGACCTGGGCGAGGAGATCGTCAATGAGGCCTTCCGCCACGACCTCGAGGTCGGCGCCATCGACCAGATCGAGACGGCCGAGCAGCGGCTCTACCGCCTGAGCGAGCAGGGCCAGGTGGAAGGTGGGCTGCAACCCTTCCGCAGCGGCCTGGTGGAGGCCATCGAGGCGGCCGAGGCGGCCTACAAGCGCGACACCTCGCTGGTCGGCGTGACCACCGGCTTCGACGACCTGGACGAGATGCTCGGCGGCCTGCACCGCTCGGACCTGCTGATCCTGGCCGGCCGCCCCTCGATGGGCAAGACGGCGCTGGCGACCAATCTGGCGGTCAACGCCGCGCGCAGCCGCCACATCGAGCACGACGCCGACGGCAACGAGGTCGAACGCCCCGAGGTGGTCGCCTTCTTCTCCCTGGAGATGTCGGCCGAGCAGCTCGCCTCGCGCATCATCGCCGAGGCGGCCGACGTGCGCAGCGACCTGATGCGCAAGGGCCAGCTCCACGAGGAGGACATGCGCCGGGTGCTCGACGTGCACCGCGAGCTTGAGCGCCTGCCGCTCTACATCGACGACACGCCGGGCATCACCGTCGGCGCCATGCGCAGCCGGGCGCGCCGGCTCAAGCGGCAGGTCGGCCTCAGCATGATCGTGGTCGACTACCTGCAGCTCCTGCAGCCGCCGGCCGGCATGCGCTCCGACAACCGCGTGCAGGAGGTCAGCGAGATCACCCGCTCGCTGAAGATCATCGCCAAGGAGCTGAACGTGCCGGTAATGGCCCTCTCGCAGCTCTCGCGCCAGGTCGAGAACCGCGACGACAAGCGCCCGCAGCTCTCCGACCTGCGCGAGTCCGGCTCGATCGAGCAGGACGCCGACGTGGTGATGTTCATCTACCGCGAGGACTACTACCTGGAGCGCGAGCAGCCGACCCAGCGCCTGAACGAGACGGAAGAGAAGTTCCAGGAACGCATCGACCGCTACAACAGCCGCATCGAGCAGTCGCGCAACAAGGCCGACGTGATCATCGCCAAGCAGCGCCACGGCCCGATCGGCACCGTCACCCTGCACTTCAACCCGGATCGGGTGCGTTTTTCCAACCTGGCCGAAGACGAGCGGCTTCCGGAACAGTATTGAGGTCTCATGCAGTTCGCCACCGCGTCCGACCCGGCCGCGCGGGCCGGCGCGATCCTGGAGATCGACCTGCCGGCGCTGGCCGCCAACTGGCAGCGCGTCGCCGCCGAGATGGGCCCGGCCGAAGCGGCCGCCGTGGTCAAGGCCGACGCCTACGGCCTGGGCCTCGCGCGGGCCGCCCCGGCCCTTTGGGCGGCGGGGGCGCGCAGCTTCTTCGTCGCCCAGCTCGACGAGGGCCTGCGCCTGCGCCCACTGCTGCCCGAGGCGCCGATCTACGTGCTCAACGGGCTGATGGCCGGCGCCGAGAGCGACTACCTGGCCCACGACCTGCGCCCGGTGCTCAACTCCCTGGAGGAGCTGGCGCGCTGGCGCCGCGTCGTCACAGGGGAAGGGCGCCGCGCCGGGACCGCGCCGCCGGCCGCCCTGCAGATCGACACCGGCATGAGCCGCCTGGGGCTCGACGCCCGTGAGTTGGCGACCCTGACCGCCGAGCCCGAGCGGGCGGCCGGACTGACCCTCACCCACCTGATGAGCCACCTGGCCTCGGCCGACCTGCCCGGCTCGTCCCAGAGCGCCGAGCAGCTCGCCGAGTTCCGGGCGGCGCGCCGGGCCCTGGCCCCGGCCCTCGGCTCGCCTCGGGGGGCGGCGGGCGGCAGCCTGGCCAACTCGGCCGGCGTCTTCCTGGGGCCCGACTACCATTTCGATCTGGCCCGACCGGGCAGCGCGCTCTACGGCGTCAACCCGACGCCGGGACAGCCCAACCCCATGCGCCAAGTCGTTCGGCTGAAAGGAAAAATCCTGCAAATCCGCGAAATTGACGCTCACCGGGGGGTCGGATATGGTGCGACATGGCGGGCGCGCGGCCCGACCCGGATCGCCACCGTGGCGGTCGGCTACGCCGACGGGTACTTGCGGTCCCTGTCCAACAGCGGCCGCGCCCTCGTCGGGGGGCAAGACGTACCTGTGGTGGGGCGGGTTTCCATGGATCTGATCACGCTCGACGTGAGCGCGCTGGACGAGTCCGCGGCGCGCCCCGGCGACTTCGCGGAACTGCTCGGACCGGCTCTGACGGTTGATGCCGTCGGCGCGGCCGCCGGCACGATCGGCTACGAGGTCCTGACCTCGCTCGGCCGGCGCTATCACCGGGTCTACCGGGAGGGCGCCGCGTGATCCCGGTCCTGCAGCCCCTGGGGCGCACCTTCCTGGCCTTCCTGACCGCCGCCGGCCGCCTGTCGATCTTCACGGCGACCTCGGTCTCGCACTGTCTGCGCCCGCCCTTCTATCCGCGCATGATCCTGCGCCAGATGATCGACATCGGCTACTACTCGCTGCCGGTGGTCGGCCTGACCGCGATCTTCACCGGCATGGTGCTGGCGCTGCAGAGCTACACCGGCTTCGCGCGCTTCTCCGCCGAATCGGCGATCCCCAACGTGGTGGTCGTCTCGATCACCCGCGAGCTGGGGCCGGTGCTGGCGGGCCTGATGGTCGCCGGGCGGGTCGGCGCCGCCATGGCCGCCGAGATCGGCACCATGCGGGTGACCGAGCAGATCGACGCCCTGACCACCCTGGCGACCAATCCCTTCAAGTACCTGATCGCCCCGCGGCTGATTGCCGGCACGCTGGTGCTGCCCATTCTGGTGCTGATCGCCGACATCATTGGCGTGTTCGGCGGCTACCTGGTCTCCTTCTACAAGCTGGGCTTCAACGGCGCCGCCTACATCAACAACACCATCGAGTTCCTGGAAGTGCAGGACGTGATCTCCGGCCTGGTCAAGGCCGCGGTCTTCGGCTTCCTGATCGCGCTGATGGGCTGCTACAACGGCTACAACTCGCGCGGCGGCGCCCAGGGCGTGGGCGCGGCGACCACCAACGCCGTGGTCTCGGCCTCGATCCTGATCCTCAGCTTCAACTACCTGATCACCGAGCTGTTCTTCGCCCGATGACCGCGCCGACCAGCCCCCCGAAGATCCAGATCCGCGACCTGCATGTCGCCTTCGGCAGCAACCGCGTGCTGCAGGGCGTCAACCTGGACATCGCCGCCGGCGATTCCCTGGTGGTGATCGGCGGCTCCGGCAGCGGCAAGTCGGTGCTGCTCAAGTGCATCCTCGGCCTGCTGCACCCGCAGGCGGGCTCGATCAGGATCGACGGCGAGGAGGTGATCGGCCTGCGCGGCGACGACCTGGAGGCGATGCGGCGCAAGATCGGCATGCTGTTCCAATCCGCCGCCTTGTTCGACTCCCTGACCGTCTGGGAGAATGTCGCCTTCGGATTGATGCAGGGCGAGAAGATGCCCCGCCAGCAGGCCAAGCAGGTGGCGGTCAAGCGCCTGACCGACGTGGGGCTCAAGCCGCACGTGGCCGAGCTGATGCCGGCCGAGCTGTCCGGCGGCATGAAAAAGCGCGTCGGCCTGGCCCGGGCGATCGCCACCGAGCCGGAGATCATCTTCTTCGACGAGCCGACCACCGGCCTCGACCCCATCATGGGCGCGATGATCGACAAGCTGATCGTCCAGGTCACCCGCGCCGCCGGCGCCACGGGGCTGACCATCACCCACGACATGGCCAGCGCCCGGCGCATCTCGAACCGCATGGCCATGCTGTTCGAAGGCCAGATCATCTGGGACGGCGCGACCGACCAGGTCGACGAGTCCGGCAATCCCTACGTCGAGCAGTTCATCCACGGCCGCGCGGAAGGCCCGATCGAGATGAAGATCCAGGACCACTTCGGCTGAGCCGGCGGCCCTTCGTGTCCAAGCGCTCCAGCCACTACGTCTGCCAGTCCTGCGGTGCCAGCTTCGCGAAGTGGGCCGGCCGCTGCGATGCCTGCGGCGCCTGGAGCACCATCGCCGAGGAGGCGCTGCCCGAGGCGCCGCCCGGCGGCCTGGCCGGCAAGGGCAAGCGCCTGGGCCGCGGCGTCGAGTTCGTGCCGCTGAAGGGCCAGGAGGCCCAGGCACCGCGCCGCGCCAGCGGCCTGGCCGAGTTCGACCGGGTGCTGGGCGGCGGCCTGGTGCGCGGCTCGGCGGTGCTGATCGGCGGCGATCCCGGCATCGGCAAGTCGACTCTGCTGCTGCAGGCGGCCGCGGCCCTGGCCCAGTCCGGCACCGCCGGCTGCGCCTACGTCTCCGGCGAGGAGGCGATCGAGCAGGTGCGCCTGCGCGCCGAACGCCTGGGCCTGGCCGACGCGCCGGTCGAGCTGGCGGCGGCGACCAACGTGCGCGACCTGAAGGCGGCGCTGGACCGGCCGGAGGCGCCGGACGTGGTGATCGTCGACTCGATCCAGACCATGTACGTGGACACGCTCGACAGCGCGCCGGGCACGGTCGGCCAGGTGCGGGCCAGCGCCCAGGAGCTGATCCGCGTCGCCAAGCGGCGCGGCTTCGCCCTGCTGCTGGTCGGACACGTGACCAAGGAGGGCACCATCGCCGGCCCGAAGGTGCTGGAGCACATGGTCGACACGGTCTTGACCTTCGAAGGCGAGCGCGGGCACCAGTTCCGCATCCTGCGCGCGGTGAAGAACCGCTTCGGCCCGACGGACGAGATCGGCGTGTTCGAGATGACCGACGGGGGGCTGGTCGAGGTCCCCAACCCTTCCGAGCTGTTCCTGGCCGAGCGCCGGGGCGAGATCTCCGGCGCCTGCGTCTTCGCCGGGCTGGAGGGCACGCGCCCGCTGCTGGTCGAGATTCAGGCCCTGGTCTCCCCCTCCCCGCTCGGCACGCCGCGGCGCGCCGTGGTCGGCTGGGACGGCAACCGCCTGGCCATGGTGCTGGCCGTGCTGGAGGCGCGCTGCGGCGTCTCGGTGGCCGGCCAGGACATCTACCTCAACGTCGCCGGCGGCCTGCGCATCGCCGAGCCCGCCGCCGACCTGGCGGTGGCCGCCGCGCTGCTCTCGGCGATCAGCGACCGGCCGGCGCCGCCCGAGACCGTGGTGTTCGGCGAGGTCGGCCTGTCCGGCGAGGTGCGCGCCGTGGGCCAGACCGACGTGCGCCTGAAGGAGGCCGCCAAGCTGGGCTTCACCCGCGCCTTCTGCCCGCCGGCGCGCGGCCGCAAGACCCGCCCGCCCGAGGGCATCGCGGTGGAGGAGATCGCCACCCTGGGCGATCTGGTCCAGCACTTCCTGGAGTCCGCCCCCGGCGGCCGGCTGCGGGAGGCCTGAGCGCCGCATGGAAAGCCTGCCCGTCAATCTCGGCGACCTGATCGTCCTGGTGCTGGTCGGCCTGGCCGCCCTGGTCGGCCTGCTCGCCGGCTTCGTCTACGCCATCCTCTGGATCGCCGCCTGGGCCGGCGCCATCGCGGTGGCCATCCTCTTCTATCCGCTGGCCGAGCCCTTCGCCGCCGAGCTGATCGGGGCGGGCCTGTTCGCCTCGGTCGGCGCCGGCCTGGCGCTCTTCCTGGTCTCTCTGGTGGTCTTCATCATCGGGGCCTACCTGGTCTCCAAGGCGGTGCGCGCCTCGGCGCTCGGCGCGCTCGACCGCACCCTCGGCCTGGTGTTCGGCCTGTTCTGCGGCGTCCTGGTCGTCAGCGCGTTATGGCTGGGCTACGCCTGGCTCATACCTCCCCAGGACCGGCCGGCCTGGATCGAGCAGGCCAAGTCCCTACCTCTGGTCAAGGCCGGGGCGGACACCCTGGCCGGCCTGCTGCCCGACGACTACCGCCGGCGGCTGGAGGCGGAGGGCGCGACCGGCGGCGAGGAGCGCTTCGCGCCGCCGATCCAGCCGCGGACCGGCGGCGGCAGCGAAAGCCGTGCCAATGGCGGCGCGGGGGAGTATAACCAGCAGGACCGGGAGCGGCTGGAGCAGCTCATCCAGCAGCGGCAGTGACCGGACCGGCCCCTCGCCGGGGGGCCGAACGCAGCGTGGAGGCCCGCAGGCCCGACGGCATGATCACGACCCATCCCTTCGACGACGACAAGCTGCACGAGGAGTGCGGCGTATTCGGTATCTGGGGCCACGTCGAGGCGGCGAACTTCTCCGCCCTCGGCCTGCACGCCCTGCAGCATCGCGGCCAGGAGGCGGCGGGCATCGTCTCCTTCGACCGCGAGCGGTTCCACGCCCACCGCGGTATGGGCCATGTCGGCGACATCTTCGGCTCCGAAGAGGTGATGAGCAGCCTGAAGGGCCGCGCCGCCATCGGCCACAACCGCTATGCCACCACCGGCGACACGGTGCTGCGCAACGTCCAGCCGCTGTTCGCCGAGCTGGCCTTCGGCGGCTTCGCGCTGGCCCACAACGGCAACCTGACCAACGCCGCCACCCTGCGCCACGAGCTGGTCCAGCGCGGCGCGCTGTTCCAGTCGACCATGGACACCGAGGTGATCATCCACCTCATGGCCATGCAGACCGGCCAGACGGTGATCGACCGCCTGACCCACGCCCTCTCCCGGGTCGAGGGCGCCTACTCCCTGGTGGCGATCTGCGACGACATGGTCATCGGCATGCGCGACCCGCTGGGCGTGCGCCCGCTGGTGATCGGCCAGTTGCCCAACGAGCGGGCCTACGTGATCACCTCCGAGACCTGCGCGCTGGACATCATCGGCGCCGACTTCGTGCGCGACGTGGAGCCCGGCGAGCTGGTCATCCTCGACGAGCACGGCCTGACCGCCCGCCAGGTCTTCCCCAAGCGCGCCCGCCGCTTCTGCATCTTCGAGCACATCTACTTCGCGCGCCCCGACTCGATCATCGAGGGCCGCTCGATCTACGAGGCGCGCCAGCGCATCGGCGCCGAGCTGGCCAAGGAAAGCCCGGTCGAGGCCGACGTCATCATCCCCGTGCCCGACTCCGGGGTGCCGGCCGCGCTCGGCTACTCCCAGGAGTCCGGCATCCCCTTCGAGCTGGGCATCATCCGCAACCACTACGTCGGACGCACCTTCATCGAGCCGGGCCAGAAGATCCGCGACCTGGGCGTCAAGCTGAAGCACAATGCCAACCGCGCCAAGCTGGAGGGCAAGCGGGTCATCCTGGTCGACGACTCCATCGTGCGCGGCACCACCAGCCGCAAGATCGTCCAGATGGTGCGGGCCGCCGGCGCCACCGAGATCCACTTCCGCATCGCCGCGCCGCCGACCACCAATCCCTGCTTCTACGGCGTCGACACCCCCGAGAAGGACGAGCTGCTGGCCTCCAGCATGAGCGTCGAGCAGATGGCCGCGCACATCTGCGTCGACAGCCTGGCCTTCATCTCGATCGACGGCCTCTACAGCGCCATGGGCGAGACCGGCCGCAACCCTGCGCAGCCGCAGTACTGCGACGCCTGCTTCACCGGCGACTACCCGACGCGCCTGACCGACCGGGAAGACCGGATCGGGCCGCAGCCCTTGCTGTTCAAGGAGTTGAGACGCGCGTGATCGGCCGGCTGGCCAACGCCCTTTTCGGCGGGGCCGGCGCCCTCGGCCTCGGACAGGCTCCTGCCTTCTACGCCCAATACCTGCAGCGACTCGGCGGCCGCCTGGACCAGGCGGTCGCCACGGTCGCGCGCATCCGCGCCGACGCCGCCGCGCGCGGTGAAAGCCTGGAGGACTACATCGCGCTCTCGCTGGCCGATGTCTCGAGCCGGGCACAGGAGGCTGGCCAGCGCGCGCTGGAGGCGGTACAGACCCGCGACGCCCTGCGCGAGGCCTACGCGGCCTTGACGGTGGCGCCGCCGATCGAGCGGCCCAAGGTCTTCGCCGCCCACTTCGACGCCGACCTGGCCGCGGCCACGCTGCGCGACTTCGCGCCGGCCCTGCCCGTCACCGCCGAGGGGCTGGTCTACGCGGCCGCCGGCCTGCTGCTGGGACTGGGGCTGCTGGCGGGGCTGGAGACGGCGGGACGCGCCCTGCTGGGCCACCCGAGACACGAGCGGAGAGCGACGAGAGGCAGATGAGCGAGGCTTCGCCCAAGCGGTTCGAGAACAAGGTGGCCCTGGTCACCGGCGCGTCGCGCGGCCTGGGCCGCGCCCTGGCCCTGGCGCTCGGCAGCGCCGGCGCGCAGGTCTTCGCCTGCGCCACCGAGCGCAGCGTCGGCGCGCTGGAGGAGCTGGACGACGCCATCCAGGCGGCCGGCGGCCCGCGCCCGACCCTGGTGCCCTTCGACCTCAAGCAGGGCGAGCGGATCGACGCCCTGGCCCCGGCGCTGGCCGAGCGGCACGGCCGCCTCGACCTGCTGCTGGGCAACGCCGGCGTGCTCGGCGGCCTCTCGCCGGTCGGCCACGTCAAGCCGCAGACCTGGCGCGACACCTTCGCGGTCAACCTGGACGCCAACCAGCGGCTGCTCGCCGGCCTCGACCCGCTGCTGCGCCGCGCCAAGGGCACGGCCCTCTTCGTCTCCTGCCGGGTCGCCGCCGAGGCGCCGGCCTACTGGTCCGCCTACGCCGCCAGCAAGGCGGCGCTGGAGCGCCTGGTCGCGGTCTACGCCCGGGAGGTGGCCAAGTTCGAGGTCACCGCCGCCTGCGTCGCCCCCGGCCCGATCCGCACCCGCCTGCGCGCCCAGGCCTTTCCCGGCGAGGACCCGCAGAGCGTGCCGGCGCCCGAGGAGGTGGCGGCGCAGATCCTCGACCTGCTGGCCGGCGAGGCGCTGGCCGGAGCCAGCCTGCGCCCGCCGGCCTGACCGGCCGCAACCGCGTGGCGCTCCCCCCCTGCGAGGCGCCTTGACAGACGCCCGGTCATGGCTATGTTCGCGGGCTCGAATTCATGCCGGGACTCCCGGCGATCAGAAGGTTTCGCCGGGCGCGGCGGGCCGCACCGCGCTGAAGGAGGTCACGATGGCCAAGCCGATCACCCAGTGGGTCAAGATGGTGAGCACCGCCGACACGGGCTACTTCTACGTCAAGAAGAAGAACCCGCGGAACATCACCGAGAAGATGACGATGCGCAAATACGATCCCAAGGCGCGCAAGCACGTCGAGTTCAAGGAATCCAAGATGAAGTGATCCGCCTGGCGCGGAGCACGCTCTTCGGCCGACGGCCGCCCGCCCGGGCGGCCGTTCGCGTTTCCGGGCTACGTCGATTGCGGAGTGGATCAGCGGCCGGCGGCGGCCCGCTTGGCCTCCGGGGTGGCCGGCCCGTTGGCGCCGAACACCTGGTTGCGGCCGTTCTGCTTGGCCGCATAGAGCGCCGCGTCGGCCCGCTCGAGCAGCGCGTCGGGCGTCTCCATGGGGTCGAGCGTCGAGGCGACGCCGGCGGAAATCGTGACCGAGATGCTGCTCCCCTCCGGCCCGACCGGGATTTCCAGCCGACTCATCCGCTCGCGCAGCCGGTCGGCGACCTTCAGGGCGATCTGCGCGTCGGTCGCCGGCATCACCAGCACGAACTCCTCGCCGCCATAGCGCGCCAGCAGATCGGTTTCGCGCACGCTTTCGCCGACCAGCGCCGCCACCGCCTTCAGCACGCTGTCGCCGACCGCGTGGCCGTGGGTGTCGTTGACCAGCTTGAAGCGGTCGATGTCGAACATCATCAGCGAGACCGGCTTTCCGGACTCGGCGATCTCCATCATCTTGCGGTCGAGATGGGCGTTCATGTAGCGCCGGTTGTAGACGCCGGTCAGCCCGTCGGTGAAGGCCAGGCTGACGCTGCGGTCGAGCATGGCGCGCAGATGGTCGTGGTAGCGGCGGCGCCGGATCTGGGTGCGCACCCGCGCCTTCAGCTCGTTGCGGTCGACCGGCTTGATCACGTAGTCGGTGACGCCGATGTCCAGGCCCTTGGCGAGGCGCTGCAGGTCCATGTCGTCGAGCACCACCAGGATCGGCACGTGGCGCGTGGCCTCGCGGCTGCGGAAGTGGCTGCACAGCCGCAGCCCGTCCTCGCCGCCGATCTCCAAGGCGGTGATGATCAGCTCGAAGCGGCCCTCCTGGCTGCGCTCCAGGGCCTCGGCTCCGGTGTCGCAGAGCGTGACGGCGTAGCCCGCCTCCTCCAGGTAGCCCTGCAGGCGCGCGCCGCTGCGCGGGCTGCCGCCGATCACCAGGATGCGGCCGCCGGCGGCCTCGGCCTCGGCCGCCGCCTGCTCCAGCAGCTCGGCCTCGCCGGCCGTGGCCTGGCGGGTGCGCAGCTCGTCCATCAGCATCTTCAGGCGCACCAGCGAGCGCACCCGCGCGAAGAGGGCGACGTCGTTGACCGGCTTGGACAGGAAGTCGTCGGCCCCGGCCTCCAGCCCGCGCACCCGGTCCTCCACCTCGGTCAGGGCGGTGACCATCACGACCGGGATGTGCTGGGTGTTCGGCGCCGCCTTCAGCCGCCGGCAAACCTCGAAGCCGTCCATGCCGGGCATCATTACGTCCAGCAGGATCAGGTCCGGCGCCTCGCGGGCGGCAACCTCCAACGCGCTGGGGCCGTCGCTGGCCGTGAGCACGTCGAAGTACTCCGCCGTCAGCCGCGCCTCCAGCAGCTTGACGTTGGGGGCGATGTCGTCGACGACCAGGATGCGAGCGGTCATGGGATAGCCGCTTACGGCCGGAGGCCCGAACGGCCTCCCGCCGCCTCCCTAGTTGAGGAAGCGTTCGACGGTCTGCAGAAAATTCGTCACGGAGATCGGCTTGGCGATATAGGCCTCGCAGCCGCCCTCGCGGATCTTCTCCTCGTCCCCCTTCATGGCGAAGGCGGTGACCGCGACCACGGGGATCGACTTCAGCGTGTCATCCTCCTTGATCCACTTGGTCACCTCCAGGCCGGAGACCTCCGGAAGCTGGATGTCCATCAGGATCAAGTCGGGCCGGTGCTTGCGGGCGAGGCGCAGCGCCTCCATCCCGTCCTTGGTCTGCAGGATGTTGTAGCCGTGCGCTTCCAGCAGATCGTGGAAGAGCTTCATATTGAGATCGTTGTCCTCGACGACCAGGACGGTCTTCGCCCCCGGCTTGCTCGACGACTCGGCTTCGTTGTGCATCCCTGCCCCGATCGCTGCAGCGTTCCTTGGTGCCACGCGCCGTCTCTCGACATATGACACCACATCATACGCCCAGAGCGACACGTGCCGCCAGCCTCCCCCTAGAGGTGACACGAGATTAGTTAACAAGAAGTAAGATCGTTGGCCCGGCGCCTCCGGGCGCCGGCGCGACGGTACCGCACCGGCGGCGCGACCGGGCGATGCGCGGCGGCTCGGCGCGCTGCGCGTCTTGACCGGTCGCGGGCGAACGGCCGTGTTACGGACGTCTGGAGTAGGCGAGAGGGCGAACAGCAGGACCTATGCGCATCGGACTCGACCTGGGCGGGACGAAGACCGCCGGCCTGCTGCTCGACGCGGCCGGGCGCGAGCTGCTGCGCCGGCGCCGGCCGACGCCGCGCGGCGACTACGGCGCGACCCTGGCCCTGCTGCGCGACCTGGTGGCGGAGCTGGAGGCCGCGGCCGGCCGGCGGTGCAGCGTCGGCGTCGGCCTGCCCGGCGCCCTCTCGCCGCGCAGCGGGCTGGTGAAGAACGCCAATTCCACCTGGCTGATCGGCAAGCCCTTCGACCGCGACCTGGCCGCCGCCCTGGACCGCCCGGTCCGGCTGGAGAACGACGCCAACTGCCTGGCGCTGTCGGAGGCGGTCGACGGCGCCGCCGCCGGCGCCCGGCTGGTGTTCGGCGTGATCCTCGGCACCGGGGTCGGCGGCGGTCTCGTGCTCGACGGCCGCGTCTGGCGCGGGCGCAATGCCATTGCCGGGGAATGGGGCCACAATCCCCTGCCCTGGCCCCAGGCCGGGGAGCTGCCCGGCCCGCGTTGCTACTGCGGTCGCCACGGCTGCATCGAGACCTGGCTGTCGGGCCCGGGCCTGGCGGCCGATGCCGGGACCGGCATCGGAGACGGCACCGGCGGGCACGCCGAGGAGGTCGTGGCCGCGGCGGCCCCGGGCGCACCGGCGGCCGGCGCCGCCCTGGTGCGCTACCGCGGCCGCCTCGCGCGCGGCCTGGCCAGCGTCGTCAACCTGCTGGACCCGGAGGTCATCGTGCTGGGCGGCGGGCTGTCGCGGGTGGCGCCGCTCTACGAGGGGCTGGCCGAGGCGATGCGGCCCTTCGTGTTTTCCGACGCGTTCGACACGCCGATCCGCCCGGCCCTGCACGGCGACGACAGCGGGCTGCGCGGCGCGGCCTGGCTCTGGCCCGCGACGGCGGAGCCGGAGGCGGTGCCGTGACCGCCGCCGACACGGCCCCGCAGCCCCAGCTTTGCCGCGACTGCTTCGCCTGGTCGCAGGCGGCCGCGCGCGACCCGGCCCGCCGCTGCGGCGCCTGCGGCTCGCACCGCCTGATCGCCCACCCGGAGCTGCGCACGCTGGGCCTGGCGCATCTCGACTGCGACGCCTTCTACGCCTCCATCGAAAAACGCGACGCGCCCGAGCTGCGCGACAAGCCGGTGCTGATCGGCGGCGGCCAGCGCGGCGTGGTGGCGGCGGCCTGCTACGTCGCACGGCTCTACGGCGTGCGCTCGGCCATGCCGATGTTCAAGGCGCTGAGCGCCTGTCCGGATGCCGTGGTGCTGCGCCCCGACATGGCCAGGTACCGGGCCGAGGGGCACCGCATCCGGGCGATGATGCTGGAGCTGACGCCGCTGGTGGAGCCCCTGTCGATCGACGAGGCCTTCCTCGACCTCACCGGCACCGAGACGCTGCACCGGGCGCCACCGGCCGAAACCCTGGCCCGGCTCGCCAAGCGGATCGAAACGGAGCTGGGGCTGACCGTCTCGATCGGCCTGGCGCCCAACAAGCTGCTGGCCAAGATCGCCAGCGACCTGGACAAGCCGCGCGGCTTCGCGGTGCTCGGCCAGGCGGAGGCTCAGGACTTCCTGGCAGACAAGCCGGTCGGGCTGCTCTGGGGCGTCGGCCCCAGCCTGCAGCGGGGCCTGGCGCGCCAGGGGATCACCCGCATCGGCGACCTGCTGAGCTACGAGGAGGCGGAGCTGGTCGCCCTGTTCGGCGCCATGGGCCGGCGCCTCTACCGCTTCGCGCGGGCCCGCGACGACCGCGCCGTCGAGCCCGACTCGCCGGCCAAGTCGATCTCCGCCGAGACCACCTTCGATACCGACCTGGACCGCCTGGAGGAGCTGGCGGCGCGGCTCTGGCCGCTGTGCGAGAAGGTCGCCGCCCGCCTGAAGGCGGCCGGCGTCGCCGGCCAGGGGGTGACCCTCAAGCTGAAGACCCACGACTTCAAGACGCTGACGCGCAGCCGCCGCCTGTCCGACCCGACGCAACTGGCCGACCGCCTCTACCGCGAGGCCCACGGCCTGCTCGCCGCCGAGGCCGACGGCCGCCGCTTTCGCCTGATCGGCGTCGGTGCCGAGTCGCTGGTCGAGGGGCGCCTGGCCGACCCGCCGAGCCTGCTCGAGCCCGACCGCCTGCGCCGCGCCAGGGTCGAGCAGGCGATCGACAGCGTGCGCGCCAAGCTGGGCGACACGGCGATCCGCAAGGGTCGCGGCTGGCCCGGGGAACGCTGAGGCGCGGCCGTGCGGCCGCATCAGCATTCCGGCGGCGGCAGGGCCTCCAGCTCGATCAGGCGCGCGCGCAGGGCGAAATCCCCGTAGTCGAACAGGAAATCGTCGGCGATGCCGTTGGGAAAGACCCGCAGGCTGACCTCGGTTTCCGGCAGCTCGGCGTCGCCGAACGGCGCGAAGTAGGCCATCAGCAGGCGCCAGGAGGGCAGCTCGGCGGTCAGCGCCGAGTCCAGGGCGCTCGGCCGCTGCGGCGGGATGCGCCCGGCCAACGCGGCCGAGATCTCCGCCAGCCCGTCGGCCTCAGAGGAGGCGTCGAACACCGTGCGGTAGAGCGGCAGCCGGCCGTCCATCGCCCGCTCCAGCATCTCGAAGGTGTGGTCGGTGGGAAACAGCGTGCCCTCGGGCAGCGCCACCTCGCGGGCGATCGGCTCCTCGAAACGCGCCACGCCGGCGCCGCCCGCGCCATCGAGTTCGGCATCGCCGCGCAGGGTCTCGTAGACCTCGCCGCTCTGGTAGCGCTGAATGACGAAGCGGAAGGCCAGGCCGTCCTTCGCCTCCCAGGTGCTCAAGGTCCAGCCGAAGTCCAGCTCGCCGCCCTCGGCCTCGCCCAGGACGACGCGGGTGCGCTGATTGACCGCCCAGCCGTCGCAGACGTCCGACCACTCGAAGTCCAGCCGCCCGCCCGCCGAGGCGACGCTGCCGTCGCCGCGGCCGGGGACCAGCAGCAGCTCGTAGCTCGCGCGGTGGGGCTGAAAGCGCTCGACCGCGGCCCGCGCCTCGCCGGGGGGCGCGGCCACCGCTGCGGCCGGGGTCGCCAACGACGCCGCGGCGGCGGCGAGAAGACTTGCCAGAAAGGTGGCCCGATTGCGCCTCATGTGCGACAGATTAGACTGTCGCAACGGCGTCGCAACAGCGCCGGTAACAGCTTTTTTCGCCTGTCCTTTCGGGGGGTGCACTGTCCATGGTCGAGATGCTCCGCGCGTGCGCCACGCGCGCCCTTCCGCCTGCCGTGACCGAACGACTCCGGCGCGACTACGACGTGCGCCTCAACGCGGCGGACCGGGTGCTCGGCCCCGACGAGATCGTGGCCGCGGCCGAGGGCTGCTTCGCGCTGATCTGCATCGCCACCGACCGGCTCGACCGCGCCCTGATCGAGCGACTGCCGGACAGCGTCAAGCTGATCGCCACCTTCTCGGTCGGCTACGAGCATATCGACCTGGAGGCGGCCAAGGCGCGCGGCATCCAGGTCAGCAACACGCCCGACGTGCTGACCGAGGCGACGGCCGACATCGCCCTGCTCTGCCTGCTGGGCGCCGCCCGGCGCGCCTGGGAGGCCCAGACCCTGCTGCGCCAGGGCCGCTGGACCGGCTGGGCCACGACCCAGCTCTGCGGCACCCAGGTCAGCGGCAAGCGCCTCGGCATTCTCGGCATGGGCCGGATCGGCCAGGCCGTGGCCGCGCGGGCGCGCGGCTTCGGCCTGGAGATCCACTACAGCAACCGCAGCCGCCTGCCCGAATCGGAGGAGCGCGGCGCCCGCTACCACCCGGTCGCGGAGGAGATGCTGGCGCACTGCGACTTCCTCTCCCTCAACGCCCCCTCGACGCCGCAGACCCACCACTTCCTCGACGCCGCGCGGATCGCCCGCCTGCCCGACGGCGCCGTGGTGGTGAACACCGCGCGCGGCACGCTGGTCGACGACGAGGCGCTGATCGCCGCCCTCAAGTCGGGCAAGCTGGCCGCCGCCGGACTCGACGTCTTCGAGGGCGAGCCGAGGGTGGACCCGCGCTACTTCGACCTGCCCAACACCTTCCTGCTGCCGCACATCGGCAGCGCCACGGTGGAGACGCGCGACGCCATGGGCTTCATCTGCCTGGACAACCTGGACGCCGTCGCCGCCGGCCGGCCGGCGCCCAACGGCCTGCTCTGATCGGCCGCCGGCGAGGGCCCGCACAGCCGGCGCGCGAGCGCGTCAGCGCCCGGCCGTCCAGCGGTCGAGAAAGCCCTCCAGCCACCGGCCGAGCGGCGCGTGGTGGCGCGCCGCGCCGGCGATCTGCGCCTCGCGCGACTGCGCGCCCGGGCGGGCCAGCCCCTCCTCCGCCTCGTCCATCCAGCTCAGCATCATCTCGCGGGTGACCTCGGGGTGGAACTGCAGGCCGTAGACACGCCCGTCCAGCCGGAAGGCCTGGTTCTCGAACATTCGGCCGGTAGCCAGCAGCTCGGCCCCGGCCGGCAGCTCGAAGCCTTCGGAATGCCAGTGATAGACGTGCATCGGCTCGGGCAGGACCTCGCGCCCGCGCGGCGTCGGGGTCACCTCGGCATAGCCGATCTCGTGCAGCCCCTCGCGGTGGCGCTCGACCCGCGCGCCCTGGCTGCGCGCCAGCATCTGGGCGCCCAGGCAGATGCCCAGGTAGGGGCGCCCCGCCCCGACCCAGGCGTCGATCCAGCGCAGCTCCTGCGCCAGGTAGTCGACCTGCTCGGCCTCGCTGGCCATCTGCGGGCCGCCGTAGACGACGCAGAGCGCATGCCCCTCGTCCAGGTGCGGCAGGGGCTCGCCCCTGGCGACGAAGCGCTGGTCCAGGTCGTAGCCGCGGGCGGCCAGCGCCCGGGCGACGCGGTCGTCGCGCTCGTGCTGGGTGTGACGGATCAGCAAGGCGGTCGGCATCATACCCGGAAGATAGACCGGGCGGCCCGACGGCAAAACCCCGGGGCACCGCGCCAAGCGCGGCGCGGCCCCGGCCGGCCACGCTCAAGGCGAATTGACGTCGCCACGCCGACACGGGTTTGCCTTCGCCGAGAATTCGGAACAGGCTGTTCGCGTCCGCGTCCTCGATCGACTTGTGCATGTCCAACGACCCGAGTCCCGCCGAAAGGGCCGCCGCCCCGGCCAGGCCCCATCCCCTTGAGCCGAGCGCGGCCGACAGGCCGCAGCGCTTCGCCTTCCTGCTGGTCCCCAACTTCTCGATCCTGGCCTTCACCTCGGCCCTGGAGCCGCTGCGCGCGGCCAACCGCCTGACCGGCCGCCGGCTCTACCACTGGACGCTGCTGAGCGCGGACGGCGCGCCGGTGCACGCCTCCAGCAACGTCGGCATCATCGTCGACCAGCCGCTGAGCGACGCCCAGCGTTTCGACACGGTCATCGTCTGCGCCGGCCTCGGCGCCGAGGTCTATCGCGAGCCGCGACTCGAGGCCTGGCTGCGCCGCCTGGCCCGCCAGGGCTGCCGCATCGGGGCCGTGTCCACCGGCACCTACCTGCTCGCCCGCGCCGGGCTGCTGCAGGAGGTGCGCTGCACGCTGCATTGGGAGAGCCTGCCGGCCTTCGAGGAGGCCTTCCCCGAGCTGGAAGCGACGGCCGAGCTGTTCGAAATCGACGGCCCGCGCATGACCTGCTCGGGGGGCACCGCCTCGCTCGACATGATGCTCTCGGTGATCGGCCTGGACCACGGGCGCGAGCTCGCCACCAAGGTGGCCGAGCAGTTCATCCACGAGCGCATCCGCAGCCGCGAGGACAAGCAGCGCATGGCTCTGCGCGCGCGCCTGGCGGTCAGCCACCCCAAGCTGCTCGCCGTGGTCGCCATCATGGAGGAGCACATCGAGGACCCGCTGCCACGCTCCGACCTGGCGCGCATGGCGGGGCTGTCGACCCGCCAACTGGAACGGCTGTTTCGCCGCTATCTGGGCAAGACGCCGACGCGCCACTACCTGGAGCTGCGCATCGACCGGGCCCGCCTGCTGTTGACCCAGACCTCCATGTCCGTGCTGGAAGTGGCCACGGCCTGCGGCTTCGTCTCGGCCTCCCACTTCTCCAAGTGCTATCGCGAATTCTTCGACCGCAGCCCGCGCGAAGAACGGGCGGCGGCCGCGGCGGTGGCCGGGCACTCCGCCTGACCGCGCCGCCCGCACGCCCCAGGCGACCTTCCGGCGGCCGCGAACGCGGCCCGCTGCCTCCCCTCCGCCGCGGCGAGCCGCCGGGCCGGGCCACCAGCGCACCCTGAGCGGTGATCCACGCCCACCATTAGAGCGTATGCTTACCAATGGGGACTCGGATAGGCTCATCTCGGGCCATGGCGAGTTGCGAAGGTTCATGACTGGACGAACGATCAGGAAGCTCTAATTTTCGGAGAGACGACGCAGACAAGCGCTGGAGCATGGAAGCTCTTCACATTTTTATTCTTGAATATGAAGGGCCGCGACTTGGCGTCAGCGTCGGCTGCAAGCGTCGCAGGAAAGGCTCAGGGCAATGACAGCGACAGCCGCACAGAACGAGATCCATGAAATGGGCACCGGGGCCATGAATCTTGACGAACAGGTGGCGCATCTCCTGCGCCGGGCGCATCAACGCGCCTCCTCCCTGTTCTTGAGCATCCTCGGCGAACACCAACTCACGCCCACGCAGTTCTTCGCGATGGCGCGCCTGCACGAACGGGGCCAGCTTTCGCAGAACCGGCTGGGACGGCTGGCGGCGATGGACCCGGCGACGATTCAGGGCGTGATCCGCCGCCTGGAGGAACGCGGCTTCATCCAACGCACCCCGGACGTCAACGACCGGCGCCGCATGGTGCTGACGCTGACCTCCGACGGCCGCTCGCTGGTGAGCCGGCTGCTCGACCATGCCGACGGCGTCAGCGAAGCGATCCTCGAGCCCCTTGACGCCAAGGAGCGCGTGCTCTTCATCACTCTGCTCAAGCGGCTGACCTGAGGCCACGCGGCGATCGGCGAGGCGCTTGGTCGCGAAAACGCGACTGGCGGTCGTGCCCGGCACAGAGCGCCGGCCCCGCCCGGCCGCAGGCTGTCTCGTAAGCCGCCGCGGCCGGGCGCCGTCGCGAGAGCGGAGAACGCGCATGTTTCAAGCCGTCGAGACCCCGCCGGCCGGGACCTCCGAGCCCCTTTCCGGTCAGAGCCTGCCGGCGGCCGTGTCCGCGCTGCTGGCCGACTTCACCATCGAGACCACGCCGGGGGCGGCGGCCAAGATCGCGGATTACCGCGAGCACCTGCGCCCCGGCGCCACGGTGGCCGTCACCTTCCTGCCGGGCAGCGATTTCGAGGACACGATCGCCACCGCCGCGCGCCTGCGCCGCGAGGGCTTCGAGCCGGCGCCGCACCTCGCCGCGCGCTCGATCCCCGGCGCCTGGGAGCTGGACGACTGGCTGGCGCGGCTGGCCGGCGAGGCCGGGGCGAGCCACGCGGTGGTCTTGGCCGGCGCCGTGGCGCGGCCGCTCGGCCCCTTCGCCTCCTCGATGGACCTGCTGGAAACCGGGCTGCTCGACCGCCACGGCTTCACCCGCATCTCGGTCGCCGGCCATCCCGAGGGCAACCCCGACATTCCCGACGAGATGGTGGCGCAGGCGCTGGCCTGGAAGAACGACTTCGCCCGCCGCTCCGACGCGCACTTCGAGGTGGTGACCCAGTTCGTCTTCGACGCGCAGCCGATCATCGCCTGGGACCAGGCGATCCGCGCCGCCGGCAACCGCCTGCCGGTGCGCGTCGGCCTGCCCGGCCTGGCCACGCTCAAGACGCTGATCGGCCATGCGCGCGCCTGCGGCATCGGCCCCTCGATGCAATACCTGCTCAAGCAGGCCCGCAACGTCACTCGGCTGATGAGCGTCAGCGCGCCGGACAAGCTGGTCACCGACCTCGCCCGCTACCGATTGAGCGCGCCGGAGAGCTGCATCCAGGGCGTCCACCTCTATCCGCTCGGCGGCCTGCGCCGCTCGGCCGCCTGGAGCTACGCGGTGGCCGACGGCGCCTTTACCCTGGACGCGCAGCAAAGCGGCTTCACCGTCGACCGCCCCATCGCCTAGAGTGACGGGCGGCCGAGGCGGCTCGCTTCGCCGGGTCCGCCGGCCGCGTCAAACGCGCGCCATTTCGGACTGCTGGAGCCGGCGCGGTCGATCCGACGCACGAGGGGGGCGAGATGGACGAGGTGAGCTTCACCCGCATGGAGGACGGCACCGCCGCGGACTACGCGCTGGTCGCGCGCGAGGAGGAACGCCTCAAGCAGGCGAACTTCGCCGACAGCGTGCTGGGGCTGCTGAAGGCCATGCGAGGCCCGAAGCTGGGCTACAAGATCGACCGCTACCAGCATTCCCTGCAGAGCGCGACCCGGGCCGAACGCGACGGCGCCGGGGAGGAGCTGGTGGTCGCCGCCCTGCTGCACGACATCGGCGACACCGTGGCGCCGGACAACCACGCCGAGTTCGCCGCGACGCTGCTGAAGCCCTACGTGACCCACGAAACCTGGTGGATCGTGCAGCACCACGCGATCTTCCAGGGCTACTACTTCTGGCACCACCTCGGCGCCGACCGCAACGCGCGCGAGGCCTATCGCGGCCATCCCCACTTCGCGGCCTGCGCCGACTTCTGCGCGCGCTGGGACCAGACCGCCTTCGATCCCGACTACGACACCGCACCGCTGGCGCACTTCGAGCCGCTGGTCCGCCGCGTGCTGGCGCGCGAGCCCTGGGCGCTGTGGAAAGAAACCGCCCCGGCGGCGTGAGCCAACGGGAGAACGACCCTCGCCGACTCCTCAACCGCCCGTGCGCGGCGCCTGCCTGTGCGGCGCCGTCCGCTAACGGGTGAGCGGCGGGCTGCAGCCGCCGATCGCCTGCCACTGCCGGGAATGCCGCAAGAGCACCGGTCACTTTCTGGCCTTCACCGCCGCCTGGCTCGACCAGATCACGGTCGAGGGCGCGGAGTCGCTGGGCTGGTACCACTCCAGCGACCACAGCCGGCGCGGCTTCTGCCGGAGCTGCGGCACGCCCCTGTTCTTCTATACCAAAGGTGCGGACCGCATCTCGATCACCCTCGGCAGCCTCGACCAGGCCCCGGAGCTCGGCCCGATGGCGGCGCACCTCTTCGTCTCGGAAAAGCCCGCCTACTACACGCTCGACGACGGCGCGCCGCAGTACGAGCGTGGCGGCGACCAGGTGCCGATGCCGCCACGGGAGTACCCCCGGGCCGGCGCGTTGATACGGCGGCGGGTCACCGCAGCGCCGCTTCGTAGACCTCCAGGGTGCGCGCGACCATGGTCTCCAGCGCGAAGGCCTCGCGGAAGCGGGCGCGGGCGTTGGCGCCCAGGTCGCGCAGGCGCTCCGGCTCCGCCAGCAGGCGGCGCAGACCGTCGGCGAGCTGCGCCGTGTCGTCCGGCGGGATCAGGGCGCCGAGCGGCCGCTCGCCGAACAGCTCGCGCACGCCGCCGACGTCGCTGGCCAGGATCGGGCGGCCACGCCGCATCGCTTCGATCAGGCTGACCGGCAGCCCCTCCCAGTGCGAGGCCAGGACCACCAGGCTGGCGCGGGCGATGCAGGCCTCGACGTCGCTGCGATAGCCGTGGAAGGTCACCCGCTCGCCGAGATCCAGGCGCCGGGCGAGGCCGCGCAGCTCCGTCTCCAGGGGCCCGTCGCCGACCAGGTCCAGGTGCCAGGGAAGATCGACCAGCCGGCTCAGGGCCCGCAGCAACCCGGCATGGTCCTTCTGCTCGGCCAGGCGCGCCACCATCAGCAGCCGCGGCGCCTCGCCGCCCCGCGGCCAGGGCGCCGGCGGGCCGTCGGCCAAGCCGTTGTGGATCGTGACCAGCGGCGCACGCGCGGCGATGCCGCAGCGTTCGGCCAGCTCCGCGTCGGCCCGGCTGACCGTGATGATCGCCGCGCTGACCCGGGCCATCCGCCGCTCGACCAGACGGTAGACGCGGCGGCGCAGCGGCGGGACGCCTTCGGCGAAGGCCCAGCCGTGGGCGGTGAAGACGGCCGGAATGCCGGCCAGCCGCGCGGCCAGCCGGCCCACCACGCCGGCCTTCGAGGAGTGGCAGGCGACCAGGTCGGGCGCTTCGGCCCGCAGCACGCGGGCCAGGCGGCGCACGGCGCCCAGATCGTGCAGCGGCGCGATCTCCCGGCGCAGCCCCGGCAGGGACACCAGGCGCACCCCGCTGCCCGCCAGGCGCTCGGCGAAGCTGGCGATGTCCGAGCCGCCGAGGAAGACGGTGACGCGGTGGCCCCGCGCGACCAGGGCCTCGCTCAGGGCGATCACGTGGGTTTGCGCGCCGCCGATCACGTCACCGCGCGTGAGGACCATGGCAATGTGGCGCGCGGGCGTCGACATCTTCGGAAACAGCCACTCCCGGGGTGCTGGCGGTCGAAGGCAAAGGCGGCCGGACACACGCCGGCAGGGCCCCGCCTGCTTACCCCGGATGGCGCCGTCACGGAAGCGCCAAGCGCAGCCTCAGGGGGCGGCCGGGCAGTGGCGGCTCACCGCCCCTTGGCGGCGAAACGCCGGACCGTCTCGACCAGTTGGCCCAGCCCGGAGGGCTGGTGCAGGCCGACGGCGGCGTCTGCGCCCAGGCGGGTGGCCCAGCCCAGATACAACGGCTGATGGCGCGAATAGGCGATCAGCGGCACGGCCGGGCTGCTCCGCCGGATCTCGCGGATCACCTCGAAGCCGTCGGGCGGCGGCATGATGATGTCGACCACGAAGAGGTCCACCAGCTCTTGCGGCAAGGGGCTTACGCCCCCGCCCGCGGCCTCGTGCTCGACGATGCGGATGTTCTCCTTGCGCAGCGCCTCACGCACCAGGTGACGGACGACGGGATCGTCGTCGATCAATACGGCCGTTGCTGCCATGCGCCCCACTCCCCCGAGCCGCCGGCGGTCGCCCGCCGGTCTCCCTTTGAAATGGGGCAGTCGGCGGCCCGTGCAACAGCCGGCCGCACGGGCCGCCCGCCCGCGGCCGCAGCGTCGCTGTCGCGGCGCGGCGCGGCGGGCGCGGAGGCGCGGAGAGCGGGTGAGCGGGGGCGCGGGGCGCGCGCCCGCTCAGGTTGCCGCCTCGACCGCCTTGGCCTCCTCGAAGGCGCCGAAGTCCCAGTGCCGGCCCGGCGCCGCGTCGAACAGGCTCTTGGTGTAGGCATGCTGCGGATTGGCGAAGAGCGCGGCGGTCCGCCCGTACTCGACCACCAAACCGCGGTGCATCACCGCCACGGAATCGCAGACCTGGGCGGCGACGCGCAGGTCGTGGGTGATGAACAGCATGGCCAGGTCGAACTTGCGCCGCACCTCGTCGAGCAGCTCCAGCACCTGGGCCTGCACCGAGACGTCGAGCGCCGAGACCGCCTCGTCGGCCACCAGCACCTCCGGTTCCATGGCCAGGGCGCGGGCGATACAGATGCGCTGGCGCTGGCCGCCGGAGAACTGGTGCGGGAAGCGGTCGACCGCCTTGGGGTCGAGCCCGACCAGGCTCATCAGCTCGCGCGCCCGCGCCCAGGCCTCGCGCTTGGACAGGCCGAAGTTCATCGGCCCCTCGACGATCGACTGCCCGACCGAGCGGCGCGGGTTGAGCGAGCGGTACGGGTCCTGGAAGACGATCTGGACGCGGCGCCGGTGGTGGCGCAGCAGCCGGGTGGGAAGCTGGGCGATTTCGTCGTCGTCGATGAAGATCTGCCCGCTGCTGGGGTCGATCAGCCGCACGATGCAACGCGCCACGGTCGACTTGCCGGAGCCGGACTCGCCGACGATGCCCAGGGTCTCGCCCTTGCGCACCTCCAGGTTGACGTCCTTGGCGGCATGCACCTCGCGGCTTTTCTGAAAGAAGCCGTGGCCGCCGTAGACCTTGTTGAGGTCGCGGGTCGAGAGCACGACCTGGCCGCGGTCCGCGCGGTCGGCGTGCTGCGGCGTCAGGCTGGGCACGGAGGAGATCAGCATGCGGGTGTAGTCATGCTGCGGCGCGCGCAGGAGCCGCTCCGTCGGCCCCTCCTCCACCACCCGGCCGGTCTGCATCACCACCACCCGGTCGGCGATGTCGGCGACCACCCCGAAGTCGTGGGTGATGAACAGCACGCCGGTGTCGTGCTCGGCCTGGATGTCCTTGATCAGATTGAGGATCTGGGCCTGGGTGGTGACGTCCAGGGCGGTCGTCGGCTCGTCGGCGATCAGCAGCGCCGGCTCCAGCGCCAGGGCGGCGGCGATCATGATCCGCTGGCGCTGACCGCCGGAGAGCTGGTGCGGGTAGCTCTGGCGCATCTTCTCCGGGTCGGGCAGGCGCACCGCCCGCATGACCTCCAGCACCCGCTCCACCCGCCGCTTCTCCGACATGTCGGTGTGGATGCGCAGCACCTCCTCGATCTGGGCGCCGACCCGCTGCACCGGGTTGAGGGCGGTCATCGGCTCCTGGAAGATCATCGACATGCGCGCCCCGCGCAGGTCGCGGAGCTGCTGCGGCGTCTTGTCCAGCAGGTTCTCCCCCTGCAGGCGGATCGCCCCCTGCACCGGCGTGAGCTGCTTGCGCGGCAGCAGGCCCATCACGGTGTGGGCCGTGACCGACTTGCCGGAGCCGGACTCGCCGACCACACAGAGGATCTCGCGCTTGGCCACCGAGAAGGAGACCGCCTCCACCGCGTAGGTCCGGTCCGCCCCGCTCGGCAGCGTGACCGAGAGGCCGTCCACCTCCAGGACGGGCTGTTCGTGCATCGTCATGCTCGCCTCCCTCACATCTTCTTGGCGATGCGGGGATCGAGCGTGTCGCGCAGACCGTCGCCCAGGATATTGACCGCCAGCACCGTCACCGCCAGGGCGATGCCGGGGAAGAAGATGATCCAGGGCGCGAGCTGGAAGTAGGCGCGGCCCTCGGCCATGATGTTGCCCCAGCTCGGCACCTCCGGCGGCGTGCCGGCGCCGAGGAAGGAGAGGATCGCCTCCAGCAGCATGGCCGAGGCGCAGACATAGGTCGCCTGCACGATCAGCGGCGGCACGGTGTTGGGCAGGACGTGGCGGACCAGGATCTTGGGCAGCGGCGTGCCGGTCGAGATCGCCGCCTCGACGTAGGGCTCCTCGCGCACCGACAGCACCACCGAGCGGACCAGCCGCACCACCCGCGGAATCTCGGGAATGGTGATGGCGATGGTGACAGTGACCAGGCTGGCGCCGGACAGCGAGACCAGGGCGATGGCCAGCAGGATGCCGGGGATCGCCATCAGGCCGTCCATCACCCGCATCAGCACGGCGTCGAGCAGGCGGATGTAGCCGGACACCAGGCCGATGACCAGGCCGAACAGCACGCTGAGCGCGGCCGCCGCCAGGCCGACGATGAGCGAGATGCGCGCGCCGTAGACCGTGCGGCTGTAGATGTCGCGCCCGTACATGTCGGTGCCGAACCAGTGGCCGGGGTTGGGGGTTTCCAGGCGGTCGACGGGGTTGAGCGCGATCGGGTCGATCGGCGCCACCACCGGCGCGAAGAGGGCGACGAAGATCATGAAGACCAGCAGGCCGCCGCCGATTCCGATCGTCGGATAGCGCGAGAAAGCCTGCCGACGGAACGCCGCGGCACGGGCGCGAAAGCCACCTTCCGCGGGGTCGCGTTGGATGAGCAGGGTCAATAGCGGATCCTCGGGTCGATCAGGGTGTAGAGAATGTCGATCCCCAGGTTGATCAGGATGTAGACGAAGCTGAACATCAGGATCAGGCCCTGGATGATCGGGTAGTCGCGCTTGAGGATGGCGTCGACCACCAGACGGCCCAGACCGGGAATGTTGTAGACGCTCTCGGTCACCACCACGCCGCCGATCAGCAGCGCGATGCCGATGCCGATGATCGTCACGATCGGCACGGCCGCGTTGCGCAGCCCGTGCCCCAGCAGCACCTTCCACTCGAGCTGCCCCTTGGCCCGCGCGGTGCGGATGTAGTCCTCGTCCAGCACCTCGAGCATCGAGGCGCGGGTGATGCGCGCGATCAGAGCGATGTAGATCACGCTGAGCGTCAGCGAGGGCAGGATGATCGAGCCGAGGAAGGGCCAGAGCCCCTCGGAGATCGGCTTGTAGCCCTGCACCGGCAGCAGGCCGAGCTTCAGCGAGACCACGTAGATCAGGATGTAGCCGAGCACGAAGACCGGGATGGAAAAACCGGCCACCGCGAAGATCATGATCGCGCGGTCGACCCAGGTGCCCGCCTTCCAGGCCGCCACCACGCCCATCGGCACCGCCACCACGACGGTGATGATCAGCGTGGTCAGCGCCAGCATCAGGGTCGGCTCGAGCCGCTGGCCGATCAGTTTGGTGACCGGCAGGTTGGAGAAGATCGAGATGCCGAGATCGCCCTGCAGCAGCGACCAGACCCAGGTGCCGAACTGGATGTGCAGCGGCTGGTCGAGGCCGAGCTGCGCGCGGATGCGGGCGATGTCCGCCGGACTGGCGTAGTCGCCCGCGATCACCGTGGCCGGGTCGCCGGGGCTGAGATGCAGCATCAGGAACACGAAGAGGGCCACCACCCCCATGACGGGGATGGTGGCCAGCAGGCGTCGTAGGATGAAGCCAAGCATGGGGGGCTGTGCGCTTTCTCTTCGCGGCCGGCCTACTGCTTGGCCACGTTCCAGAAGAACTGGACCGGCGACTTGATCAGCCCGGAGATGTTGTCGCGATAGGCGACCGGGTTGAACCAGGTGCCGAAGTTGGCGTGGGTTACCACCTGCATGGCGCGGGCGTGGATCTCATCGGCCAGCGCCTTCTGCTTGTCCGGGTCGGTCTCCTTGGAGAAGGCGTCGCGCAGCTCCTCCAGCTTGGGATCGTCCGGCCAGCCGAACCAGGCCCGCTCGGTGCCGCCGGCCGACAGGCCGGTGTGGGTCACCGGGTTGGAGATGTCGCCGCCGATCCACCAGGTGTGGAAGATGTTCCAGCCGCCCTCCGACGGCGGGTCCTGTACGGCACGGCGCGAGGTCACGGTGGCCCAGTCCATCGCCTGCAGCTCCACCTCCATGCCGATGTCGCGCAGGGTCTGGGCGGTCACCAGGCTGGCGGCGTTGGTCACGGGAATGTCGGTCGGCTGCAGGATGACCACCGGGGTGCCGTCGTAGCCGGCCTCCTCCAGCATCTGGCGGGCCTGCTCCTTGGTGCCCTCGATCATCAGCTCGGCGCCCGCCTGGGTCTCCAGCGGCGCGCCGCAGGCATAGAGCGAGTGGCAGATGTTGTAGTACTGCGGATCGCCGATCGCCGCCTTCATGTAGAGCTCCTGGTCGACGGCGGCGACCACGGCCTGGCGGATCTTCTGGTCGTCGAAGGGCGGATAGAGGTGGTTCATCCGCAGCATGCCCTGGTTGCCCAGGGGATCGAGCACCTCGACGGTGATGCTCTCGTCCTGCTGCAGCAGCGGCACCAGGTCGACCGGCGGGGTCTCCCAGTAGTCCACCTCGCCGTTGAGCAGGGCGTTCATAGCCGTGGTGTGGTCGGGGATGTAGAGCCACTCGACGCGGTCGACCTTGGCGACCTTGCCGCCGGCCGCGGCGCTCGGCGGCTCGTCGCGCGGCACGTAGTCCTCGTTCTTGAGGTAGACCACCTTGGAGCCCGGCACCCACTCCTCGGCGGAGAACTTGAAGGGACCGGAGCCGATGATCTCGGGCACCTGCTCGAAGGGATCGGTCTCGGCCAGCGCCTTGGGCATCATGAAGGGCACGTTGGAGCTGATCTTGCCGATCGACTCCAGCACCAGGCCGTAGGGCTCCGACAGGGTCATCACGAAGGTCTTGTCGTCGACCGCCTCGAGCGAGGCGACCACGTCCATCAGCTTCTGGCCCATGCCGTCGCGCGCGCCCCAGCGCTCGAGCGAGGCGACGCAGTCCTCGGCCGTCACCGGCTCGCCGTTGTGCCACATGAGCCCGTCGCGCAGCGTGAAGGTCCAAGTCAGCCTGTCGTCGCTGACGCTCCAGCTGTCGACCATCTGGGGCTGCGGCTCCAGGTTCTCGTCCATCGCAAACAGCGTGTCGTAGACCATGTAGCCGTGGTTGCGCGTGATGTAGGCCGTCGTCCAGATGGGATCGACGTTCTTCAGGTCGGCGTGGGGGATGACGCGCAGGACCGTCTCGGCCTGGGCCGCCTGGGCGCCCAGCCCCATCGCCGCACCCAGCGCCACCGCGGCCGCGGTCAGGACGCCGAGGCGCCGCCTCGTAACACTCACCATCGAGAGCCTCCTTGTTGCCTTCGGGATCTTTGATCCAGCGGCCAGGACGGCAGGAAACGACCCACCTGCGCCCAGGGGTTCGCCTTCGATCCCGATTTTCGATGTACAAATCCTGTGCCAGCATCGCCGATGATGCGAGTCCGAAGTATCCAATTCGCCCAAAAAGCGCGTCCTGCTTGAGCGCGCCGGCCGCCTCGTCGCACAGAGGTTTGTTTGCCAGCGCACAACGACGGAAATTGACTTGACTAAGATTCAAGCAACTTGCCCGGACAATGCCCAGCCTTTGCCCCTTATCGGGCGCCGCCCGCGTCCGACAGGCCGCCGCGCCGCCCGCCACCCTGCGCCGCCCGCCGCCCGCGCCGCCCACCGGCCTGCCGGCTGCGCAGGCCGTTGACCCTGGCCGAGACTTGCTGCTTGGCTATCCGTTCAAGCGCTTTCATCTCCCTCTAGGCGAGCCCCGTCCCATGTCCGATCCCCAGACCGCTTCGCTGCAGGCTGTCGCCGCCGCGCCCTTCGAGATGGCGCCCAACCCCAAGGCGGACCCGGCGCGCCCCTACGGCCCGCGCCAGCGCGCCGTGCTCAACCGCGACGGCTTCGAACAAGCCCGCGCCGAGATCGCGGCCTGGCCGGGCTACGCCCCCACGCCCCTGGTCGACCTGCCGGGCCTGGCGCGGCGCCTAGACCTGGGCGCGGTCGCCTACAAGGACGAGAGCGGGCGCTTCGGACTGGGCAGCTTCAAGGCGCTGGGCGGCGCCTATGCCGTGCTGCGCCTGCTCAAGCGACAGATCGCCGAGGCCGAGGGCGACAGCCCCAGCACCGCCGAGATCCTGGCGGGCCGCCATGCCGCGCGGGTGGCGGCGACCACCGTGTGCTGCGCCACCGACGGCAACCACGGCCGCTCGGTCGCCTGGGGGGCGCAGACCTTCGGCTGCCGCTGCGTGATCTTCGTCCACGCCACGGTCAGCCAGGGCCGGGTCGACGCCATCGCCCGCTTCGGGGCCGAGGTGCGGCGGGTGCCCGGCACCTACGACCACGCCATCCGCGAGGCCGCCCGCCAGGCCGCGGAAAACGGCTGGACCGTGGTCTCCGATACCTCCTATCCCGGCTATACCGAGATCCCGCGCGACGTGATGCAGGGCTACAGCCTGATGGCCGCCGAGGCGCTGGAGCAGGCCGGCGCGACGCCGCCGACCCACGTGCTGGTGCAGGCCGGCGTCGGCGGCATGGCGGCGGCGATCTGCGCCCAGCTCTGGGAGACCCTGGGGACCCGGCGCCCGCGCTTCCTGGTGGTCGAGCCGGACAAGGCGGCTTGCCTGCTGGCCAGCGTGCGGGCCGGCCGCGCCAGCGCCGTGCCGGGCGCGCTCGACACCATCATGGCCGGCCTGGCCTGCGGCGAGACCTCGATCCTGGCCTGGGAGATCCTGGACGAGGGGGCCGACGCCTTCGTCACCGTGACCGACGCCGCCGCCGGCGAGATGATGCGGCTGCTGGCCAGGGGCGTCGACGGCGACCCGCCGCTGGTCGCCGGGGAGTCGGCCGTCGCCGGGCTCTGCGCCGCCGCGGCGGCCCTGGCCCGCCCGGCCGCGCGCGAAAGCCTCGGGCTCGGTCCGCAGGCCCGGGTGCTGGTGTTCGGCAGCGAGGGCGACACCGATCCCCTGCTCTACCGCGAGCTCGTCGGGCGGAGCGGCGAAGAGGTGCGCGACGCGGACCAGCGCGGCGGAGCGACGGCATGACCGCCCACGCCGACCTGCGCCTCGACCACGCGCGCCTGCTCGACCGCATCGCCCGGCTGGCCGAGGTCGGCGCCATCGAGGGCGGCGGCGTCTGCCGCCTGGCGCTGAGCGACGCCGACAAGGCCGGCCGCGACCTGGTCACCGGCTGGATGCGCGCGCTCGGCCTGCAGGTCACGGTCGACGCCATCGGCAACCTGGTCGGCCTGCGGCCCGGCCGCCGCGACGGCCCGCCGGTGATGACCGGCTCGCACATCGACACGGTGCGCACCGGCGGGCGCTACGACGGCAACCTCGGCGTGCTCGCCGGCCTGGAGGTGGTCGAGACGCTCAACGCGGCGGGCATCGAGACCGAGCGGCCGCTGGCGGTGGCGGTCTTCACCAACGAGGAGGGTGCGCGCTTCGCCCCCGACATGATGGGCAGCCTGGTCTACGTCGGCGGCCTCGACCTGGAGGCGGCGCTGCAGACCGAGGGCATCGACGGCAGCCGGGTCGGCGCCGAGCTGGCGCGCATCGGCTACGCCGGCAGCGCGCCGGTCGGCCGGCCGCAGGTCCACGCCTTCGTCGAGCTGCACGTGGAGCAGGGGCCGGTGCTGGAGCAGGAGGGCATCACCCTGGGCGCGGTGGAGTCGGTGCAGGGCATCTCCTGGACCGAGTTCCGCGTCACCGGCGTGTCCAACCATGCCGGCACCACGCCGATGCGTCTGCGCCACGACGCCGGCTACCTGGCCGGCGCCACCATCGCCTTCGTGCGCGAGCTGACCCGCGCGCTCGGCGGCGACCAGGTCGGCACGGTCGGCGCCGTCGAGGTCGGGCCGAACCTGGTCAACGTGATCCCCAACCACGCCCGCTTCACCGTCGACCTGCGCAACACCGACGAGGCCCGCCTGCAGGAGGCCGAGCGGCGGCTGCAGGCCTTCGTCGCCGAGACCGCCGCCGCCGAGGGGCTGGAGGTCGACCACCGCCGCCTGGCCCGCTTCGAGCCGGTGCCCTTCGACCCGGATCTGGTGGCGCAAATCGAGGCCCTGGCCGGCACGCTCGGCCACAGCGTGCGGCGCATGCCGAGCGGCGCCGGCCACGACGCCCAGATGCTGGCGCGGATCTGCCCGGCGGCGATGATCTTCGTGCCCAGCGTCGGCGGCATCAGCCACAATGTCCGCGAGTTCACCGAGTCGGCAGATATCGCCGCGGGCGCGGACCTGCTGCTGCACAGCCTGCTCGCCCTCGCCAACTGACCCGGCGCCACGGCCGCCGCCCCGCAGGACCGGCGGCGGGCCGGCGCCCAACATCGGAGGAGACCCCATGTCCCGTATCGTCACCGTCGGCGCCGCCCAGCTCGGCCCCATCGCCCTGGCGGAGAGCCGCGCCCAGGTGGTCGAGCGGATGATCGCGCACCTGCGCACCGCCAAGGCGCGCGGCTGCGACCTGGTGGTCTTTCCCGAGCTGGCGCTGACCACCTTCTTCCCGCGCTGGTTCATGGCCGAGCAGGAAAAGATCGACGCCTTCTTCGAGCGCGAGATGCCGGGACCGGACACCCGGCCGCTGTTCGACGAGGCCAAGCGCCTGGGACTGGCCTTCTGCTTGGGCTATGCCGAACTGACCGAGGAGGCGGGGCGCACCCGCCACTTCAACACGGCGATCCTGGTCGACAAGCAGGGCGAGATCGTCGGCAAGTACCGCAAGATCCACCTGCCGGGCCACGCCGAGCACGAGCCCTGGCGCGCCTTCCAGCACCTGGAGAAGCGCTACTTCGAGACCGGCAACCTGGGCTTCCCGGTGTTCGAGGCGCTGGGCGGGCGCTTCGGCATGTGCATCTGCAACGACCGCCGCTGGCCCGAGACCTACCGCGTGATGGGCCTGCAGAACGTCGAGATGGTGCTGCTCGGCTACAATACCCCGGTGCACAATCCCCCGGCGCCCGAGCACGACCGCCTGGGCTGGCACCACAACCAGCTCGTGATGCAGGCCGGCGCCTACCAGAACGCCACCTGGGTGGTCGGCGTCGCCAAGGCCGGCAACGAGGAGGGCGTGCCGATGATCGGCGGCACCCAGATCATCGCCCCGACCGGCGAGACCGTGGCGATCGCCGTGACCGACCAGGACGAGCTGGTGACGGCGGCCTGCGACCTCGACCTCGGGCTGACCTTCAAGCGCAGCGTCTTCGACTTCGCCCGCCACCGCGAGCCGCAGCACTACGGCCTGATCGTCGAGACCAAGGGGCCGGTCGAGACCGGCGCCGCCGACGCGCAGCCGGGCCGGCGCACGCCCGCCGCCGCCAAGTAGCCCCCCGTCGCGCCGTCCGCCGCAGCCGATCTTCCGCTTGGAGGTCCGGCAGGGTAGAGCGATTTGCGACCGTATGGAACCGCGCAGCGGTTCCGCCGGTCGGGCAAAAACCGCCCTAAGCCAGAGGCTTGGAGTGATGCTGTCCGACCTGGCGACTCGCCAAGGCGAGTCACTCAGCTCGGGCGTCGCTCTAGGTGTGAGCTTCCAACAGGTTGTCCACTCGGTCCCGGCCGAGGAGACTGGTGATTGCCAGATCATCAAACTCGCTCGGGGGACCGAATGGACATCCATGAGAATGCCCGTCTGACGCCCTACGGTCGAGCCTTGCTTGTGCGCCGCATTCTGGAGGTCGGCGAGACCCCGAAGGCCGTGGCCACGGCCTTCGGGGTCTCGCCAAAAACCGTCAACAAATGGGTCGCGCGCTTCCAGGCCGAAGGCCCGGACGGGCTCCGCGACCGCTCCTCACGGCCCCACAAGCTGCGCCGGCCGACGTCCCAGGCGACCCAAAAGCGCATCGTCGCGCTGCGTCGCCAGCGCATCGCCGGCCAGCAGATCGCCCGCGACATCGGCGTCTCCCCCGCCACCGTCAGCCGGGTCCTCAAGCGCGCCGGCCTCAGCCGGCTGCGCGACCTGGACCCCGCCCCGCCGGTGCGCCGCTACCAGCGCGAGCATCCCGGCGAGCTGATCCATCTCGACATCAAGAAGCTCGGCCGCTTCGAGCGGCCCGGCCACCGCGTCACCGGCGATCGCAGAGGCCAGAGCAACCGCCGCGGCACCAAGCTCGGCGGCACCGGCTGGGAGTACGTCCACGTCTGCATCGACGACGCCTCCCGCGTCGCCTTCAGCCAGATCAAACCCGACGAGCGCAAGGAAAGCGCCGTCGCGTTCCTGCACGCCGCCGTCGCCTACTACGCCCGACTGGGCGTCCCCGTCACACAGGTCATGACCGACAACGGCGCCTGCTACAAATCCCGGGCGTTCCGCCGCGCCTGCAAACAGCTCGGCCTACGCCACATCCGCACCAAACCCTATACCCCTAAAACCAACGGCAAGGCCGAACGCTTCATCCAAACCGCCCTGCGCGAATGGGCCTATGCCCATGCCTATGAAACTTCAGACCAGCGCGCACAGCACCTGCCCGCCTGGCTCCATCGCTACAACTGGCATCGCCCACATGGTAGCTTGAAAACCAACACGCCCATCAGCCGCCTCGGCCTCTCCGAGAACAACCTGTTGAGGCTCCACACCTAGGCTCCGGACTCATAACCAATAGCAGACGATTGCGCCGATGAGGACGGCGGCTTCGAACGTTGCGGCCAGGCGGTCGTAGCGCGTGGCGATGCGTCGCCAGTCCTTGAGCCTGCAGAAGGTGCGTTCGATCGCGTTGCGTGCCCGGTAGGCGGCGGCATCGAAGGCGTGTTTTCGCTTGCGCGTCGGGTTGTTCGGCACGACCGGTTCGGTGCCGCGCTCGCTCAGGAACCGGCGCAGGCCGTCGCTGTCGTAGGCGGCGTCGGCGATCAGTCTGCGCGGTGGCGGCAGAGCGCCAACGAGCGCGAGCGCCACAGGGCTGTCGCCGCGCTGGCCTGGCGTGAGGATCACGGCGCGCGGCCGCCCCAGTTCGTCTGTCGCAACGTGGATCTTGGTGGTCCGGCCGCCGCGCGAGCGGCCTATGGCGTGGACGGCGCCCCCCCTTTACCGCCGGCCGCGCAGCGGTGCGCCTTGACGTGCGAACTGTCGAGCAGCAGCTCGGCCGGTGGACCGCCGCTGTCAGCCAAGGCGCGGAACACCTCGGCCCAGACGCCGGCCTTGGCCCAGCGGACATAGCGGTTGTACAGCGTCTTGCGCGGGCCGTAGACCGCCGGTGCGTCGGCCCATCGGCACCCCGTCCTGAGGACGTGGACGATCCCGCTAATCACACGCCGGTCGTCCACCCGCGGCACACCGCGCGGCTTGTTCGGCAGCAGCGGCTGAAGGCGCGCAAACTGCGCCTCGCTCAGCCAGAAATGGCTCTCCGACATCGCAAGCTCCCTACCGTTTGGAAGCTTGAATCAAACCTGCCCTCGCGCCGGCAAGCCTTTTATGGGTCCGGAGCCTAGAGCCGATTGTGATCGTTTGGACCCACAGCGTGGGTCCAAACGATCACAAGAAACCTGCTCTACACCAACAGGTTAGAGTGATTTTTCGCGACCGGCGGGGGCGTCCGTCGGCGCCGCGGCCTCGGCCTGAGCAAGCGCGCGGTAGGCCTCCAGCAGGGCGGGCCAGCCGCGCGGCGACGCCAGCGCCGCCGCCAGCTCGGCCCCGGCCGGCCCGTGCCGGGCGAAGCCCCGGTGGGTCACCTCGACCAGGGTCCGCCCCGGCTCGATCGGCGTGAAGCGCAGCTCCGCCTCGCTGGCCTGCGCCGGGTCCGGCGCAGGGGCTGGCGCGGGCTCCGGTGCAAGGTCGGTCGCGGGCGCGCCGGTCCGGGTCTCGGGCGCCCCCTGCCAGGCCAGCAGCAGGCGTTGCGGCGGCTGCCAGGCCAGGGCGGCACCCCAGGCGCGGAGCGCGCCGTCCGGGCCGCGCTCGAACCAGCCGGCCTCGGCCGTCAGGCCGATCTCGGCGGCCGGCGCGCGCAGGAAGCCCGCCGCCTTCGGCCACCAGCGGTCGATCCCCTCGGTGAACAGCGCGAAGGCCGTGTCGGTCGGCAGCTCGACCGAGACCGCGACATGCACCAGATCCTCGTCCATGGGCGGCGTCTCCCGCTCAAACGGCGCCGAACCAGGCCGGAAGGGCCAGGGCGATGATGGGGAAGGCGGCGAGAATCGCAAGCCTGACGAGGTCGGCCAGCACGAAGGGCAGAGCGCCGGCCATCACCTCCTCGCTGCGGGTCTGCGGGTCGACCGAGGCGATGACGAAGAGATTCATGCCCACCGGCGGCGTGATCAGCCCCAGCTCGACCGCGACCACCGCCAGGATGCCGAACCAGACCGGGTCGTAGCCCGCCTCCAGCACCAGCGGGAAGACGACCGGCACGGTCAGCAGGATCATCGCAAGGCTGTCCATCACGCAGCCCAGCAGCACGAAGAACACCAGGATGGCGGCGATCACCATCCAGGGCGCCAGCTCCAGCGCGGCGATCAGCGAAACCAGCTCGGCCGGAATGCGCGAGACGGAGAGCAGGTAGCCGAAGACCTCGGCGCCGATGATAATCAGGAAAAGCGCGCCGCTGGTGCGCAGCGTGTCGGTGACCGCCCGGCAAAAGCCGGACCAGCCCATGCCCCGCCGCAGCGCGACCAGCAGGGTCAGGAAGGCGCCGGCGCCGGCCGCCTCGGTCGGGGTGAAGAGCCCGCCGTAGAGCCCGCCCATCACCAGCACGAACAGCCCGAGTACCGGCAGCGCCGGGCGCAGCGCCGCGCCCAGCGGCTCGCGGCCGCGATCCACCGGGCGGCCACCGGCCGCCGGCCGCAGCCGCACCAGGAGCGCGATGGTCAGGGCGTAGAGCGCGACCGCCAGCAGCCCCGGTAGGACACCGGCGAGAAACAGGGCCGCCACCGACTGCTGGGTGATCAGCGCATAGAGCAGCAGCGCGATCGATGGCGGGATCATGATGCCCAGGGTACCGCCGGCGGCCAGGGTGCCGGCCGCCAGGCGCGGCGCCGTGCCGTTGGCGCGCATCTCCGGCAGCGCGACGCGGGCCATGGTGGCCGCGGTCGCCAGCGACGAGCCGGAGACCGCCGAGAAGCCGCCGCTCGCCAGCACCGCGGCCAGCGGCAGGCCGCCGCGCCAGCCCGCCAGCAGCCGGCGCGCCGCAGCGAAGAGGTCGCGCGACAGGCCCGCCTGGGCCGCCAGGTTGCCCATCAGCAGGAACAGCGGCACCAGGGTGAAGGCATAGTTGGTCGCCACGTCCCAGGGCGCGGCGGCGAGGACGGCCAGGGCCGCCTGGGGGCTGGCCAGGACGGCGAAGCCGCCGAGGCCGACCAGGATCATCGCCAGCGCCACCGGACAGCGCAGCACCAGCAGCACCAGCAGCATAGCCAGGCTGACGAAGCCCACCTCCGGCGGGCTCATCGGGCGGCGTCCGGCGGCTCGGCCCGGCGGCTCGGCCCGGCCCGGCGGCGCGGGGCGGCCCAGCGGCGCAGCTTGGCCAGAGCGATCAGGCCGCCCCCGGCGAAGGCCAGGGCCGCGAAGAGATAGAAGGGCCAGAGCGGAAGCTGCATGTCCTGGGTCGTCTCGCCGCGCGCCAGCACCGCCAGGGTCTCGCGCGCGTAGCGCCAGGCGAGCAGGCCCGCCAGCAGGGCGAAGCTGAGGTCCCAGAGGCGGTCCAGCGCGCCTTGCAGCCAGGCCGGCCAGGCGCGGCTGAACAGCTCGACCCGGACCAGCCCGTCGGCGAGCGCGCGCGGCAGTGCGGCGAAGACCGTGACCAGCAGGGCGTAGGTCGCCACCTCCACCGCATCGCCGACCAGCAGGTCGAGCGCGCCGCCGCTCAGGTCGAACAGCAGCCGCGTCAGGATCCCGGCCGCGGTCACCGCCAGCATCGCCACCAGCGCGCCCCCCGCCAGACCGTCGAAGACGGCGAGCAGGCGCAGCCTCGGCAGGCGTCGTCGGTGGCGAGCGCGCGACATCGGCTACAAGGGGCCTCGTGTCCGGCGGGCGGCGGGGACGGGAACTGGGCTCGGGCCGTCATGCCACGCGCGCCCGGGCCGCGGAAGCCCTGTCACGGGATTTTCCGAATTCTTCGGGTTTCGTCGCCGCTGCGAAGCTGTTACGACTCGACCATTCCCCCACATCGCGACATCGCTTGCGCACGCCATTGGCCCCGCCTTGGCGTAAGCACTCTGTCGTGCCTGCTCGGGGTATCCACGCATCTGCAAGACGAACAGGACGACGCCATGAAACTCACCGCCGACCAGATCGACGTCGTTAAGACCAAGCTCGGCGCCGAACCCCTGGCCGAGGACCACGCCGCCTACAGCCAGCTTTCCCAGGCCTTCGGCGAACACAGCTTCTATGTCGGCGAGCCCGGCCTGCTGGTGTTCGAGCCGATCGAGGAGGCCTCGGACACCGCGCGGCTGATCCTCATCGCCGCCTGGGCCGACGAGAACAAGTCGGAGATCGGCGCCATCGAGCCCGAGGCCACCGAGATCCTGGTCGACCTGACCGGTCAGACCGATCCGATGGGCACCCCCAACGGCACGGGGGGCGACGGCTCCGCCGCCTGATCCCGCGCCGACCGGACCGGGAGAGCGGCCCCGCCGCGGCGCGGGCCCGCTTTCTCGCGTTCGGCCGCCAAGCCCGGCGCCCAATCCCGGGCCACTCCGGGCGCTTGCCGGGGCCTTCGCCTCAGTCGGCACCCAGCTCGCGCCGGCAGTCAGCAACGTAGTCCTGCACCGCGGCGTAGGTTTCGCGGGCCGGCAGGCCGCGCGCCTCCAGTTCGTCGAGGTAGCGCTCGCGCGCCCGCGCCGCCGCCGCCGCCCAGGCGGGGCGGTCCGTGATCTGGTGGAGCTCGCCGTTGGCCAGGGTGGCCGCCCGCCCGGTCACGTCGCCGGCGTCGTAGCCACGCCCCGCCTTCAGCGCCCAGTCCAGGCCGGAGTGAGCGTCGATCACCGCCTTGAGATCGTCCGGCAGCCGATCGTAGGCGCCCTGGTTCATGGTCGCCACGAAGGCCAGGGCATAGAGCCCGACCTCGGTGTGGTGGTCGGAGACCTCGTCGGCCCGAAAACCCGCCACCGCCTCCCAGGGCAGCAGAAAGCCGTCGATCACCCCGCGCTGGGCGCTCTCGTAGATCGCCGGCGCCGGCAGGCCGACCGGCTCGGCCCCCAGCTCCTCCAGCAGCGTGCCGATCACCGCCGTCGGCCGGCGGATCCGCAGACCCTTAAGATCCTCCAGTGTGGTGACCGCCGTGTCGCCGGTGTGCAGGTGGCCGGGGCCGTGGGTGTGCACGAAGAGCACCCGCGTATCGTCGTACTCCGCCGCCAGCGCGCCGCTGTCGTAGAGCTTCTGGAAGGCGCAGGAGCCGACCTCGGCCGTCTCGAATAGCCCGGGCAGCTCGACGATCTGGCTGAGCGGAAAGCGGTTGGCGGTGTAGCCCTGGACGGTCCAGGCGATCTCGGCAACACCGTTGCGGGCGTTGTCGTAGCCCTGCGGCGCCTTGCCGAGGGTCTGGGCCGGATAGACCTCCACCGCGATGCGCCCGTCGGAGGCCGCCTCGACCGACTCGGCCCAGGCCTGAAACAGCTCCGTGTTCTGCCAGGAGTTGGCCGGCATGAAGTGGGCGAAGCGCAGCTTGGCCTCCTGCGCCGTGGCGGCCGGGGCGGTCAGCGTGGCGGCGGCCATGACGGCCATGACGGTGGCGGCACAGGCAGCGGCGGCGCGCGGCCGGCGGCGGGCGATGCGATCGGGCATGGCGTCTCCCCCCAGAGCACGTGGAGCGCGGCGCGCTCGCAGCGCCGGCCCGGGGACAAAAGCCGAGCCGGCGGCCGGATGCAAGCGCGCTCGCCGTCCCGCTCCCGCCGCTGCGGAGCGGCGAGGCGCCCGACGGGGCGCAACGCGGCCTGCTCAGCGCCGCCATCTTCTGCTACTGGATAGGGGGCGCGGGGGCGACGGGGGGCGACGGGGACACGAGGGGCCTCCGGGGGCGCCAGGGGGCCTGCGGAGACTTGCGGCGGGCTGCGGCCAGGCGAGACGAGGAGAGGGAGACGGAAACACCATGGTGAAGCGTCGTTTTATGGCCGCGGGGGCCGTCGCGCTGGCCGCCGCCGTGGCGCTCGGCCCCGGCACGACGGGCGCCCGCGCGCAGGACAGCGTGAAGCAGGACAGCGTGAAGATCGGCGAGCTCTTCTCCTACGCGCGCATGGCCGCCTTCGCCGAGCCCTACCGCAAGGGCTGGCAGCTCGCGGTCGAGGAGATCAACGCCGCCGGCGGCGTCCTGGGCGGGCGGCCCCTGGAGGTGATCAGCCGCGACGACGGCGGCACCACGGCCGACGCCGTACGGGTCGCCGACGAGCTGGTCACCAACGAGGAAGTCGCCTTCCTGTTCGGCACCTTCTTCTCCAACATCGGCCTGGCGGTCAGCGACTACGCCAAGCAGAAGCAGGTGCTGTTCCTGGCGACCGAACCGCTGACCGACGCCCTGACCATGTCGCAGGGCAACCGCTACACCTTCCGCATCCGCCCCAACACCTACATGCAGACCCGCATGCTGGTGGAGGCGGCCCGCGACAGCGGCGCCAAGACCTGGGCGATCATCGCGCCGAACTACGAATACGGGCAGTCGGCGGCGGAGAACTTCAAGGCCCTGCTGGCCGAGACCCTGCCCGAGGCCGAGGTGGTGATCGAGCAGTATCCGGCCCAGGGCAAGATCGACGCCGGGGCCACCGCCCAGGCGGTGCTGCGGGCCGACCCCGACGGCATCTTCAACGCCACCTTCGCCGGCGACCTGGCCAAGCTGGTGCGCGAGGGCGAGCTGCGCGGCCTGTTCGAAGGGCGCACGGTGCTCAGCCTGCTGACCGGCGAGCCGGAGTACCTGGTGCCGATGGGCGCAGAGGCGCCGGAGGGCTGGATCGTCACCGGCTATCCCTGGGACCAGATCAACACGCCCGAACACCGTGCCTTCCTCACCGCCTACCAAGACCGCTACGACGACTTCCCGCGGCTGGCCTCGCTGCTCGGCTACATCGCCGGGCAGACCATCGGCACCCTGCTGGAGACCGCCGGCACCACCGAGACGGAGGCGCTGGTCGACACCCTCAAGGGCCTGCAGGTCGAGACCCCGCTCGGCCCGGTCACCCTGCGCGCCCTCGACCACCAGTCGACCATGGGCGCCTTCGTCGGTCCGCTGGCGGTCGAGGACGGCCAGGGCCGGATGGTCGACTGGTCCTACGCCGACGGGGCCGACTATGTGCCCAGCGCCGCGGCGGTGAAGGCGGTGCGCCCCGCCGAGTAGGCGACCGCCGCCGCGGGCGTCGCGCCCCGCAAGGACCGCCCGGCCGAGACAGAGCCGCCCGGCCGAGACAGAGCCGACGCCCGCCGCCGCCGAGGGACCCCGCCGCCGATGGACCCCGCCTTCGTCTTCATCCAGTTCCTCAACGGGCTGGCCAGCGCGTCGAACCTCTTCCTGGTCGCCTGCGGCCTGACGATCATCTTCGGCGTCACGCGGATCGTGAACTTCGCGCACGGCAGCTTCTACATGCTGGGCGCCTACTTCGCCTACACGCTGACCCAGCAGATGATGGCGCTGCTGGGCGACGCGCTCGGCTTCTGGCTGGCGCTGCCGCTGGCCGCCGCCGGCGTCGGTCTGGTCGCCGTGGTCATGGAGCTGATCCTGCTGCGGCGCATCTACCGCGCGCACGAGCTGTTCCAGCTTCTGGCGACCTTCGGCGTGGTGCTGATCGTGCAGGACCTGGTGCAGACCGTCTGGGGGCCGGAGGAGCTGTTCGGGCCGCGCGCGCCGGGCTTCGACTCCTTCGTGGTGATCCTCGGCTTTCGCTTTCCCGAGTACCAGCTCGTGCTGATCGCCGCCGGGCCGCTGGTCCTGGGCGCGCTCTGGCTGCTGTTCAACCGCACCCGCTGGGGCACGCTGGTGCGTGCCGCCACCGAGGACCGCGAGATGGTCGGCGCGCTGGGCGTCGACCAGGCGCGGCTGTTCACCGGCGTACTGTTCCTCGGCGGCTTCCTGGCGGGCCTGGCCGGCGCCCTGCAGACCCCGGTGGAGCCGGCCAACCCCTTCATGGACGTCAACGTCATCGCCGAGGCCTTCGTGGTCACCGTGGTCGGCGGCATGGGCAACGTGCTGGGCGCCTTCCTGGCGGCGCTGATCATCGCGCAGCTCCAGGCCTTCGGCATCCTGGTGGTGCCCGAGATTACCCTGGTCCTGCCCTTCCTGGTGATGGCCCTGGTGCTGGTGATCCGCCCCTGGGGCCTGCTCGGCCGGCCGGAGACCGCGACCGGCCACGGCTTCGCCGGCGACCGGCCGCTGCGCCCGCTGGGCCGCGTGCAGCAGGCGCTGGTCGCCGGCGTTGTCGCGGCCCTGCTGCTGCTGCCCCTGGGACTGGACGCCTATGGCCAGAAGCTGGCCCTGGAGGTCTTCGTCTACGCCCTCTTCGCCTTTTCCCTCAACTTCATCATGGGCGCCGGCGGCCTGGTCTCCTTCGGCCACGCCGCCTACTTCGGACTGGGCGGCTACGGCGCCGCGCTGCTGGTCCATCACCTGGGGCTGCGCATGGAGCTGGCGCTGCTCGGCGCGCCGCTGGCGGCCGGGCTCGGCGCCCTGCTGTTCGGCTGGTTCGTGGTGCGTCTGTCCGGGGTCTACCTGGCGATGCTGACCCTGGCCTTCGCCCAGATCGTCTGGTCCACGGCCTTCCAATGGGTCGCACTGACCGGCGGCGACAACGGCCTGATCGGCATCTGGCCGGCCGACTGGGCCAGCGGCCGCACGGCCTACTACTACCTCGCCCTGCTGGTCTGCGGCGGCGCCGTCGCGCTGCTCTGGCGCGCCAGTTTCGCGCCCTTCGGCTACACCCTGCGGGCCGGGCGGGACTCCCCCCTGCGGGCCGACGCCGTCGGCATCCACCTGAAGCGCCACCAGTGGCTGGCCTTCACGCTGGCCGGCGCCTGCGCCGGCGTCGCCGGCGGCGTCTTCGTCTTCTCCAAGGGCAACATCGACCCCGGCGCGCTGGCCATCCCCACCTCGGTCGACGCGCTGGTCATGGTCCTGCTGGGCGGCATCCAGACGCTGACCGGGCCGCTGCTCGGCGGCGCCGTGTTCCACCTGCTGGAGGCAAAGATCCTGCCGTTGACCGACTACTGGCGCGCGCTGCTCGGGGCGACGATCCTGGTGCTGGTGGTCGCCTTCCCCCTGGGCCTGGCCGGCGTCCTGCGCGAGCGCCTGCTGCCCGACGCCGAGCCCGACGCCGAGGCCGAGGCCCGGCGGGACGGCCGGCCGGCATGAGCGAGGCGGTGCTGCAGGTGGAGGGCCTGTCCAAGGCCTTCGGCGGGGTGGTCGCGGTCGACGGCGTCTCCTTCACGGTGGGCCGGGGCCAGCTCTTCGCCATCATCGGGCCGAACGGGGCCGGCAAGTCGACCTGCTTCAACATGATCGGCGGCCAGCTCCGGCCCGACGCCGGGCGGGTCCGGCTGGACGGGCGGGAGATCACCGGCCTGCCGCCGCGCCGGATCTGGCGCCTGGGGGTCGGGCGCACCTTTCAGGTGGCGGCGACCTTCACCTCCATGACGGTGGTGGAGAACGTGCAGATGGCCTTGCTCAGCCATCACCGCCGCCTGGGCGCCCTGCTGCCCGCCGCCCGGCGGCTGTACCGCGAGCCGGCGCTGGCGGTGCTGGAGCGCGTCGGCATGGCCGACCAGGCCGAGCGGCAGTGCGGCCTGCTGGCCTACGGCGACATCAAGCGGGTGGAGCTGGCTATCGCCCTGGCGCACGCGCCGCGGCTGCTGCTGATGGACGAGCCCACTGCGGGCATGGCCGCGCGCGAGCGCCTCGCCCTGATGGCGCTGACGGCGGAGATCGTCAAGGAACGCGGCATCTCCGTGCTGTTCACCGAGCACGACATGGACGTGGTCTTCGCCCACGCCGACAGCCTGCTGGTGCTCGACCGCGGCCGCCGGCTGGCCAGCGGCGCGCCCGCGGCGGTGCGCGCCGATCCGCAGGTGCAGCGCAGCTACCTCGGCGGCGCCGGCGCCGAGGCCGCCCGGCGCGGGCTGGAGGCGCGGACATGACGGCCGCCGCCTCCGCTTGCGCCTCCTCCGCCCCCGCCGCCGTCTCCGGCGGCGAAGGCGCGACGCCCCTGCTCTCGGTCGAGGGGCTCGACGCCTACTACGGCCGCGCCCGGATCCTCTTCGAGGTCTCGCTGTCGCTCGGCCGCGGCGAGGTGGTGGCCCTGCTCGGGCGCAACGGCGCCGGCAAGTCGACCACCCTGAAGGCGATCGCCGGCCTGGTCGCGCAGGTGCGCGGCCGGCGCCGGCTCGACCACCTCGACCTCGCCCGCCTGCCCGCCCACCGCATCGCCCGCGCCGGCCTCGGCTACGTGCCGGAGGAGCGGCGGATCTTCTCCGGCTTGACGGTCATGGAGAACCTGGAGGTCGGCCGCCAGCCGCCGCGTCCGGACGCGCCGCAGTGGACGCCGGAGAAGCTCTTCGCCCTGTTCCCCAACCTGGGCGAGCTGCGCGACCGCCCCGGCGGGCGCATGTCGGGGGGCGAGCAGCAGATGCTGACCATCGCGCGGACCCTGATGGGCAACCCGCGGGTGCTGCTGCTGGACGAGCCCTCCGAGGGCCTGGCGCCGGTGATCGTCGAGCAGATGGCGCGCACCATCGCCGCCCTCAAGCGCGAGGGGCTGAGCCTGCTGCTCAGCGAACAGAACCTCTACTTCGCCAAGGAGCTGTCGGACCGCGCCTACGTGATCGAGGGCGGCCGCATCCGCTACCAGGGCGCCATGGCCGCGCTGATGGCCGACGACGCCCTGCGCCAGGCCTACCTGACGGTCTGAGCCGGGCCGCCCGGCGGCCGGCGGAAAGGCGCAGGATCGCCGTGCCAGCCGCAAATGAGAATGATTATCGTTTGCGCGGCTCTCGACATTCGGGTGTCAGCGCCCTATGATATAGATCAGTTCCCGCAGCAAAGGGCGCCGGCCATGTATCGCGACAACTCCCTTGTCCCGAGCGAAGCGATCCGCCTTCTGGCGCTCGGCCTGCTGGCCGACGGGCCGCGCGGCTATGCCGAGGTCGCCAGCGAGGTGCGGCACTTCACCGGCCGCATGGTGGGCCCCTCGCTCGACCTGCTGGCCTCGCCGCTCGAGCTGCTCAAGGTGGAGGGGTTGGTCGAGCCGGAAAGCGACGGCGACGACGACGCCCGGCTGCGCCTGACCGAGACAGGCCGCAGCGAGCTGCAGCGCCTGCTCGCCTCCAACCTGCGCGCGCAGGTCACCGACGTGAACAAGCTGATCATCGCCTTGAAGATGCGCTTCCTGCATGTCCTGCCGGCGGAGCTGCAGATGGAGCAGGCCGACCTGCTGGTCGAAATCTTCGAGCGCGAGCTGGCGCGGCTGCTCGACCTGCGCGGCCACGAGCCGGCGGCCGGCGGCGAGCTGCCGGCCTGGCTGGACCTGGAGATCGGCACCACCCAGGCGCGCCTGGCCTGGTTCGAGGATCTGCGCGACCGCCTGGCCGCGGCCTGAGCGCCGCCGCGCCGCCCCCCGCTCACGCCGTCTTGAGAATCTCACGGGCCAGCGCGGCGATCTCCTGCGCCGCCTTGCCGCTCGGCTGCACCTCGCCGACCGCACGCCCCTCGGCCAAGGCGGCGGCGAAGACCACCCGGTTGCCGATCCGCGCCTGGGCGACCTGGCCGCCCAGATCGCTCACCTCGGCCAGCATCTCCTCGGTCAACTTGGCGCGCGGCGGCACGCGGTTGAGCACCAGCAGCGCCGGCCGCTCCTCCCCGGCCGCCAGCTCCAGCGTCGGCCTTGTCGCCCAGACGTCCATCGGCGAGGGCTGCACCGGCACCACCACCAGATCCGCCGCGCGCACCGCGATCTTCGCCTCGGTCTCGGCATGCGGCGGCGAGTCGATCAGCACCACGTCGCGGTCGCGGGCCAGACGCTCGACCTCGTTGCGCAGTCGCCAGCCGCCGATCTGGCTGACCAGCAGCCCGGCGCCGGCGTCGCCCAGCCGCGCCTCGCGCAGGCGGTACCACATGGTCAGCGACTGCTGCGGGTCGATGTCGACCACGGCGACCCGCTTGCGCGCGGCGGTGTAGGCGACCGCCAGATGGGCCGCCAGGGTCGTCTTGCCGGCGCCGCCCTTCTGCTGCGCCACGGTGATGATCTTCGCGGCCATGCCTCTTTCCTTCCCGATTTGCTGCGCTGCACCATAACGCGCGTCCCGGCCGGATGCAGCATAATCCCGCACCCGCGTCCGGTCGCCGCCGGCAGGTGCGTCAGCAGCGCTGCCCTATTTCCCCGCTTGACGCAGGGGAATTGCGGGCGCAGGCTTTCCTCCACGTGGTCGCGACCTTCGGCCCGCCCGGAGACGGCGACGACGCTAGCTCGCCGCAATGCCCGTGCGGCGAGGGTGCCGGATGAGCCCCGCCCGACCAGGGATGGCGCAACGCGCCGGGGACCAACGGCCTCTTAGGAGCGAAGCCGGAAGCCGCCACCTCGCTGGCGGCTTCCGCATTTGCGCGCCGCGCCCGCCGCCGCGCGGCCGGGCTGGACAGCGCCGCGCCGAGCCGCTACGCCAACCCGGCCATGACCAGCGCGCACAGAGGCTCCCCCCCGGCCCGCGTCCGGAGCGCCGATCCCGAGGCCGTCGCCGAGGCCTGCGCCCTGCTGCGCGCCGGCGGCCTGGTCGCCTTCCCCACCGAGACGGTCTACGGACTGGGCGCCGACGCCACCGACGATGCCGCCGTGGCGCGGATCTTCGCCGCCAAGCAGCGCCCCCGCTTCAACCCGCTGATCGCGCATTTCCACACCGCCGAGGCGGCCGCCGCCGAGGTGGTCTTCGACGCCCGCGCCGAGCGGCTGGCCGCGGCCTGCTGGCCCGGCCCGCTGACCCTGGTGCTGCCGCGCCGGGCCGGCTGCCGCGTCTCGCTGCTCTGCTCGGCCGGCCTGGACACCCAGGCGGTGCGGGTGCCCGACCAGCCGGTCGCCCTGGACCTGCTGCAGGCCGTCGCCGGCCCGCTCGCCGCGCCCAGCGCCAACCGCGCCGGGCGCATCAGCCCGACCACCGCGGCCGACGTGGCCGCCGAGCTGGGCGCGGCCGTCGACCTGATCCTCGACGGCGGTCCCTGCCGCGTCGGCGTGGAGTCCACCGTGCTCGACCTCTCGGGCGAGGTGCCGCGCCTGCTGCGTCACGGCGGCCTGGCGGCCGAACGGTTGGCCGAGCTGCTGGGCGTCATGCCCGCCACGCCATCCCCCGCCGGACAGGCCGCCGGCCAAGCCACCGACCAGGCCGCCGCCCTGGCCTCGCCGGGACTGCTGGAAAGCCACTACGCGCCGCGCCTGCCGGTGCGCCTGGAGGCCAGCGAGGTCGCCGCCGACGAGGCGCTGCTCGCCTTCGGGCCCGAGGTGCCGCGGGGCGCGGCCGTCACGCTCAACCTCTCGCCGCGCGGCGATCTGGACGAGGCGGCGGCCAACCTCTTCGCCTATCTGCGTCGGCTCGACGTCGCCGGCCTGCGCGCCATCGCGGCGATGCCGATTCCGGCGCGCGGGTTGGGCCTGGCGATCCGCGACCGGCTGCGCCGCGCCGCCGCGCCGCGCCCGGCGGCGGGCGCTCCCGCCACGGTGGCGCGGACGCGCGAGAGCCGCTAGATTCGAGACCATGCCCGACAGCAGCCCCCTCCCCGACCGCATCTCGCGCCTGAAGGAGGCGATCGCCGGCGTGGTCGGCGCCCGCCACCTGGTCACCGACCCCGCCGACTTGGCGCCGCACCTGGCGGACCAACGCGGCCTCTACACCGGCCGCACGCCCTTCCTGGTGCGCCCTGGCAGCAGCGCCGAGGTGGCCGAGGTGGTGCGGCTCTGCGCCGAGGCGCGGGTGCCGGTCGTGCCGCAGGGCGGCAACACCGGCCTGTGCGGCGGCGCCACGCCCGACCAGAGCGGCGCGGAACTGCTGCTCTGCCTCGGCCGGCTGAACCGCATCCGCGCGCTCGATGCCGACAACTTCACGATCACCGTCGAGGCCGGCTGCATCCTCTCCGACGTACAGCGCGCCGCCGCCGAGGCCGACCGCCTTTTCCCGCTCAGCCTGGGCGCCGAGGGGAGCTGCCAGATCGGCGGCAACCTGGCGACCAACGCCGGCGGTGTGCAGGTTCTGCGCTACGGCAACGCCCGCGACCTGACCCTCGGCCTGGAGGTGGTGCTGCCCGACGGCCAGCGCTGGGACGGCCTGCGCGGCCTGCGTAAGGACAACACCGGCTACGACCTCAAACACCTGTTCATCGGCGCCGAGGGCAGCCTGGGAGTGATCACCGCCGCCGTGCTCAAGCTCTACGCCCGGCCGCGCGAGGTGGTCACCGCCCTGCTGGCGCTGCCCGACCCGGCGGCGGCCGTCCAGGTGCTGGGCCGCGCCCGGCGCGCCACCGGCGAGGCCGTGACCTCCTTCGAGCTGATGCCGCGCATCGGCCTGGAGATGGCGGTGACCCACGTCGAGGGCTGCACCGACCCGCTGGCGCAAGCGCACCCTTGGTACGCGCTGATCGAGCTCTACGGCGGCCAGGAGCAGGGCCAGCTCGGACAGGCCCTGGAGGCGATGCTCGCCGAGGCCTTCGAGGCGGGCCTGGTGAGCGACGCCGCGATCGCCCAGAACGCCCAGCAGGCCGCCGCATTCTGGCGCCTGCGCGAAGGCCTGGTCGAGGCGCAGAAGCACGAGGGCGGCTCGATCAAGCACGACGTTTCGGTACCGGTCAGCAAGGTCCCCGACTTCATCGCCGCCGCCGCCGCCGAGGCGCAGCGGCGCCTGCCCGGCATCCGCCCGGTGCCCTTCGGCCACGTCGGCGACGGCAACATCCACTTCAACCTGAGCCAGCCGCCGGGCATGGACCGCCAGGCGTTCCTCGCGCTCTGGGGCGAGATGAGCACCGCCGTCCACGACATCGTCGCCGGCTTCGACGGCTCCTTCTCGGCCGAGCACGGGGTCGGCCGCCTGAAGGTCGAGGAGGCGGTGCGCCTGAAACCGGCGGTGGAGATCGAGATGATGCGGCGGGTCAAGCGCGCCTTCGACCCGCATGGCCTGATGAACCCCGGAAAGGTCGTCACCCCAGAGGCTTAGGCCGAGCGCGGGCGCCACAAGCCGGCCCCGTTATTCATTGGTTAATGCCTTTGAATAAGATTGGTGGGCCCTTGCGGACTTCTGCCGACCTGGCCGGCCTGCCGTCATGCTGCTCACCTTCGACACCACGGAGTTGAAGCGCCTCCTCGATCCGATCGGGGCGCCGACCTTTGTCGTCGACGTGTTGCCCACCGGCGAGTTCCGCTACGCCGCCTTCAATCGGCGCAACGAGGAGCGCTCCGGCCTGTCGCACGAACAGGCGAGCGGATGCCGCCCCGACGACCTGGCCGACCCGAACCTCGCCGCCCGTCTCAACGGCCGCTACCGCGCCTGTGTGCAGGCCGGCGAGGTGATCGAGTACGACGAGGAGCTGGTGATCGACGGCGAGCGCCGGGTCTGGCTGATGTCGCTGTCGCCGCTGTTCGGCGCCTCCGGCCGGGTGGCGCGCATTCTGGGCACGGCGATCGACGTCACCGACCTGCGCGCCCAGCAGGCCGAGCTGCGCGACCGCGAGAGCCGCCTGTCGGCCCTGATCGAAGGCTCGCTGCAGGGGATCATCATCCACCGCCACCACCGGCCGCTGTTCGCCAACGCCGCCTTCGCCAAGATCTACGGCTACGGCACTCCGGAAGAGGTGCTGGCCGAGCCCGACCTGCTGCACCTCGTCTCGCCCGAAGAGCGCGAGGGCTCTGTCCGGCTGTGCCGCCGGGCCGACGCGGAGGCCCATCTCGATCATTTCGCGCGGGTGCGCAGCCTGACCCGCGACGGCAGGCCGCTCTGGATCGAGATGCGCGCGCGACGGATCGACTGGGACGGCCGTCCGGCGCTGCAGATGACCGTGGTCGACGTGACCGAGCGCAAGCGCTACGAGGACGAGCTGATCGCCTCGAAGGAGAAGCTGGAACAGCAGGCCGCCTCGCTGTCCCGTCTGGCCCAGGACCTGGAGCAGGCCCGCGCCGAGGCCGAAACGGCGCGCCAGGCGGCGGAGGCGGCCAACCGCGCCAAGAACCAGTTCCTGGCGACCATGAGTCACGAGCTGCGCACGCCCCTGAACGCGATCCTGGGCTTTTCCGAGATCATCGCGCAGCAGGCCTTCGGCCCCGAGGCGGTCCGGCAATACGCGGACTATGCCCTCGACATCAACACCAGCGGGCGACACCTGCTGGAGCTGATCAACGACATCCTCGACATCGCCAAGATCGAGGCCGGCAAGCTGGAGATCCAGCCGGAAAACCTCGACCTGGAGGATGTGCTCGACTCCTGCCGCCGGCTCTGCGCGGTCAAGGCGCGCGAACGCGGCGTAAAGCTCGCGCTGGACATCGCCCCGGGCGCCCGGCTGGTCTTCGCCGACATGCGCGCGATCAAGCAGATCCTCTTCAACCTGCTGACCAATGCCGTGAAGTTCTCCGAGCTCGGCGGAACGGTGACGCTGGCGGCCCGCCGCCTCGACGGCGACCGGGTCGAGCTGTCGGTCAGCGACACCGGCATCGGCGTCGAGGCGGAGCAGGTGCCCCGGGTGTTCGAGCCCTTCCATCAGCTCGACAACAGCTACAACCGCGAGGCCGGCGGCACCGGCCTGGGCCTGGCGCTGGTCAAGGCCCTGACCGAACTGCACGGCGGCACGGTGGAGATGCAGAGTACGCCGGGCGAGGGAACCTGCGTGCGCCTGGTCTTTCCGCCGGCCGAGGGGCGGCAGGTCGAGGGGCGGCAGGTCGAGGGGCGGCAGGCCGATGCCCGCCAGGCCCCGGTGGCGGGCCAGGACGGCGCGGCGCTGACAGACGCGCCGCCGACCTTCCTCGCCAGCCTGTAAGGCCGCCGCCAGGCACCGCCGGAGCGACGACAAGGTCTTGAGGCGACTTCATCGCGCTTGCTAGACCCTGCGCGCGCCGGTCGCGGCGCGTCGCCGCGAGGCCGGCCGGCCCATTGCCAGCCCCCCTGCGCCGACCTACTGTCCGTTTGACCAAGCGGCCCTGCCAGAGGCCGCAGCCTTTTCCGGAGGACCGCCGATGGCCGACTATCGCGCCCCGATCGACGACATGCGCTTCGCCCTGCGCGAACTGGCCGGGCTGGAGGAGCTCTCGCATCTCGAGGGCTTCGCCGAAGCGGACCCGCAGCTCATCGATCAGGTGCTGGAGGAGGCCGGGCGCCTGGCCGGCGAGGTGCTGGCGCCGCTCAACCATCCGGGCGACCGGGCCGGCGCGGTCTTCGAGAACGGCGTGGTGCGCACGCCCGAGGGCTTCAAGGAGGCCTACCACACCTACGTCGGGGCCGGCTGGAACACCCTGCCCTTCGACCCCGACTATGGCGGCCAGGGCCTGCCCTGGGTGGTCGCCGGCGCGATCCAGGAGATGTGGAACGGCGCCAACATGGCCTTCGCGCTCTGTCCGCTGCTGACCCAGGGGGCGGTCGAGCTGCTCAGCGCCCACGGCAGCGCGGCGCAGAAGGAGACCTACCTGCCCAAGCTGATCAGCGGCGAGTGGACCGGCACGATGAACCTGACCGAGCCGCAGGCCGGCTCGGACGTCGGCGCGGTCAAGACCCGCGCGGTGCCCAACGGCGACCACCACCTGATCACCGGCCAGAAGATCTACATCACCTACGGCGAGCACGACTTCACCGACAACATCGTGCACATGGTGCTGGCGCGCACGCCCGGCGCGCCGGAGGGCACGCGCGGCGTCAGCCTGTTCCTGGTGCCCAAGTTCCTGATCAACGAGGACGGCAGCCTGGGCCCGAAGAACGACCTGCGCTGCGTGTCGATCGAGCACAAGCTGGGCATCCACGCCTCGCCGACCTGCGTCATGGCCTACGGCGATTCCGGCGGCGCCGTCGGCTACCTGATCGGCGAGGAAAACCAGGGCATGCGCCAGATGTTCACCATGATGAACAACGCGCGCCTGGCCGTCGGCATCCAGGGCATCGGCATCGCCGAGCGGGCCTATCAGCAGGCCCGCGCCTACGCCTTCGACCGGGTGCAGAGTCGCGACCTGGCCGAGCAGGCCGGCGCGCCGGTGGCGATCGTCAAGCACCCCGACGTGCGCCGCATGCTGCTGACCATGAAGGCGCAGACCGAGGCGGCGCGCGGCCTGGCCTACTACACCCTGGCCGGGCTCGACCGCGCCAACGCAACCCAGGACAGCCGGGCCCGCCAGCAGCAGATGATCGACGTGGTCGAGCTGCTCACGCCCGTGGTCAAGGCCTGGAGCACCGACGTCGGCGTCGAGGTGGCCTCGCTCGGCGTGCAGGTGCACGGCGGCATGGGCTTCGTCGAGGAGACCGGGGCGGCGCAGCACTACCGCGACGCCCGGATCGCGCCGATCTACGAGGGGACCAACGGCATCCAGGCGCTCGACCTGGTCAACCGCAAGGTCATCCGCCACAAGGGCTTTCCCGCCCGCGCCTTCGCCGCCACGGTGCGCCGGGAGGTCGAAGCCCTGGAAGCCCTGCCGGGCGAGTCCTTCGCCGGCCTGCGCTGCGGCCTGCTCGCCGGCGCCGAGGCCCTGGAGCAGGCGACCGACTGGCTCTGCGAGGTCTGGGCCGACAGCCCGCGCCTCGCCGCCGCCGGCGCCGCGCCCTACCTGCGGCTGCTCGGCACGCTGGGCGGCGGCTGGGCCCTGGCCCGCCAGGCCGGCGCGGCGGCGCGCCAGCTCGCCGCCGCCAACGGCGACGCCAGCTTCCTGGACGGCAAGATCAAGACGGCGCGCTTCTACGCCGAAAACATTCTGCCCCAGGCCAGCGCCGCCGCCGTCGCCACGACACGCGGCGCCGAGACCACGCTGGAGCTGGACGACGCCCAGTTCTGAGGTCTGCCGGGGCGTGAGCTTGCCGGGGCCTGAGCTTGCCGGGGTGTGAGCTTGCCGGGGCCTGACTTTGCCGGGGCCTGACTTTGCCGGGGGCTGCGTCCGGCCGGCCGGCGAGCCCCCGAGGCGGCCTCCCGGCTTGCTCGCCGCGCAAAAGAAATCCCGGCTTCGTCAGGGAGCACGAAGCCGGGCCAGAGGGATTGGGAGGGTCGCTATCGATGGTTGGACTTTAGACGGTCCGCCACACCGTCTCCTTGACCTGCATCAAATTCCCCCACTCCCTGCCGTTCTTCTCGCTCGGCCGGCGCCTCGCCCTACTTGCCCTTGACCGGGATCTTCTTGCTCTCCGCTTTGGCCTCCGGCTTCTTGGGCAGGGTGACGTGGAGCACGCCCTTGTCGAACCTGGCTTCGATCTTGTCGGTGTCGATGCTGTCGGGCACGCCGAAGGAGCGCTGGAAGCTGCCGTAGGTCCGCTCGGAGCGATAGTAGTCCTTCTTCTTCTCCTCGCTCTCCTGCTTCTTCTCGCCCTTGATGGTCAGCATGCCGCCGGTCAGCTCGATGTCGACGTCCTCCTCGCCGACGCCGGGCATCTCGGCCGTGATCTCGATCGCGTCGGGGGTCTCGGAGATGTCCATCTTCACGTCGATCAGGCCGGAGCCGGCGACGCTGAAGTAGCTGGGCACGCGGCCCCACTCCTCGGCCGCCCGGCCGAGCGGCCAGCGCCGGCCGCTGAAGACGTCGTCGAACAGGCGGTCGACGTCCTCGCGCAGGCGGGCCAGGGGATAGAACATGCCGGTGGCGGGCACCTCGCCGCCCTTGGCGGCCTCCGTCTGCGAACGCTCGGGTTTCTGCTCTTGCGCCATGGTCGTGCCTTTCCTCGCAACGGTTTCGCGGCAGCCCTGTCGCCCCTCGACCGGCGAGCCTAGAGCGATTTGCGACCGTATGGAACCGGGCAGCGGGTCCGCCGGTCGCGAGAAATCGGCCTCACTCTAATGTGTTAGAGCAGAGTCCGCCGCCCGCCGCGCCGGCCCAACCTTCCAGCGCAAACAACTTCGTGAAGCGACGTGATTCGCCTCTTGTCCGGGGCGCTGCGCATCCTCTCGGTCGCGGATCACGCGGAAAGCGGGCCGCGCGCCCGGGCCACGCGCCCGGCGCCCCCGAGGTTTCACAAGACAGGAGACTGCGCTGATGATCGAGAAGAAGCTGACCGCCGCCACCGCCGCGCTCGCCCTGGCCGGGGCGGTGGCCGCCACCGGCCTGGCGCTGCCCCCCGGCGCCGAAGCGGCCGAGACCAAGTGCTACGGCGTCGCCAAGGCCGGCGAGAACGACTGCGCCAACACGGCCGGCACCCATTCCTGCGCCGGACAATCCAGCGTCGACTATCACGGCGGCGACTGGAAGGCCGTGGAGTCCGCCGAGGACTGCATGGAGATGGGCGGCCAGACCGAGCCCTTCGAGGGCGTCAACGAGAAGAAGGCCGGTTAGCGCCTCCGGCGACCTGGGGGGCGCGCGCCGGGCCCTCCAGGTCGACCGCGCGGGGGAGACCGCGATCATGACCGTCTGCGCGCCCACAGACCCGACGGTGCCGCCCGGCACCCGCGACGCGACGCGGGGCCCGGCCGCCGTTCCCGCCGCCGTTCCCACCGCCGTTCCCACCGCCGCGGGGATCGGCCTGCGCCCGTCCCACCTGCCGGACTTTCTGCACGGCGCGCCGGAGGTGGCCTGGCTGGAGGTTCACGCGGAAAACTACCTGGCGGCCGGCGGACCGCGCCGCCGGGCGCTGGAGCGCCTGCGCGCCGACTACCCGTTGTCCTGCCACGGCGTCGGCCTCTCGCTCGGCTCGGCGGAGGGGCTGAGCACGGCGCATCTGACCCGCCTGGCCGCGCTCTACGACGCGCTCGAGCCCGGGCTGATCTCCGAGCATGTCGCCTGGTCGGTCAGCCAGGGCAGCTATCTCAACGACCTGCTGCCCCTGCCCTACACCGAGGAGGCGCTGGCCGTGCTCTGCCGCAACATCGCGCAGGCGCAGGAGGTCTTCGGCCGCCGCATCCTGATCGAGAACCCTTCGAGCTACCTGCAGTTCGACGCGGCCGAGATGGACGAGCCCGCGTTCCTCGCCGAGGCCGTGCGGCGCAGCGGCTGCGGCCTGCTGCTCGACGTCAACAACGTCGTGGTCAGCGCCGCCAACCACGGCTTCCACCCGCTGGCCTACCTGGAGGCCCTCCCGCACGCCGCGGTCGGTGAGATCCACGTGGCCGGCCATGCCGCGATCGAGATCGAGGGGCACCGCCTGCTGATCGACGACCACGGCAGCCGCGTGCCGGCCGCCGTGTGGGAGCTGCTGCGGGCCGCCCTGGCGCGCTGCGGCCCGGTGCCGGTCCTGGTCGAGTGGGACAGGGCGCTGCCCGCGCTGGACGTCCTGCTGGCCGAGGCGGCCAAGGCGCAGACGGCCCTGGACTCCCTCGCCGCGGCACCGCCGCTGAGCGGAGAGACGGCACGCCATGCTGGCTGAGATGCAAAGCGCCTTCCGCCAGGCCGTGCTGGGCGGCGAGCCCGACCCCGCCCTGGCGCACATCGCGCCCCGCGGCCTGCCGGCGGCGCTGCGCCTGTCGGTCTACCGCAACAACGTGCTGGGCTCCCTGACCGAGGTGCTGGCCGCCGCCTATCCGGCCCTGGAGCGGCTGCTGGGCGCGCACAACTTCGGCCTGCTGGCGCGCGCCTTCGTCGCCGCCCAGCCGCCGCGCCGCCCCCAGCTCTCGTGCTACGGCGCGGCCTTGGCGGACTTCCTGGCCGACTTCCCGCACACCGCCGGCTATCCCTTCCTGCCCGACCTGGCGCGGCTGGAGTGGGCGCGCAACGCGGCGCTCTTCGCCGCCGACGCGCCGGTCCTGACCGGCGCCGTCCTGCAGGGCCTGCCCGCGGCGCGCCTCGCCGCGCTCAGACTGCCCTGGCATCCGGCCACCCGGCTGATCGAAAGCGCCTACGCCATCGACCGGCTCTGGCGCGCGCCGGCGCTGCGCCGCGGCGTCGCCGCCGGCGCGCAGTCCGTGCTGGTCACCCGCAGCGCCACGGGCGGCCTGCGCCAGCGCCTGGCGGGACCGGGCGACGTCGCCCTGCTGCGCGCCTGCGCGGCCGGGTGCGACCTGACCGCCGCCGCCGAGGCCGCGCTGGCCGCCGAGCCGGACTTCGACCTGCAGGCCGCGCTCGCCGATCATCTGACGCGCGCCAGCTTCACCCTGCCGCGCCACCCGCAGGGCGCGCGGCCCGGCTAATCCCCCTTCTCCTGGGAGGTGCCCGCCATGTCCTTTTCCTCCACCGGCGCCCCGCGCAGCGGCTCCACACCGCTCGCCGGCCTCTACGCCCGCGCAGCCCCGCTGCGCGACGTCCTGAACGCCTACGGCCAGCCGCTCGCCGCCCTGCTGGCTCGCCTGTGGATGGCGAAGATCTTCTTCGACGCCGGCTGGAGCCGGGTCACCAACTGGGGCAGCCAGGAGTTTCTCTTCGGCGCGATCCATCCGGTGCCCTTCCTGCCGGCGGCGCTGGCGGCCCCCATCACCACGGCCGGCGAGCTCGCGCTGTCCGTGCTGCTCGCGCTCGGCCTGTTCGGGCGCCTCGCCGCGGCGGGCCTGCTGGTCATGACCATGACCATCCAGTGGCTGGTCGGCACCACACCGGAAGGCGTCGAAAACGCCATCGCCCACCCCGCGCACTACCTCTGGATGCTGATCTTCGCCCTGCTGATCGCCTACGGCCCTGGGCGGCTCAGCCTCGACCGCCTGCTGGCCCGGCGCGCGCGTTGAGCCCCGCAGCCGACACGCCCGGGCGGCGGATTACTTTCCAGATCAAGTAGACTTGCCCACAAAAACCCTGTGGGGATCTGGCCTGCGCTTCACTGCACTTCGATGCGTTGGGCCTTTTCATTCGGCATTATGAAAAAAGCAGGCCGCGCGCGGCGATTCCTTTTGCCTTCGCGGCGGGCTGCGCCCTAGAGTGACGTGCGTCCCTAAGGACTTGCTTATGCGAGTCCATAGGGTCGCGAGAAATCACTCTATCCCTATGACGGAGAGCAGGTGTCTTGTGATCGGCGGGCCCACACAGGGGGCCAGACGAGCACAACCTGATCTAGCGTGCACGTGGTGTCGAGGTTGCGGCAGCCCCTCCCCGCTCACCACGCCCCCAGCCAGCCCCCTTCCCGACACGACGAGTGCGACGGAGATTCGCGATGACGGACTCAGTCAACCTGCGCCGCGTGCAGGCCCAGTTTGCCGAGGGCAAGCTCAGCCGCCGCGGTTTCCTGCGCTATGCCACGCTGCTCGGCGTCGCCGCGCCGACCGCCTACGCCATGGCCGGTCTGCCGGCGGCGCGCGCCGCCGAGAATGCGGCGGCCGAGCTGCCGAAGGGCGGCACGCTGCGCATCGGCATGCCGGTCCCGGCCGAGGTCAAGGACCCCCATGCCATGAGCTGGTACCACGCCGCCAACATCGCGCGGCAGGTCTGCGAGTACCTGACCATCACGCCGCCGGACAACGTCACCCGTCCCTACCTGCTGGAGTCCTGGGAGGCCAGCGACGACCTGCGCACCTGGCGGCTGCACGTGCGCAAGGAGGCGGCCTGGCACAGCGGGCGCCCCTTCACCGCCGAGGACGCGGCCTGGAACCTTCGGCGCATGCTCGATCCGCAGACCGGCTCCTCCATGCTGGGGCTGATGCAGAGCTACATGCTGAGCGAGGAGGACGGCCAGCAGCGACTGTGGGACGCCAACGCCATCGAGGTGGCGGACAGCCACACCCTGGTGCTGAACCTCAAGCAGCCGCAGATCGCGTTGCCGGAGCACCTCTTCCACTACCCGGCCCTGATGCTCGACCCCGAGGAGGACGGCCGCTTCGGCGTCGGCTCCAACGGCACCGGACGCTTCACCCTGAGCGAGCACCGCACGGCCGAGCAGGCGGTGCTGCAGCGCCGCGCCGGCCACTGGGCGCGTGACGCCTACCTGGACGAGCTGCGCTTCATCGACCTGGGCGACGACCCCTCGGCGGCCATCGCGGCCCTGGGCTCGGGCCAGATCGACGGCATCGACCAGGCCGACGTCACCCAGCTCGCGGTGCTCCAGGCCCTGCCCGAGGTGCGGGTGCACGAGGTGCTCTCCTCGGCCACCGGCGTGCTGCGCATGCGCGTCGACAAGCCCCCCTTCGACGATCCGCGGGTGCGCCGCGCCCTGCGCCTGGCGATCGACCCGCAGCGGGTGCTGGAGCTGGCCCACCAGGGCCGCGGCGCGCCGGGCGAGCACCACCACGTCGCCCCGGTGCACCCGGCCTACGCCAGCCTGCCGGCCATGCCCCGCGACGTGGAGGCGGCCCGCGCGCTGCTGGCCGAGGCCGGCTACCCCGAGGGGCTGGACCTGCCGATCGACGTCTCGATCAGCCCGGAGTGGGAGCTGAGCGCGGTCCAGGTGATGAAGGACATGATGGCGCCGGCCGGCATCCGCCTGCAGATCAACACCATGCCCTCGGCCCAGTACTGGGACATCTGGCTCGACACGCCGCTGGGCTTCACCAACTGGGGCCATCGCCCGCTCGGCACCATGTCGCTGGGCCTGGGCTACCGCAGCGGCGCGCCCTGGAACGAGACGCGCTATGCCAACCCGGAGTTCGACCGGCTGCTGGACGAGGCCGAGGCCAGCCTCGACGTCGAGCGGCGCCGCGAGGTCATGGCCGAGATCCAGCGGCTGCTGCAGGAGGACGGCCCGGTCGTCCAGCCGCTCTGGCGCGCGGTCTTCGCCGCCTACCACCAGAAGGTGAAGGGCGTGCGCATGCACCCCTCCTTCTACATCCAGGGCGACGAGCTGGCGATCGAGGCCTGATCCGGGCCGGCGCCGGCGGCGGCGCACCGAACGGCGAAGGGGGCGGCCGAACGGCCGCCCCCTTTTGTCTCTCGCCCCCCGTGACGCCGGCGCTCAGGCGTGCTCGCGCACGAAGGTGGCGATCGCCGGCTTGATCTTCTCGCGCCAGCGGCGCCCGTTGAAGATGCCGTAGTGGCCGACGCCCGGCTGCAGGAAGTTCTCGTGCAGGCGCTGATCCAGGCCGCGACACATGGCGTGGGCGGCGATGGTCTGGCCGGGGGCCGAGATGTCGTCCAGCTCGCCCTCCACCGTCATCAGCGCGGTGCGGGCGATGGCGCCGGGATCGACGGTCTCGCCGCGCCAGGTCATGCGGCCCTCGGGCAGGGTGTGGCGCTGGAAGATCTGGTCGACGGTCTCGAGGTAGTAGTCCGCCGGTACGTCCATCACCGCCAGGTACTCGTCGTAGAACTTGCGGTGAGCCTCCACGGAATCGCCGTCGCCCTGCACCAGATGGCGGAACATCTTCAGGTGCGACTCGAAGTGGCGCGAAGGGTTCATGGAGATGAAGCCGCCGAGCTGCAGGAAGCCGGGATAGACCTGCCGCCCGCCGCCGGGATAGTAGGCCGGTACCTCGGTGATCAGGCTGCGCTCGAACCAGGACAGCGGCCGCGACTCGGCGAAGCGGGTGACCGCCGTCGGCGCCGCGCGGGTGTCCACCGGCCCGCCCATCAGGATCATGCTGCGCGGCTGCGCCGGGTCGTCGCCCTGGGCCAGCAGGGAGACGGCGGCCAGCACCAGCGGCGCCGGCTGGCAGACCGCCATGACGTTGAGCTCCGGCGCCAGCCGCTTCATGAAGGCGATTAGCGTGTCGAGGTAGTCCTCCAGCCCGAAACTCCCGGCCTCGCCCGGCACCAGGCGGGCGTCGATCCAGTCGGTCACATAGACCTCATGGTCGGGCACCAGCGCCGCCACCGTGCCGCGCAGCAACGTCGCGTGGTGGCCGCTCATCGGCGCGACCAGCAGGATCTTGGGGTCGTCGCGGCTCACCCCGACCCGCTTGAAGTGCAGCAGGTTGCAGAAGGCGTCGCCGCCGACCCGCGCGATCTCCAGCGGCACCTCGCGGCCGTCGATCCGGGTGTGCGTCAGCCCCCACTCCGGCTTGCCGCGATGCCGGGTGGCCGACTCGATCACCTCCAGCCCGGCGACGACGCTGCGCCCCAGGTGGGTGTAGGTCATCGGCACCAGCGGATGGGTCAGCAGCTCGCGCGCCGTGTCCGACATCATGCGGAAAGGCGTCATGGCGATATGCTGAAACTCGTAGAGGGAATAGAGCATCAAGGGACCTCGCGCCTGGTCAGGCCGGGACGCGGCCTGCCGTTGCCGTTGGGCTTTCGCCCTTCTTGTCTCCGCGCGTGATCACACCCGCACGAAAGAATCCTGCGCCCTGCCAGGGTGCAGAAGTCATAATGCATCGCAACAAGGAGAGCGCAACCGTCGTGTCGACCGCCGGCCGGCGCCGGTCAGCCGAGCCGCCGACGGAACAGCTCGCCCAGGCCGTCCAGCGCCGTGTCCACCCCCGACAGGCGCAGCGCGTGCCAGATCAGGGCGTGGTTGGAGGAGGTCACCGGCTTGCCCACCGCCGCCTCGATCTCCGCCACCGCCTCGATCAGGCGCACCGAGGTGCAGGAGACGAACAGCCCGTCCACGTCGGGCTCGCCGGCCAGCCGCTCGGCCGCCGCGCGGATCGAGGCGGCGTCGATGCGCGCGACGGTGGGGTCGTCCTCCTCGTTGAACGAGCCCATCACCGGTACGCCCACGCCGCGCGACTGGAAGAAGCCGCGCATCATCTGGTTGACCGAGCGCACGTAGGGCGTGAGCAGCGCGATGCGGCGCATCCCCAGCACCTCGAACGCCGCCAGGGCGGCCAGGGCCGGGTTGGTCGCCGCCCGCGGCCGGCGCGCCGCGGTGATCAGCTCGCTGACGCGCTCCGGGCCGATCACCATGGAGGCCGAGGTGCAGCCGTAGGCCACGCAGTCCAGCTCGTAGTCCGGCATCAGGATCTCGGCGCACTCGGGAATCCGCGCCTCCATGGCCTTGAGCGTCTCGGGGTTGATCGCCGTGTCGTTGCGAATCCGGCTCTCGAACAGCGCCACGCCGGGCAGCCGCGCCAACACCTGGCGAAACTCGTGCTCCATCGTGCCGTCGGTCGCCAGAACGATCAGGCCGAGGTTGGCCAGGGCGCCCACGCCCCGGTCCGTGGTGAAGGGCAGATGCTCCAGGTTGACGCGCGGGGCATCGGCGGCCTCGGGCAGCAGGGGGGCGGCGTCGGGCGGCATGGCGCGGAGTCCTCGTGGCAAGATCTGGCCGGCTGGGCGCGGCAACGGGCGGCGACGCGGGGCCACCGAAGCCGGCGACGATCTTGGCGCCGCCGCCCGCGCCGGTCGAGTCCATCCGTTGGCGGTCGCCCCCGATCACGGCCTCCAATCGCGGCCCCTGAGCGCCGGGCCTGCCGGCGACCGGCCAACCTTACGACGAATTAATCCTATGGACAGGCCATCGTAAGCCCTTTGCGCCTATTCTGCTCTGCAACAGTGATCCACCAGCCGGAGACGTTCTGCGATATGTCCGCACGTCACCTGTTCCGTTCCACGGCGAAAGGCGTCCTTCCCGCCGCCCTGGCCGCGACCGTTCTGATCGCGGGAAGCGTGGCCCAGGCCAAGCCGGCGCCGGAAAGCTTCGCGCCGCTGGTCAAGCGCGTCAGCCCGGCCGTCGTCTATGTCGAGACCGAGCGCCAGCAAGAGGCGCGCGGCCCCCAGGGCCTGCCCTTCCCCGAGGGCTCGCCCTTCGAGGAGTTCTTCAAGCGCTTCGGCATTCCCGACATGCCGGAAGGCCAGCGCCCGCGCCCGCAGCGCGGCGTCGGCTCCGGCTTCATCGTCGATGACGAGGGCTACATCGTCACCAACAACCACGTGGTCGAGGGCGCCGACGGGGTGGAGATCACCCTGGACGACGGCACGACCTACGACGCCGAGCTGGTCGGCACCGATCCGCAGACGGACCTGGCGCTGCTCAAGATCGACCCGCGCGGCGAGCTGACGGCCCTCAGCTTTGGCGATTCCGACGGCATCGAGGTCGGCGACTGGGTGGTCGCCGTCGGCAACCCCTTCGGCCTGGGCGGCTCGGTCACCGCCGGCATCGTCTCGGCGCGCGGCCGCAACATCAACGCCGGGCCCTACGACGACTTCATCCAGACCGACGCGGCCATCAACCGCGGCAACTCGGGCGGCCCGATGTTCAACCTCGACGGCGAGGTGATCGGCATCAACACCGCGATCTTCTCGCCCTCCGGCGGCTCCATCGGGATCGGCTTCGCGATCCCCTCGAACCTGGCCGAGCCGATCATCGCCCAGCTCAAGGACAGCGGCGCGGTCGAGCGCGGCTGGCTGGGCGTGATGGTCCAGCACGTTACCCCGGAGCTGGCCGAGGCCATGGGCCTGGACAGCCCGCGCGGCGCCCTGGTGGCCAACGTGGTCGAGGGCGGCCCGGCCGACGCGGCCGGCCTGCGGCAGGGCGACGTGATCCTCGACTTCGCCGGCACCGAGATCACGGAGATGCGCGACCTGCCGCGGGTCGTCGCCAACACCGAGGTCGGCCGCTCGGTCGAGGTGCGGATCTGGCGCAACGGCGAGACCGCGCGCGAGGAGGTCGAGATCGGCAAGCTGCAGCCGCAGCAGGCCAGCCGCCAGGCGCGCCCCGGTCAGCCGCAGCCGAGCCCGGAGAGCGCGGTGTCCGAGAGCTTGGGCGCCGACCTGGCCCGGCTCGACGCGGAAACCCGCGCGCGCTTCGAACTGCCCGGCGACAGCCAGGGCGTGGTCATCCTCGAGGTGCAGCCCGACGGCCCCGCCGCCGCGGCGGGCCTGCGCCCCGGCGACCTGATCCGCCGCATCGACGGCGAGCAGGTCGACTCACCGAACCAGGTCTCCGACGCCCTGTCGGAAGCCGCCTCGGGTCAGCGCTCCGCGCTGATGCTCGTCGAGCGCGGCGGCAACCCTCTCTTCGTGGGAGTGAAGCCGCGCGCCTGACGAGCCGTCCCGGACATCTCTGATCCGACTGGACGGATCATCCGGGTCATTCACGACACTCGACCTTGCCGGCAGGCCCCCCACTCCACGGACCAGGGCCTGCCGGCATTTTTTTCCGGACCGGCCGACCGCCGGCGTCGAAAGGCGAGCCGATTGCATGACCGACGAGACGCGACCCCTGGCAAGTGATCTCCCCTCTGCCTATAGGAAGCCCGGAGGCAGGTGGGCGATGCGCATCCTGATCATCGAAGACGACGACCAGACGGCCGAGTACATGCGCAAGGGCCTGAGCGAGGCCGGCCATGTGGTGGACCGCGCCGACGAGGGGCGCGACGGTCTCTACATGGCGTCCAGCGGCGAGTACGACGCGGTCGTCCTGGATCGCATGCTGCCCGGCCTGGACGGATTGAAGGTGCTGGAGGCGATGCGCGCGGCCGGCATCCAGACGCCAGTGCTGATCCTCAGCGCGCTGGGCCAGGTCGACGACCGGGTCGGCGGCCTGCGCGCCGGCGCCGACGACTACCTGACCAAGCCCTTCGCCTTCTCCGAGCTGCTCGCCCGGCTCGACTCCATGACCCGCCGCCGCGCCGCCAGCGCGCCGGACACCACGCTCAGCGTCGGCGACCTGACGCTTGACCGCCTGAGCCGCAAGGTGACCCGCGGCGGCCAGGCGGTCGAGCTGCAGCCGCGCGAGTTCCAGCTTCTGGAGTTCCTGATGCGCCACGCCGGCCAGGTGGTCACGCGCACCATGCTGCTGGAGGGGGTCTGGGACTATCACTTCGATCCCCAGACCAACGTCATCGACGTCCACATGAGCCGCCTGCGCCAGAAGGTCGACAAGGGCTTCGACAGCGCCTTGATCCAGACCGTGCGCGGCGCCGGCTACATGCTCTCGGCCGAGGATTGAGGCGGGCGGCGTGCGCAGCCTTCGCCTCCTGCCGGCCGGCGCGACGGCGCGCTTCGCGCTGATCTACTTCGCCTTCTTCGCCATCTCGGTGCTGCTGCTGCTGGGCTGGATCTACCTGCGCACCGTGCCGATGCTGGACCGTCAGGTGGCCGAGACGGTGGCCGCCGAGCTGCGCGGCCTGGCCGACCAGGCGCGCGAGGGCGGCCTGGCCGGCCTGATCGAGGCGATCGACCGGCGCAGCGGCGAGGGCGGCGATCCCGACGGCGTCTACCTGCTGGTCGGACCCGAGGGCCGCAAGCTGGCCGGCAACCTGCGCGCCTGGCCCGAGGCCGCGCGCGGCGACGGCGAATGGCTGCTGCTCGACCTGCGCCGGCGCACCGAGGCGGGACTGCAGCCGCGCCAGGTCGGCGCTCGCAGCTTCGCCCTGCAGACCGGCCACCGCCTGCTGGTCGGGCGCGACTTCGGCGCCCGCGGCCGCTACGCCGGCGCCCTGGTCGAGGCCCTGGCCTGGGCGCTCGCCGGCGCACTCATCCTCGGCCTGGCCGGCGGCTGGCTGATCAGCCGCAACGTCGCCCGCCGGGTCGGCGCGGTGACCGCCACCAGCCGGCAGATCATGCGCGGCGACCTCTCCCAGCGCATGCCCAAGGACGGCAGCGGCGACGAGTTCGACCGCCTGAGCGACAGCCTCAACGCCATGCTGCAGCGGATCGAGGAGCTGATGACCGGCCTGCGCACGGTCAGCGACAGCCTGGCCCACGACCTGCGCTCGCCGCTGACCCGCCTGAAGGGGCGGATCGAGCTCGCCCTGCGCGGGCCCGAGGACACCGAGGCTTACCGCGACGCCCTGGAGCGGGCGCTGGCCGAGGCCGACCACCTGCTCGCGACCTTCAGCGGCCTGCTCTCCATCGCCCGCGCCGAGGCCGGCGCGGCGCGCAGCCAGTTCGAGGTGCTGGACCTGGCCCACCTGGCCGAGGAGATCGGCGAGCTCTACGAGCCGGCGGCCAGCGACGCCGGCCTGATCTGGCAGAGCGACATCCGCGCCCCGGCCCCGGTGCGCGGCCACCGCCAGCTCCTCGCCCAGCTCATCTCCAACCTGCTCGACAACGCGCTGAAGTACGGCGCCGGCGGCAACGCCCTCAGCCTGGCCGTCCGGGCCCGCGACGGCGCGATCGAGCTGAGCGTCGCCGACAGCGGGCCGGGCATCCCCGCCGCCGCCCGCGCCGCGGTGCTCCAGCGCTTCGTGCGGCTCGACGAAAGCCGGCGCGAGCCGGGCAGCGGCCTCGGCCTGTCGCTGGTCGCCGCCGTCGCCAAGCTGCACGAGGCCGAGTTGCACCTGGAGGACAACGCCCCCGGGCTGCGCGTGCGCCTGGTCTTCGAGCGCGCCGCCCCTGCCCCGCAGCGGCCCCCGCCCTAGATCATCGGTCATGCGCCTGCGCCTGCCGATCGCCCTCGCCCTGCTGCTGGCCGTCGCGGCCGGCACCGCCGCCGCACAGCCCCGCGACGGCACCATCCCGGTGGACCTGGAGCTGGTGCTGGCGGTCGACGCCTCCGGCTCGGTCGACGCGGCCGAGTACGCCCTGCAGATGCAGGGCATCGCCAGGGCCCTGCGCGATCCGCAGGTGCGCGCGGCGATCGCCGAGGGGCCGCACGGCGCCATCGCCGTCACGGTCATGCTCTGGGCCGAGGCCAACCGGCCGAAGCAGGCGCTGCCCTGGGCCCGGCTCTCCGACGCCGCCGGCCTGGCAGCCTATGCCGCCCGCGTGGCCGCCATGCCGCGCCGCCTGCCCGCCGGCGGCACCGGCATCGGCAAGGCGCTGCAGTACGCGGTCTGGGAGCTGGAGCGCAACGCCTTCACGGCGCCGCGCCGGGTGATCGACCTCTCCGGCGACGGCCGCGAGACCGCCTTTCGCGAGTTCAGCCTCTCGGCGCGGCAGGGGCGCACCGTCGCGACCCTGCGCGGCATCACCGTCAACGGCCTGGCCATCCTCAATGAGGAGCCCGACCTCGCGGCCTACTACCGCGCCGAGGTGATCGGCGGGCCCGGCGCCTTCGTCGAGACCGCGCGCGACTACCGCGACTTCGCCGCGGCCCTGCGCCGCAAGCTGATCCGCGAGATCGCCTGGCGGCCCCAGGTCAGCCAGGGCACGGGCGGCCGGGCCAAGGTCGACGCGGACCTGCGCCCTTGAGTCGCCGCCGCCGGCGGCGCAGTCTTGCACCGACCCCAGGGCAGCCGGCCGGCGAATGTCATGAGAAAATCACAATATCTCTCCGCAGCCGATTTCGAGGCGGCGGCCCGCGCCGCGGCGGGGCGGACTTCGGCCGAGCTCTACGCCGAAAGCGGCCTGGCGCCGGGCCCGGCGCGCTGGATGCTGGCGGTCGGCGAGGTGCACCTGCCGCTGCGGCTCTTCGCGGCCTTGGCCTTGCGCCACAAGGGGTTGGCCGAGCCGCGGCCGACCACGGCCGAGGCCCGGGAGCTGGCGCAGGCCGCGGGCCTGACCGCCTATGACGGGCATCGCGCCGAGGGGCCGCTGCGCACCGGTTGACGCGTCCCGCGGCGAGGCTTGATCTGCGACCCTTTGTCGCCGCCTGCGCAGGTACCGCCATCGCATGCGTTGATCTGGCGCAAGGCACATCATAGGTAAACCCACTATACATAATCCGGTACGGTCCGCGGGGATCGGGGGGATATTCCGCAGGGGCGAGACAACCAGGGCGGACAGGCTGGATTTTGGGAGGCGACAGCACGCTCATGAGACGGCCGAATAAATCCGACTCCTTCACCGACGTGGTCACGAAATCCCTCGACGTCGACGGCATCCCCGCCGGCCTGGCCCTCTCGCTGGGTCACAATCTCATTTTCTTCACCACCGAACCCGACCTCGCGGACCTCGACGGCGCCAGCTTCGGGTCGATCGCCCAGTTGACGGATCGGGTCCGCCGGGCGCGAAGCGAGGCGCCGGCGGCATGAACGCTCAGCAGGAACGCGCCGGCCGACCGTGACCTCCCGCAAGGGCGAGATTCGCGTCGGCACCTCCGGCTGGCAGTACGATCACTGGATCGGCCCCTTCTACCCGAAGGGCACCCGCAAGCGCGACCTGCTGGCCTGCTACGCCGAGAGCTTCGACACCGTCGAGGTCAACGGCACCTTCTACAGCCTGCCCAAGACCGAGACCGTGGAGTCATGGGTGCGGCAGACGCCGGCGAACTTTCGCTTCGCGGTGAAGGCCAGCCGCTATCTGACTCACATGAAGCGGCTGAAGGACCCCGCCGCCGCCTCGCAAAAGCTCTTCGACGCGCTGACGCCGCTCGGCCGCAAGCGCGGGCCGCTTCTGCTGCAGCTCCCGCCGCGCTGGAAGGCCAACCCGAAGCGTCTGGACGCGGCGCTGGCGGCGCTGCCGCCCGGCCGCTACGCGGTCGAGCCGCGCGACCCCGACTGGCTGTGCGAGCCGGTCTATCGGGTGCTGGAACGCCACGGCGCGGCCCTGTGCCTCTACGACTATGCGGGCCGCCAGACCGAACCGCGGCTGACCGCCGACTTCGTCTACCTGCGCCTGCACGGCCCGGACGCGCAGGCCTACACCGGCAGCTACTCGGCCAAGGCCCTCGCCGCCTGGGCCCGGCGCATCCGGGTCTGGGCCGGCGACGGCCGCGACGTCTTCGTCTACTTCGACAACGACGAGGCCGGCTACGCGCCGCGCAACGCCGCGGCGCTCAAGGACCGCCTCGGCTGAAGCTGCTCTACCCCAGTTGCACGGCCTGCGCGTCGATCCCCGCCCAGGGGTCCGGTTTCTGCGCCAGGCGGCGGAAGATGTTGGCCAGGCGCCAGCCGTCCGGACGCAGCTCCGCCGTCAGCTCGTCCCAGTCCAGCGGCGTGGCCACCGGCGCCCCCGGTTTGGTGCGCAGGGAATAGGGCGCGATCGTCGTCTGCCCGTAGGCGTTGCGCAGCACGTCGAGGAACAGCCGCCGGCCGCGCTTGTCCTTGCGCTGCTCGACGGTCAGCCGCTCCGGATGCGCCTCGGCCAGCTCTTCGGCAAGGCCGCGGGCGAAGGCGCGCGCCGTGTCGAAGCCGGCCGAGCGGTCGAGCGGCACCACCACGTGCAGGCCGCGCGAGCCGGTGGTCATCACGAAGCTCGGCAGATCCCGTTCCTCGAGCGCCACGCGCAGCGCGCCGGCGGCCCAGCGCACCGTGTCGAAATCCTCCCCCGGCGGGTCGAGATCGAAGATCAGGCGGTCGGGCCGCTGCGGCCGATCCACCCGAGACAGGCCGGCGTGCAGCGCCACCGCCCCCTGGTTGGCCATGTAGACCAGGGCCGCCGCCTCCTCGAGCTGCAGGTAGTCGACCTCGCCCTGCTCGGCCGGCAGGCGCGCGCGCGCCACCCAGTCGGGCACATGGTCGGGCACCTGCTTCTGGAAGAAGCAGTCGTCGATGCCGTCGGGGCAACGCTGCAGGCTCATCGGGCGGCCCCGCAGATGCGGCAGCGCCGTCTCGGCGATCCGCGCGTAGTAGTCGACCACCTCGCCCTTGGTGATCGCCGGGGCGCCGTCGCGGGCCGGAAACAGCACCTTGTCCAGCCGCTTCAGGCTCAGCCGACGGCCGCCGATCTCGCAGTCGCGCTCCGCCGCGCTCATCGCTTGCCCGGCTCCTCGCGCACCACCTCTTCGGCCGCCTTGTCACGGCGCAGCCCCAGGAAGCGGGGATGGCGCAGCTTGCCCTCGGCGGTCCATTCGGTGAAGCCGAATTCGCCGACCAGGACCGGCGTGACGAAGTGCGCGCCCGCCGTCTCGACCGGATCGGCAAAGGGCGAGGTCTTGCGCTCCAGCCCGTCGAGACGCCGCCGCAGGTCGCGCAGCAGCGCCTCGTCGAAGCCGGTGCCCACCTTGCCGGCGTAGCGCAGGGCGCCGTCTTCATAGTAGCCGACCAGCAGGGCGCCGAAGCCGACCCGGCTGCCCTGCGGCTCCGTGAAGCCGCCGATCACCAGCTCCTGACCGCGGCTGCACTTGAACTTCAGCCAGTCGCGCGACCGGCCCTTGCGGTAGGGCGCCGCCGCCCGCTTGGCGATCAGCCCTTCCCAGCCCCGCGCGCAGGCGTCGCGCAGGAAGGCTTCGCCCGCTTCGTTGCGGTGCGGCGTGAAGCGCAAGGGCGCGCGAAAGCGCAGGGTCTGCTTGAGAAGCTGCTTGCGCCGGCGCAGCGGCAGGCCGCCAAGGTCCAGCCCGTCGCGCCACAGCAGGTCGAACAGGTAGAAGAAGACCGTCACGCCGCTGGCGGCGATCTCCTCGGGATCGCGCTTTTGCATGCGCTGCTGCAGCCGGGCGAAGCTGCTCACCGCGCCGTCGAAGGCCACCACCTCGCCGTCGACGGCGAAATCCCCGGCCGGCTGGTCCGCCAGCGCCGCGACCAGCTCCGGATAGGTGACGTCGGCCGCCTTGTCGTTGCGGGTCAGCAGCGACACCCCGCCGCCCTGGCGGACGGCCAGGATGCGCTCGCCGTCCAGCTTGCGCTCGTAGAGCCAGTCGGGATCGGAAAAGGGCGCATGGGTCAGGGTCGCCAGCATCAGATCGCCGCCGGCGGGCGGGGCCGCCCGCCGCAGGGCCTGGCGCTCCGCCGCGCTCAGGTCGGCCTGCCAGTCCGCGCTCACGCGCCGGACTCCCGCGTGGCGCGCGCGACCTGCTTGAGCGTGCGCCCGCTCTTGACCGACTTGCGCTGGGTGGAGGTGGGGTTGCGCCGCCGGTCGGCCGCCGCGTCGTCCATCTTGACCAGCAGCCAGTTCGCCTTGTCCCCCGTGCCGGTGCGCTGCAAGGCGTAGCCGCCGCGGATCTTCTCGCCCTCCAGCCAGACCAGCAGGTGGCCGGCCGCCAGTGCGTCGGCGGGCCTTTGGACCCGGCCGTCCTTCTCGGTGATGTTCTCCCAGGTGCCCCGGTCCCAGACGATGACCGTCCCGCCGCCGTACTGCTCCTCGGGAATCCGCCCCTCGAAGTCGGCGTAGTCCAGGGGGTGGTCCTCGGTCGGCACGGCCAGGCGCTTTTCCCGCGGGTCGGTCGAAGGGCCCTTGGGGACTGCCCAGGACTTCAGCACGCCGTCCACCTCCAGCCGCAGGTCGTAGTGATGGCTGCTCGCCGCGTGCTCCTGGATGACGAAGAGCGGGCCGTCCCCGCGCCGCCGTCGGCCGGGCTTCGGCTCCGCCGTGCGCGTGAAGTCGCGCTTCTTGCGGTAACGGTCCAAAGTCATGCGCCGACCTCCAACGCCGCCATGGCAACCGCGGTTCCCCGACAGGCCCCTTTCCCCAGACAGGCCCCTTTCCCCAGACAGGCCCCTTTCCCCCGACAGGCCCCTTTCCCCGGACGCCCGCGCCGCGGCCGGCCGCCCGACGGCGCCCGCACGCCCTTCCCTCGTCTCTGGCCGTGATTATAAGCTGAGCGCCCAGACTGGCGACTGCCAGACTAGCCCCTGCCAGACTAGCGACTGCCAGACTGGCGATCACCAGACTGGCGATCATCCGTTGGGGAGCCCCGGGAGACGATGACCACCTCCGAGAAGTCCGCCAAATCCAAGAAGACCGGCAGCGGAGCAGCGACCGAGCGGTCCACGGCCAAGACCGGGGCGCCGGCCCAGGTGTCGGCCAAGACCAGGCCCAAGTCCGCCGCCAAGACAGTCTCCCCGCCGAAGGCCGCGCCAAAGACGAAGACCACCGCGAAGGCGACGGCCACCCCCAAGGCGAAGAGCCGCGCCAAGAAAAGCGCCGCCGCGCCGCCCAGCCGCGCGGCCAGGCCGGCGGCCCGACAGGCGGCCCGACAGGCGGCCGGGGGTAAGACGGCGCGGTCCCAGCCCCGCATGGAGGCGCCCGACAGCCTGCTGCACAGCGCGGCGGCGCGCCGTCTCATCGGCGGCTGAGACAGCCGCGGTCGCCCGACGGGCCGGAACCGGCACGCGATGCCGGCGCCCCGCCCTGCCGGATCGCATGCCAGGGGCCTGCGCCCGGGCCGAGCCGGCAATCGGAAGTTCAACAGCCGCAAGTTGCCGACTCTGCTTGACCGCTTTTCAACTCGTCTTGCGGGCGCATAAAATTTTCAAATTTATTGAACGTTATTCAGCTTTATTGACCCGCTTACCCAATGAGGTATTGACTAAGTTTGAGGGCGAATGGTTTAACTGAAATTGGGACAATTTTACCTCAGGAAAATCATGGATTGGGCTGCCTTGATCCGCCGGGTCCGGCGACACAAACTTATGACTCAAAGCGACCTCGCCGCGGCTCTCGACGTCTCCCAGGGGACTGTCTCGCGCTGGGAGTCCGGGCTGTTCGAGCCTGAGTTGCGGTATCAAAGCCTGCTCCGCGACTTCCTGCGCGAGAACCGTCCGGATCTCGAGACGCGGATGATTCATGCCGTGCAGCGCTCGCTCTTCCCGGTGACGCTTGCCGGCACCGACCACACGCTGCTCGCCGCCTCGCAGCGTTTCCAGAAACTGATGGAGATCGAGGTGCCGCCGGATAAGCCGGTGCGCATCGACGGCACGCGATTGTCGCCAGGCGCGCGGCGCATTCTGGAGCGCGACGAGCTGGCCGGCTGGCTCTACGACGTCGCCTACATCTCCTTCCTGACCGGCATCGTCACGCCGTCCGGCCAGCGCTTCGCCGCGCGGGAGCTCTGGACGCCGTTCCTGCTGGAGGGCGCGCGCCTGGTGGTGCGCATCGAGCTGGAGCCGCTGAACGGCGGCACCGACGATCCCAGCCTGTTCGAGGACGACCCGCCGATCGAGGTGGTCTACCTGGACGACTATTGAGCGCCCGGCCCCGGTCCCGCCCAAAAAATAGCCCCCCGGTCGGGACCGGAGGGCTGTGGCACGCGGCGACGTAGGGGCAGTGTCCCGCGCGCCGAAGGGACGAAGTCAGGTGAAGTGGTCGAAAGCCGACCGCTAATGAGACAAGCGCATCTCGGCCGGGCTGTCAAAGCCGCCGCGAGACAAGGCCGTCATGCGCTGTCGTCATGGCCTGCTCAGAGGTTCAGCAGCCGCTCCAGATCGACGATGGTCAGCACCGACAAAGCCAGCAGCAGCCCCATCGCCACATTGAAGACCCGCAAACGCCGGCCGCTGTTGAGCAGGCGGCCGATGCCGACCCCGAACAGCACCCAGACCGGCTGACCGAGCAGCATGGCCAGAAGAAAGGCCAGGAGGATCAGCCCGCCGGCCACCAGGGGCGAGAGCGCCGGGTCCATGAAGGCGGTGGCCGCGCCGAGGCCGAGGCTCCAGGCCTTGGGATTGGCGAACTGGAAGCCGGCGGCCTCGAGCAGCGTCAGCGGCCGGTCCCGCTCGCCGCCGGTCGCCCGCCCGGCCGCGGCGATGCGCCAGGCCAACCACAGAAGATAGGCCGCGCCGAGCAGTTGCAGCGCGACGGACAGCCCCGGCGCGGCCGTCACCACAGCGCCGATCCCGACGATGCACAGCCCGAACAGGCTCAGCGCGCCGACCACGATCCCCGCGATGTGCGGCAGGCTGCGTTGGAAGCCGAAGTTGGCGCCGGAGGCGGCCAGCATCAGGTTGTTGGGCCCCGGCGTCCAGCTCGAGACCGCCGCGAAGGTCGTCAGGGCCAGGATATGCTCGACCACCCCCGGCTCGACCACCCCCGGCTCGATCATCTCGACTCCTCCCGCCTCGGCGCCCTGGAATAGAAGCGAAAATACAACTCGCGATGGATTCTACACCAGTCGAAGGGGCGGGCACCGGGGTCGCCGCCACGCCGCGCGCGGGGCGAAGGCGGGTGGGCGGCCAGACCCTGCCGCCCCTCCTGCGCAATCAGGCGGCGATTTCGATCACCACCTTGCCGCGGTGGGCGCCGCTGCGCCGTCGCTCGAAGGCCGCATCGGCGTGCTCGAAAGCGAAGACCTCGTCGATGATCGGACGAATGCCGGAGCGGAGCGCGGCGTGCAGATCGCCGACCGATCCGACGTAGACGCCCCGGAGATCGACCGCCTTCGTCAGGATCGCGCCCGTACTCACGTGGCGCCATGACCGGCCACCGGGAGCCGCGCGAGCAGGTTGCCACCGCACGACCGCTGGAAATCGATTCCACACCAAGTTGTTGAAGTCACTCTTCGCGGCCCGCGAACGCGCTGAGGCGAAGGAACGAGCGCCATTTCCCTCGCCTGCGGTCGGAAAGCGGCGGCCGCCCGGAGCGGCGGCGAGCGGGAGGCGCGCCATCGACGCGAGGCCGCCAGGTCCCGGCGCGGGTCGGCGGCAAGACCGGCGGAGAAACGGGCCCCGGAGAAACGGGCCCCGAGACTCGCGGGCGCGATGACGCCCGCCACTGGGCCGTTGCGCAGATCAGCGCGAAACCGCATAACAACCCCATGACCGAGAGGGAAATCATCGCGGCGCTGGGCGCCCTGGCGCAGGAGACCCGTTTGCGCACCTTCCGGCTGCTGGTGCAGGCCGGCGAGACGGGCCTGCCGGCCGGCGAGATCGCCCGTCATCTCAATGTCTCCGCCGCCACGCTCTCGTTCCATCTCAGCCATCTCAGTCAGGCGGGACTGCTCACCTCGCGCCGCGCCGGCCGCTCGATCATCTACGCCGCCGACTTCACCACCATGGAGGCCCTCCTGGCCTTCCTGCGTGAGGACTGCTGCGCCGGTCGCCTGGCAGAGCCGGAGCCGGAAACGGAGCCCGGAACGGAGTCGCTGACGGAGTCGGACCAGGCCGCCGGCTGACGCGCCGTGCCCGCACCGCCGGCCGGCCAAGAGCAGCCCCGGATCAGTCGGCCCCCGTGGCGGCCCCCGTGGCGGCCCCCGTGGCGGCTCCTGGGGCGGCTCTTGGGGCGGCTCCTGGGGCAACTGCTGTTGCCGGCTGCGCGGTCTCGGCGACCCGGATCTCCGGCGCATGATGCACCGGGAAGTTGACCGAACGGGCGATGAAGCAGTTGGCGGAGGCCCGCGCGTGCAGCGACTCCGCCAGTTCCGGATCGCAACCCGGCGCAATGGTCACCCGGGGCCGCAACAGGGTGGAGACGAACTGGCCGCCCTGCCCGTCCTCCGCCATCTCCATCTCGCCCGAGGCCTCGTCCCGATAGTCCAGCACCACGACACCGGAGACGGCGCAGAGATGCAGGTACCAGAGCAGGTGGCAACTGCTGAGGGCCGCCAACAGCATCTCCTCCGGATTGTGCCGGCTGGGATCGCCCCGGAAGGCCGGATCGGCCGAGCCGTCCAGGTCGGGCTTGCCCGCCATCGCGATGCGATAGTTGCGCCCGTAGCTCTTGTAGTCGGTGGTCGGCCCCTGTTCGGCCGCCGACCAGGTCAGCGTCGCCGCGTAGCTGTGCGTCATCGTGCTCGACTCCCTCTTCGCACGGGGTGGGGGAAGGATAGAGGTTCCGTTTGTGCCGCGCCGTCTGTGCCGCGGCGTCAGACCGCCTTTGCCGTCGCCATCTGACCGAGCAGCAGGTTCGCCGCGTTGGCCAGGATCCGCAGGCCGTGATCCTCCTCCTGGGTCATGATGGACTCGGGATGGAACTGCACCGCGGCGATCGGCGCGCGCCGGTGACGCAGCGCCATGACCATGCCGTCGTCGGTGCGCGCCGTCTCCACCAGCTCGGCCGGCAGCGTGCCCGAGCGGGCGTAGAGCGAGTGGTAGCGCCCCACCTCGATGGTCGCGGGCAGGCCGGCGAACATCGCCGCGTCCTGCAGCCAGATGCGCGAGGCCTTGCCGTGCACCGGCTCGTCCGCCAGGCGCAGGTGGCCGCCGAAATGCTCGACCAGCCCTTGCAACCCCAGGCAGACTCCGAACAGCGGCAGGCCGGCGCCGCGCGCGGCGGCGATGGTCGCCTCCAGGTCGAAGTCGGCCGGCCGGCCCGGCCCCGGCGAGAGCATGACCAGATCCGGCTTCGTCTCGCTCAGGGCGCGCCGCGCCGCCTCCGGCCGCAGGGTGGTGACCGCGCCGCCCAACTGGCGCAGGTAGTCGCCGAGCATCAGCACGAAGCTGTCCTCGTGATCGACCATCAGCACCCGCCGACCGGCCAGCGGCCGCTCGTCCGCGCGCGGCGCGGCGGCGGTGCCGCGGTGCGGCCGCTCGAGCGCGGCCAGCATGGCCGAGATTTTCAGCCGCGCCTCGGCATCCTCGTCCTCCGGCACCGAGTCCCACAGCAGCGTGGCGCCGACCCGTGCCTCCGCCACCCCCTCGCTCAGCCGCAGCGCGCGCAGGGTCAGCCCGGTGTTGAGATCGCCGTTGAACCCCAGGCTGCCGATGGCGCCGCCGTACCAGCGCCGCGCGCCGCGCTCGGTCTCCTCGATGAACTGCCGCGCCGCCCGCTTCGGCGCGCCGGTGACGGTGACCGCCCAGGCATGGGTCAGGAAGGCGTCGAGCGCGTCGCAGTCGTCGCGCAGCCGCCCCTCGACATGGTCGACCGTGTGGATCAGCCGCGAATAGAGCTCGACCTGGCGGCGCCCGATCACCCGCACCGAGCCCGGCGCGCAGACCCGGCTCTTGTCGTTGCGGTCGACGTCGGTGCACATGGTCAGCTCCGACTCGTCCTTGCCGGAGTTCAGCAAGGTCAAGATCTGGCGGGCGTCGCCCAGCGCGTCGCGGCCGCGCGCGATGGTGCCGGAGATCGGGCAGGTCTCCACCGTGCGCCCGCGCACCCGCACGAACATCTCCGGCGAGGCGGCGACCAGGAACTCGCCCTGGCCCAGGTTCATCAGGCAGCCGTAGGGCGCGGGGTTGGCGGCCTTGAGCCGGCTGAAGACCTCCGACGGCGCCAGCTCGCAGCGCCGGCGAAAGGTCTGGGTCAGCACGCACTCGAACATCTCGCCGGCCAGGAAGCGCGCCCGCGCCAGCTCCACGGCCCGGGCATACTCGCCGGGGCCGTGGTCGCCCTCGCTGTCCGGCGTGCGCGGCGGCCCCAGCTCCGAACGCGTCCCCTCGCGCGGCAGGCCGTCGGTGCGCGCCGCGCCCAGCGCGAAGTCGTAGCGCAGCCGCGTGCAGGTCTCGCCGACATGGTCCACCACGAAGAGCTCGTCGGGCAGATAGAGCACCAGGTCGCGCTGCCCGGGATCGCGCGCCAGGCGCTGGGGCACGGGGTCGAGCTGCTGGACCAGGTCATAGCCCCAGGCGCCGTAGAGCCCCAGGTGCGGATCCTCCGGCAAGGCCATGGCCGCGAGCAGACGACGCAGCGCCTCGAACAGCGCCGAGCTGCGGGTGCGCGCCTCCTCGCTGTCCGGCGCTTGTGGAGCCGGCAGCGCCAGGTCGGCGCGCTCACCCTCCATCTCCGCGCCCACGGCCTCCGCCAGGGGCGGCAGCAGCACCTGGCCGCGCCGGTTCAAGGCCTCGAGCGTGAGCCGGCCGGCGCGAACCTCGACCGCCAGGGGCGGGTCGCGAAAGGCGATGTCCCAGCGGGTATAGCGGCTGGGGTACTCGAAGCTGGAGGACAGGACGACGCCGCGGGCCCGGTCGAGGCCGGCGACGATCTCGGTCACGCCGCGCGCATAGTCGGCCGCGACGGCGCTCTTGCGCACGCGCAGGCCGCAGGGCGCGGTCATCTCGGTTTCGATGGGGTCGGACGGCACGGTTCTCTTCCTCCTTGTCAGAAGGGACCGCCGTCGCGAGGGGGAAACTATGAAAAAAGGCCGCCTCCGACGGCGGCCCGATCGCGCATACTTACGGGGCCGCCACTTGTGACGGCCACCACCACACGGCCAGATTGATCTGTGCGATGCGCTCCATGACCGAAAGCTTTCCATGGCCCCTGTGCGATGGCAAGCAGGAAAATGTACGGCATCTCAATTTCGCGAACCGACGGGAGAGCGGGCTTTGAAGACCGACTGGACGGTCAGCCATGTCGACGACGCCACCCGCCAGGCCGTTCGCCTGGCGGTGCGCGCCTTCGCGCTGGAGGCCGACCGGCTGGGCACGGCGGGGCAGAGCATGAAGCTCTACCAGAACCTCGGCGGCGAGCTGCGCCTGCTGTGCGGCGCCACCACCCTGCCCCGCGAGGCCTCGGAGATCTACGCCGCGGAGACCGCCGCGGTGCGCGCCGAAATCCAACGCTTCATCGCCTTCCACGTCGCGCCGGTCGATTGGCACGACCTGCCGGCCTTTCGCGCCGTCGGGGAGCCCTGGCGCCGCATGCTGGACCGCCTGGCGTCGCTCGGCCTGGCGCGGATCGTGACCCTGCCGCTGCACGGCCCGGCACAGTTCTTCGCCAACTACGTGGTGGTCAAGGACACGCCGGGCCCCTTCGACAGATCGGTGCTCGCCCGCCTGTTGCTGGCCGCGCAACTGTCCCACCAGGAGGTCGTCGGCGCGGTCCGTCAGGCCGTGCGCGACGGCGAGCCGCCGGCGCTGACCCCGCGCGAAGCCCAGGTGCTCCGCCTCGTCTCCTCCGGCCTGGTGGCGGAGGAGACGGCCCGCAAGCTCGGCATCTCCCTCGCCACGGTGCGCTTTCACCTCAGCAACGCCCGGCGCAAGCTGCAAGCGCAGTCGACCGCCGCCGCGATCAGCCGCTCCATCCGCCTCGGCCTGATCTAGAGTGATTTGCGACCGTCTGGACGCGCACCAGCGCCTCCGCCGGTCGCGAAACACCACTTCACCCCTGTGATGAAGAGCGACCCGCCGCGGCTGTGGCGGCGCGGGGTCAACTGCGATCATCTTGAGCAGGCGGTCGCGCTCGTCGAGCTGTTCCTGGCGTCGGGAGTCCAGCTCGGCCCAGAGGCGGTCCACCTCCTTGCGCAGAAAGGCCAGCTCGCTGCCCGTCTCCGGCACGCCGCCGGGCACCGGGCCGCGCGCGCCGGCGCCGGACGGCGCCGCCGCGGCCGGCGCTGCCCCTCCCGCGCCGCCTTGCCGGACCCCGGCCGGCGCCCGCGCCGCGGCTTCGCGGTCGCCTCGGCGACAAAGCGTTTGAGCGCGTCGACATCCACCGTGCGCACACGGCCTTCGGTTTGAGACGGGATCTTTCCCTGATCCATCAAGCGGTAGATATGCGCGCGTGACAGACCGCTTTCGATCACGGCCTCGGCGACCCTTTTGAAATCGGGCATTGGCATGGCCTCTGGCAGCGCTTCCCTGTCGTATTTGATAGGTATCCCAAAGCCCCCCGAGCGTCACGAGAAAAATTCACCTCTGAATGAACTTTTCTCATCGAAATGTATCGTCACAGGCGAACAGAGACCCCTCCGCTCGTGCCACACGGATTTCGGCGCTCTCCGGGCCCTCTCGACCGAGACTCCGAGGCGCGGCTGGTCTCGAACTCCGGCCGAGCGGCAAGCCGGCGGAGACAAACCCGCCGGCCGCAGGGCGCGCGGGACTCGACCCGGCGGGGCCCCGGCCACGGGCGGCTCCAATGCTAGCGCAGGCGGCTGCTAATGCAGGCGGCCCGCGGCCGACCACTCGGCGAAGTAGGCGGTCAGGGCCGCAACCCGCCGCAGGCGCTCACCGGCCTCGGCGCCGCCCGCCTCAGTGGCCCCCGCCGCGCAGCCGGGCGGCTCCGCCGCCGGGTCGGGCCGCCGGCTGCCGTAAGCGAAGACCAGAGCCTTGGCGATGCAGATCAGGTCCGTGGCCCTCCGCTCGCAGTCGGTCATGGCCGTCGGCATTTGCATCTCCTCCCGATCCCTGCGGTTTCCGAAGACAGCGGGGCTCCCGGCAATTCGCCAGAGATTTCCATCGCCTGCTCGCTTCGCCTCCCCGTGCGCGGCCGGCGGGCGCCGGGGCCGAGGCTGGCGCCCGGCAGGCGCGCCGACCGAGGGTTCCGGCCGGTCCACCGCCGGCGCCCCGCCGGCGTGATCGAGGGCCGGGCCGCACCGGCCGAACGACGCGGGCCCGCCTCTGCGGTTGCCGGTGCCCCCCCTGCAGGGCCCTGGAAGTGTCTCGCCGGACAGGTGCGGCGGCAAGGTGTGAGCGCACGTAACGCGAGATAGCGGCCATGCTCGCCCGGTGGCGGATTGCGCTTGACAGCATGCCGGGGCCCGAACGCCCGTCCCGGCTCGACGGACGCCGCGACGGCGGGCATGGTGCGCGGGCCTGCGGGGCGGACATGCGGGGCGGACATGCGGGGCGGGCCTGCTGGCCACGGCGCGCGCCACCGCCGCCCCGCCCTTGCCTGGACCAGACCGCCATGCCCCTCCGTCCCCTGCCCCTCCGTCCCCTGCCCCTCCGTCCCCTGCCCCTCCCCTCTGGCTCCGCCCGTCTGCCCCAGCGTTTGGCCGGCTTCGACAGCCTGGCGGCGGGCCTGGACTACGCTGCGCGCGGCGCGAGCGGCTTCACCTTCTTCTCCGCCCGCGGCGCCGTGCAGAGCAGGCTGTCCTACTGCGAGCTGCGCGCGCAGGCCCAGGCCCTGGCGCGGCGCTTGGTGCGAGCGGGGCCGGCGCCGGGCAGCCGCGTCGCGCTGCTCGGCGAGACCGGGCCCGACTTTCCCGTCGTCTTCTTCGCCTGCCAGTACGCCGGCCTGATCCCCGTGCCGCTTCCGGTCGCGCTGCACCTGGGTGGGCGCGCCGCCTACGTGGCGCGGCTCCAGGCGCTGATCGCGGCCGCCGGCTGCCGCCTAGCGGTCGGCTCGCCGGACCTGCAACCCTACCTGCGGGCGGCGGCCGAGGGCCTGGACCTGGACCGCGTCGCCACGCCGGCCGAGCTCCTCGACCTGCCGGCCGACGGCGGCGACCTGCGCCCGCTGGGCCCCGACGCGCCGGCCTACATCCAGTTCTCCTCCGGCAGCACGCGGAGGCCGCGCGGCGTGCTGGTCAGCCAGCGCGCGGTCACCGCCAACGCCCGCGCGATCGCCCGCGACGGCCTGGGGCTGCGCGGCGACGACCGCGCCTGCTCCTGGCTGCCGCTGTTCCACGACATGGGGCTGGTCGGCTTCTGCCTGACGCCGCTGCTCTGCCAGATCGGCGTCGACTACCTGACGCCGCAGGCCTTCGCCCTGCGCCCGCTGGTCTGGCTGGAGCTGCTCTCGGTCCAGGGCGCCAGCATCGCCTACAGCCCGACCTTCGGCTACGCCCTGTGCAGCCGCCGCGCCACGCCGGAGGCGGTGGCGCGACTGGACCTCTCGCGCTGGCGCATTGCCGGCGTCGGCGGCGAGATGATCCGTCCCGCGGTGCTCGAGCGCTTCGCCGCGGCCTTCGCGCCGGCCGGCTTTTCGCCCCGGGCCTTTCTGCCCAGCTACGGCCTGTCGGAGGCGACCCTGGCGGTCAGCTTCGCGACGCCCGGACGCGGGCTGGAGAGCGAGCGCGTGGCGCGGCAACCGCTGGCGCAGCGCGGCGAGGCCCGGCCGTGCAGCGGCGCGGACGGCCGACGCCTGGCGATCTGCGGCGCGCCCCTGCCGGAGGTGGAGGTTGTGATCCGCGACGAGGCCGGCCAACCGCTGCCGGAGCGCCGGGTCGGCCGCATCTGGCTGCGCGGGCCCAGCGTGGCCAGCGCGGCGCTCGCCGGCCCGCAGGCGCCCCTGGCGCTGACCGACCGCGCGGGCTGGCTCGACAGCGGCGACCTGGGCTATCTGACCCAGGGTCGGCTGGTGGTGACCGGGCGCGCGAAGGATCTGGTGATCCTGCACGGGCAGAACATCTGGCCGGAGGACATCGAGAGCGCCGTGGAGACGCTGGCCGGCCTGCGCGCCGGCGACGTCGCCTGTTTTTCCGCCACCGCCGCGCCGCCGGTCGCGGCAGCCGGAGGCCCTGAGGCCGGGGAGAAGGGGACGGAGCGGGAAGCGACGGCGCGGGAAGAGACGGGGAACGAGGTAGCCGGGGACGAGGAAACGGGGCACGAGGAAACGGAGCACGAGGAAACGGGGGGCGAAGAGATCATGGTGGTGGCGATCCAGTGCCGCAGCCGCGACCCGGCGGTGCGCGCCGAGCTGCGCCGACAGGCGGGCGCGGCGGTGCGCGGCGCCTGCGGGGCCGATCCGCGCATCCTGCTGGTGCCGCCGCGCAGCCTGCCGCGCACCTCCTCCGGCAAGCTCAGTCGCAGCGCGGCCCGCGCCGCCTACCTGGGCGGCCGCCTCGCGGACTCCTCCGGCGACGAAGGGACCTGACGCATGGCCTGGACAGCGACTGAGGTCGAGGCCCGGGTGCTCGCCGCCCTGCGGCGCCACGCCCCGGCCGGCAGCGAGATCACACCGGCCAGCCGGCTGACCGCCGAGCTCGGCCTGGACTCCGTGGCGGCGATGAACCTGCTGCTGGAGCTGGAGGACAGCTTCGGCGTCACTCTGCCGCTGGCCGAGCTGCCGGCGCTGGACCGGGTGCGCGACCTGGTCGACCTGCTGCTCGCCCAGCTCAACCTGGCCGCCGCGCGACCAACCGCCGGCCCGCCGTGAGGCGGCCGCGCGCGGCCGCCTCAGCTATCGCGGTCGGGCGCGCCCCGGTGCGGTGCCTTGGGCAGTGCCTTAAGCAGTGCCTTGGGCAGTGCCTTGGGCGGTCCCTGGCGCGGCCTCCGCCGCCGTGCGGGCCAGGTAGACCGTCTGGGTCACCTCGCGCCCGGCCTGCAGTGGATTGGCGAAGCGCACCGGCTCGGCCCAGGCCGTCGCGAAGACATCGGCCAGCCGCGCCGTGAAGGCCGGCTCCGGCGGCGCGTTGGACCAGAGGCCGAAGACGCCGCCCGGGCGCAGGTGGGCGGCCAGCCGGGTCAGCCCCGCCGGCCGGTAGAAGTCGGCGTGGCCGGTGTCCAGCAGGAAATCCGGCGTGTGGTCGATGTCGACCAGCACGGCGTCGACCCGCCGTCCCGGCGCCGTGGGATCGAACCCCTCGGCGCCGGCGGCCAGGGCGAAGAAGTCGCCCGCCACGAAGCGGCAGCGCGGGTCGGCGCAGAGCTCCCGGCCCAGCGGCAGCAGCCCTTCGCGGTGCCAGTCGATCACCGGCTCCAGCGCCTCGACCACCAGCAGGGAGGCGACCTCCGGCGCCTGCAACACGGCCTGCGCCGTGTAGCCCAGGCCGAGTCCGCCGACGACCACGTCGCAAGCCCCGCCGCGCGGCGTCAGGGCCGCCAGCCCGAGCCGCGCCAGGGCGACCTCCGAGGCGGTGAAGAGGCTGGACATCAAGAAGGCCTCGCCCAGCTTGATCTCGTAGACCTCGACATCGAGCGACAGCTCGCGCCGCCGGCGCAGGCTGAGCGCGCCGATCGGCGTCGGCCGGTAGTCCAGCTCCTCGAAAAAGGGCCCCACGAGCGCTCCGTTCCTGCCGAGAGCGACCTGCGACCGTCCGGCCCGCTGCGGCGCGGCCGCCGGTTGCGCAAAATCACTCCAGCCCCAAAATCACGCCACCCCAATGACGCCGTGCGGATGTCCTGGGATCGGCGGACCCGCGCAAGCGGGCCCATCGCCTCTCACCCGGCTCTGGCGCCGACGCGCGGGCGGCGTCGACCCTGCCCGCACGCCCCTTCTGCCCCCGCGGCCGGCGGCGATCAAGCCTCGCCCGTGGTCTCGGGCCGCAGCCAGGGACGCGCCGCCTCGGCGGCAGCGCTGAAGTCGGCGATGGCCCCGGCCAGGGAGAGGGTCAGGTCGAGCTCGTCGTAGCCGGCGCGCAGCAGCTTCTTGCTGAAGCCGTCGATGGCGAAGTGATAGGCCGCCAGACCGGGCGCCGCGACGCTTTGCGCCGGCAGGTCGACGGTCAGCCGCGCGGCCGGCGCCTCGGCCGCCGCCGCCGCCAGCGCGCCCACCTCCTCCGGCGCGAGCTGCACGCAGAGCAGGCCGTTGCGGGCGGCGTTGGCGCGGAAGATGTCGCCGAAGCTCTCCGCCACCACGGCGCGGTAGCCGGCGTCGACCAGGGCATAGACCGCCCCCTCGCGCGAGGAGCCGCAGCCGAAGTTGCGCCCGGCGATCAGGATCTCCGGCGCCGCCTCGCCGCCGGCCTCCTCGCCATCGCACCCATCGCCGCGCTCTTCGCCACGCAGGCCCGCCGGGGCGTCGTCCAGGTCGGCGAAGAGATAGGGGGCGTAGCCCGCGGTGCCCTCGCGCGGCTTGCGCAGGAAGCGGGCCGGGATGATCTGGTCGGTGTCGACATTGCCGCGCAGCAGCACGACGGCCGGCGACTCCAGCACCTCGAAGGGGCGGCGCGGGCGGGTCATGACGGCGTCTCCGGGTTGCGCAGGCAGCCCTCGACGGCGGCCAGGGCGGCCATCGCCGGGCTGACCAGGTGGGTGCGGCTGCCCGGCCCCTGGCGGCCGGGGAAGTTGCGGTTGGCGGTGGAGGCGCAGCGCGCGCCCGGCGGCACCAGGTCGCCGTTCATGCCCACGCACATGGAGCAGCCGGAATCGGCCCACTCGAAGCCGGCGGCGCGGAAAACCGCGTCCAGCCCCTCCCGCTCGGCGGCCCGCTTGACCGCCCGCGAGCCCGGCGAGACCAGGGCCGGCACCTGCGCCCGGCGCCCGCCGATCGCCGCCGCGGCCTCGCGCAGATCCTCCAGGCGCGCGTTGGTGCAGGAGCCGATGAAGACCCGGTCGATGGCCAGGCCGTCGAGCGCCTGGCCCGGCTGCAGGTCCATATAGGCCAGCGCCTTGGCCGCCGCCTCGCGCCGTGCCGCCGTCGGCAGGCTTGCCGGATCGGGCACCCGGCCGGCTACCGGCGCCGCCTGCTCCGGGCTGGTGCCCCAGGTCACCATCGGCCCCAGGCCGTCCACCTCCACCGTCACCTCCGCGGCGAAGGGCGCGTCGGGGTCGCTGGCGAGGCCGCGCCAGTCGGCCAGCGCCCGCTCCAGCAACGCCCCGCGCGGCGCCAGCGGCCGGCCGGTCACGTAGGCGAAGGTGGTCGCGTCGGGCGCGATCAGGCCGAAGCGCGCGCCGCTTTCGATCGAGAGGTTGCACAGGGTCATGCGCCCGGCCATCGACAGCCGCTCGACGGCCGACCCCACATACTCCAGCGCGTGGCCGCTGCCGCCGTCGGCGCCGATCTGAGCGATCATCGCCAGCACCAGGTCCTTGGCCCCGACGCTGGCCCGCGGCTGCCCGACGAAGCGCACGCGCATCGGCTTCGGCCGGCGTTGCCAGAGGCACTGGGTCGCCAGCACGTGGGCCACCTCCGAGGCGCCGATGCCGAAGGCGACGGCCCCGAAGGCGCCGTGGGTCGAGGTGTGGCTGTCGCCGCAGACGATAGTCAGGCCCGGCAGGGTGAAGCCCAGCTCCGGCCCAACCACGTGGACGATGCCCTGGCGCGGGTCCTGCAGGCCGATCAGGTCGAGGCCGAAGCGCGCCGCGTTCTCCTCCAGCAGACGGGAGACCCGCGCCACCTCGGGGTCGGCGATCGGCCGGTCGCGGCCGCGGGTCGGGGCGTAGTGGTCGGCGATCAGCAGCGTCAGGTCGGGCCGGGCCACCGGCAGATCGCGCCCGGCCAGCTTGCCGAAGGCGTGGAAGGAGCCCTCGTGCGCCAGGTGGCGGTCGACGTAGAGCAGCTCGTTGCCCTCGGCGTCGCGCTCGACGACGTGACGCTCCCAGACCTTCTCGAACAGGCTGCGCGGTCCGGCAGGCTCGCTCATCGCCGCCCCCCGTGCGCCGCCTCCCGCGCCGCTGGCTCGGCCCCGGCGTCAGACTCCGGGGCGTGCGCCTCGCCGGCGTCCGGCTGCCCCTCGAAGCGCGCGGCCCAGGCCAGCACCTCGGGCGTGCGGACGAAGTCGTTGATGCCCTGGAAGTCCAGCATGCGCTCGCGGAAGGGGGCGTTGCTGCCGTGCTGGCGCAGGCTGGCGAAATAGGCCTGCATGGTCTGCACCACGGCGCGGGCCAGGCCGCCGGGGAAGATGACGATGGAAAAGCCCAGCTCGCCCAGGGCCTGGGCGGTGCGGTTCGGCGTGCGCCCGCCTTCGACCATGTTGGCCAGGGTCGGCACCCGGCCGGCGAAGCGGCGCGGCACGGCGGCGAGCTGGGCCTCGTCCTGCGGCGCCTCGACGAACAGCACGTCGGCGCCGGCCTCCAGGTAGGCCTCGGCCCGCGCCATGGCGGCGTCGAAGCCCTCCACGGCGACGGCGTCGGTGCGGATGATCAGCGTCAGGTCCGGGTCCTGGCGACTGTCGACGGCGGCGCGGATCTTGCCGACCATCTCCGCCGGCTCGATCAGGCTCTTGTCGGCCAGGTGGCCGCAGCGCTTGGGAAAGCTCTGGTCCTCGAGCTGGACGGCGCTGGCGCCGGCGCGCTCCAGCCGGCGCAGGGTGCGGCGCACGTTGAGCGCATTGCCGAAGCCGTTGTCGGCGTCGACCACCAGCGGCAGGTCGGTGCGCTCGCGGATCAGCGCCACGGTCTCGACCAGCTCGGGCAGGGCGATCAGCCCCAGGTCGGGACCGCCCAGGCGGCTGTAGGCGATGCTGGCGCCGGACAGGTAGGCGGCCTCGAAGCCGGCGGCCTCGGCCGCGGCCGCGCCCATGGCGTCGTACACGCCGGGGGCGATCAGCGGGCCGCGGTCGGGCGCGGCGGCGATGCGGCGGCGCAGTCTAGCGTTGGGCGTCATTGCGGAGTCCATTGCGGTATCCCGTTGTGGTCGGAACGCTGGAGGTTCATGCGGTAGCTATAGCGGTCCGGCCGGTAGAGCGCCTCCAGCCACTCCACCAGCCGGTCGTTCTCGTCGCGCACCAGGCGCAGGATCTTGATCAGGGCGGTGCCCGGCGCGACCTGCAGCGCCGCGGCGACGGCGGTGTCGGCGGCGACGGCGCTGATCGTCTGCTCGGCCGAAGCGACCCGCACGCCGGCGCGCTCGAGCAGGCCCAGCAGCGGCTGGGCGGCCAGATCCTCGGCGGTGAAGGTGCGGCCGATCTCGGCGGGCACGTAGGTCGTGAGCTGCGAGAAGGGAATGCCCTCGTTGGAGCGCACGCGCACGACGCGCTGCACCTCCACCACCCCGTCGGGCGCGAAGGCCCCGGCGGCCGGGACCGGCGGCGCCACATAGTCCAGCGCCAGCACCTTCACCTGGGTCTTCAGGCCCATGAGGATGAGATTTTCCAGCAGGCCCGTAAGGTTGCCGCTGATCGTCGCCTGGCGCTCGACGCCCTCGGCCGGGAAGGTGCCGCGGCCGGGGTGGCGCACGATCAGGCCCTCGCGCGCGAGTTCCTGCAGCGCCCGCCGCACGGTGATGCGCGAGACCTGGAAGGTCTTGGCCAGGTCGATCTCGCCCGGCAGCGGCCGGTCGGCCGGATAGGTGCGGTCGAGCAGGCGCTGGCGCAGCACCAGATAGACCTGGTGGTAGAGCGGCACGGGCCCGGGCGCGACGGCCTCGCCCTCGCCCGCCGGCGGCTCGGCCGTCCGCGGCGCCGGGGCCACAGCGGCATCGGCGGCGCCCGGCCGCCCACCGTCCTTGTCCTTCTTCAGCACGCCGTCACTCCTGCACTCCCGCGGCTCGCAAAAGCGAAGTCTAGCCCCTGCAAGATCATTGTGCTTGCTCTCTGAATGTCATAACAATAAGACATATGCAACGGGTTAGGCGAGCGGTTGTTGCCGGGCGGCGGCAGCCGGGCCCCGCGCTCGCGGGCGAGCCGAAAAGACCCAAGTACGGGAGGATGCCAATGTTGAAATCGAAGCTGTTGAAGGCCCTGGCCGTGAGCGCGGCCGCCCTGGCGCTGCCCCTGGGCGCCGCGCAGAGCGCCGGCGCCGAGGCCTGGCCGAGCGAGGACACCCGGATTCGCCTCGTCGTGCCCTTCAATCCGGGCGGCAGCGCCGACCGGCTGGCGCGCGGCCTCGCCTCCTTCCTGCCGGAGCACCTGAACGACGCGGTGGTCACGGTGGTGAACAAGCCCGGCGGCTCGGGCTCGCTCGGCGCGACCTGGTTCAGCCAGCAGAAGGACGACGGCTCCTACTTCCTGGTGATGCAGGCCGTGCCCTACCTGGCCAACAACATCCTGATTCAGGGCGCCCCGATTGCCTGGGACGACTTCGACTTCCTCAACGCCCAGTGGTCGGACTACATGATCCTGGCGGTCTCGCCGGAGAGCGAGTACCAGGACCTGGGCGCGCTGATCGAGGCCATGCGCACCCAGCCGGGCGAGGTCAGCGCCAGCATCGTGCACGGCTCCGGCGCGCATCTGCAGGCGCTCATCCTGCTCGACAGCCTGGACATCCCGCGCGACAACGTGCGCTGGGTCACCTTCGACGGCGGCAGCCCGCAGCGCATGGCGGTGGTCGGCAGCCAGGTCGACTTCACGGTGGTGGCCGCCGAGGGCTCGCTGGGCATCAAGGACCAGATCAACACCCTGGCCGTGCTGCGCAAGGACGGCGGCACCGACGACTACGAAGCCCCCGGCCTGAACGCCGCCCTCGGCGAGCTCGGCGAGCCCGAGGTGCCGCTGCTCGCCGGCAACACCATCGCGGTGATCGCCCACGACTCCTTCGACGCGGACTATCCCGAGCGTCACAAGGCCTTTCTGGAGGGCTACAAGGCGGCCCTGGAGTCCGAGGGCTTCCAGCGCTGGCTGAAGCGCTCCGACATCGGCGGCGACTGGATGGGGCCGGAGGCGAGCGAAGCCTTCCTCACCGAGAACTTCGAGGCGCTGCGCACCTACAAGGACATGATCCAATAGGGACATGATCCAATAGGGACATGATCCGGTAGGGACAGCCCCCCCTAGGCTCCGCGCAGCCCCGGCGGACCTGACGACGAGACGGCAGGAGCGGTCGCGATGGCACAAGCGAAAACGGTCTCGAACGCCGCGGACGGCGGGCCCTCGCGCCTGCTTGGCGAGCTGGCCTTCGCGACCCTCCTTCTGGTCTTCGTCGCCTGGTACTTCCTCGACGCCTGGACCACCTCGACCTCGGCCGAGAACCTGATCCTGATCCTGCCGGTCTCGGCGCTCTGCCTGCTGCTCTACGGCGTCATCGTAGTGCAGCTCCTGCGCCGCCGGCCGGACCCCGGCTTCCCTGCGGCGGCCCAGGACACGCCGGCCGCGGAGGGCGGCGCCCCGACAGCCGAGGCGGCGGCCGAGGAAGCAGCCGCGGAAGCGGGGGCGGCGCGACGGCGCGATCGCCGTGCCTTCGCCCTGATGGGCCTGACCTGCCTCTATGTCGCGGCCCTGGTCTACCTGCCCTTCGACCTGATCACCGTGGTCTACCTGGCCGCCGCCATGGTGCTGAATGGCGAGCGGCGCTGGGCCTTCGTCGGGCTCTACAGCCTGGCCTTCGGGCTGTTCGTGGTGGTCGGCTTCCAGACCATGCTGTCGATCCCCTTCCCGACCCTGCTGCCCCTCGAACCCTAGCGGGACCTTCCTCGTGATCGATTTCGCTGCTGCGCTCGACGCCCTCGGTCTGCTCGCCGGCTCGTGGCAGGCCTGGGGCGTGGTCGTCCCCGGCCTGCTGATCGGCCTGGTCTTCGGCGCGGTGCCGGGGCTTTCGGTGCCGATCGCCATGGCCGTGTTCATGCCGGTCACCTTCTACATGGACTTCGTGCCGGCGATCCTGTTCCTCACGGCGATCTTCACCGGCGGCGGCTTCGGCGGCGCGGTGCCGGCGATCCTGATGAACATCCCCGGCACCTCGGCGGCGGTGGCCACCACCTTCGACGGCTACCCCCTGGCGCGCGCGGGACGGCACAACACCGCGCTGGGCGCGGCGCTCGCCGCCTCGACCATCGGCGCCGCCATCGGCTACCTGCTGCTCTTCGTGCTGATCGACCCGATCGCCGGCTGGGTCCTGCGGCTCGGCCCGCCGGAGATGCTGGTGGTCGCGCTCTGGGGCCTGACCTTGATCGCCGCGCTGTCGGAGCAGGCCTTCGCCAAGGGCCTGCTGGCCGGGCTGGTCGGCATGCTGATCGGCACCATCGGCATGTCCTCGCGCGGCTTCATCCGCGGCACCTTCGACTCGATCTACCTGCTCGACGGCGTGCCGGCGGTGCCGGCGCTGATGGGGCTGTTCGCGCTGTCCGAGCTCTTCTCCCTGGCCCAGCGCTCCTTCATCGTCGCCGACGCCCGGCTGCGCGAAGTGCGGCTGTCGGAGATCCTGGCGGGCATCGGCGCGGCCGTCGCCGGCCCCGTCATCCTGCTGCGCGGCGCGCTGATCGGCGTCGGCGTCGGCGCCGTGCCCGGCGTCGGCTCCTCGGTCGCCAACCTGCTGTCCTACGCCGAGACGCGGCGGCGCGCGCGCGACCCGGAAGCCTTCGGCAAGGGCGACCTGCGCGGGGTGAGCGCCGCCGAGGCGGCCAACAGCAGCTCCGAGGGCGGCTCCATGGCGACGCTGCTGGTGCTCGGCCTACCGGGCGGCGCGGCGACGGCGGTGATGCTGGCCGCCTTCAACATCCACGACGTCACCGGCGGCCCGCGCTTCGTCGCCGAGAACAAGGACATCGTCTACGCCATCATCTTCGCCAACCTGGGCCAGTCGGTGCTGCTGCTGGGCCTGGGCCTGGCCTTCGTCTTTCTGGCCGCGCGTATCGTCAAGGCGCCGCTGCGCGTGCTGGCGCCCTCGGTCATCGTGCTCGCGGTGATGGGGGCCTACGCCCTGACCGGCTCGATGGTCGGGCCGATCACCGTCGCCGGCGCCGCCGTGCTGGGCTTCTTCATGCGCCGCTACGGCTATCCGACTGCCGCGGCGGTGGTCGGCATCCTGCTGGGCGGCATGGCCGAGGGCGAGGCGCTGCGCACCTACCAGCTCAGCGGCGGCGACCCGGGCTTTCTGCTGACCCGGCCGATCGCGCTGGTCTTCTTCGCGCTGCTGCTGCTCTCGGTGGCCTACCCGGTCTACAAGAAACGCCGGGCGGCGCGGCAGCTCGTGCAACTCACACGCGCGCGACGGCCGGGCTGACGGCGCGGCCGCGCAATCCCGGCTCGGCGCGGCCTCATCCTGCGGCGCGGTCGGCGTCGCTTTGCGGCTTCGGACCGGTGTCGTCGCCGTCCGGGTCGCGGCGCCCGGCCTGCCGCTGCATCGCCTCCTCGGCATAGGCCCGCGCCTGCGCGGTCATCTCCTCGCCGTAGCGCAGGCCCGTCGCCTTGAGGTCGTCGCGCAGCGGACCGAGCAGCCGGTCCTCGCGCGGCGTACGCGGCAGCAGGCTGCCGAGCAGGAAGCCGCCGGCGAAGCCCAGCACGCCGACCAGCAGCGGATGCGTCTCGAACAGCTCCCGCGCCCGGCCGGAGGCCGAGGCGGCGGGCCTGCGCCGTGGGGTTCGCGCGCGCTCGCTCATCGCGGGTCCTCCTTCAGAACGTCGTCCAGGTCGTCGTGCACCTCGTCATCCTCAGCCTCGGCCGCGCGGCGCTTCTCGCCGGGCGCAGGCCGCGCCGGCGCGCCGTGCGCCAGTTCGTAGGCGAACCAGGCCAGGCCGGCGCCGGCCAGCAGCAGCGGCAGCGGATTGCGCCGCGCCGCCGCCACTGCCTCGTCCAGCAGCTCGCGGCCGCCGGCGCGGCGCAGGGCGCCCAGTGTCTCGTCCAACAGGCCACGTGGGCGCAGCCGCTGCTGCACCTCGTCAATCGAGTCGGCCAGGCGCAGGCGCGCCGCACTGGCCTCGGCGCTCGCCTCCTCCAGCTCGTCGCTCACGACGCGGCCCTCCCGCGCAGCAGGGCGGCGTCCCGTCGTACCGAGGCGGCCGAGCGGCGCGGCGCCAGCGCCTCCGGCGCCAGGCGTCGGCGGCCCCACCAGAACAGCCAGGCGGCGACCAGACCGGCAACCAGCGCGACCGCCAGCGCCGCCAGGGCCTGCGAGCCCAGCGAGGGGGCCAGCCAGGCCACCGCCGCCTCGGCGGCCAGCGTCAGCGCCACCACGCTCGCCGCAGTCGCCAGCAGCAGCAGGATCACGCCACCCAGGGCCCGCGCACCGATCGTCTTCGCCTCGGCCCGGAACAGCGCCGCCTCGGCCTGCACCAACCCGGCGGCATCGTGCAGCACCTGGCCGGTCGCCTCGCCCAGGCTCTCGGGCGTCGCGCGCTCGCCGGAGCGGTGGCTCATCGCGGCCCTCCCGGTTCGCCGGACGCCGCGGGGCCGCCGCTGTCCGCCGTGCCGCCCCCGGTCGACTCATCCGCCTTGGACGGTTTCCAGTCATCCGCGGCGCCGCGGTCTGAACCCCCGTCGGAAATGTCGGCCTGCGCGGCGGGCGACGCGGCGCTGCTGGTCAGGAAGCGCGCGGCCAGCAGGCCCAGGGCGGCCGCGCCGACGCCGACGGCCAAAGGATGCCGCCGCGTGAAGCGCTCCACCTCGCCGTAGAGGTCGGAGACGCTGCGGGTCTTGAGGCGCTGCGAGGTCTCGCCCAGCGCGTCGGCGGTGCGGTCGAAGAGGGCCTGTACGCCCGGCCGGTCGTCCAGGGTCAGGCTGCTGTCACTGAGGCTGTCGGCCACGTCCTGCAAGGTATCGCCGAAGCTGTCCTTCTGTTGCGTCGCCAGGGTGCAGCCGAAATCGCGCAAGGCCGCGCCCAGGCCACGCACCTCGGCGGCCATGTCGGCCCGGAAGGGCTCGGCCGCCCGTCGGTCCGCGCCGGGCTGTGCCGCCCCCTCCTGCCGCGCGCCCGACTGGTCGCGCTCCGGCGTCTCGGCGTCGCGCTGCATCGTCGTCCTCTCTTGATCCTGCGAAGCTCATTGTTCCGTCGAGGGCAACGTCGGCGCGGCGGCGCGAGTTCCCGACCGACGCGCGGCGCCTTCGGCACGACCCGCCGCGCCGGCTTCGAACGCGCGCCCCTCTGGAACCTTGCCGGGATTTCAACGTAGAAGGAGCGGACGGCCGGGCCGACCCGCATCGCCGCGGGCCGCCCCGACCTCTTCACGGCCCCCGCCCGATGCCCCGGGCGGGGGTCTCGTTACGTCGGGGTCGCACGCCGGGGCCACACGTCGGGGCCACACGTCGGGCCGCCGGAGACAGGCGCCGCCGCGCCGCCGAACCGAGGGAGCTGTCCCGTGGACGCACGTTCGCACCGAGACGCGGAGCAGGACCGCGGCCGCTCCTGGAGCGAGCGGCTGACGCGCGGCGGTGCCGGGCAGAGCGGGCTGGCGCTGGCCTCCTTCCTGGAGAGCACCGTGGTGCCGATCCCCATCGAGACGCTGATCGCGCCGCTGATGATCGCCCACCACCGCCGCGCGCTGATGGTCGCCTTCGCCGTCTGGTTGGGCAGCCTGGGCGGCGCGCTGGCCTTCTACTTGCTGGGCAACCTGCTGTTCGCGCCGCTGGTCGCCCCCGGGCTGGAGCTGCTGGGCCTGGCCGAGGCCTTCGAGGCCGCCACGCAGCGCCTCGACGAAAGCCGCCTGTTCTGGAGCGTCTTCCTGGTCTCGCTTTCGCCCGCGCCCTTGCAGCTCGCAACCCTGGGGGCCGGCAGCCTCGGCGCCGACCCGGCGCTTTTCCTCGCCGCCATCGGCCTGTCGCGCGGCTTGCGCTACTTCGGGCTGGCGGCGCTGGCACTGCTTCTCGGCCGCCGCCTGCTCGCGCTGCAGCGCTGGGGCAGGGGGCGCTTCGTCCTGGCCACCGCCCTGGGGCTGCTCGCCGCCTACCTGCTCTATCAGCTATTGATCTGACCGCCGGCTGCCGGAACCGCCGGCGCCTGCGCATCGTTGATCCCGGGTGAAGACACCGGAGCGCTGTCGCGCCTCCCGCCGACCCGCCGTGATGCGGCAAGGCAAGGCGCGCTCGCAGCGAGATCCCGATAGTCAAGGAGGCTGACGCGATGACCTATCATGAGAGCTACGACACCCGAACCGGACAGTTCGACGGCGGCCGCATCCGCCGCGGCGCGGGTCAGCTCGGCCACAGCCTGGGCCAGGGCAGCCGCCGCATCGCCGCCGGAGGTGCCGAGGCGGCGCGCGCCCACCCGGTGCCAACCGCGCTGCTGGGCCTCGGCCTGGGGTGGTTGGCCGTCTCGCTGTCGACGGGCAAGGACGTGCGCCTGCCCGACCGCGACCGCTTGGTGGCACTGAACGAGCGGGCGCGCGGCGCCGCGCAGCGGGCCCGCCGGCGGGCCAACGCCATGGCCGCCGAGGCCCGCTCGGGCAGCGGCCGCGTCAGCGAAGAGGCGCTCAACCGTGCCCGGATGACCGCCGAGCGCGCCGAGCAGCGCGCCCGCCGCCGCGCGGCGGCGCTGCGCGACCAGGCCATCGAGGCCGAGCACCGGGCCGCCGACTTCGCGGGCAACCACCCCTTCGTCGTCAGCGGCCTCGCTTTCGGGCTCGGCGCTGCCGTCGGCAGCCTGCTGCCGCGCCTGCTCGCCAACGGCCAGGGCGTGGCTTCGGGCTCGCCGCAAGGCACGGCCGGCTATGCCGAGGAAGCCGAGGAAGAGGACGACGAGGACGGCGCCCTCGCCTACGCCGAGGAGGAGCTGCAGGGCGAAGGCGACTACCGCGCCGCCCACCATTACCGCGACGCCACCGAGGCCTTCGTGCGCGAGGACGACCCCGAGCGCCGGGCCGAGGAAGCGGCCCGGGCCCGGTCCCAGGACCCGGAGAGCTTCAAGAAGGCCGAGGCCGCGGGCCGCAAGGCGGCCGCCGGCAACAGCAAGTCGGTCTGATCGACGGCCCCGGCAGCAAGCCGGACACAGCGCAAGACACAGCGCAAGACGACGCACAGATTCCGGGCCGGCCTCGCCGCGAGGCCGGTCCTTCTTGCGTCGAGGGCCTTGCATCGAGGGCCTTGCATCGAGGGCCTTGCATCGAGGGCTCTTGCGTCGAGGGTCCACGCCGACGCCTCGTGCGGTTCCTTCCTGGCTGCCGCCGGTCGTCGAGCCCCGCGCCGCCACGCGCGCGCTCGGGCCGCGAGAAGACGACCGCGCGCCGGCCCCGAACAGAAAGCCCCTGGCGCAGGAGCAACCAGCTCTGACCCCAGGCATGGCGTGACGCCTGCCACCCTCCGCCGCTTTGGAAGCGGTGCGACGGCCAGGCTGCGCACAGAGAAAACCCCGCCCGCCGGGTCGGCGGACGGGGTGTTTTCCCGCGGGCCCGTCAGGGACGGGCGTCAACGCCTACTCGTCGGAGACGTTCTTCTCCCACCAGTCCTCGACGTCGTTGGACCAGGCCTGGATCTGGCCGCCGATCGACTCCAGATCGAAGGCCGGCGCCTGCTCGAAGCTCTCCTCGCTGACCGGCAGGATCAGGCGGCTGTCGTCGAGCTTGCGGAAGCGCTCCAGCTCGACCGGACGGTGGTTCTCGCCGACGCCCAGAAAGCCGCCGGAGCCGACCACCAGATAGCGCTCCTCGCCGGTGGTCACCACATCCTCGATCTCGCCGAGCACCACGCCCTCGGGCGAGACGACGCTGTCGTCCATGTACTGGGTGGCGGTGAAGCCGCTGTCGTCGTCGAGCGGCCGGGCATCGTTCGTCGCCTGCTTCCAGTCGTCGATGTCCTGCATGCCCTGGCCCTCGCTGCGGACCTGCTCGGCATAGGTCTCCATGCCGTCGACCACGGCCATGCAGGCCTCCTTCTGGCCGTTGTTGGCGAAGACGTTGGCGGCGTTGAACAGGGTACGCAGGTCGCGGCCGCCCAGGGTCATGCCCTCGGAGGTGTAGGCGCGGTCGAGGTCCTGCAGCCGGGTCATGCACTCTTCGGCGACCTGCCGGTCGCCTTGCGCGCCGGCCTGGTCCTGCGCCGCCAGGGCCACCGGGGCGGTGCCGGTCAGCAGCGCGGCCAGCGTCACGCCGCCCACGCCAATGCCACCGAGGCCAATCGTCTTGAACATTCTGCTGCTCCCTTGTGTTGGTTGCTCTCTCCGCCCTGCCCGACCAGCGGGCAGCGCGGCACATGGATCCCCCGTTGCCGGCCGCCGATCGCGGCCGGGCTCCGTTGCGGGTTTTCGCTGGTCGATCGAGAGAGAGGCCCGGCCGGTCAGCCGGGGACGAGTCGCGACGCGCGGCCGTGCCGTCGTTCTGTCACGCCTCCGGCTGGTCTCATCGCCTCGCGTCTCCTCGCGATCCTTCAGGTTGCGTTTCGTCTCGCGCGGGCCTGCCGCGCGTCGCGCTCGGCCCGCAGAATGACTAACGACGCCGCCGGGGCAGGGTTCCCGGGCGCCGGGGTCTCGGGCAACGGGGTCTCGGGCAACGGGGTCTCGGGCAACGGGGTCTCGGGGGCGAACCCAGACGTTGCGCGGAGACGGAAACCGAAGGGGAGAACCGAGACGGGGGCGGAGACGAGGACCGAGACGGGGGCCGAGATGGGGGCCGAGATGGGGGCCGAGATGGGGGCCGAGACGGGCAAGGCGGGAGTCCCGGCGACGCGCCGCTCTCCCTCATCGGGTTAGAGCGATGCTTTCCGCCTTGGCAAATCGCCAAGGCGAGCAACTCAGGTCGGGCATCACTCTAACCCTTTGGTGTAGAGCAGGTTTCTTGTGATCGGCGGACCCACGCCGTGGGGCCAAACGATCACAATCTGCTCTAGACGCTGGCGTCGGGCACGATGCGGCTGCGCCGGGCCTGGAACCGCAGGTGGGAGTCGGGAAAGGGCACCACGAAGCCCTGCCGCCGGCCCGGCGGCCGCCGCGTGTTCGCCTGCGCCAGCGCATCCCAGCGCGCGGCGGCCTGGGCGAGGTCGGCGCTGTCCAGGCCGTCCGGCGCGGGGCCACCGGCGGCCGCGCCGCCGAAATGCTGGCGCCACAGCCGGCGGCGAAAGGCGGCCACGCCCACCGGGTCCTGCCAGTCCAGGCAGGCCTCCGTGTCGATGGTCAGGCTGCGGCCGTTCAGGTTGGCCGAACCGACCAGCGCGCGGCGATCGTCGGCGAGCGCCAGCTTGGCGTGACAGTAGACCAGGTCGCTGCCCAACGCGGTGGTGTGGGCCGGCGCCTCGGCCTTGGCCGGCGCGTTGCGCAGCAGGGTGTAGACCCCGAAGCGTGGCCCAAGCGCCGCCTGCAGCGCGCGCACGCAACGCCATTGCAGCCAGTGCCCGTGACGCGTCGCCCGGTTGGCGTCGCGCGCCTCGGTCAGCAGTTCGGGCAGCAAAGGCAGCAGCAGGATCACGCGCAGGTCCGGCGCCGCCGCGGCCCGCCGCGCGATCCGCGCCGCCACCGCGCGGTCGCGCAGGAACTGGGTCTCGAGGTAGAGCAGCGCCCGGGCCCCGTCGATCAAGCGGTAGAGCGCCGCCCGAATGCTGCCGTCGCAGGTCTGCGGCACGGCCTGGAAGGCCCAGCGCGCCGCACCCGAGCCGGTGCCGACCAGCGCGGTCTCGCCCCCGGCCCCGCTGTCTGCACCGGCGCGCGCGGCATCCCCAACGGCGACGGCCTCGGTCGGCGCGTCCGGCCAGGGCGCCACGCCAGGCGGCGGCGCGCCGGCCGGCCGGCCCTGACGCGCGACGGCACGGTGGAAGCTCTGCCGCTCGGCGTTCCAGCGCTGCGCCAGGCGGCGCGCGAGGTCGGCCGCCAGCGGCCCGTCGATGCGCACGGCCAGGTCGTGCCAGGCATCCCTGGCGTCGTGCTGCGGGGTATCGTAGCGCTTGGCGTCGATGTCCAGGCCGCCGACGAAGGCGACGCGCCGGTCGACGACGCAGCTCTTCTCGTGGTGCGAGGCCGGGTAGACGGCGCCGACCAGGGCGCCCCAGCGCCGGCGCGGCCCCCGCGGCGTCAGGCGGCAGGACGGCCAGAGGCCGGGCGCCGCGCGCAGCCAGGCCGCCAGCGCCGCCTGGCCCTCTTGCGCCAGACGCTGCCGCCCCTCGCCCAGCACCCGGCCGAGCTGGCGCCAGCGCAGCGGCTGCACCAGCCCCTCGATCAGGCGCCCCGCCCGCGCCTCGTGGCGCGAGGTGACGACCTGCAGGCAGCGGCGCCGCGCCTCCGGCAGACGCTGGCGCAGCGCCATCAGGTCGAGGTAGGCGGCGCCGTTGGCGGCGTGGAAGGCATGGCCGAAGACGGGGTCGAAGTCGCCCAGCAGGATGCGTAGGACCACGCCCTGGCGCGCCTTGTGCAGCAGCAGGTCGGCCCAACAGGTCAGCCCCGCCGGATGGTCCGGCCCGCGCAGCGGCATCTGCGGATCGAAGGTCCAGTAGGCCATCAGCACCTCGCGCTCGGCCGCGAGGATCGCGGCCTCCAGCGCGGGGAAGCTCTCGGAGGCCTCGATCAGGGGCTGGATCTGACTGTCGCGGCTGGATTCGGGCATCGGCGTCGCGGGCAGAGGGTCATACGGCGCCCCGCACCCCGCCGGGGGCGGAGGCCGGGACGACGGGGGACCAACGACCCCGTGTCCATCCAGGTTCCGGGCCGACTCGGCCCGCCGCGCGGACCCTGCCAACGCGACGGCTCTGCACTGCCAGTTTTCCCGGTTTCACGAACCGCGCGGTCGAAGGCACCGGGGGCCGACCTCCTGGGTGACGAGAGCCCGTGCGGCCTTGTGGCTGATGGCAAGCGCCCCGGCGCGGGCGCGGACAGCGACGAACCGGCCGGCACCGCGATTGCATCGCTCAAAGCGGCAGGTTCGCGCACCGTTCCGACATCGAGACGCACCGAAGGCCGCGCACGGATGCCGTGGCGGCCAGAGATCTTGTAGCGATTTCAGCGGAGTAGCTTTGGCGTCCCCAACGGGAGTCGAACCCGTGTCTCCACCTTGAGAGGGTGGTGTCCTAGGCCTCTAGACGATGGGGACCCAGTGATGCGGCCTCGTGGCCGGCGGCGCCGCGACCGCAGCGCCTGTCGAGGGCGGCGATATAGCGAAGACGGCGCCGCGATGCAAGAGCGCGCTCGCGCGCGGCGCATTTTTTCCGGCGCCGCCGGCCGGCTGGGCCGGACAGGCCGGCCGGCGGCTTTGCCCGGTCGGCGCGCGCCCCTCAGTCGTCCAGGTCGATCTTGTCCGAGAGATAGCCGGCGCCGGCGCCGACCGCGCCGCCGAGGGCGGCGCCGCAGGCGACGCAGCCGCCGGTCACCGCCGTTCCGACGGCGCCGACGCTGGCGCCGATCGCGCCGCCGCTGAGGGTGCGCTGCTCGGTCTCGTTCAGGCCGGAACAGCCGGTCGCGGCCAGCGGCAGCGCGAGGCCGAGCGTCAGGACCAGGCTACGCGCCAGGCCGGGGCGGCGCGGGGTGGAGGTCGCGGTCATGGCGGACATGGCCAAAAGGCTCCTTCTCCTCGAAAGGGTCATCACCGACCCGAACGGGTAGGTCGCCCTCGATATGCCCCAGCGCCTGTGACACCGCTGGGTCAAACCTGTGAACCGGCCTGCGACGCCGGATCAGCCCTGGGCGACCTGCGCCGCGCCGCTCGGCGCCCCGGCCGCCGCCGCCGCGGCGGCGAGCACGGCCTCGACCTCCTCGGCCCGGCTGTTCCAGGCGCAGACGAAGCGCTGCACGCCGGGGCCGAAGTGACCGTCGATGAAGACCGCGCCGGCCGCCTGCAGGGCCGCGACCACCGGCTCGGGCAATAGCGTGAAGACCTCGTTGGCCTCGACCGGCTGCAGCAGGCGACAGCCCGGCAGCGCGGCCAGCCCCTCGCCCAGACGGCGCGCCATGGCGTTGGCGTGGCGCGCGTTGGCCAGCCAGAGATCGTCCTCGAGATAGGCTTCGAGCTGGGCCGAGATCACCCGCCCCTTGGAGAAGAGATGGCCGCTGCGCTTGCGGTGGAAGCGGAAGGACTCGGCCAGGCCAGGGTCGAAGAAGACCACCGCCTCGGCCGCCAGGCAGCCGTTCTTGGTGGCGCCGAAGGACAGCACATCGACCCCGGCCTTCCAGGTCACCTCGGCCGGCGCCACCTCCAGCGCGGCGAGCGCGTTGGCGAAGCGCGCGCCGTCCATGTGCACGCGCAGCCGCTTGGCGCGCGCCGTATCGGCGAGCGCCGCCACTTCCTCCGCGGTGTAGACGCGCCCGGCCTCGGTCGCCTGGGTCAGGCTGACGGCGGCCGGCTGGACATGGTGCACCACGCCGTGGCCGCCGGCCGCCGCGGCCAGGGCCTCGGGCGTGATCTTCGCCCCCTCCCCCTCCAGCGGCACCAGCTTGGCGCCGCCGGTGAACAGCTCCGGCGCGCCGCATTCGTCCACGTTGATGTGCGCCTCGCGGTGGCAGTAGACCGCGCCGTAGGGCGGCGTCAGACAGGACAGCGCCAGCGCGTTGGCCGCCGTGCCGGTCGCCACGGGAAAGGCCAGCAGGTCGGGCTTGTCGAACAGCGCGCGCAGGCGCGCCTGCACCCGCGCCGTCCAGGGGTCCTCCCCATAGGGCATGGCCGGGCCCGCGTTGGCCTGCACCAGGGCGTCGAGGACGGCGGGGCAGGCGCCGGTGACGTTGTCGGAGGCGAAATTCATTCTCTCTGGCTCCTTGGGACTGGAGCGGCACAACAGCCGAGCCGCGCGGGGCTTGTCAATCGGACCGGCCGGCGCGGCGGCGGCGGCACGGCTCACGGGGACCGGCCCCCCGACGTCTGAGAAGGCAGGGAAACCGCGAGGCCGCCCGCCTGGACAGAGGAGGTTGCCGTCGATGGCGCGCGAGCAGTGCTACATCTTGCCCTATTGGCGCAATGCCGATACGCCCGCCGACAGCAAGCTGCTGATGGCCCGGAAGGCGCTGCTGCAGACCCGCCTGGGCGGCCGCACCACCTTCGTCGGCGGCGCCCAGGCCGGCAAGCCGGTCTACATCGTGCCCAACTATGCCGGCCAGTGGGTGCTGAGCGGCGGCGCGCGCAACTGGAGCGGCCGCAGCCGCCGCTTCACCGAGACGCCGAAGCAGGCCGCGCTGCGCGAGTTCCTCGAGGAATCCGGCGTCGACCTGAGCGCGCAGAAGGCGCAGGAGCGCTACGGCGCGACCCTGCCGGAGGCGGCGACCAGGTTCACCGACGGCCCGCGCACCTACTGGGCGTTGTTCGTGCCCTGCAGCCTCGACGGCCTCAACAAGCTGGGCAGCGACGCCAAGCTGAACCTCGCCAACGACCGGCCGGACGACAACGAGATGAGCAGCTTCGGGCTGTTCAAGCTGGCCGGCAGCAACGACGGCGTGCAGGGTGTCGCCCTGGTCGGGCCGAACCCGGCCGACGCGCAGCTCGGCCCCTACAAGAAGCCGCAGAACTACTCCTGGGAGCAGATGATGGAGCTGCTTCTGGGCTTCCGGCCGCAGCCGCTGAACACCGACCTGGACTTCGCCGCGCTGACTCAACGGCTCGAGACGCAGGCCGGCAATCCCTGGGTCGACTGGTACCGCACCATCTTCGCCCAGCTCCGCAGCGATCTCGGCGTGGACTGAGCCGGCGGCGCCGGCCGCCCTACTCCTGCGGCGTCAGCCGCACCCGGCCCAGCACCTTGCCGCCCAGGGCGTCGACCATCACCGCCTGCTGGCAGCCCCGCTCGGCCGGGCCGTCGAGGCGCAGGATCAGCAGCTCGCCCTCCGGCACCACGTCGGCCAGGGTGCAGCCCAGCGGCACGCCGACCTCCATCTCGGCCAGCTCCGGCAGCCGCTCGAGCCGGTCGGCCTGGCGCGCGATGCCGTAGACCACGGCGCCCAGCAGCGCCAGGATGACGAGGCCCAGTCCGATCACCAGAGCCTTGAGGGCGAAGTGGGCCTTGAGTGCCGCCACGGCTTGCGCTTCCTTCTCGTTTGACATGACCGAACAGATCCCCCTCACGGCCGGACGCCACCGCGTCACGGCGCACGAGTCCGAGGCCGGCGAGCGGCTGGACCGCCTGCTCGCCCGCCATCTGAACGGGCTGTCGCGCAGTCGGATGAAGGCGCTGATCGAGGCGGGCGCGGTCAGCACCGACGGCGCGACGATAGGCGAGGCCTCATTTCGGGTCAAACCCGGCCAAACTTTCGCCATCGACATCCCCGAAACCCGGGAGGCCGAGCCGGAGGCGCAGGCCATTCCGCTCGACGTGGTCTACGAGGACCGGGAGGTGATCGTCGTGAACAAGCCGGCCGGACTGGTCGTCCACCCCGCCCCGGGCAACCCCGACCGCACCCTGGTCAACGCCCTGCTGGCCCACTGCGGACCGGAGCTGACCGGGATCGGCGGCGTCGGCCGACCGGGCATCGTCCACCGCCTGGACAAGGACACCTCCGGCCTGATGGTCGCCGCCAAGACCCAGGCGGCCCAGGACGCCCTGACCGCGCAGTTCGCCGCGCGCAGCATCGAGCGGCGCTACTGGGCCCTGGTCTGGGGCCGGCCGCAGCCGGGCGCCGGGGAGATCGTCGGCGCCATCGGGCGGCATCCGCAGAACCGCAAGAAGATGGCCGTGGTCACGCGCAACGGAAAGCCGGCGACCACCCGCTACCGGGTGCTGACCAGCTACGCCGGCGGCGCCGTGAGCCTGGTCGAATGCCGCCTGCTCACCGGGCGCACCCACCAGATCCGGGTCCACCTGGCCCACCTGGGCCACCCGCTGCTGGGCGACCCGCTCTATGGCCGCGCCCGGCCGGCGCTGCTCAAGCAGCTGCCGCCTGCGGCACAAGCGCGCATTGCCGCGCTCGGCCGCCAGGCCCTGCACGCCAAAACCCTGGGGTTTCGCCACCCCGGCACCACGGCCCCCCTGAGCTTCGACAGCGAAGTTCCGGAGGATCTGAAAGGCTTGATGGACTGTTTGGAATCACTTTAACATCGGCTCAATCTTGACCTTCCAGGTCTGGAATAGAGCAGGCTCGCGACGCTAGAGTGACTCTCGCGACGTGAGCGACTCGCACCGGCGAGGCCGGAAACCGACGGCAGAGACTGAGGATAGGCGACATGAACGCGGGTCGGCAGAACGTCCCCATGGCGGTCAGCGAAAGCAACCTCGGCCGCTACCTTCAGGACATCCGCAAGTTTCCGATGCTGGAGGCCGACGAGGAGTACATGCTGGCCAAGCGCTGGGCCGAGCGCGGCGAGGTCGAGGCGGCGCACAAGCTGGTGACCAGCCATCTGCGCCTGGTCGCCAAGATCGCCACCGGCTACCGCGGCTACGGCCTGCCGCTGTCCGAGCTGATCAGCGAGGGCAACGTCGGCATGATGCAGGCGGTCAAGCGCTTCGATCCCGACCGCGGCTTCCGCCTGGCGACCTATGCCATGTGGTGGATCCGCGCCGCGATCCAGGAATACATCCTGCACTCCTGGTCGCTGGTGAAGATGGGCACCACCGCCGCCCAGAAGAAGCTCTTCTTCAACCTGCGCAAGCTCAAGGGGCAGATGCAGGCGATCGAGGACGGCGACCTGCAGCCCGAGCAGGTCAAGCGCATCGCCGAGCAGCTCGACGTGCCCGAGCAGGACGTGGTCTCGATGAACCGCCGTCTGGCGGCGCCCGACCACTCGCTCAACGCGCCGCTGCGCGTCGATGGCGACGGCGAGTGGCAGGACTGGCTGATGGACGAGGAGGAGAGCCAGGAAAGCCGCCTCGCCGACAGCGAGGAGCTGGGCAAGCGCCGCGAGCTGCTCGCCAAGGCGATGGAGACGCTCAACGAGCGCGAGCGCCATATTCTCACCCAGCGCCGGCTGCAGGAGACCCCGACCACCCTGGAGGACCTCAGCCAGGAGTACGGCATCAGCCGCGAGCGCGTGCGCCAGATCGAGGTGCGGGCCTTCGAGAAGCTGCAGAAGTCGATCCGCAACGCCGCCATCGAGGAGAAACTGGCACTGACCTGACCAGCGGGCGGCAGCGCCGCCGCGCGGGCGGGGTTACCGCAGCGCCTCCCCGCCCGCCTCGTCCTCGCGCGGCAGGCGATCGGCGACCTCCGGCCCCCAGAGCTCCAGCAGGCGTTCCTGGCGCTGACGCAGCTCGTGGATGCGGTTGGTGCCGGTCAGGCTGTAGTAGGCGGTGACCACCGGCGGCATCATCATGAACAGCAGCCAGCCGACGCCGGCCGCGCCGTAGGCGAGCAGCCAAAGGAAGACGTCGGCCAGCACCTCGCCGGCGGCGCCCATGGTCTGACCGCGCGACCAGAGCTCGGCGAGGACCGGCAGGGCGCCGCAGAGATTCATCAGCCCGACCGTGACGGCCAGCGACTTGTCACGGTAGCGATCGGCCACATAGGCCGCCAGCGTCGGCAGCAGGCAGACCGCGAGCACCAGCAGACTCGGCAGCAAGACCGCCAGGATCGGCAGGGCGAAGACCGCCCCCAGGGCCTTGACCCAAAGCGGCGTGGTCTCGCGCTGGCTGAGGTTCTGCTGGCTCATCTCTCTCCTTCTCGCGCCGCCCGTCTCGGGCGCCGCACGTTCCCTCGCGCAGGTCTCAGGTGACGTAGAGGATCGTGGCCAGCAGCAGGCTGGTGCTGGCGATCACCCCGGCGAGCAGCGAGGCGGCCTGGCGGCTGCGCTGGCGCACATGCTCGGCCTCCAGGAGCTTGCCGGCCTCCAGCTCGGCGATCTCCTGGGCCATGGCCGCGAACTCGGCACGCGCCTGCTCGAAGCCCGACTCGTCGCGCTCGCGGGCCTCGGGATCGTCGGCGGCGCGGGCCAGCGCGGCCAGATCGCCGCCGGCGGCCGCCTGCTCGATGCGTTCGGCCACGGCCTGGCGCAGGTCGCGATTGTGGAAGGCCTCGGCGACCGGATTGAGAAGCTGCGCCAGCCAGGCCGAGAGGTGCGGCAGGTCGGAGTGCCCCGTCACCCGCTGCACCTCGCCCAGGAAGTAGGCCGTCGCCAGGTACTTCACCGACTCGCTGTCGCTCGACAGGGCGCGGATGACGCGCTCGGGAATGCCCTTGACCCGGGCGCAGGCGAAGGCGGCGATATGACGGTCGATCGGCAGGCTGCTGGACGGCCCGGCCGCGGCCACCCGCTCCAGCGCCGGCAGCAGGTCCGCGGCCTCCGCCACGTACTCGCCCTCGAACAGCGGCGAGAGGCAGGGCCAGTGGTCGTTGAACTCGTAGAGGCAGCGCTCGATCCCGTAGCCGGTCTCGGGCCGCGAGATGAAGTGATGCATCATCTCGCAGATCTTGCGCAGCCCGGCATGATCGGCGCGGCTGAGCGGCTGCACCTCAAGCCAGGTCTGCGGCAGCTTGGCCCGCACCAGCTCACCGAAGGCCTGGCGCAGCTCGGACTGGTCGTAATGCACCGCCAGGGCCTGGCCCAGCGCGTCGATGCTCGCCGCGAAGCCGCGCAGACGCAGCGGCGCCGCGGGGTCCAGCACCATGAGCATGCGCGAGACCAGGCGGTCGCGCAGCCCGCCGCCGCCCGAGGGCGAGCCCGCGCCGACGCCGGCGGCCGAGGCCACCCGCTCGGCCAGCGCCTCGTCGGACAGCGAGCGGCGCAGCCAGGTCGGCAGGTCGTTGCGCTGCAGCGCCTCGATGCCCGCGCGCCAGTCGCGCCCAAGCTTGGCGGCGATCGCGCGGGTCGACCAGAAGTTGGTGCCGTCGACGGCGTAGGCCCGCTGACCGCGCAGCGGCAGGCTGGGCTGTTTCGGGCTCAGTCGGCGACCGCCGAGCCAGAGCTGCAGGTCGTGCAGCCCCCACCGCTCGGCCCGCTGGTCGCAGAGCAGGCCGCGCAACACCTCCATCATCGGCAGCGACAGGCGGGTCCGCCCGATCAGCGTGGCGTAGGAGCCGCGGTGAATCTTCGACTGCAGCAGGGCGTCGGGGTCCATCCCCTCGGTCGGGTCGCCGCCGGCCAGCAGCACCGCGATGGTCACCCCGAAGGCATAGAGGTCGTCGGAGGCGTGGCCGGCGCCGCGCCCGCCCGGCAGGGCCAGCATGCCCTCGATCGTCTCGTAGAGCGGCGGCTGATCCATCGCCGGCGGCGCCATGACGCACTCGCCCAGCAGGCAGCTCGTCTCGCTGGGATCGTCGTAGAAGAGGTTGTCGGCGCGGATCGCCCGGTGGGTTAGGGCACGCGCGTCCAGGTCGACCAGGACCGGCACCAGCGGCTCGATGAACTGGCGCAGGATCTCGTCCTCGCGCCAGGGCCGGAAGGCGGCACCCGGCTTGGCCTGGACCCGCGCGCCGCGCGGGCGCCGGAACACGGCGATGAAGCGCCGCCCGCCGGCGGGCGGCCAGTCGAGCACCCGCCAACTCGTCGCCCGCAGCATCGGCAGCCGCTCCTGGCGCGAGAGGTGGAGCATCACCTCCCGGCGCGGCGCCAGGTCCGGGCGCGCGACCAGCGCCAGCAACGGGTCGCCGCTGCGCCGCTCGCGCGCGGCGAAGGCTTCCGCCTGGGGCGAATCCAGGTCCCGCAGCCGCTCGCCCGGCAGCAGGTCGATATGCTGGTCGAAGGCGATCGCCTCGCCGTCGGCGCTGGCCGGGCCGCGCATTGCCGCTTCGCCTCGCACGAGAGTGAACGGGCGGCACCGCCCCAAGCGGGCGGCACCGCCTTGGGTTTAACCCGGCGATGGCAAAGGCGAGGTTAACGCGCCGGCCGTCAGGGGTTGAAGGGATCGCGCACCAGGATGGTGTCCTCGCGCTCCGGCGAGGTGGAGAGCAGCGCCACCGGCGCCTCGATCAGCTCCTCGATGCGGCGGATGTACTTGACCGCGGTGGCCGGCAGGTCGGCCCAGGAGCGCGCGCCCTGGGTCGAATGCCCCCAGCCCTCGAAGCGCTCGTAGACCGGCTTCGCGCTGGCCTGCAGGGCCGGCTGGGCCGGCAGGTAGTCGTGCAGCTTGCCGTCGATCTCGTAGCCGATGCAGACCTGCAGCTCGTCCAGGCCGTCCAGCACGTCCAGCTTGGTCAGCGCGATGCCGTCGATGCCGCCGACCTTGATGGCCTGGCGCACCATCACCGCGTCGAACCAGCCGCAGCGGCGGGCGCGGCCGGTCACCGTGCCGAACTCGCGGCCGCGCTCGCCGATCAGGCGCCCGGTCTCGTCGTCCAGCTCGGTCGGGAAGGGCCCGCTGCCGACCCGTGTCGTGTAGGCCTTGGTGATCCCCAGCACCATGCCGAGCGAGTCGGGCGAGATGCCGGAGCCGGCCGCCGCCTGCCCCGCCACGGTGTTGGAGGAGGTCACGAAGGGATAGGTGCCGTGGTCGACGTCGAGCATGGCGCCCTGCGCCCCCTCGAAGAGGATCCGGCGGCCCTGGCGCCGCGCCTCGTCCAGGCGCTGCCAGACGCGGTCGGCGAAGGGCAGGATCTTCGGCGCCACGGCGCGGAGCTGCGCGATCAGCTCGTCGGCGTCGACCTCGGGCAGGCCGAGGCCGCGGAACAGCGCGTTGTGATGCACCAGCAGGGAGCCGACCCGCTTGGCCAGGTGGTCGGTCTCGGACAGATCGCAAAGGCGGATCGCGCGGCGGCCCACCTTGTCCTCGTAGGCCGGGCCGATGCCGCGCCCGGTGGTGCCGATCTTGTCGTCGCCCCGCCGCTCCTCGCGGGCGCGGTCGACGGCGCCGTGCAGCGGCAGGATCAGCGCGGCGTTCTCGGCGATCTTCAGCGTTTCCGGCGTGATGGCGACGCCCTGGTCGCTCAGCCGCTCGATCTCCTCGACCAGCGCCCAGGGGTCGACCACCACGCCGTTGCCGATGATCGACAGCTTGCCGGGCCGCACCACGCCGGAGGGCAGCAGCGAAAGCTTGTAGACCTGCTCGCCCACCACCAGGGTATGGCCGGCGTTGTGCCCGCCCTGGAAGCGCACCACCACGTCGGCGCGCTCCGACAGCCAGTCCACGATCTTGCCTTTGCCTTCGTCACCCCATTGGGAGCCGACGACGACCACGTTCCCCATGATGCGTCCTTTCCGCCTGACGGGCGCCGCCCGACCGCGGGCGCACAGCTTGGCGGGCCACCATCAGCGGCGGCCCGCGGCACAGCGGTCGGATCGGCCTGAGCGGGGCAGACGCATAAAACCCCACGGCCTCCGGCTCAAGGCGTTTTTCCGTCTCAGCCCGCCGGAACGCCGATTCCCTTGAAGGATTGATAGGGGTCCTGAGTGGGATAGCTGCCCTTGACCTGCCCGGTGACGTAGACCGGGGTGAGGCTCTCCTCGATCCCGCCGCGCGGCACCCACCACAGCAGGTTGGTCGGCCGCACGATCGACAGGGTCGGGATATCCCCGGTCGCCGCGAGATCGCTGGAGGAGACGTTTTTCCAGAAGGCGGCGCTCTTCGGCGCGGGCGGCCAGGTCGGGCCGGCCGGCAGCCACCAGGCGCCGTTGGGCGACACGGAGACCTCGTAGAAGCTGTAGGGCACCACGGTCCAGGGGAGCTGCTCGGTGACGTCGTGGGCCACCTCCTCGACGCTGAGCGCGATCCGGATCGCGCTCGACAGGCCGGTGAACTCGCTCAGGCTGCAGAGCACCGCCCGGGTGACTCCCGGCGCGCCGCCCGCGCCGGTGAGCTTGGTGTTGCGTGTGGGCTGGCTGCTCGGCGTCACCATGGCCATCTCTCCCAGACTGCGTCCCCGCCCCGCCGACCGGCGTGCCGCGCCGTCATGTCGCCGCCTCCAGGGATTCGACGGCCTCGTCGGACAGGAGGGTGTAGAGGCCGTTGGAGTTCACCGCTTCGGTCTCGGACTTGCCGGCGCCGCTGTAGCCGGGCTTCTCCAGCACGTCGAGCAGCGCCTCGGAGAGCTTGCCGGCGCTGACCTTCGGGTCGGTCTGGCTGGGGTCGATGGTGCTGGGCGAGAGCTTCTGAAAGATCTCGACCAGGCGTGCGTCCACCCCCACCAGGCTGTCGCTGGCCGCCAGCGGGAAGCAGAAGAAGTCCTGGCCGGCGAAGCTGCGCGTGGTCGTCGCCTTGCGGCCCTCGAACAGGCGCAGCGTGCCCAGCCAGCCCCGGTAATAGGCCTTGAAGAGCGCGTCGCTCTCCTCCGGCGAATCGCCGAGGCCGCCCGAGACCGTGCCGGGATCGCTGACGTGCATCTGCCAGGCGCCGGTGTTGTAGCCGCGCGCCATGCAGGCGATCTTGGCGTCGGGCGCCGCGGCGGCGGCCCCCACGGTCGCCACGTTGTTGAGCTGCAGCAACGCTTCGTTGAGCCGGCCGCCGGTGCCGGCGGCGGCGCCGACGGCGGCGGCCCCGGTGGTCAGGAAACCGCCGACGACCCCGCCGCCGCTGCCCTTCGCCTCCCAGACCTGGAAGGGCCCGGCCGCGCCGAAACGCGAGACGTAGTCGGGCTGCGCGCCGCCGGCGGCGACGTAGGTCACGGCGCCGCCGGCGCCCACGAAGACGTTGAGATGCATGAAGTTGGCCGGCCCACCGACCAGGCCGGCCACGCGGTCGGCCAGCAGCGCGGCGAAGGTCGCGCCGGCGACGTACGAGAGCTGTGCCTTCTCCGAGGTTTCGGCGTGATGCTGCACCTGGGAGCGGGTGAGCTGACCCGGCAGCCCGAAGCCGCCCATCTGGCAGGCGACCCGGAAGGAGTTGATGCGCCAGTTCTGCTCGCGCACGAACAACCAGCCGGCGGCCGGCCCGACCCGGGTGGTCAGCGTCGCGGCCTGAAGCTGCGCCCAGGTCGCGGCGACCATGTTGACCCCGCCGACCGCGGCATAGACCTTCGGGGCGGCAGTGATGATGTCGAGCGCGCCTTCGGCCGGCGCGCCGGCGCAACCGGCGGGCCGCGCGACCAGCCCCGGCCCGCCGGCCGGGTGGTAGTTGTAGGGAATGTTGGGCATCAGCCGGCTCCCGCCGCGGTTCCGAAGTGGCTCCAGTCGACCTCCTGCCAGTCGACCGGCTCGCCGCCACCGCCCTCCCCGCCCCCGCCGCCGGACGCGGCGGCGGCAATCTCCGCCAGCAGGGTCTGAACCTGGTCCTGCAGCGTCGCTAGGCTCGCGTTGTGGGCCTTGGCCATCTCCGGCGTGATGGTCCGCGCCCGGCTGAGCTGGCCCATCTTGGCCATCTCGAGATTCTGGCTGATCGTCGTCGCCAGCAGCGGCAGCACGTCGGTCTTGGCCTGGCCCGCCATGGCCGAGAGCTGCTCTGCGCTCGCCGCCTCGGCGCTCTGCGCCGTCAGCACCGTCTGCTTGAAGCCGTCGAGTGTCTTCACCGCCGCGGCCTGAGTCGGGCCGTAGTCCGGCCTGGCCTGGTAGTCGGCCACCACCTTCGGCAGGGTCTTGAGGACGGCGGCTTCCGCCTCGGCGAGAGAGGGCATGACGGCAGCACCCGGCTGGGAGAACGGGGCGCGGCGGGCGCGTGCCCCCCGCTGCCCGTAATGACGCCGTGGGCCCGCCGGGCGTGAAGCGCCCCGCCCGCACGCCGCACCGCGGCGCCGCAGGCCGGGCACAGCCGGGTCTGAAAACCGGGGTGGAAAGCGTCGCAGCCCAAGCCGCGCAACCGGCCAGCACCGCCGCCGCCTCACGGCGGGCGGCGGGCCGGCCCAGCGGGGTCACGCACGCGCAAGCCGCTGCAGATCAGGGTGTGATCGTCCGGCCCCGCACCCGCGGGGGCGCCGATCACGAGACCCCGGCTCTCCGTCTTAAGGTTAGAGTGTTCTTCGCGACCGGCGGAACCGCTGCGCGGGTCCAGCCGGTCGCGAATCGCTCTAGAACTTGAGCGTCTCGGCGCGGGTGATCGACGGCAGGGCGCGCACCTTCTCCAGCGTCTCGCGCTGCATCGGCTCGTCCAGCTCGATCAGCGCGATGGCGTCGCCGCCGGGGCCGGTGCGGCCCAGGTGGAAGGTGGCGATGTTGATCCCCTCCTGCGCCAGCAGGCCGGTCAGCGCACCGATCACGCCCGGCGTGTCTTCGTTCGTGGTGTAGAGCATGTGGGAGGAGAGCTGCGCCTCGATCTGGATGCCCTTGATCTCCACGATGCGCGGCTTGTCGCCGCCGAACAGCGTGCCGGCCACCGCCCGCTCCTGGCGGTCGGTCTTCACCGTCAGCCGGATCAGCGTCTGGTAGTCGCCCGGCGTCTCGTCCTTCACCTCGCGGATCTCGATGTCGCGCTGGCGGGCCAGGACGGGAGCGTTGACCATGTTGACCGAGTCGAGCATCGGCCGCAGCAGACCGGTCAGCGCCGCCTGGGTCAGCGGGCGGGTGTTCAGCTCCGCCACGTGTCCCTCGTACTCGATGGTCACGCCCTGCAGGCCGGTCTGGGTGAGCTGGCCGGCGAAGGAGCCCAGGTCCTCGGCCAGGGTCATGTAGGGGCCCAGGCGCTTGGCGTCCTCGGCGGTCAGCGAGGGCATGTTGATCGCGTTGGTCACCGCGCCGTCGAGCAGATAGTCGCTCATCTGCTCGGCGACCTGGACGGCCACCTTCTCCTGCGCCTCGCTGGTCGAGGCGCCGAGGTGCGGCGTGCAGACCAGGTTGGGCAGGCCGAACAGGGCGTTCTCCTTGGCCGGCTCGACCTCGAAGACGTCGAGCGCGGCGCCGGCCACCTGGCCCGACTCCAGCGCCGCCTTGAGGTCGGACTCGACCACCAGGCCGCCGCGCGCGCAGTTGAGGATGCGCACGCCCTTCTTGCACTTGGCCAGGGCGGCGGCGTCGATCAGGCCGCGGGTCTGGTCGGTCATCGGCACGTGCAGGGTGATCACGTCGGCGCGGCGGTAGAGCTCGTCCAGCTCGACCTTCTCGACGCCCAGGTCGACGGCGCGGTCGTTCGACAGGAAGGGGTCGTAGGCGACCACCTTCATGCGCAGGCCGAGCGCGCGCGAGGCGACGATGGAGCCGATGTTGCCGCAGCCGACCAGGCCCAGCGTCTTGCCGGTCAGCTCCATGCCCATGAACTTCGACTTCTCCCACTTGCCGGCCTGGGTCGAGGCGTCGGCGGCGGGGATCTGGCGCGCCAGGGCGAAGAGCATGGCGATGGTGTGCTCGGCCGTCGTGGTGGCGTTGCCGTAGGGCGTGTTCATCACGACGATGCCGTGGGCGGTGGCCGCCTCCACGTCGATGTTGTCGACGCCGATGCCGGCGCGGCCGGTGACCCGCAGCTTGCCGGCGGCCCCGGCCTCCAGGATCTCGGCGGTCAGCTTGGTGGCCGAACGCACGGCGATGCCGTCGTAGTCGCCGGCGCGCGCCTTCAGCTCGTCGGGGCTGAGGCCGGTTTCGAAGTCGACCTCGATGCCGCGCTGCTTGAAGACCTCCTCGGCCAGCGGGCTGAGTTTGTCGGCGATCAGGACCTTGGGCATGGGCTCTTTCTCGGTTGTTCTGGAAACGGGGCCCGGCGCCAGGCGCCGGGCTTGCGCGGCGAAGTCAGGCGGCGGCCTGCTCGGCCTTGACGCTGGCGTAGGCCCACTCGAGCCAGGGCAGCAGCGCCTCGATGTCGGAGGTCTCGACGGTGGCGCCGCCCCAGATGCGCAGCCCCGGCGGCGCGTCACGGTAGGCACCGATGTCGTAGGCCACGCCCTCTTCGTCCAGCAGCGCGACCAGGCGCTTGGCAATCGCGGCCTGGCGCTCGGCATCCTGGCCGGTGAACCAGGGATCGACCACCTTGAGGCAGATCGAGGTGCAGGAGCGGGTCGCCGGCGACTCGGCCAGGAAGTCGACCCAGTCGCTCGCCTCCACCCACTTGCTCACCGCGGCCAGGTTGGCCTCCGACCGGGCGATCAGCCCCGCCAGGCCGCCGAGCGACTCGGCCCAGCGCAGGCCGTCGATGGCATCCTCGACGCAGAGCAGCGAAGGGGTGTTGATCGTCTCGCCCCGGAAGACGCCCTCGTTGAGCTTGCCGCCCTTGGTCAGGCGGAAGATCTTGGGCAGCGGCCAGACCGGGGTGTGGCTCTCCAGCCGCGCCACCGCACGCGGCGAGAGCGCCAGCATGCCGTGGGCCGCCTCGCCGCCCAGCACCTTCTGCCAGGACCAGGTGACGACATCCAGCTTGTCGTAGGGCAGCTCCATGGCGAAGGCCGCCGAGGTGGCGTCGCAGATCGCCAGGCCCTCCCGGTCGGCGGCGATCCAGTCGCCGTCGGGCACGCGCACGCCGGAGGTCGTGCCGTTCCAGGTGAAGACCACGTCGCGGCTCCAGTCCACCTGCGACAAGTCGGGCAGGGCGCCGTAGCCGGCCTCGATCTTGCGCGCGTCGGCCAGCTTGAGCTGCTTGACCGCGTCGGTCACCCAGCCGCTGCCGAAGGACTCCCAGGCCAGCAGGTCGACCCCGCGCGCGCCCAGCAGCGACCACATGGCCAGCTCGACCGCGCCGGTGTCGGAGGCCGGCACGATGCCCAGGCGCCAGTCGTCGGGCAGTCCCAGAACACGCCGCGAGCGCTCGATCACCTCGGCCAGCTTGGCCTTGCCCCCCTTGGCACGGTGGGAGCGGCCGAGGAAGGCGTCCTCCAGGGCGGCGAGGCTCCAGCCCGGCCGCTTGGCGCAGGGACCGCTGGAGAAATTCGGGTTGGCGGGCTTGACCGCCGGGCGTGCCGGCGTGGCCAGCGGGCTCATGACGGGTCGCTCCTTAGCTGTAAATGGTCGCCCAAAGAACAGGAGAGGCGCGGACATTAGGCCCCATGCTGCGGTGCGTCAACGCGCCAAAACGCCAGCCCGCCAGACGGCCGCCGCAAGCCGCCGTGGCGGGCCGCGCCACACCGGGCGCGAGGGCCGATTCCCGGCCTCTTGCAACCCTGCCGCGCGCCGCCGCCGGCACCCGGACTCGATCCGGTCTAGCATCGGAGCGGCGAGCTTGGGTAAAATATGCCCCGGTCGGGCGCCCCGCCCCGGCTGCTCGCGGCTCCGTCCCACAGCTCAGCGCGCGAAGAGCGCGGCGCCCGCCACCCTCCAGCACAGCCCGCACAAACTGTCCACAGGCCCGAGGGAGGGGCCCGAGACCGGATGCCGACCCCCGATCAGCTCCTGCTGTTCGCCATCCTGGCCGGCGCGCTCGCCCTGTTCGCCTGGGGCAAGCTGCGCTACGACCTGGTGGCGCTGTTGGCTCTGCTGGTGGCGGTGATCGGCGGGCTGGTGCCGATGGACGGCGCCTTTTCCGGATTCGGCCACCCGGCGGTGATCACCGTGGCGGCGATTCTGGTGCTGACCCGGGCGCTGCGCGCCTCGGCCCTGGTGGGCCTGATCTCGCGGCTGCTGAGCAAGCTGTCGAACCGCCCGACCCTGCAGGTCCTGGCCCTGACGGCGACCTGCGGCATCTGCTCGGCCTTCATGAACAACGTGGGCGCGCTGGCGCTGCTGCTGCCGGTGGCCCTGGACCTGGCCGGCGAGGCCCGGCGCAGCCCCAGCAAATTGCTGATGCCGCTGTCCTTCGCCTCGCTGCTGGGCGGCCTGATCACCCTGATCGGCACGCCGCCCAACGTGGTGATCGCCAACCTGCGCACCGAGGCCGCCGGCGGCTCCTTCGCCATGTTCGACTTCGCGCCGGTCGGCCTGACGGTGGCGGCGGTCGGCATCGCCTTCGTCGCCCTGTTCGGCTGGCGCCTGCTGCCCGAGCGGCTGGCGGCGCAGCCGCGCGCCGGCGAGCGCCCGCTGGTCGAGATCGAGGGCTACATCACCGAGGCGCGGGTGCCGGCCAAGTCGCCCTTCATCGGCCGCCGCCTGCTCGACCTCTCGGCGATCGGCCAGGGCGACGTCTCGGTGGTGGCGCTGGTCCGGCGCAAGGACCGCATCCTGGCGCCGTCCGGCTTTCTGCGCCTGCAGGCCGACGACATCCTGATCCTGGAGGCCGACCCGCAGTCGCTCCACCGTCTGGTCGAAAAGGCCGGCGTCGAGCTGGTGGGCGCCGGCGGCATCCGCGCCGAGGCGCTGCGCTCCGAGCGGGTCGGCCTGATCGAGGCGGTGATCACGCCGGGCGCGCGCCTGGAGGGCCGCACCGCCCGCTCCCTGCGTCTGCACACCCGCTACGGCCTCAACCTGCTGGCCGTCTCGCGCCAGGGCGAGCGCATCTACGAGCGGCTCGGTCAGGTCCGCTTTCAGCCGGGCGACGTGCTGCTGCTGCAGGGCGAGCGGGAGATCATGCCCGAAGCCTGCCAGAACCTGGGCGTGCTGCCACTGGCCGAGCGCGGCCTGGAGATCGGCCGGCGCGGCGGGAGCTGGCGGGCGCTGGCGATCTTCGCCGCGGCGGTCGGGCTGGTGGTCAGCGGCCTGCTGCCGCCGCACATCGCCTTCACCGCCGCCGCCGTCGGCGTGGTGCTGGCCGGCGAGCTGCAGCTCCGCGACATCTACGAGTCGATCGACTGGCCGATCGTCATCCTGCTGGGGGCGATGATCCCGGTCGGCCAGGCGCTGGAGACGACCGGCGGCTCGATGATCATTGCCCAACCGATCCTGACCCTGGGCGAAGACGCGCCGGCCTGGCTGGTCCTCGGCCTGCTGATGCTGGTCACCATGCTGCTGAGCGACGTGATGAACAACGCCGCGACGGCGGTGCTGATGGCCCCGATCGGGATCGAGATCGCCAGCGGGCTGGGCTACTCCCTCGACCCCTTCCTGATGGCCGTGGCGGTCGGCGCCTCCAGCACCTACCTGACGCCGATCGGCCACCAGTCGAACCTGCTGGTGATGGGCCCCGGCGGCTACCGCTTCGGCGATTACGCGCGTATGGGGCTGGTGCTCGACCTGCTGATTCTGCTCATCGCCGTGCCGGCGATCCTCCTGGTCTGGCCGGTCTGACGCCGGCGCCCGGCGGCCACGCAGGCTCAGAGGCAGCGCCCGTCGCGCTGGACCGGCGGACAGGCAACGTCGCCGTAGGAGCAGAAGACGCAGCAGTCGCCCGGCTGCGGCCGGAGCTGCGCGCCGCAGCCCTGGCAGTCGTAGACCCACAGGCAGGCGTCGGTCGGCATCGTCTCCACCGCGCGCCGTCCGCACTGCGGACAGGTCAGGCTGGACTGCAGCGCAACAGGGGCCTCCCCGGGGCTTGCCTCAGCCATCCTCGTCTCCAAGCGGACGCCTGCGGAAGATGTGGGTGGCCACCATGTCGGCCACAACCTCGTCGCGCTGGTTGGTCACTTCGTAGTGGACCTTGACGACGCCGCGGTCGGGCTTCGAGCCGCTCGCGCGCGCCTCCAGAACCTCGCCGCGGCAGGAGATCGTGTCGCCCGGCCGCACCGGCGCCAGCCAGCGCAGCGCGTCCATGCCCGGCGAGCCGATCGAGCAGTGGCTCCAGACGTTCTCCTGCAGCAGCAGGCGGAAGGCGACCAGGATGGTCTGGAAGCCGCTGGCGATCAGGCCGCCGTAGCCCCAGTCCTTGGCCGCCTCCACGTCGATGTGGAAGGGCTGCGGGTCCCACTCCCAGGCAAAGGCGAGGATCTGCGCCTCGCTGAGGGTCGCGCCGCGGGTGGCGAAGCGCCGCCCGACCGGAAAATCCTCGAAATAGCTCTCGCCGCGCTTCGCGCTCACCCTCGCCCCCCTTTTCTTTCGAACCACCGCGAACCTCTGACGCAGACCGCGTCGGTCGATCCTTTTAGCTCAAAGACGCAGCGCGAGCGACGGGCGCAGCGCCGCGCCGGTCACTCGTCCGGCCGCTTCAGGCTGCGCAGCAGGGCGATCCGCGAGGCGCCGATGTCGCGCAGCATCCGCTCGTCCAGCTCTTCGATGGCCTGGCGCTCCTCGGCGCGGCGCTGCCAGTCGATCAGAAGACGAACCAGGCGGAGCAGCGGCTTCCGCCACCTGCGGGGCCGGCGCAGGGGCGGACGGCTGGCGCCGACGCGCAGGGGCTGGTCGATGCTGGACATGTCGGTCGTTCCTCTCGCTCCGCGGCGCCGGGCGAACGGCACCGGCGCCTGGTCTCGCGCCCGCCGCCGCCGTGAGACCGTTGACGCGATCGCGGCGCCGGCGAGAGGAAAGCTGCCCGGCGCCGCGCGCGCGCTCTATCCGGGCCTTGTCTCCGGAACTTGCGCCGGGCGCGTCGCGGTCAGGTCCAGAGCGAGAAAGAGAACCTCGTCCAAGGGATGGTCGCTGTAGGGCGCGGTCTCGACAAAGCCCAACGTGCGGTACAGATGCAGTGCCGGGGCCAGCCGCGGCAGGGTGTCGAGCAGCACGCGCCGGTAGCCGAGCTCGCGGGCGCGGCCGATCGCGGTCTGCACCAGCCAGCGCCCGGCCCCGAAACCGCGCGCCGGCGCCTCCACCCAGAGACGCTTCAACTCGCAGTCGCCCGCCTCCAGCGGGCGCAGCCCGAGGCACCCCACCGCCTGGCCCGCGTCGTCGCGCAGCAGGAAGAGCTCGCCGCGCGGCCGCGCGTAGGCGCCGGGCAGCCCGGCCAGCTCCGCCTCGAAATCCTGGTAGCAGAGATCGACCTGCAGCCAAGCCTGATAGCGGCGGAACAGCCGGCGGACCGTCTCGCCATCCTGCGGCCAGACCGAGGGGACGATCGTCAGCGGACCGGGCGCCGCGCGCGGGGGATCAGGCCGGAGCGGCAATGCGACCCTCCAGGTAGTAGGCCACCGCGCCTTGCAGCTCGACGCGCTCGCCCTTCAGCTCGCAGACCAGCTCGCCCAGGCGGGCGGAGACCTGCCGCGCGGTCAGGCGCTCGCGGCCCAGACGCGCCGCCCAGTAGGGCTGCAACACGCAGTGGGCCGAGCCGGTGACCGGGTCCTCGGGAATGCCCCCGTGCGGCGCGAAGTAACGCGAGACGTAGTCGCAGGCGACCTCGCCGTCGGGGCCCGGCGCGGTGACGATCAGCCCGTCGCCCGCCAGGCGCGCGACCTTGCCGAGGTCGGGGGCGACGGCGCGCACCGCCGTCGCGTCGGCCAGCACCGCGACGTTCTTGTCGGCCTTCAGCACCTCCAGCGGCGCGACCCCGAGGGCCTCGGCGATCGGCGCGGGGTCGTCGAGCGGTTGCGGCGGGCGCGCCGGCAGGTCCATGGCGAAGCGGCCGCCCTCCGCGCGGCGCACCGCGAGCCAGCCGCTGGCGGTGTGGAACCGCACGGCCTCGCGCTCCGACGCCAGACGGTCGAGCAGCAGCGCCCCGGTCGCCAGGGTGGCGTGACCGCAGAGGTCGACTTCGACCGTCGGGGTGAACCAGCGCAGGTCGTAGGCCCCCGGCTCGCCGTCCCGCGCCACGTAGTAGGCGGTCTCGGAAAGATTGTTCTCCAGGGCAATGGCCTGCAGCGTCGTGTCCGGCAGCCAGGCCTCCAGCGGCACCACGGCCGCCGGATTGCCGCCGAAGACGCGGTCGGTGAAGGCATCGAGCTGATAGATCGTCAGGTCCATGAGGGGCCTCTCGTCGGTTTGCAGCGGGCGCGCCGCGCGGGGGACGCGGGACTTCAGGGCTGCCAGAAGGGTTTGCGGGCTTCCTCCAGGGCGCGGCCCCGGCTGACGCCGATATCGCGCAGCAGCCGCTCGTCCAGCGCGCCGAGCGCGTGTCGCTCCTCGGCGCGCGCCTGCCAGCGCAGCAGCAGGTCGACCAGCGCCCACAGCAACGCCCGGCGCCGCAGCCCCGGCACGCGCCGGCCGAAGCCGGACAGCCCGGCAGGCCGACGACTCGGTAGCGGTAGCGGTATCATTGTCACCATCTCGGCTCTCCGGAGCGACTGCTTTGCACCCTTTGTCCTTATTCCGGCACTTTGATCTTGCGAACAATCAACATCAATGTCTTTATTGTCTTCATGACAAACTGGATGCCCGTGCTGACCGGCGACCGGCCGCGCTACCTCGCCATCGCCGACGCCCTCGCCGAGGACATGCGGGCCGGCCGCCTGAGGCCCGGCAGCAAGCTGCCGACCCACCGCGACCTGGCCTGGCGACTCGGCGTGACGGTCGGGACGGTCACCCGGGCCTACGCCGAGGCGGAGCGCCGCGGCCTGGTGATCGGCGAGGTCGGGCGCGGCACCTTCGTGCGGGCGCAGACGCCGGACGCCCCGCCGAGTGCCGACTGGCGGGCGGGCACGGCGCAGCGCAGCCCGGAGCTACTCGACCTCTCGATGAACCTGCCGGCCGCGCCGAGCGAGCCGGAGGCGGTGCCGGACGCGCTGGCCGGCGTCGTGCACGACCCCGCCGCGCGGCCTCTGTTCGGCTACACCAGTTCGCTCGGCCTGCCCGAGCACCGCGCGGCGGGCGCCGCCTGGCTGGCGCGCTTCGGGGTCGAGCTGCCGGCCGACCGCGTGGTGCCCACCCACGGCGCCCAGCACGCCATGTTCCTGGCGGCCGCGGCGGTGACCGAGTCGGGCGCGCCGCTGCTGGTCGAGGAGGCGACCTTCTACGGCATGAAGGCCGTGGCCAAGACTCTCGACCTGCGGCTGGTGGGGGTGCAGACCGACTCCCAGGGGCTCGAGCCCGCGAGCCTGGACGCCGCCGCGCGGGCGACCGGGGCCAAGGTGCTCTACTGCATCGTCAACTTCCAGAACCCGACGAGCAGCGTCATGCCGGAGGCGCGGCGCGACGAGATCGCCGAGGTGTGCCGGCGCCACGGCATCGCGGTGATCGAGGACGACATCTATGCCTTCCTGCTGGCGGAGTCGGAGATCCGCCGCCTGCGGCCGCTGTCGGCGCGGCTGCCCGAGCAGAGCCTCTATCTCACCTCGCTGTCGAAGTGCGTGGCGCCGGCCCTGCGGGTCGGCTGGGTGGCCGGGCCGGCGGCCTGGATCGAGCGGCTGACGGTGGCCCAGCGCTCCACCGTGATCATGCCCAACCCGCTGCTGCACGAGGCCGCGCGCCGCCTGATCGCCGACGGCACCGCCGAGCGGCTGGCCGCCGGACAGCGACGCGAGGCCGAGGCGCGGCAGGAGCTTGCGCGGCGGACCCTCGGCCGGCCCAACTCCGGCGCCCAGATGATCGCCCACCCCAGCGCCTTCCACGTCTGGCTGCAGCTCCCGCCCCACTGGCGCACCGACGCCTTCGTCGGCGCGGCGCGGCGGCGCGGCGTCGCGGTGACGGCGGGCGAGGTCTTCTTCGTCGGCCGCATGCCCGGGCCGCCGGCAGTGCGCATCTGCCTGTCCGCCGCGCCCAGCCGCGAGGCCCTGGCGGAGGGACTGCGCAGCCTGGCGGCCCTGCTGGCCGAGGAACCGGCGCTGGAGCCGCCGCTGGTCTGAGGGCCCGCGCCGGCCTTCTCAGCCCTGGGCCTGCCGCGCGGCGGCGTCAGACCGCCAGCCCCGCCGGCTCAGACCATGAAGGGGCGCACCGTGTGGGCGTGGTTGACCGGGCCGTGGCCCCGGCCGAGGCGCGGCGCGGTGCGCAGGGCGGTGTAGAGGTAGGCGCGCGCGCGCTCGACCGACTCCTCCAGCGCCAGGCCGCAGGAAAGCCCGGCGGCGATGGCGGAGGCCAGGGTGCAGCCGGTGCCGTGGGTGCTGGTGGTCTCGACCCGTGGGCCTTCGAAGACGCGCAGGCCGGCGTCGGACAGCAGCACGTCGCGCAGCGTCTCGCCCTCCATGTGGCCGCCCTTCAGCAGCACCGCCCCGGCGCCCATGCTGCGCAGCATCTCCGCAGCGTGTACCATGCCCTCCTCGTCGGCGATCTCCAGGCCGGTCAGCTTCTCCGCCTCGGGCACGTTGGGGGTCAGCAGGGTCGCCAGCGTCGGCAGCCGCCGAGTCAGGGTGCGCACCGCCGCCGGCTCCAGCAGGTCGTGGCCGCTGGCCGAGACCATCACCGGGTCGACCACCACCGGCACGTCGCGGCAGCGCCGCTGCAGCACCTCGGCCACGGTGTCGATCACCGCCGCGGAGTGCAGCATGCCGGTCTTCACCGCGTCGGTGCCGATGTCGTCCAGCACCACCTCCATCTGCTTGGCGATGAAGGCCGTGTCGATCGGGAAGACGTCCTGCACGCCCAGGGTGTTCTGGGCCGTCAGCGCGGTCACCGCCATAGTGCCGTAGGCGCCCAGCGCCATCACCGTCTTGAGGTCGGCCGGAATCCCCGCGCCACCGCCGGAATCCGTGCCGGCCACGATGAGAACCCGCCCCTGCTGCATCTCCATACCCTGACTCATTCCCTGCCTGTGTCTGATACGCCCGCGCCGCCGCGCCCCGGGGTCAACCGGCCGCCGCGGCGATGCTCGCGGCCACCGCGTCGACGGCCTCGCCGACCAGGGCCTCGTCCTCCGCCTCGGCCATCACGCGGATCACCGGCTCGGTGCCCGACTTGCGGATCACCAGCCGGCCGCGGCCGTTCAGCCGCGCCTCGACCTCGGCGATGGTCCGCTGCACCGCGGCCAGCTCCAGCGGCTGGCTGCCGCCGGCGAAGCGCACGTTGCGCAGGCGCTGGGGCAGCGGCTCGAAGCAGGCGGTGGCCTCGCTGGCCGGGCGGCCGGAGTCGACCAGCGCAGCCAGGACCTGCAGCGCGGCGATCAGCCCGTCGCCGGTGGTGGTGAAGTCGGACAGCACGATGTGCCCCGACTGCTCGCCGCCGACGTTGTAGCCGTCGCGGCGCATCCGCTCGACCACGTAGCGGTCGCCGACCGGGGTGCGCTCCAGCCCGATGCCCAGCGCGTTGACGTAGCGCTCCAGGCCCAGGTTGGACATCACCGTGGTGACCAGGCCGCCGCCCTTGAGCTGGCCGCTGGTCAGCCAGGTGCGGGCGATCAGCGCCATGAGCTGGTCGCCGTCGATCACCCGGCCGGTCTCGTCGGCCAGGATCACCCGGTCGGCGTCGCCGTCGAGCGCGATGCCCAGCGCGGCGCCCTCGGCCACCACCCGCTCGCACATGGCCGCCGGCGCCGTGGCGCCGCAATCGGCGTTGATGTTGAGGCCGTTGGGCTCGTCGCCCAGGGCGATCACCTCGGCGCCCAGCTCGTAGAGCACCGTCGGGGCCACCCGGTAGGCCGCGCCGTGGGCGCAGTCGACCACCACCTTGAGGCCGTCCAGGCTCAGCCGGCGCGGAAAGGAGGCCTTGACGAACTCGATGTAGCGGCCGACGGCGTCGTCCAGCCGCCGGGCGCGGCCGAGCAGGTGCGGCGGCGCCAGATCGCCGTCGGCGGCGCCGTTCGCCTGGGCCTCGATGCGCGCCTCGATTTCCACCTCCACGGCGTCGGAGAGCTTGAAGCCGTCCGGCCCGAACAGCTTGATGCCGTTGTCCTGAAAGGGGTTGTGGGAGGCGGAGATCATCACCCCCAGGTCGGCGCGCAGGGAGCGGGTGAGCATGCCCACGGCCGGCGTCGGCAGCGGGCCCAGCAGCACCACGTCCATGCCCACGGAGATGAAGCCGGAGGTCAGCGCCGGCTCCAGCAGGTAGCCGGACAGCCGCGTGTCCTTGCCGATCACGACGGTGTGGCGGTGGTCGCCGCGGGTGAACTGGGCGCCGGCGGCCATCGCCAGCTTCAGGGCGGTCTGCGCCGTGATCGGTTCGCGGTTGGCGGTGCCGCGCACCCCGTCGGTGCCGAAGAGCTTGCGGGTCATGGAACGGCCGGGAACTCCGGGTCATCGCTGTTGGTCCGGCGCTTATAGCAAACGCCGCACGGTTTGGCGAAAGCCGCGCCGCTCAGGCGGCGGCCATCTCGATCGCCTCCCAGACCTCCAGCGCCTGGCGCGTCTCGGCTACGTCGTGGACCCGCAGGATCTGCACGCCACGCTGCACCCCGGCCAGGGCCGCGGCCAGGCTGCCGGGCAGGCGCGCCTTGGGCGGCAGGTCGCCCGCCTCGCCGCCCCGCTCGGCCTGCAGCTTGGCGATGAAGGACTTGCGCGACACGCCGAGCAGCAGCGGGCAGCCGAGCCCGTGGAACAGAGCCAGCCGGTCGAGCAGCAGCAGGTTGTGCGCCAGGGTCTTGCCGAAGCCGATGCCGGGGTCGACGGCGATCCGCGCGCGCGGAATCCCGGCCGCCAGGCAGGCCGCGACCCGCGCCTCCAGCGCGTCGAACACGTCCAGGGCCACGTCGTCGTAGTGCGGCGCCGCCTGCATGCTGCGCGGCTCGCCCTGCATGTGCATCAGCACCACCGGCAGGCCCAGTTCGGCCGCCGTCGTCAGGCTGGCCGGATCGCCGGCCAGGGCGGTGACGTCGTTGAGAATGGCCGCGCCGGCACCGGCGGCGGCGCGCATCACCTCCGGCCGGCGGGTGTCGATGGAAACGGTCAGGCCGCGCCCGGCCAGCGCCTCGACCACCGGCAGCACCCGGCGCAGCTCCTCGGCCACCGCCACCGGCTCGGCCCCCGGCCGCGTCGACTCGCCGCCCACGTCGAGGATCGCCGCCCCCGCCTCGGCCAGCGCCAGACCGGCCTCGACGGCGCGGTCGGCGTCGAAGCGCTCGCCGCCGTCGGAAAAGCTGTCGGGCGTCACGTTGACCACGCCCATGACCACAGGTCGGTCCAGCGCAATGCCGGCGAAGTCGGGCCGCGGCGCCGCCAGCAGCTCGAGGCGCTCGTGCAGGTCCCAGGCGAGCGCGCCGGGGTCCAGCAGCTCGGCGGCGCGCGCGCGGTGCAGCCGCTCGACCATCGCGGCCTGCAGCCGTCCGGCGACCGGCAGGCCCTGGGGCGAGGGCCGCCGGGTCAGGGCACGAGGCAGAAGATAGGGGGCGGTCATGGCGCGATCCGATCCAGGCAGGCGTCGTAGGGGCCGGCGGGAGGCTGGGGGTAGCGCAAAAGGTCGGCGTCCGTCCAGGCACCCTGTCGCCACCCTCGGCTTTCTGCCACCATCCCGTAAAACGAGACAGCGGGAGGAGTGTTGCAATGACCGAGATATCGGCCGCCACCGCGGCAGACGGGGCCGTCGGGACGCTTGCCGGTGTCGACCGCCATGGCTACGCAACCCATGAGGTGCTCAACCAACCCGAAGAGCTGGTCGAGCGCGACGCCTACGCCGGCGATCCGGTGCTGCGCCGCGTCGCCGCCACCTTCGGTGCCGACTGGGCGGCCGAGCGGCTCTCGGCGGCCGGGCGCACGGTCGGCTCGGCCGAGGTGCAGGCGCTGGCCCGCCTGGCCAACCGCCACGGGCCGGAACTGCGCAGCCACGACCGCTGGGGCCGGCGGATCGACGAGATCGAGTTCCATCCCGCCTGGCACGAGCTGATGCGCCTGGCGATCGGCCAGGAGACCCACGCGCTGGCCTGGACCGCGGCGCGCCCCGGTGCCCAGGTGGCGCGGGCGGCGCTCTCCTACCTCTGGAACCAGGGGGAGAACGGCATCTGCTGCCCGATCGGCATGACCTATTCGGCGATCCCGCTGCTGCGCGCCAACCCCGAGGTCGCCGGCGCCTGGACCGAGCGGCTGCTGTCGCCGCGCTACGACCCGCGCCAGGGCCCGGCGGCCGGCAAGAGCGGCGCGACCTGCGGCATGGCGATGACGGAGAAGCAGGGCGGCTCCGACCTGCGCCAGACCCAGACGGTGGCGCAGCCCAACGCCGACGGCTCCTGGGCGCTGGTCGGGCACAAGTGGTTCTTCTCCGTGCCCCACTCCGACGTCTTCCTGACCCTGGCGCAGACGCCGGAAGGGGTCTCCTGCTTCCTGGTGCCCGGCTGGCTGCCGGACGGCAGCCGCAACCGGCTGCAGCTCCAACGCCTGAAGGAGAAGTGCGGCAACCGCTCCAATGCCTCCTCCGAGGTGGAGTTCCGCGGCGCGCTGGGCTGGCTGATCGGCGAGCCGGGCCACGGCATCCGCGCCGGGCTGTCGATGAACCACTACACCCGCCTGGACTTCGGCGTCGGCTCGGCCGGGCTGATGCGCCGCGCCCTGGCGCTGGCGGCGCACCACACGGCGCAGCGCCGCGCCTTCCAGAAGGCGCTGATCGACCAGCCGATCATGACGGCGGTGATCGCCGATCTGGCGCTGGAGGTGGAGGCGGCGACCTGGCTGGGCTTCCGCTTCGTGGCGGCGCTCGACCGGGCCGAGGAGAGCGAGGCCGAGCGCCTGATCGGGCGGATCGGCGCGCCCGTCGCCAAGTACTGGAACGGCAAGCGCGCCCCCGCCGTCGTCAGCGAGGCGCTGGAGTGCCACGGCGGCAACGGCTTCATCGAGGAGGGGCCGATGGCTCGGCTCTACCGCGAGGCGCCGCTCAACGGCATCTGGGAAGGCACCGGCAACGTCATCTGCCTGGACGTGCTGCGCGCGATCCGGCGCGAGCCCGACTGCGTGCCCGCGCTGCTCGACGAGCTGCGGCTGGCCGGGGGGGCCGACCGCCGCTACGACGCCTTCGTCGCGGCGCTGGAGCCGGACCTGGCCGCCGCCGAGCGCCAGGAGGGCCGGGCCCGCGCCCTGGTCGAGCGGATCGCCCTGGCGCTCTCGGCCGGCCTGCTGCTGCGCCACGCCCGCCCCGCCGTCGCTGAGGCCTTCGTCGCCAGCCGGCTGGCCGGCGGGTGGAGCGGCCACTTCGGCGCCCTGCCCGCCGGGCTGGACACCGCCGGCCTGGCCCGCGGCGCCGTGCCCAACGCCGCCGCGTGCCTTTAGGCCGAGCCGGCGGCCCCTGCGCCCGTCTCGGCCCCGAGCGGCGGCCCCGAGCGGCGGTTCGGAGCGGCGGTTCGGCGCGGCGGTTCGGGCACGCCCACGCAAAAGCGCCCCCGCAGCCTTCTGCGGGGGCGCTTGGCGCCGGCGGCGCCGCGACGCGCGGGCACCGTGTCGGAAGGCGGGACCGCTACTCGGCCGGCTCCGGCTCGGGGCCGATGCCGCCGTCCTTGGGTCGCCCGCTGGAGGGCACCGAGGAGCGCCGGCCGCCGCTGGGCTGCTGCGGCTTGTCGGTCGGCTCGCTGCGGTCGATGGTCTCACCGCGCAGCACCCGCTGCACCTCCTCGGCCGAAAGGGTCTCGTACTCCAGCAGTCCCTTGGACAGGCGGTGCAGGTCGTCCATGTGGTCGGTCAGGATCTGCTTGGCCTTCTGCTCGGCCTCGTCGATGATCCGCCGCACCTCCTCGTCGATCAGCCGCGCGGTGGCCTCCGAAATGTTCTGCTGGCGCGCCACCGAGTGGCCGAGGAAGACCTCGTCCTGGTTCTCGTTGTAGCGCAGCGGCCCCAGCTTCTCGGACATGCCCCACTCGGTGACCATGCGGCGGGCGAGGTTGGTCGCCTGCTGGATGTCGTTGCCGGCGCCGGTGGTGATGTTCTCCTTGCCGTAGATCAGCTCCTCGGCGACGCGGCCGCCGAACATCATCGCCAGCTTGGCGGTGATCTCCGACAACTTGTAGCCGTAGCGGTCCTTTTCCGGCAGGTTCATGGTCACGCCCAGCGCGCGGCCGCGCGGGATGATGGTCACCTTGTGCAGCGGGTCGTTGCCCGGCACGAAGAGGCCGACCAGGGCATGGCCCGCCTCGTGATAGGCGGTCAGCTCCTTCTCCTCCTCGCTCATCACCATCGAGCGGCGCTCGGCTGTCCTTGGCGTTCTCGAAGTCGTTGTGGGTGACCACCCGCTTGCCGGCGCGCGCGGCGATCAGTGCCGCCTCGTTGACCAGGTTGGCCAGGTCGGCGCCGGAGAAGCCCGGCGTGCCGCGCGCGATCACCCGCGGCTCCACATCGGGGGCCAGCGGCACCTTGCGCATGTGCACGCGCAGGATCCGCTCGCGGCCCAGCACGTCGGGGTTGGGCACCACCACCTGGCGGTCGAAGCGGCCGGGGCGCAGCAGCGCCGGGTCCAGCACGTCCGGCCGGTTGGTGGCGGCGATCAGGATCACGCCCTCATTGGACTCGAAGCCGTCCATCTCGACCAGGAGCTGGTTGAGCGTCTGCTCGCGCTCGTCGTTGCCGCCGCCCAGGCCGGCGCCGCGATGGCGCCCGACGGCGTCGATCTCGTCGATGAAGATGATGCAGGGGGCGTTCTTCTTGCCCTGCTCGAACATGTCGCGCACGCGGCTGGCGCCGACGCCGACGAACATCTCCACGAAGTCGGAGCCGGAGATGGTGAAGAAGGGCACGTTGGCCTCGCCGGCGATGGCGCGGGCCAGCAGCGTCTTACCGGTGCCCGGCGGGCCGACCAGCAGCATGCCCTTGGGGATCTTGCCGCCCAGACGCTGGAACTTCTGCGGGTCGCGCAGGAACTCGACGACCTCCTCCAGCTCGCCCTTGGCTTCGTCGATGCCGGCGACGTCGTCGAAGGTCACCCGCCCCTGCTTTTCGGTCAGCAGCTTGGCCTTGGACTTGCCGAAGCCCATGGCCTTGCCGCCGCCGCCCTGCATCTGCCGCATGAAGAAGATCCACACGGCGATCAGCAGCAGCATGGGGAACCAGGAGATCAGGATCTGCAGCAGCGGCGAGGCCGATTCCGTCGGCGCCGCGTTGATCTGCACTCCGTTGCTGCGCAGGTCCTCCACCATGCCCGGATCGTCCGGCGCATAGGTCGAGAAACGCGTGCCGTCGTTGTAGACGCCTTCGATCTGGCGCCCCTGGATCGTGACCTCGCGCACGTTGCCGTCCTCGACCCGGTCGAGGAAGGTCGAGTAGGCGACCTGGCTGTTGCTGCTCGGCCCGGGCGATCCCTGGAACAGGCTGAACAGGGCGAACAGCAGCAGGATGATGATGATCCAGAGAGCAGCGTTTCTGCTGAAATTCACGTCGCGTTCCCTTCGTCGACGGGGCCGATGCCCGCTCCCGGCGCTAGCCCGTCCATCGTACATAATGTGCCCCGAGCACTAAGCAACTGTAAAGCTCGCCCGGCTCAGGGGGCGTCGCGGACGAAAGCGGCAGACGAAGCTGCACGGATCGCGTCCAGGGCGCGTGAATGCGAGGTGGGGCACCGCCACCGGACCGTCAAGGTCCATGAACGCCGGCAGAACGCCATGAACCGCACGCGGCAGCCCCGGTGCGGCCGGCCCCGTGCGCGCTCCTGCCAGCGCCCGCCGGCCTTCTTCGCCCAACGCGGCGACCCACAGTCCGGTGGCTTCGCCGCTCCCCAGCCCCACCTGGAAGCGCCCGTCCCACCACAGGCTCTGCCCCGGGGCGATCGCGACCGGCACGGCCGTCGGTTCGCGCAGCACCAGCCAGCCGCCGGCGTCGCCCGGGTGCGGCAGAATGCGGCAGCCGCCGAGGGTCAGGGGGCGCCGCGGCGCGCGGCGCAGGTGCTCCAGGGCGCGCTGGACGCGGCCGCCGCGCGGCGGCCAGGCGCCGCCGCCCAGGCAGCTCACGAGGCGCGAGAGCGCGCGCAGCGCCAGCTCGTCGGCCGCCGCCGGCAGCGCGGCGCCCATCCGGGCGAAGCCGGCGGGGTGCAGCGACACGCTCTCGACCAGCAGGGCGGCGGTGCGCCGCTCGCGCGCGGCGCGCGCCCGCCCCGCCGCGCCGGCCACCGCCGTCAGCCGCGCCGGCGTCAGCCCGGCCTCGGCCAGCCGCCCGGCGCGGGCGCGCAGCCGGGCCCGGGCAAAGCGCGGGTCGCGGTTGCTCGGGTCCTCGACGAAGTCCAGGCCGGCGGCCCGGCAGGTGGCGACCAGCCGCGCCTTGGGCAGCGCCAGCAGCGGCCGCAGCAGCCGCAGCTCCGCATGCTCGGCCAGGCGCGGCATGCCGGCCAGGCCGTCGGGCCCGCTGCCCGCCGCGGCCCGCTGCAGCAGCGTCTCGGCCTGATCGTCGCGGTGGTGCGCCAGCGCCAGGTGCAGCAGCCCGGCCGCGCGGCAGGCTTCGGTCAGCAGGGCGTAGCGCGCCGCCCGGGCCGCCGCCTGCAGGCCGCCGCGCGCCTGGTCGGCCCGGCCGCCCGCCTGCCAGACCAGAATCCGGCTGGCGATGCCGTGGGCGGCGAGCCGGGCCGCGGTGGCCTGCGCCTCGGCCGCCGAGTCGGGGCGCAGGCGGTGGTCGACGATGAGCGCCAGCAGCCGGCCGCCCCGGGGTCGCAGCCAGCGCTGCAGCAGCCAGGCCAGGGCCAGGGAATCCGGCCCGCCGGAGACGGCGACGGCAAGCTGCGGCTGCGGCTCGAAGGGCCCGCAGGCGGCGAACAGCCGGGCCGCCTCGGCGGCGCCGACCGGCCCGTCGTCAGCAGCCGAGACGGCCCGACTCGCGCTGCGCGCGCTGCAGGATCGTGGGGGCGGCATCGGGATAGCGGCGCTGCAGCTCCGCGAAGGTGGCGCAGGCATCCTGGGTGGCCCCCAGGTTGGCCAGCGACATGCCCAGCTTCAGCAGGTTGTCCGGCGCCTTGCTGCTGTCGGGAAAGTCCTGGTAGCCCTCGGCGAAAACCACCGCCGAAGTCTCGTAGTCGCCGCGCACATAGTGGGTCTCGCCCAGCCAGTACTTGGCGTTGCCGGCCAGGTCGCTGTCCGGATAGAGTTCGAGGTACTGGCTGAAGGCCGCCTCGGCCGCCGGATAGTCCATGCGGCGCAGCAGGTCGAAGGCGGTGTCGTAGGCGGCCTGGGGGTCGCCTTCGGGCAGCTCCGGCGTCGGCGCCAGGGCCTGCTGCCGATCCTGGCCCGGCTGCCCGCCCTGGGTCTGACCTCCCCGGGCCTGACCGCCCTGCTGGCCGCCGGCCGTGCCCTGGTCCGGAATCGTGCCCAGCGAGCGCGGCTGCAGCGGCCCCGGCTGACCGCCGCCGTCGGCGCCGGCGACCTGCCCTCCGCTCGTCCCGCGGCCGGACGCGGTCTCGCCCTGGGTGTCACCGGGCGGCGTATAGGTGGCGCTGGGCGTCTCGGCCGGCGCCGGCTGGCCCTGCTCGAGCCGCAACAGACGCGCCTTGGTCTCCGATTCGAAGCGGTCGAGCCGCTGCTGCTGCTGGCGGATGCGGAAGTCCAGGTCCTCCAGCCGGCCGGTCAGGCCACGCAGCTCCCGCTCGAGGCCGGACAGGCGCCGCTCGAACTCCGCCGCCTGCGCGGTCGTCAGCCCGCTCGCCTGGGCGAGCTGGGTTTGCAGCGCCCGGCGGTCGCGGCCGGCGGCGGCGGCCTGCGCCTGCAGCTCGGTCAGCTCCTGCATCGGGGGCGCGGCGGTCTCGGCCTGGGCCGGCGCGGCAAGCAGCAGAAGAGCGGCCAGCGGCGCACACAGTCCCAGGGCCGGTCGCGCGCGGCGGGCAGTGGAGGACGGAATCGACATGGCGAGACGGCGCTCCCGGGTTGGTCGTCTCAGACGGCGCGGGCGGACCCTACCTGGCCCGCTGTCCGGAGGGCTCGACACAACAGCCTGCCCCGGCGGCCGCCCGGTATCAAGGCACGGCGATCTTGGCCAAATTGGGGCCGAGACCGCGGCGGTGGCCGCCGCGAAAGCCCCCCAGAGACACGAAGCGCCCGTCGCCGGCAGGCAGCGACGGGCGACTTCGCGAGCTCAGGTGCGGCGGGTCGCAAACACCGCGCCCGCCACCGGACCTCAGCCCGGCACGAAGACCGAGCGGCGGTTCTGCGCCCAGGCGGCCTCGTTGGAGCCGAGCACGGCCGGCCGCTCCTTGCCGTAGCTGATGGTGCCCAGGCGGCTCGGCGCGACGCCCAGGGCGATCAGGTACTGGCGCACCGAGTTGGCGCGGCGCTCGCCCAGCGCCAGGTTGTACTCGCGGGTGCCGCGCTCGTCGGCATGGCCCTCGATGGTCAGGCTGACGTTCGGGTTGCGCTGCAGCCAGGCGGCCAGCTTGTCGACGGTGTTGCGCGCCTCGGGGCTCAGCTCGGAGGAGTCGAAGGCGAAGAACACGCGGTCGCCGACCTGCTGGACCAGCTCCTCGCGCGAGCCCGGCTCGACCGCGGTGGTCGGCGCGGCCTGCGTCGAGGTCGTGGACGAAGCCCCGGTCTGCGGACCAGCCTGCTCTTCGGGCGCGCTTTCGCAAGCAGTCAGCGCCAGCGCCGCCGCTGCGATCAGAACGAACTTCAGCTTCATGATGGTAACAGTCCCCTTGTGTGATGTTCGGGTTGCACGATCTCGGCCCGAACGGCTGGTTCTCTGCTGCTCGCCGACGGCTTGCCTTGGGTCGAACGCACGTGGGTCGAATTCAGGCTGGACCCCGCCCCCCAACGCCGATCCGCACGATTCCGCGTCGTTGCGCCGCAATATATCGAGGGCGTTCTCACGGAATCAAGGGCGACCAGGCCGGATCCGAGGCATCGAGCGGCGTGATTACCTCCCGCTCGTTGAAGCCGGTCAGGTCGATCGTGTAGAGCCGGCTGCGCTGCTGGCCCTGGGAGGTCGCCCGCTCGGTCCGGTAGAAGGACAGCACCCGCCCGTTGGGCGCCCAGGTCGGGCTCTCCACCAGGAAGCCGCTGGCCAGCATCCGCTCGCCGGTGCCGTCGGGCTTCATCACGCCGATGTAGAAGCTGCCCTGGTGCATGCGGGTGAAGGCGATCAGGTCGCCGCGCGGCGACCAGACGGGCGTCGCGTAGCGCCCCTCGCCATAGGAGATGCGGCGGACGTTGGAGCCGTCGGCCTCCATCACGTAGAGCTGCTGCGCCCCGCCCCGGTCGGAGTTGAACACGATCTGCGTGCCGTCGGGCGCGTAGGACGGCGAGGTGTCGATCGCCGCGCTCGAGGTGAGCTGGCGCACCTGCCGGGTCCTGAGATCCATCGTGTAGATGTCGCTGTTGCCGGATTCGGCCATCGACATGATCACCTTGTTGCCGTCGGGCGAGAACCGCGGCGCGAAGGTCATCCCGGGGAAGTCCCCCAGCACCTCCCGGCGCCCGGTCTGCAGGTCGAGCAGATACACCCGCGGCCTGTTATTCTCGTAGGACAAGTACGTGATTTCCTGGGTCGTCGGCGAGAAGCGCGGGGTCAGCACCAGGTGCGTGCCGTCGGTCAGGAACTGATGGTTGGCGCCGTCCTGGTCCATGATCGCCAGCCGCTTGTCGCGCCGGTCCTGCGGCCCGCTCTCGGCGATGTAGACGATGCGCGTATCGAAGTAGCCATCCTCGCCGGTCAGGCGCTTGTAGATCGCATCCGAGATGATGTGCGCGATGCGCCGCCAGTTGGCCGGCGTGGTGACGTAGGCCAGCCCGGTCATCTGCTGTTCGGCCAGCACGTCCCACAGCCGGAAGGAGACCCGCAGGCGGCCGTCGGGATTGGTCTCCACGCCGCCGCTCACCAGCGCCTTGGCGTTGATCAGGCGCCAGTCGGCGAAGCGCGGTCCGTTCTGCACGCTGGCCGCGTCCTGGATGAAGGCGCGCTGGTCGATCGGCTTGAACAGGCCGGAGCGGGCCAGGTTGTCGGAGATCACCTGGGCGATGTCGGCGCCGATGCGCGCCTGCTCGCCCTCGCTCGCGTTGAAGTCGGTGATCGCGATGGGCAGCGGCTCGGCGAAGCCCTTGACGATGTCGACGGTCAACTGCGCGCGCGCCGGCTGCGCCGCGGCGGCCAGCAGCACGAGCGCGATCGCCAGGAAGCCCAGGGTGGCAGCGAAGAGACCGGCGATGAACCGGGCGGCGGGCCGGTCGGAGGAGAACCGGGCGGCGAACGTACGGCGGTGACAGGTCACGGGGCTATCCTCCCAACATCTGCCGTGGGTCGAAACGAAGGCGGATGGATTTCCAGACATCGTACTGGCCTTGCGGCAGCTCCGTGTAGGGCTCGCACTCCAGCACGGCGCGCCGCGCGTTCTCGGCGGCGGCGCGGTAGAAGCGGTCGTTGCGCAGGCGCCCCTCGTCGGCGAAGTCCGGCTCGCCGATGATGTAGCCCTCGCGGGTCAGCTCGATGTCCATCACCACGACCAGCTCGTCGGCGTTGCGCGCGCCGGGATCGAAGCGCCAGCAGTAGGCCATCTTGTTCTGGATGATCTGGCCGAGCTGGTTGACCACCGCCTGGGAGGGCTGGCTGCGCCCGGCGCCGGGCCGCGCCGCCTGCTGGGTCTCGCGCGGCTGCGGCTGCGGCTCCTCGCGATTCTTCAGCACGTTGCGCAGCACCGACTGCAGCCGGTCCTGCGGCTCCTCCTGAGGCTCGGGCTCGGGCTCGGGCTCCGGTTCGGGCTGCGGGCGCTCGGCCACCTGCGGGCGGCGCTGCGGCATCGGCGGCGTGACGCCGGACATCCAGGCCTGCTCGGCCGCCTGCGGCTCCGGCTCGGCCGGCTGCGCCTCGGCCACCTGGGCCTCGGCGGCGGGCGCCGTCTCCGGCTCCGGCGGGGTCTCGGCCACCACCTCCGGCGCCTCGGGCGCGGGCACCGGCTCCGGCTGGCTCTCCGGCGCCGGGGCCGGCTCGGGGATCGGCGGCGGCGCCTCCGGGGCGGGCGCGGGCGGCGCTTCGGCGGCCTGCACCGACTCCGCCTCCGGCGCCGCCTCGGGTTCGGCCGCCGGCGCCGGCGCCGGTGCGTCGGCCCGGGGAGCTTCGGCCTGGGGCGCCTCGGCCTGGGGCGCCTCGGCCGGCGTGGCCTGCGGGGCCGGGGCCGGCTCGGCGGGCTCCGCCGGGCTCGACTCGGCCTGCTGCACCTCCGGCGCGTCCGGCGTGCCGGCCTGTTCCGCCTCGGTCTCGGCGGCCATCTCGGCGAGCTGGTCGACCGTGACCAGGTCGACCGAAACCACCGGCGCGATGGGTTCGCGCTCGCTGAGCCGAGGCAGGCCCACCGCCGCCAGGGCGAAGATGGCGAGATGCAGCACCACCGAGCCGATCAGCCCGGCGGTCATGCCGCTGCCATCCTGTGCGGTCGAGGCCGCGAAGGTCACGGTGACGGAAGCTCCCTCGTTCTCAGCCGTCTGGTCTGCGACGTCGCCGGCCCGCTGGCCGGCGCCGCTCCCGCTCCGCCGGCTACTGGACGGTCTCGCCCGGCGCCGGCAGTTCGGCGATCAGCGCGACCCGGGTGAAGCCGGCGGCATTGATGGTGCTCATCACCTGCATCACGCGGCCGTACTGCAGGTTGCGGTCGCCGCGGATGTAGATCCGGGTGTCCGGCTTGTTGTCGGTGATCGCCACCAGGCGCGGCACCAGCACGCCCAGCTCGACCGGGGTTTCCTGAATGTAGACGTCGCCGCGCGCATCCACAGTCACCACCAGCGGCTCGACCGGCTCGGAGATGTTGCGCGCCTCGGTCTTCGGCAGGTCGACCGGCACGCCCACGGTCAGCAGCGGCGCCGTGACCATGAAGACGATCAGCAGCACCAGCATGACGTCGACGAAGGGCGTGACGTTGATCTCGCTCATCGGCGACCAGCGGGCGCCGCGCCGCCGCCGCCCGCGCTGGGCGCGCTTCATCAGGGCCGCCGCCATGGCTCAGCTCGCCTCTTCGAGCTGGCGGGAGAGAATGGCCGAGAACTCGCCGGCAAAGGACTCCAGCCGCTGGCCGTAGCGGGTCAGGTCGCTGTTCAGCTTGTTGAAGCCGATGGTCGCCGGGATCGCCGCCACCAGGCCGAGCGCGGTGGCGAACAGCGCCTCGGCGATGCCGGGGGCGACCACCGCCAGCGAGGTGTTGGCCTCGGCGGCGATCGAGGTGAAGGCGTTCATGATGCCCCAGACCGTGCCGAACAGACCGATGAAGGGCGCCGAGGAGCCGACCGAGGCGAGGAAGGTCATGCGCTTTTCCAGCCGCTCCATCTCGCGCCCGATGGTCAGGTCCATGACTCGCTCGATGCGGTCGCGCACCGCCAGGCCGTGCTCGCCGTCGAAGCGGTGGCCGCGCGCGCTGGAGCGGCGCCACTCGCGCATCGCGGCCATGAACACCGCCGTCTGCGGATCGCCGGCGCTGTCGCCCATGCGGTCGTAGAGCTGGTCCAGCGAGCCGCCCGACCAGAAGCTGTCCTCGAACTGCTCGGCGCGGCGGCGCAGCCGGCGCATCCGCAGCCCCTTGTCGAAGATGATCGCCCACGTCCAAATCGAGGCGGCGATCAGCATCAGCATGACGATCTTCACGACAATGTCGGCCTGGAGGAACAGCCCCCAGACGGACAAGTCGTGCGCGCCAGCGGCCGCGCCGACGACCTGAACCGCTTCGTTCTCCATATCCCGGGATACTCCTAGGTTTCCGGTTTGCACAGTGGCGCGAGGGTTTGACGGATATGTGGCGGAATTCGGCCCGGTCTGCCATCGGTCAGGCGCAGGCAGGCGACCCGCACCCCGACCTCGGCGAGCAGCCGGCCGTCGCGTTCCACCCGCTGGCGCGCGGCCAGGCGCGCGCCGCCCAGCTCGGTCAGGCGCGAGCGCACCAGCAGCAGGTCGTCGAGCCGCGCCGGGCTGCGGTAGTCGACGCTGGCCTGGCGCACGGCGAAGGCCAGCCCCTCGCGCTCGCGCAGCGCGATCTGGTCGATCTCCAGCAGGCGCAGCAGCTCGCTGCGTCCGCGCTCGGCGAACTTCAGATAGTTGGCGTAGTAGACGATGCCGGCGGCGTCGGTGTCCTCGTAGTAGACGCGCAGCGGCAGGACGTGCTCGCCCCCCTCGAAGCGGCCGGAGTTGGGCAGCAGCTCGGGGGGCGTGGGCGGCGTGGGCGTCACTCCGGCGCCTCCTCGCCGGCCGCGGCCGGCGCACCGCCGCCCAGCAGCTCGAGCTGCTCGACCAGCGCCTTGGGCGCCTCCAGGCCGAGGTAGGCGAAACCGCTGCGGGTCAGCAGTCGCCCGCGCGGCGTGCGCTGCAGCAGGCCCTGCTGGAGCAGATAGGGCTCGATCACCTCCTCGATCACGTCGCGCTGCTCGGACAGCGCCGCGGCCAGGGTCTCCGCCCCCACCGGCCCGCCGCCGTAGTTGTGGGCCAGGCAGCCGAGATAGCGCCGGTCCATGGCGTCCAGCCCGCGGGCATCGACCTCCAGGCGCTGCAGCGCCCCGTCGGCGATGCGCGCGTCGACCTCGGCGGCGCCCTCGACGGCGGCGAAGTCGCGCACCCGCCGCAGCAGCCGGCCGGCCACCCGCGGCGTGCCGCGCGAGCGGCGGGCGATCTCCCCCGCCCCCTCGGAGGTCAGCGCCATCTCGAGTACCCGGGCGCCGCGCCCGACGATCAGCTCCAGCTCATCAGGGGTGTAGAACTGCAGGCGCAGCGGAATGCCGAAGCGCTCGCGCAGCGGCCGGGTGATCAGGCCGGAACGGGTGGTCGCGCCGATCAGGGTGAAGGGCGGCAGGTCGATGCGCACCGAGCGGGCCGCCGGCCCCTCGCCGATGATGATGTCGAGCTCGAAGTCCTCCATCGCCGGATAGAGGATCTCCTCCACCGCCGGCGAGAGGCGGTGGATCTCGTCGATGAACAGCACGTCGCGCGGCTGCAGGTTGGTCAGGATCGCCGCTAGGTCGCCGGCCCGCGCGATGACCGGGCCGCTGGTGGCGCGGAAGCCGACCCCCAGCTCGCGCGCGACGATCTGCGCCAGGGTCGTCTTGCCCAGGCCGGGCGGGCCGTAGAACAGCACGTGGTCGAGCGACTCGCCGCGCGCCTTGGCGGCCTCGATGAAGACTCGCAGGTTGGCGCGGAGCTGCGCCTGGCCGACGAAGTCCTCCAGGCTCTGCGGCCGCAGCGAGGTGTCGGCGCCGGCGTCCTGCGCGCCGGCATACTCGGGACTGACCATCCGCGCCTCGCGCGCGTCGCGGGCCTCGCTCATGGCGCCAGCTCCCGCAGCCCGGCCCGGATCAGGGCGTCAAGCTCCGCCTCGCCGCCCAGCTCGCGGCCGGCGGCGGCGACCGCGGCGAAGGCCTCGCTGCGCTTGTAGCCGAGGTTGACCAGGGCCGAGACGGCGTCCTCGGCGGTCTGCGCCAGGTCGGCGCCGGCGGTGGGCGGCGCGGCCGCGCCCTCGCCGCCCGCGGCGGCGGCGACCGGCTGGCCGCCGTGGAAGACCAGCGCGCCGGCCTTGTCCTTCAGCTCGGCGACGATGCGGCCGGCCAGCTTCGGGCCCACCCCGTTGGCCCGCGCCACCGCCGCCTTGTCCTGCGCCGCCACGGCGGTCGCAAGCTGGTCGGGCGAGAGCACCGACAGGATGGCCAGCGCCACCCGCGCGCCCACGCCCTGCACGGTGGAGAGCAGGCGGAACCATTCGCGCTCGCCGCGCTCGGCGAAGCCGAAGAGGTGGATGTGGTCCTCGCGCACGTGGGTCTCGATCAGCAGCGCGACACCCTGCCCCGCCTGGAGCTGGCCGAGGGTGCGGGCCGAGGCGAAGACGAGGTAGCCGACACCGCCGACGTCGACAATGCAGCGGTCCTCCTCGAGGGAGTCGACCAGGCCGGTCAGCTTGCCGATCATCGCGCCCCCTGCGGCTGCAAGGCATCGCGCCGGCCGCGCCCCCAGGCCGCGCCGGTCGCCGCCATGTGCGCGTGGCAGATCGCCACGGCCAGGGCGTCGGCGGCGTCGGCCGCGGCGATGCGGCAGCCGGGCAGCAGGCGGGTGACCATCATCTCCACCTGATCCTTCTTGGCGTGGCCGGTGCCGACCACCGACTTCTTGACGATCATCGGCAGGTACTCCGCGACCGGGATACCGGCCTCGGCCGGCACCAGCAGGGCCATGCCGCGCGCCATGCCGAGCTTCAGGGTCGAGCCCGGGTTGCGGTTCGCCAGGGTCTCCTCCACCGCCGCCTGGTCCGGCGCGAACTCGGCGAAGACCGCCGCGATGCCCTGGCGCAACTGCACAAGGCGGTTGGCCAGGTCGCGCGCGTCGTCGGAGCGCACCACGCCGTTGGCGACGTGGCTGAGGCGGCTGCCCTCGGCCTCGATCACGCCCCAACCGGTCTGGCGCAGCCCGGGATCGAGCCCGATCACGCGCATTCTGAGTCGTCCCCCTTCCTGGCGCCGCGCCGGCCGCGGGCCGGGCTCAGGCGGTCAGGCGCTCGAGCACCTCGTCGGCGATCTCGAAGTTCGCCGCCACCTGCTGCACGTCGTCGTTGTCGTCCAGCACGCCCAGCAGGCGGACCAGCTTGCCGGCCTGCTCCTCGTCCTGGATCGGCGTGGTGCTCATCGGCTTCCAGGTCAGCCCGGATTCGCGCGGGTGGCCGAAGCGCTCGCTCAGCGCCTCGCGCACCGCCGCGAAGTCCGCGGCGGGGCAGAGGATCTCGTGGGTTTCCTCGGAGCTGACCACATCCTCGGCACCGGCCTCGACCGCCGCCTCGAAGACCTCCTCGGCCCCGGCCACCTCGGCCGGATAGACGAGCTGGCCGACCTGATTGAACATGAAGGACACGGAGTTGGTCTCGCCGAGGTTGCCGCCGTGCTTGGAGAAAGCGGCCCGCACCTCCGAGGCGGTGCGGTTGCGGTTGTCGGTCAGCGCCTCGACGATGATCGCCACGCCGCCCGGGCCGTAGCCCTCGTAGCGCACCTCGTCCAGGTCGGCGCCGTCGTCGCCGCCGGTCGCCTTGGCGATCGCCCGCTCGATGTTGTCCTTCGGCATGTTGGCGCCGCGCGCCGCCTGGATCGCCGCCCGCAGCCGCGGGTTCTTGTCGGCGTCGGGCAGGCCCGACTTGGCCGCGATGGTGATCTCGCGGCTCAGCCGCGCGAATTCCTTGGCGCGCTTCTTGTCCTGCGCGCCCTTGCGGAACATGATGTTCTTGAACTGTGAATGACCTGCCATGACTCTTTAGGTCCTACATCCTGCCGGATGACTGTTGGGGCTATACCATATCTAGACAGGCGACGGCACGGGACAAAGATCGTCTCCGGCACCGACGCCGGCCCGCGCACCCCGACCGCGCCCGGTATTATGAGTGCCGCGCTTCTAGCAGGCTGCGGCCCCGGATTGAAGCCCCGGCGCAGCGCGGTGCCGCGGTGGCGTCCGGCGCGCGCGTTAAGCCGACGTTAAGGCTGCAGGCCGCACTCTCCTGCGGCCTGCCCCTGCGGCGCACCGACCGGCGTCCGTGTCGCCCCTGTCGGGCCGGCCTGTAAGATCTGCGAGGCGAAAAGATGGCGCTGCCGACCCAAACCCTGCCCAGCGAGCTGGCCGAGGATCTCGCCAGCGGCAACGTCGAGCGCGCCGCCCAGTTGGTCGACGACTTCGCCCGCCAGTCCAGCCTGACCGCCCTCGACGCCCTGCTCGGCGCGGCCACCCAGGCGGACGGCGCCGCGGCCGCGCGCAACGCCAGCGCCGCCGCCGACGAGCTCGCCGCCCGGGCCGGCCTGCTGGACGAGGAAATCTCCCGCTACCTGCGCGTCGCCGGCCAGCTCTGACGACGGCTATTCCGCCGCCAGGGCGGGATCGGGCAGCGCCGGCTTCAGCCGCCCGCCGAGTCGAATCGGCTCGATCCGGCACGCCAGGCCGCTGCGGTCGTCGGTCTCGACGAAGACGCCGCAGAGCGTGCCCGGCCCCTCGGCCGGCTGCATCCGCTCGGTCGGCAGCTTGCGGGTGAAGCGCTGGAGCGGCACCTCCTTCTGCACGCCGATCACCGAATCGTAGTCGCCGCACATGCCGGCGTCGGTCTGATAGGCCGTGCCGCCCGGCAGCACCTGGGCATCGGCCGTGGGCACATGGCTGTGGGTGCCGACCACCAGCGAGACCCGGCCGTCCAGGTAGTGGCCCATCGCCATCTTCTCGCTGGTCGCCTCGGCGTGGATGTCGACCAGCGCGAAGTCGACCGTCGCCCCCAGGGTGTGGCGCGCCAGCTCGCGCTGCACGACGGCGAAGGGGTCGTCCAGGGGGTCCATGAAGACGCGACCCATCACGTTGACCAGCAGCACCTTGCGCCCGCGCCGCGCCTCGAAGACGGCGGCGCCGCGCCCGGGCGTGCCGGCCGGGAAGTTGACCGGCCGCAGCAGCCGCGGCTCCCGCTCGATGTAGGACAGCGCCTCGCGCTGGTCCCAGGAGTGGTTGCCGCCGCTGACCGCGTCGACGCCGGCGGCGAACAGCTCCTCGCAAACCTTCTCGGTTATGCCGAAGCCGCCGGCGGCGTTCTCGCCGTTGGCGACGACGAAATCCAGGTCCAGCTTGCGCCGGAGCTCGCCCAGTTGCTCGGTGACGGCCAGCCGCCCCGACCGCCCGACGATGTCGCCCAGAAACGCGACGCGCATGTTCCCTCCTTTCGGTCCGGCTGCACGCTCAGGCGAACGTCAGCAGCTCGCGTTCGGTGACCAGCACGTCCAGCGGCTGGTCGGTCGGCTCGACCGGCAGCGCCGCGCAGGCCTGGTCCGCGTAGGCCAGGCCGACGGCCAGCACGCCGCCGGCGGCGCGCAGTCCGGCCAGGGTGCGGTCGTAGAAGCCGCCGCCGTAGCCCAGGCGGCAGCCCCGCCGGTCGAAGGCCAGCAGCGGCACCAGCAGCACCTGCGGCGTGATCTCCTCGGCGCCCTCCGGCGGGATCTGGGTGCCGAAGGCCGCGGCGACGAGCGCCTGGCCCGGCGCCCAGGCGCGAAAGCGCAGCGGCCGCGCCTTGCCCGTCACCACCGGCAGGGCCAAGCGGTGGCCGCGCGCGGCCAGGGCCAGCATCAGCGGCCGCGGGTCCAGCTCGTCGCGCAGCGGCCAGTAGCCGGAGACCACTGCCGCCGGCGGCAGCCGCAGCCCGGCCAGCGCGCGCGCGCAGACCGCCTCGGCGGCGTCCGGCGCGGCCGCGGCGGCGCAGCGGCGGCGCGCCGCCAGGGCGCGGCGCAGCTCCGCCTTGGCGGTGTCGGTCGGCAGCGGCCGGGTCATGACGGGATCGGACTCATGGTCAGGGGGGAGCCGCGATGGCCGTTGGGACCTGACGCACCTCGCAGCCAGCCCCCCTCCGCGGTGTCCGCGGACGCTAGAGAATAGGCAGCGATCACCCCGCTTCCAAGCGGGCGGCGACAGAATCCAGATGCGCGGCCGCCTGCTCCAGCCGCTCGGCGGCGGCGGTCTCCACGGCGGCGGCGGCCGCCGCCGCGCTCTCGCCGGCCGGCTGCGGGGCGGCGGCGCGGCTGCGCGCCTCGGCCAGCTCGTCGGCGATCAGCAGGCTGGCCATGACCAGCAGGCGCGCCTCGCCGACCTGGCCGACCGAGGCGGCGAGCTCCTGCACCCGGCCGTCGATGTAGGCGGCCAGCCCCTCGAGATGCTGTTCCTGCCCGTCCTCGCAGCCGATCTGGTAGGCCCGGCCGTTGATCTTGATCGTGAGCTGCGCCATCCGCGCCTAGCCCTCCAGCACGCGGTCGATCCGGGCGATGGCCTCGTCCAGGCGGCGCGAGACGTCGCCGGCCAGGGTCTGCAACCGCTGCGACTCCGCCTGGGCCTCGGCCAGGGCCGTGGCCATTTCCGCATCCGGCCCGGCCGGCGGCGCGCCGGCGGCAAGACGCTGCGCCACCGCCCGGTCCAGGCGGGCGAGCGCGGCTTCGAGGTGGCGGCTGGCGTCGTCGATTTCGCTCATGATGCCGTCTAAGCTACTGAGGCGCGGCGCGGGGGGTCAATGCTTCTGCCGCGCTCATGCCGGGCCCCGGCCGGGCATCTGGCGGGCATCGGGCGGGCTTCTGGCGGGCCTCTGGCGGGCCTCTGGCGCCCGGCGGCCATCCCGCATCGGCCGGCGCGGCGCGGCTTGATGCGCGGTTGACCGCCGGGGGCGGCCTGGGCATTGTGCGCCGCAGTCTGGAAGGGGGACGGTCGCGGGATCTTCTCCCCTGCCCCGGACGCGCTGCGGCCGCCCGTGCAGGCCCGCTCCCCCGCCGTCGAGAAGGGACACCGGATCGCGCCGCGCTCGGGGGGACGGCAGGCAGTTGCGACGCGCCGCCGCGGCCGCGAGACGAGTCGTAAGATGTGCCACGGCCCGCGCGAACGCCGCGCGAGACGCTGACGTGCGGGCGAACCAGGAGGACGCGGTGGCCGACACGCGCCACGATTTCGACCCGACCGCCCACGGCACCAGCCTGGCCGAGATGGCTAACGCGATCCGCGTCCTCTCGATGGACGCCGTGCAAAAGGCCAAGAGCGGTCACCCGGGAATGCCCATGGGCATGGCCGACGTGGCCACGGTGCTGTTCAGCCAGTTCCTGAACTTCGACCCGAAGCGCCCTGATTGGCCCGACCGCGACCGCTTCGTGCTGTCGGCCGGCCACGGCTCCATGCTGCTCTACAGCCTGCTGCACCTGACCGGCTACGAGGACATGACCATGGAGGAGCTGGCGAACTTCCGCCAGCTCGGCAGCCGCACCGCCGGTCACCCTGAGTACGGTCACGCCGCAGGCATCGAGACGACCACCGGCCCGCTGGGCCAGGGTCTGGGCAACGCGGTCGGCATGGCGCTGGCCGAGCGGCTGCTGGCCGCGCGCTTCGGCGAGAGCCTGGTCGACCACTACACCTACTGCCTGGCCGGCGACGGCTGCCTGATGGAGGGCATCAGCCACGAGGCGATCAGCCTGGCCGGGCACCTGCGCCTCAACAAGCTGATCGTGCTGTTCGACGACAACGCCATCTCGATCGACGGCAGCACCGCCCTGGCCTGCTCCGACGACCAGATCGCGCGCTTCGAGGCCTGCGGCTGGGAGGCGCGCCGCGTCGACGGCCACGATCCGGCCGCGGTGGCGGCGGCGATCGCCGCCGCCAAGGCCAGCGACAAGCCCTCGCTGATCGCCTGCAAGACGGTGATCGGCTTCGGCGCGCCGAACAAGCAGGGCACCGCCGCCACCCACGGCGCCCCCTTGGGCGACGCGGAGATCGCGGCCGCCCGCGAGACCCTGGGCTGGAACGCCGCGCCCTTCACCGTGCCGGCGCCGATCCTCGAGGCCTGGCGCGCGATCGGCGCGCGCGGCGCCGCGCTTTCGGCCGCCTGGGATGCCAAGCTGGCCGCGGCGCCCGACGCCGAGCAGGCGGAGTTCCGCCGGCGCCAGGCCGGCGAGCTGCCCGAGGGGCTCGACCAGATGATCGCCACCTACAAGGCGGAGGTCGTCTCGGAGGCGCCCTCGGTGGCCACCCGCGTCGCCTCGCAGAAGGTGCTCAACCTGCTGACCGGCGCGCTGCCGGAGCTGATCGGCGGCTCGGCCGACCTGACCGGCTCGAACGGCACCAAGGCCGAGGGCATGACGGTGGTCAACGCCGAGTCCTTCCACGGCAACTACATCCACTACGGCGTGCGCGAGCACGGCATGGCGGCGGCCATGAACGGCCTGGCGCTGCACGGCGGGATCATCCCCTACGGCGGCACCTTCCTGGTGTTCAGCGACTACTGCCGCCCCGCGATCCGCCTGGCCTCGCTGATGGGCCAGCGGGCGATCTTCGTGATGACTCACGACTCCATCGGCCTGGGCGAGGACGGCCCGACGCACCAGCCGGTCGAGCACCTGGCCGCACTGCGCGCGATCCCCGGCCTCAAGGTCTTCCGCCCGGCCGACACGGTGGAGACCGCCGAGTGCTGGGAGCTGGCGCTGAAGACCGATGGCCCCAGCGTGCTGGCGCTGACCCGCCAGAACCTGCCGACCGTGCGCGGCGAGCATGTCGCCGAGAACTACTGCTCCTGGGGCGCCTACATCCTGGCGCCGGCCGACAGCCAGCGGCAGGTCACCCTGCTGGCCTCCGGCTCGGAGGTGGAGATCGCCCTGCAGGCGCGCGCGCAGCTCCAGGCCGAGGGGATCTCGACGGCGGTGGTCTCCATGCCCAGTTGGGAGGTGTTCCTGGAGCAGCCGGCGCACTACCGCGACGAGGTGCTGGGCCCGGGGACCCTCCAGGTCGCCGTGGAGGCCGCCGCGCCCTTCGGCTGGCACCGCTGGGTCGGCCTCGACGGCACGGTGGTCGGCATGCCGGGCTTCGGCGCCTCGGGCAAGTACGAAGAGCTCTACAAGCACTTCGGCATCACGCCCGAGGGCGTCGTGGAAGCAGTCAAGGCCTGGCTCTAGAGCGATGTCCGGCCCGAGCGACTCGCTTTGGTGAGTCGCCGGGGCGGATCGCATCGCTTTGAGCCGGCATGGTATCGAGGGGCGCGCAACGCTCGCTGCGCCGCCCGCGTTGACGGATCGAGACAACGAAGGAGACAGCCGATGGCAGTTCGCGTGGGCATCAACGGGTTCGGGCGGATCGGCCGCCTGGTCCTGCGCTCGGCCCTGGAATCCAAGCGCACGGACATCGAGTTCGTGGCGATCAACGACCTGGGCTCGCCCGAGGCCAACGCCCACCTGCTGACCTACGACTCGGTGCACGGCCGCTATCCCGGCGAGATCGGCCACGGCGAGTCCTCGATCACGGTCGACGGCAAGGAGATCAAGGTGCTGGCCGAGCGCGACCCGGCCAAGCTGCCCTGGGGCGACCTGGGCGTCGACGTGGTGCTGGAGTGCACCGGCCTGTTCACCTCCAAGGAGAAGGCCGGCGCACACCTGCAGGGCGGCGCCAAGAAGGTGGTCGTCTCGGCCCCGGCCTCGGGCGCCGACCTGACCGTCGTCTACGGCGTCAACCACGACCAGCTCAGCGCCGAGCACACGGTCATCTCCAACGCCTCCTGCACCACCAACTGCCTGGCGCCGGTGGCCCACGTCCTGCACCAGACCTTCGGGATCGAGCAGGGCTTCATGACCACGATCCACGCCTACACCGGCGACCAGAACACGGTCGACTCGCTGCACAAGGACATGCACCGGGCCCGCGCTGCGGCGCTGTCGATGATCCCCACCTCGACCGGCGCGGCGCGCGCCGTCGGCCTGGTGCTGCCGGAGCTGAACGGCAAGCTGGACGGCGTCGCGATCCGCGTGCCGACCCCCAACGTCAGCCTGGTGGACCTGAAGTTCACCTCCAGCAAGCCGCTCGACGCCGGAGCGATCAACGCCGCCATGCAGGAGGCCGCCGCCTCCAACCAGCTCAAGGGGATCCTCGAGGTCAACGCCGCGCCGCTGGTGTCGGTCGACTTCAACCACTCCTCGGCCAGCTCCGTCTTCGACAGCGGCGGCACCAAGGTGCTGGGCGAGACCTTCGGCCGGGTCATGGCCTGGTACGACAACGAGTGGGGCTTTTCCAACCGCATGTGCGACACGGCGGTGGCCTTCGGCGCCCTGGTGTAGACCGCCGGCGCGGCCGGACAGCCGACAAGCGAACGGCCGGGCCCGCGGGTCCGGCCGTTTCGCGTTGCGGACGGCGGGCGTCACGGCGCGGGCGCGCCGGGCGAACGCGGGGCCGCGCGCAGGGCGCGGGCGGTGACCCAGGCCAGCAGGGGCGACAGCAGGGCGCTCGGCCCCAGCCAGACGAGCAGCTCCGGCAGGCCGGAGAGGTTGACCACCGCCACCGCCGTGACCGTGGCGATGAAGGCGCCGCCCATGCGGGCGCCGTGCTGCACGATGCGCGCCGTCCCCGCGCCCCCGCCCCGCGCGGCGCAACGCAGGTCGGCCAGCGCGAAGCCGAGCCCCAGGCCGCCGAAGGCCAGCAGCACAGCGGCCTGGCTGGCCTCCCTGGCCGCCAGATCGAAGGGCTCGGCCCCGGCGAGCCAGCCGCCGCCGACCCAGAGCATCCCGGCGGCGAGCAGCCCCATGGCCGCCGCCAAACCCCAATCGACGGCGCCGGCCCCGCTGGCCCGGCGCCGCAGTGCGCGGCGCCAGCCGGTGGCCAGCAGGTAGCCGCTGAACAGCGCGATCGTCAGCAGGAAGGGATTGGGCCGCAGCAGCGCCAGGCCCAGCGCGCTCGCCAGCCCCAGGGCCAGCGAGACGGCGAAGACGCGGCCGGCGCGGCGGTGTCCGGCCCGCCCCTTGGCGCGCAGCAGCGCGAGTAGGCCGGCCAGCAGCGCGGCGGTGCCGGCGGCGATGTGGACGGCGAGCAGCAGGGCGGCGAGGGTCATGGCTTGGGCTCCGGTCTTGTGGCAGGGGCTGCGTGCCCCCATCCGGATCGCCGGTCTCGTCCCTGCGGGCCAGTCGAATTACGCGGAAGGCGAAGGGAAATTCGCCAACGGCGTGCTAGACTGCCGGTCACGATGCGTGAACGGCTGAGCTTCCTGGCACGCTGGTCCGTGCTGCCGGTTCTGGTCGGCCTGCTGCTGGCCGGGCTGGGGCCGTTCGGCACCTACGACCTGCCGCTTTGGCGCCGGGTCGGCTTCTGGGTGCCGGCGGTCTGGGTCAACTGGGCGCTGACCGAGGGCGTGATTCGCGGCCTCGTGCGCGCGCCCGCCCCGCGCCTGCCGCGGCCCACGCTGAGCCTGCCGCTGCTCGCCAGCCTCGCCGTCGCGCCGGCCGCCGTAGCCGTCGTCTACGGCTTGGCCTGGCTGACCGCCGCGCCGCTGGAGGCCGCGCCGGCGACGGTCTTCTGGCAGGTGCTGCTGGTCACCGTCGCGATCACGCTGCCCGGCTACGCCTGGTCGGTGGCGCGCTCGAACCGCGCGGCGGCGGCGGCCGATCGGGCGATCGACGCGGCCTTGGACGCGACGGCGGCGGACGCGGGCGCCGGCTTCGCCCGGCGCTGGCCGGCGGGGCTGTCCGGGCGGCTGCTGTTCCTGGAGATGGAGGACCACTACCTGCGCATCCACACCAGCGAGGGCAGCGCCGTAATCCTTTGCCGCATGGAGGACGCGGCCGAGGAGCTGAACGGGCGCGGCCGGCGGGTCCACCGCTCCTTCTGGGTCGCCGCCGACGCCGTGGCCGGCGCCCGCCGCCAGGGTCAGAGCTGGCGGCTGCGCCTGATCGACGGCCGCGAGGTTCCGGTCGGCCGCACCTACCGGCCCGCCCTGCGCGCCGCCGGCTGGCTGACGTCCGGCGATTCGGCGGCGGCATGAGCCCCGAGCCCGCCGCGATCGACGCGCCGCCCGCCTTCCGCATCCACGACCGGGCCCAGGCGCTGGCCGCCGCCGAGGCCGCGGCGGCGGCCGGCCGCCCGGTTCTGCTGGTCACGCCCGACAGCGCCCTCTTCGCGCAGGGCCCGCTCTACTGGGCCGAGCTGCAGGCGACGCTGCGCGCGCGCGGGCTGGCGCCCTGGGCGCGGCTGCTGGTCGACGCCGACGAGGCCCCCGGACTGGCCCTGGCCGCCCTGCGCAGCGGCCTGACTCTGCTGCTCTTTCGCGGCGCCGCGCCGGTCGCCGCCAAGCTGCAGGCGATCCTGCAGGCGGCCGGCGGCACGCTCTGGCGCAGCGCGCCCGCCGCCGTCGATCTCTGGGGCGAACCCGACCCGGCCAGCGCCGTCGCGGCGCGGCTGCGGCTCGGCCCGGCGGAGGACAAGGAGGGCGCCGGCGCTCAGCGCCGTTGAAATGGCGCGAACGCTTCGCTATTCACCTCGCGCAGGGACTGGGCTCAGGGACCGCGGCCAAGGGCGCGGGCCCTGCGAGGCGCCTGGCGCGGCTCGGTCGTCAGACAGCAGGAAAAGGGGAAGGGCAGCGCGATGCGCATCACCCAGCGGGTCAAGAAGATCCTCGCCAACTACGAGAGCGATTGTCCGGGCACCAAGGCCAACCTGGCGCGCATCCTGATGCAGGGCAAGCTGGGCGGCACCGGCAAGCTGGTCATCCTGCCGGTCGACCAGGGCTTCGAGCACGGCCCGGCCCGCAGCTTCGCCCCCAATCCGCCGGCCTACGACCCGCACTACCACTACCAGCTCGCCATTGACGCCGGTCTGTCGGCCTACGCCGCGCCGCTGGGCATGCTGGAGGCCGGCGCCGACAGCTTCGCCGGCGCCATCCCGACGATCCTTAAGCTCAACTCCTCCAACTCGCTGGCCACTGAGAAGGACCAGGCCGTCACCGGCAGCATCGACGATGCCCTGCGCCTGGGCTGCGCGGCGGTCGGCTTCACCATCTATCCGGGCTCCGACTACCAGTTCGAGATGATGGAGGAGATCCGCGAGCTGGCCGAGGAGGCCAAGGCCGTCGGCCTGGCGGTGGTCGTCTGGTCCTATCCGCGCGGCGGCGAGCTGTCGAAGGCCGGCGAGACGGCGGTCGACATCACCGCCTACGCCGCCCACATGGCCGCGCTGCTGGGCGCCCACATCATCAAGGTCAAGCCGCCGACGGAGGTGATCGAGCAGGCCGAGGCCAAGAAGATCTACGAGGCGCAGCAGATCGACGTCGCCAACCTGTCCAGCCGCATCGAGCACGTGGTGCAGTCCTGCTTCGCGGGGCGCCGGCTGGTGGTCTTCTCGGGCGGCGGCGCCAAGGGCACCGACGCGCTGCTGGACGAGATCCGGGCGATCCGCGACGGCGGCGCGACCGGCTCGATCATCGGCCGCAACACCTTCCAGCGCCCGCGCGAAGAGGCGCTGCAGCTGCTCGACACCATCATCAAGATCTATCAGGGCAAGGCCTGATCCGGAGCCAGAAGCGCCGATGCGCTGCCGCCTTTATCTGGTCACGCCGCCGGACTTCGAGTCCGGCGGCGTTTCCGTTGACGATTTCCGCCGCAAGCTGGAGGCCGCGCTGTCCGGCGGCGACGTCGCCAGCCTGCTGATCCGCGGCGACGTGAGCGACGAGACGCTCAACGCCCTGGCCGCGGCCCTGACGCCGGTGGCCCAGGCCGCCGACGTGGCGGTGCTGGTCGAGGGGCGCTGCGACGTCGCCGACGCCCACCACTGCGACGGCGTGCACCTGGAGGCGCGCCCGGCCAGCCTGCGGGCGGTGCGCCGGGCGCTCGGCCGCGACGCCATCCTGGGCGCCGACTGCGGCGACTCGCGCCACCTGGCGATGGTGGCCGGCGAGCTGGACTGCGACTACGTCAGCTTCGACGCCCAGGCGCGCGAGACCATCGCCTGGTGGGCCGAGATGATGGAGGTCCCCTGCGTCGCCTGGGGCGAGGTCGACCTGGAAGGCGCCCCCGCGCTGATCGACGCCGGGGCCGACTTCCTGGCCGTGGGCCGGGCGGTCTGGGACCATGCGGAGGGGCCGGCCGAAGCGGTGCGGGCCTTCAACGCGCTGTTCGACGCCAAGGCGGGCGAAAGCGGGACCTGACCGGCGAGACCCGCCCGGGCCCGCCCCCTCCGACCCCATACCTGCCCGGGCCCACCCTGCCCGGGCCCACCCTGCCAGAGCCCGGCGGCGCGCCCGCAGCGGCACCGACCGACCGGCGCCTTGCCTCCATTCTCGGGTATGCAGCGCACACGCCCCGCGGCGCGATTTCCCGGCTTGTCCCGCCCCCGCCCGGCGGGTAGTTTTCCTGCCCCCGGCGAGCCGCCCACGCAACAAACGAAGGCGCGCCGCCGGGTCGTCAGGTCCGACTGGGAGGGACACCCGATGAAGCCGTTGAAGGGCGCGGCTTTCGCCGCCGCCGCTTTCGCCACTGTGCTGACCTTCGCCGTGCCGGCGACCACCGTGCCGGCCAAGGCGGCCGAGACCACGCTGCGGATCACCCTGCAGCTCCCGGTGAAGAGCCACCTCGGCCAGAACCTGCTGCTGTTCAAGGAGGAGGTCGAGAGCGCCTCGGACGGCGAGATCGCGGTCGAGATCTACGACTCCGCGCAGCTCTACAAGGACAGCGAGGTGCCCCAGGCAGTGGGGTCCGGCGCGATCGAGATGGGCGTGGCCTCGCTGACCCGCTTCGTCGGCGACATCCCCGCCGTCGACATCTTCTACATGCCCTTCATGTTCAATTCCGAAGAGCTGGTGCGCGCGGCCACCGCACCGGACAGCCCGGTGCGGAGCAAGATCGACGCGGCGATTCGGGATACCGGCAGCCGGGTGCTCTGGTGGCAGGCCTACGGCGGCGCCATCATGCTCTCGCAGGACGAGCCGCTGAAGACTCCGGCCGACGTGGAGGACAAGAAGGTCCGCGTGTTCGGCAAGACGCTGGGCAGCTTCATCGAGGCGGTGGGCGGCGCGCCGACCCTGATATCCGGCTCCGAGCAGTACCTCGCCTACCAGCGCGGCACGGTCGACGTCGGCATGACCGGCGTGTCCGGCGTGAAGTCGCGTTCGCTCTGGGAGGTGATGGACTGGATCACCGTGACCAACCACGCCGACATCGAGTTCGTCGTGCTGGTCAACGAGGACTTCTGGCAGGGCCTGCCCGAGGCTCACAAGGAGGTCATCCAGGCCGCCGCCGCCACGGCCGACGCCGCCGTGCGCGAGCGCATCGCCGAGATCGAGGCCGAGGCCTATGCCGCCGCCCGCGAGAACGGCATGCAGATCTACGAGCTCTCGCCCGAGGAGGTGGAGGCCTGGCGCGCCGGCGCCCAGCCGGTGATCGACCAGTACCTGGCCGACTCCGGAGCGCTGGGTCAGGAGGTCTACGAGGCGGCGCTGGCGCTGCGCGAGTCCGCCGGCAACTGACCGCCGTCCCCGAGGGCCGGGCCGGCGGGCCGTCCCCCGCTTGGCCCCCCACCTGCCCCGCTTGCCCCCGCGCGCACCGCGCGCCGCCGGTCCACCGCAGGACCGGATCGTGTCGCCGGGCCGCGTCCGGCCGGCGCGGCCGCGCCCCGCGCCGCCCTCCCTTTCGGCAGCCAAGGTCCCCATGTTCCGCCTGCTCGACCGCCTCAACGACCTGCTGGCCCAGCTCGCCGCCTGGCTGTTCTTCGCCACCGCGGCGATGATCACCTACGAGGTGGTGGCCCGCTATCTCTTCAACGCTCCCACCATCTGGGCCGAGGAGCTGAGCCGCGTCTTCCTGGTCTGGGGCACCTTCCTGGCCATGGCGGCGCTGCTGCGCCGGCGCAGCCACATCAGCATCACCCTGGTCACCGGGCGCCTCGGCCCGGCCGGACGGCGCGGCGCCGAGCTGGTCGCGCTGACCGTGGTCGCCGCGCTCAGCGGCATCGCGCTCTGGTACGGCTGGGCGATCGCCGCCGACTCCCTGGCGCGCGGGCGCACCACGGCGACCATGCTGGACCTGCCGCAGGGGCTGCTGGAGGCGGCCGTGCCGCTGGGCTTCGCCTTGCTGCTGGCCCAGGCGCTGGTCGAGATCCTCCGCCTGCTGCGCGGCGGCCGCACGCCGGAGTCCGAAGGGCTCGGCGGCGGTGACTCGCCCGGCGGCGCCCACTGAGGCCGGGGCGAGGACACCACCATGGAAACCCTGCTCGTCCTGCTCGCGCTCTTCGGCCTGCTGCTGGCCGGCGTGCCGGTGGCCTTCGCGCTCGCCGGGCTCGGCGCGGCCATGCTGCTGCTCGGCGGCTTCTCGCCGCTGATGGTGCCGCAGGGCCTGCTGTCGACCATCGACAACTTCATCCTGCTGGCCGTGCCGCTGTTCCTGCTGATGTCCAACGTGCTGCTCAAGGGCGGCGTGGGGCGCGACCTCTTCGCCGCGGTGCAGGCCTGGGTCGGCCACTGGCCCGGCGGCCTGGCGGTGGCCACCATCGTCTCCTGCGGCATCTTCGCGGCGATCTCCGGCTCCAGCGTCGCCACGGCGGCAACCATCGGCACGGTTGCGATCCCCGAGATGCTCAAGCGCGGCTACGCCCGCCCCTTCGTGCTGGGGCTGCTGGCCGCCGGCGGCACGCTGGGCATCCTGATTCCGCCGTCGATCCCGATGATCGTGTTCGGCTTCATCACCGAGGAGTCGGTGATCCAGCTCTTCCTGGCCGGCATCGGCCCCGGCCTGCTGCTGGTCGGGCTCTTCGTCGGCTTCTCCATGCTCTACGCCAAATTCGGCGGCGGCTTCACGCCGCTGGACAAGGCGAGCTGGGCCGAGCGCAAGACGACGCTGCTGCGCGCCGCGCCGACCTTCGCGCTGGCCGCGCTGATCATCTGGGGCATCTACGCCGGCGCCTTCACCCCGACCGAGGCGGCGGCCATCGGCTTCGCCGCCAGCCTGGTGATCACCGGCCTGGTGCTGCGCACCCTGACCTGGGCACTGCTCAAGGAGGCGACCCTGGACGCCATGCGCACCACGGTCACCATCCTGCTGATCGTCGCCGGCGCCAAGGTCTTCGGCAAGGCCATCACGCTCTACCGCATCCCGCAGGACATCTCGGCGCTGATCGCCGGCAACGTCGACGAGGCGGCGCTGTTCATCCTGGTCGTCGCGCTGGTGCTGGTGCTGATGGGCCTGTTCCTGGAGGCGCTATCGATGATGCTGATCATGGTGCCGGTGCTCGCCCCCTCCCTGGCGGCGCTGGGCATCGACCCGATCTGGTTCGGCATCTTCTTCGTGATCATGGTGGAATGCGCGCTGATCACGCCGCCGGTCGGCCTCAACCTCTACGTCATCCAGGCCGTGGGCAAGGCCGGCATGGGCGAGGTGGCGCGCGGCGTCTGGCCCTTCCTGGCGTTGATGCTGCTGACCGTCGTGATCATCTTCCTGGTGCCCGACATCGCGCTCTACATTCCGTTCAGGATGTAGCGGCGACGCGGCCCCGCCCCGCCAGAGCCAGAAGGCCAGAGCCAGAAGGATCGCCAATGCCCGACGACGCCGTCGTGCCCGACGTGCCCGACGCCCCCGACGCCAGCGCCGCCCTGCCCGGAGCCAAGCTGCGCCGCCTGCTGGAGGGCGGCGGCCTGCAGGTCATGCCCTGCTGCTACGACGCGCTTTCGGCCCGCCTGGTCGAGCAGGCCGGCTTCCCCCTGACCTTCATGAGCGGCTTCGCCGTCTCGGCCGCGCGGCTGGGGGCGCCGGACACCGGCCTGATCTCCTACGCCGAGATGCTGGATCAGGGGCGCAACATCACCGCGGCGGTCTCGATCCCGGTGCTGGGCGACGCCGACACCGGCTACGGCAACGCGCTGAACGTCAAGCGCACGATCGCCGGCTACGCCCAGGCCGGCTTCGCCGCGGCGATGATCGAGGACCAGGTGGCGCCCAAGCGCTGCGGCCATACCCGCGGCAAGGAGGTGGTGCCGCGCGAACTGGCGCTCGACCGCATCCGCGCCGCCGTCGACGCCCGCGACGCGGCCCGCGCGCGCGGCCAGGACCTGCTGATCCTGGCGCGCACCGATGCCCGCCACGGCGAGGGTCTGGGCGAGGCCATCGCCCGCGCCCAGGGCTTCGCCGACCTGGGGGCCGACATCCTCTTCGTCGAGGCGCCGCGCGATGCGGCGGAGATGGAGACGGTCGCCCGGGAGGTGCCCGGCTGGAAGATGGCCAATCTGGTCGAGGGCGGCGACACGCCGCTGCTCGGCCCGCCGGAACTGGAGGCCCTGGGCTTTGCCATCGCCGCCTACCCCCTGACCCTGCTGTCGGCCGCCATGCGCGCCCAGCGCGACGCCCTGGCGGCGTTGCGCAGCGGCACCCACCCGAGCGGCCTGCTGATGGACTTCGCCGAGCTGCGCGAGCGCGTGGGCTTCGAGGACTACTACGCCGAGGAAGCATGCTACGCCGGGGCGCGGACGCGGGATTGACGCCGGTCCGCCGGGTCACCCCCGTTGCCAGCGGGGCGCGCAGCGGTTATATCGGCGGCGCCTCAAGTCCGAGCCAGTCTCTCTAGACCCAGCCGCGTCGCGGCGGCGCGCCGGCCTGCCGGCCGCTCCGCGGACCGTGCGCCGGCGGTCGCCCGATCCCGAACTCCCGAGGTCGCAACCGATGAAGATCAACGGCAACGCCATCCGCCCCGGCAACATCATCGAGCACAAGGGCCGCCTGCTGCGCGCGGTCAAGGTGCAGGCCACCAAGACCGGCAAGTCCGGCGCCTATGCCCAGGTCGAGTTGAAGGACGTGCGCGATGGCACCAAGCTGAACGAGCGCTTCCGCGCCGACGAGACGGTCGAGCGCGTGCGCCTGGACCAGCACGAGTACCAGTTCCTCTTCGCCGACGGCGACATGCTGACCTTCATGGACAACGAGAGCTTCGAGCAGATCACCGTCAACAGCGAGCTGGTCGGCGAGCCGCTGCCCTTCCTGGCCGAGGGCATGACGGTGATGATCGAGTCCTACGAGGGCAGCCCCATCTCGGTCGAGCTGCCCGAGCAGGTGACCCTGGAGATTTCCGAGGCGGACCCGGTGGTGAAGGGGCAGACCGCCTCGTCCAGCTACAAGCCGGCGGTGCTGGAGAACGGCGTCAAGATCATGGTGCCGCCGCACATCGACTCCGGCACCCGTGTGGTGGTCAACACCGCCGACGGCAGCTACGTGGAGCGCGCCAAGGACTGAGCCGGCGGCGGCCGCGCCCGCCCATCGCCCGGCCGCCCACCGCGCGCCGGCCCACCGCCCCCCGTCCCGCCGCTTCCTTCCTTCTTCGTCCCGCCGCTCCGGAGTCCTCAGCGTCCCATGTCCCTGCGCTCGCCCGTCATCGCCGTCATGATCAAGGCCGCCCGCAAGGCCGCCGGCAGCCTGCGCCGCGACTTCGGCGAGGTCGAGAACCTGCAGGTCTCGCGCAAGGGACCGGCCGACTTCGTCTCCACCGCCGACACCAAGGCGGAGAAGACGATCCGCGAGGAGCTGGCGCGCGCCCGGCCCGGCTTCGGCTTCCTGATGGAGGAGTCGGGCAGCCAGAAGCCGGAGGACGGCGAGACCCGGCGCTGGATCGTCGACCCGCTCGACGGCACCACCAACTTCCTGCACGGCCTGCCGCACTTCGCCATCTCCATCGCCCTGGAAGAGCGCGGCGACGTCGTGGCCGGCGTGGTCTACGACCCGATCAAGGACGAGCTCTTCGCCGCCGAGCGCGGCGCCGGCGCCTATCTCAACGACCGGCGGCTGCGGGTCTCCTCGCGCCTGCGCCTGGACGAGGGTCTCTTCGCCACCGGCATCCCCTTCAAGGGGGTGTCGGGCCATTGCCAGTTCCTGGCCGAGCTGGAGGCGGTCATGGCCGTCTCCTCCGGCGTGCGCCGCTGGGGCACCGCCAGCCTGGACCTGGCCTACGTGGCGGCCGGGCGCTACGACGGCTACTGGGAACGCAACCTGCAGCCCTGGGACATCGCCGCCGGCGCCCTCATGGTGCGCGAGGCCGGCGGCCTGGTGACCGAGATCGGCGGCCGCAGCCACAAGGTGGACAGCCCCTCGATCCTGGCGGTCACGCCGAAGCTGCAGGACCCGCTGGACCGCCTGCTGAGCGCCGCGCGCCCGAGCGCCGGCTGACGCGCCGCCGGACCAGGCGGGCGCCGCTTCGCGACGCGGGCGCCCGCTGGGCGTTTGCCCGGCACGGGCGAACTGGTGTAAACCGCCGTCGGGGCGTCCGGTTCGGCCGGGGCGGAGTCTCGGGCGCCACGGAGTCTCGGGCGCCACGGAGTCCGGCGGGCTGCGATTGCCGGGGCTTTCGGCGCCGGAGCCACAAGTGACAAGACCCGTCGAGACGACCGGCGGCAGAGAGGCCGACGCGCACCGCGGGTGCCAGGGGGCGAAACGAGGATGAGCAGCGACTACAGCAAGCTTCAGCGCCGCACCACCGGCCTGCGCCTGATCTGGCGCGGCGGCTGCGCCGTCCTGGCGCTCGGTGCCGGCCTGGCTCTGAGCGCCCCGGCGGCGGCCCAGGGCAACGTCTTCGTCAATCAGCAGCTTCTCAACAGCCTGGGCGGCGGCGCCGCCCCCTACGGCCAGGGCTTTCCCCCGGCCGGCGCCCCGGCAGCCGGCGGCGTCGTGGGCGGCGGCATGATGGGGGGCGGCTACGGCGTGCCCGGCGGGCTGCAGTACCCGCCGCAGCAGATGCCGCGCTCAACGGTCACCCGCTCCGGCCAGGGCCAGGGTTACGCTCAGGGTTACGCTCAGGGCTACGGCGCGCCCTACGGCCAGCCGGCCGCGCCGCCCTACGGTGGCGTGCAGCCCTACGGCAGCGTGCGCGCCTACAGCCCCACGCCGCGCCCGCCGGTCACCACCTTCGCGCCCGGCTACCAGACCCAGCAGGCGGGACAGGCCCCGATGGGACAGGCCGCCAGGGGCCAGGGGCAAATGGACCAACCGCGGATGGACCAGCCACGCTCGCAAGCCTTCCAGCCGCCTGCCCGCCCGGCGGCGCCGGCCCGCACCGAGCGCGGCAGCCCGCCGCCGCTGCCGTCCCAGGCCCTGGCGGCGCGCGAGGGCGCCAACGGTGCGCCGCAGCGGGCCAGCCAGCCCGCCACGCCGACGCCCGCCCCGCCCCCGGCAGCGGCCCCCACGTCCGCGCCCAGCGCCACCCCGGAGCGCGAGGCCGCCGCGCCGACGCCCAGCCCGGCGCCGCAGCCGGCCGCCCCGGCGAGCCCCGAGTCCGCCCCCCCCGAACCGGCAAGCCCCGAGCTCGCCAGCCCCGAGCCCGCCAGCCCCGAGCCGACGAGCCCCGAGCCGATGCCGGCGCCCGCCGCCGCACCGGCCGCGCCGCCGGCCCCGCCGCCGGCCCCGACCCCGAGCCCCGGCGCCGAGGCCGACTCCCAGGCTGCGCCCGCGCCCCAGGCCGCCCCCGAGCCGGAAGCGCCCGCCGAGCCGCAGGTCGCCGCGCCCGCCAGCCCGGCGCCGGCGCCGCGCGACGGCGAGCCCGAGAGCGCGGCACCGCAGGAAGCCGCCCTGCCCGACCCGGCCGCCGCGAGCGGCGGCGAGGAGGTCATGGCCCGCATCATGTTCACCGAGGCGCAGGACGAGGTGACCTCGGACGGCAGCGCCGCGCTCGACCGGCTCGCCCAGGAGCTGCAGGCCGACGAGAACCGGCGCATCCAGCTCCTGGCCTACGCGGCCGGCGACAGCAGTCAGGTCAACCAGGCCCGCCGCCTGTCGCTGTCGCGCGCCCTGGCGGTGCGCCAGTTCCTGATCGAGCAGGGGGTCCGCTCGACCCGGATGGACGTGCGCGCGCTGGGCAACAACGTGCCCGACGGGCCGCCCAACCGCGTCGACATCGTCCCGGCGCCGCGCTAGGGCGGCGGGACGCAGGCGAGGGAGCGCGCGTCGGCATCATGTTCTGGGCGGTCGTGATCGGGGCGATCGGAGCCAGCCAGGAGATCGCCACGCCATGACCCGCCCCACCGTCTACCTGCTGCGCATGGCCGTCTTCCTCGGCCTGGTGCTGGTCGCCGCGGCGCTGCTGTTCCCGCGCCTGCAGGAGGCCTTCCTGGCCAACGCCGTGCTCAACGGCATGATCATCGGCGTCCTGCTGCTGGGCATCGGCTACTCCATCCGCCAGGTCATCCTGCTGCGCCCGGAGGTGGCCTTCCTCGAGCACCTCAAGCGCGAGGCCAGCGGCGGGCTGATCTTCCCCGGCTCGGTGCAGTCCATGTCGCCGCCGCGCCTGCTCGGCCCGATGGCCAACATGCTGCGCGAGCGCAAGGGCCGCCTGACCCTCTCGGCGCTGTCGACGCGCACCCTGCTCGACTCCATCCAGACCCGCATCAGCGAGAGCCACGACATCTCGCGCTACCTGATCGGGCTGCTGATCTTCCTCGGCCTGCTGGGCACCTTCTGGGGGCTGCTGGAGACCATCAACGCCGTGGCCGACACCATCGCCAACCTTTCGGCCGGCGGCGACGCGGCGGTGCTGTTCGACCAGCTCAAGACCGGGCTCGACCAGCCGCTGTCGGGCATGGGCACGGCCTTTTCCTCCTCGCTGTTCGGGCTGGCCGGCTCGCTGGTTCTCGGCTTCCTGGAGCTGCAGTCGGGCCAGGCGCACAACCGCTTCGTCAACGAGCTGGAGGAGTGGCTGTCCGGCCTGACCCGCCTGTCCAGCGGCGGCGAGGGCGTCGGCGCCGGCGACGGCTCGGTCCCCGCCTACCTGACGGCGCTGCTGGAATCCACCGCCGACAGCCTGGACTCCCTGCAGCGCACCATCGCGCGCGGCGAGGAGGATCGGCAGGAGGCCAACCGCAACCTGGCCACCCTGACCGAGCGCATGAGCGTGCTGACCGAGCAGATGCGCACCGAGCAGGAGGTGATGCGCCGCCTGGCCGAGACCCACAGCGCGATCAAGCCGCTGCTGCAGCAGCTCAGCGAGGGCGAGCTGGGCGGCGGCGGCCTGGACGAGGCGACGCGCGACCATATCCGCACCCTGGCGCTCAACGTCACCCGCATCGCCGGCGAGATGGACCGCGGCCGCGACCAGACGGTCGAGGCGATCCGCGCCGAGATCCGCCTGCTGGCCCGGACCATCGCCGCGCTGGCCGAGGAGTCGGAAGGCTAGGCGCCCATGTACAACCTCTCGCGCACCGGCCGCGAGCGCGCCACCAACATCTGGCCGGGCTTCGTCGACGGCCTGGCCACCCTGCTGCTGGTCCTCGTCTTCGTGCTGCTGGTCTTCATGGTCGGGCAGTTCTTCCTCTCCACCGCCCTGACCAGCCGCGACACCCGCCTGGCCGAGCTGACCTCGCGCCTGAACGAGCTGTCCGAGCTGCTCGCCCTGGAGCGCCAGGCCAACGAGGACCTGCGCGTCGACGTCTCGCAGCTCTCGGCCGAGCTGCAGGCCTCCCTGACCCAGCGGGACTCCCTGAGCGAGCGGCTGGCCGCCCTGACCGAGCAGCGCGACCGCCTGGCCGGCGACCTGGCCGCCCTGACCAACGAGCGCGACGTGCTGGCCAACCGCCTGGAGCGCACCGAGGCCGAGCTGCGCGAACGCAGCGCGGAGTTGAGCGAGGCGCAGCAGCGCGTCGAGGCCGACCGCGAAACCATCGAGGCGCAGCTCGCCGAGGTGCGGTCGCTGCAGGACCTGCGCGACCGCCTGCGCGCCGAGCTGAGCGAGCTGGAGCTGCGGCTGGCGCGCGCCGAGACCGAGAGCGCGGAGCTGAGCGAGACCCTGGGGGCGCGCGACGCCCGCATCGCCGAGCTGGAGGCGCGGCTGTCCGAGAGCCGCGCCACGGCCGAGGCCCGGGCCGAGCGGATCGACCGGCTGGAGCGCCAGGCGCTGAGCCGCGAGGAGGAGCTGACCGCGCAGATCGAGGCGCTGGACGCCCTGCGCGCGCGGGTCGAGGCGCGCGACGCCGAGCTGGCCGAGCTGGAGGCCGAACTGGCCGCCAAGGCGCGGGCCCTGACCGCCGCGCAGGAGCGGGTGAGCACACGCGAGGGGCGTATCGCCGAGCTGGAGCAGTTCCTGGCCGAGCGGGAGGCGGAGCTGGCCGAGCTGCGCGACCGCGGCGCCGCGACCCGCGCCGCGCTGGCCGAGGCGCGCGACCAGCTCGCCCAGACCCAGGACTTCGCCATGGAGCAGCAGCGCCTCAGCGAAGAGGCGCAGCGCGAGGTGGCGCGCCTCAACCGCCAGCTCGTGCAGCTCCGCGCCCAGCTCGCCGCCCTGAACGAAGCGCTGGAGGCGGCCGAGGCGCGCAACCGCGAGCAGCAGGTGCAGATCGCCAACCTCGGCGAGCGCCTGAACGCCGCCCTGGCCACCAAGGTGCAGGAGCTGGCGCGCTACCGCTCCGAGTTCTTCGGCCGGCTGCGCGAGGTGCTGGGCGACAATCCCGACGTGCGCATCGTCGGCGACCGCTTCGTCTTCCAGTCGGAGGTGCTCTTCCCCAGCGCCTCGGCCGAGCTGCAGCCCCAGGGCGCGTCCCAGATCGCCCGCCTGGCCGACACGCTGAACGCCATCGCCGCCGAGATCCCCGACGACATCGACTGGGTGCTGCGGGTCGACGGCCATACCGACCGCCGACCGATCTCCACGCCGCAGTTCCCCTCCAACTGGGAGCTCTCCTCGGCCCGCGCGATCGAGGTCGTGAAGTTCCTGATCGCCCAGGGGGTGCCGAGCAACCGCCTGGTCGCCGCCGGCTTCGCCGACCACTGGCCGATCGTCGAGGGCGCCAGCGCAGAGGCCCTCAGCCGCAACCGCCGGATCGAATTCAAGCTGACCCAGCGCTGAGCCGCGCGCGCCTCCAGAGCGATTTGCCACCGTATGGAACCGCGCAACGGTTCCGCCGGTCGCGAGACATCGCTTTCACGTTACTGTGTGAGAGCAGATTCAGCGAAAGCGCGCGGGCGAGACGTCGGCGGCGCTGAGGCCCAGGGCCGCCAGGTCGGCCGGGACCGGACGGCCGAGGACCAGCGCGGCGGCGAGGCGGGCGGCGGCGGGCGCGGTCTGGATGCCGTAGCCGCCCTGCCCGGCCAGCCAGAAGAAGCCCTCGGCCGCCGGCTCGAAGCCGATCACCGGCGACTTGTCCGGCGCGAAAGTGCGCAAGCCCGCCCAGGCGGCCTCCAGCTTGGTCACCTCGTAGTCGAAGACCCGGGCGAAGCGGTCCAGCCCCTCGGCCAGCACCATGTCGTCGGGCCAGGCGTCGTGCGGCTCGACCGGGTCCTGGTCGGCCGGCGAGACCAGCAGGCGCCCCGCGTCGGGCTTCATGTACCAGGTCTCGGCCACGTCGCCGGTCAGCGGCCAGCGGTCGACCGCCCAGCCCGCCCGCGGCGGCAGCAGCGCCGCCGAGCGGCGCAGCGCACGCAGGCCGACCGGCGCGACGCCGGCCAGCGCGGCCGTGGCGTCGGCCCAGGCGCCGGCGGCGTCAACCACCACCGGCGCCTCGAAGCGGCCGGTCGGTGTGTCCACCCGCCAGGTGCCGCCGCGCCGCTCCAGCGCGGTGACGCCGGCGCGGCAGACCAGCGCGCCGCCGCTGCGCTTCAGGTGGCGCAGGTAGATCTGGTGCAGGCGGTCGACGTCGATGTCCATGGCGTCGGCCTCGTAGGCGGCGCGCTGGAAGCTGTCCGGGCGCAGGGCCGGCACCAGCGCGCGCACCGCCGCCGCGTCGATCTCGGCCAGGCCGTCGCCCTCGGCCAGCAGGGCATCCAGCGCGGCGCCCTGCGCGGCGTCGGCGAGGAACAGGATGCCGCGCTCCGAAAGCAGGCTGCGCGCGTCCTCGGCCAGGGGATGCGCCTCGAACAGCGGCCGGCTGGCCTTGCTCAACCGGCGGATCGCCGCGTTGCCGTAGTTCTGGATGAAGATGGCGGCGGAGCGCCCGGTGGCGTGGTGGCCCGGCCGCTCCTCGCTTTCCAGCAGCAGCACCTTGGCCTCGGCCGCGAGCTCCGCCGCGGCCGAGGCGCCGGCCATGCCGCCGCCGATGATCAGGATGTCCGCCGTGCGGGTCGAAGAGGGTTGCGAGGCGCCGGTCACGCTTCCTCCAGTCGGTCGGTTGCGGGCGCCGGGGTGCGCGACAGGGCCGAAATCTCGGTGCGCAGCTCCGGCGTCATGTCGATCTCGACCGAGCGCAGTGCCGGGGTGAGCTGCTCCAGATTGCGCGCCCCGACGATGGGGCTGGTCACCGCAGGATGGGCTCCGGCCCAGGCGACCGCAAGGCTGACGGGGTGCAGCCCGCGCGCCTGGGCGAAGGCCGTGAAGTCGGCCGCGGTGCGGTAGGTCCAGTCCTCGCTGTAGCGGCTGGCGTACATCTTGTTGTCGATCAGCCGGCCCTGCGCGGGCTTGCGCTCGGGGCCGTACTTGCCGCTCAGCAGGCCGCCGCCCAGCGGGCTGTAGGTGATCACGCCCACCCCCTCGGCCGCGGCCAGCGGCAGGATCTCGGACTCGGCCTGGCGCTTGACCAGGGAATACATCGGCTGGATCACGTCGAAGGCGGCCCAGCCGTGCCGCGCCGACAGGCCGAGCGCCTTGGCGATCTGCCAGGCGGCGAAGTTGCTGGCGCCGGTGTAGACCACCTTGCCGGCGCGCACCAAATCCTCCAGCGCGCGCAGGGTTTCCTCCAGCGGCGTCTCGGGGTCCCACTTGTGCAGGAACAGCAGGTCGAGGCGGTCGGTGTTCAGCCGCTGCAGGCTGGCCTCGACGGCGCGCAGGATATGGCGGCGGTTGAGGCCCCGGTCGTTACGCCCCTGGCCCATGGGGTTGAAGCACTTGGAGGTGATGACGAGCTGGTCGCGCTCCGGTGCGATCAGGCGGCCCAGAATCTCCTCGGCCCGGCCCTGGCTATACATGTCCGCGCAGTCGAAGAAGTTGATCCCCGCCTCGCGGCAGGCCGTGTACATCCGCTCCGCCTCCGCCGCGTCGGCGTCGCCGCCGAACGACATCGTGCCGAAGCAGAGCTGCGAGACCTTGACACCCGTCTTGCCCAGCGAAACGTAGTCCATCCCCGGTCCCCCCCGTGGCTTTGTCAAATCTCGTTTTCCCGTGGCGTTTTTATTTGCAACTATTCACCGCCGGCCAGCAGCGCCTCCACCCACTGCTGCACGGCGAAGGCCTCGGCCACCGTCGCCAGCGGGTGCGGCCGGCCGGCGGCCCAGTCCGCCAGGGCGTCGAGCTGCGCCTGCAGCGCCTCCTGGCGCGGGTCTTCCGCCGCCGTCCGGGCACCGACAAAGGCGCCGCCGTCGGACACCTCCAGCTCGTAGAAGTCGCTGATGCGGTAGCTGCGCCGGCTGCCGCGGATCGTCACCTCCTGACGGTCGGGCCGCGCGCCGCCGACCGTGCCGAGGATCGAGACCGGCGCGTCGTCCGGCCCCTCCAGACGCGCCAGCAGCGCGGTCTCCGCCAGCTCGTCGCTCGGGAAGTCGGGGCGCGACCAGACAACCCGCAGCGGCCCCAGCAGCCGCGCGGAGAGAAACAGGAAGTGGGAGATCACCTCGCGGGTGAAGCCGCCCTCGGCCCGCAGGCGCAGCCAGTCGGCCTGCGCCTGCCAGGCGCGCGGCCAGGCGGCGTAGTTGACCAGAATGTCGATGCCCAGCAGTTCGCCCAGCTCGCCGGCATCCAGCGCGCGGCGCACCTCTGCCAGCGCCGGGCTGGCGGCCTGGGTGAAGTTGACCGCCGCCGGCACGCCGGAGTCCGCCAGACGCCGGGCCAGATCGCGGCTGGCCGCCAGTTCCACGCCGAACGGCTTTTCCAGGAAGACCGGCTTGCCGGCGGCCGCAGCGGCCAGCGCGTGGGCGCGGCGCGGCCCCGGCGGGCAGGCGAGGTAGACGACCTCGGCGCCGGCGATCACCGCCGCGGCGGACTCCGCCATCTCCGCCGCCGGCGCCAGGGCGCGGGCCTGGTCGCAAGCGGCCTCGGCCGGGTCCCACAGCGGCCCGGGACGAAAGCCGGGGTGGCGCTGGATCGCCCCCAACAGGCGCCGGCCCATGATGCCCAAGCCGATGATGCCGATGCTTTTTCGCTCGTCTGCCGGCGTATCCATGCGGCCCTACCCTCCCCGGTTCTGGCCTCCTTTCTAGAGGCATTGGCGCGCGCAGGGAACCGCCGTGCGGGCGCCCGGCGCCGGCGCCCCCCCCCCTCCGGTCCAACCGGGGCGCGGTTGTCAGGGGCGTTGGCCGCGTGCCAGCCGGCCTTCCAGGTCGGCCAGGGCCGGCTGCAGGTCGGCCACCCCGTCGACCACCAGATGGGCGCCGGCCGCCTTCAGCCGCGCCGTGGCCCGCGCGCGCAGGCCCGCCACCTCCGCCGCGGGCAGGGCCGCCAGCTCCTCGGCCGTCAGGCCGACGGTGTTGCCGGTCAGCGCCACGCCGACGGTCCAGCAGCCGGCGTTGACGCCCTCGGCGATGCCGGGTTCGGTGTCGTCGATCTTCACGCAGGCCGCCGCCGGCCAGACCTGCAGGTCGAGCAGCGTGCGGTAGATGTTGAAGGGGCTGGGCCGGCCCTCGGGCAGGTCGCCGGCGCAGACCAGGTTGTCGGGGGCGAAGCCCTGGGCGGCGGCCGGGCCGGTCAGCCGCGCCATGATCTCGCGCACGTAGCCGGTGGTCGAGCCGATCTTCAGGCCGGCCGCGCGCAGCGCCGCCACGGTCTCCGCCGCGCCGGGGATCAGCTCCGCATGGCGGGCGACCACCTCGGCGTTCATCGGCACGAAGACCTCGTAGAGCCGGTCGATCGCCGCCTCGTCCGGGGAACCGCCCTGGGCGGCCTGCCAGCCGGCGGCGACCTCCGGCATCTCCAGCAGCGCCTTGATGTGGTCGCGCTTGGGCAGCCCCATGGGCCGGCGCGCCTGCGCGATGGAGAGGTCCACGCCGAAGCGCCCGAAGGCCGCGACGAAGGCGCCCATGGGCGCGCGGCTGCCGTGGTCGACCACCGTTCCGGCCCAGTCGAAGATCACCGCCTTGAGATGCCGGTAGCTCACCGTTTCGCCCGTCATTGCGCCGCTCCCGCGTTCAGGCCGTCGCCCGCCAGATCATCCACCACCTCTTCGCCCAGCGCGAAGGCCGTCGACATGCCGGTGCCGCTGGTCACCAGCACCAGCCGCACGCGCGGCTCCGGCGCGTCGATCAGCGCCAGCTTGGAGGGGTGCGAGGGATAGACGCCGGTCCAGCGCGCGACAACCCGGCGCTCGGGCAGCTCCAGCGTCTCGACCGCCAGATCGAGGATCGCCCGGTCGACCCGCTCGTCCTGAAAGATCATGGGCGGGTCGCCGTAGTGGTGGGAGTCGCCCACCACCAGGCTGCCGTCGGCGTCCTGGGTGACGATCAGGTGGATGCCCATCTCCAGCAGCTCCGGCCGCTCGCGCTCCAGCCTGGCCCGCACCGCCCGCGCCGCCGGCAGCTCCGCATAGCCCAGGTAGCGCGGGATCGAGGGGTCGGTCATCACCCCGCCGGGCAGGCGCCAGCCGGACGGCTGGGGCGCCAGGCGCAGCATGTGCAGCTTGCACTTGGTCAGGCCGAAGCCGGCCAGGCGCTGGCGGTAGAGTCCCTGCAGGTCGGCGCCGGGACAGACCACCACCGCGCCGGCGTGGATCGGCCCGGCATCGCTCTGCAACCAGCCGTTGTCGACGCCGGTCACCGTGACGCCGTAGCGGATCTCGACCGCGTGGGTCTCGCTCAGCCAGGCGGCCAGCCGGTCGACGGCCAGGCGCGGGTCGACGCGCAGCTCGTGCGGCGACCAGAGCGCGCCATGCAGCCCGGCCCGGCGGAGCTGCGGGTAGCGCCGCACCGCCTCGGCCGCCTCCAGCAGGGCGCAGCCGGCCGCCATCTCCGCATCGCTGTCCAGAAAGGCTTCCAGACCGGCCAGGGCCTCGGGACTGCGCGCCGCGAAGACCAGCCCCTCGTGCTCGACCGGGATGCCGGCCTGCGGCGCCACCTCGGCCCAGACCTCGCGGCTGCGCCGCGCCCGGCGCCAGCAGGTGCCGCGCTGCTGGCCGGTGACCGTGACGAAGCCGAAGTTGCGCAGCGAGGCGCCGACGGCCCGGCCCTCGCGCTCCAGCACCACCACGCGCCAGCCGCGCCGCGCGGCGGCCAGGGCGTGGGCGAGGCCGACGATGCCGGCGCCGACCACGGCGAGATCGTAGATGCGGGACATGCGAAAACGCCTTTGCCGGACTCGAACAGCGGGGGCGCGCCGCCGCCCGGAACGCTCCGGGGAGACGGCGCCGTCAGGAGAACGCCGCGAAGGTTCCCCGGCCGCCGGGCGAGGGCAACGGAAGCTTTCGTTGCATCGGCATGACACGAGCGTGACCGCGCGCGAGCCTGAAGCGGGCAACGGCCACTGGAAACGGCCCCCGGCCCGCGCCGGCCCGATTGATCGCGCCCGCCGCGCTGCCTATCTGGAAGGCACGCCAGACGGCCGGATGGCCGCTCTCCGCGCCGGTCGCCAGGCCGGCCGTGGAGGGAGGAAAGTCCGGGCTCCACGGAAACAGGGTGCCGGGTAACGCCCGGCGGGCGCGAGCCCAGGGAAAGTGCCACAGAAAGCAGACCGCCGTGCCGCGGCACGGTCAGGGTGAAAGGGTGCGGTAAGAGCGCACCGCCGTCCCGGCAACGGGGCGGGCACGGTAAACCCCACCCGGAGCAAGACCGAATAGGGGCGACACGGCCTCGCTTGACGAGGCCAGGCGTGTTTCCGCGCCGTCGCCCGGGTTGGTCGCGCGAGGCCCGCAGCGATGCGGGTCCCAGATGAATGGCCATCCCCCCGCCCCGGCGGGGGACAGAACCCGGCTTACAGGCCGTCTGGCGTCTTCTTCCCGAAGCCTTCCCCCGGCAGTGGCGGGCCACCACCGCCCGCGCTTGGCCCGACGCCCGCTTTTGCGGGCGCCCCATCGGCCGACCCCAGGGAGCGCGGGCCAGGGAGCGCGAGCCAGGGGACGCGGGCCAGGGAGCGCGGGCCAGGGGACGCGGGCGAGGGGCGCGGCGGCGGCCCAGGCCATCCCATGCCGCCGCCCGGCTTGGCCCGGCGGTGGGGCGCCGTCCCACGGCCTGCCCACCCCCGGCCCGCCCCCGGCCCGCCGCCAGCCCGCCGCCAGCCCGGCACAGGCCGCGCCGCCGAGACAGAACGGCGCGAGACAGCGTCGGCCCGGCGCCGCCCCGACGATCCGTCTTTGTTCACGCCCAAATAAGAACGTTCAAAGAACAATATCTTTCTTTGCGATTAACCGGCGCGATTTTCGCGCTCTGGTGCGGCGACGATTCGGCATCGCTACCGGGCGCAGTAGCGCCGAAAACATGACTTGAAAATGGCAAACGAATACTTTCCAGTGTCGTTGACACCCACCCTGGCCCATGATATCCCATCTAATCCCATGCCGAACCGGCCCAGCCCAGGCCGCGTCCGGCAAGCGGCGCCGAACGGGCAAGGCGCGCAACGGGGGTGAAGCGGCCGCAGGGCCGACGGACGCCAGGGGCTCGCGGCGTCCGGGCGAGCGACGGGTCAGGCGGATGCCCCGCCCGATCCGGACAGAGCGGCGCCGGCGCGCACGGCTTGGCCGTTGCGCCGAGGCCGGGACAGGGGACCGATCATGGCGCCGATCTTTCTCGGCACCCACGAAGTGAAGCTGGACAGCAAGGGTCGCGTGTCGATCCCTGCCCCCTTCCGGCCGACCCTGTCCCGCCAAGGTTTCGACGGGGTGATCCTCTTCCCCTCCTACAAGGTCGAGGGCGCGATCGAAGGGTGCGGCCAGGAGTTTCTGAATCAGCTTATGGACTCGGTCAATTCCTACCAGCTCTTCAGCGACGAGCAGGAGGATCTCGCGGCCACGATCTTCGCCGCCGCCCACCAGCTCCAGTGGGACGGCAACGGCCGCATCGTGCTGCCCGACGCCCTGATCGAGGTCGCCGGCCTGAGCGACAAGGCCGTCTTCGTCGGCACCGGCTCGCTGTTCCGCATCTGGGAACCCCAGCGCTGGGCGGCTTACCAGGCCGAACGGCGGCAGTCCGCCAAGCAGAAGGTCCCCTCCCTGGCGGTCAAGCCGCAGTCCGGCCCCGGCGGCGCCCCGGGAGGTGCCGCATGACCCGCAGCACCCCGCAAGCGCCGCTCCCCACTCCCGGCCACCCCGCCGGCGGACACGTCCCCGTCCTGCTGGCCGAGGTGCTGGAGGTGCTGCGTCCGCGCGACGGCGGCATCTATCTCGACGGCACCTTCGGGCTGGGCGGCTACAGCCGCGGCCTGCTGGAGGCCGCCGACTGCCGCGTGGTCGCCTTCGACCGCGACCCCGCCGCCATCGCCGCCGGCGCTCCGCTGGCCGCGGCCTACGCCCCGCGCCTGCGGCTCGTGCAGGACTGCTTCTCGCAGATGGCGTGCCACCTGGAGGGGCCGGTCGACGGCATCGCCCTGGACCTCGGCGTCTCCTCGCCCCAGCTCGACCAGGCCGAGCGCGGCTTCTCCTTCCGCAGCGACGGCCCCCTCGACATGCGCATGGGCCCCGGCGGCGAAACCGCCGCGCAGGTGGTCAACAGCCGCAGCGAGGCGGAGCTGGCCGACCTCATCTGGCGCTACGGCGAGGAGCGCAAGAGCCGCCAGATCGCCCGCGCCCTGGTCGCCCGCCGCGCCGAGCAGCCCTTCGCGCGGACCCTGGAGCTGGCGGAGACGGTGCGCGGCGTGGTGCGCGCGGCCAAGGACGGCATCGACCCGGCGACGCGCACCTTCCAGGCCCTGCGCATCTACGTGAACGACGAGTTGGGCGAGCTGGAGCGCGGCCTCGCCGCCGCCGAGCGCTGCCTGGCGCCGCACGGGCGTCTGGCCGTGGTCAGCTTCCATTCCCTGGAAGACCGCATCGTCAAGGACTTCCTGCGCCGCCGCTCCAGCGCCGCGCCGCGCGGCTCGCGCCACCTGCCCGACAGCGGCGCGCAGCCGGCGCCCAGCTTCGAGCTGATTCGCCGCCAGGCGATCAAGCCCGGCGCGCGCGAAGCGGCCGAGAACCCGCGCGCCCGCTCGGCCCGGCTGCGCGCCGCCGAGCGCACGGCCGCACCCGCCTGGCCGTCCGCCGACGCGGCGACGGGAGGGGCGGCATGATCCTGCGCTGGTCCACCCTGCTCTGGCTCGTCGCCTTCGCGGTCGCCGTCGGCCTGGTCTTCCAGATCAAGTACGAGGTGCAGGACCTGGAGGACCGCCTGGCGCGGACCCAGACCCGCATCCAGAAGGACCGCGAGGCGCTGCATGTGCTGCGCGCCGAGTGGAGCTACCTGAACCAGCCGCAGCGCATCGCCCGGCTGGCCCAGCGCCACCTGGAGATGATTCCGCTGAAGGCGCCGCAGATCGGCCGGATCGCCAGCCTGCCACCGCGCCCGGAGCGCATGGACGGGCGCGTCTTCGCCGCCGGCCCGCCGCTGCCCCCGCGCGCGCCCGGCGCGCTGGCCGGGGCTTGGCGCCCGCAGCCGCCGGCGGAGCCGGGCCCGCGCCAGGCGCCGCAGCCGGCCCCGCGGCCCGACGCCGATGACCCGATCGGCGCTCTGGTGGCCGCCACCCTCGACGGGGCCTCTCCCGACGGCATCTCCCCCGACGGTGCCGCCCGCGATGGGGCCGCCCGCGATGGGGCCGCCCCGGCGGCGGCGCCCCCGCGCGCCCCCGCGCGCAAGCTGCCCGACGTCGCCGAGCCGCTGCCCAAGCGGCTCGAGACGCGCGATGCGGAGGGGCCGCGCAACCCGGTGACCGGCGCGCCCCTGCCCGTCGGCACCCGCTTCGTTTCGGAGACCCGCTGATGCGACGCCGTGGCGAGCGCAAGATCACGCCGACCACGCCTTGCGGCATGGACCTGGGGCGCGGCGGCCTGGGCGGCGGCCCCAACGGGGGCTGGACCGTCAGCCTGGACGGCCAGCGCAAGGCGGCGCTGGAGATCGGCCGCACCCGCCTGCTGGTGGCCGGCGCGGTCTTCCTGCTGGCCTTCGTGGCGGTCGGCCTGCGGCTGGCCGACCTGGCGCTGCTCTCCGGCGGGGCAGAGCCGACCCGGGTCGCCACCCCCAGCCCGGCCGAGGCGCTGGAGACCCAGCGCGCCGAGATCCTCGACCGCAACGGCCAGGTGCTCGCCACTACGCTGCCGACCAACTCGCTCTACGCCAACCCGCGCCGGGTGATCGATCCGGAGGCCGCGGCGATCGAGCTCGCCCAGGCGCTGCCGCAGTACTCGGTCGCCAGCCTCAAGGCGAAGCTCAGCCAGGACAGCTCCTTCACCTGGATCAAACGCGGCCTGACCCCGCGCGAGACGGCGCGGATCAACCGCCTGGGCATTCCCGGCCTCGACTTCGTGCGCGAGGAGCAGCGCTTCTATCCCAACGGCCGGCTGACCGGGCACCTGGTCGGCTACACCAACATCGACAACGTCGGACAGATCGGCCTGGAGGCCGCCTTCGACGAGGTGCTGCGCGGCAGCAACGAGCCGCTGCGCACCTCGCTCGACCTGCGCCTGCAGCACATCCTGGTCGACGAGCTGGACAAGGCGATGCGCGAGTGGCGCGGCGTCGGCGCCGCCGGCATCGTGCTCGACGCGCGGACCGGCGAGCTGCTGGCCATGGCCTCGCTGCCGACCATCGACCCCAACGCGCCGGAGACGATCCCCGACGCCGCCTTCCTCAACCGCGCCACCCAGGGCGTCTACGAGCTGGGCTCGATCTTCAAGATCTTCTCCACCGCCATGGCGCTGGACGACGGCGTGGTCGGCCTGACCGACGGCTTCGACGTGACCGACCCGATCCGCATCGGGCGCTTCCGCATCACCGACTTCAAGCGCAAGAAGGGGGTGCTGAGCATCCCCGAGATCTTCATGTACTCCAGCAACATCGGCACGGTGCGGATGACGCTGGAGGCCGGCACCAAGGCACAGCAGCGCTTCTTCGGCCGGCTCGGGCTGCTGGAGCCGGTGGAGCTGGAGCTCGGCGAGGTCGGCCGCCCGCGCCTGCCCGCCGTGTGGCGCGAAGTCAACACCATGACGATCAGCTACGGCCACGGGATCGCGGTGACGCCGCTGCAGGCGGCGCGGGCCATGGGCGCGGTGATCAACGAGGGCCAGCTCGTGCCCAGCACGCTGCTCAAGCGCACCGCCGGCGAGCGCCTCGTGGCCGAGCAGGTGATGAGCCCCGGCACCTCGCAGCGCATGAACTGGCTGCTGCGGCTGGTGGTCGAGCGCGGCACCGGCGGCAAGGCCGACGCCGAGGGCTACCGCGTCGGCGGCAAGACCGGCACGGCGGACAAGCTGGCCGAGACCGGCGGCTATGCGCGCGACAAGCGCATCGCCTCCTTCCTCGCCGCCTTCCCCATGGACAACCCGCGCTACGTGGTGCTGGCCATGGTCGATGAGCCCAAGCCGACGGACTACAGCTACGGCTACGCCACCGGCGGCTGGGTCGCCGCCCCGGTGGTCAAGGCGGTGGTCGAGCGCATGGCGCCGCTGCTGGGCATCGCCCCGCGCCGCGAACCGCTGATCGCCGACGAGGAGGTGGCCAAGGACGAGAAGTGGGACCCCCGCCTGATCCCGGCGAACCTCAGGGGGCGCCACGTTGCGACTCGCTGAACTGCTGACGGAGGACGAACGCCGCGCCATGGGCAGCACGGCCGAAAGACTAGAGATCACGGGCCTGACGGCGGACAGCCGAAAGGTCGAGGCCGGCTACCTCTTCGCCGCCCTGCCGGGCGCGCGCGCCGACGGCCGCGACTTCATCGACCAGGCCGTGGGGCGCGGCGCCGTCGCCGTGCTGGCGCCGCAGGGCACCGAGCTCAAACGCGGCGAAGCGCCGGTGCTGCTGATCCACGACGCCGAGCCGCGCCGCCGGCTGGCCCAGATGGCGGCCAAGGTCTACAAGCGCCAGCCGCGCGAGACCGTCGCCGTGACCGGCACCAACGGCAAGACCTCGGTAACCGTCTTCGTGCGCCAGATCTGGGAGCGGCTGGGCCGCCGCGCCGCCAGTCTCGGCACCCTGGGTCTGGTGCCGCCCCGCCCCGACGCGCCGGCGGCCCTGACCACGCCGGATCCGGTGGAGCTGCACCGCTGCCTCGACGCCCTGGCCGAGGCCGGCGTCGACGCCCTGGCGATGGAGGCCTCGAGTCACGGGCTCGACCAGTACCGCCTGGACGGCGTGCGCCTCGCGGCCGCGGCCTTCACCAACCTCAGCCGCGACCACCTGGACTACCACGGCAGCATGGCGGCCTATCTGGCCGCCAAGACGCGGCTCTTCGGCGAGCTGCTGCCGGCCGACGGCACCGCCGTGCTGAACGCCGACGCGCCGGAGTTCGCCGAGCTGCGCGCCCTCTGCGCGCGGCGCGGCCAGCGCGTGCTGTCCTACGGCCGCGCCGGCACGGAGCTGCGGCTGGTCGAGCTGGCGGCGCGGCCCGCCGGCCTCGACCTGACCCTGGAGCTGCTGGGCCAGCGCCATCGGGTCTCGCTGCGCCTGGCCGGCGCCTTCCAGGCGCACAACCTGCTGGCCGCCGCCGGCCTGGTGCTGGCCGGCGGCGCCGACCCGGCGGCCGTGGCCGCGGTGCTGCCCGAGCTGAGCGGCGTGCCCGGCCGGGTCGAGCCGGTCGGCGCCACCCCCGCCGGCGGCGAGGTCTACGTCGACTACGCCCACACGCCCGACGCCCTGGCCGTGGTGCTGCAGGCCCTGCGCCCGCACGTGCGCGGCAAGCTCTGGGTCGTGTTCGGCGCCGGCGGCGACCGCGACCCCGGCAAGCGCCCGCTGATGGGCGCGTCGGCGGCGCGGCACGCCGATGCGGTGGTGGTGACCGACGACAATCCGCGCAGCGAGGACCCGGCCGCGATCCGCGCCGAGATCCTGCCGGCCTGCCCCGGCGCCACGGAAATCGGCGACCGGCGCGCGGCCATTCATTTTGCGCTTGCCCGGCTCGACGCCGGCGATGTGTTGGTGATTGCCGGAAAAGGCCACGAAACCGGCCAGATCGTCGGCGACACCGTCCTGCCGTTCGACGATCGCGAGGTCGCCCGCGCGGCCATCGCGGAGCTGGCAGGAGATGACGAATGACCGAACCACTCTGGAGCGCCGAGGAGGCGATCGCCGCGACCGGCGGCAGCGGCCCCGCCGGCTGGCGGGCCAACGGCGTGTCGATCGACAGCCGCACGGTCCAGGCCGGCGACCTCTTCGTGGCGCTGGAGGGGCCGACCTTCGACGGCCACGACTTCGTGGCCGACGCCCTGGCCAAGGGAGCGGCCGCGGCCGTGGTGCACCGCCGGCCGAGCGGGGAGCTCGCCGGGGCGGCCCCGCTGCTGTCGGTCGACGACACCCTGGAGGCGTTGCGCGCCCTCGCCCGCGCCGCCCGGCAGCGCAGCCGGGCGCGGGTCTGCGCCGTCACCGGCTCGTCGGGCAAGACCTCGACCAAGGAGGCGCTGCGGGCCTGCCTCGCCGCCCAGGGCGAGACCTTCGCCAGCGCCGCCAGCCTCAACAACCACTGGGGCGTGCCGCTGTCGCTGGCGCGGCTGCCGCGCAGCGCCGCCTTCGGCGTCTTCGAGCTGGGCATGAACCACGCCGGCGAGATCGCGCCGCTGTCCGAGCTGGTCCGCCCCGACGTGGCGGTGATCACCACCATCGGCCTGGCCCATATCGAGTTCTTCGACAGCCAGGCGGGGATCGCCGACGCCAAGAGCGAGATCTTCGCCGGCATGGGGCCCGAGGGCACCGCCGTGCTGCCGCGCGACGACCGCTTCTACGACCATCTGGCCGCCCGGGCCGAGGCGGCCGGGGTGACGCGGCGCCTGAGCTTCGGCCGGCACGAGGCGGCCGACGCACGACTGCTCGACGCCGACCTCCAGGCCGACGGCAGCCGGGTGCGCGCCAGCTTTCGCGGCGCAGCGCTCGACTACACGCTGTCGGTGCCGGGCGCGCACTGGGTGACCAACTCCCTGGCCGTGCTCTGCGCGGTCTCCGCGCTGGGCGCCGACGCGACGCGGGCGGCCGAGGCCTTCGCCGGGCTGCAGCCGGTGACCGGCCGCGGCGCGCGCCGCGCGCTGCCCCTGCCCGGCGGCGGCGAGGCCCTGCTGATCGACGAGAGCTACAACGCCAATCCGGACTCGCTGCGCGCGGCGCTGGCGGTGCTGGGCCGGGTCACGCCGGCGGGCGCCGGCCGGCGCATCGCGGTGCTGGGCGACATGCTGGAGCTGGGGGCCGACGGTCCCGCCCTGCACGCCGGCCTGGCCGATGCGGTGCGCGAGGCCGAGGTCGACCTGGCCTACCTCTGCGGCCCGCAGATGGCGCGGCTGGCGGTGACCCTGCCGCCCTCGCGCCTGGCCGCCCACGCGATCGACGCCGCCACCCTGGCGCCGCAGGTGGCCGAGGGGCTGCTGCCCGGCGACGTGGTCCTGGTCAAGGGCTCGCTGGGCAGCCGCATGCGCGACGTCATCGCCGCGCTCGACGCCCTGGCCCCCACCACCGCGACGCCCACCACCGCGACGCCCGCCACCGAGGCGCCGGCCGCCGAAACGCCGGACGCGCCCGGCGCGGCACAGACCCACGACCGGCCCGCGCCGCGCGCGGCCAACGGCGGCTGAGGGGGCGGACGCACGACCATGCTGACCCTGCTCGTCCCTCTCGCCGAGGACTTCCAGGCCTTCAACCTCTTCCGCTACCTGACCTTCCGCAGCGGCGGCGCGGTGCTGACCGCGCTGCTGGTCTGCTTCCTGCTCGGCCCGCGCGTCATCGCCTGGCTGAAGCGCAAGCAGCGCGAGGGCCAGCCGATCCGCAGCGACGGCCCGCAGAGCCACCTGCTGACCAAGAAGGGCACGCCGACCATGGGCGGCGTGCTGATCCTGCTGTCGCTGGCGGTCTCTACCCTGCTCTGGGCCGACCTGACCAACCCCTACGTCTGGGTCATCCTCTTCGTGACCATCGGCTACGGCGCCATCGGGTTCGGCGACGACTTCCTCAAGCTGACCCGGCGCAGCCACAAGGGCCTGCCGGGCAAGGGCAAGCTGGCCGGGCAGATCGCCATCGCCACGCTGGCAGCGCTGTGGGTGGTGCAGATCGCGCCGCCGGAGATGGGCACCCACCTGGCGGTCCCCTTCTTCAAGGACCTGCTGATCAACCTCTCCTGGTTCTTCCTGCCCTTCGCGGTCTTCGTGATGGTCGGCGCCTCCAACGCGGTGAACCTGACCGACGGCCTGGACGGGCTGGCCATCGTGCCGGTGATGATCGTGGCCGCCTGCTTCGCGCTGATCGCCTACCTGGTCGGCAACACGGTCTTCGCCGAGTACCTGCAGATCCACTACGTCGCCGGCACCGGCGAGCTGGCGGTCTTCTGCGGCGCGCTGGTCGGCGCCAGCCTGGGCTTCCTCTGGTACAACGCGCCGCCGGCCATGGTCTTCATGGGCGACACCGGCTCGCTGTCCTGCGGCGGCGCGCTGGGCGGCATCGCGGTGGTCACCAAGCACGAGCTGGTGCTGGCGATCATCGGCGGGCTGTTCGTGCTCGAGACCGTGTCGGTGATGATCCAGGTCTTCTCCTACAAGACCACCGGCAAGCGCGTCTTCCGCATGGCGCCGCTGCACCACCACTTCGAGCAGAAGGGCTGGGCCGAGCCGACCGTCGTCATCCGCTTCTGGATCATCGCCCTGGTGCTGGCGCTGATCGGCCTGTCCACGCTGAAGCTGCGGTGAGGGGGCGCAGACGATGATTCCCCTTCCCTTCTTCCACGGTCTGCCGGTCGGCGTGCTGGGCCTCGGCCGCTCCGGCATCGCCGCGGCGCGCGCGCTGGCCGCCAGCGGCGCCGAGGTCTGGGCCTGGGACGACAACGAGGATGCCCGCGCCCGCGCCGCCGCGCAGGAGGTGCCGCTGGTCGACCTCCACCGCTGCAACTGGCAGGAGCCGACCTCGCTGATCCTCTCGCCGGGCATCGCGCACGACCACCCGGCGCCGCATCCCGTGGTCGAGCTGGCACGCGCCGCCGGGGCGGAGGTGATCGGCGACGTCGAGCTGCTGGGCCGCGCCCAGCCGGACGCGCGCTACCTCGGCATCACCGGCACCAACGGCAAGTCGACCACCACCGCCCTGCTCGGCCACCTGCTGCAGCTCTGCAACGTCGACGCCCAGGTCGGCGGCAACATCGGCCGGCCGGTGCTGGACCTGGAGCCGGCGGGCAACAGCGGCACCTACGTGCTGGAGATGTCGAGCTACCAGCTCGAGCTGACCTTCTCGATCACCTTCGACGTGGCGGTGCTGCTCAACATCACGCCCGACCACCTGGAGCGCCACGGCGGCTTCGAGGGCTACGTCGCGGCGAAGAAGCTGATCTTCCACCGCCAGACCAGCCCGCGCGCCGCGGTGATCGGCCTGGACGACCCGACCTGCCGGGCGATCCACGACGAGCTGGCCGCGGTCGGCGACCAGCGGGTGATCGGCATCTCGGCCGAGCGCCGGGTGCCGGGCGGCGTCTATCTGGACGAGGGGCTGCTGATCGACGACCTCGACGGCCAGGCGCTGCCGGTGCTCGACCTGCGCGAGGTGGCGAGCCTGCCGGGCCGCCACAACTGGCAGAACGCCGCCGCCGCCTACGCCGCCGGCCGCGCCTGCCGCCTCGACGGGCCGCCGCTGGCCGCGGCCATGCGCTCCTTTACCGGCCTGCCGCACCGCCAGGAGCTGATCGCCACCATCGACGGCATCGCCTACGTCAACGATTCCAAGGCGACCAATCCGGAGGCGGCGGCCAAGGCGCTGGCCAGCTACGCCACGATCTACTGGATCGCCGGCGGCCGTCCGAAGGCCGGCGGGCTGGGGCCCTGCCTGGCGCAGCTCGACCGGGTCGCCGAGGTCTTCCTGATCGGCGAGTCCAGCGCCGCCTTCGCCGAGGAGCTGGACGGCAAGGCCCGGCTGCAGCGCTGCGGCGACCTGGCCACCGCCCTGGCGGCCGCCACCGTGGCCGCGCGCCGCGACGGCCGGCCCGACCCGGTGGTGCTGTTGTCGCCGGCGGCGGCCAGCTTCGACCAGTTCGCCAGCTTCGAGCAGCGCGGCGAGGTCTTCCGCCGCGCCGTCGAGGGCATCCCCGGCCGGCGGAGCGAGGAGGGCGCGGCATGAACGGCTTCGCGCGCACCGACACCTCGATCCTGGGCCGCTGGTGGTGGACCGTCGACCGCTGGACCCTGGCGGCGCTGGCCGGCCTGATGGGGATCGGCGCGGTACTGATCCTGGCCGCCTCCCCGGCGGTGTCGGAGCGGATCGGCCTGGGCTCCTTCTCCCTGGCGACGCGTCAGCTCGTGCTGATGCCGCTGGCCGGCGTCTTCCTGATCGCCAGCTCCCTGCTGTCGGTGAAGTGGGTGCGGCGGGTCAGCGTCGTCGGCCTGGCGGGCACCCTGCTGCTGCTGCTCGCCACCCTGACGATCGGGCCGGAGATCAAGGGCGCCCAGCGCTGGATCAACCTGGCCGGCTTCTCGCTGCAGCCCAGCGAGTTCCTCAAGCCCTTCTTCGCGGTGACCTGCGCCTGGATGTTCGCGCTGGCCAAGAGCCAGCAGGACTTTCCCGGCACGGCGGTGGCGCTGGGCCTCTTCGGGCTGTTCGCCGCGCTGCTGCTGCTGCAGCCCGACCTGGGCCAGACCTTCGTCCTGGGCGTCATCTTCGGGGTGCAGTTCTTCCTGGCCGGCGTGCCGATGATCCTGGTGATCGGCCTGGGCGTGCTGGGGCTGCTCGGGCTGGTCGGCGCCTACTTCTTCCTGCCGCACGTGACCGAGCGCATCGACCTCTTCCTCAATCCGGCGGCCGGCGACAGCTACCAGATCGACCGCTCGCTGGAGGCCTTCGCGCACGGCGGCCTGTGGGGCGTCGGCCCCGGCGAGGGCCGCGTCAAGGCGGTGCTGCCCGACGCCCATGCCGACTTCGTCTTCGCGGTGGCCGGCGAGGAGCTGGGGCTGATCGTCTGCCTGCTGATCGTCGCGGTCTACGGCTTCGTGGTGCTGCGCGGCTTCGCCCGCCTGCTCGGCGAGCCGAGCCTCTTCGTGCTGCTGGCGGCGACCGGCCTGCTGACGCAGTTCGGCCTGCAGGCGCTGATCAACATGGGCTCGGCGCTCAACCTGATCCCGACCAAGGGCATGACCCTTCCCTTCATCAGTTACGGCGGCTCCTCGCTGCTGGCGCTGGCCATCGGCATGGGCCTGCTGCTGGCGCTGACCCGCCGGCGTTTCGCGACCGGAGACGAGACATGACGCGCGCGGCCGAGACCTCCCGTCCCTTCACGGCGGTGCTGGCGGCCGGCGGCACCGGCGGCCACATGTTCCCGGCGCAGGCGCTGGCGCGGGTGCTGCTGGCGCGCGGCGCCAGGGTGGTGCTGATCACCGACAAGCGCGGCGCCGGCTTCGGCCCGGAGCTGGCGCAGGTGGAGACCTGGCGGGTGGCCGCCGGCGGCCTGGCCGGCGGCGACCTGCTGTCCAAGGCCAAGGGCGCGCTGCGTCTGGGCTGGGGCGTGCTGCAGGCGCGCGGCCTGCTCAAGCGCCTGCGCCCCGACGTGGTGGTGGGCTTCGGCGGCTATGCCAGCGTGCCGACCGTCTTCGCCGCCGGCCGCCTGGGCCTGCGCATCGTGCTGCACGAGCAGAACGCCGTGGTCGGCCGCGCCAACCGCCTGCTGGCCGCCAAGGCCGGCGCGATCTGCACTTCCTTCGAAACGGTGGAGGGGCTGAGCCCGGCCGAGCAGGCCAAGACCGTGGTCACCGGCAACCCGGTGCGCGATCCGATCGCCCGCCTGGGGCGCCAGCCCTACGGCGTCCCCGGCCCGCAGGACCCCGTGCGCCTTCTGGTGACCGGCGGCTCCCAGGGCGCGCGGGTGTTCAACGAGGTGCTGCCCTACGCGCTCTGCCGCCTACCCGCGGAGATCAAGGCGCGGCTGCGGGTCGCCCAGCAGGTGCGCGGCGGCGACACCGGCGCGGTCGCCGCGATCTACGACACCTGCGGCGTCGACGCCGAGCTGCGCCCCTTCTTCGAGGACATGCCCGAGCGGCTGAAGGCGGCCCATCTGCTGATCTGCCGGGCCGGCGCCTCGACGGTGGCGGAGCTGGCGGCGGCCGGGCGCCCGGCGATCCTGGTGCCCTTCCCCTTCGCGGCCGACGACCACCAGACCGGCAACGCCCGCGCCCTGGCCGAGGCCGGCGGCGGCTGGCTGCTGCCGCAGTCGAACCTGACGCCCGAGAGCCTGGCCGAGCGGCTGGTCCAGCTCATCGGCGACCCGGCCGCGCTGGCCCAGGCCGCCGGCTGCGCGCGGGCCTTCGCCCAGGAGAACTCGGCCGCGCGGCTGGCCGAGGTGGTGCTGGGCGGGCCGCAGCCGAACGGCGCGCACACCCGACGCGGCCCGGCGGCCGGGGAGGCGGCGGCGTGAGAGCCCTTCCCCTCGATATCGGCCTGCTGCACTTCGTGGGCATCGGCGGCATCGGCATGAGCGGCATCGCCGAGATCCTGCACAACCTTGGCTACCAGGTGCAGGGCAGCGACATCGCCGAGAACGCCAACGTCCGCCGCCTGCGCGAGCTGGGCATCCCGGTCGTCGTCGGCCAGGCGGCGGCCAACGTCGCCAAGGCGCAGGTCGTGGTGATCTCCAGCGCGATCCGACCGGACAACCCGGAGGTGCTGGCGGCGCGCGAGCGCTTCCTGCCGATCGTCCGCCGCGCCGAGATGCTGGCCGAGCTGATGCGGCTGAAGTGGTCGGTCGCCGTCGGCGGCACCCACGGCAAGACCACCACCACCTCGCTGGTCGCCTCGCTGCTCGACGCCGGCGGGCTCGACCCCACGGTGATCAACGGCGGCATCATCAACGCCTACGGCACCAACGCGCGCCTGGGCGCCGGCGACTGGATGGTGGTCGAGGCCGACGAGAGCGACGGCACCTTCACCAAGCTGCCCTCGGTGATCGCCATCGTCACCAACATCGATCCGGAGCACCTGGACCACTACGGCACGCCGGAGGCGCTGGACCGCGCCTTCGAGACCTTCGTCGAGAACATCCCCTTCTACGGCTTCGCCGTGCTCTGCATCGACCATCCCGGCGTGCAGGCCCTGATCGGGCGCATCGAGGACCGCCGGGTGATCACCTACGGCTTCTCGCCGCAGGCCGAGGTGCGCGCCGAAGCGGTCGAGGCGACGCCGGCCGGCTCGCGCTTCTCGGTGGTGGTCTACGACCGGCGCAGCGGCCGCCAGCGGCGGATCGACGACCTCTTCCTGCCGATGGTCGGGCGCCACAACGTGCAGAACGCCCTGGGCGCCATCGCCGTGGCCGAGGAGATGGGCCTGCCGGACGCGCGCATCCGCGCCGGACTGGCCGGCTTCGGCGGCGTCAAGCGGCGCTTCACCCGCACCGGCGCAGCGCGCGACGTGACGGTGATCGACGACTACGGCCATCATCCGGTGGAGATCGCCGCGGTGCTGCAGGCCGCCCGCCAGGCCACCGAGGGCCAGGTGGTCGCGGTGGTGCAGCCGCACCGCTACTCGCGCCTGGCCAGCCTGTTCGAGGATTTCTGCACCTGCTTCAACGACGCCGACGCCGTGGTGGTGGCCGACGTCTACCCGGCCGGCGAGGCGCCGGTCGAGGGCGCCGACCGCGACCACCTGGCAGCCGGTCTGCGCGCCCGCGGCCACCGCAAGGTGGTGCCGCTGGAGACACCGGAGCGGCTGGCCGAGACGCTGCTGCCGCTGGTCGGCCCCGGCGACCTGGTGGTCTGCCTTGGCGCCGGCAACATCACCGCCTGGGCGGCCAGCCTGCCCGGCGAGCTGGAGGCGCTCTACGCCGAACAGGACCGCCAGACGGCGGGAGGGAGGCCATGACCGCGATGTCCGCCGCGACCGCCCCCCGCCTGCTCGACCGCCTGCCGCCGGTGCGCGGGCGCTACACCGAGGGCGCCGACCTGTCGAAAATCACCTGGCTCCGCGTCGGCGGGCCGGCCGAGGTCGCCTTCCGCCCGGCCGACCGCGCGGACCTGCTGGCCTTCCTGGCGGCCAAGCCGGCCGAGGTGCCGGTGACGGTGATCGGCGTCGGCTCCAACCTGCTGGTGCGCGACGGCGGCGTCCCGGGCGTGGTGCTGCGCCTGGGCCGCGACTTCGCGCGCATGCGCCGCGCCGGCACGGACGCCATCGAGGTCGGGGCCGCCTGCCTCGACCTGATGGTCGCCAAGGCCGCCGCCGAGGCCGGCCTCGGCGGGCTGGAGTTCCTCTGCGGCGTGCCGGGCAGCATCGGCGGCGCCCTGCGCATGAACGCCGGCGCCTACGGCCGCGAGTTGAAGGACGTGCTGGTCTGGGCCGAGGCGGCGGACCCGCAGGGCCGGGTGCACCGCCTGACGCCCGAGGAGATGGGCCTGGCCTACCGCCGCTCGGCGGTGCCGGCCGACTGGATCTTCCTGGGCTGCCGCCTGGCCGGCCACCCCGACGACCCGGCCGCGGTCGCCGCGCGCATGCGCGAGATTCAGGACAGCCGCGAGGCCAGCCAGCCGATCCGCACGCGCACCGGCGGCTCCACCTTCAAGAACCCGCCGGGCGCCAAGGCCTGGGAGCTGATCGACGCGGCCGGCTGCCGCGGCCTGCGGGTCGGCGGCGCCCAGGTCTCGGAGAAGCACTGCAACTTCCTGCTCAACACCGGGAGCGCCACGGCGGCCGACCTGGAGGCCCTGGGCGAGGAGGTGCGCCGCCGGGTCGAGGCGAGCAGCGGCATCGCGCTGGAGTGGGAGATCAAGCGGATCGGCGTGACGCCGCAGGAGGCCGGCCATGGCTGAGCGCCAGGCGCGCAAGCGCGTCGCCGTGCTGATGGGCGGCCCCTCGGCCGAGCGCGAGGTCTCGCTGACCAGCGGCGCGGCCTGCGCCGCGGCGATCCGCGAGCTGGGCCACGAGGCGGTGGAGGTCGACCCTGCCCTCGGCGCGGCCGGCGTGGTGGCGCTGGTCGAGGCGCTCACGCCCAAGCCGGACCTGGTGTTCAACGCCCTGCACGGGCGCTGGGGCGAGGACGGCTGCGTGCAGGGGCTGCTCGACCTCATGGGCGTGCCCTACACCCACTCCGGCCTACTCGCCTCCGCCCTGGCGATGGACAAGCCGATGGCCAAGACGGTGTTCGAGGCCGCCGGGCTACGCGTGCCGGGCGGCTTCGTGGTCTCGCGCGCCGAGCTGGCGGCCGGCGACCCCCTGGCGCGGCCCTACGTCGCCAAGCCGCTCAACGAGGGCTCCTCGGTCGGGGTCTGCATCCTGCGCGAGGTGGCGGCGCGCCCCCCCTTCGACCCGGCCGATTGGGGCTTCGGCGAGGAGATCCTGGTCGAGCCCTTCATCGAGGGGCGCGAGCTGACCGTCGCCGTGCTGGGCGACCAGCCGCTGGCGGTGACCGAGCTGCGCCCGCGCCAGGGCTTCTACGACTACGCCGCGAAGTACACGGCGGGGAAGACCGATCACCTGATCCCCGCGCCGGTGCCGCCGGCGGTCTACGAGGCGGCGCTGGACATGGCGGCGGCGGCGCACGAGGCGCTCGGCTGCCGCGGCGTCTCGCGCGCCGACTTCCGCTGGAACCCGGAGGAAGAGGAGGAGGGAGTCTATCTGCTGGAGGTCAACACCCAGCCGGGCATGACCCCGCTGTCGCTGGTGCCCGAGCAGGCGCAGCACGTCGGCATGACCTTCACCGAGCTGGTCGGCTGGATGCTGGAGCACGCCGCATGCGACTGAACCGCAGCCCCAAGCCAAACCGCCAGACCGCAGGCCGCGGCCGCCGCGCCGCCCGTGCGGACCGGCGCCCCTGGCGCTGGGCCCGGCCGCGCTGGGCGCTGCCCCTGGCCGGCCTGGTCCTGCTGGCCGGCGCCGGCGGCTGGGCGCTGTCGAGCGGCTGGGGCGAGCGCCAGGCCTTCGCCGCCACGGAAGCCTTCTTTGCCGCCACCGCCCGCGCCGGCCTGGCGGTCGACGACGTGCTGGTCGAAGGCCGCAGCCGCACCCCGGCCGGCGACGTGCTGGCCGCGCTGAGCGTCGGCCGCCGCACGCCGATGCTGGCCTTCGACCCGGCGGCGGCGCGCGCGCGCCTGACCGCCCTGCCCTGGGTCTCCGACGCCCGGGTCGAGCGGCGCCTGCCCGACCTGATCTACGTGCGCCTGGAAGAGCGCCGGCCGCTGGCGCTCTGGCAGCTTCGCGGCCGGCTCAGCGTGATCGACACCGACGGCCGCGTGATCGAAGGGGCCGACGCCGCCCGCTTCGCCGAGCTGCCGCTGCTGGTCGGCGAGGGCGCGCCGGAGCGGGCCGGCAGCCTGCTGGCCCTGCTGCAGCGCGCGCCCGAGCTGGCCGACCAGGTGATCGCCGCCGTGCGCGTCGGCGCGCGCCGCTGGAACGTGGTGCTGCAGGGCGAGATCGAGGTGCGCCTGCCCGAGGTCGGCGCCGCCGAGGCCTGGCTGCAGCTCGCCGAGCTGGTGCGCGACGAGGGGCTGCTGGAGCGCGACGTGGTGACCATCGACCTGCGCCTGCCGGACCGCCTGATCCTGCGCGGGCACAACGCCCCGGAACCCGACTGGCGGCGCGCCGCCGCCGGCGAGGAAACGTGAGCCGAGAGGAGCCGATGTCCGCGATGCGCAAGCCGCCGCGCCGCAACCGCAATGGCCTGGTCGCCGCCCTCGACGTGGGCTCGGGCAAGGTCTGCTGCCTGATCGCGCGGCGCGACGGTCCGCACGGCCAGCCGCAGGTGATCGGCATCGGCCAGCAGATCAGCCGCGGCGTCAAGTCGGGCGCGGTGGTCGACATGGAAGCCGCCGAGCGCGCCATCCTGGCCGCCGTGCACGCCGCCGAGGAGATGGCCGGCGAGACCATCGAGCAGGTCGTCACCTCGCTGTCCGGCGGCTACCCGGCCTCGCGCACGGTCAACGTCGAGGTCGCCATCGACGGCCACGAGGTCAGCGACGCCGACCTGGCGCGCGCCCTGGCCGAGGGTCGCCAGGTCGAGGGGCTGCTGGGCCACCCGGAGAAGGGCCGCCAGCTCATCCACTCGATCCCGGTGGCCTACACCATCGACGGCAGCCGCGGCATCCGCGACCCGCGCGGCATGTACGGCGAGCGCCTGGGCGTCAACATGCACGTGGTCACCGCCGCCATGGGGCCGGTGCGCAACCTGGCGACCTGCATTCAGCGCTGCCACCTGGACATCGGCGGCTTCGTGGTCGCGCCCTACGCCTCGGGCCTGGCCAGCCTGGTCGACGACGAGCGCGAACTGGGCGTCACCCTAATCGACATGGGCGCCGGCGTGACCTCGATCGCCGTGTTCTACGAGGGCAGCCTGATCTACACCGACGTGGTGCCGGTCGGCGGCGGCCACGTCACCAGCGACATCGCCCGCGGGCTGTCGACGCCGCTGAATCACGCCGAGCGGCTGAAGACCCTCTACGGCCACGCCGTCGCCACTGCCTCCGACGTGCGCGAGATGATCGACGTGCCGCAGGTCGGCGAGGAGGAGGAGGGCCACAGCCACCAGGTGCAGCGCTCGCTGCTGGTCGGCGTGATCCAGCCGCGCCTGGAGGAGACCTTCGAGCTGGTGCGCTCGCGCCTGGAGGCCAGCGGCTTCGACAAGATCGGCGGCCGCCGGGTGGTGCTGACCGGCGGCGCCAGCCAGCTCCCCGGCATGCGCGAGCTGGCCGCGGACATTCTGGACAAGCAGGTGCGCATCGGCCGGCCGATCCACGTGGACGGCCTGGCCGAGGCGACCGGCGGACCGGCCTACACGGTCGCCGCCGGCCTGATCGCCTACGCCCTGCAGACCGAGGCGGCGATGCCCCCCGAGGCGCGCCCCCAGACCACTCACGCAAGCCTGGTCGACCGGGTGGGGAGCTGGCTGCGTGAACACTTCTAACCCGACCCGCCCAACAGTGTCGTGGGACGCCACGGCAACGGCCGCCCCGACCGCGTCGGGGCGATCACCCGCCGGTCCCCGCCGGGATGTACGGGGCGCCCGGTCCGGGCCTGCGATGTGAGAGCTGAGGAACTGGAGGCAAGCGAGATGACCCTGAACCTGAACGTACCCGAGACGGAAGAGCACCTGAGCCCCCGTATCACCGTGATCGGTGTCGGCGGAGCGGGCGGCAATGCCGTCAACAACATGATCACCTCCCAGCTCGAGGGCGTGGAGTTCCTGGTGGCCAACACCGACTCCCAGGCGCTCAAGGGCTCGCAGTGCGAAGCCCGCATCCAGCTGGGCCGCAACATCACCTCGGGCCTGGGCGCCGGCTCGCGCCCCGACGTCGGCCGCGCCGCCGCCGAGGAGCAGCTCGAGGAGATCCTGTCGCACCTGGAGACCTCCAACATGGTCTTCATCACCGCCGGCATGGGCGGCGGCACCGGCACCGGCGCGGCCCCGGTGATCGCCCGCGCCGCGCGCGAGGCCGGCATCCTGACCGTCGGCGTGGTGACCAAGCCCTTCCAGTTTGAGGGCATCCACCGGATGCGCATCGCCGAGAACGGCATCCAGGAGCTGAGTCAGTACGTCGACACGCTGATCATCATCCCGAACCAGAACCTCTTCCGGGTCGCCAACGAGAAGACCACCTTCGCCGACGCCTTCAAGATGGCGGACGACGTGCTCTACTCGGGCGTGCGCGGCGTCACCGACCTGATGGTCATGCCCGGCCTGATCAACCTGGACTTCGCGGACATCCGCTCGGTGATGACCGAGATGGGCAAGGCGATGATGGGCACCGGCGAGGCCGAGGGCGACAACCGCGCCATCGCCGCCGCCGAGGCCGCGATCTCCAACCCGCTGCTGGACGACGTGTCGATGAAGGGCGCGCGCGGCGTGCTGATCAACATCACCGGCGGCATGGACATGACCCTCTTCGAGGTCGACGAGGCGGCCAACCGCATCCGCGACGAGGTCGACCCCGACGCCAACATCATCTTCGGCTCCACCTTCGACGAGAGCCTCAACGGCACCATGCGGGTCTCCGTCGTGGCCACCGGCATCGAGGCCGAGGCCGGGGTCGAGCCGCGCCCGGCCAACCTCTCGCTGGTGCACTCCCGGCCGAAGGCCCGGCCGAGCGTGAAGCCGGAGGCCCAGAGCCCGGCCGCCGCCCCGGCCACCGCCGCCGAGCCGGCCGGCACGGCCCAGGCGGGCGGCGCCCAGGCAAGCGGCGCCCAGACCGCTCCGGCCCAGACCGCTCCGGCCCAGACCGCTCCGGTCCAGGCCGCCGCGCAGCCGGCGGTCCAGGGCGGCGGCGAGACCAGCGCCCGGGCGCAGGTGGCCGAGGTCTTCGAGGCCCCGGCCCAGAGCGCGGCGCCCCAGCCCGAGAGCGCCGCGCCGCAGGCCGAGCCGGCGCCCGCCGCCCAGCCGCAACAGGCCGAGCGCGCGCCGCAGCCCGAGGCGGAGGCCCCGCGCCAGCCGCAGGCCGAGAGCTTCGTGCCGCCGGCCCCGGCGATGCCCGAGCGCCGCAGCTACGCCAGCCAGCAGCCGGCCAGCCGCCCCGATCCCTTCGCCGCGGCGGACATGGCCAACGCGGCCGGCGCCCAGCGCGGCGAGCGGAGCGAGCGGCCGGCCCAGCCGACCGCGCCGCGCAACAAGGCCTACAGCCTGTTCCGCCGCGTCACCGGCGGCCTGACCGGCGCCGGCGAGGGCGAGACCGGCCAGGCCGAGGCCAAGCCGGCGAGCCAGCCGACCCGGCGCGAGCCGGTGATCGGCCGCGGCGAGGCACAGCCGGCCGCCAAGCCGGCCGAGCCGGCGGGCAATCCGACCGCCGAGGCCCGCCAGCCGCGGCTCAGCGGCATGGAGCCGACGCCGGCCAGCAAGGACGAGGAAGATCTGCTGGACATCCCGGCCTTCCTGCGCCGCCAGGCCAACTAGGCGGGGCGGCGGCGTAAGGGTGCGGTCCGGGCCTTGGCCCGCCCGGTGCCGCCCCTCACGGCGTCACGCCAGCCGCAGGTGCGGGCTGGCCCACGGCGGGCGGCGGGACCCAAAACACGGCGTCCCGCCGCCCGTTTGTCGTAACAACCGGTAACAAATGTTGATTTGAGGCGGTGACGGCGCAACGCCTAGAAGGTAAGCGACGTATCAAGCCATGAGAGAGGCTTTCGAGCCTCTCGCCCGAGGGCGCGGCAGGGGGCTGCCGGCAGGTCAGGTCGACCGGATGAGGTCGCGGAGCGGCGCCGAGGGCTCTCAGGGGGCAAGGAAGAGGAAGTTTCGATGGTCGACGGAATGACGCCGTTTCGCGTGGTCGAGGCGCGTGGCGCCACGGTGGAGCCGCTGACGCAGCGCGGCGGCGGCAGGTCTGGCGGCGGCAGGTCTGGCGGCGGCAGGTCTGCGGGCTCCGCGGGCACGCCGGCGCGCGCGCAGTGCCAGACCACCCTGAAGAACGCGATCCATTGCTCCGGGGTCGGCGTGCACGGCGGCCAGAAGGCCTGCATGACCCTGAAGCCGGCGCCGGCCGACAGCGGCATCGTCTTCCAGCGCAGCGACGTCGCCGGTCAGCCGCGCATCCCGGCGCTGTGGCGCCAGGCGATCGAGACCCCGCTGTGCAGCAAGATCGTCGCCGCCGATGGCGAGGTTTCCGTGTCGACGATCGAGCATCTCATGGCCGCGCTGCTGGGCTGCGGCATCGACAACGCGCTGATCGAGATCGACGGCCCCGAGGTCCCGATCATGGACGGCAGCGCCGCCCCCTTCGTGTTCCTGATCGAATGCGCCGGCATCGCCACGCTGGAGGCGCCGCGCAAGGCGATCAAGCTGCGCGAGACGGTTCAGGTCGACGAGCCGCACCGCACCGCCTGCCTGCAGCCCCACGCCGGCTTCGCCGTGGACTTCGCCATCGCCTTCGACAACCGCGCGGTGGGCCGACAGCACTTCGCCTGCGAGGTGACCCCCACCTCCTTCAAGCAGGAGATCGCGCGGGCGCGCACCTTCGGCTTTCTGCACGAGGTCGAGCAGCTCCACAAGCTGGGGCTCGGCAAGGGCGGCAGCCTGGACAACGCCATCGTGATCGACGGCGACACCATCCTCAACGAGGGCGGCCTGCGCTACGCCGACGAGTTCGTGCGCCACAAGGCGCTGGATTCGATCGGCGACCTCTACATGGCCGGACGCCCGCTGCTCGCCCGCTTCGTCGGCGACAAGGCCGGGCACGCGCTGACCCTGCGCCTGCTCCGGGCCGTCTTCGCCGATCCGGCGAACTACGTCGAGGTGGAGCTGGCGGAGACCGCGGCGGACGAGGATCTGCTGCTCGCCGCCGGCGCCTGATCCGGCCGCGCCGCCCGCTCCGCTCCCCCCCCAGGCGCGGCGCTTTCCCGCACTTTCCCCCGGCGGTTTGCTCCACCGGCTTGCTGAGGCCGCCGGCTCGTCTATAGTCTGCGCCGGATTTGCCCTCAGCCTGCCGGAGTCTCGCGATGTCGCGCCCCGACCGCCTTTTTCCCCGCAGCCTCGCCGCCGCCCTGCTGACCGCGGCGGCGCTGCTGCTCGGCGGCTGCGAGAGCGACGAGGGGCTGACCTACGAGGAACAGCCGGTCGAAGAGCTCTACAATCGCGGCTACACCACGCTGCTGGAGGGGGAGAGCGAACTCGCCGCCCAGTACTTCGACGAGGTCGAGCGCCAGCACCCCTACTCGGTCTGGGCGCCCAAGGCGCAGTTGATGGCGGCCTACGCCCACTACGAGGACAACCGCTACGACGACGCCGTCAACACGCTCGACCGCTTCATCGAGCTGAACCCGGGCAACGAGGATGTGGCCTACGCCTATTACCTCAAGGCCATCAGCTACTACGAGCAGATCAGCGACGTCGGCCGCGACCAGAAGATGACCGAGCTGGCGCTCGGGGCGCTGCAGGACGTCACCCGGCGCTTTCCCGACAGCGAGTACGCCCGCGACGCCCAGCTCAAGATCGACCTCGCCCGCGACCACCTCGCCGGCAAGCACATGACGATCGGCCGCTACTACCTGCGTCAGGGCGAGTACCTGGCGGCGATCAACCGCTTCCGCATCGTGATCGAGGACTACCAGACCACCACCCACGTGCCCGAGGCGCTGCACCGCCTGGTCGAGGCCTACATGGCGCTGGGCGTGACCGACGAGGCGCAGGCCACGGCCGCGGTGCTCGGCCACAACTTCCCGGGCAGCGACTGGTATCTCGACTCCTACGCCCTGCTGACCGGCGAGGACCTGCGCCCCGAGGGCGCGGAGGGCTCGTGGATCTCGCGCACCTGGAACTCCGTCTTCTGAGGTCCGGATGCTTGCGAGCCTGTCGATCCGCGACGTGGTGCTCATCGACAAGCTGGAGCTCGCCTTCGACCGCGGCCTGGGCGTGCTGACCGGCGAGACGGGGGCCGGCAAGTCGATCCTGCTGGATGCCCTGGGCCTGGCGCTGGGCGAGCGCGCCGAGGCCGGCCTGGTGCGCCAGGGCGCGGACAAGGCGCGGGTCGCCGCCACCTTCGAGCTGGAGCCGGCGCATCCCGCCTTCGCGCTGCTGGCCGACAACGACATCGAGATCGAGGAGGACCACCTGGTGCTGCGCCGGGTGCTGGGCGCCGACGGCCGCAGCCGGGCCTACGTCAACGACCAGGCCGTCTCGGTCGGCCTGCTGCGCAGCCTGGGCGACCTGCTGGTCGAGGTGCAGGGCCAGTTCGCCCAGCGCGGCCTGATGGACCCCAAGACCCATCTCGCGCTGCTCGACGCCTACGGCGGGCTCGGCGACAGGACGGCCCGGGTGGCCGAGCTTCACCGGACCTGGCGCGACGCCGCGCGCGCGCGCGCCGAGGCCGCGGCCGCCTTCGAGCGCGCGCGCGCCGACGAGGCCTTCCTGCGCCATGCCGTGGAAGAGCTGCGCCAGCTCGACGCCCGCCCCGGCGAGGAGGCGAGCCTGGGCGAGGAACGCAGCTTCCTGATGAACGCCGAGAAGCTGATCGCCGCGATGAACGCCGCCAGCGAGGAGCTGGGCAGTGCCGAGTCCGCCCTCGCCCGCGCGCTGCGCCAGCTCGAACAGGCCGCGCCCACGGCCGGCGGCCGGCTCGACGGCGTGGTCGCCGCCCTGGAGCGCGCCGTCGCCGAGGCCGGCGAGGCCGGCGCCGACCTGACTTCCGTCTCCGCCGACCTGGACATCGAGCCGGCGCGCCTGCAGGAGATCGACGAGCGCTTCTTCGCCCTGAAGGACGCCGCGCGCAAGCACGACTGCGAGGTCGACGCGCTGCCCGCCCTGCTGGCCCGCATGGAAGAGCAGCTCGCCGGCATCGAGACCGGCGGCGAACGCCTCGACGCGCTGGCCCGCGCCCAGCAGGCCGCGCGCGACGCCTACGAGGCGGCAGCCGACCGGCTGAGCGAAGCGCGGCGCAAGACGGCCGGCAAGCTGGACCGCACGATCAACGCCGAGCTGCCGCCGCTGAAGCTGGAAAAGGCGCGCTTCACCACGCAGATCACGCCGCTGGAGGCGGAGTCCTGGGGGCGCCACGGCAAGGACGGTGTGGCCTTCCAGATCGCCACCAATCCCGGCGCCGCGCCCGGCCCGCTGGCCCGCATCGCCTCCGGCGGCGAGCTGTCGCGCATCCTGCTGGCGCTCAAGGTCGTGCTGGCGGAAATCTCGCCCATCGTCACCCTGGTCTTCGACGAGGTCGACAGCGGCATCGGCGGCGCCACCGCCGCCGCCGTCGGCGAGCGGCTGGCGCGCCTGGCCGAGGGCCGCCAGGTGCTGGTGGTCACCCACAGCCCGCAGGTCGCCGCGCGCGGCGCGATCCACTACCTGGTGCGCAAGGACAGCCGCGCCGGCGCCACCACCACCGGGGTGGCGCGGCTCGACGGCGGCGAGCGCCGCGAGGAGGTGGCGCGGATGCTGTCCGGCGCCACGGTCACCGACGAGGCCCGCGCGGCCGCCGAGAAACTGATGGGAGCGGCATGAACCTGCGCGACAAGCCGGTCGACCAGCTCAGCGAGGCCGAGGCCGCCGAGGAGCTGGCGGCCCTGGCGGAGGAGATCCGCCACCACGACACGCTCTACTACCGCCAGGACGCGCCGGAGGTCTCCGACGCCGCCTACGACGCCCTGCGCCAGCGCAACGAGGCGATCGAGGCCCGCTTTCCCGAGCTGGTCCGCGCCGACAGCCCGAGCCGGCGCGTCGGCATCGAGCCGGCGGCCGGCTTCTCCAAGGTGCGCCATCGCGTGCCGATGCTCAGCCTGCAGAACGCCTTCACCGACGCCGACGTGGAGGAGTTCTTCGCCCGGGTGCGGCGCTTCCTGAACCTGGCGGCGGACGCCCCGCTGGCGGCGGTGGCCGAGCCGAAGATCGACGGCCTGTCGATCTCCCTGCGCTACGAGCGGGGCCGCTTCGTGCAGGGTGCGACCCGCGGCGACGGCACCGAGGGCGAGGAGGTAACCGCCAACCTGCGCACCCTGCCGGACGTGCCGGCGCGGATCGAGGGCGAGGTGCCGGAGGTTCTGGAGGTGCGCGGCGAGGTCTACATGACCAAGCAGGACTTTGCCGCCCTCAACGAGCGGCAGGAGGCGGCCGGCGCCAAGCGCTTCGCCAACCCGCGCAACGCCGCCGCCGGCTCGCTGCGCCAGCTCGACCCGAAGATCACCGCCCGGCGCCCCTTGCGCTTCTTCGCCTATGCCTGGGGCGAGATTTCCCAGATGCCGGCCGAAACCCACTGGGGCTTCCTGCGCCAGCTCGAGGCCTGGGGCTTCCACATCAATCCGCTGGCGCGACGCTGCACCGACGCGGCCGAGGTGCTGGCGGTCTACCGCCACGTCGAAGCGGAGCGCGGCGCGCTCGACTACGACATCGACGGCGTGGTCTACAAGATCGACGACCTGCGCCTGCAAGAGCGCCTGGGCTTCGTCAGCCGGGCGCCGCGCTGGGCCATCGCCCACAAGTTCCCGGCGGAGAAGGCGCAGACCCTGCTGGAGGAGATCGGCATCCAGGTCGGGCGCACCGGCGCCCTGACGCCGGTCGCGCACCTCAAGCCGGTGACCGTCGGCGGCGTCGTGGTCTCCCGCGCCACGCTGCACAATCCCGACGAGATCGCGCGCAAGGACGTGCGGGTCGGCGACACCGTGGTGATCCAGCGCGCCGGCGACGTGATCCCGCAGGTGCTCGGCCCGGTGCTGGACAAGCGCCCGACGGACGCCGAGCCCTACGTCTTTCCCCAGGTCTGCCCCTGCGAGCTGAAGACGCCGGTGGTGCACGAGGACGGTGCCGTGGTCGCGCGCTGCTCGGGCGAGCTGGCCTGCCCCTACCAGCAGGTCGAGCGCCTGATCCACTTCGTCAGCCGCGACGCCTTCGACATCGAGGGGCTGGGCGAGAAGCAGGTGCGCAGCTTCTTCGAGAAGGGGCTGATCCACACCCCTTCCGACATCTTCGACCTGGCCGAGGCCGACAGGCAGAGCCTGACCCCGATCCGCAAGCTGGAGGGCTGGGGCGAGAAATCGGCGCAGAACCTCTTCGAGGCGATCGAGGCGCGCCGCCGCATCGCGCTGGAGCGCTTCATCTACGCCCTGGGCATCCGCCAGGTCGGCCAGGCCACCGCCAGGCTGCTGGCACGCAGCTACACCGGCCTGGCGGCCTGGCAGGAGGCGATGGAAGCCGCCGCGCGGGAGCGCCAGGCCGCCCCCGAGGCCAAGAAGCCCGAGGAGGTGGGCGAGCACTATGCCGAGCTCTGCAACCTCCACTCGATCGGCATGAGCGTGGCCGACGAGATCTGCGGCTTCTTCAGCGAGCCGCACAACCTGAAGGTCGTGCGCGACCTGGAGCAGCGGGTCGAGGTCGAGGACGCGGCCCGGCCGCAAACCGTCGCCTCGCCGGTCGCCGGCAAGACCGTGGTCTTCACCGGCACCCTGGAGACCCTGAGCCGCGGCGAGGCCAAGGCCACGGCCGAGACCCTGGGCGCCAAGGTGACCGGCTCGGTCTCGAAGAAGACCGACTACGTGGTGGTCGGCGCCGACGCCGGCTCCAAGGCGGCCAAGGCGGGCGAGCTCGGCGTCACGACCTTGAGCGAGGCGGAATGGCTGAAGCTGATCGGGCGCAGCCCGTGACCCTGCCCCCCGGACTGTGGGGCGTGGCGCCGGACGGCACCCCGGTGCGCCTGCTGGCGGAGACGGAGACCGTGACCGGCGACGAAGACTGGGACGACCCGGAGGCCGACTGGAGTCTGGCCGACCTGCCCGCGCTGTTCGGCTTGGGGCGGGTCGAGGAGTCGGAGGTCGAGGAGTCGGCGGCCGGGGAGTCGGCGGCCGGCCCGCCCCTGCATCTCGTCCTGACGCAAAGCGAGGCGCGCCAGCTCAAGCCGCTGGCCGACGCCCAGTCCTTCGACCACCCCGCGGGCCTGATCCGCGCCCTGCTGGCCATGGCGGCCTTCGCCGCGGCACACCCGGGCAGCGCCGGCGGCGGCGCGAGTGGCGGCGCCGGCGGCCGGGCGACGGTGCTGCGGTTCATCCAGAGTTTCTGACGCACGCGGCAACGACGGCACCTCTCGTAAAGGTCCTGGTCACCGGCAGTTCCGGCCACCTCGGCGAGGCGCTGATGCGCCGCCGCCGAGCCGGCTCGCGCCCGTCCCGCGCTCACTCCTGCGGCCGGCCGTCCCACTCGGCGCCGGCCAGGATGGCACGCTCGGTGCGCCAGTCGGTCAGGTCGGCGCCGGTCAGCTTGGCGTGGTAGAGCACCGCGCCCGAGAGATCGGCGGCGACCAGCCGCGTGCGCAGGTGCCGGCCCGGCCGGCCGCCCGGCAGGCCCGGCTGCTCGGCGGCGTCGAGCCAGGCCTCGGTCAGGTCCGCCTCGCGCAGGTCGGCGTTGGACAGGTCGGCGCCGGTCAGCCGGGCGCGCCGGAGGGCGGCCCCGCGCAGCCCCGCCCCGGAGAGGTCGGCGAGCACCAGCAGCGCCTCGTTGAGGATCGCCTCGCCGAGGCGCGCCCCGGCCAGGTCGGCGCCGGAGAGGTTGACGCCGGTCAGGTCGCAGCGCTCCAGGTCGAGGCCGCGCATCTCGGCCCGCTCGCCCCGGCGCCCCTCGGTGGCCAGCCAGCGGCTGTGCGCGGCGATGGCACGGCGCAGCGGCGACTGGCGCGGGTCGTCGCCGCGCTGGAACACGGCGCCGGAGGTGCGTGCCTCCAGCAGGTTGCAATCGCTCAGGCTGGCGCCGATCAGCACCGCCTTGCCAAGGTCGGCGCCCGCCACGTCGGCGCCGTCCAGTTTGGCGGCGGTCAGGTCGGCGGCGCGCAGGCTGGCCTCGCGCAGATCGGCGGCGGAAAGATCGGCGTTGCGCAGCACCGCGCCGTCGAGATCGGCGGCGCAGAGCTTGGCCTGCTTCAGGTTGGCGCCGGCCAGGTTGCAGCGCACCAGCTCGGCACCGCTCAGGTCGGCGCGCTCCATCTGGGCGCAGATCAGCGAGGCGCCGCTCATCACGATCCGCTTGCCCGGGCCCCGGTCCGCCGCCGGCAGGCTCTGGCCGCCGCCCATCAGCAGCACGCCCTCGCGCAGGTCGGCGGCGTTGAGGTTGGCGTCCTCGAAGCGCGCGCCGTGCAGGCTGGCGCCGCGCAGGTCCGCCTCGGCCAACCCGGCCCTGCGCAGGTCGGCGTCCGTCAGGTCGGCGCCGAACAGGTCGGCGCCGGTCAGATCGCAGTCGCGCAGGTCGCAGCCGGCCAACCGCACGCCCACCAGCGAGGCCCTGGCCAGCCGGCAGCCGGCCAGCGACCGCCCGGAGAGGTCGTGAAAGCGCAGGTCGGCCCGCCGCCCGGCTCGCTCGCGCGCGAGCCAGAGGCGATGCAGACGCAGGATCTCTTCCAGCTCGCGCATGGTCGGCTTCGGGCGGTTCGGGCCACAGGGCGGTGGCGATGACACGGGCTCGGCTCTCGCGGGAGGAGCGGCGCCACTCACTGCGGCGTCGCGTCTGGCGAGTCTCCGGCCCCGCGCGTTAGCACAGCGTTAACGGTTGCATTTTACCGATCCTCGCGCCTGGCGCGACGCGCGCCCCGAGGGAACTGCTTCGGCACGGCCGCCGGGCGCTTCGGCACGGCCGCCGGGCGCGAAAACTCGCTTCTCCGCCCATGATCGGTCACAAGCGGCTGCAGCGCGAGAAGGATAAGTGGCGCGAAAGGGGTAGCCACGGCGCCGACCGGGGCGCCGGTCGGCCGTTGAGCGGTGCTGGCGCGGCGGTCAGCCGCCGCTCAGCGGTGCGGTCGCGGCCTCGAGCCAGGCCTGGACGTCGGCCGGCAGCAGCGGACCGAGCGCGCGGCGGACGCGGGCATGGTAGGCGTCGACCCAGGCCCGCTCGCCGGCGTCGAGCAGCGCCGGCACGATCAGCCGGCGGTCGAGCGGCGCCAGGGTCAGCGTCTCGAAATGCAGCATCTTGCGCTCGTCGCCGGACTGGCGCTCGGCCGGCTGGACCGCGACCAGGTTCTCGATCCGGATGCCGTAGGCTCCCGGCTTGTAGTACCCCGGCTCGTTGCTGACGATCATGCCCGGCTTGAGGGCCACGCGGTTCGGCATCTTGGAGATGCGCTGCGGCCCCTCGTGCACCGAGAGGTAGCTGCCGACGCCGTGGCCGGTGCCATGGTCGAAATCCAGCCCCTCGTCCCACAGCGGCCGGCGCGCCAGGCTGTCGAGTTGACTGCCGGAGGTGCCCTCGGGAAAGCGCGCGGTGGCGAGCGCGATATGGCCCTTGAGCACCAGGGTGTAGCGGTGGCGCATCTCCGCCGTCGGCGTGCCGATGGCGACGGTGCGGGTCACGTCGGTGGTGCCGTCGAGGTACTGGGCGCCGGAGTCCACCAGATAGAGCTCGCCGGGCCGCAGCTCACGGTCGGTCTCCGGCGTCACCCGGTAGTGGATCACCGCGCCGTGCGGACCGGAGCCGGAGATGGTGTCGAAGGAGAGGTCGCGGAAGTGCTCGCCGGCGGCGCGAAGCTGGTCGAGCCGGTCGCTGGCCGCCAGCTCGCTGACGCCGCCCTGCGGCGCCGCCTCGCTCAGCCAGGCGAGGAAACGGGTCAGGGCGACGCCGTCGCGCAGGTGCGCGGCGCGCGCGCCGGCCAGCTCGGTCGGGGTCTTGCAGGCCTTCGGCAGCAGACAGGGGTCCTCGCCGCGCAGCACCTCGGCGCCGGCCTGCTGGAGCTGCGTGAAGACCCACTGGGCGGCGCTGCTGGGGTCGACCAGCACCTTGCGCCCCGTCAGCGCGCCCAGGGCGGCGGCCAGCTCCGCCGGATCGCGCGGGCGCACCTCCGCGCCCAACTGCGCGGTCAGCTCTGCGTCGAGCTTGCGCGGGTCGACGAACCAGTCGACGCCCCCCTGATCGTCGACCAGCGCGAAGGACAGGGGCAAGGGCGTGCAGGGCACGTCGCCGCCGCGCACGTTCAGCAGCCAGGCGATCGAGTCCGGCATGGTCAGCACCGCGGCCTGGGCCCCGCGATGGCGCAGGTCGCCGGCCACCTGGGCCCGCTTGTCCTTCGAGGCCAGGCCTGCGAAGCGCAGCTCATGCGGCACCACCGGCGCCCGCGGCGGCTCGGGCTGGTCCGCCCAGACGGCATCCAGCGGATTGGGCTCGGCCGGCACCAGCTCGGTGCCGCTGGCCGACAGCTCGCGCGTCAGCCGCGCCACCTGGTCGGCGGTGTGCAGCCAGGGATCGTAGCCCAGCTTGCCGCCTTTCAGCCGCGCGGCGATCCAGGGGCCGGCCGGCTCCTCGACCAGATGGCGCGCGGTGAAGAGCGCGCCGTCCACCTCGCGCTCGGCCTGCAGGGTGTAGCGCCCGTCGACGAAGATCGCCGCCGCCTCGGCCAGCACCACCGCGACCCCGGCCGAGCCGGTGAAGCCGGTCAGCCAGGCCAGCCGCTCCGCGCGCGCGGGCACGTACTCGCCCTGGTGCTCGTCGGCGCGCGGCACCAGGAAGCCATCGAGGTCGCGCCGCGCCAGTTCCGCGCGCAGGGCGGCGAGGCGGTCGGCGGAAGAGGGAGTGGGCGCCGGGGCCCGCGGTGCGATGTCGTCCATGGCAGGAAACTATGAAGCGCTCGCCAGTGCTGTCCAGACGCTTGTGCGCCGGGGGTGTCCTCGGCCCGCGCGCCGGCGGTCCAGATCCCCCGGACAGCGGCGTTAACACCCCGGCAAGGAGGCATGCGGGCCGCGCAATGCTGCAGCGCAACAATGTCCGTTTCACAAGGATTTAGCCTGCCTATCTTGGCCTTGTGCCCGACGCGATCGCCGACAGCGGAGCGAGTTTTCCGAAGCTGTCTCCGACCCTCCGTCTCGGCGCAATAACCCGAATGAAACGACCCAAATCGCGAAAGGATTGCCATCATGGCCCGCCTTACCGACCGCGAACTGGATGCGGTGCTGAAGGCCAAGCTCTACGGGACGCCCCAGGCGACCCAGCTTCTGATCGCCGAGGCACGGCGCCTCCAGGCCGAGGCCCTGCGCCGCGGTGTTCGCACCGTCTTCCAGTCTCTCGGTGTTCCGACCCTTCTGCGCGCGCTCAAGCGCGAAATCGTGTGCCGCCGCACCCAGTGGGCCCTGTCCCAGCTCGACGATGCCACCCTGCGTGACATCGGCCTGACGCGCGGCGAGATCCACGCCCAGGCGCGCCGCTGCGCCGCCAGCCTGGTCCCGGCCCGCTAAAACGGCTCGCCGCGGCCGCGGACCGCCCGTGCGGTTCGCTCCGGCGGCCGGCCATCGGCCGGCCGCGCCAGGCTCAAGCCTCCAAGGCCGGGCGCGGAACCGCGCGCGGCCTTACGGCTTTGCCAGGACCAGCGCCGACCACTCGCCCTGATGCCGCCGTGCGCGCAGGTGCAGACCTGCGGCCCGGTGGCGGGCGAGGACGGCGCGCTCCTGCGTGATCAGCAGCCCGGACAGCACGGCCAGGCCCCCCGGCGCCAGAAAGGCGGCGGTCCGGCTGGCCAGGCCGATCAGCGGCCCGGCCAGGATGTTGGCCACGATCAGGTCATAGGGCCCCTGCCGGCGCACCGCCGGCGCGGCGTAGCCCGCCCCCACGTCGAACACGATCCGCCCCGGCGCAAAACCATTGAGCCGGGCGTTTTCGCGCGCCACCCGGATGGAGGGCGCGTCCAGGTCGCTGGCCGTGACCGCCGCGGTGGGCCAGAGCCGCGCCGCCGCCAGGGCCAGCAGGCCGGAGCCGCAGCCGAGGTCGAGCACGCGCGCCACCCGGCGGCGGCGCGCGATCTCCTGCAAGGCGTCCAGGCACAGCCGGGTCGTCTCGTGCCGGCCGGTGCCGAAGGCGACGTTGGCGTCGATCCGCAAGGCGATGGTCGAGGCCGGCGGCGGCTCGGCGATATGGCTGCCGTAGACCCAGACCCGCCCGGTGCGCACGGCCGGCAGGCCGGCCTGGCTCTCGGCCACCCAATCGGTCTCCGGCATCAACTCGCAGGTGAAGTCCGGCGCCGGCGTCCCGGCCGCCGCCGATGCCGCGGCGAGACGCGCGGTCAGCGCCGCCCGGTCCGGCGCCTCCCCGAGGTAGAGGGTCAGGGGCACGCGGCCGCGCCGGTCGGGTCCGCCGACGGCCAGCGCGCCGCCCTCGACCCCCTCCAGCGCCGCCTCGAAAATCGCCGAGGCCGGCGCCGGCACAAGCAGCTTGATCTCGAAAATCATCGCATCCGTTGACGGTGGTCCGGGCGCGCCGGAGCGGCAGGAGGCCGCCCGCGAGCCCGAAAGAACAGGCGCCGCAACCTAGAGCGATTTGCGCCTGTATGGAACCGCGCAGCGGTTCCGCCGGTCGCGAGACATCGCTCTCCCTTTAATGTGTTGGAGCAGAGTCGCCGACCTGAAGGGATCGCGACGCGAGTCCTTCAGGTCGGCGACTCTGCTCTAGCAGGTCTGAATCTGCTCTAGCGTCCCGGCGGCGCGGCGGCCCATGGCCTTTGCCGAAAAGGCGTAATTCTATAATAGGTTGAAGTATATTATTGCATTTATCGGGGGCGCGGCGCATCCTTCGCGGGTTTGGAGCATTCGGCAAGGAGGATTGCCATGAGCACGCGCTACGCGCCGGCACGCGGCGACGAGGTCATCGTCCATGTGCCCAAGGGGACGGCGGACGCGGTGAAGGTGGTCGAGGTGGAGGCCGCCAACCTGGGACAGGAGATCACCGTCCAGGTCAGCCGGGACCGCAAGCCGCAGGCGCCCTCGTTGTTGGGCGTGATCGTGAAGTGAGAACGTGACGTGAGAGCGTGACGTGAGTTTGCGCCGTCACCACCTCGACGAGACGCGGCGGGACGCCGGGACGGCCTTTGCCGTGCCGCCGCTCGTCTCGCTGCGGGTCGGTGACGGCCTCCTCAGCATCGAGACCTTCGCGGAGCGGATCGAGCTGGCCTTCCGCGACCGGACCGGCGCGCCGGCGCTTTCGGCGGCACAGCTCTGCGACGGCCTCGCCCGGCTGCAGCTTGACGACGCGTCGGACGACCCGGGCGGCCGCAAGCTGCGCGGCGCACTGGCCGAGCAGGGCCTGCTGCTGCCGCGCGCCACGCCGGCCGACGTGGCGCCCGACGCGCTGCTGGCAGGGCTGCAGGCGCTGTTCGGCGAGCTCAACCGCGCCCTCTTCGGCCATCCCCTCTGGCAAGACCTGCTGTCGGGCGCGGCGCCGCGCCGCCTGATCGAGGGCTGGGTGATCGAGACCTACCACTTCATCGCCGGGGTCCAGGCGCGCCTGCCCTGCGCCGTCGCCCACTGCTCCGCCGGCCCCCAGCGCGAGATCCTCGTGACCCACTACTGCGAGGAGTACGACCACGACGGCTTCTTCCGCGCGGCCCTGGCGCAGCTCGGCTTTCCCGTCGGCTTCGAGGAGGCGCTGCTGCCGCTGCCCGGCACCCAAGCGGTGATCGACTTCATGCGGGCGGCGGCGCGCGACGACATCCTCGGCTACGCCGTCTGTTCCGGGCTGCTGGAGTCGACCGGCAGCGACGCCGCCAACGGCCGCGCCTTCTACCGCCACCTGGCGACGCGCTACCCGGAGCTCGCGGCGGTGTTCCAGCCGATGCTCGACCACGTCGCCCTCGATTTCGACTACGGCCACGGCCACTTCCTCAAGGACCTGCTGGCCCTGGAACCGCCGCTGCCGGGCGCGCGCGCCGACCGCCTGGCCGCTACCCTCTTCGCCTTCGCCGCGACGCTGCGGCTCTGGTTCGACGATATCCAGCGCTTCTACGCCGTCGATGGCGGCGGCGATGGCGCGCAGGCGCAGGCCCAGGAGGCCCCCCGCTACCGCCGGCCGGCGACACCGCCCTACCGCCGAGCTCCGACGCCGCCCTACCGCTTGCCGGACGGGCCGGTGCCGATCCTGTCCCACGACGTCGCCGTCACCGCCGACGCCCAGAGCCTGCGGGTCGACACGGCCGGCGAGCGGCTGACCTTCACGGGCGCCGGCGCCACGCATCTGGCCGCCCTGCTGCCGCGGATCGACGGCGCGCGCGGCCTGCCGGAGCTGGTCGCCGAGAGCGGCCTGGCCGGCCCGGCGCTGGTCCGCTTGCTGGACCCGCTGCGCGAGGCCGGCTGCCTGGCCCTCTGCGACCCGGCGGGCGGCCCGGCCGTCCGACGCGAGTCCTTCGCGGCCACCGCCCGGCTGTTCAACCGCAACGTCTTTGCCGGCCGCTTCTTCCAGCGGCTGGAGGCGGGGACGCTCGAACGCGCCCAGGTGCTCGGCTGGGCGGTCGAGTTCACCCACTTCATCGCCGCCGCCAACCGCTATATGAGCGCCGGCGTGGCGCGGATCCCGCCGCGCTCGCCCCTGGCCCGGGCCGCGGCGGCGCACTACGTGGAGGAGGCTGGCCATTACGCCATCTTCCGCCGCGGGCTGACCGCCTGCGGCCTCGACGCGGCCCTGGTCGAGGCCGCGCCGCCGCTGGCCAGCACCCAGGCTCTGATCAACGCGCTGAGCGAACTCGCCTTCGCCTCGGAGATCGAGTACCTGGCGCTCTTCGCCGTGATGCGTCCGCTGCAGGGGCCGGGCGCCCTTCGCGAGGAGCCGGCGGCGCTTTCCCGGCTGGCCGCGCTCTATCCCTATGCCGCCGGCTTCTTCGCGGCCCTGGCCGAGCACGCCGCCGAGGACCAGGCACTCGGCCACGGCGCGCCGCTGATCTACGAGCTGCTGGAGCTGCGCGGCGACGACTTGACGCCGGCGGCCTGGTGGCGCGCCGTCGGCGCCCTGCGCCGCACCGCCGAGGCCTTCGAGCTGTTCTACGACGGCCTGCTCGACAGCTACGCGCTCAACGCCCTGGTGCCGCGCCCGCCTCTGGTCTGGAGCGCGCTCGCCCCGCTGTCCCGGCCGGGCGCAGCCCCGACGGCGCAGAGTGGGCATGACGGATAGCCGGACGCTGGTCGGCGCGCGGCTGGCCACCGACCCGGAGCTGGCCGCGCGGGCCGACGCCGCCCTGGCCGGCGGCGTCAGCCACGACGTCTGGCGGCGCAGCCCCCTTGCCCCGGCCTGGACCTCGGCGGCCGGTCCCTACAAGCGCGACCGGACCGGCCGCGAGGTGGTCGACCTCTGGATGGGACACGGCGCCCTGCTGCTCGGCCACTGCCATCCGGAGGTGGTGGCCGCGCTGCAGGCTGCGGTGCCGCGACTCTCCCACGTCTCCGGCCTCAGCGAGACGCAGGTCGCCTGGGCCGAGCGCATCGTCGCGCTGGTGCCGGGGGCCGAGCGGGTGCGCTTCACCGCCTCGGGCAGCGAGGGGACCTGGCTCGCCCTGCGCGTCGCCCGCGCGGTGACCGGCCGCGCGAAGATCGTCCGCCTGGACGGCAACTATCACGGCTGGCACGACGAGGCCCTGGCCTGTGTCGACGACCGCCTGGCGCGCACGCTGGACCCGGTGACCAGCGAGAACGTCCTCCTGCTCTCGCCCTGGGACCTGGAGGGCATCGGCCGGGTCCTCGCCAGCCGGGAGGTGGCCGGGCTGATCCTCGAACCCGGCGGCGGCAGCGCCTCCACCCTGGACATGGACGCCGCGAGCCTGCGCGAGCTGCGCCGCCTGTGCAGCGCCTCCGGCACGCTGCTGATCTTCGACGAGGTGATCTCCGGCTTCCGCTTCGCGCCGGGCGGGGTGCAGGAGTTGAGCGGCGTGCGACCGGACCTGACGGTGCTGGCCAAGATCGTCGCCGGCGGCCTGCCCGGCGGGGTGCTGGCCGGCTCGGCGGCGGCGATGCGCGTGTTCGGGACGGCCGACCTCTCGGTGGCCAGCGAGGTGGTGCATGCCGGCACCTTCAACGGCCACCCCTTGTCCGCCGTCGCCGGGTCGGTGACCCTCGACCTGATCCACGACGGCGGCCCGCAGGCGCAGGCGGCCGAGGCCGCCGCGCAGCTCTGCGCGGCAGTCAACGCGCTGGCCGAACGGCACGGCGTCGACCTGCGGCTCTTCGCCCGCAGCTCGCTGGTCCACCTGCTGATCGGCAGCGTCGCCCACCGGCGCGCCGCCGAGCCCGGCGCCGAGGCCTTCGTCCTGCAGCGGCGCAACCAGGCCGCCCACGCGGTGCTGCAGCGCCTGCTGCTGCTGGAGGGGGTCGACACCCACCCGACCCACGCCTGGATCTCGGCCGCCCACGACGCCGCCGCCCTGGAGCGCTGCCTCGCCGCCTTCGCGCGGGTCTTCGACCTGCTGCCGACGCTGGACGACTGGCGGATCGCCTAGCAGGGTGCGAGCGTCGGGGGCCGTGCCCGCGGGTCCGCCGCCGGCTCAGCCCGCCTGGTCGGCCGGCACCAGGAAGCCGGCCATCACCCGCTTCTCGCCGGAATGGTCGAAGGTCACCGTCAGCTTCTCGCCCTCCATGCGGGTCACCGTGCCGTAGCCGAACTTGGTGTGGAAGACCCGCTCGCCCCGCGCGAACTCCCCCTCGCCCGGCAGCGACTCGACCACCGTCGCCGTGCCCTCGATGTAGGGCCTGGTCTGCTTGGCGTAGCGCTGGGCCCGGCTCATGCCCGGCGAGGGCCGGCGCTCGCCAAAGCCCGGTTCGCCGAACCCGCCCTGGCCAAACCCGCCCTGGCCGAACCCGCCCTGGCCGAAGCCGCCGGCCCAGGCGGCGGTCGCCTGGCCGTAGAGGCCCTGGTCGGACTCCACCTCGACATGCTCGTCCGGCAGCTCGTCGACGAAGCGCGAGGGGATCGCCGCGGCCCAGGAGCCGTGCAGCCGGCGGTTGGCGGCGAAGGTCACGAACAGACGGCGGCGCGCCCGGGTCAGGCCGACATAGGCCAGGCGCCGCTCCTCCTCCAGGCCCTTGAGGCCGCTCTCGTCGAGCGCGCGCTGGTTGGGGAACAGCCCCTCCTCCCAGCCGGCCAGGAAGACCGTGTCGAACTCCAGGCCCTTGGCCGCGTGCAGCGTCATGATCGAGACCTGCTCGCCGCCGGTCTCCTGCAGGCTCTCCATGACCAGGCCGACGTGCTCCAGGAAGCCGGCCAGGGTGTCGAACTCGGCCATGCCCTCGATCAGCGCGGCCAGGTTCTCCAGCCGGCCGGGCGCCTCGATCGCGGTGTCCTGGCGCCACATCTCGGTGTAGCCGGACTCCTCCAGCACGGTCTCCGCCAGTTCGGTGTGGGGCAGCTCCTCGGCCGCCGCGCGCCAGCGCAGGAAGCTCTCGACCAGGTCGGTCAGCGCGCGCCGCGGCTTGGGCTTGAGCTCGTCGGTGCCGATCAGCCGCCGCGCCGCCTCCAGCAGCGGCACGCCCTGGGCGCGCGCCGCCTGGCGCAGCAGCTTCAGGCTGGCGTCGCCCAGGCCGCGCTTGGGCTTGTTCATGATCCGCTCGAAGGCCAGGTCGTCGGCCGGCTGGGCGATCACCCGCAGGTAGGCCAGCGCGTCGCGCACCTCCAGGCGCTCGTAGAAGCGCGGACCGCCGACGATGCGGTGCGGCAGGCCGATGGCGTTGAAGCGGTCCTCGAACTCGCGCATCTGTGCCGTGGTGCGCAGCAGGATCGCCATCTCGCCGAGGGACTCGCCGGCCCGCTGCAGCGCCTCGATCTCCTCGCCGATGAAGCGGGCCTCGGCCTCGCCGTCCCACAGGCCGCGCACGCGGATCTTCTCGCCGCTCTCGCCGCCCTCCTCCTCGGTCCAGAGGGTCTTGCCCAGCCGTCCCTCGTTGCGGGCGATCAGGCCGGAGGCGGCGCCCAGGATGGTCGGGGTCGAGCGGTAGTTGCGCTCCAGCCGGATCACCGTGGCGCCGGGAAAGTCCTGCTCGAAGCGCAGGATGTTGCCGACCTCGGCGCCGCGCCAGCCGTAGATCGACTGGTCGTCGTCGCCGACGCAGCAGATGTTGCGGTGGCCCTGGGCGATCAGGCGCAGCCAGAGGTACTGGGCGACGTTGGTGTCCTGGTACTCGTCGACCAGCAGGTAGCGCACCTGGCGGTGCACCTCCGCCAGGATCTCCGGGCGGTTGCGGAAGATCTCGATGCAGTGCAGCAGCAGGTCGCCGAAATCGCAGGCGTTGAGCTGCTTCAGGCGCGCCTGGTAGGCGGCGTAGATCTCGACGCCGCGCCCGCCGGCCACGTCGCCGGCCTGCCCGGCGCCGACCCGCTCCGGCGTCAGCCCCTTGTCCTTCCAGCGCTCGACCGCCGCCAGCACCGCGCGGGCCGGCCAGGCCTTGTCGTCCACCCCCTCGGCGGCGAGGATCTGCTTCATCAGGCGGAGCTGGTCGTCCGGGTCCAGAATGGTGAAGTTGGACTCCAGCCCGGCCGCCTCGGCATGGCGGCGCAGGAAGCGTGCGGCCAGCGAGTGGAAGGTGCCCAGCCACCAGCCCTCGACGCTGCGGCCGAGGATCTGGCCGACCCGCTCCTTCATCTCGCGCGCCGCCTTGTTGGTGAAGGTCACCGCCATGATCTGGCCGGGCACGGCGCGGCCGGTGTAGAGCAGGTGGGCGAGCCGCGCCGTCAACGCGCGGGTCTTGCCGGTGCCGGCCCCCGCCAGCATCAGCACCGGGCCGTCGAGCGCCTCGACCGCCGCGCGCTGGGACTCGTTGAGGCCGGCCAGGTAGCGCGGCAGGCGGGCGTCGTCTCCGGCCGCCGGCGCGGAGGACGGGGAAGAGGGAAGCGAAGAAGCCATACCCCCGATATAGCCAATTCCACGCGAGTCTGTGAGTCCCCGCCGGCCACCGCCACAACGCCGGCGGCGCACGCGCGCCGGTCGGGCGGCGCCCACCGCCGCAACGCCGGCTGCGCGCGCCGGTCAGGCGGCGCGCGGCGTCGCCGCGCCGAGCGCCTGGGCGAGGTCGGCCAGGATGTCCGCCGGCTCCTCCAAGCCGACCGAGAGGCGGATCAGCCCGTCGGAAATGCCGTGTGCCGCCCGCTCGGCGGCGGTGTAGGTGGAGTGGGTCATGCTCGCCGGGTGCTGAATCAGGCTCTCGGCATCGCCCAGCGAGACGGCGCGCCGGATCATCGCCAGGCGGTTCATCATCACCCGCGCCGCGGCCTGCCCGCCCCGCAGCTCGAAGGCGATCATGCCGCCGAAGGCCGCCATCTGCCGGGCCGCCAGCGCATGCTGCGGAAAGTCGGGCAGGCCGGGATAGTGCACCGCCGCCACCGCCGGATGCGCGGCCAGCCACTCGGCGACGGTCTGGGCGCTGGCGCAGTGCCGCTGCATGCGCAGGCTCAGGGTCTTCAGGCCGCGCAACACAAGCTGCGCGTTGAACGGCGCCATCACCGCCCCGGTCATGTCCTTCATGCCGACCAGGCGGACCCGGTGCAGGTCTTCGGCCCGACCGGCGGCCAACCCGGCCACCAGGTCGCCGTGCCCGCCCAGGTACTTGGTGGCCGAATGCACCACCAGGTCGGCGCCCAGCTCCAGGGGCCGCGTCAGCAGCGGCGTGGCATAGGTGTTGTCGACCACCACCCGCACCCCGGCCGGCCGCGCGATGGCGGCGACGGCGGCGATATCGACCAGCCGCATGTTGGGGTTGGCCGGGGTCTCGAAGTAGATCAGCCGGGTCGCGGGGCCGAGCGCGGCGGACAGGCGGGCGGGGTCGCCAAGGTCGACGTGGCGCACCTTCACCCCGAAGCGCGCCAGGCCGTGATGCAGGAAGGCGAAGGTGCAGCCGTAGAGCGTGGTATCGACGATCACCTCGTCGCCCGGCGCCAGGAAGGTCCAGAGCACGCTGGTGATCGCCCCCATGCCCGAGGCCAGGGCCAGCCCCGCCTCGCCCCCCTCCAGGTCGGCGATGCGCCGCTCCAGCAGGTCCAGGGTGGGGTTGGAGATGCGCGAATAGACATGGCCTTCGGCGGTGCCGGCGAAGCGGGCCCCGCCGACCTCGACCGTGTCGAAGGCGAAGGTCGAGGTGAGGTGCAGCGGCGGCGTCACGGCGCCGCCCTCGCTGGCGGGGTCGTAACCGGCATGAATGGCGCGGGTGGCGAAACCGGCGGGGCGCTGCATGGCGGAGGCTCTCTCTGGCGATGGCGAATGAGCGCAAGATACGCCGCCACTCGCGGCATTTGCTTGCGAATACCGCTGGCTTTTGCCCTAATTCTTGGCAGATTCTGCCACTCTGCATCGCGAAAGACGCCACCCATGGACGCCAAGGACCGCCAGATCGTGCGCGAGCTGCAGCGCGACGGCCGCCTCACCAACCAGGAGCTGGCCGAGCGGGTGCACCTCTCTCCCTCGCCCTGCCTGCGCCGCCTGCGCAACCTGGAGCGGGCGGGCGTGATCACCGGCTACACCGCGCTGGTCGACCAGAAGGCCTACGGCCTGCCGGTCACGGTCTTCGTGCGCATTCGGCTGGAGCGCCACAACGAGGAGACGATCCGCCACTTCGAGCGCGAGGTCGGCCGCATCGGGGAAATCCTCGACTGCTACCTGACGACGGGCGACAGCGACTATCTGCTGCGCGTCCTGGTCGACAGCCTGGAGGGCTACGAGGCCTTCGTGCGCCAGCGCCTGCACGGCATCCCCGGCATCGCCGCGATCGAGACCAGCTTCGCCTACGGACGGGTCAAGCGCGCGCAGGTCTACCCGCCGCCGCCGCGGTGGTGACGCCCCGTGACGGCGCAGCCGCCACCGGCCGGCGCCGCAAGCGGCCTGGCGGCGGCCTACTTGGCGGCCACCTGCGGGCCGGGGCGCGGCACCGCGGCCGGCAGGCTGCCGGTGACGTCGCTGGCCAGGGCGCGGAAGGCGTCGTACTGGCTGAGGAAGACCCGTCCCGTCAGCTCCTCGAGGAAGTGGGAGCGCTCGAGGCGGTCCATCACCGGCCCCTTGACTTCGGAGAGATGGAAGGTGACCCCGGCGTCCTGCAGGCGGTGATTGATCGCCTCCAGGCTTTCCAGCGCGCTGGCGTCGACCTCGTTGACCGCCGGGCACATCAGCACGAAGTGCTCGAGCTGCGGGTTGGCCGCCACCAGGTCGTAGACCTTGTCCTCCAGGTAGCGGGCGTTGGCGAAGTAGAGGCTCTCGTCGACCCGCAGCGTCGCCATGGTCTGGCTGGTGATCACCTCGTGGCGCAGCACGTTGCGGAAGTGCTCGGTGCCCGGCACCTGGCCGACCACCGCCACGTGGGGCCGGCTGGTCTTGAAGAGGTAGAGGGCGATCGACAGGCTGACGCCGGCGATGATGCCGGCTTCCACCCCGTAACCCAGGGTCAGCAGGATGGTCGCCGCCATGGCCGCGAAATCGGCCTTGGAATAGGCCCAGGTGCGCTTCAGCGCGCCCAGGTCGACCAGCGAGAGCACCGCCACGATGATGGTCGCCGCCAGCGTCGCCTTGGGCAGGAAATACAGCAGCGGCGTCAGGAAGAGCGTCGCCAGCGCGATACCCACGGCGGTGAAGGCGCCGGCCGCCGGCGTCTCGGCGCCGGCGTCGAAGTTGACCACCGAGCGGGCGAAGCCGCCGGTCACCGGGTAGCCGCCCGACAGGGAGGAGGCGATGTTGGAGGCGCCCAGGCCGACCAGCTCCTGGTCCGGGTCGATGCGCTGGCGCCGCTTGGCCGCCAGGGTCTGGGCCACCGAGACGGACTCGACGAAGCCGACGACGGAGATCAGCACCGCCGGCACGACCAGCGCGCGCCAGAGCTCCAGGTCGAACAGCGGCACGGCGAAGGGCGGCAGCCCCTGCGGCACCTCGCCGACGATGGCGACGCCGGCCTCCTGCAGGCCCAGGCCGGCGGTCACCGCGATGGTCGCGGCCACCGCGATCACCGGCCCGGCCTTGGCGATCACGTCGGCCAGGCGGCGGTTGAGGCCGAGGCCGAGCAACAGCGGCTTGAGCGACCTGCGCACCCAGAAGAGGAAGGCCAGCGCGCCGCCGCCGATCAGCAGCGTCGGCAGGTTGGTCTGCGCCAGCCCCTCGGCCAGGCTGACCACCAGGTCGAAGAGGTTATGCCCCTGCGCGGGAATGCCGAGGATGTGCTTGAGCTGGCTGGCGGCGATGATCAGGCCCGAGGCGGTGATGAAGCCGGAGATCACCGGGTGGCTCAGGAAGTTCGCGAGAAAGCCGAGGCGGAACAGCCCCATGAGGATCAGGAAGAGGCCCGAGAGCAGGGCCAGCACGATGGCCGCGCTGAGGTAGTCGGCCGTGCCCTGGGCGGCGACCTGGCCGACCGCGGCGGCGGTCATCAGCGAGACCACCGCCACCGGCCCGACCGCCAGGGCCCGGCTGGTGCCGAAGACGGCGTAGGCCACCAGCGGCAGGATCGAGGCGTAGAGCCCCACCTCCGGCGGCAGCCCGGCCAGCAGCGCGTAGGCCAGCGACTGCGGGATCAGCATGATGGTGACGATGACCGCCGCCACCAGGTCGTTGACCGCCGACTCGCGGCCGTAGCTGCGCCCCCACTGGAGGATCGGCAGCCAGCGCTCGATCCGTGACACGAAAGACCCCTTGTTCACTGCCCCGCCCTAACTCCTGCTCTTGCCGTCCGGCCTTCGTCCTACTGCACCCGCGCTTCCGGCAGGCGCTCGGGTTTGACCATCCACTCGCGCCCCTTGAGCATGCCCTGCCAGTAGACCGGCGGCAAAATCCGCTCCTTGAGCAGCCAGGCCAGGCGGCTGGGCCGGGTGCCGTCGATCAGCCAGGAGGGGAAGCTGGGCAGCAGCTTGCCGCCGTAGCCGAACTCGGCCAGGACGATCTTGCCCCGCTCCACCGTCAGCGGGCAGGAGCCGTAGCCGTCGTAGTGCGCCTGGTAGCGGCTGTGGCCCATGTCGTAGAGCAGGTTCTGAGCCACCACCGGCGCCTGCTTGCGCGCCGCCGCCGCGGTCTTGGCGTTGGGCGCGTTCATCACGTCGCCCAGGCTGTAGACGTTGTCGAAGCTCTTGTGGCGCAGCGTCGACTGGTCGACGTCGACCCAGCCGGCGGCGTCGGCCAGCGGGCTGACGCGGATGAAGTCCGGCGCGGTCTGCGGCGGGCAGACGTGGATCATGTCGAAGCTGCGCTCGACCGTCTCGGTCTCGCCGTCCGCGTCGCTGCGGGTGAACCAGGCCTTGCGCGCCGGGCCGTCGATGGCGCTCAGGCTGTGCTTGAACTGCAGGTCGATGCCGTAGCGCTCGACGTAGGTCATCAGCGGCGGCACGTACTCCTTGACGCCGAACAGCACGGCGCCGGCGTTGTAGAAGCCGATGTCGATGTCGCTCAGGCGGCCCTGGCGCTGCCAGTGGTCGGCCGAGAGGTACATGGCCTTCTGCGGCGCGCCGGCGCACTTGATCGGCATCGGCGGCTGGGTGAAGAGCGCGGTGCCCGAGGTCAAGCCGCGGACCAGCTCCCAGGTGTAGGGCGCCAGGTCGAAGCGGTAGTTCGAAGTGACGCCGTTCTTGCCCAGCGTCTGGACCAGACCGGGAATGGCGTCCCAGTCCAGCTTCAGCCCGGGGCAGACCACCAGGCGGTCGTACTTGACCACCCGGCAGCCGTCGAGCACCACGGCGTTCTCCTTCGGCTCGAAGGCCGCCACCGCCGCCTTCAGCCAGTGCACCCCCTTGGGGACGACCGAGGCCATGGTGCGCACCGTCTCGCCCGGGTCGAACACACCGCCGCCCACCAGGGTCCAACCCGGCTGGTAGTAGTGGATGTCGGCCGGATCGATAATCGCCACAGACAGGTCGTGCTTGCGCTGAAGCAGGCTGGAGGCGACGGAGATGCCGGCCGCCCCGCCGCCCACGATCACTACGTCGTAACTGGCGTCGGCCCGGTCCACCGGCGTCTTGCCGGCGTTGGCGATGCGCCGTACCACGCCCGACATGTCGTAGCCGGCCGCCTTGGCCCGCTGCAGGATGTCGGTCAGCTCCAGCCTGTCCGCCTGGGACAGCGACCAGAGGGTGACCGAGCGGGTGCCGCTGCGGCAGTAGGCGAAGACCGGCCCCGGCAGCTCGTCCAGCGCCCGGCCGAAGGCCTCGGCGTCCGCGTCCGTCACCTTACCGCTGGTCACCGGCAGGTAGCGGGCCTCCAGGCCGGCCTTCTTCGCCTCGGCGGCGATCTCCTCGAAGGTCGGCTGGTCCGCCCCCTCGCCGTCGGGGCGGTTGCAGATAATGGCGCGATAGCCCTCTTCGGCCAGCGACGCGATGTCGGACGGGGCGATCTGGCCGGACACGGCCAGGCGCGACGAGACGATCTTCGGCTCCATGGACGGGCTCTCCTCCGCGGCGGGGCTGGTTGCCTGCTCGGTCTTTCTTCGCGAGACCCTTACAGGGCGTCGACCGGGATCTTCAGGTAGCGGATCCCGTTGTCCTCGGCCGGCGGGAAGGCGCCGGCGCGCATGTTGACCTGGATCGAGGGCAGGATCAGGCGCGGCATGCCCAGCGTCGCGTCGCGCGCGCTGCGCATCTGGACGAAGTCCTCCTCGGCCACGCCGTCGTGGACGTGGATGTTCTTCGCCCGCTCCTCGGCCACGGTGGTCTCGTAGGCCACCGCGCGGCTGCCGTCGGCGCCGTAGTCGTGGCACATGAACAGGCGGGTCTCCGGCGGCAGCGCCAGCACCTTCCTGATCGAGCGGAACAGCGTCTTGGCGTCGCCGCCGGGGAAGTCGCAGCGCGCCGTGCCGGCATCCGGCATGAACAGCGTGTCGCCGACGAAGGCGGCGTCGCCGATCACGTGCACCATGCAGGCGGGGGTGTGGCCGGGGGTGTGCATGGCGAAGCCGGTCAGACCGCCGATGCTGTAGGTGTCGCCGTCCTTGAACAGGCGGTCGAACTGGCTGCCGTCGCGCTGGAACTCGGTGCCGGCGTTGAAGACCTTGCCGAAGGTCTCCTGCACCGTGCGGATGTGCTCGCCGATGCCCAGCTTGCCGCCGATCCGCTCCTTCAGGTAGGGCGCGGCCGAGAGGTGGTCGGCGTGGACGTGGGTCTCGATCAGCCACTCCACGCTGAGGCCCCGGTCCTTGATGAAGGCGACGATCTCGTCGGCCGAGGTGGTGGCCGTGCGCCCCGAGGCCGGGTCGTAGTCGAGCACCGAGTCGATCACCGCGCAGGCGGTCGAGTTCGGGTCCTTGACCACATAGCTGAAGGTGTTGGTCGCCTCCTCGAAGAAGGCGGTGACCTCGGGTTTGACCGAAGTATCGACCGGATAGGTGAGTTCCATAGCCTCGTCTCCGCCGTGTCTGCTGTTCGGGCGTCCTGTCCCCGCGCGGACCGCGCGCCGGCCCTTCGCCGGCTGCGGTCGCGCGCAGGGGACAAGCTTCTACGCCGTTTAGCTAGGGGGCGAATTGAGGCATATCAAGAAATGCGAATATGATTATCTCGGCGCCGGGCTGCGCTATTCCGCCGCAGCCTCGCGCCGCCCGCGCCCGGGCAGCGCGCCCCGGATGACGTAGGCCAGCGCCTGCACCACCTGGGCCGGTTCGCGCGCCACGGCATTGGCCGCGGCATCCACCTCCTTGAGGGCGTGGTCGTGCTCGGGCGGGTGCAGGGTGATCATCGGCTTGCCCAGCGCCGCGGCGTAGCCGGCGTCGAAGGCGGCGTTCCACTGCTTGTACTTCTCGCCGAAGCGCACCACCACCAGGTCGGCCTCGGCGAGCAGGGTGCCGGTGCGGATGGCGTTGAGCTGCGCGCCCTTGCGGTCGTGCCAGAACTTATCCGACTCGGCCCCGAAGATCGCCACGCCGCAGTCGTCGGAATCCTCGTGCACCGTGACCGGCGCGGTCAGCTCGACCGGCAGCCCGGCCTCGGCGACGCCGCGGGCGATCTGCTCGCGCCAGTCGCTGTGGATCTCGCCGGAGAGGTAGACCCTCCAGGTCCGCGTGCTCATCGGCAGCTCCTTGTGGGTGTTCCAGGTCGGCCGCGATCCTGGCACAAGGCCGCCGGCGGATCGAGACTCCCCCCGCGCCTGCCGCGCCCGGGTGGCATCGCGCGGCGAAGGCGTTATCCTGCCGGCGCCGACCGGACGAAGCCCACCTCCAGCGCACCGGATTGGAGCGCCGTGTCCCAGCCTCCCGCCCCGGCCAGGAAAAAGACGCAGATCGTGGTCGTCGGCGGCGGCGCCGGCGGCTTGGAGCTGGTCCGCCGCCTGGGCGCCAGCTTCGGGCGCGCCGCCTTCGACATCATCCTGGTCGAGCAGAACCGCTCGCACATCTGGAAGCCGCTGCTGCACGAGGTGGCCGCCGGCTCGCTGGACGCCAGCCTGGACGAGGTCGGCTACGGCAGCCACGGGGCGCGCTGGGGCTACCGCTTCTTCTACGGCCGGCTGGAGGACATCGACCGCGCCGGACAGCAGGTGGTGATCGCCCCGATGCTGGACGAGGAGGGGCGCGAGATCATCGCCCGTCACCGCATCCGCTACGACTACCTGGTCGTGGCCATCGGCGCCGTGTCCAACGACTTCGGCGTGCCCGGCGTGCGCGAGCACTGCCTGTTTCTGGAGAACCGCGACCAGGCCGACCGCTTCCGCCAGCGCCTGCTCAACCACTGCATCCGCGCCGCCCGCGCCACGGCGGCCGCCGTCGAGCCGACGCAGGAGGGCGAGAACGCGGAAACCGAGGTGCGCGTGGCCATCATCGGCGGCGGCGCCACCGGGGTCGAGCTGGCGGCCGAGCTCTACAACGCCGCCGCCGCGCTGCGGCACTACGGCCTGGAGGTTTTCGACGAGAGCCGCCTCAAGGTGACGCTGATCGAGGCCGGGCCGCGCCTGCTGCCGGCGCTGCCGGAGAGGCTGGCGGAGGCGGCGCGCGAAGAGCTGGAGGCGCTGGGCGTGCGGGTGCTGACCGGCACCCAGGTCACCGAGGTGAGCGACGAGGCGGTGCTGACCGGCGACGGCACGCGGGTACCGGCCCACCTGCGGGTCTGGGCGGCCGGCGTGCGCGGCCACGCCGTCCTGCAGGACATCGCCGGGCTGGAGACCAACCGCAACAACCAGCTCGTGGTGCACCCCACCCTGCAGACCACGCGCGACCCGCGCATTTTCGCCCTGGGCGACTGCTGCGCCTGCCCGCAGCCCGGCAGCGACCGGCCCGTGCCGCCGCGCGCCCAGGCGGCGCACCAGATGGCAACCACGGTGTTCCGCAACCTGCGCCACCTGGTCCGGGGCGAACCGCTGGAGGACTTCGTCTACCGCGACCGGGGCTCGCTGGTCTCGCTCAGCCGCTATTCCACCGTCGGCAGCCTGATGGGCAACCTGATCGGCGGCCGCATGGCGGTCGAGGGGCGGCTGGCGCGGCTGGTCTACGTTTCGCTCTACCGCATGCACCTGCTGGCGATCCACGGCTGGCTGCGCGGCCTGGCGCTGATCGCCGTCGGCCACGTCAACCAGGTGGTCCGCCCGCGCCTCAAGCTGCACTGAGCGGCCCGCCCGCGCCGGGGACGCGCGGCTCACCTGCGGCGGCTCACGCGCGGAAATGCTCGAACAGCGTCCAGGCGCCGAGCAGCAGGAAGCCCAGGCCGGCGATCAGCTTGAGCGGCAGCATGGCCAGGTGGCGCTCGGCCAGCGTGCCGAGCAGCACCGCCACGGCGGTGGAGGCGATCAGCGCGCCGCTGGCGGCGGCGAAGACCACCACCGGGGTGTGCTGCTTCTCGGAGGTGAACAGCAGGGTCGCGAGCTGCGTCTTGTCCCCCAACTCGGCCAGGAAGACGGTCGCGAAGATCAGCAGAAAGCTGGACATGGCACTCTCGGTGGGGAGCCGGCGTGGCACACTACGGCGAGCGGCGCACCTCGGCTCCCCTCGGCCGATGCGCCCTCGCCGTAGGTCTCGCCAAGCCAGGTCGGCCATGCGCGCCATGGCGCGGGCCGCGAGCGGCCGTCGCCAAGTCTGTTGACGCGCATCCCCTGTCGGGTGGGGCGGCTACTCCCCTACGGAGCGCCCCTGAGATCGCACAGCCCGCCGCCGATGGCAAGGCCCGGCTCAGTCGTAGCTGAGCGCGCGCGCCTTGCCGCGGAACACCCAGTAGGCCAGGCCCGAGTAGCCGAGGATGATCGGCATCACGATCAGCGTGCCGATCAGGATGAACAGCAGGCTCTCCGGCGCGCTGGCCGCCGCGTAGATGGTCAGGCGGTCGGGCACCACGTAGGGGTAGAAGGAGTAGGCCAGCCCCGCGAAGGCGAGCACGAACAGCGTCATGGCCGCGGCGAAGGGCGCCCAGCTGAAGCTGTCGCGCGTCGTCGGCAGCTTGCCCAGGCCGTACCAGAGCCCCGCGATGATCGCCAAGGACAAGAGCGGCAGCGGCGCCAGCAGCAGGATCTCGGGCACCGAGAACCACTTGTCGAAGATCCGCGGGCTGACCAGCGGCGAGGCCAGCGAGATCGCCAGGATCCCCAGCACCACGAGCAGCAGCAGCCCGCGGGCCCAGCGCACCGCCTTGCGCTGCAGCTCCGCCTCGGTCTTCCAGATCAGCCAGCAGGCGCCGATGAAGGCGTAGCCGGCCGCCAGGCAGACCGCCGTCAGGGCGGCAAAGGCGTAGGTCCAGCCGCTCTCCTCCAGCCCCATGACGTAGAGGCCGAGCATGTAACCCTGGGACAGCGCGGTCGCCAGCGAGCCGAGGAAGAAGGTGGTGTTCCACAGCCGCTTGCGCTGGGGCGGCACCTTGGCGCGGAACTCGAAGGAGACGCCGCGCAGGATCAGGCCGACCAGCATGATCACCACCGGCACGTAAAGGGTCGAGAGGATCTGGCCGTGGGCGATGGGGAAGGCCACCAGCAGCAGGCCGACGGCCAGCACCAGCCAGGTCTCGTTGGCGTCCCAGAAGGGGCCGATCGAGGCGATCATGCGGTCCTTCTGCTTGGGACCGGCGTCGGCGCAGAGGATGCCGACGCCCAGGTCATAGCCGTCGAGAACCACGTAGATCAGGATGGACAGGCCCATCAGCCCGGCGAAGGCCAGCGGCAGCCAGACCGTGGGATCACCGAAAAGCGTCAGCATGGCAGCTTACTCCGCGGGAAGGGCACCGAGACGGGGAGCGGGCTCCGGTTCTTCGTCCGGACGCTGGCCTTCGGCGGCCTTGCGCGCAAGCTGCAGGATGACGCCGATGTAGGCCGCCAGCAGCAGGGCGTAGACCGCCAGGTAGAGGGTCAGCGAGCCGAAGACCGTGGCGCCCGGCACGGCGGAGACGGCGTCGGCGGTGCGCAGCACCCCGTCGACCAGCCAGGGCTGGCGGCCGATCTCGGTGACGTACCAGCCGGACAGGGTGGCCAGCCAGCCCGAGAAGGTCATGCCCACCAGGGTCCAGGCGTACCAGGGCCGCGGGGCGCGGCCGCGCCGCAGCAGCCAGACGCCCGCCCAGGAGACCGCCAGCATCAACAGGCCGAGGCCGACCATCACCCGGAAGGCGAAGAAGACCGGCGCCACCGGCGGATGCTCGCCGGCGAAGTCGTTGAGCCCGGGCACCACGCCGTCGGGGTCGTGCTTGAGGATCAGGCTGGCGCCCTTGGGGATGCCGATCTCGAAGCTGTTGCTGCGCGTCGCCTCGTCGGGCCAGGCGAAGAACAGCAGAGGCACGCCGGCCTGGGTCTCCCAGTTGCCTTCCATCGCCGCCACCTTCTGCGGCTGGTGCTCCAGGGTGTTGAGCCCGTGCAGGTCGCCGACGGCGATCTGCACGGGGATCAGCACCGCCGCCAGCACCACGCCGGTGCGCAGCGTCGCGCGCACGCCGGCCGAACGGTCGCCGAGCAGCCAGCGGAAGGCCGAGACACCGGCGATCAGGAAGGCCACGGTCAGGCCGGAGGCCAGCAGCATGTGGCTGAGGCGGTAGGGCATCGAGGGGTTGAAGATGACGGCCAGCCAGTCGGTGGCGTGGGCCACACCCTCGCGCATCTCGAAGCCGGCCGGCGTGTGCATCCAGGAATTCAGCACCAGGATCCAGAAGGCGGAGACGGTGGTGCCGAAGGCGACCAGGAAGGTCGCCAGGGTGTGCAGCCAGTTGGGCACCCGCTGAATGCCGAACAGCATGATCCCGATGAACACCGCCTCCAGGAAGAAGGCCGTCAGGATCTCGTAGGCCAGCAGCGGACCGGCGATGTTGCCCACCGTCTCCATGTAGCCCGGCCAGTTGGTGCCGAACTGGAAGGACATGGTGATGCCGGAGACCACGCCCATGGCGAACGACAGGGCGAAGACCTTCACCCAGAAGCGATAGGCCTCCATCCACTTCTCGTCGCGGCTGCGCGCGTAGGCCAGCTTGAAACCGAGCAGCACCCAGCCGAGCGCGATGGTGATGGTGGGAAAGAGGATGTGGAAGGAGATGTTCGCGCCGAACTGGATGCGCGAGAGGGTGACGGGATCGAGGTCCATCGGGTCTCTCTCCTGGGCGTCGCGGGCTCAGGCCCTGTCGGCCGTGTCGGGGTCTTCGGCCGCGCCGGCCGGCTCGGCCGAGGCGGCCGAGGGTCGGCCCTTGCGCCCCGGCAGCAGGGTCAGGCGATCCTTCATCTCGAGGATCCTCTGCACCCGCGCGCCGAGGCTGAGCAGTTGGACAAGTCGGTCGGTCTCCAGCCGCTGCACGTCGTCATACCAACGCGTGAGCAGCTCGATGAGTTCGTGCATCTCCTGCATGCGGGCCTGGGCGTAGCGCTCCTCCGCGCTGGCCGGCTCGGCCAGCAGGGTCTCGCGCAGCATCGACAGCGTCGGGTCGATCTCGCGCTTCTTGCGCTCCTCGGCCAGCGTGCGGACGATCTGCCAGAGGTCGTCGGGCGTGCCGTAGTAGTCGCGCCGGTCGCCGGGCCGGTGCTGCAGGCGCACCAGGTTCCAGGCCTGCAGCTCCTTCAGCCCGATCGACACGTTGGAGCGCGAGAAGCCCAGCTTCTCGACGATGTCGTCGGCGCACAGCGGCTCCGGGGCCAGGAACAGCAGGGCATAGATCTGCCCGACCGTGCGGTTGATGCCCCAGCGGCTGCCCATCTCGCCGAAGTGCAGCACGAAGGTTCGGATCAGGGGCGGCAGGTTCATGGCCGGTGCAGGCTTTTTGTCTTTCAGAAATTTCTGAAAGCAATGTAGCCAGCGGCACTCCCGGCGCAAGCTTTAGACTGCGTCTAAGCTGCGGTCCAATGCCGCAGCGTCACAGCCTTTCCGTGGGCCGGTTTACTCCGCTGCACGCGCAGGAAGAGCGGACTCGGCCGGCGGCGGGGTCTCGGGCGCGTCCGCCTCGCCCACCTCCCCCACCTCCCCAGTCCGAGGCGCCAGCTCGTAGGGGCGCACCAACGCCCAGACATGGCCCGGGACCATCGCCTTCATCCGCCGTGGCGCCTGGCGGCGCAGGTGAACCACGGTCTCGATCGCCTTCATCTCGACCCGGGCGCGGGCGAACTCCAGCCCGCGCGGCCCGATCTTCGGCATCAGCCGGGCGACCAGCGGGCGCAGCCAGCGCGGCGTGCCGCGCACCGGCAGGCCGCCGGCGGCGCGCAGGCTGTTCTTCAGGAAGCCCTTGACCGGCCCCGCCCGCTTGCCGGCGCTGCCCGGCGCGTCGAGCCGCACCTCGTCGCCCAGCAGGTCCAGCAGCTCCTCGCCGCGCGCGTTGCGCACCAGCAGCCACTGGGCGCCCGCCCCGCCCATGTAGCCGACGGTGATGTCGGCCAGCACGTTGGTGTAGTCGACACAGGTGCGGCAGGTCAGCGGGAAGAAGTCGGCCGGCAGCTTCGCGATGGGAAGCTGCAGGAAGGGAATCTCGCGCCGGCTGCCGTCGGCGAAGCGCAGCTCCACCTGGTAGTCGGGGCGGAACTCCAGATAGGTCACGGTCTCCGGCGCCTCCGACAGCAGCGCCAGGAAGCGGTGGAAGTTCTCGGTGGTGGTGTTGTCCGAGCAGGGCGTGCCGACGACGTAGAGCCGCTCGAAGCCCAGCTCCGCCTCCAGCGCGCGCAGGGCGTAGACCTGGCAGGGGATGCCGATCACCGCCAGGCGGCGGTAACCGCGCGCGCGCGCCGGCTCCAGCAGCGCCAGCAGCGGCGCGTAGCCCATGCGCATGCCGCGGCACTGGGCCATGGCCTCGGGCCGGGTCACCAGCACCGGCCGCGGCCGCCAGGCATCCTCGGGGTCGGGCGCCATGGTCAAAACCGCATCGACCAGGCCGCGCTCCAGCAGCCGCTCGCCGAGGCGGGTCGCGATCCCCGTCCACTGGGTGCCGGCCCGCGGCGCGGTCAGCGCCGCGCGCAGCATGCGCCGGTGCGGCCCGAAGTGCAGCTCGTCCGGGCGCGCCGGATCGCGGGCCCGGCCGTGCACCCGGGCCTCCAGGCCGGGGTAGTCGGGCTTGATGAACTGGCAGGCGCGCCCGCAACGCTTGGGGTCGTCGCTGCGCGAGATACCGCAGTCGGTGCAGAGTCCGCGCGGCACCGCCGCCTTCACCGGCGGCGACCAGAGCGGCGCTCCGGCCTCCCCGACCTCGCCAGCCTCGCCTTGCGGTGCCATGCAGCCTGCCCTCCCGGTTCGTCGAGCGGGCGGAAGTGTAAAGAAAACGAGACGTAAAGACCAGATGACGGTGGGTTGAACCGCCGACCCGCCCCCCGCCGCCCGGGCACGCCGGGCAACAGGGGCTCACCCGCAGCAGGGGCTCACCCGCAGCAGGGGCTCACCCGCAGCAGGCCGCGCCGCCGCGCTCCGCCTCGCTCGCGCACCCGGCGCGCAAGGCGCGGCCGCGGGCCAGGGCGGCGCCGCGCGACATCCAGGCCGCCGGCGTCCAGGCCGTCTCCCTCGGGCGCACCGGCCGCACCGCCTCGCCGGCGGCCGCCGGCGTCTTCGCCACCGTCTTCGCCGCCCTCTCCTTGGCCGGCGCCGTCGCCGTTTCCGTCGCCTCCGGGGTCACCAGCCGCAGGTAGGCCGGAGCGGCGGTCGGAGCGGCGGTCGGAGCGCGGCGCGCCGCCCGCTCGGTCAGGGCCCGTCCGTCCAGGGCCCGCGCGCGGTCCGCCGCCAGGCTACGGGCGATGTCCCGGATCTGGGCGCGCTCCAGCCCGATGTCGGCCAGGGCGCGGTCGCTGAGCTGGCGCAGTTCGCGCAGCGTCACCGCCTCGGCCCGGCGCCGGGCCGACCGCTCCGCCTGGCGGCGCAGACCCCGCCGCAGGGCGGCGATCAGACCGCGGCCGAGCTGGCGGTTGGCCCGGGCCCGAGCGCGCCGCGCGGTCCGATGCAGGCTGGCCGAATCCGACGTCGGCAAGAGCAAAGCCAGGTGATAGATCATGGCGACCTCCATTCCGCCTCCGGCCACCAGTATTGTATTGGTGACAAGAGTTCCGCGTTGCCGTGAGGACATCCGCAACTGGATGACTTGCCTAGAACTTGCTAATTTCCAGGCCGTCGGACAAACGAGTAATCGTCCAGTGCCACGATAGAAAAGCTAAACCATTCGGACCTCGCCATGCCGCACCGCCTGCTCCCCCTCAACGGCCTGCGCGCCTTCGAGGCCTCGGCCCGCCATCTGAGCTTCAAGGCCGCCGCCGAGGAGCTGCACGTCACCCCCGCGGCGATCAGCCATCAGGTCAAGGCGCTGGAGGAGACGATCGGACAGAAGCTGTTCCGGCGCCTGCCCCGCCAGCTCGTGCTGACCGAGGCCGCGCAGCTCGCTCTGCCCGACCTGCAGAAGGGCTTCGAGCACCTGGGCCGCGCCAGCCAGGTCCTGGCCTCCGAGGTCAACGAGGCGGTGCTGACGGTCAGCGTGGCGCCCTCCTTCGGGGCCAAGTGGCTGGTGCCCCGGCTGGTCGGCTTCCAGGCGGCCCACCCGGAGATCGAGGTGCGCATCGCCGGCGCCGACCACATGGTCGACTTCGAGGCCGAGGACGTCGACGCCGGCGTGCGCTTCGGGCGCGGCGGCTACCAGGGGCTGCAGGTCGACCGCCTGTTCGACGTCTCGGTGGTGCCGGTTTGCTGCCCCTCGCTGCTGGACGGCGACCCGCCGCTGCGCCGGCCGGAGGACCTGGCCCACCACACCCTGCTGCACCTCTCCAGCTTCCAGCTCAACGAGGCGATGCCGGCCTGGAGCATGTGGCTGAAGGCCGCCGGCCTGCACGACATCGACGCCACGCGCGGTCCGAAGTTCAACTCCTCGGCGCTGCTGGCCGAGGCGGCGCTGGCCGGCCAGGGCGTCGCCCTGGTCGACGACAGCGTGGTCAGCGCCGAGATCGCCGAGGGCCGGCTGGTGCGCCTGTTCTGCGACCAGGACCTGGCCGCCTCCGAATTCAGCTACTTCTTCGTCTACCCGCTCCACCGGCCGCGCGCGCGCAAGATCGAGGTCTTCCGCGACTGGATTCTGGAGCAGGCGCGCTGCTTTCGCGCCGGCGGCGAGCCCGACGACGAGCGCCAGGAGGGGGCCCAGGGCGCGCGCCAGGCCGGGCCTCGCGACGCAGCCGGGACCGCCGCGTGACCCTGCGGGCCGGCAACGCCCAGGCCCGCCGCCTGTTTCTCGCGCACCACGGCCTCTGCGCGGCGCCGGGCGGCCGGCTGACCGGCGCCGAGCTGCTGGCGCTGATCCGCGAGCTGGGCTTCGTCCAGCTCGACTCCATCCGCACCGTCGAGCGCGCCCATCACATGATCCTCTTCACGCGCCGCAGCGGCTACCGGCCGGCGCAGCTCGCCCGCCTGCTGGAGCGCGAGCGCAGCCTGTTCGAGAACTGGACCCACGACGCCGCGATCATCCCCACCGCCTTCTTCCCGGTCTGGCAGCGCCGCTTTGCGCGCGAGGCCGAACGCCTGGCGCAGCGCTGGCGCCGCTGGCACGGCGACGACTTCCTGGGCCGGCTCGACGCGGTGCTCGACCGGGTCGCCACGCAGGGCCCCGTACGGGCCGGCCACCTCAGCGCCGCCGACGGCCGCGGGAACGGTGGCACAGACGGCGGCATAGGCGGCGGCACGGTCGGCGGCACGGTCGGCGGCACGGCCGGCGGACAGGGCTGGTGGGACTGGGCGCCCTCCAAGGCGGCGCTGGAGTACCTCTGGCGCACCGGGCGGCTGGCGGTGACCCGCCGCGAAGGCTTCCAGAAGGTCTACGACCTGACCGAGCGGGTGATCCCGCCGGCCCACCGCGATCCCGCCGCCCGGCCGGACGACGCCGGCCTGGTCGACTGGGCCTGCCGCAACGCCCTGGACCGCCTGGGCTTCGCCACCCCCGGCGAGCTGGCGCGCTTCTGGGACGGCATCACACCGGCCGAGGCGGCGGCCTGGTGCGCGGCCCAGGGCGAGGCGCTGCGCCGCGTCGAGATCGCGGAGGCCGGCGGCGGCCGGCCGCGCGCGGCCTACGCCTGGGCCGACCAGGCCGCGCGGCTGGCCGGCCCGCTCGACGACCTGCCGGCGCCGCCCGGCCGGCTGCGGCTGCTCAGCCCCTTCGATCCGCTGCTGCGCGACCGCCAGCGGACCGAGCGGCTGTTCGGCTTCGCCTTCCGCATCGAGGTCTTCGTCCCCGCCGCCCGGCGGCGCTACGGCTACTACGTCTTCCCGCTGCTGGAGGGTGAACGGCTGATCGGGCGGCTGGACATGAGCGCGGACCGGGAGGCCGACGCCCTGGTGGTCCGGGCCCTCTGGCTCGAGCCGGGCCTGCGGCCGACCAAGGCACGGCTGGCCTGCCTGGAGCACGAGCTGGAGCGCCACCGCCGCTTCGCCGGCTGCGGCCGGCTGGTCTTCCGCGACCGCTGGCTGGCGCAGGGGACCTAACAGGAGGCTGGCAGGGGCCCCGCCTCCGGCCGCCGTTTGGCGGCGGGCGGCAATTTCCGCCAAGACCGGCGCCCCCGCGAAGGCCCTAGGCTGCGCGCTTTGCGAGTCCCACGGCAGAGAGGGCCCATGGTCAGCAGCGACGCAGACAAGCGGGACGGGCCGGCCGGCCCCGGCCCCGCCAGCCCCGCCAGCCCCGCCAGCCCCGCCGACCCCGCCGGCCGACACGCGCCGGGCGGTCAGGACTTCGCCGGCAAGCGCGTGCTGATCAGCGGCGGCACCTCCGGCATCGGCCGGGCGGCGGCGCTGGCCTTCGCCGCGCGCGGCGCCCGCGTGGCCATCGCCGGACGCGATACCGCCCGCGGCGAGGAGGTGCTGGCCGCCCTGCGCGCCGACGATCCCGCCGCCCAGTTCCTGCCCTGCGACCTGCGCGCGCCCGAGGCGGCGGCGGCGATGGTGGCGACCGCCGCCAGCCGGCTCGGCGGACTCGACATCGCCTTCAACAACGCCGGCTATCAGGAGCCGCGCGGCCTGCTGGCCGAGCAGTCGGACGCCTGCTTCGACCAGGTCTTCGCGGTCAACCTGCGCGCGCTCTTCCAGGCGATGAAGGCGCAGGTGCGCCTCATGCTCGACCAGGGCGGCGGCGTGATCGTCAACAACGCCTCGGTCAGCGGCGTGCGCAACCCCAATCCGGGCTTCGCGCTCTACAGCGCCTCCAAGGCGGCGGTGATCTCCCTGACCCGTTCGGCGGCCATGGAATACGCGGCGCAGGGGCTGCGCATCAACGCGCTCTCGCCGGGCCGGATCGTCACCCCGATGATGCTCGGCGCCAAGCTGGCCGACCCGGAGGCGGTGGGCCAGAGCCTGCCGATCAAGCGCATGGGCCGGCCCGAGGAGGTGGCGGACGCCCTGCTCTGGCTGGCCTCCGACGCCGCCGCCTTCGTGGTCGGGCAGAACATCTGCGTCGACGGCGGCTTCCTGGCCGCCTGAGCGTTCCGGCCGCGCCCCCGGGGATGCTAATCTGGGGCGATGCTACCCTGGACGCCGCGAGGCGGCAGCCGCGAGACGCAGCGATGACGCAAAGGGCCCCGCCGGGCAACCGCACCCGCTACTGGCGCAGCCGGCAGCTTCCCGATCTGCGCCTGATGCAGGCCGAGCTGCGCGACCACAGCTACCCGCCGCACAGCCACGACGCGCTGGTGGTGGCGGCGACCGAGCACGGCGGCAGCGCCTTCTACAGCCGCGGCGCGCACCGGACCGCGCGGCCGGGCCGGCTGCTGGTGTTCAATCCGCAGGAGCCCCATGCCGGCGACATGGCGCACAGCCCGGGCTGGCGCTACCGCGCCTTCTACCTGGGCGAGGCGGCCCTGGCGGCCCTGGTTCGCGAACACGGCCTGGCGCCCTGCGGCGGCGCCGTCGGCTTCACCGACAATGCCGTCGACGACCCGGGCCTGGTGCGGGCCTTCCTGGCGCTGCACCGCCGCCTCGACAGCACCGGTGACGGCCCGGGCGACGCGCCCCTGCGCACCGACGAGCTGGTGCAGCAGAGCTTCGGCCTGCTCTTCGCCCGGCACGGGCGGCCCGGCCGGCAGCGGCCCGAGGAGGCGCTGGACGATCGGCGACTGGTGCGTGCCCTGGAGCTGATGCGCGCCCGCCACGGCGAAGCGCTGCCGCTGCGCGAGCTGGCCGCGGAGGTGGGGCTGACGCCCTTCCAGTTGATCGGGCGCTTCCGGCGCCGCCTGGGCATCACCCCGCACGCGCGGCTGGTGCAGTTCCGCCTGGAGGCGGCCGCGCGGCTGCTGCGCGGCGGAATGGCCCCGGCGCGCGCCGCGCCGGAAGCCGGCTTCTACGACCAGAGCGCGCTGACGCGCCACTTCAAGCGGGCCTACGGCATGACCCCCGGCCAGTTCGCCCGCGCCGAGCGCGGCCCCGCCGCGCCCGCGGCCTGAGCCGCGCCCGCCCCCGCCGGCGGCGCCCCCTTGCCCCCGCCCCCTTGCCCCGGCCCCTGCCCCATCGCCATCTCTGGTGGCGCAGGTGCCGCGCTGGAACCCGCCAGACGCCGGCGCCGTTGGCCGAACGCCGGCCGCCGCCGATGGCCGCCACTTCAGGGGAACGCGCAGACGCATGTCCGAGACCAGGCGAGACCGGACCGCACCGGCCGGCGAGAGCACGAGGGCCCCCGAAACGCTGGCCGATCTGCTGGCCGGGCTGGAGCGCCACGGCGCGGCGACGGCGCTGATCGTCTTCGCCGAAGAGACACCCTCGGCCGATCAGAGCCGGGGGACCGGCCGCCAGGAGGTCAGCTTCGATACCTTGCTGCGGCACAGCCGGGAGCTGGCCTACGGCCTGATCGGCCAGGGCCTGGCGCCCCGCACGCCGGTCGCGCTGTTCGGCACCAACAGCCTGGACTGGGTGGTGGCGCGCTTCGCGCTGATCCTCGCCGACGCGCTCTGCGTGCCGATCGACTTCGACGCCGACGCCGCGCGCCTCAAGGCGCTGCTGGCCGACAGCGGCGCCCGCCGCCTGTTCGTCAGCGCCGACAAGCTGGCCATCGCGCAAGCCGCGCTGGCCGAGCTCGACACCCCGGTCGAGCTGGTGCTGCTCGATCCCAAAGCCGCCCCTGGCGAAGGGGCGGGCGACGGGGCCAAGGGGGCGGGCGATGGGGCGGGCAGCGGCGCGGGCGGCCTGCCGCGCCTGGCCGACCTGGCGCGCGCGCAGCCGACGGCCCTGCCGACCCCGGACCCGGACGCGCCGGTGGCGCAGTTCTACACCTCGGGCACCACCGGGGTGCCCAAGGCGGTGCCGCTGACCCACCGCAACATCCTGACCAACATCGCGGTGCTGGACGAGCTGGGCCTGGTCGGGCCCGGCGACCGCGTGCTGCTGCCGCTGCCGCTGCACCACTCCTACCCCTTCATCGTCGGGCTGCTGCTGCCGCTGAGCACCGGCGGCACGGTGGTCTTCCCGGCCGGCGTCAGCGGCGCCAGCCTGATCGCGGCCCTGCAGCAGGCCCGCGTCACCACCCTGGTCGGCGTGCCCCGGCTCTACGAGGCCCTGGTCCAGGGCATCCAGGCGCGCATCGCCGGCCAGGGCCTGCTCGCCGGCACGCTGCTGCGCGGGTTGCTGGGCCTGTCCGGCCTGCTGCGCCGCAAGACCGGCCGCCGCTGGGGCCGGACCCTGCTGCGGCCGCTGCACCAGCGCCTCGCGCCGCAGCTCACCCTGCTGGTCTCCGGCGGCGCGCGGCTGCGCGAGGAGGTGGCCTGGGGCCTGGAGAGCCTGGGCTACCAGGTGCTCAGCGGCTACGGCCTGGTCGAGACCACCTCGGTCGCCACCTTCAACGCGCCCGGCCGCTCGCGCCTGGGCAGCGCCGGGCGCCCCTCGCGCGCCGCCGAGCTGCGCCTGCAGCCGGTCGCGGGCATGGACTACGGCGAGGTGCAGATCCGCGGCCCCATCGTCTTCCCGGGCTATGCCAACAATCCCGAGGCCAACGCCGAGGCCTTCACGGAGGACGGCTGGTTCCGCAGCGGAGACCTCGGCGAGTTCGACGCCGACGGCTACCTCTTCATCCGCGGCCGGGCCAAGGAGGTGATCGTCCTGCCCGGCGGCAAGAACGTGGCGCCGGAAGACGTCGAGCGGATCTACAGCGAGAGCCCCTACATCCGCGAAATCGCCGTGCTGGAGCTGGACGACCGCCTGGTCGGCCTGATCGTGCCCGAGCTGGGCGGCGGCGAGCCGGCCGGCGACATCGCGCAGCACATTCGCGTCTCCCTGGCCGAGCTGGGCCAGCGCCTGCCCGGCTACATGCGGCTGTCGGACATGGCGCTGACCCGCGAGGAGCTGCCGCGCAACCAGCTCGGCAAGTACAAGCGCCACCAGCTCGCGGAGATCTATCGCCGGGCCGAGCGCGGCGAGAGCGCGCCGGCGCGCCCGCTCAGCGAGGCCGAGCAGGCGCGCCTGGCCCAGCCCCGCGCCCGTCAGGTGGTCGCGCTTCTGGAGCAGCGCTTCCCCGACCAGACGATCCACCCCGACACCTCGCTGCAGATGCAGCTCGGCATCGACTCCCTGGCCTGGCTGGAGCTCAGCCTGGAGCTGGAGCGCCGGCTCGGCATCTCCTTGAGCGACGAGGCCGTGGCACGGCTGACCACCGTCGGCGAGCTGATCGAGGCGGTCGAGCAAGCGCCCGAAGCCGCCGACGAGGGCGCGGCGCGCCAGGAGCGGCTGCTGGCCGAGCGGCGCAAGTGGTTGAGCGAGCCGGGCCTCGGCGGGCGGGCGCTCGGCAGTCTGCTCTACGGCCTCGCCTGGCTGCTCGGCCGGCTCTATTTCCGGCTGGAGGTCGAGGCGGCCGACACGCTGCCCGACGAGGGACCCTTCATCGTCGCCGCCAACCACGCCAGCGACCTGGACCCTGGCGTGCTGGCGGTCGGCCTGCCCTACCGGGTCTATCGCCAGATCTGGTGGAGCGGCGACAGCCAGCGCCTGTTCCGCACGCGGCTGCAGCGGGCCTTCTCGCGCAGCCTGCACATCTTCCCGGTCGACGGCGGCGCGCCGGCGGCGACCCTGGAGATGGCCGGCGAGGTGCTGGAGCGCGGCCGGGTGCTGGCCTGGTTCCCCGAGGAGTGGCGTTCGCCCGACGGCGAGCTGCTGCCCTTCCGCCCCGGCATCGGCCGGATGGCGCCATCCACCAATGCGGCCATGACCAAGCCCGCGGCTCCCGCGGCCGACGACGGGCACGGTCACGACGAACACGGCCACGAGCATGCCGACGGCGAGCCAAAGCCGGCCGGTGAGCACAGGCATACCGAGGGCGAGGCCAAGCCCGAGGCCGGTGGCCACAAGCATGCCGAGGGCGAGGCCCACGGCCACGACGAGGAGGGCGAGGGCAAGATCAGGATGACGGCCGAGCAGGCCGCCGAGCAGGACATCACGCTGGCCAAGGTCGAGGGGGGCGTCCTCTCGCGACACCTGCTGGTGCCCGGAACCATCACCCAGGACGCCGACCGGATCGCCCGGGTGCCTGTTCGGGTCGTCGGCACCGTCTCGGAGATGCGCAAGCGCCTCGGCGAGGCGGTCGCCAAGGGCGAGGTCGTGGCGGTCCTCGACAGCCGCGAGGTCGCCGAGGCCAAGAGCGACTTCCTGACCGCGACGGTCAAGGCGGACCTTGAGAAGACGAACTTCGACCGCCAGCAGGCCCTGTGGGGACAAGCGGATCTCTGCGGAATCGGCGTTCCTGAACGCGAAGGCCGCCTACTCGGAGGCAACGCTGCGCGTCGACCTTGCGCGCCAGAAACTCTCGGCGCTGGGGCTGAACGCGGCCGAGGTCGCCACCTCGGCCAAGAAGGACGAGACCACCCCGAACCTGTCGAGTCTGCGCCGCTACGAACTGCGCTCGCCGCTCGCCGGGCGGGTGGTCGAGCGCAAGGTCGACGTCGGCACCGCGGTGGGCAAGGAAGGCGATCCGGCCGACGTCTACACCGTCGCGGACCTGTCCTCCGTGTGGATCGAGCTCGCGATCCCGACCACCGAGCTGTCGAAGGTCCGGGAGGGCGCCAAGGTGACCATCGTCGGGGGTGACGACGCCTCCCGCGCCGAGGGCAAGGTCGTGTTCATCAGCCCGATCCTCAACGCCGAGACCCGCTCGGCCCGGGTCATCGTCGCCCTGCCGAACAAGGACATGACCTGGCGGCCCGGCACCTTCGTCACGACCGAGGTCGAGATCGCGCAGGACACGGTGAAGGTCCGGCTGCCGAAATCCGCCATCCAGACCATCGGCGGCGAGAAGGTGGTGTTCGTCCGCACCCCGGAGGGGTTCGAGCGCCGGGACGTGACGATCGGCAAGGCCGACGACGACGCCTTCGAGATCCTGGCCGGCCTCAAGCCCGGCGACGAGGTCGCGGTCGCCAACTCCTTCGTCCTGAAGGCCGAGCTCGGCAAGGCCGAAGCCGACCACGCGCACTGAGGGCGGCCATCATGATCTCGAAGATCCTCGACTTCTCCGTCCACCAGCGCTGGCTCGTGGTGCTCCTCTCGCTGCTGGCGGCGGGCTTCGGCGTGTTCTCGCTGACCAAGCTCCCCATCGATGCGGTGCCGGACATCACCAACAACCAGGTGCAGATCAACACCACGGCGCCGTCGCTGTCCCCGGTCGACATCGAGAAGCAGGTAACCTATCCGGTCGAGACCGCGCTCGCCGGGATCAAGGGCCTGGAATACACCCGCTCGCTCTCGCGAAACGGCTTCTCCCAGGTCACCGGCGGTCTTCTCGGAAAAGCTCGACATTTACTTTGCCCGCCAGCAGGTCGCCGAGCGCATCAACGAGGCGAAGTCGACCCTGCCGCCGGGGGCCGAGCCCCACATGGGCCCGATCTCGACGGGCCTCGGCGAGATCTACATGTGGTCGATCCACTACGCCAAGCCGGAGGAGCGCAAGGTCTCGCCGGACGGCAAGGCCGGCTGGCAGTCGGACGGGAGCTACCTGACCCCCGAGGGCCAGCGGCTCGCGACTGAATTGGAGCGCACCGCCTACCTGCGCACGGTCCAGGACTGGATCATCCGCCCGCAGGTGAAGACCGTGCCGGGGGTCGCCGGCGTCGACAGCATCGGCGGCTTCGACAAGCAGTACCACGTCCAGCCGGACCCGATGAAGCTGACCGCCCTCGACCTGTCGTTCGCCGACATCGGCCGGGCGCTGGAGGCCAACAACGCCAACCAGGGCGCCCGCTACCTGGAGGACAACGGCGAGGGCTACGTCGTGCGCGCCGCCGGCCGCCTGGAGACCATGGAGGACATCGGCTCCGTCGTGGTGACCACCCGCGGCGGCGTGCCGGTCCGCATCTCCGACATCGCCGAGGTCCGGATCGGGCGCGATCTGCGCACCGGCTCGGGCAGCGAGGACGGGCGCGAGGTCGTCATCGGCACCGCCCTGATGCTGATCGGCGAGAACAGCCGGACGGTCTCGGCCGCCGTGGACGCGCGGATGACGGAGCTGCGGCGCACGCTCCCGCCCGGCGTCGAGGTCCAGACCGTCCTGAACCGCACCCTTCTCGTCGAGGCCACGATCCGGACGGTGGCCAAGAACCTGGCCGAGGGCGCAGCCCTCGTCATCGTCATCCTGTTCCTGCTGCTCGGCAACATCCGCGCGGCCATCGTCACCGCCCTCGTCATCCCGGTGGCGATGCTGATGACCATGACCGGCATGGTCCAGGGCCGCATCAGCGCCAACCTGATGAGCCTCGGCGCCCTCGACTTCGGCCTCATCGTCGATGGCGCCGTCATCATCACCGAGAACGCCCTGCGCCACCTCGCCGAGCGCCAGACCGAGCTCGGGCGCAAGCTCGACCTGGAGGAGCGCCTCGTCACAGTGCGGGCCTCGGCCGAGGAGATGATCAAGCCCTCGCTCTACGGGCAGGCCATCATCATCCTCGTCTACGTGCCGCTCCTCACCTTCACCGGCGTCGAGGGCAAGATGTTCGAGCCGATGGCGCTCACCGTCATCATCGCCCTCGTCTCGGCCTTCGTGCTGTCGCTGACCTTCGTGCCGGCGATGATCGCCATCGTCATCACGGGCCGGGTCACGGAGAAGGACAACGTCCTCATCCGCGGGATCAAGGCGGCCTACCGACCGGTCCTCGGGGCCGCCCTGCGCATCCCGATGACCTTCGTCGCGGTCGCGCTCGTCCTGCTCGTCGGCGCCGGGTTCCTGTTCAAGGGGCTGGGGCAGGAGTTCATCCCGCAGCTGGACGAGAAGAGCATCGCGCTGAACGCGCAGCGCATCCCGTCGACGTCGCTGACACAGTCGCAGGCGATGCAGCTGAAGGTCGAGCAGGCGATCAGCCGATTCCCCCAGGTCGCCTACGTGTTCTCGAAGACCGGCACCGCGGAGGTCGCCTCCGACCCGATGCCGCCGAGCTCGTCCGACACCTTCGTCATCCTCAAGCCGCAGAAGGAGTGGCCCGACCCGGACCAGACCAAGGCCGCGCTGCAGGAGGACATCGAGAAGGCGGTTGGTGCGCTTGCTGGCAACGTCTACGAGTTCTCCCAGCCGATCCAGCTGCGGTTCAACGAGCTCCTGGCCGGCACCCGCGGCGACCTCGCCGTGAAGGTGTTCGGCGAGGAGTTCGAGCCGATGCTCAAGGCGGCCAACCAGGTCGCCACGATCCTGCGCGGGACCGAGGGCGCCGACGACGTCAAGGTCGAGCAGACGGCGGGCCTGCCGTTCCTGGAGATCAAGATCAACAAGGTCGAGGCCGCCCGCCTCGGCCTGAGCACGTCCGCAATCCAGGACGTGATCGGCGCGGCCATCGGCGGCCGCGAGGCCGGCATGGTGTTCGAGGGCGACCGCCGCTTCCCCATCGTCGTGCGCCTGAACGACAAGGTCCGCGAGGACCGCGAAGCCCTGGAGAACATTCCGGTGCCGCTGCCCCCGGGCGTCAACGGGCGCGCCTCGTCCGTCCTCCTAAAGCAGGTCGCGAGCTTCTCGGTGACGGAGGGGCCGAACCAGATCTCGCGCGAGAACGGGCGGCGCCGGGTCGTGGTCACCGCCAACGTGCGCGGCCGCGACATCGGCTCGCTCGTCGCGGAGGCGCAAGGAAAGGTGGCGTCCGGGGTCCAGTTGCCGGCCGGCTACTACGTGACCTGGGGCGGGCAGTTCGAGAACCTGGCCTCGGCACGCCAGCGCCTGATGATCGTCGTCCCGGTGTGCTTCTTCCTGATCTTCCTTCTGCTGTTCTCGGCGCTGAACTCGGCGCGTGACGCGCTGCTGGTGTTCAGCGCCGTCCCGCTGGCGCTTACCGGCGGCATCGCGGCCCTGTGGCTGCGGGGGATGCCGTTCTCGGTGCCGGCCGCTGTCGGGTTCATCGCCCTGTCGGGGGTGGCGGTGCTCAACGGCCTCGTGATGCTGACCTACATCAAGCAGCTGATCGCGGAGGGGAAGCCGCGCCGCGAGGCGATCCTCGAAGGGGCCATGACCCGCCTGCGTCCGGTGGCGATGACCGCCCTCGTGGCCTCGCTCGGCTTCGTGCCGATGGCGTTGGCCACCGAGACGGGCGCGGAGGTCCAGCGGCCTCTGGCGACCGTCGTGATCGGCGGCCTCATCTCGGCGACCCTGCTCACCCTCGTGGTCCTGCCGGCGCTCTACGCGCGCTTCGCCGGCGGCGTCCTGCCTGCGAAATCCGCCGAGCCGGCCGCAACCGGTCACACGGTCCCATCGCCCGCCGAATGAGCCCCCCCTCGCACCCTCCGGAGACGTGCCATGAACGTCGCCACCCTCGTCCTGGCCTCCGCCATCTCACTCGTCGGAACCCCCGACGCGGGTCGTCGCGGATGCATGGTGCATGATCACCAGCCTCTCCAGGTCAGGCGCATGCCGATCACACCGGCGACCACGTCGAAGCCGCGAAACCCGCTTGAGGACGAGGCCGTCCACTGCGAGGGGAGCCGGGGCGTGCCCTCGCCCCATCGGGACCGGACCGGTTCGGAGGGCAGGCGATGACGGGCGGGCAGGCGGCGGGGAGCACGGAGCGACGGGGTGCCCGTGCACCCCGCCAACGACGTCGCTTCCGCTTGTCGCTTGCCCTGGTGGCGGCTTGGACCGGCACGGCCCTGGCGGCGGACCCGACGGCGGGAGAGGCGCCGTTCGGATTGGCTTGGGGAGCCTTGGACCGGGTTGACACGCCGTCGATGGTCGACCGCGAGGCGAACCTGACCGGGCTGTACTATTTCCACGACCGCCCGCTCGCCTCGGGTCCCGACACCGTCGAGGTGGTGCTGGTGGTGTGCCGGGAGCAGGGCCTCCAGCAGGTCGTCTGGGTCGGGCGGCTGCTCGACGGACCGGCTTACGCCACCGCCCGGGAGGCCATCCGGCGCGAGGGGGTACGCCGCTACGGCGAGCCGCGGCCGGGCCCCGAACCGGGGTCGCTGGTATGGCCCTCGGGCCGGGCGATTTTGGCGACGCGCACGTTGCCGGACGGCACCCGCGGATTGGTGATGTCCGCGTCCGGTCCGGACTACGCCGCCTGCTCGGACAGCCACCGCACCGCCACGGGCCACCCCGCCGGCGCCCACATGTCGGACCTGATCGGCGAGGGAATCCCGTGATCGCGCCGATCCATCACGGGCTGGTACGCCCGTCCTCGCAACGCAGGGCGCCTCGGCATCGGATACCGGGCCGATGACGGGCAAGAAGCTCGCCCGGCAGACCGGGGAATGGGGAGGCGGAAGCAGGCGCCGACGCAAGGTCAGGCCGTATGTCCTGAAGGCCGCGCGACGGTCCTTCTTGATGGCGACGACGGCCGTCGCCGTCCTGCTCGCGCTGTACTGCTGGCTCTACGTCTCGCGGTGACGGAAGGAGGCCGCGGCGTCTATCGGCCCCCGCGCCGGCTCGACCGTCTCCATGGCGATGATGTAGGTCGGGGGTATTGCACGTGCTCATGCCGCATCGGCTCGTGGCGATGCCAATGGGAATGGGGCTCGGTGACGGGCCCATCGTGGTCGTGTCGGTGATGCCCGTCGTGCACGTGCCCATGCTCATGGGCCATCGCCTCGTGCGAAGCGACAAACTTTGATGACGTCATGGATGTCTGGGGCGCGCCGGCCTCGGCTGCGAGAAGCGGTCATCGTGCGAAGCCTTTGCGAGGTCGACCTGCCGACCGACATGGTCCGGCTCGGGATGGAAGAAGCCATCCAGGTTCAACGGTGTCAGCTTCTTGCAATAGAGATGCACCAGCGGCGATTCGCTCAACGCCTTCACGTCGGTTCGGGAGCCGACGCCGGCATCCCCGGGGCTGGTGACGGGGTAAGCCGGCTTCCGAGCTCGTAGCCGACCACATAGTCGCGGTCGCTCGAAAGGCGCGGCGTCCCGCGCCTGCCGTCGTCTATGCCTTGTCTCCGCCTGGAGCTGGGACTGGGGGCAGCGAAGGCCTGCGAAAGCTGCTGGTGCCTGGTCATTTCGTTCTCTGGATCCCTCGCGGTTGAAGGTCGTCGTGCATCCGTCGTCGTGCAGGTAGCGTAGCACGTGGCTCCGGGCCGTATCGAACCGGCCGATCCGGGTCACGACGACCCGATGCCGACCGGCAGGTCGAGGCGGACGCGGTGAAAGGCGTTCCGCCTCGACGATCCAGGCGCGACCCCGGAAACGGCGTTCCCTAGAGGCGCACGGCACGCAGGCGCAGGGCATTCCCGATCACGCTGACGGACGACAGCGACATCGCCGCCGCCGCGATGATCGGGGACAGCAGCAGCCCGAAGGTCGGGTACAGCACCCCGGCGGCGATGGGGATGCCGGCGGCGTTGTAGGCGAAGGCGAAGAACAGGTTCTGCCGGATGTTGCCCATCACGGCGCGCGACAGCCGACGGGCCCGCACGATCCCCGTCAGGTCCCCCTTGAGTAGGGTGATGCCGGCGCTCTCGATGGCGACGTCCGTCCCGGTCCCCATGGCGATGCCGACGTCCGCCGAGGCCAGCGCCGGCGCATCGTTGACCCCGTCACCAGCCATGGCGACGACCTGGCCCGCCGCCTTGTGACGCTCGACCACCGCCGCCTTACGGTCGGGCAGCACGTCGGCCTCGACCTCCTCGATCCCGAGTTGCCTAGCGACGGCCTCGGCGGTGGTGCGATTGTCGCCGGTCAGCATGACGACGCGAATGCCTTCCTCCTTGAGGCCGGCCAGGGCCTCGGCGGTCGTGGCCTTCACCGGGTCCGCGATGGCGATGACGCCCGCGATACGCCCGTCGATGGCGGCATAGATCGCGGTTGCCCCGTCCCGGCGCAGCCCGTCGGCGACGGCTTCGAGGTCGGTCGTCGCTACGGTCTCCCCGGCGAGGAACTTCGCGTTGCCCAGCAGGATGCGGCGCCCCTCGACCGTGCCCAGGGCGCCCTTGCCGGTGGGGGAGTCGAACTCGGATACCTCCGGAATCGTGATGCCGCGTTTTTGAGCCGCCGCCACGACGGCGATCGCCAGCGGGTGCTCGCTCGACCGCTCTACGCCGGCCGACAGCCGCAGGACCTCCTCGTCCGTAAAGCCATCCGCCGGGACGATGCGGGTCACGGTCGGCTTGCCCTCGGTGAGGGTCCCGGTCTTGTCGACGACCAGGGTCGTGACCTTCTCCATCCGCTCCAGCGCCTCGGCGCTCTTGATCAGGACGCCGACCCCGGCGCCGCGACCGACGCCGACCATGATCGACATCGGGGTGGCCAGCCCAAGGGCGCAGGGACAGGCGATGATGAGGACCGCGACCGCCGCCACGAGCGCGTAGGTGAACCGGGGCTCCGGCCCCAGGACCATCCAGGCCGCGAAGGCGAAGATTGCGACCCCGATGACGACGGGGACGAACCAGCCCGCGACCTTGTCCGCGAGGCGCTGGATCGGGGCGCGGCTGCGCTGGGCTTCCGCCACCATCTGGACGATGCGGGCCAGCATCGTGTCCCGGCCGACCTTGCGGGCCTCGATGACGAGGGCCCCGGACTGGTTGATGCTGCCGCCGACGACGCTCGCGCCGGCCTCCTTCGTGACGGGCATCGACTCGCCGGTGACGAGGGACTCGTCCACCGAGCTGCGGCCCTCGACCACGGCCCCGTCGACCGGCACCTTCTCTCCGGGGCGTACGCGCAGGCGGTCGCCGACCGCGATGTCCTCAAGCCGGACCTCCTCGTCGGTCCCGTTGGCCTTGAGCCGGCGCGCGGTCTTCGGCGCCAGGTCGAGGAGCGCGCGCAACGCGCCGCCGGTGCTCTCGCGCGCCCGGAGTTCCAGCACCTGTCCGAGGAGGACGAGCACCGTGATGACGGCGGCGGCCTCGAAATAGGCGGGCACGGCACCGTCATGGCCCCTTAGGGCGTCCGGAAACAGGCCCGGCGCGAGGGTGGCCACCACCGAGTAGGCCCATGCGACGCCTGTGCCGATGGCGATCAGGGTGAACATGTTGAGCGAGCGCAGGACCACCGACTGATAGCCGCGCACGAAGAAGGGCCACCCGCACCAGAGCACTACGGGCGTGGCGAGCGCGAACTGTATCCAGTTGGAGTTCTGCTGGCCGATGCGTTCCGTCAGGCCAGTGAGATGACCGCCCATCTCAAGGGCGAACACCGGCAGCGTCAGGACGAGCCCGACCCAGAACAGGCGTGTCATGTCGACGAGCTCCTCGTTGGGGCCGTCGTCCAGGCTCACGGTCTCCGGCTCCAGGGCCATGCCGCAGATCGGACAGGATCCGGGGCCGACCTGACGGATCTGGGGGTGCATCGGGCAGGTGTAGATCGTGCCCTCCGGCATCGGCGCCGCCGCCTGGGCCGGATCGAGATAGCGCTCCGGCTCGGCCTCGAACTTGATCCGGCAGCCGCTCGAACAGAAATAGAAGGGATGTCCGTGGTGTTCGAGGCGGTGCTTCGCGGTGTGCGGGTCGACCGTCATCCCGCAGACGGGATCCTTGACCGTCCCGATGGCGGATGCCGGCTCGGCGTGATGGCCATGCCCGTGGTCGTGCCAGGCATGGTCGTTCGCGGGGACTTTCGGTGCGGTGCCGTGAGCCATGATGCTGTTTCCGTCCGTCGGTGTTGCCTATCGGTGTGGGGCTTCCCACTATGGGAAGGTCAACATGGGGATCGCCATGAACATCGGGCAGGCGGCGGAAGCGTCGGGCGTCTCGGCCAAGATGATCCGGCACTACGAGAGCATCGGCCTGGTGCCCCGTGCCGACCGGCAGGACAGCGGCTACCGCGACTACGGCCCGGAGGACGTCCACCGGCTCGGCTTCGTCCGGCGGGCCCGGGACCTCGGCTTTTCCCTGGACCGCATCCGGTTGCTCCTGGGGCTGTGGGGCGACCCCAGCCGCACTAGCGCCGAGGTGAAGGCCCTGGCCTTGACCCACATCAAGGAACTCGAACAAAAGGCCCGCCACCTTCAGGAGATGGCGACCGTCCTGCGTGGCCTGACCGTCGCTTGCGACGGAGACGGACGACCCGACTGCCCCATCATCGCCAGCTTGGAGACCGCCCAGAAGGCGCCGACCGGACACGTCGAATACAATTCGATGCTGGAAGCGCCGATGCGCAAGCGACGGACACGGACCTCAGGTGCATAGGGTGGGCTTCGTCGCGCCAGGTCCCTCCTTCCAGAGGTCGAACCCTCCCAGAGTTTCAGTGCCGTTGATCCCGGCTACATTCGCTCCTTGAGCCCGGAATTGATGAGCCACCAATTCACGGGATAGCTCGTGACGAAGCCGGCCATCATCGCGATCTGCATCATGAACCAGAACTCGGTCGAGTTCACCGGTGCTTGTCGTCCGCCGAGGGTGGGCAACAGGTCGAACTGCGCCCACGCCATGAACCCGTACATGCCGACCTGCCAAGCGATGAGGGACAGGGTATCGGCCTTGATCGCCGCGACCAGTCCGGCCCCCGGCGACAGACCCCGCATCGGCGCGATGGCGTAATATTGGAACACGATCCCGAGGGCATAGGCGAATATGAAATCGAGCACCCAGACCGCATAGATCTTCTCGTCGAAGAGCGAGTGCCAGCCGAACCAGACGGCCACGGCCGGGACCAGGAAGGCGAGCCCCTCTGCGGCGACGTCACCCAGCATGCAGCCGCTGCCACAATGGAGCGCTCCCGTGCCGACCATCACGGGGTATGGGGTCTGCACCTTGCTGGGCATGTCCTCGCCACGAGCCTTGGCTCGGTGGACCGACTCCATCGAGGCGAGGCGGCCATAGCGAAGGTAGGCCCAGGTTACGCCGAGCGTGCCGAACAGCGCGCATACCGGCCAGACGACGTTCATCACGACCATGTGCTGGGGACGCCTGATCACGTCGATAGAGACGATGAGCGAGCAGGTTGCCCCAAGCAGGAGCGCGAGGATCGAAAGCGCGTGAAGCCAAGTCGGGAACATGCGATGCCTTACGAGGATTTGAGGCAAAACATACCCCCTAGGGGTAAGATTCCCCGCCATCCGACACGGCTTCCCTCGCGTGGCGAAGGCACCCGGCTACCGCGGCGGATCGAAGGAATACGGGAAGCTCAACGAGTGCTGGAGGCCTGCGGTGACCCGGAAGTCCTGCCGTCGATCCCCGCCGAAACCGACGCCGACGGCCCCGACCAGCACGGTCTGCGGGGTCACGATGTAGCGCGCGCCGATCTCCGCCAGGTTCACCGCCCGTCGCCGCTCTCGGTCGGTCTCGCGGTAGACGTCGGCGACCAGCACCACGCTGTTCGATACCGGTTGGCTGTAGGCGACGCCGACCCGGTAGCGGTCGCGCCGTTCGGCCTCGCGGCCCGTGGTGGGGTCGTAATTGTGGAACCAAGAGGCGTTGAAGTGGACCTGCCGCGGAACGTAAGAGTACGGCGACAACCCCTCGGGGTCCGGCGTGCCGAGGCTTTTCGTGGCCAGGAACTTCAATTCGGTCTCGGTACCGCCCGCGCGCATCCCGTAGGGCGTGTCCACCCCGAGGGCCAGCGCCATCGCCGGCAGGAGCAGCCCTTCCTGGTTGAAGTTGTAGAAGCCCTGCGCCCGGAACTCGCCCTGGTCGGTGTCGCTCGCCGTGCCGACACGGTACGGCGCCTCGACCGAGAGCTGGAAGTTCTTGAACGCTCCCCATTCGAGACGGGGCACCGCCATCAGGCTGCTGACGCCCCGCGGGTCGCGGCGCACGCGGTCGTATTGGAAGTAGGACTGAACTTCGAGGCCGTTCTCCTTGATCGGATAGGCGTCCTCGATGGTGATGGGTAGCCCCTCCTCCAGGTTGGAGTGGTCGGCGGCCCGAGCGGGGATGGCGGACAGGGCGAGGAGGGCCGCGAGAGCGGGGAAAGCGTGCTTAAGCATGGCGCGGCTCCTCAGCGGACGGCGACACGGGCCGGGCCGAGGCTCGGCTCGACGGTCATGTCGATGGAAGCCACGTCCGGAATCCGGGCGGCCTTGGCCATCCAGGCGGAGAGCATGTGCTCGACCATCATGGTCGGGGTCTCGCCGGGTTCGGTCGAGCCCGGCATCATCCGCATGCCGGGGGCGACCTGCATGAATGCGTCGTGGAGTGAGCCGGGGATCTCGCCGGGCTCGATGCCAAGCCGCCCGTTTTTCATCATCTGCTGCATGATGGCGGCGTGGGATGCCTTGGACAGGCCGCCCGGGTACATCATCGGCAGCATCTCCATGAGCATGTCCATCATGATCATGCCCATCGCGCCCATCGGCGAACGCACCCAGGCCGGATAGGACCTCGGGTCGAAGTCGGGATGTGGCTCCCGGAACCTGCGCGTGTAGGCCTCGTCGCCGGGCTGGTAGCCCATGGCCTCGATGACCCGGTACATCTCGGCCCGCTTTTCCTCGATCGACCAGTTGGGATAGGCGAGGATCGAGTAGGCGATGCCGTGGAGCATGTGCAGGTTGTCGAAGATGTTCGCGCTCTCGGGACTCATCCGGGAATAGCGCGGCATGATCTCGCGCGAGAGCAGCATCCGGCCCGGCCGGTCCGGCAGGACCTCGCGGTACATGAGCGCGATGGTCTGGGCCATGGCGGCCTCCTGGTCGCGGTTGCCCGAGATCATCTGCGTCTCGTAGGCCGCCGGGTGCCACCAGTGGGCGACGTAGAACAGGCTCTGGTCGAGCGGATAGAAGTTCCGGAAGTAGTTGAAGTAGGGCTTCATCATGATGCCCGCACGCCGCATGGTCACCTCAAGCGGCGCCACGCTGCGGGGCACGCCCGGGGTCTGCATGGTCAGGTAGTATTTGACCGCGCGGTCGGTCCAAAGCTTCTTCTCGGCCCACGGGATCTCGCGGAACGCCATCACGTCGTAGGTCTGCTCGTGATGCATGTGCGTCCAGTCGATGGTCCGGAACAGCGTGTGCATCGCCCGGTCGACGTAGGACGAGTAGTACGGCATCTCCGGCTCGATGGCCGGCGGGTCGCGCAGCCATTCCTGCGCCTCCTTGTCGAAGCGGGCGTCGACCGTCGCGTGGTCCTCGAAGCGGGTGAGTTGCAGCAGGTCATGCTGCTTCGAGTGGAAGAAGTGCATCCCGGCGCCGATGCGGTAGGCCTTGTTGAGCCGGTAATGGAAGGCGAGGTTATACGGTCCCTTCAGGAAGCTGACCTCGTTCCTCTGCTCGAACGGTAGCGCGCGCGCCGTTCCGCCGGCCAGAGTCGCCGCGCCCGCCAGGAAAGACCTTCGGGAGAAATCGACCATGTCCGCCTCCTGGATACCCCGTATGGGTACCCTGCGGAATTCGCGCCGGTCAAAGGGGTATCGCGCGGGAGGTCACGCGCCGCGTTTGATTGGTCGTCGCTGTTGCGGAACGGCGACAGGCGGAGATCGACGCGGCCCTGGCGCGGAGGACCCGTCAGACGACGCGCGCGATGAGGCTTCCGATCTCGTCGGCCAGCCGCTGGCGTTCCGCCTCGGGCAGGTCTCCGGTGAGCGACGCCGTGATCACGGCGTGCATATGGTCCCGGATCATGTCGGACTGGACGCGTCGCAGCGCGGCGATGACGGCATCGATCTGGTGGGCGACATCGACACAGTAGCGCCCGCTCTCGATCATCTGCTGGAGGCCCCGCACCTGACCCTCGATCCGGCGAAGCCTCGGGAGTTGTGGTGCGTGATCGACCGGGACGCCCCCGTGTTCCGCGTCGGAGCCTGCCATTCTGTCGTGCACCTCTGGCGGGTCGCGAGGAGGACCGCCTGAACCCGGACCGATACCCCTGGCGGGTAGATTGCCCCGTAAAACCTTCCGTGGCCTCCGCGAGGCCGCCGGGACATTCCCATTATAGTGAGGCTTCGACCAACCCCCAAGCGACCGGGGCGCCATGATGCATCGGACTGGCCAGGAAACGCAGCCGGGCGTCGACGAATGCCTGCGATGCTGCCAGGCCTGCCCCGGCGTGGCCTCGAACCACGGCCTAATGGCCGGCGCAAGCACGTCGAGCCGGGGCATTCCCAACGGACGATGGCCTGCGCTGAGATCGGCCGGACCTCGTCCCATTCATGCTGGTCGGCGTCGCCGAGCACAGGCATGTCCGCAAGGCCTGCGCCGGGGTTAGCGGGGCGTGCGCGACGAGCTGTCACCGGGTCGGGGACATGAAGGGCCGCGTCGACCGGTGCGGGGGCTGTGCCGAGAGCTGCAGGAAATGGCGGCCTGAAGGCCGTCCGGCGAGCCGCTTGACTCGGCAACCGACGAACCGGGCGGGAGTCTCGCGTCCGAGCTGCGGGGCATCCGCCGGCCCGGCTCGGCGTCTCGGCTCGCCGGCCGATCGTCGGGCGGGTGCGCAGGTCGTGAGGTAGGCCGCACCAGGCTGCGGCCCGCGTGGACGCGACGCCCCGGGCCTGCACCCGGGACAGTCCCGATGCACGGCCCCTGCACCCGTCATTGCCGCGACGGCGGCAACCGGCGGCCTTGTATGCGGAAGAGCGCCACAGCGTGCTCCGTCCAGGACCATTCCGGCCTGCGGTGGTGCAGGGATACCTGCTGCACGACCGGCGGCTGTGCGCCGCCGCGGTCGTACAGGTCGAGCACCATCAGCACGCCGAAGGCGACGTTGGTGCCCGCGTAGGAGGCCGCCTGCAGGCCGAACTCGTCGAGCAGGCCGTCCGCCGGGCGGTCCGTGAAGATTCGCTTGAGTTCCGCGACCGTCCTGATCCAACCCCTGGTGAAGAGGATGTCGACGCGTCCCCCGCCGAGGTCGCGCGCCTCTGCGCGGCACACGGCGGCGAGCGGCGACCCCATCAGGAAGTCGTGGAAGTCCTGCTGAAGGGTCCGCTCCCGGGGAGGCGTCGGCCCGCGGTCGAACAGGTACCCGGTGCGCGGAAGGGAGCTGGCCGACAGGTCGTGGCGCGAGACCGCGAAGAGCGTGGTGAACCAGAGGACGATGTCGAAGAAGTCCGCCGCGTCTGGGTAGCGGGCGTAATGCCCGTTCCGGGCCATGCCGGCAGCGACCTCCTCGAAACGGTCGGCGACGACCCGGGAGACCGTTTCGTCGGTGAGCGCGAGGACGTTCGCCTGGATCCGCGCCAGGGCGCCCCGGCGGACGGGTTCCGGCACGCCGGCCCGTTCGAGCAGCGCGGCGACCGTCGGGTTCCCGGACACCGCGTCAGAAGGGCGTTGGACCGCGGCCCGCTCGCGGGCCGCCGCGACCTCGGCCCTGAGCAGTGCCGCGTCGGCGATCCAGGGGGAGCCGGCGTTCTCCAGGATCCAGCGGTCGAGGAAGTCGAGGGCGATCCTCTCCCTTCGCAAGGCACCGACGACGCGGGGCCTCAGGAGGGTCTCCAGACCGCCGCTGTCCGACCGCCTGAAGATGCTTCTCGAAGCGGCGTACACTTGGAGGAGCTCGTCCTCGATCACCGCCGCCGCGTGCAGCCATGGCTGCGAGGCGAGGCTCGCGTCGAGGGCGCCCAGCCGCATCGCGAGTAGCGACCAGTGCGTGCGTTCGACCTGCGTCAAGCCGAGCCAGGACCGGCTCGCCTCGTGGCGGTCGGACTGCGGGATGAGCGCTGCGTGGCGGAACGCAGCGGCCCGCACCCCATCCAGAAGCTCGCCGATCCCCGGACCGCCCCCTTCCGCGAACCCGACGAGGACATCGAGGCACAGGCCATAAAGCTCGGCATCGACCCGCGCCTCGCTCGCGCGACCGCTCGCGCTGAACCAGCGGCGGGCTTCCCGGAACGCCGCCAAGGCCGCCTCCGTCCCGGTCGCGACGAAACCGGCGCGCACCGCGTCCAGGCCAAGCTCCATGGCGGCCTCGTCGGCGCAGCCGTCGATGGCCGCGAGGTCGCGCAGCAGGTCGCGCAGTCCGTCGTCCGGCTCGTGGGCCAGCACGGCTCCGGCGATCCTGGCCGCATGCCGCAGGAAACGCGCGTCCCCGCCACGGTCGAGGTCGATCAGCGTGCCCTGCAGCCGACGCAGCAATCCTCGCTCGTCCTGCGCCGCGAGCATCGCCCCATGCAGGGCGTGGGCGCGCACCCCGTAGTGCGCCCCGCGATCCTCGGACCTCCGGACGAACGTCGCCCAGAGCGACCGCCCCTCCGCCTGGGATAGCCCTTGACGACCGAGCCAGCCGACGACCTCCGCCATCGATCCCGGATCGGCCGTCGCCTCAAGCAGGCGCATCGCCGCCTCGCGCCCCTGCTCACCCTCGGGGTGGGTCCAGAGCCACGCGAATACGCGCGCCCCACCGGGGCCGTCCGCCGTCTCCTCGATGGCCGCGGCTAGGTGTCGAAGCTATGAAGGTTGTTCACCCGAGGCGGGGGTGAGAGGCTGGGGTTGCGAAGCCAACCAACCCTGACCGAGTGCCTCGGATGAACACCCATCAGCATGCCCGTATGACAGTTCATGGTCGAGCCCTTCTGGTGAACCGGATCCTGGTCGACGGCTGGCGCGTGGCCGAGGCGGCGCAGTCTGCCGGCATCAGCGAGCGCTCGGCCTACAAGTGGCTGGCCCGTTTTCGGACGGGCGGCGCGGGGGCCCTTCGCGACAGAAGCTCGGCGCCCCTCCGGCCGAAGGTGCGCGTCACGCCCGCGATCCGCATGCAGGTCGAGGCTCTGCGGCGCACGCGGCTGACGGGTCAGGCCATCGCCGGGCGCCTCGCGCTTCCACGCTCCACCGTCGGCAGGGTCCTGCGCGGTCTCGGTCTCGGCCGGCTGAGCGCGCTCGAAGTTCGGCCGCCGGTCATCCGCTATCAGCGCGAGAGGCCGGGCGAACTCATCCACATCGACACGAAGAAGCTCGGTCGGATCGACGGCGTCGGTCACCGCATCACCGGCAACCGGCGCGACGGCCGCCGCGGCATCGGCTGGGAGGCCCTGCATGTGGCCATCGACGATGCCTCGCGCCTCGCCTACACAGCCGTTCTGCCCGACGAGACCAAGCAGAGTGCGCTGACCTTCATGAACGAGGCGCTGGCGTTCTTCGCCCGACATGGCGTCATCGTCGAGCGCGTGATGAGCGACAACGGCTCGGCCTACCGCAGCCATGCCTTCCGCGATCTCCTCGCCGAGGCCGGCCTGCGACACGTCCGGACCAGGCCCTACACGCCGCGCACCAACGGCAAGGCCGAGCGCTTCATCCAGACCTCGCTGCGTGAATGGATCTACGCCGAGCCCTACGCCTCATCCGCCGACCGGACACAGGCCATGAGCCCTTGGATCGACCACTACAACACCAACCGAACCCACTCAGCCCTCAGCCGACAGACACCCTGGCAAAGGCTGAACAACCTTCTGGGCAACGACAGCTAGGCGTTCCTTCCCGAGGAGGGCGAGGTCGACCGGAGGTCCGCCGTCGGCCGCGCGCAACAGGTCCTTCGCCGTCTCGTCCAACGTCGGCCTCAGAAGAGATAGTCCAGGCCTTCAGCGTGCCGGCATCGCTCGCGAGGCACAACCGCCGTGAGTTCCGGACGCGCGACCGCGCCGACCAGGACCTGGATCCCCGGTGCGTCCGCGACGACGGCCTGCACCCGGGCGAGCAAGGCGGCGAAGTCGGCGTTCGACATCTCCTGTGCTGCCGGGGAGTCGAGGACCAGAAGCCCCGGATGGCGGCCGTACCCCCGCAGCCGTGCGACCTCGACGACGGCCAGCGCGGCGGCGATGCGGACACGCAGGTTCTCGCCCGGGGAGAGTTGCGAGAACGTGGTCCTGCTCCCGCCTTGGTGGACCGAGAGGGCGCCGTGGGGGGCGAGCGTCATGTCGGCGAGGTTCTCCACGCCGATGTCCCGGCAGATGCGCAGCAACGCGGCCGAGAGATCCGCGACCGTCTCCCGCTGGAGCCCCTCGAACAGCTCCTTCGTGACCAGGGCGGTCGCGCGCAGGACGGGGACGTCAGGAGCCTCCGCAGCGTCGTCGCCGCCCTCGGGTAGCAACGAGCGCAGCTCAGCCCCGCGGGCTTCGAGCGCCGCGATCCGCAGTTCCAGGTCCGATTCCTCCGGCTCCGCCAGCCGCGCCCGGACCGAGGCGATCCGCGCCTCGGTCCCGCGCCTCGCCTCGGCGGCACGGCGCAATCGTCCGTCCTCCGCCTCGATCTCCGCCGCCACCCGCCGCGCCGTCGCCCCGCAGTCGGCGACGTCGGCCCTGGCGGCCGCGGTGCGGTTCTCGGGTACGTCGGCAGCGGGCAACCCGACGCTGCCACAGAGGGCGCAGCCCGACGCCTCGGAGGCGGCGTAACGCCCGGGCGCGATCCCGGCCTCGCACGAGGGGCAGCAGACCGGCCGAAGCCTACGGAAGAGGTGGCCCGCCGCCGCCTCGTCCGTCAGCTGTTGGAGCGCGCTCCTCGCCTCCGCCGAGGCGGCCTCGACCTCGGCTTCCGCAAGGCGCAACGCGCCCAGACGCGCCCGCGCGGCCTCCTCCTCGGCGTGGTGGCGGACGAGGTCGACGTCGAGCCGTCCCAGGCTCGCCCGCAAGGCCGCCCGGTCGGGCCGACCTTCCAGGCGCCCGCGCTCCTGCCCGAGCTCGCTCTCCACGGCGGCGAGCCGCTCGCGCAGCCGCTGGGCAGGCCTCTCGATGTCGGCTCTCCGCCTGGCGGCCTCGGCCTCGGCCTGCTTCAGCGCCGTCTGCGCCGCCGTATACGTGGAGATCCACGGCAGGCCCATGAACAGCTGGAGGAGGCGCAGCGGCATCGCGTCGACGACGAGGTCGCCGAAGATCGCCCGGCCGGGACCCGTGACGAACAACCCCGCGGATATGGCGGCCCAGCCATGGGTGTGTCCCGTCCCGGACGGGGCGTTGAAGGCATGGAAACGCGCGAAGCCGAGTTCCTCCATGAACAGCGCCTCGACCTGCGTTTCCAGTCCGGGGCCGGCCGGCCCGTCGTACAGGTCGATCCAGTCGTCGCCCTGTCGGCGCGCAAGGCAGACCCGGGCGCGTTCGGCCCGTTCCTCGCCCGGCTCCTTCTCGACGAGGGTGCGGAAGCCGACGGCATCGATGTCGAACGCCACCTCCAGGGCGCCGATCCAACGCCACACGTCCGGCTTGAGCGGCCCCGGGAAGTCGCCGCGGACCGCGGCGCGGACGACGTTGAGAACGGACGACTTACCCCTCGAATTGCGGTCCGACATCATCGCCCAAAGGCCGGGCCCGAGGTCCATCCGCTCGAACGCGAACGGGCCGTCGGCCGCGGTCCCGTCCTTGGTCCCGGAAAATGCGACCGAACGCATCTTGAGCGTGCGGGCCCGCGGCAGCGTCGGCCGCGGCTCGATGCCGTGCCGGTCCAGGATCGCCTGCACGTCAGGGACGGTCAGGCCGGCGCGGCCCGCGACCGCCCGGACCCACTCGGCCGGCGTGCGCGGGGCGATGGTGACAGCGCCGTCGGTCATCGTCCCCGCGCCTCGACGGCCCGTAGCCGCCGCAGCACCCGGTCCTTGATGGACGGGATGGTGGCGCCGTAGGACGTCGACCCGTATTCCGGGTGCCCGTACTGGGCACCCTTGAGGTCCGAACCGCTGCGCGAGCGGGCGACGCGCATGGCGAGCGCGGCGCGGTCGCGGTACCAGGCCAGGATCGGCTGCTCGCTCACGGCCTCGTCGAGGAACGTGAAGCCCGCGGCCAGCACGACGAACTCGTGGCGCATGCGGTCGGGGCCGAGGCGGATGCGCACGCATCGGACGAGCCGCCGGGAATCGAGGATCGCAAGCGCGGTCTCGATGTTCTGGAACGCACCCCGGCGCCAGCGCACCATGCGGACCAGACGCACGTCCGGCTCGTCCCGGTCGAAGATCGCGCGCACGTCCCGGAGCAGGTCCGCGTCCCCCTCCGTCTCGTACAGGTCCAGCAGGTCGTGGGCCAGGTAGTCGGGGTAGCGGACGAGGAAGTCCACGGCCATCAGCCGCTTCTCGCCGACGAACACGCGGGAGCCGTCCGGCGAGGCGCCCGGATCGTCCCGCACCTCGCTCCCCGCCGCGAGGATGAAGAGCAGGCGCATCGCGTCGCGGAAATGATAGCCCTCGGGCATGTGGCCACGGGGCGCGTCGGGCAGACACGCGACGGTAGCTGGCCTCCCGTGCCATTCGGCAACGGGCAAGCCCGGCGAACGTCGGTCGCCGTGCGCCACGCGGTCATCCCCGTCCGACCCCAGCGCCCGGCCGCCGTCGCCAAGATGGTCGCGCACGCCCAGGTCGTCCCGATCCCCGATACCGGATCCTTGCCCCATGGCGACACATTCGAGCCATCCGCGCGGGAAGTCCATCGCGCGAAGGCCAGATCACGGGCCAAGGAGGGGTGGTACCAGGGTCCGGCGGCGCGACCCATGGCGTCCTGGCCCCGCGGCCGTCGACACCCGAAGGTTGCGGTGCCACGAGAGGCGCGTATATCGACCTAAACCCCAGGGGGGTAATCGGCGACCGTCGAAGAACGGGCCTCCGGTGCGATGCGCTCGCCGCCGCAGGCGAATGATGGGAGACGACGCTTGGACGGACCCTGGGTCGCCAACCTCATCCGGCACTGGCGCGAGGATTCCGGCGCATCCTATCGGACGTGGTTCCTCTGGGAGGAGCGCATCAAGAACTTCCGGTCGATCCGCCGCGGGTTGCAGGCGGTCGTCGAGGAGATCAGGGCCGACACCTTCGGCAACGCCTACCGCGGTTCGTCGCTGGAGACGGTGGTCCATTCCATCGCCGAGCAGCGGCAGGTGTTCAGGGGCGCCGACCACGCCTTCCTCTGGAAGCCGAAGCTGCGCATCCCCGACATCTACGAGGATCGGGCCAACCAGGTCGCCTTCGGGCGTTTCCTCGACACCTGCCTCTGCTGCAACGCCGAGGCGCACGTGCTGGCCGCGATACGGGCGCTCGACGACGTGCGCATCAAGGGCCTCGGACCCGCTGCGGCGAACCTGCTCTATTTCCTGCATCCGACCTGGGTACCGCCCTTCAACACGGCCATCGTCAAGGGTTACAACGCCCTCACGGGTGCGAACGTGAAGCTCGGACGCTGGGACGAGTACCTCGCGATGCGACGCGGGATCGTCGACCTCAACATCGAACATCGCGCCCTGCTCTCGAACGATTTCGGCGCGGTCGCCGGCTTCCTGTTCGACGTCGGGTCCGGACGCTACCCGCTGCCCGAGCGCGATGCGGAGGTGGCCCTCGCGCGCTGGCGCGCGGATCTGGATCGGGTGCGGGCGGAGGCCGGCGGGACGCCGTCGAAGGCGGCCGTCGCGGCCGGGGAGGCGGACCACACCCACACCGAGATCCAGGGCTGGATCCGCGACCTGGGCCTCGCCCTCGGCTTCGACGTCTGGATCGCGTCGAACGACGCCAGCCGCCCCTATGCCGGGGGTCGCCTGTCGGACGGGTGCCTCGCCCGATTGCCCGAGGGGCTGGCGGCCAACGGCTCGGCCGACACCGTCCGGCTCATCGACGTGCTCTGGATCGACAAGGCGAGCCGGGACGTGGCGGCGGCCTTCGAGGTCGAGCACACGACCAGCATCTACTCCGGGATCGTGCGCATGCTCGACCTCGCGCTCGGCGTGGAGGGCGGGATGGCCCGCAACTTCTTCCTGGTCGCGCCGGACAACCGCGAGGAGGACGTCAGGGCGCAGTTCGCCCGACCCGCGTTCTCCCGTGTCGGCGAACTCGACCTGCGGTACCTTGCCTACAGCGAGCTTCGAGGCCACCGCGAGACGATCGCCCGTTTCGGGAGCGGCCTGAAGGGCGTGCTGGCCATCGCGAGACCGATAGCGCGAACGCCATGACGACCAGTCTCATGTGGCCCTGGGCGCGGTTGCCGGGGGATGCGATCGGTCGTCGGTGCGCCGTCCGGCCCGGCGGCCCGTGCGCGCAACGCACGGCGCCGAGCACGGCTTCGGGCGATTCGACCTGCCAGGAACCTTCGATGACGGGCCTCGAATTCCGCAGCGCCTCGTCGAGGACGCAGACCTGGGAGGCACGGTCGAGGAGGACGACGGGGGGCGTCGCCGAACGACGCGTCCGGTGTTGGTCTGCAGGGTCGCCCGCGGGCGGTTCCGGCCTGCCTCGACCGCGCCGGGACGGATCGAACCCGGATCGTTTCGATGCCGGGGGGCGTTCCCGGCGGGACCGCGTCCGGAAGCCGACCCCGGCGAGCGCCGCGATGCGGATCGGGGTGTGCCTTCCCCGGACCGGGCGTCAAGCGCACCGCCACGTCAGCGTACGGGAACGTAGCGTTCGATGCCCATCGGTCCCCGCCGTCGCCTGCGACGGGTTTCCGTGGGGACCCACGCTGCGGGCGTCGTCGAGGGCCGACGGATCGCTCGGTCCAACCCTTGCGGCACGGGCGTTCCCGCCGCCGCGGTGGAACCTCGAACCCTCCCGACGGGTCAGCGAGACGACGGTGCCGTTCGAGCCGCGATCCGCGGGGCCCCGCCGTGCCTCTCAGTGGTGCGCGTGCGCGGCATGGTCGTGGCCTGCGTGGCCGTCTTGGCCCGCATCCGCGTGATGCTGACCGTGGTCCATCGGGTTCTGGCGGTTGACCCAGAACAGGTAGGCCGCGAGCGCGCCGAACAGGAGGTTGAGCCAGAACGTGTAGTTCAGGCTGAAATCGGTCATCTGCGCCCGCACGTCGATGTCGCGTGACGGGATCCAGCCGAGTGCGGTGAACGCCAGGTCGACGACGAGCGCGGCGGCGGCCATCGTCACGAAGAAGACGCCGCCGATATAGGCGGCCATGCGCCAGCCGAAGTAGCGGCGGTAGATGTCGAGCAGCGGGATCACGATGAGGTCGGCATAGAGGAACGCCAGCACCCCGGAGAAGCTCGCGCCGCCGGCCCAAAGCACCGCCGCGAGCGGCACGTTGCCGATGGAGCAGACGAAGGTCAGCACGGCGATGACCGGACCCAGCAGGACGTTGACCGGCACCTGCAGCCACGCCGGCGCCTCGGTCAGGAAGAGCGTCCTCCAGACCCCGTCCGGCACCAGCGCGGCGAGGGATCCCCCGATCAGGAAGCCCAGCGCGAGGTCCTTCCAGAGCATGCGCCATTCCATGGCGAAGTTCTGGGCCACGCGGATGCGGGCCTCCGGCTTGGCCAGACGCGCGCGCCAGGTCGGGCCGTCGACCGTCATGCTCATGTGCTCGTGGCCGCGGCTGTTCTCCTCGTGCGCCCGTGCCTCCTCCACGAGCCGGCCCGGATAGGTGAGCGTCACGAGCGCGCTCATGATCGCGATCAGCACCACGCCGCCGATCCACTCGCCGAGCATGAACTGCCAGCCGAGCAGCACGTAGAGGATCAGCCCGAGTTCGAGCACGAGGTTGGTCGAGGCGAACAGGAAGGCGAGCGACGTGACGAGCGCCGCCCCCTTCTTGAACAGGGTGCGCATGATGGCGGCCGAGGCGTAGGAGCACGAGGACGAGGCCGCGCCGGCCAGGGTCGCCAGCGCGATCTCGCGCACGCTGCCGCCGCCGAAGGCTTTCCGCATCTGGTCAGAGGAGACCACGGACTGGAGCACGGCCGAGATGGTGAACCCCAGCACCAGGCTCCAGCCCGTCTGCCAGAACATGCCGGCAGCCATCAGGAGGCCGTTCCCCACCCCGTGGATGATCGCGTCCATTGTGGTTCCCCGCATCGACGCCGGCTCGCCGACGACCGTCCGTCCGGCTCCCGGCCGGTGGCCTAGCCGCCCACATACCCCTCACGGGTACGCGCCGCGTCAACTCCCGGGCCGCGGCTGAGTTTCCAAGGAAGGGCACGGGAGGCTTCGGCCCTGGCAATGGCGCCGCCCGGTACCCATCTCGGTGTCGGTCACGCTTGGGGGGGATGCGATGGGCTCGCCGTCGAACCTGGAAACGGAAATCGCGGGTTATGCGGGCGGCGCGGCGGACGTCGCCGAGATCAACGCCGCCATCGAAACGGCCTGGGCGGCGATCCTGGCCGATCCGGCGTCGCGCACGGAGGCAGCCGGACTGCTCGGGTTGGCCGCGGCGGACCTGCCGGCCCGCAGCCCCTTCGTCGCCAAGCCGGCGGAAGCGGGCCTCGCCGACGCGGCCATCGCGGTCTTCGTGGCCCTCGGTGGGTTCGCCGGGAGCGTCGCGACGGATCTCGCCAAGGATCTCGTCAAGGACGCCCTCAAGGCCGGCACGAAGGCGGTCTGGGAGAAACTCCTAAAGGCGCGGGCCGAGGCGTCGCTCCCCACGGGAGGCATCGGGCCCGAGGTCACCACCCCCGATGACGTCCAGTGACGGGCCTGCATCCGCGCCCCGCCTGACCCTGCTCGACCCCGGTCGCCGGACCGCTCTGGAGATCCGCTACGCGATCGCGGCGGCGTTCCGGTCCGGAGGCCTTCCCGGCACGAGCGAGGTTGCGGCCGCGCTTCTGAGGGACGGGATCGTCGGCCCGGCGTTGGCGCGGTCGAATGTCGCCCGGGCGCTGCCCGACCTCCCCAGGTCGCGCGCGGTGGCTGAGGTGCGGGACCTCGTCCATGGGGTCGCGCTACCCGACGGCGGCCCGGCGTTCGATGCGATCCGCACGCGGTCGGACGACTTCCGCGCGCGGCTCGAACGTGCCGGCTGCGTCGAGGACGCGCCGATGCCGGACGAGATCGCAGCGCTCTTCGGCGACCTCGACGGTGCCGTCGCGCGGCTTTACGGCGGGCTCGACGTCGCCGTCCGCCTGCCGGCCGTGCACCTCGCGCTGGGTCGCCTGCATTCCGACCAGGTCGCGGGCCTGCTCGACAGCTCCGCCCTGAGCGGCTCGTGCCGGTGGAGCGACGGGAGCGACCTTGTCTCGGTCGTCACCCTGAGCGTTCGCGACGACGCCTTCGATTGGGATTCCGCCTGCCATCTCCCCTACGTGCTCGCCCACGAGCTCGTCTGTCATGCCTACCAAGGGACGGCGGTCGCCGACTGCGCGGAACCGCGTCGGCAGGTCGACGGGTCGTGCGCATGGTCTGAAGGATGGATGGACGTCATCGCCTTGTGGCTGGTTGAGGAATGGGTCCGCGGCGGTCACGTGGGTAAGCCCGCCTGGATCGTGCAGGAGGCGACCGATGTCCTTCGCGCCTGCAACGCCCTGAACGCGAGGCGCATCGGGGCGCAGGCGACCTTGCCGCCGATCCAACGCGGTCGGAGGATCTACGCACGGCGGGCCGTCGACCGCCTTCTCGCCGAGTTGGACCGGTTCGGCGACGGCGACGCCGGGACGCGCGGAGGCCGGAACCGCGTCCTGGCATTCTCCCTGGCACTCAACGCGGTCAGGCTGCCCCAGGCCGACCGCGACCGGGTCGTCGACGCGCTCGGCGTCGCCCTGGAGACCTCGTTCGGCGTCGACCGCGACGACCTGATCGCCGCGGTCGTCGACTTTTCGAGGACGGGCGATCTAGCCGCCCTGAGGCGGACGCTGGCCGATTACGAGGGTTGATATTTTCGCCCGGATCCCGATAATATAGGGCCTACCCCAGGCTTTCCGGTGACATGAGCCAGAACCTCAAGATCAAGCGCGGCCTGCTCAGGCTGGGCCGTGCGACGGTGAGGGAACTGGCGGCCTTCGCCGACGCGAATGAATCGACGGTTCGCAACTACCTGACCGAACGCCGGGACCTGTGCACGCGGGAGGAGGTCGTCTCCACCGGGCGCGGACGCCCCTCGCTGACCTGGACGCTCACGCCGTCCGGGCGGGCGGTGCTTCGCGAGGAGCTTCGGGCCGAGATGCTGGCATCGGACGATCCCGCGGTCGACGAGGAGCGCGCCACGGCGTTGGAGCACATCAGGACCTCCTTGCGCGATCTCGACGAGCATCTGGCGGGGCTGGAGGCCGGTGACGTCTCCGAGGACCGCGATGCGGCTTTCGCCTACCTTCGTGCGCGGACCAAGGCGCTGTCGCGCGCGGTCGGGCGTCTGGCCGGAACCGGACCCGGCCTCGTCGCCGAGCAGATCGCGCTCCGCGGCATCGACGGCCGTCTCGATGCCCTGGACGAACGGCGGCAGGCCGTCGAGGCCGTGACGGAGGTCGTCCGTGAGTCGATCTCCGACGGGATGTCCGCCTGGGTCCGCCGTCTCGCGGGCGATATCGGAAGGACGGTGAGGGGGGCCGTCGGCACCGGCGATGTCTTCGTGCCCGACGGGGTCACCGACCTGGGTCCCGTGCTGATCATCGACGCGTCCGGACCGTTCGTCGGGAGCGATCCCCTCCTCGACGCCGCGCGCCGGGCGAACGCACCCGCCATGTGCCTCCATGTTCCCATGCTGGCCGAAGCCGAGAGGGCGTCGCTCCTCGCGCAGGTCGCGACGAGCTGCGCCGAACTCGCGGGGTCGTGGACGCGGCTGGTCTACCGGTACGACAGCCGGCATCCGGAAAGCCGTTCGCTCCTCGACAGCTTCGGCACGTTCGACGACGCCAGACGACAGGTGTCCCACTCGGTCGACCCAAGCCGGATTCCGGGCCCGCATCCTGGCGACGTCCATGTCAGGCATGCCAGACGCATGCTGGGGGTCGCGGGCAGGGTCGCCTCCGGTCTGGATGCTGCGCCTCGGCGGTTGCCCGGCCAGTCGGGGTCGCCGGTGTTCGAGGCGTCCTCGGCCCGGATCGTGGCCCTCTGGTGCGACGCGGCGGAGCCGTCCGTCGTGCGCAAGGGCAGCCGGTCCGGGGCCGGTTGGATGTTCGAGGGAGCGCCGATGACCCTCGACGAGGCGATGGTGGCCGTCCGCGTCTCTCCGGCCGACCTCCTCGCGACGATGGCCGCCGCGCCGTCGCCGCAGGCCGGCCCGACCGCCCTCGCGGCCCAGGGCCGCCCGGCCCGCGAGGCCGCGGTCACGGCATCAGGAGCCGCTTCGGCCGATTGAGCATCGCGTCGATCCCCCTGTCCCCCACGGCCAACGAAGGCCGGGTCGCCCGACCGGCGTGACAAGGCCCGGCACCCGCCGGGCCCCCGTGCATCCGGAGAAGCCGTGCGTACGACACGCCGATCGAGGGCGTGGCTCGGCATGGGGAACGCCCGGCATCCGGCGGTGCCGGTACCGGTCGGGCTATCCAGGGGACATGGATGGCGCGGTGCGCCTGGACGGACACCGCCTCAGTGATGCGAGAACAGCATCCAGAGAGCCATGCCGACCATCATCAGGTTCTCGGTCAGCGAGACGAACCCGAGCGGGACCTTGCTTGACCCGCCGACGCAGGCGCACTTGATCTCCCGCTTGTCCATGTAGACCGCCTTGAACACCGAAACCGCTCCGACGGTGCCGATGAAGAGGGCCACCGGGATGGATAGCCAGTCCAACGCGCCCGCGATCATCAGGATGCCGGCCAGCGCCTCGCAGAACGGATAGGCGTAGGCGTAGCGGACCCATCGCTTGGCGAGCAGATCGTAACCCAGGAACATCGACGAGAAGGTCTCGATGTCCTGCAGCTTGAGGAGGGCGAGCACCGACATGCTGAAGGCGATGAACCATTCGGCGGCGTGCATCGTCAGGGCGGTGCCGGACGACGCGTAACTCGCCGCCAGCGCCATCGCGGCGGTCATCGCGAACACCGCGACGACCGGCTTGTAGGTGGTGGCGTCGGAGTCGGCGACCGCCTTGCCGAGATGGCGGCGCAGGTCGTCGTAGCCGCCGACGCGCTCGCCCGCGATGAACGTCTGCGGGGTGGTCCTGACCCCGTGCTCCGCCTTGAACGCGTCCGTCTCCTCGCGCGTCCGAAGCCAGCGGTCCTCGACGGTGAAGCCTTCGCGTTCGAGCAGATCCTTGGCCTTGAGCCCGTACGGACAGACGTGCTGGTCCGTGACCATGCGAAAGACGGTGGCGCTGCGGGCCTCCGTCCGGGTCGCGGCGGGCGCTGCGGTGGCTGTCATGACTCGGTTCCTTGGGCGGGATGGTCCCGTATCCGGCAATGTCGTAACCTCCGTACCATGGTACGGAGTCAACCGATGAACGCGACGATTGCCGCCTTCGCCCGGGCGGGCGGGGTCGGAGTGGAGACGGTGCACTTCTATCAGCGCCGCCAGCTCCTCCCGATGCCGTCGCAGGCCCGGGGCGTCCGGCGCTACGGCCCGGAGGACCTCCGGAGGCTCCGCTTCATCCGCGCTGCGCAGGCCGCGGGCTTCACCCTGGAACAGGTGGGCGAGCTTCTGTCGCTCGATGCGGGTGAGGACCGCAGCCGCGCCCTCGCGCTCGCCGAGGCACGCGTGGACGCCCTCGACGCCAGGATCGACGCGTTGTGCGCTGCGCGGGACGCCCTCCGACGCCTCGCCCGCGCCTGCGCCGCCACCGACACGGGCCCGTGTCCCATCCTCGCCGCGTTCGAACTCGGCTGAGACACCGTCGTCCCTGCCGGGCGTCACGCCTCCGCGGCCCGGGTCCAGGAGGTGTCCGGAGCCGGCTCGGCCATGCCTGGGCGGCACCCGGGTTCGACGGCGTCCGGGAATCCGAGCACCTTCGAGACCTCCTCGAACCGCGCCCGTGCATCGGACCAAGCCTGGGCGAAATCGAACAACTCGCGCAAGGCCGGCGCGATCTCCTTGTAGGCGGTGAGGGCGGCGACGAGGGCGCCGAGCGACAGCCGCCCCTGCACGACGAGGTAGCCGCCGGCCAGGAACAGGAAGAACGGCGTCAGGTTCGAGCTGTAGTTGTACAGTCCCTTCAACCGGCCCTTGAGGTCGCTGATCTCGACGCGCATCCCCTCCAGTTCCTCGGCTTGACGCATCTGGCGGACGAGCGGCTCCCGTTTCGCCGTGTCCCGGTCGACGACCCCGCCCGCGCCGGACGGCCGTCCCCGTCCGGCGCCCGCCAACAGGCCGCCGAGCGCGCGCGTCGCGTGGACGCGCCGGCGGACCTTGGCGTTCAGCCGTCGTTGCAGCCGTGGCAGAACCGTCAGCTGCAGCGGCAGCATGACGAGCGCCGCCGCGGCCAAAGCCGGGTTCTGGAGGAGCAGGAACACGACGCTGGTCACGAACACGCCGCCCTGGACGATGGGCACGGCGACGAGGCCGCCCCCGAAGTAACCGATGGCCTCCACCTCCTGGATGGCCACCGCGGCGAACGTGGCACGCCGCTCCTCCGAGATCTCGCCGCGTGCCCGACGCACGATGGACAGGCGCAGCCGGCGCACGATGCGTTCGTTCACGCGACCGCGGATGCGGCTCGCAGCGTACTTGATCAGCCCGTTCAGCGAGAGGACGCCGAGGTAGCCTCCGCAGAGGGCGAAGAGCAGGCCCGTCCGGCCCACGTCGAGCCCGGGGATGACCATGCCCGGCACGCCGCGTCCGCCCGGGTCGGAGAGCGCGTGGTTGATGATGTGCTTGGGTATCTCCAGTAGGAGCTACGCCATCGGCAGCGTGAGGACCGAAACCGCCGCGAGGCGTACCTGGGACCGGAGCGTCGCGCCCAGGACGAAACGCTCCAGGGTGCCCCGCACCGCGGGACGGCGCCGGTCCGGTCGCGTCGGCGCGCCGGTTCCATGCGGCGGCGGGCTTGGCGGGATGTGCCCGCGCGACCGCAACGGGCCCGTCCACCGGACCGCGAGACGGCCGGCCATCCAGGCGGCCCAGGCCGGCCCGAGGACGAGCGCGAGGGCGGCCGCCAGGTCGATCCACCAATGGCCGAACGGGTAGTCGATGCCCGCGAGCCGATGGAAGAGTGCGTGAAGGATCGGGATCGCGTCCATGGGTGACCGTGCTTTGGGCCGTCCCCCGGCCGAGCCTACCGGGGGGACGACGGAACCGGGCCCGCGCGGCGCATGGCGGCGGACGGGAAGGCGGGCGGCCCGAGACCCGTCGAGATCCGCTCGCCGGGATCCGCCGCCGACGAGCATGCGTCAGTGGAAGCCCCCCTCGGGGTGTCCGGGCTCCCGTCGTCCGGGGATGGGGGGCAACCGGCGGAACCGCGAAATCCGCACGACGCCGAAGCCGTACCGCGTCCTCGTGCGGACGGACCACCTTGAGAGCCCGGCGCGTTCCGCCCCCCTCAGCGAGGGGACGTTGTCCTCGTCGATGAACGCGACGACGCGGCGCTTTCCCAGGGAGGCGGCCAGATCCGCGATCAGCCCGACGGCGGCGGTCATGACGCCGAGACCGCGGCATCCGACGGGCGTGTAGGCGTTTTCGAGCATGGCCTCGTCCGCCTCCAACGCCGGGAACCCCGCCGCCCGCCGTATCCTCGCCCCGCAGCCGGCCTCCGTCAGCCACTGGATGTGGCAGGGGCGGTCCGTCCGGGCGTCGACGGCGACGAAGCATCGGCTGGGTTGCTCGCCGCTCTCGACCTTGCCGAACCTCCATAGGACGTCAGCCCGCTCGCGTTCGGCGGTCGCGTCGCAACCGCGCGGGAACAGCGCCGCCAGATCGTCGGGACGGCAATCGCGCAGCAGGACCGGGAACCTCGCCTCCGGCGTCGCGAAAGGGACGGTGACGTCCCGCCCCAAGCCGATCGAGACCCGGCGACCGTAGGGACCCTCGCCCAGCCTGCGCCAGACCCTGTCGAGGGCGGTTGGAACGCGTGCATTCGTCGGCGCGTCGCGATACGGTCCGCGAGGGATACCGTCGTTTGCCCTAAGGCCCATCGTCGGGCTCCACGGGCGTGCCGGTGGGGTGGTTCCGTCGCCGTCGCGCGCGCGCGTCGGCCTCGAGGGCGTCGGCGTCGGCCAACGCGAAGCCGGCGAAAGCCAGCACGTCGTCCCGACGGCGCCGGGCGTCCGGATACCGCGGCGTGGCACCGGGCTCCCGACGGATGCGGAGCGCCTCGTCGACGAGCGGGCGCCACCGGGCCGGGAAGGCGATCAGGCCGTAAAGCCCGGCGCCGCTCTTGGACGGCACCTGCCCGGTGGCGAGGGCGTAATGCAGCCTGCAAAGGCCGAGGACGACACCTTCCACGTCGTCGTCGTCGAGCAGGGAAGGCTCGCCTCGGTGCAGGGCCGAAAGCGCCTGCGACAGCCACGGCCGCCAATGCCGGTCGACGCTGGCTGCGAGCCAGCGGTCGAGACCGCCCGGGTCCCGCCACGCGCCGGTGCCTGCGCAGAGCGGACCCCGGACCGTCACGGCGGCGTCCCGCATGACGCACCAGGTCATCGGATCCCGCGACCGACGTCCGGACCTCACGAAGCGTCCGCGTTCCACGCAAGGACCCGCCGTCCGCGCGAGCGGCCCGGCCCGGAGCTCGTCCCAGGTGGCGTAGAGCCCGTCGAGCGTGGGAACGCCCTCGTTCTCGTCGAGGCGCGCATGCACCTCGGCGAGCGATGTCAGGTGTCCGTCCCCTGCACGCGGGGCCATCACGGCGACGAAATCGAGGTCGCTCAGGCCGGGCCGGAAATCGTCCAGCGCCGCGGACCCGACGAGATAGAGCGCCTCGACGAGGCCGGGGGCGGCGCCGTCGACCGCGGCGAGATAGGTGTCGGCGCCCCGGAGCGCGAGCGGGTGCGCCGTCATGGCCGCCACCCGCCAGGACGGCCCTCAAGGCCGGATGCGCATTCGTCCGAACATGTCCGCGCGAGACCCTCGACCCGAACGGGATCCCCCGCGTCGGATTCGAGGCGGTCGAGGATCGGTGGCCTCGTGAGGTCGCGCCGGCCGTGCATCAGCCGCCGCCCATGATGCGGTCGACCCTGGCCTCCGCCGCGCGCACGCGGGCCACGTGCTCGGCCCAGAGGCGGCCCGACCGCATCTCTACGGCAGGGCGCTCCGTATCCCGGGGGCGGCGTCCGACCATGGTGGTCCCGGCGCGAGGAGGCGCGACCTGCGGCAAGGCGGCGCCGGCGAGCGGCGAGCCGGTCGCCGCAAGGCGCTCGCGCGCCCGCCGGCAGTATTCGACCGAGCGCGCCGTCATGGTCAGCGCACCGTGGCCCGCCCGGTACTTCATCAGGGTGCGGCAGAGATCGCCCTGGGCGAGCTTCCACGCCCCGGCGAGATAGGCGACGCCGAAGCGGACGTTGATGCCCGGATCGAGGAGTTCCTCCGCGGGGCCGCGATGGCCGAGCATCGCGGCGGTCGACGGCAGGACCTGCATCAGGCCGAGCTCGCCGAGGCCGCCGACTGCGCGCGCGTCGTAGCCGCTCTCCACGAATGCGACGGCGTCCGCGACGGCCGGCGGGAGACCCCGACCGGACGCCTCCCGCACGATGAGGCCCGAATAGGCTGCCGCCATGTCAGCGGTCCGAGGATGGCCGGCGGCCGGCCTTGTCGGCGGGAGCTTCCCGTCGCCCCCCGGGGGAACGGGGTCGTCCCCGGCCGCCGCGGGATATGCGATGCCGGCTAGCACCGCCAGGCCAAGGACCGCCGTCGGTGCGGCCCTCCTTCCCGCCGCCCGGGGGCGGGTCATCGCGCCTTCTGGATCCGCGTGACGGCGATGGAGCCGTTCACGCGGTCGGCGGAGAACCGCACCTTCTCCCCGGGCTTGAGGCCCTTGAGCATGGCGGGGTCCTGGACCTTGTAGGCCATCGTCATCGCGTCCATGCCGATGTTCGGGATGGTCTCGTGGTCGAGGGTCACCTTGCCCGTGGCATCGTCGACCTTCCGCACGGTCGCGGCGACCAACGGTGCGTTGGACGGTGGCGCCGGGGGGGCCGCCTTCTCGCCCGCAGGCGGCGATGCGGGCTGGCTCCGCGCCGGGGCCGCCTGAGCCTGACGGTCCAGAGGTCCCTCGCCGGAAGGCGTCTGGTTCGGCTGCTGCCGATATCCCGGCTCGCGGCTGCGGACCTGCCATTGCTTGAGGGCGTCGATCCTCAACTGCTGTTCGTCCTGGATCTTCTGGGCGACCTCGCGCAACTGGCGGTCGCCCCCGTAATCCAGCTGCGTCTTGGCGAGGAAGAGCGTCTCCTCGTAACTCGCGATGAGCATCTCGGCGAAATCACGGTCCGGGTCGCCGGTCAGCTTCGTGTCCCGGAAACGGTTCGCCATGACGTCACGCGCCCGTTCGAGGGCCGCCGGGGCACCCTTCGCGGGTTGGGCCGAGGCCCCGCCGGCGAACGGGGCAAGGATCGCCGCCGCGAGCGCGGCGGAAAGAAGGGGGCGTCGCATGTGTCGTCTCTCCACGCTCGAAGGCCGTCGCGTTGCCGCATCGCCGCGCGACGGGCTGGTCCGGGGCCTTATTTCGCCTTCCGGATGGTGGTGACGGTGTATTGGCCGCCGGCCCCGTCGACCTCGAAGTCGACCTTGTCCCCGGGCTTGAGGTCCTTGACCATGGCGGGATCCTTGACCGGGTAGGCCATCGTCATCGCGTCCATGTCGAGCTTCGGGATCGCGGCATGGTCGAGCGTGACCTTGCCGGCGGCCGCGTCGACCTTCGTGACCGTGCCCTTCGTCGATTGCGCCCAGGCGGGCGTGGCGGCCGCGAGGAGGGCCGCCGACAGGACGGCGAGCGGAAACTTATCGTTCATGGTGTCTCTCCTTGTGGCTTGTCGAACCGCCGCGCAGGTCGCCGTCGAGGGGGTTTGGCGACCCACGCGGCGGACTCCGGACGGGGATCGCCCCGTTCCGAACCGTCGTGGCGTGGTCCCGCTCGCGCGGGCTCAATGATCCTGGTGGCCGCCGGAATTCGAGGCGGACCGGCGCGTCCGCGGATCGACGACCCGGAGGTCGGTCTCGCGGGCGGGCTTGCCCTTCGCGGTCTCCGGCGCGCGGCTGGGCTCGGGCATCGGATCGCCGGTCCATTCGTAGGCCAGGGTTCCCTCCGGATGCCGGTACCAGCCGGGGTCCCGGTAATCGCCCGCTGCGAGCCCGGGGCGGACCTTGAGGACGGTGAACATGCCGCCCATCTCCACCGACCCGAACGGACCCGCGCCCGTCATCATCGGCAGCGTGTTCTCGGGAAGCGGCATCTCCATCTCGGTCATCATGCCGCCGCCGGTCGAACCCATCGGCATGTACCCCGGCGCGATCTTCCGGATCTGCTTGGCCGTCTGTTTCAAGTTCACGCCGATGTAGGTGCGGACCGAATGCCCCATGGCGTTCATGGTGTGGTGCGACTTGTGGCAGTGCATCGCCCAGTCGCCCGGGTTGTCGGCGTTGAACTCGATGGCGCGCATCTGCCCGACGGCGACGTCGACGGAGACCTCCGGCCACTGCCGGTCCTGGTCGATCCAGCCGCCGTCCGTCCCGGTCACCTTGAAGTCGACGCCGTGGACGTGGATGGGATGGTTGGTCATGGTCAGGTTGCCGAAGCGCATGCGCACCTTGTCGCCCTGGCGCGCCACGACCGGATCGATGCCCGGCCAGACGCGGCTGTTGAAACACCACATGTTCATGTCGAGCATCGTGTTGACCTTGGGCACGTACGCCCCGGCCTCGATGTCGTAGGCGTTCAGCAGCCAAACGAAGTCGCGGTCGACCCGTCGCTCGGCCGGGTCGCGCGGGTGGACGATGAAGAAGCCCATCATGCCCATCGCCATCTGGACCATCTCGTCCGAGTGCGGGTGGTACATGAAGGTGCCCGAGCGCCGCAGGATGAACTCGTAGACGAAGGTCTTACCCGGCGGGATGCCCGGCTGGTTGAGGCCCGCCACGCCGTCCATGCCGTTGGGAAGCGTCTGTCCGTGCCAGTGGACGGCGGTCGCCTCGGGGAGCCGATTGGTGACGAAGATGCGGACCTTGTCGCCCTCGACGGCCTCGATTGTCGGACCAGGGGACTGCCCGTTGTAGCCCCAGAGCCGAGCGTTCATGCCGGGCGCCATCTCACGCACCACCGGCTCGGCGATCAGGTGGAACTCCTTCCAGTCGCCGCGCATCCGCCACGGCAGCGTCCACCCGTTCAGCGTCACCACGGGTTGGTAGTCAGGTCCCGTCGTCGGATAGAGCGGCGGCTGCATGGTCGCCTTGTCCATCAAGGGGGCCTCGGGAAGACCCGCGGCCTGGGCGCGCCCGCTGATCATGGACGTCCCGGCCAGGATGAGGCCGCCCGTCCTGAGGATCCGCCTACGTGAGATGTCGGTCATGATTGCTCTCCGAATGGACTCGATCGGCGCGGCGGGCTTCAGCCACCCGGCGTCGCCACCGCCAGGCTCGTCGCCCCGCTGCCGCCCGCCGGTTCGCCGCCGAAGCTGCCGCCCGAGAAGCCGCCGCCGACGGTCGCGGCCTTGAGGTCGGTCGCCGCGATCCAGAAGTCCCGCTGCGCCTCGATGGCCTGGATGTTGCTGACGATCCTGGCCCGCGCGTCGACGATGAGCGTCGTGACGTCCAGGAGCATGCCGCTGTACTGGAGCAGCGACTGATCCAGGATCGTCTTGCGCAGCGGCAGTACGCTCGTCTGGTAATGACGGGTGATGTCGTACTGTCCCCGATAGCGCTGGTAGGCCTCGCGCACCTCGGAGCGGGCGTTGACGGCACGTTCGGCGAGCCGGTTGGCGGCGGTGAGATAGGCCTCCTTCGCCCCGCGCACGGCCGTCGTTCCGAAATCGTAGATCGGGATGACGACATCGGCGGAATAGCCGTTCAAGCTGCTCTTGTCGGTCTTCAGGCCGCCGCCGGCGTCGACGGTCCTCGACCGGGTGTACTGGTTGGCGGAGCCGACATCGAAGGCGCTGACGAAGCCGCTGGCTTGGTTGAGGCCGTACTGGCCGACCAGCGATTGCAGCTCGAAGCGGGCCACCTGCACGTCGGTGCGCTTCCGCATCGCCTCGCCCTCGATCTGCTGCCCGCTCGCCAGGCGCCCTGGCAGGGGAGGAAGGCCGCTCGGAAGCTTGAAGTCGGTTTCCCGTCCCCAGAGGCCGAGGAGGCGGGTCAGCCGCTCCCGCTCGGCCCGCTGCTGGACCCTGGCCTTGCCGAGCTGGGCCCCGAGCTCGCTGTAGAAGGCGTGCTCGCGCGCCTGTTCCAGCTTGTTCAGTGCCCCCGTCTCTCCCAGTTGCCTGGCCAGCGTCGAGGCCGATTCGGATCCGGCCAACGCCTGCTCCAGGAAAGCGGTCGCCTGGTTGGCGGCGACGGTGCGGTAGAACTGTCGCCGCGCCTCTCCGCCGAGCCGCAAGACCTGCTCGGCCGCGTTGTACTGGTCGGCCCGGAACCGGTCGCGCGCGATCTCGACGCGCACCGGAAGCGTGGCCAACTCCAGCAGGCTGCCCACCACGGACCGCTCGATGTCGGTGTTGAAGCCGAGCCCCCACTGGGTGATGGCGAACCGCGGGGCTGGCGGCAGGGTGGCCTGGACGAACTGCGCTTCCGACACGCCGAGATCGTTGAACGCCGCCTGCAGCCCCTTGTTCTTGAGGAGGGCGACCTGCACCGCGCCGTCGGCGGTCAGTGACCGTCGCAGCAGCTGGTCCACCCGGGCGTCCGCCGTCGGCGCGAAGCCCTCGTCGTTCGCCTTCGCGATGTCCTTGTGCAGTTCATGCGCGGCGTAACCGCCGGCGACGGCGAGGCCGGCGTCCGGCGAGAAGCTCGCGCATCCGCCGAGGACCAGCCCGATGGCGGCGAGGCTCGCGGCGGTGCGCACGTGGCGTGCCCGGGCGGCCTCGGCCACCCCGCGCGCATTCGTGCCGGCGTGTCGCGGCGCGGTCATCGTGCGTCCCTCATGACCGATAGTCCGGGCGGGGCACCAGTTTCGTTACAGAGACGGGTCATCATCGGCCTCCCGCGTCGGGTTTGCCGCCCATGCCCGGCATGCCCTCCATGCCGCCGGCGCCGGGCTTGGGCGCGACCCGACGGTTGAGCTCACGCCAGTCCTTCGGATCGACGACGTCGAAGCGCTTCACGCCCGCCGTCACCGAGGAATAGCGGGGGGAGCGGACGGCAACGGTCGGATCCGCCGGCATGACGAGCCGCTCGGGGCCGCCCGCCGGCACGCAGGCCGCGAGCGGCAGGACCGCAGCGAGCGCGGCCGGCCTTGGCAACTTGAACATCGTGGTTTTCCCGAACGGACGTGACCGGCCGCGCACGGTGACGATGGGCGTCGCTCCGGCGATGCGTCCCGCGGCGGGGACACACATCGCCGTCCGCGCCAACGGCGGTCGGATTTCTGGGGTGATTGCGATGGCCGTCCCGCCGGAGCGGCCGTAGCCGGGCGCTAGGCGCGCCCGCGCGTCAGGCGCCGCGCCTCGGCGGCCGTTCGATCCGAGGCGGATGGGCGTCGACGACGCCGTCTTCCTGCGCGATCAGCACGCGGTCGGACGAATGCACTTCCAGGCATGCTCCCGACCAGGATGCGGTCGGTAGCGCGGCCTGGCCGGCGAGTGTGCAGCAGGCCGCCGGGCAAGGGCCCTTGTGGGCCCGCTGACGGTGCTCGGGGCACCCCGGCTCCTGGGACGTCGATCGGGCGGCCGAGAGGTCGATTGGCGGCGAGCCGCTTTCCGAGGCCGCCGCGTCGTCGAGAGTGGCCGACGGTCGCGAGGCCACGTGGTGGTGCACATGCCGCCCGGCCTCGGGCGACACCGCTGGCCTCGCGTGGTCCCCATGTCGGTGCGCCGCGGCGGCATGCGCCATCGTGCACGGCGCAGCCGGCGCGACGGACACGGCCAACGCGATCACGAAGAGCACCAATGTGCGCAGGGCGGCCAACGATCAGGGACCTTTCCTAATCCAACGTAAACATCGCACGCCGTAACGGCTCCGGCAATGCATGGCCGAACCCGAGGCCGGTGAAAGGGTAAGCTGTTGGATTTGGGCAACGATGTCTTCGGATGGCACCCGAATAATCGCCGTTCGCGCAACGGTGCGGAAAGGAACGGGAAGCCGCGAACTCAGTCTTCGCGCGCGCTCGGCTTCGCTTTCCGCCACGCTGGAGGGCCTTCCGATGGCGTCGGACCTGACCTCGCCGATCAAGGCGTCGTTGCGTCGTGGCGTCCGCCCGAAAGCCCCGGGTTCGAGCGTCGCGTGCGAGGACCGTCGGTTCGACGCAAGGCCCGGGGCCGAAGCCTTGAACGATGACACGGCGGACAGGGGCCCAGAGGCACTTCGCGAAATTGGGGGCACGACGGCGCCGATGGCTTCGCCCACCGGTTCAGTGGGTGTGGTCGTGGGCGTGGCCGTCGGACGCCGACGCATTCCCAGGGCCCGTCCCGCCCGGGATCGGATTCAAGGTCGCGTCCCCGACATGTGCCCCGTGATCGTGATCGGGGGGATGTCCTCCCGCGCTTCCGGGATGCGCGTGGCTGTCCGACTTCGGGAGGGCCATGACGCCCAGACCGTAACGGTAGACGTTCTCGCCGCCGAGCCATCCCGTCACGGCCAGGGCCGCCGACCCAGCCGCGAGCAGGGCGATGAGCATGACCCCGGCGCCGGCCCGCCTCTTGCGGTCGTACCAGGCGGCGACGGCCGGCCGCGACGAAGGCGAGCGCCGTGCCGAGGGCCCAGCGCAGATGGACCGTCATGTTCGCGTGCGACACCTCGTCGTGCGCCACCGTGTTGTAGGCCCACCAGCCCGTGATCAGCGTGGCCGTCGTCACGAGCAAGCCGATGCCGAGGTTCCATCTGGCCGCGATGGTGGCTGTTCTCCCCGATGGACGTGCACGGAGCACGGTGCCGGCGACGAAGAGGACGGAGGCGGTCAGGAGGAGCGCCACCGTGAAATGAACCACGATCGGATGCCAGTTGGGGATGATCTCGAACACGCCGGAGCTCCAGGGACCACGTAGGATGATGTTGCGGCAGGCCCGCCGGCGCCCCGGGGTGGCTGTCGGCTCCGAACAACGAATGCGGCCCTCGTCGGAGACCGCAGGCCGAACAGCCTGCCCGCGGCGAGTCGCGGTCCGCCGGGGCAGCATCGTCGGCCACCCGGCAATCGCCACGAAACCCCATCGGCGACCGCCCCGGCTCGTGAGCCCGAGCGGTCGCCGAAGCCTTTATACCCCACGGGGGTTTAATGGCCAGACGTTAGCTTGGCAAATCGTGATGCCGGGCGGAACGTGGCCGCTTGACGGACCTGCAATTCCGCCGCTCGACATCGCGTCCTGGGCCGACTGTCGGTCAATGCCGGCCGTCGGAGTGCCCGTCCTCGCCGTGGCCATGCTCGTGCACGACCTCGTGATGGTCGTCATGGTGACCCATCTCGCGATGCTCCTCGACGACGTGATGCTCTTCGTGATGGCCATCGTGGTGGTCGCCGTGGATGATCACGGAAGGCCCATCCTCGGCCCTGGCCGGATGCCCGGCAAGGGACAGCGCCAAGGAGGCGGATACCGCCAAGGCGAATGCAAGGAATGGCTTGTTCATCGTCGTCTCCCATCGGATCGTGGACGGCCTATGGAACGCGACATTGCCCATATACGATCCGGGGGTATATTCGAATTTGTGCCGGACGGGACGGTCGCGGTCCGGCCTGCGGCAGGGATGACCTTCCCGCGGCGGATGCGTGCCTCGGGCCCCGTGGCGTCGGCTCGCAGGTATCCTGCGATGTAACCTTCCCGGTCATCCCATCGGATTGATGGGTGTGACGGTCGACCCGTTGTTCGCGAGACCGACGCGGGCGACCGGAGTTGCGCACCGACACCGCCGCCGGTCCAACCGGTGCCGGGGTTCCTGCAGAGGAGGAGCGGACGAACATGACGGCAGGCGCGCTCGCCAATCTTCCCTCGGGCGAAGGGCTGTCGCGTTACCTCGACGAGATCCGCAGGTTTCCGATGCTGGAGGCGAACGAGGAGCTCACCCTCGCCAAGAGCTGGCGCGGCGGCGGCGACCGGAAGGCCGCGCACCGGCTCGTGACCTCGCACCTGCGTCTCGTGGCCAGGATCGCCATGGGCTATCGCGGCTACGGCCTGCCGATCGGCGAGGTGGTGTCCGAGGGCAACGTCGGCCTGATGCAGGCGGTCAAGCGCTTCGACCCGGACAAGGGCTTCCGGCTGGCCACTTACGCGATGTGGTGGATCAAGGCCGCGATCCAGGAATACGTCCTGCGCTCCTGGTCCCTCGTGAAGATGGGCACCACGGCCAACCAGAAGAAGCTCTTCTTCAACCTGCGCAAGGCCAAGGGCAAGATCTCGGCGCTGGACGAGGGCGACCTGCGGCCCGATCAGGTCGAGCAGCTCGCCACCCGTCTCGGTGTGCCCGAGCAGGACGTGATCGACATGAACCGGCGCCTGTCCGGCGATACCTCGCTCAACGCGCCCCTGCGCGAGGAGGGCGAGGGCGAGTGGCAGGATTGGCTGGTCGACGACAGCCCGAGCCAGGAGACGGTGCTCGTGCGCGAGCAGGAGGGCTCGAACCGCCTCACGGCGCTGCGCGATGCCCTGAGCGTGCTCAACCCGCGAGAGCGGCGCATCTTCGAGGCGCGGCGCCTCGCCGACGACCCGATCACGCTGGAGGACCTGTCCGGCGAGTTCGGCGTCTCCCGCGAGCGCGTGCGCCAGATCGAGGTGCGCGCCTTCGAGAAGGTGCAGGAGGGGGTCAGGCGCATCGTCGCCGTACGCGAGTTGTCCCATGTCGGCATCGACGCGCGCGATGGCCGTCCGTGACGCCGGGAATCGGACAGGTCCACCGGCCTTCGATGGCCGCGCCGCCACGCACGCCCACGCCGCCGCGTGGAAGCGGGATACGTCCGGCCCGCGCCGAGGACGACCGGGTCCCGTGATCAACCGCGAGATCGAGCTCCGTGCGCTCCTGACGGAAGGCCTCCTGGGCCGATCCGCGGACTATCGTCGGTTCCTGGAATGCCTGGGGCCGCACCTTCGCGCCTACTATAGGAACAAGCTGAGCCGGTCGGGACGCGGCGACACGGAGGCCGAGGACTTGGTCCAGGAGACCCTGATGGCCGTCCATACCCGACGTCACACCTACGACGTCTCCCAGCCGGTAACCCCATGGGTGTACGCCATCGCGCGCTACAAGCTCATCGATCACCTGCGGCGCACCCGGCCCGGGATGGCCGACATCCCGGTCGAGGACGCCGGCGAGCTCGTGACCGCCGACGATCACGCGGCGACGGAAAGCTCGCTGGACGTCGAGCGCCTGCTCGCGCGGTTGCCCGCGAAGGCGCGGCTGGCGATCAGGTCGATGAAGGTGGAGGGCTTGAGCGCGGCGGAGGCGGCGGAGCGGGCCGGGATGTCGGAGACGGCGGTCAAGGTGAGCGTCCATCGCGGCCTGAAGGCCTTGGCGTCGTTCGTGGGAGGCAGGACGGAATGAAGACCGACGAACTCATCGGCCTGCTGGGAAACAGCTTCGAGCGCGAACCGGCCGGGACCCCCTGGATGACGCGCCAGCTCGCGTTGGCGGTCGCGGTCGGCGCGACCGTCGCGCTGTGCCTGGCGCTGGCGTTCCTGGGCTTGCGCCCCGGCCTCACGCAAGCCCGGCCGCTCCTGTTCCTCGCGTTGAAGGTCGCGTTCGCGGTCGCCGTCGGGGGGCTCGCGCTGCGATACCTCGCCAGGGCCGCCAGGCCAGGCGGCGAGAGCCGCGTGCATCTCGGGGTCGTGGCCTTGCCTTTCCTCGCGGTCGCGGCGCTCGCGGGCGTGAGCCTCTCGATGACACCGCCCGAGCATTGGCACGGCCAGATATCCGGCCACACCTGGCTCGAGTGCCTCGTCTCGATTCCCGTGATCGCCATCGTTCCGTTCGCCGTGGTCATGTGGGCGGTTCGACGGTTCGGGGCGCCGACGGATCTCGTGCGGGCGGGTGCCTTGGTCGGCCTCTCCGCGGGCGCCGTCAGCGCACTCGGCTATTCCCTGCACTGCATGGACGACACCGTTCCGTTCGTTGCCGTCTGGTACGGGGGGACGATCGCGATTTGCACGCTCGTCGGAGCGTTCCTGGGACCGCGCCTCCTTCGCTGGTAGCGATCCGATACGGGACATCCTCCAGACAGCCCGACGGAATTCGATGGGCGACGTGACGGTTTCGGCGCCTGCTCGCCGACCGACACGTCATGCCATCGGGCCTCGCTGAGAAAGGGGATTGGCCGTGGTGGTCACGATCCATCCCACCCACACCCCGCGCCGATGCGCACGGCGTGCCGGACCGTACGCATCCCGCACGCGATTGCGGGTGCCTTCCCACCGGGAGAGCGCGGCGCAGCGCCAGGCGACATCGCCCGTACCAAGCAAAAGGTTTGCGGCGCCCTGTAACGATTAGCCCGGGACATCCGGACTCATGGGAAGGAGCAGTAAACTTCCAACAGGAAAAACGAATCCCGTCATGAAAAGCAAGATCATCCCCGCCTTCGCAGGCATTGCCATGCTCGCCGTGTTGCCGGGTTATGCGGTCGCGGGGTGGATGGACAACGTTCCGCCCCGCTTCCTGCCTCAGACGCATCAGTCGCAACGGACGACGCCGCCCGACGTCGAAGCGCCGGACGTCGGCCGGACGACCGGATCGATCAAGGCGGCGCCCCGCAGTCCCGCCGCCCGCCAGATGGTGCCGCCGGCCCAGGACTTCTGACGTTCCCGAACCGCCGGACCGGCGGGTCAGGGTATGCGGGGTCGGTGCGGCGTTCACCGGCATGACCATCGTGCTCAGGGCCACGCGTGCGCGGTACGCTTCCCAAGGCCAGGAAAGCACGCGCGAGGATACGGATGGCCAGGGACCTGCGCCCAACCGATGGGCGGCCAGCGCGACCGCCCAATGGCGACGGCTAATCCTCCCGGCGGCGGGCGCGACCTTTCCCTTTCCGGCCGCCTTCGAGATGGCGCGCTCGGACGAGGGCTGCGGCACGGTCGGTAAGGTGGAGGCTTGCAGGATGACTGAGACGATCATGCCAATGCGGCTTCCATGGGTGGCGGCCTCGATCCGCCCGCGCGCTGCCGTTCGGGGATGGCCACGGCGAGCAACCCCGGACGCGTCATGGCGAGGTCCGGCGGGCTCACGAGCAACGGGTCCCAGGGATACCATCCCGACGAGGTCGGTCGGCGGATGGGCCGGCCGACGGAACGGAGCCTTGACCTTCCCAACGTGGGACGGGCCATCTCCTCCGATATCGGCCTTCCGCCCGGATCGAAAAACTGGCATCGTGACTTCGTGACGTTCCTGATCGCCCTTCGGCGACTGTTGCCGCTCCTGGCGGTCCTCAGCCTCGCCCTGACGCCGGTGGCCGCTCCCGCGGCCGCCGCGGGGGTGCGTGCGTTCATGACGGCGCAGGCCGTGCACGAGGCGACCCTGGCCATGGACCAAGCCGACATGGCGGGGATGGACGCGGGCGACACGGACATGGCCGACATGCCGTGCTGCCCGCCCGGGAAGGCGGCGAAGCCCGACTGCGCCAAGGCGGGTTGTCCGCTTTTGGCGCTCTGCCTTGCCGGCGTCGCCTCCCTCCCTCCGACCGCGGCGTCCGTCCCGGCACCGGTGGCGACGCGGACGAGCCGGGCGTGGCCCGATGCGGCGTCCTTCGCCAGCGTGTACGGCCCGCCGTTACCCGAGCCCCCCCGAGCCTGAGCCCGATGCCGCCGGCGTGATCGCCGGCACGACGCCGCGCGTCCACGCGTGGCCATCCATCGCGTTCAGGAGATGAACCCCGTGACCAAGAACCCCCTCGCGCGCGCCCTCGCGGCCGCGCTGTTCGGTGCCGCCCTGTCGGTCCCGGCCCTGCCGGCGCTTGCCGGCATCAAGGACTATGCCTTCGAGCTGACCCGTAAGGATGCGAAGGTCGGCGAGACCGTCCTCTCGGTGCGCCTCGTGGACAAGCGTACCGGCAAGCCCGTGCCGGACGCGGTGATCTTCGCCAAGCGCATCGACATGGCGCCCGACAGCATGGACGAGATGACCTCGACGATCGAGCAGATCCCGTCCACGGAGCCGGGGCTCTACCGCTTCAAGGCGAAGATCACGATGGCCGGCGGCTGGCGGCTGTCGCTGGGGGCGAAGGTCCAGGGCGAAACCGGCACCGTCGAGGACAGGCTCGTCTTCCAGGCGGTCAAGTGAGCCGCTCGGCATGGCTCGCCGGGATCCTCGCCGCGTTTGCGGCGGGGGGCACCGGGTACTGGGCGGGGCGTGACGGCAGCCCCGTGCCGGTCCTCGTCGAGCGCGCACGGATCGAGTTCGCCCACTGGGTTCCGGCCGCCATGCCGGGTCCGCAGGCGCCGGCGCCGGCGAAGGTCACCGGTCCGGTGATCTACTACCAGGATCCGGACGGGAAGCCCGTCTACTCCGCGTCGCCGAGAACCACTGCGGACGGGCACGACTTCCGGGCGGTCCGGGCCAGCGAGGACGTGCGCTTCGACAAGGCCCGGGAAGGCGAGGCGATGCCCCCCGACATGGCCGGCCGCGACGTGCCCGGGCACGACATGGCGGCGCATGGAACGGCGCAGGCCGAGAGGCCCGACGCGGGCACCCGCAAGCCGCTCTACTACCGCAACCCGATGGGCCTTCCGGACACCTCGGCGACCCCGAAGAAGGATTCGATGGGGATGGATTACATCCCCGTCTACGCGGGCGAGGACGAGGGCGGCAACGTCGTGACCGTCTCACCCGGCAAGGTCCAGCGCACCGGCGTGCGCACCGAGACCGTCGAGCGGAGGGTCGTCGCGCAGCCCGTGCGGGTGCCCGGCACCGTCGCCCTCGACGAGCGGCGGGTCACGGTCATCGCGACGCGTTCGGACGCCTACGTCGACCATGTCGAGGACGTCACGACCGGCGACCGTGTCCGCAAGGGACAGGCGCTGGTCCGCATCTACTCGCCCGAGATCAACGCGGCCGCCGCCCAGCTCATCGCCAACCCCGGCTTCGACGGCGCGCGGCGGCGCCTGCAGAACCTCAACGTCTCCGAGGCCGTCATCGACGAGATGGAGCGCACCCGCAAGGTGCCGATGGCCATCACCTGGTCGTCGGCCCGGGACGGCATCGTGCTGCAGCGCTCGGCAATCGAGGGCATGAAGGCCGCGGCCGGCGACACGTTGTTCCGCATCGGCGACGTCTCGGTGATGTGGGTGCTGGCCGACGTGCCCGAGCGCGACCTCGCGGGGGTGCGTGTCGGGCAACCTGTGACCCTGCGCCTGCGTTCGGCCCCGGGGCGAACGTTCTCGGGCAAGGTCGGCGTCATCTACCCGCAGGTGAACCCGGAGACCCGCGCCACGCGGGTCCGGATCGAACTGCCGAACCCGGACGGCGCGCTGCTTCCGGACATGTACGCCGACGCCGAGATCGCCACGGGAACGGGCAAGCCCGTCGTGGCGGTGCCCGACGACGCGGTCATCGACACGGGCGCGCGGCAGGTCGTGCTCATCGACCGCGGCGAGGGCCGCTTCGAGCCGCGCGAGGTCAAGGTCGGGATTCGCGGGGAGGGCTACACCGAGATCCGCGACGGTGTCGCGGCCGGCGACCGGGTCGTCACGTCGGCGAACTTCCTGATCGACGCCGAGAGCAACCTGAAGGCGGCGCTGCAATCCATGGCCGCACCGAAGGCGAGCGACCGTCAGGCCTCGAACCTGGAGGGCAAGCCATGATCGCGCGTCTCATCGGCTGGTCCGCCCGGAACCTCGTCCTGGTTCTGGTCGGCACGGTGTTCGCCGTGGCGGCGGGCGTCATGGCGCTGCGGACGCTGCCGCTCGACGCCATCCCCGACCTCTCGGACGTGCAGGCCATCGTCTACACCGAGTACCCCGGCCAGGCGCCGCAGGTCGTGGAGGATCAGGTCACCTATCCTCTGACCACCGCCATGCTGACGGTGCCGAGGGCGAAGGTGGTGCGCGGCTTCTCGTTCTTCGGCGTGTCGTTCGTGTACGTCATCTTCGAGGACGGCACCGACCCCTACTGGGGCCGCTCGCGGGTGCTCGAATACCTCAATGCCGCGGCCAGCCGCCTGCCGGCCGGCGTGACCCCGACCCTCGGGCCGGACGCCACCGGCGTCGGCTGGGTCTACCAGTACGTAGTCGTGGCCAAGGAGCGGACGCTCGCGGAATTGCGCTCCCTGCAGGACTGGGTCATCCGCTTCGGGGCCTCGCGCGCGGAAGGGGTCGCCGAGGTGGCCGGCGTCGGCGGCTTCACCAAACAGTACAATGTCGTGGTCGACCCGAACCGGCTGCGCGCGCAGGGGATCTCCCTCAACAAGCTCCGGGACGCGATCCGGGCGAGCAACGCCGACGTCGGCGGCCGCACGGTCGAGCTCTCCGAGTTCGAGTTCATGGTCCGCGGCCGCGGCTACCTGCGGAGCGTGGCCGACATCGAGAACATCGTACTCAAGACCTCCGGCGGCGCGCCGCTGCGGGTGCGGGACGTCGCCCGGGTCGAGCTCGGTCCGGACGAGCGCCGCGGCATCACCGAGATGAACGGAGCCGGAGAGGTCGCCGGTGGCATCGTGCTGCAGCGGTTCGGCGCCAACGCCCTCACCGTCATCGAGAACGCGAAGGCGAAGCTCGCGGAGGTCGCGAAAAGCCTGCCGGCGGGCACGGAGATCCTGCCGGTCTACGACCGCTCGCAGCTCATCGACGCGGCCATCGAGACGCTCAAGGGCACGCTCGTCGAGGAGAGCGTCGTCGTCTCCCTCGTCTGCATCGTGTTCCTGCTGCACGTGCGCAGCGCGCTGGTGGCCATCCTGATGCTGCCCGTCGGCATCCTGATGGCGTTCGCCGGGATGAAGGCGTCGGGGTTGGGCGCCAACATCATGTCGCTCGGCGGCATCGCCATCGCGGTCGGCGCCATGATCGACGCCGCCATCGTGATGATCGAGAACGCACACAAGCACCTGGAGCGGGCGCCGCCGGGCAAGCCACGGGTCGAGATCCTGGTCGAGGCGGCGGGCGAGGTCGGCCCGTCGCTGTTCTTCTCGCTTCTCATCATCACCGTGAGCTTCTTGCCGATCTTCACCCTGGAGGGCGAGGAGGGCCGGCTGTTCGGGCCGCTCGCGCTCACCAAGACCTTCGCCATGGCGGCGGCGGCGCTCCTGTCGGTGACGCTGGTGCCGGCCCTGATGGTGCTGTGCGTACGCGGGCGGATCGTTCCGGAGCACCGCAACCCGGTGAACCGGCTCCTGATCTGGCTCTACCGCCCGATCATCGCCGGCGTGCTGCGCGCCCGGGTGCCGACCATCCTGCTCGCCCTGGGCGTCCTGGCGATCACCGTCTGGCCGGCGCGCCAGCTCGGCTCGGAGTTCATGCCGGAGCTCAACGAGGGGACGCTGATGTACATGCCGACGACCCTGCCCGGGATCTCGGTGACGAAGGCCGCCGAGTTGCTGGCGACCCAGGACCGCATCATCAAGTCCTTCCCGGAGGTGGCCTCGGTCTACGGCAAGGCGGGGCGCGCCAGCACCGCGACCGACCCGGCGCCGATGGAGATGGCCGAGACCATCATCAGCCTGAGGCCGAAGGCGGAGTGGCGGCCAGGCGTGACGCTGGCGAGCCTCAAGGCAGAGATGGACGCGGCGCTGCAATTCCCCGGCGTGTCGAACGCCTGGACGCAACCGATCCGGGCCCGCATCGACATGCTCTCGACCGGCATCCGGACGCCGGTCGGCATTAAGGTGCTCGGCACCGACCTCGGCGCCATGGAGAAGGTCGCCCGTCAGGTCGAGGCTGTGGTGCGCAACGTTCCGGGCACGTCGAGCGCCTACGCGGAGCGCGTCATCGGCGGCTACTTCCTCGACATCACGCCGGACCGAGAGGCGCTCGGGCGCTACGGGCTCATGGTCGGCGACGTCCAGGACGTGGTCGCCTCGGCACTCGGCGGGCAGAGCGTCACCAACACGGTCGAGGGCCGCGAGCGCTACACCGTCAACGTGCGCTACCCGCGCGCCTTCCGCTCGGACCCGCGGGCCATCGCGGACGAGGTCCAGGTGCCGCTGCCGGCCGGCGGGACGGTGCCGCTCGGCGAGGTCGCCAAGGTCGAGCTCACCCGGGGGCCGACCTCGATCCGGACCGAGAACGGTCAGCTCGCGGTCTACATCTTCGTCGACCTCACGGGGCGCGACCTGGGCGGCTACGTCGCCGACGCGCGGGCCGCGGTCGACAGCGAGGTCAAGCTCCCGCAGGGCACGACCCTTCAGTGGAGCGGACAGTACGAATACCTGGAGCGCGCCGCGGCGCGCCTCAGGATCGTGGTGCCCCTGACGCTGCTAGTCGTCTTCCTGTTGCTCTATCTCAACTTCCGCAGGCTGACCGAGACCCTCATCGTGATGCTGTCGCTGCCCTTCGCCCTCGTCGGGGGCGTGTGGCTGATGTGGTGGATGGGCTTCAACATGTCGGTCGCGGTGGCGGTCGGCTTCATCGCGCTCGCCGGCGTCGCGGCGGAGACCGGCGTGATCATGCTGGTCTACCTCGACCACGCCCTCGACGAGGTCCGGGCCGGGTGCGCGCGCGAGGGACGCCCCCTATCGCGCGAGGACCTGCGGCGGGCCATCATGGTCGGCGCCGTCGAGCGTGTCCGGCCCAAGATGATGACGGTGGTCGCCATCATGGCGGGTCTCCTGCCCATCCTCTGGAGCACGGGCTCCGGGTCCGAGGTCATGCAGCGCATCGCCGTGCCGATGATCGGCGGGATGGTCTCCTCGACCGTTCTGACTCTCGTGGTGATTCCGGCGGTCTACGCCCTGGTGAAGGGGCGGGGGCTGCCCCCGGGCGACGCGCTGCGGCACGGCATGAAGGAAGAGGACGTGCGGCTGCCCTTGGCGGCCGAGTGAGGGTCAACGGGAGATGACGATGAAGGTGGACACGATACGATCCCGGCGGGCCGTGCTCGCGGGCTTGGCGGGAGCGCTGACGCTCGGACGGGGCGCCCTGGCGGACGGGCTGCCCACGGTCGCGGTGACCAAGGACCCGAGCTGCGGCTGCTGCGTGAAATGGGTCGCGCACCTGCGCGAGGCCGGCTTCACGGTGACGGTGACCGAGGGGCCCGTGAACCCCGTGAAGGTCCGCCTCGGCGTGCCGCGCGACCTCGCCTCCTGCCACACCGCCCAGGTCGGAGGATACGTCGTCGAGGGACACGTGCCCGCCGGGGCGCTCAAGCGTTTGCTGGCGGAAAGGCCGCAAGGCACGGGACTGGCCGTGCCCGGCATGCCAGCGGGTTCACCAGGCATGGAGGTCGAAGGGATGGAGCCCGACACCTACGACGTGATCCTGTTCGGACAGGATCGGCGCAGCACCTTCGCCCGATATCGCGGCGCGGACCTGGCCTGACGCGCCGGTCAGGGGTGGAGGGGCGGCATGACCATGGCGGGTTTTAAAGACATGAAATCCCAGGTGGCAACCACGTCTCGGCATCCAGGGTGGCCGAGGCGTTGGTCCCCGCCCGGGACGATCACGCGCACGGCGTGATCGTCCGCGGCGACGGTTCACGCCTGCAAGTCGAGTTGCCCAGCTACATGGTCGAGGCGTTCCTGAACGTGGCCGACATGTTCGCCGAGAGGGGCCAGTGACCGTCGTGGACGAGGGATAGGAACTCGCGCCGGAGGACGCAGCGTCTTCCCGGGCGTGTGCCGGCACATGGTCGTCCACCGGATCGACCAGGGAGAACTGCCGGGTCGCAAGGTCGGGACCCATCACAGGATCCGGATCTCGGAGTTGCTCGCCTTCCAGACGCGGGAAATCGCGCAGGCCGAGGCGCTGGCCGAGTTCGGGGAATCGATCGACGAACTGGATGCGATGACGGGCGGATTTGGACGCGGGGGCACCGCACGTCGTCTTCGACGCCACGGCCGGCAGGGACGGTCCCGCGAGCCGGCGCACGAGCGGTCAGTCGACGACCCGGGCCTTATGCAGCCGCCAAGTCGCGTAGCTGGCCGCGATAATATTGAGCGCCAGGGCGATGAGGGGGACCTTCGTGGCCGGAAGACGGCGAAGGCCATGACCGGCCAGCAATGCCGTGCCGCCCGCTTGGCCCGCCGTAGCGTTGAGCGTCGAGGCCAGCCCGAGCTGCAAGGCCGTCATCCCGTCCGCGAACACCACACTTCCTCTCAACAGGCGATGTGCCAGGCTTGACCGCGAATGACGCGATCCACCGACCCGTATGCCGGAACCGGCCGGGATGCCAGGCAAGCCCCGGGACCGTCCCTTGACCTTCCCACCATGTGAAGCCCCATCTAGGCGGGGGCCAACAATGGGAGAGCGTCATGTTCCGCTACAAGGTTTCCAAGATGGGTTGCGGCGGCTGCATCAAGTCCGTCACGCGCGCCGTCCAGGGCGTCGAGCCCGGCGCGTCGGTCGAGGTCGATCTGGCGATCAAGCTCGTGACCGTGTCCGGCGCGGTCGGCTCCCCCGGCCGTATCGCGCAGGCTATCGCTGCGGCCGGGTATCCGGCGGAGCCGTTGCTTGCGGCGGCGTGAGGTGAGGGACGGAAATCAAACTGCATGTCGCCATGGCGGCGGGATTCCTGACCAGCCATCGGGTGAGCTAGTGGCTCGTCGGCTTTGGCATCAAGGAGCGGACGTAGGTCGGTCCACGTCTATCGGCGGATCACGAGGAGCCAGAAAATCACGGCGCACGCGGTCGCGAGCATCGATATCCAGTATCCGGCCTCCGGCGGCGCGGAGCGCATGCCCGCACCGGTGGCGGCGAGGCATCTCGGACATCTCGATGCGTCGGCAGGGATGGTTCGCTCGCAGTGACCGCACTTCGATAGGAGCATGGCCCCCCACCTGCCGACCCGAGCCGGACCTCACGCGGCGGCGAACCAGGGCGTCGCCGTTCCCTTCCCACGGCGCCCGCCAGGACCGTCGCCGCGCCCGTCCTGAATGCGTGGATACCGTGACGAGGGCGACCGACGAAGTACGTCATTCGTCGTAAGGTAAAGCCTCCGCCCGGGCGGAGGGCCGGAACCGGCCGCGCGGCCCAAGCGCCTCGGATCGGCACGCGTAACGGGTGGCGTCTCGCGTATGCGTTATGGGTAGCAATAGTCGGGTGGTCTCGGAGACACCGGCCATCGGCCCGGCCGCCTCCGGACGGATTGCCCGGACGACCCGAGGACAGCTCCGCCGTTTACATGCGGGCTTGTGGCCGGCCTATGAGCCGAGGCCGTTGCTTCGCCCGCTCGCGCCGATGTTGCCCTCGGCGACTTGGCATCGCGGGCATGGCCACGGTGAACGGGCCCCGGAAGGCGGCGGGCCGGTTACGGGCCAAGGAGGCGCCGGCCGTCCCAACCTTCGCGCCTTCCAGCTGACCGAGGCGCTCGATGCATTGGTCCGGCTGAGGGGGCGGCCCAAGAGCCTGCGGGTCGACAATAGGCCGGAGTTCGCCGGCCGCATGCTCGACCAGTGGGCGTACCTGAACGGGGTCGAGACCGACTTCTCCCGGCCGGGAAAGCCGACCGACAACGCCTACATCGGGTCGTTCAACGGCCGCCTGCGAGCGGAATGCCTGAACGCCTCGTGGTTCCTGTCGCTGGCCGATGCCCGCGAGCGCATCGAGGACTGGAGGTGCCGCTACAACGAAGATCGACCTCACACGGCCCTGGGTGGCTTGACGCCCCGTGCCTTCGCCGACCAAGCCGTCATAGCCCGGGAACTTGCATAGGACGTGGACCACAAACGGGGTCAACTTCACACGCCGACGATACACTAACTTCGAACCTGGGCCACCAAACGGAGGCAGGCCAGGTCCAATTGGGTCCGAGCGTGGGCCGCGGTCGATGGCGGACAGGGTAGGGAGGGCGGCGCTCCCGGGCATACTACGCTTGGTAACTATCGGATACGAAGGAGCACGGCGGCTATCCCGACGTTCGCCAGGGCAAACATCATCAGAAGGCCATAAGTCACATCCGGCCCGCCATAGATCAGTGTGAGGGCTCCGAGGGTGGGTGCCAGTGCCTGTGCGATCAGACCGGGCCGAGCCAGCCGCCCGACCAGGACGGGGTACCGAACCGGCCCGAACAGGGCGAGTGGGACCGCTCCACGCGCGATCGAGTAGATGCCGTTGCCCGCTCCATACAGGACGAGCGCGACGCCGACAGCAGGGATGCCGGCGGTCAGGATGCCGAGGCCGAGGGTCACCAGCGCCATGGCGGCGGCCAGCGTCCAGAGCGGATGGTGGCGGCCCTTGCCCGCCATCTCGACGAGACGGGCACCGACCTGTGCCGGCCCGATCAGCGCGCCGTACGTGACGGCGGAGGCCAGGGCCACGCCCCTCGCCTGGAGCAACGCGATCAGGTGCACGGAGACCATCGCCATCACGGTGCCCCCGAACACGAGGACGGCCGCCATCAGCAGGTAGGCCCGTCGCTCGCGGGCGGTGAGCGTGCCCCCGTCATCGCGCTGCCGAACGCTTCCGACGACCTGTGCCGGCATTGGCGGGATCATGAGGAGCGCCAGCGGCAGGGTCACCGTGATGTGCAGGCCGGCATAGGCGAGGCAGGTCCCACGCCATCCGATCCGCTCGACGAGGAAGGCCGAGAGCGGCCAGCAGACCGTGCTGGCGAACCCACCCCATAGGGTCAGCGTCGTGATGGCGGGGCGCGCGTCGGACCCGTAGAGGCGGCCGAGCGTCGCGAAGGCCGGATCGTAGAGGCCGCAGCCCATGCCGAGCCCGATCACGATCCAACCCGCGAGGTAGACCGGCAGGTTCGGTGCATCGCCGAGGACGGCGAGCCCCACGGCGAGAAGCACTGCCGCCAGCGCAAGGACCGGCCGGCCCCCGTGCCGGTGGATGGCAAGCCCGACCCGTGGCGATGCGAAGGCCGCCGCCAAAAGGCCGACCGACAGGCCGCCGACCACCCAGGCCAACGGCCAACCGGTCCCGTCGGCGATGGGGCCGGCGAGCACCGCCGGCAGGTAGAACGACGACCCCCAGGTCAGGATCTGGATCACGCCCAAGGCCGAGATCACGGGCCAGCGGCGGGCCGGACCCATCGGATCGCTACCTGGCCCCCAGCGCCGGCAGCCAGAGCGCGAGCGCCGCCAGGGTCACGAGGAGGACCGGCGGGGTGATGACCAGGCCGACGCGCATGTATTGGCCCCAGGTGATGCGCTGCCCCTTGGTGTCGAGGACGTGGAGCCAGAGCAGGGTCGCCAGGCTGCCGATGGGGGTGAATTTCGGCCCGAGGTCGCAGCCGATGACGTTGGCGTAGACCATGAGCTCCCGCGTCAGCGGCGACAGGTCCGGGGCCTGCTGGACGGAGAGCGCGCCCACCAGCACGCTCGGCATGTTGTTCATCACCGAGGACAGGATCGCGGCGGCGACCCCCGTGCCGATGGTGGCGACGAACGGGCCAAAGCCCGAGAGCCAGACGAGCCCTTGCGCAAGATAGTCCGTCAGGCCGGCGTTCTTCAGGCCGTAGACCACGAGGTACATGCCGAGGCTGAACAGCACGATCTGCCACGGGGCTCCCGCCAGTACCTTGCGGATGGGGATCACCCGGCTCCGGTTCGCGAGACCGAGCAGGATCAGGGCACCGGCGCAGGTGACGACCGAGACCGGCACGCCGAAGGGCGCGGTGACGAAGTAGGCGACCAGCAGGAGGCCGAGGAGCGGGAACGCCGCCCGGAACACGAGCGGGTCGCGGATGGCGTCTCGCGGCGCCTCCAACTCTCCGACAGGGTAGGTTGCCGGTAGGTCGCGCCGGTAGAACAGCCCCAGCACCACGAGGGTCGCGGCGAGCGAGACGAGGTTCACCGGCACCATCACCGCCGCGTAGCGGCTGAACGAGATGTCGAAGAAGTTCGCGGAGACGATGTTGACGAGGTTCGAGATCACCAGCGGCAGGCTGGTCGAATCCGCCACGAACCCGCAGGCGACGATGAAGGCCAGGGCCGCCGCCGGCTTGAAGTTCAGCCGGAGCAGGATGGCCAGCACGATGGGGGTGAGCAGAAGGGCTGCGCCGTCGTTGGCGAACACCGCGGCGATGGCGGCTCCGAGGAGGATCACCAGCGGGAACAGCAGGCGCCCCCGACCCCCGCCCCAGCGGGCGATGTGCAGGGCCGCCCAATGGAAGAAGCCCGCTTCGTCGAGCAGCAGCGAGATGATGATGAGCGCCACGAAGGTGAAGGTGGCGTCCCAGACGATGTGCCAGACCACCGGGACGTCACCGGGGCTGATGACCCCGGTGGCCAGCGCCACGGCCGCCCCGATCAGGGCGCTCCATCCGATCCCGAAGCCCTTCGGCTGCCAGATGACGAAGACGAGGGTGACCGCGAAGATGGCGAGCGCGAGCATCGGGACCGTTTCTTGTTCTTGATTGCGTGAGGGGCGATCAGGCGGTGGCGACGCGCCGCCCGTGCTCGTCGACGACGCGCTCGCCGTCCTCCTTGACGAACTCGCCCTGCTGGGCCGGCAGGAGGTCCAGCACCGCGTCGGAGGGGCGGCACAGAGCGACGCCCTTCGGGCTCACCACCAACGGGCGGTTGAGCAGGATCGGATGCTCGGAGATGGCATCGAGAAGCTGGTCGTCCGTCAGGGCCGTGTCGGCGAGGCCGAGTTCGGCGTAGGGCGTCCCTTTCTCCCGCAGGAGGTCACGGACCGTGACGCCGGCGCGTTCGGCAAGCTGGCGCACCACCGCCCGGTTCGGCGGCGTCTTGAGGTACTCGATCACGTGGGGCTCGATGCCGGCGTTGCGGATCAGGGCCAGAGTGTTGCGGGACGTGCCGCAATCCGGGTTGTGGTAGATCACGACGTCCATCACGCGACCTCCGGACGGGGCGAGGTGGTGCCGGCCTGCTGGCCGATCTCGCGGACCCGGGCGGTCAGGGCGACCGCGTCGAGGCTCGCCATCGGCAGGGCGAGGAAGGCCGAGATCCGGTTCTTGAGGTAGCGCTGGGCGGTGACGAAGGCGGTCTTGCGCTCGATCTCGCTGCCGTCGACCGAGGCCGGGTCCTCGATGCCCCAGTGGGCGGTCACCGGCTGGCCGGGCCAGAACGGGCAGGCCTCGCCGGCGGCGTTGTCACAGACCGTGAAGACGAAATCCATCACCGGCGCGTCCGGGCCGGCGAACGCGTCCCACGACTTCGAGCGAAGGCCTTCCACGGGGTAGTCGGACTCCCGCAGGACCTGCAGCGCCATCGGGTTGACGTCGGGCTTGGGCTGGCTGCCGGCCGAGAACGCCCGGAAGCGTCCATGGCCGTCCTTGGCCAACATCGCCTCGGCGAGGATCGAGCGGGCCGAGTTGCCGGTGCAGAGGAAGAGGACGTTGTAGACCCGGTCAGGCATGGGCTGTGTCTCCGGTGGGCAGGCAACAGGCGGACAGGGCCGCGACGGCGGGGGCGCAGACCTCGGGGCGGCCCTGGCAGCAATCGCGCATCAGGAACTGGATGAGCTCGGACAGGTCCGGGTAGGCGGCGCTGTAGATGATCGAGCGACCCTCGCGGCGGGAGGTCACGAGCCCGGAATGCGAAAGCTCCTTGAGATGGAACGACAGGTTCGTCCCGGACACGCCGACCGCCTCGGCCAGCATTCCGGCCGGCATGCCATCGGGGCCGGCGGTGACGAGCTGGCGCACGATGCGCAGGCGGTGCTCCTGACCGAGGGCCGCGAAGGCGGCGACGGCTTGCCGTTCGTCCATCATGATGTCAATATCTCAACCATTGTTGAAACGTAGAGTAAGAAATCTCCTTGGACAAGCCCCATCAGCCCTTCGCCGACGGCATGCCGAACCTGAGCGATGGGCACTTCGAGATCCCGACCGGTGCCGGCCTGCAGGTGGCCACGCCGTTCACCCACGCCCCACGCTTCCTGATCCTGTACGGATCGCTCCGGGAACGCTCGTTCAGCCGCTTCCTCGCCTACGAGGCCGCGCGACTGCTTGAGGCGATGGGCGGCGAGGTCCGGATCTACGACGCGCACGGCCTGCCGCTGCCCGACGACAGCACCGCCGATCATCCCAAGGTCCAGGAACTCCGAAACCTCTCGATCTGGTCGGAGGGGCACGTCTGGGTCAGCCCCGAGCGCCACGGCGCCATGACCGGGGTGATGAAGAGCCAGATCGACTGGCTACCCCTGTCGGAGGGGTCGGTGCGCCCGACGCAAGGCAGGACCCTGGCCGTGATGCAGGTTTCGGGCGGCTCGCAATCGTTCAACGCCGTGAACGGCCTGCGCATCCTCGGGCGCTGGATGCGGATGATCACCATCCCGAACCAGTCGTCCGTACCCATGGCGTACAAGGAGTTCGACGACGCCGGACGGATGAAGCCGGGACCGCTCTACGATCGGGTGGTCGACGTCTGCGAAGAGCTGTTCAAGTTTACCCTCCTGACGCGGGAGAGGGCAGCCTACCTCGTCGATCGCTACTCCGAGCGGAAGGAGCGGCAGTCCGAGCGACTGCAGGCCGTGGCCGCCGACATCGGGTTCGTGAAGCGTTGATCGTCACTGACCTGCCGTCGACGGCGGGGGAGAACGCCAAGAGAAAATCTGCGACGCCTCGGCCGAACGACTGTTGTTCGGTTCCGCCCCCGACCTCGCCATGAACTTCTGCGAGAGTATGGGTGGCGGCGGCATGAGCCGTCGCTACCCCTCAAGGCCGCCGCGATCGGCGGACGTGCCGGGCATCTACTGCCCGACCATGCGATGTACGCCGCGACAGGTCGATCTTTGAAGCCAAGTTTCTCGGTGAGATCGGAAGAAGGCCGTCCTTCGGATTGTAGGAGGATCGGAGGCCTCTCTCCGGCCGCGTCCGCACCGGACTGCATGGCATCTATCCTTCGACATGCAGCTCCGTGAGGGCTGCCACCATTTGCATGGCCGGCCGTCGAATGTCGGTGGGTTCACACTCTCAGGCTTCAGCGACATCACCGGCGGGTGGCGCCGAAACCCCGTCGTGTCGGCGGCCGAAGATCAATCATGCCGATCCAAGTTGCTCGATTCGCTTCCTAACTGCGGGCGGAAGCCCGTTCGAAACGTCACAAATCGGCGAGACCATCCGGCATTTGCGTTTGTTCATGATATGTTCTATAAGACGCTATCGCCTATGAAGCAGGCGATCTCCTGGAGCCGACGCCCGCCGAGCGCTCGAACATTCCGAGCCAGCCGTGTCGCTGAATCCAATCCAGCCACCATGCTGACGGCCGGCACTTCTGCCCGGCTGCGGGAGATCATGCCATGTTGCCATCCTCGACGACCCCGAACGACCAGTATCCGGACGCTCGGGTGCCTGATGCGCTCGCCCGCGCGTTCCTGCGAACCCTCGCACAGGATGAGCGTAGGAAGACCAAGCTCAAAGGCGATCTCGGGTTGGATTGCGATTTTGACCGAGAGAGTGACGATCCGGTCGAGCGTATCCTGGCCCAGACCGAGGGCGAGCGGAAGACCGCGCACATACCCATTCCAGCCGATCTCGCCGCGGTAGCCGTGCTCGTCGCGCGCGCCATCGAGGTGGAAGACGGTCTCGTGCGACGGCTGCGGCGCGAGGCCCCAGTCGTCGTCGTCACCACCCATCTGCCCGATCTCGTCGAGCCGGTGCGGGACGTCATTGAGAGATGCGCCTTCCGACCCGGTGTCCGCGCGATGGATCTGAACGGCAACCGAGCGGTTGCTCTAGGAGCGAAGCAGGCGGGCCTGCTCATTCGCGACGGCTCGCACAAAGACCACAGGCTGGATGTCGGCAACCTCATGGTCGCCTCGGCGCTCCATGCGCGGGTTCCCATCGTCGGCGTCGCCCCCGATCCTACACGCCAGCTGCCGCGCGATCTCCTGCGCTCGGCCGAGCATAGCATCGTGCTTCCGGGCCTGGATCAGAGCGGGCTCGATCTCGTCATCGAAGCGGTCACCGGTGGATGCCCGACACGACGGATCGATCCCGATCTGGTGCGCACTCTCGACATCGCCGACCTGCCGATCGCCTTCCGAGGCGCTGCATCACCTGATGACTGCATCGACGCGATCGCCCGGGTCATGGCGGCCAAGGCCGACTACCTCCAGCCAGGGCCTTCACTCGAGGAGCTTGACGGCTATGGTGCGGCCAAGGATTGGGGCCTGGCCCTTGCCGTCGACTTGCAGGCCTATCGAGTCGGCCGTCTCGCCTGGGCCGACATCGACAACCGGGGCTTATTGCTGTCGGGGCCGCCGGGGGTCGGCAAGACCAGCTTCGCCCGCGCCCTGGCAAAATCCGCGCGCGTCCCCTTGGTCGCCACCTCGGTCGCGGAGTGGAATGCATCGGACTACCTTTCCGGTACTCTTCAGGCGATCCGCAGGGCGTTTGCTCAGGCCCGCGCGCAGGCACCTTGCATCCTGTTCATCGACGAACTCGACGGCATCTCGGACCGCGCGCAGATTCGCGGCGAACATGTCCAGTACTGGACCCAGGTGGTGAACCTGTTCCTCGAGTTGCTCGCCGGCGTCGAGGAGCGCCCGGGCGTGGTCGTCATCGCGGCCTCGAACCACCCCGAGAACATCGATCCCGCCGTGAAGCGAGCCGGGCGCCTCGATCGGGAGATCGCGATCGAGCGACCGGACACGACGAGCCTAACGAGGATCTTCCGGCATCATCTCGGAGTCGACGCTCTGGCCGAGGCTTCGTTGCTGCCGCTCGCGCTCGCCGCGCGCGGTAAGACGGGCGCCGATGTCGAGGCGTTCGTGCGCCGAGCTAGGGGGGCAGCGCGGCGCGCGGGGCGCCCGATCGGTCTCGAGGACATCCTGGCCGAGATCCGCCAGGGGCGGCTCGCGATGTCCGAGGAGACGCGGTGGCGCGCGGCCATCCACGAGGCAGGCCATGCGATCGTCGGCCGGTCGCTCGGGCACAGCGCAATCGTCGACCTCTCGCTTCACGATGGCGGTGGCGAAGCCCAATTCGAACCTTCAGTCGATGGTGCTGCGACGCTCCCGAAGCTCGAGGTGGCGCTCGCCATGCTGCTTGCCGGACGCGCGGCCGAGGAGATCGAGTTCGGCGACATCTCCATCGGCAGTTGCTTAGGCTCGGGCTCGGACCTCGCCCAGGCGACAGGGCTTGCCCGCAACATCGACCTGCAGTTCGGGCTCGGCAAGTTAGGCCCCTACTACGTCGACCCGGCGGATAGCCCACTCTTCCTCGTCCATGGTTTCGTCGAGAAGGTGGCCGAACGGCTGCATACGGCTTATGCGCGAGCCCGTGCCATCGTCGAGGCACAAAGGCCAGCGCTGCGGGCGATTGCCTCGGAACTGGCCGAGGCGGGCTATCTTTCAGCCAAAGATGTCGACCAGATCATGCTGGCTCATGCGACGCTGGCGTATCCGGTCGAGATGCCTGTATCGGCACTCACGATGGGGGCGGCGTGATGTACGCGCTTCCTCCCGATGAGCCCGATCTCGGCGATTTGCAGCCGCTGGTGGAAGCCATCGACGATCTTTGCGAGATCCTGGACGGCGACCGCGAGACAGTCATCGAGGGCTTGGCCGAGATCCTACGGCGTCGCACCCAGTTCGAAGCTTTGAAACAGCTCTTGGACTCTCGCTAGGTACCGAGGACCGGGCCAGGACCTCGCGTCTGACCCGGTTCGTTCCTCGTTCTCGGATGCCGGCGCAGGCCCCCGTTCCGGCAGGATCCGATGAGCAACGAGCCACCCATGCCTTGTGAGGTGTCATGTTGCCTGCCTCTCTACGCTGGCGCACCGGCCCGGTCCCGGGTCCTGGTGCTGCCGCCGTCGCCGGGGTGAGGTGAGCAGCATACGCTTGCGATGAGCTCTCAGCGACGACCCGAGATCTATCCGTCTGCCTTCCACAGGGGGTGGCACTGAACGAGGACGACGAGCCGACGGCATGGGTCTCAGGCGCACGCTCGAAGGATGACGTCGAGATCATAAGGCCAAGCAGATTAAAACGCAATTTCATTTCGTTTTTGAACGTGATAACTGAAACGTCATGCCCAGAATGCAAGCGGACGAGATACTGCGCCGACAGCTTTCGGTCTTCGTCGAGCAGCATGGCGGTGCAGCGCAAGCGGCCGATGCGCTCCAGCTTTCGCGCATCTTCGTCTGGAGATTTCTGAAGACAGGCAAGGCGATCCCGCGAAACGTCACGAAGTTGAAGCACGCGTTGGAGGGTATCGCAGGCAGCCGAACTGTGGGGTCGATTGTGGAAACATCGGGGAAAAGCGAAAAGAAACAGGGTGATCAGTTTCGTTTTTCACGATCGGACATTGCGAAGATGAGGCTCATGCTTCACTATCTGATCGCGGTCTTGGATGCCTACGAGGCAGGCGACACCGATGTCGCCGGGCGCCCGGGCCGCGCCGGATCGCCATATTGAATCGTCTCCCTGTTACCTGCGAGACAATCGGGATGAGCAGGAGCGACCTCGTGTACAGACTCGCCGAAGCCGGTGCCAAGGGCGACCGCGACGCACTTCAGCGGACGATGGACCTTCTTGCCACCGAAGCGGCGGAGCAGGGCCGCCATTCCCAGGCGCGTCGACTCACGGGTCTTTTGGCGGGTGACAAGCCGCGACGGGCCTCCTCTGCGGCTGGTCCCGTCGGCTCGCACGGTCTTCCCGAATCCGTTCGGGATCTTCTGATCGACAGGATGCCTCGTCGCGCGCTCGGCGACATGATCCTTCCAGCCGAAATTGTCGCCGACGTCCGCGAGCTCATACAGGAGCAGGAAGAGACTGCGCTCCTCCGGGCGAACTCGCTAGAGCCGCGGCATGCCATCCTTCTGGTCGGCCCGCCCGGCAACGGCAAGACGACACTCGCCGAAGCGATAGCGACCGAACTCGGTCTCCCGTTCCTGACCGTCCGCTACGACGGCGTGGTCGACAGCTATCTAGGCGAGACGGCCGCACGCATTCGTCGGATCATCGATCATGCGGCCGCGGCGCCGTGCGTCCTGTTCTTCGACGAGTTCGATGCGATCGGAAAGGAGCGCGGCGACATCCACGAGACCGGCGAGATCAAGCGCGTCGTCAACTCGCTGCTGGTCCAGTTGGACTCTCTGCCCTCCCACTGCGTCGTGGTATGCGCCACGAACCATCCGGAACTGCTGGATCGAGCCGTCTGGCGGCGGTTCCAGCTTCGGATAGAATTGCCGCTGCCCGATCGGGATGCGGTCGTCGAGATGTATCGCCGGCTTGCCAGGACGGTGCGTGGATCCGGGTTCACGCAAGAGAAGTATGTCGATTGCATGCTCGGTCGGAGCATGTCCGAAATCGAGCAGTTCAACCTTGACGTGAAGCGTCGGTTGGTGCTGTCGAGAGGCTCGATGACGGCAAACGAAGTGGCGTTGATCGTGCTGAGTAGGTGGTCCCGCCAACAGGACTCGTTGGTGGAGAACGAGAGAATAGATGCCAGAAAGGCCGATCGTTCGAATTCGACGCGAGCAAAGGCTCGGAAGGCGCATCCCCGGAAGAAAACCGCGGATTCCACGCAAGCTGACCTACCAGGAACAGGCTGAGCGGCAGGCGGGTACGTTCTCGAGGATCTCCGCCGATTTAGAAAGGATGACGACCGGCGCCGGCGTCTCGGTCGACCCCGCGGCGACCTCGCCCGACCGGGCGCTCGTTTTCGAGGTGATCGGTCGCGTAGACGGGTTCGTCCACGCCGCCCGCGAGGCGGGATTCGAATGGCTTTCGGAAGACCTCGTCGACCCGGAAGCCGCGGGCGACGAGGATGATGCGGCTGACCGCGCGGAAGAGGAGGCTTCGTCCTCGATCCTCTACGTGACGATGCCGTCTCTCGAAGGATTGAAGCGCCTCCTCGGATGGTGGAAGGCCTATGCCGACGGGAAGGAGCCGTCCGACAAGCTCGAAAAGGAATGGTGGAAGCTTTTCGGCTACCTCGCAGACGTACGCGTCTGGTCGGCGAAAGATCGCGTCGATCCTTCCCTCGCCGCGTACGTCGAGCGCATGCTCGAGCAGGATCCGCAGGCGCTCGTGCGGGTCGAATTCGATCTCTGGTATCTCGGGACCGAGGCTCGGAGACGTCTTGCGGTCGACGAACTGCGATCGGTTCTCGGCGAGCTGGACGCCGCCGTTCTCGACGAGGCAAGCATTCCCGAGATTCATTATCACGGCGTGCTCGCCTCGATCCCCGCCGGCATCGCTCGAGAAGCGGCTGGAAGGAATGGACCGCTGGCCACTGCGTCCATGGTGATGATCGTGCGGCCGCAATCGCTCTTTTCGATCGCATTGCCGGATACGATGTCGACCGAACAGGAACGTCGCGCCGTTCCGCCGGCCCTCGACGCCCGTCCTCCCATCGCCGTGCTGCTCGACGGCTATCCCGTCCAATCGCACGAACTTCTGCGGAACCGCGTCGACATTGAGGAGGTCGACATCACGGGCGACGATGCGCCGCTCGAGATGCGGTTCCACGGGACGGCGATGGCGTCCCTCATCCTCCATGGAGATCTCGCGGCGAACGAAGCCCCGTTGGAGCGGGTGCTGAAGGTCGTGCCGATCCTGGCCGGAGCGCAGGATGCGGACGTCGAAACCACGCCGACCGACAAGCTTCCTCTGGCGATGGTCCACCGGGCTGTGGAAGCACTGGCTGCGAGAGGCAACGGCACGCTCGAAACCGTGCTGTTCAACCATTCGGTCTGCGACGTCTCCTCGCCCTTCGTGCGGCGGCCGACACCCTGGGCAAAGCTCCTCGACCATCTCAGTCACCGGCACCGGATCCTCTTCATCGTCAGCGCCGGAAACGTGCATGCGCCAATCCCGATGGACGCCTACGAGGACTTCGATGAATTCCTGGCGCACGATCCGGACGAACGAGGCATCGCCATCCTCCGAGCCGTCGAGGCGGCAAAAGGACGGCGCGGCATTCTGAGCCCCGCGGAAGCCTTGAACGCCGTTACCGTCGGTGCCCTTCATGCGGATGGTGCCGCCGCCTGTCCGCCCCGTCAGGTCGATCCGTTCGGATTTGCCGCCAACAATCTCTGCTCGGCCATCGGTCTGGGCTTCGCCCGTGCACTCAAGCCGGATCTGGTCATGGATGGAGGGCGTCAGATCGCGGCCGCGGTCGCGCATCCGGACGGTTTTGCGATCGAAGGCCGGCAGATCGCGCATCTGGGACAAAGGGCGGCCGCTCCGGACGTCGACGGCGGTACGACCGACTACGTCCGACGATCCACCGGAACCAGCAACGCTGCGGCACTAGCCACACGCCATGGCATCCGGATCGCAGAAGCCCTCGAGCACGTGTTCGCCTCGTCGGGCGAGCGGTGGCAGAACCAGACGACTCGAGCGGTCATGTTGAAGGCGCTGCTGACGCACGGCTGCCGGTGGGGCTCGATCGGCGGCGTGTTGGATCGCGCCTATCCGCCTGCGGATCCAAGCTGGCGGCGTCGACGCGAGACCGTCGCGCGCTTCCTGGGCTTCGGGCGTCCAGATGTCGACAGCGTCATCGAAGGGGATTCGAATCGGATCACGCTGCTTGCCGACGATCAGATCAAGAGCGGCGACCTTCACGAATACCGCATCCCCATCCCGTCCGCGCTCCTGGGCAGCCGCGAGATACGCCGCATTTCGCTGACCCTATCGTGGTGCACACCGATCCATCCGGCAAGTTCGACCTATCGCGGCGTGCGGCTGCAACTGGTCAATCGCGAAGGCAAGGGGCAGTACTGGAGGGGGGTCGATCCGTTCCTTCAACCGCATCCGGACTTCGGTGCGAAGGGCACGACGATCCATCGTGTCTTCGAGGGCGCCCGCAGAGTCGGTACGCTTCCCGAGGGAGGCGTCTTCGTCGGCGTCCAGGCATACGGCCTTCGCGAGGAATTCAAGGATGCGGTCGTCCCGTATGCCTTGGCAGTGACCATCGAGGTCGCGCAGACCTTGCGGGCCGACATCTACACGGACGTGCGCCAGCGCGTCCGCCCGAGGTTCCGGCAGCGCGAACGCGTCTAAAGCAAGGAAACCGCCTGGATGGATGACGACGAACGCGTCCTCGCCGACCACTCTCTCGCGGAGATAGTGGCCTACCTTCGCGAGATCGAGGATGAAGAAGGTGCCGCACGCCTGGAACGTCAGGCGCTGCGCCCTCAGGGGCAGGGGCTCGGCGCCGCCCTTCTACCGACGAAATACCTCCGCAACGGCGTCGTGGTCGGCTTCGTTCCGAACGACGGCGAGCAACGGCGCGGCATCGTGGATGCGAACACGATCGAGCCCGAGGTCGCCTTGAGGGGCAGGCGGGTCAAGGTCACACTCGATCAGTTCTTCGTCCAGGAGTATCCCGGCATCGGGACGCACCGGATCCTCTGTGAATTCGCTGGCCAGAACCAGATCGCCGACGATACCGAGGAGCTGAGGTTCACGCTGATGGTCGAGGCCGCCGACCGACAGCCGGCTGCCGTCGTCGGCAAGCCGATCTTCATGGGTCTGACGATCGGCGACGACGGAATGAACTTCCGCGGTCAGACGGTGAACGTCTGCAGCCGGGCCGACGACCTGATCCTGGACGCGCTCAACGGAGACGCCTTCAAAGGCGGTCTGACGCTCGCGGCGACGCTCCAGCCAGCTCTCAAACCATTCGTCGGCCTCGCCACCAACGTGGTGAAGGCGGCCATCAAACGAACCCGCAACATGCCGGTGTTCAAATTCGACGTCGGCCTGGATTTCAACGCTCGGAACCTTTCGGCGCGCCTGCGTCGTGGATCCTACGTCATCGTCCAGACGAACGAAGTGGAGTGGGATTGGTCCCGCTTCGTATTCGCGATGGAGACGCGACGCGTGCTCAGGAGGATGGACGGCGGATCCCTCGAAGCCAACTATCTCGTCATTGGGATCGACGATTTCGCCGGCGAGGCTGCGAAACCTGCCGCGAGGCCGATCAGGCGGCAGACAGCTAGGTCCGACCGATAATCGCGATCGCCGGAGGGCTGGCGACCGCCGAACATGAAGCGATGTGGGCCGAAACCTGGCCCGGCGTCGGTCGATCCTCGGAGCGCAGAGTCCCGCTTTCGTTTGTGATCGCTCTCGACCTCGATCCACTCGACCACCGCGACGGACGACTCGGATGATGGATCGATGTGTCCGGCGACGCTTATTTGACGTTTCATCCGTCGGCTTCGAACATGACCGATAGGTCCGGTCGCGCCGGGCAGTAGACCGTAGTCTCGGAGACGACGACGCCTCGATGGTTCGGCGTACCAAACGACGCTGGGTGCCGAGGCGGCTCATTCAGCTTCAGCGGCGGCAGAGTCCTTTGCATGATCGCTCAGCTGTTCTTGGGCGGGGCAATTGACCGAGCAGGGCGGAACGGTCCCGGACGAGGTGCGAAGCCGACGCGTTGACTTTCGCCGGAACCCGAATGTCCCACCTTTCCGTCGTCGTTCGAATCGAGGAGGAGAGCGCCTGCGACGACAGCCCGTCCGGATCCAGCGCAGGCAGCACGAAGGGTCACGCCGCCTCGGGCAATCCACTTGAATTCCGCGTCAAAAAGAGCGGAGTCGGCTGTTGACAGGACGCAGGGGGTCGCATCCATCGCCGAAATGTGCGATGATTTGTGATGCCCTATCCCGGCGGCAAAGGCCGCATGTTTCAGCAGCTGATCTCACTGATGCCTCCGCATCGCGTCTATATCGAGACCCATCTCGGCGGAGGCGCCGTGCTGCGCCGGAAACGACCCGCCGAGGTGAACATCGCCATCGACAGCGATCCCAAGGTCATCGCGGATTGGCAGCGCGATCTTCCCGCTCATGTCGATCTAATCCTTGGGGATGCCGTAGCCTTCCTAGAGGCTTATCGGTTTTCGGGGGACGAGTTGGTCTACTGCGACCCACCATATTTTCCAAGAACGCGCCGAAGAACCAAAGTATATCGTCACGACTATCGAGAAAAGGACCATGTTAGACTTCTGTCATGCCTGCTCGAGACGCGTTGCCGCATCATGATTTCGGGATATGAATCCGCATTATACAATCGCGCACTGTCAGGCTGGCGACGCATCGATTTTCCCCAATGGTCCCAAAGGGGAGAAACGATGGAAACTGTTTGGCTTAATTACGAGCCTTCGCGGAATCTGCACGACCACAACTACATCGGAGCCGACTTCAGGGAACGGGAGGCGGTCAAGCGACGGAGGCGCGGACTGATTCGCCGGGTACTCGAACTCGCTCCTGCCGAACGAAACGCGCTCGTCGCGGAACTCGCCGTGCACGATCCGGACTCCTTCAAAAGCCTGACGGACACCGCGGCGGGGTCGCCGAGCGCAGACGCCGTTGCCGACGCAAGGCAAGTGCCTGCCGAAGGTATCTCCTGTGCTGGAGATCGTCGTGCTTGAAGAGGCGCCCGGTCTCGAGATGTTCGAGCGTGAGCTCGACTGGCCACCTCCGCGCGACGTGCTCCGGCCGGCGCAGGGAAGCGCCCGCATGTTCGCGCTGCTTGTGGAAGAGAAGATCGGCATTGCGTTGAAGCGCCTCTGCGGGGAGGACGGGGTACAAGTTGGGATCCTGTCGGGCGACGTCTCCACGCCTGATACCGAAGCGCCGTTCGCAATCGTCTGCGAATTCCGGCATCGGGCTTCGGTGAAGGTTCAGGCGGAGGCTCATCGTCTTGCTTGGAACTTCTGCCGAGCCCCCGTGCTCATCACGATCGATCCGCAAGCCGTGGACGTGTGGAGTTGCTTCGTGCCTCCCGGATCTTTGATGGGTCAGCCTGATCCGACGCGTGCGCGCATTCAGGATGCAAGCGCCGCGCGCGGGCCCGACGGCAGCCTGGGCGAGAAGGTGCTGATCTCTCTGCGTTGGCTGTCTCTGGTCTCCGGGAAGCTGATTGAAGACAACGCATCGTTCTTCCCTACCGAGGGACGGGCGGACCAGACCCTATTAGAAAATCTGAAGGCTGCCCGCGGGGCCCTCCTCCAGGGGCAAGACCGGCTTACGCCTGACCTTGCTCACGATCTTCTCGCGCGGCTCATGTTCATCCAGTTTCTGTTCGACCGGCAGGACGCATCGGGCGAATCTGCTTTGAACGGCGCGAGATTGGAGGAGTTGCACCGGACGGGAGAGTTAAATGGTCTGCACAAGGATCTTCAAAGCGTCCTTTCGGACTACGACGATGCTTACGCCCTGTTCCGTTGGTTGAACGATCGTTTCAACGGCGATCTGTTCCCGGCGAAAGCGGACGATCCTTCCGTGCGCGAAGCGCAATGGCGCGAAGAAATGGACCAAGTCGGCCCGCGGCATCTGCTCGTCCTGGCGGACTTGGTATCGGGTAGACTGGCGATGAGGTCGCAGCAATTGGCGTTGTGGCGCATGTACGCCTTCGACGCGATTCCGCTTGAGTTCGTCAGCAGCATCTACGAAGAGTTTGTCTCTCCGCCTGCTAAGACCAAAAATTCAGTCGAGAGAAAGCGCAACGTACGTCCTCGGGGGCTTCACTACACTCCCGCCCATCTCGTCGATTTCGTTCTCGACGGTGTCCTACCTTGGGATGGGCGCGAGTGGGATCTTCGGATACTCGATCCGTCCTGCGGTTCGGGCACGTTCCTCGTGCGCTGCTTCATGCGCCTCGTGCATCGGTGGCGGCTCGCACATCCTAGGGAGACGTCAATCCCGCCGGACGTTCTGTTCAGGCTGCTCGAACGCAATTTATGTGGCATCGACGTGAACCCGCATGCCGTGCGCGTCGCATCGTTCGGCCTCTACCTAGCGATGTGCGACCAGATCGATCCGCGCAGATACTGGACCGGCGTGCATTTCCCCAAACTCCGCGAGCGTTCACTCGCGACCCAGGATTTTTTCGTAGCGCTGCTCCCCTCGGCGGACCCCGGACCCTTCGTCGAACCGTTCGACATCATTGTCGGGAACGCACCCTGGGGCGAGAAGACGATGACGGAACCGGCTCGCGTGTGGGCTAGCAACGGATGGTCGGTCCAGAACGACGACATAGGCACGCTGTTTCTCGGTCGGTCGCTGGAGTTGCTGAAACCGGGCGGCAGGATCGCCATGATCCAATCGGCCGGAGCGCTTCTGATCAACGCGGGTTCGACGGAAACGCGCCGAGCATTGTTTCGGGCCTGTCGCGTGGAGGAGATCGTCAATCTTTCCTGCCTCCGGTTCAAACTCTTCGCCGAAGCGACGTCGCCCTCGTGCGTCGTGACGCTGCAAAAGGCGGATCCAGACGGTTCCTCGACCGTATATGCCTGTCCGAAGTTGCTCGGAACGCCGGAAGACGACTTCCGCATCGTGATCGAGGATCCCGACGTGCACGTCGTCGAATCCTGGGAGACCGAAGACCTTTGGACTTGGACCGTGCTCATGGGGGGCGGACGGCGGGATCTTGAACTCGTCCGCCGGATGCAGCGGAACCGAGATACGTTCGCAGACCTGATCCGCCATGGGGACATCGAGATGCAGGAAGGAATCATTCCTGGTGACGACCGACCCATCCATCCCGGTCTGCGCGATCGGCGGGTGCTGTATGATGAGGACTTCCCGCCAGGCACTTTCCTCACGTTTAGCTCCGACATTCTGCCTGAGGTCTCGGAGATTAGGTCTCACCGAAAGACGAAGGCGAGTGTGTTCGATGGCCCCCAACTGCTAATAAAGCAGACGCTCCGAAAAAACGCGGATCGCTTCCGTGCCGCCATGCCGGTCGGCGGGGGAGTGGTGTGCTCGCAGAGCTATCTGACCGCACGCGCCCTGACCGACCACGGGAAGAAGGCCCTCCATGGTGCGGCGCTTACCATCAACAGCCGCGCGGCCGCCTACTTTCTGTCCCTGACGACGGGCCGCATCTCCTACAGACCTGAGCTGCGGGTCGGCGACCTCAGGGAATTGCCGCTCGCAAATTCTGGAGACATGGCGCTGGACGGGCTGCAGACCTTCGGCGAGGTCGACAAGGCAGTGGAGCACGCCTTCGGCCTATCGGAGCCGGAGCGGATCCTTCTCGAGGACGGACTGGAGTACGTCGTGCCGGAGCTTCTCCGCAAGCGCGTCTCCCCTGGACGTCGGGCGACGCTCCGCGGTCCGACCGGCGAAGGCGTTGACCGGATGGCGGACTACTGTCGAACGATGTTGAAGGTGCTCGGCGGAGCGCAGGGTCGGGGACGCCATGCGGCCACCGTGTTCGAGGAGGCCGGCGGCCGCAGGCTGCCGCTGCGCATCGTTGCCATACGGTTCGAGGCGGCAGATCCTGGCAACGTCGCGACGGAGTCCATTGATGCCGACCGCTTAGCGACGACCTTGTACCCGCACGCCCTCGACGCGGAGAAGTCACGTCCCGGGAAGGTTGCACGCGTCTTCGATCTCATGGAGCGACTAGACGGGACCCGTGCCCCGGTCGTGTACTTCATCAGACCGGACCAGCAGCGATTCTGGACTCGTTCGGCCGCGCTCCGCGATGGGGACCGCCTCGTCGCCGAGGGTATCGCGGCGGCCAGGGCGATGCTGCCGCACACTCCATTATCAAGGCCGCCCGAACTTGCGTAGATCTCTGACGATCACTCAACGGATGTGGCCCGAGACATCGGAATTTGTGGCCACGGCGACATCAGTCATGGCAGACGTGGTCGAGACGATGCTCGATGCTTTATGGACCGGGTATGACGCCGTGCGGGCCGAAATGGCCGGCCGACTGGAGCCGGGCGATTTCGGCGACGACGCGGAGCGTACCTTGACCTCCATGCTTCACTCGAAAGCCGCGAGTGCGCTGGGCGATTTCCAACCCTTCGACTGCCGTCACGAGTATCCCGAGCCCGAAACGCGTCTGGACCCGCCAGCGCAATCTCCAACGTACGACATCGCATTCGTGCTTCGCGAAAACCAGCGGATCGCGTGGCCGGTGGAAGCGAAGGTCGTGGCAACGGATCGCACCGTCGCGACTTACGTTCGCGAGATTCGTGAGCAGTACCTGACGTGTCGCTACGCACCGTTCTCGCGAAGCGGAGCTATGCTTGCGTACGTCGAGCGAGGATCGCCGGAGGTGTTCCATAACAACGTGGAAGCCGCCCTCGAGATGCCTCTCCACCGGTATGAACCGTTTGCCGAACGCCACCATCGAGTCTCCGATCATGGCAGGCAGGTACCTGCGGACAGGATCTTGCCGACCAACTTCCAGTGCCACCACCTCGCCATGACTTTCCCTTGAACCGCCCTGGATCCTTCTCTCGGCACGATCATGCCGGAGGTTCCGGGGATGAAAAACGAGCAGCCGTCGGCAAACCTGCACTCTCGACACCTGAACTGGTTGCCGATTGGGAGAAGCGAAACTCGGAAGAAAAACGGGTTGACCGAGTAGTAGATCGCTTTCGCGCTGAATCAGGTCGAGACCGGCACGCCGGTCGCAGAGCCGCTGCGTCAGATGAGCATCTCCGAGCCGAATTTTTACCCCTGAAAGAAGCTTTGCGAGAGCTTTGGCGCTACTGATCTGCGGCGTCTACGGCAATCGGCTAGGTAGAATTGCAAGTTCAAGTTGCTTATGACTGATCTCAGCCTAAAGAGGCACATCATGCCGGACCTGCTGACAAAAAACTACGACGCATGCGACGCGTTAGTCAGCCTAGGGTGTGTCATCGCTTGAGCCAGTTGAGGGCGGCGGCAAGGCAGAGGACGCCCATGAAGCTGACGGCGGTTTTTTCGTAGCGGATGGCGATGGCGCGCCATTCCTTGAGCCTGGCCCAGAGGCGCTCGACTTGGTTCCGGTTGTTGTAGATCCAGTCCGGGCAGGCGACGGGCGCCTCGTGGCGTTGGGGCGGGATCGCGGGCCGCGCACCTATGTCCCAGATGTGCTCACGAAAAGCGTGGCTGGTGTAGCTCCGGTCCCCGACGACCCAATTGGGCACGCCGGGCAGGTGACTGAGCAGTGGAACCGCATGGGCAGTTCATAGGCCTGACCGGGCGCCAGCCGAAACGCGATGGCGCGGCCCTGTCCATCGGCGATCACGTAAGCCTTGGTCCTAAAGCCGCCACGCGAGCAGCCAAGCGCTTCACGATGATCTCGCTCGGCCCCAGATCCCCCCCTTTGGCAGCCCCTGCCGCCTTTTGGTGCGCCCGCACGTTCGTGCCGTCTAGGAACACCATCCCAAGCTGGACGCCGCGCTCCTGCACGAGGCTTAAAAGGCGCTCCCAGGCGCCGGCACGCGACCAGCGGAAAGATCTGCGCCGCCCGCCACCAGGGTCCGAGATCCTCCGGAATGGACCGCCACTTGGCGCCGTTCTGATGCCGCCAGAGGATCGCCGAGAGCGTGCGCCTGATATCCTGGGGAGGCGTCTTGGCCTTGGGCCGGCAGGCCTCAACCAAGAGCTCCAGTTCAGACGATTGCGAGTCACTCAGCATCGTCCCTCCTGCCTTGGAGAGACGAAAACGCAAGCCCAGCCAATCCGTTCAGGCGACGACAGGCCCTAGGTGTCGAAGCTATGAAGGTTGTTCACCCGAGGCGGGGGTGAGAGGCTGGGGTTGCGAAGCCAACCAACCCTGACCGAGTGCCTCGGATGAACACCCATCAGCATGCCCGTATGACAGTTCATGGTCGAGCCCTTCTGGTGAACCGGATCCTGGTCGACGGCTGGCGCGTGGCCGAGGCGGCGCAGTCTGCCGGCATCAGCGAGCGCTCGGCCTACAAGTGGCTGGCCCGTTTTCGGACGGGCGGCGCGGGGGCCCTTCGCGACAGAAGCTCGGCGCCCCTCCGGCCGAAGGTGCGCGTCACGCCCGCGATCCGCATGCAGGTCGAGGCTCTGCGGCGCACGCGGCTGACGGGTCAGGCCATCGCCGGGCGCCTCGCGCTTCCACGCTCCACCGTCGGCAGGGTCCTGCGCGGTCTCGGTCTCGGCCGGCTGAGCGCGCTCGAAGTTCGGCCGCCGGTCATCCGCTATCAGCGCGAGAGGCCGGGCGAACTCATCCACATCGACACGAAGAAGCTCGGTCGGATCGACGGCGTCGGTCACCGCATCACCGGCAACCGGCGCGACGGCCGCCGCGGCATCGGCTGGGAGGCCCTGCATGTGGCCATCGACGATGCCTCGCGCCTCGCCTACACAGCCGTTCTGCCCGACGAGACCAAGCAGAGTGCGCTGACCTTCATGAACGAGGCGCTGGCGTTCTTCGCCCGACATGGCGTCATCGTCGAGCGCGTGATGAGCGACAACGGCTCGGCCTACCGCAGCCATGCCTTCCGCGATCTCCTCGCCGAGGCCGGCCTGCGACACGTCCGGACCAGGCCCTACACGCCGCGCACCAACGGCAAGGCCGAGCGCTTCATCCAGACCTCGCTGCGTGAATGGATCTACGCCGAGCCCTACGCCTCATCCGCCGACCGGACACAGGCCATGAGCCCTTGGATCGACCACTACAACACCAACCGAACCCACTCAGCCCTCAGCCGACAGACACCCTGGCAAAGGCTGAACAACCTTCTGGGCAACGACACCTAGGCGGTAGCTCAATACGCTGCCGCATAAGGGTCGGAGGCTTACCTTTCAGCTGGAGCGAAGTGCTCCCAGAAATCCAAAGAACATTGATTATAGATCCATTGGACCCAAAATATTGCCAAAAGAACCAAATTTTTGAGTCATACTACAACAAGGTCCGCCCGCGTACGGCGCCCACCACGGCATTGATCGCGTAATCGCCGACATTGCGCACGAGACGCTCGACCAGGGTGGTCGTGATCAGGACCTGCAACGGGCCGGCGATCCGCGCCAATGCTGCGGTCGCCGCGGTGATCGCCAGGGGCACCAGGAAGGCGGTGACGATCTGGGCGAGGGCGATGGCGGCATCGCCCCAGGGCAGGAGGATGGCGGCTTCCGCCGTCGCCGCCATGCAGGGCGAGGCGGCGCAGGAGGAGAGCAGCACGGCAAGGCCGCCGAGGACGAGGAACGAGGGTTTCATGACGATCTCCGGGATGCGGCGGGGGAGCGGGCTTTTCGGGATCAGGCCCCCGGGCCGAACAGGGCCCGGAGAGAAGCCGTGAACCGAGCCCAGGCACTGGCGGGCGCGACGCTCCGCTGCGGCGGCGCGGTCCGAATCGAAGGCGTGCGGGGGAGGGGGCGGCGCTCGGAGCCGACGGCCGGGCCCGTCAGGAGTCCCGGCCCTGCTTCGGGTTGCTCCCGCGCCGGGCTCGCGGGCAGTGGGGTCGTCTCGGCCGGGCGCGGGATGACGGCGGGATCGGTGGAGCGGGCGCGCGGCAGGGAGGTTGCGTAGGGCGTGCGGAACTGGTCGTACTCGGCCCTCCGGCGCGGGATCAGGGAGGCGGGCCGGTTCCACATCAGGATCGCCTCGGCGGCCCCCGCGCGGTCCCCGGCCTTCAGGCGGCGCACGACGGTCGAGCGCCGGAACGCGCCTTCGCCGATGTTGAAGCAGAGGGAGACCAGGGCATCGAAGGCATGGTCGGGCAGATCGCTTGGCACCGCCGCCGCGACGGTGCGCACGAAGCGGCCGACATCGCGGGCGAAGACGGCGTCGCATTCCGCCGCGGTCAGACGCAGGCCCTGGGTCACCGCGGGCGGCCCCGCCGCGCTGGTATGGCCGATTCCGATGGTCCAGATGCCGACGGAATCGCGGTAGGCGTCGAGGCGCCGGCCTTCGCGGGCGACGAGCACGGCACTGCCGATGGCGCTGAGGTCCATGGTTCACTCCGGGTCTGGAACGGGGGAGAGGCGTCGTCCGGCGACGCGCGATCCGGGAGGGCACCGCCTCCCGGGCGGTTCAGGGCACGGAGAGGCCCCAGAACGTCGTGTCGGCGGCGAGGATGCCGCCCTCGGCGCCGGTGAACTGCGCGAACACCTCCACGGTGTCGCCCGCCGCCAGGGCGAGGGTCGCCGTGAGGGCGAGGGTCGAGACGCCGTCGACCAGGCCGGTCACGCCCGCCCGGTGGCGCGGGGACGCCGCGCCGTTGCGGTAGAACCGGGCCTGGAGCGCGGTGGGCGCGGCGTTGCCGCTTTTGCGGAAGGCGAGGCCCGCGCCGAACGTGTAGGTGCCGGCCTCGGGGGCGACGAACCGGTTCGTCGCGGGCACGAACGCGCCCTGGTCGTTCACCTCGGCGGTGTTGAACGCCACCTTCGCCCAGGCGCCCGCCGGAATCGTCATGTCGGCGGCCATGGCGGCTGCGAACCGGGGCAGGTCGGTGAGGCGGGACCAGCGCGTCCCGTCATAGACCTTGAACGCGGTGGCGGTGCCGTCGAACAGGATCTGCCCGGGTGCGAGCCCTGCGCTCGGCGTGCCGGTGCGGGGGATGAGTTCGAGGGCGCCGTTGCCCCTGAACTTGACCACGGACCGGCGTGACCTCGTGCCGATTTCCGTCGTCTGGAAATCGACGAACGTGCCCTGCGCCGTGGCGGTGAAATCCTCTTCGGCGACACCGTTGAAGGTGACCATGTAGCCGGAGAACCCGCCCGCCGCATGGTAGCCACGGCCGAAGAAACCGAAGAATCGGTCTCCCGCGAGGATGCCCGTCGGGGCGGCCGGGGTGCCGCGGGCGATGCGCGTCGTGATGTTCACCACCGGCGCGCCCAGGCTGTAGGATTCGAGCTGGATCAGGGCGGCACTCGACGAGCCCGAGACGGAGATCGGAGCACCCGGCACCGGGCCGCCCGGCGACGCGGCCGAACCGAAACCGACGAAGCCGTTATTCGCCTGGGCCCGCCAGGCATGGGCCCAGTTCGTCCCATCCGCCGAGACTTTTACGGACAGGCCATCGTCGGCGATCAGGCCGATCTCGGCGCGCGCCGAGAATCCGGTCTGGAGCAGCAGCGACAGCACGTTGCCCGTGGCAGCCTTGTTCAGGGCGAAGCGCAGGTCGCCGGTGCCGCCCTCCGCCATACCGCGTGCCGTCCAGAGGGCCTTGTTGAGCTTGGCCGCGAACGGGTTCTCCGCATCCGCCTCGGTGCCGAGGCCGAGCAGGGCGAGGCTCTGCAGGGCCGAGATCGTGCGGGAGAGGGCGATCCAGGCGGCGCCGTCGAAACGGTAGAACGCGTCCTCGTCGGCCAGATAGGCGAGCCACCCGGCCCTCGGCGCGAGGCCGTTCCAGACGCCGTCATGGAAATGGACGATGTGGCCGGAGAGGCCGGTCCAGGCGCCGGTGGGCGCAGCGGCGGCGACGAGGTAGCGGTCGCCCTCGGTGGGCGAGGAGGGCGGGGATGTCAGGTCCTTGTCGAGGCAGGCGAGTTGCACGAGGGTATCGAGGGCCGCCAGGGCCTCGTTATGGGTCACGTGCTTTCCCGCCTGCCCCGCCGCGATCAGCGGCAGGGCGAGGTTGGCCGTCATCTGCGACATGGTGGAGCTCCGGATCGATGGGCGCTCAGGCGGAGCGCACGGGCAGGATGGCGCGGCGGCCGGGGCCGGGGCCGGTGAGGGCGCCGATCTGGGCGACGCTCACGTCGAGGTGGGTCTGCGTCGCGCCGAAATCGGCGCTCTCGTCGGAGCCGAGGTAGAGGAGCACCGGCTCGGTCGTCCGAACGGTCCGGAGGGTCGATCCGTCCGGCGCGTGGATCGCGACCTCGTAGGTCTCGCCCGCCTCGTCATGCGGGATCTCCATCGGTTCCCAGCCATCCGCGTCCCGCCGCGCCCGGCGGATCCAGGCGAGCCGGATCCCGTCCGCTTCGCGGCGCGCGGTCAGGTGCACCGGCGCGAGGGGCCGGAGCGGCAGCAGGCCGGCGCTCGCCTGCAGCTCCACGTAGCTCGGATCGCCGGGGTCGCGGCCTGCGGGACCGATCCGGTAGCGGAAGGGCCGGCCCGCCTCGTCGAGCCGCTCCACCAGGGGGACGACCGCCCCGTCGTCGAGGCGCACGACGAGACAGCCGGCCGGATTCGCGCGCCGGCTGAGATCCTCGCTCCCCATCAGGCCGCGCAGCAGGCGGCTGAGGCGGTAGGTGCCGGGACCGATCAGCTCGGCGCCGGCCGCCGCGACGATCTCGACCCCGCCATCGCTGCCCACCAGGGCGAAGAGGTTGCCGCCCGCCAGAACGTCGCTCTCCGCGATGGAGGAGAGGGCGCCGGCATGGCGCAGGCGCAGATCGAGCCGGGTCCCCCGGTCGAAGCGCCAGAGCGGTCCCGGCGGCAGCGGGGTCAGCGTCTCGCCGAGGCAGGCGGGGTAATCGACGATGCGGTGCAGGCCGAGCGGCCCGTCCGTCCCGGCGGAGCGCCAGACGGCCATCTCACCGGGCCAGGGATCGGCCGAGACGGCGAGATATTGGAGGATGGTCGGGCTGCCCCTGTCCACCGGCAGGTCGAGCACGCGGGCGAAGGGGCGCCCGGCCATGGATGGCGGCGGCCTGTGGGATTTCCCGTCAGGGCTGCGATAGGCGTCGCGGCGGAACCCCTGGGCCGGGACCGCACGGGTCTCGATCCGCCGCGCGCCGGCGCTGTCGGCGATGCGCACGATCCGGTGGGGGAGCCGGGCCCCGGGCAGGGCCAGGAGGTCGCCCGGCACCAGGTCGATCCGGCGCGGGCTCACCGCGAAACCCGCGCTGTCGCGCCCGGCAATGGCCATGTCGAGGAGCGCCTCGGCCAGCGCTTCCGCGCTCTCCCGGCGCGTGACGATGGGGGCGTCGGCGCTGCTCTCGCGCCGTCTCAGGCCGGTGGGACGGATCGCCGAGGCGCTGGCTTTCCGGTAATCGGTGCTCTCCCCGTCGCAGAAGCCGAGGGTGAGCGCGCGGGGCAGTTCGGATTCCTCGGCGCGGACGAAGCTCAACGGCGCCCGGTCCCGCTCGGTGAGCACGAGATCGGCGGTCGCCAGGACGATCGGGCGCTCGCGGCGCGGGCCGCGAATGTCGAGCCTGCCGCCCACCGCCGAGACGTCGAGCCCGTAGATCTGGGCGAGCGGTTCCAGGGCGCCGCGCGCCGAGATCGGCCGGTCGATGACGTAGCCGTCGAGCCAGGCATCGGCGGTGATCCGGGCCGGCGCGGTGATGCCGAGATCGGCGAGAATCGCGCGGATCAGGCGGTCGAGCTCCAGCCCCTCGATCCGTCCTGTGATCCAATGACCCAGGGACCAGTTCTCCGCATCCGCCCAGACCGTGTCGAAATCCGGGAAGGCCGGGAAGGGCCGCGCATCCCAGCACCAGACGAAGACCGACTCGGCGGCGACCATCGGGCCGCCATAGACGGGCGAGACCGGGTTGTGAGCCGGCTCGAAACCCGGCAGCGCCGCATCGAAGCGGGTCAGGATGGCGGTGAGGCCACGGGCCTGGATCAGGTCGTCGCGACGATTGGCCGAGAAGGGCGGCGCGGCGTTCTCGGAGGATTTCGCGTCGGGGAAGACGTTGGGGCCGTTGGTGCCCCTGTCCACGGCGGGCACGCCGATCTCGGTGAGCCAGATCGGCTTGGATCGGGGAATCCAGGCGGTGGTGCCTGTCTCGACCCCGCCGTCGCGTTCGCGATGCGGGTTCGACCACCAGGAGACGAGGTCCTTGGCCCGGTAGATCCAGGGCTTGGCCGCCGCGCCGTCGGTGATCGGCGTGCGCCGTTGTGCGCGCCGGTCGACGTCGTCGGCATAGTACCAGTCGAAGGCCTCGCCGGCCCCGAGGCGGCGCTTGAGATAGGCCGTGTCGTAGAGGCTGTCGGTCTCGGCGAGGTCGGCATGGTCCTCGCCGTCGCGCCAGTCGCTGATCGGCGGGTAATAGTCGATGCCCACCGCCGCGATGGCGGGATCGGCGAACAGGGCGTCGAGGGGGAATCGCACGGTGGCCCCGCCGTCGAGGACATGGGCGCCGTATTCGGTCCAGTCGGCGGCGTAGACCAGGGCCACGCCGACCCCGAGGCGGGCGCGCACCTCCCGGGCCAGCGCCGTGAACGCCTCCACGGCCGGATAGCGCCCGGCCTCGCCCCGCACGCGGGTGAGGCTCGGAAACTCGCTGCCGATGATGAAGCCGGAGAGCGAAACGCCGCCGGCCGCCCAGCCGGCGGCGAGGTCGGCGTAATGAAGAAGGAAGCGGCGATAGCCGTCGGGATTGTTGAAGAAGGCCGCCACTTGCGTTCCGGCAGCGGCGGTCCCGTCCGGGCTTCCGGGCTGGCCGGGGGCCGGCGCACAGGTGATGCGGCCCCGCCAGGGATAGGGCAGCTGGTGGAGCGCGCCCGCGTCGCGCGGATCGGGCAGGCGGTTGCCGGCGGGCACGTCCATCATCACGAACGGGTAGAGCACGACCTCGAGACCGCGGCGGCGCAACTCGGCGACGATGCGGCCGAGCCCGGCATCGGAGGGCGTGCCGCCATAGGCCGCACCTCCCATGGGCGCGGTCGAGACCGTCTCCACCTCGTCGCGGGCCAGCCCGGCGACGCTCCATGTGTCGCCGAGGGTCGCCTTGTCCGGCCGGTCGACCTTGGGCGTCACCGTGCATCGGCCCGCGCGCAGGTCGCTGCCGAACCAGCTCGCCACCACCGAGACGCGGGTGAGGCGCGGGCACAGGGCCTGGAGGGCGTCGAGGGAGGCGGTGACGTCCGTCGTGTCCTGGAACTGGAACCGGTTGGCGGCCCGCGTGGTGCCAAAACCCGCATCCTCGGTGACGAGGCGGGGGTCGAGGCCGAATTCCGTCGAGCCGGGGATGAGGCAGACGGCGCGGACCATCCCGGCGAGCCCGTCCACGGGGCGGATCACCTCGAAGGACAGTTGCGGCACCCGGTTGCCGAACTCGGCGAGCGCCAGGCGCTCGAACACGACATAGGCAAGGCCGCGATAGGCCGGTGTTCGTTCCGCGCCTTCCTTGGCGACGATCAACGGATCGGGCGCCTGGTCGGCCCCGCCCCGGTGCAGGCGGTAATTCAGGGTGGTGAGGTCGATCTCGCGGCCATCGGCCCAGACCCGGCGGACATGGGCGATCTCGCCCTCGCACAGCCCCACCGCGAGGTCGGCGAAATACGCGTAGGTCGTGGTCACGGTCTTCTGGCCGGCGCCGCCCTTGCCCCCGGACGCGGCGCGCTGGACGCTGGTATTGGCGACCTCCAGCGGGCGCGTCGCCCAGATCAGGGTGCCGCCCACCTTGGCGCGGCCATAGACTCGCTTGATCGGCTCGCCCTCCGTGGAGGACAGCCCGGCCACATCGGTCAGGCGCGGGCCTTCGACGACGCGCGGCCCGGCCCGCGCTCCGAACAGGGCGCTGTCGATCGCGCCACCGGCCACGGCGCCGAGCGTGCCGAGCACGGCCCCGCCGATCGGCCCGCCGAGCGCGGTCCCGAGGGCCGCCCCGGCTGTCTGCAGGATGAGCGTGGCCATGCGGGAGGGCTCCGGGAGGGAGGGCTAAAGGATCAGGGACACTCGGTGCGCATCGCCTCGCCCCGCTCGCGGGGAGAGGGACGTGTCTCCCCCTTGCCGGGGAGCACGTCGAGGCGGCAGCCAACGGTGAGGGGGCTCCTTCGGACGAGCCTCATCCGGAGCCGCCCCCTCACCCTCGCTCCGCTCGTCACAGGTACGGCGAGGTGCCTGTGATCCTCTCCCCGCGTGCGGGGAGAGGGGGAAGCGCGCATCCTGTGCGCGGCGGGCCGCTCACGGCCGTTTCCGGAGTTCGATGGTTACACCGGTCGGTGCGCATCGCCTCGCCCCGCCTGCGGGGAGAGGGACGTGTCTCCCCCTTGCTGGGGAGCACGTCGAGGCGGAAGCCGACGGTGAGGGGGCTTCTTCCGACGAGCCTCACTCGGAGCCGCCCCCTCACCCTCGCTCCGCTCGTCACAGGCACGACGAGGTGCCTGCGACCCTCTCCCCGCGTGCGGGGAGAGGGGAAGCGCGCCTGCCGTCTCGGCTTCCCGATATCAGGCCCCGGAAACCGGAACACATGCGCCAGGTGACGGCGCCACCATCGCGTGAGGGTGACTTCCGTCACCGCCGCGCCGTCATGGGCGTGGATCATCGTCCCATCCCCGCTCGCGATCGCGCAGTGCTTTGCCGGCAAATGAGAGCGGAAGGCGAAGAGCAGGACGTCGCCTGCTCTCGGTGTGTAGCCGCTCAGAGGATCACGCACGGCGGCGAGATGGCGGCGGGCGGCCTCCGCCATCGGGTCGCTGCCGGGGAGGGCGGATTCCGCCCACGAGGCCGAATAAGGCGGCGCGGTCTCTGGCTCCGGCCCGAGGAGCCCGCGCCAGATTCCCCGGACCAACCCGAGGCAATCGCAGCCGACGCCCTTGCGCGAGGCCTGATGCCGGTAGGGCGTGCCGATCCAGGCCCGTGCCTCGGCGACGATCCGGTCGGAACTTCGCATGACCAATTCCTTTGCCGGCTCAACGGAACAGGCTGCCGCCGTCGAGGGTGGTACTGGAACCCGGGATGGCGCTGATGACGAAATCGTTGCCGGGCATGTGCGGGAATCCCTGGAAGTTCACCGCATTGGCGAAGACCGCCGCACAGGTGGCGAGGCGCTTGTCGCAGCCGGCCGTCAGAGTGAACCGGTCCCCGGCGGCCATGGCGCGGGGCGGCTCCTGCCAAAGTTCGATCAGGACGCCGCCCTCGGCCTGCCGGTGCGCCCGGACGTCGTTGGCGAGGCCGGCATTCGCGCCGGAATCCCAGCTGAGCCGTCCGCCCGTGAAGGTGCCAGCGGCGAAAATCCCCGCCAGGGTGGCTGGCAGGTCGCCCGGTGTCGCCGGCGCGAGGACGGTCCCGGTGGTGCGGTAGCGCGGGTCGGCGAGATCGACGCGGCAGCGTGCATCGCCGAGATCCGCGCCGCAGGTGGCCCGGAAGGTCCGGCCGCGCTCCTCGTCGAGGCGGTCCATCAGCCCGCGCAGTTCCGCCACGAAGGCGGTGCCCGCCCGGCGGATCTCGCCGATGGTCCCGACATCGAGGAGGAGGCGCGTCGCCGGATCGGTCCAGTCCACGAGCCAGGTCTCGATGCCGGCCGCGTCGTAGAGCCCGCCCGCCACGTCCGCTTCGGCGATACCGAGCGAGGTCAGCGCCCCGGCGACCTCGCCGCCGCCCACCGCGAAACCGAGCTCCGCGCTCGCCTCGGCGGCCTCTAACCCCGAGCGCGCCGCGAAGGTGATGCCGGAGAAGGCGAGGTCGCGGTCATGGTCGGTGAAGCCGAGGGTGAGGCCATCGCGCCGGGTCAGAGACCAGCAATGGCACAGGGTGGTGGACCCGCCGGCGAGATGCGCGGCGAGGGCGGCGGGGATGTCGCACATGAATCCAAGCTCCGGTCAGGGCACGATCTCGATCAGCGGCACGTTCGGGATCTCGCCGGCGCTGAAGGCCTGGAGGTCCACGCTGAGATCGTCGGTGTCGAAACGGACGGGCACGTCGAACCAGAACCCCGCCGTCACCGGCGCGCCCGCGGCGGGGGCCGTCGCCAGGGTCACGAGACCCGTGGTGCCGTCACAGGTGAAGGAAGAGGGTGGCCGCTCGACACCGGCCACGGCTACCCGCACGGTCTCCGCCACCGGCTTGGCGATGAGGCGGCGATAGGGCAGCGGCCCGGTGCCGTAGGTCTTGGCGAGGGCAAACACCCGCGTCGCGCCGTCGCCGAGGCCGAGAGGCTGGTCGCCCGGCCCCACCGCTTGGCTCGGCGGCCCCGAGCGATGGTCGATCCGGTCGCGATAGCGGAAGCCGTAGAGGCGCCCGCGCCGTTCCTCGAAGAAGGCCAGGACCGCATGCAGGGCGTCGAGGGTGCGGATGCCGAGGCCCGCATCGTAGCGCCGCCGCGAATCGGCCCAGCGGCTATTGCGATGCTCGCGCCCCGAGGCGAGGGTCACGATTTCGGTGAGCCGGCTCGGGCCCCCGCTGCCGCGCAAGGCCACGTCGAGGGGAAAGCGGACCTCGTGAAAATCACCGGCCATGGCGGGCCTCCCTGGATGATGTTCAGGACGCGCGCCGGCCCCGCGCTACGGCACGGGCGAGGGCGGCGGCCACCTGCGCCTCCGAGCGGCGGAAGCTCTCCGCATCCGGCGTCGCGATGTGGACGGTGACGGAGACCGGCTGCCCCGAAGCGCCGCCGGCGACCCCGAGCCGCCCGTCGCTGCCGCGCGCGAGGGGCAGGATCGCCTCCGGCCCGGCCTCGCCCATCAGGCCCGTCCCGTCGCGCATCGGGAAGTAGGTGGGGGCGGCCACCACGCCGCCACTGGCGAAGGGGCGCACCCGGCCGCCGGAGATCACGCCGCCCTTGGCGAAGGCCGCGCTCGATGCGCCTGAATTGATCAGGCTCTTCACCAGGGATTCGATGCCGCCCTTCACCGGGTCGAGGACGGCCTTGCCCGCCATGCCGGCGAGCTTGGTGACGAGGGATGTCAGTGCCCCATCGAGCTGCTTGGCCGGGCCGACCGTGCTGATGAAGGCCTTGCTCAGGCTGTCGCCGAACTTCTGGGCCAGATTGTCCAGGGTGCTCAACTGCTTGGTCCGCGCGGCGATGGCGCGGTCGATCTCGGTCTCGGCCATGGTCGGCTCCTGTCATCCGCTTCTCAGGGGCTCGGTTCTCCCCGCCCCCATCCTATCCACCGACCTCATCCTGAGGTGCCGCAGCGCAGCGAAGGCCTCGAAGGAGGGCTCCAGAAGCCGCAGAGGGGGCTGGAGGGCTCCTTCGAGGCGGCTGTCGCCCCACCTCAGGATGAGGTGGTTTTTTGGAAAAGAGGTCCCTCATAGGCAGCGCGGCTCGCGTGGGAGCCGGGCTTCATCGAAGGCCGAACCACGTCACGACGGGTCGGGATAGGCATTCATCAGCCGCCGCAGGTCGGCGGCGCTGGCCGCGTCGCGGCGGCTAGAGCCTCCGAGCGCGGCCATCAATTCGCGGGGCGTCGCCGCCCAGAAGTCGCGCGGGCTCCAGCGCAGGGCATTCAGGCCCAGGGCCATGGCCTCGTCCCACGGGAAGGCGGAGGGAGCCTCCGGCCCGATCCCGCCCGTGGGGCTCAAGGGTCCGGCGTCTCGGCCCCGAAGGCGGCGGCCAGGGCCTCGCCGAGGGCCGTCGCGATGGGCTCGATCCCACCCGAGAGCGGCAGCCGCGCCACCGCCGCGTCGTCGAGATCGTGGCCGCCGCCGCGCAGGGTCGCGCCGAGAAGCGCGATGAGGTCGCGGCTGGCGAGGCGGCCTTCGGCGAAGCGGCCCGCGAGGCCGGTGAGATCGGTGGCGCCGAGCGCCTCCTCCAGTTCGGCCAGGGCTCCCAGGGTGAGGCACAGGGTGTAGCGCCGGTCCCCGATCGCGACGGAGACCTCTCCGCGCCTGCGGTTCGCCATCACAGGCTCGTAAAGGTGAGGGGACCGGCCGAGTCGAGGGCCATGTCGAAGGTCACCTCGCCGGCATGGTCGCCGCGATATTCCAGGCTGGTGATCTGGAACAGGCCCTGGATCGTGCCGAAGGCCGGCACCACGATCTGCAGCGTGTCGATGCTGCCGTCGAAGAACATCTGGCGCAGGCGGGTGTCGGACGCCTCGTCGCGAAAAACGCCCGAGCCCGAGACGGCCGCGCGCCGTACCCCCGCCCCGGCCAGCAGCTCGCGCCAGCGCCCGACGGATTCGGCGCTCGTCACGTCCACGGTCTCGGCGTTGAAGGCGAGCTGCCGGGCGCGCAGGCCGGCCACCGCCGTGAACCCCGTTCCCTCGCTGATCCGGATGAGGAGGTCCTTGCCTTTCTGGGCACTCATGGGGTCGCTCCTTGAAGCGGGTTAGCAAGAGAGGTCGCCGGTTCTGCGGAGCAAAGCCGGCTCAGGAGGTCGGCAGCCGCTCGGTGACAGCCTGGAGGGTGAGGATGGCGCGGGTCTCGCCGCTGCGCTCGTCACGGGTGCAGGCGAGGGATTCGACCCGGAGGACCGAGAGCGCATGGCCGGCGGGGGAGAGCAGCGCCTCGTGCAGCAGGGCGGCGGCCCGGCCTGCAGCCTCGATGGCGCTGCGGCTGGAGCCGGGCCTGGCGAAGAGGATCAGCCCGAGCCGATGGGTATGGCGCAGCGCGCCGTCGACGGAATCGTCCCGCATCTCGGCGGGTCCGAACAGCGCGTAGACGGGTGCCGCACCGCGCGGCGGCTCGTCATGGATGCGGACCTCGCCGCCCATGAGCCGGCCGAGCTCCGCGTCGCCGCTGAGGACGGTGAGGATGGCGGCCCGCAGGGCGAGGAGCGGGTTGGCCGGAAGGGACAGGGCGTCGCTCACGTCAGGCCCCCGTCGCTTCGATCAGCTCCTCGACCTCGCAGACGAGGTCGCGCCCGCGCCCGTCGGGATCGCCCGCCGCGCGGATGGCGAAGCGGCGCGAGCCGGAGACGAGCCGCATGGCGGGCGTCACGTCCGCCCGGTAGGCGAGGCGGATGCGGTGGGTCGCCACCGCATCCGAGCGGCCGCCGCGCATGCGCTCGGCATGGCCGGTGGAATCCAGCGTGCCCCACAGGAGCGGGCCGGCCACGAACCGGCGAAGGTGCCCGCCGAACCCGTCCGGGTCGTCGACGAAGCGTTCGAGCACGTAGCGGCGTCGCCGCGCGCCGATGGGCGGGTGCGTCATGGCAGAGCTCCGGACGGTACGGTTAGAGGCGCATGCGCCGGTGCGGCGCGACGAGCGCCTCCACCATCGGGGTGAGGGTCACCGGCAGGTCGCCCCGATGCTCGAACCCATGCGCCGCCACGAGCCGGATCGCCTGGGCGAGGGCAGGAGGGATCGGCGGGCCCGATCCGCCATATCCGGCATCGACCTCGATCAGGGCGGCGGCCCGGTACAGGGAGGGAAGGGCGGGCGAGACGATCAGCCCCGGCGCTTCCACCGTATCCGGCGCGAAGCGGACGAGGCCGGGGGCGAAGTCCGTGACGGTGCCCGTCGCATCCACCGAGCCCGCGCTCGCCAGGGCGACGAGGGGGCTCAGGGGAAGGGGCACGAACCCGTCCCGGGGCCAGGCCGTGAGCATCACCCGGTAGCGTCCGGGCGCCAGGATGCGCCGCGTCGCGAGTTCCACCATGGCGCGGGCGGAGGCGATCAGGCTCTCCACCAGACCGTCCTCGGCGGTGTTGTCCGGGTCGAGCCGCAGGTGGGCGCGCATGTTGGCCAACGTGACCGGCTCGACGATGGCGGCATCGACGCGTATCGGATTCATCGTCGTCTCCGGGTGGGGCGATGAAGGGGATGGGCGGAATGGATCTCGACATGCGGTCTGCGGGCATCGCGCTGCTGCTCGGCCTCGCCGCCGCGCCGGCCGGTGCCGTGGTCGGCGGCCGGGAGGCGCCGGAGACGGCCGGCTCGGCCGTGATGGTGCTGTCCTCGAACGGCGGCGTGTGCACCGGCATCGTCGTGGCGCAGGATTCGGTGCTGACGGCGGGCCATTGCGTGGCGGCGGGCTCCCGCCAGGGCGGCGCGGAGCACCGGGTGCATTTTCGCGACGAGGCGGGCCAGCCGGTGCTCGTCGATCTCGCCGCCCGCGCGGTTCATCCCGGCTACGATGCCGGCGCCATCGCCGGGCGTCGGCGCTCCATCGATCTGGCCCTCGTCCGCACCGCCACGCCGCTTCCCGGCCGCTTCCGGCCGACCCCGTTGAGCGCCGCACTGCCGCGCGCCGGCGAGAGCCTCGTCCTCTCCGGCTACGGGGTGTCGAAACCGGGCGAGCCGCGCACCACCGGCACCTTCCGCAGCGCCGTCCTCCCCGTGGTCGAGCCCTATGGGCAGAGCCGCATCCTGGTCTGGATGAAGCCGTCCGGCGGCGCATCCGGCGCCTGCCAGGGCGATTCCGGCGGGCCGATCGCGGATGCGCCCGGTGCGCCGCCGCTGGCCGTCTCCGCCTGGGTCGGGGGCGGAGCTTGCGGTAGCATCTCACAAGGCGTCCTGCTGGGGCCGCAGCGCGACTGGATCGACCGGACCCTCGCGGGCTGGGGCCGCTCCGCAGGCTGGTCCGCCCCCTGACGCCGCTCTGCCTCAGCGACGGAACCGGAGCTTGGCCGAGGGATTGCCTTACGCTAGGCTTCATTCCAGGGACGTCCGGGGCTCATGCCGGGCGCGGGAGAGACACGATGTTCACGACCGCGCTGCGAAGGGTCGCCGTCACGGCGCTGGTCGGTCTCGTCCCGGCGCCGGCGCTCGCCGTGATCAATGGCGAAGTCTCCCGTGATCCCAATGGGTTGCGCGCCTCGGTGGTACGCATCGAGAGCACCCAGGGCGAGATCTGCTCGGGCACCCTCATCGGTCCCGATCTCGTGCTGACCGCCGCGCATTGCGTCATGCATCAGGCCGGCTACAGCGTCGTCGCCGTCGACCGGTCGTTCCGCCAGCGCCGCATCTCCGCCATCGCGGCGTCGATGCACCCCGATTTCGTGCCCGGCACCACGCCTGAGGATCAGCCGGGCATCGATCTGGCCTTGATCAAACTGTCCGAGCCGTTAGGGGCGGATTTCCAGCCCCTCGATCCGCGCGGCGGCGGGGCCATCGGCACCGGCGAGTCGGTGGACATCGCCGGCTTCGGCGTGGTGGCCGAGAACCGCCGCAACACCGCCCGCACCCTGCGGCAGGCGCATCTCGTCTCCATCGGCTCGCTCCAGGTCGCCAACACGGTCACGGTGGTGACGGACCGGCGCAAGCTCGCCGAGACGGCGGGGGCCGGCGCCTGCCTCGGCGATTCCGGCGGGCCGATCCTGCGCGGCGGTCCGGGCGGCTACCAGATCGTCGGCGTGGTCAGCTGGTCGAGCGGCGCCATGCGCCAGGACAAGCGCGCCCGCACCGCCTGCGGCGGCTTCACGGCGGTGACCCCGACGGGCCAGCATGCCGGCTGGATCACCTCCCGCGCCGCCGAGATGGCCCAGCTCTCCCCGAGCGAAGCCCCCGCGAGCTTCCGCCGCTCCAACCGCTCCGATTGGATGGCGCGGCCGGGTCGGCGATGAGGGGCGGAGCGTCGATTCTCTTCACAATCGGCGTTCGTTCGTCGGCGTCATGCCTTGAAACGAGCCTCGGGGACGCGCTCAACGGAGGTGGGCTTTGACTGTGGACGGCCTCGGTCGTCACCGGTCTAGGTGGCCTCGCCGGGCGCAGTGTCTGTCCTCGGCGCTCCGCAGCCCTCCGGCCTCTGGATCAGTTGTGACCGTTCTGCGTCCAATGGATATTGGCGTCCAAGATGGACTCGTTCTCCGAGTGCAGACGCTCAGCTGATCCCGCGATGTGCTGAGCCACCACTTGGTGAGCGGTCTCGGCAGGAATCCCCGCTCGTGTCAGGTGCTCGACGAGCCGCGCACTGGCCTCCTGTGATGCGACGTGCTGCGCCTTCAGGTAGGCGATCGGGCTTACGGCTGACATTTGCGGCTCCATGCTGGGTTGCAGGGCTGAACGTCTCGGAGCGTCCCTGGCAATGGTGACGATGGGTATCTGGAAATCACAACCGGGCGTACCATCCACGGTTCGCATGAGATAAGCGAATAATCGGTTAAATCATTCTTTCGATAGCGCCGTTTGGTTCGTGGCGATAGAGGAAAAGTTCCTTCTCCTCAACATCTTGCCCTCTGGTGACTCGCACCCGACGCGAATGTCAGGGCCGCTCCCCGGCGATGCGCCACACGGGATGTCGCGTCGCTTCAAAGGATTCGAGAGATGCGCTTGCGGAGGCTGCCATGACACGCATAGGTAGCATTCACGCGTCTCCCTTCGAATTGCAAGTGCGCCACGATGTCAGCCTCGCTCAGTGTCGGCACAATTGTCGCGCGCATTTTCCCCAACGGAACGCGCTCCTTCTTTTCGGACAAAGGACATGAGGGATGGCCTGCCGTGCCGGACTACCCGGCGGATCTGTTTGCCGTCGCCGCCTATCTTCTGGAGACGGCGGGCGCCTACCACTATCTCGTGCCCCGAGACGAACCTGCGAATTGGAGTGCGTCGGCCCTGCTGATGGACCTCGACGAGCATGCCGAATGGGTGAAGTCCGGGCAGACGTGGATGGGCCATGCCGCCGTTCCGGAACTGGTGACGCGCTTATGGAGCGAGGTCGGTAAATGTGCCGGCCACCCGGTGTTCGTCGAGCATCGCCCTCATGCGCCCCCCGCCCGCTGGTGGCTTCCGGCCATCGGTCTCCTCGTCATCGCGGACGAAGCCTGTGCCGATCTCGGATACGGAACGACCCGCGAGGTCGTCCCTTCCGGAAGCGCGGCGACAAGCTGGGTCTACGATGCCTGGTACAGCTCGCAGGAACGGATCTACCAGAGCCTGCTGGAGAAGGCGCAAGCCCACATCACGTACTTTCCCCAGCACTCGACCGTCTGCATGCAGGCCGATCCAGACGTGGTCTGCGTTCAACCCAAATCGCGCACACCTCCGATGGGCTGCACGCTCCGGACCTTCAGTCACAACCTCGCGACGCTCCCGCCTCGCGGGATCGTCCGTGCGTGCTGGCAACGGCCGCCCGGACCGCTGAGGTCCGATGACGACGACGCGCTCAACCTGCTCTTGATCCCCTACCCATTCCAGATCTCGGCCCAGTGGTTCAAGGGACACGTTCGCCTGACCCCCGAGGACGCCGATCGTTCGGGGGTCACGAATACGACGCCCTGGGGGTGGTTCGAGCTTCAGCAGCAATGGTTGAATGGGCGCAGGCAGCCGCGGGGAATGACCCGGCGCGACGCTCTCATCGCCTTCACGATCAAGCTCATCGAACGGTCGATGGAGGATGTCGGCCATCTCCACGGCGTGGTTTTCCCGGAGCTCGCGCTCGACTGGCCGATCTACGAAAGGATCGTCGAGGCCGTCGTCACCCGTTTTCCGTCGATCGAATTCCTGGTCGCCGGATCGAGCATGAACTGCAAGGGCGAGGTCGCGAACGTCGCGCTCTCGAGCGTGTTCAAGTCCAGCAATCCCGATTGGCTTGCGCGCACGATCACGACGAGTCGTTCGAAGCACCATCGCTGGCGCCTCGATGAATCGCAGATCTCGACCTATGCCCTGGCCGCCGCCCTCGATCCTCGCGTGACGTGGTGGGAGAAGACGATGGTCCCCAAACGGGAAATCCACGTGAACGTGTTTCGTGAAGCATCGACGTTCACTACGATGATCTGCGAGGATATGGCCCGGGTCGACCCCTGTCATACCGTGCTGCGTTCCATCGGCCCGAGTCTCGTCTTCGCCTTGCTCATGGATGGGCCGCAGGTGCCGGAGAGATGGCCCGCGCGCTACGCTACGGTGCTGGCCGACGACCCTGGGTCGTCCGTCCTCACCTTCACCTCCCTTGCTCTAATCGAACGTGCGAACCGCACCGGCCGCAAGGACGGGTCCAGATCCGTGGCGCTGTGGAAGGAGGATACGGGGAGGACCGTGGCGATCCCTTGCCCGGACGGACATCATGGCGTGGTCCTGACCCTTTCGGGATATCGCACCACGGAAGCCACGTTCGACGGACGGCAGAACCGCGATGGACGGGCATGGCGGTTCCATGGGCAGCAGCCCGTCAAGCTTCGCCCGACGAGACCCGGTGACGAGGCGATGATCGCCCTCGTCACCGGGGCCACCTGAGGAGCACGCCCCCCTCTCACCGCCTCGGTTGCGACTCGGCGGGGCGAGCGTCAGCCTCCTATCGCCGGAATGTCGTGGCGGACCGCCCCCCGGTGACCGGCCGACCCGCCCCGTTGCCTCACGCGAATTTCAGCAGCTTGATCGCGTCGAAATCCTGCACGCCGCCGCCGACGCGCTTGGTGGTGTAGAACAGCACGTAGGGCTTGGCCGAGTAGGGGTCGCGCAGGACGCGCAGGCCGGCGCGGTCCACCACGAGATAGCCGCGCTTGAAGTCACCGAAGGCGATGGACAGGCTGTTGGCCGCGACATCCGGCATCGCCTCGGCCTCGGCCACGGGGAAGCCGAGGAGGGTCGCGATCCTGTCGGCCGAGACCGGCGGCTGCCACAGGTAGTTGCCGTCGGCATCCTTCATCTTGCGGATCGTGCTCTGGACCTTGCGGTTCATCACGAAGCTGGCGTTCTGGCGGTAGCCGGCCCGCAGGGCATAGACGAGGTCGAACAGCACGTCGGACGGGTTGGCGCTGGGGAAGGCCCCCGCCGCGCCCGTGGCGACGAAGCCGAGCTTGCCCGGTACCCAGGCGGAATTCTCGACGTTGTCCACGCTGAGGAAGCCGCGCGGGCGGCTGACCCCGTTGCCGGTGACGAAGGCGACGCTCTCCTGTTCGGCGAAGGCGGTCTCCACCTCGTCGGCGAGCCAGGCGTCGATATCGACGATGGCGTCGTCGAGGAGCGTCTGGGTCGCCGCCGGCATGGCGTAGAGCTCCATGGCCGGGAAGCTCAGTTCAGAGAGGGACGGAGCGTCGGTCTGCGGCCGCGCCGCGGTCTCGGCGACCCAGCCCGAGACCGCATCGGTGGTGGAGACGGCGCGCTTGTAGAGCCCGCCCGAAATGGTGCGCACCGTGGCGAGCGCCCGGATCGGCGAGAGGTTGGCGAGCCGCTTCAGCACGTCCCGTTCGATGGCCTGCGGCACGAGATAGCCGCCATCGGGGCCGGAGCCGGCCGAGAGCGCCTTCTCCTCCAGGCGCTTCAGCCCGCCGCTCTCGCCCGCCCGGACATAGAGGTCGAAGGCGGCCTTGTGCTCTACGGAAGCCGGGTCCGGACGGGTCGGCCCATCACCACCCAGGGGCGGACGGCGGCCGTCCAGGGTCAGGCGGTCGAGGCGGGTCCGCGTCGAGTCGAGGGCCGCGTCGATGCGGGCGAGCTTCTCCTCGGTGAGGACATCGCCGGAGCGGCGCCCCTCGAGTTCGGCGAGCCGGCCGTCATTGGTCTCCTTGAAGGCCTCGAAGGCGCGGGAGAGTTCGCCCATGGCGGCGCCCACCTCGGCGTCGGAGGCGGGGCGCGCCGCTTTGTTTTCCAGAAGGGCGTGGTTTTCCAGAAAGCCGTGCGGATCGGCCTTGGTCTCCGGGGCGCTCGGCGAAACGTGAACACTCATGCGAACCTCGTCTGCTGGGTGAAGGGGGAGGGGGCGGAGGCCGTCCGGGGGGACGGCGCGCCACGCGGCGCGAGCCGGTGCGCGAAGGCGCGCAACTCGCGGGCGAGGGGCGTCACCGTCCCGTCCGGCACAGCGGCGCGGGCGCCGGGCAGGAGTGGGAAGGTGACGAGGGAAATCTCCCAGAGGTCGATTGCGAGCAGGCGGCGCAGGCCGCCGCGCTGCGGGCTCGACCGCAAGGTGCGAAAGCCGATGGACAGACCGTCGAGGCCGCCCCCGCGCATCAGCGCGTCGACCTCGCGCCCGCGCTGGACGGCGAGGTTGATCAGCCCCTCCACCCGCAGGCCGCGCGCATCCTCGCGCAGGGAGAGCCAGCGCCCGATCGGCTCGGCCGGATCGTGCTGGAACAGCATCCGCACACCCGCGGCCCCGCGCTCGCCGAGGCTCACCGCGAAGGCGCCGGCGGACACGACGTCGTTGCCGAGATCGGGCACGCCGAACAGGCTGGCATAGCCGGTGAAATGGCCGTCCATGGAGGGCTCCCGAAGGGTGGGGTGACAGGGGGGAGAAGGCGGGATATCCTCATCATGCCGAGGATATCCCGGAGGTGCGTGTGCCGCTCTACATCAAGGACGACGAGACGGCGGGCCTCGTGGCGACGCTTGCGAAAGCGTCCGGCGTCACCAAATCCGAGGCTGTGCGCCGGGCCGTCACGGCCGAACTGGGCCGCCTGACCCCTCCGGTGCCGCTGCGCGAACGCCTCGCCGCCTTGAGGGCCCGTCATCCGCTGCCGAAGCCCACGGGCCAGGCCGCCGACAAGGCCTTCTTCGACGACCTGAGCGGAGAGTGACGCTCTTCGTCGATGCCTCCGCCCTGATCGCGATCATCGCCGGCGAGGCGGAGGCCGACGCGTTCGCGGATATCCTGGAGACCGATCCCGACAGGCTGTGTTCGGCGCTCTCGCTCTGGGAAACCATCGCGGGCCTCGTGCGCAGCTACGCCTTCACGGTCGAGGCGGCCCGCGAACGGGTTCGCCTGACGTGCGAGGAGGCGGAAATCCGCCTCGTTCCGATTGCCGGGCGTGAGTTCGAACTCGCCGTCGAAGCCTATGAGCGCTTCGGCAAGGGCCGGCATCCGGCGTCCCTCAACATGGGCGATTGCCACGCCTATGCCTGCGCGAGAGCCCATCAGGCGGTCCTGCTGTTCAAGGGCGAGGATTTCACCCTCACGGATATCGTTCGGGCCGGACCTTCCGGATAAGCCACCGGCCGGTCGACGTGACACCCGAACCGTCGCGCCCCGATCGAGACGATGGTCCGGGTTGGCAATATCCGCCCGGGTACACCAAGATTTCGCTTTCCTGATCGCAGATCAGTGACATTATTCGACTTCGATCGACTGCGAATCGGAAACGGGGGATCATCATGAGCTTGAGCGTTAAGCTATGCATCGCATCCGTTCTGCTGTGCCTGCTTGGTCCGATCCCGGCCTCGGCCGCGGATCCCACTGCCGATGCCCAGGCCGCGGCGGCCCGCTGGGACAAGACCTACAATTCCGGCGACATGGACGGCCTCAAGGCCCTCTACGCGACCGATGCGATGGTGATCCCGAAGGGCGCAGCGGTGTCCGGCGCCGACAAGATCGGCGCCTTCTTCGCCGGGCTGAAGGCGAAGGGGTTCGAGGAGCACGCGATCAAGGTCAACTCGGCGCAGATGAAGGGGGACGTTCTCCTCGTCACCGGGCGCTGGTCCATGTCCGGCCCCGGCGAGGGGGGCGCGAAGAAGACGTTCGAGGGCAATTGGGTCAACGTCCTGGAGCGCGAGGGCAAGGACTGGCGCACGGTGCTGCACACCTGGAACTGACGAACCTATAACGCCGTCCCGTAGCCCACGGCCTCGCGTTTCTCCGCCTCGGTGAGAAAGTCCGCCGCCTGGACCCGGCGCCAGAGCGATTCCCGCTCCGGCGCCAGGGCCTCGATCGCGTCGAGATCGGGCTCCAGGCGGGCGGGGCCGAAGGCGGGTTCCAGCCATTGGGCGAGACTCTCGGCGGTGCGGCGCGCCAGCGGGATCACCGTCTGCCGATAGAAGGCGCGGTTGGCCTCGGCGTAATTGGCGTGGGTGTTGTCGCCGGAAAGGCCCAGCAGCAGGGGCGGCACGCCGAAGGCCAGGGCGATCTCGCGGGCGGCGGCGGCCTTGGCCTCCACGAAATCCATGTCCTTCGGCGAGAGCGAGAGCGGCTTCCAATCGAGGCCGCCCTCCAGCAGCAGCGGCCGCCCGGCATTGGCCGCGCCCTGGTAATTCGCCTCCAGCTCGCCCTTGAGGCGGGTGAATTGCGCGTCGCTCAACGTCGCGCCGGTGGAGGTGGCGTAGACCAGCGCCCCGGAGGGCCGGGCGGCATTGTCGAGGAGGGCCTTGTTCCAGGCCCCGGCGGCGTTGTGGATGTCGAGCGCCACCGCCGCCGCCTCCATCGGCGACAGGCCGTAATGGTCGTCGGCCGGGTGGAACAGGGTGAGGTGGAGGATCGGCGGCACGCCCTCGCGGGTCTGGTCGTGCCGCAGAACCCGCCCGCCGACGGTATGGTCGTAGGCGATGGGCCAGCCGTCGGGGCCGGGCACCACCCGCATCCGGTCGGGACGCAGAGCGTGGAGTTCGCGCGGGGTGCCGTCGAGGCTCAAGGCTTCGAGATAGGCGTTCCCCCGGCCTTATGGAGCAAATGCACCAAGGGCTGTGCAATACCCATTGTGTACAATCAAATAGTTCGGCTAAGGTTGGCCATCGTCGGCCTCGACCCTTGGTGCCGATGACTGAGAGCGTCGTGCGCTCCCGCTTCCAACGGACAGCGATGCGATGCCCGATGCACCTCGATCCCGCATGGATGCTCTGAGCGAGCCACGACCGCCTGCCTATCGCGCAATCCTGCTCGCGAAGAGCGGGGCCGTTATCGGCATGGTTCGCCTCTCCGTTCAAGACGACGATCAGGCACTGGAACGGGCAAGGTCCATGGTAGACGGCCACGCCGTCGAACTGTGGGACGGCATGCGGTTCATTGAGCTGTTCCCGCCTGTCGATTAAGTGGCGGTCGTGTCGGGCGGCGCTATCGGAGGGTATTCGTAGTTCATCTTGAGAGACGACATTTCGCGAAGGATCTCTCTCGACTCCCGTAGAAGCGCACGGCTTTGAGCTAGCTCTGCTCGAATGTCGCAACTCAATTGCATCGTGTAGAGAATAAGATCCTGAGTTGACTCGGGAGCGTGGTTTTCTTCCGGATTGGAGACGTTGAACATAAGGTCACCAGATTGGCGTGGAGGTAAGGCCCCAGCGATCTGATTACCGACGCGTGAGTTCTCCTCTTCGGGAGAACAGCGTTATGAGGCCATCTTTCGACGGGCGCACTCACCTGAGTTGGGGTTGCCGATTTTATTCGTGCCCCAAACAGAAACGGCGGCACCTGAGATGCCGGGGCAATCACTCAGGCCGTTTTGGATTTGTATCTGCCCTGTTGACGGAAAAGGCTGTGGATAAAATTCCCGATTGCGTATCAGCTACTTAGACAAAAACGCCGCCTGTGGATGGGCGGGTAATAATTTGTGAACGGTTGGGATATTTCCGTGTCCGCTTGACTTGTTTATAAATCATAAATGCGAACGGGCGACCTTTGCATGGCCTAGCTTGTGACGCGGTGGAATTCTGTCAGCCGTAGCCTGCGCCTCGGGAAGGCGTCGGAGTTTGTAGGGTTCATGACAGGCCCTACCAAGCTTGGAAACGGTGGGCACCCCTCCCCAGGGGTGCCCGCCTACCCTAAACCATTTTGGCTAATTAGGTTCGTATAATAGCGGCCACTTGCCTTGCCGCTGCTTGATCTTCTTTTCATTCGTATGATGGTAAGTCGCTATCCATAGCTCGCCTCGGCCAACGCGCTTCAAGGCCAAAAGGTAAGGTTTGCCCGTTAAACAGCTATGGTAGACAACCGAAAGGGATTCTGGCCTTTTGGGGTCTTTGTAGTATCTGCCTTTTTCGACGGCAAACGTTAAGAGCATTAGATCTTCGCCAGTCATATCGTCATGACTTTCAAAGATATGCTTTGCTTCTTTTGATCCCAAGTTAACAATACCGGGGATGCAATCAATCAGCTGCGCTACTGGCCTTGGCGCGGCGCCAATTGTTAGTACGGCTCGCTGACCGGCAAGCAACTGTAATAACTGACTCAACTCTACGGCCATAATTATCGCGGACCCGCGGTAAAATTCCGCTTTTGCAGGGGCCGCACGCCATATCCCGGACCAAGCAGCTTCTACGAATGCCCTGCCATTCTTAGCAACTTAGAGCGGGTCGGCAACTCCCTCGCTCAAGTGTCGGACTCTAGCAGCCCCCAAACCCGCACGCCTCTCTCATATCCCATCGCTCGTACACGGCCCCGCTTGTGGGCCTTGCTCATCACGTAGACGAGCTTGTGGGTGACGCCCCGGCCCAGGATCGGGTCAATCGTGTCCCAGCCCTTCGATTTGATGACATAGGCCCCTAGCTCGCGCGTCGTCATCGGCCCGCCCTTCTCCGTCAGAGCCTTGGTAGCGAGCGCGAACAGTTCGCCCGCACTGAACATGCGCGAGAGGTTCACATGGGCGGGGAACTGTTGAACCTTACCGTTCGTCTCGAACAACCGCAGGACCGCGCTGACGTGGAGGAGGTCGGCCCGCGCCTCCGTCAGCTTCCCTTCAAGGTACGCAATGGCGTCCTGCAACTCCTCCTGCTTGGCGCGTAGTTGGATGATGGTGACTGACTCGGCCATTAGGCTGCCTTCACGGTGCGGCGGCGCTGCCAGTAGCCGCAGAAGGCCCAGGACTTCGGCGAGACGAGCGCGAGACGGATGGTGCGAGCGAAGGCGATGCCGTTCGGATCGCGGCGGTGATCCTCCTTCCAAGCAGCCTCGGCGGCGTACTGGTGAAGGTAGCGAGCGGTGACGAAGTGGTGCTGGCCCGACACCATGCGGCGGCAGACGGGCGAAGAAGCTCTCGGCTTGGTTCGTGTTGGCGCCGTCAGCCGAGTAAGCCTCAGAGTGGTTGATGCGGCCCATGTCAGGGAAGGCGACGTTCAGGTCGTCCCAGTGACCGGCTTCGTCGGCGTAGACCTTGGAGCCCTTGGCAACGTGCTGTTCGGCCAGGGCGACGCCCTCGGCTTCGCGCTTGGCGACGAACGTCAGGGTGCGGCCCTTGCGCTGGCGCATGACGATGACAACCCGACGCTCAGGGCTCAAGTTGGCTTTGAGGCGACGATCCTTGCGGTCTTCCTTGCGGTTCTCAGGACGAACCGAGCCGCCGAAGTACGCGCCGTCGATCTCGACCTCGCCGTCGAGGCCAAGGCCGCGCGTCTCAGCCGAAAGGGCCTCGCGCAGCTTGTGAGCGAGGACGAAGGCCGTCTTGTAGGACACCGACAGGTCACGGCCGAGTTGGAGAGCCGACAAGCCCTTAACCGCGTTCACGAAGATGGCGACGGCGGCGCACAGGTCGGTGAAGGCCAGCTTGCGCGAAGCGAAGATGGTTCCGCTGGTGACGCTGAACTGCTTGCCGCAGCCCGCGCACTTGAAGCGACGACGGGTCGAGATGTCGTAGTGGTCAAGGCAACCGCAGCCGGGGCACACGGGCTCACCGTCCGTCTCAGGCCAGCGAAGGCGCTTGAAGGTCTGGTAGGCCTTGTCCTCGCCGCCCTTGTAGATCGCCTTGAGCGAGAGGGTGCGGGCAGCTGCCGAGAGGAGGAAGTGTTGGGTCACTGTCGCCAAATCCGATGTCGATACATCGAATATGGTGATGTTTGGTCATCAGATCAAGGGGGTATATATCGTATATGGAGACATTCACCCCAGGAGCGATGATGACGAAGGCCAATGAGACCGAGTGGCAGGCCCGCGCGAAGAACCTCCTCAAAGCCGAGTTGAAGCGGAAAGGCGTTAGCTACCGCGAGCTAGTCGAGAAGCTGGCCCCGCTCGGCGTCGAGGAAACGGAGCGCAATATCGCGAATAAGATCAGCCGTGGCGGCTTCACAGCTGTATTTCTATTGCAGTGCCTAGAGGCCATTGGAGCCAAGGAAATCGTCTTGCGGGATTAGACGTAGGCTTTGGACCTGATTTTCCCGAGCACCCCCGGCGAAACAGTTTCGTAATTTCTGAGATAAATTGACATTATTTTGTAATCAATAATCTGATCCTGATTTTCGAAAGCCTCGAAGCTACAAGTCCAGTTTCCAGATTTTTAAAATATCCTGCGATAGGCTAAATAAGTCATCTTTTATTTCTCCATATCGCGAGTAGTACGTGGCAAAATTTTCAAGCTTAGATTTGAAATCGGTAAAGCAAGCTTCCCACTCGTCCCATTTTATCTTTTGTTCTGGATGGACGGTTGGATATTTTAAATATGGAACAAGTGCTTTGATTTCCGAATCAACCCTTAGCATAAAGCTTTCTATCTGTTTCGCTTTAAAAACGTCATAAACGCGGTCATGCAGCGCTCTGTGATCGGTTCGTGCCGCTTCAATCGAAGCCCATACCTCACCAAGAGCTTTCGCATTTTCGCTAGATTTTAATTCCAGCGAGGTAAAACTTCCAGAATGTTGCCTCACAACTCCGTCAATTTCGCTTGTCCTCTGAGATAATTCTACAAGCGTATCCTTTAACGCATCCAGCTTTCGATTTACATCGACGGCACTTTCATTGATGCCGGATTGCAAATCTTCAAGGCTCTTGTTTTCATGCCCCCCATTCAGGGAAGGCGTCGTATTCCGCCAGGTGTGCTTAGCCTTCGCAGCAATTAAAGCGCCGCCAGCGAATATTGTCGTACCAAGAGGAATGATTACGACGGCCACCAGAAAGGCAAACGCTACGCCTATCAAGCCATACGCATCCCAATACCACTGCGTGTAAGCCGCCGCCCACGCCGTCAAGGCAGCGCCACTTGTATTGAAGAGAATGCAAACGCCCCAGAAAACGTAGTCACCGAGCGAACGGGCGCTGTCAAAAGAGCTCCACCGCTTGAACCAATTCCGCATCCACCGCTCCTGCCTACCGGCAAGCAACCTGCCTGAGAGCAAAGGCATATGCGAGAGGGACGCTTCTCTCCGTTGTGATTCATCGGGTGCTCCTCACCCGGCCGTCTGAACCGAACGCGCCTCGCCCTAGGGCTTGGTGCATTTGCTCCATAAGGCCGCGTTCCCCGAGACCATCAGGTGTCCGTAGAGAGTCTCCAGCAGGCGCGCGCCGCCCTCGCGGGCATTCGGCCGGGCGAGGAGGGCGAGGAGCGGATGCGGCCCGGCCCGGTCCGTCAGCACAAGGGGCAGGGCGGCCGCGGCCTCCGCCACCAGCCGCACCGCCCGGTGGACGATGGCGTTGCGCTGGAACCCCTCCCGCGCCAGCGCCCCGTAATCCCGCGCGGTCCAGACCGCCCGGCCCTCGCCATAGAAGGCGATGCCGAGGCCGGAAACCGGCGCCGCCTTGGTCTCGGCCACGGGAAAGGCGGCCCGCGCCAGGCGGGCGAGAAGGTTCGGCATGGGAATGTCCTCGACGGGGAACAACCCTCCCCCCTCTGCGGGGGAGGGTGGTCGCGGAGCGACCGGGAGAGGGGCGGCGCAGGTCGATCCTGAGAAGGCGGTGGCCGTTGCGCAGTCCCCTCTCCCCGCATGCGGCGAGGCGGCAGCCGAGGGTGAGGGGGCGCGTCCGAAGGAGCCATACCCGGAGAGACCCCCTCACCCTCGCCCTGCCGGGCTCACGTCGCCTCCCGGCAAGGGGAGGACGACGTCCTCTCCCCGCCCGGCGGGGAGAGGGGAATGCGCTCACATCCTCCGGATCCGCGGCTCGGCCCTCTGCCCCAGCATCAGGTGAGTCAACGCCCAGACGAGGGCGTCGAGGCGGTCGGGGGAGGCGCCGCTGGAGAGGCCGCCCGGCCCGAAATCGCAGAGCTCGTCCTCGAGCGCCGGCAGGCTGCCCACATGGTGGACGCGGCCCTGCGCGTAGAGCACCGAGACCGGCTCGGCCCGCAGATACTTGCCGCGCGTCGCCCGAACCGGGATCACCGGCACCGAGGCGTCGACCTCGGCGATGACCGCGATGGCCATCTCGCCGCCCTGGTTGACCTCGACCACGAGGCTGTCCGCCTCCAGGCGATGGTAGAGCGCCAGGGCCGCGCCGGCCCAGGCCTGCGGGCTCGCCCGGCCCAACGTGGCGTCGGCGACCACATAGGCATGCCCGTCCGGCCCGAGCCCGGCGGCGACGATCCCGCAGGCATCGGCCCCGGCCTTCGAGGAGGCGGGCGGGTCCACCGCCACGACGATCCGCCGAAGCTCCGGCATCCCGTCCCGGCGCGCGGCCTCGATCCCCTCCCGCGTCCAGAGCGCGTCGGGCCGGTCCTCGATCAGCTCGCCATCGAGCTCCTGCCGCCCGAGCCGCGTGCCGGCATAGCGGCCCACCACGGCGTCGAGGAAGGACGGCGCGAGGTTCGCCGCGTTGTCGGTGGTGCGCGACCGGCTCACCACCG